>CAVWED010000001.1:0-546186 GCA_963753985.1 uncultured Chloroflexia bacterium
ACAACTTATCATAGCCATTTTCTCTTGCTAGGGTTCCAGCGTCTTCGATCTATAATAATATCATGGGTGATTAACCCTTTTATGGGCCATTCTAGAAAATTCCATATGGATTCTACAAGCATCAATAAGTTGTTAATCTTGGTATTCTGCAATTCGTTTTTTCTTAAGAAGGCTAGCCAATTTTCACGGTATTTGGAAGCAAAATCAGCGGATAACGATCTTGGTCTGTTTGTGGGGATCGCAGTTGCACGTTTTTCAAATGTCCTTCCAATTGCTTTACTAAGAGATTGATCATCTATTTCAAAATGATCTGATATTAACCATATATCATAGTAATCTTTCCATCGGCTAGGGACATCTGCAAAACGTTCCATAGCATGGAACTTCTCTGCAATAACAGCTTCTACAGGATATCCCTTGAGTTGAGGACTTGCTAAATCATGCAGTAACGTTGGATAGCTTATCACTTCTGGTTTGGAAGTAATTTCGTCTGAAAAGCCAAAATCAATTTGCATGTGTATTTCTGATCTGCCAAGAAACCCCAAGAAAGCCGTACGAATACCTTTACGATCGGCATCTACTTGTTTTTCTTCTAACGTAATACTAGCGGAATCAAAATATATCCCATCTTTGGGAACTGATATAGCAATTGCAGCTCTAATAACTTGATCAATTATTTCTTTTCGATTTTCTAATGTGCTTAAGAAATCTATATCTTTTGTCGGCCTGCGCAAAGGTATATCCCAGTTATAGAAAGCTAAACCACCCTTAAGAACAAAACTATCTGCATATTGCGTCTTTGAAAGCCGATAAAGAAATCGCTCTATTCCATAGTATTGCAAAACTTCGCCAAAGTTTTTATTTCGTTTTTTAGCTTCAATGACTAAACGGGCGTATATCGATGCGGGGATATTCTTCGGATGATCGGTCATACAAGTGTTTCTAAATATGGACGGATTACATTCTCAACTCGATTTATCTTAGCATACTTAATGATTGACTGAATATCTGGATTAGGTTGATTCATATAATCCTTGAGAGCTTCAAGAGCTATACTTGTTTCTATTTGTTTGCGAAACTTAAAGCAATCTGCTATAGTCTTTTCTCGGCTATATATACTAATCTTAATTCCGTCAACAACATGATCTTCAATTCCTGCAATGAAAGATTTATCCGAGAAATGAAATACTTTTATGGGAGGGTATTTTATTTTAGGCGCTTTTACGTTTTGTTTCAAAGCAATATAAACTCGGTGAGGTATTTGAGTTGTCAAATTATAAAAATAAAGCGCGGAAATTAGACAAATTACGCTTTTTGGTATTAGGACACTAACTTGAACCAAATCTGGATTACTCAAAGGCTCTAAGTCTTTCAAACGATATATTCCCCTTGATTCCTTAGTAAGTTCACCGGTGCCAATAAATTTGTCAATAGCATATCGTGGTATTCCAAGTTTCATAGCCTGAGAATAGCGAAGAATGCCATTGTTATTGTGAAATATTTCTTTGTAACGATTGAAGTTGTTTTCGGACATAGTTATTGTTTAGAATATTATACAACAAAAATTACCATACTTTTAAATAAGTATGGTAATTTTTGCTCTTTTTGCTAATAATGAAACTATCTAAAGGCAGTTTACGGATCTCAAGAAACAGCTATCCCTCTGTGACTACCGAAACAGAGAAACAGGAACGGATTGAAACCTGGCGCAAATCCATTGAGGCGGCGAAGCTGCAACGGTTGGAAAATCAGAGGAAATTCACACCGGAGCAGCTAAAAAATTCTATCAAAATTCGTGTTCACTCTTCTCTCGCCGAAGCCGATCCGTCCAAACCACCTCAAAACCTTATATGTCGTTACATCGTTGTTGGCCCGTCGTGAAACCGGGTAAACGATGAATCCGTCCGATGAAATCAACAAGATCCAAAACAATATCGTCCGTCTTGAAACGTTGAAACGGGATGGCCTGATGCCTGCTGACCTTGCGGACGCCAGCATCCTTGCACTGCGCAAACAACTTGCTATGTATGTATGAATGGTTAGGCTCCATTAAGAAAATTTATAGGGAGACAGAGTAAAAATCCACATTCTCGCGACCACGCGTCTCCGACTACATTTTCACACCCAGTCCTCATAGCCCACAGTTCCAGCCATCGCGTGCTTCAGAATGGCGATCCGATTATGCAGGGGAGAATTTTCAGCAAAGGCTTTCGCGTTGAGTAAGAACTTGCGGCTGGCAAAAGCGTTAAGATAGCGATCTACCACTGGACTTTTCCACGCCACAAGCGGCTCGACATAGAAAGCCTTTATATCAGAAACATTCGATAGGTCGGGCATAAAAGCTCTAATAAAGGATTCCTCAACTGTTTGAGCGTTATTCCCAAAAAAGAAATCGGTTGTTTTAATCTTCATATGGGGATCAAAAGACCGTATGCCAGAGACCAAGTGGTAATACAACCAGTCAATATCCTCGTATCGGTCCGGAGAATAGGCGATACTCAATGACACAGAAAATCTGCTCTTTCCCGGTCTATCAACTCCAAACTGAATATCCAACATTTCCCTTACATAAGAAACGTAATCCAGCAGATTGGCATGCAAATCGATATATTCGCTCAGCCCACTCAGATAATCGCTCACAATATCCCTCATCATTTGAGCTTGGTCTCCCTCTGGGCTGAGCGGCAACCGAACCGGCAAGGAGTTTGTCATTATCCACAGGTCAGCTGTTCCGTTAATGGCAGCTAATCGTTGAAAAACCTGCTCAGCAATGGTGGCAAGTGCCCAGATTCTTGGTTCCATCAGCGCTTCTGCTGGAGCCGACCAAATGATATACAGAATTTGCAGCCAGGAACGCGAAGATGCGCCTGGCAGGAGACCCTGGACTCTCCACAGGTAATCACCTGCACCCCGATAATCTTTCCTATCAATCAAATGATCAATTAACAAATACAGCCATCTGGATAAAGTGAGGTTAGCCTCCGTGGGAGGCAACTCATTGCGTTCCTTTTTATGTTCCTGCAACCACACTCGCATGAACAGGGCGTCGAATAGCAATAAATTTGGCATAAAGAGGTTAGAACCGGTATCCACCATCAACAAACCCGCATCTACCAACTGACCAATGATGGGCGATACATTTTCCTTATGAATGCTATTCCAGATGGCTTCCAATCGCCGCCGTGAAATAGACGAAGCCAGATCTCCACTTTCGGTGATTGCCCAGTACGGTAAATAATTGATCAATTCGAGTGCCAGTATGCGTTGATCGGCCGTAAGCGAAAGCCCTGCTATTTTCTCAGATAACAAAAGGTCGGTAATTTCACCTAAGCGGGGTAACCGATCTAATCTCTGCCGAAGTTGTGAAGCAGATTCCACGTTTTCCGGGAATTGCCAATACATAGAAAGGATAGGCGGAAAGTCGGTTGATGTTTTCCAATCATTGGTCTGTTGGGTAGCTAAAATAGTCTTCTGTTTTTTACGAGAAGCTCTGGGCTGGCTGCCATCTGAGTTAAGAACCTCTATATTGACAGCATCACAAAAGGCGATATGGATAACTGACATTCCTCTATCGCGGGCGCGGGCGAGGGTGGAATTGTCACGCTCCGTCCAATTCTTTAGTTTTGATGATATTGCCGAATCCAATTGCAGGTCAAAATTGTGAAGTGCATCTTTTAGTCTTGGCGTTTGCGAAAGCCACTTCCCCATTTCCTGATCGGTCTTTATATCAATTCTCTGGGATTCTAATTTGGAGTTTACCGATAAGTAGCAGGGCCAAGCATATCGCGCAAAGAAAGCGAGCAAATCTATAGCTTTTCGTTCCATTTTGCCGAATCGGCTAAACTGCTGTCTCCAAATGCCAAGCAATACAAAAGCCCAAATCCACCCAGAGTCGAACTTTTCGTTTGAATCCGGGATTTCCAATTTCAATCTTGCGAGTGTGGCTTTTACCCATACATCGTCAAGGAGTTTCGGGACATGCTCTTCGAGTCCCGTGGTTTTCTGCGAAATTAGGTCCCATCGGTCTGCAAGAATGTCGTCGATGAAGCTTTCGAATTGTTTCTTATCTGAGAGGGGGTGTTTTGATCGGGTCATTGCAAATTGGATGCAAAGATTTTGCAAAAATCGGGGGAAAACTAGAAGACATCGACCTATAATGCCGCATCATGAAACGACATTATAAACCAAACCAACTCAAACAATCCTCATCCCCAGCTCCACAACTCCAACTCGCAGTTGCCATCGCTCAATACATTGACGAACACGGGAACAGTGTTCGCGAAAAAACGATCGAGAGCTACAGATATTTCACAGGGCGCGTATTAATTGCCGCTAAGAAATTGGGCCTGGACCAAAAATTGGTGGCTGCCATTACAACTCAGGACCTACGGGATCTAATGAAAGTCTTTTCCGATATAGGCCTTTTTTCGCTTTCTACCGATCGAACAACTTGCCGGACAGGGAAATTTATCAGGCGATTGTTCAATTGGTTTGAGACACGACAACTGATTAAAACCAATCCTTCTTCCAGCTTGGGAAAACCGTATCGGAGAAGTTTCCCAATTATGAGCAACCTTGGAGACTGTTTTGGTGCCCGGGTGCCTATATATTGCCGACCTAAGTAAAGCGAAATGATTGGAGGAAGATGTGACGACTACCTTTAAGCTCTTAACCAGCCCATACCAGCGCAGTATAGACGCAATGTTCACCTCTGCTTTGAATGAGAAAGTGCTGGTGTTTTCCCATCCGACTTCTTCCAATTGTGTGTTTACCACATGGTTTTGTCCGTTTTCAGGAAGACTTGGTCGTTTTTCACTCATTGCAAAAATGGTGCGGATGCACCAACATGAGGAGAATTGTGTGTGGAAAAATATGTCAGCAAGATGGAATTCTATAATTTCATAAATTGCGTCGGCTTTCGCAATTTTACACCAAGGATGACTATGCCCGCACAACCCACTAATTCAATTTCAGAGTCTGAGCGGATTGATGCATTTTGCCGTGAACTCGGACTGATTCTTCGCAGAATTCTCAAGGAAGCCCAGGAATCTGATCAGGTCCACAAACCGGCAAGCACAGGGCCCATTGAAGAAGCCAGGCTGGTGATCAAATGACAACGAATTTCTCAAACCCCGCAACGATACGTCCGGAAGATGTGCTCGCCAACCTTTCGCGCCTTGCCCAAGATATCAAGCCGCCGAATTTAAATCGGGCCGCGATCTATATTCGAAAATCCCGCGTACTTCAAAATTCTCCATCATACTCGCCTGAAATTCAGGAACGCGAATGCCGTGCGGTGGCAGAGAGATCGAACTTACAAATTGTCACCGTGATCAGCGATCTGGATAAGTCGGGAAAAAACTCCAACAGGCCTGGCCTGCAGGAATTGCTTAACTTGATCAAAAAAGGTGAAGTGGATTATGTCATCGTTCATTTCATTGACCGTCAATACAGAAACGGCTTAAGTATGTTGAAGTTCTTTGACAGGATTCAAGAACATAACGTCGCATTAATTTCTGTCAATGAACAAATCGACACTCGCACGGCTGGCGGCCGGTTGATGCTCTTTATGATGGCCGCTGTAGCGGAAATGCCCATATTTACAACATCCATCCGCACACGACAAGCTGCTAAACGTAGAAAAGAACGTGGTTTTCATCATGGCGGATATCGTCTTGGCTATTGCAATGGAATGTGCTCAACTTGCACTGATCCAAACGGTAAAGGCTATTGTCCGCTCTTTGGCGGACTTGATCGCCCCGAATTGGACCATGGCCGGATTCAAGTCCCACACCCCATAGAAAAACATGCTGTCCAACTAATTGCATCTCTTTATCACCAAGGTTGGAGTCTGCGAGAAATAGCCAAATATCTTAATGATAACGAGTTCGATATTTCTGAATGTGCCGGTGGAATGAAAATAAAATTCCGAACAAAAGGTGTACCTGGTTCGGTAGAACCGGGAGCATTCTCCCCGGACAGCGTCCTTGATATCGTCCGAAATGTTTTTTATGCCGGATATGTAGCTCATTATCCAACATCTCCACTAAGCATGAAAGATGACTTGGACGATCCAACCAAATATCGACAAACAGTGAAAAATCGCCGCCAAATCGAATACAGTTATCCTGGCAAGCACGAGCCGCTGATCTCCTATGAACTATGGCAGGAGAATCAATCTATTAGAAAATCCAAGAAACAAACGCCAACCAACGCTGGCAAATCTGCCAAGGTTTTCCCATTAAGCGGGATCGCACAATGTTGGGAGTGCCTGCCCTTCACGAGACCAGGCCGAACTGTTTCTTTGCGCGGAAACACAAATGGTTCCAATCAACGAGTATATCGATGTGCGGGGTTGCATGGCCGTCAGAGGGACCGCGATAATAGAATTGATCTGACATCCACTGGATTGATTTCCTATCCAGACCGAAATGTTGATAGTCTTCGGGAGCGTCATATTCTTCCAAGTCTTCCCGCCGAGAAATTAGAGACTCAGATTGACGAATTGCTGGCTCAATTGATCTTGCCGGAACAATGGTATGAACGGATTGTCGCATACGCACTGAGCGATGCAGGTATGGGACTTTATGCATCCAAACGTCACAACTTGGAAATGGAAATGGCGAAATTCATAGAACAGCATTCAATTGGTGCGATAGATAGTGCTGAACTGAAAAATCATCAACTACGGATCGCTGCTGAATTAAGTAGATTGACCCCCAAAACACACCCCTTTACGCCTGAGACAACTTTAATCCTTAAAGATTTTTCCCAACTGTGGCATCGTATGTTGCCGCGCGAGCAGCGAGCTTTACTTGGCATAATATTTGATCGAATTTACTTTGATGGCAAAGGTCAGTTGCAGGAAGCCCGCATACACTCACCGTTTGATGAATTGCTAAAATAGTATCAACCTGTTTAAAGGTAATCTTTGGGCGCGTCGAGATTATTTAGTAGGTTTCATTCGAAATACTGATTAAGTAAAGTCATGATTGCCTCAGTAACTTTTTTGCGTGTACCGGGGTTATCGATTTGTGCGAGACGCGTGGCGACTTCCAGAACATCATTTGGAAGTTTTTCGGGCATATTCTTTGCTACATCAAACAAACTTAGTCTTGGCCAAAAAGCCAGTTCTAAGAATTCATTTGGATTCACACCAAAATGATCGGCTAGATAGGCACAAGTAGTCATACTTGGACGCTGACCAGAAATGATCCTCTGAATTGATGCATTGTCCAAGTGTGCGCGCAAGCTCGCCTCCCGGTAATTTTCATTCCTCTCCGCTAACAGTTCATGTATTCGATCGAGAAGGGGTTGCTTATCATACTTTCTTCGCCGCCCCCTCCGCAGTTGCATCGCTAACGGCTCTTCACTCTTCATTTTGGGCTCCATCATTTTATTGTGTAGAATAAAATTATAACTTATTGTCAAAAGGAGAAAAAGAAGAAATGGAAAACACTATTCATCTAAAAGCGCTAAGAGCCGTTGGATATCGACGCGTTTCTATGCGCGAGCAGGTTGACGGTTATAGTCTTGATGCGCAGGAAAACAGTATAACGAAATATATCCGAGAGCAGGGATGGCAATTGGTCGACATCTACCAGGATGCAGGTATCTCTGCTAAAAAGGGAAGCCACCGTCCCGCTTTTGAAAAACTCCTTCAGGATGCGAGCGATGGAAAATTCGATGTTGTCGTCGTAGATAAAGTAGATCGCTTCTACCGCCACTTAAGTGGCTTACTTTCCACACTGGATCAACTAAACAGCTGCGGCGTTGCGTTCGCTTCAGTCCAGGAACGAATGGATTTCACCACTCCTTGGGGAAAGTTGATGCTGTCTGTCCTCGGAACACTGGCAGAGATCTATATTGACAATTTGCGTCAGGAAGTTCGGAAAGGGAAATTGCAGCGCGCCCGTCAAGGCTTGTGGATCGGCGCCATTCCTTATGGATACTGCAATGGTTTGTGTTCAAAATGTACTGACCCAAACGGAAAGGGATATTGCCCAGATTTTGGTCAACCCGATAAGAGCGATGGTAAAAAGATGGTTGCACATCCGATCGAAAGCAAGATCGTTACCCAAATATTTAATTGGTACGCTACTGAGAATGAAACTCATCGCACCATCGCAATGAAATTGAATTCGCTCAAGGTAACTCTAGCGGACGGCACGGAATTACCCGTGCGTCAAAAGGGGGTTCCGGGTCGAACAGGACCGCATTCATTTAGTCGGGATGTCATTCGAGATATGTTAAAGCGTATCGCCTATACCGGAAAAGTAGCGTATCAAGGGGTTGACAACAATGGCGTTCATCAAAAAAGGAAAGCTCCCAGCCACCTTTTTGAGTCTGTCCATCCTGCGCTGGTATCCCAAGAATTATTTGATCAAGTCAACGATATACGTGAAATCCGATTTAAAAATATTTTCAACAGACGAGGAACGCCAGTTCGTATATTTCCCCTGACAGGTATACTTAGATGTGGCTACTGTGGTGGCCCAATGCGTGGCTCATCACACGCGAACAAACGATATTACGCGGACGGCAATCAAAGAGAAAAGACCTGTGAGTGCCATCAACCAAATGTAAACGCAGATGAAATTGAACAACAAGTCTTGATTTGGATCAAAGATATTGTCGAGAATGTTGTTTCTACGGAAGAACTTGATACTGAATTTCGAGCAAGACAACTTGAAGCAAGATTTGAGCGCACAAAGAAGTTATACTTGCTTGGAGAATTGGATGCAAAGACGCTGGAGCAGGAACAAAAAAAACTTGACGAAGATTCTGACCCCTTGCATCTTAAAGCAATGCGTAGTAAGATCGAATTAGTTAATGATATCCAATTAGTTCTAAAGAATTGGAATGATCTTTCCCAACTTAAGCACAAAAAGCTCTTTCGAGGACTAGTCGAAAGAGCTTTCGTGCGGCAAAACGCATTCACGGCAGGTCAGCCATCTTTTGCGTTTCAGCCTTTACAACAGTCCCGGTCACTAGGACCTGAACCGTGTAACAGCGGGGAGGGCGGGATTCGAACCCGCGACCGAGTTACCCCGGCACTCACTTAGCAGGCGAGCCCATTCAGCCGCTCTGGCACCTCCCCAGAAGAAAAAATAAATTATTAAGACTCCTGTAGGTTGATGGCGGAGGGAGTGGGATTCGAACCCACGTAGGTGTGACCCTAACATGTTTTCAAGACATGCGCCTTCAGCCGCTCGGCCATCCCTCCAGGTTGGAAGATTTTACCATAACTTTGATTCACAATGAATAAAATCGCCGCCCTTGTTAAAGGACGGCGTTGGCTTATGCATTGACATATACATTATTTGGATTGGCAATGTAATGCCACCAGTTGTTGTAAATTCCGTTCTTGATGCCGTTCACCCTCGGCAAATGGTTCAACCACCATTGTTGGAATGCGCCATCGTCGCCGTTGCCCCATTCGGAGCAGTCCACACTCCGCGTACTTCCAGTGAGATTCGGGAAAGCCAGCCAATCGTAACAGGTGCTGTTGACTTGCGTCTGATTCCCCCAATCGTAATCCTGCGTGCTATTGGGTGCGAAGTGAACGAGACCAACTCCGGCCTGACCGGGCGCGATTTGATTATAGAGGATGAAACGCTGAAAGAGATTCAGGGTCTGTCCCGCGCTGATCGTGGTCGGTGTCCGATTCGGCCGATACGCCCATGCCAGAAAATCCTGACAATTGAAAACCTGGGCCATAATGCTTTCCGCGCGATGAGCATAGGAATGCAGCATCTCGCCGACTTCCCGCTGATAGTTGAAGCCCATGATCACAAAGCGCCGATTGCATGAAGCCGTATTGGCCAGCGCCGGAGCATTACACCAGAACGCTCCATCTCCGGCCATGATCAATTCATACAACCCGGCATAGGGAAATCCCATGATCCATACTTCATCAAACTCGTTGTTGGCAACGCGTTGTAGGATGTTGAAGCGCGTCAGGATGGCGTTGTAATCGATGCCTGAGGGATTATGCATAGGCGTGGAGCTATTCAGCACGGATAAGAAGGATTGCGCTGTGTACTGAAATCCATCGGTGAGAGCGGGGAACTCATCCAGCACGATGTTTTGAACGATCTGATGATTTGCCAGACCGTTGCTGACCTGCAATAAGCTGCCGATGTAACCGTTGAGCAACACATCCGGCGATGACCAGCCTTCCAGGTCCGTCAGTTTTTTGCCGGTGGCTGAATCCATCGTTGGGTTGTACGTGATGACCAAAGCTTTGGTAGTGATGGACTGCGTCGGCGTATTGGGATCATCCGCAACGAGGTTGGCGACTGCCGAAACGCCTTGAATATGTTGTGGCGCGGGCTGTTGAACGGCATGGCCAATCAGGGAATTCAGATAATCGAACATAATGCTCCTCCTTGAGCAATCGAAGATAAAAGATGTTATGGCGAATCTGTAGCGAAGTATATCTGGTCTTTGAGAGCTAGGAACAATATATGATTGGGGCTGACCGTCACGGCGCTGGCAGGGGTGGCAGGCAACGGATTCGTGCGCCCGGCGAGAGGCTGGAGTTGGTTTTGTAATTGCAGCGAAAGCTGCGTAAAACGGAAAATGCTCTGGTTGTCCGAATCCAAAATTAACAATGCCGAGTCAGGTGCGGGTGCGAACATCATCTGCGTAAAATGCGTTTGGGAGAAAAGGTTTGTATCGCGGTAGGCGGGAAGAGGATTGGTCAATGTGGCCGGGTCATCGCAACGCGTCGGCACAGCCTCAATGCTGCTGTAAGTACAGGTGGAAAGCTGACCATCGGCGTGAAGAATATAAAGTTCTCCATTACTTACGGCCAGGTCAATTGCGTTTTCGATGTTGGGAACCTGGTCGCCAAAGAAGAAGAAGGGCCGGTCCACGAACGCATCGCTCTTACCGCTGTAAACCCATACCGCGCGCGATGGCGGATCAATGACGTAGAGATTATCTCCATCCAAAGCGAAAGCTTTGACGCGCCCCCAATTCGTATCCGGCGGCGGAAGCGGAATGGCTTGCGGAACTTGTCCGGGCGCGCAATAAAGCAGATTTCCCGCTGCATCCACTCCCATCATTGCCGCATTCAGCGAATTGACCGGAGGCAGGATGACGATATCCACCAGCGGGCCAACGGTGTAACTTCCATAAGTACCCGGTGCGCAATTGAATGAGTTATCAGTTTGGAATAATCCATTGGCGTTGATTGCAATATGCAGCACATTGCCGTGTACGGCATCCAGCAAATAAAGATCGTTCTCGTTGGCGGCCATGCGGCTGATCTGCGCGTTGAGGCCGCTCACCACGGGCTGAAATTGCAGACGGCTGATTCCTTCCAATTGATCCAGCTTGGATTGCGCTTCCGTGCGCATCGCGCTTGTGTCCGCAGTAATGCTGTAAGACTCAGCACTGTTTAGATATGAAAGTTCCTGTTGCCATGCATCCCGCTGTGCGATGGGATCACTCAGGCCGATGGCGACGGCGCGTGCGTTGCGCGCCTGCACCAAATATTCTTCGTATTGCACGCTGCGGCCATAACGGAAATAAACCAGGCTCGCAATCGTCACCACCACCAATGGAATCAGGATGGCAATGAAAACCATGATGTACGATGGCAATTTGAGATTGGGCGATTTTTCCGAGCCGGGGAGAAGGCGGGGCAGAAAGGATTGCAGACCCTGGCCCATTTGTTCCCTGCCTCGATGCCAGAACTGCATACCGCTTACGATTGTTTTTGCCGCCCGGCGCCTTCGCGAAGATCGCGGAGTCGGCGATTCTTTGATCGGCTCGGGAACCGTTGGCTCTTTTTCCTTCGATGTCGGCGGCGACTCCAACGGTTGCAGGCGCGGCAATACAGATAAAATATCCGGCTCGATGGATTGCGATGGAAGTTCTTCTTCCTTCGGTTGAGGTGGAATGGAATATGCCGACGGTTGCACGAGGTGCGCTTCAGGCATGGACTCGGCTTGTGGTTCAGTAACCCGCCCCTCGTCGGCGGCTGGACGCGCAGGTTCTTCGGGTGCGCTCGATTCCGATTCCGGTCGCATCACGATCAAAGTGCCGCTTCCCTCTGTGGCTTGAATCAAAACTGCATTGACATTATCGCTTGTAAGATTCATCAGGCGACGGCGCGTGGCTTCCAGCGAGGCCGGACTTGAATCATTTAGAGCCGATTCCCATGCAGAAGGAATCATTGCGCACAACACGAGCCGATCATTGAGTTGAAGGCTGAAGCGTGAAAAATGATGAGGCGCGTTGGCGCCCAGCCCCAATCCGTTGCCCGAAAGCGAATCGAAGATATGATGCGCGCCGTCAGCATTCAAAACATAAGCGTGCATCGGTCCGCTCAACAAAAGCGTGGCTTGCGACTCGCGCAAAACCACCAGCGATAATAACCCCACCGCATATTGGCCTTGCCCGCTGGTGGACATGTTGCGTTCCAGCAATGGCTGGTTGATCGCCTCTGCCGCGGCGCGCAGGGCAAAGGTTAACGTACCAGGCGTTTCATAAAAGGTCACTGCGGCGCGGCTCACCAGTTGAACGTAATCGCCCGTTGAAAAAGCCGCGTTGCCGGTGAGTAAAAGATATGCGATCAGTCTATCGGCATCGCGGCCGCGTGCCGTTTTGCGCGGCGGCATGGCCGGCATCAAGCCTGGTAGGCTGGCTTGTTCTTTTCCTTCGGTTCGATAAAGGGGTGCAAGAGTCAGATCGAGCGGCATGGTAAGAATGGGTAAAGATTATCTATCATTATACTGGTAAAATCTCAGGCGATACATCTTTGAGTTCAATGGGTAAACATGGATTTCACTTTTCACAACGATTTCTCGTCCATCTCCGAAAACGAATGGGATACTTTGGTCGAACAAAGCATCAGCGATGTGCCGTTTTTGCGGCACGAATACCTCCGTCAATGGTGGCAGACTCTCGGCGGCGGCGAGTGGAAAGATGCCGAATTGGTTTTGATCTCAGCACGTGAGAACGGTCAACTCATCGGCATTGCCCCGCTCTTCAAAGTCGAATATGACGGACGCTCCGCATTGCTATTAATTGGAAGCATCGAGATTTCGGATTACCTCGATTTGATTGTCCGACTCGATAACCTGCCGCGCTTTGTTTCAGGCTTGATGGATTTCCTCGCTCAGTCTGCGACGTATCGCGGCTTGCCCTTCGATTGGTATAACCTCCCTGATAGTTCTCCGACTCGCGCGGCCCTCAAAGCGGAATTTGAGCAACGCGGTTTGACTTATCATGAGGAAGTCTATCGTCCCACACCGCGCATCGCATTGACGGGTTCGTTTGATGATTATCTTTCACACATTGAAAAGAAACAGCGTCATGAGATTCGACGCAAGATGCGTCGTGCCATGGAAAGCGAAGCGCCGGTGCAATTTTATATCGTCGAGGACGCCGCCACTTTGGAGACGGAGAGTGATGCGTTCTTCCAGTTGATGGAACACGATTTAAGCAAAGCCAATTTCCTGACGCAATCGATGCGTGAGCAAATGAAGTCGGTGATTCGAACCGCATTTGAGCATGGTTATCTTTGGCTGGCGTTTTTGACGGTGGATGGAGTCAAAGCCGCGGCGGCATTGAACTTCGATTACAAAAACAAATTGTGGGGTTATAACTCAGGCGTCAGCCGTGAGTTCATGGAGCTTTCGCCCGGCTGGGTTTTACTCGGACATCAATTGCAATGGGCCTGCGAGCACGGACGGGCAGAATTCGATTTCATGCGCGGCGATGAGGAATACAAGTACCGATTTGGCGCGGTCAATCAGTATGTGATGAGAGTGGTTCTTGGTTAAATAACCGTTTCCGCTTTCATCGTTTGGGGAATGGGGATACCGAGCAGTTTGCGCCCCACCCATCCTTAAGGGCAGGGGAGGGGGGTCAGCTAAATCCGTTTCTGAATTGTGGCTGGTCGGCTTGCATTCAAGATCGTATTTCCGGAACAGACCAGATCCCACCCCCGGCTACTCTGGTGACACAACGCGCCTGTGAACTCGGCCTCGGCTCGTCCTGGGCCTAACAAACTCTGCCCCTATTTATTGAGATGATACATTTCGTTGTCCCATAAAATCCCATTTCCCTATTTAGGGCACTTCTATGCAAATCTAATTTGCACCGAGACCCGTTTTCAATTGAAAACGGGTCTCGGTTGAATCTTGCTTACATCCTTTTCATTCCATACCCAAATAGGATTTTCGTACCATCTCGTTCTTCTTGAGATTGGACGCTATATCCTGCAGGACGATTTGTCCGGTTTGGATGACATAGCCGCGATCGGCAATGGAGAGCGCCATCAAAGCATTCTGCTCCACCAGGAGAATGGTTGTGCCCTCCTGATTGATTGCTTTAATCACATTGAAAATTGCCTCTACTAAGACGGGTGCCAGTCCCATCGAAGGTTCATCCATCAGGAGCAGGCGCGGGCGGGTCATAAGGGCACGTCCCGTGGCTAGCATCTGCTGCTCACCGCCGGAAAGCGTCCCGGCTACCTGGTGTTGACGTTCTTTCAAGCGCGGGAAGATGGTGAAGACCCGCTCCAAGTCTTTCTGGATGGCAGCGCGGTCACGCCGGATGTAGGCTCCCATATCCAGGTTCTCAGCCACAGATAGGCGGGCGAAAATGCCACGTCCTTCAGGGACCATCGCCACCCCTTTTGCAACGATCTCATGCGCCTTGAAAGGGTCGAGGTCTTCGCCTTCGAGCAGGATGTTGCCCTGGCGCGGTTTCTGCAGCCCACAGATGGAGCGCAAGGTGGTTGTTTTACCGGCTCCATTGGATCCAATCAATGTGACGATTTCGCCTTTTTCGACCGTCAGCGAGATGCCCTTGAGGGCATGGATGTTGCCATAATAAGTGTGGATATCGTTAACTTCGAGCATGGACATGAATACCTCGCGATCAGGCGGGCTGAGAAGTGGAGTTGGTCAGGCCCGAGGCCGCGCCGCTTCCCAGATAGGCTTCGATGACGCGTGGATTACCCTGGATTTCAGAGGGGGTCCCCTCGGCGATCTTTGCGCCGTAATCCAGCACGGCGATCCGTTCGCTAATTCCCATAACGACGCGCATATCGTGTTCGATGAGCAGGATCGTGATTTTTAATTCATCCCGCAGGCGGCGGATGAAGTGCATCATGTCGGTGCTTTCGTGCGGATTCATTCCGGCGGTCGGTTCATCCAGCAATAGGAGGCGCGGCTGGCTGCCCAGTGCGCGCGCGATTTCCAGTCTGCGTTGGGCACCGTAAGGTAGGTTCCTGGCCAACTGGTCTCCGAGACCAACGAGGCCGACAAAATTCAGAAGTTCCCGGGCCTTCTCGACCGCTTGTTTTTCCTCTTTTACCACACGGGGTGTGTGAAGAATTGCTTCCACCCATGAACCACGGATGCGGGAATGCTCGCCGACCAGAATATTTTCGATGGCGCTCATATTGGCGAACAGGCGTATATTCTGGTACGTTCGCGAGATGCCTCGATACGTAACCTGATCCGGAGACAGACCGACCAACGATTTGCCGTAAAAAAGAATATCACCTACTTCCGGTTCGTAGAAACCGGTGATGCAATTATAGAAAGTGGTCTTGCCGGCGCCATTTGGACCAATGACGCTGAAGATGGAATTTTCCGGGATTGCCAGGTCCACGGAGTCAACTGCAGTCAGGCCACCGAATTGCTTGGTCAAGGAACGGGTTTCAAGTGCAATGGTCATTTTTCACTCCCTTCCTTGGGGGGTGCCAGTGCTCCAGTGTCTTTTTCAACCTCTAATTTTCGGCGTGAGGAAGATATGATACCGGCAGGCCGCCAGAGCATCATGACCACCAGCAGGGCGCCGAAGACCAGAACCCGGTAATCCTGGAGTTCGCGCAGCACTTCCGGCAGGCCCTTGAGCACCAGCGCACCTGCGATGACGCCGGGAATACTGCCCATGCCGCCTACGATCACCACTGCAACGACATTGACTGAAACCATAAAAGTGTAATCTTCCGGGCCAGTGAACTGGTTGCGGGAGGCAAACAGTGCACCGCCCAACCCGGCGAAGGCCGCGCCGATGGCAAAGGCCAGCAGCTTCTGTGTCAAGGTATTGATACCCATGGCGCGCGAGACGGTCTCGTCTTCACGCATGGCCTCCCAAGCGCGCCCAACGCGCGAATTTTGCAAACGATTAGTGACAAAGATGATCAATATCGCTGCCAGAAATATCAAGTAAACGAAATCCGCTCCGCTGTCGAAAGGTTTCCCGAAGATGATCGGGCCGGCAATGCTGGGTACACCTTTCGGCCCGCCGGAGAAGGATGTCATGGCATCACTTGTGCTCAACAAGCGGATGATTTCGCCAAAGCCTAAAGTAACGATGGCCAGATAGTCGCCGCGCAAGCGCAGCACGGGAGCGCCGAGCAGTAGTCCCGTCAAGGCGGCTAACACAACCCCGATCGGCAAGGCGATCCAGAAACTCCACATCAGATGTTGCGGTGCGGGGGCGGTCAGCAGGGCCATGGTATAAGCACCGATGGCAAAGAATGCCACATATCCCAAGTCGAGCAGGCCCGCCAAACCCACCACAATATTCAGACCGAGACCGAGCAGAACATAGATACAGACCGTACCGATGGTGTAGTTCCAGTATTGGCCGGCTACTAACGGCAATAGAAAGACCAGCAGTAAGAGCACGCCATAGATTACATACCGTGTGGCAGGGTTACCGCGCACCTGTTTGATGAAGGACTTCTGATTGAATCCGTCCCAGGCGTTCTTCCAGTTCGCCCCGACCCGCACTCTCCAACTGCCGCGCCCCACACCACGACTTAACAACCCGCCTAGGAAGCCTGTTAGTGTGAATAGGACGAGATGGAAGATCGCACCCTGAATAGGGCTGCCTCCCAATAGGAACATTTTGATCGCGGCAGGGAGCACAGCCGCCAAATACATGTTGATCGGTACATTATTCAAGTTAAGTGTTCCAACCAACCAAGCCATCAGGCCAACCAATATTCCATGCACCAAGCCGGCTGTTAGCCCGCCGATCAAAGCGGGTGCCCAGGGATCATCGATCTGGCCTTTACTTTTGCGCGAACCGTATGATCCGGCCCATAGACCCACCAAGGCTAGGAAGATGATCATGTTGATTATCTGGGGTGACAACCCGAGGAATGGAGCGGCGTTTTTATTGCCGAAGAGATCAGCCAGAAGGTCTCCGGACGTGCTGGTGAAGCCAATGAGGAACAAGAAAATGGTGACGATTCCGAAGGTGACTCCAGCGCTTAATGCCATTTGCAATTGTTTTTTCATCACACCTTCTCCTCGGTAAGGACCTCACCTACAATGCCGGTCGGGCGGAAGATCAACACCAACACAAGAATGCCAAATGCAATGACATCTGCGAGCTGGTAGCTCATGCCTAGGATTCCTGGGCCCAATGATTCTACCAATCCCAGGAACAGGCCACCTAACATAGCGCCAGGGACGCTCCCAATGCCGCCTAATACGGCCGCGGTGAAAGCTTTGATGCCGGGCAGGAAACCAACATAGTAGTAGACTATGCCGAGATGAATGCCCCACATGACCCCGGCGGCGCCGGCCAGCGCTCCGCTAATGATGAAAGTGCGGCTGATGACTCCATCCACATCAATCCCCATCAAGGCTGCGACCTGCTTATTTTCGGCGACTGCCCGCATGGAGCGACCCAAGCGGGTGCGCATGACTAGTAAATATAGGCCGAGCATCAGCAAAACTGAGACTGCCACTGTCAATACACCCGTA
The DNA here is from genome assembly GCA_963753985.1 of uncultured Chloroflexia bacterium. Classification (GTDB taxonomy): domain Bacteria; phylum Chloroflexota; class Anaerolineae; order Anaerolineales; family Villigracilaceae; genus Fen-1038. The sequence continues at coordinate 17,754 of CAVWED010000001.1, forward strand.
TAGGGCAGGATGACGGTGGTCCCCCCAATCGCAAGATTCCAACCATTTCCGCGCGTCAGTATAGCTGGGTTGGAATAATCCCGTCGCTGGGTGCCAAAGAGCAACTGTGCAGCATTTTCCAGAAAGATGGATGCTCCAATGGCAGAAATCAAGGGTACCAGTCGTGGTGCCCCTCGTAGAGGCCGATAAGCAATTTTTTCAAGAAAATAGCCGCCTAGGGCGGCTACAGAAGCACCGACGATAAAAGCGGCTACGACCGAAAGAATTGGATTGGCATCCAGAAAAGTCATTTTTGGGTTGGCCATTGTGGGGGCAGGAATGGCTTTGAACGCTTCAAAGACAAAATACCCGCCAAATGCGCCGATCATCATGATATCACCATGGGCAAAATTGATCATGCGTAAAATGCCATAGACCAAGGTATAGCCAATGGCAATCAGGGCATATACGCTTCCCAATACAACGCCGGCAATCAGGAAGCGGACCCACGTGTCAGGCCCATAGGCCGGACTAGCGATAAATACAATATAAAGTCGCCAGAGCAAATATCCGGCGAACAAAATTCCAAGAATGGCTTGCACGATCTTATACGTACTAACCCGTCGGGCGGGTGATTTTGCACTGGGCATAGCCCTTCTCCTAAATTGATGGAGTAGAAATAACATAATGGCGGGGCAGGCGAGACCTGCCCCGCCATCTATTTCAAATCAAATATGTAACAGGGACGCTAACGAACTGCGCACAAGTTTACTATTGAACCGGTACCCACTTACCGCCCTTGTCTACATTGAAGACCGGGCCGGAGGCCGAGCACTCGCCGGTGGCATCGCAGGTGATGGTACCGGAAAGGCCCTGGTAATTATTGGTGGCGCGTACGGCTGCAACTAACGCGGCACGCGGGATGTACAGCTTGCCACCGCTGACGACAGCTACACTTTCGATGGCCTTGATCAAAACAGCCACGGAGTCATAGGCAGTCCAAGTGTAGGGGGAGAGCTTTCCAGCGGGCTGACCGTAGGCGGCCAGATAAGCTGCGTCGAACTTCGTCTTGGCATCCGAAGCAGGCGGGATCAGGGAGGTGGAGTAAGCGCCTTCACCATTCGCGGCGGTCCGGTCAAGGAAGTCCTGACCAAACGTACCATCATCACCAAAGAAAGTGACGCCCGTTAGACCGGCCTGTTTCATCTGATTGACGATGATGACTGCCTCGGCGGTATAACCACCATAGAAGAGGGCCTGGGGTTTCTTGGAAGCAATATCGGCCAAAGGAGCGCTGTAATCAGATTGGCCGGGGGTGATGGCCGTGAAGGCCACTACGGTTCCACCAAGAGCCGTAAACTGATCCTTGACAACCTGGGCAAGGCCTTGGCCATAAGCTTGACCATCGTGCATGATCGCCAGGTTCTTAACGTTCAACTTGTTGTAAAGATAGGCAGCCGCAAACTTGCCCTGAGCGGCATCCGTGAAGACATCGCGGTTGAAAACCTTGGAACCGGTTGTGGTCAGGGTGGGGTTGGTCGCTGAGGGGGACATCATCGGGATGGCGGCTTTTTCGTAGATAGGAATGGCCGCTGCGGTCGCACCGGAGAAGATATGGCCGGCGATAGCGACAACGGCTTGGTTGGCAACGAACTTGTTGGCCACGGCCGCGCCGCCTTCAGCGGTGCCACCGTCGTCTTCAGCGTCCAACGAGAACGAGAAGCCTTGGAACTGGCCGGCGTCTGTGATAGCGATCTTGCCAGCCTGGGAAATATCCTGGCCGAAAGCAGCGTTATCACCGGTCATGGGTGCGCCCATGCCGATGACGATGCTTTGTCCGGCAGAAAAGACTGCACAGCCACCGGCATCGGTTTTACATACTGCAGGGGCAGCGGAAGCTCCACCGCAGGCAGTCAGAATCATGCTAGCTGCCATCAATACAGAAAGAATAACATATAGGCGTTTCATGGATTTCTCCTCCAAAGATTTTTGTTGTGTCGAGTAATTATGGGTTGCACAGGTGTACAGCAAGATAAGCCGACCAGGCTTTTGATTTTGTCTGGGGCCGCCTCCTTTCAGGTAAATCTTTTATTTTGATGATAGGCGCGCATACTACCCATCATGCTCTTTGAAGCAACTGCTATGTGCTCAATTGATTTGTTGCACGGGAAATATGATATGCAATAATCAGGGCCGTTAAATCAAAGATTATGATACGGAATCATCCATTGGTCAAGGTTTCCCGTTGCCGATTTTCATTTGACTAATTTTCCTTTTTCAATAAAAGGGTTTCGCGTCCACAGGTTTGTGTTACGCTTGTTCATTGCAAAGTTAGCCCACGAATTAATTCGTATAAATGCCATAATCTAAAGGCAATTTTTGGAGGAATTCGATAGTTCGATCAACGACCATACCGTGTATATCAAAGCGCCCCTGGAGAGGCTCGAACTCTCGCTTCCGGCTCCGGAGGCCGACGCTCTATCCACTGAGCTACAGGGGCGAATGAAAAATTTTACCACGCTTAATTTCTAAAAATCAAATTTGTCCTTTCCACGTGTGCGTGTTCACTGCTGATTCCAAGAATATGCAAAACTTCTTCCGGGCGTCCGGTTGCGCCTTCACGGGCAGAAAGCCTCATAAGGATTTTATTTTCCGAAGTGAGTTCAAGCTTTTCTATCAGCGGACGCAGGTCGTAAGATCTACCTCGACGTTCGCGTGGCAAAGATGGATTCGATTCCACTTCATCTATTTTTCGCTTTAAGCTTGACCTGTCAATGGCTTCCGTTAAAGAGACTTCATATTCTGCTGAGACGATCTGCATTTGCAGAGGCGGCTCGTGTTCATCCACGCTTCCTACCTTTAGGATGCCAATACCCGCTGGCATTGCATTTTGTAGTTGCACTGATAATGACGTCAAGTCCATATCTTCGTTGAGACGCATGTCCATCACTTCACAGCGTGATGAGAATCCAAGCGGAAGGGCGGAAGCGAAAGCCATTTTCGGCTGGGGATGGAATCCTTGTGTGTATGCCAGCGGAAGTCCCGCGCGGCGCGCAGCGCGTTCCCAAATCGTAGTCAGATCAAGATGTCCAATATAGCGCAATGCACCGGTCTTGGAAAAAGTAATCCGTACCCTCATCAATCTCCAAACACGGGCAGTTCCACTTTTGATTTATGCGCCGGCGATTTCACTTCCGGACATTTCCATATTTCTCCGGGATTCTCGCGGCGTGCATTGGCAAAAGTCGGCAGGATGCCGCAGGCAAAACAATTCAAGCGGCAATCCACGCGGATCTTGCCTTCCAGCGATTGACGGAAATCCTGGAACAAAAAGTTTTTGCGTAGTGCCGCGCTCGATGTGATCCCACGGAAAAACTTCATCGGTGCGGCGCTGACGATGTGTATAGAATGCCGGGTCGAGTCCATGCTCGGCAAACGCGTCCAGCCACGCTTGTGTTTTACGATGTTCATTCCACGCATCGAACTTCGTTCCGTTTTTCCATGCCGAATAAATGACTTCTGCCATACGGCGATCCCCTCGCGTAAGCCAGGCTTCGAGCAAAGTATCTTCTGGCTCTGTCCAGCTCAATTTGATGTTGCGATCTTTTAATTCGTTCTTGAGCAATTTCTGTTTTGCGATGATACTCTCGCGCGTATCCACTGCCACCCATTGGAATGGGGTCTGCGGTTTGGGCACGAAGGTGCTGATGCCCGCGTGTAATTTGACTTTCATTCCGGCAACTTTGCGTCCCTCGGAAATCACGCGCTTGCAAAGGTCAGCGATGGCTTGCACATCTTCGAGCGTTTCCGATGGATGCCCGATCATGAAATATAACTTAATATTTGTCCAGCCACGGCGATAGATTTCGCGCGTGGTGTTGATGAGGTCTTCATCGGAAATGAACTTGTTGATAATGCGCCGCATTCGTTCGGTGGCGGCTTCCGGCGCGAGCGTGAACCCGCCCGAATAATGCTCACGCAATTTGTCCATGAGATCAATCGAAACGGATTCGATTCGTAAGGACGGAAGCGAGATGGTTAATTTGTGTCCTTTGAATCGCTCGCTGACTTTGTTGACCAGTTCCACAACATACGAAAAATCAGATGAAGATAACGAAAGTAAAGCCAGCTCTTCGAAACCGGTGGCATTGACCGCGGCTTCTGCCGCTTCAACAATTTCATCCACGCTTCGTTCGCGGACCGGACGCGTGATCATGCCCGCCTGGCAGAATCGACAACCGCGTGTGCATCCGCGCATAATCTCCACCGAGACGCGGTTGTGCACGACCTCGATATTCGGCACAATGAACTTTGTCGGTGCTGGAGGTAGTTGCGCCACGATGCGCTTGACAACCGGATTGGCAATTCCCTCCATCAATGTTTCAATATGGGAGACTGTGCCGTCATCTAAATATTGGACTTGATAATACTTTGGCACATATACGCCGGGGATTTTTGCCAGTGCACGGAGTTTGTCTTCGCGCGTCTGCTTGGCCTGAATCGCATTGATAATATCAAGAATGACTTCCTCGCCCTCACCAATCACGAATGCGTCAATGAAAGCGTACATCGGTTCAGGGTTGGTGGCGGCATGTCCGCCCGCGATGATGATCGGATGAGAGTCGTCGCGGTTCATGGAACGCACAGGAATTCCGGCAAGGTCAAGAATATTAAGTGTATTGGTATAGAGCGTTTCGTAGGGGAGGGAAAAGCCGATCAGGTCAAAGCCGCTCAGGGCGTGTTTTGATTCGAGCGAGTATAATGGAATCCCTCGCTGACGCATTATTGCTTCCATATCGGGCCAGGGCGCGTAGGCGCGTTCAGCAAGTGCATCCTCGCGTTGATTGATTTGGTCATAGAGGATTTTCAAGCCGACATTGGATACACCGATATCGTAAATATCCGGAAAGATCAGAGCAACTTTCGTTCGGACGGTGGTCCAATCTTTCATCACGCTGTTGGTCTCGCCGCCCACGTAGCGTCCCGGTCTTTCAACTGTTAAAAGTATTTGTTCGAGACGAGCCTCGATTTCTTCTGGTTTCAGCATGATTTTATTATACCTGATGGAGCTTTCAAAACTGCAAGGTCATCCAAATGGACTAGCGAAATAATTGTACAATCAACCGAAAATCGATTAGCCTTAGCTTTATATGATGGAAAGGAGAAAGATAATGAAAAAGATTTTGATTCTCGCACTCACATTGGTATTAAGCGGCTGTGGCGCTTTGACGCCAGTCACGCCCACCTCGGCGCCGCCTCCCACCGCACAGGTGATCGTTGCAACCGTTTTAGTGCCGGTGGTTGCCACACAACCTCCAACTTCGGTGCCCACGGATACCCCTGTTCCGCCTACACCAACCCCGCAGGTCGTCGTGGTTACAGCAACTTCTGCCAACACCGCGGCGGCCCCGGCCGCGACCGCAACCAGCAGTGGTCCCGCAACGGCGACAGCCACCCTCCCTTCTGACGCGGGAGGGCTCTCGAAAGCAGGAGTAGTTTTGTTTAGCAACTTGACCCGTTCGGGGAGTTACTTCAACTTCCGTTGCCCGCCGCAAGATCTCACCTTTGGTGTCTCGACTTCCAGTGTGTATGTCACCGAAGTTGATTTCTACTATCGTATGGAAGATCTGACAACTCAGCCGCCTACAATCAGCGCATGGAAAGGCCTGGGGAAGATGAACGGCGATAAAAACGGAAATTACACCATTGATATAAACACGTCCCAGTTAAGCCCGGATTTGCGGACATCCGCCAAATCTTGGTTTGATTACCAATTTGTCGGCATCGCTAAAGATGGTAATTCAGTTGGAAATAGTGGCATAATTTCGCAGCAAGTCCTTTACTTAAAGGATTGCCCGTAAGATAATGATCGACTAACGCAAACAGCCGAGGATAAAAGCCTCGGCTGTTTTTATGGATTGAGATTTATGAAGTAAGCGGTTTCTTCGCCAGCGCCTCGCGTCCCCACAACCAGACTGCACCGAGACCGAACAATACAATTGCGAAGTTCAGCAGTCCACCGAGGATACCGGGGATGAGCGGAAACGACAACAGGGCAACCACAATCACGGTGATGACCACTCCAATCAGCATCGGCCAGAATTTATGTTCGGCCAGCGGCGATTTGAACCTGGTTAAAATCCATTTGCCGAGTGCCGTGCCGAAGACCACTTTTGCGATGAACGAGGTGACCAATACGAACCCGACGATGAGTGCCAGCAGCGCTAGGATGCCAAGCCAGACCATGGTTCCGCTCAAACTGCCAAGCGTCAATGCACCGAATACAATTCCGCCGAGGATCATGACGAACACAATCAACAGAATGGAGAAGAAGAACGCCGCAAAGGCGATTACGCCCCAGCCCAAGCTTGTCCACAGCTTCGTTTCCAATTTTTCCATTGGCTTTTTGATCAGGATGGGGAAAAGCCAAAGCAACAGCAGGCCGATCAAAATCAAAGTCACGAGCGAGCGCAGTAAATTCAACGACCAGTTCACTACTTTTTGAGCGGGCAATTCAGATGTTGCTTGAACGCTCTTGGGAGATGGCGCGATGCGCGAAATCTTTCCGCTAACAACTCCCGCTGGGAAAGTCAAATCCTTGGTTTGGGTATATTCGAGATTGCCGGATATTTTCGCAGATGGATCAATCGTCAATCCTTCGTTGACCGACGGAATTGGAAAGGTAGACTGTCCCATGAATGCAGATGGCGGCGGGCCTGACCGGACTTGATTGTCGCTTACATCGGCCTTGACGTTGCCGCCGACATTTCCGGCAACTTCCAAACCACTGGTTGCGGCTTGCACATTGCGCATGACATTTCCCGCCAGCAAAACTTGTCCGCCGGCGAAGACCACATCACGACCAATGGCGCTTCCTTTTCGGGACTCCAAACTATATCCCACGCCGATGACATCTTTGCCAATGTTGGCTTTCTCCCCGATGAACAACACCGAACCGGCGATTCGGCTTGCGCCGGTCACCGTGCCGTTGATGACAATGGTTTGACCGGCGGCTATTAGATTGCCGTTGATCGTGCCGTTGATGGTGATCATCTTTCCGCCGACCACCACATCGCCATTAACGGTTCCATCGAGAACGAATTCGTTTGCGCCGATATATAAATCGTCGTTGACCACGTTGCCTGCTGGGATGACCACTTTGTCTCCACTGCGGCCGTCAAATGCATAGGCTGGCGTGGCGGTCAATATCAAAAGTGCGAGCAGGATTAAAACACTGATAACTCTATGGGTTTTTGCCATCGCTTTCTCCTTGTTGAAAGATTTACACGTAAAGGATTTCTATCTATAGTTGGACTTACGAATATAAAAAGAACTGGTTGCAATTTTGTTGCAACCAGTTCTGAACTCCTAATACTTCGTGTATCTGAAGCGTTTCGTAATGCCTTCTTTAAATAATTCAACCGCTTCAGGTTTCCTGCTTTCCTGTGCGTAGTTGAGCGGGTATTTGCCTTCATAGGATTGGACATCCGCATCGGCGCCATAAAAAAGTAATGTGCGGATGGCTTCCACGTCGCCGTTCCGAGCCGCGGCGTGAAGCGGCGTGAAGCCACCTTCCTGACGTGCGTTGGGATCGGCGCCATGCCCAAGCAATAATTTTACGAGTTCCGGGCGTCTGCCTGCGGTTGCAGAATGAAGCGGCGTGACTTTCATCTTGTTTTGTGAAGACGTGTTTACGCGTGCACCTGCACTGATCAGATACTGGGCTGTTTCAAGATGTCCAAAGAAACAGGCCAGTCCGAGGGGTTGATATCCATCCTCGGAATAGGCATCGACTAATTGCGGGTCACGAGCCAGAATGCGGATGATGTGATTCGTCTTTCCGATGGCGGCGGCTTCAAAGATACTCAGCACCACCGCTTTATCGGCCAGGAAATCGGCAACCTTCGGCTGATGGTTATATGCCGCGACCAGGATCGGTGAAAGGCCATTTTCCCTTTCGTGGATCAAGCCCGGCGTCGCGCGCAGGAGGCGTTCGACAATTTCCTGTTTGCCTGCTTTGACTGCAGTAAAAAATTCTATAACGTTTGTATTGGACATGGGGTTGCTTATTCGATCAAGGTCTTGCCATTCCTTTGGAACAAGTCGCTTGCAAGTTTCCTCGCATCAGGATCTATAGATCATTCCTTTCCCTTTGAAAGGGTGAATGCCATTATACGATCAGCCTTGATTTTTCCTGTTAACAGACACTTTACAGTTTTATTCGCCGATGATTTTCACCAGCACACGCTTGCGGCGACGTCCGTCAAATTCACCGTAAAAGATTTGCTCCCACGGGCCGAAATCAAGCTGGCCGTCCGTGATGGCAACCACCACTTCGCGTCCCATCACCTGACGTTTGATGTGCGCGTCGGCGTTGTCTTCACCGGTGTCATTATGATGATACTGGCTGACGGGCTCGTGCGGTGCAAGCTTCTCCAGCCATTTTTCATAATCCTGATGAAGTCCGTGTTCGTCATCATTGATGAAGACCGAAGCCGTGATGTGCATGGCACTTACCAGTCATTCATAATTACGATTATCATCTTTCTTCAAGTTTTGCATCTTTGTTATCTGAAAACCAGCTTCATCTCTAATATTGATGCGCTCATTCGCCGATTATCTTGATAAGCACTCTTTTTCTGCGTCGGCCATCGAACTCACCATAAAAGATTTGTTCCCATGGCCCGAAATCAAGTTGACCGTTAGTTATTGCAACAACAACTTCGCGCCCCATGATTTGACGCTTGATGTGCGCATCGGCGTTATCTTCGCCGGTTCGATTATGCCAATATTGGCCTATAGGTTCATGGGGAGCTATTTTTTCAAGCCAGCTATCATAATCATGATGCAAGCCGCTTTCATCATCATTAATAAATACAGAGGCGGTTATGTGCATTGGGCTGATCAGAGCAAGCCCTTCTGAAATCTCGCTCTCTTTCAAAGCTATTTCCACTTCCGAAGTGATATTTACAAATCCGCGGCGGGTGGGGATGTTGAACCAAAGTTCTTTGCGAAATGATTTCATGGCTTTCCTTGATAAGAGTTGTTTTATCGCATTCGAATGGCTATATTCTACTGCTTCTTGCCTAGATCTCTAAATTGACCGATAAGTTTTTACAGGTGAAACATGGATACTTGGGCTGGATATTTACGCAGTACGCTGTAGTGTGCGGACTCATTTTTGCATGATAGGGAATAACGTACTATTGCGTTCGTTGAAGTCGCTAGTAGAATGAATCACATATCTCTCATATAGAGAAAGCCAAAAATATAATAAGGAGAATCATGATGGAGAAATTTTTTAAATCGCGTTGGTTCGTATCGCTCATTCTATTGATTATCGCATCCCTCGCCTGTGCAATTCCCACACCCCCGCCGAGACCGGGGACGAGCAATGTGCCCACTGGACTATCCCCCATGTCCGGCGATTGGAATGCCAATACGGATTTTGGTCATTTCGCATTTACTGTTGATCCAAACGGGAATAATGTAGTCACTGCAGTCATTGGCATGCCCAATTGGTCATGCGGGGGCACAACATTTTTCAATTTAAACATGCAAGTGTTCGATTCGTGGTCAATCAGTGATGGCGAATTCTCCGGAAATGTTGATCTTGCTGATCATGGCTTTGTTAATATGACTATCGATGGCACGTATGACCAAGCCCAGAAGACTTTTGCCGGCACGTGGCAAGAAGACGCGCACGGCGATACATGTTCGGGTCAATGGGAAGCGATACCTAGAAAATAATTATGGTTTGCACCCGCTGATTAATGTCAGCGAACACGCCTGCTAAGCGCTTCTTACTTGATGAGTAACATCACCTATCATCCGCTTATCAATGAGAATATAATCTTCCCATTATCAAGATTAGGAGCGAATCGATGTGCGGTATCTTTGAAATCGTTACAGGTAAAGAAGAAACACTCGGCCCAATGTTGATCGAGGCTGCCAAGCGCCTCACCTATCGTGGCTATGACTCGGTGGGCGCGGCGACTCTCAGCAAGGACAGGATTGATCTGCGTAAGGATGTCGGCAAGGTTGAGGATGTCTCGGTCAATTACAATTTTGCGGAGATGCGCGGCTCGCGCGGCATGACACAGTTGCGCTGGGCAACGTTTGGCGAACCATCGCAAGTCAATGCCCAGCCGCACATTGACTCGGACGGTGATCTGGTCGGCGCGCACAACGGCAACGTAGTGAATAATGTGGAATTACGGCAACAGTTCATGGATGAAGGCATGGTCGTACGTTCTGAAAACGACGGTGAGACTTGTGTGCACGGCGTGGAACGATATCTGAATCGCGGCTATGAATTCATCGATGCGATTCGACTTGCGTATGGTGACCTCGCCGGTGATTATGCGTTCGTGATCGGACGCGTCAACGAAGATAAGCTATATGCCTTCAAAAAAGGTTCAGGCATGGTGGTGGGAATCGGCGAGGGCTTCACTTGCGTGTCATCCGATCTGCCATCCATCCTGCCATTGACGCGCAAGATCATTCGCCCGCAGGATGGCGAGATCGTAACACTGTGGGCCGATCACGTCGAAGTGCGATCCGTCAAAGATGGAAGATTGATCGAGCGTAAAGCCGAGACCGTTACCGAGTCGATGGATGCGGTACAAAAGGGCGGGTATCCGCATTTCATGTTGAAAGAAATCCATGAACAGCCGCAGGTGGCGCGCGAACTTTTGCATCTGCTGGGTGGAAGTCCCGAAGTCGAGAATCTGGTCGAGAAGATGAAGAAGGCGCGCCATTTATATTTCATCGCCTGCGGCACAAGTTATCACGCCGCCATGCTCGGCTCGGTATATTTCGCGCAGCTCGCGGGCCGACCCGCCATCCCGGTGCTGGCGCCGCAGTTCATTGCACAATACGCGCCCGCGGTTGGATACGAAGACGTGGGCGTGTTCGTCAGCCAATCGGGCGAGACGAAGGATGTGTTGAACGCCTTGGAAGCCGCCGAGTCGCGCGGCATGGCCTCGTACGGACTCGCCAACGTGATCGGCTCGACGCTGACGAAAGCCACTTCGTTCTGCCTGCCCTTATGCTGCGGCTACGAAATCAGCGTGCCTGCCACGAAGACCTTTACCAATCAGGTCGTGACGTTTTTATATCTCGCCTATCGCATGGCGGGCCGTGATACGCGCGAACTGGAAAAGATTCCTGAATTGATGGAAGCCACGATGGATGCGATTGATTCGCAAGTGGAATCGATTGCGAAAGATATCAATGAGTGGAATGACATGTATTGTCTCGGCTACGGCGCGACCTATCCGATTGCGCTCGAGGGCGCGTTGAAGTTGAAAGAGATCACGTATGCCCATTGCGAAGGGATGCTTTCGACTGAATTCAAACATGGACCGCTTTCGGCGGTGAGCAAGGGATTCCCGATCATCTTCGTGGCGGGGCCGGATGATGTGCCGCTCATCATCAGCGGGGTCAATGAAGTCAAGGTGCGCGGCGCACGGACGATTGTCATCGCCGAAGATGATCCGCGTTTGCGCTCCAACGCCGACGATGTGATCGCGCTTCCCCAATCGGATACGAATATCAGCCCATTGCTGGGAGTCTTGCCGTTGCAAATGCTCTCGTATCACATGAGCGTGATGCGCGGCTTCGATCCCGATTTCCCGCGCAATCTATCCAAGACGCTGACAGTAGATTGACTATCCATCTGAAGCACAGGTTCAACTCCATGCCGGGCATTACATCTCAAGAGTTGAAAGAGCCACAAGAACAGGGCCTGAGGAAAAAGCCTCATTTTATCTCCTTGTTTATATGGGATATTTGTTGTATATTAACCTAAGTTTCTTTGGGTTTCGGTTTAGGGCCTTACCCACCGATGTGCCCATGAATAGCATGTTCATATTCAATCTCTGTAACAGAAGAGAGGCTTTAATGACTAAAAGAATTTTCCAATGGATGCTGGTCGCTGCGTTACTGGTCGCACCTTTTGTCTCCACGGGCAGTGCGGCGGCATGGGATGGTTGTGCCACCTATGCGGTCGTCCAATGGGGCGATACCCTGAGCAGCCTGGCTGCGCTCTGCGGTACCACGGTTGAGGCGATCCAGGCCGCGAACCCGGGCTTGGGCTCATGGCTTTTGGCAGGTCAGGTTTTGTACATCCCCACCGGCGGCGGCAGTACAGGCAGTACATACGCATCTGCTTACCAGGGACAAGTAGCCGGTAGCACCTATACCGTCCAGTGGGGCGATTCTCTTGGCAACATCGCCAACAAAACAGGGTATTCCTACAGCGCTATTCTGTCCGTCAACCCGCAGATTTGGAATGCCGATTTGATCTACCCGGGCCAAGTGATCAATCTGCCTGCTTCTGCTGCTTATGGCTCCTCTGCTTACGGCTCCTCTGGTTACGGTTCCGCTGCAGACGCAGAGCTCGCGGGTGCTCTCGGCATACCGCCTGGGTATTCCATTCTGAAAGTGACCAATCAAAAGGGTTTGTACATTCGAACCGGACCCGGCATCAATTATCCCACCGTCGAGTCGCCCACTGCCTCGGCTGTGTATCAATCCAGCTTTATTTATACCAAGAATTCGGTCACGGTGGACGCGCTGGGATACGTGTGGGTGCAGATCACTTTCGGTCAAACCGTGAATGGACATTCGACGGGCTGGATAATGGTCAAGGATGGGCTCGGCAATTTTTACACCAACCCAAATATTAACTAGCCCTTAGACCAGGTCGATATTGACGATTTCCCGCGCAACTTATCCAAGACCTTGACGTTGGATTAGGATGCATTTAGACGTCGGAAGTCTCACAGACTTCCGACGTCTTTTTTTGTAAGAAATATTTGCCGAATGCATCTATGCTTTCAGTAAAACTAGAAACGAGGAATCCACATGAACGGCAAAACGGTTTTGATCACGGGCGCAAGTGCAGGCATTGGCCTGCAAAGCGCCATCGGCTTGGCAAAGTTAGGCGCAGAAGTGGTGATGGTGGGGCGTGATGAGGGACGTACTGCACACGCGGCGGAACTTGTTAAATCACAAACGGGGAATCAATCGGTCTCCTATCTGCTGGCTGATCTTTCATCGTTGATGGATGTCCGCAAGCTAGCCGGAGAGTTCAAGGACAAATATAAGAAGCTGGATGTGCTGCTCAATAACGCAGGCGCAGTATTTTTGCGCCGACACGTGAGCGTGGATGGTTACGAAATATCCGTGGCGCTCAATCATCTCAATTATTTTTTGTTGACTAATCTGCTGTTGGACATGATCAAGGTCGGTCCTTCGGGACGGATTGTCAATGTGGCTTCACGCGCACATTATCGCGGCCACGTGGACTTCGATGATTTGCAAAGCCAGCACGGATATAACGGCATGCGTGTTTACGGCATGTCCAAGTTAATGAATGTATTGTTCACCTATGAACTGGCGCGGCGTCTGCAAGGCACGAACGTCACTGCCAACTGTCTGCACCCGGGATTTGTAGCCAGCAACTTCGCAGGGAATAATGGCTGGTTCGTGCGCTTCGCTATGCGGTTCATGGCCGGACGCATCTCGGTCGAGGATGGAGCCAAATGTTCGATCTATCTAGCTTCCTCGCCGGATGTGCAAGGGATGAGTGGAAAGTATTTCAACTATGATCTGAAAGAGACGCACTCCTCCGAAGAGTCATATGATGAAGCCGAAGCAAAGCGCCTATGGGATGTGAGTGACAAGCTGGTGGCAATCAGCAAATAATCACCAAAAGCAGGCCACGCTCTTGTAGGTCACGCTTCAAGCGTGACCTACTACTTTACACCTGAACATTATTGAAAAGAAGCTAATCAACCTTGGCCCAATGTTTGCTCTTGGGCACTTCTCCCAGTCTCTTCTGATCCGTGACATAGATTTCAAAATATCCGCAGGTGGTGCAGACGTAGGAAACATAGGGAGTTGGCATCTGAAGTCCGCCAGTAAATACCATAAACTGAGATAACAATACTCCTTTACCCTCTTCGCCTTTGTAAACGGTTCTTGAATTGCATTTGGGACATTGGCCATCTTTCATATTTTTCTCCTTGGATTATCAGCAACTTATCTCTAAAGATCATGCACGAGTTCTTTCGGTCCACTCCATTGATCCGCGCCGGTCGACCAAAAGAGGGCGGGCCAGCCTTGCGGGGTTGAGCCGGTCTGGCTTTCGCTCTGATCTATTACAAACATATCGGTCTGATTCGAAACCCCAAACTGTGGAGACACGGCAACTTGGGCTCCAGCAGGTGCAACATTCTGTGGCCCCACAGTGACAGGCCCGTTCCATTGACCACTGTTATCCACTGAAAACACATTCAATTGACCAGTCTTGTCGAATAAGAACACATCGGTCTGGTCGGTCGTGCCTGGCTTTTGCGCCACTGCAATTGCCGCTCCTGAAATGGTCAAGCCGCTTGGTCCAACCGTTTGGGCTCTGCTCCAAGCGCCTGAGCCGATCACTGAAAACACATTCAGTTGACCATGAGTATCCACCACATAAACATCCGTTTGGTTGTTCGTGCCGAAACGCTGCGATGCAACTACAGATGCCGCCGAGCGCGTCAAACCGGATGCGCCAATGGTTTTCGGTTCACTCCAATTACCAGACCCAACGGCTGAAAATACATTCAGCTGCCCATTCGTGTCCACTACGAACACATCGGTCTTGTTATCAACGCCAAAGTGTTTTGAAACCGCAATCGGCGCGCCCGAATGCGCAAGTCCCTTTGGCCCGATCGGTTGCGGCCCTTTCCAATCTCCTGAACCCTCTACCCAATATATATTCAATTGCCCATTTTTATCGATCAGAAATACATCGGTTCGGTTGTCAATGCCAAAGTGCTGGGACACGGCAATATTGGCACCTTGGGCGTTTCCTTCAATTCCAGATCCAACCGCCTGCGGACCGCTCCACGTTCCATCATCGGTTATCCAAAAGAGATTTAGTTTCCCGTTCTGATCAACTACAAATACATCAGTCTGGTTGTCAACACCAAAGTGCTGGGATGCCGCAACCGGCGCGCCGGGATCGGCCATCCCTTCTGACCCCAACGGCTTGGATGAATGCCAACGTCCAGATTCGAAAGAGTAGAATACGCCCAGTTGTCCGAGACCGTCAATGGCGAACAGATCGGTTTGGTCGCGACCAAATTGCTGTGAAACGGCAAACCGTTTCCCTGGTTGGAAGAGATGCGGAGCTTCGGTGTTGAAAGCCTGCGTGATGGATTTACTCGGACCTGCTAACAATGGAGCATACATACAATTGCTTGATTCCATCGTGAATATTGATCGCGCCGCCGTACAGTTTGGATCTTTGTTTGCAACATATAGCAGGCTCGAAGCCGTATATGTGATTGTTCCGGCGCCCGAAGAGAGATACGAGTCCTTGCCGTTCACGGGTCCCACCAGGTTAAGTTCGAAGGCGTAAATAGGCGCCAAGCCATCCGATGTAACGGGCTTATCACTATGGTTATATGTTAGGGATTCGAGCATCACATCCTTGGTGGTACTCTTCCCGGTGCTGTCAACTATTATGAAGGTGATACCGTTGACATTCGCCTTTTCATCATGCTTCAAGTTGATCGTAAACTTATATCCAGCAGGCAAAGTGCTCTCCGATAGGGAAAGCATCAGATCTCTATTGTTTATAAGGTCAGATCCAGAGGGAAGGTTTAAAGATTGCCTGAAAGCTGGGGATGGCCAGTTATCGATAAACCAATTTATCGTGATTGGCGAGTTATCGGTTGTATCGATTACAAATCCATATTGCTGCCAGACGGAGTTCGCGTTCTGAGGCGAATAGCCATTTAATTGGAAGCTAAAGCCAATATCAGAAACAATCTCTTTGGTTATCTCCATAGTTACCGATAAGTCTGTTACCGGGTTGCAACCACTGTGTAAATGGTAATTGGAATTGCCATTCAGGCCTCCTGATGGCGCAGACACCGGTCCAATGGTGGGAGTGGCGCTTGGCGGCAACTTGGTCGGCGTAAGCATTGCTTTAGCCGTTGGGGAGGGGACTAATGTTTCGAAGGGGAGGTTGCACAGCATGGACACGGCTAAAGGTGTCGCGCCTGCGGCCACCAATTTGAGAAAATTACGTCTGTTCATAGAATGTTCCTTCCTCTATGTTTATAAAATATATGATCTCTAAATATTATTCAGCGGATGATTATAGGTTATTGATATTAATGGATGCTAATAATATCTGTTGCTAAAAAAGATGTTGGCGTAAGAACACAAGAAATACTTTCCTTACAATTGAAAGAACTTCGGGGCCTATGATGAACCGCAAGATGAAATTAGTAAACAGATTGTAAGGGAAGTGTTTTCTTTTGCTCTCATAATTATGGTAGCATGACCACGCGATCTTAAAACAAATCAAATGGAATCCGTTATCTCGAAAGGCATCACTGAAATCGGGGAAGTCCCATGGAACTCTTTGACCGCCGGGCATCCCTTCCAGAGCTATGCCTGGTATCAATTCGGCGAGGCTGTAATGGGGGCAGATTCGCAGCCCACGTACGTGCTCTTAAAACACGATGGTCAGCTTTGTGCCGCTGCAAGTTTTTGGCGCGTCCCCAATGAACCGATTCCGTTTGAAGGCCATACTGTTTACCGCGCTTTGGAATCCTTCCTGCGGCACTGGCCGCTACTGATCTGTCGTTCTCCTTTCTCCGGGACTCCGGGGCTGATCGTTTCCTCGAACCCGTTGTGGGAAGAAGCTTTGAAAGAGATCACCCGCTTGGGGCGTGGTCTGCGGCGTGAGGAAAAAGCATCGTTACTGATCTTCGATAGTCTGGACTCGAAAACTGCGCGTGCGTGGCCGGGCGCAATTTCATATTCATATGGAGTGCCGGGCATGATCCTGAACACGAAGGCCAACAGCTTCGACGAATATATTGCAAGTTTGCCGAACAAAGAGGGCAGGAATATCCGGCATGATCTTCGCCGCATTGAAGATCAAGGGATTTCGGTCACTCGCCACCAGACGCTGTCAGAAGAAGACCGGAGCGCAGCAGAGAGACTTTACCGCATGGTGGAAAAGCGTAAAGGACCGGAACGCAATCCCTGGGTAAGCCCAATGCTGGCGAATATCCAGCTTGTCAATGGGACATGGTTGGCAGCGCATAGCGCGGCCGGTGAGCTCGTCGGATGTGTGACGGAATTTGAGGACAACGGCCTCCAAATGCTGACCCATCTCGGCCTGAGTGAAACCACTCAGTATGTTTACTTCGCTCTTTTGTATGAGAGTATTCGTCTGGGGCTAGAGCACGGACTTCATTCCTATTACTGGGGAGCGGGCACCTATGCTGTCAAGAAACGTTTGGGGTTCGTGCCCATCGAGAACGATTCGATTGCCGTTACTTTGTGATGGGCATGCGATGTAAAACTAACCCTTTGGATGATTCATGACTGATATTGCCTACGCACTTTTAACTTTGGGTAGCTCCAGCTTGTGGGGATTTGTGAGCGGGTGGATCCTCTATTTTTATATTCCCCCCAGCGGCACACCGCTTGTTCCTATCGCACTATATAGCGTGGTGATGTTCTTAAGCCGCGGCATCAACGTTGCCATCAGTTTGCCGATAGGTTTCCTCTCGGATCAAACGCGGACGCCCTGGGGGCGGCGTCTGCCATATATCTTCGCCGCCTCTTTCTTTATGATCGGCGCCTTTGCGCTATTATGGATTCCGCCGCACTCCACCGAGTCATTGGGTAACCTCGCGTATCTCGCGGCGGTAATGATTCTTTTCAACATCGCGTATGGCTTCCGCGAGATTCCCTATGAGGCGCTGTTGCCGGAACTTGCGCCCGAGGAACAACGCCGCGTCAACATCTCCGGATGGAAGGCTGGATTCCAACTCGTTGGCGCGATCTTCGCTGGCTTTATCGGGCCGCTGATCGAAAAGTGGGGATATCAAAATGCCGCATTGATTTTTGCCGGGGTGATGATTCCGTTCTTCTTTGTACCTTTATTCTTCATTCGCGAGAATCGGACAGCGCCCAAAGAAGTTCCCACACGTCTAGGTTTCTGGTCTCATCTCAAACTGACTCTTGCCAATCGCACTTTCCTGATCTTCATCTCTTCCTGGGCGTTATCCTGGGCGGCCACCACCTTCATCCTTGAAACGATTCCCTACATTGCCACCGAAATTTGCCGCGGCACCGAAGCGGATACGGTTTACTTTTATATTCCTCCCATCATCGTATCGTTAATTTGTTTTCCTATTGTCACGCAACTTGCCAATCATTATGGCAAGCGGATTGTCTTCCTTACCTCATTGCTGTTGGGTGCACTGGCGCTGCCCTGCCTGCTTTTCATTAGTGATTCGATTCCGGTCCCGCTGCTAGTGCAAGGCGTTATTTGGATATGTTTCGAAGCGATTGCGCTCTCAGGCGCGCAGGTTCTTCCCACCGCGATTCTGGCGGAGATCACTGATGCTGATGCTCGGGTGACCGGTCAACGCAGGGAAGGATCATATTATGGCGCGCTCGGCGTAATGGATCAGGTTTCAAGCGGATTGGCCTCGGCGCTCCTGCCGTTGTTCCTTCTACTTGGCCGCAGCAACAGCGATCCGCAAGGCCCGCTGGGCGTTCGTCTTCTGGGTCTCGCAAGTGGATTGGCGATGTTCGCAGCTTTTCTTATTTTCCGCAAATACAGCATATCCATAGCCGCAATACCGCTTCCAAAAAGCGGCGAGTGATCTGCCAAAAACAGAAGAGGGGGATCTCGAGATGCTTGCTACTAGATGATTGTGATCAATACTCAATTTCATTCTTTAAGTTTTTGTATAAACATCATAGTTTTGTAATCTGCCTTGCGTGATTTGGGGACAAACGGGTATAATCGATACTTGCATTTTGAAACTATTGCAATTACGAAGGAATTATGGAACAGAAACCTGACATCGCAAAAGGGCGAATTGCCTACAAGTGGATCGCCCTCTCCAACACAACTTTGGGAATCTTCATGGCGATGCTCGATGGGAGCATCGTTGAGATTTCACTGCCGGCAATCTTTCATGGCATTGGATTGAATCCGCTCGCGCCCGGAGAAACCGATTATCTGCTTTGGACGCTGATGGGATACCTCGTCGTTACGGCAACGTTGCTGGTCACTTTTGGCCGTATCTCAGATATGTTCGGGCGCGTAAAACTTTACAACCTTGGCTTTGCCATCTTTGCCGTTGGCTCCATCATGCTTTATCTGGTCCACGGAACGGGCAATGGCGCTGCCATGCAGATCATCATCTTCCGCTTGATTCAAGCAGTGGGAGGTGCGTTCCTGATGGCGAACTCCACTGCCATCATCACTGACGCGTTTCCATCGAATCAACGCGGCCTGGCAATGGGCATCAACATGATTGCGGGCACAAGCGGCACCTTTCTCGGACTCCTGGCTGGAGGAAATCTTGGCGGCCATCAATTGGCGTGATGTATTTCTCGTCAGTGTGCCATTTTCCGTAGGGGGAACCATCTGGGCTTATCTCGCCCTTCATGAGACTGCCACGATTCGCAAACATCAGCATCTCGATATTCCCGGCAATGTTCTTTTTGCATTTGGCTTGACGGGTCTTCTTGTTGGGACCACCTATGGAATTGAGCCATACGGTACTTCGCCGATGGGTTGGGGCAGTCCCTTTGTTCTCACGTGCCTCATCGGCGGTGCGCTGGCACTGATTGCATTTGTCTTTGTTGAGCAACGCGCAAAGGAACCAATGTTCCGGCTTGAGTTGTTTAAGATTCGAATGTTCAGCGCGGGCAACCTCGCCGGTTTCCTTGCAGCCTTGGCGCGCGGCGGACTCAACTTGATGATCATCATTTGGTTGCAGGGAATCTGGTTGCCTTTGCACGGCTTTTCTTTTGAAGATACGCCATTATGGGCCGGCATCTATATGCTTCCCCTGACGATCGGCTTCATGATTTTGGGACCCATTAGCGGTTTCCTATCCGACCGTTATGGTGCGCGCGCCTTTTCAACGGCCGGTATGTTGGTCACAGTGGTAGGCTTCACAGGGCTGTATCTGATGCCAATTAACTTTACCTATATCTATTTTGCCTTGGCGATTTTAGTGATTGGAATGGGCATGGGGATGTTCGTTTCCCCGAACACCACGGCCATTATGAACTCGGTTCCTGCAGAACATCGCGGCGCTTCCTCCGGGATGCGCGCCACATTCCAAAACACAGCCAACACGCTCAGCATCACTTGGATCTTTACCATGGTCACCATTGGACTGGCTGCGCATTTGCCCACCACTTTATATCAGGGGCTGACTCAGGCTGGCGTTCCAAACAATGTGGCTCACCAGGTTGCGAATTTGCCCCCCACTGCCGCATTGTTCGCGGCTTTTCTTGGGTACAACCCAATGAAGGCGCTCTTGCCTGCCGCTGTGCTTCAACAACTCCCGGCTGCTTCGCAGGCGTTGCTTCTCAGCAAGCCTTTCTTCCCGAACTTGATCTCGGCTCCGTTTGACTTTGGCCTACGCATTGCTTTTTCCATCTCGGCAGTGCTTGGGGTGATTTCAGCAGTGGCCTCGCTCTTGCGCGGCAAGCGATATATCCATGAAACAGATAACCAGCCCCAACTGGATGCTGAGATGGAGCAAAGCTTAAAGTGAAGATACCCATTATGGCAACGGATGCCAGAGTAACCCAAGGATTATAGCCAGCGCGGCAAGCAATGCTCCGAATGCGGTAAAGAACACGCTGATTTCTGTTGTCTCGTGTTTCATGATCAGATACGTGGGTAGACTCTTGAAGACATTTTCAAGTTCGCCCGCGCTCGATGCCGAGTAATACGTTCCGCCGGTCATGGCCGAAACCTGCTTTAGAGTCGCGTCATCGATGCCGCGTTGAAATCCTCCAAAACCTCCGCCGAAGCCGCCACCAAAGCCACCAAATCCTCCATAACCGCCGCCTCCGAATCCAAAGCCGCCTGCAGATGGATCACTGCTTTGACAGCTTGCAAACTCCGAACCGTTTGGAGTGCCAAAGCCGATGGTGTAAACGCGTACGCCGCGATCCTCCGCCTGTTGTGCCGCGTCCAGTGGCAATGGGCCGGTGTTATTGACTCCGTCAGTCAGCAACACGATGATGTCAGGCACGTATGCGCCCTTGGGAACGGGAGGCGGTTCAATTCCCGGATTTGAATCGGTGATACTCGGCGCGACATTTTTATCGACTTGGGAGATGGCATCTATCGCTGTGAGAATCCCGCTTCCGATGGCGGTTCGGCGTCCGACCATTAAACTTTTGACTGCCGCATCCAGCAGGTTCCGGTCACTTGTAGGTGGTTGGATCAGTTCCGCGAACGATGAGAACGCCACCAAGCCGATTTGTGTGTTGGTACTCTGGCGTTGAATGAAAGATAACGCCGCGTTCTCAGCGGCTTGGATGCGCGTGGGTTGGATATCGGTGGAGCACATGCTGCGTGAAACATCAATCGTGAGGATGATCGTAGCCTTGCCAGCCGGTACGCTGACGATGCTGACCGGGCGCGCTAATGCGATGATCAAGCCTGTCAGTGAGACGAGGAAAAATATAAACGGCAAATGTTGGCGCAACCAGGATCGACGCGGAAGTGCATCGCGTACCAACGCCAGACTCGAATAGCGTACAGCAAAGCGTCGACGCCGCCTCAATATCCAAATGTAGGCGACGATGAGCAGCGGGATTAAGATCAGCAAGTAAAGGAAAGACGGCCAAAGCCAAGTCATATGCTTTCTCCAATAAAACCTGAGCCTTAACGAATCAAGGCAAGCGGCCGAACCACAACAGGGAGAGCGTGCCACTGATCAACATGAGCAGAATACTGGCGCCTGCAAAAATGGAAGTGACCTCGGTCTCCTCCGGCGTGACCACCAATTGTGGATTCAAATTGTTGTATATCTTGAACAAATCCTGCTCGCTCTGTGCGTTGTAGTAAGTTCCGCCGGTGATCTGCGAAATTTGCTGTAGCATCGCCTCATCCAGTTGGGTGTGAACGATGAAGCCGTTGATGTGCAGGTTTGTTCCCGCGGGACTGCCAATACCGACCGTATAAATCCGCACGCCGCGGTTCGCCGCAGTTTGCGCGGCTGCCAGCGGATCGGGGTTCTCGTTATTTTCTCCATCGGTCAATAACACAATGGCAGCCGATGCGTAGGTCCCTTGCGGAACAGGTGTAGGAGTCAGTGTTGGTACTGGGGTAAGGTTGGTATAAATCTCCGATGGCTGACCTGCACCGGCGTTAATCGCGGCGAGTGCGGTAACAATGCCGCTGGCAAGTGACGTGCCTCGTTCCGGTGCGAGGCGATTAATCGCCATCAGGATCGCATCCTGATCGTCCGTCGGAGTTTGAACGGAAAGCCCGCTATCGCTGAATGCCACGACTCCGATTCGGACTGTGCTCGGTTGATGCTCGACGAAGCTTTTCGCCGCTGCCTTGGCGGCTTCCATGCGAGTCGGCTTGAGATCATCTGCGGCCATGCTGCCCGAGACATCGAATGCCAGAATGACCGTGCCTTCGATATGCGGCAAACTGACCTCGGTTTGAGGGCGGGCTAATGCAACACTGAGAATCGCAAGGGAGAACAGAAAAAGAATCGGCGGGATGTGGCGGCGAAAGCCGGGGTCGCGTTTTGCAATGTCCGGCGCGGTGTTGAGCGTTTGATAATTCGCGGCGATCCGTTTTCGTCGGCGTTGCAAGATGAAATACAGCGCAATGAATAGCGGAATCAGTATCAATGAATAGAGCATCACGGGCCAAATGAAGGTCATAATGAATTCTGTTTTCTACTTTCGGCGTTCCTGCCGTGATTTGACAAATCCAATGATTGCTTTGACTAGGTCATCTTTGGTGGAGAGCGATAATGAATCCACGCCCGCGCGCTTGAATGCCAGATTCAATTCCGCTTCGCGTTGCTGGGCGGCCGCTTGAAATCGCTGGCGGAATTTTTTATCGGATGTATCCACATACAGCTGCTCGCCGGTTTCTGCATCCTCCATGATGATGGGGCCAGCATTCGGCAATTGTATTTCGCGCGGATCCCATAACCGGATGGCGAGGACTTCATGCCGCCGGTTGAGTAGATTCAAGGAATGTTCCCAACCTGGCTCGGTGATGAAATCAGATATGACAAAAATCAGCGAACGACGTTTGATCGAGTTGAGACCGGCTTGCAACAGTAGATTCAAATTGGTGAAAGGGGCGCGCGGCAGCGATGGTTGTTGAAGCAGATCGTGGATGAGCAAAAGCACTTGATTGCGGCTGCCGCGCGCGGGAATGACTCGTTCGATGCGACTATCATAAAAGATGGCGCCGACCCGGTTTCCGTGACGCGTTAGAAGCCGCGCCAGTGTCGTGACGAAATCAATCAGCATTGTGCGCTTTAGATTTTGCGCCGTGCCGAAGTCCACAGAGGGGCTCAGGTCGAGCAAGAACCAGGCCGTGATTTCACGGTCTTCCATATATTGTCGAACATAAGGCGTGTTCATGCGCGCTGTGACATTCCAATCCATGTAACGAATATCATCCTCGGGCTGATATTCACGCAGGTCGGCAAAGTCCACGCCGTAGCCGTAGAAGAGACTGCGGTAATCGCCTTGAAGCAGGCCATCCAGTTTGCGAATCACCTGCCAATCGAGGCGCTGGAGGATTCGTTCAGGCGTTGACGCGGCTGTTGACATGTTCATGCAGTGGCACAACTGGGATCGGTATGCGGTCAAGAATCTTTTTTAGGAAATCGTCGGCGCTTACATTGTCCGAGAGCGCTTCGTAGGAAAGCACCATGCGATGCCGCATCACATCCAACGCCATGTCCAAGACATCCTGCGGAAGCGCATAATCGCGTCCGCGCACAAAAGCCAGCGCCCGCGCAGTGAGGATCAAATTGATGGAGGCGCGCGGACTGGCGCCAAACGTGATGTAATGTTCCAGTTCCTTCAAGCCGACATCCTGTGGTCTGCGTGTGGCGGTCACCATGCGCACCGCGTACTCGATCAATGCTGAATCAACAAATACTCGATCCGCTTCTTTTTGCAGGTCAAGCAGTTGATCGGTGGTCAATACTTTTTGCACGGCTTGCAACATGCCGGTCATACGTTCCACGATCACGAACTCTTCGGTCGCATTGGGATAATCCACGAGCACCTTAAGCATGAAGCGATCTACTTGCGCTTCAGGCAAGGCATACGTGCCTTCGGTCTCGATGGGATTTTGAGTTGCCAGCACAAGAAAAGGATTCGGGACCTTGAAGGTTTCATGTCCAATCGTGACCTGATGCTCCTGCATCACTTCGAGTAATGCGCTCTGCACTTTGGCAGGAGCGCGGTTGATTTCATCTGCAAGCAACAAATTGGTAAAAACTGGTCCAAGCGAGGTGTTGAATTCGCCCGTCTTCTGATTATAGATGCGCGTGCCGATCAAATCCGCCGGGACAAGATCGGGCGTGAATTGAATGCGCTTGAACTCGCCGCCGATTGACTCAGCCAATGTTTTGATGGCCATGGTCTTTGCCAGCCCGGGCACACCTTCGACCAGAATATGTCCGCGCGCTAGCAAGGCTACAACCATTCGCTCCAGCAAATGATCCTGGCCGACGATGATCTTCTTTACCTCATATAATACGCGTTCCATCGGTGAGTGATCGGTTTTTGTTTTTTGATCCATCGTATGCTCCTTCTATTAGCGATCCACATTGATTTGTGATTAATCGGGAGGCAATCCGGCAGCGGATGCCGCAACATTAATTGGGATTGCAAATCCAATGCCTACAAAAAAATCTTGATCCGTTGGATTGACAATCCCTTCGATGATGCCGATCACCTCACCGTCACGATTAAGCAGCGGCCCGCCGGAGTTTCCGGGATTCACGGCCGCGTCGATCTGAATCAGACCTTGAAGTTTTATATTGGTTCCAACCGGTTGAAAGGAACGATCAAAACCGGAGATGACGCCCGCGCTCATTGAACTGTATAAGCCGTAAGGATTGCCAACCACGTACGCTTCGTCGCCAACGCGCATGGCGCGCGGATTCCCAAGAACAGCGGGCACCAGCAGCCCTGGCAACTGATCCGGCTGAACAACTGCGATATCGTCTTGTGGTTGTTTGTTTGTAATCTTACCGCTGGCTTGTGTTCCATCGGCAAACGTGAGTTGAATGCTGGATAAATCGGCGACCACATGCAGGGCGGTTAGAACATCGCCGCCAGCGTCGATCACCACGCCGCTGCCCAGGCTGTCTTCCGCATTTCCGCTCCCGTCTGTTATCTTTGTTTGGATCAATACGAGCGAAGGTTGAATCACTTGAAACACCTGCTCCGAATAAGCTGGTGGTGGCGTGGCAGATGCGAGCGCCTGAGCGACTGTGGTGCTTACTTCATTATTTGTGAGTGGATGGGGGGCAGGGAAAAAAATGTTGTAGAGGATGAGCGCCGCGAGCGCGGCTAACACGCCACCCGCAAACGGAGCCGATTTTCTTATTCCCATGCGGAGACGCTGCCAACGCTTTCGCCATACTTCCGAACGTGAAGCAGATGATTCAGCCATTTCCTCTTTCACTCACCTCTAAAAAAACGGCATGCCCCGTTCATCTGAAACAACGCTTCCTCAAATGAATGAAACTGCCACCGATTATCTAACAGTCAATGGCTTTAATTATAGAACTCTTTTCTGAAATCAAGATGAGATAATTGTGTAGAATCGCGCCAAAGTCCGTGATGTTTTATGTTGGTTCGACTTTCTCGACGACGATCGTGGCTTCCGTTAATAAAGCGGCAATCGCACCGACGGCGGCCAACTGCGGGGCAATCAACGCGCCGACTACGCCGAAAGTCATCGGGATTTCCAGCATGGTTTTCCCGTCTTTGTTTTTGATGATGATGCGGCGGATGTTTCCCTCATGGACCAGCTTCTTGATTCTGCTCAAGAGTTCTTCTCCGTTGACGTGGAATTCTTCCGTGCGAAACTTTTCTTCAGACATTGGTTTCTCCTTTCTGAGGCTTCGTCATCCATTGGATGCGATCTGGAAAATATAAGGCTAGAAGAAGCCCTATCATAGCTAAATAAGGAATGGTGAATTTTAGGATGGGCAGGAAATCACAAGATAAGAAAAGAAACGAAAAGCCGAGCGAAAATAATTCAAGACTAGCAATTTTTGTTTTTGAAACTATAGAGGACATTGCAATCATGAATGGAATGATTAATAGACTTAGATCGTGAAAATGAAGGTGCAGGGAGAAGAATACACTTCCAATAATGGTAGCTCCTATTAGTTTGAAATCCACGCTCCCTTTTCTCAACCATGCGATAGAAAAAGTGGTTACACCGATAACAAAGCCTCCTTCAGCGATGAAATTTATGGTTGAGCTATCTGATGAGTTAAAACTTCGTGTCAGGATGCCGACGAAATTCAACATCTCTTGAGGCTTGATGCCATAGAATGAGTTGCTAGCCGTCAGAGAGATGATGTTTACAAAGTTGATCACACCGCTCCTTCCGATCAGTAGCATACTGAAACCTGCTAGCAAAATGGACGTGACCACGAAAGCAAATCTTCCCCTTTTGACCCCAAGCAGGAATGGAATCGCAATGAAAACCGCCACCTGTGGACGGATCCAGGAGAAAGCCAGAGCGATGCCGGCCCAATTATACTTTTCGGCATGTAGAGCATAAACCAACGCTGTGAATGCAAGAAATAAGAATGCAGTATCCTGTCCATTTACAATGCTGACAAAAACGGGATAGAAGAGAAACGCTCCAATCCCAGCGGCGCGCGACCTTATGTTTGAAGGGAGACTCATAAAAAGAAAACGAAAACCCATGATATATGCGCATATCAGAATCAAATCCCACATCATAAAAGAGACGATGTAATTTGGCAGCGCAACCAAAGCTAATAACGGGATGAGAAAGGGTATATGATTGAATGGCAAAACTTGCGGAGTTGTAATCTTGAATCCAACTATTTTTTCCTGGACGCTTTGCTGCAACTGGAGATCGTAAACATGGCTGAAGCCATTTTGTTGGGCAATTTGCCCGGCAGTATAAAAACTGATGAAATCTGCGCCGGTACGCTGGCTTGGAATCAGGATGGTGCTAAGCCAAACAAAAGCGTAAATCAGAAATAAGGAGATGATGCCTGCGTTGGCGAGGATTCGACGTGTGTTGATCATGTTCAGTTAAACCACTTGGCGTTCAGCGGCGGCCATTCGTCAGATTGATCGGCTTTTTCCTTCCAATGATCTTTTCCACTCCACAATTCGATCCTGATCTCGTACACGGATGTGCGTTTGAGTTCTTTGTCGGCAGCGGGACGATAATCCAGGCCGCGTTGCATTTCTCCAAAATATTTTTCAATCAGTTGATGAAGAACGGTGCGTTTCTCTTCATGATCTTCGATGATGTGGGCTGTGCCGAAAACGATCACGCTTCGATATTGGAGAGAAAATTCCAGCGCGACATTGGATGGAAGCATCTTCCCAAGTTCGCTCACTTCAACGCAGACGTGCGGATTTCGCTCGAGGTTGGCGCGGATGCGGCCCGTTATGTTCGAGTGAAAGATTAAGCGGGCCTTGGCTTCATCGTAGAAATAGGTTGAAGGTGTGACGAACGGCTGATCGTCCCAGAGCGATGCGATGTGGGCAATCTGTCCGTGATGGAGATATTCCCGAATCCAATCCTCATTCGTTTTATATTTGGGCAGGCGCTGATGAGCCGTCGGCTTTTGTTTCTTCAGGTTGTAATCGCGGGGCATAACTGATTTCCTTTGTTTGATTTCTATCGGTCATCCACCAGCAGATGCTTGTACCATCCCCATTGAAATGCCGCCCCGGCCGCGAAAGAAATCGTGATGATCACCCAACTGAGCAATGTGACCTCTTCCAGCGCGAACAAAATAAAATAAAAGGCGGCAGCAGTGGTCAGCGCACCGAGCAGAGCCACTTCGAGGGCGATCAGATTCGCAATGCTGTAAGGCTTGTCCGTGGGCGGAATGGTCCCTATTCGCCACTTAAATGCAAACTCCGTCTCGGGAAATTTTTTGATGTAAAAATCTTTAACTTGATTCATCGCCTCGATGGATTCGTGCCAGGCCGCACGCAGACGCGCCAGCTGTGCGATGGTCAATGTGCCGAGCAGGGTCAGAACAAAGAATAGAATCGAAAAAGCCACGGAGACACTCTTTAGATTATCCTTGGCGAATTGCGTGCCGAGGATTGCCGCCACGATCGAACCCACCGAGACGAAATAAAACGAAGCCACACGGGATCGGTCTTCATTTGCCTGTTTGGCCGTGTCGGCGATGTATTCATATTCGGCGATTAAAATATCATCGGGGATGATTAATTCAGGGTCGGTTCTTAGTCGTGGCATGGTCCCTCCGATTCGATTTACAGATGTTTTTCATAAGTGATTCAATTGTACAACAATGGAGTTCTTCTGTCAGGCTGCGGTCAGGATGATTAACTCCTTCACTTTATTGGGCGGGTTCCTGCCAAAGTCCGTGCCGGAGGCGAAATAAAAAATCCCCGCTCACAATGAGCGGGGATTTTGTCAGGTGATTTATAGGGGCATTACGCTTGCTGCCTGCGGGCCTTTCGGACCTTGCTCGACCGTGAACTCCACCTTCTGGCCTTCCACGAGCTTGCGAAACCCTTCGCTCTGAATGGCAGAATAGTGAACGAACACATCAGGGCCGCCGTCGCGAGAGATAAAGCCGTAGCCTTTCTCCGCATTGAACCACTTGACCGTTCCGACGATACGTTCGGACATTGCTTTGCCTCCTTTTGGCAAAAAAGAAAAAAATGATGATGATGTCGCACGTCGATCGAACGGTCCATTAACCAAACGACCCGCCGAAGTACCCTCATGCACTGCGTTCTTCAGCGCGGGTCGTCCTGTTCTTCTTCCCACGATAACGTACTGGCATCTTACAAGCACCGATGATACAAGCATTCCGTTAAACCGTCAAGGAAATTGAGACCAGCGCAATGGCTGAGAGTTTGAACGAACCTCCTTTGCCTGTTCATGGCGGAAAGAAGCCATAAAGTTGGGTGGATTGAAGGTTTCTTGTATTTGATTATGAGTCGAAGAAAGGACGTCAAGACGAGCCTGCCATGGAATAGTTGGCAAACTCGTGATCGTTTCAAAATTGGTAAAGTGCTTATAAACTGGCAAGTGGACAGAAACCCCTGAGATAAAGTGCGATCAGGTGATGAAGGTCGCCAAGTTCAATCCATCCGCGAGATGATTGCCACAGTAGGCGATTAACCGGCTGACATTCAAAGCTGATTGATCACGTTTATATCCGCGCATCGTGCGATATCTTTCTTTTACCCACCATCCAATTGCGCGCTCGGTGGCATTGTTCGTGCCATCCAAAATAGGTTTGCCATCCCGGTCTTTCCAGGTACGATAAAAGGTAAGGCGCGGCCATAAGTTCCAACGGTCAAGGAATAAGTTGCGCATCCGGTAAGCAATGCTGGCGGTCTTGCCTTTCTTCGAATGAGGGGCAGCCGCATAGCGTTCATACAAGGCTTGCAGTTCTGCCTGTTGCTCAGGTTGTCGGGAATGAATCAGTTCTCCCAAACGACGTAGATCGGTCAGGGCTTGAGCCGGTTCGATCTGCAATTCAGCCAAGGAAGAATCCTGCCCTGCTTCAATTGCCAGACTCAGAACTCTCGATCAATTCTTCGGTGTTGCGTCCCACGTGGCTCTTGCAAACCTGGTGGTACAAGCCACTTCGGTCAGCTACTTCCTTAAATGCATCGGCGTCGTCGGTCACGAGTGTATGCGCTCCCACCTGGTCTGCAATTGGTTCCACCCAGTCCTTCAAGGTTTGAGCGTCTTCTCCATCTAAATGATCCACACACAACACCAGTCCGTTGATCGGATCTACGACCACTCCAATGGACAACCACTTCCCGTTGCATTTCACACTCGTTAAATCCGCTCCAATGGCTTTTGTGCGATAGCCCTGCAAGAGTTCCGTGCGCTTCATCCCCGGCACCGCTTCCGCCGTCGCTTGCACCGTTCGATACACACTACTTTTGCTCAAGTACACTCCCAACGCTTCCAACATCAAAGAGGCTGCGCCGTAGCTGAGCCCTAACACGTATAACAATACCCCCATGCCTTTTAGCCGCTGCGAGATCTGGCCCTTCTGCACCCCTTGGGGATACACTCGGAATGTGCATCCGCATCGCAAACACTGGTACCGCCGAGCGATGACTTCTTCGTACTCGCTGTCCCGTACATTCTTCTTCACTGCCTGCCACGGCACAAAACGTCTCCCCTGGCATTTCGGATTGATGCAGCGGGTTGGTTCTTCAAATTGCTCTGGATCGACTTCGGGTAAAATCAATTTGAGGCGCATGGTATCGATACGCCTTTCTTTGGGATTCCGGAACGATCGTAACTCGTTCCGGTTTTCCTTTTTATACACCCCTTCCACCATTTTTGAAACAGTCACGCAAACTCTCGTAAGATCACCTGCATTATAATGTTTACACATTACCGGGATTACCAGGAGATCTATCGTGAAACTATTTCATCGCATCATATTAGCCATTGGATTAATTTGTTGCCTGCTTTTAACTGCTTGCACTTCTCCAGTGGCTAGTACAGTATCCTCGTAAGCTCACAATTCCCTCTACCAAGTTTCCACTCTCAATTCACTATCAGCGGGTAACTTTGACGGCATTAAAACGATTCAGGAGGTTCTGAAAGAAGGTGATTTTGGCTTGGGTACCTTTGATGGCTTGAATGGTGAAATGGTATTGCTGGACGGTCAAATGTATCAGGTGAAGGACAGTGGTAAAGTGGAAATTCCGACGGCTTCAACAAGCTGCCTTTTGCGGCCGTGACTTTTTTTAACGCTGACCATTCCGAAGACATCGGTCAGGCGCAGAATTTTAACGCGCTCAAGGCGGACCTTGACCCAATGATTTTAAATAAGGATAGGTTTTATGCCATCTGCGTAGATGGGGTTTTCAACCAAATCCAGGTTCGAAGCGAATCCCAACAACCGAAACCCTACCCCAGTCTGACAGACGCTCTCAAAAACCAGGATATGTTCAAATATAAAAATGTCAAAGGTACCCTGGTGGGTTTCTGGTGCCCGGACGATATCGGTACTTTAAATGTGGTGGGTTATCATTTTCATTTTATTTCGGACGACCATAGTGAGGGCGGGCATGTGTTGGATGTCAGCGTCAACACTGCCGCTGTCAAACTGGACGAAATATCTTTCGTAAATATCGACTTTGGCGACAGTGCGCCCTAAATGATTGCAGAAAAGGACCGGTTGGGCTGTTGCTTAGCCCATTATTCGATCCACTTTGATCAAAGCTTGTTCTTGACAGTTCATGCCTATCGCATATAATCACGCCCATAAAACTGCGCGAAGAGAAGTAATCAGCAAATTGTTCAGAGAGCTATCACATAGTGTGAGATAGCCAGTTCAATGATGAAATCCACTTCGCCACATTGCCCTCGCAGGAACGAAAGCTGTTGTAAGAGGGACGGGAATTGCCCGTTATAGCGAAACTAAGACCCCCACCCCGCCTCCCCTATTTTCACAGAAAATACGGGAGGTGCCCTGAAGGAGTGGTAGGGGTAAAAGCAGGTGGCACCACGAGACGCCCCTCGTCCTGCAACGGACCGGGGCGTCATTTTATTTTCTCACCACAAAGTCACAAAAGGATACAGAAGAAAAAACTTTGTGATCTCTGTGTCTCTGTGGTGAATTATTCGGAGGTGCATTATGTTAGATATCAATTTGATTCGCGAACAACCGGACGTTGTCCGCAAGGCGATGAAGGATCGGCAAATGGACGCGTTGCCCGTGGATGCGATCCTTCAACTCGATGAAAAGCGCCGCTCGCTTCTGACCGAAGTCGAGAAACTTAAAGCGGAGCGAAACGCTGTCTCGAAAGAGATCAGCCAATTGAAAGACGCGTCTGCTAAAAAGTCAAAGATTGAAGCGATGCGACTTGTCGGCGACAAAATCAACGCGCTCGATAAAGAAGTCGCGGAAGTTGAATCGCAACTCAACGCGCTGACCGCGACGATTCCAAATATTCCTGATGCGCGCACGCCGTACGGCAAAGACGACAGCGAGAATGTTGTCCTGCGAACGATTGGCGAACCAAAAGAGTTCGACTTTCAACCCAGGCCGCATTGGGACCTTGGTCCCGCGCTTGGCATCATTGATTTTGAGCGCGGCACCAAGATTACCGGCTCGCGCTTCTATGTGTTGAGTGGGACAGGGGCACGGCTTCAACGCGCGTTGATTGCATACATGCTCGATCTTCACATTCGGCAAGGCTACACCGAAAAATATTTGCCGTTCATGGTGAAGACTGATACGGTGTTCGGCGCGGGGCAACTTCCAAAGTTTGTCGATAATCTTTACAAAGATCACGAAGAAGATTTCTATTTTGTGCCAACCGCGGAAGTCCCGCTGACCGGCTTGCACATGGGCGAGATTTTTGATGGTGACAGCCTGCCGCGTCTGTATACGGCTTACACGCCGTGCTTCCGACGCGAGAAGATGAGCGCGGGCCGCGATGTGCGCGGCATCAAGCGCGGCCACCAATTCGATAAGGTGGAAATGTATATTTATTGCAAGCCGGAGGAATCGAATGATTGGGTGGAGAAGCTGCGCGAGAATGCCGAAGAGACTTGTGTGAATCTTGGATTAACTCATCGCGTCAAGCAGCTTTGCACCGGCGATATCGGCTTCGGTGCAACCATGACGTATGATATCGAAGTCTGGGCGCCGGGTTGTGGTGAGTGGTTGGAGGTTTCGTCCGTTTCCAATGATACAGATTTTCAGGGACGGCGCGCCAACATCAAATATCGCGATGAGAAAGGCAAGACGCGCTTCGTCCACACGCTGAACGGTTCGGGTCTGGGACTGCCTCGCACTCTGATCGCCGTGATGGAAAACTATCAGCAAGCTGACGGCTCCATCGTTGTGCCAGACGTTCTACGTCCGTGGATGGGCGGCGTGGATGTAATCCGATAATGCTCAATTGGCCGCTCCTCGGCGCGTTCCTGATTCAATGGTTGACTCTAACCTTCATGCTGATCGGGCTGGTGGGATTGATCATTCCTGTGTTCCCGGGCCTGGTCGTGATCTGGCTGGCCGCCTTGATTTATGGAATCGCCGCGGGCTTCAGCATAAAGGGATGGATCATCTTCATCCTGATCAGCCTCCTGGCGCTGGTTGGCGGCATCGTGGACAATATCTTTATGGGCGCCAAAGCGCGCGCAGGCGGCGCAGCCTGGATTTCGATCTGGGTCAGTTACGCGGCGGGAGTTGTTTTTAGTTTGATCTTTACACCGCTTATCGGTCTGCTCGCCGCGCCGGCAGGATTGTTTGTCTCAGAGTTGATTCACCACAAGGACTGGCGGCCCGCACTAAAAACAGTCCGCGCCATGCTCATTGGCTGGGGCTGGTCATTCGTAGTTAGGCTTATAATAGGCGTCATCATGACAGGCCTGTGGATGATCTGGGCCTGGACATAAAATCAATTTTCCAAAGGAGAATCATATGCCCCCAATCGTGAACGATATTTCTGCTTTTCTTGGGATCTTGTTGAGAGCGCTCGGCTTTCTGGTTGTTGGAGTAGCTGTTGGTCGCCTCGTTTTTGATAATTTCAAAAACAGCGAATGGCAGTTGAAGATCGCCCTGGCTCTCGGCTTTTTCGGATTGTTGATCGGCCTGACTGACTTTGCATCTCCTGGCTCGGCGGGCGCGTTCGCACTCGGCGCCGGTGGTGCTTATTTCATGTCGATGATGCCGGTCAAATCTGGAAGCGCTGCCAAATAGTCATCATGATAAAACAGGCTCCCGATTGGGAGCCTGAATTTTTTTAAACGAGGTTTCATTTACAACGGAACAATTTCGCCCGATGCGTAAAGCTTGGTTTCTTTGCGCGTCATTACATGGACTTTGCTGGCGCCCATGGCTTTCCACTCGCCGCCCAGTTTTCCAACCAGTGCGGTATTCTCGTCAATGCCGATCATGCGCTGACCGTCCTTCATCTGGGTCCGCAACAAGCTGACCAATGCTTTGAATGGACCGGCGTGGTCGAAGTGTGGCATCACGTAATCGGCGGGCGCAATGCCGAAGCCATCGATGGCTCCAATTCCCATGTTCCGAAAATTCGGCAAACGCTTTGCCAGGATCATCGCGCCCGCCGAACACCCCGCGTAGACCGCGCCGCGCGACCAGGCCTTTTGTGCGGCAGCCCAGGCGCGGCTTCCGTTCATCGTTTCAAAAAGATGAACCGGATTGCCGCCGGAAAAATAGATCAGGTCGGCGGATTCAAGAATCGATTCGTATTGCGGATCATCCGCCGATGCCCGGTCAATGATGCGAGGCGCTTCCACTTCCGCGCCCAGCTTGTGGAAATGTTCCAGGCCCATTCTTGACCAGCGCCCAATGCTCTCGTCTCCTTCCTGACCCGCGGCGGTCGGCAGACAAACAACGCGCGGCGTACGTCCATCCACTTTGACCGAGTCAAGCAGATAGCGATCAATATCCTCCATCACGGGCAGGTATTCGCCTGCACCAACTAAAGCGATCAAACCATTCATACGCACCTCAACCATTAATCCATATTTTCGTATTGCAAGGACTTTTTTTTAGACGATCCAACAACATGAAATTCAACGTGGCAATATTCATTATGGATGGCTCGTAGCAGTGTTAGTTGGAAAAGCAGTAATTGTAGGAGACGGGCTTAGCGTAAATGTTGGTATAAAAGTTGGCGTAACACTCGGCAGGGGAGTTCTCGTTGGTGTAAGTGTTGGAGTACGAGTGGGAGTCAACGTAGGTGTATTGGTCGGCGTGAAGGTCGAAGTCTGAGTCGGGGTGAGTGTTGGCGTGTCCGTCGGCCAAGGCGAAGGAGTAAACGTATAAGTCGGCGGCAGATACGGCGTTGGAGAATCGGTGGGAGCAAAGGTCTCAGTGGCCATTGGAGTGGATGTCAATGTAGAGGTGGGCGTGCTGGTAAAAGTCAACGCTGTCGGGCTCAAAGTGGGGGATGGAGGCGTAAATGTAAGATTGGGAGTCGTGGTCAGCACTGGAGTGGCAGTTGCAGTTGTCACTCTGGGCTTAATCATCAGGGCAACCCATCCGAGGCAATAGCATGGCAATGTCGCAAGGATGATGAAAATCAGAATGAGGCGAAGCCGTGCTCGCGGGTCGTCAGGGTCGCGCATCGGCACGATGATAACATAAAAGAAGAAGTGCGAAGAAAGATGAACCACAAGGTATAATTTCAAACATGATCCCGATTCAATTGCGCATCGCCGGTTTTCTTTCGTATCGCGATCCGGTCGAAGTGGATTTCACGACCTTCGACCTGGCCTGCATCTCGGGGGAAAACGGCGCGGGCAAATCGTCGTTGCTCGATGCGATGACATGGGCGCTCTTTGGGCAGGCGCGTAAAAGAGACAATTCGCTGGTCAATCTTCAATCGAAAGCGGCGGAGGTGGCGCTGACCTTCGGCTACGAAAATAATATCTATCGAGTCCAACGCACCTTGCCGCGCGGCAAGACCACGGTTCTTGAATTTCAAATTAAGAGTGGAGATGAATGGAAGCCACTCACTGAACGCACCCTACGCGACACGCAAGCCCGTATTGAGCAAACTTTGCGGCTCGATTACGATACCTTTATCAACGCCGCATTCTTTTTGCAGGGCAAAGCGGATCAATTCACACAACAAAATGCGGGCAAACGCAAGGATGTGTTGAGCAATATCCTTGGACTCGAAGTCTGGGAAACATACAGGGCCCGCACGGTCGAAAAACGTCGAGGACTTGAAGAAGAAATGATCGGGATTGATCGAAGTATTGCCGATATTGATTCCGAACTTGAAGAAGAGGAGCCGCGCAAGCGAAGATTGAAAGAATTGGAAGATGAGTTAAAGCGACAAAACGCAATGCGCAAAACGCAAGAGGATGCTTTAGAGAGCATCCGAAAGGCTGCTGCTTCATTGGATCAGGAGCTCGCCGCTGAAAAAGCAAAGCTGGAAGAAGAACGACGCGGGTTGACAGAGCAAGAGCAAACTATGAACGGTCAGCGATCAGCAATCAATGACTTGACTACTCAAATTGAAAGTGCAAAGAAATCGCTAACTGAAGCCGAAGAGAAACTTGCAAAGCGAAATGAACTGGAAGCGAATCGAAACGCGGCGCGCGAAGAATTTGCAAAACTCAAAGCCGAGAATGAATTGCTCAAAACGCAAATGGATGAACTGAAAGAACACATTGATCAACTTGAAGCGGTGGAAGGCGCAACCTGTCCATTGTGCGGACAGGAGTTGAGCGAAGAACATCGTCAGTCTACGTTGAAGCAATTGCAAGATGAAGGCAAAGAAAAAGGTGATCGCTTCCGCACGAACAAAACTAGCATTGATGATCTTGCCAAGCAAATTATGGATTGTGAATCGCAAATTGCAAAAGTTGAAAGCGCTGAACGGGAACGCTTGAAGCAGTCCAATTCTGTGACTCAGTTAACCGAACGAATCGAAACCATCACGGACTCAATCAGGAATTGGGAAACGGTCGGCGCAAAACGATTGAAGGCAGTGGAAAAAACATTATCGAGTAAAAAATACTCTATTGAGTCGCAGAAGCCGTCGGTCAATCTCGATGAAGCCGAGCGCGCCCTGCGCGATTTGCAGGAACAGGTCAATCGCTTGAACCAGGAAGTCGGCGCGGCGCGGCAAAAGGTATCGGTGCTGGACGAACTGCGAAAACGCAAAGCCGACTTTTCGTCGACGCGTGAAGCGCTGGCGTTACAGATCGCGCATCATAAGACTCTCGAACGCGCCTTCGGCAAAGACGGAGTCCCGGCATTGTTGATCGAGCAGGCTTTGCCGGAAATCGAAGCGAAAGCGAATGAGTTGCTCGACCGATTAAGTGATGGACAGATGTCGATTCAATTCGTGACGCAAGCGGAATACAAAAATAAGAAGCGCGACGATTTGAAAGAAACGCTCGACATTCAAATTAGCGATGCGGCGGGCCTGCGCGATTACGAAATGTACTCAGGCGGCGAGGCGTTCCGAGTCAACTTTGCGATTCGATTGGCGCTCTCTGAAGTGCTGGCACAGCGCAAAGGTGCGCGCTTGCAAACGCTGGTGATCGACGAAGGCTTTGGCTCGCAGGATGTGCAGGGCAGACAACGATTGATCGAGGCGATCAATTTGGTGCGAAGCGATTTTGCAAAGATATTAGTAATTACGCACCTCGATGAACTCAAAGACGCGTTCCCGACGCGCATTGAAGTGGAAAAAACAGATCACGGCTCAACAGTCCAAGTCATTTAACTTATGATTTATTTTGCATTATCAACCCTGCTATTCGTTGCAGGTCTTATCGTCATTTATTGGCTTCACAGTCAATACCACCTCGACATCATTGTCGAACCTGTTGATCCGCCATCGAATGCGCCGCTGATTTCGGTTTGCATTCCGGCGCGCAACGAAGAGCGCAACATCCGCGCCTGCGTGGAAGCGGTTTTGAATCAAACCCATCCGAACTTTGAAGTTATCGTCCTCGATGATCGTTCGACGGATTCAACGTTGGAGATTCTTCATTCGATTCAAAATGACAAACTAAAAATCATCAACGGCTCAGACATCCCTACTGGCTGGGCTGGCAAGCCTCATGCCTTGTACCAGGCCTCGAATTCCGCGCGGGGCGACTGGTTGTGTTTCGTTGACGCCGACACTTTTCTCGCGCCGGAAGCGCTGGCTTCGTGTTATGCCAAAGCCATCGAAACGAACGCAGACTTATTCACGATG
Source organism: uncultured Chloroflexia bacterium (assembly GCA_963753985.1). Taxonomy (GTDB): domain Bacteria; phylum Chloroflexota; class Anaerolineae; order Anaerolineales; family Villigracilaceae; genus Fen-1038. The sequence goes on from CAVWED010000001.1 coordinate 55,533, forward strand.
ATGACTTTTCAAATCACTGTGACGTTTTGGGAACGCGTCGTGTTGCCGCTCGTGATGACCGCCCTCTCGGTCGGATTTTCGCCGCGCAAAGTCAATGACCCAAATCGTAAGGATGCGATTGCCAATGGACAATTCATCTTCATTAAACGCAGTGTCTATGATGCCATCGGCGGACATGAAAGCGTCAAGGATCAGATCGTGGAAGACAAAGCTATTTCGGAAAAAGTCAAATGGGGCGGATATCGTCTGATCGTTGCGGATGGAATGCAGGTGACGCGCACGCGCATGTACACGTCGCTGGCGGAGATGTGGGAAGGCTGGACAAAAAATATTTTTCTCGGTTTGCGCGAACAAGTTGGCTTGATGATACTGGGCGCATTCGGCGCATTGGTCACGGTGATTGCCGCACTGGTTCTTCCGCTTTGGCCTTTGCTCGGATTGTTTTGGCTTCTTCACAGCGGCGGCGGAATGGCAATCGCTATCATCATCGAGGCATTGATTTTATGGGGCGTGTTGATTTATGTTCGAGCAATAGTCGCGCAGGACATGAACATCCCGCATTGGTATGCCTTGACCACACCGCTTGGCGCAGCGATTTTTGCAGCGATGATGTTCACTTCAACATGGAAAGTGATTTCGGGTCAGGGCGTGACATGGCGCGGAAGAAAATATAAGCCAGCGAGATGATGTATTAATCATTTCTTCCCGCACTGCTTGAACTTGGAGGTAATAATTCAATAGTGTTTGAAACATTAAAGATACTGCTAGATGTCAAGTTTTTTTAATCGTTGATTGAGAAAATACAAATCAAGATATAGCACAATTATAAAGCCACCCCAAAACAATCCATCCCTTGTGAACAAATCGCCTGTAAAAATACTAATAAAAAGCATAATCAAAATTGCCCATTGGTGCAACCATGCCCAGGTGTACCAAAAGTGGATAATAAAACGGAAGATCAAAAAAAGATACCATCTTTTCCCTGTAGGATAGGTTCTCTTCGATCATAATATTTTTTTCACCCGATTGTCGTATTGAACTGGTAGACATTTGAATCTTAACTTGGTTCTTCTTCGCCGAGAATCATTTTATCCACACCGCGATCAATCTCCCACGGATAGACGATAAAGGCATCTGTAACCGCGGCATAGTAATCGGGGCGGACGGAACCGAATAAATTTCGATACGGATTGAAATGCAAGACGCATGTTTCGGGGAATCCGCCCGCGGCTGAGACGCGATTCTTCACCGCCGTGATCGTGCGTCCCGAACCCCACACATCATCCACGATCAAGGTCGGGCGTCCGCTCAATTTGTCATCCGCAGGGAATTGAATAAATTCGGGCCAAGCCATCAGCCTGGATTTTTGGCTTTCAGATTGCGCGGGAAAATCCACTGCGGCGGTGAGAATATGCGTGATGTTCATCGCGTCTGCCAGTAGGCCGCCGGGGACAATCCCGCCGCGCGTGATCATCACCATCGCGGTATATTCGCGTCGGAATTGCGGGATGAGATGATCAATGAGGCGATCCACCTCATCCCATGTCACCACTTCACGCCTTCGCTCTGGTTGCATTCTCCACAAAATCCATTCAAGAAACAATTTAGCTGATTATAGCAAACTTACCGGCTCTACTTCAACCCGCCAATGGTCAGGGACATGATCGCGCAAAAACAAAGCAGGATCGGCGCCGCGCAAAATGATTTGCCAACGATAGTCGCCGCCAAGTTTGGAAAAGAAACAAGGCACAGGTCCAATCATTGAAATGGATTTCCAATTTTTAGAACTCGATTTGCTTTTGAAGTTTCACTGATAACTTATGCGCTTCATCCTGCGCTTTGACCGGATCGGCATGACGAAATTCAAGTCGCACGAGTCGACTGAACGGCGGATAACCCAATCGTTTGCGTTGATCCAACTCGTGCTGATAAAAACCTTTGACGTCATGTAATCCCGCGGCTTGAATGACATAATGTTCAGGTGCGAACGTTTGCAGTACTACGCGGCCACCGAGCAATGAACGCCCGGCGCGTCCCGCGACTTGAGTCAACACTTGAAAGACTCTTTCCGCCGCAAACGGATCGGGCAAAAATAGTCCCACATCTGCAAGCACAATGCCGACCAAGGTCACGCGCGGCAAATCGAGTCCTTTCGCGAGCATCTGCGTGCCGATCAACAGATCCGCGCGCCCCGCCGCAAAATGACTCAAAATAATTTCATGTGTATCCTTTTGCCGCGTCGTTTCCCAATCCCATCGCAGCGTGCGCGCCTTTGGATATAAAGCTTGCACCTCGGCTTCCACTTTTTCGCTCCCCAATCCATATGCGCGGATGTTCGCCCCGTTGCATTCGGGACAGCGCTTTGGCATTTGTCGCTGATAACCGCAACGATGACAAAGCAGTTGTTCGCCGGATGAAACATGATACGTCAGCGGCGTATCACAGCGCGGACATTTCATTACGTAACCACAATCTCGGCAAAATACATATGTCGCGGTGCCGCGGCGGTTCAAAAATAAAATGGCTTGTTCGCCGCGCTTCAATGTTAAAGAAAGTGCAGCGGTCAATTCACGGCTGAAGATTTCGCGGTTGCCCGATTTCAACTCTGCGCGCATGTCGACGATGTGGATTGGAGGCAGATCTAAATTTTTAGCGGAGTCCGTTGCCGGTTCGGACGCGATGCGTTGAGTTAATTCCAAGCGGATACTTTCCCCGGCTTCCGCTTGATACCGTTGAACGATGCTCGGCGTCGCTGATCCCAAAATACAGATAGCTCCGCATAACTGTGCGTACGTTTGCGCCGCGTTCATTGCGTGATAAAACGGCGGCTCGGATTGATAATACGAATCATCATTGCATTCATCAGCGACGATCAAACCGAGCTTCGGCAGAGGGGCAAAGAGCGCACTGCGCGGCCCGATGATTATCTTTAACATTCCGTTGCGGGCGCGGCGCCAGGTGTCGTAGCGTTCGCCGTCGGAAAGTTTGGAATGAAGCAGGCCGACCTGACCCGGAAAGCGCGCCAGGAAACGACGAACGATTTGCGGCGTCAGCGAAATTTCAGGCACGAGGATAATGGCTTGCTTGCCGCGGCGAAGTGCTTCTTGTGCCGCAAGCAGATAAAGTTCAGTTTTGCCAGAGCCGGTGACGCCGTCCAATAAAAATGGTTTGACCACTTGGCCTTCGGCTAATTGCGAAAATGCTTTATCAATTTGTTGCCAAGCATTTCCCTGTTCATCGGTCAAAATGAATTCTTTATTTTCTAATTCTTCGTGACCTATCTTAGCCAAAGGATCGCGCCAAATTTCCGTCTCACGCAAAAGAATCAATTCTCCTTCAGCCAGTTCTTGCAAATCAGAAAGATTGCATCCGCTTTCGGCATAAACCCATGAGACATTGACTGCATCGGGAACGCGCACGAGGAAATGCAACGCCTTTTGCCGGCGCGTCCGCGTTGCGTCTGTGTTCCCCAAAACATTCATTGATGCTTCCGCGATTTCGGGCGCGACCGCCAACTGCGCGGTGCGAATAAATTTTGGTCGAACACTGGCGGGAGGCAAAACTGATTGAGATGATAAGACGCCGCGCTTTACCAAAGCTTGTGCGGACTTGCGCCAATCCACTTTGGAAAAATGGCGATCAATCTGACGTCCTCGCAGAGAACCTTTATCCTTCAAAAGCTTTAACAAACGAGAAGCAATCGCTGATAATTCGATTTGAGAATCGGGAATTGATTCGCGGATTGAAAATAATGTGTCCGTTTGTTGGTTAAGTCCGGGCGGCAAGAAAAGTCCGACGATGGATGCCAGCGGCGAAAGAGTTGACTCGGCCAGCGATTCAGCCCACGCAATTTGATGCGAGGTCAAAACCGGATCAGGATCAACCAACTCAATGATTTCTTTTGTTTGCGCTACCGATGGCTGTTCGATGAATTGAAGGACAATACCGTGAACCATCTGCTTTCCAAATGGTGCGAGCACCAGATGTCCAACGCCAACTTTTCCCGCGAGATGATCAGGAGCCGCATAATCAAAAACGCCCGCGATGGACGGGACGTTGACGGCAACTTGCACAAAAGAGGTCATGAGATTTTATCTAGTCTTCAAGATCGCCGCCGCGCCATAACCAACAACGCCGCTGTAATCGCCCGTCACATCACCGGAGGTGGCGTGATGCAAAATCTTCACTTCGTTCGCACCGAGTTCCTTGCAAGCCCACAATACGGCCGTCAATGCGCCGAGACCGCAGGCAAAGCCTTTATCGTTGCGTTCCGCTTCAAAGGCGCCCGTCGGATCGAATGCTTCAATTTTAGACAACATAAAATGATCGAAGGCTAGTGCAGTCTCTTGATTATAGTAATGAGATAAGTCTGTGCTGGCAACGAGGATCGCATTCTTGCCTTGCAAGACTTTGGCGAGAGCTTTGCCCAGTGCTTGAGAGACGCGCGGCTCCGCGGCACGAACCATGATGGGTAATAGCTTCCATTCGGATTTCAGTGTACGTTGCAAGAACGGCAGTTCAATTTCAAGCGAATGTTCCGGGTCATTGGAGATGCGCGTCAGACCCAGACCCATAGTTGATTGGATTGATGTTTCCAGAGCCTGCACGGACGCATGATCTATCGGAACTGGACCAAGCGGTGTCGCGTACGCATCATAAGCGGAGGTTAGCAAAGGAGAGCTATGGAAGTTATGAAAAGGCGAAAGCACCGCGACCAAATCCGGGGTCCAGCCGCGAAGCGCTGCAAACGCGTACCCGGCAACGGGACCTGAATATTGATGTCCGGCATGAGGCGCAACCACCCCGATCACATCTCCATGAAGTTCCGGCAATTTCGCGTTATTGATATAGGAGTCCACACTGCGGGCCAGTGCTTTCGGCTCGCCTTCATACCACTGTCCGGCAATCGGGGAAGGACGCACACGAACGTTCGTACTCACAAAATAATTGTAGCACAAACAGCATTAGCAAGATTAACTCAAACGGATCGATTTTTTAAGGTGATCAATTAGGGGACGGTATAACTCGCCGTCACTTGATCGAGGATGTTGAAGTATTGGCTCTTGTATTTATTCTTCCATTCCACCGTAAAAATAAGAAAAGTGGTTTGGTTTCGGACTTCGATAAAAGAAATGCCCGAGGCATCCGTAGAAGCGGATGCCCAACTCAAACGTTCGCTGCCATCATCTTCCATGTTCGTATCGCTGATCGTGATGGAACCGGTCTGACCATTCGCACTAAAATATTTATCGAGCAAGTTCAACGCGAATTGCGCGTTAGTCGAACCGGAAATCGGTGTGCCATCATCGTAGGCAATATTTTGAATCGCGGCATTGCCATCCGGCGATGTAAATGTATCCATATAATAATGACTGCCCGAAGATTGATCATGCTTCCAATCCTTCGGCAATTGGATTTGATAATACTTGTTCTGATCCGTGAACGTGGTCAGGTTGCTGGCAGGAATTGCCGGTGTCGGCGTAATGCCGCTGCAGCCCACGGCAAGGAGCAGGATCATACAAGAAAAAAATCGGAAGTTATCTATTTTCATTTTTGCTCAAAATTATTTGTGTGGCGCGAAACGCCAGAGGCGGCAGGTTGGAACGCTCGAACCACCCGACTTGATCGGCATCATCGCAAGCCTGAGGGATGCCGGAGACAAATTGCGCGGCGTAAACAATGATAAAGTCCGCGCCGCGCGGATGCTCGCGACCCGCGATCACATCCAGCACTCGCGTCGCGCGGACCGTCAGGCTGGTCTCTTCTAAACATTCCCGTTCCGCGGCCCGTGCCGGATCTTCACCCGCGTCGACGAAACCGGCGGGCAAAGTCCATAATCCACGAAACGGTTCATTGACGCGTCGCACCAACAACACGCGTCCATCTTGTTCTACAAGGACTGCCGCGGCGACTTTCGGATCAGCAAAGTGAATCCATCCGCAGTTTGAACAAACTGCGCGTGGCTTGCCGAATTTTTCCTGCAAGCTGACTCTCGATCCGCAACGCGGACAAAAATTTATTTCTGGTTCCATTATTTAACTTTTGAATGTCATTGCGAGCCCCGAGCTCAGCGAGTGGGCGTGGCAATCTCCCCAAACAGCCAATTGATTATTACTTGAGATTGCCACGTCGCTTCGCTCCTCGCAATGACATTTATGTTATTCCTCTTTCCATTTCCTTCGCAGATTACGTTCACTGTTGCGTGGCAATATCCAAGCTGTGAAACCAAACCCAAGCGCCAGAATCCCAAATAAGATTTCCAAGGCACATGGCACAGCCGATTCGTTTTGAACATGAATCGGTTGGCTATTCTCTGCTTGCGGAGGAATGGATTTCAATGTAACTTCAGGCGTGGGAATTTCAGTTCTCATCGGCGAAGCAGATAGCAAACGAGGCACAGAAGTTTCTGTTGTCGCATTTGCTGGAAGTGGCCGCGCAGGTGCTTGAGCTGCTGGAGCAGATTCCTGTTGAGCAGTTAACGGTGCCGCACCAGCTGCTGATGGAATCCGAGCCGAGGCAAAGCTTGGGGCAGATAACGAAATTAATCCATTGACCACAAATGTGATGATGAATAACAATGTCGCCAATACGGTTGCAAAACGGAAAACCGGAACGGCGCGCGGCGTGGGTGGTTTGATGCCAGCCATTTGCGGAGTCAATGTGAAGTTGCGCGGCGCGCGTCGAGAGGGGAGTTGGCGGAGCAAACTGCGGGTTGAGCGTAAATTATCTAAAGCGGCGCGCAGGCTTTCGTCCGAGGCGAGGCGGCTTTCGATTCGCGCAGAATCCGATGGATTGAGTTCCTCCATCCAAATATGCAGAGAGGAGTTCGAGATCGCGGGGATTCATGATTGTTCCTCTTGCAGACGAAACGCGGCAGGTAGAAGTTCCGCAAAGCCTTGCAGACATTCCTGCAAGCGGATGCGAGCGCGGGCGAGACGCGATTTGATGGTACCAAGCGGAGCGCGGAGCGCGGCGGCGACTTCGCTGTAGTCGAGACCTTGAAGATCGGCAAGCACAACGACCGCGCGAAATTCAACAGGCAGCGCATTGAGACAATGCTGAATGGCGTGTTCAAGTTCATCGGCTTCGGCTTGCCCTTCGGGCGTGAGATTGGAATCCGCAAGCCAGCGCGGTGAATCCATTTCATCGCCATCATCACGCACAGCGTCGGGTTCGAGCGGAATGGTGGGTCTGCGTTTCTTGCGGCGAAGTTCATCGTAGCAGACATTGGTCACGGTGCGCATCAACCAAGCTTTGAATGATCCGCCGCGATAGGAATTGAGATGTTGGAACGCGGAAAGAAACGCATCCTGCGCCGCATCGGCCGCGAGATCGTCATCGCCGAGGATGCGCAGGGCGGTGTTGAAGAGCGCATCTTGATAATGCAAGACGAGCGTATTGAAGGCATCGAGGTCGCCGCGTTGTGCGGATTGGATGAGGGCGGGTTCGTCCATGAGATTTTGCTATACTCGAATTGTAATCGTTTTGTGACCCAATACCTGAGTTATTTCAACTATCAAATCATGCAAGCACAAGAATATTTTCTATAATTCCTAGAGATTCGTAAAAGGTCTTTGGGAAAATGATTATCATATCAAAGCAATTCATTTTTGCAATAATATTACAGCGCAAGGTTGATTTTGGCAAAACAGCATACTTGAGATAAGAAAGGCATGGTATCTTTCTCCAATCACTGCCGAGTGAGAAGGAGACGAAGAACACCATGCCGAGAGAAATTGTAACCGAAACGAGACGCGACAAACCATTGGGTCGTGCCGCTCGAGCGAGGAGCGGAAGCAGGGCACCAGTCAATCGAAATCAGATCGAAACCTGCCCTGCACCGGAATGCAATCTGAGCCAGAAAGATGTCAGGCAGTTCTTGAACGAATTGATGAAATATATGAAATTGTTTAAACCTGCCTTTCAGCGAGTAGAACAAATGACGCGCAGCCAAGCCTATGTGCAAGGCTTGCTGGGTAATGCCCTGCGCAAGAATGTGGAACAGATTGCACTGGGACAGAAAGAGAAAGTACGAAGCCTCCAATATTTTGTGGGACAGAGTGCGTGGGAAACAGAACCTGTGATTGCAATCCATCAAGGATTGGTCGGTGAGACCTTGGGAGAGGAAGACGGAGTTGCACTGATCGATGAATCGAGTGCGGTCAAACAAGGTACTGAATCGGTGGGAGTGGCCGCACAATACTGTGGATCGGTAGGCAAGATCGCGAACGGGCAGGTAGGGGTGTATTTGGGATATGCCAGTCGCAAAGGCTACAGTTTGATCGAGGGACAATTGTTCATGCCGGATGAATGGTTCAATGAAGAACATGCCGAGCGCAGGCAAGCATCGGGTGTGCCGGAAGATCTGGTTTTCAAAACGAAGCCGGAAATCGGGCTGGAATTGCTGAAAAATGCGATCGAACGCGGAAATTTGGCGTTTTCCTGGGTAGCGGCCGATGCCCTGTATGGGGACTCTCCCGCTTTCCGGGATGGCGTGGCTGCCTTGGGAAAATCGTATTTCACGGCCATCAAAGAAAATACCTTGATCTGGTCCACTCCGCCTAAAGCTCATGTTCCACAATGGATGGGTCACGGGCGTCATCCTAGCCGCTTGCGTTTGAGCGACCCGAGGAAACATCCGTTGCAAGTCAAACAATTGGTGAAGAAGATTTCTAAAGCCGATTGGCATCAAGCTATGATCAAAGAAGGCAGCCAAGGTCCCATCGTGTGTGAATTCGCTGTTCTGCGCGTGACCGAATCGCGCGGCGGCTTGCCTGCAGGTGAATTGTGGTTGATTATTCGTCGTAATCTGGAGGACCCTACCGAGATCAAATATTTTTTCAGCAATGCTCCTATCAGTACGCCGCTGAACGAGTTCGTGCGGATCAGCGGCATGAGATGGCCGATCGAAACCATTTTCGAAGAAGCCAAAGGCGAAGTGGGAATGGATCATTACGAGATGCGCAGTTGGCAGGGTTGGCATCACCATATGCTGTTAGTCTCTTTGGCTCAACGCCCTGCGCCCTTCCAGGGTCATTTCCTGGTGCGCTTGAGAATTCGTTTTCAGGAACCAGCGCCTGCGCTTACCATTTACCAAGTTCGTATGTTGCTCGCTTCCGTTTTACCATCGTCCATCTTGGATATTCAATCCTCTCTTGATCGAGTCCGCTATTATCAGCACCGCAACTTTGTTGCGTATCGTTCCCATCGCAAGACAAGGCTGACCAAATTGGCGTCTTTCACTCTTGACCTTGCGCTGTAATAATAATTATAGGGATATTAATCGATCAGTTGATCACTATTTTGATCCAAACATCTTTTTGGGGTGCTCTAATAGGCCTGATCGTAGCGGCTTATCTCGCCAACGTATCCTTTCCCAAGGAAGGAGCTATTGTTGGTGCAATAATAGTAATACCAGATGGAGTCCGCCATTTTGTCCAAGCAGCAATTCAATTAAGATACCTGGATAAACATGGTCTGCTCGCAACTCTTCTCGTGTTCCTTGTGGGCGCTATGTTGGTGTCAGGCATTGGCGCGGTAAATGGCTTAATTATTGGAAAGTTGTTCCAAACTGGAAAGAAAAAGAATCAGAATTTATAATTTTATTCTTAACGAAATTTCCAATGCGCATGAACCAAATTTTTAATCATTTAAAAGCAAATACAACATTCGCCAGATCATCATTCCCAACGCCGATGTCGCGCTAAGCACAACGGCAAAGATGGGAATGATCGGCGCATTGAGGATTAGTCCGCGCAGGACAACTGCGAGCGGACCGGCGAAGAGCATCGCAAGCCCCACCCGACCTATGGTCGCCCTCCCCAAATTCAAAGAATTTGGGGAGGGCTGGGGAGAGGCAGAATCAAAGAGTCCAAACCACGGAGCAAGCAGAAACCATCCGATGAGCAGCGGAATGAATGTGGTCAACATGCGCGGGAAGAAGGAAATTGAAGTCTCGCCGTGAGTTGCAAAGCCAATCAGCGTGACGATGAGCAAAGCGAGGATGTCGCCGAGGATGAGAATCTTATTTTTCATTTTATTAAACGCGTAGGGGGCGGATCGAGATCCGCCCCCTACAAATATTATTCTTCATTCCGCAATGCCGGGAACAACAGCACTTCGCGGATCGAATGTTTATCCGTCAACAACATCGTGAGACGATCCACGCCCATGCCAAAGCCTCCGCAAGGCGGCATTCCGTATCGCATAGCGCGCAGATAATCTTCGTCCATCGGATGTTTCTCTTCATCATCGGCGGCGTAGTCGCGTCCCATCTCGAGGAAACGTTGTTCCTGATCGAGCGGATCATTCAACTCGGTAAAGGCATTGCATAATTCAAAGCCTGCCACATAACCTTCAAAGCGTTCGACGGTCAGCGGATCACCCGGCTTGGATTTTGCCAGCGGTGAAATATCGCGCGGATAATCGTAGATGAATGTCGGTTGAATCAAGGTCGGCTCAAGGAACTCGCTTAAGATAAAGTCAATCAATTTGCCTCGCGTCGCTTTCGGATCGGGAGTTTTATCTTTATGCTTCGAGACAATCGCTTTGAATAACGACTCGGCGGTTTTATGTTCGGCAATATCGATGCCGGAGGCTTCGATCAATCCCTGACGCATCTCGAGTCTGCGCCACGGCGGCTTGAACTCAAGATCGTAATTGCCATGTCTGATCTTCGTTCCGCCCGTGACTTTTTCAGCGGCATAGGCCACCATCTGCTCGGTCAATTCCATGACCTTGAGATAATCCGCGTACGCCCAATAGAATTCCAATTGGGTGAATTCCGGGTTATGTTTATAGGAGACGCCTTCATTGCGGAAGTCGCGACCAATCTCGTAAACTTTTTCAAGATTGCCAACCAATAATCGTTTGAGATAAAGTTCAAACGAGATGCGCAGATACATATCCTGATTTAACTCGTTGTGATGCGTGGTAAATGGACGCGCGGCCGCGCCGCCATAGATTGGTTGAAGGATCGGCGTTTCGACTTCGAGAAAGCCCTTGTCATCGAGGAATTCTCGCAAGGCTTTGATGGTTGTCGCACGCTGACGGAATGTTTCGCGTACTTCGGGGTTGACCGCCAAATCAGCGTAGCGCTGTCGAGCGCGGAGTTCCGTGTCTTCCAGCGCCGCATAACGGACCACTGTGCCATCATCTTGAGTCACATCCTTATCAGCGGGCAAGGGACTCACCGCTTTGGCAAGCAGTTTGAAGTCGTAGACATGAAGCGTGACTTCGCCGGTTTTGGTGCGGAACATTATGCCCGAGGCTTGAATAAAATCGCCGATGTCGAACATCTTATTGAAGAAGTCGACGCGCTCTTGAGTCAATTCGTTGATGCGAAGGAAGAGCTGGATTTTTCCGGCGCCGTCTTCAATGTGGGCAAATGAAATCTTGCCCATGGCGCGCGCCGCACGGATGCGTCCGGCGAGAATCACCTTGACTTCGCGACCATCTTTCTCAGCCGATTCAAAATCGGCAATGGCTTGCGCACTGGTGTGTGTGCGCTCAGCACGCGTTGGGAAAGGTTCCACGCCCTCTGCGCGTAGCTCTTCGATTTTTTGCAAACGGATTTTCTCGAGTGATGTGTATTCTGGCATAAGAACCTTTCGCCCCACCCGACCTTTAGCCACCCTCCCCAAATTCATCGGAGATGAATTTGGGGAGGGTGGGGAGGGGCAGGGGTAAAAAACAAAAAGCCCCGCGGCCTAATTGCAGACGCGCGGGGCCGCTAAGTCAATCGTTATCTACTTGACCTTGATGATTTTGACTTTGTACGTTCCGTTCGGCGTTTCGACGTGCACCGTGTCGCCGATCTCATGATTCAGAATGGCTTTGCCGATTGGGGACTCGTTCGAGATTTTTCCCTCCCGGGGATTGGCCTCCGCCGCGCCGACGATGGTATAGGTTTCGGCATCAAATCCCTGTTCCTGGATGGTCACGGTCGAACCGATTTCCACCATACCGGATGGTTGATGATTCTTTTCCTTTTCTTCCTCGATCACGCGCGCCGAAGCCAGCAGCGTTTCTAGTTCCTGAATGCGGCCCTCGACGAAGGCCTGTTCATTTTTGGCCGCCTCGTATTCGGCGTTCTCGATGAGCTCCCCGCCTTCCATGGCCTCGTGCAAGCGATCAGCCACCTCCTGGCGCTTGACGGTGCGCAGGTGCTCAAGTTCGTCCTGAAGCTTTTGAAAACCTTCCTTGGTCAGGAATTTCGCAGTCATGGTTCTTTCCTTACTAAAGAATTTGCATCCTTTTCAGGATGCAATGACGTGCCATTTCCAACGGCGGGCTTAATATATCACGATTCAAAACCCGATGCAAGCGCGGCTTTAATTGGTCTGGATGGGTTTCCAAAAACGGATGCCTTTTCGTTCCGCCCAATACCCGCTGATCTTTTGACGCATGGTTTCCGGGGAATCGAACAAAGTCGAGAATTGCGAGGCGTATATTTCAATCGCGACCTGCCAGACCGTGAGTCCAGCTTCCGAAACCGGCTGAGTTGAATCCTTCATCCCGGCCGTTTTCGGCGCGAGATCGTCCGGATCATTCAATAAGTACGGAATATCCGCAATCCATTCGATGGAACGATGGAGCAATTCTGCCGCGTTGCGCACAACAAGGTGATCGACATGTCCGCCAACTGCAAGCTGAGTGATGATGAAGTCGTCCGGCTTCAACCAGGCGATCATGGTCTGCGCAACTTGCGCGGGAAGATCCGCCTCGGCTGGGTTGGAACCGATGATCGTATCGGGATATAAGAATTGGCTGTCCTTCCCGCGGCGATAGATGCAATCTAGAAAATCAAAGTGGACCGCTTTCGCGCCGATCATGGCCGCGGCCTTCTGATCCTCCGCACGCCGGACACGAATCGTTTCTTCAGCGGAATTCGTTCCCCATAATTCATGAAGATGTTTCGCAAAATCGGTCAACTCTGTTCCATCGGGCAAGCCGCACATGAACGTCCAGATCTCAACCGAATGCCCTGCCTGAGTCTGGTCATAAATCAATCCGCCTGCAGAGAGGATGGCATCATCCAAGTGAGGGGAAAAGTAAATATAGCGCATTGGCCCTATTCTAGCATGAAGCCCCTCCCTAGCCCTCCCCAAACATCCTTTGGATATTTGGGGAGGGTGGCAGACGGTCGGGTAGGGTGGGCCAAAAAATCACTTATCCTTTTTCTCTTCCTTATCCTTCTTGCGGTTTTGGAATGAAAGCACAAAACCCAGGATCAGAATCCCAAGGACAAGTGCCAAGGCAAAACAGGTAAAGCCAAGCATCAACGTTAACGAAAGCGGAGGAGTTTGCATTAAGTTCTCCCGTGGATGATTTTGTGCTAGTATAGTATAGAAGACGAAACTCTGATAAGGAAGTGATTGGCTAACAGCATTTAATTTGCAAGTTGATTATGCAGGCAAAATGATCGAATAGGGACTTTTTGTTTCACCTCACAAACCTGCAAGTCTGCTTAATTGACGCATCTATTTCTTGCATGTATAATCTCATCCACTTGCTCCCAAGGCGGGAGCTTCCTATGAGGCGATATGGCTTTACGCGGCAATCTGCGTGACTTTACGATTACTCAACTGCTCAACTTGATCAACCTGGCGCAAAAGACCGGCACGCTGGTCGTGGATGGTCCAAGCGAACAGGCTCACATTTCGTTCCGCGAGGGCAAGCTGGCTTATGCTCAAATTGGCTCTGAAGAGAATAGCCTGGCAGCCATCTTGCATAAGGCCAACAAGCTGAACGTCAATCAATATCGTGCGATTGCCGAACGCGCGGGTCAAATGACTGATAAGGAACTCGGCCTTTTGCTGATCAACGCCGGATACGTTTCGCAGGAAGATATCCTTCTCAATCTTCAAACCTATTTCACCGATGTAATCCGCCGCCTCTTTACCTGGGTCGAAGGCTTCTTCCGTTTCGAGAACGATATGCTTCCGCCTGATGACCGCATCAACGTGCGGCTTGATCTGGAAAATTTAATTATCGAAGGCTCGCGTCAACTCCGTGAGTGGGAGGAATTGCAGGACGAGATTCCCAGCCTCGATATGGCGCTCAAATTCACCGACCGTCCGATGACGAACCTCAATCTCAGCGTCGAAGAATGGCGCGTGGTCAAGTATATTAACCCCAAGAACAGCATGAAGCAGATCGCTTCGGCGGCGAAGTTGAACGACATGGAAATCCGCCGCATTGTTTATGGGCTGATCCAAGCAGGGCTTGTCGAAATGGTCCGCCCGCAGAGCGCACAAGGCGTGCCGCAAGTGAATCCCAAGATGTTCCCAACGCAGGATAAAGAAGAACAAAAGACGCTCATCAACAAACTCATAGGGCGCATCCAGAAGTTGTAATTTTATTTGGAAGGGATACAGAATTATGCAAACAGTCAAAATGGTGGTCACGGGCCCTTTTAGCGCCGGCAAAACTCAGTTTATTCAATCGGTGAGTGAGATTGATGTGGTCGCCACGGAGCGAAAAATCTCCACCGCCTCGGAGCGATCGGTCAAAGATGCGACCACGGTCGCCATGGACTTTGGTCGCATCACGGTGGATGAAGATTTGGTTTTGTACTTGTTTGGGACTCCCGGCCAGAAACGATTCGACTTCATGTGGGAGATTCTCTCGGAGGGTATGTTAGGTTTCATTGTCATGGTTGATTCGACCCGCCCCGAGACTTTTCGAGAAGCCCGTTCCATCCTCGAGACTTTTCGCGCCTATGCGCCTACGCCGTACGTCGTTGCCGCGAACAAACAGGACATGAAAGATGCCTGGGAACTGGAAGATGTGCGGCATGCACTGCGGCTGGATTCCAAGACCAAGTTATTGCCTTGTGTCGCCACCAATAAGACGCAGGTCAAGAAAGTCTTGTTGGAATTGCTTTACAGTATTCTGGCAGAAATGGATTCTGCCAAATAGTCGTTGTTTATTTGGTAAAATATCACCGCTGAGGTTTGACCTTGGGCGGTGAATTGTTTTGCAAAATGTCATTGTGAGTCTTGGAGAAGTAATCCCTATTTTTGGCGATTGCTTCGAAAAAAACATCCCTTGCAACGACATGGGAATCATTCATGTCCTCAATAACGACCGATCAGGGAATCGTTCACTACGAAGTTTATGGGAGAGGCAAGCCTGTCATCCTGTTGCATGGATATCAGGGCTCATGGGGATTATGGCAGGAGACGATGGCTTATCTCGGCGCGTTTTACCGTACCTACGCCTTGGATTTTTGGGGCTTTGGCGAGTCGGGTACCAAGCGTGAAACCTATGCCGTGCAGGATTTTGTCAGCCTGGTTAATCAATTCATGGAACAGCTCGGAATTGTCCGCGCGCCGTTGGTGGGACACAGCATGGGTGGAACCGTTAGCCTGGCTGTCTCCATCAAATATCCCGAGCGCGTCAGCAAGGTTGTCATCATTGGCTCTCCCATTGTCGGATCGTCGCTATTCTTTTTTCCAAGGGTATTTGGTTATCGCACATTTGGATGGCTGACCTATCATAATATTTGGGTCTATAAATCTTTTTATCATTTACTGGCTTCCGCTTATTCAAAGGATCGCAACTGGGCAACGATGATGGACCGCGATGTTTCTCGCACAACCATGCAGGCTTTCTTCGCCAGTATCGGCTCGCTGCGCAAGACGGATTTGCGTCCCAGCCTCGGCCAGATCCGTGTGCCAGTATTGGGGATGTTCGGCGACAAGGATATCGTTGTCAATCCCAATCAATGGAAGCCTTTGCAAGCGGGGGTGCCGCAGGCGCGCGTCGAACGATTTAATCAGGCGGGTCATTTCATCATGTTGGATGAGCCAACCGAATTCAGCCAGAAGCTCAAGGCTTTTCTCGACGAGCCGGAGCCACCTCATTTAACCTTATGACCGAATATTTTTATCCTGAGCGGATGGGACGCATCATCCTGCTTGCCATGGAGGAAGTGATCGGAAAGGAAGGTGTTTATTCCATCCTGCGTCTGTCCTCGCTCGCCGCGTACGCGGACGAATATCCGGCCGCGCGTTCAGATAAGACGTTTCCATTCAAAGCGGTGACTCAGCTTCAAGAATCGCTGGAGCAGTTTTACGGTCCGCAGGGCGGACGTGGGACAGCTTTGCGCATCGGACGCGCCTGTTTCCAATATGGTTTGCGTGAATACGGTTCCATGTTGGGCATAACCGAGATGGCATTCCGCCTGCTCCCGTTTTCCACGAAGCTCCATACAGGCGCAAAGTTGTTTTCCGATTTGTTTAATAATCATACTGATCAGCATGTCCGTCTTGAGGAAAAGGACGGCAAGTTGTTCTGGCATATTGAGCGGTGTCCGCTATGTTGGGAACGCACGACGACCGAACCGGTTTGTCATTTAGCGGTGGGACTTTTGCAGGAGGCGCTTTACTGGCTCAGTGGTGGTAAGATATTCAATGTTGAGGAGATTGCCTGCATTGCACGCGGTGACCCAGCCTGCACAATTGTCATTGACCCAACGCCTTTATTGTAGAGGTTGGCTTCTCTAACAAAATTGTAGGGGCGGCCATGCCTGCCCCTACAATAAATTAAAATTTAAGAGACCATGCTCAAAATCATCCTTAATGCCCCCAATATCATTATGCCGTTCTGCGAACCGGCGCGCGAACTGCGACTGCAAAATGCGCCGCTCTGGCTTTGGCAGAGAAACCTGCTGGGACCTTATGTGACGCGTGAAATGGAATTAAGAAAGGGCATGCCCATGCCGCCCGTTCACGAGCCGACTCTGGTTTATCGCGACAATCTATTCTTTGATGAACCATACATTCGGACTTTCATGACGGAGGCCAAAAAGCGTAGGCGGGCAGTGCGCGCGGCATTCTCCGCGGACGATCCGGCTTTCAAGGAACATGCATTGCCGCTTTCGACATCCTACACGCCCGCGGGGAGCATCTATCTTGCGGACTTGTGGTATTACCCTAACGGTCCAGTGGCAGATGTTGAACCTCTGGTGATTGATTTGCAATCGCGTGAGATCGGCTATTATCACGTCCCAACTTATATGGCCGATCAAAGCGGCGACTTGCTTTTTCATGTCCCGTTACGTTCGTTGCTTGCGATCGATTCGTGGGTGCATATTTTTATCGCCGATGTAGTATTCGGTTTATTCGGACGCGGCGCTCGCTTTGAAAAACGCCTCAATGAAGATTTGGGATTCAAGTTGGGTGTTCTCTCTAAGGCGATCTATGAAGGACGGCAACTGCTGGAATCTTCTGAACTGGTGAAGATCGGCAAGAACTGCGTGATTGATCCGCGTGCCGTCATTCATGGCCCAACAACCATCGGCGATAATGTCATGGTCAATGCGGGCGCGGTCATTGAGAACTGCATCATTGGAAACAACGTTAATGTTTCGCAGGATGTGCAATTGATGCTTTCCGTGGTGGGCGATGGGACATTCCTGCCGTTCCGCGCAGCATTGTTCATGACCACCGTCATGGAAAACAGCATGATTGCACAGAATACATGTTTGCAGATGTGCGTGGTGGGACGCAATACATTCATCGGCGCCGGTTCCACGTTTACGGATTACAACCTGATTCCTGCACCGTTGAAGGCTTTGGACGGGAATGGAAAGTTGAGCGTTTCCAATCGACCGGTGATGGGCGGGGCAGTGGGTCATAACTGCCGCCTCGGCGCGGGGATGATTGTTTATCCATCCCGCATGATCGAATCGGATGTGGTATTGGCCGCCTCGAAGGAGCGCCGCGTAATTGACCGCGATGTGCGTTACGAAGACAGTGATCATCATCATTTCAAATCGGGGAATTTGCATCAAGCCCTATATCATCGCCGCAAAGAAAAGGAATTGGAGTCGTGGTAATTGTGTCGCACCTGCACTGCGCCAAGCGCAGCGCGGTGTAAGTACTGTGAGCGAAGCAATGACATCTGGAAATTTTTATGGATAGTTTCGCGTTCATCATCCATCCCATTGACCCGAAGCGCGATGTCAGTCGCAAATTTCCATTGCTAGGCAAAATCCTGACGGAAGGCCAGATCAATTTCTTTTCCACGTTTTTTCCACCGGTTTATCTTTCTGAAATCGAAGGCATTACTTCGGCCGCAACGGGCAAGCAGATCAAGGGTTGGTTGGTGGCTTGTCCTTACACACCGAAACGCATGATGGAGCTGCCGAAGCCAACGGTCTATCGCAAGATCATCCAAACCGGGCACATGGCGGAAGGTTTGGGCGCGCAGATTTTGGGATTGGGCGCGTTCACATCGGTGGTTGGCGACGCGGGCATTACCATCGCGAAGCAACTTGAAATCCCGGTAACCACGGGCAACTCGTACACGATCTCGCTAGCGGTTCAAGCCATACGCGATGCAGCAAAAGTGATGGAGATTCCGCTAAATAGAGCAACGGCGGCAATCGTCGGCGCGACGGGCGCGATTGGGCGCGTCTGCGCGGAACTGTTGGCGGGTGACGTGGAACGCCTGATCCTGATCGCCAGGGACGAGAAAAATCTCCAGGCTTTGCGCGACCGGCTCAAAGTCAACACGCGAGCCGAATTGATCATCAGCACAAAGGTGGAATCGCTCGCCGAAGCGCAGTTGATCCTTACAGTGACGAGTGCTGTTCATGATATTATTCATCCCGAGCATTTGCAATCGGGAAGCGTGGTTTGCGATGTAGCCCGCCCCCGCGATGTTTCTGCAATGGTCGCGGCGGCCAGAGATGATATATTAGTCATTGACGGTGGAATGGTGGATGTGCCAGGCCCCGTGAATTTTCATTTCGATTTTGGCTTTCCCGAAGGAAAGGCGTATGCCTGCATGGCTGAGACCATGGCCCTTGCCCTGGAAGGCCGCTTCGAGGATTACACGATTGGCAAGGATATTACATTGGAACGTGTGAACGAGATCACTGCCATTGCTGGGAAACACGGGTTCCGCCTGAGCGGGTTTCGCTCGTTTGAGCGCGAAGTGACGGAGGAACAAATCGAAATTGTGCGTCGCAATGCACACCGGACGCGTGCTGTGGGACTGCGGCGTGTTTGAGGAGGCCTTATGGGAAAACCCCGACTGTTGGTTGTAGAAGACGATGTGGATATTGCCAACATGCTCAAGATTTATTTCTCTGGCATGGAATTCGAGGTGGATGTTGCCCACCGCGGATCCGATGCGCTGGAGAAAACGAAGCACGTGCTTCCGCACTTGATTGTGCTGGACATCATGCTGCCGGATATCGATGGCTACGAAGTCTGCCGCAATTTGCGGACGAGCATGCGCACCAGCCACATCCCGGTCATCTTTTTGACGCAAAAAGATGAACGCAGCGATAAATTGCAGGGACTCGAGCTCGGCGCGGATGATTACATTACCAAGCCGTTTGATATTGAAGAATTGAAACTGCGCGTGACTGGCGCCATCCGAAGATCGGAACGCGAAAGTTTGACCGACCCGCGTTCGGGTTTGCCCGCCGGACGATTGATCGAAGAGCAGTTGCGACGCATCATTCGGGAAAGGGATTGGGCTTTGCTCGATATGCGCGTCAACCGCTTTGATCCGTTCAAGGATGTCTATGGCTTCGTGGCTGGTGATGATGTGATGCGCTTTGCGGCGATGATTATCAGCGAAGTGGTGGATGAACTGGGGAGCCGGAATGATTTCATTGGTCATGCGGGCGGCGATAATTTCATTGTGGTCACCACGGATGCTGCAGCACCAAGCATTAAGAAGCGGGTTAAAGAACGTTTCGCGGCTGAGGTTCAAACCCACTACAACTTTATCGATAGGCAGCAAGGTTTCATGCAGGCGCCCAAAGCCGATGGCAGCATGGAGAAGGTCCCGTTCATGACCATGTCGGTGGGAATCGTATCGCCCAGCCAGCAATCGTTTGCAGATATTCGCGAGATCACTGAACTGGCCGCAGAAGCTCGGCGGCAGGATTCTCAACCAACCGCGTAAGAGGTTCCTTTCCAATGTCTGCGGGCATGGATTTGGGTATCGGGCTGGTCATTGCCGGACTGGTATTTGGCGTACTGGTCTGGGCTTTACTGCGCCTGGCTCCCAATCGTCCTTCCACTGGACACGCCGAAAATATCCCCCTGGTTCTTCCCGATGTTAATCAATCCAGTGCAGCTGTCCTCGTAATTCAAGCTGGAGGGCGCGTGGAATTTATCAACCCGCGCGCACGCGAGTGGTTTGGCTTGCGAGATGGCGATGTGGCAGATATTGAACGCCTGGCGCGCCGTGTCCGTCCGCCCGATGAATTTTTGGATATATGTGCCGCGCCCGGACAAAAGCGCGTAAACGTGAATGGCAGGCTGACTGAACTTACTTCGTATCAAGTGCCGGGTCCGGACCCAAAGATGCTCGTCTCTTTGCGCGGCATGGAATTGACTTCACCGCTTACCACTGAAAGCACGGACTCATCCTCTTCGATCTTAAAAATTGTTTCTGATTTCGGCCAAGCCATCGCCTCCAGCCTCAACCTGGAAACGGTTCTCCGTTCCATCCTCGAGAATCTCAACCGGCTCATTCCTGCCGATCTATTGGAGATCAAAGTTTGGGATGCCGATGCACAAGGTTTTATTGCTTATCATTTTCAAACCGAGGATCAATCGAACCATAAACTGGTCCGCATTTCGCAAAGCCAGTTTGGAAAGTTTTCCGAAAGATTGATCAAGGAGAGGAATCTGCTTCTTATAGCGGATGTCCGCTCATCCTTGGCGCAGGAAGCGAACGGCAGCTTTACCTCAATTCAATCCTATTTGGGGTTGCCGCTGATTGCCGGTGGGGAATTGGTCGGTTTGGTCGAAGCCGGTCAAATGTCCGGCGCGGCTTTCACCCAGCAAGATCTGAATCTGATGCGTTTGGTGGCAGGGCAGGCTGCGGTGGCTGTTCGTAATTCATTGTTGTATGAAGAGGAGCAGCGCCGTTCCAGCGAATTGGCTGGGCTTGCGAATCTGGCGCAAACGGCTGGTTCCATTCAAGATCCAAAGGACTTGTTTGGCCGGCTGGTGGAAAGTGTGGCACTCCTCTTCGACGCCGACATCGTCGGCTTCTTGATCTACGATGAGAATAAACATACATTGGAAGGTCAGGTGCCGTTCCGCGGCTTGCCGGCTCACATTGTAGAAATTTATCGCGCATCGATTGCGCCGGGCGGTCCTGCCGAGGCGTTGCTTCTTGAACGACGGCCCATTTTGACGATGGATGCGTCGCACGACGAAAACTGGCGCCTGCTTGGATTGACGGATATTGCGGTGGCGGCGAGCCTGCGCGATTCAGCTCTGATGCCCTTGCAGGTGGGCGGCAACATAGTGGGTTATTTTCAGGTCTCCCATCATCGTAGCGGCCCGATGGCGTTCTCGGGCTCCGAACTGCGTTTGATGAATATCGTTGGCAATCAAGCGGCGGCAATTATTGAGAATGCCATCATGATTCAACAA
Source organism: uncultured Chloroflexia bacterium (assembly GCA_963753985.1). Classification (GTDB taxonomy): domain Bacteria; phylum Chloroflexota; class Anaerolineae; order Anaerolineales; family Villigracilaceae; genus Fen-1038. The sequence goes on from CAVWED010000001.1 coordinate 76,952, forward strand.
AGCCGTATCCGAACTCAGCGTTCGGATGTTTTGCGCCGTGTGGTCGGCGTGAGTGTTTCAGCCGGCACGCTGGATGAAGTTCTGAAATATTCCGTTCAGGAGCTAGTCAATCTATTTCAAGCGGATGCGGGCGCGGTCTTTTTGACCAATGAAACGCGCGGCCAACTGCGATTGCATCGCGACTCGGTTGCGGGCGCCAGCCCGGAAACCCTGAAAGCCTTTTCGCAATTTGAAGTGGAGAATGAAGATTATCACGCTGCCGCGGGCGGGCAATTTTTTAATACTGGCCGTTTGAGCTTGGATCCTCGCGGGCTTTCGACGTATCGGCCATTGGCGGAAAATCTTCGTATCGAATCCGTGATGGTGATACCGCTTTCCCTGCGCAAGAAGTTTATCGGCGAATTGATCTTGGGCAGTGGTAAATCCGATTTCTTCAATGATTATGATTTGCAAGTTGCATTCACCGCCGCCGAGCAATTATCTTCTGCGATTGAACACCACAGAACCGGCTCGCAGACCGACCAGGCATTGCACGAACAAGTCGAGCAGTTGATTACGATTGCACGGGTCAGCCGAGAATTGAATGCCTCGTTGGATCTAAATCAACTGCTCGAAATCTTCCGCGATGAAACCGTTCGCTCATTGAACGCTGGTTGTGGCTCCGTTCTTCTTCTGGACCCTGAAGCGGCGGCTGATAATCCGCGCGTGATCAAGTCGAGCGGTTGTTCTTCGTCTGCGGAACTATCTCCGTTTGAACGAAGCGCGATTGAGAAATCGCAATCTTTTCTAGTTTCGGATTTTGATCGGGAAGGATTCTTCCCACCGCATGCCGGGATACATTCCGCACTAATCGTTCCGCTGATTCATCAAAAACGATTGATTGGGCTTCTTCAACTGCATTCCGAGAAGCGGGCGTATTTCGATGCGAAGGCTTTGGAGTTTATGGAAACCCTTGCATTTCAGGCTGCGATGGCCTTGAGCAATGCATGGACCATTCAAAATGAGCTTCAGCGCTCTGAAGTTTTACGTCGCCGTGCCGACACGCTGGGCCAATTATCCAGCACGAGTTATGCCATCAATCCCGATGTTCCCCTTGAAGAATCTTTGAGAGTCATTGCGCAGGGCATCCGTGATTCCACGCCATTTCAGGTGGTGGTAGTCAGCGTATATGAGCCGGAAGGCGGCTTGTTGCAGCGCGTTGTTGGCATCGGCGTTTCTCAGGAAACCTTAAACGAACTATTCGCGCGCAAGCAGCCGTATTCCGGCCTTCTCCAATTGATGAAACCTGAATTTAAGATCAGCCGTTCCTTTTACATTCCAGCTGATCAAACTCCTGTTTTGCCCTCCAATGTTCATTACATTTATGCGCCTGAATATGTGAGCAAGGATCAACCAAAGCAGAATGGTTGGGACCCGGACGATTTTCTGCTCATCCCGTTGGAAGACGCGCAGGGGAATCCACTGGGGATGATCAGCCTCGATGAGCCGAGCAATGGCCTGCGTCCAGATCGGGCGACCATTGATTCTGTGGAAGTCTTTGCCGCGCAAGCGGCATTGGTGATCAACAATGCAAGGCGGTATAACGATCTTAAAGGTCGCATCGATTCGCTTTCCTCGGGTATTCAGCGTCAGCAACGATTACTCAACGTTACGCAAAAAGATCTTCCGATCTTGCTTCGCAAGGATTTGGAGCAGACCATTTCGCTGCATAACCTGGATCGCCGCGCTCAACGTGTACGTGCGGGCCTGGCCATCACTGAATCGGTCAGCCGCCAATTGAATGCTTCGTCAGCGCTGATGGCGCTGGGGCGCGAGACCCTGACTCAATTAGCGATGACAACCGCCCTCGTCGCAGAAAATGTTCCGGAGGGGCCGCGCCTGCTTCATGTTCTGGGTAATATTCCAAGATCAACAAATCCCGACGCTTTGTTTGGTCAGCGGAATCCATTGCGCGCGGTTTTGCAAAGTGGTGAACCCATCCTGATATCAAACCTGGATGAAAGCAACGAATGGCGCGACGTTCCACTGCTTTCCCAATTACACGCCAAAAGCGTGATTTGTCTGCCGGTCCTCGTCGAGAATAAGCCGATCGCGGCGATGCTGGCTCTCAGTCCCGAGGCGATGCCGGATTTTACGGAAGAAGACCGACAGGTTTATTATCAGATTTCCAGACAAACTTCTGTTGTCCTGCAAAATATCTCCCTGCTGAATGAGACGCGCCGCCGTTTGCAGGAAGTTGACCTGTTACTCGATTTCAGCCGCCGCCTCAGTGGGCTGGATCCCGACAATATCATACGGGCCTTGCTTGATAGCGGCCGCCGCGTCTTACCTGTGGCGCATGCAGGCGTTGTATTGATGTTCAACGGACAAAGTAATCTGCTGATGCCTAATGCAGTTTCTGGTTATGCGGATAATAACAGCATGTTACAGATTTCATATCGGGCCGGAGAAGCTTTGCCAGGAGCGGTCTTTGCCGGCAAGAAACCGCGGCGCGTGGATGAGATTGACTTCCCGCGCGACTACGCGTTGTCTTCCGAGAAACTCGGCCTGTACCGTCAGGCAACCGGCGGACGTTTGCCTGTATCCAGCTTGTTGATCCCGATTCTGGCAGGCGATCAAATGCTTGGTATTTTGATTCTGGATAATTTTAACACGCCGTCTGCATTCAAGCCCGAAGATGAAAATTTGATCCTGTCGCTCTCCCAACAAGTGGCGCTCTCGCTCGAAAACGTCCGCTTGATGCATGTTATGACCGAACGCGCCGGCCAATTGCAAGCCCTCAATGATGTTGCTACTGTCATGACTTCCAACCTGCGCTCTGACGAACTCATCGCATCGCTCCTCGACCAACTTGTGTCGGTGCTGCCGTTTGACACGGCTACGCTTTGGCTGCGCGATAAAGAACGTCTGGCGGTTGCCGCCGTGCGCGGCTTTCCGGATGCTGAAAGACGCCTTGGCTTGACCCTGGCTGTGGCTGACAGTGCCCTGTTCAATGAGATGATCAAGAGTGGTCAATCCATTTCGGTGCCGGATGTGCGCGAAGATCCGCGCTTCCCGTCGGTCGATGCTCCGCATCTTTCATGGCTGGGAATCCCATTGGTTTCCAAAGGCGAACTGATCGGCGTGATCGCTTTGGAGAAATGGCAGTCGTATTTTTATTCGCGTGAGCAAATTCAACTGGCTTCAACGTTTGCCAGCCAGGCCGCGGCGGCTTTGGATAACGCCCAACTCTTTGAGGAAAGCCTCAGCCGCGCCGCAGATTTGGATCAACGCTCGCAACGTCTCGCGTTGCTCAATCGCTTCTCATCCGCCTTGAGCGGTTTACTCGACGCCGATCAAATTTTGCGCCTGACCGCGGAAGAGCTGCACAGGGCGTTGAATGTAACCCGCACGTCGGCAGTCTCGTTTGAAAATGGGTCTGCCATTTGGAAAGCAGCCTCGCCTGATTCGAAATATGAACTGCCTCAAACCTTGCCTGATACGCCGCTATTTGATCGCTTGCGCGAGTCGCTTGGAATCTTTTCCACTGAAAACGCCGCGGCTGAACCTGTTCTTCGGCCGATCATGCATTTGGTCGGTACGGATACGAACGCCTTGCTGATTTTGCCCCTGGTCAGTGGACAGAATCTACGCGCTTTACTTTTTGCCCATATTGTGGGCGATGGCCGCTTTACATTGACGGAAATTGAACTTGCCCGCACGATTGCGAATCAAGCTGCGATCGCGCTCGAGAACGCGCGCCTGTATCAATCTACCGTGAGGACCGCGGAACGATTCTCTATCCTCAACCAGGCCAGCTCCCTCATCGGTGCCAGCCTTGATCCGGAGGAAATCTATGCGGCCATTCATGAAGCGGTTGGCCGCCTCATGCCGGTGGAAGCATTTGTGATCAGCCTGCTGGATGAGGAGAAGCAGGAAGTGGAAGGCGTTTACTTGATGGACAGGGATGTCCGCACGCCGAACACGCGCGTGCCATTGGGAGAAGGATTAGGCAGCCGTGTGATCATGAGCGGCCAGTCGCTTAATTTGGGTAACCCAGAACAGGCTGACGGTATGGGCTCGGTCACAGTCGGCGATGAACGCGGCACGCCTGTATCCATATTGGCGGTTCCTTTGATACTCGGAAGCAAAGCCATCGGCATGCTTTCGGCGCAAAGCTATCAGACCAAGGCTTATACCAATGAAGACCTTCAACTCCTGAGCACCCTCGCGAACCAGGCTGTGGTTGCAATTCAAAATGGGCGACTCTTTGCCGAGACCCAACGGTTGGCCCAGGAACTTGAACGGCGCGTCATCGAACGCACCGCACAATTGAGACGTGAGCAACAGAATACCGAAACTCTCCTGCGTATCCTCACCGAAGTGTCATCGAGCCTGGACCTTGACCGTGCGCTCAATCGTACGTTGTCTCTTCTTAATGATGCCATTGGGGCTGAGCAGGGCACCATCATGCTTTTGCACCCCGAAGATAATCTTTTACATTACCGCGCCGGCTATGGTTATCTCTCCGATCAGGCGCAGCATAGTGGACGCGGCTTCTCGTTAAAAGTGGGTGAAGGCCTCGCGGGATGGGTCGTTCAGAATCGCGAAGCGGCCTTGATTGATGATCTGCGAGTGGATCCACGCTGGGTGCAGTCAGGGTCCACTTCACGGGAGCATCGAAGCTCCATTGTCGCGCCATTGATGGTGGCTGAGGATGTGATCGGCGTGTTGATGGTCTTCCGCCGCGAAGAAAATTATTTCACACCTGAGGCATTGAATCTGGTCAAGGCAATTGCTAGCCAGGTGGCGGTTGCCATCAACAATGCACATTTATATGAACTAATTCGTGACCAGGCCGAACGTCTCGGTTCGATGTTGCGTAAGGAACAGGAAGAAGCCAGCCGCTCGCAAGCCATCCTGGAAGCGGTGGCGGATGGCGTGCTGGTTACCGGTTCCAACAATCGCATCACCTTCGTGAACTCATCCATTCAGAAAATCCTGGATATCAATTCGGAGCGCGTGATCAATGAACCGCTCGAAAGCTTCGGCGGGCTATTCGGCAAGGCGGCTTCTTCATGGATGGAGACCATTCGCGATTGGTCCCAGTCGCCGGGTTCTTATCAATCGGGTGATACCTATGCGGAACAATTGGAGTTGGGCGATGGACGCATTGCCCTGATCCATCTCGCGCCGGTGATCTTGCAAAATGATTTTCTTGGCACGGTCTCCATCTTCCGCGATATCACGCACGAAGTCGAGGTGGACCGCTTGAAGTCGGAGTTTGTCGCGACGGTGAGTCACGAACTGCGTACGCCGATGACAGCCATCAAAGGTTATGTGGATGTGCTGTTGATGGGCGCGGCCGGCGCAGTGAATGAAAACCAGTCACACTTCCTGAACATCGTCAAGGGTAATATCGACCGGTTGAATATCCTTGTCAACGACTTGCTTGATATCTCGCGCATCGAGGCTGGACGCGTCATCTTGACTCCGCAGCCGCTCGATCTGCGCGAAATTGCCGAGGATGTTATCGGTGATGTTCTGCGGCGCTCGCAGGAGGAAGGCAAGCCCATGGCGCTTTCTCTGGATGCTCCGAAAGTATTGCCGCGCGTGATGGGCGACGCGGAACGCATTCGTCAGGTGATTGATAATTTGGTGGACAATGCCTATCATTACACGCCTGAGAATGGAACCATCAAAGTCGGCATTCATGCGCTGGATGGAACCGAAGTCCAGGTGGATGTGGAAGATAGCGGAGTGGGTATTGCGCCCGCCGATCAGGAGCGCGTCTTCGAGCGCTTCTATCGAGGTGAGCATCCGCTTGTGCTGGCAACGCCGGGCACCGGTCTGGGCTTGCCGATTGTGCGCCAGTTGATCGAGATGCACAACGGACGAATTTGGATGAAGAGTGAAGGGCTTCCGGGGAAGGGAAGCACCTTCTCGTTTACTTTACCTATTCAAAAGGATAAATGAGGGCACATGCCGAAAATTTTGATTGCCGAAGATGAACCGGATATCCGAGACCTCGTTGCTTTTACTTTACGGTTCGCGGGGTATGAGGTGGTTGCCGGGAACAATGGAGAGGAAGCCGTGCAGTTGGCCTCGCGCGAATTCCCCGACTTAATTCTTCTGGATGTCCGTATGCCGCGCATGACTGGCTATGATGCCTGCCGCGCGATAAAAGCCAATCCTGAACTCAAGGATATTCCAGTTGTTTTCCTTTCCGCCAAAGGACAGGAATCAGAAATACAAACCGGCTTGGACGCGGGTGCGGAAGAATACCTGCTCAAGCCGTTTGCACCCGATCAATTGACCGATCGGGTCAGAGCGATATTATCGAAATTTGGAAAGTGATTCTATTTGAGCGCCATCATTCTTGATCAGACCATTGTGCATTACGAAGCGTTGGGGCGCGGCCGTCCCATTGTCTTCCTGCACGGCTGGGTCGGCTCGTGGCGATATTGGATTTCCTCGATGCAGGTGGCTTCCACCTCCTTCCGCGCGTATGCGCTCGACCTCTTTGGGTATGGCGATACCGCTCACGATGACAGCCGTTATTCACTTGCTCAACAAGCTATTCTGTTGAGCCGCTTTCTGGATGAAATGGGCATCGGCAAGATTGCGATCGTTGGTCACGGCCTTGGTGCACTCGTCGGTTTTTATTTCGCGGCTCAACAACCGGGCAGTGTGGATCGCATCATGGCTGTCAATTCGCCGCTCGACTTTAATTCGGTCAATGCAAAACTTCGCACATCCAGCGCGGCCGAATTGGTGGATTGGCTATCGAGTTCGAACGCCTGAAGCCACAGCGGCTCTCTCTGACGCGTCCAAATCGGACCCGCGCGCGATCGCGGCCTCGATGAATAATTTTCAAGCGGATAGTTTGTTCACGAAATTCCGCCACACGGATGTTCCCTGCCTGCTGGTTTACGGCCAGAACGATCCTTCCCTCTCTGTCCCTCCAGCCGAGAACGCCAATTCTCTATCGCTTCATATGCACCAAATAAATCTGGAAGGTTCGGGACATTTCCCGATGCTCGATGAGACCGCCAAGTTCAATCGTCTGTTGATTGATTTTCTTGCGCTCGATTCGGGTCTCAGCCCGCGCGAATTGGAATTGAAGGAGGAGTGGAAGCGCCGCGTGCGTTGATGAAAGGGGTTGCAAGTACAGGGGGTTGAAAGTATGCTTAGTCACTGGATAATTTTGACTGCAACTCAACAAAGCAACCTTCGAATAAATGCTTGTCAAATTGGTCGACAATCTTCAATTGTTTTATAAGAAATCAGCATTGTTGCGATCTAACGAAAGGTACTCAACCATGAAAAATCTTTCCGATAAATCATTTCAAACACGCGCCGTGCATGCGGGTGAACGCGTCCCGTCTGCCGATTACACTCCTGTGACCACGCCCATCTGGCCTAGCGTCGGATATCTTTATGAAAGCATGGATGATCTGGATGAGGTCTTTGCTGGCACCAAGCATGGCCAGATCTATTTGCGATATTCGAATCCTACCACCGAAGCCTTTGAAAATGCTATTGCGGATTTGGAGATGGCCGAAGCCGCGCAGGCTTATGGCTCCGGCATGGCAGCTATTCATGCCTCGTTATTGGCTGCAGGGGTGAAAGCGGGCACGTCGGTCGTGGCCGCGCTGGATGTCTACGGCGCGACCTTTTCCCTATTGCGCTCTTTGTTCAAAAGCCTGGATGTAAATATCCACATGGTCAATGTGGCCGATCATGCGGAAGTGGAGACGGCTCTCAAAGAAACTCACGCGGTGGTGCTTTACGTTGAATCAATTTCCAACCCACTGCTGAAGGTAGCCGATATTCCGACTCTGGCCAAACTCGCGCATCGTTACGGCGCATCTTTCTTAGTAGATAATACTTTTGCTTCGCCGTATCTGGTCGACCCTATCAAGCATAGTGCGGATTTCTCAATTCACAGTGCCACGAAATATCTTTCAGGTCATGGCGATGTTTTGGCGGGTGTGGTCGCGACCTCCAAAGAAAACAAAAGCAAACTTTACGAGCTAAACAAATTGGTCGGCGGCGTACTGGGTCCGTTCGAGGCGTGGCTGGCTTTGCGCGGCTTGAAGACTTTGCCTCTGCGGATGAAACAGCAATGTCAGAACGCTCAACAAGTTGCTGAATGGCTCGCGAAACATCCGCGCGTCAAGAAAGTTAATTATCCTGGCCTTTCGGATCATCCTCAACATTCTTTGGCGAAGAGTCTGTTTGAAGATAAGGGCTATGGCGGCGTGCTCTCCTTTGAAATCAAGGGCGCAGATAAAGCGCAGATTTATCGCTTCATGGAATCCTTAACGGTTTTTCTACCCGCCACCACGCTCGGCGATGTTTATTCGCTGGTTTTGCATCCCGCTACCTCCTCGCATCGAAGTCTCACCGCGGAAGAACGCGCCCGCGTCGGGATTCCTGATGGGCTGGTGCGCTTATCGGTGGGAATCGAATCGGCGGAAGATATTTTGTCTGATCTAGAATCAGCACTGGCGAACTGACTACTCCCCACGCCTACCCGTGCTGGCCTGCGCCAGCAAGGCAGTGAAGGCGGGGGCTTTACGGCGATTTTCGATAAGAGCGGTGCGTTTCGTCTAATAAACTGGATGAATCATATCAGTGCATCAATGGTATAATCAACATATATTCCAAGATCGACGGGCTTCGAGCGCCAGTCCTTTTGCAGGGCTGGCGCTTTTTATTATTGATTAGATCGTGAAGGAGATAGTCATGAATTTCCGTGAAGGCGATACAGTGATGCACTGGACCTATGGACTGGGGAAAGTGGTTCGGTTGGAGGAGAGGGCTTTATCTGGCAAGAAAGTAATGTACTATGCGGTCCAGATTGCCGATATGACCGTTTGGGTTCCAGCGGATGATAAGCTGGAGAACCGCTTGCGGCCTCCGACTTCGAAAGCGGAGTTCAAGAAACTGATGAACATTCTTTCCAAGCCGGGCGAACCGTTGCCGGACGATCGCCACGAACGAAAGACTCTGTTGACGGAATTGCTGAAGAATGGCCGCGCCGAATCGCTCTGCCGGGTGATTCGCAACTTGTCCACATACCGGCACGTCCGTTCGTTGAATGATAACGATCAGGCACTCTTGAGACGGACGGAGGAATCACTGATTGGGGAGTGGGGCTTTGCCCTGTCTGTGACCCCGGCTGAAGCCGAACTGCAATTACACCGTCTACTGACAGCCGCTGGAGATTGAAGTTGAAGAAGAGATGGTTTTCTCAAGAAAGCTTGACGGATTTCCATCTTTATGTTGCCATAGCATAAATTACTCTTGAAGCCGCAAAATCTAGGAACTTCGGATGGATTCTTTGGCCTGAAAATCGGTTCTTGAGAAAACCATGTTGAAGAAGAAGCAAAAGGTTGACATTTTAAAACTTTAGAGTATATTTGTCGTTGACAATTCATAGAACGGGGAGCCTGCGCAATAACAGGCTGAGAGGAGCGTCAAACGCTCGACCCGCATCACCTGATCTGGTTAATACCAGCGGAGGGAACATCAATTCAATTAAAACCATCCTCTGCTGAGGATGGTTTTTTGTTTGCCCCCACCCATCCTCCCCCAATTTCCAAAGGAAATTGGGGGAGGTGTCCGAAGGACGGAAGGGGTGAAGATGAAAGGCTTCAATGCGTCGCGTTATCATCTTTGCCAATGGCGAATTACCCAATGTAGAAAAAGCCCGCGCGCTTGTAAACGCGGATGATTACATCATTTGCGCGGACGGTGGTGCGCATCACGCACTGGCGCTGGGATTGCAGCCAAATGTTATTATCGGCGATCTTGACTCGATAACGAATGCCGAACTGCAAATGGCCACTGCAAGAATTATTCAGTTCTCTCGCGATAAAAACGAGACTGACTTGGAATTGGCTTTGTATTATGCACTAGAGCAGAAACCAACCTCAATGCGGATCATCGCCGCGCTTGGCAATCGCTTGGATCAGACACTCGGAAATATTTCCCTGCTTTCTGATTCTCGACTCGCGACTCTCGATGTTCGCCTTGATGATGGGATGGAGGAAGTTTTCTTTTGCCGCGATCAATGTAGAGTCGAAGGAAGACGCGGCGATATTGTTTCACTGATTCCGTGGCATGGTGCGGTCAAGGGAATTCGCACGGATAGACTTCGCTGGCCGCTGAGTAACGAAACTCTTTATCCCGAAAAGACGCGTGGCATCAGCAATGAAATGTTGGACGCTGTTGCCGAAGTCAGTATTGAAGCTGGATTGCTTCTCATCATACATCGTCGTTTGTAGAAAGGAAAACCATGAAACGCTTTTTGCTCGGCTTACTGTTCTTAGTGGTCTCTTGCGCGCCGAAACCATCCGGACCGCAATCGCTCACCGTGATGACTCACGACTCGTTTGCCGTGAGCGATAATGTGATCCAGGCCTTTGAGCAGGCCAATAATCTAAAAGTTACTTTTGTGAAAGGCGGCGACGCAGGCGAGATGCTTAACAAGGCCATTCTCTCCAAAGATGCGCCGCTGGCGGATGTGCTTTATGGCGTGGACAATACGTTGCTTTCTGAGGCTCTCACAGCAGACATCTACCAGCCCTATGCCTCGCCTGCGCTGAAGAATATTCCCGCTGAATTTCAACTCAACTCATCGGACCGCGCCTTGCCTGTAGATCACGGGTACGTATGTGTGGTCTATGATAAAGCCTATTTCAGTGCGCACAATCTTTCGGCACCGCAAAGCCTCGAAGACTTGACTAAACCCGAATATAAAGGTTTGCTCGTGATGGAGAATCCGGCAACGTCTTCGCCTGGACTTGATTTTTTGTTTGCCACGATTAAATATTTTGGTGACTCGAACTATCTCGATTATTGGAAACAATTGCGCGCCAATGGCCTTGTGGTCGTGGATGGCTGGGAAACGGCTTATTACACCAACTTCAGCGGCTCTTCCGGCCAGGGAGCACAGGCGCTCGTGATTTCCTATGCAACCGATCCGGCTTATGATGTGATGTCGGCTTCGACGCCAATTCCAGATGCGCCGGTCGCGGCAGTGGTCGGACCCGACACCTGCTTCCATCAAATTGAATTTGTCGGCATCCTCAAAGGGACCAAGCAACTCGCTCTCGCCCAAAAGTTTGTTGACTTCATGTTGAGTGCTTCGTTTCAAGCCGATGTCCCCGGACAGATGGCAGTTTATCCGGTGGCGTTAAATATTCCTCTGCCGGATGCGTTCACAAAGTTTGCACCAATTCCATCCCAGCCTGCCATCTTGAGTGCAGATGATATCTCCAAGAACCGCGATGCATGGGTCCAAGCCTGGACGAATACGGTATTGCATTAAATAAATCAGGTAGGGGCGGATCGCGATCCGCCCTTATGGAACATGAAAAAATTGTTTCCCCGCCGAATCTTGCTTTGGTTCGCACCGCTGACTTTTCTCGGCGTATTATTCTTTTATCCGTTTTTCCGAATATTTTCTTTTGGTTTGAGTTTTGAAACTCTCAAAGCGGATAATCTTCAACTTGCCTTTCACGTCTTACTTTTTACTTTTTATCAGGCTTCTTTATCGACTCTTCTCACATTGCTGATCGGCTTGCCATCGGCGTATCTCTTTGCCCGTTTTGATTTTCACGGCAAATCACTTTTGCGCGCGCTGACCACGGTTCCGTTTATGCTGCCGACGGTGGTGGTCGCGGCGGGATTCAACGCGTTGCTCGGTCCGCGCGGCTGGATCAATCTCACATTCATGCATCTATTGTCATTGAGTAGTCCGCCGATTCAATTCGTCGGCACGTTAGGCGCGATTTTGCTGGCTCACATTTTTTACAACACCACGATTGTGATTCGCGTGGTCAGCAATGCGCTGTCCGGGCTTGATCCAAAATTGGAACAAGCGGCGCGTTCTCTCGGTGCGAACGAACGCCGCGTTGGGTGGAATGTGACTTTGCCCTTGTTGCGTCCTTCGATATTAGCTGCTTCTTTGCTTGTCTTTTTATTTGACTTCACAAGCTTTGGCGTCATCCTTTTGCTTGGCGGTCCGACCTTTGCCACACTCGAAGTCGAGATTTATATCCAGGCTTTGCAAATGTTAAATCTTCCCGTGGCTGCCTTGCTTGCGTTTATTCAATTGCTTTGCACATTGGCCTTCTCGATCCTTTATACGCGCCTTTCAACTCGTGTCACGGTTCAATCTGCACCGCGCTCGAACTCGTCAGCACAAAGCCAAGTCCGTCAACGAAAGAATCTTTGTCCTAGCGTTTTGCGTTTTGCTCTTTACGTTTTTTATTCTTCCGATGCTTGCCCTTCCGCTTCGTTCCGTTTCTCGTCTCCAAGCCGACCGTGGCCAGCAAACGCCGGTGCATTTTGGTTTGACCACCGATTATTATACAGAGCTATTCATCAATCGCCGTAACACGCTATTTTATGTCCCGCCGATTAATGCCGCGTTGAATTCATTGGGTTATGCAGGCGCAACCGTGATCCTTTCTTTGTTGCTTGGCTTTCCTGCCGCGTCTGCGTTGGCGAAGCCGGGGCGCCTCGAAAAGATTCTCGACCCGATTTTGATTCTTCCGCTCGGCGCCTCCGCGGTGACACTGGCATTGGGATTCATCATTGCTTTTGGCCGATTGTTGATTTCACCGTGGCTCGTTCCGTTGGCGCATACCTTGGTCGCTTTGCCGTTTGTGATTCGCACACTACAGCCGGCCATCGCTTCCATCCCCGACCGATTGCGACAAGCCGCGACTACACTGGGTGCCTCGCCGTTCCGTGTCTGGAAGAATGTGGACTGGCCGATTCTCAGCCGCGCAACGTTGAGCGCAGCGACATTTGCCTTTACTATTTCACTTGGCGAGTTCGGCGCGACTTTGCTGCTGGCGCGTCCTGATTACCCAACCATTCCCATTGCGATTTATAATTTTTTGTCTCAACCCGGCGATTTGAATTATGGTCAAGCTATGGCGATGGCAACTTTACTAATGGTGCTTACAACGGCTGGAATATTGTTCATTGAAAAACAGCGTCTGCCCGGGATGGGAGAATTTTGATGCTCGAAATACGCGGCATTTATAAAACGTATGCCGCCCTGCCGCTTCTCCAAAGTATTTCATTTCTTGTTGGAGTTGGCAAAACGATTTGTCTTCTGGGCCCATCGGGCGGCGGCAAATCCACTTTACTGCGGATGATTGCAGGACTCGAATCTTCCGATGCAGGACAAATTCTATGGGATGGGATTGATCTCGCCTCCACGCCGCCTCATCTTCGGGATTTTGGGTTGGTCTTTCAAGACTATGCACTTTTCCCTCACCTTGACGTTTTCGACAACGTTGCCTTTGGTTTGAAGATGAAGAACTGGAAAAACGATGATGTCCAAACGCGCCTCGCCGAAGTTTTGGAATTGGTGAATCTGCGTGGCTTCGAGCATCGCAAAGTGACAGATTTATCCGGTGGTGAACAGCAGCGCGTGGCATTGGCGCGCGCGTTGGCGCCGCATCCACGCTTGCTCATGTTCGATGAGCCGCTCGGCGCGTTAGATCGTGCCTTGCGCGAAGACTTGCTCAACGAATTGCGCGGCATCCTTCATCGGACTCAAATCCCGGCCATTTATGTGACTCACGATCAGGATGAAGCCTTTACCATCGCTGACCGCGTTTTGCTTTTGCATGACGGACAAATTGTTCAGGAAGGAACTCCTGCAGATGTTTGGTCGGAGCCAAATTCAGTTTGGGTGTCGCAGTTTCTTGGGTTGGGAAATATAATTGAAGGGAATATAATCAATGGAAAGAACGTTGAAACGAAAGTTGGAAGTTTTTTAATGTCGTGCAGACACAAGCATCAGGCTGGGGAAAAAGTTCATTTGTTGATACGTCCGCTGGAGGTTGAGAATGAAGCGAATCAAATTCACGGACGTGTCGCGGATGTAGTTTTCCAACAGGATCAATTCAAAGTCACACTGGATGATGGGCTGTATTTTTATTTGAAGGACGAGCCGAAGATCGGGCAACTGCTTGAAATCAAAGTTAAGTTGGAATGCTTACAATGAGAGAAGCCATTAAAGTTTTAAAGAAAAATCTAAAGGACGAAATAACATGGCAATATGATGGGCAGGTGTTGCACCGCGGACCCAACGTCGTTCTGTTGGAAGCCTTCTTCAATCGCCCCGATATGCCGTTCATGGATGTGGTGTTCAAAGAGAACGATCGTTTTGTAGAGACATTTTATGCCGACCGCTGGTATAACATCTTTGAAATTTATGATCGCGATGATGGCAAACGCAAGGGCTGGTATTGCAACGTGGGCAAGCCCGCGGTGTTGACCGATGGCGCTGTATCGTATGTTGATCTCGCACTGGACTTATGGGTATCAGCCGATGGAAAACAAACTGTGCTCGACGAGGATGAGTTTGAGGAATTGTCGCTTAATAAGTCAGAACGAGATGACGCGTTGAAGGCCCTTGCCGAACTTCAACAATTATTTGGAAAACAATAGCCTCCGATTTTCGCAGAGGCTTTTGTTTTTAAAGCATTTGCAGAATTGTGCCGGTGCCTTGTTGAATAAGTTTGTCTCCGTGGTTCCAAAGCCACCAGCCACCAGCCACAGCCACACAACAACAGCATAAAACAACAACCACGATGATAGCAATAATGAGGGCTGTATTGTTCTTCTTCGCTGGTGATAGAGTGGGGCCGGGTGTCGGGGTAGGGCCGGGGTTGAAATCCATGGGTTGATTTTGGTCGTTCATTTATGCCTCCAATGAGTTTGATTTCCGCGTTCAGGCGGTTTCCTTTTTACTCGTTCGACGTGCCCACCACCACAATAAAAATACAATCGCAATGATAATCAAAACGGCAATTGCAATCGGAACGAGGATGGACAAAAGAGATACAACGGTTGACGTAACATCTTCCGCGACACTGACGGGCACGTTTCCTGCCCCAGCGGTCGTGGCCGTGACGATAGGACGGACTGCCGCGGATTTAACCACGTGCACGCTACCGGCGATCAGCAACCCGCAAGCGAGGGCAAGGATCGGATTAATGTTAACCACCTTTGTGCTTGCTGCAAACACAATCGCTCCCGCCACGGGACGCACGAAGGTCTGGATCAAATCATTGATGTGATTCGCAACCGGAAGTTTATCCGCCAGCATTTCGATGATGAGCAAAATGCCAATTAGAATCAAAATATATGGATTGGCAAGCACGTCATATGGCGGATTGAGTTTGATGAGATTGGTATAGTGAGCGATCACGCCGACGACCAGAAGCGGGATGTATGCATTCAAGCCTGCACTCGCTGAAAGTCCAAATGCCGAGAAGATTCCGAGCAATGCATCCATTAGGACCTCTTATCCTGTCAATCCCGGAAATCCGGTCCAAGTGTGAGTGAGATTGAATCGGAACAGGTCAATACCGACGATAAGTATAAAGGCCAGTGTGAGTCCGGCAACGGCGGGCAGCCATAATTGGCGGAGATGATCGAAGGCATTCTCTTGTTTCATGATCATGACCCAGACAATGCTAAAGACCATCGTCAATAAAGCCAGCACACCCAGTGTGCTGAGGATGGCAATGAAATATAGAGCCGGATCTAGATTGCTCAAGGCGCCGAAATCGAACAGGAGTACGAGGCCGACCAAAATTCCGAATTGAGGCCATTTGAGGGCGGGCTTATCTTCGGGCACGCGCCAGATCGTCTGGTTGTACATCGGATAAAGAACGGATGCCATTGCAATTCCCATGCCGCTTCCGGTAAAGACGCGGGTCACGTTATTGGTGATGTATAGATTCGGGATTTTCATGAACGGACCTTGGTAACTTTGTTTGAGCAATGCAAGGTAGGAATTGCTTCCGTCTATGGCAAAAGCGAGGAAGAAAAGAATCAGCACAGCGATAATGCCGCGGTTGGGAAGCTTGCTTTTCTTTCGGCTGATGAATCCTTGAAGGATCAATGCGATGGCCGCGGCATTGAATTCACCCGTACAACGCGCGCACAGCGGAAACTGGATGCCATCAACAAAGAGCGAGTGGGATGAAAGCCGATGACAAACCGCATAACCAATCGCGTCGAGTTTGCCCATCAGGCCAGGCGGTGCGATATAAATCCACGCGCCTAATGCGATAATGGCCGCAATGGGAACAAGCCATTTCGTCAAAGTTTGGATTCGGGTTGCGGGCTTGGGTTCCAACATGGGATGATTATATGGGGATTGTCTGCGAAAAGCAAGAAAGATATGGATTGGAGTATGATAGGAGCGGATAATCTATTTTTGAGGAGGAACTATTAATGAAACGGATTGGAATCCTAACGGGCGGCGGCGATGCGCCCGGTCTGAACGCTGTGATTCGTGCGGCGGTGAAAACGGCCATCCTGCAATATGGATGCGAAGTCTATGGCGTTCTGGATGGGTATGACGGATTTCTGAAAGACAAGGGAATTATCCCTTTGGGGCTAAAGGAAGTGAGCGGGATCTTGCCTCGTGGCGGAACCATCCTAGGCGCGGCCAGCCGCGGAAATCCCTTCGGCCGCAAGGTCATCCAAGATGGCAAAGAGGTCTTCGTCGATAAATCGGATGAGCTGATCCGTGCCATGAAGCAATCTGGAATGGAAGCTTTGCTTGTCCTCGGCGGGGATGGCACATTGCGTATTGCGCATGAACTGTATCAAAAAGGAATCCCTGTGATCGGTGTTCCCAAAACAATCGATAACGATATCGGCGGCACCGAAGTGACCTTTGGCTTCGATACCGCCCTGAATATTGCTACCGAGGCGATTGACCGTCTTCATACGACGGCTGAAGCACATCATCGCGTCATGGTGCTTGAGTTGATGGGACGCGAGGCTGGCTTCATTTCTTTGCATGCTGGAATATCTGGCGGCGCGGATGTGATCCTGATCCCTGAGATTCCATTTAAATTTGAATCTGTAATTACTAAAATTCGTCAGCGCATTGAGCGCGGCAGCTTGTTTAGCATCCTCGCGGTTTCAGAAGGAGCCGAGCCGCTGGGTGGAACACAGGTCTTCTCGCGCAGCGGGGATGAAATCTATGTGCCGCGTCTGGGCGGTATCGGTCATATGGTGGGCGAGTATATTGAAAAGCAGGGCTTTGAAACGCGCGTGACGGTGCTGGGCCATTTGCAGCGAGGCGGCACGCCCACCGCGTTTGACCGATGGCTGGCGACGCGTTACGGAGCGGCCGCTGTCAGGCTTGCGGCGTGCGGCGGCTTTGACCATATGGTTGCTTTGCGCTCCGGTCAGATCACCGATGTAACCCTTGAAGAGGCATTGGCTGTCCCTCGCCGGGTCGATCTCAACGAGGATGCAGTCGTCACTGCACGCGGCATGGGAATTTCATTCGGTGACGAATAATCAGAATGCCATCTATAAGGATGGCATTCTTGCTCGCTATGGCAAATTCGTATATGCCGGTTATTCATCTAAATATTGTCGCACAACTTTGCATTTTTGTTAATCAGTATATTGCAATTCAAATAAATGTGGCTAGAAGTAAAATTGCGTTTGGACAAAGCTCTCGTCATACCGAACCTTGTGTTTATTTATGTTGATACAAATAGGGATGATGCGGTGCATTTGATGTGAAGCAAGAATTAAGCTTTGACTTGGAGAGGAATGATTTTAGTATTGATTGGAGCAAAGCACTTGTATGAAAATTAAGCCAACGGCTGGAGGATAACGAAAAAGAAACATGGATATTTCACAAGAAAAATTTCTTAGTTTGCCTACCGAAGAAATCGCTCACTTAGTCCGCAGGAGCGGACCGAAAGTTTGCGTTTTCCCTATCAACGGCACCCGCCGCTGGTTTGTATTGGAATATGGCAATGATGTTCAGGGTGATCCAATCAAAGCTTACATAGACATATCAACTCAAAATCACATCGAATTGTATAAGATGTTTTTCAATCATGGGATTGATACTTTGGTAACGCCTGCATTTGGTCCCGATCTTCTGTTGCGAGGCGATGAATATGTCCAGCGGGTTGGAGCAGAGGGATTGGCGAAATTAGCCAACGATTCTACGTTTCTGAACTTCTATGATGAGTATGATGTACGTGTGCACTTTTATGGTGATCATCGCCGCTTCTGGCGTGGGACTAAATTGGAGTATTTATCTGATCTGTTCGATTTGGCCGTCGAGCGGACTCGAACTCATAGACGCTGTCGCTTATTCTTTGGTATCTTTGGTAATGATGCTACCCAGGCCGTGGTTGAATTTTCAGCGAATTGTTACCAGCAACAAGGCCGTCTGCCAGAGAAGCGCGAACTGATTGAGATGTATTATGGCGAGTATGTCGAACCTGTCAGCTTGTTCATCGGCTTTGATCGGCTCAGCGTATTCGATATGCCATTGATCGCAACCGGTGAAGAGGATTTGTACTTCACGATTAGCCCATCTCTTTATATGAATGTTGCACAACTCCGTTACATCCTCTACGATCACCTTTATACTCGCCATATGCTCGACGTTGACTACAATGATATGTCACCTATGGAGTTGCAAGAATTACGCAATTTTTATATCCAACGCCGTGAGTATACTTTGGGCATAGGCGAACTTCTTCATGGAATTTGGATTCCAACGATCAAATAGAAAGGGACCGCCCAAAATGCCAGAACTTATCGAGCAACTTCTTCAAGAGATCGGCCCCGGTAAAATGTCAAACGTAGCCTATGACACCGCATGGGTTGCGCGTCTCGGCGATATTGATTGGGAACTTAGCAGCCAAGCCCTAGATTGGCTGGTTGAGCATCAACTGCAGGATGGTTCATGGGGAGCGCAAGAGCCTTTCTATTACCATGATCGGGTGATTAGCACATTAGCAGCCATGATCGCGCTCACCCATCGAGGTCGCCGCGCTCATGATAAAGAACAGATCGAACGAGGTTTGCTGGCACTTGAGAGGATTACCTCCGGCGCCACTCAAGGCCTGCGGTTAGATCCCAATGGTGCCACAATCGGATTTGAAATGATAGCCCCCACCTTGGTAGCTGAAGCCGAGAAATTAGGAATAATCAAACAACAAGGGGAAAGTATATTAAAGCGTCTAAGCAAGGAACGTTCCCAAAAACTCTCAAGGATTCAAGGAAAGTTAATCACTAGGGATACAACCATGGCTTTCTCAACCGAAATGGCGGGAGTTGACGAACAGCACATTATTGATGTTGAAAACTTGCAGGAAAGCAATGGCTCATCCGGGAATAGCCCGTCGGCCACTGCCTACATTGCATTGTATGTCAAGCCACATGATCCATCTGCGCTGGATTACTTGCACAAAACTATGGGAAAAGACGGCGGTTTCCCCAATCTATCTCCATTTGACGCATTTGAAATTTCGTGGACCTTATGGAATCTTCACTTCACTTCCAATCTTACCATCGGCCCTAGGATCAAATCGCTGTTGAATTTGTTAGCGAACTCCTGGCAACCCGGCAGGGGCATTGGTTTTGCAATCAATTACTCGGTAAAAGATAGCGATATGACAAGCGTAGTGTTCGACACTCTCCTGCAGTACGGTTATAAAAAGGATATTGAAAGCATCTTTGCCTACGAGGAACAGGAATACTTTCAATGCTTTCCTTTAGAGATGAACCCTTCGATCAGTGCCAATATTCATGTTTTAGGTGCACTCCGGCAGGCAGGAATAGGGCGCGAACACCCCTCAATTCAAAAATTAGTCCGGTTTCTAAAACAGAATAAGGGCAGCAATCATTACTGGCTGGATAAGTGGCACTCATCACCCTACTACACCACAGGACATGCCATCATTGCCGCGGCTGGATACGACGATGATCTTGTCAGAGATTCGGTCAAATGGATTATATCTTCCCAACAGTCAAATGGCTCTTGGGGAACGTATATTTCAACAGCAGAAGAAACTGCCTACGCATTACAAGCTTTGTCGATATGGAATCAGAAATCCGGTAAGATTGAGCCGAAAGTTATTAGAAAGGGGATTCGGTGGCTGCAGGAACATTCAGAGGGACCATATCAACCTTTATGGATTGGGAAGTGTTTGTACGCGCCTAATCTTGTCATCCGGTCGGCAGTTCTAAGCGCCATTCAACTTGCAAAAGAGATTCTATGATAAGAAAATTAATGGCTTTCTGGTCGCGATTAAATACTTTTGAGGCAAACAACCTCGACGACGCGCGGCGAGGGCGGCTGCTGAACGTTATTCTGGGAGGGACTTTCCTTATATGTATTCTGATGTTCCCGATAACAATAGCATTATTGAGTATTTATTCGGCGTGGGGCCAGCCGGGTGTAAGTCTTATTTTTCTCGCAGTAATCATATGTGGGATAGGGAGTCTATTGCTCCTTTGGTTTAACCAGTATTTCACCAGACTCACCGGCATGCTATTTCTATCACTCCTTTCGATAGCTATGGTTTTCAGCGATACCCCTGCTCAGCTTTCTAACGGCAGATCGTCGTTTACCTTCTTTTTCGTCATAGCAATTTCGAGTGTGATTCTGTCCCCCGCCAGCAGCTTTTTATTTGCAATTATCAACACTATCATTGTTATTTGTTTGGCTCTCATAAGTGGAACAGAGTTGAATCCCACTATCATTGCCGGTTTTTATCTACTCGCTCTGATCTCTTGGCTCTCCTCCCGTAGCCTCGAGCAAGCTCTCAAAGACCTACGTTCTATCAACGCCGAATTGGATCAGCGTGTGGTGGAACGCACTCGGCAACTTTCTGATGCGCTATCCCGCGAAACAATTGAAGCTGAACGTCGTGAAGCCATTTTGAATAGCATCGCGGATGGCGTGATTGTGTTCGATAGTAACGGTGCGGCCATCCTTGCGAATCCTTCCACTACGACGCTGATCAATAAACCGCAGGAAAAGATCATCGGCAGCGGATTTAGCGATTTGCTGGATTCAGATGAAGTGAAGGTCGAGGATCGTGGCAAAGCCGCCGCGTTGCTTGAAAAATCTGCTCAAGACTTATCCAATTTTAGGGTGGATTGGGGAAAAAGGACTGTCTCGATCAATGCCGCGAAAGTGCTCGACGATCAACATCATTCCATTGGAACTGTTGCGGTTTTGCGCGATTTTACTCATGAAGCCGAATTGGAAAGGATGAAGAATACTTTCTTGGCGATTGTTTCTCACGAACTGCGCACACCCTTGAATGCCATCCTCGGGTATGCTGAAATGCTTAAGAGTTGGTCTATGGTCAATTAAATGAAAGGCAACAAAGCGTTTCCATGCGCATTATGACAAATACCCAGCGATTGTTGAATATCGTCAGCGATTTGTTGGACCAAACACAAATTGAAGCAGGAAAATTAAAAATCCAGGCCATCCCTTGCAGACCAATCGAGCTGCTGGACAATCTATATGGTGTCATGGAAAAACTCGCATCCGATAAAGGGATCGCCTTTAGCACTGATCTTGACCAGTCTATGCCGCCGGTTATTATCGGTGATCCACACCGCTTGCAACAGATCATGGTCAACCTGACCAATAACGCAGTCAAATTCACAGACAAAGGCAGTGTGCATGTCAAAGTCTATTCGTGCGATGATGGAAAAAGCTGGCAAATACAAGTTAGCGATACAGGAAAAGGTATTCCTGAAGATGCAATGGGATATATCTTTGAATTGTTTCGTCAAGTGGAAAGCGGCAGCACGCGTCAACAAGGTGGATTCGGTCTTGGCCTCTCCATTGTCAAACAACTGGTTGAATTGATGAGGGGAAGAATCACAGTTGAGAGCGAGATCGAGAAGGGCAGTACATTTAATGTCACCCTGCCTCTTATCGTGGGCGAAATAACCATGCCCCAATCATAGAGCAATTCAGGAGCAAAGCATGAAAGAACTTGCATTGATCATTGAAGACGATGATGACCTATCCGAAATCTTTGGGCAAGCATTAACTGCGGCAAATTATGAAATAGAGATTATTCGCGATGGTGCCGTTGCCCAGGAACGGTTAAAAGAGATTCTACCGGTTGTCGTGATTTTGGATATGCACATTCCTCACATACCCGGTAATGTACTCTTGAATCAGATCCAAGCAGATGAAAGACTGGCCGCGACGAGAGTGGTAGTTGCAACCGCTGACGCACAAATGGGCGAAGGTCTGCGTAAAGATGCCACCCTTGTTCTCATCAAACCTATTTCGTTTGTGCAATTACGTGATTTGACTTCCCGTCTGCATCAGCTGAAAGCTTAATTCACGTTTTCGATTCATATTTTCAACAGCAGAAAAACATATCCGTTGCAATATCTTTTTTCGACAATAGCACAATTCCGTCCCTGTCCAATTTAACAAGAACACGGTTTTGTAAATAGAGCCGTTTATTAAAACCAGAATGCCACCCTTGCGGATGGCATTCGTGGCGCGCTGTGGCTTCCTTGTTAATTGAGGAGGGATGCCACAGCGCTGGGTTTCATACTACTATCCATATTGGACATCACCTCCTCCTTTCTATAAGGATGGCAATGGATGGGATCCCCCAAGCAATATCAAAAGTATCGCACACCTTGAATTGGATGTCAATAGGCCGATTTGAACTCTAAGGAAATTGTAATCGAGAGGAAAAGGCGATAGTCTTTGAGAGACTCCGCGAGAATTGATCGGCTATATTATGGGAGATTTGTGAAGGAGATATCCATGAAGAAAAATCCAAACCTGCTCTGGATCACGGCAATTGCGCTTGGTTGGTTGTTTGACTTGTTATTCTGGGAACAATCCTTTGGGATTAATTTTGCGATCTTCACGGTGCTATGTTTAGTCGGCGGCTTCCTCCTTCTGTGGATTAATAATCAGCGCCCCGCGCGCGCGACATTATGGTTAATCCCGTTGATTTTATTTTTCGCAGCTATCGCTTTCATCCGCGCCGAACCGATGACAGTTTTCCTCGGCATCGTGTTTACGCTGTTCCTGATGGGCGTATTGGCGAACACCTTCCTTGGCGGACACTGGATTGAATACAGCTTTGCAGATTATTTCTCTGGTTTCTTTATGCTGATTGGAAGTATGATCGCGCGGCCGATTGATTTCAACATTGAAATCAGACGCGAACAAAAAGAACTAGGTGTGGCACGTTCAAATATCAATTTGTGGCCGATTCTGCGCGGCATTGTGATTGCAGTTCCTATCGTCGCGATCTTTGCGGCACTTCTGGCTTCTGCGGATACGATCTTCAGTGTTCAACTCAACGCGTTCTTGAAGCTGTTTTTTAATTTAGACAAATTCTCTGAATACATCTTCCGTCTTTGTTATATTCTCTTCATTGCGTACATCTTGGCCGGAGTCTTTCTTCATGCCGCGTTGCACAGCAAAGATGAAAAACTCCTGGGTGAAGAAAAACCGCTTATCTCCCAGTTCCTCGGCTTTACCGAAACTTTGATCGTGCTCGGAAGTGTGATTGTTCTCTTCACGGCCTTTGTCATTGTGCAGTTCAAATACTTTTTCGGTGGTCAGGCGAATCTTGGGGTCGGAGGGCTGACCGACTCTGAATATGCCCGTCGCGGTTTTGGCGAGTTGGCGGCAGTCGCCTTTTTGAGTTTGCTTATGATTATTGGATTGAGCACGATCACTCATCGGGAGAATGAAGCGCAAAAGCGCGCTTATTCCGGTTTGAGTGTTGTCCTCGTCGCACTTGTGATGGTCATCTTGGTCTCGGCATATCAGCGTCTCACGTTGAACGAGCTTGCTCATGGGTTCTTCCGTTTGCGAACTTATTCTAATGTCTTTTACATCTGGCTTGCTCTTTTGCTTATTGCAGTTGTCGTGCTTGAAATCCTGCATCGTGAGCGCGCCTTTGCGCTGGCCACTGTCATTGCAACACTGGGCTTTGCCATTTCGCTCAGCTTGCTCAATGTGGATGGGTTTACGGCTGAACAAAGTATTTTGCGTGCCGAGCGGGGCAAGTATCTGAATGTCGCTGACCTGGCTTCGCTTTCGACCGATTCGGTCCCTGCGCTGGTAAATGAATTCCTTTCGCCTTCTGTTTCTCCTTCGATCCGTGAGGCGATTGGTGCCATTCTGCTTTGCCGTCACAATGCGACCACACAGCCTTCAACCATGGATTGGCGCTCCTTTACTTTTTCAGATTGGTTTGCCGATAGGGCGATGGAGAAAGTCTTGCCCCAGTTGGCGAACGGATATCGTTGGAATTCCTTAACAAGACAAGTACATACGCCGAGCAATGTGGTGTATGACTGCTATTAGCTCGGATGTCATCCGGTAGTCCCTTTACTGTCTACGGAATCAATTTGGCAAGGCATTCTCATTCATTAATTGCTAAAGCCATACAAGTTTGCAAGCCACTAATTTTGTACATAGGAAGACGATATAATAAAATATATTTTTGTCTATTTCCCATGAAGCAGGATCGGAAATCGCCAAATGCAATGGCTCAATAATCCCTTTGTCTTTCCTCTTTTGATCGCTGGCTCGATCAGCACTGTAAATGCTTTTGTGGTTGCCCGACGGCATCGCGTCACCGGTTCCCTGCCTCTTTTGGGAATGATGATAGCAATCGGTTGGTGGTCGTTTACTTATGCATTCGAGCTTGCCAGCTCTCAGCCGAGTTGGGAGTTGTTATGGTCGAAGATGGAATATATCGGGATCGTGAATGTACCCGTGTTATTTCTCCTATTTGCATTTGAGTATTCAGGTTATAGACCAAAAATCCAACGGTGGGTCCCCTTATTTTGGATCATTCCATTAGTCACCTTAATCTTGGTTTGGACGAATGACTATCACGGTTTGATTTGGAGTCACATCACCCAGAAGCTTATCGATGGTTATTATGTGCTCGCGATAGATCATGGCACTGCATTTTGGATCTGGGCAGCTTTTTCCTATCTTTGTTTACTGACAGGCTTGACGGTATTGATCATCAAGACAATTTCCAGCCCGCCGGAATTCAAACTTCAGGCAGGGATTATCGCCTTGGGCGGTATCTTCACTGGAGTGGGAAGTTTCCTCTATTTATTCAAATTGATTCCTATCCCAGACTTGGATACGACGCCTATCAGTTTTGCCGTCTCCACGCTTATTTACAGCATCGGATTATTCCGCTTCGGCATTCTCGACATCATGCGGATTGCAAGCGAGACGATCCTCGAAAGCATGGATGAAGTGGTGGTTGTACTGAATAACCAAGGTTACATTGTATTCATGAATAACGTGTTTGAATACTATTTTGGCAGGGATCCAAAATCTTTGATTGGTAAGTTTTCCGATGAGGCGTTCGCCGCATGGCCCGAACTTCAAGCGATTGCTACTCAAGCATCGGTCAAGCGCGACGAAATAGATTTAAACCTTCCCAACTTTGGGATGGTATTTTTTGACATTACTATATCGAAGATTCGCGGAGCGAATAACCGCGAGCTGGGCCGCACGATCATCCTTGACGACGTAACCGAACGTCGTCATGCCGAGAAGCGAATTGCGGGCGAATCGCTCGGGGGAACAGCTGAGATTCCATTGATCATGGTTTATCGCTCTAGCGATGAAAGAATCGTAGAAGTGAATCGAACCTTCCTGCTCAAGCTGGGTTATGAAAGAAGGGATGTAGTGGGGCGGACTCTGCTCGAGCTGGGGATTTGGGATGCATATCAGCGGACGGATTTTTTGCGCGCGCTAAATCGTGAAGGGTCGGTGAAAGAATATGTTCTGCAGTTCGCGGGTCAGGCGGGCAAGTTGACCCCCTATAAATTCTTTGCGAATCAAAACGAGGTTCGGGATGAACGGTATGTTGTGATGATGGCACAGGAAACAGAGCAGGCAAAATAAGGTTTTAGCAAGTTATCGTCTTTTCTTGAACCAAAGACCTCCGAGATTTTCAAAATCTCGGAGGTCTTTCTTACTTATTCTTGTTGTAGATAATCTTCCGGCAACCAGCAACACAAAACTAATTCGCGCGCGGCCTTGACTTCATCCATGCGGCCAAACTCCGTGGTGCTTGGTGCGTTGTGAAGAAGATCGGGTTGAGTCTTGGCTTCTTCCGCGATCTTGATCAACGCCTCAGCGAAGGCATCGAGCGTATCCTTGTTCTCGGTTTCGGTTGGCTCGATCATCAATGCCTCGTGGACGATGAGCGGGAAGTAATTTGTCGGCGGGTGAAAGTTGTAATCCATCAGCCGCTTGGCAATATCCAACGCGCGCACATCCGAACCTTCGAATTGGCCCTCGGCGACAAACTCGTGCATACAGATGCGATCAAACGGAACATGATAGGTATCGCGTAATCGCGCTAGCAAATAATTCGCGTTCAACACCGCGTACTGCGAAATATCCTTCAAACCATCCGGGCCGTGCATGGCGATGTATGTAAATGCCCGAACGAATCCGCCGCCGAATTGTCCGTGGAAGGCTTTCATGCGTCCGATGGATTTGGCGGGCCTGATGAAGCCAAACAAAGGAGGTGTTTCGTCATCGCCCTCTTCGAGGATGCCGACCAGTGGCTCAGGCAGGAAGTCCGCGAGATGCGCGGCGACTCCCACTGGACCCGAACCGGGTCCGCCGCCTCCATGCGGGACAGCAAACGTCTTGTGCAAATTAAAGTGCATCAAATCGAAACCGATGTCGGCGGGGCGGACGATGCCAAGCAGCGCGTTGAGATTGGCTCCATCGCCGTACATCAAGCCGCCGCAATCATGGATGATCTTGCACACTTCCTCGATGTGTTCATCGAACAATCCGAGCGTGTTCGGATTGGTCAACATCATGCCGAGCACAGTATCGTCGCATTGTTCTTTCAACGCTTTGAGATCCACATTGCCGCGCGCATCGGATGGAATTTGCACAATCTGCAGGCCCATCATGCCTGCCGAAGCTGGATTCGTTCCGTGCGCCGAATCGGGAATCAGCATCTTAACGCGTTTCGCGTCGCCGCGTGATTTGTGATAGGTGCGCATGATGAGCACACCGGTGAATTCGCCATGCGCGCCGGCCGCGGGTTGCAGCGTCACCGCCGCAAAGCCGCTGATCTCTTTCAGCCATTCCTGCAATTGATACATCAATGCCAAATTGCCTTGAACGGTTTCAATCGGTTGAAGCGGATGCGTATAAAGGAAGCCGGGCAATCGGCAGGTGTCTTCGTCAATCTTCGGGTTGTACTTCATCGTGCATGAGCCCAGTGGATAGAAACCACCGTCCACGCTGTAGTTGAATTTGCTGAGGTGCAGATAATGTCGGACGACATCCACTTCCGCGAGTTCAGGGAGGGGCAGGTCCGCTCTCAGCATGGACTTCGGCAATTCGGTGCGCGGTACGTCCGGGTCGGGAAAAGAAACGCCGACCCGTCCCGGCGAGGATAGATCGAAGATGGTTGGTTCAACGATTTTGGGAGTCGTGTTAGTCATGATCCACCTCCGAAAGAACATCCACCAGCGTATCTATTTCTTCTTTTGAATTCATCTCCGTCACCGCGATCAACAAATGATTCTTCAGCGCGGGATAATCGTTACCGAGAGCATAACCACCGATGATGCCGTGTTCGAGCAAATGGGCATTGACTTCCTCGGCAGGCTGGTTTACGCACAATGCGAACTCATGGAAGAACGGCTCGCTGAAGCATAAGCCCATGCCTTTGATTTTGCTCAACTGCTCCGCGGCGTAATGGGCTTTGTGATAACAAAGCTCGGCAACCTGTCTCATCCCGCTTTTGCCAAGCACCGACATGTAAATGGCTGATCCCAATGCAAGTAAGCCTTCATTGGTGCAGATATTTGAAGTGGCGCGTTCACGTTTGATGTGCTGTTCGCGCGCCGTGAGGGTGAGCACGTAAGCGCGTTGCCCATGGTTGTCCACGGTTTCGCCGACGAGACGTCCGGCCATTTTGTGAACATAGGATTTCTTCGTGGTAAAGAATCCAAGCGTCGGGCCGCCGAACCACAGCGGGATACCAAGCGGCTGGCCTTCGCCGACTACGATATCCGCATCCATCTCGCCCGGAGTTTTGAATAATGCTAACGCAGTTGGATTCACAACGACGCAAGTCAGCGCGCCCTTGCTGTGCGCGGCTTCGATCAGCTGGGTGTAATCGTAGATGCGCCCAAAGAAATCGGGATATTGAACGATGACGATCATCGTGTTGTCGTCAATGAGTGGCTTCAATCCTTCGGGACTCGAATCGAGATCGGCGTTTCCATCATCACCGGCGAGGTCCAATTCCATGCCTTGCATATACGTGCGGATGACAGCACGATATTGCGGATGAACCGTCGGCGAGATGACCACCTTCTTGCGCTTGCCGCGGAACTGAGCGTAGGCCATGTTGACCGCTTCCGCTGTGGCTGTCGCACCGTCGTAATGTGAGGCATTGGAAACTTCCATGCCGGTCAGTGCGGCCATCAGCGATTGATATTCAAAGATACTTTGAAGAGTGCCTTGCGAAATTTCCGGTTGATATGGAGTATACGCGGTATAGAATTCGCCGCGGCGCAGCATATGGTCAACCACGGACGGAATATAATGGTTATATGCGCCCGCGCCCAGGAAGGAAATTAGATCGCCGCGCACATTCTCATTGCTGGCGGCGATGTCTGCCAACTCAGCCGCGGCCTCCATCTCGGTCAACGCGGGAGGCAGGTTCAACCCGGGAAAGCGATGTTTGGCGGGAACATCCTTGAATAAATCATCGAGCGTTTTCACGCCGATTGCCGCCAACATCGCATCCCGTTCTTTAGGACTAATAGGAATGTAAGTCATTGAATTATTTCGTTTGCTCTGCGCAATATTTTTCGTACGCAGCGGAATCCATCCCATCACCGGGTTCACCGTTTTCAACCTTGATCATCCAGCCCGCTCCGTACGGATCACTGTTGAGGGTTTCAGGTTTTTCGGACAAGGCTTTGTTGACGGCAACCACTTTTCCCGTCGCGGACGCGTAAATCTCCGCTGAAGCTTTAACAGATTCCACGGATGCGATTGGAATCCCGGCTTCAACGGTATCACCCGCAGCCACAAGAATCTCCGCGAAGACGATGTCCGAGAGTTGAGATTGGGCATAATCAGTCAAGCCCATCGCACCGTTGGATGGATCGAACCATTCATTCGACTTTGTATACTTTAAATTGGATGGAGCATTCATAGTTTAAGTCTCCTAATTAAGAATTGGTATTTGGCGAATCAAAAAAGGACACGCGATTTTCATGTCGCGCATCCTCTGTAAATCAACCTGAGAGATTCATCCTTCGTAAAAAAAGGATTTGCACCGTCGGCGTCTCGAATGAGACTTTCCAGAGAAATACGGGAAGGGGTTCTTTTGCCTGAGAGTTTCATCTGGTTTCGCCTGTTTTCCAGATTTGCACCTTCGGCGTTCCTGCGTTACGCGGAATCTCTTCCCTACAACCCGTTATTTGTAAGCCTATTGTATGGGGCATGAAAGGGAAAGTCAAGAGGCAGAAAATACTTTCTTGGCGGGGGCCAATAAAAAAAGCCTGCTGATTTCAGCAGGCTTTTTGTTGAACTTGGATTAAGACTGGTTTACCAGCCCTGGTTCTTGACGAAGTCCGATATGACCGGGATGTTGATGTACTTTCCCTGATAGGCTTGAATGCCCCAGTAAATGTTGAGCAAGAAGCCAAGTAACCCAATGCATGCACCGACGACGACAAAACTGAGAATGAAAGATACGACATATAACACAACACCCCACGCCAGAGCCTGCATATTGTGCGCTTTGATAAACGGACGATCCTTTTTATCTGGCATTAACAGGATAATGATTGGAACAAGTGGTGTAAAGATATATGTGAGCAATGCCCATAGCTTATCATCGCTGGTGACATCGGTGGACATGGGTGCTTGAGACATAGGTGCTTGATTCATTTTTTCTCCTCTCGATTTGGTTTAAGATGTTGCCTATTCTACAACTAAACCAAGCAAAAAGCAACTGAACCGAGGATGCCGAAAGTACTACTGTGCTAAAATGCACTTGATGACAAAAATTGTATTTATGGGTTCGCCCGATTTTGCTGTTCCAACTTTGCGGGTACTGGCGGCGCATTATGAAGTGGTTGGTCTCGTTACGCAACCGGACCGTGAGTCGGGGCGCGGACACGCGCTTAAATCGCCTCCGATCAAAATGCTCGCGGATGAACTTGGACTGAATGTAATCCAGCCGGAAAAATTACGCGCCCCTGAAGCGATGAATCAACTGCGCCTCTGGTCTCCGGACCTGATCGTGGTCGCCGCTTTCGGACAGATTCTCAAGCCGGATGTTCTATCGTTGCCTCCGCGAGGTTGCATCAATGTTCATGCTTCGTTATTGCCACGTTGGCGCGGCGCCGCACCGATTCAAGCCGCGATTCTGGCTGGCGATTCTCAAACCGGTGTGACGATCATGAAGATGGATCAAGGTGTGGACACGGGCGTGATCATCCATCAGCACGCAATAAAAATCGAAGATGACGATACAGCCGGTTCATTGTCCGAAAAGTTGTCGCATCTTGGTGCGGATTCGCTAATCGAAACCCTGCCGCGATATTTATCAGGCGAACTCAAGCCGCAGCCGCAGGATGAAAGCCAAGCGACGTACGCCCCAATGTTAAAAAAGAATATGGCCTGCTGGATTTTGCAAAGCCGGTTGAAGAATTGGTTCGAAGCGTGCACGCCTATCATCCGTGGCCGGGCGCGTACTTCGAGTGGAACGGCGGAATGTTAAAAGTTCATCGCGCCCACGCCGAGACGGGCGATGCATCAGAGGGGCAGAGGCTGATTATTCGGGGTCAGCCCGCGGTCGGCGCGCGAGGCGGTCTCCTCATCCTGGACGAAGTGCAACCTGCTGGAAAAAAGTTCATGAGTGGGAAGGCGTTTTTGTCCGGTGCTCGAGCTTGGGTCGACTAAAATCGAATTCGAGGGAATGTTTTAGTTTTTGGCTGACAACTCCCCACGGCTAAAGCCGGGGGGTTCTGGAGAACCATCATGCTCTCAACCATCCAACGTATCCAATGGACGCCTTACCTGATTGATCGCCAGATTTACAGACGAGCCACTCGGATGTCTTTTGACGTTGACCCGCAGGTCGATCATAGCTTGAGTTTGGCCTCCCGCGCATCCGCCAGGAGCGTTGTCCGCACCGCGCCCCAAAGGGCCATCGCGAGGCACTCCACTGTTCAAGTTTTATCGGCAGACAGATGCCTCTGCCGAACCGCATCCTGGCTAAGGGGCTGATGCGATCCTATCACACCATCACTCCTGATATTCCCACCGCTAAAGTGGCGGGCTTTACGGCCCTTTTTCAGTAAATGCTTACGTGGTGGTTCATACAAGAATCATGACAAACGCAACTGGTAACGCTCTTACCGGGAACATATAATTGGAATAAGTTTCATCATGTTTATCTTGCATATGGGCTCAATCCATAAGGAGTAATTATGCCAACCACACTTGATAATTTGAAGAATGCCTTTGCTGGCGAAAGCCAGGCCAATCAGAAGTACCGTGCCTTTGCCAAGAAAGCCGAACAGGATGGCTTTCCGAATGTTGCGAAGTTGTTTCGCACTGCGGCTGAAGCGGAGCGAATCCATGCCGAGGGATACATCAAAGCCATGGAAGGAATTGGCGAGACGACCGATAATTTGCAAGCTGCCATCAATGGCGAGACCTATGAATATAAGGATATGTATCCGCCCATGCTCGATCAGGCCAAGGCCGATGATCATAAGGCCAAACGCATGTTTGGGTATGCGCTCGGAGCAGAAGAGGTTCATGCCAAGCTGTATTCAATGGCGCTTGAAGCAGTAAAGCAAGGCAAGGATTTGACACAGGTTGAGTTTTATCTTTGCCCGGTCTGCGGCAACATTGAGATTGGCAAGCCGACCGAACCCTGTAAGATCTGCGGAACGAAACCCGATAAGTTCGTCTTGGTTTCGTAACCCAACATTGTTCCCGTCACTGACGGGAACAATTGCTTTTAAGTGGGGTATTTAGACCGCGCGATTTGCTATTGTTTTTCGAGTTGTTATGGAGTATAGTTATAGAGAATAGTTATCTATAAATATATATTATTATAAGATTCTAGCTATGATAATTCCACAAACCCGATTTGACGAACTGCTCTCTGCGCTAAAAGAGCGCGATTACCGGCTGACGCCACAGCGCGTGGAATTGGTGCGGTTGATTGCGGTGAGCGAAGGACATCCTAGCGCAGCCCAACTCTACAAAAAAATTAAAGCCCGATTTCCGACCATGAGTCATGCCACGGTTTACAAAACTCTGGCCCTGCTCAAGGAAATGGGTCAGGTATTGGAGATTGACCTTCGTGATGATAGTCACTACGATGGTAACCGACCTCATCCTCACCCTCATTTGATTTGTATGAACTGCAATAAGATCGTTGATGGAAATTTTGAAATTGAGCTTTCAACGGTAAGGAGGTTGGAGAAAACTTCCGGTTATAAGATCATTCGTCCTCAGCTTGCGTTCTATGGGCTCTGCCCGGATTGTAAAAAGGGGAGATAAGAGGCTCTTTTTTGGGAACCGCAGATAATATATTCAAAATAGCGCTGTTCAACAATTCACAGAATGAAAGGAGTAAATACGATGAGCGAAGAAAGCAAGTGCCCGGTAACAGGCAAGAATAACCAACAGATGACTGGCAAAGGCACATCGAACCAGGATTGGTGGCCGAACCAGTTGAACCTCAGAATCCTCCGACAGCACTCTTCCTTGTCCAATCCCATGGGCGAGGCGTTCAACTACGCTAAGGAATTCAAGAAGCTCGACCTGGAGGCCGTAAAGAAGGACTTGTATGCGCTGATGACGGACTCACAGGATTGGTGGCCGGCCGATTTCGGCCACTATGGCCCGCTCTTCATCCGGATGGCGTGGCATAGCGCGGGTACCTACCGCATCGGGGACGGTCGCGGGGGCGCGGGTTCCGGCAACCAACGCTTTCCGCCTCTCAACAGTTGGCCCGACAACGTCAACCTCGACAAGGCACGCCGATTGCTCTGGTCAATCAAGCAGAAATACGGCAAGAAGATTTCGTGGGCTGACTTGATGATCCTTGCCGGCAACTGTGCGCTAGAGTCGATGGGCTTCAAGACCTTCGGTTTCGGTGGCGGGCGCGAGGATGTCTGGGAGCCGGAAGAGGATACTTACTGGGGTTCCGAGGATAAGTGGCTGGCCGACAAGCGCTACTCTGGCGAACGGGATTTGGAAAATCCGCTCGCGGCCGTGCAGATGGGTTTGATCTACGTCAACCCGGAAGGGCCGAACGGCAAACCGGATCCGCTGGCTGCTGCAAAGGATATTCGCGAGACCTTTGCCCGCATGGCAATGAACGATGAAGAAACGGTTGCGCTGATTGCTGGCGGTCATACGTTTGGCAAAACCCATGGCGCTGGCGATCCGGCGCTTGTCGGTCCTGAACCCGAAGCCGCAGGTATCGAGGAGCAAGGCCTCGGCTGGAAGAGCAAGTATGGTACGGGCAAGGGCGACGACACGATCGGCGGTGGCCCCGAGGTCACTTGGACTACGACACCAACGAAGTGGAGCAACAACTTTTTCGAGAATCTTTTCGGCTATGAATGGGAACTGACCAAGAGCCCGGCTGGAGCGTATCAGTGGACACCAAAAGGTGGCGCTGGCGCTGATACCGTGCCGTATGCGCACAGCTCGTCAAAGCGTCGCGCGCCGTCCATGCTGACCACCGACCTCGCCTTGCGGTTCGACCCTGTTTACGAAAAAATTTCAAGACGCTACTACGAGAATCCAGATCAGTTCGCAGATGCGTTTGCCCGGGCGTGGTTCAAGCTGACGCACCGCGACATGGGTCCGCGCTCGCGCTATCTCGGCTCGGAGGTCCCGCTGGAAGAACTGATCTGGCAGGACCCTATCCCTGCCGTCAATCACAAGCTGATTGGTGCCCGAGACATCGCCTCGCTCAAAGGCAGGATCCTAGCTTCAGGCCTGTCTGTCTCAGAGCTTGTTTCGACCGCCTGGGCATCGGCGTCCACCTTCCGTGGATCCGACAAGCGCGGCGGTGCCAACGGGGGCCGCATTCGTCTGGAACCGCAGAAGGATTGGGAAGTCAACCAACCTGCCCAACTGGCGAAGGTAATCAAGACCCTCGAGGGCATCCAGAGAACATTCAATAGAGTACAGAAGGACAGCAAAAAAGTATCACTGGCTGACCTGATCGTTTTGGCTGGTTGCGCAGGTGTCGAGCAGGCCGCGAAGAATGCCGGTCACAAAATTACGGTTCCCTTCACAGCGGGACGCATGGACGCCTCGCAGAAGCAAACTGATGTAGCTTCCTTCACCGTCCTTGAGCCGAAGGCAGATGGCTTCCGCAACTACCTCAGAGCCAAATATACTGTATCCGCTGAGGAAATGCTGGTCGATCGGGCGCAACTGCTGACACTGACCGCTCCTGAGATGACGGTTCTCGTTGGCGGTCTGCGAGTTTTGAATGCCAACTTTGGAAAGTCCCAGCACGGCGTCTTCACCAAGCGGCCAGAGGCACTCACCAACGACTTCTTCGTGAATCTGCTCGACATGAGCACAGTGTGGAAGGCAACCTCCGAAGACAGTGATGTATTCGAGGGTCGAGATCGCGCAACAGGCGCACTCAAGTGGACCGGCACTCGCGTCGATCTGATCTTCGGTTCGAATTCCCAACTCCGGGCCTTGGCGGAGGTTTACGCATCTGCTGACTCTCAAGAGAAGTTCCTGCACGACTTTGTAGCGGCATGGAACAAAGTCATGTGCCTTGACCGTTTCGACCTCGCCTGACCGTAACATAAACGTCTTCGATGGCTTCGGACAGGGCGGTGAACAAACAGGCTAATAACCGGTTCAGCGGATGGCGTATCGCCGCCGCTGAGCCGAAACGTTGGGCAGCTGCAGAACGTTAGGTCGTCTGATTTTTTATAGCACGCGGGCACCTTTTGGATCAGTGCGATCAGCTCTGCCTTTACTTCTTTCTCCAAATTTACAATGAATTCATTCGCCATCGTCAACTCCTTCCTGGATTTTGGTGAATTTTACCTGTCAAGTCTTTTTTGATGAGCACTAATATTACAACGCAAGGTTGAGAGTGAAAAGCTCTAATTGAGCAAGTTTTTTCTTGCGGTGTGAAAGATAGGATGCGAAATTAGTTTTTTGGTAATAGCGTACTCGCTCTAAAGCAGATTGAATATCGGAAATAAATGAAGGCAAAATGCTGCACAGCAAAATGCGAACTTGATAAATAGTAAGCGCCGGAGCGCGTTCTTGGAATTGAATTCTCAAACGCACGAGGAAATGATGAGCCAGAGAAACCAGCAACATATGATGGTGCCACCCTATCCAGCTCCGCATCTCGTAATGATCCATCCCGACTTCGCCTTTGGCTTCTTCAAAGATCGTTTCGATCGGCCATCTCATTCCGCTGATGCGAATGAACTCATGCAACGAAGTGTCGAGGGGAGCATTGCTGAAAAAGTATTTGATCTCAGTCGGGTCATCCAGATTACGGCGGATGATCAACCAGAGTTCACTGGCAGGCAGGCCAGCGCGCGATTCGGTCACGCGCAGAAATGCAAAATCACAAACGATGGGACCCTTGCTACCTTCTTTGATCACAGCTTGAACCCAATCGTGCTTTTGAATCTTCTTCACCAGTTGCTTGACCGGAATGGGATGCTTCCTGATATCGCTGAGATGCAAGCGAGTAGGATGGCGTCCATGACCACTCCATTGAGGAAGATGAACCTTGGGCGGAGTACACCAGATCAGGGTATTCTCTTTGATGGCTGTGAAGTAAGACTTTCCCGTTGTTGCCACACCGTCTCGAAACGCAGGGCTGTCTCCATACAAGGCGTCTGCCGCCACCCAGGAAAACGACAAATTATCGCGTTGGATGGCGCTTTTCAACAATTCCAGCCCGATTTCTGGCTTCGTTTTGAAAACCAGATCTTGCGGGACTCCGCAGGCTTGCCGTTGCTCGCTATGTTCTTCTGCAAACCATGGATCGGGCATGAACAATTTTCCTTCGATCAAACTGTATCCCTTGCGGCTCGCATATCCCAAATACACTCCGACTTGCCCGTTGGCGATCTTTCCCACCGAGCCGCAGTATTGCGCAGCTACCCCGACCAATTCAGTGCCTTGTTTGACCGCACTCAATTCATCAATCAACGCCACGCCATCCTCTTCTCCCAAAGTCTCTCCGATCAAGCCTTGATGGATCGTGATCACTGGTTCCGTTTCCCACTGGCTTTGCCCAACAAAATATTGGAGGCTGCGCACTTTCTCTTTCTGTCCCAGCGCCATTTGTTCCACATTCTTGCGTGTGGCATTCCCCAGCAAGCCATGCAGATAGGTCAGGCTTTTCTGGATTTGCTCCACTCGCACAAACGCACTTTTGAACAGCTTCATATATTTCTTCGTTTCGTTCAAAAACAGTTTCACATCCTTCGTCGACAGGTTGAATTCGGGTGCCGTACACGTTTCAATTTCTATTCCGTTCAGCCGAGCCTTCGCTTTACCACTGGTCTTTTTGGCTCGGCCCGACAATCTATCTCAACTCGTTTCGGTTACAATTTCTCTTGGCATGGTCTTCTTCCTCTCCTTTTCACTGGCTAGGTGATTGGAGAAAGATACCATGCTTTTTTCTCGCATTACCCTGTTTTTTTGCTCTCAACCTTGCGTTGTAATACTAATTTGCTTTTGTTATACAATTGAGGCGATGGAGGTTCTTATGCCGAAATATATTGCCGCAATTGATCAAGGTACGACCAGTACGCGTTTTATTATCTTTGATCACGGGGGAAATATAATTGCTGTTGACCAGAAAGAGCATAAACAAATCTACCCCAAGCCGGGGTGGGTGGAACACGATCCGCTCGAGATTTGGACGCGAACGCGGGAAGTGATTGCCGGCGCGCTGAAAAAGGGGAATGTGAATCCAAGAGAGATCGCTGCCATCGGCGTGACGAATCAGCGCGAGACAACGGTGGTATGGGATAAGAAGACCGGCAGGCCAATTTACAATGCGATTGTCTGGCAAGATACACGGACCGATGTCATTATCAATGAGTTGGCAAGGCAAGGCGGACAGGATCGTTTTAGAGAGAAAACCGGTTTGCCATTAGCAACTTATTTTTCGGGGCCGAAGATCAAATGGATTTTGGATAACGTCGAAGGCGCGCGGAAAAAGGCTGAGATTGGCGAATTACTTTTTGGCAATGTGGACACATGGATTATTTGGAATTTAACGAGCGGTGTTCATGTCACCGATGTCACTAATGCCTCGCGTACCATGTTAATGAATCTTAAAACCTTGGATTGGGATGAAGAAGTTTTATCGTTACTGGATATTCCATGCTCGATATTGCCCAAAATTTGTTCGTCATCAGAAGAATACGGAACTGCTTGCGGTGATTTGAACGGGATTCCTGTTTCAGGCGACCTGGGTGACCAGCAAGCCGCGTTGTTTGGCCAAACTTGTTATTCAGTCGGTGAAGCAAAGAACACGTATGGCACAGGATGTTTCATGCTATTGAATACCGGCCAAAAACCTGTGCCGTCCAAATCAGGATTGCTCACGACACTGGGATATAAGATTGGAAATCAAAAAGCAGTCTACGCGCTCGAAGGTTCGATTGCGATCACCGGTGCACTCGTTCAGTGGCTGCGGGATAACTTGGGGCTGATCCGCCAATCGTCCGAGATTGAGGCGCTGGCGAAAACCGTCGAAGATAATGGCGGCATTTATTTTGTCCCGGCCTTCAGCGGATTGTTCGCACCGTATTGGCGTTCCGACGCGCGCGGCGCAATCGTCGGCATGACGCGCTATGTCAACAAAGGTCACATGGCGCGCGCGGTGTTGGAAGCCACCGCGTATCAAACGCGTGAAGTGTTGGACGCGATGGAAAAGGACAGCGGCGTGAAACTGACGGCGTTGAAAGTGGACGGCGGAATGGTGTTCGATGAATTGCTGATGCAATTTCAAGCCGACCTATTGAACGTACCGGTCATCCGTCCCAAGGTCGCGGAAACAACTGCATTGGGCGCAGCCTACGCGGCGGGACTCGCTGTTGGCTTTTGGAAAAACTTCGATGAATTGCGCGCCAACTGGGGCAAAGATAAGGAATGG
Organism: uncultured Chloroflexia bacterium; assembly: GCA_963753985.1. Taxonomy (GTDB): domain Bacteria; phylum Chloroflexota; class Anaerolineae; order Anaerolineales; family Villigracilaceae; genus Fen-1038. Next base: position 115,003 of record CAVWED010000001.1, read on the forward strand.
AATCCAAACATGGCATCGAATCAACGCGAGAGGTTATACTTGGGTTGGAAGAAAGCCATAACACGTACCTTTGATTGGATGGAATCATGAATCGAAGTGAAATCTTTAGTGCTCTAAAGCAAAACCCTGAAGTTTCTGTATTGATCGTTGGGGCGGGGATTAACGGCATCGGCACATTCCGCGACCTGGCGTTGAATGGTGTGGATGTTCTGCTCGTTGACCGATCCGATTTTTGTTCCGGCGCCAGCGCGGCATCTTCGCACATGGCGCACGGCGGCATTCGATATTTGGAGAACGGAGAATTCCGCCTCGTGCGCGAAGCGGTGCAGGAACGCAACCGCATGATCCAGAACGCGCCGCATCTCGTCAAACCCTTGCCGACCACGGTTCCCATGTTCAAGGTTTTTTCAGGTCTGTTCAATGCGCCGCTAAAATTTTTGCGTCTACTTGATCAACCTTCGGAACGCGGCTCAGTTGTGATCAAGATCGGTTTGATGTTTTACGATGCCTTTACCGGCAAACAGCGCACCGTCCCGCGCCATCAATTTCAAAACCGGAGCAGTTCACTCGCGCGCTGGAATAAACTTAATCCAAAGGTCATCAACACGGCGACCTATTATGATGGCGCGATTCTCCAACCCGAACGCCTTGGGCTGGAGCTTATCTCGGATGCGGAGGCGGATAATCCAAATGCGCGCGCAGTCAACTATGTGAGTCTGACGGGAGGAAGCGGCAACACGCTACTTTTGCAGGACGAATTAACGGACACCGTTTACGAAGTTAAGCCTCATCTCGTGATTAACGCCGCCGGCCCGTGGATCGATTTTGCGAATCGCAGCCTCGGACTTTCGACTCATTTCATTGGTGGGACGAAAGGCTCCCACCTTGTTCTCGATCAACCCGAACTCCGTAAAGCAATCGGAGATAACGAATTCTTTTTTGAGAACAAGGATGGAAGAATTGTCTTGATCTTTCCACTGTTTGACCGTGTACTGGTTGGCACGTCTGATATCGAGGTGGAGAATCCCGATGAAGTCAATTGCACGGAAGAGGAAGTGGATTACTTCATCGGAATGATCGACCGCGTTTTTCCGGCAATTAAAATCACGCGCGAAAATATTGTCTATCGCTTTAGCGGAGTCCGCCCGCTGGCGGCCAGCAAGGCCAAGTCTACCGGGCAAATCACGCGCGATCACGAAATCCAGTCGGTCAGCGGAGATTGGACCGGCTTGAATTTCCCGGTTTATTCGCTGGTTGGTGGCAAGTGGACATCCTTCCGCGCGTTTTCCGAGCAGGTGACCGATAAGGCTTTGGAGTTCCTCGGAAAGCTGCGCCAGAAGGATACGCGTACATTGCCCATCGGCGGGGGGCGCGGTTATCCATCCACGCCAGAAGAAATCAAACGCAAAATCGATGGCCTCGCGGCATGGACCGGTTTGCCGGCGGAGCGCGTGCAAGTTTTGTTCGAACGATACGGGACACGCGCTGAACAAATTGCCACATTCATCAGCCGTGTGCAGGACCTGCCACTCAAATCACTGCCTTCCTACAGCCGCCGCGAGATCGGTTTCATCGCCCAATATGAAAAGGTGATTCATCTCGATGATTTTCTGATGCGGAGATCCATGCTGGCGATGCTGGGCCGTTTGACACGCACAGCGGTGGATGAGATCGCAGATGCTCTGGGCGAATCCCTCAATTGGGATGGAAAACGGAAAAAGGATGAGACGGCGCGAGCGCTTAAATTGCTGGAAGAGCGGCACGGCGTCCGGCTTTGAAGCGGAGAACCTTGCATCAAAGAAATTCTCGCTTTTGGTAAAATCAATCGAATGAATTGCTCAGTGGTCGTACCGGTCTATCGCGGCGAGGCCACCATCAGCGCGCTGGTGGATAGCCTCGCGTTGGAACTGCCAAGGGTTGCCGAATCCTACGAAGTGATCCTTGTTAACGATTGCAGCCCTGATTTAAGCTGGGAGAAAATAGAGGAATTGACACGCCGCTTTCCCTGGGTGGTCGGGGTCAATTTGATGCGGAATTATGGACAGCATAACGCGACATTATGCGGCGTGCGGGCCGCGCGTTATGAGATCACCATCACCATGGATGATGATCTTCAGCATCCGCCCAAAGAAATACCCGTTTTGGTGGCCGAGCTTGAAAAAGGATTCGATGTTGTTTACGGCGCGCCGCGCAGCTTGCCCAATGGCTTTTGGCGCAATTTGGTAACTAAATATACCAAATGGCTGTTAGCGCAGGTGATGGGCATTCCATCAGTGCAAAACATTTCCGCGTTCCGCGCCTTTCGGACTCACTTGCGCGAGGCATTCGTCAACTTTCAAAGCCCGAGTTTGACCCTTGATGTTTTGCTTTCGTGGGGAACGAGCCGCTTCACTTCGGTGACGGTTGATATTGATCGATCCGACCGAGAGTCAAACTATAACTTCGCCTCATTGATCCGACAGACGATCTTGATTCTCACTGGATATAGCACCACTCCATTACGCCTCGCCAGCTGGCTTGGGTTTGTGATGACATTATTTGGGGTGGGCGTTTTTGTCTACGTACTGACGATATACTTCACGCAAGGAAGCCTGCCGGGCTTTCCCTTCCTTGCCTCGTTGATCGCGTTGCTCAACGGCACAGAGTTATTGGCAATGGGAATCTTCGGCGAATATCTGGCGCGCGTCTTCGAACGCAGTGTGGACCGACCGGCGTACGTCGTCCGCGAACAAATCGGCGGAGGAATGCGATGAATGTGGTTATTCTCCAGCCATCCTATATTCCGTGGCGCGGTTATTTCGACGAGATCCGCCGCGCTGATTTGTTCGTGTTTTATGATGATGTGCAATACGATAAGCGCGGCTGGCGCAACCGCAACCAGATCAAAACGCCGCGCGGCAAACAGTGGCTGACCATCCCCGTCTTCAGCCGGGGCGCACAGACCGAACATATCCCCATCGATCAGATCCGCATCGTGTGGGAAAATCCGTGGAACTCCGATCATTTGAAGTCGCTTCAATATGCATACGGGAAGACGCCGCATTTTGAAACTTACCTTCCGCTTTTGGAACAGTTTTATGAGCGCCGCGATGACTTCCTGGCCGACTTTACCATCGAATTTACGATTGCTTTGGCGCGCGCACTTGGCAATGAACATACGCGCTTCATGCGCTCCTCCGAGTTGGATGGGATTGATGGACAAAAGACTGACCGCCTCATCCAGATTTTGAAGCGGGTCGACGCGACGCACTATATCAGCGGGCCGTCAGCTCGGGATTACATCGAAGCTGAAAAGTTCGCGGCGGCGAATATCACGCTGGAATACATGGAATACGATTACCCGGAATATCCGCAGTTGTATCCGCCCTACGACCCGTTTGTCAGCATTCTCGACTTGTTGTTCATGCTTGGCCCTGATGCTGGCAAATATTTTGAAAAAGGAAAACAATGAACGACATTCCCAATCTGGATCACGTAAAATCCTACTTTGATAAACGCATTCAGGAGCATGGCGCGTCGGCGCGCGGCGCCGATTGGAACGGAAGTGAATCGCAGAATACGCGCTTCGATCAATTGCTCAAAATCGTCGAGACGTCGTCTTTCTCCATCCTCGATTATGGCTGTGGTTCCGGCGCGCTGGCAGATTATCTTGTCGAGAAAGGTTTTCATGCCGAGTATCATGGCTTTGATATTCTGGAAAGCGCGATCGAAGTCGCGCGAAAAACACATATCAATCACCCGCGTTGTGCATTCTACAGCGATAAAGATAAACTGCCTGCTTGCGATTATGTGGTTGCCAGCGGCATCTTCAATTTCCGCGGCGCGCAGTCTTTTGAAGATTGGACGAATTATGTCATCGATGTGCTTCATCACTTCAACGGACTGGGCCGCAGGGGTTTCGCCAGCAACTTTCTGACCGCATATTCCGATGCAGAAAAAATGCGGGCCGATCTCTATTATGCAGATCCGCTTTCCCTCTTCGATTATTGCAAACGCAACTTCTCGAAGAACGTTGCCCTGCTTCACGATTATCACCTTTATGATTTCACTATTCTAGTCCGCAAGGATTGATATGAACGAAAATCCCCGCATCGATTTCAACCGCCCCGTTCCCGTCGGCAAGGAGCTTGAATACATCGCGCAAGCTGTCCAAAGCGGACACATTTCTGGCGATGGCCCGTTTACGAAGAAATGCAATGCGTTGCTTGAACAGCAGCTTGGCGTGCCCAAAGTTTTATTGACCACTTCATGCACACATGCACTGGACATGTCCGCGATTCTTTTGGATATTCAACCGGGCGACGAAGTCATCATTCCTGACTTTACTTTCGTATCAACGGTGAATGCCTTTGTTCTGCGTGGGGCCAAACCGGTCTTTATTGACGTTCGAGCGGATACCCTTAATTTGAACGAATCCAAACTCGAGGCCTTGATTACGCCGCGCACCAAAGCGATTGTCCCTGTTCATTATGCAGGCGTGGGCTGTGAGATGGATGAGATTCTTGCGATTGCCTATCAGCATGAGGTCGCTGTTGTCGAAGATAACGCTCATGGACTCTTTGGAAAATATAAAGGCAAATTTCTGGGAACGTTCGGTGCGCTGGCAGCCCAATCCTTCCACGAGACGAAGAACTTTAGCAGTGGGGAGGGCGGCGCATTGCTGATCAATGATCCTGCATTGGCAGAACGCGCTGAGATCATTCGAGAAAAGGGAACTAACCGCGCTCGCTTTTTCCGCGGTCAGATTGATAAATACACCTGGGTGGATATTGGATCTTCATTCCTGCCGTCCGATATTCTCGCCGCGTATCTTTACGGCCAACTGGAACAACGTGAGCGGATTCAATCTCATCGTGAGAATCTTTGGCATACCTATCAAGCCGGTATAAAAGATTGGGCGGATAAGCATGATGTTCAGCTCCCAACTGTGCCTGAATATTGTGAGCAGTCCTATCATATGTTTTACTTGTTGATGCCGAATCTCGACTTGCGGCAAAGACTCATCATGTATCTGCGCGAGCGCGGCATTTACAGCGTTTTTCATTACCTGCCTCTGCATCTTTCCGATATGGGACGCGCCTTTGGTGGACGTGAAGGCGACTGCCCGGTCACGGAGCGCATCAGCGATCAATTGATTCGTCTGCCATTCCATAATGTGTTGACGGGAGCGGATCAAGAGCAAGTCATCGAAGCGATTCTGGAATTCAAATTCTAATGCAAAACGTTTTGGTCACCGGCGGTGCGGGATTTATCGGCTCGAACTTTGTGCGTTATCTTCTGAAAGCTGAGCCGCAAGTTCGCATCATCAACCTCGACGCGTTGACTTATGCTGGCAGCCTCGAAAACCTAAAAGATTTGTCGGATGAATCGCGGCATCTATTTATCCAGGGTGATATATGTGACGACGAATCAGTTCTCAAACTTTTTCAAAAACACAAGATCGATACCGTCGTCCATTTTGCCGCCGAGTCGCATGTGGATCGTTCGATCCTTGGACCCGCGCCGTTCATCCAAACGAATATCGTCGGCACGTTTACGCTTCTCGAAGCTGCGCGTCAGGCTTGGGCCGGGGAAGGAAGCGGAAAGAGATTTCATCATGTATCAACGGATGAAGTTTTCGGTTCATTGAGTTCAAACAATTCTGCGTTTACAGAGTCAACACCGTACGAACCGCGCTCGCCATATTCTGCGTCTAAAGCGTCATCGGATCATCTCGTGCGCGCTTATTTTCATACGTATGGCTTGCCGGTAACGATTACGAATTGCTCGAATAATTATGGTCCGTATCAATTCCCCGAAAAACTAATTCCGCTGGTGATCTTGAATGCGCTGCAAGGAAAGCCATTGCCGGTTTATGGCGATGGCAAACAAATCCGCGATTGGCTTTATGTGGAAGATCACTGCGAAGCGATTTATCTTGTTTTGAAAAATGGCAAGCCGGGCGAGACGTATAATATCGGCGGCGGGAACCAACCATTTAACGTCGATCTTGTGCATGAACTCTGTGCCGTCCTTGATGAACTAAAACCAATTTCCAAATCATATAAGGATTTAATCACTTATGTCCCAGATCGTCCGGGACATGATCGCCGCTATGCAATGAACGTCACGAAGATACGAAACGAATTGGGTTGGAGTCCGAAGCACGACATTGAAACCGGTTTGCGCGAGACGGTGAAATGGTATCTCGATCACATGGATTGGGTCGAAGCGATCATGAAGCAGGAAAACTTCAGCGAGTGGCTTGACCAAAATTACGCGCGGAGGGGAAGATGAAAGGAATCATTCTCGCGGGCGGACGTGGCACGCGTCTCTATCCATTGACGCTGGGCGTGAGCAAACAAATCCTGCCGGTCTATAACAAGCCGATGATCTATTATCCGCTTTCGATGTTGATGCTGGCGGGCATTCGAGAAATTCTGATCATCAGCTCACCTGAAGATTTGCAGCCATTCCAACGTTTGCTTGGCGACGGAAAGAAATGGGGAGTTTCATTTTCGTACGCCGAACAATCCGAGCCGCGCGGCCTAGCCGAGGCTTTTATCATCGGGAAAGATTTTATTGGAAGCGATACCGCTTGTTTGATTCTCGGTGATAATATTTTCTTTGGCACAGGTCTCTGGGATTATTTGCGCGAGGCCGCGGTATTGCGCGATGGCGCGCGAGTTTTTGCATATCCTGTACGTGATCCGCGAAATTATGGCGTGATCGAATTCGATGCGGACGGCAAAGCGCTCAGCCTCGAGGAGAAGCCGGATCATCCGCGTTCGAACTTTGCGGTGCCTGGATTATATTTTTACGATCACCGCGTGGTGGACTTTGCCGCACACCTCAAGCCTTCTCCGCGTGGTGAACTTGAGATCACCGACATCAATCGTATCTATCTGGACCGAGGCTTGCTGCGCGTTCAACAGCTTGGACGCGGCATTGCATGGCTGGATGCCGGAACGCATGAGACGCTTTTGCAAGCTGCCAACTTTGTCCAGACCGTCGAAGAGCGGCAGGGCCTGATGATTGGCTGTCCCGAAGAGGTGGCATATCGCGTTGGCTTTATCACTCGCCAGCAATTGATTGATTTGGCGTTGCCACTCAAACAAAATAGCTATGGGGATTATCTGCTAAAGCTCGCCGACGAATTTAACGGCTAATGTAGCTGGATAGAAAACCATCATTACCCTAATTTCTCTTGCACTTAATGGTTTTCTCAAGAAAGCTTGACGAAAAGTAAAAAATAGGATCCTTCTCGGTACAATTGCAAGCGCTGACAAGCAATCTACTGAGGAGGATCCGAAATGGATTCTAGCACACGCAAGGTTAGGCAGGAGTATGGGCCGACCGGTATGATCTACGATTTGGGGAGTGTATATGAAGGGTTGTTGAAATTAACGGATGTTCGGAAAGCCAAGGGGAAGATTTATAGCTTGGATACCATACTCATAATCATTGTAACCCTGGAAGGGCGCAGGGCGTTGGCGAAGTTATGTGGCGTGGACAGTCCGTATGCAATTGCGGATTGGGCGAAGAATCATCGAGAAAGGTTAGTGGAGCTGTTACAGCTGAAGCGATCCAATACCCTGAAAGGGCGCAGGGCGTTGCCGAGTCATCATACCCTTCGACGGATCATGGGGCAGGTAGTGTATGAAGAAGAAATTGCGAGGCTGGTGGGAGAATACAATCAAAGGGGGGATCATGGCGAAGTGTATGCGATGGATGGAAAGGCAGTACGCGGGATGCGCAAAAAAGATGAGGAGGGCTCAGAATATTTATTGAGCCTGTATGACGTGGAACAAGCCAAGGTCCTGTCTCAAGTCGCGGTGGGGCGCAAGGAAAACGAGATCACCAAGGCTCCGGAAGCCCTGAAAATGGTGGAAATCTCACAAAAAATCATCACCGGAGACGCCCTGCACACCCAAAAAGCCATTTCGGCACAAATTATCGATCAAGGGGGCGACTATGTTTTTCCCGCAAGGTGCAGCGGACTTCTGCCGGTCAAGGAAAACCAACTCCGGCTGTACCAAAACATTCAACAGCTCTTCGCTCCCGAATATCCCGACTGGAAGGAGCAGTCACTTCGAAAACCTGGATTCGCAAAGTGACTGTTCCTTTCAGTCAGAAAAATCCAAACCGATTTTCTTACCGCACAAAAAGTGAGTAAGGGTCACGGTCGTTTGGAAACTCGCATCCTGACCACGAGTGAAATGCTCAACCCATATTCGACGTGGCCAGGCTTGGCTCAAGTCTACCTGTACTTGCGCAGGTACAAGTATCGCCTCCAACGTCAATTCCAATGGCTGCGCAGCGGACGCTGTTATCGCACTTCGAATGAAGTGGAGTTTGGAATTACGAGCTTATCCCGCACGAGTGCCACGCCTGCTCGTCTCTTGAAGATTCGCCGAGCTCACTGGGGCATTGAAACAGGATTGCACTATCGCAGAGATGTGACGTTCAAAGAAGATGCCACACGAATGACAGTCGCTAACACTGGCCACGTCATGGCTTCGATCAACAACTTGGTGATTGCGCTAATCCATCAAGCCAAATTCGAAAATGCCGCTCAGGCCAGACGTTGGTTTGCTGCCCATATCTCCGATGCTTTTTTGCTACTTACCAGACCCTATTCTCTTTCTTGAGAAAACCATATCTTGCACTTCCTTCTATCTTGACTCCTTTTATAAACTAGTTTATAATACAAACTAGTTTATAAAAGGAGAAAGAATGGATGTGCAAATTGATACAGCGCTAAAACGCGCTCGGGGGTATTGGTTCATAGACGGTTTCACCGAAATAGCCGCGGGCGGATTGTTTGTCATCCTGGCTGGGATTCTCCTTTTCAGCGGATTTGTGCCGCAAGCGTCATTTCCCGGCTGGTTCCTATCGGTCACAAGTGAAATTGTCATTGCCAAGCTAGTCGGCCTCCTGGCAGCCATTCTGATCTTATGGTGGCTGAAGGATCATTTTACTTATCCGCGCACCGGCTTTGTGAGGGGCAAACGGGTTACAGCAATGCAAGTACTCGTCATCATCAGGAATGTCATACTGTTTCTGCTCTTTCCGATATTGGCACTGTTAGCTGCTTCCTTGCTCATCGCCCCAGCACGCAATGTTTTGGCATCCATGCCAGCCTGGTTCCCTATTGGAGTAGGCTTGATATGGGGGGGAGTGTGCTTGCTGGCGGGTGAATGGATGGGATTGCTTCGCTTCCGTTGGTCGGCAGGCATGATCGTGCTGGCAGGAATCGCGATTGGTATTTGGCAGTTTACGATGGGCTTGTCAACTTTTCCATCCAAGATACAAGCGGGAATTTTCCAGCCGATTGTGTTGGAAACTATCAACCGAACTTTGATCAGTCTCGGCTTTCTTATCCTGATCTCTGGCGTCGTTTTGATGATCTCGGGCCTCGTGACTTTCCTGCGCTACCGGAAAGAAAATCCCACCCCCTATGCGGAGGAATCATGAGCGGCTCACTTCAAGACCTCTCCGGGTTGGATCGTGTGATCCACGAACCTGCGCGTCTGATGCTGGTGGCGTTGCTATCTTCGGTCGAATCGGCAGACTTCCTATTCCTGCTCAAAGAAAGCGGCCTGACCAAAGGAAACTTATCCGTGCATCTATCGCGCCTTGAGGAAGCCGGCTACTTGCGGGTGGAAAAGACTTTCCAAGGAAAGATCCCGCATACGGAATACAGCCTTACGCCCAAGGGAAAAACCGCCTTCAATGAATACAGAAAAAAACTTGATCCAATCATTCGGCGGCCGCGTCGCTAAGTCAAAGAAATGGATATTAAGATGAATTGGTCTATCGAAACAGAGAACCTGGGAAAATCCTATAGCGATGTGCGGGCCGTTGGGCATCTTTCTTTGCGGGTTGCCGAAGGAGAAATCTATGCTTTTCTTGGCTTGAATGGCGCGGGAAAAACAACCACTATCCGAATGTTGCTCGGGATGATCAAACCCACCACTGGATACGCAAAAGTACTCAATACAACAGTGCGGCTTGGAAGTCGAGAACCTTGGGAATCAGTGGGCTATCTGGTGGAGATACCTCATTGTTATCCGGAATTATCCGTGTATGAAAATCTGGAGGTCACCCGCCGCTTGCATCCGGGCACGCCGCGAGAGACCGTAAGCCGAATCATCGAACGCATGGGATTGGCTGTTTACGCGGATCGGCGTTCGGGCACTCTTTCGCTGGGCAATGCGCAACGACTTGGACTGGCAAAGGCCCTATTGCATAATCCGAAACTGATTTTTTTGGATGAGCCTGCCAACGGACTGGACCCGGCCGGGATCGTTGAAATCCGCGAACTCTTATTGGAATTGACTCACGAACAAGGTGTGACCGTCTTCATGTCGAGCCATATCTTGGCTGAAGTCTCGCGCCTGGCTCAGCGGATTGGAATCATCCATAAAGGGAATCTGATTCAAGAATTGAATATGGATGAGCTGGAACGGAATCGAAAGAGGCGGCTCTTGTTGCGGGCACGAGATGTTGAGTCCGCTAAACGGTCCTTGGTGAACGCTGGTCGCATCCCCCAAATCCTGCACGATGGAACAATTGAACTTGAGGACGCAGTTTCTGTCGAGCATCCGGATGATATCAATCGTCTCTTGGTCAATGCTGGAACACCGCCAACTCATTTGATGGTGGAGGATGAGGCGCTGGAGCAGTATTTCCTCAGGCTGATCGGAATGGATGGAGGAGTACGCAATGAATAATCTTTCCGATATGGTTTGGATTGAACTGCGAAAAGCAATCCGTTCCAAAATGCCACTTTGGACTGCGTTGGGATCTCTATTCATGCCGTTGGGAATCGCTTTCTTGATTTATGTTTCCAAGAATCCGGAGATTTCCCAAAAGCTCGGACTGGTTAGTGCAAAGGCGAATCTCATTGCATATTCCGCTACTGATTGGCCGACCTACCTGGGATTGTTTGGCGAGGTTATCGCGGCGGGTGGATTCATTTTATTCGTCTTGATCGTTAGCTGGATCTTTGGCCGTGAGTTTGTGGATGGCACTTTGAAGGATATGCTCGCTGTTCCTGTCCGACGCTCGAGCATACTCCTTGCGAAATATTTTGTGGCTGCCGTCTGGTCCGTTGCACTGACGGTCATTATTTTCATCGTCGGCTTGGCGATGGGCGCGATCATCAAACTTCCGGGAGGCTCAGTCAGTGTTTTCCTCCACGGCGCTGTTCTTGTGGGGACAACAGCTCTCATGACCGTTGCAGTGACTCTGCCATTTGCGCTCTTCGCCAGCATGGGGCGAGGGTACCTGTTGCCTATCGGGTTGGCAGTTTTACTATTGATGATGACGGACTTAGTTGCAATTGTTGGTTGGGGCGAATATTTTCCATGGACTGTGCCGGGCCTATATGCGCAGGGAAAGAGTCCCCTAACAGCCATCAGTTATTGGATCGTGCTTTTGACGGGCCTGGCTGGGATGATCGGAACCTATCTGTGGTGGAAGTTCGCTGATCAGAACCGCTAGGCTGGTAATACCGCATGGTAAAATGATGGGGCAAAGAGGAAACCGTGCCGCGAAAATCCCGTCTCTCAATTGATATAGTCATCCCGGTTTTCAATGAAGCCGGCGTCGTTGAACAAACCTATTCCAATCTCTGTACCGTCGTTGATTCCCTTCCCAATACTTTAACAATTTATTATGTTAACGATGGTTCGACGGATGCCACCTCCGAGTCGCTGGCTGCGCTGGCAAAGAACGATAAGCGGATTCAAGTCATCGAATTGAGCCGCAATTTCGGTCATCAGGCCGCGCTGACCGCGGGATTGGATGCTTCGCGCGGAGATTTGGTCATCACGATGGATTGCGACGGTCAGCACCCGCCGGAATTGATACCCGACATGGTCAATCTATTCCTGCAGGGCTACGATGTGATTCAAGGTCAGCGAGGTGACGCCGTTGCGATGGGCGCATTCAAAAAATGGACATCGGAGGGATTCTATAAAATCCTGAATCTGATCAGCGGAACCCGCGTCCTTCCCGGGGCGGCGGATTTTCGCGCGATGTCGCGTCAGGTCGTGGATGCGCTCAAATCTATGCCTGAATATCATCGCTTCCTGCGCGGCATGATCGTCTGGATGGGATACCGAAGCGTGATCCTACCTTATCATGAACCGGAGCGCGTCGCGGGCAAATCCAAGTATTCGGTGGGAAAAATGATTCGGCTTGCGTCGGATGCGATCTTTTCCTTTTCGTTGATGCCGCTTTACATCGGATTGAGCGCTGGCTTTACGTTCATAATCCTAGCGCTGATTCAAATGATTTACGTTCTGGTCCTGTGGCTGACCCATCAGACAAATCGCATTGTCCCCGGCTGGAGTTCGTTGATGGCAGTTTTGCTGATCGCTAGCGGCATCATCATGATTTTGCTTGGCTTCATCGGCGTTTACGTGGGATACATTTTCCAGGAAGCGAAACATCGGCCGATCTATCTGATACGCCGTTCGAAGTCGGAGGAGTGAACGTGGCCCGTCGAACTTCTTTTCCGCTTTGGACGATTCCCGCGGCGCTCCTGATTGTCGTACTCGCAACTTATGGTTTATTCGCGGCCCAAGGAGGGATTCATTGGGACGATTGGGCGCTGATGTGGATCCCTGCCTTCCTGGGAAAGGAAGGCCTGATTAAATATTTTGCAGCGAGCCGCCCGCTCTGGGGATATTTCTATATTCTCAATACATCCTGGATCGGCCCTAACATTTTGGGATGGCAAGTATTTGCGTTGATCTGGCGCTGGCTTGCGGCTGTGGCATTATGGTGGGCGCTTCACTTGGTCTGGCCAAGCAAATCTCGCGCGGTATTTTTCATGACGCTGTTCATTGTTTTGTACCCAGGCTTCATGGAATATTCCGTTGTCATCACTTATGGGCATTTCCTGCTCATCTTCACATTCTTTTTTCTCTCCATCGCATTGATGCTCATCGGCGAACGCTATCCGCGTTATTATTGGCCCGCGCTGATTGGCGGGGTTCTTTGTTCAGCGGTCAATCTGTTTACACTCGAATATTATTTTGGTATCGAATTGTTGCGACCGTTGTTGTTGTGGGTCGTGGTTTCAGAAATAATACCGGAACGAAGAAATCAGATCAAGCGAACCCTGATGGCTTATGTGCCTTATGGGATCGTGCTGATATGTTTTATTCTGTGGCGCATCTTCGGTTTTCATTCACAAGATTATGGGATTGTTTTAGGCGCAAATAGTGGATTTTTGCAATCCCTGGCGACGATGCTATTACAGGTTCCTGGAGCCATCTGGACTTCAAGCGTCGGCGCGTGGCTGGAAATCTTTCGCTTCCCTTCCACCATCGATTTCGGAATTGTTCTTTCGGTTATCTACTTCATCATCCTGTTGGGTTCATTTGCCGGATTGATCTTCTATGTTTCGCGGTTGAAGTCTTTGGAGAATCAAAGCAACTCGCCGGTATCCGATAAAAGAATCGTCTGGCAATGGTTTATTATCGGTGCTTGCGCTTTGCTCACAGCAGGCATTCCATTCTATATTGTTGGCATTGAAGTTCGCTTGAATTTTCCGGCAGATCGCTTTACCCAGCCTTTCGCTTTTGGCGCGGCTTTGATTTTGGCCGGATTGCTTGAGTTGATCCCATCCTTTTCATGGCGCACAATCCTAGCCGCGGCGTTGGTGGCGTTGGCGGTTGGACTGCAAATCCAATATGCGTTTTCCTTCCGCGAAGATTGGAAACTGCAGAAGGCATATTTCTGGCAGCTCTTTTGGCGCGCGCCGTCCATCCAAGCGGGCACGGCGGTTCTTTCCGACAATACGATTTTTCCGTATACCGATGATGATGCGCTGACCATGCCGCTCAACTGGATCTATGCGCCGAATCAAAAGAATGGATTGCTCCCATACGACCAAATATTTTTCATTGTCAATGCCGGGAATCCCATCCCACTAACGCCAGGGGCGCCGCTTGTCAAGTCAAAAGACGCGGTCAGTTTTCATGGCTCGACGAGTGAAGCGCTCGTTGTTCAATTCACTCCACCGTCCTGTCTGCATGTTTTGAATCCAACATACGATTCGAATCTGCCGCTTGCACCTCTTGCAGGAGAAAACTATAAAACGCTTACCGGTGGTGGTCTTCCTTTGCTTGGGCGCAAGGACGAGACGGCGCTTCCACTTTCTAACCCCGCGTTGATTAAGCCTGCTGGTAACACGCCGGCTGCTTTGTCGAATCTTTTCGGAGCTGAACCGCCGCACAACTGGTGTTACTATTATGAAAAGGCGGATCTTGCCCGACAAGAAGGGGACTGGACTCAAGTGGCTAAATTGGGCGATGAAGCTTTTGCCGTCCCTTATCTTCCGAATGACCCATCGGAGTATCTGCCTTTCATCGAAGCTTATGCCCGATTAAATCGCTGGAACGATGCGAAGCAATTAACTCTCTCGACGGCGGATACCATGCCGATTCTCGAGCCGGCTTTGTGCGGCCTCTGGCAAAGTGTGGATGCCACAGCTTCTTTATCAACTCAAGAGCATGGCTATATCTTGAAGATTGAGCAACGTTTACAGTATTGCCCGGTTCATTGAATGATCGAACTTTCTTATACGTTTACTTTTCTTCGTCATGGCGAATCTGTCGGCAACGTGGAGGAACGCTTTCAGGGCCAATCGGATTTTCCTTTGACGGATGCAGGTCGCGCGCAGGCGCGCACTTTGGCGGAACGCTGGTTTAGGGATGGCGTCAAATTCGATTTGGCGGTCACCAGTTCTCTTGTCCGCGCGCGAGAGACGGCGGAAATTGTCGCAGGAGTTTTGAACGTTCCGATTGAAATTGATCCGATCTGGGTCGAACGCGATAACGGTGAATTATCCGGCTTGACGCGCGAAGAAGTCAACGAGCAATTCCCCGAACCTGATTTCAGAACGCCCTATGATTCTTTCGGCGAAAGCGGCGAAGGCGACTGGGAACTTTATTTGCGGGCAGGCAAAGCCATACACGAACTCATCAAACGCCCGGCTGGAAAATATTTGATCGTCTCGCATGGCGGCTTATTGAATAAGGCCATGTATGCAATTCTTGGAATACCGGTGCAGGCCAATTCGAACGGTCCGAGTTTTCGATTTGAAAATACCGGCTTCGCGACATTTCGGTATGTACCTGCGCGTCATCAATGGCGCATGATCCGACTCGAATCTCCTGATCAATGACAACCGATTCTTGCAAAGGCTTGGAACTTTTGCGGGATTGATAAGGAAAAAATGGCAAACCTTAAAATTTTATGTTTTGGCGCGGGTGCTATTGGCACATATATCGGTGGTTCGTTGGCGTTGGCAGGCGAGCAAATGGTCTTTGTGGAACAATCAGCGATCGCGGACGAGTTGCGTCAGCGCGGCCTGCGCCTGAATTTGACCGTCGATAAGCGCCGCAGGTCCAATCCGATTTTCACAATTCCTTCGTCCACTTTTGTGGTCGCGCCGTCACTCGAGGATGCGTTGCGTTACGGTCCGTTCGATGTGGCTTTGTTCGCGCTCAAATCGTTTGACACCGCGTTGGCCTTGGAAAGCATGAAGGCTTTCGCCGAAAAACTTCCGCCCATCCTTTGTTTATCCAATGGTGTGGACAATGAACCCGCGATCGCAAATGTCCTTGGCGCAGACAAAGTCATTCCCGGGACCGTGACCAGCGCGATCGGTCGGCGCGGCACGGGCGATATTGTGTTGGAAAAATTACGCGGGATCGGCATCGCTTCCTCGCATTCGCTCTCAGACAAGTTGCTGGCCACCGCGAATTCGGCCTATCTCAACGCTCAAGCCTTTTCCAATGCGGCCGCGATGAAATGGTCGAAGATGCTGACCAATCTGATTGCGAATCCGACCTCCGCGATTCTCGATATGTCCGCCGCAGAAATCTTTGCGGATAGAAAGCTTTATCGGCTTGAAATCGGGATGTTGCGCGAATGCCTGGCGGTGATGAAAGCACAAAAGATTCCCCTTTTGGATCTGCCCGATACACCGGTGCGCGCGCTGGCATTCGCCACACGCTTGCCGTTCTGGATGTCAAAGCCATTGCTGGCGCGCGCGGCGGGCGCGGGGCGCGGTGGCAAGATGCCATCCTTCCATATTGATTTATATTCCGGCCGCGGCAAATCGGAAGTGGGATATTTGCATGGTGCGGTGGTCAGAGCCGGAGAAAAATTTGGTGTCGCAACGCCGGTCAACAAAGTCCTGACCGAGACGTTGATGAAGTTGACGAATAAGGAGATTCCGCTGGAAGAGTTCGCGCATCAACCTGAGAAATTGTTGGCGCTTTTGTAAATGTCACATCTGCACTTGCATGCAGGTGCAAGTGTTGCGGGCAGCGCGTTGCAGCATTCCGTCTTGTTGAAGGCTGTTTCATCTGCGGTTAACTCATGGGTGATACAATAGCCGTCCTTCTGAAAATCTATGAGCGAAAAAACACGAATTCAAATTGTCCAGCCGCGCGCCGACGTGGAAGTTCATCTTCCCCACGGGCTGGTTCTATCCGGTCCACGCGGCGCGCAAGTGGGGGAGTTCTTAAAAGCGGTTGAATTTCCCGCGCCGGTGGTAGCGGCCATCATCAATGATGACCTTCATGAGTTGACTTATTCGATTGACATGGATGCGCACGTTCAGCCTGTGATCATGTCTGACCCCGACGGCGCGCTCATCTATCGCCGTTCGTTGAACTTCCTGCTGGAGATAGCTTTTGCCGATCTCTTTCCAAAAGCCAAGCTGACAATTGACCATTCGATTTCGTTTGGCGGATATTATTGTCAGGTCAGTGGACGCAAGCCATTATCCACGGAAGAGATCGCCTCGCTGAGATCACACATGCAGGAGTTGATCCAAGCCGATTTGCCGTTCGAGCGAAAAGAAATCCCGCTGAAAGAAGCGATTGAATATTTCCGTTCGATTGGTTATGACGATAAAGTGCGTTTGCTGGCGTATCGCCAAAAAGCTTATCTGACGCTTTATCGCTTCGGCAATCAAATGGACTACCATCACGGCTACATGGTGCCTTCGACGGGTTATCTCAAATGGTTTGATTTGTACGGGACCAACGGCGGCTTCACGCTTCGTTTTCCGCGCCGGCATGCGCCCACGCAACTTGAAGCGGTGGGCGATTATCCCAAATTGCTATCGGCGTTTCGTCAGTATGGTGATTGGCTCAATCGTCTCGGCATCGATAACGTCGGCGCGTTGAACGATGCCATTCAAGCGGGACGCGCCCACGAGATCGTGCTGGTCTCCGAGGCATTGCATGAACAAAATGTCGCCGAGATCGCGCAACAGCTCGCTGATAAAAAATCTCACCTCGTTCTGATTGCTGGGCCCTCATCGTCCGGTAAGACCACGTTCTCGCGCCGCCTCACGATTCAACTGCTGGCTTTGGGTATCTCGCCTTATCCGCTTGAACTCGATAACTATTTTTTGGATCGCGATCAAACACCGCTCGGTGAAGATGGACAACCGGACTTTGAAGCGCTGGAAGGTGTTGATCTTAAATTGCTTTCGGAACACCTTGACAGATTGATTGCCGGTGAAAAAGTTCAATTGCCGCATTATAACTTCAAGATCGGCAAACGCGAAGAAGGCGAACTTTTGCAATTGCAACACAGACAGCCGATCATCATGGAAGGCATACACGGACTCGATCCGCGCCTCTTGCCCTCTACTTTGAGTGGGCGCGCGTTCAAGATTTATGTTTCCGCGCTGACGCAGCTCAACCTCGACCGTCACAACCGCGTCTCGACGACTGACACGCGCCTCATTCGCCGCATTGTCCGTGACGCGCAGGAACGCGGTTATAACGCCGCGCAGACCATCTCGCGCTGGGAATCGGTCCGCCGCGGCGAGAAGAAACACATCTTTCCATATCAGGAAAACGCCGATGTGATGTTCAACTCCGCGCTAGTATATGAACTCTCCGCCCTCAAGCCGTTCGTCGAGCCCTTACTGCGGCAAGTGGAGCATGGCACGCCGGAATATATCGAAGCCAAGCGCCTGTTGGCTTTTCTCGATTGGTTCCTACCCATTGATGCAGAGGTGATCCCCGAAAACTCCATCGTGCGCGAATTCATCGGCGGCTCCATTTTGAAAGACTTCACGATTTGGAAGCATAAATAAAAGAAGAGCGGACTTTCAAGGTCCGCTCTTCTTATGCCTGACGAATATTTTAATTAAGGTTATAACCTTTTTCACCGAAGGGCTGTAACTTTTCGCGCTAGATCATTTCGAGCAGGGTTAACTCATCGCTCAAATTAAAATTGGGATCATCCTTAGCTGCGAACCGACAGTACGTTGCTGACATTTTTCCGCCAGTACGTTCCTGACACAAAAGGTCGCTTGCACCGACAGTACCTTGCTGACATCGGTGTCGGTTCGAAATGACCTTGAAACCATCCTGACAGGCCTGCATTTCTGATTTACAGTTGCCTCGTGTGGTAATCGGCAGAAATTACCTTATGGAGGCAAAGATGAACGATGAATTTTCAGACCGGCATCAAGCGATCAGGATGCGCTTGGCGGGTCAGTCGGTTGAAGAGATTTGCCAGACTCTAAAACGATCGCGAGAGTGGTTCCACACTTGGTGGCGCCGCTATCTGGCTCTGGGTGCGGTCGGCCTTTATGACCTGACCAGTGCACGGCATCAGCCACCTCATATTTCTCCTGACCTGGAGCGAACCATCCTCAATATTCGAGAACGGCTTGAGTCGCCGCTCCACGCCCACACCCGCTACGGTCTCATTGGAGCGGGCGCAATCCAGGCCGAACTGCAGGACTTGCACATTCGGCCTTTGCCCAGTCCACGCACGATTGAGGGCGTGCTTGAGCGGAACGGGAAAACGCTGCCTCGGGTGCACCTGGCGCCCTCCCTATCCGAGCACAGCTATCCAGGTCCCCAAGCCCACGACTCCAATCAACTGCATCAGATGGATTTGGTAGGCCCCATCTACCTCAAAGGCAACCGGCAACGCTACTACATCTATGTGTGCGACTGAAAGGAGTAGTCTTTTCGCAAAGACGTTTTTGACGGTGCCGTGTGCCTAAAATTAGGCCGTTCCCGCCACATGGAAGCCATTCTCAACTTCCTCGGCGACTCCTGGAAGAGCCTCGGACGCCCCGACCAAGTTCAGATGGACAACGCTCGCGAGTACCTCGGCTGGGGTCCTGCCGCACGTTACCTTTCGCGGGTGATCCGTCTCTGTCTACATTTTGAGGTCGGGCCGGTGTTCATCCCACCGGCCCGACCTCAATACGATGGCAGCGTGGAGAATTTCAACGGCTGGTTCCAACCGCGATTGCTGCAACGCCATTTTACCCGCGTTGCGACTCTCCGGCGCGAACTGCAACGCCTGGAAGAGACCGTCAATACTCAACACGTCCAGCGGCGTCTGGGAGGCTTGACTCCTGAGAAATACCGGCGCCAGCGCAAACTTCAGAAACTTCCCTCCCGCTACACCATTCCCACCGAATCCCTACCTGTTTCGGCTGGACGCGTGACCTTCATTCGCCAAGTCACCCCGCACGGCAACGTGCATCTGCTTGGCCAAACCTACAAGATCGGCAAACGAATGAAGGGACAATACGTCAAGGCCGTGCTGGATACGAAGCGCGCTCACTTGACCGTCTACGTCAAAGGCCGGATCTTCAAACGCTGGTCGTATCCTTTCTTGCACAAGTAACCAACACTAAATGTCACCCAACCTGGCGGTTACCACACACCTTTATGTCAGGAATGTACTGTCGGTCCATGAGTGACTTTTGATTGTCAGCAACGTACTGTCGGTTCGCACCTTAGCGGTCACGGCTTCTAAAACTTCGAAGATAAAATGATCCTCGCCATATTCATTCCATTCCTGTTGAAGGACTTTGTTGAGGTGGCTTCCGATCTTGGGCATAAAGCGATGGCCGTTTAATGGGCCTTCGAGATTCAAACTGCTTCCGAGCAATACTTTTCCATTGGCTGTATTTTTGATTTGAAAGACTCACGCTGGTTTGGGACGTTTCATCGAAAAAACGGCCTGGAAACCGCCTGCTTCACCGTCCCGGTGTTCCTTCGGGATCGCAGGGAGGAGGAAAGGCCGCCTCCTTCCGATTCAAATGAATCGGCACAGTGAAGAATCTGGCAATATCGCTAGCCAATCCCCTGCAGTGTTCCACTGGGAGTGGAAACATTGAAACTCCCGGAAGAGCGCACGGCGACCCGTCCGGTATGCGTTTCAGCTCTTTTGCCGCCCGGTACAACGGCGCGCACCATATCGCCTGTTCGGAAACCGTGAACACGGCGTGTTCCTTTTGCCCGCGTGCGCGGGAAACCGTACCGGTCCATGCGGCACATCTGGCGCGAACCGTGCCCCGTGGCGCGGATGAGAAGCGGGGAGAGGGCGGGAGGGATTTGTATGCTTGCGCCCGACTCGCCCACACAGGCCGCATCCATCCAATGCGCTTTGGGCAAGCCGAGGGAGACACGATTGAATTTTGTTCGTCCGCCTGTACCGCATTCAACGGGCAAGCCGGTCTCGCACAAACGCTGATAGAGCGACCAGCGGGTGGCGTTCACAGCGGCAGCATCGCGCAGCGATTGACGGGCTTGGGCGTGCAGGTGGGGATAACCAAACTCGGCGGCGGTCTGGTTCCCTTTTTTCTGGTTGCATGGTCAGCAGGCCAGGGTTAAATTATCTACTCTCATCGTCCCGCCGCGGCTCCTGGGAATGAGATGCTCGATCTGGAGCGGCACATCGTTCGCACCGCAATAAGCGCACTTGCGTCCCCATTTCTCCAGCAGGTATTCGCGGACTTCATAACCATACAGGGTTCCCTGCTGATATTCCGCTCCGGAGATTTCGGGATCCACCAGCGCCTGCGTGTTGAACTTGATGAGTTCCAGGCTGAGCGATGCCACCGGTGCGACTCTCTGCAAGCGGCTGACCCAGGTTGCAATATTCGCGACCCGGCTCATTAGACTCGGCGGCAGCCAGCCTTCGGCTCTGCGGCGGTTATCAAACCTGGCTGGCCGGTAGCGTGTCTTGCGCGCGCGCCGGGAGCAGCGCTGCTGGCGGCGGGCTAACAAGCGGTCACGGATTTGCTGGCCGCGATGCTCGATCTCGGCTGCCCAGACCACCCAGCCTGAATCATTCACTACGGCCATGCCTGTAGTCTTTGAACCAGGGTCGATCTTGACCGCGTGCGCATGCACAACACTTTCCACCGCCCTGCGCTCTTTGAGAATAATGGTGAACGGATAGCGGCGCGCAATCGCCGCACGGCGTTCTCGCAGCAGGTGGCGCGCCTGTGCGGGATGGCAGGGATCCAGCGCCTGTCCATCGGCACTCACAACAAAAACTCTTTGCAAAGTGGTTTGCTGTTTGACCATGGATCTTTCTCCTTACGGAGATTCTCAACTCACCCTTGCGGGCTGGTCGGTCAAGTGAGCCTCGCCCATGTTCACGGTCAGCACACCTTCCGCACACGGGCCTGGTCCCGCGGCCTGTTTAATGGGGAAGTTACAGGGTTCAAGACTGGTTTGCGCATCTTGAAGTGTGTTCTTGAGCTCTCCCGTGAACGTAGTCCATTCTTGCGACTGGGGCTGGTCAAGCCGGGCTTGCTTTCACAAGCCCCCGCCCTTTAGGCGTGGGGTGCTTGACGATTATCCTTAGCGCGCGAATTCATCGGCTGCACACCATGCTAGCCATTTGTTCCTGTGATGTGACGCGTTTCGCCACTGACCCTTATGCTTTCGCCCTTATTCCTTGTATACTGCACGGATAGCCGAGATGGGCATCCCATATCTTCTCCTTGCAAAATATCAAAACTATTTCCACCTTGCCATTCAATGTCACGCAGGTAACCTGCTAGAGCAGCGGCGGCGGCACCAGTTGCAGGGTCTTCATACACACCACCTGTTGGAAAGGGATTTCTGGAGTGAAAAAGTTGGTTTGATTCCACCCATAACATATCAATTGTGACTAAACCTTCTTGTTGCATTAGGGCTTTTACCCGCTCAAAGTGATAAGACATTTCTGCGAGTTTCTTGCAGTCTTTCAAAACTACAATAAGGTGCTTTGCACCCGCGAAAGCGAAACGCACTGGGTAATTTGTATCAATATCAGCAACAGTCAAATTGAACTCTTTTAATAATTTTTCTACATACTTGTTTGGAGCAATTTCTGACCATGTTTTGGGGGACTGCAACGTTGCGATCAAAGCACCATTGCCAGATTTTGAAACGCAGACGGTGATTTCACCTTGATTGATGAAGAGTTTATAAACGCCTTCGCCAAAATGTTCTCCCAATACTGCGCCACTGGCAATTGTGGCGTGACCACAGAAAGGGACTTCCATTTCTGGAGCAAAATAGCGGGTTCTCCAACCATCATTTACCTGAGTTAGAAATGCAGTTTCGGAATATCCAACTTGTTTTGCGATTGCGAGCATATCTTTTTCGGTTGGCATTTCACTGCAAATGACTACACCTGCGGGATTACCACCTTCGTTATTGTGAGAAAATGCTGCAATTCTTTGTATATCCATGTTGCCTTTTCCTTATAAAATGCTGACCACGGCTCATGCTGCGCTGTAAAACCTCATTCCTGAAATTATATCATTCGTAATTACATCCCATAATCAGATATAATCCGAAAACTTTATGCCTTTCTTTGAGGTTCTCCTGATTTCCATCAGTATGGCAATGGACGCATTCGCGGTCTGTCTCGCGGCGGGCACTTTGGAATCCATCCATGGTCCACGCCCGCTGTTTCGGCTGTCCTTTCACTTCGGCTTGTTTCAGTTCATTATGCCTGTGATTGGCTGGCTGTTAGGGGCAACCATTCAACCGCTCATCCGCAGCTATACGGATTGGATCGCTTTCGTTTTGCTGGTCTCGGTCGGTATTCACATGATTTATACCTCCGTGCGCGGCGAAACGTATCGCTCCAACGATCCGTCGCGCGGCTGGACGATGGTATTGCTTTCTATTGCGGTCAGCGTGGACGCATTGGTGGTCGGTATCAGTTTGGGAGTGCTTGGAATTTTTGTTTGGTATCCCGCTATTTTGATCGGCGTGGTCACTGGTGTTCTTTCGCTGATCGGTCTGCGCGTTGGACAAATCCTTGGAAGGAAATTTGGCAAGCCTGTCGAAATTATCGGCGGGCTGGTACTGATTGGCATCGGATTGAGAATTTTATTCCTTCACTTTTTTGGATGAACCTTAAAGCTTTGTTATTGTTATCAGCAAGAAAATCATCAATACCCCAAACGTTCCGCAGGCAAAATTGACCCAATCGTTGTTCAGCCATTTCCAGCCGCGGATATGAATCGTTTCCGTGCCGCAGGTGTGAAGCGGATGCTTTTCGGTTTCCTTTTGATCTTTTGGGCAGAAGTACATGGCTTGCACCGTCGCGCCGAGGAACGAGTCGAAGAGCGAGCCGAGTAAGCCCGAAAAAGTGATTAGTAAAAAAAGTAACCAGTGATAAGTGGGGTATAGAACCGCGCCAAGCAAGCCGATAACGACCGCGCCCAAAAGAGCTGCGGTCGTTCCCCATAAAGATACTCCGCCCGAAGTCCCGGCTTCGACGCGCTTTCTTAAATCCGTAATCATGCGCGGCGGATTTGGATTCAATGTGCCGAGTTCCGTTGCCCAAGTGTCGGCATTGACCGAAGCCAACGCCGCCGCGAATCCGATCCACGTCCAGAGCTGATGCGGAAAGATCGCACTCAACAAAACGAATGCGGTTGCGAGTGCACCGTTTCCCAGAACTTGACCCGCGTCGCGTTCACTGCCTTTTGAAAATTTTTCATTTAGTTCGCGCTTGCGATCTTTGAAGAGACGTGAGAGCGCAGACGATGAGATAAAGAATGCAAGTAGCAGCACTGACCACTGCCATCCGCCCAAACCAAAGGTGATTGTGCCAACCAATACAGCAGCGACTGCTCCGTCGCGGCCTAAGCTATGGACGCGGTAGGCAAGATATGCGACTAAAACGGCGAACAGGAATCCGAGAACCAGTTGTGTTGTAAAACTCATGTGGGTATGCTGAGAATAAATAGTATTGCGATGAGGAATGATAGACTTTCCAGCGCGCTCGAAACCCAAAGGACGAACGAAATCATTTGTGTCTTTTCCCAGCGAAAATAATAGAGGCCGGTAAAGAATCCTGTCAGCGCCAGAAATGTGCTCGTTAACGGCAGGATGATCAATTGCAATGAGGGCACGGCATCCACGGTGCCATCGGGATTGAATCCAAGCCCGATGTTGGGATTCGCTGGGATGATGAGACTGACCCACACGAACAAGCCAAGGTTCAAAAACAACGCGGCCAGCCATAGATATCTTACCAATCCGTTTTGCCAGGCCTGCGCGATGATGAATGAAGGATAAAGCGACTTCGGTTGCGCCGGTGTAACACTTCCAAGTTCAATGGCGCGCGCAAAGGTTTGTGCGAAGTCGGACGGGTGCGCGGGAGAAATGGCAAAGACGCGCTTTGCGGTCGCGACCAGCAATAGATTCTTTCGGTCGCTTGCGATGAATTCAATCACACCCAGATCGGGATGGCGGCGAAGTCCAAGGATCGCGCCCGGCACCGACATGGGCGGCAATCGCAACGGATGAGTTAAGTCGTTAACGGGGCGAACCCATTCGATATCGTTCAGTGGAATCGCTTCATCGCGCAGACCCCAGCGCAGTTCGAGTCCGTCGCGGTCGAGGACGTATTCCGCACGTATGAGAGCATAGGTGCGATATCCAATCCATGGCATGGGCGCAAATGCAATCAATCCAATGAGTAAATAAGTGACGAAATATTCTCCGACGGTTGTGCGCGACAAATTGAAAAATCCCCACGCGGAAATAATCGCCAACGCGACGAGCAGGCTTCCGTGAAACAGAAGTCCGTTACGTCGAGATGGAGAAAAAAGTCCAGTGTTCACATTATTCATTGAAGTCATTGCGAGCGCAGCGAAGCAATCTCATATAAACTATAAACGGTTGCTTGAATTAGATTTGGGGATTGCCACGGCGTTCGCTGTGCTCACGCCTCGCAATGACATCTAAATTACGTTTTGCTTATTTCATCTCGCATTGCACTGCAAACCAATTCCACTCGTTCCTCGGTCATCACACCGGAGAAGGGCAGTGCCAATCCGCGACGACCCAAATCTTCCGTGACTGGAAAATCGCCCTCACGATAACCGAAACGTTCGGCCATATACGGTTGCAAATGGATCGGAAGAAAATATGGACGAACATGAACACCGCGTTCTTCCAATCTCTTGGCAAGCGAATCGCGATTGATCTTTTTGTCGAAGCGAACAACGTAGACAAACCATGACATGCGCGTCGTGAACGACTCAATGACCGGCGGCTCGACGCCCGGGATTTCACTTAATCGTTCGGCGTACCAATTCGCGACTCGGTCGCGTTTCTTTAACAATTCATCGAGACGCGTCATCTGCACGGTGCCGAGTGCAGCCGACATCTCATCGAGACGATAGTTATAACCCAGATAGGTATGTTGAAGCCATGTGTCGCCGGGCGCGCGTCCCTGATTGCGAAGCGCGCGCATCATGCCCGCGGCTTTGTCATCGGAGGTGATCACCACGCCGCCCTCGCCGGTCGTGATTTGCTTGTTTGGATAAAACGCAAACACGGCGTAATCGCCAAACGTTCCAGCGGGCTTGCCTTTATATTCTGCACCAAGCGCTTCGCATGAGTCTTCGATCATTTTCAGCTTGAATTCATTCGCGAGTTTGCGAATCGGATCGAGGTCCGCGGGCTGACCGAAGACATCCACCGGCAGAATCGCTTTGAGTTTGCGCTTCGTCCCGGACCCTTTGCGCGGCAGCCATTTCTCAGCCTTCTTCCCGCCTTCGATTAAATCGCGTGCCGCTTGCGATACAAGTTGCGGGTCGATGTTTCCAGTTTTCGGATTCACATCTACAAAAACAGGAATTGCATTTTCATATAGCATCACATTCGACGACGCGACAAACGAGAACGGCGTGGTGAGGACCAAATCGCCTTCCCCGATGCCTGCGGCGCGCACGCATAGATGCAGGCCGGATGTTCCCGATGAAACACCGACAGCTTGCTTTGCTCCGGTTAAATCGCAAAAGGATTTTTCGAAATCGAGAATCCAATGACCCATACTGAGGTTGGATGTGTTGAGTACGCTTTGAACTGCCTGACGTTCGGCATCGCTCAGGTCGGGCGAGGACATGGGGATTTGAAATGTCATTTTATTTTTTGATTTCTTCAACCAGATTTTCGATCCGCACAAGTGTATTTACTTTCTCCTTGCGCGGCTTCAATTCTACCATTCCCTCTTTGAGATTTTTCTCGCCGACTGTGATTCGGATTGGGCATCCGATCAAATCCGCGTCGTTGAATTTGACTCCGGCGCGCTCGTCGCGTTCATCGAATAAAACTGAGACGGCTGCATTTTGCAGCATATCATAAATCTCTTCGGCTTTGGAGCGTGTATCCATTTCCTTGCCCGGAATATTCATCAAATAAACATCGAATGGCGCAACTGATTTTGGAAAAATTAAACCTTTATCATCGTGATGAACTTCCGCAAGCGCGGAAAGGATGTTATCCAAGCGATAATCATTTCCTTCGGCAAGCAACTCGGCATCGAATAAATCTAGCTTGTTTCCACAGGTTGGGCAGGGATTGCCTGCGCTTACCATCACAACATCCGCAACAATCTCGGCAGTGTAATCGCGGTCATGGTTTGTATTTTTTAAGTGATAACCTGATTCGTTTGCGCCCGCGACCAGATTCGCCGATTGAGGAATGAGATCATCCACAACGATCAACGCGTCTTTGAGTCCAATCGGTGAAGCATATCCCGCCGCCGCGCCAGCTTTCGCAATTTCATCCGAAGTCGCCAATCGAAAGTCTCCGATGAGTTTCTTCAATTTTGCTCCGCTGAGTTGCATGTCGCCGCGCACAACAACGAAAACAAATTTGTTGTCTGCGATACGCATGAACATCAAAGCTTTGGCAGTTTTCTCTGCGGGAATGCCAAGAAATTTTGCCAGCGACTCGATGGTGTGGCAATCTGGAGTCAAAACTTTTTCAATGGGAAGTGGTTCCTCTTTCGAGAAAGGAATCTTTTTGAATTGAGCAATTTCTCTGCGAGAGGTGTATCCACATGATGGACAGTGAATCACTTCTGTCGAACCCGTCTCGATTGGAAAGAAAGCCTCCTGTTGATTTGCAATTACCGGTAAAGACAAAAGCAAAATAAAGTTGGGTTGGTTTGCCAATGATTTCAAATGTTCAATCGCGTGTTCACCGAGTGGAAGAATTTCATTCTCGCGGATCATATATCCGGCGCGGACCAGCCAGCCGAATCCTTCCGTCCGCATGTTGGATGGAAATTCGCGTTGAGTTTGAATTTGCAAATCGCGATATTTCATAAAATATTTTTTAAGAGCACATTGACGTGCCCAACTTATGGATTAGGAGTCTCGTTCTTTTTCTTACGGGTCTTGGGCGCGGACACGGGAGGGGGAATGGTCATCGGTGTCTGTGCGAGGGATTCTGCTTGGGCCGCCTCACTCGGTGTCGCTTGTGGAGCCGCTTCAAGGTCTAGCTCAACCGTTTCTTCCATTCGGATTTGTCCGCGTAGGAACGCGCCTTCTTCGGTCACGAACGCGGTCGTGATCACATCGCCCCAGACGCGGCCCGTGCCGCGGATTTCCAGTTTTTGAGTTGTGATGTTGCCGCGCACCGCACCAGCGACGATCACGTTATTGGCGCGCACGTTTTGACAAGTGACGCGTCCCGTCTCGCCGACGACCAACATGCCGCGCAAAGCGATATCGCCTTCGAACGCGCCCTCGATGCGGACACCGCCCGAACCGTTGATCGCACCATGCCAGATGACACCCGGCCCCAATACGGATGTGATTCGTTCCACAGCCTGAACAGGTTGAGTGGATTCGGTGGGAGCGACGTTTCGTTTGAACATAATGAGATTATTTTACCTTAAAAAAGAACGCCGATTTTTTATCGGCGTTTCATACTTATTACTCGCTGTTTTCTTTTGCGTCGGGATTCATTTGCACGCCGACCGTGTTGAAGCCTCCATCCACATACAGCACTTCACCGGTGATCCGCTTGGATAAATCGGACGCGAGGAAGACCGCCGCGTTGCCTACATCTTCGATGTTGATATTCTCGCGCATCGGTGACATGTCTGCAAAGTGTTTGTACATATCGCGGAATCCGCCCACGCCCGCCGCGGCTAGCGTGCGGATTGGCCCCGCTGAAATGGCATTGACGCGAATCTTCTGCGGGCCAAGATCATATGCCAAATATCGAGTTCGAAGATTCGAGCGCGGCTTTTGCCACGCCCATCACGTTGTAGTGCGGCGCGACTTTTACCGAGCCGTAATACGTTAAGCACATAACCGAAGCATTCGGATTCAGAATCGGCAGAAAGGCATTGGTCAACGCCACGAGCGAATACACACTGATATCGAGCGCGTTCTTGAATCCTTCGCGGCTGGTCTGATAAAACGGCCGGCTCAATTCGTCGCGTCCCGCAAATGCAATCGAATGAACCAGCACATCAATCTTGGCGAAATGCTGCGCTGCTTTTTCCGCGACCAGGACGATCTGATCATCTTTTGTCACATCGCATTCCTCGACCCATTTGCATCCGACCTGTTCCGCCAGCGGCTTGACGCGCCGTTCGAGCATCTCGCCCGCATAACTGATTCCCAAGTTCGCGCCTTCGCGTTTGAATGCCTGCGTGATACCCCAGGCAATCGAGCGTTCGTTAGCGAGACCAAAGATCAAAGCATTTTTTCCATCGAGTAAACCCATACTATCTCCTTTGTCATTGCGAGGAGCGAAGCGACGTGGCAATCTCCTCAGTTTGATATCTTCCAGCCTTTGACGACAAACCGCCAGGGCTTTGACTTCCACGGTTCTGGCACACTATATAAACCCACACGCGGACTTTTCGTCACGCGTGAATTTGGGACAGGAATCCCCGCTTCGATCCATAGGCCGGAAGCGGAATCCGTTAAATCGACTCCATTCTCGCTTTTGGTAATTCCGATGGCCTGAGTCAATTTGCCGGGGCCGAATGTATCGCGCCCGTTCCTTCGCTTCGACATAATTTCCGTGCCTTCAATCGGCTGGATGGCGCGGATCAATACTGCGGCCGGGAATCCTTCGCCCTGGGTGACGGCGTTCAACATCCAATGATTGCCATAAGTGAAGTAAACGTATGCATGCCCTGGTGGGCCAAACATCACTGCGTTGCGATTTGTTTTTCCCACATGTGCGTGGCAGCCCAAATCTTTTTCGCCGACGTAAGCTTCGGTCTCGGTGATGAGTCCCACCAACTTCACGCCATCAAGAATCCGCACCAGCCGCGCGCCGATAAGTTCGCGGGCAACGATCAATGTTGGACGATCATAAAAACTGTGATGGAGAATCATTTTGTAAACACGAAGGGCACCAAGAGCACGAAGGTTTTTTCTTTGTGGCCTTTGTGTTTAGTTCACTTAAACTTTGGATCGCGTTGAAGCGTGAGACGCAGGCCAACGTCCAGTTTGATCGAAGGGCGATAGGAAAGTTTTTCGTGGGCAAGAGTCAGGTCGGCCGTCATGCGCGAGACACCACCCGAAGTCTTTGAGTTATAAATCACTTCGGGTTTCCCACCGGTCACATCCAAAACATCTTTGACTAGGTTGCGAACGCT
Source organism: uncultured Chloroflexia bacterium (assembly GCA_963753985.1). Lineage (GTDB taxonomy): Bacteria > Chloroflexota > Anaerolineae > Anaerolineales > Villigracilaceae > Fen-1038. The sequence continues at coordinate 144,724 of CAVWED010000001.1, forward strand.
CGTCTCAATTCCCGAGCCGACGTTGACGACCAGCCCATCCATGTTTGGCGCGGTGGAGGCGGCTACCATTGCGCTGATCACATCGTCCACATAAACATAATCACGCGTTTGATTACCGTCGCTGTGAACAATCAGCGTTCCGCCGCGCAAAGCCTGCTTTAAAAAGTATGGCACTACCGGCGGATGCGAAGCCGGAAGATGCTGCCCTGGCCCATAGGCGTTGAAGATTCGCAGGCTGACCGTCTCGATGCCCCATAGTCTGCCAATGGTGCGGACGTAATATTCTGCGGCAAGCTTGGAAACCGCATACGGCGAGCGCGGATTCGGTATGACGGATTCTCTCAGCGGTTGCTCACCCAAATCGCCATAGACCGCGCCGGATGAAGCCAGCACTACGCGTCGCACGCCGACATCCCGCATCGCTTCCATTAATGCCACGGTCCCGCCGACATTGACCTCATTGTAGTCGCGCGGATATAAAACCGATTCAGAGACGGAAACGCGCGCCGCGAGGTGATAGACCACATCCACTTCTTGAAGTAGAGTCCATAACTTGGGTCGGTCACTCACATCGCCGCGTGTGAAATGTATATCGGGTGCTAATGCCTGTGGGTCGCCGGTGGAGAGATTGTCAATGCCGCGCACTTGATGTCCCTCGCGGGCCAGATGATTGGCAAGAGATGAACCGAGGAATCCCGCGGCTCCGGTGATGAGAAAGTTCATGGTGAAAAGATTATAGCATTAAGGACGAGTCGCCTGAATGATCTAGAGCGTGTTATGCACTTTGGCCAGGGGATGATAGACTCCGGGTATGGAAAAGCAAAGATATCCAAGCGATGTGACGGATGACGAATGGGCTTTCATAGCTCCTTACCTGACCTTGATGAAAGAAGAAGCCCCACAACGAGAGTACAGTCTGCGGGAGGTCTTCAACGGCTTGCGTTGGATTGTGCGTGCGGGAGCGCCATGGCGTTTTTTGCCCACCGACCTGCCACCTTGGTACACAGTCTATCAACAATCGCAGCGCTGGATCCGGGCTGGCGTGTTTGAAGCCATGGTGAATGATCTGCGAGCCCTGCTGCGATTGGCCAAAGGAAGAAAGGAAACCCCGAGTGCGGCGATTTTTGACAGCCGAACGTTGCAATCGACCGTGGAAAGCGGTTCGCGCGCCGGATATGATGGTGCCAAGCGCAAAAAAGGGAGCCAAACCCATGTGGCGGTGGACACCTTGGGTCATTTGCTGGCTTTGCACATTACCCCGGCCAACGAGCAGGACCGAGCGCAGGTCGGCGAATTGGCACGACAGGTGCAAGAGGTTACCGGAAATTCGGTGGAGGTCGCCTTTGTCGATCAAGGGTATACCGGCGATGAGCCTGCCCAAGCGGCTCAAGATCAGGGCTTGCAGTTGCTCGTGGTCAAGCTGCCCGAAGCCAAAAAAGGTTTCGTGCTCCTGCCGCGGCGCTGGGTCGTCGAACGGAGTTTCGGTTGGATGGCTCGTTTCCGCCGCTTGGCGCGCGATTACGAACGTCTCCCCGAAACACTGGCAGGTCTCAGCTACTTGGCTTTCGCCATTATGATGGCCAAGAACTTCGTTCATCTTATGGCTCATCTCCTATGAAAGTTCATAACACGCTCTAGAAACTGCTGATCCATTTTGATTGACTCGGTCTAGTTATTGTGTTATCCTTCCAACGCAATAGGATAACAGTAAGTTCGCGTTGGTAGAAGAACAGTCACGGCTCACAGTTATATCTGGGAGCCGATTTGTTTTGCCTCCGATGGAACAAAACAGAACACCTAATTTTTTTGCTTTGCCATAAGGAGGCAAATACAATGTCTGATCGAATAACTGGTACGGTTAAGTGGTTCAATGGGGATAAAGGTTATGGGTTCCTCGCTCGTGAAGGTGGACCGGACGTTTTCGTCCATTTCTCCGCCATTCAAGGCGACGGCTTCCGCAACCTGCAGGAAGGCCAGAAGGTTGAGTTCACCGTCGAAAAGGGACCGAAGGGTCCCCAGGCGAGCAATGTCACGGTTTTGAGCTAAACTGAAAAAGAGCCGGATGCGAAAGCATCCGGCTCTTTTGATTCTTTTGCAGAGGGAATGATCAGCGAATAGGCTCTTTTAAATTCAGACATTTTTGTCTGAATTTAAAAATTGATTCTTGATAAACCTTGTGTAAAAGGGAGTTATGGATTATATCTTCCATTGATTGTGGAAAAATAATTCACACTTTGCCAAAGGAGATACAAGCATGAGTAAAAAAACCACAAGTACGAATGATCGCTCGCCTTGGGTCGATACCGCCGCCAGCGGGGTGAGGACCGCTTTCGGATTGGTCTGGGCCGTTGATGCATATCTTAAATTCCGGCCTGAATTCCTCAGTGGGTATTTAGATATCATTAAGGGTGCCGCCCAGGGCCAGCCTGCCTGGCTTACGCCATGGTTTACCTTCTGGGTCAATACCATATCACTCAACCCCGCTTTTTTTGCTTGGAGCACCCGCATCATTGAAACTGCCATCGCCATCAGCTTGCTCTTTGGCTTGGGACGCAAATGGATGTATATTTTGAGCGCAATATTTAGTTTTATCATCTGGTCAGTTCCAGAGGGCTTGGGCGGACCCTATGCTCCCGGCGCTACTGATGTCGGCACCGGAATAATTTATCTATTGGTATTTGTAGCCTTGATTGTTTTGGATAGTGCCGTCGGGCGGTCACCGTATAGCGTTGACTATTATATCGAACGGGTATTTCCACAGTGGCGGATCGTGGCAGAGTGGGCTTCTCCTGCGGTATTGGCTCAGGAACCCAACAGCTTACCCTGGTCCACCCAGATCCCGATCATTGTGGGATTAGTGATCTTCCTGCTGATCGTTCTTGCCTTGCTGACAGCGACCATCAATCTGGCACCGCCGCCCAGCTCGAGCATGATTCAGCAACTCATGCAATTGGCGTCCCTGCATTGAATTTTGTTTCCAAAGTCACTGTTTTGAAATAAACTGAAAAGAGCCTGATATGAAAGCGTCAGGCTCTTGTGATTCACTTAATGAAGATTAGCTATTCATTATTCCCGATTCACCAATTTACTTTCTTCTTCTCGGCGCTAAACGATTATGTCCAAAATGCGTCGGCGTGGGCGCGGGGCGCGGAGGACGAGTCCCTTCACGATGAGCGGAAGCCGATCTCGGCGGCGCGGGAACGGCGTAGTTGAATCCTTCGAGAGTCTCGCGCTTGATGGGTTCGCCCATAATGCGGTCCAACGCGCGAACCATATCGGTATCATCCGGCGTGACAAGCGTGAAGGCATCGCCGGTGCGTTCGGCGCGGCCGGTGCGCCCGATGCGATGGATGTAGGCATCGGCGGTATCGGGCATGTCGTAGTTGATCACGTGTGAGATGGTTTCCACATCGAGGCCGCGCGCCGCAATGTCGGTGGCGACCATGATATCATGCGCCCCGGATTTGAACCCCTTGAGCGCCGACTGACGTTGTCCCTGCGTTCGATCTCCATGCAGGCTGGTGACCTTGTATCCCGCGCGCAGAATCTGTTGTGCCACTTTCTGGGCGCGATATTTCGTGCGCGTGAAGATCAACACCGAATTGGTATCGGTTCGTTTGAGCAGTTCAAGCAACAGCGCCGACTTCAAATGTGCGGGCACAGGATACAACGCATGCGTCACGGTATATGCCGGTCTGCTGATGCCCATCGCGATCTTTTGCGGTTGCCTGAGCGCGCTCGCTGCGAGAAGCTCCACCTCAGACGGGAAGGTAGCGGAGAACATCATGGTTTGTCTTTGCGTTGGCACGGCTTTGACGATGCGCCGCACGTCGGGCAGGAAGCCCATGTCGAACATGCGGTCGGCTTCATCGAGCACCAAAATTTCGATGTGTTCCATCTTTGCGACGCGTTGATTGATGAGGTCGAGCAGACGCCCCGGACACGCGACTAAAATTTCTGCGCCGTTTCTCAAAGCAGTGACCTGCGGTCCGGCTCCGACTCCGCCGTAAATGGTTGCGCTCTTGATTTTTGTCCCCGCTGCTAGCACGCGAATCACATCGTTGATCTGCTCCGCCAGTTCGCGCGTCGGCGTGACGATCAGTGCACGGGGCACATTGTGTTGGCCAGTCAGTAATTTATTTAAGATGGGTAAAACGAATGCGGCGGTTTTGCCTGTGCCGGTCATCGCGGTACCGATCAGGTCGCGTCCGCGCAACGCGGCAGGGATTGCCGCTTCCTGAATCGGCGTGGCGGTTTCATAGCCTGCTTTCTTGATTCCCTGCATGAGGCGGGAATCCAAATTAAATTGTTCGAAGTTCACGAGTTTCCTATTCTTCAGAAGTCGAGCGTAGTTAAGTAAGCGGTTGACCCTCTACGAAAACAGCGGGAGACTGCTGATCTAAGTAAGACAATAAATTATTATGGAGAGATTATAGCACCGAAAAGAAAATATCCTTTGCCGGTAGAGGCGAAGAAATCCCTTTGCAACAAATCATATCTTCGCCAAAAAGTCCATTTGATGGGAGATGTAAACCAATTCACCGCGCTCGATCTGCGCTCGTCGTTTTGACAGCCAATCTGCGAAAGCTTTTCCATCCAATTCTTTATGCCCGGTCAGTGACTCTTCGAAGAAATGCAAGATGAAAAACAGAAAATATTTTTCGTCAGCAGGATACTTTTCATTGATAGAATGCACCACCCAATCCGACGCGCCTGCCGCGAGAATCTGCGCATTCACCGAACGCAAATGAGAAAACAGATGTCGTCCTGTTTGGCTGTCGCCGCCAGTTGTGCGCGTGTCCATTGACTCATGATAAAGCCGTTCAATCGTCGTATCCAGCGCGGTATCAATCGTCGGTTCGAAGGTTGTTAAACCGTCGAAGTTGATGGTCAGCCATGCCAAAGATTTTGTCAGCGAAAATAGTTTTGGAAGACTTTCTGGCAATGGAAATAAGTCCAGCACGGCGTGTACGATCAATAGATCTGATTTAGGTGGATTCGTATTGATAAAATCGAAGACGTCTGCGTGCTCAAAGGTGATGCGAATGTCCCGCACCTGATCTTGCAACCGAATCTTGTTCTCGGTGACTCTTTCCGCCTTCAAGCCTGCTGACTCTGCCCATTGCGGAATCCACTCTGACGCGTGTGCGATATTCTCGTCCATTTCGTCGAGCGCCAGATATTCGGCGTTCGTCAATAATTCCCACTCGATAAGACGCGTGAACATTGTCCCAATCCCTGCACCGATTTCAATAATGCAAATTGGCGGCCTCGGCAAATTTGCTTTGAGCGCGGCAAAGACATCTTTATTCAAGGCGCGGTCATCCACAGTTTGTTTCGATTGAAGGTAATGGGGAAAAGAATATTCCATACTGATTCATCCTGTCATTGCAAGGATGGCGAAGCCCGACAAAGCAATCTTAAATAACATGCAAACAGAGGATTGCCGCGCTCGCTATCGCTCGCTCGCAGTGACATCTAATAAAAAAAATCGAATGTGATCTACCGTCTGTTCCCATTTTAGTTGTTGTTGATAACAGCGCAAGGCGTTGATGGACATGTGTGCTAGTAATTCACGATCATTTGCCAGCCTCGTCAATCGCTCTGCCAGCATGGATGAATTCTCCGGCGGAATTAAATATCCGTTCTCGCCATCCATAATAAACTCTGAAGCCGCTCCGGATGTGGTCGCAATGGCAGGCAGGCCGAATCCCATTCCTTCGAGATATGCGATGCCAAAGCCTTCATACGATGACGGCATGACCATCACTTGTGCATGTTCAAACCGTTCGACGAGCGCCTCACCATCTAAGATGCCATGAAAGAAAACTCTTGACGATAATCCATAGGTTTTAGCTTTCTCTTGCGTTTTACGAGCATAGGTTGGATCAACAGTCAGCGAACCGACGATATCAAGTCGAAAATCAAAAGTCACATGGCTTAACGCTTCGAGCAACACATGCAATCCTTTGAGCGGAATCACGTTGCTGAGGAAAAGCAAACGCAAAGGATTAATCTCATTAGCTCGTGCGTGAATTTGATTTTCGTTAAGGCGCGATCCAAAACGATCGGTGGGCGGATTGGCAACGATAAACGGCTTTTGTCCTCTAATCAAAGCTTGAACCGCATCGCACGTTGTATTGGAATTGAAAATGAATCCATCCACGGAATTGAGATAGCTTCGTTCAATGATTCGATATAGATTATTTTGCCATCCGGGACGCGGCTCAAGGGAATACAAATTGTGGATGAGGCTGACAACGGGATAGGAATGTTCTTGTCTATTTGCTTCGAGCAAGGATGGATGATTTAATTCATCCTCGATGATGAGATCGAAGCCGCGCGGCAGGCGAAAATGAAAATTGTCCGTCAAATGTGCGGCATAGTTGCGCCGCGGCAATGAGATGATCTCGATTTGGTCGCCGCGCTTTCTAAGCGACTCGACCAACTTGCGGTCATAAAGATAGCCGCCGCTCATCGTATCAAGTGAACCATAGATAATGAGACCCATCTTCATCTTATGAAGTCGTAAGCCGCCCACGCGTTTTCATTTTCCCACAACTTGACGCGCAAGGCAGTGATGTTCTTTGCTTGGATGCAATCGCTTAGAGAAGTGGCAAGGATGCGCACAAAATTTTCAAGCGACGGATTCAAATCTTTAAATTCCAACTTATCGTTGAGCATCTGCTCTTTGTAATAACCAATAACTGCATCAAGATTTTTCTCGACATCCACAATGTCTACCAGATAACCATGCTGGTCGAGTGCGTTGCCTTCGAGCTGCAATTCAAGAACATAATGATGTGAGTTGGGAAAATTTTCCGGTCCCCAATCTCCACCGATGAGAAAATGTCGGGCGATGAAGTCGCGGCGAACAGCGAGGGTATACATGAAGTCCTCCTATCGGATATCAAGCGTGGGTGAAAACAACTTGAATAGCCTGCTCAGGGGTTTCGTCCAATAGCTTATAGGCTTCGGCAGGGTGTGAAATGTCAAAACGATGCGTAATCCATTTTTGCGGCTGGATGCGCTTCAACGCTTCCCACGCGACTTGAAAGCGGCGCGACTTATCCCAGCGTGCCGATAACTCGGGCGCTATGGTGCTGACCTGTGACGATATTAATTTAATGCGTGAATGATGGAACACACTGCCGAGATCAATCGCCGTGCTTTTGTCTCCATACCACGAGCCGATCACGATCCGTCCGCTGAACGCGGTGACGGCAATTGCATCGTTGAGCGCGGCAGGATTGCCGCTCAACTCAAAGGTCAAATCAAAGCCGCCGCGCTTGGGAAGCTCGGTGATATCGCGGTGCGGGATGAGTACGCCATGACAGTGACTCAAAGCTTTTTCGCAAAAGTCAGCCGTCCTCGGGTCGAGTGAAGCGGTAATCCCGAGGCCGAGCGATGCTTCTCTGCGAAGCGGATAATGATCCGCGGTGACGAGCGTCTCCAGCGGAAATTCTTTTAACAATGCCGCCGTCAGTAAACCGATGATGCCTTGTCCCAAAACCAAGACGCGTTCACCTAAAATCGGCGCGGCGTCTTGAACCAGATTGACGGCGGTTTCCATGTTCGGGAGAAAGCACGCCGCTTCAGGCGAGAGTGAATCGGGAATCGGAATTAGGGATTCGGGTTTTGTGATGAAGTGCGAAGTATGTGGTTGAAATGAAAAGACGAGTCGATTTTCCCATTCCTCATTTACGGATGTGCCGATTTCCGTTACACGCCCAACACTTGCATAGCCATAAGACGTTGGATAATGAAGCCCACTGCTGATCGAATCGATCGCATCGACTTGATTTGGAAATTGTCCGCGATAAATCAACATCTCCGTCCCGGCACTGATGGCGGAGCAAATCGTCTCGACCAGGACTTCGTCTGCGCCAAATACCGGCAGAGGCTCATCGCGGAGTTCGACCTGCCTCGGCGCGGTGAAGTAAATGGTCCTGCGGCACATACCTTATTTTACCCCCGCGACCATTTGTTAAGGTTTCTCTTGCCAAAGCAGATAGAGCAAAACCAGTTCAATGATTTTGGAAGGCACGCCATAGATCGAGTCGTGACCGAAGAACGGCACGCCTTGCGCGATCACATTCATGCCGACCCAAATCACAAGCCAGGCTACGATGGTCAGGATGATATATCCGAACAAAACCTGCCAGACCAATTTATGTCTTTGTTGAAAGAATGAAATAGGAAGATAGAACGCGCCCAGCAATCCCAAATAGCCAAGCCCGTTCAATGTGAACAATGGATCGGGAGTGCCATCCGGGAAGAGCACGCGATCAAACGCGGCGGCGAAATGTAATACAGCAGTAGCCAACACAAGAATAATGATGAAATAATCCAAAGTCCTGAGTTTCATGTAATCTCCTTTTATATAGATACGGTTAAAGAATAGATAACGGATTGATTTTTATTACTTGGCAATCATCCGTCCCGCCAGAAGCAATCCGAGACCACCGATCAATAAATCGCGTGCGCGCATGGCCAATGTAACGCTGATGGCGGACGCGGCGGAGATTCCGAAGAAGCCCAACGCAAAAACCTGACTCGCTTCCAATGCACCCAACCCGCCGGGCAGCGGCACGAGAAACGAGAGCCAGCCTGCCGTCCATGCCGCGACCGTCTGCCAAAACGACAAATGGATTTGGAGAAAAGACGTCATCAGAAAATATTCGCTTACCATTCCCATGGCGGCCAATATGGATACAAAGATCGCGGCCAGCAAAGCGCGCGTCTGTCGCTGGCAGAATCGTCCCGCCAAATGTTCGGAGGCGCGGAGGAAGCGGACGGCTTTTGTGTTTTGAATGAATGACAGCATTTGCAAAAGTCGGGATAGCGGATAGATTTGTTTGTAAAGGAGGATGATATGAATCAATGGCCAGGCGACCAACGCCGACAAAACGATCAGACTCACGAGTGGCGGGCTGCCGTTTTTAGAGAGAATCCCCGCTTGAACGATTCCCGTTAAACCAAAGACCAACAAAATAAAGTTTGCCAGCAGTTCGAGCAGTTTGTCCATCACAACCGTGGATGCCGCACGCGTGTAAGTCAAGCCATATTTTCGCTGGAGATAAATGACTTGCAATGGCTCGCCGCCGACTTGCGGACCGATGGTGAAATAACTGATTCCAAAAACAGCAACCCGCACGCCGATCATCGGAAGATAGGAAATGTTTTTGTTCTCGGCTTGGACGATCAACCACCAGCGCGCGGTGATGAAAAGATAGATAATGACATCAATGGCAAGGATCAAAATAATTTGCCAGAGTTGTAAATGGTGAAGCGTATTCCAGATTTGACTCAGGGGAGCGTTGCGAAAAGCAAAATAGAGTAAAACCAAAAGGACTATAATTATTAAGCCGCGCGCCAATAATCTTTTATTCATCCAGCGCGCTTATTCCTTCACCTTCAGACGGATTCTCGATCAACCGTTTCATCTCCGCCAGCACGGCTTGGTGAATGACTTGTGTCTCGGTCGTGCCGAGCTCTTGGACGGTAATTGGTTTACCGATTTGCACCGTCACAGTGACAGGCTTGATATTGAACATCACCATTGCCAGCAATTGCAGAGCGACAACCAAAAGTTCACGTTCATCGCGCGTGTGCTTGATTTGGATGATGGGTGAGTCTGCCATCCTTTTCCAGACCACGCTGCGAATAACGATTGGCAGGATCGGCGTTTGCGGTGCGAGGCGGAGAAAAACGCCGACGCTATCCGTCCACGATTGTAAAGAGTCGACCGCGCCATCATACACATCGGGATCGGGTTCGTTATGACCGGCAGGGAAAGTCAGGATCGGGCCGCCGTTCCGCAAGTGTGCGCTGACACGCCGAACCAGTGCAACACGATCATTCGGATTCTCTGTTACATAAAATAGTTGCTTGCTAATATTGGGCAAGGATAAAAGGAATGGTCGATCCAGTGCGATGATCTTAAGATCGTCGCGTTTCAGGGCCGCGAAGAGAGCCAGAGTATCCGTCATGCCCGGGTGATTGGATAAAGCGAGGAATGAAGAATCCGGCAGATGATCCGCGCCGAAGACGCGCACATCGCGGACGTAGAGTCGCTCCGTTAGGCGCGCGGATTCTGCCAATCCGCGTGTGCCAGCCATCGAGTCGAAATCAATCATCTGCTTTGCAAACTTGCGCGCCGCGCCTTGAAACACGAATCCTGTGATGCGTGTCAGCGTCCGATGGTTTTGAATCCCAAAAGCATTGATGAGATCGTCGAGGTTGATTTGAGTTAAGTTATCAAGGGGCGAGGTCATTCCGGTTCCATGGTGAATTGCAATGGATAACCTCTGAGCCGCGCCGCAAAGTGTGCCTTGTTGATCCGTCGTTGTGCTTCGGGCTTCGGCAAAGTTTGGACGTAAGCGTTGCCGTTGAGATGTGCGGTGTACATGACATAAGCCGCGTTGGCGGCGGGTAAATCAAAAATTGTGATCAAAATGTCGATGACGAAATCCATCGGCGTGACGTCGTCGTTGTGGATGATGACGCGATAAAGCGGACCTTCATTGGTCTGCTCTTCTTCCTTTGCGATTTTCTCTGGAATAGGTTGCGAGGGAGAATCCATTGATGGGATTATAGCCGCACCCACCTCCTTCGTCACTACGTGACACCTCTCCTAAATCCTTTGGATTTGGGGGAGGCTGGGTGGGGGCTAATTCAATTGTTTCATCTCTTCATCGCTGAGAACGATATCCGCCGCGTCCCAGTTTTCTTTGATGTGGATCGGATTGAACGACATGGGAATGGTGATCACGCGCGGTTGTTGGACTAACCATGCCAATGCAATTTGATGCGGCGATGCGCTGTGTGCTTTTGCAATGGACTGCAGGGCCGCGGTCACGTGGAAGCGGCCTGCATCAACGGGTGAATAAGCGGTCAGCAAGATGTTATTTTGCTGACAATATTCCAGCACGCCGTTCTTTTCATACGTTCGATCTGAAATGCTGTATGGAACCTGATTCGTGACGAGGGGTGTCGCAGATAAAGCCTGGGATTGCTTCAATAATTTCAGGTCGAAGTTACTGACACCGAGTTGTTTGACTTTGCCATCTTTGACCAGTTGATTCAACGCACGAAATGTATCTTCGAGCTTCATTGCGGCGGAAGGCCAGTGGATGAGATAAAGGTCGACATAATCCATTTGCAAACGGCGCAGACTGGCTGCGCAGGATTTTAGGACTTGATCATATTTCAAATGGGATGGCATCACTTTCGATGTAATAAAAAGCGATTCCCGTTTGATGCTCATCTCGCGGATCGCGCGGCCAATCAATTCTTCCGCGTGACCGGCGGCGTACATTTCGGAAGTGTCGATGTGGGTGTAACCGCATTCAAGTGCGGAACGCAGAGCGCTCAATGAAACGGAATCCATTTTCGGGTTCGGAGAAGATTCGCCGCCGATCTTCCAGGTGCCGAATCCGATTTTGGGCAAAGTTAACTTGAAGATGGTTTCGTATTTCATCGGTAGGGAGGCGGATCATCCCAAGGCGTTCAGTTGATTCATTTCGGCGGGAGTCAATTCGATATCCGCCGCATCGAGATTTTCCTTTTGATGTTTGGGATTGAAGGACAGGGGAATGGCGAGCACGCGTGGCTGGCTGACCAGCCAGGCCAATGCGATTTGATGAAGCGTGGCGTGATGCGCATCGGCAATGGATTGCAAAACAGCATCGGCGGCAAGGTGTCCGTGATTGACCGGCGTGTAGGCCGTGACGAGAATATTATTTTGCTGGCAATATTCCAGCACGCCGTTTTTTACATATGCGCGATGGGTCACACTGTATGGAATTTGAATGGCACAGATCGGCGTTTCGGAAAGCGACTGCGCTTCTTTGATTCGTTTCACGTCGAAGTTGCTGGCGCCAACATGTTTGATCTTGCCTTCCTTGACGAGTTGGTTGAGGGCGCGGAACGTTTCCTTGAGCGGCACAAACGGATTGGGCCAATGGATGAGATACAAATCCACATGATCCATCTGCAGTCGGCGCAGACTATTTTCACAGGCGCGCAAGACATTTTTATAAGCGAGGTGGGTCGGCCAGATCTTGGTGGTGACGAAAATCTTTTCCCGCTTCGCACCGAAATCATGAATGGCGCGGCCAATCAATTCCTCAGCGTGACCTCCGCCGTAAAGTTCAGCGGTGTCGAAATGGGTATAACCCAGATTCAGCGCGGAGCGTAACGCAGAGAGAAAGAACTCATCGCGGGTACGATGAGCCAGAATCCCTCCCACGAATCTGCCGCCGAGCCGCGCACTACCAAAGCCGATTTTGGGAATTTGTGTATTGTTGAGGGTTTCGTATTTCATAATAGCTGATTATAGCATTGTGAAAAATTCACGCATCAATAGAAAGTAGGAGCAAAGGGGATAGCTGGTGTTAGGCCAAGTTTTTCTTGACCAGTGAATTTCGCTACATTAATTACTCTCAACTTTCTTCAGCATGACGTAGGCTCTTTTACTTTCGTGTTCGTGGCCTTTGTATGGATATCGTATTACTGCTTCTTCTACTTTGAAGCCAACCTGCTCAGAAATTTCAAGTACCCGATCCACACTCAATAAATGCCACGTTGCATTTGCGCCACTTACTCCAAGAAAATCCGCTACTTCTACATACTCCTCCCCAATGTGAAAACTAAACAAACTGATTGCATTTGGTTTTAACAATCTCCGCCATTCTTTTAGTGCCTGCTCGATCCCGGAATATGTGAAATGGACTACTGCATAGAATGCAAGGATGCCATCGGCTGAACTTGAAGCCATTTGCGAGTTTAGCATATCGTCTATAACAAATTCTATTTCGCCAAAATTCTGTTTTGCTAGCTGGATGGCGTTTTCGGAGAAATCAAGGCCAATAATTTTATGTCTGCTTTTATCGTGGATGTATTTTGTTGTCTGACCAGAACCGCATCCAAAATCATATATCAGGCTTCCATCTGGAAGCATATCACTAAAGCGGTTTAATATATTTCTATCAAACGGCTTATTATCCAATTCATTCAAGAATTGCTCTGCATATTCTTTGGCAGTTCGGTTATAGCAGTCCATTACTTCACGAGCATTGTATTCTTGCATACTTAACCTTTACACCATTTGCAAATTTCATGCCAATAACTGCCCAACGGTTTGTGTGAATGGCTAATGGGCGGGACACGATGAAGCTGTTTTGACGGAATTGCTGTGAGCGTAGTTTACCCTTAGGCGCACGCTGTGTTAGGTGGCTCTACCCTGCTTTGTTCGATAATGGAGGTAAACTGTACCATTGCGAAAGCGGCGTTCCGCCAAAAGCTCGAGCTCCATTCGCACGTTGTCAGGCAGGGCTGATTTGCCGCCTCCCACGAGAATCGGGACAAGGAACAAATGACACTCGTCGATCAATCCGGCCCGGAAGGTGTAGCGGCAAGTTCAGGACCCCCGATGAGGATGTCATGTTCGCCGGTCGCTTTCAGTCGTCGAATCGCTTCAGGATCGAACGTTTGCTCAAGCTGCGTTTTGCGAGTGGATATAGTCTCCAACGTCCTGGAGTACACGATTTTGTTGGCCGCTTGCCAGGTCTCAGCGAAGTCGCGCATGAGCGGAGACTCGGCGGCCAGATTGAGATCAGTCTCCCACACCATCATGGTCTCATACATTCGCCGTCCGTAGAGATGAGTGCGCGTTGCCCGTACGATATTGGTGATAAATCTGAAATATTCCTCACTTGGCTCTGTCCAATCAAACTTACCATCCTTGTCCTCGGTAAAACCGTCGAGTGACGTGTTTGCTACGAAAATCAAATTAGCCATATTCGACCTCCATATTTATACCTGTATACAAGATTTCTCCAACAAACCGCGCGAATAGCCCAAGAGCCACCTAACGGTTTGCGCTATCCGCCGCTAGGCGGGATGAGATGAAGCTGATTTGGCGGAATTGCATTGAGCGTAATGTACTCCTGCTTTGGCGTCAGTCGGGTGCATCATCCCTGTGCTCTTCAGAGATTATCCTGGTGATCTTCCGGGACGCTTTGTTAGCCGCCTTCGTCTTTCTCAGAGTGCCTTCTAAATGAGATAGAGCCTGTTCAAGTAAAGGGGATGGAAGAAAACCAAACCCTAATCGAAAGACTCTTTTTTGCTCGCCAAACCATTCGCCAGAGGCAAGTTGTACTTGAACATTGCCAGCCTGAGAATAAAAAGCATTAACTTCTGTGTCGGTGAATACATCTAGTCTTAAACGAACACAGCAGAGTGCGCCAGCGTTTGCACGTACCCATTCGACAAATTCTGTGTTTTTCTGAATCCACTGCTCGACCATTGTTACGCCTTTTTGAAGTAGCATTTTTCTTTCATCAAGTATGCTCTGGCTATTCTTCAGAATATGAAGCCCAACGATTTCGTCCATAACAGAGCAGGAGATAAGTATTCATTTTTGCAAGCGTTAATTGTTCAAGCAATTCAGTGTCATTGCAGGTTAACCACCCCAATCGAATTCCAGGTGCGCCATGACATTTCGACAAAGATGTTGTGGTAAGTACCCGCCCGGAAAATCCAGCCATAGAAAGGGCGACTTGGTTATCGCCATAAGTTGCTTCACGGTAGGTTTCATCAATCAAAATGTAGGCTTTAGGACTTTTTTGCTGGATAAGATTAATAGCAGTTTCGATGGTCTTCTGCGTTGACGTTCCAGAAGGATTGTGTGGCGTGACAAAAATAACAAGTCTGGTGCGCTCTGATAATACTGAAGATAGTCTTTCAATGCTGAGTTCATATTTTTCGTCGAAGGATAAAGGAATCGTTTTTTTAGTTGCCCCAATTGCTGAGATAATATCCATGGTTGGTGGAAAATTGGGAACCACAGTAACAACTTCATCACCCAAATTGCATAACGAGAATGCTGTTAGGAATATACTGCCCGCAGCGCCATTGGTTGTCATCACTTTATCAGCTGAGGTTGCTGTCCGACTCGCAATCTCATTTCGTAAAGGCTCATATCCACGAGACGTGCCATAACCCAACTCAAGTTTTTTAAGTTCTGAAAGGAATACATCATCTGCAATTTTCCCAAAGGTAAGATTTGTTGCAGTGCTTTCAGCAAGGTTGAACTTGAGATTTACATCTAAAAGCGAGATAATTTCATTGGGGGGGAAACTTTGCCATGTTTTTTTTCCTTTGTGTTTTGAAGGTGGCGGCTAACTAGGGTTATGCGGACAGTATTACTGCCTTTGGACGAACCGCCTACAAGCGGTTCGATGATTAGACGGCAAAGGAAATCCTCGCAGAGTATACACCCCTCCTCAGAGACCCGGCAGTCTGAGTAGCTGGAAAAAGTGCCTCAGTTTAGGGAAAAGAACCTTTTGGAGACAAACAAGAACTTGTTACAAAGGAACAGGAACCTGTTGCAAAGGAAAAGGAACTTGTTGGAGACCAACGGGTACTGCTTACTCTCCAACGTGAACCCATTAGCGACTAACAGGTACTACTTAGCAGCTAATGTGAACCTATTAGCGACTAACGGGTACTGCTTAGCTGCTAAGTGGAACTAATTAGGAGCCAATGAGTCCTGTTTTGTCACGAACGAGAACCGGTTGGAAGGGAACAGGGAGGTGCGCCTCGGTGGCGGGATCGGCTAGGTTGGCAGGTTGGCGGGGAATTGTGCGATTTTCCTGGCAGAGCGAAGCGTAGGGACTGCACGCTTGGTTAGATTTTTCTGTTATCTTCCATGGTGATGACTACTTTTCCTTTGGCATGTCCTTCACCAAGATAGCGGAGCGCTTCAGCAGTCTCACTCAAAGCGTAAAGTCGATCGATGATCGGGACGATTTTACCCGCTTCCAGAAGCTCCTTGAGAAAAGTCAAATCTTTTTGGTTTAGTTTTGCCATGGCGGCTCCCATTTTCCGGCCAGCGGTTTCAGACATCCGTGGCCCCAAAAGCATCGCCTGGAAGATTTGAGCCATGGATCCTCCGGCCATGACATAAATGCCCCTGGCAGTTAAAGCGCGCTTATAAGCTGAAAGCGAATGGTATCCATTCGCAGCGAAGATCAGGTCGTACTGCTGCCCGTTTTTGGAGAAATCTTCCTGGGTGTAATCAATGACGTGATCCGCCCCGAGCGCGCGCGCCCTGTCCATTTTGTCCGTGCTGCACACGGCGGTCACTTCAGCGCCGAAGTATTTGGCAATCTGTACCGCAAACGTCCCCACACCGCCGGATGCACCATTGATCAAAACCTTTTGGCCCGGTTGAATCTGTCCGTTATCGCGCAGACCTTGCAGGGCGGTGACGGCTGCCATAGGGACAGCCGCCGCTTCCTCAAATGATAAATTGACCGGTTTTAGCGCCAAGGCTCTTTCAGCCACGGATACATATTCGGCGAAGCTGCCGTACCCACATGCGAATACCTGATCGCCCGGCTGGAACTGCTTGACGTTTCTGCCAACTGCCTCAACCTGCCCTGAGAAGTCAGCGCCAAGTCTCGTGTTTTTGGGTTTGAACAATCCTCCGCCCGCGAGGCGCATCAAGAATATGTCAGCCGTCAGGAAATGCCAGTCATAGGCATTTACGGAGGCCGCATGAACTTTTATCAAGGCTTCATCGTCACCTGGCGTCGGCTTTTGGATCTCTTCGAGTTTAAGAACGTCCGGTGACCCGTATTTTTTGTAGACAATTGCCTTCATGAGGTTCCTCCAAGTTTATTTGATATAGTTTTCAGAATGGTTTACGGTTATATATCCTGAAAGTTGCAAAAACCCAACTCGTGATCCGACTGCAAAGATAGGGGCCGCTCTACTACTATATATTAACTTTTTTCAAAAGAACATCGTGACTCAAAGGCCGGTCAATTGATTTTGCGATTTTCCAGCCAGAACGAAGAGCAAGCGCCTTGAACGCATCCAGGCCGCGCAATTGGAGCGCGGCGCGGCTGCCTAAGCCGCGTCCATTCAGCTTGAGTCCCAACTCATCGGCGCGCGTCACTGAACCAGCCACAACCGTATCCGCAGGTGTGACGTCGAACAGCGCTTGGAGATTATCGGTGATGTCGTCATCAGAACCGTACTCAAACAACGCACCTTCGGATGAAGCCGCGAAGATATTTTCGCCATCCAAAGATTTTATAGACTCGCGCAATGTGTCCGAGTCCGACCAGTTGGTATTGATATGAGTGAAGTCAATGTCCAAGCCATGCAGCGGATTGTTTTCAGTTTGAAGAGATGTCAATGCGCGCTCGCCAAA
Organism: uncultured Chloroflexia bacterium; assembly: GCA_963753985.1. Taxonomy (GTDB): domain Bacteria; phylum Chloroflexota; class Anaerolineae; order Anaerolineales; family Villigracilaceae; genus Fen-1038. The sequence goes on from CAVWED010000001.1 coordinate 161,951, forward strand.
GTTTGGACCAAAAGTGTCGAGGTCAAGAATATGGATAAAGATTTTTCGTCCCGCGAGCAGAGCAGGGCGTTGCTTGCGAATCATTATCAGAGCGTTCAAGCTGTCGATGGCGGGGCCGCCTCCGATATTCAGCAGGCGAAGCGTCGCATTCGGTCGCGAATCCAATATTGGAATCAGCGCCTCAGCCAGAAGGCCGACAATATCCTGAAGCCGCAAGCGCATGAACAAGCCCGCGGAGGAACCTGCAATTCGGCGGTCAATGTCGCTGAAAAAACTTTTGTTAAGATTGTCGGGGCCGAGCTTCATCATGTAGGTATTCATGCCGCTCATGAACGTGCCGTCTGCGCCCATCAGTCCGCGCATAATAACGGAACGTCTGCGCATGAAGCTAAACATCAGCCCGCGCAGAAAAGGCGGGATTCTTTCCGGTCCTTTGGCATCCTGAATAAATTGTTGAAGCTGAGTATTGAGTTCGCTTTCGTTGAGTGAGACTTCAAAGATGGGATTCGTCACATCGATGACCGGAAGTTCGAGACCATCATCGGTTATTGCATAACAAATGTTTTTCTGCTTGTCCTTTTCGGGAATTTTGAGTTGCATCACCGTCAGCTCACAATCTCAGGATACCTCTTGACGATCTCGCCATATTCCTTTGCCGCCGCATCCCAATCGCGGACGCCGGTTGTGATTTCCAAATCGAGCTTGAGCAATTCACCCACGCATTGATTGCCTTGCGCGAGCCGGTCATCGAATTGCTTTTTGAACATGCTGGTCACGGTTGCAATAAAGCCGAATATTGCAACCAGAGCGCAAGCGAGCTTCCAGCCGCCATCGTCAACTTGTGCAGCGGCCTGCGGGAACATTTGATTTCCACCAACCGCGGCGGCAAAGCCGGCCAGCAGGGTCGCAGCAGCGGGCGACACAACGTTCGCTACCAGCAGCTGCATATCTGTTTGTCGAAGTCCGCTGGTCTTGGCTTTGGCAGTATTCAGGCTGGCTTTCACTGACTGCACGAACGCGGCATGATCGGATACTGTTTTATTTGTTTTGATTGCTTTATCTTCAGCCATATCTACCTCCAGATTTCAACAATAATATTTTCCAACTATACATCAAGTTCTCATGTAGATCAACAATAACGTTGCTGGAACATTACTGATGGCTTGGCTTAATAGAGCGGAAAATATGAATATGTGTCCTGAATGTTCAACGTTGGCTGCAAATATGCCTTGAATGTTTTCTGCAAGGCCGAAAAAACAAGCGAAAGTCAACAAAAGAGCATAATCGATACGCAAGCTGTTGCGGTCAAAAATAACGGCGTAAATGATAACAATAAACTCCGCTTGAACTGGAAGGACATGCAGCACAGCAAGAATAACCGTCAGCAATAAAGCCCCGTAAATAAATACCGAATACTTGATCTTGGCAGCTTCAACCGGCAGGACTTTGTTGTTGGATGTTCTTATCAAAAGTGAGGCCAGTACGAGCAGTATCAGAAAGACCAGAGAAAACGGCGCGATGGCCGTGATAAATGCTTCAGCGTTTATGTTGTAGAACCAATAGATAAAAAGGTTTTGTGGGTTACCAAATGGCGTTAAGGCTGATCCTGCATTGGCGGCTAAGGCTTCCAGAATAACAAGAATATCCTTCCGATTGATATCGAGGGTCAATGTCAGTGGAACGATAACAATTAAAGCGACATCATTCGTTACAAGCATCGACAAAAAGAAGGTGACAGCAATCAACTTTAGCGGAATGAATTTCCCTTTTTGACGTTTGAGATAATTGCAATATTAAGCCGCTTTGCTCGAGTCCTTTAACGGCGATAAAAAGAACTGCCAGGAGAAAGAGAATCTGGAACTCGGCGACTGAATAAGTTGGCAGCCGATTTAGATATATTGATGTAACGATCAGTCCGACAGCGGATGCAACGAGTAGCCATTCCTTCAGTAATAAATCAAACAACGTATCTTGTGGTTTCAATTATTCTCCTATGACTGGGTCAGTGGGCTAACTCGCGATTCGACTACAGATTTGGGACCTAATATACACTAACCCCACCTCAAAATCAACGAAAAAGCCCGCCTCATAAAATCAAGGCGGGCTCATTTACGTTTTATTCTTGTCTTATGCGGTCACAGCCATTTGGTTCTTCGCCGCTTCGTATCCGCGCTTCAATGCCTCAAAGTTTTTCGGCAGTAATTTCTTATGTCGTTCGGGCATATGAGCTTCGAGCGCCTTCTCGACATCTTTGACGCTCAATTCAGGCAAAGCCGTTAGCAGCGCGCCGACCGCCACCATGTTCAATAATTTTCGGTCGCCGATCTCTTCCGCGATCTCGTTGCATGGCACAAAGATCACTTGGATGTCTTTCCGCTTTGGTCCGCGATCCACCATGGATTTATTAACCACCAGCGTCCCGCCTGTTTGAAGCTCCTCTTCGTACTTATCGAAAGACGGCAGATTGAGGGCAATTCCCAGCGGAGGGTTTTTAACCAACGGCGAACCGATCTCGTCGTCCGCGATGACGATGGTGCAGTTGGCGGTTCCGCCGCGCATTTCCGGACCGTAGGATGGAATCCACGTCACTTCTTTACCGGCGTCCATCGCGGCGTACGTGATCACTTGTCCGCCAAAGAGTACGCCTTGTCCGCCAAAACCAGCGATGATAATTTCTTTTTGCATATTTGCTCACTCCGTTCGCAGTAGATAGGGAATGGGAAATGGCGATTGGCGATGTGCCAATGTCCTATTCCCTATTTCCTATTCATTTATACTTTTACCTGTGCCACACTCGGACTCACCTTGTAATCGCCGAGCGGGAAATACGAGACCATTTTATCTTCCACGAACCTAAGCGATTCCAGCGGCGTCATGTTCCAATTGGTCGGGCAGGTCGAAAGCAATTCGACCATCGAGAAGCCAAGTCCGCGCACCTGCGTTTCGAATGCGAGCCGGATGGCTTTCTTTGCAAGGCGAATATTCTTCGGATCATGCAAGCTGCGTCGCACCACATAACCCGCGCCGTCCAGCGTGGCCAGCAATTCAGAAGTGCGGATGGGATAACCTTGTGTTTCCACGTCGCGGCCATTGGGCGATGAAGTCGTCTTCATGCCAGGCAATGTAGTCGGAGCCATTTGTCCGCCCGTCATGCCGAAGTTGGCGTTGTTGATGAAGATGACCGTGATGTTTTCTCCGCGCGCCGCAGCATGGACGATCTCACCCATGCCAATCGAAGCGAGGTCGCCGTCGCCTTGATAGGTGAAAACGATTCGGTCGGGTAAAACGCGCTTGATACCGGTGGCCATAGCCGGGGCGCGTCCGTGAGGCGCTTCGACAAAGTCGGTATCGAAATAGTTGTACGCGAAGACCGCGCATCCCACCGGTGCCACACCGATCGTCCTATCAAGCACACCCATTTCTTCCAACACTTCAGCAACGAGTCGATGCGCCACACCATGCGTACAACCCGGGCAATAATGGGTGGGCGTATCGGTGAAACCTTCAGGTCGTTCATAAACCAGATTATTTGCAGTCGCTACCATAGAACCTCAATTCATGTCGTTGCGAGGAAGGTGTTCTTCCTGACGAAGCAATCTCCTGCTTGGCTTGGAGATTGCTTCGGGCGAAGAGCGCCCTCGCAATGACATTATTTCATTTTGCCGCAACCATTCGCTCAAACCACGCATCACGCGGACTCAGCTTGCTTGGACCTTTATCCGAAACCATGCGATGGATTTCATTCAGGACTTCATCCGGGAACGGGACCACGCCGCCCATGCGGCCATAGAACTCCACCGGCACGCGGCCTCGCACAGCCAGCCGGACATCTTCCAACATCTGACCTGAATTCATTTCGACCACGAGGACGCCGCTGACATGCTTGACCAGCTCGTCGATCACATCCAGCGGGAACGGACTTACCGTCACCGGTCGCAACAACCCAACCTTGATTCCCTCCTGACGCGCAGCGCGCACTGCCGAAAGCGATACACGTCCAGCCGTTCCAAAACCGACTACTACGAATTCGGCGTCATCCATGAAATATTCTTTATAGCGCACTTCATTCGCTTTGACTTGTTTCCAGCGTTCCAACAGACGCATGTTGGCTTTCTCTTCCTGGTATGGATCAAGATAAATGGATGTCAGAAGGCGGCGTTCGCGTTTGCCCATGCGTCCATTGGTTGCCCAATCCCAATCCTTCCGCTGCACGGGTTTCATCTCAGGGAACTGGATTGGCTCCATCATTTGTCCGATGCAACCATCGGCAATGACCATCGTGACCATGCGATATTTTTCAGCGAGGTCAAAAGAAAGCATGGTCAAGTCAATCGCTTCCTGAACGGAAGCTGGAGCCAATACGATGCGCGGATAATCACCATGTCCGCCGCCGTGCACGGCTTGGTTGTAATCCCCTTGCGAGGGAGCGATGTTGCCAAGCCCCGGGCCGCCGCGCATTACGTTGACCAGCACCATGGGAACTTCCGTTCCGGCGATATACGATATGCCTTCCATCATCAGGCTCACCCCCGGGCTGGATGACGTGGACATCACGCGCACACCCGCGCAGGCGGCGCCATAAACCATGTTGATTGCGCCGAGTTCGCTTTCCGCTTGAACAAACGCGCGTCCCAGTTCAGGCATGCGGCGTGAAAGATATTCCAACACTTCGGTTTGTGGAGTGATGGGATAACCGAAATAAGCCTCAAGCCCTGCACGCACTGCCGCTTCTGCAATGGCTTGATTGCCTTCCCATAATTCTCGTGTCATAAGGTTTCTCCAAAATGTGTAGAGGCACGAGATGTCGTGCCTCTACAATAATTATGCTGTTGCAGGTACAGCTTTTTTGATTTCGCGGTAGACGGTGATCGCCGCGTCGGGGCAGACCAGTGCACAAATAGCACACCCCGTGCAACCGTCCTTGAACGTATGCGCGGGGTGGTAGCCTGTTGGCGTCAGCCGGGTCATATCCAATTCCATCACCTCAGGCGGACAGACACTGAGACATAATTCACATCCCTTGCAGTATTTCTCGTTGACTTCGATCCAACCTTTTGCTCCGGGCATTCGGACTCCTTAGTCGAGAAGTTGGAGAGTATTTAGTGAATATCTTGCCAATTGATTATGTCTTTATCGGCAAAAGGCGGATAGTGCCATGCGTCATCCTTCATCGTTTACAAAAGTCCTCTCCTTTTGGGGTGGTAGAATCATTTCATTCAATATTTTCTTGGAGGACTCATGTCCGAAGCTTATATCATTGACGCGATCCGCACGCCGATTGGATCATTGGGCGGTGCGCTCGCATCCGTTCGTCCAGACGATTTGGCGGCTCTCGTTATCAAAGAGATGATCCAGCGTAACAGCCTGGATCCGAATCTCGTCGAGGAAGTTTATTTTGGATGCGCCAATCAAGCCGGCGAAGATAATCGCAATGTAGCGCGCATGGCTGCGTTGCTGGCCGGATTGCCGGTCGAGGTTGCGGGCGTGACTGTGAATCGTTTATGCGCTTCAGGGTTGAGCGCGGTCAATGAGGCGGCGCGCGCCATCAAGTCCGGAGAAGGCGATGTGTTTATCGCAGGCGGAGTTGAGTTCGATGAGCCGTGCACCGTATTCGGTCCCGAAGGCCGAAGCGGGATATTCGTTTGGAAATCTCACCGCGTGGGACACGGCCCTCGGCTGGCGTTATCCGAATCCAAAGATGAAAGAAAAATATGGAACCGATGCGATGGGCGAGACCGCGGAGAATATTGCGATGGAACGCCCTCACCTTACCCGCGCGATGCAGGATGCGTTCGCCTTGCACTCACATCAACGCGCGCTGGCCGCGATTGACTCGGGAAAATTTACGGAAGAGATACTGCCCGTTCCCGTTCCACAAAAGAAAGGCAACCCCATTCTTGTGACAACGGATGAACGTCCGCGCCGCGATACAACGATGGAATCACTGGCAAAGCTTAGAGCCTCGTTTCGTGAGAACGGAACAGTGACGGCTGGTAATTCATCCGGTTTGAATGACGGCGCGGCCGCGTTGTTGATGATGAGTGCAGAAAAAGCCAAAGCATTGAATCTGAAACCGCTGGCACGGGTTGTTGCGTCGGCAGTGGCGGGTGTGCCGCCGCGTGTGATGGGGTATGGGTCAATCCCTGCAACGAAGAAAGCGTTGCAGCGCGCAGGATTGCAAATGAAGGATATTGGTTTGGTGGAATTGAATGAAGCTTTTGCCATCCAATCGCTGGCAGTGATCGAAGAACTTGGACTCGATTCGGAAATTGTCAATGTCAATGGCGGCGCGATCGCGTTGGGACATCCGCTTGGATGTTCGGGTGCGCGCATTCTCACGACGCTGTTGTATGAAATGAAACGCCGCGGCAATATAAAATTTGGTCTGGCTACTTTATGCGTTGGCGTGGGGCAGGGGGAAGCAATGATCGTTGAGTGGATGAGCTGATAGATTTTATAGGAGAATCATGAAACGCATCCTTTCTTTCTTGTTCCTTTTTTCTATGCTCACTGCATGCGGCACCCCGCATCAAATCCCGATCCCCGTCACACAAGGCCCAACCCTCGCACCGCCCACACTCAGTGCACCTGTTTCTGCCGCGCCTGCGTTTACGATGATCCACATGATTGATATAACGAACGGCTGGGCGATCACCGATACCGGCGTGGTTCGGACAAATGACGGCGGCGCAACCTGGCATGATGTCACGCCATTGGGCGTTACGAAACTTGGCTTTGGCGTCCCGTTTTATTTTCTAGATTCGAATCACGGATGGGTTGTAGCGGTCAATCCATCGAATCCGTCCAGCGGGACTCTTTATCGCACTCAAGACGGCGGCTCCACGTGGCAATCGAGCACTGTTAATTTCTTGATGGGAACCATGATTTTTATAAACGCATCCAATGGCTGGATGATGGCGGACCTCGGCGCGGGCGCCGGCTCTGACGCGGTTGCGATTTTTCAAACGACCGATGGGGGTCAGACGTGGAAGCAAACTTATATCAACGATCCGACTCAACCCAATGCTGGGACCACGTTGCCGTTCGGCGGACTCAAAGATGGTATCACACCCATTGATATGACGAATGCTTGGGTTGGTGGAATTACCTACAACAACGGCGTAATCTATTTATATCAAACCCAAGATGGAGGCCAGACTTGGAAACTCCAACCGGTTCAAATTCCCGCGGGATACGAACAAGCTCAATTCGAAACCATCGGCCCGCAATTTGTCACATCCACGGACGCGTACATGTCGGTTCATGTCACCAATCAATACGGTACGTTGATGGCTGTTTATTATTCTCATGACGGCGGATCGAATTGGGCGCTCACGCCCACGCTGATCCCGAACGGCGGCACCATGAATTTTGTTTCCGCTACCGACGGCTTTGTCTGGAACGGCACGGATTTTTATGTCACGCACGATGGTGCAAAAACCTGGGCGACGGTCTCACCCGGCATTGCCTTTGGTGATAATTTTTCCGGCATGGACTTTATAAGCACCATCACTGGCTTCGTGTTGACCGACAATGTCGCTGGCACGCGCATACTCTATAAAACGGTGGACGGCGGCGCGACGTGGAGCATTGCCAGTAAATCCACTCAATGAAAAAACAAAAGTTTTACGTGGTTTGGAAGGGACGCGAGCGCGGCATCTTCACTTCGTGGGCGGAATGCGAAGCGCAGGTGAAAGGATTCGTCAATGCGGAATATAAAGCCTTTGAGTCGCGCCTCGAAGCGGAACGCGCCTTTGCCGCGTCGTATCAAAATTACAAAGGCAAACCGGCTTCGACTCAACGCTGGCTTTTCGCTCCGAATCCGCCGATCATTCCCAGCCTGTGTGTGGACGCGGCTTGCAACGGATCGCCGGGCAAAGTCGAATATCGCGGCGTGGATTTGGAATCCAAAAAACAAATCTTTCACGCCGGTCCGTTTGCAGACGGAACGAATAACGTCGGTGAATTTCTTGCCATCGTTCACGCGCTGACATGGTTGGATAAACAGGAAAAACAAATCCCGATTTATTCGGATTCGGAGAATGCCATTGCGTGGGTGATGACCGGTCAATGCAAGACTAAATTGGAACGCATGAACTCGAACAGACCGCTATTCATGTTGATCCACAGCGCCGAAAACTGGCTGGCTGAAAATGAATTGGAGGATGATTCTGTTTTGAAATGGGATACGCAGGCCTGGGGCGAGAACCCGGCAGATTTTGGAAGAAAATGATATAAAGGACAGATGATGAAAACTGCTTTGCTTCTCATTGATATTCAAAAAGATTATTTCCCCGGCGGCAGAATGGAACTGGTTAAGCCGCTGGACGCCGCCAAGAAAGCTTATGAACTGCTGCAATGCTTTCGCGAGCATCATCAGTATCATGTTCACATTCAGCACGTGGCTTTGAGTCCCACTGCCACTTTCTTTCTGCCCGGCACGAATGGCACTGACATTCACGATTCCGTGGCGCACTTCGAAGGCGAACCGCTGGTGATCAAACATCATCCCAATTCATTCCGTGAAACGAATCTGCTTGAGCTGTTGAAGAGCTGGGATGTGGAACGCGTCATCATCACCGGCATGATGACTCACATGTGCGTGGATGCCACGGCGCGCGCCGCGGCGGACTTCGGCTTTCAAGTCATCGTCGTTGAAGATGCGTGTGCCACGCGCGATTTGAAATATGGCGATACGGTCATTCCCGCCGAGCATGTTCACAAGGCGTTTCTCGCCGCGCTGAAATCATATGGTCAGGTGATGACGGCGGAACAGGTCATCGTTCATCTCGCGGCTGAAAACGAAAAATAGATTCTGTCATTGCGAGCGAAGCAATCTCCTGGGTTTATGCAATTGATTGTTTGAAGATAGTTGAGATTGCCACACTGATAGAACACAGTGCTTCATCGCCGCTTTGCGGCTCCTCGCAATGACACCAGATAAAAGGAATTAACTTTATGACAACCATTGATCCCGAACGACAAAAGCAAGCAAAAGAATATGCACGCATCTCGCGGCGGCTTTGGCTGGTGGACACGACCTTTAGCGCCGTCTACGCTTTGGCCTGGCTCTTCTTCGGCTGGAGCATTTCCCTGCGCAACTGGCTCACGGTACGCTGGTCGCTCAACGTCTGGATACTTGTGCCCGTGTTCGTCCTTATCTTTGGCGGAATCTATTTTGTTTTGAATTTACCGTTGAGTTATTACGAAGGCTTTGTCCTGCCACATCGCTTTGGACAATCAACTCAATCTCTCAAAGATTGGGTCGTGGATCAGTTCAAAGGAATGGCTGTCGGCATTCCGATTGGCCTGATCGTGCTTGAAATGTTATATGGATTTCTGCGGGTCTTTTCAGCCACATGGTGGTTATGGGCGGCAGTCGGATTGCTGATCGCCAACGTTTTGCTTTCCAACCTTGCGCCGATTCTCATCATGCCCATCTTCAATAAATTTGTTCCGCTTGGTGAAGAACATCAAGAGCTCGCAGATCGTCTGATGAGGCTGGCGGAACGCGCGAACACCAAAGTCAAAGGGGTATTTAAGTTCGATATGTCGCGCCGCACGAAGTCCGCGAATGCCGCGTTGACCGGCATCGGCAACACGCGTCGCATCGTGCTGGGCGATACGCTCATCAACGAATTCACATCGGATGAAATCGAAACAGTGTTGGCCCACGAACTCGGACATCAAGTCCACAAAGACATTCCGATCTTGATCGCGATGGGAACGCTTACTACTTTGCTGGGTCTTTATCTTGCTTCCCTTGTGTTGAACTGGGCAATTGGATATTTTGGATTTGCAAGTATCAGTGATGTGGCGGCTTTTCCCGCGCTTGGAGTAATCCTGGGTTTATACGGCCTGATCATGATGCCGTTGGAAAATGCCATTTCGCGTTGGCGCGAACGCATGGCTGATGAATATGCATTGCAAGCGACAGGCAAGAATGATTCATTTGCCTCGGCGATGGTGCGGCTGGCGAATCAAAATTTGGGTGAAGTCGAACCAGAGCAGTGGGTGGTGTTCCTGTTTTATTCGCATCCCCCGCTGTCCGAGCGAATTGAAATGGCAAAGAATTGGAAATGAACTTCCTCTTCTATCGGAAGAGGAAGAGTGGTGGCGATTTATTTCGTCCAGGTTGAGCGCCTGAATAATACGGGCAAAATGACGATCAATACAATGATGACTCCCATCAGCGCGATCCCGTCTGTCGATCCAGCCTGTGACGTGGAATCGGCAGAAGCGATTGTTGTGGGGGATAGATTGGCTGTCGTTGTGCTGCTTAGTCCGTGAGCGGGAAAGGGCGTGAACGAAGAAGCGGTCAAAGCCAATAATAATCCGATCCCGATCATGATGGCTGGCAGCAAAACCTGTAATTGCTTCTTGGTCATAAGCACCGAATTCAAAGTATATCATAGAGACAATTTTTCAAATCGTACATATCATATGTACTTGCATATATTTTTGCAGTATAATCGCCCGCATGTTATTTGGGATAGAGTTTATGTTGGAGAGAAGGGTGAGCTCCCATAACCCTAAGACCATATCTTTTTCAATTTTGCAGGCAAGGGCGTTTGCCTTTGCTCAATTTAATGGTTGGTGTATGGCTTTAGGTCATCATGAGTTTAATAAAAACAAACCTTGCGAAGCTGGGATTGCCTTCGCAAGGTTTGTTTGTAAATTATTTTCGTCTTAGGAGCATCTATGATCCAAAGGTTCTTCAATGCGTTAAACCAGCCGCTCGGGCGGGTAGGAGCTTTGATCGTATTGCTCGCTCTTTTAAGCGGCGGGGTATGGGGTATTGCTCAGACGCAAAAGACTCCCCAGCAACCGATTGATTTTCCGCATAATATCCACGTGGGGGTTTTGCATATTCCTTGCCTTTATTGTCATCCGGGCGCGTTGCGCGGACCTTCGCCTGGACTGCCAACAGAGACCAAGTGCTGGGGATGTCATCAACAACTGGACATTACCAAGACGAGTCCCAAGTTGGTTCCGTTGGTTCAGGCTGTGCAGAATAACACGCCTCTGCAATGGGTGCCGGTGGCGTGGGTGCCGGATTTCGTTCACTTTGTTCACCGTCCCCACATCGCGGCGGGGTTGAACTGCGAGGACTGTCATGGCGATGTAAGCAAGATGACCCTCTATCAAAACCCGCAGGTGTTGAATATGGGCTGGTGTTTGAATTGTCATCGGGCGAAGACTGAAGATAATGCCCAAAACAATCCGACCAACGATCCGGTAGTTGCGGCTACTCTTGCTCAAGAGCGCATCAAGCTCACCGATTGCAGTACGTGTCATTATTAACCGGGTGAAAGGAACCTATCATTATGAGCAATAAGATTTCCCGGCGCGATTTTCTTAAGCTGGCTGGCGTTGGTGTAGCAACTACAGCAGTATTGACCGGTTGTGGTCCAGCCGCGCGCTTTGTTCAACGCGAGCCATATACGAAAATGCCGGAGTACGCCTATAACGGTCTGAGCACGTATTATGCAACCACGTGCCGAGAATGTTCTGCGGGATGCGGCCTTATCGTCCGCACCGAACAGGGACGCGCTCTCAAAGTAGAGGGCAACTCAAACAATCCGGTCAACCTTGGAAAGACCTGCGCACGCGGCCAGGCAACTTTGGAAGGTCTCTACAATCCAAACCGGATACGCGGTCCCATCAAGCATTCGCGCGGACAAAGTTTATACGGATCAGATAATCAGAACGTGGAATCAAACATGAGTTGGGATGACGCAACACAGGTCTTGGCGGATGCGTTGAGCAAGAATCAACCCGGTGAAATTGCATTCCTGATGGGCATGGCTCCCGATCATCTCTTTGACCTTGTAACGGATCTGACCAAAACCATCGGCGCCTCGTCCCCGATTCGATTCGGCGCGCTCGGCATGTTCGAGGCACGTGCCACCTTGATGCAAGCTGCGAACGATCTCTTGGGGCAATCGGGTTTGCCTTTCTTTGATATCGGCAACTCGGATCTGGTCTTCTCCTTCGGCGCGAATTTTCTGGAGACTTGGCTTTCGCCCGTGGCGCAGACGCGCGAGTATTCCAAGTTTCGGAGGGGAACATCCCAACGCGGCTACCTGGTTCAGTTCGAAGCGCGCATGTCTCAGACTAGTGGAAAAGCCGATGAATGGATTCCGATTGCGCCGGGGACAGAAAGCTTGGTCGCATTAGCGCTTGGTCGTCTCATTGCCGAAGCAAGCGGCAGCTCCGTGCCCGCGGCTTTTGCGAGTGTGGATGTCAATGCCGCGGCCTCTGCCGCCGGTATCGATAGCGGCACATTGACACACCTGGCCGGTTTGTTTACTCAAGCCAAACATCCATTGGCCATCCCCGGCGGCGCGGCGTTGGGTCAGAGCAATGGTTTGCAAACTGCCGAGGCCGTGCTGACGTTGAACGCGCTTGTGAATAACATTGGCAAAGACGGTGGCGTATTCCTTTCACCGCTCGCGCCCCTTGCAGATCAATATCATCGTCCGGCCAGCATGAAAGAGATGGTTGATTTTGTGGCTCAACTTCAATCGGGCAAGTTCAAGGTGTTATTCATTCATGGTGTCAATCCGTTGTTTGAACTTCCAAATTCTTTGGAGCTGATGAATGCCTTGAAGAATGTCCCGCAGATTATTTCATTCGCAACCTTCCCGGATGAGACCGCGGTGCAAGCCGATTATATTTTTCCTGACCGACATTCGTTGGAATCATGGGGTTATCAAAAAATCGCGACGGGCGCAAGTTCCTCAACACTTTCCGGCGCGCAGCCTGTTGTCTCCGGTGTTTACACCGAAAACGGCAACCAATTGAACCTGGTTTATGATGCACGTGCCACAGCTGATGTTCTATTAGCCGCCGCGCAAAAAGCGGGAGGCGCACTGGCTTCCGCTTTGAAGTTCAAGGATGAATTGGAATACATGCAAGGCCAGCTAAATGGTTTGCTTAATGCAACCGACGGCTATTTCTCTGCATCGGATATCAACACGTTCACCGCTTACTTCCAGCAAAATGGAGGCTGGTGGAAAACCGGCGATAACCGTGTTATTCCATTGAGTGCGAATGTTCTTAATAAGAGTTTCACTATTTCTCCAGCGCAGTTCAGCGGCGACGGCGATTATTATTTTGTGCCTTTCGTCTCGCCGATATTGGGCGAGGCTGGTGCAAACAAGCCGTGGCTGCAGGAAGTCCCAGATCCAACCACAACTGTGATGTGGAATACGTGGGTCGAGATCAATCCGGAGACCGCACAGAAGTTGGGTATTCAGGATGATGATGTTGTATCCATCACATCCAATGCAGGGACAGTGGAAGCCTCGGTTTATATGTATCCGGCCATTCGTCCTGATACGATCGCCATGCCCTTTGGGCAGGGACACACCGCTTATGGACAATTCGCTCAGGAACGCGGCGTCAATCCCGCTGACCTATTGAGCAATGCGACCAACGAAGCTGGTGATCTCGCTTTCGCTTCGATGAAAGTCCGCGTGCAGAAAACAGGGAAGAAGCGGCAATTGTCCCGCATGGAAAGTATTCTTGGCGTTTATGGGTTTAACGCGAAATAGGAGAGAGATTTATGACTGATAAACTTCAAGCTCCTGTATCTAAGAACAACGAAATTGTGACATCCAATGTTTGGGGAATGGTGATCGATCAGGATTTGTGCACCGGCTGTCAGGCCTGTGTGGCTGCCTGCGCGATGGAGAACAACATTCCATTCGTCGGCGAAGTGGACGCCGGTTACGGCCGTTCCATCCAATGGATCCGCGTCGAACGTTTTTGGCAGGGAAGTTATCCTGATATCAAGATGACGCCACATCAACCGGTGATGTGCCAGCAGTGTCACAATGCGCCGTGCGAACCAGTTTGCCCGGTGTTCGCTTCGGTGCATAGTGAATCGGAAGATTTAAATCTGCAGGTCTATAATCGCTGTGTCGGCACGCGCTATTGCGCCAACAACTGTCCGTATCAGGCACGCGTTTTCAATTGGCGCGATTACACGGATGCTCGTATCCGCCCGGAGCTTGTGACACTTCAGAATCAACTCAATCCGGATGTGACAGTGCGACGACGCGGTGTGATGGAGAAGTGCACCTTCTGCATCCAACGCATTCGACACGCAGAAGACACAGCTGATTCAGAGAATCGACAAATCCGTGATGGGGAAGTCGTTCCAGCCTGCGCCCAAGCTTGTCCAGCGGATGCCATAATCTTTGGCAAGCTTGATGATCCGACCTCAAAAGTCAGCCAGGCATCTGCTACCAGCCGCGGTACTCATTTACTGGAGGAGCTTGGAACTTTGCCGCGCGTGACCTATCTGGCAGGAGGTGCTTAAATGAGCGCAATTGCCAAACCATTATTCACGCCTTCGCGAGAGGAAGAGATTGAAGATCCCAAAGAACATTTGATGCACGATCCAATGCCGCGCGGGGAAATGAACGTTATGGTGTTGGATTCCATGCATACCACTACATGGAAATACTGGACCCTGACTGGTGTTCTGGCTTTCATCGTAGTGACTTGCTTGTTTTATGCCTGGTATGTCTTGATCATGCAAGGCTTGGGTGTAGCCGGTGTAAATCGTCCGGTTTACTGGGGAATATTTCTGGTTGAGGTTGTGTTCTGGATCGGCATCAGTCATGCCGGCACTTTCATCTCGGCGATCCTGCGCGTCCTGAAAGTTGAATCAAGACGCCCGTTTACGCGCGCCGCAGAATTGATGACCACCTTCGGGTTAGTGCAGGCCGGCATCAGCGTATTTTTGCATATGGGACGCGTCTGGTTGGCGTATTGGCTGGTGCCATATCCCAATGAGCGTGGATTGTGGCCCGACTTCCACTCCCCATTGATGTGGGACTTCATGGCGATCAATACATATTTGCTTTGCAGCACCATGTATCTCTTTCTGCCGCTCATCCCGGACCTGGCAATGGCGCGTGATCGTTCTACAGGTTGGCGTAAAATATTTTATAAAATTCTTGCTATCGGCTTTCGCGGCACAGAGGGCGAATGGAAGAATTTGAAAACTGCCATGAATATCTTTGCCTTCGCGATTATCCCAGTGATGTTCTCAGTACACACGATCGTGTCTTGGGACTTTGCTATGGCGACTCGTCCGGGTTGGTCCTCTACAGTCTTTGGGCCGTACTTCGTTATCGGGGCTTTGCAATCAGGTATGGCGGCGGTAGCGATTGTGCTTTTCATGATCCGCTCAACGATGAAGAACATGAAGTATTTCCTGCGTCCGGAGCATTTCGAGACGCTGGGCATGTTGATGTTATTGGTCTCGTTGGCATGGGCTTATTTCTATTTCAACGATTACCTGGTTCCGTGGTATGGCGGGGATGTGTGGGACAAGATCTTGAACACTTTCCTTCAAACAGGACCGCAGTGGTATCTCTGGTATACCATGTTGTTCTGTAATCTGGCACCATTGCTTATCCTCTGGAATAAAAGATGGCGCCGAATACCATGGTTATTGGCAAGTCTTGGCTTTGTGATTAACGTTGGGATGTGGCTTGAACGGTATGTAATCATTCCGGAAACCCTGACAATTAATCGAATGCCATTCACATGGCGTATCTATATACCGGGCGTTGAAATCTTCTTGACCATCGGTAGCTTTGCGTTTTTCTTCCTGCTTTATCTGCTGGCGTCTAGGATGATCCCGTTGATTCCGGTCTGGGAGGTACAAGAAGGCCAACTGAGTCATATCCTGCGCAAGGTCGGCAAGGCTAAAATTTCAACTATAAGTGAGATCGATTGAGTGGAAGGAGTTAAGATATGTCTGATTCCACGATGCTTCTGGCTGTCTTTGAAGAGATCGAACCGGCTGTGAATGGAATTGAAAAACTGCAAGAGTTGGGCGTGAGTGACGAGCAGATGAATATCATCTCTGGCATCCCGATCAAGGAAACCATTTTGGGTCGCCCATCGGCGTTGAGTTATGTGTCGCGCATTGCAATGGTTGGAGCCATTTTGGGAATGCTATTTGGAATCTTCCTGATTTATCGGGACTCCCTTTCTATTTCCATTGCATGTCGGCGGTCAGCCGATCTACCCTGTGCCTCAAGGTCTTATCATTACCTTTGAAATGACCATGTTGGGTCTCATGGGCTTTGCCTTTCTGGGGATGTTGGTGGATAGCGGCTTTCCATCCTACACTCCAAAAGAATATGTTCCGGAGATCAGTGACGGCAAGATCGCAATCCTCTTTCGTTGCCCGGATGGCCAACAGAAAAAGCTTGTTGATGCTCTCAAGAAGATCGGAGCCGAATCGGTGAATCCGGCGGAGGGCGCGTCAGCTATGAGCATGAGTTTGAGCGTTATCCTAAAAAAATTTGCGGTGATCTTTGCAGTTGTCGCTGTCCTCTTTGCAATATCCCTGTTATTCTCCTACGATGTGATCAAGGTTCAGTGGGTAAGTTTCATGGGGCTTCAGCCTTCCTATGAACCGATGGAGAGTCCACTGCCTGTTCCGACACAATCCATTCCGATTGAGGGACCCGCATACATCGCAAACCTGGGCGCGCCGAAGAATCCGGTTCCTGCGGATCAAACGTCGCTTGCGCGCGGAGCGGAACTTTTTCAAATCAACTGTTCCGTGTGTCATGGGTTGGGGGGAAAGGGGGATGGCACTGTCGCAACGTTCTTGGAAAATAAACCTGCTGACCTGACCAGTCCTGCAGTTCAGTTCCTGAGCGATGGAGCCATTTTTATGACGATCACGAATGGCATACCGGGCTACATGCCTTCACTCAACGAGAACTTGACTGTCCGTGAGCGTTGGGATGTGGTCAACTTTGTCCGCACCTTAAAATAGGGAGGAAGCATGGATGATTTTCGCAAAATACTCTACGGCGTGATCATCGGATTCATCGCCATTATCGTGGTATGGGTTTCGTTTTTGACCTATTCAGGATGCGGTTTTTCTTTGGATAACTGCAATGCATCTGTGCCAAAGATTCAGCGTACTTCGATCCCGTCTTTGGTTCCAGCAACTCTACCGGCGCCTGTTCGTTTTCTTGTATCAACTGCTACTGCTACTTCTACTTCTGTTGCAACTGCAACTGTCACGCCAACTGAAGCGGGCAGCGAACAAATCGCTCGGCCATCCAATCCGGGTGGTCCGGGAGCAGCGATCAACCTGACCGGTGATGCGAACTCCGGTGCAAAAATTTTTGCTACTAATTGTCAAATCTGTCATGCGGCGGAAGGCAAAGGCGGCAATCCGAATCCTGGTTCAGATGATGGAACCATTCCACCGCTCAATCCGATTGACCCAACAATTGCCAATGCCGATCCCAAAGTATTCGCCTACAACGTGGATTTATTTGTTGAGCATGGTTCTACGCCGGATGGAACTAATCCGACCTTCTCGATGCCCCCCTGGGGAGATAAAAAACTTTTGACTCCGCAACAGATTGCAGATGTGATTGCCTACGTGATTAGTTTGAATCCGGTATCCACTTCAACCTCGGGAACGGCAGCGGCTCCCTCATCTTCAGCCACAGCAACCCTGACGGTTGCTACACCAACCGCGACATCAACGGTGGCAGCTGGATCGAGTTCTGGCGTGCCGCGTCCATCGAACCCAGGTGGACCAGGTGATGCAATTAATCTCACTGGCGATCCAAATTCGGGCGCGCAAATCTTTGCCACAAATTGTGTCACGTGTCATAACGCTGAGGGGAAAGGCGGTATTCCAAATCCAGGTTCCGATGCCGGATCATGCCCAGCACTCAATCCGATTAATCCAGCGCTCAAGAGTTCGGATCATATGACCTTTGTTACGAATCTTGATCTATTTATTCAACATGGCTCCACACCTGCAGGGCCTGGTCCAATTAATACAATGCCTCCTTGGGGAGACAAGAACGCCCTTACACAACAACAAATTGCGGATGTGATCGCTTATGTGATCAGTTTGAATCCATAATCTGTTGATAGTAAATAGCCTCCCGGTTCAAAAAATAAAAACGCTCCTGAACAAGGAGCGTTTTTCGTATTCAGCGGAGAGGGCGGGATTTGAACCCGCGTTCCCTTGCGGGAAACACGCTCTCCAGGCGTGCGCGCTAAACCAAGCTACGCGACCTCTCCATTGCCTATGCACCCTTTTGGGGTTCCAGAGCGGGCGGAATTATACCGTACTTTTTTCAGCGGGTCACGCCTATTGTCCTTGAACCTGCACGGTAAAGTGATCAAAATTCGGCCAATATTCTGTGGAGACTGAGAAGGGTGCAAAACCTCCGGCCGGAACAGTGCTTGGATTGGTATACGTAGAGAGTGCGCCGATAATATTTCCATTTTGGTCGTACAACGTAATGACTGCCTTTACAAATTTCGCATCCGTTGTTCCGGTGTTTAATATTTCTCCTCGTACATATAACCAAGTGCCGGCGGAATAGGAGTTGGCACCGGTTTGCACAACGAGATCCTGCCTGGAGATCGTGCTCGTAGCCTGGCCTTCCTCATGCAAATCATACCAGGTGACCGGACCGCTGTGGGTGTTCGTTAGTACAACAAAGGGGCCGACTATAAAAGGCGCTTGGCCATAAGCAGGAATCACATCCAATAAAGAGCTTCCCTCCATGGTTCCAACAACCACAGGCTTTCCCGCGCTCTGATAATAATAAGTGGCAGTGATTTTTATATTTCCCATCGGGGTTGCGCTATTATTCAGTAGTTCGCCAAAAATATAAAATCCGTCATTCATGCTGTAGCCTTGATGGCTTAAGACATCCAAGCCAGCAGGCTGGGAAGGATCTATTGTAGCGGTTGGCGTAACTGTAACTGATGATGCGGATGTGGGCGTACCAGTTGGAATCGGGGTAGACGTCGAAGTATTAGTAACGGACGGCTGCGCAGTCGCGAGCGGCTGGCTGGTCGACTGGGCTGGAATCTGTGCAACCGGCGTTCGTCGGCTGGAACCTGTATTATTGGATGAGGCTGAGGAACAGGCGGTCAGTAAAGCGGAAACGATGAGAATTAGGAAAATTTTTTTCATTCTATAACTCCTTGTGTTTGAATGGTGCAATCTTGAAATGCCTTCTTCGGTTTATAAATCTCTATTTGTTTTATTGAAGATGGGTAATACGAAGACGATGGTTGTCCCTTTGCCTACTGCGCTTTCGGCCCAAATTTCACCGCCGTGCGCCTCGATGATCGACTTTGAAATTGCGAGGCCCAGCCCCGAGCCTCCTCCATCCTGCCGGTTGCGCGATTTGTCTCCTCGGTAGAAACGATCGAAGATGTGTGGCAAATCAACTTCAGAGATGCCCGGCCCGCTGTCTTGTACGCGAAACTTAATTCCATCTAATATAGATTGAGCCGATAATTTGAGCTGTCCGCCGGAGGCTGTATATCGCAAAGCATTATCCAGCAGGTTTGTAAACACTTGGGTGATGCGGTAGGAGTCAGCGTTGATATCGGGAAGGTTCGCATCCACCTCGGTTTCCAAGGAAATATTGAGGGCGCGCACTTTTGGCAAATAGGCTCCGCTGACTCGATCGATCAGATCGGACGGCGATACCGGTTGCAATGTCAGGGTTAACTCACCGGCTTCGGAAAGCGAAAGCGTTCGCAGGTCCTCAATGAGAAGCGAGAGCCGTTTGGCTTCGTCGTAAATAATATCGAATGTTTCAGGCGATGGATCGAGTTTGTTTTCGCTCAATGCCTCCGTGTGCCCTAGAATAATGCTTAGAGGAGTTCGGAGTTCGTGAGCGATATCGGCGGTCATATTACGGCGAAGGTCGCGGCTCTGTTTCAATTGAGCACTCATTTTGTTGAATGACTTGGTCAGCTCTCCAAGCTCATCCTTAGAACGAACTGGCACTTCTCTTTCGAGGTTGCCCTGAGCGACATCACGGGTGGCATGGATTAATTCTTTCAAGGGCCGTGTCAGGGTGGAAGAGAAGAACAGACCCAGCAGGAGAGAAAGAGCCGCCGCTCCTAAAGCGCCCACCAATAGATCCTGATTAATGCGTGCAATGTAATCATTGGCGGGCGGACGCGGAGGCGTGCCGCGGGCAGGAAAAGTGGGAATCAGCAAGCCGACCAGTTGCCCATTGGCCCAAATCGGCACACCGAAGGCAATTTGCTGGGCAGAAGGTTTTTGATTTTGGAATTGAATATCAGTTGAAAACACAACGTTGTCGTGATTGTCTACCAGTACAAGTGGCCGGATTGGATCCGTTGTAGAAGTTGAATTACTAGTCTGGATGATGGTTGCGACACCGTTCCATCCATTGTGAGCCGCATAATAACTTGTCAGACTGGCCGCCAGTATGGTTGGACGCTGAGTATTGACGAACCTGCCAAATTCGTGAGCCGATGCGTTGGAAGCCAGTACGCCAATCAAAGCAATCCCAGCTAGGCTGACCACCAAAAAAGTCAGCACCAACTTAATCGCCAGCGAGCGGTTGGGGTATATGCTTTGAATTCCTGATTTGAACTTTTCGAAAACGGACATGCAGGCTCATTTCCTGTGATTTGAGTTTTCTGGTTTGAAACGATAGCCGATGCCGTATACGGTTTCGATGTAATTTGGATCGCGCGGATCATCTTCGATCTTGGCTCGCAGGTTTTTTACATGCGCGTCGATCGTGCGTTCGTAACCTTCGTATGCTGACCCTTGCAGATAATCCAGCAAATCGAGCCGGGTGTAAGTGCGGCCTGGCGTTGACATCAACGCCGCTAACAGGTCGAATTCTGAACGGGTTAAATCCACGGTATTTTCATTGACGGTCACAACGTGATTTGCACGGTCAAGGACGATGCCTCCAGAACGCAAGACATCGGCTTTGGGCATTTCCTGACCGGCACGGCGTAGTACGGCTCGAACGCGCGCGGTCAATTCGCGCGGGCTGAAAGGCTTCGTCATATAATCATCGGCGCCTAATTCCAACCCGGTCACTTTATCGCCTTCTTCAATTTTGGCCGTCAGTAGAATAATCGGCGTCTCGCGTTCCTTGCGATGCAGGCGGATAAATTCGTAGCCATCCATCTCTGGCATCATGACGTCTAGAAGGATGAGGTCCGGTTTCTCGTTTCGGGCTTGGAAAAGCGCATCCCGTCCGTTCTTGGCACTGACGACTCTGAATCCTTCATTGGTAAGGTACGCTTTCAAAAGAGACACGAGCCGCTCTTCATCATCGACGACCAAAATTGTTTTTGTCATAATCCAATCTCTATCTGGAATCTTGTTTTCTTCCAACCATTATCTATTTCAAAAATTTATGGCGTAGGTGTTTCAGATGGCATGGGCGTAGAGGCCGCAGGAGTCGCGGATGGGGCGAGAGCGGGATTCATTTGTTGAAGGTATCTGATTACGAGTCTGACCAAGCCTGCGTTAGCGGCGCCGGAAGCAGCTCGCGCACGATAGGTAGCAATCACTTGGGGATTAGGAGTCGCTCCGCCAGCTCCGCCGAATCCACCGCCTCCGCCGAATCCACCGCCTCCGCCACCAGTGCGAATGACGCCGGGGATTCCACCGCCTCCGCCGAATCCACCGCCTCCGCCACCAGCGCCCGGTGTGCCAGACCCTCCTCTTCCGCCAAAGGTTATTCCTTGTTGCTGCAATATGGTTCCCATATCCTGCCGCGTGAGTTTCATGTTCACAATGGCTTGAACCTGATCGGGCGTCATCGCTTGTTCGACTCCCACCAACGTGGCTTGTAATTCTAACGGAGAGGCCGTATTACTCGTGATCAGAGTCTGATAAGCTTCCCAATATGGCAGGAGTTGAGTGGCTTCATCCGGGGTGACTTCCAAATTGCCCTGTAGATTCATCGTGCCAAGAATCAACTGCTGGGCAGGTGAAATGGCATTGGAATAGTTTGAATTGATCGGCCCAACGGGCGTGCTGGGCGGCGTGGAGGAATTCCCACTTCCCGGAATCAGGCCGCAGCCCGCGGTAAATATCAATACGAACATTAGACTGGATATTGCAACGATTTTTGCTTTCATCAAAGAAACTCCTTTTATTTAGTTTGATTTATGGTTTATTCGTAATGCAGCGCATCAATAGGATCGAGCTGGGCTGCTGTGTTGGCAGGATAATACCCGAAGAAAATACCGACTGCCGCGGCCGAGGCAAACGCTAACAGAATGGAACTCGGTACGATCACAGTCTCTGAGATACCAGTCGCATTGAAGAAAATGGAACCGCCCACACCGAAAAGTACTCCAATTAATCCGCCTGTCAGACTAAGCATCAACGCCTCTGCCAGGAATTGAAAGCGAATATCGTTCGGCGTAGCTCCGATGGCCTGGCGTACGCCGATCTCACGCGTGCGCTCGGTTACGCTGACCAGCATAATATTCATAATACCAATGCCTCCCACGACCAGTGAGACCGCCGCTACGGCCGCCAGCAAGGTACCAAATGCAGAGGTAGTTGCCGTTTGGGTCGTGATCACATCGCTTTGGGTTTGAACCGTAAACGGAAGCGTATCCACAGTATAACCATGCCGCTGAGCCAGCAAGAGCTGAATCTGCAACACGGTGCTATCCATCTCACTTGCATCCGCCACTTGAACCACAATGGTGTTGATGCGGTCACCGATCACTCTTGCAAATTGAGAAGGCGTGTAGCGTTCGAAGACGGTCGTGATGGGAAGATAGATACGGCCGTCGTAATCGGTTCCACCGACCGTACCTCTTGGGGCCAAAACGCCGACTACAGTGAGCTGCCAGTTTCCCACGAGCACTTTCTGGTCAACCGGATCGGCAGAGCCAAAGAGACTTTGTGCCAAGGTGGTTCCTAAAACACATACGGTGGCTTTCTGTGTCACATCATTTTGAGTAATGAAGCGGCCTTCGCCAATCGGAGAATCACGCACGGTTGTGAAGTCAGCTTCAGTGCCTACCACAGAAACTGAATCAACAGTGTTATCGCCATACTGTACATTTTGATTTGAATTTCGCTCGGTCTCAACGCCTGTGACATCGGGTATGGTTGCGATGGCAGCGGCATCGGGATAATACAAAAAACCTTGCGTATTATTAGTTTGAGTCCGCGGTCCGCCGCGCGTGAAGTTTTGGGTCACAAACAGCAAGTTCGTTCCCAAGTTTTCAATCTGAGAGGCGATGTTCGCTTCGGTGCCGGCACTGACCGCGATCACCATAATCACAGCCGCCACACCGATGATGACGCCCAGCATCGTCAGAATGGATCGTAATTTGTTGCTGGTTACACCGTTCCAGGCGATGCTGATGATTTCTGATATATCCATATCAAACTCCTTTCCAAATCTTTTTAAGGGATAACACTAAGGACGCCGTTATGATCGGTTTCGTCTTTCGCAATGATACCGTCACGGACATGAACAACTCGATCGGCATGTACGGCGGTCTCCGGGTTATGCGTCACCATCACGATAGTACGGCCTCTTTTATGGAGGGAATGGAGCAATTCCATAATCTCCGTGCCGGAATGGGTGTCGAGGTTGCCCGTTGGCTCATCGGCCAGGATCAGCACCGGATCGTTGATGAGAGCGCGGGCGATTGCCACACGTTGCTGCTGGCCGCCGGAAAGTTCCTTGGGCAAATGATTGATCCTTTTTCCCAACCCGACCATTTCCAACGTTTCGCGTCCGTGCTTCTCCCTTTCTGCCCAACTAGTTTTCTTGAAGCGGCTATATATCATCGGGAGGATGACATTATGGAGCGCGGTCATGCGTGCTAATAAGTTGTATGCTTGGAAAACGAAACCGATCTTATTGTTGCGAATCGAGCGCGGTTTGAACTTTGTTTAAGTGACTGACGTCCTCGCCATCCAGAAAATATTGGCCGCTGGTGGGATGGTCGAGACAACCCAAGATGCTCATCAAAGTGGTTTTGCCTGAACCGGAGGGTCCCATAATGGAGACAAATTCACCTTCATGGATTTCCAGGTTGATATTATCGAGTGCTTTGACGATGTTTTCTTCGCCCATCTGATAGACTTTGGAGAGGTCCTTGAGTTCAATAATTATTTTGTCAGATTTCATTTGATTGTCCTTAAGGAGTCACCGCAGCTGCACTTTGACTGGTTGCTGTCAGCCCCGTGCTGACCACATCGCCCAACTGAA
Organism: uncultured Chloroflexia bacterium; assembly: GCA_963753985.1. Taxonomy (GTDB): domain Bacteria; phylum Chloroflexota; class Anaerolineae; order Anaerolineales; family Villigracilaceae; genus Fen-1038. The sequence goes on from CAVWED010000001.1 coordinate 186,016, forward strand.
GTCCTGATTTGATTTCGGCAAAACTTTGGTCCATCAAGCCAACCACCACCGGCCGAAGCGCCAGATTTCCATTTTGCACGACGAAGACCGCATATTTTCCGGGTTCCAGTTCTTTCAATGCCTGAATCGGCACCAGCAAAACATTATTCGCTTGAGCATTGATCACATTGACTGTGGCATTGAGACCCACATAAAGGGCAGAGCCGGTGGTATTGTCTAATTCCACCTGCGCTTGAACGGCTGGCACGTTATCCACAGTGGTCAGTGCCGGAACGATCTCGGTGACTTTTCCTTTGAAAGTCTGATCGGGCAGCGAATCGAAAACGGCATCGGCTTCTTCCCCGATGGCAAGTTTGCTCAAGTCGCTCTCATCAATATAAATGGTTAGGAGGAGGCGGGATAAATCTGAAACCGTAATGACTGTTGCGGATCCCACGGTGTCACCGATTTGATTGTTGACAGCCGTCACGGTGCCATTAATGGGAGAAATGATCTGGGTGTCGTTGAAATCAGTTTGTGCAGTTTGCAGGGTGGTTTGTGCCTGCTTGAGTGCAGTCAGGCTCGGTCCTGTGGCGGTATCGGGGATGACGCCGGTGGTCAATGCGGTCACCAGATCCTGATCTTGCACCTCATCTGCCTGCGCGAGCGCGAGCGCGGCGCGTGCACTGGCAATGTCTGTATCCGTTGGCGCATTTACAGATCTGTAACCTGTCGCGTTATTTGTGACAGTAAAGTATTCAGGGGCATAGTACTTGGTATAGTAGGCCTGTTCTCCCGCCAACTCTTGATTGGCGTAATTTAGGGCATTCTGTGCATCTTGCACTTTTTGTGTGGCATCGGCGGAGGGCGAAGCTTGGGCAGCTAATTGGGCATCGGTCAGGTTCTGTTGGTCCGCAGCTATTTCTTGCTCCCAGTGGTAAACCCCTGGGCTGATATCATATTCCAAGGTTTGTAATGCATTAGTGACGTTGACCTCATCGGTGGCCACAGCTCCCTGAGCCGTTGCGATGGCAGCCGGGGAAGTCAACTGAGCTAGGTTGAATTTTGCCTGTGCCAAAGCTTGTGCCTGATTAGTATTATCTTCCTGAGCCAAGAGCTCACCGATCTTAACTTGGTCGCCTACGATGACATTGAGTTGTGTGAGCGTACCGTTGCCAGTGTTGCTTGACGAACCGGTGTTTGGAAATCCCAGGTTGGCGGTAGCCGCGGCAATCACTTGTCCTGTGCCGCTGGCGCTGATTACGATGCTTCCTTGGGTTACTCTCGCAGTTTGAAGCGCTGACTGTGCTGCGGCCGCGCTTTTGCTTTTTTGCTGGGCTGATTGATAATATAAATATCCACCGACAATGATCAATACGAGGAGGATTGAGCCGGCAATATACCAAAAACTTCTCTTATGGATCAGTGTGGATATAGATGTAGGCGTGGGTGTGGAAGGATCTGTTGTGCTAGACATGAAATGTAACTCCTTTTAAAAGCTTATTTAGCGACGGCTAAATATAGTATAGTGTCGTGAAGAACTTTTGATAAGGATGTGCGAATAGTGTGAATACATATTGCAACAGTTGATATTATCGAGTGCTCTGACGATGTTTTCTTCGCCCATCTGATAGACTTTGGAGAGGTCCTTGAGTTCAATAATTATTTTGTCAGATTTCATTTGATTGTCCTTAAGGAGTCACCGCAGCTGCACTTTGACTGGTTGCTGTCAGCCCCGTGCTGACCACATCGCCCAACTGAAGTCCTGATTTGATTTCGGCAAAACTTTGGTCCATCAAGCCAACCACCACCGGCCGAAGCGCCAGATTTCCATTTTGCACGACGAAGACCGCATATTTTCCGGGTTCCAGTTCTTTCAATGCCTGAATCGGCACCAGCAAAACATTATTCGCTTGAGCATTGATCACATTGACTGTGGCATTGAGACCCACATAAAGGGCAGAGCCGGTGGTGTTGTCTAATTCCACCTGCGCTTGAACGGCTGGCACGTTATCCACAGTGGTCAGTGCCGGAACGATCTCGGTGACTTTTCCTTTGAAAGTCTGATCGGGCAGCGAATCGAAAACGGCATCGGCTTCTTCCCCGATGGCAAGTTTGCTCAAGTCGCTCTCATCAATATAAATGGTTAGGAGGAGGCGGGATAAATCTGAAACCGTAATGACTGTTGCGGATCCCACGGTGTCACCGATTTGATTGTTGACAGCCGTCACGGTGCCATCAAAGGGAGCTATGATCTGGGTGTTGTCGAAATCAGTTTGTGCAGTTTGCAGGGTGGTTTGTGCCTGCTTGAGTGCAGTCAGGCTCGGTCCTGTGGCAGTATCGGGGATGACGCCGGTGGTCAATGCGGTCACCAGATCCTGATCCTGCACTAATGATGCCTGTGCGAGCGCGAGCGCGGCGCGTGCACTGGCAACCGTCGTAGTGCTGGGAGGGCTAATGACTTTAGTGGGCGGTGGGGTTTTGCCTCTAGACCTTCCACTTGTTTTTCCACCAATACTACTAGTCGTAGAAGTAACACTAACAAGGTATGTAAAGTGTTCGGGAACATACACGGTGTTATACCAATCCTCTGCGCCCAACAATTGTTGATTGGCGTAATTTAGGGCATTCTGTGCATCTTGCACTTTTTGTGTGGCATCGGCGGAGGGCGAAGCTTGGGCAGCTAATTGGGCATCGGTCAGGTTCTGTTGAGCCGTAGCCACTTTTAGTTCCCAAGAAACCCGTTCGGGGCTAATATCATATTCCAGGTCTTGGTAATCGTTGGTCACATTTACCTGATCGGTGGCCACAGCTCCCTGAGCCGTTGCGATGGCAGAGGGAGAAGTCAACTGCGCTAGGTTGAATTTTGCCTGTGCCAAAGCTTGTGCCTGATTGGTATTATCTTCCGTAGCTAGCAGTTCCCCTTTCTTAACCTGGTCACCTACGATGACATTGAGTTGTGTGAGCGTACCGTTGCCAGTGTTGCTTGACGAACCGGTGTTTGGAAATCCCAGGTTGGCGGTAGCCGCGGCAACCACTTGTCCTGTGCCGCTGGCGCTGATTACGATGCTTCCTTGGGTTACTCTCGCAGTTTGAAGCGCTGACTGTGCTGCGGCCGCGCTTTTGCTTTTTTGCTGGGCTGATTGATAATATAAATATCCACCGACAATGATCAATACAAGCAACACTGAGCCGATAACATACCAAAAATTTCTATTGTGGATCAGAGTGGATATGGATGTAGGTGGGGGTGTAGAAGGATCTGTTGTGCTAGACATGAAATGTAACTCCTTTTAAAAGCTTATTTAGCGACGGCTAAATATAGTATAGTGCCGTGAAGAACTTTTGATAAGGATGTGTGAATATTGTGAAGGGAAACAGCGAAGCGTAATAATGGTAATTCATACTTTACGCCACGCCTTGCAAGGCGTGGCGTAAAGTGTAAATCAGAATTCTATGTGGTTTGCTTGCTTTCTGCGCTTGCCTGCTTCCAGCGGAACATCACGCGGCTCTAACATTCCCCAGCGGCTTGCACCCATATAAAGGATTTCCAGAATCAAATCGTTATATGCAATTCCTTCCGCACTGGCTTGCAAGCATAGATCGCTGTAATCGGGCGTCAAGCCGGGCAGGGTGTTGATCTCCAGTAAACGCGGATTGCCCTCCGCGTCGAGACGAATATCCGTACGTGAGATATCAAGCGCGTTGAGCAGAATATGCGCGCGCCAAGCGAGATATTGTAATTTCTTTGTCAATTCTGGTTCGAGGTTTGCGGGGCAAAAATATCCCGGTGCGCCTTCCTCGCCAATTGACTTGGATTTTGCGGCTTGGCTATAAACTTGAGGTGTCACGGAACGACTACTATCCAACTCGAGGACAGGAAAACGATGGAACCCATCCTTCTCATACCACTCTGGATGGCGGCTGTATAGCTTCACATCGGGTCGTCCCATGATGCCTACCGTAAACTCGCGGCCCGGAAGAAATGTCTCTACCAGTGCAGGCTGGCTGTAATTATCAATAACCCATTTGACGCGTTCACGCAATTCCTTTTCATTCTTGACAATTGCTTTTAAGTCCACGCCCATGCCGGTTCCTTCGCGGGCAGGCTTGACGAAAAGCGGAAAATTCAAATCCGGACGTAGAGGCTCGTCGCCGAGGTTGAATTCTTGGAACGGCGCGACCGGCAAACGTCGGTCACGCCAGATGCGTTTAGTGAGAGTCTTGTCGAGGGAGATGCCATTGGTCAGCACGCGCGATCCGGTGTATGGAATCCGCATCATTTCCAGCAAGGCTGGGATTTGTGCTTCGCGCGCGTCGCCGCCTATTCCTTCAGCGATGTTGAAGCAGATATCCGGTTTGAAGTCGCGCAGAGCGAAAGGGAGGTTTTGATCGGCCATGATGAAAGCAGTTGCATGACCGTCGCTTTCAATGGCGTTGCGAATATGTTCTATTGTTTCGATATGGTCAAAATCGGCATAAGCATCCGGCGGAACACCGGGTGGTAGAGAAACTTTTTCATCCTTGATATTAGCCAGTACGGCCACCCGCCAGTAACGTTTGAGTCGGCGACTGGGAGGTTGGTCCGCGCCAGGCTCCTTGATCGTATGCATCCTTGATTGCTCCTTGTGGTGGAAATGTCAACCGCCTAGTATATAACAATGCTTGCAGAATACAAGAGGTCAATAATAACTTCTTTAATTTGAACGCACTCTAGGATACAATCGACTTCGCCATGGATATAGAAATTCGCCGCGCTTTGCCTGAAGAGGCTGAAGTGCTGACTCAAATTGCTATTGCCGCCAAAGGTCATTGGGGCTATCCAGAACGCTGGATGCAGATCTGGACGCCGGAATTAACTTTTGACTCAGGTTATTTTGAAAAGAATGAAAGCTGGACTGCGGGGGTTGAAAATCATCCCGTCGGTTTCCATACGTTGCTGGAAAAAGATGGTATTGCCTGGCTGGAAAACCTTTGGGTGATTCCTTCCCAAATGAGACATGGCGATGGAAACGCATTATTCAAACATGCACTTCATTTATCGAAGCAGCGCGGTTATCATGTTCTGCGATTAGAGTCCGATCCGAATGCGGTTGGCTTTTATGAAGAGATGGGGGTATATAAAATCGATCAGCGTGATTACGATATGGAAGGAACACCGCGTATATTGCCGATGATGGAGTTGAAGTTGTGACGAGTTATTGTGATTATGTCCGCGCCCATCCTGAAGATGAAACCAACCGCATCTATCACGATACCCAATATGGATTTCCGTTATCGGAAGATCATCGGCTCTTTGAACGGTTGATGCAGGAGATCAATCAAGCCGGTCTTTCGTGGATCACGATTCTGAAAAAGGCGGAGAACTTTCGCCACGCGTACGATAATTTTGACGTTGATAAAATTGCATCGTACGGTGAACGTGATGTGACGCGACTTCTCTCCGACGCGGGCATTATCCGCAACCGATTGAAGATCAATGCCGCGATCGAAAACGCGAAACGGATTCAAGCTGTGCGGGGAGATTATATTTCGTTCAAGGGCTGGCTCGATGCTCATCAATCCTTTTCATTGGATCAGTGGACCAGATTATTCAAGAAGACCTTTGTATTCACCGGCGGTGAAATTGTGCGCGAGTTCCTGGTCAGTACGGGATATTTAGCGGGAGCGCATCAAGTGAAATGTCCGATTTATAAAACGGTAGCTGCCTTGCATCCCGCGTGGATCCGAAAGGATTGATATTGTCTTACGAAAGTTTGGAGAATCTGCGCCAATGAATCGTTCTTTGCTTTGGCTGGGCGCATCTATGTTCTTGTGGGGACTGGGCGAGAGCATGTTTTTGCTTTTTCAGCCGATCTATCTTCAACAACTGGGCGCTGACCCGATTCAAATCGGCGTGATTCTCGGCGCGTTCGGCGCGGTGATGACGTTCACGCACATTCCCGCTGGCCATCTCTCAGACTTGATCGGTCGCCGCCCGCTGCTGATGGCGGCGTGGATCACTGGCATCGCCGCCACTTTATTGATGGCGATGGCCCGGACACTTCCCATTTTTGTGGTTGGTGTTTTGATCTATGGCTTTACGGCATTTGTTGCTTCGCCGCTCGATAGTTATGTGACTGCCGCGCGCGGCGGATGGTCGGTGGGACGTGCCATCACATTTATCTCTATGATGTACAATGCGGGCTCAGTGCTTGGTCCCCTCACCGGCGGCTGGGTCGGCGATCATTTCGGATTGCGACGAGTCTACTTTATCTCTGCTGGCATATTTGTTTTATCCACGATCGTGCTTTTATTGATTGCATCGCAGCCGCGTGATCATCATGATCCTCAAGATCCGCCTCCCAGTTTGCTGGCCAATGGACGCTATTTAAGTTTCCTATCCATCCTTTTCGTAGTAGCCTTTGCGACCTATTTGCCGCAACCGTTGACGCCGAATTTTTTGTTAAATCAACGCAATCTATCGCTGGAAACAATTGGCGAATTATTTTCGATCGGAGGCCTCGGTACAGCTGTACTCAATTTGTTGTTTGGTCAATTTGAAGCGCGCACCGGTTTCGTGTTGGGTCAGATCAGTGTATCGTTATTTGCGGTTTTGCTTTGGCGTGGCTCGGGCTTTGGCTGGTTCGCGCTGGGATATTTTCTTCTCGGCGGCTTTCGCGCCTTGCGCGGGCTGGGCGTCGCGCAGGTTCGTCCCTTTGTCCACGAATCGCAAATGGGGCTCGCATATGGCATCACTGAAATGATCGGTTCTTCGACGGTTTTGCTTGCACCGCCCCTCGCTGGATATCTTTATCAGCTCGATCCGGTGCTGATGTATCCTGTTGGATTCGTTTTGATTGTGATTGGAATCATTCTCAGCCTGATTTTTATTCCGCGCTCCAAGAAATTTTCACCCGATCATATCGAACTCGCTCCGGACTTGTAGAGGAATCTGTTATGTTGGAAATTGCAACTTTCATGCTCGGTCCCGTTCAAACTAATGCTTATCTCGTTGCTGATTCTAAAACCGGCGACGCGGCGGTGATTGATCCGGCTTGGGATGGTCACATCATTCTTGCTGAAGCGCAGAAGCGCGGCTGGCGTATCGCGCATCTTTGGTATACACACGCACACTTCGACCATATCGGCGGCGCGGGTAAAATTGCCAACGCCTTGAATCCATTGCCGCTGGTTGCGCTTCATCCGGACGATCATGTTTTGTGGCGCGCGGAAGGCGGCGCGCCGCTCTTTGGATTCAAGATTGATCCCGGCCCTGAACCGACGATTGATTTATATCAAGGCCAGATTCTAAGATTAGGCAGCGTCGAATTTGAAGTCCGCTTCACACCAGGGCATACGATGGGCCATTGCATCTTTTATGTTGCTTCGTCGAAAGTTTGCTTCTGCGGCGATTTGATTTTTCACAATAGCGTCGGTCGCACTGATTTGCCCGGTGGCGATGCGGACGCGCTGGTCAATAGCATCAAAACTCAAGTGTTCACTTTGCCAGATGAAACACAACTCCTCTCGGGTCACGGCCCTGAAACGACGGTCGGTGAGGAAAAGAAATACAATCCGTTTGTCGGAAATTCGGCTTTAGGATAACTCATGGAAAAAGTTGCACCAAATCCAACACGCTTTGCGGCACTTGGATACCGAAATTTTAAATTGATCTGGTCGGGATTGATCGTTTCCAACATGGGCACGTGGATGCAAAACGTTGCCAACGGTTGGCTGGTTTTGCAGTTGACGAATTCACCGCTGTGGCTTGGATTGCTTGGATTGAGTTTTGCTTTGCCTATGATTATTCTTCCTCCGCTGGCAGGCGCGGTGGTGGATCGCGTGAATCGAATCAAACTTTTGTATTTCACGCAGACCATGCAGATGCTCGGTGCGTTTGTATTGGCCGCGCTCACTTGGCTTGGAATGATCCAGGTCTGGCATATTTTGGCGGTATCGTTTGTCAGCGCGGCGATGCTTGCATTTGACAATCCGGCTCGACAGGCGTTGGTGCCGGACCTGGTCGCTCCGCCTGATTTACTGAATGCGCTCTCGCTCAACTCCGCGACCTATAACGGCGCGGCGTTAGTCGGCCCGGCTTTGGCTGGAGTGATGCTGGCTCCGTTTGGCGCGGGGACTCTTTTCTTTATCAATGGTGTCAGTTTTCTGGCTGTGATCTTTGCGCTGACCGTGATGCGTGATGTTCGGACGCATAGCGGAGGATTTCAACATCCATTGCATCATTCTTTCTGGAATGGATTGACCTATGCATGGAACAACCGCTTGATCATGGCATTGCTAGTGCTTTCTGCAATCGGTTCTTTATTCGGACGTTCTTATCAAACTCTTCTGCCGGCCTTCAGCGATGTGTGGAAGGCCGGTCCGCAGGGTTATGGATTACTGCTTGCATCCGCAGGCGCAGGCGCGTTGGTAGGTGCCTTTGGATTGGCATCCATACGGCACATATCACGTCATGGTGTTGTGATGCTAGTCAATGGACTGCTGTTCAGTTTTTCGCTAATTGGTTTTGCACTGAGTCCATCATTCTGGCTCGGACTAATCCTATTATTCATTGTTGGAGTGACATCCACCGTCTTTGCCACCATCATTGCGACATTCATTCAAGTGATGATCCCGAACGAAATGCGCGGACGTGTCATGAGTTACTATACCGTGACCTTGATCGGTCTGCCCTCGCTGGGCGCACTGGGAAGCGGAGCGGTGGCGCAATCGCTGGGTGGAATCAATAGCGCGCCGCATGCGGTGTTGATCGCCGCGATCTTGCTTGGAATCATTTTAGTGCTGGTCATGCCTGTTTTCTGGGGACGCAATATAAAAAGAGATTGACGCGCTGGACAATAAAAAACAAAGCACAATGTTTTCCTTGTGCTTTGTTTTTATTATTTCGCATGATTTTATTATTTCGCGAATTCCGTTGCGCGTGTCTCGCGAATCACTGTGACTTTGATTTGACCCGGATATTGCATGGTCTCTTCAATCTTCTTGGCAATATCACGTGCCAGTCGCGCCGAGGCAAGATCGTCGATGTTTTCCGGTTTGACGATAACGCGCACCTCGCGTCCGGCCTGGATCGCGAATGCTTGTTGTACGCCCTCGAATGACTGCGAAAGCTCTTCGAGTGTGCGGATGCGTTTGATGTAGGCTTCCAAATCCTCACGTCGCGCACCAGGACGCGCGCCGGAAATGGCATCGGCGGCCTCAGCGATCACTGCTTCGATGGTTAACTGATCCACCTCATGGTGATGCGATTCAATGGCGTTGACCACAATTGAGTTGACGCCATATCGTCGACAATATTCTGCGCCGAGCTTGGCATGTGTGCCTTCCTGATTGTGATCCATGGCCTTGCCGATGTCGTGCAGGAATCCACTTTGTTTGGATAATTCAACGTTGGAACCAATCTCGGCCGCGAGAATGCCTGCAAGCTTTGAAACTTCGACTGCATGGGCGAGTTGATTTTGTCCGTAGGAAGTGCGGAATTTCAATCGACCCATCATACGCAATACTTCAGGATGCAACCCCGCGATGCCCGCATCGAATGCGGCTTGCTCTCCCGCTTCATTGATGATCTTATCAATGGCTTTCGTTTCTTCTTCCAGAATCTTTTCGATGTGTGCGGGATGGATGCGGCCATCGACCGTGAGACGGGTAAGCGCGCGCCGGGCGATCTCGCGCCGCACTGAATCAAAGCATGAGATGGTTACGGCTTCCGGTGTGTCGTCCACGATCACATCCACGCCTGCGGCTTGCTCAAAAGCTTTGATGTTGCGTCCGTTGCGCCCGACGATCCGTCCCTTCATTTCTTCGCTGGGGATCGGCACAACCGATGAAGTCACTTCCGCGACATGGTCGGATGCCACACGCTGGATCGCGTCCGCGATCAACTTGCGGGCACGCCTTTCGCCTTCTTCGCGCGCCTCCGCTTCGATCTGGCGATAGATGCGCGCCATGTCGGCGCGCGCCTCTTTTTCGACGGCGGCAAATAATTGTTTCTTGGCATCATCCTGTGAAAGTTGTGCAATTTGTTCGAGCTTGATCACTTCCTGCTCGTACAGTTTTTCAATCTCGTTCGTGCGCTTATCGACGAGGCTTTGACGTTTGTTAAGGTTTTGATCGCGCTGTTCGATTTTGTCCGCACGGCTATCGAGTTCGGAGCGGCGCTTATCGAGTCGATCCGCTTCCTTGCCCAGTTCGATGCGCCGTTCTTTGATCTCGCTCTCCGAGGCTTGAACGATCTTGGTCGCGCTTTCGCGCGCCTGTGTCTCGATCAGGCGTGCCTGTGTGTTGGCAACCTTTAGGATATTGTCGGCTTTATCCTGCTGGTTTTTGAGCGCCCGGTCACTTTGATAGCGATGATAGAAATAACCAACCACTGCGCCCACCGCCAGCGCGAATAAAACAACGATGATACTTATGATCGCGTTCATTTATTTTTCCTCATCATCAATTTGTTGTTCCGTGTGCGTCTCTTTCCAAATACGGGATACGACGGACGCAATGACGGAATATGGAAACCCGCGGCGGGCGAGATGCTCGGATAATTTTTTCCGAAACTCGCTCCATTCTGCGGACTGGAGGCGGCGCGCTTTTTTCAGGCCTGCTTCGTAGGCCAGAGCTTCTTCGTCCAAACCTTCCAATGCCGATTGTGCGGCTTCATCAGAAAGTCCTTTTTGTCGAAGCTCCGTTTGTAATGCGAGCCGACTGCGCGGCCGGAACGTGTTACGGTTCTCGACCCATGCGCGGGCAAATTGTTTATCGTCCGCAAGCTGAACCTCACGCAAACGTTCAATCGTTTGCTCGATCACATCCTGCGGAATCTCGTTCTTGCTCAGGTTTTGTCTGATCTCGGATTCGGAGCGGGCGCGGTAACTCAGGAAGAGCATCGCTTGTTGATAAGCCCGCTCGCGGCTGTCTTCCATCTGAAGCGAAGTGATCTTCTCTTCGCTGAGTTCCTGTCCAACCTGAAGCCAGGCGGCAGTAATCCGTGTTAATCCGAAAGCGTATTTTCCATCGAGGTGAATGTTCACCCGATTTGGGTCACGCTTCTGAATCTCAATAGCAGTGATCTTAGCCATTAAATAAAATACAGCCGATGGCCTGCCTAGATGGCCTCGACTGTAAACGAAATTTGGATTGCAGAAACCGGCCCCGGCTCCGAAAGAAGCGGGTTGACAAGGGTGATAAGCCCGAGAATCAGGTTACACAGGCTGAAAAATCAATCCGAAAAAGCATTCTCTCAAATATATCCGTCTGAATGACGGCAACTTTCAAAATCACCTGAGCCAGGATATGGCGGAAATCAATCTGCCAGGTTCGTGCGGGTTCCAATAGTCCGTTTGCAAGTCAGGCCGCCGAGGCGGCAAAGTAAACCATAAATCCTTTCGGATTTTTTGTATTATACATGATTTTTTAACAATGTGTTAAGGATTTTGAAACAACCCGCGGGGATGGAAATTTTCAATCCGATAGGTTAAGATAGTTTGACTGATGTTACACTAGAGAGTATCAAACTTGACTGGCTTGATTTTCTGCAAAGTGCTATCATCCAAAACACCCATTCACATCAAAAGGAGGCCTCATGGCTAAAATTACACGTGAAGACGCTCTTGAATATCACCACCTCAAAGGAAAGCCTGGCAAGATCGCCGTTGTTCCCACCAAACCCATGGATACACAACGCGACTTGAGCCTCGCCTATACCCCCGGTGTGGCTGAGCCTGTGCTCGATATCGAGAAGGACCCCGAGTTAGCCTATGAATATACCTCGAAAGGTAACTTGGTTGCTGTGCTCACCAACGGCACAGCCATCCTCGGTCTGGGTGACCGCGGGGCGCTGGCTTCCAAGCCGGTGATGGAAGGAAAAGGCGTTCTCTTCAAGAAGTTTGCCGATGTGGATGTATTTGATATCGAAGTCAATTCCCATGATCCGGACGAAATCATCAGAGTTGCGGCGGCCATCTCGCCGACGTTTGGCGGAATCAACCTCGAGGATATCAAGGCGCCCGAATGTTTTTATATCGAAGAAGAATTGAAGAAGATGCTCGATATCCCGGTCTTCCACGACGACCAGCATGGCACCGCGATCATTTCTTCGGCGGGGCTGGCGAATGCGCTTGAGGTTGTCGGCAAGAAACATAGCGAGATTCGCTTGGTCATTTCCGGGGCAGGCGCCTCCGCCATATCGTGTGCCGAACTGGCCATTCGCTGGGGCGTGAAGCGCGAGAATATCATGTTGTGCGACAGCAAGGGTGTGGTGTATAAAGGCCGCACCGAAGGAATCAATAAATATAAGGAGCGCTTCCTGGCCGAGACTGATGCGCGTACGCTCGCAGACGCGGTGCGCGGCGCGGACGTATTCTATGGTCTCTCCGTTGCCAACGTGTTGACTCCGGATATGGTCAAATCCATGGCCAAGGACCCGATTGTATTTGCCATGGCGAATCCTGATCCGGAGATCAAACCTGAATTGGCGAAGGAAGCACGCAAGGATGTCATCATTGCCTCGGGCCGCTCGGATTATCCGAATCAAATCAACAACGTGCTGGGCTTTCCGTTCATCTTCCGTGGGGCGTTGGATGTCCGCGCCAAAGCGATCAATGATGATATGAAGTTCGCAGCATCCAAGGCGCTGGCTGCGCTCGCCAAAGAAGATGTGCCTGATTCTGTTCTGCGCGCATATGGCGTGGACAGTATTAAGTTTGGACGCGAATATATCATTCCCAAGCCGCTCGATCCGCGCGTCCTGCTATGGGAATCGCCTGCAGTCGCCGAGACGGCGATGAAGACCGGCGTTGCGCGCAAGACGATTAACACTGACGAATATCGCGAACAGCTTGCGTATCGTCAGGGCAAGGGCGAACAAGTGCGTTACTTCTTCCAGAACAAGGCCCGCTCATCGGGCGGAGGGAAGCGCATCGCATTCCCGGAGGGGGAAGAGGCGAAGATCATTCGCGCCGCGCATCAAGTAAAAGAGGAAGGCATTGGTACACCGATTTTGATCGGTCGGCCGTCGGTCATTCAACAACAACTGAGCATTCTCGGAATTGATTACAAGCCTGAGATTGTTGATCCGGCGGACTTCAAGGGTTTGGGAAAATATGCCGCATCTTATTACGAACTGCGCAACCGCAAGGGCCTGACGATGGTCGAAGCTACCAAGAAGGTGCGTGACCCCAATGTGTTCGGCGCGTTGATGGTTAAGATGGGCGATGCGGATGCGTTTGTCAGCGGCCTGACCTATGATTATCCTGAGGTAATCCGACCTGCTTTGCGAATCCATCACACTGCACCCGGCGTGGTGCACGCTGCGGGAGTTTACATTATGATCGTCGAAGATCGCGTTTATCTCTTCACGGATGCAACGGTCAACATCGAGCCGACTGCGGAAGATCTGGCTGAGATCGCGAACTCTCGCGGCGGACTTTGCAGTTCAACTCGAACTCGACCCGCGAGTGGCGTTCCTTTCGTTTTCCAACTTTGGCTCCACGCCGCATCCGCTCTCAGATAAGGTGCGGAGGGCCGTTGAACTGGTCAAAGCGCGCCGCCCGGAACTGGCCGTGGATGGCGAGATGCAAGCCGATACCGCAGTCGTCGCCGAAATTGTGGAAGGACGTTATCCGTTCAGCGCCGTGAAGGATGCGAATGTGTTGGTCTTTCCCTCGCTTGAGTCGGCGAACATTGCGTACAAGCTGTTAGCGCGGCTTGGCAAAGCGAAAGCTATTGGACCGATTTTGCTTGGCACCGGTGCACCAATCCATGTGTTGCAAACCGGCGATGAAGTCAATAATATTGTTCAGATCGCCGCAGTCGCCGTGATGGATGTGATGAACCGCGAAGAATTGGTTGAGAAGAAAGCAAAAAGTCAGAAGTAAAATATTAAAAGACTTCGGAAGTCGACAAGACTTCCGAAGTCTTTTCTATTAAGAGAGTCTTTGCAAGTAAATGATAGATGGGGTTATGTATACTTCAAGTTGGAAAGGAGAATCTTAAATGAGTAAATTAAAGAATGTTGTTAGAATCTGGCTTCCTTTTGCCGTTGTCATATCTGCGTTTTGCCTGTTGGCTTATACAACGGTGCAACAAGCTTTCCGGCAGGGATTGAACGATCCGCAAATTCAAATGGCGGAAGATGCTGCTTATGCCTTGAATAATGGTGCAACAGTTGATTCAGTCGTTACTGGCACAAAAGTTGAGATGTCACGCAGCCTTGCGCCGTTCATCGATATTTATGATATGAACGGCAATTCGGTCGCAGGCTCCGGTTTGCTGAACGGTCAATTGCCCGATTATCCCAAAGGCGCATTGGATACTGCCAAACAAAATGGAGATAATCGTGTGACCTGGCAGCCGGGCGCAGATGTTCGGATTGCATCCGTGGTTGTGCCCTACAATAATGGCTTTGTCATGGCGGGACGCAACATGCGCGAGGTCGAGCAGAGGGAATCTCAAACCGAGATGTTTGCAGGCGTGACGTGGATTCTGGCATTGACCGCCACGTTCATCGTGATTCTGTTCGGTGAGTTTATGCTGGTAGAAAAATAAAACAGGAGTAGGGGCAGTGCGTCGCTCTGCCCCTACAATAGGGTATGGAATAAACCAATCAATGCTCCGCCTGCGATCAACCAGGTTGAGTTGGTTTGAAATCGAATCAGGATGATGAGACAGATCAAGGCAATGCCGATGGTGACGGGATCAATCAGAGCGGTTGAAGCCAGTTGAAAGGAAACCGCCAGCATCAGTCCGAGGGAGGCGGCATTGACTCCATCCAGAAAACTGGAAGCCCATGTCGAATTTCGAATCCGTTTGATGAACAGGCTGCTGATGCCCACATAAATAAAAGATGGGAGGAATATTCCGAGTGTGGCAAGGAGCGCGCCGGGAATGCCCCCAAGTAAATAGCCGATGAAAGTGGCGGTGGTGAATACCGGACCCGGCGTGATCTGACCGATGGCGATCGCGTCGATCAATTGTTTATTGGTAAGCCAGCCGAGATGGAGAACGAAATCGGCGCGTAGAAATGCCAGCAGAACATAACCGCTTCCATACAACGTCGCGCCGATCTTTAGAAAGTTAAGGAATAAGAGAGTCAAGTTGAATGGGGTGGAAGCAGCAAGAAAACTTAATCCAACAATCGGCAATAAAATTCCAGCAATGGGAATATTTTTTATTCTCGAAAAATTTTCGCCGATCATTACGATTAGGCCCGCCACCAGAAGAATGAGCAGGATGTTTATGCCGAGCATATAAAGAACCACCGCGCAAAGCCCGAGGATACCGGTCAGCCAATTTTTCACCGCCTTCGTTCCCAATCCCCATAATGCTTGGGCGATGATCGCCATGACCACCGGCATGATGCCGTATAGAATGGCAGTTGCCCAAGTCGTTGTCCCATATCGAATATATGCCCAGCTTAATATCATCACGATCAACATCGCTGGCAGAATGAAACATACTCCAGCCAATACGAGACCCAGCCAACCGACGCGGCGAAAACCCAGATAGATGGCGGTTTCGGTTGATGTGGGACCGGGGATCATATTTGCCGCACCGAATAGATCGAGGAACTCCTGTTCGGTGATCCACTTGCGTTTCTTGACTACTTCATCGCGCATGATCGCAATATGCGCTGCGGGGCCGCCGAAGGCAGTGAATCCCAGCTGCAGAAAGAGCGCGGCGACTTCAATTAATCGGCTTCGACGCGATGCACCTGAAGGTTGGGCTTGCATCTAGTTAAAATAATCGACCTGAGAAAATCAACAATCCAATCGCAACGAGATGGAAGGTGATCAAAATGGAAACGGCTTGCCAGGTGAAAGCCTTGCTATTGAGCAGACGATTCCCTTTAAAGCGGCGATCCAGCCAAGTCGTGACCGCCAACAGAACTCCCATATAGAAGCCATAAACGATGTAGTGTAACTCGGTGCCATGCCACAGTCCCATCAAGCCCATCGTAAGGATATATCCCACATAAGACGCGGTGTAACGATCCTTGAACCATTTGTTTTTTAGCGCGGTGAAGACGAAGCGGTTGTAGATGTGATCGCGGAACCAGAATGACAGGCTCATGTGCCAGCAATTCCAGAAATCGCGGATGTCACGTGAAAGAAATGGGCGGTTGAAATTTTCAGGTGTATGAATGCCGAATAGATAACTTAATCCAATAGCGAAGGCACTGTAACCAGCAAAGTCAAAGAACAGATAAAAAGTATAGGCGTACATGTACAAGCCGATGTGCAAAAGATTCCCACCTTTCGACATCGGGTTAAGCCAATATTGTTGGATCAATGTAGCTAAGATGAATTTATAAAGAAAGCCGGTAAAGACGCGGTGAACGAATCCATCCAGGTCGGATAAAAATTCAGAGCGGGTCCGCTCGCGCCTCCAGTCCTCTTGAAAGCGGTTATAGCGGTCAATGGGACCCGACGAAATGGTGGGGAAAAACAACAAGAAGGTCAGGTATTAAATCGGCGGGAGCGAGGCGATCATCCCATCGTGGATACCGATGATCACATCCAGACTTCGGAACGTAATATAAGATAACCCCAAAAAGAAAACTTGATAATCAGGTTGGAAGAGTGGAATAAATTTCGCCGCAAGCAAAGGCAATAAACTTAATACCACCGCCAGATAAAATGCAAATTGATTTTTTCCGCGATTGCGTATCAGCAAAAAGAGGATCGCAATCAGCCATTGCAGAACTGCATAAATCGCGACGAGTTCTATTTCGTTGACCGATATGGATTTTGTGATTTGCTGTGGAACATAGTATTGAATGACTAACATGGCAAGCGTTGCAATCACAAGCCAGATTTTTGAAATCCGCTTGAAGAAGCCAACGATGATGGTCGGTATCACAATATAGATCAGCAAAATGCCGAAGTAAAGAAAACTGGTATATGGAATCATTTGAGTCCCTCGGATAATTTTCGTCGGTCGGCCTTGCCATTATTCGTCATCGGGAATTGATTCACGAAAATAAATTTGCGAGGAATCATATAATCGGGCAACCGTCCGTTTAATTCGCGTTTCAATGCACGCGTAATTTCAAAATCCGATTTGTTCATTCGCTCTTTCAGAATGACGAAGGTCGCCAGATAATCTGCCTTATTATTTTTCATCACCGGAATGACCACTGCATCCCGCACATTCGGAAGCGCGTGCAGATTATTTTCAATGTCGCCAACTTCAATGCGATAACCGTGTAGCTTGATCTGAAAATCAATTCGTCCATCGAAAAACAAATATCCATCTTGATAATGACCCAAATCGCCGGTGCGATAGGCGCGCATCTTATTAAGTTGATAAAATGCGCGCTCTGTTAGATCGGGACGATGAATGTATCCCACACTGACGTTTGGTCCCGCAATGACAATCTCGCCTCGTTCTCCGCTTTGGGCTTCTATTCCATCATTAAGAATGTGGATTTCGCTATCGGGTTTGGGCTTGCCAACTGGCAATGGACTATATCGCGCGATGATCTCTTGATCGATGCGGACGGAGCTGGTTGCAACTGTTGCTTCTGTTGGTCCATAAGTATTCCAGACTTCGGCCTTTGGAAAACGCGTCAGCAAACTGCCAGCCACTTCCGGCGTGAGCGTCTCGCCGCAGAACCAAAATTTATTTACCTGAGGAAGCATCTCTTCTTTGAAGGCTGCTTCTGTCAAGCAGAATTGTGCGAAGGACGGAGTCGATACCCAGACGCTGACTTCTGAATGATTCAAGACTTGGAACAACTTCTTCGGTTCACCGATCACATCTTTAGTCAGGCTGAAGAGCGTCCCGCCGGAGACGAGGCTTGAATATAAATCCATCACGGATAGATCGAACGAGAACGGCGCCTGATTGAGGAACACTTCCTTTCCTTCGGCAAAGGGTTGCTCGGATAATATCCAATTGACAAAACTTTCGAGGCAGCCGCATGTAATGACCACACCCTTGGGCTCGCCCGTACTTCCCGAAGTAAAGATTATATACCAAGCATCATCGAACGCAGGATGATAAATTTGAAAGCTGGATGAATCTCCCTTCGACGGATTCACCAGTTCCTTCACTTTGTCCGGCGTAAGAAACATGGAAGCTTTGGCTGTCTCCAAAATTGTTTCGACGCGTTGCGATGGTAGCGAACTATCCAAAGGAATATACGGGTGACCCGATTTCACCGCGCCCAGGAATGCAATCAGCATCTCCGACTCCTTGTGCCCCTGAACTGCAATCGGAGAACGATCGTTGGACAATTGCTTCGATAACGCCTCTGCAAGCGCGTTGGATCGCCGAGTCAATTCGGCGTAGGTGAGAGTTTGCTTGCTGCCGACGTGCGCGACTCGCTCCGGCGTTTCGCGACTCCATCGGTCGATCCGTTCGATCAAGTTCATTAGAATCCCTGATAAACAAACTTGGGCGTAGTGAAGTTACCTCGACCATACATGATGATCAGCCCCACGATGATGGCGAGATAATACAACGTCAACAGAACGACGCGTCCTGTCGAGTTAGTGTAAATTGCCGTGAAAAAATTCATCAAGCGTTTGATCCACATAAATCCATCCTTCTGGGCTGCAGTGGGAGCCAAGGTCAATGCTGAAATATCTGTCGTTATCATGATTTTGAAAGTCTACGAATGGGAAACCATATAGCGCAACGGTCTTTTGAAGTTTATTATAATATGCATTGCGGGCCAGCGCAGAAACCCCCAATGCATCCCAAATGGGGCCGTCAATCGGTCTGCTTAAGATGAGCGGTTTTGCCCCCAACTCCGTCAAAATCTGCAGCGCAAGTTCAAAATCAGTCCATTCTGTGGAATGGTTCAAATCCGAGGTGAACTGAACATCCCCGCTTCCAGGCTCATTGGGTTGGACCAGGATTTTGGAGTAGGTTTTTGTCCAGGCATTGTATTCGATCCCATAGGGGTTGTTGGTTGAATTTTTCTGAGCGGCTTGAAGCCCCAATGCGAAGTCACTAACCCAATCAATTTTGGCTGGCAGACGGGTCACGGCCGGATTCAATTGAGGATGACTCCAAATATAATTCAGCACTTCCCAATGATCCTGCAGGCGAATGATCGATATGTTGATCTGTCCGAGAGGCAATGCGAGATTATATAAAGTAGATCCATAGGAACATTGACAAGTTAACTGTTGGATTGCAAATTGGAGAATCGGATCAGCCTTCAACGTGGTGGGATACTCATTCATCCGTTGTGCTGTGCGTTGTTTTAATCCGTAACTGAGCGATAAGTTGAAAACCAACGCATTGGCGTGCAATAAGGAAAAATTCCCAGCATAATCCGCCCGATTGACACTCTCCTCCATGAACATGGAGGGCGTGAACGAAAATACTACTTTGTTTCCGCTCAATTCAGGCCCGATCGAGGCCAAATCTTGAGCAATGTTCAATGGGGATGCGCCAGGCCCTGCCACCGTGTAGACATTGAAGCCAGTCGGATAGTTCTGAAAGAACTGGGAAGCGCCAAAGAGAGTGGAGCCATGAAGCATTTCCGAACTACCATATACCATTAACAGATCCGGCTGTGTAAATGCAACTTGTTGCAGGGCAATTCCCAAGCGGGACTGTGGAATCATGAGAGGCGCCAACGCGTGAATGTATTTTTGTTCAATCCAATGTGCATAAAAAGTTCCGTAAACCAGCAAACCTGACATTATCAGGATTGCCAGCAAGAAGGAAACCATGTGTGGATATTTTGACTTCAAAGCTGCAACCGTCCCTCAATTAATCGATGCATGGAATGATCATTTGAACTATCTGATGATCTTTTGAAATATGGTATCCTGCCCCGGTACGATTAGTGTATGTTGTCGTGGAAAAATTCGTCAAGCGTTTGATCGACATAAACCCATCCGTAGCGGCTGGTATGCGCTCCTTGGTCAATGCTGAAGTAAATGTCTGTGCCATATTGTTGATAATCAACCAGGGGCATGTGATATTGATTCGCCATCTCATTCAATTTGACATAATAAATGTTTTGCGCCTGTTCGGATACTCCCTGAGCTTCCCAAATGTGAACATTCATGGGGCGGCTCAAGATCAATGGCTGGGCGCCTAACTCCTGTAGGACATGCAGAAGTATATCAAGATCGGTCCATTCAAGGTGGTGTTCGACTCGATTGATGAACCTTATGTCTTCCGATCCAGCAGGAGTTGGATGGGTCAAGACATGTTGATAAAACCACCAGCGATCATCCTCAATGCCCAGCGGGTTGCTAAGCGTATGTTGTTTTTGCTCCGCCAAGGCTGCCGAAAACGTCTCAGACCAATCAATGGTTTGCGGAATCTTTTTAACATTAGGATCGCTTGGATGGGACCACAAATAAGATACCACCTCCGCATGATCCTGCAAGCGCATGGTCATAATTTGGAGTTCACCAAGGGGCCAGCTCAAGTCATAAAGGATGCGATTTGCCCTGGATGTGCTCGTCAATTGAATGATGGCAAAATCAAGAAACGATTCATTCTGAAGTGTGGCTGGGAAATCCAACATGCGTTTGGCTGCTTCTAATTTCAATGCCGAGCTGAGATAAGGACTGAAAATCATTTCGTAGGCATGAAGCGGTGAGAAATTACCGGCGTAATAGTCCTGCGGGAGCTCGCTCATCGTGAAGGTCGCGGGTGAAAACGAGATGACGATTTTCTTCCCGCGTAGGTCCGGACCGAGCGCGGCTAAATCCTGTGCCATTGTCAGCGATGCCGCACCCAAATTGGCAACTTGAAAAACCGTGAAACCGGTCGGATAGGTTGCGAAGAATTTTTCGGCCTCATACGGCGTGTCGATCATTGTGATTTCCGAACTGCCATAAACGGGCAGAAGATCGGATTGATATAACGCGGCGCGTTGCACAGCGATTCCATTGATGGTTTGAGGTAAATCCAAAGGCGCTAGCGCGTTCACATAACGTCCTTCAAGGGAACGGGCATAGATATCAAATCCAATCAATGTCAAGATGACAATAATAAACGAAATGATCGCAGCACCGAGATGAATTCGTTGTCTCATGGCTCAATTCTTCCATGAAAGAAATTATCCAGTGCTTCATCTACGTAAACCCACCCATAGCCGCTGGTGTGCGAGCTTTGATCAATGCTAAAATAAATATCGGTTCCATATTGTTGATAATCTACCAATGGCATATAATATCGATTTACAATCTTATTCAATTTACTATAGTAGATGTTTTGCGCTTGTTCGGATACTCCGAGCGCTTCCCAAAGGTGAACATTCATCGGGCGGCTCAGAATCAATGGCTGCGCGCCCAACTCTTGCAGTACGCGCAGAAGTATATCTAAATTCGTCCATTCATGGGACAATTTGACGTCGTTGATGAAATCCTTATCTTCCGATCCGACGCGAATCGGATTGGTCAGGACATGCTGATAATACCACCAGCGATTATCTTCGATTCCGAATGAATTGTTCAGCGTATGTTGTTTTTGTTCCGCCAATGCGGATAAGAAGGATGCTGACCAGTCAATCGTTTTCGGAATTTTTTGAACATCGGGATTGGTTGGATGCGACCAGAGATACAATACAACTTCCGCATGATCCTGCAAGCGCATCGTGGCAATTTGGAGTTCACCGAGCGGCCAGCTCAAGTAATAAAGGATTCGATTGGCTCTGGAGTTCCTCGTCATTTGGTTGATAGCGAAATGAAGGAATGCATCGCTCTGAAGTGTAGCAGGAAAATCCGACATTTGTTTGGCGGCGTCAATTTTCAACCCTATGCTCAAGTGCGGACTGAATACCATCTCATATGCATGCAGCGGCGAAAAATTACCGGCATAATAATTTCCTATTATGAAAGTCGCGGGTGAGAACGAGATCACGATTTTCTTTCCGCGAAGATCTGGACCCAGCGCGGCTAAATCCTGCGCCATTGTAAGCGGGGCCGCTCCAAAATTGGCTACTTGAAAAACCGTGAAACCGGTCGGATACGTTGCGAAGAATTTTTCAGCATCGTACGGCGTGTCGACCATCGTGATTTCCGAACTGCCGTAAACGGGCAGAAGATCGGATTGATAGAGCGCTGCGCGTTGCAAAGCGATTCCATTGATAGTTTGACTTAAATCCAATGGAGCCAACGCGTTCACATACCGTTGTTCCAGCGAATAGGCATAGATGTCCAATCCAAGCAGTCCGATGAATAGTATAAGAATCGAAACGAGTCCGGCATTGAGATGAGGCCTCGCTCTCATGGGATTTGTCCGTGATAGTAGGCATCTAGAATCTGATCTACGTAGACCCAGCCGTCGCGGCTGGTATGCGAGCCCTGATCGATGCTGAAATACATATCGTGATCATCTTGTCGAAAATCTATCAATGGCATTTTGAACGGATCGGCAACAGAATGTAACCTATGGTAGAAAATATCCTGTGTATCTTCAGTGACGCCCATTACTTCCCATAAAGGAACATTCAAAGGTCGGCTCAGGATTAACGGCTTTGCGCCCAGTTGCTGCAGGACGATCAAAAGGATTTTGAAATCCGTCCACTCCTGCGAATTGGTCAAGTTTTTTCTATATAAATCGTTGTTCGATCCGGCAGGCTCGGGCAGGGAAATTCTGTCGAAATACCACCACATAAAATTCTCCACGCCGTAGGGATTTGTGGTGGTATTCATTATCTGTTCCGTAAGCGCATTCTGATGAACGGCCTTCCAATCAATCGATTGAGAAACCTTTTGCACATTTGGATCGATGTGGTGCGTCCAGATATAAAGAACTACCTCGAAATGATCCTGTAATCGCAGGATTTCCGTTTGAAGTTCGCCGAGCGGCCAGATTAGATAATATAAGATTCGATTGCGTATCGAGGTGTTGGATGTGACTGTGATGGCAAACGTCAGGAAAGGATCGTCTTGAATTGTATCTTTATAGATCAATAGGCTTCTTGAGATTTCGTTCTTGATGCCAAAGCTGAGATAGGGGCTGAAAATTGTTTCATAGGTTCGCAGGGGCGAAAAATTCATCGCGAAGTCGTGATCGGGATTGTTTTCTATGAAATATTTTTTGTTGATGAAGAACGATCCCGGCATGATAGAGAGGACAATCTTCTTCCCTCGAAGGTCAGGGCCCAAGGCCGCGAATTCCTGCGCGAGCGTGACGGATAAAACCCCCAGACTGGCAACATCGACTACTGTAAAGCCGGTGGGATACTTTGCGAAAAATTGATCCGCCTGATATGGAGTGGGTAGTAGAGTCAACTCGGAACTGCCATACATCATCAGGAGATCCGGCTTTTGAAGCGCGGCACGCTGCAATGCATCTCCATTCTCCATTTGGGTTAAATTCAGTGGGGCCAGCGCGTTGACATAGCGGAGTTCAAGAGCTTGAGCATAAAAATTGTATCCAACCAGCGACGCCATCAATGCGAAAAGCGAAATCATCGCGGCGGTCAGATGCGATGTGCGCTCGAGACTCATTTGATTCTTTCTTCAAAGTAGACGATGATCTTTTGAGGGGTTGCCCATAATTCGCGGTCAATTTCGCCCGGAGAAATTTCGATGCCAAGCGAATCTGAGAGCGCGACGATCAGTTCCACGGTCCCGAATGAATTGAGAATCTTTTCGCCGAATAAATCCAGATTTAAATCCTTGTACACCTGATCAGTGCCTGTGACTTTTTCCAATTCGTTTAAAACAGTTTCAGAAATAGACATTTACATCCTTGCAAATTAAGATCTTTAATTATAACGTGCAAAAATATTTATTCATGCCATTCGAGTTCGTAATCGCCAATCGCAACCGTATCGCCCTCTTTTACACCAGCCTTGCGAAGCACGTCGTCCACGCCGAGAGCCTCCATGATTTTTTGGAAGCGGCGCACGGAGCCGTCATGTTCCCAATATGTCATCGCTGCAGCGCGCTCGACGCCCGCACCGACTAATCTCCATTCATTTGTGCCTTCGTGCGTGACGCGAAAATCTTTCGCATCTTCCTTGGGACGATAAATGGGCATCGGCGCTTCGACTTCTTCCGACGCTGGAGTCTCGGCGAGATTCTGCGCGGCCTTGAGCAACAACTCATGAACATTGGTGTGTGCCAGCGCGGAAATGGTCATCAATTCCACTTTCTGCTTCTTAAATTTGGCTTTGATGTCTTTCAACCGTTCCTGCACTTCAGGCTGATCGATCTTGTTCAGGGCCACGATCTGCGGCTTCTTCGCAAGGTTTGGATCGAACAAAGATAACTCGCTGTTGATTTGGCTGTAATCAGCAACCGGATCGTTGGACAGGCCATCCAGCAAATGGATCAATACGCGCGTTCTTTGAATGTGTCGCAAAAAGTCGTGGCCGAGTCCCGCACCGCTTGAGGCGCCTTCGATCAAACCGGGGATGTCCGCAAGAACCACACTGGTATTTTCATCCACATCCGCCACACCGAGATTCGGTTCAAGCGTTGTAAACGGATAAGGCGCGATCTTTGGTTTCGCGTTGGTCAACACGGACAGCAATGTGGACTTACCCGCGTTCGGTACACCGATCAATCCGATGTCGGCGATCAACTTCAATTCCAGCTTGAGGGTTCTTTCTTCGCTGGGTTCGCCTTTTTCCGCGGTGCGCGGCGCCTGATTACGGGAGGTCGCAAAATGTTGATTGCCGCGTCCGCCGCGCCCACCTTCACAAATGGTCAGACGTTCACTCGCCTTGGTCATGTCGCAAATCAATTCGCCAGTGGCTGCATCGTGGACGACCGTCCCCGGCGGAATGGCAATGACGAGATCATCAGCGGACTTGCCCGACATGTTATTTGGTCCGCCGTTCTTGCCGTTACTGGCGAGATAGCGCGAGACGCGGCGGAAGGCTTGCAGGGTGTTCAGGCTTGGCCTGACTTCGAGAATTACATCACCGCCCTTGCCGCCATCGCCGCCATCAGGACCGCCGCGCGGCACGAACTTCTCGCGGTGAAAGTGCATCATGCCATCGCCGCCTTTACCGGAACGTACCAGGATTTCTGCTTCATCGATAAACATGTTCCTATTATATACTGAACGTTACTTTTATCACTGTTTACGGCGTGATAAAATACATAAAATAAATTAGGAGGCCAAGATGATAGTTGAGATTCCTGAATCCCATCGCGATCTGATCAATGGTCCGCGGGTCGCCGCGTTGACAACCGTCATGCCGGATGGTCAGCCGCAGACAACCGTTGTGTGGTGTAATTTTGATGGAACCCACATATTGGTTAATACCATCCGCGGTTTTCGCAAAGAGAAGAATATGCGCGCAAATCCGAAGGTCACATTGTTATGCTATGACCCGCGTAAGCTGTTGCGTTCTCTAGAAATACGCGGCATCGTGGTAGAGATGACGGAGGAAGGCGCATTGGAACATTTGGAAGGGCTCTCCGAACCTTATACAGGCCGGAAGCTGTATTTTGGCGAATGTGTGCCGGCAGAGTTGCAGGAAAAAGAGACTCCTGTGCTGTGCAGGATCGTTCCGATCCATATAACTGTATTAGACGCAACGCGTGAGAGGCCGGAGTAGCTATGAAAACCCAATTCCTAAAAGTCATCTTGACTTGCTTACGCAACCAATTCACGGCGTGTTGACAACGATGATGCCTAATGGACAACCACAGTCGAGTTTGGTGTCGTGTGATTTCGATGGCGAATGCGTTTGCGTTAATACTACACTCGAACGCCAACAGGGCAGGAATATTAAGAGGAATCATAAGGTCAGCCTGCTGATTGTTGATCCTGAGAATACTGGCCGTTATATGGAGATTCGAGGTGAGGCCGAACTGATCTTTGAGCACGCTGTTGAGAATCTTGACAAACTCACCAGGAAATATACTTGCCACCCACAATACTACGGATATATTTATCCGCTTGAACAACAGGCGCGTGAAACTCGCGTAATCGACCGTATCCATCCAATGAAAATCACGCTGGATACGATTCATAAATGAAATTAATAAGAAAAGTTCAATTTTGAGTTTTTACGTAAACTGTTCGAGATTCACCGCAACCAATGGAAGCGCGTCGTCCACGAACTTATCGAGGGCGGGGCGCTTTTTGCTGTGACTGTAAAGGGATGCCAGCCCATAGATCGCCCAAGTGGCCACCGTGGCAGGAATTTCTGTGGGGATTTTTGTTTTGGTTTGTTTTAACCAATGGGATAACAAATCAAAGATCTGTTTTTTTATCGTTCCTTCAACGAGCGACTCGAAATGTTCATGCGGTTGTCCGCAATCAGTATGTAATTGAGATAGAAACTCACAAACCGCAAGAATCATATTTCGCAAATTGTCATGGGTGTAATGACAGGCATTCAATGTCCGCTTTTCGATTTCCTGCATGAACTTCTGGCTGATCGAATAATCGAGTAGGGCATATTTATCCGCGAAGTGTGCATAAAACGTGGCGCGGTTGATCTGCGCCTGGTCGGTCACATCCTGCACGGAGATGGATTCGAATCCTTTTTCGGCGATAAGACTTTCAAAGGCATTCAAGATTAGACCTCGGGTCCGTTTGACGCGAGGATCCAGTTTTTCCTCTTCTTTTAGGTTCGACAACATTTTGTCTCCAGTGTTGCTTATCCAACAGATCCATGTTTTTGATGGTTGACCCGATTCGGTAAGAATAGTAAATTATGCAACGTCTGTTGTTTAGCATACAACTGTATAATATCAAAGTTTTCAAGGAGAGTCAAGATGGACATAACAATTATTGGGGCAGGAAATATGGGATGCGGGATTGGGACCCGTCTCGTGGCTGGCGGGCATTCGGTCACGTTTGTGGACGTCAATCCCGAAGCGGCTGAAAAGACTGCCGCAGAGGTGAAGGCTTCTGCAAAGAAGGGTGCGAAGGTTTCCACGGCCAGCCTCGAAGGTGCCAAGCTGGGCGATGTGATTGTGCTTGCGGTCGCGTATGGCACGAACATTCAACTCGTGAAGCAATTGGGTGCGAAGCTGGCGGGCAAGGTCGTCATTGACATTGCCAATCCGCTCAACAAAACTTTTGATGGTCTCGCCACCGCTCCCGATTCTTCCTCGGCGGAAGACGTGGCCAGAGCGGTTGCCTCCGGTGCGAAAGTAGTGAAGGCGTTCAATACGACGTTTGCTGGCACGCTTCTCGCGGGGCAGGTAGCGGGTCAGCCACTCGATGTCTTCATCGCTGGTGACGACGCCGACTCGAAGAACAAGGTCGCACAATTGGTGAAGGATGGCGGTATGCGGGCAATTGATACAGGTCCGTTACAGCGTGCCCGTCAGATCGAAGCGCTGCAATTCCTGCACATCATTTTGCAGGGAACGCTCGGCACGAATTGGGGCAGCGCTGTGAAGATCATAAGCTAACAAGATTAGGAAATAATCAAGGAGATGATAATATGGTAGCAGTACATGCAGATAGCACTTTAATTCCGAACAAGGAATTTACAAAGTTAGCCGACGATGCGCAGATAGAACGCGTTGTCAAAGCATTGGAAGCAAATGGAATGCATACATTGATCGCCGAGAATCGCGCGGAGGCGAAGAAGATTGTTCTCGGTTTAGTTCCAGAGAACGCTGAAGTTTACACCAATCAATCGAAAACGCTTGAGACACTTGGTTTGTTCGATGAGTTCGACAAGTCGGATCGTTATAACGCCGTGCGTCCGAAAGTGATGTCGCTTGACCGCAAGACTCAGTCGAACGAGATTCGCAAATTGCGCACCATCCCGGATTACATTGTGGGAAGCGTTCATGCCATCACCGAAGACGGAAAAGTATTGATTTCATCGTTCGGCGGCAGTCAGTTAGGGCCATATGCATCGGGTGCTGCGAAAGTGATCTGGGTTGTCGGCACGCAAAAACTGGTCAAGGATTTGAATGAAGGCTTTCGCCGCATCGAGGAATACAGCTATCCTTTGGAAGATGCCCGTCTGCTTGCGGCGATGGGAATCCATACCGCAATCGGAAAAACATTGATCGTCAATCGGGAAGTCGTGTCCGGCCGCATCACGATCGTGCTTATCAAAGAAGAGTTGGGTTATTAAGTGGAACACGAATTAAGAATAAAATCAGGAGATTTACTATGTCGAGTTTGACCATGAAAGCAATTCGAGCCCACGATTATGGCAGCCCAGAAGTGCTCATGTTGGAGCAGGCGCCTCGTCCCGAACCAAAAGCCGATGAGGTGTTGATCCGAGTCAGAACCGCGGGTGTCAACCCGGCGGATTGGAAATATCTCTCGGGCGCCTATAAACAATTCATGCCGCTTCAGTTTCCATTGACTCCGGGTATGGAAGGCTCGGGCACGATTGAAGCCGTTGGAGCAAACGTCACTTCTTTCAAGAAGGGTGATGCGGTCTATGGCATCGTCACAGGCGGATATGCCGAATATGCCCTGGCTAAAGCGAATGATATACAACCCAAGCCTGCAAATCTGACTTTTGAAGCGGCCGCCTCTCTTCCTGTGGGCGCTCTTACGGCGTGGGGGGCCGTCGAAACCGCGAAAATTAAAAGTGGACAGCGCGTGCTGGTCCATGGTGCCGCGGGCGGCGTCGGTGCATATGTTGTGCAGTTGGCGCGTTGGAAAGGGGTACACGTAACTGGCACCGCATCAACTGGCAACATTGAATTCGCTCGTTCCTTGGGCGCAGAGAATGTGATTGATTATTCTAGGACACGTTTTGAAACGGTTGTGCATGATATGGATGTGGTCATTGATACCGTAGGAGGGGAACTAGTTGAACGTTCGTTTCAGGTGCTTCGCCCCGGCGGTGTCTTGGTGACGGTTGCGGGGCGGCCCGCAGAGGATGCTGGAAAAGCACAGAAAATCACAGCGCTGAGTGCAGGACGTGCTTCCCCGGATAACTTGAAGCAGATTTCGGAGTTGATCGAAGCGAAGCAACTCAAGCCGGTGACCGGCACGGTTTTCCCATTGGCAGATGCTCGTCAGGCACTTGAATTGAGCCAAACCGGACATGGCCGCGGGCGGATCATCCTAACCGTAGCTGATTAACCTAAACCATAAAACCATTCAGGAGACATGATGTTGAAATCTGCAAACTCGGTTGAACTTCGTAAGCTATGGTGGGTCGGCCCATTGACTGTCCTCGCTGCGATTGTCGGCGTGTTGATCGTACGCACGATCGCACGTCTGATTTTGCAACCGCCGTATGCGCCAGGCCTCGCAATGCTGATGATCCCAATCCTTTTAACGTTGGTTCTTTGTACGGCTGCGGTTTTGGTGTTCGCGCTGGTTGGACGGTTTACTAAGAATCCGGTGCGCACCTATATCATCATTTCATTCGTATTTCTAGTCATTAGCTTTTTACCGGATATCGCGGCCGCATCCATGCGCATGCCCGGCGCTGGCTGGCCCTATTCCATCACCTTGATGATCATGCATGTGGTGGCCGGGGTGATCACAGTTCTGATGTTGACGAGATTCACCCTCGCTGAAAAAGCATAAGCAATAACCTTACGAAACGAACCTTCTTTTGAAGGTTCGTTTTATTTTATCGCTTTGATGGATTGTGTCTTACTGATTGCTTGCAGCTTCGACCAGCGCCGTGATCAATTCCCGGCAGAAGGCTGGAATGTCCGCAACGATGCGCCCCCAAACCTGGTTGCCGTCATGGAATGCAGGTTCGTCCACCCACGTCGCTCCGGCATTGACCAGGTCATCCTTGATGCCGAGCGAGCCTGTCGCACACCGACCGCGCACAATGCCGGCCGAGATGGCAACCAACCCGCCATGACAAATGATGCCGATAGGTTTCTTGGCATCATTCATCTCTTTGACGAGATTCGTCACCACCGAATATCGGCGCAATTTATCGGGCGCCCAGCCGCCGGGGATGACCAGCGCGAACAAATCCTTGCTATTCAGCGAATCAATCTTTGCGGTCGGAGTGATCTCCAATCCGTTCTTGCCATGCACGGACTTGAGATCCAAGCCTGCCGCAATGACCTCCGCGCCTTCTTCCTGAAGCCGCATAAAGGGAACATAGAATTCCAAATCTTCAACACCTTCCGCGACGAGAATTGCAATTCGTTTACCAGTTAGACGCATAAGAGCCTCCGTGATTAGTGACGCCTCCCCTCCCTATTTTCCTTTAGAAAATGGGGAGCGTGGACGAAGTCCAGGTGGGGTGAGTTATTTTTGCTCGCTTGTTATTGTACATCCGTTTGCATAACAGCGCGGATGAGTGCCGTAGACATAAATATCACAGTTGTTTCCAGTAAATAGCTTACTTGATCCAAACGGGATACAGCCCGCCGTCAACGATTTTTTGTTCTACGCTGCTGTTCACATCAACCTTATAAATACTAAAATTGGAAAGGTCCTGACAGTCTTCAGTATTGCATTTATGGTAAACCAGGGTTGTTCCATCTGATGACCAAAAAGGATAAGGAATTTCAATATTATTAGCGTATGTTGAATAGCTACTAAAGTCAATCCTTACAACCAACTTGCTCCCAGTTCTGTCTGCGTTCGCAATATAGATTCCGTTATCTGCTACTTTCTAAGTGTTCACCAGTGAACGCTTGAGAAATTCTCGCTTCATCCGGGATTGCCGCGATAGTCCGCCGCACCTTGCGGCAAGAACACGGTCTTACATCCCGTCCACGAGCATTGACCCCGACGTAGCCACTACCGGGGTTTCTTCACTACTCAAAATCCGCAATGCCTCGCGCTCGATGTTGCGCGCACCAAAGTGGTTTCGCTTTTCGAACCATTGAGATCGCGGTCGTGTGTCACGCCACATTCCGCACAGGTCCATTCCCGATCCTCCAGGGTCAAATCGGACTTTCGTCCGCTGCATCTAGGTGTCGAACACAGCTGCGAGGAGGGGAAGAAGGTGCTGATCGGCACCACTTGACCGCCGAGCCACTGGCTCTTATAGGTCAGCTGCCGCCTGATCTCCCCGAACGAGGCATCCGCCAGGGAGAGGGCGAGCTTGTGGTTCCGGAGCATCCCAGAGATGTTTAAGTTCTCCAGGCCGATCACCTGGTAAGTGCTGGCGATCTCAGTCGTCGTCTTGTGCAGATAATCCAGACGTTGGCGGGCCACCCGCTCGTGGAAGCGCTGGAGTTGCAAACGGGCTTTCTGCCAGCGTTGACTGCCCTCTAGGCGGCGAGCCAGCCGGCGGTTCAATCGTTCCAGGTGGCTGAGCTGCGAGCGCAACAGTACTTGGTTTTCGTACTTCACTCCATCACTCAATGCCACGAGAGTTTTGACTCCCAAGTCCGCACCCACCGTAGCCCTCAAGAACGGGCGCGGCACAGGCAGTTCCATTTCGACCGCGATCGAAACATACCAACGCTCCGCCTGCCGGGACACCACGGCGCCCATCCGCTTGCCTTCGAAGCGCAGCGACTCGGCCATATTCACCCAGCCCAGCTTGGGGACGTACAGCGCATGGTCGCCCACATCGAATTTGTCATTGTTCAGGTGAAACGATGGTCGCCCTTTTTTCCGGGACTTGAAATGAGGGAAACCGACCCTTTTCCCCTGGCGCTTGCCACGTTGGCTGTCGAAATAGTTCTTCAAGGCCCGCCCCAGATCCATGAACGCTCCTTCGGCCACATCCTTGGCCACCTCATAGACCCACGGAAATTCGCTGGCCTTCCGGGCATTGAAGTCCTTCTTCAGGGCCAGCACGCCGTGCTGCTCTCCCGGGTGGAGCGCCTTCTGCCGTTTCCATTCCGCCAAGGCCCAATTGAAAACAAAGCGCGCGGTGCCCGCCGCCTTGCGAAAATAGATTTCTTGCTCAGGCGTGGGGTTCAGCCGGATCTTGTGCGCCTTGATCATCTTTCAACGCCTGGGCAACCGCTTTCCGATAGTTTCTCAGTCCGTACAGCCGCGCTGAAAAACAATGCGTAATGGTCATGAGATCCTGCACCATTTCCTGTTCTGGACTGAGCGACTCTGTGTTTAAGACAATGATTTGACAATCGTGTGACTGACACAAATATACCAACAAATCATATCCAAAGCGCACCAGCCGGTCTTGATGCGCAATCACTAGCGTAACAATCTCTCCTCGTAAAATCCGGTCCACCAATTCAGTGAACTTGGGCCGCTTGAAGTTCAGGCCCCCACTGATCTCGCTGATCCATTCATCCACCACCAACCCTTTGGCGATACAGAACTGTTCTAGCGCCATTTTCTGATTGGTCAAGTCCCCTTTTTGTGCTTGGCTCGAAACCCGCACGTAAGCAATCGTGACCCGTTCACCTTTGAATTTCACTTGAAGCAGGCTGTTCAATTGTTCTTGGGTGTACAGTCGCCGATTCCCTGGTGTTCGAGAGGACGCTTTGAGTCGCCCTTCTCGATCCCAGCGCTGCAGCGTCTTGACCGACACTCCGGCTAACTTTGCAAATTCAGCTGCTTTATAGGTGCTCATCAAGCGTATTATAACACATCTATGAATACTTGATGATTATCTGGAATAAGCTCCCACATAGGCAATTCGTTGATCGTCAGGAGAAAAACTGGCATTGTAACCACCTTGAAGAACTTCCCTAACACCCTCTGTTTCAATATTCATAATATAAATTACATGATGCCATGGCGAACGATAAGTCTCAGTAAAGACTATGCTCTTTCCAAAGGATGAGGGATAAGCAGAATCTACAGAGTTCACCCATGGAGCTTCATTAGGGATTTCAACCAGTCGCTTGATGACTTTACAGGTTTTCATACCAGCAAGATCAATATTTCCTCCATCAGAACTCCAACAAATAGCCTGTACCGCTCACCGGAAAAACAAAGCCTTTATCATATAAAGAGTCACAATACGTATAAATTCCAGAGCTACTTAAAAAATAAGTTGGGCCACCTCCTCCTAAAAGGTCAGGAGATTCTACAATATTTTCGTGAAAGAATAATCAACCTGCTTCTAAAGAAAAGACTGGCCTGTAAGCGCGGCGTCCTAGCCGTATCAAAGTATTCCCGCTGCCATCCGCGTTTACAACGCCAATCAGGTTGTTTGATTCAGTCATTCCCCCCCTTGAGGCACCAAGCTGACTGTTAAGAGCCTGATAAATAATATCAGCCTTCGCGATGCTGAAACCCGTCGGTTCTCTGACTGTCCCCGGTACGCAGCCGCAAAACGGCAGGCAAGCAAAACCGAAAACAACTGCCAGGATCGTCAAGGCGATTTCAATACCCTTTTTCATACTTTCTCCAAACAAAAGGAGTCGGATGAATTCTATCACCCAACTCCCTAGCCGAGGCGGCCCCATGCCGCCGTCGGCTGCTTCGGAGCCATATGGCTCCGAAGCAGTAATGAATAACTAACCTCTGTTCTTTTATTTCTTCTTCCCAAACTTCTTGATCAGCAAAACTTCTGGCGTGATGATAGTTCTATCCAAGCATTTGTTTTACTGAATCCAGAAATCTTTCTGCAACTTCCACGGCGCGAAAGGCTTCTCCGGCAGCCACGTGAACCGAAACCCCATAATCGCCTATACTGCGAAGTTCGAAAAGCCAGTTGAGATTCTTGCCTTGTTCTTGATCTAATTTTCCTGTTTTCACAAAATGCCGATGAATTATGCAATCCCATCGCTATGTTTGGTGGTTTCAAGCTTTTCTCTGAGTAACAATGCGCTCGCCGCGTCGAACGCGGAATAATAAGCACGCGAGGCGGCAAGATCGTAATATTTTTTATCAAGCAAACCTTTTGCGGCTTCCAGATTTGTCTTGGCGCTCAAGATTGGCAACGATCTCTTTGCTATGATCGGCCATCAGACCGCTATCCCCTCACGCCGCGCATTGCGATACAAGGCGATCGCTCCCGTCTCAAAATCACTGACCGAAACTGGCTTGGCGGAAATCAATTGCTCCGATTCAAGTTGGACAGGGTACAAAATGTCCACAATGCGGCGCAATTCGGCGAAATAATCCATTGGCGGATCAAGCAGAACAAGCAAATCAATATCGCTGGAGGAGGTGGCTTGTCCGCTCGCCACCGAGCCATAGAGATTCACGCCTTTAAGCCGCTTGCCATAATATTTAGCAAGGACATTTTTACATTGCTGGCTGATCTTGTTCTTGATTGCCATGGAAATATTATACAGCAATAACGGCTTGGAAAACAAAAAGAGCCGGATGAATTCCATCTTCCGACTCCCTATTTCCTAATTCATGGTTCACGACTCTCCACCTTGAGTCACCTTTCCATTTGCATTACAAACATAGTCCCACCAGTCGCTCTCACCTCTGATCCCCTCTCCCATTTCAAGCACATGCCCCTCTGCGTCCAAAACCCTCACAACCACCTTCGACACTAGCGCATTATCCGTGGCGTTAATACGGATCTTCCCATCCACCCGCTCGATGCTGCGGATCACTGGCGGATGGAACCAGTCCGATAACGCCCAATTGTACGGGCTTTTCACCGTCCCTGCTGTAAGCTGGGCATAGATCGGTTAAATCTTCGCCGCTTCACGCGCATAGGCTGCCGCTTGCTGAAAGCAACTCTGATGCTCTTTCTGCCCTTTGCTGAACTTTCGCTTGCCAAAATTTTGCTTGACACTGACCCAGGTTTCCGCGTTTGGCATCTGCCGGAAAACCACATTGCCGATCCCGCCGCTGATTCCGTGTACCACTGGGTTGTTGATTACCTTTTCTATCCCATCCTCCTAGCCAAAGCGGCAACCAGCCATTGGGCTCCGAAGCTACACTCTCTTCACTTTGTCTATATAGTGTCTACAGTCTTGATCCATTATACATCCTTATAAGCTTCGGAATTGCTCTACTTAATAGCAAAAGAGTCGGGGAGACCATCTGCCCAACTCTCGATTTCCAATTCCCTATTCCCCAATTCTCTTTATTTCTTCTTCCCAAACTTCTTCATCAGCAAATCCTGCAACGTCGGCTGACCGATCTCCTGCAGTTCATATCTCACGCGCTGATAAGGTTTCTTGATCTTCATCACGCGTGACAAATCAATCGGCGTGCCGATGATGACCATGTCCACATCCGACTTGTTGATGGTCGCTTCCAAATCCCTGGTCTGTGCCTCGCCGTATCCCATCGCAGGCAGGATCGGTCCCGTCTTCGGATACTTCTTATAAGTCGCGGCGATGGACTTGACCGCGAAAGGGCGCGGGTCCACGATCTCTTTCGCACCGAAACGTCGCGCTGCGATATAACCAGCACCGTAAGCCATCTCGCCATGAGTCAATGTGGGACCATCTTCAATGACCAGCACTCGTTTGCCGCGAATGGCTTCGGAATCATCCACGAACAGCGGGGAGGCGGCTTCGATTTGAATCGCTTTCGGATTCAACTGCCGCAAAGACTCGCGCACCTTGATCACGTTCTCAGGATCGGCAGTGTCCACCTTGTTGATCACGAACACATCCGCCATGCGCACGTTGGTCTCGCCCGGATAATATCTCAATTCATGTCCGGGACGATGCGGGTCGGCTACGACGATTTGAAAATCGGAAACATAGAATGAAAAGTCGTTGTTGCCGCCGTCCCACAAAACAATGTCGACTTCCTTCTCAGCCGCGCGCAAAATCTTTTCGTAATCGACGCCGGCATAAACGATCACGCCGTTATCAATGTGCGGCTCGTATTCCTCGCGCTCCTCGATGGTGCATTCGTGCTCATCAAGGTCATCGTAATCCGCGAAGCGCTGGACTTCCTGACGCACCAAATTTCCATATGGCATTGGATGACGAATCGCCGCGACTTTGTATCCCATGTCGCGCAGGATCAAAGATACTCGCCTCGTCGTCTGACTTTTGCCGGATCCCGTCCGAACCGCGCAGACCGACACGACTGGCTTGGTGGACTTGACCTGCGTGTACTTTGTGCCCATCAAGCGGAAGTCCGCGCCGAGGGAATTCACCAGCGAGGCTTTGTGCATCACGTATTCATACGGAACGTCCGAATAAGCGAAGATGACTTGTTCTACACCGTGCTTCTTGATCAGCTCGGATAGTTCCTCTTCGGCTCGGATGGGGATTCCCTTTGGGTAAAGGTCGCCTGCCAGCTCTTTGGGATAGAGGCGTCCCTCAATATCGGGGATTTGAGTCGCGGTGAATGCCACGACTTCATAATCCTTATTGCCGCGGAAGAACGTGTTGAAGTTGTGAAAGTCGCGTCCCGCTGCGCCCATGATGATGGTTTTGATTGACATGCTTCCTCCATTTTGCCGTTCTGAGGACACTGTCCGGTGCGGCCCGGCTTTGGTTTTGAGTCGCTCCGTTTTACTCAGCGCGGCATAAAAGGTATTGCAAATCTAAAATAAAACAGGCCAAACGTAAAGAGTAGATTCGGCCTGTTTCTTACATAACTTCCGGCGCTTGAATATCCAGCAAGCGCAACGCATTGGCAATCGTCTGCTTCGCGGCCGCGACCAATCTCAAGCG
The DNA here is from genome assembly GCA_963753985.1 of uncultured Chloroflexia bacterium. Classification (GTDB taxonomy): domain Bacteria; phylum Chloroflexota; class Anaerolineae; order Anaerolineales; family Villigracilaceae; genus Fen-1038. The sequence continues at coordinate 222,330 of CAVWED010000001.1, forward strand.
CGCCTCACGAATATTTTTGTCCTCCGTTTGTATCACCGGCACGGCGTGATAAAACGAATGGAACGCGTTCGCCAGATCATACGTAAAATTCGCCATGATCAACGGACGATATTCGTCTGCCGCTTGTTTGACCTTATCAGGGAAGCGCGAGATCAATTCGATCAATTCGATTTCGTGCGGATCAAGTTCATAATCGAATTGACTTTCTTTGGGCAAACCATCTGATTTTTTCAAGATGCTGTTGGCGCGCACATAAGCGTTTTGGATATACGGTCCGGTATGTCCATCGAAGTTCAAGGCTTCATTGATGTCGAAGATAATGTCTTTGTTGTTGTCCACTGATAGCATGGAATATGCCAGCGCGCCCAGTCCGATTTGTTCCGCAACATATCTTCGTTCTTCTTCCGATATATCCGGACTCTTCTCCAACTCAACAGCCAGCACGCGCTTGATCGCTTCGTCCATCACATCCTTGAACAACACCACCCGTCCGCGCCGCGCCGACATTGCTCCTTCGGGCAGGCTCACGAAGCCATAGCCCAAGTGATAACATTTATCGGCCTGCTTGAAGCCCCACAACTTCAAGATTGCGAATGCCTGTTGCAAGTGCATGGATTGACGCACATCCACCACATAGATGGAGCGGTCCACGTGATATTGCTCGAACTTCACTTTTGCAAGTGCCAAATCTTTCGTGAGATAAAGCGTCGTGCCATCCGAGCGCATAATAATATTGGTGTGATATTTTTCTTTGGTTAGCCCAAGCTTCTCGTCGATCTTGACGATCACTGCGCCGCCTTGCGGGCGTTCATCGTCAGCGATGCCCTTCGCAATTAATTCCTCAACGATAGCCTTGGCTGGTTCATCCACTTCAGATTCAAAAAACCACACATCCATCTTCACATCGAGAATGCGAAGAATGTCGTGCAGTTCCTCCAAACTCCACTCGCGCGTCTTCAACCACAATTCGCGCACATATGGATCATTTGTATCCCACTTATGATACATCTCGTGGCGTTCAATATCGTAGGCTTCTCGCTTGGCTTTTTCTTCGGGCGTCTCATTCTCTTTGGGTTCAAGCATCGCCGTCGCTTCAGCATAAATCTTTAATAACCATTGTCCGCGTTCGTGAATGCCCTGCGGTTCCTGACCTTTATAAAATTTATCGTAAGCCCATAAGATTGTAATCACACCGAGGCCGATATCACCGGGATACGAAGCGCGGATCGTATCGAAGCCTGCGAACTCAACAATGCGCGCCAGCGCTTCGCCGAGGATCGTGTTTCGATGATGCCCGATATGGAAGGAATGATGCGTGTTCGGCTGAGCATATTCGACCATGATGCGCTCACTCTTTGGTGCGCCTCGTCCAAAGTCCGCGTCGGAGGCGAGCACTTCATCCACGACGCGGCGCGCATATTCTGGTGTCGAAAAATATAGATTGAGATAACCTTTGAGCGCATCGACGCGGCTGATGCCTTGCACGCTTCCAATCTCGACTTTAAGCTGTTCGGCGATTTCCTGAGCGCGTGCTGGCACCTGAATTTTTTTCCCGCGCGCGCTTCGAGTGCGGCCGTGGCAAAAAAGGAGGTAGAGATTCCCCATTCTCCGCTGAATGGAATCGGTGACCACTTGAGCTCCGCAAGCGAAATTTTGTTTTGTTTGCAGAACTCGCGGATCTTGGTTTCGATGATTTGTTGTTCGCCTTCAAACATAATAGGATTATATCAAAGCCTATCCCTTCCGACCTTTGGTCACCTCCCCCAAATTCTTTGAATTTGGGGAGGTGGGGTAGGGGCGGTGGAGCAGGCAACGAAAGCGGGAGCATTGTGCTCCCGCTTTTATAATTTACCGAATTACTTTTTTTCTGTTGCCTTTTTCGCTGCAGATTTGGCGGCCGGTTTCTTTTCCGCCGACTTGGCGGCTGGTTTCTTCGGTTCAGCCTTTGTTTTTTCTTCCTTGGCAGGCTTTGATTCCTTTTCGGCCTTCGCAGGTTTCTTCCCCTGCGGGGACGATGTCTCGACTTCCTTCTTTTCAACAACGGGTGCAGCTGGTTCAACCACTGAACTCTTTGCTTGCAAGCCGAGTGCCGCAAGGTGTTTCATTAAACGGCCTTTGCGTCGTGCTGCATTGCGTGGATGAATGGCGCCTTTGCGTGCGGCTTGATCCAGCGCGCTGATAGCGTCGGTAACGGAAGCCGCTGTATCTTGTCCGCTTTCCAAAGCCATGCGCGCATCTTTTACAGCCGTGCGCGCCGCGCCGCGTGCATCACGATTCCGCAAACGACGCTTTTCGTTCTGTCGGTTGCGTTTGATTTGAGACTTGATATTAGCCAAAGTGTTTCCTCCAACAAAATGAACTTACCGAGTGAAGCGGTATTGTACATGATAGAGTTGGTTTTGTCTAGAAAAAGAGGCCGGATTTTCTTACAGAAACCCGGCCTCTTGATTTATGGCGTTGACGTGAAGACGGGGGTGAACGTGGGAATAGGGGTACGCGGCGTGCTCGTCGGCAAGCGCGTAGGGGTCGGTGTTACCAGATTGACCGGTATGGTCAATTGTTGCCCGACCTGGATTGCATTAGGATCCGTTAAGTTGTTCGCCGTAGCAATGGCATCCGCTGTGCTATTGAATTTGGACGCGATGCCTGCCAGCGTATCTCCTGGTTCGACAGCGTAAGGAACATTTGATCCAGCCCGCAGGTTGGCAGGGATGGGCGTGGAAGTAAATAACTTCATGCCCGGATTTGGAATTTGAATTTGATCTCCAACATGGATGATTTGAGTGCTCGGATCGATGCTTTGGTTGATTTGTAAAATAAGCAGAATGCCGTTGTCGCCCAAATTATATTTCGTCGAGATGCTATCCAGCGTATCTCCCTCCTGAACCGTATAGGAGAATGGAGCCGAGGGCGTGAGTGTCTCGGTCATTGTGCCGGTTGCTGTGAGTGTCGGCGTATCCGTGGGAATCGGCGTAGATGAGGGCGTGAACGTCAGAGTCGGCGTTGGGGTCTTGGTCGCGAACAATGATCCGAGAGGCTGGCTTGGGCTTACAAGCCAGACGATCAAAAGAATTAACCCCGCTAAAACAAGCAATCCCGCCGCGCCGTAGACAAATATGACGTTGGTTTGCTGACGGCGTTTGCGATAGCCCGTAATTACACTGTTGGTAGGTGGTTTATTGTTCATACGCATTATCCTCTACTACGCACTGTTTTCCATTAGCGCGTTAAATAATTCTACCTGAACTTTGGGGATTTAGGGGAAAGTGTAGAGAGGCGGAGCGTCGCTCTGCCTCTACTTCGTTGATTTGAAATGCTGAAGATGTTCCTTCAGGAATTGACCGGTATAGGAGCCTTTGATCTTCATGACCTGTTCCGGTGTGCCTTCTGCGACCAATTCGCCGCCGCGGTCGCCTCCTTCGGGACCGAGATCAATGATCCAATCGGCAATCTTGATGATATCGAGGTTATGTTCGATGATCAGCACGGAGTTGCCAGCATCGACTAATCGTTGCAAAACCTCGATGAGCTTGTGCACATCTGCAGCGTGGAGTCCGACCGAGGGTTCATCGAGCACGTATAAGGTCCGACCGGTGGCGCGGCGCGAAAGTTCCTTCGCCAGTTTGACGCGCTGGGCTTCGCCTCCGCTTAAGGTGGTACCGGGTTGTCCGATCCTCACATAACCCAATCCGACTTCATTCAATAAAGTTAATTTGGACATCATCGAGGGAAACGCAGAGAATTCTTTCAGTCCGTGTTCAACCGTCATATCCAACACGTCGGCGATGTTGTAATCACGAAAGCGAACTTGCAGTGTTTCGCGGTTGAAACGTTTGCCGTGACACACATCGCATGGCACATACACATCCGGCAGGAACTGCATTTCGATTCGCAGTTCGCCCTGTCCCTGACAAGCCTCGCATCGCCCGCCATGCACATTGAACGAAAAACGTCCGGGCTTGTAGCCGCGCACTTTGCTTTCAGGCAGTTCGGCAAACAACTTTCGGATTTCATCGAACATGCCGGTATAAGTTCCGGGGTTGGAACGCGGCGTCCGTCCAATCGGAGATTGATCGATGTCGATAACTTTATCGAGAAGTTCAATACCTTCAATGCGTTGATGTTCACCGGCTTGTGTGCGTGCGCCCATGAGTTTTGACGCGAGCGCGTTGTAAAGCACGTCGGTCATCAACGTGGATTTGCCGCTGCCAGATACGCCCGTGATGCACACTAATTTTCCAAGCGGGATTTGTACGGTGAGGTCTTTGAGATTGTTGGCGCGCGCTCCCACGATCTTGAGATGTTTGCCGTTCCCTTCACGCCTCTTCTTCGGGACTTCGATTTGTTTTCGCCCCGATAAATATGCACCCGTCAATGAATGTGGATGTGTCATGATCTCATCGGGAGTTCCTTCGGCAATGATGCGGCCTCCGTGTTCACCGGCCGCGGGTCCGAGATCAATAACCCAGTCCGCTTCACGAATCGTTTCATCATCGTGTTCTACGACCAGCACCGTGTTTCCAAGATCGCGCAGACCTTTGAGGGTGTTCAATAAGCGTGCGTTGTCGCGCGGATGCAATCCGATGGATGGCTCATCCAAAACATACAACACGCCGACCAAACGCGAACCCACTTGCGTCGCGAGACGTATGCGTTGCGCCTCGCCGCCGGAGAGCGAACCCGCCGAACAATTCAAAGTCAAATAATCCAACCCAACATCCACGAGGAAGCCGAGGCGCGATTTGATTTCCTTGATGACGCGTTCGGCAATGGCTTTTTGACGATTGGTCAGCGGCGATTTCTTTCCGTTGATCTCGCTGATCCAATCCAATGTTTTGATGACTGGCCAGGATGTCACTTCAATGATGTTGACACCGCTAACGGTCACGGCGATGGCTTCAGGTCGCAGGCGCTGACCTTTGCAAGTGGGGCAGGGCTTATCAGACATATATTCCGAGATGCGCTCGCGAATATATTCCGAGTTGGTCTCGCGGTATCGCCGCTCGAGATTGCCGACCACACCTTCAAAGTCGCGCGCGAACGTGAACTCATGCCCCTTGGCGCTTTTGTATTTAATGGGAATCTCTTTGCCGCGCGTGCCATAAAGAACGATCTCTAGCTGTTCCTTCGATAATTCTTTGACGGGCTTATCAAGGTCAATATCAAAAAAGCGCGCGGCGGCCTCCAAGGACTGCCAGTAATAACCGCCTTCTTCTTTTGGTCCGCCCCATTCCATAGCAACGATCGCGCCTTCGTTGAACGAAATATCTTTATCGGGAATCAATAAATCAGGATCGATCTCCAATTTGTTTCCCAAGCCCTGACAATCCGGGCAGGCACCGTGCGGCGTATTGAAGGAAAAGGTACGCGGTTCGATCTCCGGTAGGCTGATGCCGTGAACCGGACATGATAGGTTTTCAGAAAAGTGCAAATCGTTATCTTTGCCATCAACTTTTGAAGCAATCAGGAAGCCCTCGCCGAATTTCAATGCCGTTTCCACTGAATCGGTTAATCGCGTGCGTGCAGCTTTTTTATCTTCATCCGTGCCATCGTGTGAAATGACGAGGCGATCTACAACCGCGTCGATATTGTGTTGCTTATAACGGTCAAGATTAATTTCATCGTCTAGCGAATAGACCGTTCCATCCACACGGGCGCGCACGAAACCCGATTTGCGAATTTCCTCGAAGACCGCTTGATAAGTTCCTTTGCGTCCGCGCACGACCGGCGCGAGAATCAGAATTCGGCTTGAATCGGGAAGCGATTCGATGGCATCCACAATTTCCTGTGCGGATTGTTTCACCACTTCGCGTCCGCAAATGGGACAATGAGGAATCCCGGCGCGCGCATAAAGCAAGCGGAGGTAATCATAGATTTCGGTAACGGTTCCCACAGTCGAGCGCGGATTGTGAGACGTGCCTTTTTGGTCGATGGATACTGCAGGAGAGAGTCCGTCAATGTAATCCACATCGGGCTTATTCATCTGTCCGAGGAATTGACGCGCATACGCCGAAAGCGATTCGACGTAACGCCGCTGACCTTCGGCAAAGATGGTATCGAATGCCAGCGAGGATTTGCCCGAGCCGGATAAGCCGGTGATGATCACCAGCTTATCGCGTGGAATCTCCACGGTGATGTTTTTTAGATTGTGGACGCGCGCGCCCACGACGCGAATGACATTAGGAGACATAGGGACCTTTGGAAAATCGATTATAGCACATTTGTTTTATATTCATTGCATCGGGACAGATCTCATTGCCACGCTCGCAATGACCTACGGATTACACGGCAAACTTTTATTATACCTTTTGCATCATAGATGATTCATCGGTTTGCGTTAAACCCGACATGATATACTCCGTGCAACTTCTCAAATCCGGCGGGGTTATTTTTATCGAATCCCGCCGGTAAGGTTTATTCGTGCCGGAAATAGAGTTCAACGAAGAAGAAATATTATTACGCGCTTCGCAGGGCGACCGCGAAGCTTTTGGTCTGCTTTACGAACATTATATTGATCGTATCTTCAACTATGTCTATTACCGGACAGGGAATCTTCACGACGCGGAGGATCTCACCGCACGCGTCTTTCAGCGGGCGATGAATCATATCCGCGGTTATACGGATCGCGGCGTTCCATTCTCTGCCTGGTTATATCGCATCGCTCATAACCTCGTAGCCAACTGGCACAGAGACCGCAGTCGCAAACAGGAAATTCCGTTGGATGATCTGCCGGTTGCATCTGCAAAAGTGGATCGTCCGGAATCAACTCTGGTGCGTTCGCAGGAACAGGATGCCCTTCTGAAACTTATCCGTCAATTGCCAGCCGAACGACAGACCCTGCTGATCCTGAAGTTTGTTGAGAACCTGTCGAATGCGGAGATCGGTCAGATCATGGGACGCAGTGAAGGCGCCGTCAAGAGCCTCTATCATCGAACGCTTCTGGCTCTGCGTGACCAGATCGGTGATCAGAATATCAATCTCGAAGGAGAGTGAGTTATGTTGAGAGTTGTGACCGATGGCGCCGCGGATATGCCGCCCGAATGGGAAAAGCAATTCGACATTCAAACCATTCCCATCAATATTCAATTCGGCGATAAAACCTATTTGCAAAATGTGGATATTAACACCGCGCGTTTTTACGAGATGGTGAACGAGGCCAAAACGATTCCCAAGACTTCTCAACCCTCTCCGCATCAGTTCGTGGAGTTCTATCGCAAGGTTGCAAAAAAAGGCGATACGATCATTTCCGTTCACGTCACCAGCAAATTATCCGGAACATATGCGTCCGCGGTTTCCGCGGCGGGTGAAGTCAAGGATGAGTTCAAGGTCTACCCGGTCGACTCGATGACCGGTTCGGTTGGGATCGGCTTGATGTGCCGCGAAACCCGCAAGATGGATCGCGCCGGTAAACATCCCGACGAGATCGTAAAAACATTGGATGGAGTCCGCGAGCGGGTGCGCGCCTTCTTTACATTGGATAATCTCGAATTTGCCAGGATGAGCGGACGCGTCGGAACCCTGCAAGCTGCACTGGCCTCGGCGTTGAACGTCAAGCCGATTGCCGTGATGAGAGACGGTGTTCTCAACATATCGGAACGAGTTCGAACACGCAAAGCCTCCATTGCGCGCATCATCGAAATGGCTGAACAGGAGTTTGGTAAATCGCCCGTTTACCTTGGCGTATTGCAGGCCAATGACAAACCGTCCGGCGAGGCGCTGCTTGACGAGGCAAGAAAGCATTTCAATGTGCAGGGTGAACCTGTGTTGACCGAGCTTTCGATTTCCGTTGCCGCGAATCTCGGACCCGGGACGGTGGGTCTAGTGTTGTATCCTGTTGAATGATGAATAAATGAAAGAACGATCAAGATGAGCGAGACAATTTCTTCCGAACCAAAGTTGGATGAACTCGAAACGCATCTGGCCGGGATCTTGAAACGGATCGCGCCTCGACGCGACTTTGTCCGGCGCCTGCGCGCATTCATTCATTTTCCGCCGCGCGAGGAGATTGCTTCGCGTCTACACGATTGGAGAAGGTTGTTCATCATCTTTGGCGGTGTGATTTCAGGAATGCTTTTGCTGATCACGGTTGCCCGCGCTTTGTATCATGTGTTTGGAAGAAGAAATATGGGATAGTTTGAAATCTCCGAGGTCCTGAAGACCTCGGAGATTTTTTTATTCATCTCAACAATCCTTCGCATAACTTTTTTGCCTCAACGATTAAATCTATATCAACTGGCAATCTAAATTCCTCGTCCACACGCAAAGTCAAATGCGCAGCGATTTTACGCAGGTCATCTGAAAGCGATGGATCCTCGATCAGCAGCTTAATTAAGTCGTAGGCGCTGGGTGTGCGAATCGTCCCGCCGCGCCGCACAAAATATTCGCGTGCCGCCATCCCCGCCGCGCGCCGCGCACAGACGCGGGCTTTTCCCTCGTTGCCGCGTGCACGCGCCTGCTCAGCGTGTTCAAATTCAGCATCGATCTGCGCTTGCGGATTCACATTTTTCATTATACCTTCGGCGGTATAATGGCGGGAATTTAAAGGAGCAGAGATGAAATCCAACCTTTTCAAAATTATATCGGTCCTGATTGTTTTGAGTATCGTGCAGGCGGCCTGCAGTAGTTTCAATTTGCCGCAGGTAATCCAAACTCAGGGCCCTGTCGTTCAAATTCCCGCCTCAGGCAACCAACCCTACGAGATCACGGGAACTTTTACTTATACCAATGACATCATCACCACATATTATGTCGAAAACGCGGTCGCCTTGGTGGATATGTATGGCTTTGTCAAGCGCGATGAAAACTGGACCATTCCCGTTTCTTCGCAAACCCTTGGCTTTCTTTCCATAGACTCCAAAGCGAAAACCGGCAAATATACTTTGCAGCTCCCAGAGCGGCCGACCGCAACGATGGTCAATGTTTCAAACGACGGCAAGAACGATGCCGGTGTGCAAGTCTTTGCAGTATCCTATTGGCCGAATCTGGCCGGCGGGCCGTATTCCGAGGGCGATGATCCATCTCAGGGCTGGCCGAATTATCTGGCTTCTGTGATCACGGATAGCGATAACAACGATGAAGTCGTCGGCGGCAACCTTGTGGTTTGGGCGCCGGACGCCAACCAGAAATTCCCGACCGGATTCGGTGCGGATCATAAGTTGTTCACCTCGGATGATCCAGTGGGCCCGATTCCGGCCGGCTATTCTATCGTCAATCTGGACAAAGAGCCGTTCACAGTGACCCAAGTGCCGGTTCCGAACCTGACACTGTACGAGCCGAAATCGGCGGCGATCAAGGACTTTTCAAACGAGTCGTACACTAAGGCTTTTGACGATATGTTCAACCTGGTCAAACAGGATTATGCATTCAACGGTATCCAAGGCAAACAACCCAATTGGGATCAGCTCTATTCGCAGCTTCAGCCGAGAGTGGTCGACGCGGATAACAAACATGATCCGAACGCGTTTTATCTCGTCCTGCGCGATTTCACTTGGGCATTTAAGGATGGGCATGTTGGCATGGCGCCTAACCAATATGAGCAACAGGATTTTGAGAATGCCAGTTCGGGCGGCTACGGTTTTTCAATTCGTCAATTGGACGATGGAAGCTACATGGTGATTTATTTAACCAGCGGCGGCCCGGCAGAGCAGGCCGGTATGAAGGTCGGCGCGACAGTGACTGCGTTTAATGGCCAGCCCATCAACGATGCAGTGGCTAGCGCACATATTTATTCCAACCAATCATCCGACTTTGCTATTCAAATTCAGCAAGCGCGCTACCTCCTGCGCGCTCAGCCCGGAACACAGGCTAGTGTCACATTCACCAATCCGGGCGGGCAATCGCAGACCATTACTCTGAAAGCTATTAAGGAGACCGACAGCTTCCAACGCACTTCACTTTATTACCGTGTTGACACCAGTCCGCTATTGCCCGTTGATTATAAAATCTTGAACGTGGGCAATTCACAGATAGGCTATATTAGTATCAATAGCAACTACGACGATTTGAATCTTATTGTTCGCCTATTTCAGCGTGCACTGCAACAGTTTCAAGATAATCAGGTCAATGGCTTGATTATTGATATGCGTTATGACAGCGGTGGGGCCCCGCTTGGCTTGGAAGGATTTTTGAACACGAAGGATGTTGTGCTCGGTCAGCTTGAATATTACAGTGCCGAGTCTGGAAAATTCCAGCCGGAAGGTGTGCCAGAGAAGTTTACGCCCGACGTTGAACAGTATCATTTCAACGCGATGGCGCTGCTCGTCAGTCCGGCCTGCTATAGTGCCTGTGAATTGGAATCGTACGGCTTTAGTCAGGTGCCTGGCATGATGGTGGTCGGTCAATATCCAACGGCAGGCGTGGAGGCCGAGGTTTCGCGCGGACAATTTGAGATGCCCGAAGGTATATCGTTGCAGTTTCCCTTTGGCCGTTTCGTTCTGCCCGATGGCAGTCTCTTCCTGGAGGGGCAGGGAGTCAAACCGACCGTCAAGGTTCCGATTGATGCGAGCAATGCGGCTTCCACCGATGATGTCGTGTTGAATGCGGCTGTTGCCGCGGTGCTTGGACAATCGAGTTCATCAACTCAAGGCTCGTCGACCACTTCACCGACCCCTTCTGTTACATTGCAGCCTGCTGCCAGTGCGCCTACGATTGACACGGTCAGCCAATCGCAGACGGTTGCTTCTTCCGGCGCGCCTCAACTCGAGCAGAAGGCCTCTGAACAATATTCTGATTTTCCAAGTCCAGGGACGCAAACTTACACTGTTGCCTTGTCATCGACGGATCAAGTTCTTTGGGTCTATAGTTGGTGTGCGACTACAACCGATATTCTCAATACGGATCTTAAGAGTATCCAGTTGAAATTTACTCTGGACGGTCAAGATGTTCCGGTGAGTGATTTTGCAACCGATGATAGCACAGAGACCGTACAGAATACTCAACAGCAGTGCCATACGCTCTATGTCGCTCTAAGCAATTGGCCGGTGGGACAGCATCATATTATGACCACGGCTACATTCACCAATAAGATCAATGATGGTACATCGGATTATGCACCTGGCGATTATGTGTTGGATTACACAGTAAACGTTCAACCGTAACTATTCAGTGTGAAGCACCAAAACAGGCGGAGGCCATAAACCTCCGCCTGTTGCAGCAAAACTCAGCTATAGTGCTTAAGAAAAAGAATTTGAAAAAAAGGCCTGTGAAAAAATAAGGGGATGCCTTATCCTTATGCTCAAGGCTAACGACCATAAGCATCAGGAGGCATCCCATGTTGAGAATAACCATTTCGAAGAAGACTGTCAAGCAGTTGAAGGTGGAGTTGCAGAAAGCCTATGATCGAGGTGATCTGCGAGCGGTGCGGCGTTGGTCGGTGTTGATCATGGTCGGGGAGCGGATGAAACTGGGGATGATTCTGAGGCTGTGGAATATCTCGGCGCAGACGGTGTACAACTGGTTGAAGGAATTCGTGCAGGAACGGTGGAGGAGTCTGGAGATAGGCAAGGGAGCGGGTCGTCCGCCGCGATTGACGAAGACGCAGAAACGAAAGTTGTCGGATTGGATTCAAAGCGGACCGGAAGCCTGTGGTTATCCAACCGGCTGCTGGACAAGCGTGCTCATTCAAGATTTGATTTACCAGAAGTTTCAAGTGTTGTACAACCGTTTCTACATCTGTGAGCTGTTGCATCATCTGGGCTTCTCACACCAGAAGGCGCGTTTCGTATCGGACCATCTGGACGAAGCTGCCCGACAGCGCTGGGTGCAGGAAGAATGGCCGAAAATCCTGGCTCAAGCCCAACAATTGGGCGCCTCTTTGTTTTTCGGCGACGAAGTTAGTTTTGCCTTGTGGGGTTCGCTCTCCTACACTTGGGCGCTCGTTGGCCACCAGCCGCTGGTCAAAACCACCGGCAAACGTAAAGGCTACAAAGTTTTCGGCGCGATCGAGTTCTTTAGCGGACAACTGGTCCATCAAGGCCTGGAAGAACGTTTCACCAGCGAGACCTATCAAGCGTTCCTGCTCCATCTGCTGGCACAAACTACCGGTCCGGTGATTCTGATTCAGGACGGCGCCAAGTATCACACCAGCCGTGCCACCCGGGAGTTTTTCAAAGAGCACCAAGACCGGCTCATAGTGTACCAATTACCTTCTTACTCTCCTGACTATAATCCAATTGAATACCTCTGGAAAAAAGTGAAGGTCAGGGCTACCCATAACCGCTACTTCCCAGAATTCGTCAAGTTGGTGAAATCCGTCGATGAGGCGCTCCAGCTGCTCGCTTCCCAAGCCGATGAGATCAAGCGGCTCATGGGTGTGTACACCAAACATTTGGCGGAACCTGAAATAGCTTGATTTCAAAATAATTATCTTAAGCACTATAGGTTGGTTGAATCATGATCCAGAATCTTGGAACTGTTTGGGTCAATAGAGGGATTAGCCATAAATCTGTATTTCAAAAATGTCTACACTGCTTCAAAGGCATTTGAAAGTTTTTCGGCGATGGTCAGAAACGACATGCGCCGTGTGCACGCAAAGGTTGATGCTGTTGGCGAATTCAAACTGTACCCCAGGCAGGCGGAGCAATGATGGGGACGGGGTCAATTTTGCAAAGGCCGAAGTTCTGGTTTTAGCCCTGGGCTGATGTTGCCACCAGTCGAACAGCCGATGGAGATTGATGGCAGCGGCTGTGGCTGTCATCTGCAAATTGGTTTTTGCTAATCCGATATAACGGGCAAATCGAAGTTCATAGCCGGGACAGCTTGAGAGAAGGTACCCTCGATTCGCACCGTTGGGCGTACTTCTTCCAAAAGGGCTGGGAGTTCTGTGCCTGGCGGACTTGTTGTAGAGCTTCATGTTGTTCCCGGGGCAGGAATGCGACGGCGCGTCCTGCAGTTGCGGCTTTTGTACATTGGCTGCGGACTGCACAGGCACGGCAAACCGCGGAGGAGAATTGCACTTGGATCACCGGTTTCCGATTCCCCTGCTGTCGGCTCCGCCATTCGGCCGAGGTCTGTCCGTTGGGGCAAGTCACCACCTGCTTGTCCCAATCAATCTGAAAACTGGCCAGGTCAAAACCCGCCCCAGCTTTGGCCTGCCAACTGACCTTCTCGCGCACCGGAGAGCAAATCCTCACCCCAAAATCCCGCTGGGAAGTAACCAGCGATTCGGCATCTACATATCCGGCATCCACCAGATGTTCATCTGGTAATAAGTCCTTCTGCTCCAAGGTACGGTGCACTTTTTCCAAAGCGTGCATGTCACTCTCGGTCGCCAAAGTTGTAGTCACCTGGGTAATCAGGTGGACCTCGTCCTTGCCACTAGTCTCACTGAGGTGGGTTTTGTATCCCACCCAGCCCCTTTCATGTTTGGCGCTGTAGCGCACTTCCTCATCATAGGGAGAATGCAACCGCAGGGCTCCGGGAGGCTGATTATCATCTCCTCGCATACGCAAATGCCTGCTGCCATCTTCGCTCACTTCCATCCAGTATTGCTGGATCCACATCCGTCGCAAGAACTCTACCCCCGGCAATTCCCGCAGTTGCTCCGCTTGGGCTGCCGTCCGTATCGCCTCCAGCAGAAACGCTCCATCCTCACCAATCGTTATCAACAAAGCTTCCCGTTCCGTCGGTTCCTTCGGCAAACGCATTTGCTCAAACCGCCTACCATAGCGCGTAAACCATTCCGGCTTGGCAATCTCTTGGACCCACTCCGGCGCAAATTCCGATAACTCGTTCAACGCCTGTCGCACGCTCTCGCCTACAATCTCCAGCCGGTTCAATTGCCGGACTGCTCCCAGAATGTGAGTTGAATCGGTCCGCTGCTGACCCCGCGCTTTTAGCAGCTTGAGCTCCTTCAGACGCGTAGCAGTTCATCCAGCAGCATTTGTTCCTTTTGCCCGGTCACTAAACGCTCGCGGAATTCACTCAACACCGAATAGTCAAAGCCTGGGTCGTCCAGCTCCAATCCCAAAACATATTTCCAATCTATACGAGCTCGCACCGCTTCCGCAGCCTGCCGGTGCGACATGCCTTCCGAGTACTGCATGACCGTTATAGCGCAAAGGTTGTCAAATGGCTAAGGGGAGAGCGGTTCGCTGAGCACAGAGGTCTTCCCATTCACCAGAGAGCCAGGCGGCGCGAGCTTTTGCGGTTTGCACAGCACCGGCTACGTTCCATTGTGCGCCGGGTTTTTTGAGGCGTTGGGTAACGATTTGTTTGCATGCACTTTCCACCGTGCCGCTGCCAATTAAATAACCTGCGGAGCGGAATTTTTTATACTGCATCCGATGCTCATTATTGGTGAAATAGGTGCTTTCCTTTTCAGCTTCTGGACAATGAGGTGCTAAACATTCGCAGGCATGAACGACTTCTGGTATGTGTCCTTGCCATAAATCTTCCAAGACCTGCTCCAACCATTCTGTTCGTGGAGGTTCGGTGGAAAAGACGGCCAAGGCCAGCCGCTTGAGGTGGTCGGCAGCGTGATACCAATGGTAGGAAGCGCACCTACCACTTTCCACAATCTGGATGGCGTGTGGAAAATAGTGTTCGATGAGCTTCCAAATCCAAACAGCTCCGTCACATACAAACACCAACTCCGCAGCCAGATCGGCGAGATGAGCACAGCCACTGGCCCACAACAATTCGCCGAACTTGTCGGCTTCCAGGATATCGCAAAAATAACGCATGTTCTTCGCACGCAGCACTTCCTGCCCGCGGGCCTGTTTATGACGATGACGCTTTGAGCGCTGGGCGGAGGGCACCGGCTCGGCTTCATACCAGCAGCCGACTTTCAGATCGCGCCAATCTTCTTCCTTTTTTGGCTTTTTTCCGTCTTTCGGCCGTGGTTCGATGCGTACCTTGGCAGCGTCTATCGAACCATATAAGCGTCTTGGCCGCGGTCCGCCTTCTCGCAAACGGGCCTGAAGATACTCTTCGGTCTGATACTTCTTGCTCAATACTTTCTCCTGCTGCGCTTGCAGCGCTCCCAAGCCCTCGGTCTCGGAACGAACCGTGTTTTCTGAAATATCAAACAACAGATAGGCCTTCAGCCACTTGCGGCTTTCTTCAAATCCAAATTCGATCCCAGCTAGACTCAACAGTGCCGCTAAGCCGCTGGTCATCGCTCCTGGTTCCAACCCATACTTTTGGTCCAGCGGCGCTCGACCCTGCCCACAGGAACAGCCCGCATAGTAAGCCCGGTCGTAATTGATTCTGCCAAATACGCTGGTGACTGTCGCCGTTCGCTGCCGTTGATAATGCAGGCTGCCTCCACATTTGCACGGAAGTTCAGCCACTGGCGTTTCTTCCGTCGTGCTCAAGATCTGGCTCAATGCCTCGGCTCCGATCTCTCGCAACATTTCGCGCAGCCCACTTTCGATCTCTGCTATTCGTAACTCTTTCTCTTGGTGCTGGAGCACGGCCCCTTGAAATGCTTGCCTAACTTGCTGCGCCAGCTCCTTGATTGTTTCAGTGTTATATTTCATCTTGAGCCTCCGGTAGGGTTGGATTTCTGCAATCTTTATCCTACTGGAGGTTCATTTCTTTGACAACCTTTGCGTGCACACCATGCGCCCGAAATAGTCCGAATCGCAATTGTAGGGAGTATAATTATTTTCGCTATAAATCAAACAATCTTGTTTTCCAAATGAATTTGGTAAAGGAGAATAATGCTGAATACCTTAATTGACGCGATGGAACAAGCCATTCGCGAGGTCAAACAATGGCCTGAGAAGACGGTTCAGGTCTTTCACCATAATGATGCCGATGGGCTTACATCCGGATCTATACTTACCCGCACATTTGAGAGGCAGGGATATAAAGTCCAGAGATTCTGTTTGGAAAAGCCATATCCTGCAGTGCTGAGAAAGGTTTACGAGCAGGAGGGAAAGTTTCTCATCTTTGCCGATTTTGCAGGCAGGATTGCACCACTGCTTTCCGAATTGAACAGGGGAAGGAATCTAACGCTCATCTTGGACCATCATGTCGCTGAGGCCTCGACCGATCCAAGAGTTATCAATCTCGACCCTGATCTCTTTGGATTGAAAGGGGACCGGGATATTTCCGGTTCGACCACCTGTTATCTTTTTGCGGTGACGATGGACCCAATCAATCGTGACTTGGCTCAGATCGCAGCCATCGGCGCAGTAGCAGATGGCTTTTTTTTGGATGGTCAGTTGGTGAGTCAGAACCGGGAAGCTGCACTGGAGGCCGTTCAACAGGGCAAACTCGAGATTCGAAAAATCAAGACCGGCGAACAGTATCTGTTGAAAAGTTCAAAAGGCGAAATCCCTGTTCTTGAATTCGGTGACTATCTTGATATATTGGGTGGGGTAGGCTATTACCAAAAGGGACCGGAAATGGGAGTCAAGGTTTGCCTGGAAGGGGTCTCACCAGAGTCGGACCGGATGGTGGAAGAATTAAAAGTGATCAGGACGAAGATATTTAACGATGAGATCGCCAGGCTTCGATCCGGCGAAATGAAACAGGCGCCCCACATCCAATGGTTCCAGGTCGAAAAGCGCTTTTTCCCGATGGGAGTGAAAATGATCGGGGCGTTCTGCGATGCGATTCGGGAAACAAAACTGATTGATCCTCGGAAATATCTCGCGGGATTTCAGATTATCCCCGATGAAATACCGGGCTTCGGTACGATTAAGTTTAACGAGGTGAAAATATCCATGCGGGTCGCTCCTTCTATGGAAGAAGAAATCAGGGCAGGGCGAATGATGGGGCTTAATATCTTTCTTCCCGAAGCGACGAATAGACTGGGAGGGTTTTCTGATGCCTGCCATAGTCTGACGGCTGCCACCACGGTGGGCATTGGGAAGGAAGAAAAACTGATCGAAGAGATGGAAAAAATTTTGAAGGGAGAATCGAATGAATAAAGGAACAGGTTTTGGAAAAACAATCTTGATAGGGGATCAATTTGTGCTGGAAGAAGTTCCGGCAATCGTCTCGGCAATTTCCTACGAAACGGAGACAACTGTCGAAAGGCTCAAGAGCGGGTCAGGATGGACATTGGAAGACAACCGTATCGAGGTTCCTGGCTATAAGGAAAAGAAAAAGGAACAGCAAGCCAAGTCAATTGACAGAGTCATCGAGGTGATGAAGATTGATGTCAAAAAGAATCCGATCAAGATCACGGTCGGCGGAAACTTATTGGCCGGTAGCGGAGTGGGCGCGAGCGCGGCCAGTTGCGTTTCGCTGGCGCGGGCGTTGAATGCTGAGTTCAAGCTAGGTTATTCGATCGAGCAGATCAATCACGTCGCGTGGCAGGGAGAGTTCCCGTATCACGGCGTGGCGAGTGGAGTAGATAATACCGCATCCACTTACGGCGGACTCCTTCTTTTCTATCTAAAAAACAAGGAACAACATTTTGAAAAGATCAAAACTCCGAAGTCTTTTGAAATCGTATTAGCCAACAGTGGCATCACGGCAAACACTGCGCTCCTCGATGAATTTAGTGAACGGCAAAAGAAAGAAAATCCGAACCTCTTCACAACTCGCATGAAGACCATCACATCCCAAGGCCAGGACATGAAAAAAGCACTTGAAGCCGGAGACTTGAAAGCTGTCGGAACGATCATGACAACCAATCATAAGCTCCTAGCCGAGATGGAGTTTTCACATGAGATTCTGGATAAGATGTGCAAATCAGCTCTGGAAAGAGGAGCTTTGGGAGCGAAAGTTACCGGAGGCGGACGAGGAGGCTATATGATTTCTCTGACGCCCGGCAAAGAACTCCAGGATAAAGTTGCCTCGGCTTTTGAAAAAGAAGGATATAAAGTTATCCGGGCGACGATCGGTGGAAGTTGAACAGTTTATCAACGCTTAAGCGTTTTTTCCCTGGCTACATATTTGATCTGGACGGAACGGTCTATCTTGGAAATGCCCTGCTTCCCACAGCGGGCGAAACTCTAACGACCTTGCGGAGGCGCGGCTCCCGCACGATTTTTGTTTCCAACAACCCGACCCACCAGCGCAGCGACTATGCGGACAAGTTGACCCGTCTGGGCGTGCCAACCCCCGTTGAGGATATCCTGACCTCTCCGCTGGTTATGGTGGATTTTCTGAAGCGACGCATGCCGGACGCTCGTTTATTCGTCATCGGCGAGGAGCCATTGTGTGCCGAGCTGCGCCGCGCCGGCTTCGAGCTAACCGAAGATGCGCAGCATATCGATGCTGTGATCGCCAGCTTCGACCGCACCTTTGTTTATCGCAAACTGCAGATCGCATTCGATGCCATCCGGGCTGGCGCGCGCTTCTTCGCTACCAATCCTGATCGTTACTGCCCGGTCCCCGGCGGTGGAGAACCTGACTGTGCCTCGATCATTGCTGCCATTGAAGCTTGTACCGATACAAAAGTTGAAGCCGTCGTTGGAAAACCATCCCATTACATGATCGAAGCCGCCCTGGATTTGATGAACCTACCGGCCGCTGACTGCGTGATGACCGGCGACCGGTTAGAAACCGACGTGTATATGGGTCATACAGCAGGTATGTCCACCGCACTGATGATGACCGGCACAACCTCTGAATCTGCTTTGGCAGCTTCTTCTATCCAGCCTACATACATTTTGCACCAGTTGGACGATTTGCTGCCGTAACCCCGTCATTCCCATAGAAGTTCTTCCACAAGATGCCTAAGAGGCACCGTGGAAGAACTTCTGATTCGCCGAAGCACAACTAGATTGTTAGAGATATTGATCGAATTTGTTGGATGACGGGATTAATCTACAAATCTATATTTCAATAATGTCCACACTGCATCGAAGGCATCGTGGAATTTGATCTTTTTGCCTTCCGAATAATCGCGCGGGTTGAACGATATCGGGACTTCGTAGATGCGATAGTGGCGCTTTAAAACTTTGGCGGTAAACTCAGGCTCAAAATTGAAGCGGTTGGAACGAAGCTTCATGCCATCGACAACTTCGCGGCGGAAAACCTTATAGCCGGTCTCCATATCGCTGAGGATGGCATCATAAAGGATATTGGTTATAAAGGTCAGCAAATGATTGGCAATCATATGCCAGAACATGGTTGCCCGGCGTGGTCCGCCGAGGAAGCGCGAGCCGTAGACCACATCCGCAATACCCTCATCAAGGGGAATTAGCAGTGACGGATAATCGTGAGGGCTGTATTCTAAATCAGCGTCCTGGATTAGTAATAGGTCGCCGCGCGCCGCTTGAAGTCCGGTCCGAACGGCTGCGCCTTTGCCTTGGTTTCGATCATGGAGGATGACGCGCAGTCCGTCTTTGCCGTCCATCTTTTGAAGCAGGTCACGTGTCCCATCTTGAGAGTCGTCATCGACAACGACAATTTCCCAGGCGAGGCCTGTCGCTTCGACGCGTTTTAGGATTTCTTCGATATTTTTCACTTCATTGTAAACGGGAATGATCACTGAAAGTTTCATCGACGACCATTATAAACGAAATGTATTTGTCAGGAGGAAGGTCGGGTTGGCGTGCTATAATCCAATTATTCGTATGAATATTTTTGCATTCTTGGCTTTTTTTGAAGAGGTGGTATGACCGATCTTAGACAATCAGCTCCGCCGAATACCGCTTTTGTCCCGCCGCAGATCAATAGTCTGGATGATACCGGGCTTTCTCCGCTCTGGCTTCAGGACTTGGTGCTTAAGGTTTTGTATTTTCGCGGCTATATGACCGGCTTCAAGATTGCTGAGGAAATTGCGCTTCCCATGGCGGGAGTGACGGATCAACTCCTGACTGCGTTGAAGCAGGAAAAACTGATTGAAATCAAATCTTCGCAGGGCGGACTCGGCGAAGGCGCATACGGTTATGGCATTACAGGTGCGGGAATTCAACGCGCACGAGAAGCGCTGGAGCGCAGTCAGTATGCGGGACAAGCGCCGGTGCCTTTTGAAGTTTATAACGAATCAATTCGCCGCCAGAAAAGCGGACGTCTGACGGTCACCACGCGCACCATGCGCCAAATCCTTTCGCAACTGGTGATTTCCGAATCCACTTTTCAGCGGCTTGGACCAGCGCTCAATTCGGGTACTTCCATTTTCCTGTATGGCCCGCCCGGCGACGGGAAGACCAGCGTCGCGCGTGCTTTTGGCAATCTCATTCTTGGTCAAACGATGTACATTCCCTTTGCGTTGTATCTGGATGGGCAGGTGATCAAAGTATATGACGCGACCAGCCACCGGCTCGTATCCGAAACGGATGGCGGCGGGACCCCTGCAACCGGAAATCTCCGCACTAACGCACGGCGTGATCCGCGTTGGGTGAAGATTCGACGGCCGTTCATCGTGGTCGGCGGTGAGCTGACTCTCGAAGGCTTGGATCTTGTTTATAACGATACCAATAGATATTATGAAGCGCCATTCCAGGTGAAGGCCAACGGCGGCATCTTATTGATTGACGACTTTGGACGACAGCAAGTACGCCCACGGGATTTGCTAAATCGCTGGATCGTGCCGCTCGAAAATCGCGTGGACTTCTTGCGCCTCCATACCGGACGAAAAGTGGAAGTGCCGTTCGATGTTTTGATCGTCTTCTCGACAAATCTTCCGCCAAAGGACCTGGTGGATGAAGCGTTCCTGAGGCGGCTCCGCCATAAGATCGAAATTGGCGATCCATCCTATGAAGAGTATCGTGAAATCTTCCGCCGCGTGGCGACCGATAAAAAGATTGAGTACAGCGACCAGGGATTGGCGTATCTTTTGCAGGAATGGTATATCAAGCGCAATCGCAAACTACGCGCTTCCCATCCGCGCGACCTGTGCGATCAAATCCTTGATATCTCTTCCTACCTTTCGGTCCCACCGGTGATGTCGCGTGAGATGATCGACCGCGCCGCACAGGCTTACTTTGTAGAAATCTAAAGCGTTCAAGCAAACTGTGTTCGAAGACTTATCTAATCCAATCATCTTTGCCCACCGCGGCGCTTCCGCCCATGCGCCTGAAAATACCCTTGCATCTTTTGAGCTGGCGTTGTCGCAGGGCGCCGACGCGATTGAACTCGACGTCAACCTCAGTGCGGATGGCGAGGTGGTGATCATCCATGATTCAACCGTAGATCGCACTACGAATGGTCATGGCCGCGTGGCGCAGCTGTCTTTAACGGAACTGCGCTCATTGGATGCGGGTAGTTTTTTTTCCGAGAAATATCACGGCGAAAAAATTCCATTGCTGAAAGAAGTCTTTGAAGCAATTGGAAAGAAGATATTCATCAATATTGAGCTAAAAAACTACGCCGCGCCGTGCGATCCACTGGTCGACAGGGTTTGTGAGCTGGTAAAAAAGCATAGCCTGGAAAAGAGAATCATCTTTTCATCTTTCCTGGCATCCAACCTTAAAAAAGCAAAACGCATTTTGCCTGAAGTCCCGTGTGGACTATTGACTCTCAATGGCTGGAAGGGTGCGTGGGCCCGCTCGTTTGGATTTAGCTTTGGTGATTACGACGCCTTGCATCCATATCTAACAGATGTAACGAAGCAACAGGTCGTCCGCGTGCATCGACTCAAACGACGCGTCCATGTTTGGACGGTGAATAAAACCGAAGATATGGTGCGGCTGAATAATTGGGGCGTGGACGGTATCTATACAGATGATCCGCAATTGGCTTTGCATGCTATGGGGAGATCGTTGTGATTTCAGGAAAAATGATTCGAGTCGCATTGAATAGGATTGCCTAACCATGAGATTAAAGGGCGTCCTTTTGGCGGTTACGCTCTCGGCGTTGATTCTGACGTCGGTCGCCGTTCCGTTTCAAGTCCACGCGCAGACCGCCACGCCGCCGCCTGATGTCCGTCAATTGTTCGATGCGATGACTCCCGAGGAACGCGTTGGTCAATTGTTTCTGGTAACGTTTAACGGCACCGATACCAGCCAACAATCCCAGATTTATGATTTGATTGTCAATCATGATATCGGCGGCGTGGTTCTATCCTCCGAAAATGACAATTTCGTCGCGGCTCCGAATACGGCGACCAGCGCGTATCAATTGATCCAAAGCCTTCAGGAAATCAAATGGAATGGTTCGCAAAACTCATCAGCCACTCCAGCCCCCACGCCGACCAGTCCACATGCTTATGTGCCTCTGTTTATTGCGATGGCGCAGGATGGCGATGGTTCCCCTGGAGATCAAATCTTAAACGGATTGACGCCTCTTCCCTCGGAGATGGCCATTGGCGCGACCTGGCAGCCTACTTTGGCCAATGAAGTTGGTTTGGTGATGGGACAAGAGCTATCAGCGCTCGGCGTCAATATGTATTTTGGCCCATCGCTCGATGTGGTTGATTCGCCCAACCCGTCCGCCAGCGGGGATCTGGGTTCAAGCGTTTTCGGCGGCGACCCGTATTGGGTCAGCCAAATGGGAAGCGCTTATATCGCGGGCTTGCATGCCGGCAGTCAGAATAAGATGCTGGTGATTGCCAAGCATTTTCCCGGTGAGGGGAGTTCGGATCGTTCTGATACGGAAGAGGTTGCAACCGTTAGCAAATCCCTTAATCAGTTGAAACAGATTGACCTGAGTCCGTTCTTTGCCGTAACGGGCAATGCATCTTCCTCCGGTGCAGCCGCTGATGGGTTGCTAGTATCCCATATTCGTTATCAGGGTTTTCAAGGCAACATCAGCGCCACGACGCGCCCGGTGAGCTTTGATCCGCAGGCACTTGCGACCATTCTCAGCCTGCCTGAATTTAGTTCCTGGCATGATAATGGCGGCTTGATCGTCAGCGATGACCTCGGCACAAAAGCAGTGCGACAGTTCTATACCTCGGGCACAAATTTTCCTGCTCCAACGGTGGCGCGCGATGCGTTTGTGGCTGGGAACGATCTGCTGTATCTGGGCAATATCGTTTCGAGCGATGTGCCGGATTCGTATTCCACTGTTTTGGAAATCCTTGCCTTCTTCGCACAGAAATATCGTCAAGATCCCACCTTTGCCCAGCGCGTCGACTCTTCTGTACTACGCATTCTGAGCCAAAAATACGGCATTTATGGGGGCTTTGATATTGCCGACGTGCTTGTCTCAAAATCGAGTTTGGATGCCATCGGTCAATCATCATCTGTTACGCTCGATGTTGCACGTCGCTCGGCCACGCTGGTCAGCCCCGGGCCGCAAGACTTGACGACATTAATTCCCTCGCCGCCTCAACCTCTTGACCGTATCATGTTCATCACTGATAGCGACCAAGTCAAACAATGCACCACATGTCCGCCTCAACCCAACCTGGATGTGAACGCGCTTCAAGACTCGGTTGCCCAGCTATTCAGTCCGCAAGGCGTTAACCAGAGCTCATTTTTGCGCCTCTCCACGTATTCGCTCAATGACATTTCCGCGCTTTTGACGAGCAACACTCCACCGCCCAACCTTGAAACTGATCTAAGTCATGCCACGTGGGTTGTCATTTCATTAGCCGATGCTAGTAATGGCCAGCCGCAAATCATCAGCCGCTTTCTCTCTGAACGCCAGGATCTATTGGGTAATAAACATGTTATCCTTTTCTCATTCGGCGCGCCTTATTATTTCGACGCCACCGATAATTCTCATCTCACGGCATATTATGTCTTGTACAGCAAACAGCCGCCCTTTATCGACGTGGCCGCGCGCTTGCTTTTTCAAGAGTTGACTCCAGTGGGCGCTTCGCCGGTTTCAATTTCTGCATTAGGTTATGATTTGACTTCCGTCACCGCGCCTGACCCCAATCAAATCATTTCGCTCACTCTGGACCTGCCAGCGATTTCCGTTTCGACTGGCGCTTCCACGCCGGTTTCCACACCGGTCCCGACACCTGTGCCGCTTTTTAAGATTGGAGATACCATCGCGATCCGAACGGGCGTGATCAGCGACCATAACGGGAATCCTGTTCCTGATGGAACAGCCGTGCATTTTTCTATGACGCTTACCGGGGAAGGTGGCAGCATCCTTCAGCAAGCGGACTCGACCACGGCTAATGGGATCGCGCGCGTCTCATTTGGGTTGGATAAACCCGGCCTGCTTGAAATCCGCGCGGCGAGTGACCCAGCCACCCTTTCCGAAGTATTGCAACTCGATGTCAGCGCGGGCCAGCCTGCGGCTGTGACCGTGATCGTGCCAGTGCAAACGACTCAAACCGCTGTTGTGATGACTGCCACACCACAAACGGAACAAAGTCCATTTACGACCGTTCAGGGCGCGCCCCTGTTCAATGCCTGGCTTCTAACGATGATCTTGTTGGTGGTGGGCGCGCTGTTGGCCTTCTTCGCGGGGAATTGGTTGGAGTTCAAGAAAATGGGGAATCCGCTGGGGACTCTGCGCGTTATCATGCGGCTTGCTGGCTTATAACTATTTTGCGTTCGGATTGCCCGGAAGCCAGGACTTTGCCATTTCCAATGGCATGAGCGGCATTTTGGGCGTTACATTATGTGGATTGTTGTTTGGATGGGGGATTGGCTGGATATGGTCACAAATCAAATAGTAGAAAGGCGATGGTGATCAATGGATCAGGGATGCAATCAAACTTAAAAGTAACAGCCCGACAGTGATCCAAAGCAGGATGAGGTCGGCTGAGTTGCCAAAGATATTCAATCGAGGAATGTCAAACGCGGTTGCAGTGGGAGGAATTTGTAATGGCATCTTCCCAGAGCCGAATAAAAATTCATTGAACACGCTGACGGAATTGGGCCGGTCATCCGGATGGAGGGCCATGGCCCATAGAATGGCTTGTTCGGTTCGCTCGCTCAACGATGGATTGAGCTCTCGAGGCGGTCTCAAGCTCGAGGGCTGAAGGAAGCGTTTACGCGCGTCGACGGGAGGTTCGTTCGTGAGCAGATGATAAAGGGTCGCACCAAAGGCATAAATGTCCGCACGCGCATCGGTGTGTGCTTCGTCTGCACCATATTGTTCAATGGGCGTGTAAAGTGCCGTGCCTTGCCCCTGAATGACGGTGATGGTGACTTCCTCCGGAGCCATAATCTTAACCAGTCCAAAATCCACCAGCTTCAGTAACCCAGATGGTGTGATCTTGAGATTGCTCGGTTTGATATCGCGGTGAACGATGGCCGGCTGTTGCGTATGAAGATAGTCGAGAGCGTTGGCAAGTTGATGCGCCCAGCCGAGCACCTCCTGTTCCGGGAGAAACCTTTTTTCACGGCGCGCATCCAAAACCATGGCCCGCAGGTCCTTGCCAGGGACATAGTCCATGACGAGATAATCGCGCAGTCCACTGGAAAAGAAATCCGAAACTTTTGGCAGGTTGGGATGATCGAGGCGCGCCAAGATGGTAGCCTCGCGAAAAAACTGCTGACGGGCTTCTTCCAAAAGATTCTCTGAGAGGGCGCGGTCATACTCGACTTCCTTAAGCGCGCACTGGCGCCCTTCCAGCCGCAGGTCGTCGGCTAGATAAATGGAACCAGCGCCGCCCTGTCCGATTCTTTCCCGGACTTTGTAGCGGCCATGCAACACCTCTCCTTCGTTTAGCGAAAGGGGCACACTTCTCCTTGCTTGCGGCTGTGCAATTGATCTCGGCGTGGATGATGCACAGAAACAAAATTTATGCTATATTATAAACGTCTTTGTTTCCAAATTTGATTTAAAATAAGTTGAGGGCGTCTATGAAACGCATAGAAGAATTTCCCATGCTGGTGGCGGAGGAGGGACCACTCAAAGGTCAGCGCTGGCCGTTAAGCCGCGCGATCGTGCTTGGACGCGAGTCGACTTGTGACGTGGTCATCGCGGACCGGCAAGTTTCGCGTTTCCACGCGCGCCTGACGCCGACGGATGAGGGGATCATCGTCGAGGACCTAGGCAGTAAGAACGGCACTCACTTGAACGGAACCGCGCTGACCTCGCCCATGATGTTGCAAGACGGGGATAAGCTGCAGGTCAGTTTCGTTCAGGAATTCCTGTTCTTCACTTCCGATGCAACCATGCCCTTGACAGAAGGCACGGGTCATCCCGGCCGCCTGATGATGGAGCATAAATCGCGCAGTGTGTGGGTGAACCAGAAACAGCTTGTCCCGCCGCTCTCTGCGCAACAATTCAAACTGCTGTGGCTGCTTTATGAAAATCAAGGACAGGTGATCTCCCGGCCCGACTTGGTAGAGACCGTGTGGGGTGAGGAGCAGGCGGCCGGCGTTTCCGATCAGGCGCTTGACGCGCTCATCCGCCGATTGCGTGATCGCTTGGCTGAGTTGGATTCAAAACACCAATTCATTGACACCGTGCGTGGTCACGGCGTGCGGTTGGATAATCCACTGGTCTAGATTGCCAAGTTTATATGAATGGAGAAAATTTACCCCGCGATCAAATCATTCTTGGGGATTGCGTTGAAGTACTAAATAATCTGCCCGAAAAATCCATTGACTTGATCTTTGCTGATCCGCCCTATAATTTACAGCTCTCTCGAGAACTCTTTCGTCCCAATATGACCAAAGTGGATGCGGTTGACGATCAGTGGGATCATTTTGAGAGTTTTGAAGAATATGATCAATTCACGCGCTCCTGGCTGCAAGCCTGCCATCGGGTTCTTAAAGACACTGGGACAATTTGGGTGATTGGTTCCTATCACAATATATTTCGCGTGGGAACGCTCCTGATGGACTTGGGGTTTTGGACTTTGAATGACATCGTTTGGATCAAAACAAATCCCATGCCGAACTTTCGGGGCGTGCGATTTACCAACGCACATGAGACGTTGATCTGGGCACAAAAGATCAAAGGCGCGAAACACACATTCAATCATCATGCGATGAAATCATTGAACGATGATCTTCAAATGCGGAGCGATTGGGAAATCCCGATTTGTAGCGGCAAAGAGCGAATCAAACTCAACGGTGGCAAGGCGCATTCCACGCAGAAGCCGGAGGCGCTTTTGTATCGCGTAATCATGTCGAGTTCAAATCCGCACAACATTGTGCTCGACCCATTCTTCGGGAGCGGAACGACGGGCGCGGTGGCGAAGAAATTGCGTCGTCATTGGATTGGCATTGAACGCGACGCATCTTATGTCGAAATTGCCCGCAATCGAATTGATCAGATAGAAATTGACTCGCTTTCTGAAGACGTGTATTCTGTTCTGTCACGGCGTGACCGTCCGCGCGTGCCTTTTGGCAAGTTATTGGAATCGGGTTTGATTTACCCCGGGCAGGTTTTATTTTTTGGAGAAGAAGGCAAAACACTCGGGAAGGTGCGCGCTGATGGAGCAATTCAATGCAATGGCTTTACTGGCTCGATTCATCAGGTGGGGCGCAAGTTGATGAACGATGCTCCCTGCAATGGCTGGGAACATTGGTTTTATGAAGACGCGAAAACCAAAACGCGCAAATCGATTGACAGTCTGCGATACGAATACATCGCTCAATCAAAAAATAGCGAGAGCTGAATCGTTGATCAAAGCCGGGGATTGAATTTACTTTTCATTTCAAGTACCATTGGCAAAATTTATTGGATGAGGAGAATGTATTGAAATCATCGCTGCGCGCTTCGTGGACCTGGTTGCTCGGACTTTACACGGTTGCCAGTTTTCTGGAAACCGTTTTCTGGGGACAGATGACTGCCTTCACACCGATCTTCCTGCGCGATCTTGGCATGGCTCAATCGCAAATCCCTTCGATGGTTGGGATTACCGCGGCCATCGTCGGTGCGGCTGGGATTCCGTTCCTCCCATTTTGGGGCGCGTTGGCTGACCGTTATTCGCGCCAACCGGTGGTGGTGCGTTCCTTCGTCGTTTATATTTTTGCGGGCATGATCTCCGTACTGGCGGGCAACGTTTGGATTTTCGTTCTTGGACGTTCGTTGATGAGTCTTTCGCTGGGTAATACTGGCTTGATGCTAACCACTTTGTCGGAGCGCACACCATCCGATCGTCAAGGTTTTGCATTCGCGGTGATGAGTAGTGCCGGTCCGGTTGGCGCCTTCGCAGGACCATTAATTGGCGGACCTATCGTGGATCATTACGGCTTTCGCACGCTGATGTGGATCAACGTCGTGGTGATGATCGGCGTTGTCTTAGCTCTTTCGTTTGGATATCTTGATTCTTATCGCGGCAAGAGTTAGGATTCAGTTTGGAATATGGCTGGAGATTCCATCCGCGTGTCTTTTCAAGCCGGACGATTGCGTACACTGTTTATTGCCTTCTTCTTGCTCTACGCGGGTTGGATGATTGTTTATTCTTACATGCCCGTCGTCATCACCTCGTTATACAAAGGCAATAACCCTGCTTCGATGATTGGATACATTCTCGGCGCGGGCGGACTGCTTGCGATGATACTTGCGCCCATCTTTGGATCATTGGCGGATCGTTTTGGCTATTGGCGGATATTGATGATTGGCGCGGCGCTCGAGACAATTCTGTGGCTCGTTCCTTTCTGGACCCGTAGCCTGATTCCGTTTGCGATCATTGCCTGCGTGATCAGCGGAATCGCCGCGGCGGTCTTTTCGATTTCGTTCAACGTCCTATCTTCGTCCGCCTCTGCTAATATTCGTGGACGCGTGATGTCGTTTGCCTATTTGCCGGTCAATGTCGGATTCTCTTTCGGCCCCCTGCTTGCCAGTCAATTGGTTAAGCTGGATCTGTTCTATATTTTCCCCACCGCATTTTTGTTTACCGGCCTTGGCCTTTTTGTTTTGAACGTTGCCCGTCGCCAACCTGCGCCTGTGGGTGCATAATACAAATTCCCGCCAGTTGAATGGCGGGAATTTGTTTTTACTTCATCTTCTGTTTCATCGAAAACTTGAGTGCGGTCTTATAAACCTTTTGCAATTTATCAGCCACGGCTTTGGCTTCCGCATTGCCCTGACCAGCTTGGGCGTCGATCTGTGCCACCAATCCATTTAGCGCTTCGATAAATGCGTCGTTCACTACGGAAGCATTGTCGCTTAACATCTTTTCGATGGCGGCTTCATCCGGCGCGTCCAGCAATTGCTCGATGAACGCCACTTCGGGCGGTGGGGCGGATGCTTCTTCGAGAACTTCCAACATTTTTTGAAGTTTGCCCATGCGCGCATAATCGTTCTTCTCGGAAGCCTGCCTCAACATCGTTTGGACGATTTCCGCGGCATCCTGTGTGAACGACTGAATATTATCTTTCGTTGCCTTTGCCACATCATCCTGAGCCAAAAGCTTCTCAACAAATTCCTGAGATTGTTTGTAACGCGCTTCGAGTTGTTTATCGATCTCGTTCGTGAGATCCAAGAGTTTGCTGCGCAAGTCTTCCAGTTTTTTCTTTTCATCGCCGGAAGCCTTGTCAATCTTCTCCGTGAGATTCTGGAAGAAAGTGTAATCCATTCCATTGCGCGCCAGTGACACAAATGCTTTAAGACGCTCATCGCTCGGAGATTGGATCATCATATCGAGTAATTTCTCGCGGGTCAGGCCTTGCCCCGCTTCCTGCAATGACTTTGCCGCGGCTTCCAATTCACCGACCTGTTCCTGCAAATGGCGGCCGTACTCGGTTTCTGTCAACAGTTGCTTTTGCAGGTCCGACATTTGTTTGGCCAACTGTTCCTGTCCGCTTTGAGCCCCGGCTTGCAACAACCGACTGAACAACGCAAAGAATTGTTCGTCGAACAATTTCGTATTTTGCTTGATCATTTCACTGCGCACATCCGCCGTCGTGACTTGCAAGAGACGGTCAATCAAGCTCAGCCGTTCCTGCTGGGCTTTGATCATTTCCGGTGTAATGCCATCCTTGCCGAGGATGGTTTCCATCATCGATTCAAATGTAAAGTTTGCAGTGGGTTTCAGTAAATAGCCTTTGCGTTTTTCAGGCGGAAGCCGATTCGTGATCTGCGTAATCATCGGCCCGATCATTCGTTCCTGCTCATTGATCGGCAATCCGAGTTCCGGCGGAAAATACGTGAGCAGGAGTTCTTTATCGGCATCGTGATAAACAATCGGTGTGGCGAGTTTGCCCTCGTAGCCGCAATATTGACAGCGCGCCATGTTCGAGACTCCACCCAGTAAACGTTGCTTGGCCCCGGGGTCGGAGGTGACGTCGAAGAGTTGTTCGACGTTGGCGGTGATCATTTGTTTACAGCGCGGACATGCAATTTGTGTTTGAGGCATTTAATAGTTTCCATTTTATAGAATGATATTTAACTTACAAGTTCTTCCAATCGATCAATATAACTTTCCATCACTGCAAACGTTTCTTCGACAGGCTTGGGGCTGGTCAGGTCAACGCCCGCTTTCTTTAACACATCCAGTGGATACTTCGATCCGCCTGATTTGAGAAAGCCGAGATAATCATCCACTGCGCCAGCCTCGCCGCGTAAAATGCGTCCGGAAAGCGCGTGCGCGCCCGAAATACCGGTGGCATATTGATAGACATAATAATCCGAGAAGAGATGCCCGAAGGTGGACCAAACCATCCCGACGCGTGGGCGATCTACTTTCACTTTGGGACCAAAGCCTTCGGTGAACAAGTCCGCCATCAGGTCGATCATTGAATCGGCGGTCAGCGACTCGCCTTTTTCGATTCGTTCATGAGTTTCCAGTTCGAAGCGCGCCAACGTCGGCATCTGGAAAAAGTAGCGGAAGAAATTTCCGCCGACGGCTTCCTCGATCAAAGTGATTAAGAAATTTTTATCCGTCACGGTCTTTAGCAGATGACCGCGCATCATGGCTTGATGGAAGTTCGAGGCGACCTCTGCCACGAAGAGCGAGTAGTCGGCATAAGCCAGCGGCTGATTCCTCCACGTGAGATATGAGTGCATCGAATGGCCGAGTTCGTGCGCTAGTGTGCTCAAGCTTCCGACTTCGTCCGTAAAGCTCATCATGATAAATGGATACGTGCCGGGGGCGCCATAAGAGAATGCGCCGTTCTGTTTGCCTTTGTTTGGCGCCCAATCTACCCAGCGTTCTTCGAGACAACCCTTGCGAAGCACATCCACATAATCCTTGCCCATCGGTGCCAGGCTTTCACTGATCATATCCACAGCCTGCTGAAACGAAACTTGAGGTCTCTTCTTGGTCAGCGGCGCCCACATATCGTAATACGCAATATCGCGTTGACCCACTGCCTTGCGTTTAATCTCGAAGTAACGATGCCAAACCGGTAAATGTTTTTTGAACGTATTGATCAGGTTATGGAAAACCTCGACCGGCACATTTTGTTCAAAGAGCGAAGCTGCTAATGATGACTCGTGCTTTCTGGCGTGCGTATAAAACACATTCGCTTTGATGGATGTGGTGAGATTGCTTGCCAGTGTGTTTTTAAATTCCACGTGGCGATCCATGTAATTGTTCCACGCCGATTGCCGCGCTTTACGGTCTGGTTGATTTAAGATTTCATGAATGGAACTCTGCGTCACAACCAACTTTTTGCCTTTGCTGTTGACTGCAGGCGCGAAATTGAAGTCTGCGTTGGTGATCAAACTCGATGTGCTGGCAGGTCCAGTGAACGGATCGGCCAACATGCCGAGCAGTTCTTCCACTTCGCCGGAGCGAACATGATCTTGCTTTCGAAACAGATCGTCAAAGAAATGAGCGTAAATGCCGAGCTTTGAATCTTGTTTCATCCATTCGTCGAGTTTGATTCTGCCAATCGAGAGCAGCTCGGGTCGGACGAAGGCCGCCGCGGACGCCACCTGTCCGAACATGCTGCCGGCCTGACTCTGCATGCCCGCCGCAACTTGATCGGTCGTGTCTACGGCCGCGGCAAAACCCGCGTACATGAACACACGCTGGGCGCGCACGAGAAGTTCCTCGAGCGCGGCCAGCGCTTCAAGTAGCACAACAGGACTTTCACTCAATCTTCCTTTGAATTTCTTCAACGGCTCGATGTCGGCAAGAATATTTTTGATCTCTTCGTCCCAGGCTTTGTGATTCTTGAAAACACTTTCGGCGTTCCATGTTTGTTTTTTTTCAACTTTGTTGCGGGGTGGATAAGAGACAGTCATATTTCCCTTCAGAATTTGATTTCTATTGATTGATAGTAGCACTTATAAAACGTCGTGCAATTTTACCATTGGTTGCAAGGACTGGGCGTTGCTCCGCCACTCTAAATTAACGCGGCAAAGAAAAGCAGATGCGTGCACCCGAGTCGGGTTTCGGATCGGCCCAGATGCGTCCACCGTGCGCTTCGATAATGGCGCGCGCTAAATACAATCCCAAGCCCGCGCCTTTGGTCTGCTTGACGGCGTTCGTCGAACGATAGAAGCGGTCAAAGATGTGAGGCAGGTCTTGCGCGTCGATGCCGGGACCTTCATCGCTGACGCAAACGATCACCTGCCCGGGCCGCACCGAGCCGCCAATCTTGATCTCGCCTTTTGGCGCATATTTCAAGGCGTTGGAAACTAAATTCGCGATCACTTGCTCAATGCGTGTTTCATCGGCAAGGATAACGGGAAATTTATCAGGGAAGTCGGTGGTGATCGTGTGCTTCTTGGACTGAGTCGCAAACCGTTCGGCGACGCGTCCAGCTAAGGCGGGGAGTGAAACGTCCGCTCGATTGAGGCTGAGTCCGCCCGCTTGCAGTCGGGAGGCATCCAATAGATCATCGATCATTTTGGATAATCGATCGGCTTCCTCCTCGATGACGGCTAAACTTTCGCTGACAACTTTTCGATCCCACTTTGCATCGTCGCGTCGCAACGTGGATGCATATCCCTTGATGAGAGTAACCGGCGTGCGCAGTTCATGGCTAACGATGGAAATGAAAGTGGATTTGATTTCTTCGGCGGTACGGAAATGCGTGATGTCGCGCACTGTAACGATGATGTTGCGGAGCTTGCCCTCGTCGGAAAGAAGCGGAGCGTAGGTCACGCCCACCGGCAGCGGCGGCGGAAGCGGACGCTTCAGATCGCCTTCCACATAAAGCGTGGCATTTGGCGTCAACGGCCACCCGCTTTGCTCGGCCTCTTCAAGCGTTGTGCCTTGCGGTTCGCTGGTCCATTGGATGATTTCAAAATGATGTTTGCCTACCAAATTTTCGCGGGCCTCACCGAAAAGTTTTTCGAATGCGGGGTTGCATCTTTCCACCGTATGGTCGGCATGTAGAATCAAGATGCCGTCTGCTGCCGAGTTGAGAAGCGCATCGAGGCGTTGTTTCTCGTAACTGACCTGCCCATAAAGTTGGGCATTGAAGACCGCAATCGCGGCTTGGTTCGCAAAGGATTGGAGCAACACGCGGTCATTGGGCGTGAAGAGATCGGGATAGTTGCGGAAGATGAAGATCACGCCGATAACTTGTCCGTGTGCGGCAAGAGGCAATCCAGTGCCGTTGAGCAATCCGAGGCTGGCGGTGTATGTCAAATCCTTTAACATTCGATTGAGTTCGAGCACGTCCAGTTCGCGAACTTTTTCTTCGCCGAGAAGCGGTTCTAGATAACTCAGGAATGCCGGTTGGATTCTGTGCGCCGCGGCGACTCGCCATCCTTCGGATTCCTTGAGCGCGATGAGACCGGCTTGTCCCGCCAGCATTTCCACCGAGACGCGCAAAATGCGTGCCAACAATTTCTCAAGGTCGAGTTCTTCGGTTAGCAGGCGGACGATCTCAAGCAGGTAGTCGCGTTGATGAACGCGAAAATCAGGAAGCATGGTGTGATTTTATCACCCGCCATTTCTATTGGCATATGAGTTATATTAACAAAATCTCAAGCGAAAGCATCCCTGCTTTTCTAGTAGCTTAGAAGCGGACTGTAACGCGTAATCATAGCTGGCAGGTTGTGTACAAAAACCAAAACCAATAGGAAAAGAATTAGATTGTAAGCTAATTGACTCTTTCTTCTTATCGCCTCCATAAAACCAGCAAACAAAAATAACAAAGCGATAAAAAGCTGGATTACGTAGGTGGCTTTGATAACAAGGTTGGTCTGCATGAAATATCTATAAATAAACCAGAAATAACCGAGAATGGTGGTCGATACCAGCAGGGTGACAAAAACAGCGGATGTCCTCTCAAAGGTCAATGGTTTGCGAAGTTGCAACACCTTGATGATGCCGTATATGAAACCTGCAAGCAGTAGAAGACTCGGTAAAATGGATACCAGGTTGACTTGTCCCAGATAAGGCGCCATCGTGGCCTGATTTCCGTTGTTATCCGCAGCAAACCCCGGCTTGACAAAAGTAAAGTATCCCCAATAATCTCCCCATGTTTCAGAGTAGATGATGGCAAAGAAGGATCGATGATCGAATACCGGCCTGACCGGTTTATCGAAAAGTGACATATCACCCAAGCCAGTTTGTCGAAGGAAGGAAAGGGTCTCTACCACCGAAGGGTACCTTGGTTTTTTGATATTAAAGGCAGAAAATGTTCCATAGTCCAGGTACAGATGAATGTAGAACCAGCCTCCCACAATTGCGCTGAGAATGGTGATGAGAAAGAATTGTCGCGTACGAAGCCAGCCCACGTGACGATCTTGAATAAGAATCCAAATGATGAGCAGAAAGATGGCAGGAAAGATAAAGAATCCCCATTGCCTACTCAATACCAGCAATCCCAGCGATATGCCGGTGGCAATGATTAGCTTGTAATTAAGAGAAGTAGTTTTGAGAATCTCATTGATAAGGTCAATGGAAAGCGCAATGAAAAAAACAATGTAGGGCTCCGCGCGCACCTGGGAAAATGTTTTATAGTAAACCGTCAGAAGCGCGAGCATCATCAAAGCCGAGATTTTGAAAAAGCGATTGCCGGGCTTGATCTGTTCGGCGATCATCAGCAGAAGGATGGTCGTGCCGATGGAAAGCAAAACATTGAAACCTTGAGCAAATTTGCCATCATAGAGCCGGCAGGTATTACTGTAATTGAGGCCGTTATAAACCCGGAGAGCATCCGGGGCGTGCTGTTCGCAAATTGCATCGAAGCGTGATGCCAAAAAAAAGGGAAGCGGGGGCGAAAAAAATTCACTTGTATCGTTATAAGAGGGTAATCGATCGGGAAGGACCTGTATATAATTCAGGTTTTCAACAACATCATAGCCAACTTTTGGATAATGCAGGATCGCGTTTGCCAGCACTATCACATTGATGACCAGGCAGAGGGTAAGGATAATGGGATCTATCCTGCCGTTATCACGAAATAGATCTATAAATCTATGGATCAGGGAATCTTTTTTCACATTTCGCTCGCTGGATAAAAATGATGATAGGGCGCTATTGACCGATCACAAATGACCCTGCCCAATTGGCTTTAAGCTATCTAAAGTTTAATTCCTTCTCGGCGAGCATCACAGCCTCTTCGAATATTTTCAGACCTTCGTCGACTTCGGTTTTGGAAATGCTCAAGGCTGGTGCAACGCGGATAACGCTTTTGCCACAGCCGAGTGTGAGCAAGCCGCGCTCAAAAGCCAATTCGCCGACGCGGTCCGCGAGTTGCTTGGCCGGCTCTTTCGACTTGCGGTCATTGACAAAGTCCACGCCGATCATCAGGCCTTTACCGCGTACATCACCGATGCTCGGATGGCGCGCCTGGATTTCCTCGAGCGCGTCAATTGTATATTGGCCAACCTCTGCTGCATTAGCAAGATATTCGTCTTGGATCAATTCAATGGTAGCCAGGGCCGCGGCACAAGCCAGCGGATTCCCACCGTACGTGTTGCCATGCGAACCGTGTTCCCAATCCATCACCGATTGACGCGCAATACACGCTCCGAGCGGCATGCCCGATGCGATTCCTTTGGCGGCGGTGACAATGTCCGGTTCGATTCCAAAATGTTCGATGGCCCACCACTTGCCGGTGCGTCCCATGCCGGATTGAACTTCATCCACCATCAACAGAATGTCGTATTTATCGCATAACTTTCTCAGCGCCGGATAAAAACCGGGCGGCGGGACAATATATCCGCCTTCACCTTGAATCGTTTCGACAAGAATACCGGCCACTTCATCCGGCGGCAGGATATGGCCGAGGATTTGATCCTCAATGTAACGGACCACGGTCTCGCCGTAATCTTCTCCGCTCTTTCGATCCAGCACTGGCCGATAAGGATTCGGGAACGGCGCGTGAACCACACCATTCATCAATGGATAAAAGCCTCCGTGATAGGAGGGCTTGCTGGCGGTAAATGTAACGGCGCCCATTGTTCGTCCATGGAATGCGCCGGTGAAACCGATAAAGTTGGCGCGGCCCGTATGATAACGCGCCAGCTTGATCGCGGTCTCGACCGCTTCCGTGCCGGAGTTGGTCATGAATGAAACAGCCGCTTCATTGAAGGGCGCAATCTCATCCAGCTTTTCCGCCAACTCAACCCACTTAATATGATAAAAGTCGGACGAGATGTGAAGGAATTGTTCAGCCTGCTCTTGAATCGCCTTGACTACTTTCGGATGCGCGTGCCCGGTGGATGTCACCGCGATGCCAGCCATGAAATCGAGGAAGCGATTGCCGTCCACATCCCAAACTTCCGAGCCTTTGCCGTGATCCATTACAAACGGATAACTGCGCGGATAGGATGGTGAGATCACCGATGAGTCGCGCTTGATCAGTGCGCGGGCTTTTGGCCCGGGTAACTTCATAGGTTCCATAATACACTCCTTATCGCTTGGCCCGCAAAGAAACTTCTGCTAGCGCACGCGCACCTAGTAAACCGGCGTCATCGCCGAGTGCGGCCATCTCGATCTTTAGGTTTTCAAAATAGCGCGGATGAAAAACTCTTTTCCGCAAGCTGGCATGGAACGCGTCGAATAACAACGGGCCAACCTGGGAGACCCCTCCGCCAAAAATAATGATGGATGGATCGAAGGCATGCAAAAACGAGGCGACGGCAATGCCGAGATATTCACCGGCGCGTTGATAAGCGGATATGGCTAAGGCATCACCTTTTGAAGCCGCGTTGGCAACCTGCTTCGCACTGAGTTTTGGATCGCGCTTCAAACTGGACTTTGAACCGGCTTCCAATTCCTTGAGCACATACTTGACAATGGCCGGCCCTGAAGAAAAAGATTCAAGATGTCCGTTAAATCCGCAAGAGCAGGGCGGGCCATCTGGATCCACGATTGTATGTCCGAGTTCGGCGGCAAGACCATGAAACCCTTGCAGAATCCGGTCGTTCGCAATGACTCCGCCTCCAATGCCGGTGCTGATCGTCAAGTAAAGCACATCGTGATGTCCCTTGCCCGCGCCATATTTCCATTCACCGAGACAAGCCATGTTTGCGTCATTATCCAAAAACGCTGGCACACCGAAATGCTCGGAGAGCTTCGGCGCAAGCGGAAAATTATCAAGCTGTTTGATGTTGGGAGTGGAGAGCAAATAACCGGTATACGGATCCAGAGGCCCCGGCGATGCAACGCTAATAGCATTCACTTGATCATCGTGCGGCCAGACCTCTTCAATGGCTTTGACCATGCGGTCAAAAACACCCGGCTCGTTTGCGAGCGTGTTTATGCGTTGGTGAGCGCTTGGTTTGAACTGTTCAGATTTGTAGGCGGCGGCGCGCAGATGCGTACCGCCAATATCGACTGCAATGATTGTTCCCATGAGCACAATTATACCGTAGGCTCATCATCGTAATGGTACCGGAACTTTTAATGGCAGCACCACCGTAAACTTGCTTCCCCGGTTGACTTCGCTTTCCAATTCGACGGTACCGTTCATGAGGGATGCCAATTGGGCGACAATGGACAATCCGAGACCGAATCCCGATTGCTTGATCATCTCTGGATTATTTACCTGCTCGAACGCTTCAAAGACCTGCTTCCGTGCCTCGACGGGAATTCCAACCCCAGTATCTGCAACCTGGATCGCCCAACAGTTTTCACCCTGCCGCAGAAAGCGAACATTGACTGATCCTTTCTCGGTAAACTTTACAGCGTTATTTACCAGGTTTAACACAATTTGCCTCAGCCAGAATTGATCGCCGACGATTTTCGGCGGCAGACCCGGTTCGATGTATTGCGTGAACAATAATCCCTTTTTGTGCGCGTGAAAATTCAGGGTGGACATCAACGGGCCGATAATTTCCTCCACCTCAAATGGAAACTCGCGCAACACGATCTTCCCAGTCTCGATCTGCGCCTGACCCACAAGGTTGTTGATGAACGAGAGCAATTGATTGGCGCTGTCGAGAATCTCCGAAGAAGCTTTCTCCTGCTCTTCTGTGACGTTTCCCAGTGTGCCATCATGCATCATTTCGGCATAGCCGATAATCGCCCCGAGCGGCGCGCGCAAATCATGTCCCACACTGGCCAGCAATTGAGTCTTCAGGCGGCTGGCTTCCATACTCTGTTCCTGTGCCCGCTTCAGTTCAGTGATGTCGTTGATGAGCAGGACGCGACCATTGCGTTTTCCGCTTCGGTCGAACATGGAAGTGGTCCGTAAACTGAAGGTGAGCTTATCCATGCCAAGTTCAAAGCCGATTTCCTGATTAATTTCCCCCATTGGATTCGTTGACTTCCACTCGCTCCACTTTGGCAACAAAGTGCAGATCTCACGTCCGAGCAGATTTCCCGTATCCTGAAAAATGAATGTGCCGACCGGATTGATGTCCGTTATGCGTTCCTTATAATCCAGCACGATCACACCGTCCTTCATAGCATTGAAGACCGAACTGTGCGCCACCGGCTGAATATCCATGAAGCGATAACGCAGGAAGCTGACCGATATGGCGACATTGGCAAAGGTCAGCGCAAGCGGCGTGAGATCGATACTGGGAAATGGGCTGACACCGCTGATGTAAATGATATTTGCAGCCCAGGGAAAAAACATCCCTGCCAGCATAACTCTTGCCTGATGACTGTATAAGCCTTGTCCGCGAATCGCAATTTGAAAAAAGGAAATGGTGGTGAGTAATATCAAGGCATAGATATACGCGGTCAGGACGAAAAAGCCAAGACCATGTGTTACATCCAGTGGGC
The DNA here is from genome assembly GCA_963753985.1 of uncultured Chloroflexia bacterium. Lineage (GTDB taxonomy): Bacteria > Chloroflexota > Anaerolineae > Anaerolineales > Villigracilaceae > Fen-1038. Next base: position 261,076 of record CAVWED010000001.1, read on the forward strand.
CAAAGGCTAGACCATTCGTGAAGCGGACATCGGTCCAGATTTGGTGATGCAATTCATTGGTCAGGGCGAGGATAAAACCCAATATCGCAGGTGTCAGAAGCAGAATGAAGCGCGGATACGTGAGCGATGCGCCGCGTCCGCTGTAGTACATGGCAAAGATGAATATCCCCACGGCCACAAACGAAATGCCAAGAAATTCCATTTTCGCCCAGAAGATTTTTTCCGCCATGTCGGTTCGGATGATCTCCATAACATAGGCCAGCGACCATTCGGCAACGCTAGCAACTGAAATCATCATGCCATATGCGCCGGGCGTGGAGCGCAAGGCCCAGATCCGTATCAGAAGCAGACTGGCGATGAGACTGCTTCCAATCAAGATGACGGTGTAGGCAATATAGGAGGAATAAAGCAACATCTGAAGCATATTCTAGCGCAAATCATATTTTTGAGTGTTCTATTTTCATTTTGATTTTTGCTTGCCACAGGATAAATAGAGCGTACTGCGTAAATATCTAAGCCCGAGTATCCATGTTTCACCCGTAGAAACTTATCAGGCAATTTAGAGATTTATGTAAGAAGCAGTAGGTTATATCGTTTGCCGAATTGTGTCGTACAATCAGTCAAATTTACCAAAGGAGAATGTGATATGAAGAACAGAATCTTATTAATTGTTATAGGCATTATCCTGTTGTGTTGCTGCGTGGTTGTCATCGCGGGTGCGATAGCTTATCCAAGGATCAGCAAATATTTGAATAGCGCTTCGAGCGGGCTACAGAATCTGAATCCTGCCATGACTTCCATGCCCGAAACCGCCTTGACTGGTCAGCCTGCACCAACTGCGCAAGCTTCAAGCGGAGGCTCGTCTATGGTGCCGGTGGCTGGCGGCTTGGGTGATCCAACGCTCAAGGCTGATGTGTGGGTTTCGATCCTTCAATACGAAAACGGACAGAACTGTAGCGATGTCAATGGCACTGCCATTGCTGTAGTCCAGCCGCCGGATTCAAAGGGGGTGTGGATAGAGAACTGGACGGTAAATGCCTGCGGCACAACCTTGGTGCTCAAGGTTACTTTTACTCCCGATCCCAAAAGCGGCACGAATTACGCTATCACCTCACAATAGATTCTGCGGGAGAGTTTGCGTGCTCTGAATCAAGCCTCGTGAATTATTCACAAGGCTTTTATTTACATTATATTTAACGGCTAAAAAAATGGATCAAAGCCCTTAGCAAAGTAGGGTTGTATTTGTCAAAGCGATTTGCATAGCGGTAGCTTAATATTGCTAAAAGAAAACTGGTGACGCAAGATACAACGACAAGCAGGATTGCCGCGTACCGAGAGACTGGCTGGAATTTGTTTTGCTCGACCTTGAAGTAGTGTAGGCCTTGCCAAAACCCAATTCCTGAAAGCAGAGCAAGCTGTGGCGTGGCATCGGCCAGGAAACGCATCGTTTGATAAAAATATAATAAAATGGTGGAGAACAATAAAAATGTTGAGCCGAGCAGACTGAGATTAACCCATCGGAGCAAATTGTTTTGCCCCGACGATTTCTTTTCTTTGATCAATACAATTAGCGGGATTAACGCAAAGAGCAGGAATGGACTCGTCCATAAAATTCCTGTTGTTTGTTCAAAGAGAACGCTGGGAGTCAGATTGGGAAAAATAATTGGCTGCATCGGATTATCTGCAACCAGAAACGGGAAAGTATTCTGCAGATCGAATCCGTAAAAAATATAGCCATATAGATTGGATGGCAGATAAGCCGGAGAAAATAATTAAGTCTTCCTCAGATCGCTGGAGGTCAGTTGATAATGGAGTCCAAACTCGAGTGGGGAATCGAAGCGGATATAGTTATACCAGCCCATCGCCGCGAGGCTGATCAATAACGGTAAAATCATCACAAGCAACGATTTCCAAACATCGCGTTTGTTTGTCTTAACCATGAAGAAGCTGAATAGCGCAATCCAAAATGCAATGGGAAGAATCAACGTGATGCGCGAGGCGATTGCCACCGCCCAACATATTCCGGCAAGAGTCAATTTCCCTGTGGATGAATCAGGTTGATCAAATGATATAAATACAAAATAGAATCCGCTGACCAGCAGGAATTGACCGAAGAGAATCGAAGCTTCATAGATTTCGGGATCGTTCAGGTTCCAGAGCAGAGGCGAGACAAGTCCCACAAAAACAACGATGATTTCAAATGCCCACACTGGCAGGTCGGAGAAGAAGCGTTTCCAAAGTCCGAAGAGAATTAGGATGTTGAAAAAAAATAATCCGCAGGCGGAGGCGAAGACGACATATTGATCGCCTGCCTTGATGGGATGGAACAATCCGACGACTGCCATGATGACGGCGGGCGCGGGTCCCCAATAAAGGTAATACCTCCCATTGAAGAGCGATACGTCCCACAGATAAGTAGCTTGCTTGCGAAGCTCATCGTATTGATATGGATTTTGCAGGGCGAGAATGGAAGGATCGGGTTTGGTCAGGAGCGATACTTGTCCGTGATCGAAGGCTCTTGCAAGCTGGGCGTAGAAGTCCGTGGTGGTGGGCCACTTCGTCCATGTGCCGACGCTGATGAAAAAAATATAGATCAGGACGACCACCAGCGCGCTCAGAGCAGTGAGCCAAGTAATGCGAGAATTCCAAAGCGATTTATGATTTGGGTGAAGGGATTGATTGGATGGTTCGGTAGTGTTCAAGAATTTGACTCCGAAAGACAATTATATCTGGTTGTAAAAAGTCTCGAGGCGTTTTGTTTCGATGATATAAATTGCGCATAGCGTTACTAGTCGATTGACAAAATTTAAGTTACATAGTGTGCCACGACAAGCTATGAAGGGAATCTGCAAAAATTGGTTGCTGCCAGAAGATTCCTGCTCGCAATCTCGGACTTTGGTAAAGCCATGATAGATTGCGCATGGTTTTTCCAAGGTCGCTTGACGGATTTCTAACTTTGTGGCCCATGAGAGCCATTTCGGCAGAATATTGACGAGTTTTGCGTCATCTGCTGGATTCTCGCTCGAAATGCCTGACCTTGGAAAGACCATGATAGATTGCGCCGCCAGACTTCCGAAGTCTTTGAAAGTCTGATACAATATCTCTCGCACGCCGACACTTCGAAACAGAATGGAACCCTCGGCTTCCCTGTCGGGGGTTTTTGTGTGTAATTTATACCTCACCCCAACCCCTCTCCCATTGGGAGAGGGACAAAGATGAGGGCTGAAAGAATAAAATGCTTATCGAACGAACCGATCTCCGCAACATCGCCATCATTGCCCACGTGGATCACGGCAAGACCACGCTGGTTGATTTCCTATTGCGTCAGGCGCACACCTTCCGCGAGAATCAACAAGTCGCCGAGCGCGTCATGGATTCCAACGACCTCGAACGCGAGCGTGGTATCACTATCCTCGCCAAGAACACGGCCATCAACATCGTTGATCCGCAAACGGAACAACCGGTCAAAATCAATATTGTGGATACGCCCGGTCATGCCGATTTCGGTGGCGAGGTCGAGCGCGTCATGAACATGGTGGATGGCGTTCTGCTTCTCGTCGACGCGGCGGAAGGTCCCATGCCTCAGAACTCGCTTCGTGCTTAAGAAAGCGCTTGAGATGGGACATAAAGCTATCGTCGTCATCAACAAAGTGGATCGCAAAGATGCCGAACCGGCACGCGTTCTCAATGAAACGTTTGACCTTTTTATTGAACTCGGCGCAACGGATCGCCAAGCAGATTTTCCGGTGGTCTATGCTCAAGCGACGGCTGGCAAAGCGGGGCTCACGCCGGACCTCGGGCCGGACCTGCAACCTTTATTCGATGCCATCCTCCGAGAAATCCCCGCGCCAAAAGTCGACCCGGATGCGCCTCTGCAAGTGCTGGTCACGACTCTCGGTTACGATGATTATCGCGGCGTGACCGCGGTGGGTCGTGTCTTCGCCGGAAGAATCAAAGCTGGGCAGAAAGTAGCGCGCTTGACTCTCGACGGAAGTAATCTGCCCGAATGGGCGCGTTATCTTTATACATTTCAGGGCTTGAACAAAGTTGAAGTGGAAGAAGCCAGCGCGGGAGAAATCATTTCACTGGCCGGTCTCGAAGGAATTGCCATTGGCGAAACATTGGCTGATCCTCTAAATCCCGTTGCCTTGCCAACCATCAAAGTGGAAGAACCAACGGTGCGAATGACGTTCGGCGTTAACACTTCGCCGTTCTCCGGCAAGGAAGGCAAGTGGGGCACCTCGCGCAAATTGCGCGAGCGATTATTTGACGAACTGCGCACCAATGTCGCATTGCGCGTCCAGGAAACGAAATCACCGGATACGTTTTTAGTTTCAGGCCGCGGCGAGTTGCATCTCGGTATTTTGATCGAGACCATGCGCCGCGAAGGTTATGAATTCATGGTATCGCGTCCCGAGGTGATTTATCACAAGGCTGATGATGGCTCGTTGCTTGAACCGTACGAGGAAGTTCACATCGAGACGAGCAGTGAAACCGTCGGTGTGGTGGTGGAAATGCTCGGGGCGCGGCGCGGACAAATGACCGAGATGCACGATACAGGTCAAGGTACGACGCGTATGATTTACGTCGCGCCGACGCGCGGCCTGCTTGGATTCCGTTATCAATTTTTAACATCCACGCGCGGGGCGGGCGTGATGCACACAGTCTTTCATGGATATGATGAAATGGCCGGGCCGATCGCGACGCGCACAACCGGCTCCATTGTCGCAATGGAAGCGGGCGATACCACTGCATACGCGCTAAAGTCTGCCGAGGAACGCGGCACATTATTTGTTAATCCCGGCGTCGCCGTATATGAAGGCATGGTGGTGGGTGAAAACAGCCGCGGGCAGGATATCCCGATCAATGTCTGCCGCAAGAAACATCTGACCAACGTGCGTTCATCACACGGGGATATGGAAATCCGACTCACGCCGCCGCGCGAAATGAGTCTCGATGAAGCAATTGAATATCTTTCCGATGATGAGCTACTGGAAGTGACTCCGCTTTCGTATCGCATCCGCAAGCGCATCCTCAAAACCGACGAACGCGGCAAGCAAACGAAGAAAGCCAAAGAGCAGTTAGAAGAATAAAAACAAGAACCGGATTTCAACGAAATCCGGTTCTTGTTTGTGTTATCTGCAATTACCGGTGCTAATGGTCTCGATGCTGGAAACCGCGTAACTGTTAATTGCCTGTACGCCATACGTTCCTCCCCAGCCACCGCTGTAGGAGGTTGCGGCCCCACCTAAGGTGGCGACGCGGTATCCGTCCCTGTAAATAAGCACGTTAGTCTGGGTGGGTTCAGTATTCTGCCAGCGTAAGACTACTGACCCTCCGCTGCCTTGCCATCCATTTCCGCCTTGCCATCCATTTCCGCCTTGCCACCCATTTCCCGAATGATGCGGCCACGGTGTGCCGGGGCCAGGTGTGGGGAAAGGTGTCCAAGCCGGTGGTCTTGTCCAAGTTGGTCTATTGCAAGAAATGCGCAGATTGTCTGGTGCGCTTAGAGCGTACAAGATCGTTGTCGTGGCTGGTGCGGAGAGATCGGTGGTATCACCACTCACGCTTGCGTATTGTCCAGAAAGCCAACAGGTTGTGCCGGGATAACCGGGGACATCGATGATCCAATAGTTGTCAACTGTATCTTTTCCAACTATAGTCACGGTAGTTCCTGGATGGATCGTGATCACGAAGCCATAATCACCTAAGCTGGTATTGGGGCCGGCATAGCAATTCGTGGCAACGCTGACGCTTAGTGTAGGTGGATCCGACGTATTTGCGACAGTCGCTGTTGCGGTTGGCGTGGAAGTGTCGGCAGGAGTGGCCAAGAGCGCTTGCTGTGTGAGGGCTTGCAGGGTTTGTGCCACCATCGTTGAGACTTGATCCGCACCGGTGAGCTGTCGCGTCGGCGTGCTGACAGCTGATGTTCCCAGATCAACAGTCACACCACATGCCAGCATCGCCAGCGCAAGAATACAGAATAAAGCAAAAACTTTTTTTGCAGCCATATTTTCTCTTCCTTCTTTGATACCTTATACCTCGTTGATGCCCCTTTTACCCGATTAGACTATACTCCAATTATATATACGGATGATGTATTTTGTATGTAGATTTTCTGAAATCATTTTAACGTAAAAGGATGATAAAAGATACAGCTACCTTCAAGGCGGGTGGGCGTCAGTTTTTTGGAAGGAGAGTAAGATAGGGAGGAGGAGCAAACATGGAAACCAAAAAGGCAGCCAAGCGGTGGCAGGATCTAAGCAAGTCAACGATGGGTGAAATGGCGGAATGGCGAGCAAAGCATCCCAAGGCCACTTTGAGAGAAATAGAAAAGGCGCTGGATGAACGGATGCTGAAGTTGAGAGCGGAGGTATTGCAAGATGCGGCGCAGTTGAGTGAAAAGCGAGCCTGGACGCGGAGCAAAGAAGTGCCGCTGTGTCCGGATTGTAAAAAGCCCTTGGAATTTCGGATGAAGGGGAAGCGCGCAATGCAAACGCATGGAGGTCACAGCATCCAACTGGAGCGCGAGTATGGGGTCTGTCCAAAATGTGGACAGGGCTTTTTTCCCCCTGGATGAAGAATTGGAATTACTGCCGGGGAAGTTGACGCCGCATGCGTATGAAAGTTTAATTCGCCTGGGAACCAACCTGCCATTTGAGAAAGCGGCGCAGGAATTAGAGTTTGTCCTGCAAGTGAGTGTGAGCGAGCCGACGGCGCGCCGGTATGTGGAAGCGGCGGGGAAAGCGTATGAAGATTATCAAACGGCGGAAATGGAGCGATTGGAAAAGGCCAGTCCCGCAGTTCCGAAGAATCCCAAGAAGATGTTTGTGAGTGTGGACGGAGCAACCCTGGAAGGGCGCAGGGCGTTGGTGCCGCTGGTGGGCGGAACTTGGGTGGAGGTGAAGACGCTCACGATCGGGGAAATCGAAAAGCCGGTGAGGGAAGCCGGGGAATGGGCCGTGCACAGCAAAAACCACTCGTACTTCTCCCGGAATGCGGAATCCAGCCTGTTTCAGCGGCTGGCGCTGGCGGAAACGCATGGGCGAGGCATTGAAAATGCAAAAACGGTGGCGGCGGTGACGGATGGTGCGGAGTGGGAACAGAACTTTATAGACTTTCATTGCCCACAGGCGATCCGGATTTTAGATTTTCCGCATGCCGCCGAGCGCATCAGTGAGATCGGGCAAATGCTGTGGGGTGAAGAAAGTGAGCAGACCCAATCCTGGTTGAAAGATCAATTGCATGAATTGAAACATCACGGCCCGGCGGCCTTGCTGGATGAATTGGACCGCTTGAATATGCAACGGCCCTCAATAGAAGTTTTGCAAACCAATCAGGCCTATCTGGAAAAACGGATCGATCATATGCAATACCCACGCTATCAGGCTCAACATTTGCCGATCGGGAGTGGGGCCACCCTGAAAGGGCGCAGGGCGTTGGAAAGCGGAAATAAAGTCGTGGTGGAAGCGCGTATGAAAGGCGCAGGCATGCATTGGGAGATCGCACATGTCAATCCCATGCTGACGTTGCGTAATCTCTTATGTTCGGACCGGTGGCAGGCAGGCTGGCCACAAATCACCATGACCTTAAGCCAACAAGAACATCAGCGCCGCAAAAAACTTCATCAAAAACATAACCAGCTATCTCAATCCCAAATTACATATCCAGTTCTTGCAACGCCTCGATTGCCCAAGCGAACCCCTGCCTCTCCGGCTACTTCAGAAATCCACAAGTCCTCAATTCCTGCTCCTAATCATCCTTGGCGTCGTTCGCCCATTGGCAAAGCTAATCTCTTACATCCCACTCAGTTCCCAAAAAACTGACGCCCACCCCTTCAAGGCGGCTGTATCTTTTCTGGTAGCCATATCTTTTGTGCTTTTCCATAAATTATGGACAGTGAGCGGAGGCGCTGGTTGTTCCTGATGTCCCATTGGAATTATAAGCGGCGACGCCGAAGGATACGCTGCCTGTGGTTGACGCACCTATCAAATTTATACTAGTGCCGGTGGTACTAGAGATTTTGGAGCCGTTTTCATATACAGAATAGCCTGTTGCATTACTGACGGTTGGCCAAATAAGGTGGTCGCTGCGAACGGACAGAAAATGAAAGACGTTATATGTACACGTTGTGGATACGGTTAAGTTCGATGGTGCGGCGGGCTTCGCAAACAATTGGATGAGACCTGGATTAACAAGAATCGGCTTTAAGACGATAGGCTTTGTTGTTGGAGTAGGACTCGGATTTGAGCTAGAAGAACTTGAACCGGAAGTGGGAAGAGCGGTGGGAGCAACCGCGACCGAGGACGCGGTGGGCGGCGCCATCTCTGCTAGAGGGGCAACATTACCCTGCACGGTGGCATACGCCCCCCACAGCCAGCATGTACCGCCTGTTGGAGTTTCGATGATCCAATAGTTGGATGGGGTATATTTGCCAACTATAGTGCTTAAGAAAAAGAATTTGAAAAAAAGGCCTGTGAAAAAATAAGGGGATGCCTTATCCTTATGCTCAAGGCTAACGACCATAAGCATCAGGAGGCATCCCATGTTGAGAATAACCATTTCGAAGAAGACTGTCAAGCAGTTGAAGGTGGAGTTGCAGAAAGCCTATGATCGAGGTGATCTGCGAGCGGTGCGGCGTTGGTCGGTGTTGATCATGGTCGGGGAGCGGATGAAACTGGGGATGATTCTGAGGCTGTGGAATATCTCGGCGCAGACGGTGTACAACTGGTTGAAGGAATTCGTGCAGGAACGGTGGAGGAGTCTGGAGATAGGCAAGGGAGCGGGTCGTCCGCCGCGATTGACGAAGACGCAGAAACGAAAGTTGTCGGATTGGATTCAAAGCGGACCGGAAGCCTGTGGTTATCCAACCGGCTGCTGGACAAGCGTGCTCATTCAAGATTTGATTTACCAGAAGTTTCAAGTGTTGTACAACCGTTTCTACATCTGTGAGCTGTTGCATCATCTGGGCTTCTCACACCAGAAGGCGCGTTTCGTATCGGACCATCTGGACGAAGCTGCCCGACAGCGCTGGGTGCAGGAAGAATGGCCGAAAATCCTGGCTCAAGCCCAACAATTGGGCGCCTCTTTGTTTTTCGGCGACGAAGTTAGTTTTGCCTTGTGGGGTTCGCTCTCCTACACTTGGGCGCTCGTTGGCCACCAGCCGCTGGTCAAAACCACCGGCAAACGTAAAGGCTACAAAGTTTTCGGCGCGATCGAGTTCTTTAGCGGACAACTGGTCCATCAAGGCCTGGAAGAACGTTTCACCAGCGAGACCTATCAAGCGTTCCTGCTCCATCTGCTGGCACAAACTACCGGTCCGGTGATTCTGATTCAGGACGGCGCCAAGTATCACACCAGCCGTGCCACCCGGGAGTTTTTCAAAGAGCACCAAGACCGGCTCATAGTGTACCAATTACCTTCTTACTCTCCTGACTATAATCCAATTGAATACCTCTGGAAAAAAGTGAAGGTCAGGGCTACCCATAACCGCTACTTCCCAGAATTCGTCAAGTTGGTGAAATCCGTCGATGAGGCGCTCCAGCTGCTCGCTTCCCAAGCCGATGAGATCAAGCGGCTCATGGGTGTGTACACCAAACATTTGGCGGAACCTGAAATAGCTTGATTTCAAAATAATTATCTTAAGCACTATACCTCCGCCGTTGCGCCAGGCTGAAAGACTAACACCAGCGCATAACTTGGATCGGGGCCGGCGCGGCAATTGGTTGCGCTGCTGACCGTTACAATGGGAGTTGAAGGCGTGGCCGCCGGAGGTGCGGTGTTGACCGGTATGCTAGTCGGCGCTTGTTGAGTGGTCGCCTGAATGGTCTGCACGGCCAGTGTCATTGCACTACTGAGGTCAGCCGGCTGAGGTGTTGCTGTCTTGGACGGCAAATTACAGGCAAGCGCGCCAAGAGCCAGGATCATTACTGCGGTGAAAAGTCTGATAATGGGTTTCATGCGTTCTCCTTTGGTTACTTTTAATCATTATCACATATTCCACAAGAAATTCAATTCCCACAAAAGAACTATAGATTCAGCTATCTTGGGATTCATTATTAAGATCACAGTAAAACCAAAAAGCCTCGCGAGTTCACGTCGGCGAGGCTTTTGAACATCAAATTTACTTATCTCAGTTTATTTGCACTGAAAACTCTGAGTGCGCGGTGCAGACTCGCCTATACTGTTGTATGCTGTAACACTGTAAATCATCGTACTGCCGACTGAAATCGAAGTGGTATCAGTATAGCTGGTGGTACCTGCCGGCAGGGTCGCGATCAGCACGCCATTGCGATAAATATGAAAACCAGCCTCATCGGCTGAGGCAGCTACCCAAGTGAGTTGCGTGGTTACATTAGCGGAGATGCCGCATGAATATTGATAGAATAAACTTCCGGGTCTCGCAGGGACCCCAGTCGGTGTGGGGGGCGGCGGAGTCAGTTCTGGAATGGTTTGTATGTTGCCTGTGATCGTGACGGATTGCGCCGCGATCCAGCATTCTCCTGAGGTCGTCTCAATTAACCAATAATCTCCTGTTGGATCTTTTCCGAGCACCGCCGCCTTTTGATTCGGATTCAGATTCGTGATGCTTGTATAAGTTTCAGCCGGCCCGCTTCGGCAATAGGTGATTGCTTTGATAACAGCCATCGGTGTTGCAGAAGGTGAAGGAGTTATTTGAGTCGGTGTATCAAAAACTGTCGGCGCTGTCGGCGCGGTAGGTGAAGCGCTTTCGAATGCCTGCATCGTTTGTGCGACTACGGTCGCGATGGCTGATTGGGATTGTGGTGGAGATGTCAACTCCTTATTGATGTTACATGCCAATAAGGCGAGTGTCAAAACACAAATGCCTGCCAAAAGCTTTTTCATCGCGATTCCTTAGCTGATTATTTGGTTGGAGTTGCCGTATTGGGTACGCAAATCGATTGGAGTGTTTTTGTTTGTTGTGGAGATATTCCAGCATCATTATAAGCCGCAATACTATAGGATAGGTCTGTGCCCGTAACGACCTCGACAGTGTCAATTATAGAAGTCGTCTTAGTAGGTAAATCTGCAATCTGCGTGCCCTGCCTGTAGACGCGAAAACCATTGGCGTCGTTGGCTGGATCAATCCATGAAAGATTTACTGTGGCCTTGTATAGTACGCCATTGGAATATGTACAATAATAATTCCAACTAACAAACACTGGAATGCCAGGTGGCTTCTGTGTGCTGGGTTGAGGTGTGACTTCCGGCAGGCTTTCATAATCTCCGCTCGGGGAACCATCACCTGCCAGGACCCAACATGTGTCTGCGTTGTTCGGCACTTTGATCAGCCAGGCACTTTGCGGGGTATCTTTGCCGATCAATTCCACAGTCACGCCAGCGCTCAGTGCCGCCACCGCTTGGAAGTTAGAGCTCGTGCCGGTTCGACATTGTGTATTATCGTTGATGTATAGAAGCGGCTTGACGAATGTCGGCGTAGAGGTTGGCGGCGGAAGCGTGGCCGTGCTGAGATGAGCGGACTGCGTGGCCGCTTGATCGGTCAACGCGACGAGCGTGGACGCCGCCTCATTAACCGTCAGCGGCTCGGGAGTTTTGGAAATTGTCCCGCAAGCGGCGGAGAACAAGATCAGTAGGCCTGCAAGAATCAAAAAGGTTGTGTACGATTTCATGTGTTATAGATCATACCTGTGTGCAATCAACGGGTCTGATATCCTTGTAATATAAAAGTCATTGAGCTTTAGAGCGGATTGCCTGGAATGTTGTGTACCACTTTTCTGAAGAACAAGTCGAGCATGGCTGGGTCGAAAAAGCGCTCATCGTGCTCCATGATCTCGAGGGATTTTTTATGGGTATACGCGGGCCGGTAACCGCGGTCGCTGGTCAGTGCATCGTAGGAGTCTGCAATGCGGATCATGCGCGCGCACACAGGAATATCTTCGCCTTTATTTCCATTGGGGTATCCGGTTCCGTCGAAGTTCTCGTGATGGTTCAAGATGATCGCATGAATGGAAGGATCAACATCCAAAGTTTCCACAAGGCTTGCCCCGATCCGGGCATGTTGTTGCACCATGATGTACTCGGCCTCGGTGAATTTTCCTGGCTTGCTGATCACAAAATCATTGATGGCGATCTTACCAATGTCGTGAATGGACGCGGCGAATTTCAAGAGCTCCAGGTCGTTCACCTTTAGGTCAGCTGCCTGTCCAAGCGCAAAAGCCAACTCGGTGACATGATCAGAATGGGTTTGGGCGTGTGGATCGCGTAGTCCAATTAGACGGATCAAAAAAGGCAGCAGCGCGGTCATTTTGTCGGTTTCTTGAATGGCGTCTGCTGCTTGTACGGAATTCCTTCAGGCTTATAGTGAAAGAACATTCTAGCTCCTTTTCTAACAATAAATGGACGCCTAGGGGCTAACCTTAATGGATTGAACCAACGCGTCCAGCGAGGTGAGGGATGGAGAAAACTGATCCGGCGGGGTTGCGTTGAGTTGTTGTTCGACGGCATTAAAGTAAGATTGATCTCCATGGAAAGGAATGCCATTCCGAGGCAGAGGCGAACTGGGGTTGTTATCGGGAGGGAGAAATGGTGACTGGATCGGTAAGACTACCTGCACGTAATAGTTTCCGTCATTGGTGATACCATGAAAATAATAGAACAATTCGCGATTATTGGCTGGAAGTGGACTCTGATCAAATTGGGTGAGATACCGAATCCCATTGCCGTTTGCAAAGTTGATGGACTGCACGTCGGCGTTAAACTGTCCGGAAGGCAGGCCCTCTGGAAGTGGTTGCCCACGCTGATAATGCATGCTTCGAAGACCTGAAATAATGTGCTGGGTTAAATCGGTATAACGAGCATACTGTCCAGCGTTGAATACGATGATTTGCGGTTGCCAGCTTGCGCCTTGAACAGGATATCCGTTAAGGATGATCTTTGCGTGCTGCGGCATCTGTCCCGAAGAAGGATTGATGTAGGGCGGTTCGATGTCGGTGGTGGTCACATCGGTGGTGCCACTTGCCAAATTTGAAGGAATGGCCAATTGGATATTCGCATAATTCACAGCCAAGGCCTGTGGGGTAGGACTTGCCGTTGCGGTGGGAGTTATTGTCGGCGTGGAAGTGATTTGTGCCGCGCTGGTTGCGGCGGCATCCGTGGCCGCTTGAAGCGTGCCCGCTACAATGGTGGCAACATTGGGTTGACTGGTCGGCGTGGGAGCCGCCGAGGGCAAGTTGCACGCTAGGATGATGACCATTGTTGCAAAAATCAAAACGAACTTCCAGAGTTTATTCATTTTTTCCTATTGAGTTTGTATCGAAATGGATTGGATCAATGCGTCCAGCGTATTCAATGGCGGATTAAATTGATTTGGCGCGGTTGAATTGATCTGATTTGTAACTTGCTTGAAATAATTTTCAAAATCCGAACCCGGCGCGTTGTTTGACGGAAAAGCAATTCCGCCAGAGGGCACTGAGGAATCCGGATTGTTGTCGGCAGGTAAGAATGAGAGATTGATCGGCAGGATGGCAACGATGTAATTTTTGCCGTCGCTGGTCAAGCCTTCAAAGTGATAGAACAATCCGCCATTGTTGATGGGCGAGACATCCGAGGCGTATTGTGTCACAACGCGGAGGCCAGAACCGCCGTTGAATTGCAGGATTTTTTCCTGCGCAGCAAACACTTGCCCAGCGTTGAGAAAAGGAATAGCGGGCAAAACATCATTTGAATATTGCGTATTTGGGTTTGCCAGGATCACCTGCAATCGTTTAATGCTCTCAGCCGCTTTTTGATTTACTTCCGTATAACCCGGAGCCGGATAAACAAAGATCTGTGGAACTTGGAAACTACTTTCAAGCGAGTAGCTTTGCAGCGTGATTTGCACGTGAGCGGGCGCCACATCCACCGACGTGCCAGTTTGGTCAGTCACCACATCAATCAGGTCGGCGCGGGCGCTGACTGCTAGGCTGTTTGGAATGATCAGCCTTATGGGCGAAGCGAAAAACGGGATCCCGCTTTGTGTTTCTGTGGCAGCTGAAAGCGTCGGCGGGGTTTGAAGCGTCGGCGCACCAACCAAACTGCACCCTAAAATGATTGGGATGGAAAGAATAACAAAGGCGAGTCCGCGTGATGTCTTTGGGTTCATTCTATTTTTTGGATTTACCTGCCGGTTCTTCGATGACCACCACGCTTTCCTGTTCGTTCGGATCATTACGCGCCACGACTGCAATGACTTGTTCCTGATCACTTAAATTGACCGGTTGATGCGGAACATTGGGCGGGATGAACAAAAAATCACCCGCCTCATTGATCGTGGAATGTTCGAGGTTTGGGCCATACTTCGTTTCGGCACGACCTTGAACGATGTAAATCGCCGTCTCGTATCCGTTGTGATAATGCGGTGTGGCCTTTCCGCCCGGCGGGATGATGACGAGATGCATGCACAAATGACTGGAGCCAGCCGTACTCGCAGAAATGCCCTCGAAGTTCGGCAAGCTTTGTTTGGTAAGGTGTGTGCCCTTGGGATGCACCGTAATCACAGGTTTATCCTCGAGCGTCATAATCGTTTTCCGGCTTTGGGTTCTGCGGATGGCATGCCTCGCACGGTCCGATCATTGCAGATAGTAGGGCCGAGGTTATTTTTGGGCGTGATTTTTTTCATAACTCTCTCCTTTGGTAATGGGGACGATTTTAGTACAAAGATTTACCGATTGCAAACAAAAAATATGGCTCGATACTCCTATATAATTATGGCTTCGGATGTGATGCGAAGAAATCCCACATGAGATTCGTTGCAGAAATGGTATGTGTGGGCTGATCGCCGCCGGGCCAGGCCGGACCATTTCCTCCGGGCCAGGCATGTCCGCCGCCGAGGATGGTGTAAAGTTCAACAGCAGTTCCGTTGGCGCAATGGGAATATGTATCGTTTTGGATATCCGCGAAGGTGTTGGTCTGCAGTGTGGTTGAACATTGATCAAATTTTATCCATGCAGCAATTGTGTCTTTGACGGAAACAAACGACACATCTGTCAGTGATTTGTCGCCAACGCCGCCAGCATAGGGAAGATGTTGATCGGCTGTGCCGTGAAATTCGATGATGGACACCGGTTCTTTGGGCTGACATTCGGGATAGTTCAACGTTCCCGAAACGGGACCGATCGCGGCGAAAATATCCGACGCGTCACAGGCCAGACGTTGAGACATGATGCCGCCGTTGGAGAGTCCGGTTGCGTAAATTCGTTTACCATCAATCTTATAAGAAGATTCAATATCAGCAATGATGGCGCGTGCGAATCCGACATCATCAATATTATTCTTCACAGCATAACCGCAACAAGTCCCGCTGTTCCAGGTCAGAAGTTTATCGCCGAGCAATCCGGTGCCATTCGGATAAACAACGATGAAGCCTTTTTCATCGGCCAGTGGCTCGAAATTCGACGTGCGCATTTGCGTGGACGCATTTCCAAGCCCGCCATGAAAATCAAAGACGAGCGGCAGAGGCTGACTGCCATTATAAGTAGACGGGATGTGTAAAACGTACGTGCGTTGCCGTCCGTCGAGAGTCAAAGTATGGGTTGTGTCGCTGGATGAAATTGAAGTTGAGCTAAAGGTTCGAGCGCAAGCTAAAATACTGAGGCCCAGGATCAGAAGCGCAAATCCGATTCGTTTCATGCTTTCGACAAATTATCATCGAAAAATTTTTTCCAGATTGGATAATCATCCGGATTCCAAATGCGGCGCAAATCCTTGAACGCTTCTTCCCGTTTCCATCCAAGGCGCTGAACGCGGTACAACATGATGAAGCCCGAGGCGCGGAAATTGGCGCGGCAATGAACGAGCATTTTGTCACCTTGATTTTCAACCATCGCTTTCATGAACGCCTCGAGATTTTGCTGCGTAGGCGATTCCCATTCCACCGGAATGTTAATGTATTTCATTCCAAGCGATTCGACCAGCGAACCTTCATTCTTCAAATCTCTTTCGGGATCGAATGGCGCAAGATTGATCACCACTTTGACTTCCGCCTCGGCAATGGATTCCATTTGTTCCACAGTCGGCATACCACTGCTGAGCAGTTGATCGGTGAGCGGCAGGAAGTTATAAATATCTTTTAACATTACTTCACTCTCACTACTTTTCCGTTGGTCATCTTGATTAAATCATCGGGCGTCAATTCAAAGATGGCGTTCGGCGTTCCTGCCGCGCCCCAGACGGTCTTGTATTGAAGCAGATCTTCATCAAGATAAGTCTCCATCTTTTGAATGTGTCCCAGAGGAGGCACACCGCCAATTGCAAAGCCGGTCACCGCGCGGACAAAATCCGCATCGGCGCGGATGATCGACTCGCCTGCATATTCGCTGATCCGTTTCTCGTCGACGCGATTTGCACCGCTGGTCAAAACCAGAATAGGCTTGTAGCTCATCTTGCCTTTGAAGATCAATGACTTGATAATCTGTCCGAGCAAACAACCGGTGCGATCCGCGGCTTCCTGCGCGGTGCGCGTGCTTTCAGCGGCCTCGATCACTTTGCAATCGAAACCTTCTGAAGTTAGAAGGTCCTGCACTTTTTGAGCGGATGGAGAAAGTGTCATAAGCATCACCTAAATATTTTTTAGAATTGGAACAAAGTATAATGCAATATCATTGTAAAATTTCTTTAAGGAATATTAAATGGTATTCTATGAACTCTACGAAAGGTAGTACCTTTGGGTTGACAACTTTTGTTAAGATTGGTGTATAATGTGCCCCACCTTAACAATCGGGTAATTATAGTTTCCATCATTTTTGTAACGATACGCATCTCATCCAATGCCCACTTCTTCTCTTCTTGTTGTCGAAGGCCGATACGCAGACATTCCTTCTTTTGCATCTGAATTGCAGAAGAAGGGCTTTGAAGTTAATACGGTAACCAGTGGAAGCGTGGCGGTTTCACGTCTTGAAAAAATCAATCCGACCATTGTCGTGGTCAATGCCGCTTCCTTAAGAAGTACGGGCCTGCGCATCTGTCAGTCGGTTCGCGATAAGAATCCAAAGTATCCGATTGTCCTCATATTGGCAAAAGAAGCAAAGGTGGATAAAGACATTGCAGATGCTGTGTTGATCCTGCCGTTCACCGCGCAGAAACTGGTCAACCGCATTAAGCCGCTCTTGCCGGGCGATGGGAAAAACATGGTGCACGTTGGACCGATTCGGCTCGATGTGGAACGCCGACGCGTGCGCTGTCTCGGAAAGAGCACCAAATTGACGCCCCGTCTGATTATGCTCCTGCAAATGTTAATGGAAAAACATGGCGAAGTGGTCGAGCGGGATGTCCTCTTCAAAAAAGTTTGGGAAACCAATTATACGGGTGACACGCGCACGCTGGATGTTCATGTCTCATGGCTTCGACGCGCCATTGAAGTGGATCCCCTGAAACCAAAATTCCTGAAGACCGTTCGCGGTGTTGGATATCGGCTAGACGTTTAAGCTCGGTGCACATCACGCATCCATTCCTGACCTTCAAACAATTCGCGGTTCTATTATTCATCTTCACGCTAACAGCGTGTGCTCCCCAATCCACGCCGACATATTTTGTTCCCCCCACGCAATTCATCGAAATTACTCCGACCCGAGTTGTCATCCGCGTTCCCACATCAACCATTACTCCTACATCTACTCCTGTTATTCCTACTTTCACTCCTACGCCGTGCACGAATGGCTTGACTTTTGTTAAAGACATAACCATTCCTGATAACACACCCTTTAGTTCAGGACAATCCGTTGATAAGCAATGGCTGGTTACGAACAGCGGAACCTGCAATTGGGATTCACGCTATCGTTTGAAATTGATTAATGGTCCCGCCATGGGCGTGGCAACCGAGCAGGCTCTTTATCCGGCACGGGCCGGTGCGCAGGCCACACTTCGCATCGTCTTCACCGCGCCGTCAGACACGGGAATCTATACGAGCACGTGGCAGGCTTTTGGTCCAAGCGGGGATGCGTTTGGCGACACAATTTATATTCAAATCGTCGTTCAATGATATTCATTCGAGGTTAATAAACAAGAAGCTGTCTGCTTTTGGACCGCTTCTTGTTTGATGTTGTTGCAAGGCTGACTGTTATTGAGTAATGAGCAAGACCACAACATCCTTGCTGCTCGAAGTAATGGTAATCGAAAGAATGCTGGTGCCTTTGATAAAGAGCATGACGCCTCCTTGTCCGCCGCCCTGCGCACTGAACGAGGATGACCAACCCAGAGACTTGAGTTGATCCGAGTAGAAGGTTTGAACATCCGTGGCGCTCGCCGCAGCTTTGAAGCTATAAGTATTCTTATTGAATTCCTGGCCTGCTGTCGCTTGGCTCATAATCGGAATACCATTCCAATTGCTGACGGGCTTTCCCGTGGGATTAAGATATTGACCGACTTCCGGCATCGAGGACGGCAGCGCCTCCAGCGTGGATAGCGGCATGGACGATGGCAGTGCCTCCAGGGTGGATACTGAAACCGGATGGGCGGTGGCGATCGCTTCCGCGGTGGATGCGAGGCCTTTAGCTTGGTTAAGCGGATTGCTAATCAGCCCGCAAGCGAAGGTGAATAGAACCAATATGGATAGCAGTGTAAATCTAAAGATGCGTGACATAACTCTCTCCTTTTTGTGAATAATTATAAAGGCATCGCTGATTTGAAAAATGGACCGGTTGTACTATTTTCTTTTCCTGCTGATAAAATAATATGAATTCCAAATCTTCAGAGGTCTCCATGCCTGTTTTGCCGTGGTATCACAAAACTACGATTTATCAAATTTATCCGCGCTCGTTCTACGACAGCAATGAAGATGGCATTGGGGATATTCAGGGAATTACTCAAAAATTGGATTACATCAAGGGACTGGGATTTGAATCGATTTGGTGTTCGCCGTTCTTTGACTCGCCTCAAGCGGACTTCGGCTACGATATTTCGAACTACACTGACATCGCTCCCGAATATGGAACGATGAGTGATGCTTCGCAATTGATCGAAGAGACTCATCGCCGCGGAATGAAAATCATCTTCGATATGGTGATGAACCATACTTCCAGCGAGCATCCATGGTTCAAGGAATCACGTTCATCTCAGGATAATCCCAAGGCAGATTGGTATCTCTGGCGACCCCCCTCTGGCTCTTCCCCCATTATCAAAGAAAATCGGGGGAGAAGGTGGGGGGTTCCCAATAATTGGCAAAGTATGACGGGTGGAAGCGGCTGGCATTATGTCGAAGAAAGAAAACAATATTACTGGGCCAGCTTTCTTCCGTTCCAACCCGATTTGAATTATCGAAACCCGGAAGTCAAGAAGACGATGCTTGAGATCGTCCGCTTCTGGCTCAGCAAAGGTGTGGACGGCTTTCGCTTGGACATCTTCAATGTAATATATAAGGATGCCGAGTTCCGAAACAATCCGT
Source organism: uncultured Chloroflexia bacterium (assembly GCA_963753985.1). Lineage (GTDB taxonomy): Bacteria > Chloroflexota > Anaerolineae > Anaerolineales > Villigracilaceae > Fen-1038. Next base: position 280,472 of record CAVWED010000001.1, read on the forward strand.
TTACGTTCGAACTTATACCAACAGAAACCAATCCATCCGGATTTTTCCAAAAAGCAAAATATACTTTAAATCAGCCGGAAAGCTTTGAGTTTGCGAAGGAACTTCGATGTGTAGGTGAAGAATTTGGAGAAAAACTTCTGCTGGGTGAAATCAGCGGAAGGCGCGATTTGCTACGTAAATTTATGGGGGATGACAAAAATGATGGCCTGACGTTGGTCTTCGATTTCGGAATGATGGATTTCAAGTTCAACGCCCGCTATTTCCATGATTTGATCGAAGACATCGAAAAACATTTCCCCGATCCATTCATGCCGGTTTATGTTTTCAGCAATCACGACCGCGCCAGAAGCATCTCGCGCTTGGAAAATGATATTCGAAAAGCAAAGTTACTGCATTTGCTTCAACTGACGGTGCGCGGCGTGCCGTGTATATATTACGGCGAAGAAATCGGGATGACGAATGCGAAGATACCTTTTTCGCAGGCGCTCGATCCCATTCCGCATAAATTCCAATCCTTTCCCCGTTTTATTTTTGATATGCTCGGCATGAACTCTCAACCGCGACGAAGTCCGCACGCCAATGCAATGGAAGGAATCAAAGAATGGCAGTTTTTCTTCAGCGGAAAAGACGTGGCTGCCGGTGCATCCGAATTACGATGCGGTCAATGTCGAAGAAGAAAGCCAGGATGAAAACTCTTTGCTCAATACCATTCGTGCAATTTTGAAAATCCGCAATGAGCACGAAGCGCTTCAACAAGGCTCGCTGGAATTAATCGCAGGCTTGCCGGTTAATGTGCTTGGCTATCGCAGAAAATCGGATGTTGAGGAAGTTATTGTTCTTTTGAATTTTAGTGAATCAGAAAAACAATTTCCGCTCAAGGCTGGCAATTGCATTTTCAAACTATCACAGCAGGATGAGTTGAAAAGTGCGGAAATAAACTTGTCTGGATATGGCGGGATGATTTTGAAATCTTAAACCAAAAGGGCAACCACGAGGGTTGCCCTTTCTTTGGTGCGCCCAGCATGGGCGTTGACTAGAAGGTGAAAGACCTTTACGGAGGTGGACTGCACCAACCGTTAGCCAAGAGCAAGGGCGTCATCGTGAGGTGAGGTCTGGAGGAAGCTGGAGGCAAATCTGCGACCTGATGAACAAGAAACCCATAAGAGGCTGTGAGGTCGGGCGAGTTGGCCAATGACAACAAAGCCCAAAGCAGTCAAAGGCCGAAGCAGTAAATGGGACAGGGGTGCAGGGAAAGTCAACGGTCTTACCTGGGGAGGCCTGTCGTCCGGCTATCAAAGCAACCCTGGCAGAGATGCCAGATTGAGACGACAGGAGTCCTGAGAGAACACAGGATACCAATCAGCCGAGGTCATAGTGTGCGCCGGGCAGCGCATTGATCAGGAGGGTTGAAGTCCCTCTGGTGCTCAGATGAGGGGCGCCATATCCAAAAGCGGGAGTAATGTCTCGCTGGCCGGTGGTTACGAACCACCGGAGGGCAGGGTGTTCACCGTGAGGTGAAATCCGTAGGGCATGAGGAGAAGCACCGGGCCGTAATCGAAGATGATGAACCGGTCGGCCAAAGACGGGAACAGGTCGAGCCTGCACTATAGAGGCGAAGGCGTTCTCATTCACCCGTCGTACCAAGGTGTGTGCGGGCAGCACGGTGCGGAAGAACAATGCGTGACCCCGGGAGAACTCGTTGGGTTTCCGAGTGACATCGGAATAAGTGACCCTATAAGCGAGGAGCGAAATGGGAAGCGAAGCCTAACGAGTAGTCGGACCGCCGAGTAGTACTTGAAGCGTCGTGAATGCGGCGTGACCTCACGAAGGCAGCGATGTGGGCTGGGGAAGGCGGCGGGCAAAGGTAGTGGAGAGGCAGCAGTTGGCATGTGAGTAAAGGCGCTGACGTGGAAAAGTTCCTTATGTGAAAAACCCAGAAGTCAGTGTCTGAGGAAACATGTAGCTGAAGCTCCTCAATAGGCGTATAGGATAGCCATGTCCAACAGACCTATACACTGTGCTGAGAGGCACACCTTTGTGAAAGCCTAGTGCGGGAAATCTGCATGCTGGGTTTGAGCGGCGGACGGAGGCTAGCTCGAAGGCTTGGGCGCCTCCTCCGACCCGACACTGAATTTTTTTTTCAGGAAGGGCTGAACATCGAGAGGATGAGTACGATGAGCAGTTCGTGGGACGAACATAGAAGACTGAATATCTCAGATCGAGATACTGCTGTGCAAACGAAATGGGTGAAGCCTATGGGAGTTGTGCAGAGGGTCGAGCCGTCCTCGGCACGAGACAGAAGAAAGTCCAGCGCAAGTAATTCTGCGTCATTCTCGATGAACCGCCGGATGCGGCCCCGCATGTCCGGTGGTGTGAGAGGGAGCGGTTAGCCGCCGCTCCCTACTCGATTTATTTCAATTTATCTTCCACAGCTTTCGCAACTTTACTCAACGCCTCATTGACCTTTGACGCGTCAGGCAAACTGCCTTGCGCCAGGTTGGGACGCCCGCCGCCGCGCCCGCCAATGGCAGCGATGAGATCGCCCGCTTTCAGTCCGTGCTTGACGAGGTCCTCGGTCAAGACCGCGATGACAGTTGTTCCCGTTGCCAAGACTGCGATGCCGTTGCTTGGATATTTCTCGCGGAATTTATCTGCAAGCGAACGCAATGTATCGGCATCGACATTCGCAATCTCTAAGGCAAGCACATGAACATCCTTGACCGTTTGAATATTGGATAATTGTGAAGTGAAAGTCACAAGAGCTTGTTGTATTCTGAGAGACGCAATCTCTTTCTTTGCTTCACTCAATTCTTCTTCGAGCGTTTGTACTTTTTGTAGGACTTCATCAATGCCAGATTTCAATGTCGATGCAGTTTGCTTCAACATCTTAAATCGATGTGCAATCAATTCGTATGCACCGCGTCCAGTGACGGCCTCGATCCGGCGCACGCCTGCCGCAGCCGATCCTTCGCTGACGATGATAAACGCGCCGACATCCGATGTGCGTTCGAGATGCGTGCCGCCGCATAATTCATAGGAATATTTCGGCAGTTGCTCGACCAAGGCGGTTGGATGTTCGACCGCAGTTTCATCGTAGGCTTCTGCGCCGAAGGGCATAATGGTAATCGTGCGGACGGTTTCGCCATACTTTTCGCCGAAGAGCGCCATCGCACCTTCAGCAATTGCATCTGCCCGTGCTTTGAGGCGCGACGTGACTTCCATATCTGCTGCCACTACCTCGTTGACAATTTTCTCGACGCGCTCGATCTGTTCGGGCGTCATCGCTTCAGGATGGTTGAAGTCGAAGCGTAGACGATCCGGTGCGACGAGCGAACCGGCTTGCACCGCGTGTGGACCAAGCACTTGATGCAACGCGGCATGCATGAGATGCGTCGCGGTGTGATTGCGCATGATATCGTGACGGCGAGCCGTGTCTACTTCGGCGATGACTTTATCACCAACCTTCGGCTGACCGGAAATCACTTCGCCGATATGAACGATCACGCCTGCTGCGGCGCGGCGCATGGAAGTGATTTCAATTTCCCAGTTTGGCCCCTCTCCATCTCTCCCCAAATTCTTCGAATTTAGGGAGAGAGATTTTATGTAACCCGTATCACTCACCTGACCACCAAACTCAATGTAGAAGCCGGTCTTGGGGAGAATCACTTCGACTTGATCGCCGAAAGAAACAGAGTCAACAGATTGTCCGTTTGAAATCAAAGCCAGAACTTCACCTTCGACGCGCGGGCTGGTGTATGGATCATATTCCACGCCGTGTTCGCCGAGCTTCTTTTTCTTTTGCAAATCCTTCAAGATGCCCGCGAAGAACTCCGCATCTTCGCCGCCCATCTTGCCGATGGCTTTGCCGCCGCCCGATGCTTTGCTGTGTTCATCCTTGGCAGCATTGAAGCCAGCTTGATCGACTTCGAGACCATGTTCACGCGCAATATCGCGCGAGATTTCAAAGGGCAAGCCATAGGTTGCATAAAGATCAAACGCGCGGCGACCGTCGAGCACGGTCTTTTTCTGTTTGCCAAGCTCCGAGAGCAGATTCTCCAAATGAGCGGTGCCCGTTTCAACGGTGCGCGCGAAGCGGATTTCTTCTCTTGTCAAATTATCCAAGATCGCGCCGCGGCTTTTTTCCAATTCAGGATAGAACGCGCCGTATGTCCCAATCACAGCCTCCGCCACCTTGGCAAGGAACGGTTCGTGCAAACCAATCTTGGTGCCGAAGCGCGCCCCGCGTCGGATGATCATGCGCGTCACATAATTGCGCCCCACGTTGCCCGGCACCACGCCATCGGCAATGAGGAACGACGCTGTGCGGACGTGATCGCAGACAACGCGATACGGCGTGAAATCGGCCAGCATTTCTTTTTCGGTGTGACCCGTGAGCGAGCGCAGAACGTCAAGCGATTTGGTGAAGAGGTCGGTCTTGTAATTGGAATCGACGCCTTGCAGGATCGAGACCAATCGCTCGAAGCCCATGCCGGTATCGACGTGCTTGGCGGGAAGCGGATCGAGTTGAGTCGCGCTGAGGCGGTTGTATTGGATGAACACCAAATTCCAAAGTTCAACAAACCGGTCGGTGTCCAATGTTTCTGCGGTGACCTTGCCTTCGTCCGGACGCAGATCGAAGTGCATCTCCGAGCACGGACCGCATGGACCCGTCTCGGCCATTTCCCAAAAGTTGTCTTTGCGTCCCATATAAAAAAGATGATCGGAACCGAAGCCTGGTTGTTTGAGCCAATTGCTCGCGGCTTCTTCGTCGGTGGGAATGTCGCCCTTGTCGTCCTTGAATACCGTGGCATACAGACGATTCTTATCGAGTCCCCAAACTTCGGTCAGCAATTGCCAGGCCCATGCGATGGCTTCCTTTTTGTAGTAATCGCCAAACGACCAGTTGCCGAGCATCTCAAAGAAGGTGTGATGCGTATCGTCGCGGCCCACATCGTCGAGGTCGTTGTGCTTGCCCGCCACGCGCATACACTTCTGCGAGTTGACGGCGCGCTTATACGGACGCTTGTCGGTGCCGAGGAAGACATCCTTGAATTGCACCATGCCTGAATTGGTAAAGAGCAAGGTCGAGTCGCCACCGGGAACAACGGACATCGAAGGCACGGCGGTATGCCCATGGTCGACGAAGAAGTCAATGAAAGTTTGGCGGATTTCCGCACCAGATAATTTCTTGGGGCTCATTTGATCTCCAGGTATTTGAAGTGGGGGAATTATACCAATGATGGGAACGGAGGATGGGAAATGGAGAATGGTGATTCGTGAATTGTCTCCTGTTTGACCCAATATTTTTGTCTATTGCATATTTTTTAGGTGCTGTTTGCGACGAGTAGGGAATTTTTCCAACCATTCAGCATTAAGGAGTGGGATGATGCGCAACCATCACTTGGCACGCTCCATTGGCGATGTGGGCATGTACGAGTTCCGATGGCAGCTGGCATATAAGGGCACATGGTATGGATGTGAAGTCAGGCTGGCGGATCGCTTTTACCCTTCCACCAAACGTTGCTCGCGTTGTGGCAAAGTCAAAGATGAAATGAGCCTGGATGAACGCACGTACGAGTGCGAAGTCTGCGACTTAGTGATGGACCGTGACTTGAATGCCGCATTGAATCTGAAGCAACTCTTTACCGCGAGGCCCGCGGGAAGTAACGCCTGTGGAGAAGAGAAGTTCATGCCTGCGCTTGAGCGCGGACAGGTGCTCTTCGACGAAGCAGGAACCGAACGTCAAACTATCTAGGTGGTTCTGCAGTTTGAACCATGGATAGATTTGAGTAAGTTTTGGAGACCGGAAATGATAAGTTATACTCGGCTTATGAACTTGCAAAAACCCTCTCTGGATCCATTGATTTCTTCGTCCGATAGCAATGAATACTTCAACTCCATCAGCCATTTGATGGGCGCGATTTTGTCCATCTCAGCGCTGGCGGTTCTGGTCACTCTGGCGGCCATAGACCACAAGCCAGTGCATGTCATCAGCTTCGCAATCTATGGTACGAGCCTGTTCCTATCCTTTCTATTCAGCTGTCTTTTACACTTCTTCCTGCTGTTCAAAAAATATTTGCGCGCCTTGGGCATTCTCGACCATAATGCCATTTACCTGCTTATCGCAGGCACATACACTCCATTTTGTTTGACCATCTTGAACGGGGTAACCGGTTGGGTTTTATTTGGCATCATTTGGAGTCTGGCGGTTTTCTTTATCACACTCAAGTCCATTTTCTTTACGAAAATTTCCGTCCTGATGTCGAACATCAGCTATTTGCTGATGGGCTGGGTGATCATTTTCCTGCTCGGTCCCATCTATAAACAACTTGGCATGGGCGCCATCTCCCTCCTCATCGCAGGCGGACTTTTTTACACCATCGGCGCCTTGATCCTTGGAAATGGAAAGCCAAATCCATTTCCACCGCATTTTGGCAACCATGAGATTTGGCATGTCTGTGTTTTGGCAGGCAACGCATTTATGTTTCTAGTGATGTTGCTTTATGTCCTGCCTTATCCGAAGTGATAATATTCAGAAATACCACAACGGACCTAACCCCAACCCCTTCCCACTGCGCAGCGTTCGCGAAGGGGGATCGGGAAGGGCTGCGCGTCGTTTCATCCCCCTTGGGGGAGGGCTAGGGTGAGGTCTATAATAAGCACATGCCCGTCCCAAACATCATCCCCGGCCAAAAGATCAACCCGGAAAAACTCGAACGCGCCCGTGAGTTGCGCCGCGAGATGATGTCCGTAGAAAAGATGTCATGGCAGGGACTGCGTGGCGATCAATTGGGCGTCCATTTTAGAAGGCAACAAATCATCGCTGGCTTCATTGTGGATTTCTATTGTCACTCCGCAAGTTTGGTTATCGAAGTGGACGGAGGCATCCACGATGCGAAACGTCAAAAGGAAAATGATATAGAGCGGGAGAAGGTATTGAATGAGATGAGATTACGAATCGTCCGCTTTAGAAATGATGAAGTAGAAAAAGAGTTGGCAGGGCTGTTGTCCAGGATTCGAGAATTGATTTGATCAATTCCACCGATTAAATCTATAACCACCAAGGAGACTTATATGTACACAACCGATATGTACGAAGGCGTCTTTGCTGAAACCGTCACAATGGCAGGCGCGAACGGCAATTCGATCAACGCCTATCTGGCGCGTCCGCTTGGGCTAGGGCCATTCCCGTGCATGGTGCTGGCGCATCATATGCCCGGCTGGGACGCCTGGTATCGTGAGACCACATTCAAGTTTGCGCTTCACGGCTATTTGACCATCAGCCCCAATTTATTTTTCCGCACGGGGCATGGCACACCGGAAGATATCGCCGCCAAAGTCCGCGCCGATGGCGGCTTGCCGGACGATCAAGTCGTCGGCGATTTGGCGGGTGCGATGAAGTATGTGCGTGCGTTGAAGGATGTCAATGGCAAAGTTGGCATCTTCGGAACCTGCTCTGGCGGACGACACGCTTTTCTCGCTGCCTGCCGCGCCCCGGGCTTTGACGCGCTGGTGGATTGCTGGGGCGGCAACGTGGTGATGCGGCCGGATCAGCTTTCGCCGAAAACGCCGGTCGCGGCGATAGATTACACCAAGGATTTATCCTGCCCCATGCTTGGGTTGTTTGGCAATGATGATACAACTCCCTCGCCGGAGCAGGTCAATCTCCACGAAGCAGAATTGAAAAAATATGGCAAGAATTACGAGTTCCACCGTTACGACGGTGCGGGCCACGGCTTCTTTTATTATCACCGCCCCATGTATCGTCAGGCGCAGGCCGTGGATGGCTGGGAAAAAGTCTTTGCGTTTCTTGAAAAATATTTGGTATAGGAGTCCATTATGTGCACGATGATTGCTGAAAAAGTAAAGGTCGAAGGCAGCGGTAAAGGAACGAGTGGCTGGTTCTCCTTGACGCAGGCCAATGTCTCGTATGACCATCCGTTCGACGCGCCCTATCAATATGCGCTCAACATTGACTTCGTGAACAAATCGCTCGGACCCTCGGCGCGGGTCGCCGTGGAACTGAGCGAATCCGCCGCCCGTGATTTGGTGCGGACGATCCTGTCGGCGCTGGACCAAGCCGAGGCGGGCGGTCATTTGCCCCAAAAATAAAACGCATCGCAAACCCACTTCTTGCCCCTCTCCGAAAGGAGAGGGGATTTTGTTTTGCGCTACAATCGAGCCATGAACAAGGAATTAGATTTATCAAGTCGCGGGCTGACTTCCGTTCCAGAAAATATTGAGGAGCGGATAGAGCTCGAAGCGCTGGATTTATACAATAATCAACTGATCTCTTTGCCCGAATCCATCTGGCAATTAACCCATCTTCAAAGATTGAACGTGGCTGATAATCAATTGCCGTCAATTTCTGATCACATCGAAAAGCTGGTCAATCTCCAGATGCTGGATTTGGGCCATAATCGGTTAGAAGTTATTCCTGGCTCGATTGGAAATCTAAAAAGGCTGACCTTTCTGTATCTAAGCAATAATCGTTTGACTTCTCTGCCAACGTCACTCTTCGATTTGATGAAGCTAATCTATCTCAACGCAACTGATAATCAGTTATCGTCCCTGCCGGAAGCGCTGGGCAATTTGGGAAGTCTCATTGAACTCAGGCTATACAATAATCAACTGACTTCACTGCCCGAATCGCTTGGTAATTTGACAAACTTAAAGGAATTGCATTTGATGAGAAATCCGTTGGCTGCCTTGCCCGAGTCGATTGGAAAACTCACGAGCCTAAAGAAATTGATCTTGGAAGACAACAACTTGGCCTCGCTTCCCGAAACCATTGGCAATCTGACCAGCCTTACCGAGTTGAATCTGAGAAACAACAAGGTAACCTCCATTCCCGAATCGATCGGAAGATTGACGAACCTTCGATACCTGGATTTGAGAGCCAACAAATTGACTTCCCTGCCTGCCAGCCTTGGAGAACTGTCGAACCTTGAAAAACTAGATTTAAGGTGGAACAAGGCTTTATCCAAGGCTGCATGGCTTCAGCAACCGGAACGGCGTGGGTGCATTGTTTACCTATAACGATTCCAGATGCATGTTATTAGAATGAAAAATTTTCGTTTCCTCTCATCCCCGTTTGACTTCGTTCTTGCCATTAAATACTAAACCTTTGGGCTATTGAAATCCCGTTCGAAATATTGTATAGTATTTTCAAGTGTACAGATAAACGTTGAACCCTGTACAGGGAGGTTGTGCATGGAAGATTCTCAATAAAAATACAACCAATGTCGACCCGTGTTTTGATGTGTTCCTGTTCGAACCAAAGGAGAAACCTATGAAAATACAGCGATATGGATGGCATCCCGATCTGCCCGACCAGCGGGACTATCTGTTCTCGGCGGTTTATGGGACTGCCGCGCAACTGCCGGTCTCTGTTGATTTGCGGCCAAAGTGCCCACCGATTGAAAACCAGAAACAACTCGGTTCCTGCACCGCCAACGCCTTGGTCGGCGCATTGGAATTTCTGGAAGTCAAAGACGGCGTGTCCCTTGTACTTTTAAGCCGGCTCTTCGTCTATTACAACGAGCGCGTCATCGAAAACACGGTCACATCCGATTCCGGCGCACAATTGCGAGATGGAATCAAAACGCTAGCAAAGCAGGGCGTTTGTCCCGAAAAGATGTGGCCCTACGTCGTCTCACATTTCGAGAATAAACCGACGAAGACTTGTTACACAAACGCTGCCCAGCATGTGATCCAGTCATATCAACGCATTCAAACCTTGAACGATATGAAGACGTGTCTTGCAGCAGGCTATCCGTTCGTGTTTGGATTCACAGTCTATGAGTCCTTTGAGTCCTCGGAAGTGGCGAGGACCGGTGTTGTACCGATGCCCGCTCCGCACGAGAAAGTCGTTGGCGGACATGCCGTGGTGGCGGTCGGTTATGATGATGCGGCTGGACGGGTTATTGTCCGCAACTCGTGGGGAATAACCTGGGGTCTAGCTGGATATTTCACGATGCCCTACGATTACATCACCAATCCAAAGCTTGCCGCCGATATGTGGACGATCCGACGCGAAGAAGGGGAATAAACGTTTGTTACACCGACGAACTCCCGCAGAATATCATGGCTTTACCAAAGTCGCTTGACAGGATAGAAAAAGTGGATCCTTCTCGGTAGAATTGCAAGTAGTCGCAAGCAATTAACTGAGGAGGATCTGAAATGAATTGTAGCATAGGGAAAATAGAACGAGAGATCAATGCAAATGGTGTGGAGTACGATCGCGGCAGTGTGTTTGAAAGGCTCGGTCAATTAACGGATATTCGAAAAGCGCGCGGGAAGCGTTTTGGCCTGGAAACCATTCTAATGATTATTGTGTTGGCGAAAATGTGCGGAGAAGATACACCTTCGGCGATTGCGGATTGGGCGAAGAATCATCAGGAACAAATTATCAAGTTATTGCAATTACAGCGACCCAAGCTACCTCACTGCAATACGTATCGTCGGATTATGGCGCATGTGGTATATGAGGAAGAAATTGCGAGGCTGGTGGGAGAATACAATCAAAATGGAGATCATGGCAAAGTGTATGCTTTGGACGGGAAGGCACCGCATGGGATGCGCAAGAAGGATGAAGACGGGTCGGAATATTTGTTGAGCCTCTATGACGTGGAACAAGCCAAGGTCATGTCGCAGGTGGCTGTGGGACGCAAGGAAAACGAGATTACCCAAGCTCCCAATGCACTAAAAAACGTAGAAATCTCTCGAAAAATGTAATGATCAGATAAAGGTTGAACACTTGGGGTTACATAAGCCAGAGGCGTTTGGCATATTCATTGGGAGACAAGCCCGAGGCAGGTAGGCCCTGGTGTGGGCGGTCGTTGTATTCCGGCAAAAACAGGAGCAGAAATTGCGATAACTCTTGGTCCGAAAGCCAGGCTTTGTCAGCCAGCCACTCTTTAAGAGTACGAACAAATCGCTCGGCAATTCCATTCGATTGTGGACGGTGACGGGCAATGACCACGTGGACAAAATCGGCATCTTTGGCGAACTGTTGAAACACATCGGCAGCAAAGTGTGTGCCACGATCGGAAATCAGGAACTGCAGATTGGCGGGTAACAGGACTCGCAAGGCTTCCACCACCATCTCGGCCGTGACATGTGAACCTGCTACGAAGAGCGGCAATCCTAAACACTGCCGGGTACAGTTATCGTTAATAACCAAGATGGCAATCCAGGATGTGACAATGGGCAGTAGGCTCATCTTTTCTCGCAAGTTTAGCCGATCCAGGCGCCACTGCTGGTCTTCCCGTTGGCGCTGTCTTGCCTGTTGACGACGTTGTTTTCGCAGACCTTGCCGTTGTTCTTCCTGGGCCTTGCGGGAACCCCAGCGGGCACGCAGTTGGCCTGCCCCGCGTTCTCTTGGGACCTCGCGTTGCTGGTTCCAGATCACTCGCCAAGCTGCATCTTCCAGTTTGCGGCGCTTGCGAATATTGCTCCGCTCGACGCATAATTGGGCCTCTTCCTGCCGTAACTGCTTGATTTCTGCATGTGGAGATATTTTTTCAGCTTCAGCAACCCCAATTTTCGGGCCGAAAAGAGGCTGAGAAGCTTCTACGAAAGCTTGGACGGCCTCGGCATATCCCAGTTCCGCATCTGCAAATACCTTGCCAGGGTAGTCCGGCTCCTGGCCGACATCCTTAACCCGTTCGACTACCAAGTGCCCGGACGAGCCACTCACCGCAGGCAGCTTGACATCCGCCAGATGACTCACCGGAACAAAACATAGATCCACGTTGAGCGCCTGGCCTGGCCGATCGGCTGTTCAACTCACCGGATCAATGCGGCTTTTTTTTTATCCCCTTTTCCCCGGGCTTCCACATCCCGGCATCTTCCAGGATCCGCCGCACCGTGTTCGGGCTAACCAGAGGCACCCAGTTGTTGACCTTGGCGATTTCATCCACCATGCGACGTTTGCCCCAATCTGCATGCTCAACGTGCAGATCCAATACTTTCGTTTCGACCTCCGCCGCGACTCGTCCCGTCCCTTTGGGTACGCCAACTTTCTCGTAGTGCTCCAGACCCGCATACCCCTCTTGGTCAAAACGAGGCTTCCAGAAGTAAAAAGTTGCCCGACCCACATGCGCTTTTCGGCAAGCCGCTGTCACATTATGGGTTTGCTCCCAGATTTCAAAGAGCCGTTTCCGCTGCTGCGGAGTTGTCGGTGGATAGTAGACCCGTTTTGCTTTCATCCCTAAATAGTACTCTATTGTTCAAGCTTGCTGACCACCTCTCGAAAAACCATCACCGCAGACGCTTTACACACCCAAAGAGCCATTTCGGCTCAAATTATCGGTCAGGGGGGCGATTATGTTTTTCCCGCAAGGTGCAGCGGACTTCTGCCAGTCAAGGAAAACCAACTCCGGCTGTACCAAAACATCCAGCAACTTTTTGCACCCGAATATCCCGACTGGAAGGAGCAGTCACTTCGAAAACCCGGCTTCGCAAAGTGACTGTTCCTTTCAGTCAGAAAAATCCCAACCGATTTTCTCACCGCACAAAAAGTTATTAAGGGTCACGGCCGTTTGGAAACTCGCATCCTAACCACGAGTGAAATGCTCAACCCGTATTCAACGTGGCCGGGCTTGGCTCAAGTCTACCTGTACTTGCGCAGGTACAAGTATCGTCACGAACGTCACTTTCAATGGCTCCGTTCCGGTCGTTGCTATCGCACCTCGTGTGAAACCGAATTTGGCATCGTGCGCCGCATGATGGCATGAATGATGGCACTCGATGTGCCACAGGTTGAGGAAATTACCTGTGAAGTCATCCGGTTTACCGAAAAGGGAAACCTGCACGGGAAAATAGCACGCCGGAAAAGGGACGAACTGGGAAGCCGTTTACCAGCATAGTCATCCCAAGACTTGATGATATGGGTAAAACTGAATTGTTTGAAGTCCAGTGGCAAGTTGGAAACAATTCTTCCCTTGATACAACGGTTGAGATCAAGCCCCGACAGCAACATCTTAGTGATGCCGAGATTAGCGAAACCCTCCTGTCGGGAACAATGGTCAATGAGACCTATCAAGCCACGAAAAGACACCCTAACTCATCTGAGAACGTCATTCATGACTGTACTGCGGGATCGCCTACGAGGCGCGAACCTTATGGCGACGGAAACTCCATAGTAGTCGGTGACGTAACGTCCACCCAGGGAGGTCGGGAAAGCCGACCACAGGGCGAAGGGAGTTAGGAACCACAGCTTGTTTAGAAAATGGAGGTATGCGCAATGCAGAAAGCCGAACAAATTCTACAAGCAATAAAGGTTCTGGAGAGCCGGATGATGCGAAAGTATCAAGTCCGGTTCGGAGGGGGGTCTGTGGAAAAGTGTCTGCAAAGATAACTCGCCACTTTCCTACCCTACACCAGCTTGGATCGAACGCAGACTAATCCACTACGCCTCCTGAAAATTCGCCGATCTCACTGGGGTATTGAAACAGGACTTCACGGCCGCGGTGATGGGATCTTTCATGAAGATGCAACACGAATGACCGTTGGTCACTGCGGCAAAGTCATGGCCTCAATCAACAATCTGGTCATCGCTCTCACTCGACAAGCAAGATTTCGAAATACTGCTCAAGCCAGGCGTTGGTTTGCTGCTCATATCTCCGATGCTTTTTCACTGCTTACATCACCCTTTTCCCGACTTTGGTAAAGCCATGCGCAGAATATCCTGCGGGAGTTTTGTTTTCCATTCCGTATGCTACAATCAGACTTACAACATATCAAAGATGGATGACTCAATATGAAAAATATTCTTTCGTTCCTTCAAGATCATACGACGGATATTCTTGCTGATGTGGAGACACTGGTTCGTATCGAGACGCCATCGAATGATCCAGAAGGCATCAATCGTTTGCAGGATGTTACCCAAAACTGGCTTAGTGAGTTGGGGCAAGTCACGCGGCATCCGAGTCAAATCGGTGATGTAGTCCACGCGCGCATTGCCGGTCAGAGCGAGGCACGAATTCTATTGTTGTCGCACATGGACACGGTGTATCCCATCGGCGCATGGAGCAGTCTTTGGTCAGTGAAAGATGATCGCGCTTACGGGCCGGGAACTTACGATATGAAAGCCGGATTCGTGCAAGCGCTGTGGGCATTGCGCACACTAAAAGCGCAAAACCAAAAACCGGCATGGACAATTGATCTGCTTCTCACGCCGGATGAAGAAGTCGGTTCGGAGAGCGGCTTGCCGTTCATTCAAAATTTGGCAAGCGGAGCAAAAGCTGTGTTGGTGCTTGAGGCTCCGTTTATGAACGGCGATTTGAAAATCGCGCGCAAGGGCGTGGGTGATTACAACATTCAAGTGCACGGCAAGGCCGCGCATCAAGGCGTCGAACCGGAAAAAGGAAAGAATGCAATTGTCAGCGCGGCGCATTTGATCGATGAACTGATCAAGTTGCAGGATTTAGAAAAAGGGACAACGCTCGGACCGAACGTGATCAAAGGCGGAACGGTATCGAACGTTGTGGCGGATCGAGTGGATTTGGCTGTGGACCTGCGCGTTTGGTCGCAGGATGAGGCGGCACGCGTCGACGCCGCGCTGAAAGCGGTTCAACCCTTAGATGGAACGCATTACGAAGTCACGGGCGGACTCAATCGCCCGCCGATGGAACCGTCCGAAGGATCATATCAACTTTTAGAGAAAGCACAACGCATGGCATCCGAACTTGGATTCAGAGTTGGCGCGGCGCGCGTCGGCGGCGGCTCGGATGGAAACTTTACCGCCAAGCTTGCGCCCACGCTGGACGGCTTCGGTGCCTTTGGCGCGAATGCACATCAAAAGGATTTGGAATATATTCATATTCCCAGCCTCGCGCCTCGAACTGCATTGCTGACTGGCATGTTAATGGAATAGGCACGATCCATTTGCGCTATACTATACCGAGATTATTGGAGGCCCCTAAATTGATGAGCGATTTGCATTTGGAAGAGTCTGTGGAGCTTGGCAAAGACTCGGGGCGCGGAAATTTATTGGGCATCGAGCCTTATATTGCCGCTGCGGACTATGCGTCGGCGCAGGCATTGCAGTCCAAATTGGACGGATATATGTCCGAAGCCAAACGCCGAGGCTGGCTCAACGAAAAGACAATCATCTTGCTGCCTGAATACTTTGGCACATGGCTGGTGCTGGCGAATGAACCCGAATCCGTTTTTCAAACGGGTAAGCTTGCCGTTGCTGAACAACGACTTGTGCTTCGTCACATCTTTGGATTCCTTTGGCAACTCATCACTGCAAAAGAAAAAGGAAAATTGGAAGCCGCTGTCTTTCGTCTAAAAGCGGATGTGATGGCAGAGACTTACAACTCTGTGTTATCAAACATCGCCAAGAATTATCGTGTCATAGTGATTGGCGGCTCGACGGTTCTACCTGCGCCTCGAGTCCGTGATGGGAGATTAGCCGCGGGCCAAGGTCCGCTTTATGGTGTAACGCCCGTTTACGGTCCGGACGGACGCGTTTATCCCGATCTCGTTCTCAAAGCATATCCAACGACGGACGAATTGCCGTTCATGACTCATGCATCATCAAAGGCATTACCGGCTTTCGATACGCCCGCAGGCAAACTTGGAATATTGATCTGCGCCGATTCGTGGTTTCCCGATTGCTATGAGCGGCTGAATGAAATGAACGTGGACATAATAGCCATCCCATCCAATGGCGGCGATCCGCTTGCCTGGGATCAGCCGTGGGACGGCTATAGCGGTTGGCCCACGCCGTCCGATGTGGATGCGAGCGATGTTAAAAAAATAACTGAGGGCGATGCGTGGCGCAAGTACGCGCTGGCTGGACGCATCGGCCTGACGAAGGCGCGTGATGGTTCGAACATTTTTATACGCGGCCACTTGCTCGATATGGCGGGCGGGGGCGGGCGAACTACGATTGTTAAAGATGGGGAAGTGCTGAGAGATAAATCCGCGACCGGCGCCTCGTTGGTCAACTTGTGGCTGTAGATGGGAAAGCTGATCGAGGTTGTTGGCCCAAGCGGCGTGGGAAAAACGACTCTGGCCGATGCGTTGAGCCGCAAGGCTCAATTCGCGACAGCTTATGAGGGACATGCTGAACATCCATTTCAATTGCTATTCAAATCTGATAGGCATTACGGCCTCGCCAATCAAATGGACTATTTGCTTTTGCGCGCCGAGCAAGAAATTGAATTGCGCGCCTCGCCATTGATCGGACTGATGGATGGCGGACTCGATCTCGATTTTCAGGGCTTCACGCGTCTATTCCATGCCCGCGGCGGACTTAGCGATTCTGAATTCGATCTCTGCCGCCGCCTCTATGAATTAACTCGCAGCGTGCTTCCGCTTCCGGATCTCATCATCCACATGACAGCTCGCGAAGAAATCATTCACGCGCGATTGGCATCGCGCCAGCGAATCAACATTGCTTCGGCCGAGGATACCGCGTTGTTCAATCAGTTTCTGGACGAATGGCTTGCGATAATTCCGGCTGAAAGATTGTTGCGGCTGGATGTGTCGAACGAAGGTTCTGAGTTTGCACAAAGCTTGCCGGAAATCCTCGGACGGTTATATTGATGAAAAGCGTTGCGAGTGCTGCTCCTTTCAATCCGCATACTTTCTGCATAAAAAGTTAATAATCTAATCATATTTTTCAATTATCATCATGGCGGTTTTATGACCCTGTTTCTCACTGGCTGTTTTGGAGATTAACGCATACACTATGAAGACATTAAGATTTTTGGCATTGACCGGTGGCTTGTTATCAATTGCTATGCTTTCTTCCTGCACGCCTTTCATTTTTCAAGTCCCCCTGTTGCAATCCCTCTCCTCGCAATCTTCCTTATCCCAATCTGCCTCACCTCAATCTCTTACGCTTCAATATTATTCGCCTCTGCAAAATGCCGAATATGTTTCCAAGGATGCCACGATTGTAGTTCGTTATGGCCCGGCGTTGAGCAATCAAAATCTGAATGATTTGAAATTCGCAATACAGGGTTCAGAAAGCGGACTCCATGCCGGCCAGACCATCCTTGCGGATGATCATAAAACGGTTATCTTTAAACCCGCTAGTCCATTTACACCAGGCGAGCAGGTTACCGTCAAGGTCAGCAGCCTGCACCTGGACTCGCAAACCAATTATCTTCCGCTTTCGTACACTTTCACGGTTGCAATCAACCAACAGACGGGATCGCCGGGAAGCAGTGAATTATCAGCCCCGCCGCTCCCACCCTATCCTCCGCGGAGCGCATTTCCCAATTTTCTAACTGTGCCGCAGGACATTCCTCATTACGTGATAACAATGACTTCACCCATAGCCGCAGAAGGGGATATCTTTGTGTCGCCTTTTTATTGGACCAAAGCGGAGATTGGATCCTATTTGCTAATCCTGAATGATCAAGGTCAACTGGTTTACTATCAATCGGTCGCGGATGCACTGGATACGTGGGATTTCAAGGAGCAGCCGAATGGACTGCTATCTTATTATGATCAAAAGAATTCAACCTTCTATGTGATGAACTCCCATTATCAAGTGGTGAATACTTATCAGGCAGGAGATGGTTATACCGCTGATTTACACGAGCTTCAGATTTTGCCCAACGGCAATGCGTTGTTGATGGTATATGATGCGGAGACAGTGGATATGAGCGATATTGTTTCGGGCGGAAAGCCCAACGCGACCGTTACTGGTCTGGTGATTCAGGAACTCGATCCATCCAAGAACGTGATCTTCGAATGGCGAAGCTGGGATCATTTTTCCTTTTTTGATTCGTCGGCCAGTCTCACAGATCAGGATATAGATTTGATCCATGGCAACTCGCTGGCCTTGTCGAATGACGGCAATCTACTGCTGTCGAGCCGGAATCTCAATGAGGTCACCAAGATCAATCTTCAAACCGGCCAGGTGATGTGGCGTTTGGGCGGCAAAGCCAATATGTTTACGTTTGTCAATAGCCAGGTCTTTGCCTATCAGCATGATGTCAGGCAGCTTCCCAATGGCGACCTTACTGTATTCGATAATCAAGGCACCCAGCAGGTTCCTGCGCCTTCGGAGGGAATCGAATATCAATTGGATGAAACCAAGAAAACCGTGACCGAGGTGTGGTCATTCACGCACGGGCCGCCTGTGTTTACAACATTCATGGGCAACACACAAAAATTGGCGGATGGAAATATCGTTCTCGGTTGGGGCGCGCCCTCCCAGGCCTCAGGATATTCGTTTTCCTCCATGACGGAGGTGACCCCGGATAACCAAACTCTTTTTGAGTTGGTGTTTGACCAGCCTTACGTCAGTTATCGCGCCTTTCGCTTCCCGTGGCAGGCAACTCCATCCACGCCGCCCGCGCTGGCTTATAAAATAGACAACGGCACACTCACCTTGGGCTATTCATGGAACGGTGCGACGGACGTGGCGTCATATCAAGTCTTTGGCGGGACTTCCCCGCAATCGCTACACTTGCTGGAAGAAAATCCAAAAACCGACTTTGAGAATCAATCGCAATTTAGCAACCTGCCGACGGGCGAATGTTATTTCCAGGTTGCAGCCTTGGACGCCAACGGCAATGAGATGGCTCGCTCGCAAATCATTTCTACCGATAATGTGAATTGCCCGGCAGTGCAATGAGATTAGATTATTCAAAACAAACTTCAGGATTTATCTTTTCAGGCCGATTGATGCCACAATTTTTCAGAGGATCAAATGGTTTATTTAAAAGTATTCAAGCGATTGCTGTAACGGCGCGTTATATAGATCAAAAATCAGAAAAATAAATCATGATGAAAAACTCAATCACAGAATCCGTGTTAAAAACTGAGTTAGAGAAAGCCTACTCAAAATTAAAAATGGGAAGGTATTCGCGATTCAAACAGGTCGCAAAATATTTTCCTAATGGCGGTAGAGATATAACTGTCTTTAGCGGATTCGAAGCAGAATGGATATTGGAAGAGTTTTGTTCAAACTATATTAATGGAAGTTATTTATCCTGTGTGATCTTATGCCAAATTATGATGGAAAGAGCATTATCTTCATTTTACGCAATGACTGAAAGGGAAAGCGAGTTATTCACTAAGGGATTCAAAACCCTTATTGATGCAGCAGAAAGAGATAACTGCACTACTAAGAAGTCTGCTATTCAGTTAGACAAGTTGAGACAAATAAGAAATCAATACAATCATCCTTATATGGGTTTGAGGAAAAGTTCGATAATGGAACGCGTTGGAAATGGGGAATTCAAAAATAAAACTTACCGTAATCCTTATATGATTGTAAAAAAAGATGCAGAGTTTTCAATTAGGTTGGTATCCAACTTCTATAAGATGCGAAGCAAAAACAGAAAAATGGATTTGTAATATCTAATCTTCACAGCGCGTCTAATCTGCATGACCAACGCCCGAACTATCTCACAAATCACCGAGCCGCAATACGTGATCGAAGGCGCGGGCGTATTGCTTCAACGCTCCATCGCGCCGCATAAATCCAATCTCTTTGATCCCTTCCTGCTCTTCGATCACTTCGCCTTCAACGATCCCATCGAAGGCCCCATCCGCGGCTTTCCCTATCATCCGCATCGCGGCATCGAAACCGTTACCTACATGCTCGAAGGCTCCACGCATCATCGCGACAGCCTCGGCAACGAAGGCACCATCAACGCCGGCGATGTGCAATGGATGACCTCGGGGCGCGGCATTTTGCATGAAGAGATGCCGCGCCGCGGCGAGAGCGGAAATATTTATGGCTTTCAACTGTGGGTCAACCTGCCGTCCAAACTCAAGATGACCGCGCCGCGTTATCAGGAAGTCAATGCCGCGACGATCCCAACCTATGAAAAGGATGGAATTAAAATTCGCGTCGTCGCCGGACAAGTAAACGGCGTGATCGGTCCCGTTACCGAGATCGCGGCCTCGCCTCTTTACCTTGACGTTGAGTTGGCTCCCGATACCGGATTTATTCAACTCGTCCCCAGCGGACACACCGCGCTGGCTTATGTTTTCGAAGGCGAAGGCGTGTTCTCAGATCAGACCATTGAAGCAGTTCATCTTGTCAAGTTTGATGATGGCGATAACATTCAAGTGAAAACGGAAAACCATCCCGTTCGGTTCATGTTGATGGCGGGTCAGCCCTTCAAAGAACCGATTGCGCCGTATGGTCCGTTCGTGATGAACACGATGGAAGAGATTCAGCAAACGTTAATTGAATTGCGTAATGGAACGTTTATCAAATAATTATTTGTAGTAGGGGCGATTGGCCAATCGCCCCTACGCATGAGGGCAAATGACACAAATTCTTTACGGTGATCGTATTAGCAAAGGCGCAGAACTTCGCATCGGTTCGTGCGCGGTGATTTTCGATGAGACGCGTCAAAAAGTTTTGCTCACCCAACGCACCGATAACGGCTTATGGTGTCTGCCCGGCGGCAAAATGGAATCGGGGGAAACGCTTCAAGAGTGTTGTCAGCGCGAAGTGATGGAGGAGACCGGCCTCGAGGTCCGAATGAAGCGCTTGATCGGCATATATAGCAACCGCGATCAAGTGGTCATTTATCGCGATGCGAACAAAGTCCAAATCGTCGTCTTGAGTTTTGAAGCGGAAATCATCGGCGGAGAACTTGACTTGAGCGATGAAACCACTGCTTTTGGATATTTCTCATTGGATGAAATCGAGTCGATGCCGATGCATGGACGCCATAAAGAGCGCGTGATCGACGCGCTGAAGAATGAAATCATTCCTATCTTAAATAATTAGAAAATAATTTGTCACGTACAAAAACAATAATTCAAAATGTCATTGCGGGTAAGCGTTAGCGAACCTGGCAATCTCCTGTTTGCAGGTTAGTTGAGATTGCCACGCGCCCTTCGGGCGCTCGCAATGACAGCTCTGCAATAGATTAGAGGGCAAAATCGATCAACGTGTGAATGAATGAAAGAGGCAATACGTTACGTGTGCGCAGGTATGCATAACCCAGTGCAAAGCCGACTGTCATCTGATAGGTGAAGGCGGTTAACAACGCATCCGGCCAGTGATTCAAATTACCGGCAAGATCAATCGGAACATGCGACAATCCAAAGATGAAGGATGCGAGCCACACCGCCCACAGCGAATGGCGCAAAATCGCTTCGAGCCGCGTTTGAAGAAAGGCGCGGAATAAGAATTCTTCCGGTAGTCCCGCACCGAAGAAGTAACATGCCGAAGAGATCGCAAACGGTTGCAGCTTGTGATTTGTCAAACCGTAACCAATCAGGACTAGAATCGGCAGAAGTGCCGCAAGCCACGAAAACTTATCCCAATTAAATCCCATCTGGCTCAAGGAATATCGCGTTATCAACAGAAAGATGATGGGCAGAAGAAACATTTCGATCATCTTTGGTAAGGGGGTCTCTGAAATCGGCCCGCAACTGTTGCCCAACCCGAATGTCGGAATGATATACCAATGCCAGTATTCACCGATGCGATAGACGATCCATACCGCGACGAGCAACAAGGCTACGAACAGTTCGAGGCGCGGCTTGCGTAATTGTAGGGGAGGAAGCGAATGTCCGTGGCCGATCAGCCAGTAAAAAGCGATGAAAGCAAAGATCCACTCCAACGGCTGAAGCGAATCCAAATTCCTTCCGTGGATAAATAGAATCAGCCAGGGTAATAAGGTCAGGCCGGTAATTGCAAGCGCATCGCGGTCTTGAATGAAATCAAATGGGATGGCAAGCAGGTCGCGCCAAGTGGTTTTTAGGAACGAAATCATATCCATCGAAGAAATAAGTCTAGCATTTGCCGGAAGGATTGTCAACGCGATAAAACTATGTAATGAAGCTTACCGTGAGCTAACCGATCCCACCGCTTTCACATCTTTAAATTCAATTGTAATGAAGTTCGTCCGTTGTATTCGTTGGCTTCAAATGAATACATCACATCCACACGCGAGGACAGGCCAGCTTGCAGGCTTCCCATACGGAAACCAATCGCGCCAACCGCCGCGCTGTGTTCATCTTCGAGCGCCAGCTTGAGATGTTTGCCTTCCGATCCAACCGTGCGCGAAGATTTCACCTTCACATCGCGCGACACAAAGATCGCGCTGGGGTTTCCATAGCCGGTCGGTTCGAAATAGGCGAGATGCCTAAGCAGATCGAAGTTCAATTGCGAAAGAGAAACTTCCATATCCGCCGTCAGTATAGGATGCAGATCCTTCCCGCTCAACTGCGCTTTGGCAATCGACTTCAAGCGGCTGACCAGTTCTGGAAGCTTTTCGTTGCGGACGGTGAATCCCGCCGCGGCCGCGTGGCCTCCATGACGTACGAGTAAATCCGCGCATTGGTCGAGCGCGTCGGTGATGTGGAATTCAGGAATGGAGCGGCACGAACCGCGTGTTTCTTCTGCACCTTTGGCAGCAACCACGGCAGGACGATAATATGTTTCGGTTAAACGCGAGGCGGCCAAACCGACCACGCCAGGATTAAATTCTTCATCCACAGCAAAAAGCAAAAATGGATTGTTCTCATCGGCCATTGCCAGCGATTCAGCCTTCTCCTGTGTGACGCGCGTCAGCACCTGCCGCTGACAATTCTGCACATCGAGTTGCTGGGCAAGCTGACCCGCAAGCATCACATCTTTGGTAGTCAATAAATCCAGCGCGGCCAGCGCAGACTCAAGTCGGCCCGCTGCGTTAAGTCGCGGGCCGAGGATGAATCCAATTTGGTCAGCGGTGGTTTTGCTAATGGCCATCTCTGCGATATTGGCAAGCGAGAACAGCCCTTGTCGTTTTGTTTCGCGGATTTGTTTCAAGCCGCGTCGGACGAGAAGGCGATTCTCTCCAACCAACGGAGCGAGGTCAGCAACCGTGCCAAGTGCGACAAGATCCAGTAAATCGACCAGCGATAAATCCCCGCTTCCAATTAACGCTTCCGCGATCTTATAAGCAATTCCGACGCCTGCCAGGTCTTTATCGGCATAAAGGTCGCCCGCTTGTTTTGGATTGAGTATGGCAAAGGCCGGCGGCAATTCATCGCTGGGGTGATGATGATCTGAAATAATGAGATCCAGCCCGATGTCCCGCGCGTGTTGCGCTTCGTTCGGGGAACGGATTCCGCAATCCACCGTAATGACTAGTTTGACGCCGTCCGCTTTTAGATGGTCAAGGGCATCGTTGTTGAGGCCATAGCCTTCATCGAATTGATTCGGAATGTAGCCGCGCACATTGGCATTGAGTTGTTGAAGTGCCTGCAGGAGCAGGGCGGTGGCCGTGACACCGTCTACATCGTAATCGCCATAAATTGCAATCGCCTGCTGCTGATCGAGCGCGAAACGGATACGGTCAATTGCGGCATCCATATTCTTGATTTGAAAGGGATCAGTGTCGAAATTTGCTTCGGCTTTGAGAAAGGCGCGCGCCCCCGCGTCTGTGGCATAACCTCGGTTGAAAAGAAGCTGTCGTAAGATTGGGGGAAACGCCGTGAGGTTTTGATCGGCCTGCGGTGTGAGCTTCGGTTGAATGAGCCAACATTTGGATTGCATCATGTCGATTATACGGGAGATTGGTTAATCGGGCAAAGTTGTTACAAGAATAACAAAGTTGTATAATGGTTCGGTATTGCAGAACTATTATAGTCAACGGGAGAATCTCATATGTATAACCTTGCCCCTAATGAAAAAACATCTACTGTGATGTTTTATTCTCATACGGCTTTTGTGCACGGCGAATTGGTGACCAAAGAAAATGTGCGCGTCAGCATTTGGCTGCGGACACAGGGAGTCCCAAATTACATTCATTTGTTGAAGACACAGATATTGCTTTTCGGTGGAACGCCACCCAAATCCGTTGCGTACAACGAGCTCTATTTTCCAGCTTCACAGATCCTTGCTTTTCATCTCGCGCCGCCAGCGGCTGACCCATTGGATTATGATCCGAACGAGGCCAACCGTACTATGGCAGATGTTAGCTTAATGCTGGGTACATTTACCGTAAGAGGAAAGATTCGCATCTCGACTCACTCGGATTTCGCAACCAGCATCGAAGTTGGACACTCGGCGTGGCTGTCCTTCTATGACGCCGATATCACGAATCCGTTTCTGGCACAGATGGCGCCCATCCATGTGCCGATGATGTTGGTGCGTCCTGAACAGGTGAGTTTCGGACTGTAGATTTTGACTGGCAAATCGAATAATAGATAGGTTGAGCGGCTTTGCCGGAGCGATGAGGATTTTTGCAATAAAATGGATTCATCCTTTTGGGGAAATGAAGGCGAGTCAGATTCGCAATATAATATTAAGATATGTTCATGAATGTAAATTAAGATCATAGCGAGGAGACTCTATGAACCAGAAGCGCCTGGTGTTTTATATTAGCATGGCCCTGATAGTGCTGCTGGTAGCCTGCGTACCGGCTAGCACACCGGTCGTGATCAAAACGCTAGTAACGGCACCGCCTGCGGCGACCGAAACATCGACAGCGATTCCACCAACTGCTACGTCAACGACGGCGCCGCTCGATCTGGCGGGCCCACCTATGCAGGTCGGCTCTACGTATTTATACTTTGATGGAGCGTTATTGGTCGCAGTGCCAGGCGGTTCCTTCATCATGGGACACGGTGGTTCGGATAACCCTGAACATGTTGTTACATTAAGCGACTTTTGGATCTACAGCACTAAAGTCACTAACCGCGAATTCCAGCGATGCGTGCTAGTAGGCAAGTGTACTTCACCTGATTTGCAAGATAACCAAGGTTACAATGATCCGATGCGGCAGAGCGATCCGGTGGTCGGGGTAAACTGGGCGCAAAGTGAGGCGTACTGCAATTATGCCAATGGTCATTTGCCGACGGAAGCGCAATGGGAGAAAGTCGCGCGCGGCCCCAATGGGAATCTCTATCCATGGGGCAACGGCGCGCCAACGAATGATCTCCTAAACTACAATAACAACATTGGCCGTACCACCAACGTGGTCAATTATCCGCAGGGAAAGAGCTATTACGACGCGTTAGATATGGAAGGCAACGTGTATGAATGGGTTTACGATTGGTATGATCCACTCTACTATAAAACCAGTCCGACTCAGGATCCGCAGGGACCCGATGCCGGCATCGGTGGACAGCGTTCGGTAAGGTCAACTGGATATAAAAGCAACGGTGCCCAGGTCGTCTCTTCGACGCGTTTTTTCAAACTTTCCACCGATCACGCGCGCGACCTCGGTTTCCGCTGCGTGGTAAAAGATCCGACGTTCTTCGCACCGCTGTGTCAGTTGACTGCCTTGGTAGGTTCCAATGTGGGTGGAAGTTCGGGCGCAGCGTCCGGTCAAACGACTTGTCCAAAAGTGAGCGTTTCCGTGGGATACGCGGGTTGCGGGGCAAAGGCGTATGCCGTTGTCACATTTGATGATTCTTCAAACCCCGATCCCAATGCCAATATCACAGGCGTGGGCGGATGCTCTGCGAATTCACCCGGATCGCATTATGCGCAATATACCTGCCTAAATATTCCATCCGGCGGATTCGATGTGGGTATCACATCGTTATGCAATGTTCCGGTGCCGGCCAACGTGACATGCCCGGTTCATTACAACTTGGTCGGCAATAGTTGTCAATGGGATGGAAGTGGCACGGCAGGAATGGCCTGTCCAGCGGGTACGAGTTATGATCCGATAAATAAATGTTGTACATCCACGCCGGGTACCGGTGCGAACTTCCCGGCTTGTCCAGCAGGCACATTCTTCCAAAACGTGGGTGGCGGAGTTTATGAATGTTTGCCAGCACAGAATGCGGGTTTTGTAATTCCAAGCACCGCACATGTGGATCAGCCCTCAAATGCCTGCGGAAGCAACGGCGGCAACCCGGGCGGAGGCAAGTGTCCACCTCCGCAAGTTTGGACCTGTTATAGTGGCGGGGTAACACAACAACTCTGTTATTGTCGATAGGAGTTGACCCTCTCTAGACGACGAGGGCTTTTTGTTGCGGAATTATTTTGCAATCTCAAGTAGCTCTGTAACGAGTGGCCATCAAATTTTGGCAATTGTATTGCTTTGAAGACTTTTTTCCCGCCCCGCTTCGATTCGAATGGCCGCGAAGATGCTAATCTCGTATAAGATGACCAGCGGTACCATCACGGTCAACGGTGCGACGATGGGATCTGAGACCGGCGTAATGATTTCTGCAAAGGCAAATAAAATGAAGTATGCGATTTTTCTTTGTTTGCGAAGAATAGTAGCACTCACGAGCCGCAAGCGGACGAGGATGACCAGCACCGTTGGTAGTTGAAACGCAATACCACAGGCCAGCATGAAAAAGATGACGAATGAAATGTAATCGTCGGCGGCGGGCAGAAACTGCACTTCGCTTGGGAAGAGTTGAATCAGTACCCGGATCATTCCCCATAATAAATAATATCCGAAAAGTGCTCCGAGCATAAATAAAATGAATGCAGCTAGCAGCGGAGAAAAAATGGCTTGTCGTTCGTTATCCTTCAAGCCGGGACTTATATACCGATACACATGATATGCCCAAACTGGAAACGCGCCGACAATTCCTGTATACAGCGCGATCCGCCATTTGATCATGAAGCCGTCCAATAAGCTGAATGCTTTGAGTTGTAATCCGCCCGACGGCAAAAGCAGCAGTTTAAGAATTTGATCTGAAAAGAAGAAAGCGACCGCGGTGACGATCAAAATAGCCGCGCCGGAAATAAGGATTCGCATCCTCAATTCTTCGAGGTGATCGAAAAAGCTCATATACTTCTCAGACATAGAAGCAAATCCAATGATTCAATTCCGGCTTTTGATCGTTTTGGCGCAAGGGCTTCTTTCCCCGATTTATGACTGTACCTGAAATGGATTTCCGCACTTGTTGCAGAAGAGCGCGTCGGATGGATTGGGTGCGCCGCATTTTGTGCAGAACTTATTGGCAGATGTATTATTGGTTGGGATGGACTGCGCCGGCGCGGGCTTGGCAATAGTGTTTTTTTGTTCCTCAGCCTGCCCCTCGTTCATTCCTTCGCGCAAAGCGGTCGTCATCTCTTGTGATCCTTTGCGAAGTTCAGACATTGATCTACCGATCCAGCGTCCCACTTCGGGAAGGCTCTTCGGTCCAAAGATGAGCAAGGCGATGACCACGATAATCACAATGTGAATGGGTTGTATACCAAAGGGCATTTCAGCCTCCTGTACTAGAATGGTATGAATTCTACCGCAGAAAGGTTAACTCCGCCTAAAGGTCAAATATCCTGATTAAAATTGCAATTCGTCTGGTCGGAACCAAGGCAGTCCCTGACGAGATATAATCTTCTACTGAAAATAAAATGAAACGATTAGTCTTTTTTGCTTCAACTATTCTCTTATTAAGTGCATGCGTTCGGTCTGCTGCGCCCATACCCACGCCGACTGAAATTCTATCCACGCCAACCGCGATGCCCGTCAAGATTGCGCCTCCGCCGATCCAACTCGGCGCGAGTTATCTTTACGTGGATGGAACAACATTGGTCGCGATTCCCTCCGGGACGTTCATCATGGGCGATCCCAAAGGCAAGGATAATCCACAGCACCCGGTCACACTGGGCGATTTTTGGATTTACAGCACCAAGGTCACGAACACGCAATACAAATTTTGTTTTGATGCAGGTTATTGTACTTCGCCCGATGAAACCGATAACCCGAACTTTGAAGACCCGGCATATGCCAATGAACCGATAGTCGGTGTGACGTATGACCAAGCCGCGTCGTATTGCACCTTTGCACATGCACGGCTTCCCACAGAGGCTGAATGGGAGAAAGCCGCGCGCGGCCCAAATGGAAACATTTATCCGTGGGGCAACGAGACGCCTACCTGTGATCTATTGAACTTCGGCAAATGCGTCCGCGATTTAACTTCGGTGACCAAATATCCGAACGGAAAAAGTTATTACGGCGCGTTCGATATGGAAGGTAATGCCTTTGAATGGGTCGCGGATTGGTATGCCGCGGATTATTATGACGCGTCGCCGTCGAACGATCCGCTTGGACCGGAGAACGGTGACCAGCGCGTAGTCCGCTCCGCTGCGTTCGACACCGATGCCTATCTGCTGGACTCTGCGCGTCGTTCCGCCGCCGATCCGAGCAGCCACACGAATGAGCTTTCCTTCCGCTGTGCGGTGGACGATTATAACCTGACGTATTTTGCTCCCTATTGCCAATCTGTCTCTGCAATCACTGATGCAACAAGCGTCACCTCAGTTTGTCCAAATCTTTCGATCACCACACAACAAAGCTGTAAGACTCATTCCACTTATGTGACCTTCAATGATGATCATCCCGGCGACTCGAAGGCATCGGTCGGTGGCATTGCCAATTGCACATCGGTCAGCGGCTTGTCTGGCTCATATCCGCAGGTATATCAATGTACGTCTCAAACCACCGCGGTGATGAATTCAAGTTGTGCATTCACAGGCATCGAGAATGCAGCCTGTGCCGCGCATTATTCGCTCGATCCATCCACCGGACTTTGCAAATGGGATGGAAGTATTACGTTTGGCAATCAGTGCCTGCCTGCTTACAACTACGATCCGCTCAATAAATGTTGCGGCGTCGTGCCCGGCACCGGTGTGAGTTATCCCGCCTGTCCGGTGGGGACATCCTTTACCGAAGATACACCCAAGCATTTTGTTTGTTTGCCGGATGTTGTTTCCAACTCCGTCACTCAGCAAAGCGTGATGGTAGATCCAACGAAGGCTTGCACAATTCAAGCCGTCACTACATGCAAATTGAATTCAATCATCTGCAATCAAACTTTTGATTCATTCTGTCGCACGATCTGTTCCTGCCTGCCTACAGGATTTAAGTGCCCGACGCATTAGTCGTGTAATGACAAACGATATTTCGGCGCACGCGGGTAATCATAAGTGACCATGATGAAGAAGGTATAATTCTCTTTACGAATAGGAGAACCGAATGAAACGTTTGATTTGGATTTTGCTGGCGATGATTCTACTGGCCGCTTGCGCGCCCGCATCGACACCAACTCCAACTTCAGCTCCAACTGCCTTGCCGCCAACTTCCGAGCCGACCGCGACCTCCGTGCCTCCAACAAGCGAGCCAACGCTTGTGCCGGCGTCGCTGGCTGGGCCATCGGCTGGCGCAACGATGATGTGGGTAGATGGTGGCGCACTTGTTTATGTTCCATCGGGTGAGTTCATTATGGGTCTTGGATATGGAGATGCTCCGACCAAAACGGTGACGCTCGATAGTTATTGGATTCAACAGACCGAAGTTACCGACAAAATGTACACCCAATGTGTGATGAGCGGAAACTGTAGTGCCCCCGTACAGGAGCTCGGTGCGCCACCTTATAGTGCTGCCCAATATGGCGATTATCCTATCGTCGGCGTAACGTGGAACGCGGCCAATACCTATTGTCAGTGGATCGGTGGCCAGTTGCCGACTGAAGCTCAATGGGAGAAGGCCGCACGCGGCACGAGTGGGAACAAATATCCCTGGGGAAATAACAGTCCCGACTGCGACCTTGCCAATCTAAAAACATGCGGTGGTCATACCAATCCAGTCAATGATTATCCGGGTGGCAAGAGTGCCTATGGCCTGCTGGATATGGCAGGCAATGTCTTTGAGTGGGTCAATGATTATTATGATCCAAACTATTATGCCAGCGCGCCTTCATCGAATCCCACCGGTCCAGCAACTGGCAATGACCGCGTAATCCGCGGCAGTAGTTTTGAAACCGATCTGACACAGGTTTCTTCGGCGATCCGTCATCCCTCGCCGCAGGATTATCATAACTACGATTTGGGTTTTCGCTGTGTGGTGTCTCAGCCGAAAGCCTTTGCACCATATTGCCAGAGCGCATCCTATCTTCCCGCTGGCGGAACGCAGGCGCAGAATGGAGCATGTGCAGCGCCGGAAGTACAGATGGGCGGAAATTATTGTCAGGGTCCGAATAGTTTTGCCACGGCAGATCTCCCTCAAGGAGCGACGTATCAGGTGAAATCAAAAGCCTTTAGTTGTACAGATTCCGTGGTTAATGGCCAGCGGGTGTTGAGCTGCACAGGTCCAGCCAATTCGAGCACGGACGTGTTGGTTTGTAATCCGGCTTGCAACGGTTCAGTCAATACAACTAGTTCAACGGCCGTGTGCGATCCGGGCTACAAACTCGACATTTCAAGCAACGCATGCGTATATGCGCCAATAACTAGACAGCCTAGCGTGGCTGGTTGTCCGCAGGGATTTAACATGATTGATCGCGGTGGACAGAAAATTTGCGTGATCGGACAAAATCAAAACGGCCTATGTCCTGCTAATTTGTATTTTGATTCGCAGTATGGCGCGTGTGTGTCTGCGACGGGTCAGGCTGATGCGCCCTATGGAATCGATAACCCCGATCTGGCATCGAAAGATTATCAAGGCTGCACAACGGGATATACGTACAGTTCAACCTATCAATGCTGTCAGGCCAATACCGGTGGAACCTATCCGGGTTGCCCGCTCGGATTCACATTCGATGCGACTCAGAAAACGTGCGTTCCCGCACAGGTGCGTCTAGGCGGTCCTGGTTGCGTTACCGTGCAATTAGATACATTGGAATGCGGGCCAGCGAGCGATGTGTGCAACCAGTGGAGTGGCAGCAAGGCAATTTGTATTCGTAGTGGATGTCATTGGAACGAGAAAGGATCACAGGCTGTTTGCCAGACGGCACCAGTCCCATAAAAATAAAAGAATAGTCTCCATCAAGAGATGGAGACTATTTTGTTTCAGGATTGAACTGCAGGCGGGAAGCGCTTTCCCCAATTCGTTTCCCGTTCGTAAGCGTGTGCGGTCCGTAAGAGTGCCGCCTCGTTCCAGGCCTTTGCAACAATCTGCAAACCAATCGGCAGGCCTTCCCGATTGAAGCCGCATGGGATCGAAATTGCCGGTAAGCCGGTCAAGTTGAACGGCGCAGTAAAACGCGTGAGCCGACGCGCTTGCTCTACCGCGTCGCTGCCTGCAATTAGCGGCGCAGGGATCGGTGTAGTGGGGAGCAGGAGGAAATCATATTGTTCAAAGAACTGGACGAAACGAGATTTCATCTCCGCTTGTGTTCGACGCGCCAGCGAATATTCCGTTGAAGTGGAACTCGATCCCGTTTCCAGGCGTTGACGCACATCCGCGCCGAACCGATCAGGGGCCTCAGCCAATCGTTCGCGGTGATACGCCGCGCCATCTGCCTGGGTTATCAGGGCGTTGGCAAGCGCGGCCTCGCGCAGAAAATCCATATCGATTTTTTCAATCTTAGCGCCGAGCGACGTGAACACCTTGACCGTTTCATGGAGAGCGGCCGTTACTTCCGCATCCGAGGCTTCAACGTAAGAGCCAACTGCCAGGGCGAACTTTTTGCCCTTGATATTTTCTTCAAGATGATTTAGATAATCATCCGGCAACATATTGACGGATGCCGGATCCTGTGCATCATATCCTGCGATAACTTGCAAAATCAGCGCGGCATCCTTGACCGTGCGCGTGATTGGTCCTACGTGATCGAGATTCCATGAAAGTGGAAAGACACCCCGTAAGCTGACGCGCCCATAGGTTGGCTTGAGCCCGACCACGCCGCACAGCGAAGCGGGGATTCGAATCGAGCCTCCCGTGTCGGTACCGAGGGCCGCCAATGACATGCCCGCTGCCACTGCGACCGTACTTCCGCCCGATGAGCCGCCGGGGATTCGGGTCGTGTCCCATGGATTACGCGTCGTGCCGAAATGTGGATTGACCGTGGTCACACCGAGGGCGACCTCATGCGTATTGGTCTTGCCCATGATGATGGCGCCCGCGGCCTTGAGCTTTTGGATTACCGCCGCGTCTTCATTGGGGATGAAATCCTTGAAGAACAAGGAACCGGCCGTGGTTCTGATTCCTTTGGTCTCGAATAAATCTTTGATGCCAAAAGGAATATTTCGTAGCGTCATCACGCTTCGCCGTTGGTCAAGGATACGGTGCTCTTCCGCTATACTAAGAGTAGGCGCAGCACTTACATCGCAAACCGTAATGAACGCGTTCAGCTTTGGGTTGAGCCGCTCGATTTGACGGAGGCAGGCTTCGGTCAAGGCCTGAGGCGAGAGCGTTCCATCTTGCATTTGTTGCAAGGCTTCATGAATGGAAAGAAAATTTATTTCAGCCATGCTATCTATTATAATTCCCGATATGCTTAAAAAGCTTTCTGAAGAATCCAAATTCAAAATTTATCTCGCGCTTCTGTCGTTGGTTGGGTTGGGATTTATTTTGATGGTCACGCATAAATATGGCGCGGGCGTTTCATCCGATGCGGCGCGCAATCTCTCGACGGCCGAAAGCCTTTTGCAAGGCAAAGGATTCGTGGATATGCTTGGCGGGCCGTTTGTGTTGTGGCCGCCATTATATCCGCTGTTATTGGCCGGATTAAGTTGGCTCACACGATGGAGCGCATTTCAAGCAGGGTGGGTTTTGAACGTCATTCTTTATCCGCTCAATCTTTGGCTGTGCGGCTGGTTGTTCTATTTGATCTTCAAAGAGAAATCGCTCTACGCTTTCATCGCGAGTTTGGCTTTATTGTTTTCGCGCTCCACGCTTCGCATCTATGCCAATGTCGCCTCCGAACCATTGTTCGTTACATTCATGCTGATCTTCTTTTGCGCGGCGGCGCAATATTTCAAAAACAATTCGCATTCCATGTTGTGGCTGATGTTTGTCTCGGCGGGATTGGCGACTCTTCAACGCTATCTCGGCGTGATCTTGATCGGCGTTGGAGGACTCGTTGTTCTTTTCAAGGACGGATGGCGGGGTTTGCCTCGAGCGATTCTTCCCGCGCTGACAGCGGCTCTGCCCATCGCGTTATGGGGAGTATTCCATAATCTTCCACTCAGCGGCGGATTGTTTGGTCCGCGCAACTTCGGAGCAATGTATCCACTCGAAAACATTAATCTTTCATTGACGAAGATTCTGTGGTGGTTTATGCCGCTCACACCGCCGCTCGATCAAGTGATGATGCGTCCGTGGATTTTGATCGGCGCGTTCGTGTTACTTCTAATCATTATCAATAAGCGGGTCCATTGGATGAACTGGCTGAAGTCCATGGCGAACGGCTACGTTTGGCCTGCGCTGATTTTTTCGGTCGTTTACTTTTTTACTTTGGCGGTTACCGTTGTCACTGCCGATCATCTCGATCTCACCTCAGACCGCTACTATGTCGTCATTCTGCCGGCCGTTTTGATTCTACTTTTCATTACATTGGATCAATTGGTCTTTAGTCATTTTGATTTCAAAAAGCCGTTCTCTACTTATGCTCTAGCCTTTTTGATTCTGCTTTATTTTATTTATCCGGTTTATAGTATGCAGGGATATTTGCGCGAGGCGTTAGTGCTTGGGGAGCCAAGCAATTACAACATCGCCAACTCAGTGGATTTCCGAACGCGTACTGTGACTATTGAAGGACAAAAGATATTGGGCAACCAACCAACGGTCATGCTCTACACCAATTATGTGAACATAGTCTGGTTCCTCTTTCACGGACATCCAGTTCAGGAATTGCCGTTTGTGAATCCGAAACTATCGGCGAGTGAGCGCGCCGCGTCTCTTAGACAAGATGACCCAAATTGGCCGCCTCAAAGTGGATACATTCTTTGGTATGAACCGAATGAATATCACAACATCGCAAGCCCGGATGATCTTTCCGCGGTTGCAAACTTGAAGGTGCTTTATGAGGGCAAGACGGGAGGAGTTTATTATGTACAAGCGCCATAACGATAGATAAAAAAGGCTGGAAGATTTTCTTCCAGCCTTTTTTATCTTATACTTTCAAATGATTTAGAACAGCCCCATCACTCTACCGGTCTTCAAATCCAGATCGATATCATAGAATACTGGGCGTGTGGGCAGGCCAGGCATGGTACTCATCTTACCGAGCAATGGATATAAGAATCCCGCTCCAACGGAGGCGCGGACTTCGCGTACCGCAATGCGGAAGCCGGTCGGCGCGCCTTTGATGCTGACATCTGTGGTGAAAGATAGATGCGTCTTGGCCATGCAGATCGGTAGTTTATCGAAGCCGAGGCGCGTGTAACGCGCGATTTGTTCTTCGGCTTCAGGGCTGTAATCCACGCCATCGGCGCGATAGATTTCCCGCGCAATGGTCTCGATTTTTTCCTTGATGGTCATTTCCAGCGGGTAGAGGAATTTGAAATCGCTTTTTTTCTCGGCCGCTTTGACGACGGCCTCAGCCAGCTTGATCGCGCCCTTGCCGCCATCTGCCCAATGCGTCGAGACAATTGCATCCATCGCACCGAACTCCAACGCGGACTTGCGAATCAATTCTACTTCAGCAGGTGTATCGTTGGCAAATGAGTTGACGGCTACAACCACATTCACGCCGTATTTCAACGCATTTTGAATGTGGCGTTCCAGGTTCGGCAAACCCTTGCGAAGCAAATCAAGATTTTCTTCGGTGTATTCAGCGGCTAATGGTTTGCCTGCCACAACTTTCGGTCCGCCGCCGTGCATCTTCAACGCGCGCACCGTTGCTACCATCACGACCACTTGCGGAATCAACCCCGAGTAGCGGCATTTGATATCGAAGAATTTTTCCATGCCGATGTCCGCACCAAAGCCTGATTCAGTGATCACGTAATCAGCGAGTTTGAGAGCGATCTTATCAGCAAGGATCGAACTGTTTCCATGCGCGATATTGGCAAAAGGTCCGGCGTGAACGAAGGCAGCCGTACCTTCGAGGGTTTGCATTAAGTTCGGCTTGATTGCATCTTTCATCAATACGGTAACGGCGCCAGCGACACCGAGGTCCTCTGCTGTGACAGCTTCGCCGTGCTTATTGGTCGCGACCACCATCTTGCCGAATCGCTCGCGCATATCTTCAAGATCCGTGGTCAGGGCAAGCACTGCCATGATTTCGCTCGCCACCGTGATGTCGTAACCGGAGCGATGCTCAAAGCCTTTTTCATCTGGGCCAAGCCCGACCTCGATTTCGCGCAACATGCGGTCGTTGATGTCAATGACGCGTCGCCACGTGATGGTTGCTGGATCGATATCCAGCCGCGCGAAGCGACTGCGTTCTTCCGGCGTGAGTTCACTGGGATCGCTTTTATTGATGTCAAGTTTTTTTAATCGGCGAAGCATCGTCGGAGAGAATCTACGATTGCCTTTTTTGTCAGGCGGGCAAAGCGCATCGAAGAGCTTCGCGTCATCTTGTTGCGTTTCATGCATCACGCGCGCGTCGAGTGCGGCCGCCACGAGGTTGTGTGCGGCGGTAATGGCGTGGATATCACCAGTCAGATGAAGATTGAAATCCTCCATTGGAATGACTTGCGAATATCCGCCGCCTGCCGCGCCGCCTTTGATACCGAAGGTCGGTCCCTGCGATGGCTGACGGATTGCAGTAATGACTTTTTTCCCAAGATGCGCACCGAGCGCTTGTGAAAGACCGACCGTGGTTGTGGTTTTGCCTTCGCCAAGTGGTGTCGGTGTGATGGCAGTTACATCAATATATTTGCCATTGGGACGCTTCGCAAGACGATCCAAGATTTCAAGCTTGACTTTGGCTTTGTATGGGCCGTATAGTTCAAGCTCGTCAGCGCGGATGCCGAACTCTTCCGCCACTTGTGTAATCGGCTTGAGTCTGGCTTCCTGCGCGATCTCGATATCCGACGGAACGGGCCGGCGGAGTTTAAGTTTAGTCGGCCTAAAAGTGACAGCGGCTGTTCTTTTCGCCGCTGGTTTCTTTGTCGCGACCTTTTTGACGACTGCCTTCTTCTTTGAAGATTTTGATGCTTTAACTTTGATTGGCATGTTTGCTTCCTTGAATGTGGTTTGCGATATTATCGGAAGTTTTCTTGTTTTTGGCAATAGCCGTCCGTCATGGCTTTGGGATTACTAATCGCCCACAATTAACGTTCCAAGGACTTCACCGGTTAACGCCCTGTTTAACATTTCCTACTTCTTCGCCGGAAAAAATTTGTACATTCAAGTTTCGGATTTGCCCCACAAGCGATAACATCTCTTCGACTTTCGATTTCATCCCGCCAGTGACATCCACACCGTGTGAGCCGCCGACCTTGTTCGCGAGTTCTTTATAGGATGATGGCGTCACTTTCTCGACCCGTTGCTGGCGTGCCGGAAAATCGGCCCAGACCGCCGCCTCGATCCCTGCCAGCAAAATATGTGTTGGCTCGAGGTGATGTGCTAGATAAAACATCAATGTTTCTGTTGAAAGGACAGCACCCCCCTTGATTGAATCGAATGCCATATCGCCATAGATGACGGGAACGATGCCTGCCTCCAACGCTGACTCAAGCGGCGATAATTCCCAATTTTCAATGACTCCGTTTTTTGAAACGATGGAAGCTGAAGGCTGGATTGCCATTGCGGGAATGTGCGCTTGATGCAAGGCTTCAATGACGTACCGGTTGAGTTGTGAGGCGCGATACCAGACCTCGGCAAAGCCACGCCAGTAGCCTCCCTCACTCTTGAGGCCCTCTCCCATTAGGAGAGGGGTTAGGGGTGAGGTCAAATGTTCTTTAACGGCATAATGACCAAAGGAGCCGGAGCCATGTCCTAAAACGAGACGCAGGTTCGAGGTTTCGGAAAGAGCCGAATGAATTTCCCGCGCAAGAGCGGATAGCTTATCAAGTCGAACCGCGTAAGGCTGAGTCTTATCTGTAATGAGTGACCCGCCGAGTTTAAGAAGGACCAGTTCAGTCATGGGTTTGCTTTATACCACAAAATCTTCCAAGCAAGAAGCAGTATAATGCCGCGTATGGATATTAATTCTGGCTTCATCGCGATTGCTGTGATCTTGGTGGCCATCGCGCTAGTCAGCCTATGGAGCGGGATTCGCGATATCCAGTCTGCGCGCAAGATGACGTTCTTTCGCCTGCGCCATCAACGGATGGCGAGCGGTTGGCGTCTGTTTGGATTGGCTCTGGTGTTGGGCATTCTCGCAATCGCATTGCCTATATTTGGTGAGCCGGTTGCATATCAATACTTTCCGCCGTCACCGACCATTACGTTGACGCCTTCCATCACACTGATCCCCACTATAACTCTGACGCCGAGCATTACCGTGACGCCTTCGATTACACTCACACCAGCGCAGAGCGCGACCTTTACTCCCACTTCTACGCCATTTTTGCCGCTGCCTGTGTTGGCTTTATTTCAAAGCAATATTACTCCCAATCCACAGGCAGTATTTTCTTCTATTCAATTCACCACCAGCGGGAATAAGTACCCGGCTATTTCTCCGGCTACCGTGTTTCAAAATCCCGTTGGTCATATGTATGCAATATTCTCTTATGACAATATGCTGCCTGGCGTACAATGGACGGCCATTTGGTATCGGGACAGTACACAAGTCCATTTGGAAACCAGACCGTGGGATGGTGGAACAGGCGGATATGGATTTACCGATTGGAATCCACAGCCTTATGAATGGTTGCCCGGTAATTACGAAGTCCAAATTTTTGTTGGTGAAGACTGGAAGGTGGTTGGTCGCTTTATCGTGCAAGGCAATTCGCCTCCTGCACCTCCGACCAGCACTCCCACTTTCACGCCAAGCCCGACGAGGACTCCGCGCTCTACAGGAACACCATAATCATGCCTGATGAGGCTGTCCAAATGCCGGACCAATGGGCGCCGGAATTATTGGATGCGAAGAAATAAAATCGGCGGCTGGTTTATTTGCCGACTGATGGTTTATCAAAGTAGCTTTTCATGGGCTTAGGGAAAAATCGTTGAAAGAAATCAGTCAGGAAATTGATATTCCTTCATCGGGGAGGCAGGACAACTCTTTGTGTAAGAATAATCAATTCGTTCGACTCTCAATAATGTCGGTCAGCATTGCAGGAATTTCGCCCACATAAGTCATTACTAACCTTTGGCCTGCTCGGGTGGCCGCCATATACACTTTGCGCGTATTTTCGAGAATTAACTGTTCGGCATCTTCCTCAGAAAGTCTCAAACTCTGCTCTCTTTCAAATAATCGGTTCAACCCAACTAAGAACACAACTGGGCTTTCGAGGCCCGTTCCGGCATTTAACGTTGTAACTCTTATACATTCGCCGGGCGCAGAGTCCTTCGG
This sequence comes from uncultured Chloroflexia bacterium, assembly GCA_963753985.1. Lineage (GTDB taxonomy): Bacteria > Chloroflexota > Anaerolineae > Anaerolineales > Villigracilaceae > Fen-1038. Next base: position 318,509 of record CAVWED010000001.1, read on the forward strand.
ATCAATTGCTGTCCCATCACCCATTCGGTTATTCAAGGCTGTGATGAGCGCCTCCACGCCTTCCCATTCAGAATGAAGGATGAGTATGTTTCTTAAAGAAGCGCCATGATTTTTTAAACTTTCAATTTCAGCAGTAACCCTTCCAATTTCATCCTGCCCGCTTCGAAGCGGGATGATCACGGGCAGCACACCATGAGGCATATTCATTAGATCGGGTTCAACAATATCCTCATCCGCATCATTTTTCGTTACTCGCCTTCGATACAGCAGTGTCGCAAAATTCAAGATTTCATGCGTCGTTCTATAAGAACGTCGTATATTTTGCGTTTTTCCGCGGGCCTCAATTCCAAGTGATTTCCAGGAAGTACGACGACCCAGAAAGCCCTGCGTGGGATCGGCAACAATGAAAAGATGACCGCTCTGGATTTTAGTTATTTGTCTAACGATATCAAACCAGATTGGAGCAAAAAACTGAGCTTCGTCAATCATGACGCATTCATATTGCGGTAACTTGACTTTCTTTTCGCGGACGAAATTCCACATGCGTCGTGGAACATCACTCCAATCCACTTTATTTTGCCCGATCATCTGATTCTGATATTCAGCCATCGCATCCCACATCAAGAGACGCTGTTCTTGATTTAGCCTAAATCCGCGACCTTTCCGTTCGGCTTGTAGGTATTTTGATTTGTCCATTGGGATTTGGTCTTTAAACCAGTCGATTTCACCTATAAAGCTTTCCAAGTGAATGGATGTCCCTGAAAAGTATTTTTTCCCAATATTTTCTGCGATGCATTCGCGTTCACCTTGGCCAATTGGGTCTACCCAAGGAAATTCCTGCTCCGGCCAGTAGCGGCGACAAAATGCATTGAACGTATTCCACGAAATATTCTTGGGTGATTCACCTGTCAAAAGTTGATATCTTGATTTGATATCCCGAATGAGCGGGCGATTGTGGGTCAGGATTAGAAAATTGTGGTTGGGAAAACGGGCATGTAACATGCGCAGGCGATAAAGCAAGATTAGAGTTTTCCCGCTTCCAGCTACACCGTTGACAATACCAACATGGAAATCCTTTGATGTTCTCTGCTGATCGAGCGGCAATTCAAGATCATTCTTTACGGCTGCTTCCTGAAGGATGTCCAGCAAATAGTCTTGCAGTCCAGCTGCGTGCCTCCCGGAATCGGGAGTGCGAACTGTTAATGCCTTTGGAATGATAACTTCCGGCGTGAATACAGCTCGCAATTGTTCGAGCATTAAATCGGTAAGGCACTCGCCTTTAAAGAATTCACCCCAGTACTCAACCGAACTGGCCTGTATTATTTCCTGACCAAGCCAATGATATTGCTTTCCGCTTTCTTCGCGATGGTTTTGTTCCAACGCTTCAGATCGGATATTTGGAAATAATATGGCTATAGCAATCTTATCCTTTAGAAATGCGGGAAGCTTATTCTTGAACAACTCCAACACCAGCATTTCTTCCTGACCTAACGGTTTTGCATCACCCAAGAGGAGCATCTGCGCCGCCGAATATGTAGGCTTTGCCGCAATGCTGACTTTTATAATTAAAACCTGCCGGGCGCGGTTTAAAACCATGAAATCCGGTGCTTCCTTTTCCCATGGAGTAATGTGGTGCCAGATAAAATAATCGTCCGGCAAAGATTTGAAGAAGCGATAAACCTTCAATACTTCTGAAGGCAAAGTGCTCAATGGGGTTGACGGTATGATTTGGGCCATATCAAAGTGAGAAAGTTTTGCAATTATCCAATAAGCTTCGCATGAGTTCCACCCAATCTTGCTGATTTGCATCCGCAGGCTCGGCTTCGAGTACGACACTCGAGCCAACAATAATTAGTTTTGTGCGTGGCCGCGTGACTGCCACATTCAATCGTTGTGGTTGGAAGAAAAAGTCCGCCAGTTGACTCGCAAAGCCTGGCGAAGATGTCGTGAGTGAAACCAACACAACTTCACGTTCCTGCCCTTGCATTCGTTCAACCGTATCCACTATGATTTCTCGCGCCGTTTCTTCACTTGGCAAAATCTGGCGCAGAAGGTTGCGGATTTTGCGGCCCTGTGCCCGGTATGGCACAACCACGCCGATTTGCGCTGCAGGAACTTGTGCAAATAGAAGAGCCTCAATTAATTCTGCAATAACGTCCGCTTCCTTTTGGCTGCGGGTTGTGTTTCCACGATGATGCAAATCTAGGAAAATAGCCGGTTCATCTGGATCCAGCGCATGATCCCAAATGCCATTCGTCTGCTTTAGCTTCAAACGACGGCCAGCCACGCTCTCATGCGATACAAGCAGATCATCATAAAACTCTCGGCTTGGCCAGCGCGATAGAACATCATTCATTCTGTAAGTTGTGTTCAGCATGGTTTCGGCGCCGCGCCTTGATAAGAATCCAAATATGGATGTATTTCCCAAGCCGGTGGCTTTCAGTGATGTGACGGGAGGCAGTTGGTGTTCATCGCCAACAAAAATATATTTTTGTGCGGCCAGCATTCCCATAATTGCGAGTGGCAGTGTGATTTGGGAAGATTCATCGAATAGGATGACATCGAATTCAACGCCTGAGAGCCGATTGCTTCGAAGTGCAAAAGGTGTTGCTCCGACCGCATATCCGCCGGTCAATTGATCAAACCCAGACAGGATAAAGTTTTCGTAGTTTTTTATCTTTAGATCGCCAGCTCGTGATTCAAGTCCGATTTTACAAACAGGTAAAGCCGAATCCACTGAATAAATCTTGTTAAGTGCATTATTGATCGCGCGATGGGTGAGACCTGACACCAAAACGCGTTGGCCATCCGCCACTAGCATTCGAACCAGATTTGCAAGAACGAAGGTTTTGCCAGTTCCAGGTGGTCCCTGTATTAAATGATAAAGGTCGGTCGAGTAGGCTTGAGCAATGGACTCGATTTGAGATGGGTTAACTCCAGCTTTTTGTGCATCATTCTTTGCGCGGTCATAACGCGCAACATCCACCTTTGGGACTCTTTCCCCACTAAGCATTGGTAAGATGATTTCACGACCTCGAATGGTATCTGCCACTTCATCGAGGGCATCCAAATGGAAGTGGCGTAAATCTAGCATACTCTCATCTGCAATCCAACCGTCCGGCTGGTCTCGTAGAAAAAAAGGATTCCCGCCCTGCAGTGTAACTTCCATGAGTGTCTCATCATCGTATTCAATCATGACCTGCGCCAACTCAATGCCAACAGGATTGCCACGGTGCAATACGAGAAAGTCCCCTTCACGAAATCTAAACTCGTTCGTTTGACAGCTCAAGCGGATTGTTTGCTTTTCAATGCTTTCGACTTTCAGCCCTTCAATGGCGTATCCATGTGCAACTCGTTCGCCAAGAGGAAGCGCCCATTGGCGCTCAAGATTTGCATGTTGGGTGGCAAATTCACTCTGAATGAACTCATGTAATCGTTGAAGTAATTCTTGATGATTTGGCATCTTGGATTTCGGTTATGTCTTACAAGATTATGAAATCATCCCAAAATGCCGCATAGCATCCTCGATAAGTTTTACCTTGTTCTGCGGGCAAGGCACTTGGCGCTTCTTCGGATCATAACGTCTGACTGACACTCGGGGCTTCAATTCGTTCATTTCCTTAACATGGGCAATCCAGCAAGATTTTGGAACGAAATCGTATTTCCTTTTTACATACTCTTGTATTTGTTTGTAAGTGGCCATTGATCATATTCTTCCATTATTACATCTGGAATGCATTAGCTCTTGAAGTTGAAATAAAGAGCTCGATCGTTCGGGCTTCTACGATGGACGAAAGCCTGTTTCGTTGCCGCGATGACGTATGAAGCTTGCAGAACATCAAAGTTAGCAGTCAAGCTTTTCATCCGAGGATGCTCTTCAATCTCGCGCCGCGTGATGCGTTTTTGTCCTTTAAAAATGCAATGAATGGGTTCAACGGTGTCTGCCATAACCACGTTGAAATCGCCAGTTCGGTATGTAGAATCTCGATAAGAAAATATCAAGTAATCTTTTCCGGTCTGAAAAACGTAATAGAATGTTCTTTTGAGGATAGACGCGAGGGGATGATTTGTCAATTGTAAGTGTCAACTATTTGTAAGCTATGATTTAGCCCGCTAATCGGCCGTAGAAGGAGCGAAAATCGCGGGATATGACTCGTTTTTTGACCAAAGGATGTTGCACATGATTGTCTGTCTTCATCTTTGCGTAGTAGTATGGTCGAAAGTTCTTGGGTGAATGATGAAGAGTGTGAACTGTTGCATGATCTTCACCAGGGCCTTTAAGTAAGAAGGAACTTGATCAATCCTCCGATAGAAATCGCCAGGAGCAGCACGAAACCGCAGCCTTTGGTCGTGCGGTTGTAGATGCGGTTATACACGGCTCTTCTGGGATTGGTGAACCAGCCATAGCCGCGTGGCGCTTTCAATCCAAGGCTATTACGCAAGTAACGCCTGATTGATGTGCGGGCGGCAATTCGTTTTTCGAGGGATGGAACACGAAATCCAATCTTTGGCATTTTTACTTCTTGATCGTCATGTTTACTGGGTCTTATCAACGGGTTCGGTTTATAAAGCCGTTGAAAATGGCTATCACTCGTCAATATCGATATACTGCGGGGGACTTTGTCCGATTCGATGAGTTATTTTAGGATCCCTGCTTTTTATACTCTTATTCTCAATTGAGATCACATTGATTTGATGCCACCAGTCATCTCCAAAATCAAACCAATATCCAAATGCTTCATCTTTCTTTAAATCTATGATATCAATCGTGGTTTGCGTGACATCGCCTTTAGTCTCAATATCTTCAAACTTGTCAGCAAAAAGCGTAGTCAAACCATATCGTCTAGCCTTGGGGTCGTTAGGACCTTTGCCGCCAAATTGAAATTCATACAAGTGTTGATCTTCTCGATTGAACGCCTTAAATATAACGCCATGGAGTTTTTCAAGGGTTTGATCTCCCCGAATTTCTATGGTTCCAGAAACGACTGGGTTTTTCTTGACAAATTCTCTTGTTGTTGGGCCGCTTATAAGGAAAACTTCCATTGTGTAAATATTCATTTTTCTCTCACGTTTTTTGTTTGTACTGTTTTCTATTTGACCGCTATAAATTTCAAAGGACGTTTATACAAAAGAAACCAAAATCACATTGGCAAGTGCCCGGCAGATCAATTCACCGGCAGCAGCCGGATATTTTCTCCACGTTTATTGAAAAATTATAAACCCGGTCCTTCATCCATTTCTTTTACGTGCAGTCCAAGCAGCCCCACGATTTGTATAGCCTGCGCCGCCTCGATAATCGCCCCATGAAGTTCGGCAGCTCCCACCTGGATACCGGAAATCACCGAACCACAAAAATCCGTGCCCTCCAGTTTAGCGCCACGAAAATCGGCGCTTGTAAGATCACATCGATCAAAGACAACACCGGCCAGGTCAGCCCCTTCAAAGGATGCCCGACTCAGGTTACAGTTCTCAAAGCGAACAGATTTGAAAACTGATGACGTAAAGATCGCGCTATTGCAATTTCCATCCCGAAAGAGTACATCTTCCAAATACGCTTCCATGAGCTGAATACCCACCAACCTACTACCCACCAGTTCAATTCGTCTGAGATGGCCGCCTTCCATGGCAACGCCGGACAGGTCCACTGCTTCCAGGCCGACATCTGTTAGCCGCACATGAGGCAGCCGTGATTGGCTCAGCACAACTCGACGCAGTAGAACTTGTTCCAGTGAAACGTGATCGGCATTCTGGTTTTCCAGATGAAAGCCCGTCCACAAGGCCATTGAATAATCTGCGTGATCTTCGATCACGGCAGGCACTTCGATATGTAATTCCCGCGGAAGATTAGGTGCTTGCATGTCGCGCCTGGAAGATGACTTCATGTTTTATTGGCCACCCCATCCTAAACTGATCCGTCCTCGTTCGATCTCGATCTTTTGGATCTCCACATCAATGATGTCACCAACTTTAAGAACCGTGCCCTGCGGAATTTGACTCTTGTGCAGAAGGCCATCCTGTTTTACACCGATATCCACGAATGCGCCGAAATCCACTACATTCCGAACCGTGCCTTTAAGTTGCATTCCCTTCAGCAGGTCTTCGGCTTTGAGCACATCTGAACGCAGGATGGGAGCGGGTGTATCTTCGCGAGGGTCGCGTCCGGGACGCACGAGTTGTTCGAGGATATCCTTAAGCGTGGGAACACCGCAGTTAAGCTCAGCAGCCATCGCTTCCAGTGGAGTTTTGGCAGTCAATGCCTCGAGGGCCGGAATCCGTTCGTTTATCTGAGAGCTGGCTGAAAGTCCGGCACGAGCCAGAATGGATTCGGCGATGGTATAGGATTCAGGATGGATCGCCGAAGCATCTAATGGGTTCGCCCCATCTCGAATCCGCATGAAGCCCGCCGACTGTTCAAAGGCTTTAGGTCCAAGTCCACTGACTTTGTGAAGTTCGGCGCGTGATTTGAAGGGTCCGTTGACATCACGATGTGCAACAATATTGGTCGCAAGTTTCGGGCCGATGCCTGCAATATGTGTGAGCAAGGCCGGACTGGCGGTGTTGACATCCACGCCGACGCGGTTGACGACGCTCTCAACCACGCCGTCCAGCGCGTGTGTCAGAGCAGTTTGATCCACGTCATGTTGGTACATGCCCACGCCAATGGATTTGGGATCGATCTTGACCAATTCAGCCAGCGGGTCTTGGGCGCGGCGCGCAATGGATACCGCACCGCGGATCGTGACATCCAGATTGGGGAATTCAGAACGGGCAAGTGCGGAGGCAGAGTAAACAGATGCGCCTGCTTCGTTGACGATCAGATATTTGGTTTGCTTTGCATTGCGAGTTAACTCGGAGGCTAGTTTTTCAGTCTCACGCGAGGCTGTACCGTTACCGATGGTGATTAGGGAGACATAGTGACGATTGATCATGTCCTGCAAAGTGTTGATCGCGCCCTTCCAGTCATTCTTCGGCTCGTGCGGATAGATCGTGGCGGTGTCGAGGAGTTTCCCGGTAGCATCCACAACGGCAACTTTGCAACCTGTGCGGAAGCCGGGATCAATGCCGAGAACGACATTCCCTGCCAGCGGCGCCTGGCTGAGCAGTGCACGCAGGTTGGTTGCAAAAACTTGAATCGCGTGATTATCAGCACCTTCGCCTTTTTCTCGGCGAACGTCGCGCTCGATAGCGGGAAGTAATAGACGCTCGGCAGAATCCAGGATGGCGAGTTCAAGTTGCTCAGCAAAGGGACTCAGAATGTCTTCTTCGTACTCGGCTTGAATGACGTCCAGCCAATCGCGTTCGGCTAAGTCTACATGCACGCGCAGAACGCCTTCCTTTTCGCCGCGCGTAATGGCGAGGATCTGGTGCGGCTGCAGGCGGTCAATACGGATTGAGAAATTGTAATAACTTTCGTAGACCCTCTTTTCATCCACTGCGTCTTCGATTTTTTCGGCACGGAGGGTGGAGAATTTCAGCGCTTTTTCACGCGTGGCGGCGCGGACATTGGCGTTATCACTGATGAGTTCGGCCACGATATCGCGTGCGCCCTGCAGGGCTTCCTCAATACTGGGAACCTGGTCATTCAAGAATTGCCTTGCAACTTCTTCTGGAGAATCGGAAACCTGCTTGAGAATTAATTCAGCCAGCGGATCCAACCCCTTTTCGCGGGCAAGCATGGCACGCGTTCGGCGTTTCTTTTTATAGGGCGCATATAGGTCTTCGAGCGCGGTCATGGTGACTGCGGCGTTGATGGCGGAGCGCAGTTCATCGGTCAGTTTGCCCTGTTCTTCAATCGATGCAAGAATAGCAGCGCGGCGTTCATCCAATGTACGCAAGCGGATGAGTTCGTCCGCGATGACGCGGATTTCTTCATCATCGAGCGAGCCAGTCATTTCCTTTCGGTAACGAGCAATGAACGGAACGGTGTTGCCTTCGTCCAGGAGGTTGATAACTGCTGCCACCTGTGATGGCTTAACTTTGAGTTGTGAGGCGATTTGTTCAGCGTGAGTCATAGTCACGATTTTATCATGGTGAATGAAGGAAACAATTCCGTATGGATACTCCGGTTTTACGACTGTAATGGTTCAACTCATACACCGATAAATTCACCCTGACATTGGAAGAATTCGCGCACGGCCTCGGGATTCATGCCTGTAAAGATACTGTTGCATGATGAAAGCATAAAGCCTTCTCTGCCGCCTTCTTCGACGCACCTATGAACATCGGCGCGTACAGCCTCAAGGTTTGGTTCAAAGAAAAGATTGATATCTGCATTACCTATCAAGACTAATTTGCTGCCATACTCGCGTTTGATCTCATCCAAGTGATTACCTGCAAGCGTTTCAAGTCCATGCATGCCTACAAATCCAGCTTCAACGGCAAAAGGCAGAAGTTTGTCAACTCTTCCGTCGGTGTGCCAGATCACAGGAACAGATAACCCTTCGACCACCCGACGATGATAGGGCAGAACGAGCTCGCGCCACATTTGCGGGGAGATCATCGGACCGCCGCGGTGCGCTGAGTCGTCGCCCATGACGATCACTTCCGCGCCGAGTTCCACCGCACGCTGAAAGATCGCCAGGCACCATTCCAGCCGCGTCTCCATTACCGCATGGACAAGCGGCGGATCTTTCCTATACTTCACGAACATGCGTTCAAGTCCCATGGCCATGTAGGTTCCCATAAAGGGGCCGATATGAGTGCCGAAGAAAAGACAATGTTCGGGATAACGCACACGCAGTTGGGTAATCTTTCTCTCGTCAAAGAATTGATCTGCATAAGAGACCGGCGGCGTATATTGCTTCAAATCGTCGAGCGATTTCACCACGCCGTTGAAGTACATCCCTTTTTTCCAGACGCGCCCAAATTCATCCACGCCATCCTTCCAGGCATTGCTTTCCCTGGGAGTTTGCGATGGCATGAGAATCGCATCCTGTCCCAATTCAGGATAGGCGCTATACGGGTCGCTGACTCCTAATTCATCGAACATCCCGTCGATCCAAACTTCGAATCTGGGAATGCGATCTGGAGTTTTTCTCCCAAGCACAGCATGGACTCGTTCACGTGAATTCATGATTCCTTCCATTACGTCTGAAGGCCATTGATAGGGTTGGCATCACCACGGTCCGGCAGTACCGAACCACCATATGTCGTTGGCCTTTCTGGCGCGTCATTTCCTGGTGCGTTTGAGAATTAATTGTCACCAGCAATCTCCGGCTCTCACAATTTATCAATTTCGAATGCTGCTTTCTTTCGTCTTGCCGATGCCTATCTTTGGCGCTAAAATCGCTTTAGATCAAGCGGGGTATGATCAACAGCAAAACTTTGCTGCCTATCGTTCATTGTCTGTGCTGTTTTCTATTTGACTGAGCATAAATTTCAAAGCGGCTTTTATGTAAAAGAAACCAAAATCACAGAGATAAGTTCCTAGCAGATGGATTCACGAGCAGCGGGTCTCCTTGAAATTGAAGACTAAACATTCACCAGGCATCGAGATGATGGTACATGCAAAAACAATCTTTAAGCAAAGAAAGCTGAATAGGGATCAAGAACATGGACGTACTTATTGCACCACATTGGAATGATTTATTACTCATCCCCCAACCCAAATGGTGGATTGAGGGGATGTAATCAAAACTCTCCAGCTTCTTCTGCCATTCTCACAATGCGCGGCGTGAACTTGCCTAGCACTTCCACCAGATCAGATTGCGCTGCAATAACAATTTCAATATCCTTGTAAGCCTGCGGAGATTTATCCATGCCGCCGCCTAACAACGTAATATCCCTTTGCTTAAGATATTCATCGCGCTCCGATTTGCTGATGGAGTTGAACGCGACGGTGCGGCTCATGCGGCGGCCAGCGCCATGCGAAGCAGATGTCAGCGCCTCAGCCGCCCCTTTGCCGCGCACCACGTAACCGGCGTCTCCCATCGAACCGGGAATAACTCCCAACACACCCACGCCTGCTGGTGTCGCGCCTTTTCGGTGTACGATCACCTTTCTTCCATCCGATAAGGTTTCTCGCCATGCAAAGTTGTGATGATTCTCAATAACCGCAACTTCCTTCAAGCCGGCGGCTCTTGCCACGCGCTGATGGATAATGTAATGGCAAGCCGATGCAAAATCTCCGGCAAGTTCCATAGCCAGCCAGTATTCCAACCCTGCTTCTGAATCCAATGAAAGCCACGCCAGTCGCTTCACGCTTTTATCCAGTTCCGGGTGCAGTTCCACAGCCAGTTTGCTATAACGCTCTGCGATGCGCGCACCAACGCTGCGCGAACCGCTGTGCGACAACAGCGCGAGATAGTGACCAGGCTCCAAACCAAGCAAGGGCTCGTCTAATCGGAACGAACCCCATTCAACAAAGTGATTCCCTGTACCGCTCGTGCCAAGCTGCCGTGCAGCATTGTCCTGCAATGTCTTGAGTAAAGGCGTTGCCTTCCAAGATGGATTATCCAACACCGCATGTTCGGCCCGGCGCGCTCCTTTCCATTCCACACCCATGCCAAAGGCAGTTTCATTCCAGAGTGATTCCTCAAACAGACCTTTCTTCTGCCCGAGCAAATGCGGCGAAACTTGATATAAAGAAAGTCTCATGCGGCAGGCAATATCCACACCGACCGCGTAAGGGATCACCGCGTTTTCAGTTGCCAGTACACCACCGATAGGGAGTCCGTAACCGACATGTGCATCCGGCATCAACGCACCCGCGACGGTGATCGGCAACCGCATGGCATTATTCATTTGCATAACCGATTCGTCATCAATGTTCTCCCGTCCCCAAATCGGGTAGGGCAAAGGCTCTGTGCGCAAATCACTCGGTTGCAGGTCATCCTTATGTTCGAGCCGGATGCACTCACGCGCCAACTCGGCCATATTAAGATCGGCTAAAAACGCACCGGGATTCTTCCGGACTTCTTCCAGTCGCGTCAAAACGGACTCGCGGTCGGCCTCCGTTTTCATAAGCTCTTCTGCGGCTCTTTTTGCCAACCCAATAATTTTTCCATCGGGCCAGCCATTAAGCTTGAGAATTTTTCCTGTGATCATATCCATGGTAACACCTTGCTGGGTTTCGACATATCCAAAGAACACCGAACATTCGATCTGCGCCTTCCAAAATAAAAACAGCCACCTTCTTCAAAGTGACTGTTCTCGATAGGAAATGTAGATGCAGATGCAACTGAAAACGTCAAATTAAAAGAGGTTTCACTAAACCGGGGAGCGTGCAAGATATCTGTTGCATGGGTTGAATTATATCTGATTCTGTGAAGATTTGCGACTTTGGCGGATCTGGTATTTCAAAGGTTTGGCGTTGTGCTGCTTAATAAAAGTCGATGTTGGGCATAGCCGTTGTGCTCTATTAAGAAAATTTATACGCCAGAAAAATCATATTGCTTCATTGGCTTGAAATAAAAATCCTGCCAGCCTTGTTTATAATCGTCTGCCTGATTTTCGGGAATGTTCGAGTGGATGATCGTGACCTTCGTTCCGCCTTTAACCGACTCCAGCAAAATCTCCACACGTGAATCGGGACTGCTCTCTGGAAACTCTGTTGTGCGCCATGCTTGGACGATGCGCGTAAAAGGTTTTGACTCCAACGTTTCACCGGAAATATATCCGTCCCACGCAGTGAACTTTCCTTTGACGCGCGGCTCCACCTCAGCCGGGCTTCCGGTCATCTTCGTATGTCCATCCGTTGAAAGCCAGGCTTTATAAATCTGTTCAGGTGTTGCGGCGATCATATGACTAAGCGTAAATTTGTTTTCCATTTCTAAATCATCCTTTGTCGTTGATTGTTCATTATCGCTTTTGAAATCTGTGCGGCGAGACGGGCATTGTTAAGCAATAAAGCCAGGTTGGCTTGCAATGATTTTTCGTGGGTCAACTCGCTGATGCGTTGAAGCAGGAATGGCGTCAGTGCCTGACCGTGAATCTTCTTGTCTTTTGCTTCATTGGATGCCTGACTGATGATCGGTTCCATCTCGGACCTTGGAATGGCATCCGTTACCGGAATGGGATTCGTCACTAATACCGCGCTGTGCAAACCGAGCGACCAATGCGCCTGTGCGAACTCTGCGATCTCCTGTGGAGAATCCAAGCGCACGCTGACATCCAGGTTGCCGTCGCGCGAGTAAAACTCTGGGAACTTGTCTGTTTGGTAACCAACCACCGGCACGCCCATTGTTTCCAAATATTCGAGCGTGGCAGGCAGGTCGAGAATCGCTTTGGCTCCGGCGCAGACCACGATCATCGGGATTTCGGCGAGCGCCCTCAAATCAGTCGAGATATCGAATGCGCTTTCCTTGTGAACGCCACCGATTCCGCCGGTTGCAAAAACTTTGATTCCGGACTGATACGCGGCAAGCATTGTTCCGGCAACGGTTGTCCCGCCGCTGGATTTTTTAACGATGGCAGTCGCAAAGTCGCGGTGACTCACTTTCAGCGGGGATTTGGCCTCAGCAAGCCGCACCAATTCCTCGTCGGTGAGACCGACGCGAATCTTTCCGTCGATCACTGAAATGGTGGCAGGCGTCGCGCCCTCGCCTCGGATCGCGGCTTCCATATCGCGCGCCAATTGAATGTTTTGCGGATGGGGCAGTCCATGTGTGATAACGGTTGACTCGAGCGCAACCATCGGAATATTGACTTGAAGTGCGCGTGCAATTTCTGCCGAATGGGAGATCCATGTTTTGGGAAGCATAAGATTCTTTTTACTTGCTGTAACGCTCCAATCGTTTAACGATTCGCTCGATTAATTCCTTGCGCGTCAGGTTTGGATGGCGTCGGGCTTCATTTTCGATCATCGGTTCGACGGCTTTATGATCTATGCCAAGTTTTGTCATTAATGCCAGCAGGTTTCGATAGGGAATCACTTCATCGTGAGATAAAGGTGCCGGAGGCGAACTCTCATTCACCGAGGAGGCGGTCTTGCGTTTTACTTTGCTTAAAGTGCCTCCACCAACCATATGCTGGCCGCCGGGAATGTTAAGAAGTTTCTCGATTTTCAAGATCGCTTTCTCAAGTTGATCTACATCGGTGTTTTGGATGTTGTTGGTATAGTAGAAATTCAACACGTTGCCCATCTGCTCCCAAAAATTTTGCAGGAGGGCTTCGATGCGTTTTTCCTTTTCAATCAGATTCCTTTGGCTTTCTTTGTATGCATCCAATGGAACATTTTTGATCAATCGCAGCTTTTCATTAAGACAAGCCTCATCCACGATTTTTTCCAGCGCTTCGTCGCTGGAGAGGGCCGCGTTATCCAGGGTGACTCGCCAAGCTTCCGTGTGCCGCACGTTAATTTTTTCGTCAAGTGCTTTCCATGTGCCAACGCCAATCCAATGGAGGTCCATGCCGCGTTCGTTGGCGCGTTTGGCAAAGCCATCGGTATATTTCATGAAGCGATCGGTGAGTTCGGTTCTTGGATGAAAATTTGGTTTGATGAAGGCTTCCGATTCTGACTCAGACAACTGGTCGGAGTATCGCAAAGTCTGCAATAAGATCGTATCTTCGCGATGCTCCTGCGCCTCGATCTCCGGCGTGCTGATGCTGGCGAGAAATTCCGTCAGTTTATTCTGGCTCATGAAAGCGCCGATTTCACCGCTGACCATCCCGCGCATCGTGCCGGTCCATGCGCCCGGTTCGCCGGAGGGATGTTCTCCCTGCAAGACTTGAACAGCTTGCTGGTAGATCAAATCCTGAACACTTTGCGGATTGTAGAGAAAGGGTTTTTCTTTGCTTGGCTTTTGTGAATCAGAGCTGTCACCGCGATGAATACTAAATATGACGCGGACGTCTTTTGCGCTGATCGGGATCCCATCCAGGCTGCGGCTTTCGACCGTGATCGCGTCGGAGGAATTATAGCCAAAATATTGATCCCGCAGGTTGAGGATGGGTTCCCGCAGGCGTTCAAACCCTTCCAGAATCGCCGGATTCTTTTCTTCCGACTTGGTCACCACGGGTCCGATCACGTGCGGGGTGCCATCCGGCTTCTCGAAGAGAACCGCTGTATCAAATTCGACTTGGACGTGGCCCGGCCCGCCGATCAGTACGATGGGCGAGTCCCGATCTTCTTCCGCGACTTTTCCGTCTCGAATATGAAGCACCTCGCTGGCGCCGCCCAGCGATATTTCGCCGATGAACTTCCAGGCAACGCTAGGATCTTCTAATTCAAAAATGTCGGTAATATAATTCCCTGCCATTTCGATGGCAATGAAAACCGGTATCGATAGAATCAATAACAGGCGGATAACATTCAATCCGGCGACGATGAGGAGTGATGAAAGCGTAGTTTGTTGTGAGTAGACCTGGGCTAGGAAGCTGTACGACAAAAGATAAGCAATGAACACTACCAAGACAAAGCCGACTCGAAGGGAATTTATTCTTTTGGAACGATAGGGAGGGCCGTGAACGGATAGATCAAAGAACTTGTTTAGGCGATAATCCAGCCATTTATTGTAAAGTTCTTTGAAGCGTTTTACTTCCAAGCGCCACGCCGAGGCAGTTTGATCGGCTCTGCCACCCTTTTTGTTCATAGCTCTTTCGACTCCATCCACATAATGATTTCATCGATGTCTTGAATCTCGGTCTTGGTTAGGGCGAGTAGATGGTCATCCTGTCGGATCTCGGCTTGGATCTTTTGTAATAAAGACTTGACGGCCGAGGTAACATCTTGCGGATCGACCATTGCTTCGCTTAAGGCGGACGCGTGTTCCTGCCGCCCTTTCTGGGATCCGTTTTCGCCATAAACGCGTTTCAGCCGTTCCACCCGCTTGTGATCTGCCACGGCGTTCTCCAGCCAGTTCGTCTTCCATTGGCCGACCAGCAGGCCTTCGACTTCCGGGCCGAAACGTAAGTTGCTGACACTCACGCCATAGACTTTAATCCCGCGTTCGTGGAGCGTTTTGAATTCATTGCTGATCGAAAATCCTTCCAGCGGTTGACCGCTTTCATCGAGTAGCGGAACGGTAGCTTGTGTCATGCGCGCCTTCATCATTTGATTGATGATTTGCAATGCGGTTTGCGGCTTGGAAGCGGCGCCTTTCTTTGTTCCTGCTGGTTTCTCAACTGCTTTTATTTCCAAGACTTCCTCTTCCGGCATGAGCGTTTTGAGTTGCTTCTCGAATAAATTGTTGAAGGCTCTGAGTCCTTTGGTGAAAAGACCAATTTTCACTGGCCCAGGAATCTTTGCTTTTTCTTTTTCCGCTGGCGCTTCAGGCTGTGGGACATCGGGTGGGGGCACCAGGCTGGCTGAGAATAAATCATTCAACGTAAACTTGCTTAAATATTCCCGCCATAGATCTGCCGCGATCAGGGTAGGGAGCTGGTTCCATGCCACATGCTTCGGTTCTTCTTTGCTGGAACCGGCATTGATTCCCTCTCCCCGTGAGGCTCTTTCCACCGCATCTTGGTCGAAGCCAAACCGCGACCCCTTTTCCTTTCCCTTGGCAGGCATGGCGTCGATCTTAAATGTGACGCTGATGTTGGGCACGACGACAATTCCATCGCGGGTGATGGCGCTCACGGCCATTTGCCGATCATGAACCTTTTTGTATTCCTCTTCCGATAAATACTCCGCGGCAGGTTTGAATGGACTATCATCCTTGTCCGGCCCGATTTTGTGACTCTGCGTATGCAAGCTGATCACACTAGCGATCTTTTCATTTCCATCCGTAAAATGTACGTCGGGTCCGAGAAAATTCTTTAGCGATGTGTCGGTGCGCGTCACAACCGCGCTGGCAGTATCTAGCCAAAGGACGCCGGGGCCTTTCTTCTCGCTCTCGCCCTTGCTTTCAACCAGACGACCGTTCTTTACAAAGATGGCGGGGCCATGGCCACCCATGGCATGGAGCCATAATCGGCTTATAACTTTTCTGCGATCTCCGCGCTTGTGGATGGGAAGCACAAATTGAGCGTAGAAAGCCACCGCAAGTTGAACTCCAAAAAATATTAAAACAAGATCTAAGGCGAAGCTGGGAAGGTTAATGATCCCGCCCTGATAAACGTATTCATAAACGTAGATGCCAAGCAGCAGAATCCCCATAAGCAGGCTTTTGAACCAGGGTTTTTGGTAAAAACGCTTCTCCTCATCCATAGGCTATGATTTTATAACGAAAATATGAATTCGGGGAAATCTCTTTGCAGGTACAATCGTGGAATGCTGCGCGTTGAATTTCATTGTCATACGGCTTTCTCGAAGGATTCGCTAATGTCTCCGCAAAAACTTGTGGACACTTGCCGCCGCAAAGGAATCGACCGAGTCATCATCACTGACCACAACACGATTGCGGGAGCGTTCGTGGCTCAAGCTATCGATCCTAAACTCGTCATTGTGGGCGAGGAGATTATGACGACGCGTGGGGAAATCCTCGCCGCGTTCGTATCGGAAGAGATTCCGGCCCGGCTTGCGCCCCAAGAAACGATTCGGCATTTGCGGGAACAAAACGCATTCATAAGTGTCTCGCACCCCTTCGATGAGTTTCGGAGCGGGGGCTGGGAAGAACCAGATTTGTTGGAAATTATTTCACTGGTGGATGCTATTGAAATTTATAACTCGCGCTGTATGCGCCCCGTGTTCAATCGGCGTGCGATGGAGTTCGCGAAGAAACATAACATTGCAGGCACTGTCGGCTCGGACGCGCACGCCGCGTTTGAGTTGGGAAGGTCGCTGGTTTTGCTGGAGCCGTTCGAGGGTCCGGATGAGATGCGTAACGTCATCCGCACGGCGAAATATCAGACGCGCTGGTCGCCGCCGTGGATTCATTTAACATCGCGTTATGCGACTCTTCGCAAGAGAATTAATTTCAGGCTTGACACTCCAAAACGGACATGATAATCTTGCTCCCGCGTCTCGTGGCGTACGATCCAACGGGATAAATTTTTCAGCAGGAGTAAAGTAAGATGTCCGAACGTTATACTGGCACTGTCAAGTGGTTTAATGCGACCAAAGGTTATGGCTTCATCGGCCGCGAAGGTGGAGAAGATGTGTTTGTCCACTTCACTGCATTGCAGATGGAAGGCTATCGAAAGCTCGAGCCGGAGCAGAAGGTGGAGTTTTCTATTGAGGAAGGGCCAAAAGGTTTGCAGGCCGCAAACGTTACCTTGATCTCGTAAGAATCATTGTATTGCCAACGAACAGGGTTGCTGAGAAGCAACCCTGTTTTTATTTCTGCCCGATTATCACTACGTGCCACATTCCCCAAATCATTATGATTTAGGGAATGTGGTAAGTTATTTTCCCAACTTCTTTTTGAAGGCCGCGGTCAAGGCGGGGACGACCTCAAACAAATCGCCGACCACGCCGTAACGCGCAACCTTAAAGATCGGTGCTTCGGCATCCTTATTGATGGCGATCACCAGTTTCGCAGATCGAATGCCAACGATGTGTTGGATCGCGCCGGAGATACCCGAGGCGATATACAAATCAGGTGCGACGACTTTGCCGGTTTGACCGACTTGATGAGCATAAGGAATGTATCCACCATCCACTGCGGCGCGCGAAGCTCCGACCGCACCACCGAGCACGATTGCTAATTCACCGATCAGTTTGAAACCTTGTTGTGCGCGCCAGAGTTCGGCTTGCTTTTCATCCATGCCGGCAGGTGGAGTCAACGATGGATTATTGCTTACGCCGCGTCCGCCAGAGACGATCACGCCCGCATCGGCGACACTGACAACGGCTTCGGCAACCTCGTAGCCCTCGATCGTGGTCAGCGAATCAGTCTTGGCTTCAACCTTTGTCGCGGTGCCGCTCTTCGATTTATCTTGAGCCGGGCGCGGGAAAGCGCGTGCCCGTAACGTTGCGATCACGGGCTTTCCGGAACACACGACTTTCTCGTTCAACTTGCCTTCATAGATCGGACGCGTTGCAACCAGCCTATCGCCTTCCAATGATAAACTGGTCAAGTCAATCAATCCGCCGGTATTCAAATCCACGGCGGACATGGCGGCGAGTTCGCGGGTGCGCGCCGTGGTCGGGAACAGAATCAAATCCGGCGTCCGGGAAGAAGCGAGCGCAGATAACGTGGAGGCAAAAGCTTCGACGCGGAAATCCACCAAAGCGGGATTATCCGCAAGGAGCACTTCGTCCGCGCCGAATTCAAACGCGGTCTTGACCAGTGCATCCAATCCCGAACCGAAGATCACTGCGCTTGCGCTTCCAAAACTTTTTGCAACGCCGAGCGCTTCCCATGAAGCAGGCTGGACTTCGCCTTTGAAGTGGTCAATATAAACAAAGGTTTTCATAGCACTTTCTCCGCCAAAATTTTATCGGCCAGCGTTTCGGCAATTTGCGCAGGGCTGTCGCCTTTGATGATCTCGCACACAATTTCGTGGCTGGGCGGCGTGATGAGTTCGGTACGCGTTACAAATGTGGATGGCGCAGAAATGCCGAGGTCGCTCAAGGACCAGACCGGGATGTTCGCTTTGGATGCTTTGCGGATTCCCATGAACGATGGGTAGCGCGGCTCGCCAATGCTTTGGACGATGCTCATCACAACCGGCAATTTGGCCTTGACGTTTTGCCGTCCCTCTTCGATGATGCGCGCGACTTGCACGTTTCCACCGTCGACTTTGATATGCCCAACCAATCCGAGCATCGGCCAACCGAGGAAGCGCGCGGTTTGTGCGGCGGTGAGACCCGAGCCATCGTCCAGCGTTTGACGGCCAAACGTGACAGTGTCCGCGCCGCCGATTTTGTTGATGGCCGCTGCGAGTACGCGCGCCGCGCCTTGTGTATCAAGCGCGTTGAGCGCCGCGTCCGAGACGAGGATGGCTTCATCCGCGCCCATGGCAAGCGCATGTTTGAGCGCTTCCTTGGCGGACTCAGGTCCGATACACAATGCGGTGACCGTTCCGCTGTTCGCTTCCTTCAGTTGAAGCGCGCCTTCGACGGCGTACTCATCAAAGGGGTTGATGACCAGCGGCGATTCCCCCCACGACACTTGTCCATTCTCGGCTTTCACCTTCGCTTCCGAGTCCGGGACTTGTTTGATGCAGGCTATGATTTTCAAAACTTCCTCCTAAATATGTGTTGGATATAGTTAGAGATTTGAGTTAAGAGAATCTTGCTAGTTTTCGCTTCGGGATGTGCTGATCCAGATACACCGCTTGTAAGATTCTTTGGTAGATTACTTGGAATAGGAAATGACTTATTTTTTCCTAGAAGAAAATTATCAATCAGAAATGACAAAAGTTCAATATCATAATTGTCATCAATATCTCGATATTCTTCCTGATTTCTATTCATCCAAGCTTCAGTCACGAAGCATTCATTCCTTTTTTTTAAATTTTATTTGATAAATACATTGGCCTGTCCAGCTTCGGTGAAAATTAAGTTGCATGTCTTCCAGAAAAATAAACCATTTATCTTCCATTTGATGTGGAACGATACCGCGAGTTATCTTTTCAAATTCCGTAAAACATGGTTCAAATGCAAGTCGCGTTTTAACTGCCGGCATTGGAAGGGATTTCCAAGATCCGCGACTTGCTTTTTCTTGAATTTGATCATGACTTATTGTTTCGCCAACAATTTACCCTGTTGCCGCTTCCTTTGCCTGCCGCATGATCTCGCTGATTTGCTCAAGATGATCGGATGCATGTTTCAATCCCGAAGCAAATCTCGAAACGGTGGTATGGGGCAGTGCCCCCGGCATCATGACGTATGTGTTATCCATGTGCGGCGGGTCAGGCCACATATCCAACGAGGCGGAACACATACGGCCCGACTCTGCCAAACGCGCACGACAGAAAGCAATCGTCTTCACTTCTCGAAATGGTACCTCCCAACGCGAGCGTCCATGAAATTCCACGCCGCGCGCCAGCTCCTGTGAAACCGATGCCGCTTCTTCCATTGAAGCCGTCAAATGGACGATCACATGACCGAGAGTCCATGCCAGCTCGGCTTCGCCTTCTTTGGCGAATGGATCTTTTGCATTCGGGTCAACGGGCTGAAATACAACGTCGGCATCTGTAGCATCTGCAATTCGCCGATGGATTTCGCCAACCATTTCATCAAGTTCGCGGCGTAAATCATCTTTGGTCAAGCCTTTGACCAAATCCTGTACTGTAACTTTCTTTTCTCGAACTGATTGAAAATCCAACATTTTATTTTCCTTTCTATCCTTGCCAAAAACTTTCATCATATGCGGGCAATTCGCAGTGCAAAGGCTTATCGCTTCGTTCGCCCAATGCGTAACCCGCTTGGATCAACGTTTGAATCTCGGAACTGCCTTCGTAGATCATCGCGCCTTTGGAGTTGCGCAGATAACGCTCCACATCATACTCATCCGAAAATCCATATGCGCCGTGGATTTGAACCGCTTCATTTGCCGCGCTGAACGATGCTTCGGTGGCGAACTTCTTCGCAAACGATGTTTCGCGCGTACAACGTTTGCCCATGTTCTGCATCCAACCCGATTGCAAGTAAAGCAAGCGAGCAATCTCGTAATCCTGTGACATCTTGGCGATCTTTTCCTGGATGAGTTGATGCTCGGCAATTGGTTTGCCAAACGTCGTGCGCGTCTTAGCATATTTTACACTGGCTTCCAAACACGCGCGGATGATTCCCGTCGCGCCGGATGCAACCGTATAACGTCCATGATCGAAGGCGGACATCGTGATCTTGAATCCTTCGCCTTCTTCGCCGATTCGATTCGCCGCTGGAACTTTTACATCCAGAAAGTTGATCCAGCCTGTTACACCGGCGCGTACGCCTAGCTTGCCGTGAATTTCGCCGCGTGTCACGCCTTTGGATGAAAGGTCAACGATGAGGGAGGTGAGTCCTTCAGAAGGTTTGGATGAAGACGGATTCGTTTTAACGGTGACCAGCGCCAGGTCCGCTTTGGATGCGAGCGAGATCCACATCTTCTCGCCGTTGAGGATGTAATGATCGTCGTCGCGTTTTGCGGAGCTTCTCATCGCGGCCACATCGGAACCCATACCGGGTTCTGTAAAAACGCCGCATCCGATCTTTTCGCCTTTTGCTAATGGGATCAAAAATTTTTGCTTTTGTTCTTCGGTTCCCCACTGAAAGACCGTCATCGTGCACAGGCCTACATGCACGGACATAATCACACGTAGAGATGTGTCCACCGCTTCAAGCTCTTCGCAGGCAAGGCCCAGCGAGAGATAGTCCATGCCTTGGCCGCCATATCGAATTGGGAAGGGCAGGCCGAGAATGCCCAGTTCGCCCATGCGCTTCAACAGCCACGGGATCGGCTCCTGCTTCCGATCAAAATCCTTGATGATGGCTGCGACCTCCTTTTGAGCAAAATCGCGCACTGTTTTTTGCGCCATCTGATGCTCGGGGGAAAGAGAAAAATCCACGGTGAGGCTCCAATGAAATCTTCACTGATTATACTCGCTTGGATCAATGCCATGCTGATTCCCCGTGAAAACAAAAACCCGACGCGATTTGGATTCGCGTCGGGCTAGGGAGATTGGGTATCTTCCATCAGGATTTCCTTTCGATACCCATGTTGCTCAACTCGTCCGGGCTGATGTTGTCCACGAGAAAGTTCGCGCCAGCCAAGGCAAGCAAGAGCAGAATACAAATGGAACCAATAAGAATGATCATAGGGTACTCCTTTCTTTGCTTAATATAACGTCTCTCGAATAAAAAAGATACTTTTTCTAACAGGACTGCAATGAAGTTACCATACAGTCTTGAAAGGGATTCAGCGTCGGGTGAACGCGTCAGTGAATTTATTCTTTGTAACTGTCCTGATTTTATACCGGCAGGATTGCAATTGGATGAAAAAGCTATGGGTAAGTGGTGGGTAAATTGTGAATTCCCAATCAGGTTGACAAAAGGCTCTTTTCGGATAAAATACGTTTCGCAAGCCGAAGTGGCGGAATTGGCAGACGCGCTAGGTTCAGGGCTTAGTGGCCGCAAGGTCGTGAGGGTTCAAGTCCCTCCTTCGGCATCGAAAGAGACTTCGCTGAAAGGCGAGTTTTTTGTTTTCCAAATGGAGTCGAGGTGGTATAATTACATTTATTCGGTATATTCGCTTCATTTAATGGACACGAAGTCAAAAACCAGCCTTCGTGTCTTTTTATGCCGCTGAACAGGAATTTCTATGGAGATCGGAAACATTCAACAAGTAGACATTGACGCCCAAATGCGTACAGCTTACCTCGATTACGCGATGAGCGTAATCGTGGCGCGCGCGTTGCCCGATGCCCGCGACGGGCTGAAGCCTGTCCATCGCCGCATTTTATACGCCATGCAGGATATGGGAATCCGTGCCAACTCATCGTATAAGAAATCAGCCCGTATTGTGGGCGAGGTGCTCGGAAAATATCATCCGCACGGCGACGCGGCGGTCTATGAAAGCATGGCACGCATGGCGCAGGATTTCTCCATGCGCTATTTGCTGGTGGACGGTCAGGGTAACTTCGGCTCGATTGACGGCGACGCGCCGGCCGCTATGCGTTACACCGAAGCCCGCCTCCATAAGCTTGCGGAAGAGCTTCTCGCCGATATTGATAAAGATACCGTTGACTTCGGTCCCAATTTCGACGACTCGCTGGAAGAGCCTCTCGTTCTACCGGCTCGCATCCCGAACCTTTTGATGAACGGCGCGTCCGGGATTGCCGTGGGGATGGCGACCAATATCCCGCCGCATAATTTGCGAGAATTGGCCAATGCCATCATTTTTCTAATTGATAAATACGATGAGATGGACGAGGTTTCGGTCGAAGAATTGATGAAGTACGTCTCCGGCCCGGATTTTCCAACAGGCGGAATCATCGTTGGCCGCGAAGGGATCGAAGCCGCATATGGAACGGGACGCGGCCGCCTGGTTGTGCGCGGCATGGCTCATATCGAAGAAGGCAAAAGCGGCAAGCATGAGATCATCATCACCGAGATTCCGTATCAGGTCAATAAGACAACGCTGATCGAGCGCATCGCGGAATTGGTTCGCGAAGATAAGATTGACCAGATCGCTGACCTGCGCGACGAGTTGGACCAGCGCGGCATGAGCATTTATATCGAACTTAAACGCGGCGCACAGCCGAAGAAAGTCTTGAATCAACTTTATAAATTTACAGCTCTACAATCCACGTTCGGTGTGCAGATGCTAGCGCTGGTGGACGGTGAGCCGCGCACGCTTCCGCTCAAGCGGGCTTTACAAATCTTCATCGAGCATCGCCAGACCGTTATTGTTAGGCGTTCCAACTTTGATCTCGCAAAAGCCAGGGCGCGTTTACATATTCTGGATGGTTATCTGTTGGCGCTTGCCAACCTCGACGCGGTCATCAAAACCATTCGCGAATCACAGGATTCTGGATGTCGCTAAAACAAACTTGATGAATCGCTTTAAGCTTTCCGAGCTTCAAGCACAAGCGATTCTCGATATGCAATTACGTCGTCTTGCCGCGCTCGAACGCTGGAAGATCGAAGAGGAACATAAACAGGTTGCAGAACAAATTGCTTCCCTCGAAGACTTGCTGGCTCATCCAAAGAAAATTCTTGCATTGATTCAGACCGACCTGAAGGAGCTCGCCGAGAAATATGGCGATGATCGCCGCACGCGCATTGCCTCGGATGCAAAGGAAGAACTCACCGAAGAAGACCTCGTCCAGGATGAAGCGGTATTGATCAGCCTCACCGAACGCGGATACATCAAGCGCGTGGCCTCAGCCGCTTTCCGCTTGCAGGGACGCGGCGGGCGCGGTGTGATGGGTCACACTACCAAAGAGGAGGATGAAGTCGTGATGCTCATCCCCGCTCGCAGTCTGGACTCGATGCTGTTCTTTTCCGACAAAGGCAAAGTCTACAGCGAAAAAGTTTACCAAATCCCCGATGCGGATCGCGCCGCGAAAGGCATCCCGCTCGTCAATGTTTTAAGTCTCGATGCCGATGAACGCGTCACTGCCGCTATTGCGGTTTCGGATTTTTCTGCGCATGGATATTGTGTGCTTGCCACGGCACGCGGCAAAGTCAAGCGCGTGGACATGGAAGAATTCGCCTCAGTCCGCCCCTCGGGCTTGATTGCCATGAACCTTGAAGATGGCGACACTCTCGGCTGGGCGCGCCCAACCTCTGGCAAGGATGAAGTGATCTTCGTCACCGAGCACGGACACGCACTGCGTTATAGCGAAACAAAGATCCGCTCGATGGGAAGACAAGCTGCCGGCGTGCAAGGCATCCGGCTTGCCGATGGCGATCTGGTTACCAGCATGGATGTCGTTGATAAAGACGGTTCGCTTCTGATCGTGACTAAAGGCGGCTTTGGCAAACAAACCTCGTTGAAGAATTACACTCCGAAGGGACGCGCCACGCGCGGCATTGCCACGGTTGACCAAAAGGCCTTTGATGAAATTGGAAAGATCGCCGCGGCGCGCGTCGTTCGCAACGATGACGAACTAACCATCATCACGGCCAATGGCGTGGTGTTGCGTCTGAAAGTTAAGGATGTCAAGCAATCGGGGCGCGCGACCAAGGGCGTGCATCTCATCAAACCGCAGGAAGGCGATTATGTCGCGTCCGTGGCACGCATCTCGTCTGAAGAATTGAAGCGCGCAGGAGCGCAATTGAATGGGGAAGAAGAAAAAGAAGACCAGCCGAAGTTGATATAAAAAGAACTCGGAACTTTTGAAAGTTCCGAGCTCTCTCTTTATAAATACCCTGTTAGAACAATCCGAATTTTCCAGTTACCACCAGGAACATGGCCCCCACCAAGCAAACCATCATCATCACCATCACCGAAATGATAAAGCGCTGCACCGGTGTCATTCCCAGAAAACGACTTGAACTAGGCGAGGCGGAATTTGTTCCCTCCACCGATTGAAATTGAGCCTCATCTTCATAAAACGGGGTCGAGTTTGCCTGTTCACGCAGATTGTCAAACATAATTATCTCTCTTGATGCAAGATTCTATCACCAGCTGGACGCAAGTGAATCTCGCCTATCTGTACTGTAAGGGAATTGTTATTTACTTTTAATCGCAGGCTTCCATCAGGTTCTAAACCGAGTAATTTACCACTTACCGGCAGCTCATTTTCTTTCATAAGTTGGATTTCTTCTCCGCGAAAAGCCAGCGACGCTTCCCAGGTTTTAATGAATTCATCGGTGCCAAGTTTTTGACGCCACACGATCAGGGAAGACAAGACATCGTGAAGAAGTACAACGCGGTTAATTTCTTTTCCTGATTCGGTTTCAATGCTTGTAGCGGGGAACAAAACCTGATCTGCGGGCGGAACGGACGAAGCCAATGCATTGATGCCTATACCCAAAACAAAAACATCAGGCATATCGCCTAACCAAACCGATTCAACTAAAATACCAGCCGCTTTTTTGCCGTTGAGTAAAATGTCATTTGGCCATTTGATTTGAGCATGCAACCCAAGCAATGCGACGGCGTCAGTCAATGCCAGCGAGCCCAAACCTGTAACACGAGCAGGATATTTGATTTCATCAGCAGTGGGGCGTAGGATCAAACTGAAGGCGAGAGCCGCTTGATGCGGCGTGAACCACTTGCGGCCGAGTCGGCCGCGTCCGCTGGTTTGCTCGTCGGCGATAACGATGGAAAGATCGGTCGCCTCGTGAGATGCCCAGGCTAGCGCATCATCATTCGTTGAACCGATGCGCTCAAAAAAACGGAGGCCGCCCAGCGGGAGGTCCCGAAGAGCGGCCTGAAGTTCGCGTGCATTCATTTAGTGAACGAAGTTCCAGGGATTTTGATTGCCGCCGCCGTATCGCACCTCAAAATGCAGATGCGGGCCGGTGACGTTTCCGGTCGCACCGGAGGCGGCGATGGCCTGCCCTGCGTAAACCGGCTCGCAGACTTTAACATCGATTGCGCTAAGGTGAGCATATAACGATGCATATCCGCCGCCGTTATCAATTTCAATGAAATTGCCGTAGCCGTAATTATCGGCGTTGATGCTGCCCATGTATGCGGCGATCACTACCACACCGCTTCCAGCCGCGACGACCGTATCGCCAACATGCGCAAGGATATCAATGCCCAAGTGAGTCGGCACTATATAATCATAGCCGGAGAGAACATGCGGTTCGCCCAATATCGGCCAGACCGAAATTGGCCCAGATGGACCTGCACCGCATTGCGCTGTGCCGACGTTGGATGTGCCCGTGCCTGCACCCGTGGTGCCGCGTGAGATCGTGGGAATGAATTGAGTCCAATCAATCAATTGGCGCTGGCCGCCGGGGACCATAATCACTGTGCCGGGCTTGATTTCCGGATCCGTCAAATCCAAATTATTGCCGGGCCAATTCAATATGTCATCCATTTTGGCCTTGAATTCATCCGCCACTTTTTGGAGTGTGTCGCCTTGCTGCCAAGTATAAAGGAGACCATCCACTGGAGGAATGGTCAAGGTCATACCGGGTTTGAGATTTTCGGGATTATCATCGAGGCTGGCTTTGTTGCTATATAAAATCGTTTCGGGCTTGATGTTATATTGTTTTGCAATGGCATAAAGGGAGTCGCCCATCACCACTTGATATTGAACGACGCTGGTATTCGTTTGATCGGTGATGTTCGTTTTTAGTTCGAGCTGGCGCCCGATGGAGAAACCGGAAACGGCAGCGTTCGACGCCGCAGAGGTTGGCAACACGAGCGATGGCTGATCTGCGCCCGGCGTTGCGGTCGGTTCGAGAATTGAGGCGGGCGCGGCGGAACCAATCTGAATCCACCAGAAGCCAAATCCCGTCAACGCTGCTACGATGAGCGCCGTCACTCCCCATGAGATCACATTAAAACGATTGTTTTTCAGAAACTCAGTGAATTTTCTAAAAGTAATTTTCTTTTCCATTTTTTGAAATTGTTATGCGTCCTCGGTCAAAGTCTCGAGGAACTGTTGATTGTTCTTCGAGCGTTCGAGGCGTTGCAGGATCGCTTCAGTCGCGACCGTTTGATCCATGCCTGCTCCGCCTGGAGGCGCCGAGACCATTTGTGCGTACATGCGGCGCATCAGCCAAACGCGCTGCATAATATCCGGGCCAAGCAGTAAATCCTCGCGGCGTGTGGAGGAGCGTTCGATATCCACGGACGGGAAGATGCGGCGCTCCTGCAATTTGCGAGTCAACAGCAACTCCATGTTGCCGGTGCCTTTGAACTCTTCATAGACCACATCGTCCAAACGCGAGCCGGTTTCCACGAGGCAGGTGGCGATGATGGTCAACGAGCCGCCTTCTTCGATGTTGCGCGCCGCGCCGAAGAATCGTTTCGGCGGATACAATGCGGATGGATCCATGCCGCCTGAAAGTGTGCGCCCTGACGGGTTGACCACGAGGTTGTAAGCGCGCGCCAAGCGTGTGATCGAGTCCATTAAGATTACCACATGGCGACCAATCTCCACCATTCTCTTAGCTCGGTCTAAGGCAATCTCCGCAGTGCGCACATGAGAAGTAACCGGTTCATCGAACGTGGATGCAACCACTTCTGCATCCACGGAACGATCCATGTCGGTAACCTCTTCCGGGCGTTCGCCGATCAGGGCCACCATTAAATGGACATCGGGATATTTGGTCGAAATGGAATTTGCGATTTGCTTCAGGATGGTTGTTTTCCCCGCTTTGGGCGGCGAGACGATTAGTCCGCGTTGGCCGCGCCCGATAGGCGTGACGAGATTGATCAAGCGCGTTGCCAAGGTATCGTGATCAATTTCCAGGTCGAATCGTTTATCGGGAAAGATCGGGGTGAGATTCTCAAAGACCGGGCGGCGGGTGGCCTCTTCCGGGTCGATACCATTGACCGTTTCGACCTTCAACAATCCAAAATGTCTTTCAGATTCACGCGGGGGACGAACTTGCCCGATCACCAAATCCCCCGAACGAAGATCATAACGACGAAGCTGGGCTTGCGAGACATACACATCCTGATCCGTGATGCGATAGTTGGCCGCCCGCAGAAAACCAATTCCCTCACTCATGATTTCGAGGATTCCGCCACGTAGTTCGATGCCTTCCTTTTGCGCCTCCACCTGGCGGATCTGGAGGATCAGCGCTTCCTTTTTCAGCCGGTTGATATTCGGCACGTTCATTTCTTTGGCAATCTTCCGCAGTTTTGCCAGTGGTTCGTTTTCAAGCTCTAGAATTTTCATGGTTCAATGCCTTTTAGAATGATGTATGTCAAGACGAAGCCAGCGCCCCCGTAGGTGCGGGCCGAATTCAAAATGGATTTTGGAGAAAGGGGAATTTGCTCAAGATGAAATTACAAAATGGTGGACGGACCGATTACCGTAACGTTTGGAGTTGAATTGTCAATCATCGGGGAAAGTTGATTGCATTATAGCACGTTCGTTCGGGAGATGCAAGCAGTTTTCCGAAAAATTTTCTACTGATTTCCATGCAGATGTTTATTGCAATATTAATGCATCCTAATATAAACAATACATTTTCTACATCTGTGATCAGAATGCCTTTGTTATACTTGCCGACTGGTAAAAACAAGGAGATCAAAGGAGATCAAATGAAAAACATTATTGTAATTACAATGTCGAGCATTCTTGTGCTGGTACTGACAGCGTGTGGGGCCTCTGCAAGTTCGTCCCAAGCGAATTCGAGCAGCGGATCGAGTACATCTTCGAGCGCATCAACTTCAACGCCGATGAGCACCGCCCCCAGCGCGGCAACTGCGTCGAGCGGAAGCTCTTCAAGCTCAACAAGTTCCGCGCCAATGAACGGTACTCCAACAGCTGGCCTCCCTGCGTTGCAACTCGCGGCTGGGATGTTGAAGCTGGTAGGCTCATCCAACGCGGTCACATCACAGGAAGCAACCCAGCTTTTGCCGCTATGGCAATCATTGCAGCAAATTGAAAGTTCAATGCCGCAGGGTGGTGGACCGCGGCCGCAAGGAACACCTGGCGCACCGCAGCCGAATCCCACGATGATGGCGATGAGACAGCAGGTCGCTGCACAGATTGGAGTGATCGAGAACGCAATGCCGCCCGCTCAAATTCAGGCAATCACCGCTATGAACTTAACAGGGCAGGATATTTTCACGGCGTTCCAACAGGCTGGAATCACAATGGGCGGACTAGGCCGGGGCGGTTTTGGTTCCTCCAATGGAGGCACTTTTACTCCTCCGCAAGGTGGCACACCTCCGGCCGCGGGTACTCCGGGTGCTTTTCGAGGAGGCGGCTTTGGTCAAGGTGGTGGGCGAATGGGAATGGGCAACTTCTTACCGCCCAGTGTTGTGACCGGGATCATCCAGTTCCTGCAGAAGACAGCAGGCTCCTGATATAAGCGGATCATTCAATTCAGGTGTTGCGAGAGAAGATGCAACGCCTGAAATTTTTTAACCAACTGATTTTGATTTTTACCTTGGGCCGCAACTGTTTTGGACTCAGGAAACCGGTAACGGGAAAGCGGATTGAATCTCGACCAAAATTCTGTTTTGCAGACTCCACAAGCGATGATAAAGTCCATTTTGATTCAACAGAAATAGGTGAGTTCCGCGTTCGACGATTTGACCGTGATCCATTACTAGAATCTCTTCCGCGTTTTCAAGCCCAACCAGACGATGTGTAATGAGCAAAGAAGTTTTTCTGCGCATCAAAGCGAACAATGTTTCCAGCACTTGTCTTTCCGTCAATGTGTCCAGATTGGCAGTCGGCTCATCTAAAATTAGAATCGGTGCGTCTTTAATGATGGCGCGCGCTATGGCGAGTCGCTGGCGTTCTCCGCCGCTCAATCGTAATCCCTGCTCGCCGATCAATGTATCGTAACCTTTGGGCAACCCCATGATAAAGTCATGGATTTGAGCGGCACGCGCCGCGGCTTCGACTTCTTCTCTGGTGATTCGTCGCCGTGCCATGCGAAGATTTTCATAGATCGACGTGTTAAAGAAATAGGTGTTTTGCGAAACGTAACCGATTCGTTCGCGGACTTCATCCGGCGCGTACGCTTTGAGTGACTCTCCGCTCAAACGGATTTCCCCCAACTCATAATCCCAGAATCTGAGCAACAGATTTGCGAGTGTACTTTTCCCCGCACCGCTTGGCCCAACGATGGCAATTGAAGTTTCCGGTTGAAGGTTGAAGGTTATATGTTGAAGAGCCGGAATGGATTGATTGGGATATGCAAAAGATAAATCCCTGATTTGTAGTTTGTAATTTGTAATTGTCTTATTGACTGGCGCCTGCTCGCCGACGGCTGGCTTTGTATCCACGACTTCAAACAAGCGCCGCGCGGCTTCGCGTGAGCTGATCCACATTTGCGCCGCAAGCGGCAGGGGCGTGACAGCTTCAAACGATGACAATGTAATTAAGGCTAAGGATGCAAGCATTACGCCGTTAAGACGTCCGGCACTGATCAGCGGAATGCATAAAAATAGCACAACCCATAAAGCAAAGTTGCTCATGAATGTGGATAAGCCGGAATGAATGCCATTGATTCTTGCCAGACGCCTTTGTAAATCGCCGTAGGATTTTCCGGTTGTGTTGATTTGAGATAACCGGTCTTGGGATTGGCCGAAAGCAAGAATATCCGCAAGGCCCTGAATGCCATCCACAACTTGGATATTCAAATTCGCACGCTGAGTAACGACGTCCAAGCCAGGATGCTGACTCATTGCCTGCGCGAGGATGGGCAGGATCAAGCCGAGGAGTAAGAAAAAGCCAATTAACAGCGCGGCCAGCCGCAGGTCGGATGAAGCGAGAAAGATGGATACGCCGATCATCACGAGAATGGCGGTCAACGGCGGCGCAACCACGCGCACATAAAAGTTTTCCAGCATTCCCACATCGCTGATGATGCGCGCCAAAAGATCACCGGCGCGATATTCCATCAAGCGCGCAGGAGCGAGTGGCTCGAGTTTTTCATAGAACCAAACGCGCAAGCGACTCAGCAATCGGAAGGTGACGTTGTGCGAAACGAGACGTTCGAGATAACGGAAGACGGCACGCGCAATGCCGAAGAATCGCACGCCGACAATCGCAACCGATATGACTGCAATAGAAGGATGAAGTATGGCTTCAGAGATCAGCCAGGCCGACGTGCCCATCAACGCCACATTGCTTCCGATGGTGAGACTGCCCAGCAAAACCGAAAGCGCAACCCAGCCCCAAGAGCCTTTAAGGAATTGCAGGAGGCGGAAGGCAATAGGCCGTTGATCATTTTGCTTTGAAGGTTTGCCCTGGGCGTTGTCGAAGGGTTGAAGGTTTAATAGTTCATGGTTCATGGTTATTGACGGGGATGATCGAGTGTCCTCATGAACTTGCGATCCCTCAACTTCGTTCGGAGTGAGCTTTGAACTTTCGACATTAAACGTATCATTGACTTTCACCATCTTGGCGTACGCGCCGTTTTGTGAAAGCAGTTCGCGATGTGATCCTGTTTCAACAATACGACCATCTTCAAGCACAATGATCTGATCGGAGTTGAAGATGGTGTTCAAACGATGTGCGATGGTGATGACGGTTCGTCCTTGCATCAATTGGCGCGTGGATTCTTCTAAAGCGGATTCCGTTTCGGGATCGAGACTCGATGTCGACTCGTCCAGAATCAAAATCGATGCGTCTTTGAGAAAAGCGCGGGCGAGTGCGACGCGTTGAGCTTGTCCGCTCGAGAGACGCGCACCGCCTTCGCCGACAATTGTTTCATATTTATCCGGGAGCAATTCGACGAACTCTTCCAAATGCGCCGCACGCGCCGCACAAGCGACTTCTTCATCGGTTGCATGGGCTTTGCCGAGGCGAATGTTCGCGGCAATCGTATCGTGGAAGAGATGCGGTCCTTGCGGAACCCATGCAATGTAATTTAACAATTCCTGATTTGTGATCCGTGATGTGTGATTGAGAATGATATTGCCTTGCGTTGGTTGAATGAAGCCGAGCAAAAGATTGATCAGTGTGGATTTGCCCGCGCCTGTTTTACCGACAAGCGCGATGTGTTGTCCGCGTTCAATGGTTAAGTGGATGTCTTGTAAAACAGATTTGGTTTCGGACGGATACGTGAACGAAACGTTCTCAAATTCAATGGACGATATTTCTTTAACAAACTGCTGATCGCCACCTGCCAACCGATTGCTGGTAACAGGTGTATCCAGAATTTGAAAGATGCGCCGCGCCGCAGTGGTTCCAGACATGCCCGCATGGAAGCGCAATCCCAACATGCGAAGCGGCAAATAAAATTCAGGCGCAAGGATCAATAAAAAAAGCGCTTCTTGAAATTGCATTTGCCCATAAAGCAACCGCAGACCAACTTCAACGGCGATCATCGCCGTGCTGATGGTGGCGAGCAGTTCCAATGCAAATGCGGAAAGAAATGTGACTTGCAAAACCTTTAAGGTTGTGTCGCGAAACTGGTCGCTGACCTTGGCGATGTTCTGGGTCTGCGCTTTGGATTGACCGAACAGCTTCAACGTGGTCAATCCCTGCAGGCTGTCGAGAAAATGCGCGGAGAGTTGGCTCAAGGTTTCGTATTGCTTTTGGGTCACGCCTTCGGCGCTGCGCCCAATCATGTACATGAAAAATGGGATCAATGGCGCGGTCAACAAAAGGATGATGCCGGATAATAGATCAAGCGGAAATACCAGAATCAAAATAGTGACGGGGACAAGCGTGCTGATGACGAGTTGCGGTAGATACTGGCTGAAGTATGCATCCAGCGCTTCAATTCCCTCGACCGCGGCCGTGGTCAACTCACCGGTTCGTTCCCCTCGGCTGAAAGCGGGACCGAGTGCGAGGATGTGCGCAAAGAGTCGATCTCGCAGATTGGATTTCACGCGCACTGCGACGACGTTCGCCGCGACTTCATTGAGCCAGGTCAATAATCCGCGCGCGGCGATGACGATAAAAAGCAGTTGCAACCAGTGAGCCACTTGGAGCAGAGTCTGTTTTTCGAGGAAGACGGCGTTTACGGTGGTGCTGACCAGGTAGGCTTGGCCGATTGCCAGCAGTCCGATGAAAATTCCGGAGAGAATCGTTAAGGAGAGGGCGAAGCGAGAGGCACGAGTGAGAGCGAGGAGTCTACGATGCATGAGTCTGATTATAAAGCGAAGGGGACGGCTCAAGCCGTCCCCGGTTGGGAATGGAAATTGAGTTTAGTAAACGAGCGTTTCTTTTTTGCTTGTGATGCGCTTGCGGAACATGTAATAGGTCCAGCCTTGATAGATCAATACAATCGGGACGAAGATCAAGGCGACGATACTCATGACGCTCAGTGTATATGCAGAAGATGATGCGTTATAGATTGTGAGACTGTAGCTCGGATCTGTGCTGGAAATCATCACGCGCGGGAACATGATCATGAAGAAGGTGATCAGAGTGAAGACAATGTTTACCGCGACCAGAATGAAAGCCCAGCCTTCCTGTTTGCGATTGATGAAGTATCCGCTCACTAGCAAGGCGACCACACCAACCATTGGAATGATGCCGGGATTCAATCCGAGATGAGCGTAGATGTCGGTGAAGATGTAAGTGGTGACCAATAGGACTAAGCTCAACACCACTGCGGCAATATAAAGTTTTTTGGCAAAGCCATTGGCTCGTTCTCGCAGATCATCCTCCAGTTTCAGGCTGAGGAAGTTAGCGCCGTGAAGCAAGAAGATTGAAACGGTTGTTAATCCCCCGATCAGACCGTATGGGTTGAGAAGCGTGAACAGGTTGCCTGTGTACATCATCTTTGCATTGATCGGCACGCCTTCAGCGAGATTGGCAAAGGCAACACCGAGCAACAGCGCAGCCAGAAAAGAGCCGACCGCGATCATCCAATCGAATAAAGCGCGCCACTTGGGATTAGCATCTTTTGAACGATATTCAAAGGCAATGCCGCGAATGATGAGCGCAACCAACAGCAGGAACAATGCCAGATAGAAACCGCTGAACATGGTTGCATACCATTGTGGGAATGCCGCAAACGTTGCGCCACCGGCAGTCAGCAGCCAGACTTCGTTGCCGTCCCAAGTTGCACCAATGGCATTGATAATCGCGCGCCGCTCTTCATCCTTCTTGCCCAGAAACGGTAGAAGCATCCCTACGCCGAAGTCAAAGCCTTCGAGAAAATAGAAGCCCACCCAGAGAACCCCAATCAGGATGAACCATAGAACTTGAAGAAATTCGTGAGACATATTGAACCTCCACCAATTAATCCTGCCCGCCGACTACGGAAGGCGCGGCGTCTACTGATTCTTCCATCGCCGCATCCGGACCGAGAAGGGCGTACTTCTTCATCAGATAGAAATCTGCAACTGCGAGCGAGCCGTATACAACCACATAACCGATCAGCGAGATGAGCAAATCAACTGTGGTGAGATTGGGCGAAACCGCATCCTGCACCTTGAGCAAACCTTGCACGATCCAGGGTTGGCGTCCCATCTCGGTCACGAGCCAGCCACAGATGTTGGCAATATAAGGCAAGATGATCACCCACGGCACCCACTTCATCCACTTGGCCTTGGCGATATCGCGGCGCATGGCAAAGAGGAAGAGAATGGAAAGAAGCGCCATTAGAAATCCAGCGGTCATCATCAGGCGGAAGCCCCAATATGTGAATACCATCAGTGGAATGTAATCACCCGGTCCATACTGCTGCTGATATTGGGTTTGGATATCATATACGCCTTGCACCGCGCAGGTGAGATTATTGCAGGCCAGCAAGCTGGTTACACCGGGAACCCGCAGCGACCAAACTTCCTTTTTGCCGCTCAAGTCCCCAATGGTCAGAATGGAGAATGAAGCAGGTTGTTCTGTGTTCCAAAGCGCCTCGATGGATGCCATCTTCATCGGCTGAGTTTCATAAACGTATTTTCCCTGTGAGTCTCCGTCAATGATGACGAGTAAAACGGCGACCAACCCGACAATGGCGCCCATCTGGAAAGAACGCTTGAAAAAGTCCACATTCTGCTTGCGGACGATATGATAGGCGCTCACGCCCAGGATCAAAAAGCTGGCGGTTACCAAACCGGCGGCAACGGTGTGTCCAAAGAATAACCAACCTTTGGGATTGGTTACCAGAGCAAAGAAATCATTTAGCATCGGACGACCCGTTGTCGGATCAATGACATAACCGACGGGATGTTGCATCCAACCATTGGCAAGCAGAATAAACAGCGCTGAGAGATTGGAACCGATGGCCGCCAGCCAGATCGCGGCGAGATGAGCTTTCTCAGGAATTTTTCCTTCACCAAAAATCCACATGCCGAGGAAAGTGGATTCCATAAAGAAAGCGAACAGTGCTTCAATCGCAAGCGGCGCGCCGAAGATATCGCCTACGAAGCGGCTGTACTCAGACCAGTTCATGCCAAACTGGAATTCCTGCACGATGCCCGTTACTACACCAATGGCAAAGTTGATCAGGAACAATTTGCCCCAGAACTTGGCCATCTTGTGGAAAGTCTCATCCTTGGTTTGGTAGTAGCGGGTCTGCATAAACGCGACAAACCATCCCAGGCCAAGCGTGAGCGGGACGAACAAGAAATGATAGACAGTCGTGAGAGCGAACTGCCATCGTGAAAGAATAAGTGGATCCATGGCATCTCCTTCGATATGATTTTTTTGGTACGTGCGCATCCCACACGTACAGATTCACTAACTATAGTCAAAGATTGGTAGCGAAACTGTTTCGGTCTGCAAAGCATCCTGGGCAAGTTCGTCAAAAGTAATGGCTTCCAATTCATGAATAATCGTCGCCTGCAATTTTCCCCAGCGACATCGTACCGGACATTTTGTGTCGAACGGACATTGAGTGCGACCCGATATGCAATCGGAGACGGATAACGGCCCTTCGAAATATTCCACCACTTCACGCAGATTGATTTGATCTGCGGGTCTGGCAAGTTCAATTCCGCCGTCGCGGCCGGGGAAGGTGATGATCAATCCGGCTCGTGCCAGTTCCGCTACGATGCGCGGCGAGAAGGCAGGTGGAATTAGCATTTCACGTTGAATCTCGGTGGTGGAGATTCGTTTTTGTTCGGAATGCTTGGCAAGCGCCAGCACAACTCGAATCGCATAGTCTGTTTGCCGATTGATGCGTATCATTCTTTTCTCATAAGGAATGACTTTAACGATTACCTTAACTGTAAAGGTTTATGTCCCGGCGATAAAGTATAAAACGTCACAATCAGAATATTACATAAATCATCAGGGTTTTGAGAGATCGAGACCGCTGATTTCTAGCCAATCTTTGCGGTACATGATAAACTTTTTCTGAAAGGCCCAATACCCAAACATGAGGAATATTCTGAATTTTTCTGCTGATACATCCGAAAGCGACTTGCGCCTTGCCATCATTGCCTGCGGCGAGATTTGTTATTCCCGTCATTTGCTAATGTCGAACGATGGAAACATTTCCATTCGCCTCGATGACCGACGCGTTCTGATTACTCCGGCGAAGCTTTGCAAGGGACGAATGGAGCCGGATGATTTATTGATCGTGGATTTGATGGGTAAGGTGATCGATTCGGCCAGAGGCCGCGAGCCATCCTCTGAGACCCCAATGCATCTCGAAGTTTATAAACAGCGCCCCGATCTGCATGCTGTGATTCATTGTCATCCAATATTTGCCACAACGTTAACGGTCGCCGGCTTGGGATTTCCTCTGGATGTCCTGCCTGAGGTAATGCAAAACTTAAAAGGAGTGCCCATCACGGCTTATGCCAGACCATCTTCTTATGAGAACGCTGAGGTGATCCGTCCATGGATCTGTGATTATGATGCCATCCTTCTTCGCCAGCATGGAAGTTTGACCGCTGGGAAGAATTTGGATGAAGCATTGATACATCTTGAACGCATCGAACATTTGGCGGAAGTTTTCTGGAGGGCCTCCGTGTCTGGCCATGTCAATCGTATCCCGCCGGATGAGTTGGAAAAACTTCGTCAAAAACTTTGACAATCCATTCATCCCATGTTAAACTCAGCACGCTTTCATTGGCGCACTCTCGTGAGTGCGCCTTTTCCTGTGCCATGCGAACTCTTTACTGGGAAGATAACTGTCTCAAGATGATAGACCAGCGTCTCTTGCCGAACGCGCTGGAGATTGTCGCGTATCGAACACACAAAGAAGTCGCACAAGCGATCAAAGATATGACGGTGCGCGGCGCGCCCGCGATCGGCGCTGCGGCTGGGTTTGGACTCGCCCTTGCCGCGCGCGAGTTTGCTTCAGGCTCGACGGCTGAATTGCTGACCGACCTCCAGAGCTCCGCGGCCGTTTTACGTTCCGCGCGACCGACCGCTGTGAATCTTGCATGGGCATTGGATCGTATTCTGAAGAAGATTTCAGGATTCAACGGCACCGCTGATGATTTGCGTCGAATCGTGCTTGATGAAGCTCAACGCATCGCCGATGAAGATGTCGCGATTAATAAACGGATGGCCGAATTTGGCGCGGCGCTGGTTGACGATGGCGATACGATTATTCACCATTGTAATACCGGTGCATTGGCGACTGTGGATTGGGGCACGGCTCTCGGGGTCATCCGCACTGCACATGAGCAAGGCAAGCGTGTGCATGTATTGGTGGATGAGACTCGGCCGCGATTGCAGGGCGCGCGGCTGACGGCGTGGGAGTTGGAGCAATATCATATCCCATACGAAATTATCAGTGACAACATGGCAGGTTATTTTCTGCATAGCAGTAAAGCACAAAAAGTTTTATTTGGAGCGGATCGTGTTGCCGCGAATGGCGATGTGGCAAATAAGATTGGAACCTATATGTTAGCCTTGGCCGCACACGATAATCATGTTCCTGTCTATTCGGTGGTACCAACGTCAACGATTGACCTTTCGCTGAAAGACGGAACGCAGATTCCCATTGAGGAACGGGATGCCGATGAAGTGCTTGGCATCGAGTTTCATGGCGAGCGCGTCGCACCGAAAAATGCAAAGGCGCGCAATCCCGCCTTTGATGTCACACCGAATCGATTAATCACAGCAATCGTCACGGAGAACGGCGTTGTTTATCCGCCATTCAAAAACAATCTAAGGAAAGCTGTAATGGCGCAAGTCGTTACCGCATAAGGTGATTATGGACATTCTGATTACTGGCTCTGTTGCATACGATTATCTGATGACTTTCCCCGGCCTGTTCAAAGAACAAATCCTTCCGGAACGTCTGGCTTCCATCAGCCTGTCCTTTCTGGTCGAATCGATGTCGAAACAACGCGGCGGCATCGCACCGAATATCGCGTACACCATGGCGTTGCTGGGCGAGAAGCCGCGCGTGATGGCAACGGTCGGTGAAGATTTTTCCGATTATCGCGCCTGGCTCGAATCAAAGGGCGTGGATACCAGTTTGATGAAGGTCGTTCCCGGCGAATTCACTGCATCTTTCTTCGCGACCACGGATCAGGCTTCCGCTCAAATCGCCTCATTCTATCCCGGGGCGATGGGACATTCTTCTATTCAATCTCTTAGGGATTTGAATCATAAACCCGATCTGGTGGTTGTCTCACCGTCCGCACCGGATGCGATGATGAAATTTCCGGCAGAGTGCCGCGAATTAGGAATCAAATATCTTTACGATCCAAGCCAGCAGGTTCTTCGTCTTGAAGGCAACGAGTTAGCGCGCGATATGGAAGGCGCATATTTCCTATTCTGCAATGATTATGAATTTGGATTAATCTCAAAGAAAACCGGCTGGGATCTGAAGCAAATCTTGAAACATGTCAAAGTGTTGGTGGTCACATGTGGCAAGGACGGTGCAAATCTTTATACGGATGGCGAAGAATATTTTATCCCGACGGTGCCTGAGCGCGAGATCGTTGATCCAACCGGAGTCGGCGATGCGTTTCGAGGCGGATTCTTAACTGGTTATACCCATAACTGGGATTGGGTGATGTGCGGTGAAGTCGGCTCGTTGGCGGCGGTCTATTGTCTTGAAGCGCGTGGGCCGCAAAGCCATAGTTATACAAAGAAAGAATTTGTGGAAAGATTCAGACAACAGTTCGATGATAAGAAAAAACTGGATGTGCTATTAAAATAACGAAGGAGAAACCATGAGCGATAATTACGACATCAAAGATATTGATCAAGCCGAAGGTGGACGCCGCCGCATCGATTGGGCCGAGCGCGAGATGCCTGTTCTGCGCCAGATCCGTGAGCGCTTCGGCAAAGAGAAACCGCTGAAGGGCATTCGTCTTTCAGCATGTTTGCATGTGACAACAGAAACCGCTAACTTGGCGCGCACTCTACATGATGGCGGTGCGGATTTGGTACTGACCGCGTCCAACCCGTTATCCACGCAGGATGATGTTGCCGCGGCATTGGTCAATATCTATGAAATTCCCACTTATGCCATCAAGGGTGAAGACAATGTGACTTATTACAAGCATATCAGCGCGGCGCTTGATCACAAACCGCAGATGACCATGGACGATGGCGCGGATCTCGTTTCGACAATTCATAAAGACCGCCGCGAACTTCTCAAGGATATTATCGGCGGCACGGAAGAAACGACCACGGGCGTGATTCGTTTGCGTGCCATGGCCGCGGATAATATGCTCAACTTCCCGGTCATTGCTGTCAACGATGCCATGACCAAACACTTCTTCGATAATCGCTATGGCACCGGTCAATCCACTCTCGATGGTATCATCCGCGCAACGAATGTTTTGCTGGCAGGTAAACGCTTTGTCATCGCCGGTTATGGCTGGTGCGGACGCGGGCTCGCGTCGCGCGCGCGGGGTATGGGTTCGCTGGTCATCATCACCGAAATTGATCCGCTTAAAGCGTTGGAAGCGGTCATGGATGGTTTCGAAGTCATGCCGATGAAGGAAGCTGCCAAGATCGGTGACATCTTCTGCACCGTGACCGGTGACATCAATGTAATTGACAAGAGTCACTTTGAGGTTATGAAAGACGGAGCGATTGTTGCCAACTCCGGCCACTTCAATGTCGAGATCAATATCCCGGCACTGGAAAAGATGTCGAAAGGCAAGCCGAATCTTGTCCGTCCGTTCGTTGAACAATACACAACCAAAGATGGACGCAAGATCAACATCCTTGGTGAGGGCCGCTTGATCAATCTCGCAGCTGCAGAAGGTCATCCGGCTTCCGTGATGGACATGTCTTTTGCCAATCAGGCGCTGGCTGCCGAATATATGATGAAGAATGCCGACAAGCTGGAGAAGAAAGTTTACTCCGTCCCTGCCGAGATCGACGCGGAGATCGCCCGACTCAAATTGGAAGCGATGGAAATAAAGATTGATAAACTTTCGAATGAACAGTTGAAGTACCTCAATTCATGGCAAGAGGGAACATAATTCAATTTTGGATTGCTGAAAGAAAAGGGCAGGCAACTGCCCTTTTCTTATTTAGCCTCATAAAACGTAATTATGAATAGCAAACGTACTCGATTATTGTTGTTGCTTCGCTTTCTGGTTTGGTGGTTGTGATCGCTCTCGTCCGAATCTGGATCGCTCGTCATT
Organism: uncultured Chloroflexia bacterium; assembly: GCA_963753985.1. Classification (GTDB taxonomy): domain Bacteria; phylum Chloroflexota; class Anaerolineae; order Anaerolineales; family Villigracilaceae; genus Fen-1038. Next base: position 358,840 of record CAVWED010000001.1, read on the forward strand.
ACTTCAATAATTCTCTTGCGTCTTCTAGTGCCCTTGCAATACACCTACCCCTATCGCTCATGATTTCTTTTCCCAGGAATTTTCATCATCCACGGATACTATACCCGTCATTGGCCTGGCGGTGGGCGGACTGGGCGATGCTCTTCTCAAATCGAATGTGTGGAATTCTCTGCTGAATCATTAAAGAAAAGAAAATTGTGCTGTTGTGACCAGCAAGGCAATCAGTGTTGCGCAAATCAACGAGGCGGGTGATATTGGATCGAGAATTGGACCGTGAATGCTTGCGGAAAAGCGGAAGTGTTCAGGGTCAAGTTCACACCGGATCAAATCGGCGGGACGATATACTCTATTGCTCCCTGAACTAGCGATTTGACTCTTCTCCTTATCCCTGCTATTATCTTTGATATGAAAGCACAAAATTTAACCCTTCGTCAGCGCTTTGGGCAATGGGTGCAGGGCTTCTCTCGCTGGTTCAAGCCGGGCCTCGGCATCAAACGCTGGATGCTGGTGATTCTGGCGGGAATCACCATGCTGGGATTGGGCCTTGCGGCATTCTTGCTGGATTTATATCGCACTGATGCGACCAATTCCACAGTGCTTGCATTTGTTTCTTTGATCAGCCTGCGTTTCCTGCCGCGCTTTGTACGCGTATTGATTTTCGGTGGATTGGGTATTGGCTTGGTTTCCTATGGCACATGGGGACTCAACCGTGCTCTTCTACGGCCGTTCCTGAGGCCGGGGCACACGGTGATCGATCAGCTTTCCGATTTTCGCAGACGCGACCGCGGTCCGCGTGTGGTTGCCATTGGCGGCGGACATGGATTATCGACATTGCTGCGCGGGTTGAAAACGCACACGCGCAATCTCACGGCGATTGTCACGGTTGCGGATGATGGCGGTTCCTCAGGACGACTGCGTGAGAGTTTTGGAATTCTGCCGCCCGGTGATATTCGCAATTGTCTCGCGGCGTTGTCCAACGATGAAGCTTTGCTCACCCAACTCTTTCAATATCGCTTTAGCGGTTCAGCTGGACTCGAAGGTCATTCGTTTGGCAACCTTTTTATCACTGCCTTGACAGACATCACTGGAAGTTTTGAGGAAGCGGTGGCCGAATCAGGTCGTGCGCTCTCTGTCAGCGGACGCGTCCTACCCTCGACTTTGCACGATGTCCATTTAGTGGCCGATGTGCTCCTGCCGCACGCAGTTAATGAGGTCAGGGTGCAGGGTGAAAGTAAAATCCCTGAGGCAGCGGGCCGCATTCGTCGGGTTTGGCTGGAACCGAACAATCCGCCGGCATTTCCTCCGGTTTTGCAAGCCATCCTCAATGCGGATTTGATCGTGGTCGGGCCAGGCAGTCTGTATACGAGTCTTTTACCCAATCTGCTGGTCCCCGATTTGCTGGCGGCCATTCATGCTAGTCGGGCCGTCAAAGTTTATATATGCAATATTGCCACACAAGTAGGCGAGACTGATCTGTATACTTGTCATGATCATGTGCGTGCGTTGGAAGAACAAGTGGGTGAAAATTTTTTCGATGTTGTGTTGTGCAACGAAAATTATGAGTGCAATCTGGGCTCGACCTCGGAATGGGTGCGCGCCGATGAAAAGTCCCGCGCCGATTTGCGCTTTTATGGCGCTGATTTAATGGATGCCGGCCATCCCTGGCGGCACGATTCGGTCAAGCTCTCGCAGGTTTTAATGGACTTGTTTTACGAACGCACCGGGCCATTGAGTGACCGCATCGAGTGACAAATTGCAGTGGTCAAACCTGCCCATTTGAATTAGAATTCACAAGTGAATAAAAAAATCTGCTTATGGTTACATAGGCATGATACAAAATCTATCTGGAGGTTAAGATGGCAGCAGTAAAAGTTGGTATTAATGGATTTGGGCGAATCGGTCGTCAGGTTCTTAAAGCGATCCGCGATTATTATCCCAAAGAACTTGAAGTGGTTGCGTTCAACGACATTGGCGACACCAAGACCATGGCGCACCTGCTCAAGTATGATTCGACCTATGGCCGTTTCAATGGCACCGTCGAGATCAACGATGACGGCCTGACGATCGATGGCAAAAAGGTGAAGGTCTTCAAGGAGACCGATCCGTCCGCGATTCCGTGGGGCAGCCTGGGCATCGATATCGTGATCGAGTCGACCGGCCTGTTTACCATCAAGGAAGACGGCGTAAATAAAAAAGGCAAGACGGTCAAAGGTGCAGTCAATCACATCACCAAAGGTGGAGCGAAGAAAGTCATCATTTCCGCGCCCGCGGAAGGTGAAGATCTGACGGTCGTACTCGGCGTCAACGAAGACAAATATGATCCTAAGAAGCATCACGTGATCTCGAACGCCTCTTGCACCACGAACTGCTTGGCGCCTGCGGCGAAAGTAGTTCACGACAAGTTCAAGATCAAGCGCGGCTTCATGACCACCATTCACTCATACACAAATGACCAGAAGGTCCTCGACCTTCCGCACTCCGATTTACGCCGCGCCCGCGCTGCCGGGTTGAATATCATCCCGACCACCACCGGCGCCGCCAAAGCCATTGGATTGGTCATTCCTGATCTCAAGGGCAAGTTCGACGGCTATTCTCTGCGCGTGCCGACCCCAACAGTTTCTGTGGTTGATTTCACGGCTGAAATTGAAACTGGAACGACAACCGAAGAACTCCGCCAGGCCTTCCGCGACGCCGCAAAACTGCCGCGCTTCAAGGGCATTCTCGAGGCTGTGGATGAACCCCTGGTCAGCATGGACTTCAAGGGCAGTTCCTACAGCTCGTCCATTGACCTGCCTTTCACTTCCGTTCTGGGCAAGGAAAAGAACGACTTCATCAAAGTTGTAACCTGGTACGATAACGAATGGGGTTACTCCGTTCGCACCGCAGACCTTGCGGTACTGTTAGCAAAATCGCTATAACCCCCTCCTTTCTCCTCCCCCATTTCCTGCCCCCAGCGGGGTGCTGCGCGAAAAATGGGGGAGGTTGGGTAGGGGTCTGGAGAATAATATGAACAAGAAAACTGTAAAAGATATTGACATCAAAGGTAAGCGCGTTTTGATGCGCGTGGATTTCAATGTTCCAATGGCTGATGGTAAAGTCACAGACGATAAACGTATCAAGGCTTCGTTGCCGACCATTCAATATGTTCTCGATCAAGGCGCGTCCTTGATCCTGATGAGTCATCTGGGACGGCCCAAAGGCGGGCCAGACCCCGAGTTCAGCCTGCGCGCCGCCTCGGAAGTTTTATCTTCGCTGTTGGGCAAGCCCGTTAAGATGGCGCCCGATTGTGTTGGCCCGGAAGTCGAGAAGATGGCGAAGGCGCTTAAGCCCGGTGAAGTGTTGATGCTTGAAAATACGCGCTTTCATGCCGGCGAAGAAAAGAATGACTTAGAACTTGCAAAGCAGATGGCTTCACTTGGCGAAGTTTATGTGAATGATGCATTTGGTTCCGCACATCGCGCTCACTCCTCGACGGAGGGCGTGGCGCGTTTTCTTCCGGCTGTCTCCGGCTTTTTGATGGAACAGGAATTGGAATATCTCGGCCGCGCCGTTTCGAATCCCGAACATCCATACATTGCCATTCTCGGCGGTGCAAAGATCAGCGACAAGATTTTGGTCGTGGAAACTTTGTTGTCCAAGTGTGACAAGTTGATCATCGGCGGCGGCATGGCGAATACGTTCCTCGCGGCAAAAGGTTATGCCATGCAGGATAGCCTCGTCGAGGCCGGATCGATCGATACGGCAAAGTCCATCCTGTCAAAAGCCGGTACTAAGTTGCTTTTGCCTGTGGACGCGGTGATTGCAGATAAGTTCGATGCCAATGCAAACAGTAAAGTCGTGGATGCAGATAAAGTCCCAGCTGGCTGGCGCGTTATGGATATCGGACCGAAATCCATCGACGCATTCAAAGCCGCGTTGAACGGCGCCAAACTAATTGTCTGGAATGGCCCGATGGGAGTCTTCGAGATGCCCAAGTTTGCTGAAGGCACATTTGCCATCGCAAAATTGCTGGCAGCATCCGGCGCGACGACCGTGATTGGCGGCGGAGATTCTGCCAGCGCGGTCAAGAAGGCAGGTGTCGCGAAACAAATGACACACGTTTCGACCGGCGGCGGTGCATCGCTTGAATTTTTGGAGGGCAAGGAATTGCCGGGCGTAGCCGCGTTGATGAATAAATGATTTTTGTTTGAAACTAAGAAAAAAGTGACAGTCGTCTTTGATGACTGTCACTTTTAATACTGCGATATAATCATCGCAATTCATTCTGGGAGCACCTGCATGTCTTTCAATGTTGGCGAGAACGTTGGGCCATATCAAATCATCGAACAACTGGGCCAGGGCGGCATGGCGACCGTATACAAGGCATATCATGCTGCGCTGGATCGCTATGTGGCGATCAAGGCGCTTCATCCCGCGTTTGGAGAGGATCAAAATTTTCTGGCGCGCTTTCAACGCGAGGCGCGTCTGGTTGCAAAGCTGGAACATCCCAACATTGTTCCGATTTACGATTATTCCGAACATGAAGGCCGTCCGTATCTCGTCATGAAATTCATCGAGGGGGATACACTCAAAGCGCGTTTAGCCAAAGGGCCGTTGGCTTCTGCGGAAATCGAAAAGATTGTGGAAGCGGTCGGGTCTGCACTGGCATATGCACACAAGCAGGGAATTTTGCACCGCGACATCAAGCCGTCCAACGTGCTGGTTGCGAACGACGGCCAATTGTATCTGGCCGACTTTGGCCTGGCGCGAATCGCGCAATCAGGCGAATCGACTCTTTCGTCCGATATGATCATGGGCACACCGCAATATATTTCGCCCGAACAGGCTATGGGAAAGAAGGACCTCGACGAAGGCACCGACATCTATTCGTTCGGCGTGATGATTTATGAGATGGTGGTGGGACAGGTTCCTTTCAATGCCGATACGCCGTTCTCGATCATTCATGATCACATTTATTCGCCGCTGCCGCTACCGCGCTCGATCAACCCCAAAGTGCCAGAGAGCGTAGAACGGGTTCTGCTCAAAGCATTGGCGAAGGAACGCGTGGATCGTTATCCGGATGTAACCTCACTCGTCAGTGCGTTCAAGGAGGCTTGGGTCTCGGCGGGTGTACCGATGCAGGGCACGGCCATCACCATGCGCCCTGCGCAACTCAAAGCGGCCGGGCCGTCTGCAAAAACGGTAGCCGCTAAAAGTCCGGTGAAGAAGCGCACATCGCCCTGGCCGTTCATCGCAGGCGGAATCCTATTGGTCATCGGCTGTTTATTTATCCTGTTTGTCCTGCGCAGTGATCGCTTATTAAAGAATCTTGCTTCCGCAACTGCGACGGCGCTCGTGCAGGTGCAACCACCCGTCACGCAGATTGCGGCGACTGCCTCGCCTTTGCCCAACGGAACTGGTACCGCTTCGGCCGCGCCGACAACTGCGGGAACTCAAGTGCCTGCAATTGCTACTGCATTGGCACAGTTCAATCAAAACTCGAATGACCCCAATTCCGCACTCGATCTGTCCCTGGCTTATTGGGATGCAGGCCAGATTCGCCAATCAGCGGAAACTTTGTCTACTGCGGCCAATTTGGCCGGGACCACCAATACACAGTTCTTCAGCAATGCCGGTGACCAATTCAAGCAACGCCAGGCATGGCTTCCGGCCGCAGCGATGTATTTCCGCGCGATCAAATCACTGGGATTTGGCGGAAAGCCTTCGGCGGATATGACGAGTAATTATCATCAGGCCATCTATCAAGCCTCCGCTCAAGCTGATATTCAATCGTATCTGCCCTTCACTTCGCTAAGCAGCGTGGAACAGCCCATGGCGATGGTGGCAGAGGCCCGCCATGATTTGTACAACGGGAATCCCTCGCAGGCGCAAGTCCTGATCAATCAAGTCAAGCAGATCCGTCCGGGCATGCCGGAAGCATCCCTGTTGCAGGCGGAGATCGATGCCAAAAACGGTAAGACCTTTGAAGCCAAGCTGTTGCTTCAAACATTGATCGGCGACCTGAATGCCGCAGACTGGGTACGCGCGTATGCCCAGAACTATTTGAACGAAATTCCATGATCGAAAGGTTCTATGAAATGAGACGTCCGCTTGTAGCTGGAAATTGGAAGATGAATAAGACTGTTGGAGAGGCGCGTGAATTGGTCAATTCAATGGCGCCGAAATTGCGTGAGATCACTAGCGTTGAAAAAGTTTTGTGTCCGCCGTTTGTTTCGTTGCCCGCAATCTCCGCGTTGCTGGCAGGAGGCGATATCGGCCTCGGCGCGCAGAACATGTATTGGGAGGAGAAGGGCGCGTTCACCGGCGAGGTTTCGCCTGCGATGGTCAAGGAGTTTTGCCAGTATGTGATTCTCGGACATTCCGAACGGCGGACCTATTTTGGTGAGACGGATGAAACGGTCAATAAACGCGTGCGTGCCGCGCAGAAAATTGATTTGATGCCGATTGTGTGCGTGGGCGAGACGCTTCAACAATACGAATCGAAGCAGACGAATGAAGTTGTGGCGCGTCAAATCCGGCTTGGCCTGGCTAACATCAATTCGGCGTTTGCGCCGCGCATGATCGTGGCATATGAACCCGTCTGGGCGATTGGCACGGGCAAAGCCTCGAGCGGACCCAGCGCCAATGAGGTGGTCGGTAAAGTGATTCGCGGCGCCTTGAGCGAATTGTTCGGCGATAAAACTGCGCAAGCCATCCGCGTTCTGTACGGCGGTTCGGTGACTGCAGCCAACGCGGTTGAATTCTTCAGTCAATCCGAAATTGACGGAGCCTTGGTCGGCGGTGCGAGTTTAAAGGTGGATGAATTCGTCGGAATTACAAAGGCCGCAAGCAAATCATAATCTTGTGATGTCATTGCGAGCGAAGCAATCTTCGAATTACAATCAACGAGGACATTGCTTCGGGCTACGCCCTCGCGATGACATAAACCATCATGAATGTCTTCTCTTCGTTTGATGGCCTGCTCTGGTTTGTATTAACTTTATTGCCGCTGGTATTTCTCCAGCGGCTTTTGCATCGTGAAATCCAGGCCGTGTTCTTGATCCTGAGCCGAAGCGAACGATTTACCGTCACCCTTTTTTCGCTCATCTTTTTGCCCGGCGTATTGTTGCATGAATTGAGTCATTATTGCATCGCGGTCCTGCTGGGTGTGAAAGCCGCGCGCTTTTCAATGATTCCCCAGGTGCTTGAAGACGGACGATTGCAATTGGGGTATGTTGAAACCATCAAAACGGATTTCGCTCGCGATTCGCTGGTGGGCGCCGCGCCATTGATCGTCGGCGGAGGCTTCGTTGCTCTGGTGGCGATCTTTCCCATGCATCTGCAACCGATGTGGGCTGTATTGCGAAACGGGCAGCTTAATTTATTCTGGTTTGGGATCACCGGACTTTTCACGATCAAGGATTTCCCGCTATGGTTTTATTTGACATTCGCAGTCAGCAGCACGATGCTGCCGTCGCAATCGGATCGGAACGCCTGGTTGCCGCTCAGTGTAACGATTGCGATTTTGATCGCGCTGGCGATTCTGGCGGGCATCGGTCCGTGGATGCTGACCTATCTCACTCCGCCGCTGAATGCCTTTCTCAACTCGGCGGCCATCATCTTCGGATTGAGCGCGGCGGTTCACGCGGTGATGATCGTGCCGATTTTTTTAATTCATAAAGGTTTGGCGCGGATTTCTGGCGTGGATATTCAATAGGTGATACGTCATTGCAAGCGGAGCGAAGCAATCTCCTGGTAAATCAAAGCGGGAGATTGCCGCGCCGCAAACTGCGCGGCTCGCACGTGTGCCTGCGGCTCAAGTGCAGGCAATAACATCTATTATGGAATTCCCCATTGTCCATTGAAGACAGTGCTGGCTGCGACCTTTTGCAATGCCTGTGCCGTATCCGCTGGCAGATTGGCTTGATACGATAATCCTTCCGGGCTTTGACGGAAGATGTCAGCATAAAAGACGCACGCCGCCAAATACGTTCCTTCTTCGGTCGGATGACTGCCATCATCCTGCCAGAGATTGATTTGCGGATATTGATCCCGAACATTCTGCCATGCAACTCCGACCGGTGCAACCGACATGCTAAATGCTTGTGCCGTCAATAAGTATCCCTGATCGATCTGGGCCTGCATGCTCGCGTAGTTCGGCATTCCATTTGCGGGTAGGCCGTCGCGATGCGCCCAGGTGATGAAAAAGATCGGTACCGCGCCAGCCAGTCGAACGTCGTCGACGAGGACGCGGGCTGCCGGATACATTTCCTGCGTGCGCGAGGATTGAATTGATGGGACTTCGCTCTGTTCCTGCAAGACCACGAAATTCCATTTTTTCGAATTGATCATCGAGATCGTATCAGATGACTTGACGTGATCCGCCAGCATCCAGCCGCCCTGTGCCGACATTCCCACCTCAGTCTTGTGTCCTCCAGCACGGGCGAGATTCATGAACGTGGTTGGCAGGTCGTTGACATAGGTGTAACTGTTTCCGATGAAGAGCACGCGTGTACAGGATTCATTCGCCTGCAAATTGGAACAATCCATCGCAGGCGCACAGCCCCATGTGCTGATCAATAGACAGCATAAAATCAACAGTGTCAGCTTCGATAAAAAATTCTTCATTCTGTTTGACCCTTCTTCCAGCGAGTGATCATCATCTTCACATGAATTCGCAAACGCGCGTCCGCATCGGCGACCGCCCACATCGAGCGGACATTCTTCCAGGTAGCTTCATCCACGCTGATAAAGTCTTCCCATTCATCATCAATGTATTCCTTCATCTCGTTTGGCGAGTCCCAATAATAAAAGAACGGAAAGAACTCTTCGCGTTCACGGACGAACCACTTTTGTTCAGCGGCTTGTGCGATGGCTTGATTCGCGGCTTGGTCATCTTCCATGCCAACCAGCATTTCAGAGGCGCGTCCTGCTTCTTTGATTTCACGCGCCGACGCGACTTCAATGGGCCAGCTTCCTGCCAGCGGACGCAAATCGATCAAGATGCCATTGGGTGTAAGCACGCGCTGGATTTCATTCAGGGCATGAACCATGCCCTCATGTGCAATTCATCAGAACGACCAGGCAAGGATAGCAAAATCAAATGTTTCTTTGGAAAAGGGAATGTGAACAGAATCGGCGCGCGCGAAAGTGACCGACGATTCCAAATCGGACGGCCGGTCAATCGTCGCCAGGCGCAGATCATTTGCTTCGAGATCGATGCCCGCTACCAAGCGCGCCGACTTGGCATATTGCCAGGTCAGGCGTCCATCGCCGCAGCCAATCTCAATGACGCGCTTGCCTGCGAAGTCAGCAAACTTATGCAGATATTTTGTTTCGGTTCGTTCGGGGTCTTTGAGGAGGGACATAAATTAATTTCACCTATTTTCTTAATGAGGAAAAGTATTCGCATAAAATAAATAGACTTCATTCCTTTGCGGGTTTACCCACATATATTCAACTTCCTCATGATAACAATCCCCTTGACCATTAGTCATACATCTTAGAACCAGAGAATATTCTATTGCGTTATTGCCAAATTGCGCTCTCCACCATTTTGGGGCGTCTGACATTCCACCAGTCATCGACATATCAAAACCAGAATCGACTTTCCATTTCTGCCCCCAATATGAAGAGGACGTCAAAATATAATTAAAATCAATGGGGGATATTTTGAAATGTAACCAAGTTTCGCAACAATCGTCGCCATCTTGATGTTGAAGAATAATTACACTTTTGGGCATTGCGTCAAGCACCAATTCCCTGAATTCTTCTTCTCCAGTAGGTTGATGAAGAATAGTGTTTTCCGCAACCACATAACAAAGAGCTATACAAAAAAGAACCATGACAAGTAATACAATTATCCTCACTGCGAGGCCCAATTTTGTTGTTTTTGGTGGTAGTGTTTTGAATAACGATTTCATTTTAGAATATCCTCAACACTTTTGCGCCGCGCACCTTTCTTTATCTTTATTGATAACCGCGTCGTTTCGCTTCTTCGAGAATCTCCGCCGTCGCGGTGGCACCGATGCGCGTCATGCCTTTATGTTTGAACCTTGTTCTTCTGTACTTCTTTCGCCTTCCTTAGTAACCGACGAATCTTCACCTGCTGGGCAATGACAAGACCAATCAACAAAATTGTAAATACCGGCCAGATGATAACGAACACCCACACGTTGATCGCTTTGTAGCTCATGCCCAATCGCCCGGCCCAAAGAACGAGGAACTGGACGCACCAATCAAATATTTCGTTGATCATCTAATTTTTTCTCCTTGCCATCCTGTTATTGATAGCCGCGTCTCTTCGCTTCTTCGAGAATCTCCGCGGTCGCCGTGGCGCCGATGCGCGTCACGCCCAAACTGCGGACTCGCAACAAATCATCCAGAGTCCGCACCCCGCCTGCGGCTTTGATCCCGATCGTAGCTGAACAATGCTCGCGCATCAGGCGCAAATGTTGATCGGTCGCTCCCGCATACGCGTACATCCCATTCGCCTGCTTGACGAATCCGTATCCCGTCGAAGTTTTGACAAACGCGACCTCGCATTCTGTGCATATCTCGCACAGCTTTTGAATGTGTTTGTCTTGCAAATAATCGTTCTCGAAGATGACCTTCAGAATCGCTCCATCTCTTATAACGATTTCATTCACTGCTCGTATCTCACTGGCAACGTAGTCCCACGCGCCGCCGAGAACCTTCCCGATATTCACCACCATATCGATCTCGCTTGCGCCATCGTGGACGGCTTCTTCGGCTTCCCGTACTTTGATGACGGTGGTGCTGTTGCCATGCGGAAAAGCGATCACCGCGCAAATTCCCACATCCGAACCATCAAGCACATCCTTCACCAAGTGAATGGCATACGGCTTTATGCACGCCGTTGCCACATCGTACTTCTTTGCCAACTCACAGCCTGCCACAATGACTTCATCCGTCATCGTTGGGTGAAGCAATGAATGGTCGATCATCTTGGCCAATGTCTTTAAGGAAACGTTCTCCATGATTTTTCTCCTTCAAATATTTCTAATGAACCTTCAATACCTTCGCGCCGCGAATCTTTCCCTGCTTCATTTCTAGCAAAGCCGCGTTAGCATCCTGCAAATCAAATTCCTGAAACTCAGGCTTGATATTCGCTTCCGCCGCCAGCTCCAAAAACTCGCACACGTCCTGCCGCGTCACGTTCGCCACGCTCTTGATTTCCTTCTCCATCCACAACTGCGAGGCGTAATCCAATTTCAATAAAACCTCTTTATCGATTTCTTCTTTGCGGATTCCATTGACGACGAGTTTGCCGCCCGGACTTAAATGTTTCAACGCTTCCACAATCGGACCCCAAACAGGTGTCGTGTCAATGACCGCGTTCAACTCTGATGGCGGAGTCTGATCAATCGCGCCCGTCCATGCCGCGCCCAACCATTTGGCGAACTCTCTTTCTTCCGCGTTGCGGCTGAACACGAACAAGGCTGAGTTTGGATATTTTTGCTGCGCCATTTTCAGCACCAGGTGATTCGATCCGCCGAAGCCCATCAGTCCAAGCGATTGACCATCTTCGATGTTCGCCAGCCTCAATGCGCGATAACCGACCGCGCCCGCGCATAACAACGGCGCAGCTTCCGAATCCGATAACGACGACGGAATGAGATGTGCAAAGTCTGCACGCACGGTCATGTATTCTGCGTAACCGCCATTCGCGTCGCGTCCTGTGGCTTGGAATTGCTCACATAGATTTTCATGGCCCGATAAACAATATTTGCATTTCCCACATGCCGAATAAATCCACGCCACGCCCACGCGTTGACCTTTATTCTTTCCGTCTTCAATCACGCCAACCACTTGATGCCCCAATATTCTTGGCAGTTGCGATGGCTTGGTTCTTCCTTCGATTTCATCCAGTTCCGTGTGGCAGACTCCGCACACCGAGACTCGAATTAAAACTTCATCCGCCTTTGGCTTCGGTTCAGGAACCTCCTCGAACGCAAGCGGCTTTGGATTTTTTGCAATCGGCGCCATCTCGCGCAACAGCATGGCTCTCATATTATTTCTCCAATGACTATCAAAAAACAAACGGTATGAACATTTTGCTTTGCTTCATATATTCTTGATAATCGCTTCCAAAGGTTTGAATACATTCCGCTTCATCCGCTTTGGCGGTTGCACTAAGAAAGAGAGTTGCAATTAAGACAAGAATGATTCCAGTTTGTGATGGCGCTTTGAAGAATGTGCCCCAAGCCAGGAATAATAAGGAACTGTATAAAGGATGGCGGATGTATTTGTAGATTCCGCTTGTGACCAATTTCGTCGTCCTTTCAAAAGCCAACAATGAAGCGTCGGGGCGTTCTTCTTTATTGGGCTTGCCTCTTGTGCGTAGGGATTGGACGCCGAATACTAATGGAACGATACAGGCGATCAGAAGAATCCACGAAATGATTTGATACCACGCCAACCAGTGGCTGAACCATTGCGGTGCATTGAGAACGATGAGGGCGAAAATCGCCTCCCATGCGAAGAAACGGTAGAAGCCATGTGAATCAGCGTGATGAAGTGATGCCCACGAAATGACAATCAAGATGGTCGAGCCGACTGCGAACACAATCCATTGAATCATCACAAACCTTCCTACTTGGGTGGAAGACTCTTTGCAAAATCAATACCCATCTTGACCCAATCGGCCAGGGCTTTATCCGTTTTGCATCCTTCCGGGGTGACTAAAAGCCAGCCCGCCATCGGTCTGCCCATATTATCAAACGGCTTGATATGCGGACGCTTCATCACCTCATCATGTTGGTCTGGATTGATGCGGACAATCAGATCATCTTTCAATATGCCACAAGCCATATTGCCGTGAATCATAAAGCCCACGCCGCCGAACATTTTCTTTTCGATCAGGCCGCGCGTGCCCTTGAGTTTTTCTTGAATCCGTTCTTCTAATTTTTTGTCGTAAGCCATTGCGAATTCTACCCTGTTCCGAATTGACGGTCGCCCGCATCGCCAAGTCCCGGGACAATGTAGCCGCGCTCATTGAGATGATCGTCAATCGCAGCGAGATAGATCGGAACATCGGGATGATGCTCCTGCATGTTCTTGATTCCCTCCGGTGCGCCGATCAGCCCGACGAATTTGATTTTCTTCACGCCCCAATGCTTCACAATGTCAGCGGTGGCGACGGCTGAACCGCCGGTGGCCAGCATCGGGTCGAGAATAAGGCAAACGGAAACGGTCGGCTCGGTGGGCAGTTTGTTGTAATATTCCACCGGTTTGAGAGTCCGCTCATCGCGATAGAGTCCGATATGCCACACTTCTGCGACGGGCATCAACTCCCAGATGCCTTCAACCATTCCAAGCCCGGCACGCAGAATCGGCACAAGACCAATTTTCTCTTGGAGTTCTGAGCCAGTCATGGTTGCCAGCGGCGTTTCAACTTGACGCGGAACGGTCAGCAAATCGGATGTCGCTTCGTAACAAAGCAGCGCCGCAATTTCACGCACGAGTTCGCGAAATTTCTTTGGTTCGATATCTTTGTTGCGCATACGGGAAAGTTTGTGAGCGACGAGCGGGTGAGCAGATGCGAAGACGTTTGGCATAATTTCTCCTCTTGTTTGATTAAGCCAATTATAGCGCGTGAGCATCACGCGGCGTTCAGGAATTAGCCGGATACTGACCTTAGCGGAGGCTGAGCTCCTGAATTACCTTGTCGAGTTCTTCCTTGGCTTGGGCGATCTTAATAGCCAACTCTTCCAAGGAGCTGTCCTTTCCCGCCTTTTCCAAGTCAGCACTCATCTCGGCCAGCTTGCTTGCGCCGATCGTGGCACTGTTTGATTTAAGAGTATGCGCAGCACGGATCAGTGTAACGCGATCCGTAACGGCCAATGCCTCCTGCATATCACGGATGAGGCTGGGGACGTTTTCAATATATTTACTAACTTGACTTTAGAGTAGCAGAATAGAACAAAAAGAAAGTGCAATCGAACAGGACCTTAAAAATAGAAAAGCAAATACCAATTATGGACTGGCAGCCGGTGATTTGGATGTCTTTTTGCTCTTGAAGATCACCGGATAGCGAGTACGCGGAGCCAGGCAATAATTTTTGGGTCTGCACATGCCTTTTCCAGCAGGTCTGGGAGTGGGGGCCGGTGTGCCCAACTCCAACAAAAATGCAAAAGCCGACCCTGAAAGAACACAGGGCAGGTCGTTGTACCTGATAAGGTGCGAGCATGGTGCATCGATCCGCTTGGCTGGGATACCAAGCCGGACGATTGGGCTTCACTTGATCGCGCATGAGGAGCAATTGCCAATAGGCCAAAGCGCACAGCAACATCCATTGTCCCGCGCTCACCAGATTGAGGGAACGATTGGAATTGAGTCCCATATGCTGTTTGAGAAATCGGAACAGATGCTCGATGGTCACACTACAAACCACTTTCGCAAATCTCCAAAGATACATGCGGCACAGATCGGAAAGCGTTACGCACTGCGGTCCGGTCCACCATAACCACACCGGTCGTTTGTAACGCGGCGTGCCATCCGCTTTGAGAAATTCGATCTGAACCAGTGTGCCGATTAAAGCAGCCAGTTTCTTACGAAGTGACTGCGCCTTTACTGAAGAACGCAGTACATGTCAGGCGAAGTGGAGTTTCTGCCAGGCTTGCACCCGTACGGTCTGCTCTCTGAGCTGGAAGGTCTCACGACGATCGGCAGATCGATGAGCGTCATTCAGTTTGAAAGACAGACCATGCTTGCGGGGAGCGCCGCGACTACCTTTCGGTTTTCGCTTCGGCTCTTCATACAAGACGCCATTGCCACGCAGGCGGATCAGAGCAAAAGTGCGCTGAAACTGCTCGAAAATATTCAAAAACTGGTGGTCTTGATAGCGGCTGTCCGCCACGATGACTTTCGCTTGTGGGTCACGCAGATCCAATTCCTGGACTTGCACCGCTGGCCAGTTTCGTATCTGTACTCTCCGTGCTGATCCGTTCCACATCCACCGGCGCTACCCATGAAGTCCCGCGGTGTATCAGTCGCACCACCCAGGAATACTTGTGTCCGCAGCGCAGTGTCTCGCTCTGACTCGCTTTCAATACACTGCGATCCGGCAGGGTCTCGGCTTCTTCATGTTCATTGGGAGTCGCATCCACCGCATACACTTGATAGCCTGCAATCGTTTCGCTGTCTTCCGGCACACAATCTGGCAAGAGCGAAAGGATTTCTCCGATGTCCATCTCACCGTTTTCTAATCCGTCGTATACGCTCTCGAACTTCCGCCGGAATGGCTTCTGCTCGCTCAAGGCCACGGGCGAACTCACCTGGCCTGCCACGGTCAGGGCATCGATCAAGTCGAATAGGATATCCGCCCGTTTCTTCAGACTTTGGTATACTGCTTTTCGGAACTCGCTGATTTTGCTTTTATTCACACAAAAACTTTATCAGCAAGTTCCATTTCTGCTAAGGTCCTACGAACTCTAAACTCAAGTTACTAATAATGGTCGCGATAAAAGAATCCGCCTCCTCACCCATAAATTCACGATAGGATTCCAGTGCAGATGGATCTAAACTCATGTTTCCACCTCGTGCAGTTGGCTCTCTAAGTCGCTTCCATTAAGTAAGGGGCTGGGTTGCTTCCAGAGCGCGCTGAAGTTCTTCGATTCGAATAGGTTTACTAATGTAATCTTCCAATCCGCTAGCAAGGTAATGTTCGCGGTCGCCCTCGATGGCATTTGCCGTCATAGCAATCAGGCGGGGACGTTTTTCAGGCGGCCAATTCTCCTTGATTTTTTGGGCTGCCTCTTCGCCATCCATCTCGGGCATTTGTATATCAAGCAATACCGCATCGTACACCTGACGTTCCAAAGCATCCAGCACTTCTAACCCGTTTGCCACAACATCTGGACGGTATCCCATGCGGTGGAGCAGGGCAATTGCAACTTGCTGATTGACCACGTTATCTTCTGCGAGCAGGATGCGCAACGGATGCTCGACACCCAGTTGATGATCGAAGATGGGTGGTGCCTCGTGCTTTTGGGGCGTTGCACGCGGCTGATTGGTCAATACGAAGGCAAGGGTCTCGAAAAGATACGAGGGCTTGATGGGCTTTGTCAGAAACGCAGCAAAGTCATTCGTCTCATCCTGCTCGGGACGAAACCCTAGGGATGTCAACATAATCAGCGGAAGTTCGGCGGTTTCCGGCAATTTGTGAATCGCGCGCGCCAGCGTCAAGCCATTCATTTCCGGCATTTGCATATTGAGTACTGCGATAGCGAATTGCTCACCGTGCTTCAACGCTTCTAGCGCGTCCTTCGCAGATAAAAATCCCTGTGGCTTCATGCCCCAAGCCGCGGTCTGTCTGGAAACAACCTGACAGTTGGTGGCATTATCATCCACGATGAGAATAGCGCGCCCGTCCAAATCCAGTTGAACGCCGTGTGGCTGGAGACGCACCGTGACCGGCGTGGTTTCCGCGAGAATCGTGAAATGAAATGTTAAACCTTTTCCAACTTCGCTTTCCACCCAGATTTTCCCGTTCATCAACTCAATCAACCGGTGACAAATCGAAAGTCCCAGGCCGCTTCCGCCGTACCTGCGGGTTGTGGATGAATCCACTTGCACAAATGGCTGGAATAACTGTCCTATGCGTTCTTCAGGAATGCCAATGCCGGTATCACGGACTGAAAAGTGGAGCCTGCGTTCCTTTTCACCGATTTTTTGGGCAGTCACCGATATCACCACCTCACACTTTTGCGTGAATTTGACTGCGTTGGCAAGCAGGTTGACCAGCACCTGATGCAGGCGTGATACGTCGCCAAGAAGGTTGTTGGGCGTATTCTCGTTAACGATATAAGCCAGCTCTATATTTTTTTCGGAAGCTTTCGTTGCCAGCAGATCGAGCGCTGATTTAATGCATGAGGCCAGGTGAAAAGGTTGTTTTTCGAGGAGCATCTTGCCGGCTTCGATCTTCGAGAAATCCAGAATATCATTGATGATCGCTAATAACGTATCTCCGCTGGTGCGGATAGTCTCTGCGAATTTATGCTGTTCCTTGGTGATCGGCGTATCCCGTAGAAGTCCGGTCATGCCGATAATTGCATTGAGCGGCGTGCGGATTTCATGGCTCCTGTTTGCCAGGAATTCGGATTTTGCCTTGGCAGCTGCTTCTGCCTGACGCCGCGCATTCACCAATTCTGGGATGTCATGATAGATGGTTAGTATTCCAATTTGTTCACCATCCACGATCACGGGAGCGCCAAATATTTCAACATCAACTGTGCCGCCATCCTTATGTTTGCGCTTTCCCAGTCCATGGATGACTTTACCCTTCATTACCTGCCGCGAATATTCCATGGCCTCCGATATTTCATCCCCGGGTGCGACAATGAAATCGAGATCTTTGCCCAAGATTTCCGCTTCTTGAAAGCCAAATAATTTTTCGAAGGCCGGATTGCACGCTGCAATGTTCCTTTGCACAGTTGTGACAATTGCAACCGGACTGTTCTGTACGAGCGTTTCAAAGTACTGTTTCTGCAGCCGCAGTTCATTATCGGCGCGTTTGCGTTCGGTCACATCCTGCATAACGGATGCAAAGCATGTGATCTGGCCGTTTTCATCCGTTACCGGTGTGGTGGTCTGCTCATTGACATATTGCGTGTGGTTCTTGCGCTGATCGGCAATCTCCCCATGCCATGCCCGACATTACCCGTTCATGTATGACTTTATAGAATTCGGCATCGTGTTCACCGGACCGTAGCGCTCTCAGGGATGATCCGACTACCTCTTTCGAAGTATATCCGGTCAATTCGGTGAACGCCGGATTGACCCAAGTGATGTTTTCCTTCCGGTCCGTTACCATAATTGCATTGGCGGCGGTTTCCAAAATCGCTGTTTGTAAATGCAGGTGTTCGTCGGCTTGCTTTCTTTTGATGATCCCGCTGAGAGCGCTGGCAACGGATTCCAGGAAGATAACCTCGCGTTGCTCCTGTCGATGTCCTTCTTCGACAAAGACCACCAGCACGCCGAGGATCTGTTCGTTTTCGAGGATTGGCACACTGTAATGACCGTACGGCTGAATATCATCATAGCGGTTTTCATGCCGTTGGTCGATACGATCTGCAAACTCGATCTTGCGATAAGCGCTGTGCGTCCACATAAGCATCGACCGAAGCCGACATTTGCGCAAAGCGTGGATAATGTCGAATCCATATTCTGGGATGCTTTGAGGACCAATGTTTGAGGCTGGTCCTCCACAAGGAAGATGCCTCCGGTTGGGTTGGCGGAAAACCACGGCGTATCTAGGATAATAGCCAGTGCACGTTCCAGAACATCTTTCAAGGTCAGCTCTTCGAGCGAAAGGTTTAAGAGTGAGTTTATTTTGGATTGAAAGAAATTCGTTTCGTTGATTTCCCGGATGCGTTGTTCCGCTGCCTTCTCCAGCCCGAATTGGATCTCGTGCGATTTGTCTTCGCGGCGGCCAAGCAGGAACGCGAACGCACCCATGACAAATGGAAGAGCATCCATGATTTTCAGCTGATCATTGCTCCCATGCAGGCTCAGGACGTTCACCATTGTGAAAGGGATGCCTTGAGATAAAAGAGCCAGCATAGTGGCTAGGAAGGGAAACAACAAACCAATAAGTAATCCACCAGCGCCGAAATTGAATGCCCGCGATTTTTGTGGAGGGGATTCAGGCATTGCACTTCCTTTTTAATTTATTGCGATACTGTACGAACCACATATTACCTAAAAGTTTTTCGTTCCTCATTAATATGTCAAGTCCCTGCCCTGTTTATTAAAGTTGGATTGCAGCAAGTCGACAGAAATGATAAGCCATTTGAAACGAGCGTCTGTCTTTAAATGTTATAATCTTTCTACAAGAAGGACGTGATGGCTGTAAAAATATTCGTCGTTGACGATAATGAAATGAACCTCAGACTCGTCTCTGCCATTTTGAAGAAGGAGGGGTATGAGGTCTTTACTGCTCAGAATGCGCAAGAGACGCTCAATACGATTGTCAATGTGTCGCCCGATCTGGCCATCTTGGATGTAATGATGCCGGATATCGACGGCTATGAATTGTGCCGTCGTCTGCGCGCGATACCCGGCATCGCAAGCATCCCCATTATTATTCTGACCGCGCTGAGCGCGTTGAACGAGCGATTGAAAGCTTTCGAAGCTGGCGCAGATGACTTTATGGTCAAGCCCTTCCAGCCGCTGGAACTGACCGCCCGCGTGAAAGTATTACTGCGCCGTGTCGTCCCACAGATCCGCAATGATGTCAATGCAGAAGGGAAAGTAATCGCCGTTTTTTCGTTGCGCGGTGGCGTCGGAGTATCAACGCTGGCAGCCAATCTTGCTATTGGCTTTGCCCAGATTTGGTCCCAGCCTGTCGCGCTGGTTGATCTGGCGCTGGTGAATGGAATGAGTGCGCTGATGCTTGATCTGTCGCTTCGTAATAGTTGGAGTGACCTGGCCACGATTCCTCACGATGAGATGGACCTGGATGTGATTAACAAAGTCCTGCTTAAGCACGATTCAGGAGTCGAGGTGCTTGCCGCTCCCCGGTATCCGCAGGACGCGGAACGGCTCAACGGCGAACAGGTCACGCGCGTCCTGCAACTACTTCGTCGAGATCATCATTATCTGATTCTTGATTTGGCTCACGACTTCAGTGCACCCTCTTTGGCTGCTTTGGATGCGGCGGACCAGATCGTCCTCGTGCTGGCTCCCGAGCTTGCTTCCGTGCGTTGCGCCAGTATGGCTTTGTACACTTTTCAACAATTGGGTTATCCAAATGAAAAGATCGCCTTATTGCTCAACTGGGTGTTCAGCGGACAGGGCCTGCCTCGACTTGAAATCGAAAAGACATTGAATCATAAAATTGATATGGTGGTTCCGCATGCTGACAAGATCCTGGTTACGGCATTGACGCTCGGGAAGCCGCCGGTGTTCGAAGAACCCGCAAGCCCGGTCGGTGCTTTATTTGAAGATCTTGCGTTTTATTGGAGTAAGGAGGAGTACAAGCAAAATCCGCCCAAGGCTTTGCCGGATGGTTATGTGCGCGTTCGCGAGCGGGCACGGGCAAAAAAGAAAAAGGTTAAATCCGTTTCGGACAGGTGATTATGAACGGACATCAAAAAAAAGAACTTCAACAACGCGGACAAGGTTTGATAGAGTATGCCCTGCTATTGCTGTTAGTCGCTACTGGAATCATTCTCATTTTGGAATTAATGGGTGTATCGGTTAAGAGTCTGTATTGTCAGGCGGCAAATTCCATTTCGGGCGGCGGATCCTGCGCGGCACAGGTTTATTGTTCGGATAATTTTTCCAGCGGACTGAGCGGATGGAACAATTCTTCTGGCCCATGGACGGAGCAGAACGGTCAGCTGTGTACATTCTCCACTGCCGCTACATTCAATAGTTGTTCACAGAACATGAACGCGAATGATTATACAGTCAACCTGAATGGAGCAGATCTCATGCAGGGAAACGGTTACGGTGTTTTCTTCCGCGTTACCAACCCAGGACCATCGTTCAACGGCTATTCATTTCAATATGATACTGGTTGGGAGGGCGGATCGTTCATTTTTCGGAAATGGGTTAACGGCGTTGAATTAGCCACACCCATAGCGGTCACACAAGACAATAATTTTAATTGGTATAACACATCACACAATGTACAAGTGGTTGTAAAAGGAAATACATTTACGGCATATGTGGATGGTACTCCCGTTACAACGGTCACTGACAGCACATACGCTACTGGCAGTGTTGGTCTGCGTTCGTGGGATAGCACGCAGGCCTGCTTTCATAACTTTACCATTTCTCCATAGGGGTTTGGAGGATGAAATGAAATTTGAAAATTCTCCCTCGCTTGGTGAATATAAACACGGTTTGCCTGAACGGCCGCCTGATTCAACAACACGGCGCAGACGTTTGCGCATCGTCATCTTGATTGTGTTGTTGTTTGTTCTCCTGCTCGGCGCGGCCAACTTGATGAAATCTCAGACTGGTGGGATTTTGATGGGCACAGGCGCGGTTCGTGGTGTGGTGGTGGATCAAAACGGTGCGCCATTCCATGGCAGGATTTTCATCCTTGGTACTAAGTTAGCGGCGGTCACAGATTCGAATGGTCGCTTCCAACTGGACCGTGTGCCTGCCGGCGCACAATCGCTCATCGTCGCTGATAATTTGGTCGGCCGCGATTTTCCGGTTCAAGTGATCGCCGGTCAGACGGCTGACGTGGGGCAGATCCAATTTATCCCAACCGCCACTCCGTGATTGATTTGGAGAACCATTGCGACTTTCCGGCTTGCATATTTTATTGACCTATCAATGCACGCGGGAGTGCGGGCATTGTTTTGTGTGGGGAAGTCCGCGTCAGCGCGGGGAATTGAATGCGGAACAGATCGAGCAAATCTTAAATCAAGCTAAGGAGGCGGGCATTGAATGGATTTACTTTGAGGGCGGCGAGCCCTTTATTTATTATGATGTTCTCGTCAAAGGCGTCCAGATGGCGGCGCAAATGGGTTTTACCGTTGGCATTGTATCAAACGCTTATTGGGCCACCTCCGTTGCTAAGGCTGCAGAGCGTCTGCAACCTTTGGCGGGAACTCGTTTCCGATTTGACGGTTAGTAGTGATTTATATCATTGTGATGAAGTGTTGAGTGAAAAGTCGCAGAATGCAATCGTCGCGGCCAGGTGGCTGAAGATTCCAACCGGCATGATCAGCATTGCCAAACCTGACAAAGATGCGGCGCAGACGCATGGTCAGGTCAAAGATCAAGATGCGGTCATGTTTCGCGGACGCGCGGCGGCCCAACTCGCTCCGCGTGCGGAACAGTATCCATGGAATGACTTCACGCAATGTCGGCACGAGGATTTGCGCGAACCCGGACGCATCCATCTCGACCCATTTGGGAATCTGCACATCTGCCAGGGAATTGTGATCGCTAACGTTTTCGAGAAGCCGCTTACCGAATTTTGTAAAAGCTACGATGCCGATGCGCATCCAATTTGTGGACCACTACTCGAAGGCGGTCCCGCCGCATTGGTCCGTGAATACAATCTTCCGCACAAATCCACCTATGCCGATGCTTGTCATTTGTGTTATGAAGCGCGTTGCTTATTACGAGCGCGTTTTCCTGAATGGCTTAAGCCTGATCAAGTGTATGGAGAAGTCCTGTAATGTTCCCGCTAAATGGCCTCTTCTTTTCTGCGCCCAAGCAGGAAGCCGCTGACAATCGTGAGAACGGTTCCGGCGAGGATGTAGATTACTGAAATTTGGCTGGGTGGTTTTAAAGCGAAAATGTAAAAATAAACCAGGATGGGCGAAATTTGAATCGGCACTTGCGCGACCGGCACCACGTTGCTGGCTTGGGCAACTTTGAACGCCAGTTGATTTTGCCAGGTAATCACCGTAGCTGTGGTCATCAAGATCAACGCGGCAATCACAAAAATAATTGATTGCGTGAATGAACCATTGCCGCTTAAGACAATCAGAATCAATGCAAGAAATGGGTTGATCCAAAAATCCGACAGGCACGCCAGAAAACCATTAGTCAAAGCAATGAACATTCCTTTGCGCCCATGGACGCGATGAGCAACACTGCGTATGGCAATACTGATAAGGAACAAACTCACGGTGAAGATCGCAACCCGAATAAGAGCATTGTGATCTGTCAGAGTGGCACGGACTTGGGGTTGATTGATTCCCAATTCACTTAAACCCAAAAAAGAAACTCCAATAATCATCAACCCGATGCCGATTATTTCGGATGTGTTCAATGTTTCATGATTGATTCGAACAGAGCCGATTGCTAGGACAATCAAGCCGGCAGCCATCAGGCCAGGCGTCAACGCCGGGCCAATCATGGACTGAGCCATCATGTAAGCCGCGGTCCCGCCGCCTAGGCCAAAGATGACGCCCAAAACCCAGATCCGATTCCTGAACAGCCGGCGCATGAAACCATTCTCAGCGTTGTCTATCCGGACCTGGTTGACGGCTTGTTTTTCGAGGAGTTGTCCAAACTGAGTCAAAATCCCACCAAGGATTCCGAGCGCGACTCCGATGATGTAATTCAAGGTCACGTTGTTAAGTCTTGACCGCGTTGTCCTGGATCACTGTGGCGAACCATCTGCCGCTGTCTTTTACTGTTCTCTTTAAAGTCTTGTAATCCACATAGACGATCCCAAAGCGCGGACCATAACCCAACGCCCACTCAAAGTTATCCATCAATGACCAGTGGAAGTATCCTTTGACCGGCACGCCCTCTTTGATGGCACGATGAACCTGTGCGATATGATTCTGTAAATAGCGAATACGCCGTTCGTCCCGCACGCGGCCATCGAAGTCAAGTCCGTCGGGAATGGGTACACCATTTTCTGTCACCATCAATTCGCAGGATGGTTGATAATCTTTCCAGATGCGCGTCAGGATTTCATAGATGCCTTCTGGATAAATTTCCCACATGCCGGAGTATTCATTGCCTTCGGGAAAAGTCTGCGCGGCGGAAACCAGTGGAAATTTTGCTTCGTGCCTCAGCACCGAGCGCGAATAGTAATTGATGCCTAATAAGTCAACGTGCTTGATCTTTTCGAGATCGCCTGCCTTGATCACTGAACCCGATAGTATTTTACTCAGAGTAAATTCCTGGATCGGCGAGGTGCCTTCCAGCAGCGGATCAAGCACCGAGCGGTTGACCAATGCATCCACGCGCTGCGCGGCATCACGATCTTTTTTTGATTCCGTTGCCGGATACATTGGGTTGAGATTCAATGTGATGCCAATCTTCACCGGTTGTTTAGCTGAAGCGCGGATTGCCTCATAGGCCAATCCATGTGAAAGCAATAGATGATGTAAAGCTTTGATTCCAGCCGGAGGGTCTTTGATGCCCGGAGCGTGAGCGCCCGTGAAATATCCCAGGATGGCAGTGACCCACGGCTCGTTGTGAGTGAAGAACACTTTAACGCGATCCGTTAGATGGTCTGAAACGATGCCAGCATAATTCGCAAACGCATAAGCCGTTTCACAATTCGGCCATCCGCCTTTATCCTGCAACGCCTGCGGCAGATCGTAATGGAAGAGACAGGCATAGGGCTCGATGTCCCGCTTGAGCAGCTCATCAATCAGGCGGTCATAAAATGCCCAACCTTTTTGGTTGACCTTGCCTCTGCCTTCGGGAAGGATGCGCGTCCAAGCGATGGAAAAACGATAGGCCTTCAATCCGAGGTCTGCCATCAACTTCACATCATCCTTGTAGCGATGATAATGATCCACTGCAACATCGCCGTTTTCGTTGTTGATGACTTTGCCCAGCTTATGGCTGAACGTGTCCCAAATGGATGGCCCTTTGCCGTCCACATTCCACGCGCCTTCGATTTGATAGGCGGATGTGGCCGCACCCCAAATAAATTTTTTCGGGAACTTCAATGTTGTCATGTTATACGCTTTGTGCAAATAATCCGCCGGTCAAGCCGCCGAGGCCGCCAAGCAGAAATGCGACGATGACCGCGAGCAATGCCGGAACGAATGCCAATGATGCATCTAATCCAAGCACGCCGGAAACAACCACGAGTAATTTTCCAACTGGCGATGTGAGCGCGAAGAAAATGATGAAGGCCAGCCATGCTATCGTCGCGCCGAGGCCGCCGAACACGAAACCTTGTTTGCCATTATGCAAAATCCATCCGCCGATCAAACCGGCAATGGGCATGGCCCACCACCAGCCGAAGAGTTCAAGCACAAACGCTGCCAGCGCGACAAGAACTAAAGCAATCCAAATATTTTTCATATCAACCTCATTTCGGTCCGATGGTCAAAGCGCTTGCGATATTTTTTGCATCCATTTGATCCGGCGCGGCCGGGAAGAGCAATGGGAAATATTTTCCCTGCGCCCACAGCGGGATGAAGTTATCGTACTCGGGGCTGATGGGCGAGCCGCTTTGTCCGCCGGGATAAACGCCAAACGAATTTGCGATATCGGAGAAGTCCACCACCATACGCCACGACGGGCCGCCATCTGATGGGCCGCCGTTACTTTGTCCGTTCGGACTGTTGCCATCGCCGGGAATCGGAATGCCGACGCGATTCAGAACCGGAACATCCAGCAGATGGGGAATATCGGAGACATGATTCTTCCCGTATTGCCAGGAGTTCAAATCCGGACCGTATTGCTGCTTCAGATCCGAAAGAGTTTTCTCAAAGCTGAGGCGGATGATGTCATCGCGCGTCTCGACCTTATCTTTTGTGGTCAAGTCATCGAAGTACGGTGAGTTGGGTTGGTGCAGTACCATATCTTCAAAGACTTCAAACGGCGGCTGATATTCGTTATCGCCGTTGAAGCCCCATGCGTCCCAATCTTTGATTGTGCCATCGATGTTGAATTTGAATCCCGCCGCTTCCCAATCATCCTGCCATGTGGCATGGCGGAAGTTGATCAGCCAGTTCACCCAAATTGTCGCGGCAATCAACTCCGTAGTGGTAAAGTAATTCCAGCTTTTCATTTGATTGAGCGCCGCGGTTTCGAAATCATCTTTCGGCGTGATGGCCGCGATCATGGTGGGCAGGATGGCTTCGGCGTAAACATCCTTTGAGTCATATTGAAGCGCTTCCATGTCCGCGACGGTGCAGGGATTGCACTGCATCAAGCGCTGGTGGATGCGCGTGCCGCGCGAATTGGGGTCCCATTGATAGCCGAGATAATACGGATAATTTAGAGGGGCGGGACGATCATTCGCTGACCATAGGTACCCCTGGGCGGGGTTGAGCGCATGGGGAACTTGATCGAATGGGATGAAGCCTGTCCAATCATAATCGCCGGATGAGCCATCTACGATCGTGCGCCCATCGCCGTTCTTGCGGATGGGGAACAATCCCGCCGACCAAATAGCGATGTTGCCTTTGGTATCCGCGTAGGCAAAGTTTTGCGCGGGGACTTTGTAATCCTTCAACGCATTGACGAAGGCGTTGTAATCTTCAGCGTGATTGAGGTTGTAAAACGCGCGCATGTCGAGCGTGGGCAAAGCACCTGTCCATTCCATAGCCACGTTGAAACCCTGTTTGCTGATGATCGGTCCGTGGTCCGTGATATGAACCGGATAATGAACCGGTTGTCCGCCGCGCACATCGATCACTTCGTCTATGATTTGCATATCGTTCCATTGATTGTTATGCCAGTATTGGTTGGGATTAGCGGGATTGATCTTTTCAGTGAAGAAATCCATCACATCGGCTTGAGTGTTCGTGAGACCCCAGGCAATGTTACGCGTATGCCCGATGATAACGAAAGGAAGCCCGGCCAGCACGACGCCCTCGACATTTTGAGTGGGAGTCACAATTTGAACAATGTACCAAAGGGACGGCAGTTGATAGCCCAGATGCGGATCGGAGGCGAGGATCGGTTTGCCCGTCGCACTGCGGGATCCACTGATAACCCAGTTGTTCGAGCCATGCCATGAGTTCGGTTGATTCAATTGGTTGGCCTGTTTGGCGCGATTCAGAATCGAAGCGATTGCCAAATCCAATTGCGGCGAAGGAGATATCGAGGTCAGCGAGGTTTCATTTGCAGGCCAGGTCGGGATGAAAGGCGTTTCAATTGGACGATTGACCGGAAAGAGATCGTAAACTTTTTGCGAGCCCATCTTTTCCATGAGCGTTGTGAAATACATGGGGTCAAATGAATGGATCAAATCCCAGGCCATATATTTTGCAAACGTCATTTCATCGAGCACAGTCCACGGCTGGACCTGTTTGACACCGAGCAATTTATATTCGAGTGGCAAATTGTTCGGCTCGATGGAATTGATATAGGCGTTCACGCCATTGGCAAAGGCTTGCATGACAAGCAACGAAGGATCATCCGGTTTCATTTGATCGAGCGAAGCCTGTGCCACGCGTTGCAGGCCAACATCACGCATGAACTCATCGTCTTGCAGCGCGTCGGGACCGACCAATGCGGCCATCGTCCCGGCCGCATTGCGCCGCTGTAAATCCATTTGGGCTAGGCGTTCCTTAGCTTGAAGATATCCGACCGCGAACGCGGCATCTTCATCGTTTTGTGCGAAGATATGCGGGATGCCGTAGACATCGCAAATCACCGTGACCTTGTTATTAAGTCCCGGAAAATTAAGTTGTTCCTGCGATTGGAACATATCATCTTTTGCAGCTGACCAGAATCCGCCAACCGGTGAAAGCAGCGGTCCTAATGCTGGAAGGGGGCCGAGTGAAATTGCAAGCAGGCTCGCAACAAGGAGGGTTGCAAGCAAGGCAAGGATGGGTTTTGTGAAGCGAGCAAGCATATATCCTCCTCAGAGTGATGAGACTAAGGATACAGAGAATCGTCTATTGCGCAAGGAAAAGAAAACGGAGATAAGGCGCCTTATCTCCGTTGACTGCATATTGAAGGTCCTTTGTTATTGCCCGGCCGGTTTTTGCACCTGGAATTTCTCCACATGATCGCTAAGCGTCACATATACATTATTCTGACTGTCAATCGCAATGCCGTATGCGTTAACCGGGATAGAGTTGACATAAGCACCGGTGGAATCGAAGACCTGAACATTGGTAAAAACATCGGAGACATAAACCCGTCCATAACCGTCTACCGCGAGTTGTCCCGGCTCGACGAATTTGCCCTGCGCGAACTGTCCAGGATCTTTGTTTTCGCCACCGAACTGGTTGATATATTTTCCGGCGGATGAATATTTCAAGATGAGGTAGTTATTGGCACCTGCAACATAAATATTACCGAGGCCGTCCGCGGTAATGTGCTGGATCGTCTCGCTGTTGCCCGTCACGTTTTCGAATGCATTCGTGATCTCGAGATTGATGTTTCCCTTTGAATTGAAACGGTCGATCGTGTCGTCTTCGGTAACGCCATACAGCAGACCATCACCGCCGAAGGCAATGTCGACAAAATAATGTGAGTCCTTTTGAATGGTTCCCACCTGATTGCCGCTCTCATCAAAGATGGAAATGTTTCCGCCATTCGTGACATATATTTTACTATCGGGGCTGACAGTCAGCGAAGGGATGATCGTTTTCGATCCCAACGAAAAAGTCGAAATGAATTTTCCGGTCGGGTCAAAAACCTGGACACGTCCATCTTGATAATCTGCAACGATGATGTTGCCGCTGCTATCCACGGCGATGGCGCGCGCGTCAGTGAACATGCCGGGTCCAATTCCCGTTGAGCCAAAGCTGAGAGTCTGGGTTGCGAAGCCGGATGACGATGATGCTAAGGCGCCGAGTCCCTGCGGGATCAGTGTCGCGATTGAGTTACTGCTGGACCCTGAAGAATTAGAGCTTGAAGAGGAGAATGATGAAAACAAGCCCGGCAGGAAGCCAAGTAAAGGAATGCCGAAACCGACAACGAGCGAACACATCACGATTAAACCAATGATGATCGGAAGCTTTGAGCCGATCCAATATCCAAAGTCAAAGCCGCGCGGCTGACTCGAACTCGATGAAGAAGAGCCTGTTGTGAATGTACCGAGGGTCTGAACAGAACTCGGCTGGCTAAATCTGCTAGTATAAATAGGTGGCGTCTGTCCCCATTGCATTCCGCTTTGTCCCGGAACCAAGCTCACAGCCTGGCCCGCGACGATTTGGTTGATCGCCGTCGTGGCGTCGGCGAGAGACGTGCCCGTGATCTGACTGTATAACTGCGCAGCTTCGGTGATCCGGCCTTGTTCTGCCAGCGAGATCGCTTCCGGCAGGCGCATCGCTTCGCCCATGATTTCGCTCAAGTTCAATCCGCCCCAACTATATTGCGGCACACCCGTAGGAGATGCGGGCGGCGGCGTCCGCATGGATTGCGGGATGATGACTGTGCCGCCGCAATAGGTGCATTTCATTGTCAAGGCACCTGCTTGCGGTTCGAGCGGCGCGCCGCAGGTTGGACACTTGAATGCGCGAATGGATGAATCGTTTGGCATGAGTTTTTGCTCCTCGATGATATTAAACTCAGCCGAGCATAATCTCAGTTTGATATTAAGTACATAGGACAGATTGGGGATGCAGGTTTTATCTTTTTATGACCGCTTCCCGCTCCGGGCCGTTTGCCACCCAACCGATTTTCACGTCCACCAGTTTTTCAATCGTCTCCACATACGCCTGCGCACGCGCAGGCAAGTCCTTGTATTTGCGGACGCCTCGGATATCTTCCTTCCAGCCTTTGACCGTTTTGTAAATGGGTGTGACTTTATCGAGCTGGTATGAATCCAAATCATAATAATGGACTTTCTTTCCAACGAATTCGTAGCCCGTACATATCTTGATCTCATCGAATTCGCTCAAGATATCGAGCTTGGTCAAGAACAATTGATTGATGCCATTGACCTGTGACGCGAAACGAACAACCTCCGCATCGAACCAGCCGCCGCGGCGAATGCGTCCCGTTGTGGCCGCGACTTCGCTGAGGGCTTTTTCCGCGTGCGCGTCATCCTTAACTTCAGTCGGCATCGGTCCCGCACCGACGCGCGTGGTGTAAGCTTTGGTCACGCCGATGATGCGGTTGATGGCGCGCGGCGGGATTCCGAGTCCGCCCGTGGCGGCAGAAGCGAGCGTGGTCGAGGCAGTAACAAATGGATAGGTTCCCCAATCAGGATCGAGTATCGAACCCATCGCTTGTTCGAGTAGAAAATTCTTTCCGGCTTTCAATTCATTTTGAACAATCGGGAATAGCTCGGTGATAAATGGTTTGATTTGAGAATAATATCCAAGATATTCATCGCGGACTTTCTCGAAGTCGAGCGGCGATCCGCCTAGCGCGGTAATAATTTTATTTTTCAACTCCAATTGCATGTGCAGCTTGTCGGTGAAGATTTCCTGATTTGCAAAATCGCTCCAACGGATTCCGTTATAGCTGATCTTGTCAGCAAACGTCGGGCCGATGCCACGTCGCGTGGTTCCCGTCGCGCCCGCGCCTTTGGCAGCCTCATAAAGCCCGTCGAGGATTTTGTGATACGGCATGATGAGATGCGAGCGTTGCGAAATGAACAACCGCTTCTCCAGCTTGATGTCCGCATTGCGAAGCGAGTTCATTTCTTCGATCAGCACTGCCGGGTCAATGACCACGCCGCCGCCGATGAGACATTTGGTTTTTGGATAAAAGATTCCCGACGGCACGAGATGGATTCTGAATGTGCCGTATTCGTTGACAATGGTGTGTCCGGCGTTGTTGCCGCCGTTGTAACGCGCCACGTAATCGAAATCACCGGCGAAGGTGTCAATCGCTTTGCCTTTGCCTTCGTCGCCCCATTGCGTTCCAAGAATGACTGTGACAGTCATGTCTCCTCCTGATAACTATTTTTTTCTTTCAATGTTCTCTCTGCAATCTCTTCCGCCAAACCAATATAGGTTAGTGGCGATAATCCACGCAGTTTTCCCTTCATCAATTCGTCAACCGACAAATTCTCGACCCATTTGACAAAGGATTCTTTTGTGATTTCTTTTCCGCGTGCAATGGATTTCAATTGATCGTATGCTTCGCTGACTCCTGCTGCACGCAGAATGGTTTGTGCGCCTTCTGCAACGACTTCCCAATGCGCTTCCAACTCCGCCCTCATAGTGGACTCGTTGGCTTCAACTCTTTCCAACGCCTTTCCCAGACTTGCGTATGCCACGAGTGAATGTCCCAGCGCGACACCAAACGTGCGCCGGACAGTTGAGTCGGATAGATCGCGTTGCAGGCGCGAGATCGGAAGCTTGCGTGCATATTGTTCAAGCAATGCGTTCGCGACGCCGAGATTCCCCTCGGCGTTCTCAAAATCAATCGGGTTGACTTTTTGCGGCATGGTTGAAGAGCCGACCTCGGATGCAATCACTTTCAATTTCAAATAGTCGTCACTGATATATCGCCATATGTCCTGTGCGAAATCAATCAGAATGGAATTGACCAAATGAAGTGTGTCGAAATATTCAATCCAATTATCATACGGAAGAATTTGAGCTGTAATAAGGTTGGGCTTCAATCCCAACTCATGAATAAATTTTTCACTGAACGCGCTCCAATCCACTTGCGGCGCGGCAGAGATAAGGGCGTTGAAATTTCCGGCCGCGCCGTTGAATTTAGCTTCGAAGCGATGAGATGCTAATTCGGTATATTGTTTTTTAAGCCGCGCGTAAAATGTTGCTATCTCTTTTCCAAACGTGGTTGGGACAGCAGGCTGACCGTGCGTTCGCGCAAGCATCGGTGTGGATTTATACTTTCGAATTAAGTCACCAAGTTGATTTAGAATTTTATCTAGCGCAGGCAGAATGACCTGATCGCGTGAATCTCGCAGGGCAAATGCCTGCGCAATGTTGTTCACGTCTTCGGAGGTCAGGCCGAAGTGCAGAAATTCCACAAGGTCAGATAAAGATGTGGGCGCGAGCTTGAGGCGTAAAAAGTTTTCGATGGCTTTCACATCATGACGCGTGATCCGCTCCAAGTCCTTGATTTGACGCGCATCATCCAATGAAAATGGATTCGATAAGGTATTAAGAAAATCTAGTTCGGCAGAAGTTAAAACACGGACGAGACGCGTCTCATGCGAAAGTGCAATTAAATAAGTAATCTCAATGCGAACGCGATCCTGGATGTATGCAAACTCCGAAAAGTGTTCGCGCAGTGATTCGGTCTCGCGGAGGTAACGTCCATCCAGGGGAGAAAGAGCCAGCAGGTCGTCAGACATTTGATTGAGCCCAATTCATTATAGCATTGTGAGAATGGAAAGTGCGCCATATAATGAGCGCGGTTTATTGATTGATTGTCGTTGCGAGCCGACCGAAGGTCGGCGTGGCAATCTCGTTTTTGAAACAGGAGATTGCCTCGTCGCAATGTGCCTCGCAATGACATTGTAGAGGAGATCGCTTTGAAAATATTGCCTGATGTAGCTTTGACCTATGATGATGTTTTGCTCGTGCCGCAATATTCCGATGTGGCTTCGCGGCGCAAGCTTTCCACGCAAACCAAGTTGACGCGCAAGATTGTATTGCAGGCGCCGATTGTCTCAGCCAATATGGACACTGTGACCGAAAGTGTAATGGCGATTACCATGGCGCGCGAAGGCGGGATTGGAATCATCCATCGCTTCATGACGATCGACGAACAGGTGCGGCAGATCGAGCGCGTGAAGAAAGCTGAATCATTCGTTGTGGAGAATCCGATCGCGCTCACGGTTTCGCACACGGTCGGCGATGTCAAGAAGATTGTCGAAGAAACGTATACGGGCGGGATTTTGGTTTTGGACGGCAATGAACGTTTGGTTGGAATCATCACGACTCGCGATCTTTTGTTTGAACGAGATGCCCATAAACATCTCTCTGAAATCATGACGCGCGATGTGGTCAGCGCGCCGCCGGATACGACTCTCGAACAGGCCGAGAAAATTCTTCACAAGCATCGCATCGAAAAATTGCCGCTCGTTGATTCAAATGGAAAGCTGGCTGGGCTGATCACACTGAAAGACATCATGAAGATTTCCCAATATCCCAAAGCGACGAAAGATTCGCGCGGGCGGCTGGCAGTCGGCGCGGCGGTGGGGGTGAAGTCCATGGAGATCAAACGCGTTGAGCGTCTGTTTGAAGCCGGAGCGGATTGCATTGTTGTAGATATCGCTCACGGCGATTCAAAACTTGAGATGGATATTATCAAAACCATTCGCAAACAATTTGCATCCGCGCAAATTATCGGCGGCAATGTTGCGACGGCGGAAGGCACACAGAGATTGATTGATGTTGGCGTGGACGCCGTTAAGGTTGGCGTAGGTCCCGGCTCGATTTGCATCACGCGCATTGTGGCAGGCGCGGGCGTTCCACAATTAACTGCGGTGATGAATTGCGCGGAAGTGGCGCGTCCGCAAAATATTCCGCTCATCGCCGACGGCGGCATTCGTGCTTCGGGCGATGTGGTCAAAGCGCTGGCAGCGGGCGCCTCATCAGTAATGATTGGCAGTCTGCTGGCGGGCACCGATGAAAGCCCCGGTCTGTTGATGACGCGCAAAGGTCATCGCTATAAAGTCTCGCGCGGCATGGCGTCGCTGCAAGCTAATGTGGCGCGTAAAGTCCGCGAGGGTGAAGGCGAGATCACACAGGAAGAGATCGAGGATTATGTTTCGGAAGGGGTCGAGGCGGCGGTTCCGTATCGCGGCACGGCGCGCGAAATGTTAAGTCAACTGATCGGCGGATTGCAATCGGGTATGAGTTATACCAACGCGCACACGATTGACGAACTTTATGAGAAGGCGGTTTTTACTCAAATCACGGATGTGGGAACTCGCTGAGTCTCGTCCGCATGATGTGGAAGTGATCTGACAACTCCCCACGGCTAAAGCCGGGGGGTTCTGGAGAACCATCAGGCCCTCAACCATCACACGTATCCCATGGAGGCCTTACTTGATTGATCGCCAGATTTACAGACGAGCCACTCGGACGTCTTTGGACGTTGATCCGCAGGTCGATCGTAGCTTGAGTTCCGCCTCCCGCGCGTCCGCCAGGAGCGTTGTCCGCACCGCGCCCCAAAGGGCCATCGGGAAGCACTCCACTGTTCAAGTTTTATCGGCAGACAAATTCCTCTACCGAACCGCATCCTGGTTAAAGTGCTGATGCGATCCTATCACACCATCACGCCTTACACCTGCCCCCACCTCAGCGGTGTATGCCCACCGCTGAGGTGGGGGCTTTACGGCGCTTTTTCGGTAAAAGATGGGAGATAGAGAATGGAGAATGGCAGCGTGTGATTGTTTACTTGAGAATCGCTTCATTCATGGACATCAAGCGGGCGCGCGTTTTATAAGGTTATAATTACATTATGGCCGATACTCATCAAAGACAACTTGATCCCGATGCGAAACCCGATGACCGCGTCGACAATGCTCTGCGTCCACAGAGGCTGGCGGAGTTGATTGGGCAGGATCAGGTCAAGGAGAATCTTAGCATTCTGATTGCTGCGGCGCGCCAGCGCAGCGAAGCCTTGGATCATGTTTTGTTTTATGGCCCGCCGGGTTTGGGAAAAACAACCTTGGCGCATGTGGTTGCCAATGAGATGGGCGTCAACATTAAAATTACATCGGGTCCTGCCATCGAGCGCGCCGGGGATTTAGCCGCCATCCTGACCAATTTGCGCGCGGGCGATGTGTTATTCCTCGATGAAGTCCATCGCCTGGGGCGCGCGGTCGAAGAAATTTTATATCCCGCCATGGAAGATTTCGCGCTGGATATCATCATCGGGAAAGGACCGTCGGCGCGATCCATCCGATTGAAACTGCCGCGCTTTACCGTGGTCGGCGCGACGACGCGCTTGGCATTGGTCACCGCGCCGCTAAGAGCGCGCTTTGGTGCTGTCTATCGTTTGGATTATTATGATTTGGAAGCGATGAAAGCGGTTGTCACGCGCGCCGCGAAGTTATTGGATGTTCACGTGGATAAAGGCGGCGTCGAGGAAATCGGACGCCGCGCACGCGGCACGCCGCGCGTGGCGTTGCGTTTATTGAGGCGAGTCCGCGATTACGCCCAGGTCCGCGCGGATGGGACGGTCACGCAAAAGGTCGCGAAAGAAGCGCTTGATCTGTTGCAGGTCGATCCGCTTGGGTTGGATGATGTGGATCGCAGAGTGCTCAAAACGATCATCGAAAAATATAACGGCGGGCCGGTGGGACTGAACACGATTGCCGCGTCCATCAGCGAGGAACAGGATACGATCATGGATGTGGTCGAGCCATATCTTTTGCAATTAGGTTTTCTGGATCGCACGCCGCAGGGACGCGTGGCAACCAAGTCCGCGTATGAGCATCTTAACTTGCCGTATAACGAAGGTCCACAACCTCGTTTAATTTAGATAAAGGTCCGGCATGGAAAATCTTGCCAAATATTTTGTGATCGGTGGGATTATTTTGATTTTAGCTGGTGGGGGAGTCTATCTCGCCGCCAAGTTCGGCTTGCCGCTAGGACGTTTGCCCGGCGATATACATATTGAGAATGGAAACTTCACTTTTTATTTTCCGCTGGCAAGTTCAATTTTGATTTCGGTCGTATTGACGATCATCCTTAATATCATTGTTCGTCTCTTTCGTAAATAGGAGATTGTGTAATGTTTATTGTTATTCTCGGCATTCTCATCATCGCGGGTTTCTTTTTTCTGGAAACTCGCCTGCGTAGCGGTAATGAGGCAAAGAGTTGGCAAGCAGGTCAATTCGATCAACGCAGCACGATGTTCATCGTGATTGCTTATGTTGCTTGCGGGGTGGCACTGATTTCTTCCTCGTTTCTTGGTAAATTAAATGTTGGTTTGCTCCCGGCGTGGATTGGCTGGCTGGGAATTGTCATTGCATTGGCAGGTTTTGGATTACGCGTTTGGTCAATGAGCGTCCTGGGAAAATTTTACACGCGCACCTTGAAAGTCACGGAGAGTCAATCCATCGTTCGCGCGGGACCGTATCGCTTTATCCGACATCCCGGTTATCTCGGCTCGATCCTGATTTGGTCTGGCGTCGCCGCCTCAACCACGAATTGGATTGTGCTATTGATTGTGCTGGTTGTTATGTTCAGTGTTTATATTTACCGAATTCAAAGCGAAGAGAAGATGCTTCTTGCCACCAATGCCGATTACACGGAATATCGGAAGCAAACGTGGAGATTGATTCCACTAATCTACTAATTCTCTGTTCAGATTGCTTTGCAAACCTCTGACTTCGATTATCACCTTCCCGAATCTTCCATCGCGCAGACGCCCATCGAGCCGCGCGATTCTTCGCGCCTGCTTGTGCTTCATCGTGAAACGGGAACGCTGGAACACAAAATCTTTCGCGAAGTTCGCGAATATCTTCATCCGGATGATTTGCTGGTATTGAATCAAACGCGCGTCATTCCGGCGCGGATTTATGCACGCAAGTCCACTGGAGGACGAATTGAATTGCTTTTGCTCCGCCGCGAAGATGAATTGACCTGGCAATGTCTGGTCGGTGGAAAGGGCGTACACGTAGCCGCGAAGATAAAAGTCGAAGATGGACCACAAGCAGAAATCGTTAAGGTATTGAATGGCTCAGAAAGACTCGTCAGATTTTCTGAACCGATCGAACCGTATTTTCCAAAGATCGGCAACGTTCCGTTGCCGCCATATATTCACCAATCATTGAAAGACCCCGAACGTTATCAAACCGTCTATGCGCGCGAACCCGGTTCCGCCGCCGCGCCAACGGCAGGACTCCATTTCACGCCGCGCTTATTGGATGAATTACAAAAGCAGGGCGTAAAGATTGCGTACGTCACGCTGCATGTTGGATTGGATACGTTTGCGCCGGTTACAGAAGATAATCCGCAGGAACACGTGATCCACACCGAATGGTGTGAGTTGAATCAAGAGACGGCGAATCTAATCAACCAAACCAAACAATGGGGTGGAAGAGTCGTTGCTGTTGGCACAACATCCGTTAGAACATTGGAATCAGCGACAAACGAAAATTCCAATTCTAAAATATCTCCATTCATTGGTTCCACATCGCTTTACATTCTTCCTGGCTATCAATTCAAAGTTGTGGATGCGATGATCACTAACTTTCATTTGCCCAAGTCCACGCTGATTATGTTGGTCAGTGCCTTCGCCGGGCGCGAGCGGATTTTGTCGGCGTATGAAGCCGCGATCCGCGCCGGTTACCGCTTTTATTCATTTGGTGACGCTATGTTGATTGTGTGACGCCGGGAATCGCCTCGAGGGCGAGGTTCATAGCGCGATCTGTTTTATCGTTCAACATCATCTCTCCCAGCTTTTCGCCATAGCGGATCAGGTCCGGGATGCTGGAGGGGTCATCCATTTGAATGCTGGTCTTGAGGTCCACTTGGAAGCGACGGAAGTCCAAGCGGTTGAAAAGTCTATTCACGAGTCCCACTTGCTGATCGGCAGCGGAAACTTGAAATGCATTCAGGATTGGGTCGATGTATCGAAGCGGAAGAAACTGATTGACTTCGCCGGGTTTGATGTCGTTGGGGTCACGCCCGGTGCCGATGCTGAGGAGTGTGGTCTCCGCCAGTTTCCATCCCAGGATGAACGTGATTTCGAATGCGGCAAGAAAAC
Source organism: uncultured Chloroflexia bacterium (assembly GCA_963753985.1). Classification (GTDB taxonomy): domain Bacteria; phylum Chloroflexota; class Anaerolineae; order Anaerolineales; family Villigracilaceae; genus Fen-1038. The sequence goes on from CAVWED010000001.1 coordinate 395,851, forward strand.
ACGGATTGCCATATGATCCTACGCCGCCATCCACAAAACGTCCGTCTATGGATGGGAAATAGGTCGGCGCCGCGGCAGAGGCCATGACTGCTTTAACCACCGGCCATTCGGCATAGTTGCTCTTAAAGGATTTGATGAAGCGCGTACGGCTTTCCACCACGTCAAAGGCGGTGACCACCACATCAATGGGATGGCTGGCTTTCCATAATCCAGCCATCATTTTTTTCTCGCCGAAATATTTGTCCAACGCTTTTTTTAGCGGAACATTTGAATAGCGGTAATTGAACAGCGGCCATACTAGGGTGCGGATGTTCTTTGGGAAGATTTCATTACCTAGCTTGAGATAAAGCTGATCGAGCGTCTTCGCGTCTAGGCCCAACCCTAAACCGGCCGCGATGATCGAGCCTGTGGATGTGCCGGTAGCGAGTCCCATCCGCTCGTGAAGCGGATAGCCCAACTGTTCCTCGACCATCGAAAGTGCCTTCGTGACCATCACACCCTTGATGCCGCCGCCATCAATGGCGATGGCTAGATTTTTTCGGAAAGTTTCCATACGATCTCCTTGTGTCTGCATATAGTGTAACTAAAAACCGACAGATTTCAAGTGGAGTAAAATGGGTAAAATGGGTTTTGATTCGCTCAACCAGGAAATCATTGTTTGTCGCAAATGTCCGCGGCTGGTTGCGTGGCGTGAAGAAGTAGCCCGCACGAAACGCAAGGCTTATCAAGATTGGGATTATTGGGGCAAGCCTGTTCCGGGCTTCGGCGATCCGAAAGCACGTGTGCTCGTTGTCGGACTCGCACCCGGCGCACACGGATCGAATCGTACGGGACGACAATTTACCGGAGATGGTTCAGGAAATTTTCTTTACCCAGCTTTATATCGCGCCGGCTTTGCAAGTCAACCCGAAGGGACAAGTCGAGACGATGGCTTGACCTTGCATGATATGTTCATCACGGCTTCGGGTCGCTGCGCGCCGCCAAATAACAAACCTACTACCGAAGAATTGAATAACTGCCAGCCATATCTCGAGCGTGAGATTCAGTTGCTGAAGCCTAAGGTGATCGTCGTTTTAGGTCGGATAGCTTTTGAGAGAGTCCTACGAATATATTCTTTCCATAATTCCAAATGGAAATTTGCTCACGGCGCGTCATATCCATTGACAGATGGAACATGGTTGCTGTGTTCCTATCATCCCAGCCAGCAAAACACATTGACCGGCAAATTGACCGTGAAGATGTTCGATGAGATTTGGAAGAAAGCCCAGGAGTTAATTTCAAATGACTGATTTGTTGAGTCCGGGTGAACCGGCGATTGAGTTTGAACTTCAAGATATAAATAAAAAACTGATTCGGCTTTCCGATTATCGCGGCAAGCCGATTGTACTGGCGTTTCTGCGCGGCTTTATGTGACCGTATTGCCGCGCGCAGTTAGCGCGCTTGCGCGATGAGTACGAGCAATTCACGAAGCGCGGCGGGGAGATTCTCGCCATTGGTCCCGATAGCGAGAATGCATTCCGCCAGTATTGGGATGAGCAGAAGCTGCCGTTTATCGGCTTGCCCGATCTGGATCATAAGGTGGCGCTGCGTTATCGACAGGAGGTCAATCTCTTCAAAATGGGACGCATGCCATTGGTCTGCGTGGTGGATGCGAAGGGCATGATCCGTTATACCCATTATGGCAAATCCATGTCGGACATCCCCGAAAACAAAATCCTGCTTGATGTAATAAATGAGTTGAACGCGTCATCAAAGTAAAATGACTTTAGGACAAATTGCTTTTCTCGGTTCAGGTGAAACATCACTCGCGGGTGGACGCGTGTTTGAAGCATTGGCTCGCGCCTTGCCTCAGTCTTTGCGGATCGTCGTTCTCGAAACCCCAGCTGGCTTTGAATTGAACTCGCATCAAGTCGCAGGAAAGGTGGCGGACTTTCTCAAAACGCGGCTTGCAAACTATACCCCGATTGTTGACGTGGTATCAGCTCGGAAACGCGGGACACCATTCAGTCCGGATGAAGCGGAGATTGTCAGGCCGCTTTTGTACGCCGATCTGATTTTCATGGGCCCGGGGAGCCCGACGTATGCGACGCGGCAATTGAAAGATTCGCTGGCATGGGAGATCATCCGCGCCCGTCATCGCTTCGGTGCGACTCTGGCATTTGCTTCCGCGGCGACGATCTCGATCGGCGCGTGGGCTATCCCTGTGTATGAGATTTATAAAGTGGGCGAAGATGTTCACACCAAAACCGGCTTGAATCTATTCGCCGATTTTGGGATGCACGTTTCATTAGTTCCGCATTGGAACAACGCCGATGGCGGTGATGATTTGGATACCAGCCGTTGTTTCATTGGGATGGAGCGATTCGATCTGTGGTGCAAAGGTTTGCCTGAAGAAAATACCACGATTGGTCTTGATGAGCATACCGGTTTGATTATTGATTTCGCAAGCGGAACTTGCGAAGTGAACGGCGTGAGTTCGATTTCTCTTGTCCGTGATTGCGATCCGAAGATGTATCCATCAGGCGCAAAGTTTTCTTTAAGCGAATTAGGCGAATTGAACGTGCCTGATCCCATCGAGCGCGGCATTCGCCCCGAAGTTTGGGAGATGGTCGTCAATGCACCGCCGCTGGGAGAAGGTAAACCATCTGAGAAAGTTTTGAGATTGTTGGAACAACGTCAACAGGCGCGTACAAACAAACAATGGGCTGAGTCGGATAAATTGCGCGATCAAATCGCCGCGCTGGGCTGGACGGTGCAGGATACGAAGGATGGTCAGAAGTTGGTGAAAGGATAGTGAAGGAAATAGCCCGCCTGTTTCAATAGCCATTGACTTCTCTTATCCCGCGGATTGTTTCTATCGTTTTCTCTGTCAATGAATAATCTAACACTGTTCGTCCTGAGATGGAAGATGCAATTGCCGGATTAATCAGCAATTGGATGGTAACGAAAGTCAGCGGAATAAGGCTAGGCGGATCTAGACCCAGGGGTGTTAGATCTTCACAGCTATTTTTGTATATCCCTCTTCTCAATATCACTCGGACCAGCATCTTTAGCAGTTCCCACCTCGATCCGTTTTGTTCTGCCTTGCCCAGGAGCATTGCCATCAAGCTGTGACTTCGGACTCCCAAGCGGCCAAGCTTTGTAGGGATCTCCGTGAATGATTCGCCAAGGGAAAGCTGTACCAAAATCTCTGCGAGGTTGACTTCACTCAGGCAGGCATTCATCGGTTCAACGAGCCGAGGATTTGCTTCAATATAGAGCGGACGCTCGGTTTCGGGATTATAGAAGTAGTCAATGGCCAAAGCCCCATGCCAGCTAAGATGTTGGCCTAGTAATTCCAAGTCTTTGCGGACCACTGGATGGTTCGTGCCCAAACGTGCACTTTGGCTTCCGCCCATTCCCAAGGCTTGTTGGATAGTACAATGAACTGCAATCAAGTGCCCATGCTCGAATACAGCTTGTGCTTGGCTGAGCAGACCTGTCGCAGCCTCCTGCGCAAGGATATTTGTGCCAGACTTGAATACCCCAACCTCCTCCAGCAACCGGATAACTTTGGAGCACTGCTCGGAATTCTCCACTCGCCAAACACCGCGGCCGGCAGTGCTATAGGGAAGTTTCACATAAAAGGGAAATGTATTGATGCCATCTAACTCAGATTGGCTATGAATGAAGTGTGTCTGCGGTTGGGGAAGCCCTAGCTGATTCAGCAGCTGGCTGAAGGTTGCCTTACTCTGAAGCAATGCAAACTGATCAAATTCAGTTAGGGCAATTCCGCATTTGGCAGCCAATTGTCCTTGAATCCGCGAGAAAAGAAGTGCCTGTTCATGTACAGGGAGAAGCACATCATAATGATCACGCTTCAGTTGGTCGAGGATGAAACGCAAATAACCCACTGGATCGGAACCTGCCGGAGGACAACGGTGGAATCGGTGCACAAACCTTGATAATCGGCTGATGCATAGGGGATTGGGATCACAAATGTCAATCTTATATCCAAGCGGACCTAGAGCTGAAAGCGTTTGGCGTGCAGAGAGACTCGACCCTTCAGAAAAAAGAATGTGAATTGTTCAATTCATTTTAATCATTGTGTGATTAAAATTATATTCCAACGATAAGATATTGTACAATAAGCATGTGAAATTGAATTAGAATGGATGGAGAGGAACTTCTAATCCGCGCCACCGACATCATCATCAAAAAACGCGATCACGAAGAGTTGACTCAAGAAGAGATCAACTTCTTTGTGCAAGGCTTTGTCAACGGCGACATCCCCGATTATCAAGTCTCGGCTTGGGCGATGGCGGTTTTGTTGAATGGCATGACACCACAAGAAACCACTGATCTCACATTGGGGATGGTTCTTTCGGGACGCATTCTTGATTTAACAGGTGTTGTTGATATTGCGGTGGATAAACATTCATCTGGCGGCGTGGGCGATAAAACCACGCTGGTGGTGTTGCCCATCGTTGCGGCATGTGGATTGCCTGTTGGGAAAATGTCGGGTCGCGGACTGGGCTTCAGTGGCGGCACACTCGATAAAATGGAATCGATTCCCGGTTATCGCGTCGATCTCAATACCGATGAATTCAAACATCAACTCAAGGAAAAAGGAATCGTTCTCACCGGTCAATCCCTCGACCTCGCGCCTGCGGATGGAAAACTGTATGCGCTGCGCGATGTAACCGGAACCGTGCCATCCATTCCGTTGATTGCTTCATCTATCATGAGCAAGAAGATCGCGGCAGGCGCCCATGCGATTGTGTTGGATGTCAAAGTGGGTAAGGGTGCGTTCATGGAAACGCTCGAAATGGCACGCGAACTTTCTGACCTGATGATTCAGATCGGCGATCTGGCGGGACGCAAAACGATTTGCCTGTTATCTGATATGAATCAGCCGCTTGGACATGCGGTAGGCAACGCGCTAGAAGTGATCGAAGCGATTGATACGCTGAGAGGTGGCGGGCCGAATGATTTCCGTGAGCATTGTTTGCACGTCAGCGCACATATGCTGGTGATTGGCAAGCGCGCCAAGGATTTGGATGAAGGCCGCAGGATGGCAGAGCAAGCTATCGCTAACGGAAGCGCGTTCGAGAAATTCCGCGTTCTAGTCCAAGCTCAAGGCGGTGACATTTCTTATGTGGATGATCCTGATGAATTTCCGCGCGCGAAGTTTATCGAGGTGGTGAATGCGCCTCGGAGCGGCTGGCTGGCCCAGGTTGACGCGCGCAGCGTAGGCGAAGCTTCCGTGAGTCTCGGTGGGGGGCGCGCCAAAAAGTCCGATCCGGTGGATCACGCGGTGGGATTCGTCATCCATCACAAAGTTGGAGATCGCGTGGAAAAGGGCGAACCACTGTTCACTATCCATGCCAATGATGCGAAGAAACAGGCTGAAGCCCGCGCCCAGGTGCTTGGCGCGCATGTGTTCGGCGATGCTCCAGTGCCTCCTTTGTTGCTTTTTTATGACTAAAAAGGCGCATAGGCTTGCGCAATTTTTAAGATTAGGGCATACTTAGGGTGGAGAACATGTATGGCTAAGATTTCCCTGCGAAATTACAACCGCTTGATCGAGAGTTTGGTCGAGAATGGTCAGCACGATGAGGCCATCGCGCATTGCCGTCACATTCTCCAGACTTTTCCCAAGTACATTGAAGCATATCGCTTGCTTGGCAAGGCTTATTTGGAATCCAAGCGTTATGCCGAAGCGGTGGATATTTTTCAACGCGTGTTGATGTCCGTGCCGGACGATTTTGTATCCCACGTTGGTTTCAGCATTATCGCCGATGATCAGAATAAACTGGATGACGCCCTCTGGCACATGGAACGTGCCTTTGAGACTCAGCCGTCCAATGCCGCGATTCAAGGTGAGCTTCAACGGCTGTTCGGCCGCCGTGATGGAGTCGAGCCGCCCAAGATTCGCTTGACGCGCGGCGCACTCGCTCACATGTATGTTCAAGGCGAGTTATATACCCAGGCGGTTTCTGAAATCCGTGCCGTGCTGGCGAATGATCAGCAGCGGGTCGATATGCAAATCCTGCTGGCTAAGGCCTATTACCACATGGGGCAAAAGGCCGATGCAACCGACTTATGTTCGCAACTTCTCAAGCGTTATCCGTATTGTTTCGAGGCCAATCGCATTCTGGTTGAAGTTTTACGCAGCACTCAGAGCGCTGAGTCGACGCAGGTATATCGTCTGCGTGTGATCGAACTTGAACCGTACTGCGCCTTCGTGCAGGATTTTGTGTTTCATTCCGACCAAGTTGCCGATGCGGCCGTTAGTTTGGAACAACTCGAATATAAAGGTCAGGCTGTGGATATGGGCGCGAACTGGGGCGGCAATTTGGGAATCGGACTCGCGAGCGATGCCACCGTTGTCGCAGTTTCCTCTTCGCAACCGGACTGGCTCAAGCAAGCGGCTCCACCTCTCGCACCAGCTCCTGATAAGGAAGCGGCCCCCGCTTCTCAAAGCCAGGAACCAATTCCAGATTTTCTCCGCCAAGCTGGTTGGGGAGAGTCGACCGGTGCATTTCAAGAGAGTCAATCTGCCACTGCTTCTTCCAGCGCGGACGAAGCTGAGGTTGCTCCGGCAGTTCAAGCGGATTTACCTGATTGGGTAAAAGCCATGGCTCCGGTTGCAGCGGAAACTCCACCGACAAAACCTGCGAGCGCTCCTGTACCACCTGCGATGGATATCCCTAATTGGTTGCCGGGCCTTGATAAGAGTCAATCTTCCGTGTCGGCTCCGTCTGCGCAAACTCCTCAATCAACTCCGTCATCGAACGATCTTCCTGATTGGTTGCAGAATTTTGATAAAGGACAGCCTGCCGCGCCAGCTCCGTCTGCACAAACTCCTAAAGCAACTCCGTCATCGAATGATCTTCCTGATTGGTTGCAGAATCTTGATAAAGGTGAGCCTGCCGCGCCGGCCCCTCAACCACAAACAGTCGTTAATCAAGCCGCGTCTGTACCTCAACCGCAAGCCGCGGCGATGCCGTTCAAGCCTGCAGCCGTGATTCAACCCCAGCCCCCTGCGGTGCAGCCACCCGCAATCAGTCAACCAGCGGTTGCGAGTCCTCCACCTGTTGCAACGACTAGCGTTGATCCGCTCGGCGGGCTTGGCAAAAGTGTGCAGGAACAGGACGATGCAATGGCCTGGCTGGAAAGCCTGGCTACCAAACACGGCGCCAAAGCGGAAGAATTAGTTACCGATCCGAATGCGCGCACTGACGTTGCGCCGGATTGGGTCGACAAGGCAAAAACAATCGGCGAGACTCCAGCCGCTCCAGTTCAGGCTGTTGAAAAATCTCCGGCCGAGTCCGATGATCAAACGGGAATGTGGCTCCGTAATCTTGAATCCAGCGAAACAGAAACCTTCGCTGGGAAAAAGGCTGAGCCGCAATCTTCTATTTCTTCCGAACCGTCTGATTGGTTGAGCGGGCTTTCTGATCAAAATGCTTTTTCAAAAATTTCCGATGAGCCCGCTGAGTTTGCAGAAGAGGCACCCATTCTGAGTGCGCAGGACACACCAGATTGGTTGAAGGATATGCAAGCCGAGCCTGTTCAGCTTGCAGAAGAGGCGCCTGTTCCGGATGCACAAGCTACACCGGATTGGTTGAGGGATGATGCGGAAACCGTGCCTGCTCAAGCAGCAGGGCACGATGTTCCTGTTTGGTTGCGTGCAACAGACCAGCCTGCCCAACCCACTGAACCCGCCGCACCACAGGAAATTCCCAATTTAGTCGCACCGGTTGATTTGCCAACCTGGCTCGCAGGCTTGGATGACGAACAATCCAGCGAGAGTCCATCCTCTGCCTCTATTGAAGAGTTGCCGGCTTGGTTGGCGAATGAAGCTGAACCGCAAGTCGTTGAACCAACTCAATCACGCGACTGGCATCCCGTGGAAGCTGAACCTGAAGCGGTTGAGTCAGCCCAAACAAACGAGTGGCCCGTTCCGGATGAGCCGCCCGCGCCGCCCAAAACTTCGACGCGCGAAATGAGTTTTGAAGTTGAACGACCTCGACCGGCGAAACGATCTGTGCCCAAACCGCCGAGACCGGCTCGCAAGCCTGAACTTGGAGTATCTCTAGAGAGTGCCCAATCGGAAATGGGACGTGGCAACATCGGTGCAGCGATCGATGTTTATGCCAAACTCATCCACAAAGGCAAATCGCTCGAAGAGATCATTCGCGATCTGCGTGAAGCGCTTTATCGTTATCCCGTTGAAGTCTCGCTTTGGCAGGCGCTCGGGGATGCATACATGCGTTCCAATCGTTTGCAGGAGGCGCTGGATGCCTACACCAAAGCGGAAGAATTGCTGCGATAAATAAGTAAGTCGGACTCGCAAGTCCGACTTACTCTATATCTTTATTTGGAGGAATTTGTGGAACGAACGCTCGTGCTTGTCAAACCGGATGGAGTACAACGTGGACTGATTGGTGAGGTGATATCACGCCTCGAACGCCGCGGACTTCGGCTGGTCGCCGCTAAATTCATGAACGTCAGCCGAAAACTGGCTGAGACTCATTATGCGATCCACAAAGGCAAACCGTTTTACGATGGCTTGATTTCGTACATTACTTCTGCGCCGGTGATGGCAATGGTGTGGGAAGGTCCGAATGCGGTAGCCGCTGTCCGCCAGACGATGGGAGCGACGCGTCCAACCGAAGCTGCACCCGGCACAATCCGCCATGATTTTGCGCTCGAGGTTGGCCGAAATCTGACTCACGCATCCGATGAACCGGCCAACGCAGAGAAGGAAGTTGCATTGTGGTTCAAGAAGGAAGAGTTGGTGGATTGGAAGCGCGAAGTCGATAAATGGATTTTTGAGAAGTAAAAAATAATCCCGCAGTAATTGCGGGATTATTTTTTTTACATAATTCGAAAAGACATCATCGCGCGCCTTTAATTTTTGCAACAAATACAGTACCGAGAATAAAGAATACCACGGACATCGAAAAGATCACGGTGTAACCAAGGTTTGGAGCATTGTGCGCCGCGCCGATGCGTTGGAAGTTATCGAGCAAAATCCCTGCAGCCGATCCTGCAACCACTTGCGGAAAAACGTCAGCGACGTGCCATATGCCCATATCCTTGGCGTAATCATCGACGGATGGAAGTACATCCGAAACCAAAGCCCAATCCACGCTTGTGTATGCACCATATCCTAAACCAAAGACAACGCCCATTAATACGGCCAACGTAAACGAATGAGTGAATATGAACACAAAACACACCATTCCCATCAGAGCGCCGGCTAGATATACCATTCGCTTGCGCCCATATTTATCGGAAAGCACGCCCGCTACCAGCGTGGTAATGACCGCCCCAATCAATAAGGCCGGGATAAAGAATGATACGGCTGCTTCCGCGGTGTCCGCGACTTTGCCGAAGCCTGCCAGCACAAACGGTGCACCGATCACGTCGCCCATATAATATTGGATGAATTCCTGCACCACGTAAATTCCCATCATCACCAGCAGGCGTGTCATCAGAACCCACGTGAAGTCCGAATATTTGAAGGGTTCAATTAAACCGCGCATAAATTCGCTGAACTTGAAAGGCGGGATTTCGTGTGGAACTTCAAGTTCATTGATGCCGAACCAGGTAACGATCGCGCCGAGGATCAACACGGCGATCATGATCCAATAAATTGTGGCGATTCCGAGTGGATCGACCAGAAAGCCCATCAGCCCGCCCGCAAAATTGCCCAGCAGAGTCATCAAACCCATCCAACCGGAAGCCGAGCCGCGTTGTTCGGTGGGGACGAGGTCAGGGATCAACGCGGTGTACGGCGCGGTCGCCATGTTGTTGAACAGTTGAACAACTAAAAAGGTGACCGTCCACAAGAAAACAGATTCGGGATGATTGGGCTGGATCAGATATGCCATGCCGACCAGGCCAATCACATTCCCGACCGTTCCAATCACGACCCAGGGTTTGCGCCTGCCGCCGGGGAGTCGAATGCGGTCGGAGAGCGCTCCAAAGATCGGCGCGGCAATCAGCGAAATCAATGCACCGATTGCGAGAACGAGTCCAAGATCAGTGCCTTTTGTTGAATTGCCGACCGCCGCTTTGACCTGATATGGCATGGTGATGAGCAAGGTAGCCGCCCACAACATGTTGGTCGAGAACCAAAAGAAGCTCAGCATAATTTGTCTGAAAGTTGACATTGGTGGACGAACGTAAGTTGTGTTTTCTGCCATGAGTTTCCCTTTAGGTGGTTGGAATGCGCTATTATAATCTTATCAGAGATAACCTGCTATTCGATCGAACGCTATCGTTCTATTGCACTCGCAGCAATACTTTACCGTCCTCCCAAAGCTCTTCCAAATTGTAGTAATCGCGCTGATCGGGCGAAAAGAGGTGAACGACCACATCGCCATAATCCACAACGATCCAGCCCTCGCGCGCTTCGCCTTGTTTTCTGCCCTTCTTCCGGTGCGATGTACGGACGGATTCCAAAGTGGCATCCGCTAGCGCGTCCAACATGCGGTCACTGGTGCCGGTGCATAGAATAAAGTAATCAGTAAACGATGCTATTTTTTGAATATCGAGCAATAGAATATCCTCGCCTTTTTTATCTTCGAGCGAATTGACAATGGTATGGGCCAGTTCGAGTGCGTTCAGGATTCACCTCTTTGTTTTGCTGACAACATCTTATACTTTTCCAATCGGTGCGGAAAGTCCGCCGCACTTTGCAGAAAACAATCTTGTATAAACGGAACCGTTGGGTTGGAGATCGCTTTTGAAAAGATGCGCGGCATCCACGTGCACCAGGCCAAGCGGGCCGATTTTTGTTTCCTCCAGCGCAGCGCCGATGCGTTGAATTTCGGCCGCCGATAAATTTTGTTTGACGCGTCCGACGGTCAGGTGCGGCGAGAAACTCTTTTCTTCCGACGTGTAACCCAATCGCGCCGAAGCGGATTCAATGCCGTGCTGAAGTGATTCCAGCGCGGCCGGGGCGTGGAGTCCAACCCAGATTACGCGCGGCCGCCGTGAGTTCGGAAAAGAACCGATGCCTTCCACCTGCATTTCAAAACATGGATGTTGCGCCACCTCTGTGGTCATCATTTGTTTGATCAGATCCAAATTGGAGGAAGAGACATTGCCAAGGAACTTCAAGGTCAAATGCACGTTTTGCGCTGGCACCCATCGAACGAGATCGTTGCCCAGCGTTTTCCACAGGCCGGATATCGATTCCTGAATTGTACGCTGAAGCGAAGATGGGATTTCCACCGCGACAAATGCGCGGCAGGAGACTCATGCTGATTTACGAATCCTTCAATGCGCGCTCGACGGCGTTTTTCAAATCTGTGAAGCCTACCGGCTTGGTGAGATAGATGGAAGCACCCGCGTTCAATCCCTCCTGTACATCCGATGGGAGACTTTTGGCCGAGACAACGATCACCGGGATTCGCGCTAGTGCTGCCTCGCGCCGCATGTAGCGCAAAATCTCAACGCCTGAAATATCGGGCATCATAATATCGAGAATGACCGCGTCCGGTTTGTGCTGAGCGATTAGCTTCATGGCCAGTGTGCTGGCATGTGCTTTGAGCACGCGGTATCCGCTCACGCGCATCATCTCCGCGAATAGTTCGGCGGCGTCCGGTTCATCCTCGACGATCATCACAGTTTTTGGGTCGTTTGCCATAGTTGCATCCGCATCAAAAATAGCATAATACAACCGAAATAGCAAGGGGATGTTGTAAGGATTTTTGATATTCGGGTGTCTGTAAAATGCAATGAAAAAGGAGGAAGGATGAATGAGTTGGAAGCCTTTCGCGCGGAGAAGGATGATTTCTTCGGGCATGATCATCAGAGTCCGTTGACACGTGAACAGAAAAGGGAATTTAAAGGGCTGGATTATTTTCCTGAAGATCCCAGCCTGCGATTGGAAATCAAAGCGGAAGAGTTTCCGGACAAGGAACGCATTGAAATGCAGACTTCAACCGGCGATGTCCAAATCTATTTTCGCTACAGCCGATTCCGCTTCCGCGTGAACGAACAGGAGGCCGAGCTGACAATTTATGAGGGCCCGAACGGATTCTTTCTGCCCTTTGTCGATTCGCTGGCGGGAACGGAAACCTATCCAGCAGGCCGCTACCTTGAACCAGAACCTTTACCCAATGGTCGTTTCTTGATTGACTTCAACATGGCGTATAATCCATATTGTGCCTATAACGAGAATTGGTCTTGTCCATTGACGCCGTTTGAGAACCGGCTCAAGGTCCCGATCCGTGCCGGAGAAAAAATATTTCACAGAGAACATTAAAAAAGAAGGAGCCAGTTTCGGCTCCTTCTTTTTTAATTGCTTGTTGATTTTTCGATTACTTCCAAGAGCGCCTCGTATTCGTCGCAACAATCTGAGCATATGTCGAGATGTTCGCGAAGGAGAGGCATCAAGCGGGCGGCATCCTTGCCGTCCACTTCCTTCTCGACGTATTCGTCCAATTGTGCGAAGACTTCTTTGCAAGTCGTATCTTCCGTGCGGGCTTTTTCAAGGACGCGCAGAAAGCCTTCGACAACTTCATCGGACAATGGCTCTTTCCGTTTGAACTTGTCCTGAATGTTTTGGATAACGTCCCTCGCGCTCATGGCTTGACCTTTCTCATTTAACTCATCTGACGTTTAACCGAATCTTAATCTTACTTTTGTTCAAAAGCTGACAGCACTTCCTGCGGCGTCAAGCCTTCCATGGCGAGTCGCCGCTTGAGACGCAAGCGCGCGTCGTGGAGAAGTTTATAGAGCGCATTGCGATTGGTCTTCATGCGTTTGGCAGCCTCTTCGAGCGGAAGGTCTTGGATTCCAAGCAGGGTCAGAGCCTCGCGTTGTTTTGGAGTCAATTCCTGTTCCAGGATGCGGCGGACGCGTTCCATCATATCGGTTCGTTCCGCGACGGCTTCAGGCGTGGGATGATGATCGGCAACCAGATTCGATGGGGCAGGGGATTCTTCGTTGTCCATTAATTCGTCGAGCGAGGAATCCTGCCAGCGTTTGCGCCGCAATTCAGTCAGCGCGATGCGGATGGCGATCTTATGCACCCAGGTGGTGAACATGCTGCGTCCCTCGAAGCCGTCGAGCTGATCAAGCACGCGCAGAAGCGTTTCCTGCGTCACTTCCTCGACGAGAGGCGTGAACAGCGGATCGTTGGGCGAAAGCCAGCGTGAAAGCGCATAGGGAAGCCCGTGCTGGATCACATTGCGCAAGTCGGCCAGCGCGGATTCACGGAGGTTGCCGTCGGAACGCAGATCGGATAACCAGGATTTGTTTGAACGTGTGGGCATAGACCCAAGAATTATAACAGAAGCGATTCAAAAAAAGTTATTGCAAGCACACAATCATTCAAGGCCGGGTTGACCACCCATGTCTTTGCTTATTCTCCAAGCCGTGATATTTAAACGCAGACATCCCGCAGGCTGCAAAACTCTACGGGATGTTCTGTTATTTATCAGTTACCACACGCCGTTTCCATTTCATCCAAAATCTATCCCAACTTTCCAACCGTTTTTTCCACTTCATCTAAAATCTCTCCCGACTTCACCAGCGCTTTCATCTGGTTGTGATCGTTATACAACGGACGATCCACTTCGAGATGGTCCACGTGTTTGCGAATCACTTCATGCGCCTTTAACGTTCCCTTGCCCGGCGTGAATTTGCGGAAGTCCAGCGCTTGTGCGGCAGCCATGAATTCGATTCCCAGCACGCCATAAGCGTTATCCAAGATCTGTCCGTTCTTGATGGCGGTGTTCATGCCCATCGAAACGAAATCTTCCTGGTCTGCCGCGGCGGGAATGGATTGGATGCTCGCAGGTGCGGATAAGATTTTCTGCTCGACGATCAAATGGTCGGCAGTGTATTGGCTGAGCATCATCCCGGAGTAAAAGCCCGGTTCGTGCGCCAGAAAATCCGGAAGCCCTGCAGAAAGAGCCGGATTAGTCAAACGGTTCAATCGTCGCTCCGCCAGTACGCACACCATCGTAATGGCCGCGCCCGCCATATCCATTGGCAATGAAACTGGCGAGCCTTGAAAGTTCGCGCCGGTCAAAGTCAATTTCATTTCGGGAACAAAGATTGGATTGTCGCCCACGCCGTTCAATTCGATTTCCACCTGCGAGCGCGCATACGCAATCGCATCGCGCGCCGCGCCGATCACTTGCGGCGTCGAACGCATGGAATACGCGTCCTGCACTTTGGTATTCATCTTGCCCGTTGCCAAGTCAGAGCCTTCGATCACCTTCATGATGTTTTTTGCAGAAGTGATTGCGCCTTTGAAGCCGCGCAATTCATGCAGTTTAGTGCTGTACGGTTTCATGTTGCCGAGCAGCGCTTCAATGGACATCGCCGCCGCGATCTCAGCCTGCTTCAAGAATGTTTCCATGTCGTAGATGTGAAGCGCCGACATGGCGGTCAGCACATTCGATCCGTTGATCGCGGCCAGACCGTCGCGCGCTTGCAAGCCAGGGATTTCGATTCCAGCCCGCCGCATCGCTTCTTGACCCGGCAATCGTTCGCCGTTAAAGAAAGCTTCGCCTTCGCCCATCAGCAACAGCGCGGCCTGTGCCATCGGTGCGAGGTCGCCGCTCGCGCCGACTGATCCCTTTTGACAAACAACGGGTGTGACGCCCTTGTTCAGCATTTCCACCAGTGTCAAAGTGATCTGCGGTCTACAACCCGAATTGCCGTGGGCATGAACATTGATTCGTCCGGCCAGTGCCGCGCGGATATATTCAATCGGCGCGGGTTCGCCGATACCGGCGGCATGGTTATAAATCAAATATTTCTGAAATTCCTTGACTTGATCGTCATTGAGAACTTTCTCCGAAAACTCCCCGATGCCGGTGTTCGTGCCATACATGATTTCTTTGTTGGCGAGTTTCTCTTCCAGCATCGCCCGGCAGACTTTGATGCGCTCCAATGCTTGTGGAGCTAATTCAATTTTTTCATTATCTCGCGCAACCGCAACGAGTTTTTCAATCGTGAGGGACGAGCCATCAAGGACAATGGTCATGTTTATTCTCCTGAGGAAAATGAATGTTCAAGACTTATTCTACCTCTCCCAGCCCACTGTTTTTCGAGAAAACCGGGGGATGTCTGGATGCCGCACTTAGCCGCGTAAACTATAATCAGCTTTGTGCGCGTTCGCTATCTATCCATCTTTGCTATTCTATTGCTTATCCTTGCAGTAGTCATCAGTCCGATACTTTATTCGGGCTATCACGATTTGCATTCCGCTCAAACTGCGCTGGTTGAAAAAAAATATGACGACGCGGCGCGCCTGTATGAATCGGCTGCGACTCATCTTGTTTGGCGGGACGATCTTTGGGAACAAGCTGGCCTTGCCGCGTATCGCAGCGGGAACAATGCCGAATCCATTCGCCTGCTGGAAATAGCGCGCAATAAAAAATCGCTTTCGTCGCAGGGATGGGAAACGCTTGGCATTGCTTATTGGAATAGCAACGAGCACCAAATGGCTCTGACTATTTGGCAGGATGGTTCACAAGCTGATCCGTCCGACGTTGTTCTTTATGATCGCCTTGCAATGGCTTATCACGAAAGCGGCGATTACACTTCCGAACAAAACGTTTTGGTCAAACGACTTTCGCTGGCGTCGGATGCGGATTCGCATTATGAACTTGGTTTGTTATTGACCTTATCGGATTCGGATCGTGCGCTAACCGAACTTGAAAGCGCTTCTTCCCTGGACCCTCAATTTGATTCTGTTGTTCAAACTTTGCGGGCGGCGATAGCTGTGTCCGATACCGAATCCGATCCAGCGAATCGATTTATCGCCATCGGGCGCGGACTGGGACTCGTCGAAGAATGGGGACTCGCCGAGAATGCGTTTCAAAAAGCTGTCAGCGCGGACGCGAAAAATGCCGAGGCGTGGGTCTGGCTCGGTGAGGCGCGCCAGCATAACGGTCAGGATGGAAGCGATGATTTGAATCAGGCACTGGCGCTTGATCCGCATGATGCAATTGTCCATGCGTTACGAGGTTTGTATTGGAAACGTCAGGGAAATAATGCTGGAGCCTTGGCCGAATATTTGCAAGCCGCGCAGATCGAGCCGGATAATCCGGCGTGGCAAGCTTCGTTAGGCGATGCATATACTCAAACAGGCGATCTGGTTTCTGCGTTAGCCGCGTATCAAAAGGCGACACAGCTTGCTCCCAACGATGCGGCTTATTGGCGTTTGCTGGCGACGTTTTGTTCGGATAATGATTTGTATATTTTGGATGTCGGTTTGCCCGCCGCAAAACAAGCCGCCCAACTTGCACCGAACGATCCGCAGACGTTGGATGTTTTGGGTTGGTCGTACTCCAACGCGGGCTTGCTTTACAACGCCGAGCAGAATTTGCTTCACGCGATCAAGCTTGCGCCCGATTTAACGATTGCTCATTTGCATTTGGCTGAAAATTATTTAAGACAAGGTGACAACGCTTCGGCGTTGAATGAATTGAATCTCACAGTTCAGTTGGATAAAGATGGAACATCGGGACAGAGCGCCGCGCAAATATTGAAGGAATATTTTCCGTAAAAGCAGGGATTGGGAAATAAGGGAATCGGGGTGAGAAGAGGCTAGCATGATAAAATCATAAGTATGCAGTTTCGCCAACGATGCCGCTTTGTGCTTTTTGTTTTATTGCTTGCGCTTTTCTCTTATGCCCTATCATCCTGCACTTCATCGTCAACAAACGCGCCTTCGGGAACGGTGCTGTTCCAAGATGACTTTTCATCTTCGGCCAGCGGCTGGGATCGTTATAAGTCCGCCGAAGGGACGATGGATTACGATGACGGCGCGTACCGGATATTGGTCAATGCCTTGCAGGTTAATTTCTGGTCCACGCCGCATAAGGATTTTAGCGACGCCCGCATTGAAGTGGATGCCGGTAAGATCGCCGGCCCCGATGAGAACCGTATCGGCTTGATCTGTCGTTATACCGGCAATCAATATTATTTCTTTGTCATCAGCAGTGACGGCTATTACGGAATCGGAATCTTTAACAATGGTCAATCCGCTTTGCTTGGACAAAGCGAGATGCAATCCAGCGACAAGATCAAGACCGGTGCCGCCATCAACCATCTGCGTGCGGATTGCAATGGCGATACATTGTCCCTGGTGGTGAATGGATTTCTGGTGGCTCAAGTTCACGATCCAAACTTGAAACACGGCGATGTAGGGTTGTTGGCCGGCACATTCACTCAGCCCGGCGTGGATATTATCTTTGATAATTTTGTGGTGATGAAACCTTAATATGTTATTGCGAGCGTAGCGAAGTAATCTCGTGTTTGATAGTTACATGAGATTGCCACGCAGCGCTAAAGCGCCACTCGCAACGGCAGAATGAGCTATGAAGATTTATCTTGACACCATCGGTTGCAGACTCAACCAAAGCGAAATCGAAAGCATGGCGCGTCAATTCCGCGCCGCGGGGCATGAAGTCGTTGCATCTGCGCAAGATGCAGATATGGCTGTGGTCAACACCTGTGCCGTGACCACCGAAGCTGCGTCTGATTCGCGCGGCAAGCTTCGTCATATCGCACGCGCAGGCGTGGATGAAATTGTTGCAACTGGATGCTGGGTCACGCTTCAACCGCAGCAGGCCAGTGCGCTTCCAAATGTTTCTCGCATCGTAACCAATGATGGCAAAGATCATCTGGTCGCTGATATCCTTAATGATCGTGAGCAGGCATTTGATGTGGAGCCGATCATTCGCGAGCCTTTGCCGGGCTTGCATCATCGGACGCGCGCCTTTATTAAAGTGCAGGACGGATGCGATAATCACTGCACATTTTGTATCACCACCATTGTGCGCGGCAAAAGTCGCAGCCGCCCGATTGCGGATGTGATTTCTGATGTCCAGTACGCGCTGGATGGCGGCACTAAAGAAATTGTTTTGACCGGCGTGCATCTCGGTGCGTGGGGTCAAGATTTCAATTCGCATCTGCGCGATCTGGTCAAATCAATTCTGCACGAAACGGATGTGCCGGGTCTGCGGCTTTCATCGCTCGAGCCGTGGGATTTGGATGCGGACTTCTTTTCATTGTGGCAAGATGCGCGCTTTTGTCAGCATCTTCATCTGCCGCTTCAAAGCGGATGTGAGACGACTCTAAAACGGATGGCGCGCAAGACCACGCCCGCTTCCTTCCGCGACCTCGTGACGGCCACGCGTCAAATCATGCCGGACGTTGCCATCACCACCGATATCATCGCTGGATTCCCCGGCGAGACGGAAGATGAATTTGCCGAGTCGCTGGCTTTTGTTAAAGAAATGAACTTCGCTGGTGGGCATGGCTTCAGCTATTCGCCGCGGCCGGGGACGGGAGCCGCTCGAATGAAAGATCAAATATGCCCGGAGGTCCGGAAAGAACGAAATGCAATTTATCGCGCTGTCTTTGAAAAATCGGCAAAAGCTTATCGTCAAAAATTCATCGGGAAGACTTTGTCCGTCTTGTGGGAATCAACGACGCAACTGGATGAACATGGCTGGCAAATGGAGGGGCATACTGGAAATTATCTGCGTGTGAAGGCCGTGGCGCCCGCGCCGCGCTGGAATGAGATGGATCAAGTTGAATTGATAGAAAATATACCCGGCATGGTGCAAGGCGTAATTCGCAAAATGGGATGAGTGTCACTTTTGTGGATGGGGGGGAGACTATATAATCATTTCGAATTCTTCATAAACTTGACGAGGAGAAAACATGACAGCTCAACTGATCAATGGAAAATTGATTGCGCAGCAAGTGCGCGAGGAAGTGGCGGCTGAAGTAGCGAAACGCACCGCCGCTGGAAAAATGAAACCAACTTTGGCTACGGTATTGGTTGGAGATCGGCCCGACTCTGCAGCATATGTTGCATCGAAGGGCAAGGCTTGCCAGGAATTGGGAATGGGCTCGATCAGCGAACATTTGCCTGCGAATGCTACGCAGGAGCAGGTTGAATCACTGGTCAGGCGTTTGAATGCTGATCTAACCGTCAGCGGAATTTTGGTGCAGTTACCCATGCCGTCTCATATTGATGAAGAGCGCGTTCTTTCTCTGATCAATATCGAAAAAGATGTGGATGGATTTTCCCCGCTGAATATTGGGCGGCTCGCTCAAAAAGGACGCAAGCCTTTGTTCGTGCCGTGCACTCCATATGGCTGTATCTATCTCCTAGAAAAATCCGGCGTAAAAATCGAAGGCGCGAATGCAGTGGTATTGGGACGCTCGAATATCGTCGGCATGCCCGCTGCATTATTGTTGATCGGAAAAAATGCAACGGTGACCATCTGCCATTCGCGCACGAGAGATATTGCCGGAGCCGTTCGTCAGGCGGATATTTTAATCGCGGCCATCGGCAAAACGGAAATGGTGCGCGGCGATTGGATCAAGCCAGGTGCCGCGGTCATTGATGTTGGCATTAATGCCATTCCCGATGCGACCAAGAAAAGCGGGCAGCGTTTGGTGGGCGATGTTAACTTTGAGGAAGCCAAAGAAGTTGCCGGATTCATCACGCCCGTTCCCGGCGGTGTCGGCCCGATGACCATTGCGATGTTGATGAAGAACACATTGCGCGCGGCAGAGATACAAGATAAATAATTAACACAAACAAAAACTCTCGCCAATCCAAGCGAGAGTTTTTGTTTAAGAAATTACTGCGAAGCCAAGTCCACCAATTTGTTTGTTATTTGTATCATTACTTCATCCGGCACGCCGTCTACGGCTTTGGATTGAAGGCGGGTGTCAATGCTGTCGTTGACGTAATCCACTACCACGAATTTATCGTCGTTCGTGAATGCGATCTCGGTGGAGAACCAATCCAGCTTGCAGACGCGGGCAACTCTTTCTGTGACCCGGTGGAGGGGAGTAAGTTCAAATTGCATTTCTTCATCTGACGTCACAAGCTTGTAGATGTGTGTGGTTGGATTCCACCAGCAGGGAATGCAGTCGCCTCCCACATAAAAGATTCGGAACCACGCTTTTCGTCCAGATAATAGACGCGGCTCGATATGTGTTTGCGCCAGATATTTCTGGCTGGGAAATTCTAGACGGGCGCAGCGCACATCCTCCAGCGTGGCCGCGTTCATAATCACGCCTTCGCCTCCTCCGCCTCCGGCGGGTTTAAGCACGAATTTTCCTCCGAGCGGAGTCAAATCCAACAAAGGCAGAATCGGTTGATCCACAAAAGGCGCGATCAGAATTGTATAAGGAGTTTCAACACCTGCCTGAATCAACTCAAGATGCATCGTCGCTTTATCTTCCGCCCAATGCGAGAGCTCCAACGGGTTGACGCGGCGCAGGCGATTTTCCTTTGCAAAGCGTCGGATTGGTTCAAAGCGCAGGTCATCAATGGCGCGGTCGAGCAATGTGCGAAATCCAGTTTGACCCGAATAAATCGCTGTGATTGAATCTATAATATTGCGGGGCGTGATTTGCCAAAGCGTCAGGTCGTGTGCCGCACAGGCTTGTTCGATCAATCGAACAAAATCGTCGTCGTATTGCCAGTACCACGAAAGGCAGAGGTCATAATCGCGCATGGGCTGATTATAAACGGCCCTTTGTTTTATCACATCCTTTAATTTGTGCTGCGGCCATCCTTGGATGGTTAGCCGCCTCAGGGCACAACTTGCTTAGTAGATTGTTCTACCCGGTGGTATGCAAAAGCTTGACCCCAAATTTCCTCTTGTCAAAACTCGAAAAAGTGATATAGTTAGAAAATGAAACTATTAGAAAGGCTTATCTTATGGAAAAATTGGATGAATGCGCCCGCCAGCTGCTGGACACGACCCCGCAAATCATGCGCTTCATCCGCGCCGAGATGCGGAGCCACCGCGGCCATGATCTTTCGGTGCCGCAATTTCGCACGCTGACCTTCGTCAACCGGAACCCCGAAGGTTCATTGTCGCATCTGGCCGATCACCTTGGACTGACTTTGCCTTCAACATCGAAACTGGTGGACGGGCTGGTAAACCAAAAGATTATCATCCGCCATGAGTCAAAGGAAGATCGAAGAAGGTTGACGCTGGCTTTAACGAAGAATGGGGAGGAAATCTTGCGCGCGGCGCGCGGGGCCACGCAAAATCATTTGAAAGATGTTTTACACCAACTATCGGCAGACGAATTAGCAATGATTATTCGTGCAATAAATCTCTTACAACCTTTATTTACGAAAGGAATGAAAGAAGCAAAATAATATGACATCGCCTATCCTTGAAACTCGTGCTTTAACCCGTCGTTATGGTTCTCTGACCGCCGTGGATAGCTTTACGCTTTCTGTGGCTGAAGGTGAAATCTTCGGACTGTTAGGACCGAACGGCGCGGGAAAAACCACCACGCTCAAAATGCTGACAACGCTTTTGCCTCCGACTTCTGGCGAGGCAAAAATTGCGGGCCGCGATATTGTTCGTCAGTCACGAGAGGTGCGGAGACTGATCGGGTATGTGCCTCAGATGCTGTCCGCGGATGGCACGCTTTCTGGCTACGAAAATCTCGATATCTTCGGCAAGTTATATGATATCCCGCGCGTTGAAAGAGCAAAACGCGTCACCGATGCGCTGGAATTCATGGGCTTGGCTGACTCGGCGAATAAGCTGGTGCGCGATTATTCGGGCGGAATGATCCGCCGACTTGAAGTGGCGCAATCGTTCCTGCATCATCCTCGCGTCCTCTTTCTGGACGAGCCGACCACCGGTCTGGATCCAACGGCGCGCCGCGTCGTTTGGGAACACGTTGATCGATTGCGGGAAGAATTTGGCACCACCATCATTCTCACCACGCATCTGATGGAGGAAGCCGATCATTTGTGCCATCGGGTGGTGATCATGCACCTCGGAAAGATGGCAGCCATCGGTACGCCGGATGAACTCAAGGCTTCCATCGGCGGCGAGGGCACCACGTTAGATGATGTTTTCATTCACTATGCAGGCGCTACACTTAAATCTGGAGGTACTTACCGTGAAACAGTTAGAACAAGGCGTACGGCCCACCGTGTGGGCTGAATCGGCTCCCAAAAATCCTTTTGGTTTCCTTTCTGAGATCATTAGTTTTATCAGCAAGACGCTGGTCATTGCAGAGTTGGAAATTCGCAAATTGCGGCATGACCCGACTGAACTGCTGACGCGCGCGGTCCAACCGGCCCTCTGGCTGCTGATATTTGGCGAGGTGTTCACGCGCATCCGTGCCATTCCAACCGGCTCGGTTTCTTACATTGAGTTCATGACGCCGGGCATCCTGGCGCAGAGCGTGTTGTTCGTCTCGATCTTTTATGGCATCGCCATCATCTGGGAGCGCGATCTGGGTATCGTGCATAAGTTTTTGGCAACACCCACGCCGCGCGCTGCACTGGTTTTAGGCAAGGCGCTTTCGGCGGGTGTGCGCAGTTTGGCGCAGGCGGTCATCATCTACGTGCTCGCTGTGCTTTTGGCGGTCCGTATGAATTGGAATCCGCTGGCGCTGTTGGGCGTGATTCTCATTGCCGTTTTGGGTGCAGCCTGTTTTGCGACCTTCTCATTAATCATTGCCTGCCTCGTCAAAACGCGCGAGCGCTTCATGGGCATCGGACAGGTGATGACGATGCCTTTGTTCTTTGCCAGCAATGCGATTTACCCGATTAGTATCATGCCGAGGTGGTTGCAGATCGTCTCTCGTGTCAACCCGCTGACGTATGAGGTGGATGCCTTGCGCGGATTGATGTTGGCGAGTGGGCAAATGACCTATGGCTTCGGCGTTGATTTACTCGTATTGATCGTCGCCACCACAATTCTCGTGATCATCGGCTCTATTCTTTATCCGCGAGTTGCTGTATAAAGTAGAGTAAAATTAAATGCATGTATTGAAAAACTTGCGCTTACATAGCGCAAGTTTTGGATTCTCTGGAGTCAATGGTTTGGAAAAACCCGCCGATATAAAAACGCCAATTGAATCTTCGGATGGATCGAAGCGCATTGAAAACGCATCGAAGACGTTCGCGGCTCTCCGTCATCGCGATTTTCAACTTTACTTTGGAGGACAGCTGATCTCGAATGCCGGCACATGGATGCAGGTCATTGCGCAGGGCTGGCTGGTTTATCAACTGACGCATTCGGATTTGGCACTTGGCATCGTGGGATTCGCGGCGGCGGTCCCAGCGTTGATTGTTTCTCCGTGGGGCGGAGTGGTAGTGGATCTCGTCCCCAAGCGAACTCTGCTGATCATCACGCAGGCCAGCGCCATGTTACTGGCATTTATTCTGGCTGTATTGAGTTTTACGAATGTCGTTCAGGAGTGGCATATTATCCTCTTAGCAGGCGGAATTGGATTGGTCAATGCCTTCGATGGCCCGGGCAGGCAGGCTTTCCTGGTGGAGATGGTGGGGCGCGACGACCTGTCCAATGCCATTGCGTTGAATTCGTTGATGGGCAACGGTGCGCGCGTGATCGGCCCGGCATTGGGTGGGATATTGCTGGCAGTTGTCGGCGCGGCCTGGTGCTTCACGATCAACGGGATTTCTTTTCTGGCGGTGATCATTGGATTATGGGCAATGCAAGTCAAGCCTCACCAACCCTTGCATTTGATGGAATCTCCGTGGAAGCAATTGATCAGCGGCATTCAATACGTTTCAAAACAAATGGACTTGGGCGGGCTTTTGCTTTTGGCTTCGATCTTCAGCATATTCGGGATTTCATATGCGACCGTTCTTCCTGCTTTTGCGGAGCAGGTTTTACATCAAGGCGCCGCGGCTTATGGCTGGATCAACACGGCGATTGGGGCCGGCGCGGTGGCTGGCGCGTTCATGATCACCAACCAGCATGGTCGAAGCTGGCGCGGTTTATGGCTGGTCATCGCGGGCATTGCGTTTCCAATTGTCCTAGGCGCTTTTGCCTTTATGCCCATCTATTCTGTCAGCTTGATTCTCGCATTTGGTTTGGGTGTCGGCTTTATGGTGCAATTCACGATGATCAATACGCTTCTCCAAACGCGCGTGGACGATCAACTCCGCGGCCGCGTCATGGCTTTATATACGCTGACATTTTTCGGCTTTGCGCCGCTCGGCAATCTGGCAATCGGTGCATTGGCCCAATCCATCGGATTAAGTGATTCGATTCTGATTTTTGCTGTACTTAGTTTGGCATTGACATTGATTGTATTACGAAAAATTCCACTGATCAAAGACTTGCCATAATACTTTACGGCGTGGCAGTGGTTGCCGAAGGAGTCGGCCACGGAATCTCAGCTGGCCCGGCGAAACCGTGCTTTTCCTGCACGAAGATTCTTCCGTGTGACGGCTGACCGCAACTCAATTCATCCGTAAATGCGATGAATGTATCGTTTGTCGCTAGCGGGTCGAACACGATTTGCCCACTTACGCAATGCCAGACTTCGATTATGTAGTGCGGCATGTATGGGTCTTCTTCGTCGCCGGGATGCAATGGAATATCGAGCCAGATCACTTTTACTTGAGTCCCCTCACGGACAACTTTCGTGACCGCCGTTGGCGGATAATAAGGGGACTGCGGCAGAATCGCTACATCAGGATAATAAATTTCCAAGCTGTTGATATCGCCATTGATATTCATCTGAGAGGCCTTGACCCAGCACGGATGATGTCCGCCGATGGCTTGCACATAAATCCATTGTGAATCTTCGCGTCGTCCAATGACTTCGAGATTGCTGCCCGTGACCAATCCTGTGAAATATAAGTAGGGCGCGCCGGGACCGTACCGGCAATTGGAGGTTTCCAATACGGTTCCACGCAGGATGGCGAATGTCGGTGTGATGGAAGGAATGGATGTATCAGTGGGAGGTGGGGTGTTGGATGGAAGCAGCGTCGGCGTTGAGGTAGTGGTCGGAGTTATCGGCGTGGCAGGAAGCGATGATTTAAACGGCGCACAGGAAACCAATATCCATGTCAAGCAAATCCCAATCCATAATCGTTTTTGCATTGCTGATAACTTATTGTCCATTCAGCGCGGCATTGATGGCCTGTTGAAAAACCGAATAGGGCTGCGCGCCTTCCACTAATTTTCCGTTGATAACAAATGAAGGTGTGGCGTGTACACCAGCGGCTTTTGCGTCACTGACATCCTGATTGACACGATCGGTGTTCGCGCCAACGTTGAGACAGGTATCGAATTGATTAAGGTCCAGATGGACTGCCGCTGCATATTGACGTAGTTTATCCGGTGTAAAATCCCCGGCGTTTTCCCCTGTCCAGTTTGCGAACAGCATATCGTGATATTCCCAGAATTTATTCTGGTCGGCCGCACAATAGGCCGCATCCGCTGCGTCGGCAAACTCAGGCCCGATGAATCCGCCGACCGAGTGATATTCATAATAAACCTTGCCGGTTGCAACATAATTCTGGATGATTTGCGGCTCGGTCTCCTGCCAGTATTGCATGCAGTAGGGACATTGAAAGTCTGCGTACTCCACGATCTTGACCGGCGCATTCGGATCGCCCATTTTGTTATCATTGGCCTGGGGATGATTTCTCGACGGAGGCATGACCACATTTGCCATGTTGCTTTGCGGCGTGTCAGTGACTTGTGCCGCGATATTGGGATTGACGGAAACTGAGTTGAACGTTTTTCCAATCGCCGGACCAAAATCAGCCAGGATCAGAGCTGCAATAACGATGATAGCGGCGATGAGCGCGCAGCCGCCTCCGACGCCGAGTATGATCCATTTTTGATTGGAGGTTTTATTTGCTTGCGGTGGTTGACTTTGATTTTCCATTATGTAGTATTCCTTCATTGGATTTCATAAATCAAACGGTCCGACTCATTGCCTGACCCGTATCTATGTTTCACAATTCTATTCTATTTTGATACAAAGGACTTGATGAAAACCAAACCTCACCGGGTTAGACTAAGAACGACGCTCCGCGCTGGATAACTGAAGAATGGGATTCGGCTCTATCTCAATGCGTCTACTTTGTTCCAGAATATCCTTGAGCAGCGTCAGATTTTCCTTGAGCTGCTTTTTCATCTTTTTTTCCAGAATGCCTTCATCGGACTGGAATACATTGGTGGCGCTGGCCTGGGTGGAGACATTCAACTTTGTGCCACCACCAGCCAGTTCAAAAGTATATGAGGTCTGTGAATGCAGCGGGCCGGAGAGCGACTTGAACCCATATTTTTTGTTTGGTTCGTATTCGGTGACCTCGAAGCTGCCCTCGATTCGACGGCCCATGAAATGGCCGATGCTGCGAAAAAAAGTTCCCATGCCGATGCCGCCTGCCGAAATCTGGGCGGATTTCAAAGTCCCGTACTGCCACTGAAAATCGTTTTCCGGTATGCTGATGAAATCGAAGACCTGTTTGATGGGCCGGTAGATGAGCTTGTTTGAGATCAAATTAATCATTTGTCCTTTTCCTTTACCAATGCAAACTTCCAAAATGGAAACCCGCCACGAGGGCGGGTTGGCTTTCATGGTTCAAAAGCTGGCCTGCTTAGGCCGTGCTGGATTCTCGGCTTGGCCAGACTTACTCTCAATTTGCTGTCGGCCAGCATGTAGGTGTTGAATTTGCTGACGGCTTTATCCGCTTCACTTTCTGCGCTCATGGTCAGGAAACCAAATCCCCTTGATTCACCGCTGGAACTGTCCTTCATAATTCGAATCGTGGTGACTTCCCCGACTTGCTCGAACAGAGTCTGTAACTCGTCCTCAGTTGTTGCCTTGGCCAGGTTTCCGATATACAACATAACGTTCATTTTTCAAACTGCCTTCTCCGGTTTACCGGGAAAAGAAAAGCCGCCAACCTCATAACAGGATCGGCGGCCGAGAGACCACACAAAACCAGTTATCCAATTTCAAACCGTTTTATTCAATCGATTTTAGGTCGGAGAGTTATTCCAAATAATCAACCCCGCTGTGAAACGGGGTTGATAATCTTTCGAGGTGCAGTAGCGCTTACTTGGCGTGCTCCACTTTCGGTTTGGCGACGTTGACCTTCAGCTCGCGGTCGGCCAAAGAATAGGCATTGAACATGCTGATGGCTTTATCGGCTTCGGTTTGTTCGCCCATCGTGATGAAGGCGAAGCCCTTCAACTCGCCGCTGTTGCGGTCTTTGACCATGTCTACCGAGGCGACTGATCCGGCTTGCGTAAACAAGGTTTTCAGTTCATCTTCGGTGGTCGACTTGGCGAGGTTCCCTACATATAATCTAACGTCCATTTTGAACTACTTTCTCCGGCACGGCCGGAATAAAAAATGCCGCCAATCCCATAACGGGGTTGGCGGCAGTGACACCACACAAAACCAGTTATCCAATTTCAAACTGTTGCATTCAGTGTAACACACTAATGGGTCAAAATACACGGCAACAAGAACAGTCAAGAGGTGTGGTGGAATGAGCCATGTCGTATGGATTAATAAGAATCATCATGAAAGGACAACCTTCCTACTACCATAGATAAAGGCCAACAAAATGATTGCTTCCAGGATCAGGTCCGCGGCGATAATAAACATCATGGAACCGGGGCCCATCGAGGTGAAGGCCTGACCGATCAACCAGGGCAGCAACATGCCTCCGATTCCTGCGCCGACCAGAAACCAGCCGGTAATCGTTCCGGTGACGCGCATACTTTTACCAGCCAGCATTAGAATGGTTGGGAAAATGGAGGCCATCGAGACTCCCAAGATGGAACTGCCGATCCACAATAGCGGAGCGGAAGCATGTCCGAGGATGATCAGGCACAAGCCAACGAGGCAGCCCGCTAGGTCCGTGAAAAGGATCGAGCGCGGAGAGAAGCGAGCGGCGGTCCAGACGCCAAGCAATCTTCCAATGGTGAACAATCCCCAGAAGGCGGATGTCAAATAGGCGGCAGTGACGGCCGTCGCAAGATTTAATGTAATGGCGTAAGTGTAAATCCAGTTGGAAAAGCCCACCTCAGCACCGACGTATAAAACGAAGGCCAGTACGATTAGCAGGACCGGCAGGAAGGGTATCGGCGAATGGTTTTGATCGTCGGTTGTGAGATGCGCAGTCGGTTCGGGCAAAAACCAAAACCAGACGGCAAGCGGAAGACTCAGCAAGGCGATGGTCCAGAAGACCCAATAGATCTCGTGCGTGATCGAGATGATCTGCGCCAGCAAAATGGGTGAGAGGAATGCTCCAACGCCGAAAGAAAAATGCAGGCCGTTCATGAAAGGGCCGACTTTTTCGCCATGTACCCATTGCAAAAGCGTGTTGCAGCCCACATCCAGCGCACCTTTGCCGAGGCCTATGACGAGGGATGCCAGCAAAAGGAGCGATAGCCTGGATGCGAGCGGGAAGACAGCCGCGGCACTGAGCAGGACCAACATGGAGACCGCAATGATGCGATGGCCGGGGATGTGGTCATAGGCCCTGCCGCCGAAGAGAGACCCGAGCAGGTAGCCCAGCGCGCCGAGCACA
Source organism: uncultured Chloroflexia bacterium (assembly GCA_963753985.1). Taxonomy (GTDB): domain Bacteria; phylum Chloroflexota; class Anaerolineae; order Anaerolineales; family Villigracilaceae; genus Fen-1038. The sequence goes on from CAVWED010000001.1 coordinate 424,202, forward strand.
AAGATCAGACTGATCTGGCTGAGCGGACTGGAGGTATGTTTTGAGAGCGTCGGCAGGCTGGGACCTTCGGCCGCGCTGGCAAGTCCCAGAACGATGAAAGATAGATAGTAGGCCGCGGTCAGCAGCAGCGGCTGGACAGGTTTGGTGGTTTGATTAGGCATGATACTTGAGTATAGCAGGGAATGAAAAATCCCTCGTTCTGAGCGAAGCGAGGGGTGCAGTGAAACGGTGTGGATGAGATATGTGGTCAGCGAAGGATGAGCGAACGACGAGCGAAGGATGACTTGAAGATGTGCGATATGATTGCCGGTTGGCGAACTATACTACCGTTTCCTGGACTGTAATTCAAAATTTTTGCTCACGAGCTCTTCTAAAGAGATAAGTTACATGTAATTATGGGTTAAGCATAGGTTAATTGAAATGGACTACACTGTAAGCGCGTCAGTTTTAACGATATCTAAATTGAATCCGCCGTCACGCAGTTCTTCGTGAACTCCACGGCTTCCCCAGCGTGAACCATCCGCTATTTTCGCTCAAAGCTGGTGATCCTAAGTCGGCCATTCATGAATGTAATGACTATGTGATTCGTCAAAGGAGTAAGAAATGAAACACAAAAATTTGTTGATGGTGGGGCTGCTCTTTGCCACGGTGTTGTTCACATCCTGCGGAGGACCCACGGCGACTCCCGTTGCCACCTCAATTCCTGCCACTGCATCTCCCGCTTCCATGAACACGTTCACGGCTCCAGCAACTTCCACATCCACAACTGCCCCCAGCACGAGTGTCCCAACGGCTACTGTTGCCTCAACCGCTACTTCCTCTCCAGCGACTACCTCTACGCTGGCACCATCTGCTGCCAGTTGTCCTGCCGGAACATATTACGGCGCAGGAACAAATCAATGCATTGCGATCCAGATACCACCGACTGCCCCGAATTGCGAGTTGAATGCCAACATTTGCAAGCACCGCTTGATGAAAAGTGGAATAGAGGAGCAATTCAACCCAACTACATGCACATGCCATTGAGTGTGGACAAACATGACCTCAGCATAAGCAGACGAATTTGTAACGTCGAGACCTGGTTTGGCAATGCATGATCGAGATAGTTTCCGGCATCCTACGCTGGTCGGCGCATGAGGCATGGTGAACGAGATAAATGGTCAAGCGAAGGATGATTTGCAGAAAAAAAAGCGCCCCTCAGTGTCTTATAGCCCGAGGCGTCCCTGCATTTCATTGATGGCAGCAATGGCATCTTGTGGACCTGAGCAATAAATCTCCCGGTGGAGCTTGATTGCTCCGAGTTTGTCTCCCTTTTTGAGCAGTTCGACGATGCGAGGATCATCGGTCGGAGCCAATTCCGGCACAAACTCGATGCCCAGATGTTTGTATAAAAAGGCAACTTGTGCCTCGAGTTGGATAATGCGCTTGCTTAGCTTTTGGATTTCTATTTCAGGTTGCATGGCTTTTGCTCCTCGTTCATTTGAATTTCTTGCAGTGTACTTGTTTTGTAGGAGAGTTGTTATCCACCAAAGGTAATGAATGAAAGAAGCCTTTGGTTGTGATGCCAAAGGCTTCTCCATCATTTTGAAGTCATCAATTTGAGCGAGGCTTGCTTCATATGCGCCAGCACGCCGATGAAGCCATTGATGCGTTGTTGTGTGATGGCCTCTTCCAGTTTCATCGGCGCGAAGAAATCCGCCGGGACGGATAAAATCTCTTCGGCCTGCGACCCGTTGAGCCCGTTGGCGAGGATGGCGGCCAAGCCGCGTACGGTCGGCGATTGAGGCGGAATGTCGAAGTGAAAGATGATCCCATTATCGGTTTGTTTCTCCGCGATCAATTGCACCGGCGTCATGCATTCGGGAACGGCATCCATTTTGTCGCGTTCGGCTTGGAGACGTTCGGGCAAGGGCGGCAGGGATTCGGAATAGGCGATCAGGGATTCGACCTTTTCTTGGCGCGTCATGCTGGCAAAGTCGTCCACGATCTCTTGTAGTTTGGGAGGAAGATTAGGCATAGTAAAATGCAAGATTTTTTAACACTAAGGACACGAAGTGCATAAAGTTCATAACCCTTTTCTTTCGTGTCCTTGGTGTCCTTTGTGTTGATAGAAGGTTTTACTTTTCGATGGGCGCGTTGACCAGGTTGCCCCATTCGGTCCAGGAACCATCATAGTTCTTGACCTTTGGATAACCCAGCAGGTATTTCAGCACGAACCAAGTTAGTGAGGAACGTTCGCCGATGCGGCAATAGGCAATGACCTCGCCATCCGGCTTGATGCCTTTGCCTTCATATAGGGCGCGCAGTTGCTCGTCACTCTTGAAGGTGCTGTCGGCTTCATTGACCGCCTGCGCCCACGGAATGCTGACCGCGCCCGGAATGTGTCCGCCGCGCGATGCGCCTTCCTGCGGATAATTGGGCATGGAGATCAATTCACCGGAATACTCCTTCGGCGAGCGGACATCCACCAGCGGTTTCTTGGAACTGCTCTGCTTCAGCACCTCATCGCGGAAGGCGCGGATGGATGCATCCGCTTCCCTCGCTTTGTAGTTGGTGTGCGCATAGGACGGGACATCTTTTGTGAGCGGACGATTTTCTTTTTCCCATTTAGTGCGCCCGCCGTTCATGATCTTCACGTTCTTATGTCCGTAATATTGAAAGAGCCACAAGGCATAGCACGCAAACCAATTGGACTTGTCGCCGTAAAAGATGACGGTCGTGTCGTTGCCGATGCCGAGATTGGAATTGACTTCTTCGAATTTTTCTTTGGTGAGGAAATCGCGTCGGAGCGGATGTTGCAGCGTGGAGAACCAATCGATTTGCACCGCGCCCGGGACGTGACCGGTGGCGTAGAGTAAGGCGTCCTCGTCCGATTCGATGACGCGGACGTTCGCATCCTTGGAATGGACTGCAACCCATTCGGTGTCGACTAGATATTCAGGGTGAGCGTATGACATGTTTGTATCCTTTCGCTTTGTGTGTCATTGCGAGGAGCCGCTTTGGGGCGACGAAGCAATCTCCTCATAACCTTCAAACAATCAATTGAAGAATAACTTAAGATTGCCGCGCTTCGCTCGCAACACTTGCACCTGCGCTACAAGTGCAGGTATGACAACTCGGAAATTAAATAATCAGCAGTCAACGGCCAGGCCATCCCAAAATATACCGGGATAAAAAACGGCGGACAAAACGCCAGCGCAATTGGGTGCGCGGGGATCGTCCACCGTAGTGAGCCGTTGACTGCTTTCGAATGATCTCAGGCGGTGGTTACGAGCCCCGCTTGAGACAGGAGCAAAAGTTGAAGTTATTCATATACGTCTAAAGATGGCGGCTATTTTACGATTCTTACGAATGTTGTCAAGTCAAAAATCATTCTCGCGCTTCGTTCTCAAACATTCGCACAAAGCCAGCGTAGGGTTTCAACGGAATGACCTTGAAGCAGATCAAGCCTTCTTTACATCCGAGTCAAATGAGGAAAATTATCAAACAGGATGACTCTATGGAAGCGTCGATTCCATCTTTATGTCTGGAGTTGAGACATCGGAAAGACTATTCCTGACCAACCGATATATACGGATAATTGTATCTACCGTGATGACGATCAGTGCCACAAAAAATGCGAGGCGGAAGCTTGCCATTCCGATCAGTTGAAAACCTCCCGGCGTATTGGTAAATTGAAATTGTTCGACCACGAAATCGCTGGCGCCCATTTGGTTGAGCCAGGCCATTTGACCTTGAAGGAGCAGAGAAAGCAGGCCGATGCTGAAAATATTCGCGCCGATCTTTGCGATTCGAGTGGAGAGTTCCCAGCGGCCGCGCCAGAGCAGGACGATATCCAGCACGATTCTGATCATGACTGAGATCGCGATCCAAGGAAAGTATTGATCCAAAACGGGATCGGTAAAAAGATTCACACCGAATTTGGCGGTGAAGCCGCCGCTGGTTCCAAAGGCCAGCAAAAAAGCCAGGAAGATCGTCCCGAAGACGATGCTGACGACTTGTTCAGCGCGGTGGATAGGTTTATCTTTATGAAGCGCAGGCAGGGCGAGCGGGTCGAAATCTTTCTTCTCGAAATCCGGGTGCACGTTGAACCGTTGCATAATGGCAAATACTAATACAAGGGAGCCCAGCGCGCCTGGGATGCTGTCCACTATTTGCAGGAATACCGGTATGAAGGAATCAGCCTGATGTGAAACCGCAACGGAGACGACGGCCGCGATCAATTGCCCGCCGACGGTGGCCGCTAAAACAATCCCAAGGATAAACCGAAAAAAGGGAAACAGCTCCGGGCCGATCAGATATTGCCCTTCGGGATAATAGGAGGCAGCGACTTTTCTCGGCGCGCCCATTTCCTTGATAATTTGAACAATGGCCTCTTCACTCGGCTGACCGTTTGCCTGCGCTTCCAGCGAGTTGTTAAGGGATGAGCGCAACTCCGAGAGGATGTCCGCTCTTTTGTTGGCGGGCAGGTGCCGGCCGATTTCCTGTAAATATCGTTCGATGAGTTCCATGTTTATCTCCTTACTTTACATCTGCCAGCAATCTTGCCATGCTCTTAACGAGAGAACGCCACTCGATTACAAGTTCCTTCAAGACGGCCTTGCCGGTTTTGTTGATCACGTAATAACGCCTGGGACGCGCGCCTTCCACATTCCATTTGCTGTCGAGCAGCCCCTGGGACTCCAGCCTTCGCAGCAGCGGATATAACGTGCCCTGATCGATCTCCAGCCCGTTCTCTTCGAGTTGATTGATCAAGGCGTATCCATACTTTTCATTATCCAGTTGACTAAGTGCTGCCAGAATCAAGGCGCCGCGCCGGAGTTCCTGTACGACATTCTCGACCGTTGAGGGGGATTGGATGCTCTTTACCATGTGCGAGATTATACTGTGTATTACATAGTATTGTCAATGGTATTGATGTAAAACAAAAACCCCGCCGTGAGGCGGGGCGGAATCGATAATGATCAAGCGAAGGATGAACGAGCGACGAACGGACGACGAACGAAGGATGACTTGCATAAAAACCGCCTGAAAAGCCTTATTTTGTAGGGAAGAGGTTATACATCAAAAGCATTATTTCATTGGAATGAAATAAAAACCCCGCCGTGAGGCGGGGAATTGTAGTCAATGTATGGTTTCAAGAGTGGATTTTTACATGTTATAGGTCTGACAAATAAAGCGACTTGATTATTATGTGATTTGGTGTACTTGTTTCCAGCCTCGAATGCTGTTTGCGATTCGAATATATTCAGCATGTGGGCGATCTGAAACAGCAGGCGGGAGGACGATGATTGGTCTTAAGTCTTTAGTAAATTTTGCCAGACCATCAGATAGTGCTTGTTTTTGTAATTCTGCAGCTTGATTGTGATTTACTTGGAGGAAGTAATCGTCAAGAACAGTAATTAATGCTTGATCATAGGCTTTATGATGAAGTGCACACAAAGCAAGTCCGTTCCTAGTTTCATCAGTGCTATTATCATGATTAACAGGAATTATGTGAGCAGCCTCAACTAATCTAAGTTGAATTCCACATGCCGCACAGTGGAAACTGTATGCAGTTAGAACACGTTTACGAAAACTTACATCTCTCAGTTTTTTGCTCACAGAAACGATAGTGATCTTTCGAGCAACATTTTGAATCTGAACTTCGGCTATATTTATTCCTATTGAGGGTTCAATACCCCGCCGCAGAGCGGCGCAAAGTTCTTTCGGGGTTGCGGTCTTTGATACCCCGTCCGCTTGCGGCGGGGTAGTTCATTTCTGGATTTTGTGCAACGTCGCTCAATACGGTCAAGTCTCTTGCTGACTGTCCAAAATCATGTAACGGCTCCAAACTTTGCAAATAATCAACGAAGAAATCTGGGCGAAAAGCAATTGCCACCTCTTTATTGCCTTTGTCACATGGTTCAAAACCATTTATATAGGCTTTCCGCAGCGCTTCTTCTCCAGTCTGTATTGAAGGTGATGATCCTAATTTGCCCAAATGTTTTCTAACATCAAAACCAGCAAAAACACCTGCTTCTTCCGACCAACCAAGAATTAAAGTTTTCCCACTTGGCAAGAGTTCAAAATGGTCAACACCTGTGATTTGAATTCGATATTCATTTTTCGGACGTGCTCTGCCACCACCATGTGTTAAATGCCAAACATAAACTCTGACGCGATAGCTTTCATTATCCCGATAAATTTGCAAATAAAAGGGGCGTTGATCTATGCTTTCTAAATAAGCAACATTCCAGCCGGAATCATTTACCGCGTTTATTATTTTTTCGAGTAGATCGTATTTGTTGTGTCGAGCCATGGTTATCCCTCACAGCGAAAAGATCGTTGACTTCTTGAAAACGATAGACACTGCCTTGTAAATATGTTGAATCGATTTCAAAAGCGAACCACTTACGTTTTAAGAGTTCTGCTGCCTGTCCTGTTGTGTTAGAACCTGCAAATGGGTCTAATACTATGTCATCCTTATCTGTTAAAAACTCAATAAAGAATTTTGGAAAATCGAGTGGAAACCTAGCGGGATGGGGTTTTACACCTGCTTCACTACATCGCCGCAGATAGGCGCTATTAGATTCTGTGTTTGCAAGAGTTCAATAGATTGGGTGGAATTGCTCCATTATTATCTTTCTGAAATTTCGTCGAAATGTCGTGTCCACTGGGCGCAACTTTGCTTTGTAACCATTTTCCAAAAGTAGCTTCATACTATCCGAATAGGGTTTAAGGACGTTTCTATTATTGGCTTTTGGATTCTAGGTTACCGACAACCACCAAACAACATTTACCGAATCCTTCACACGAACACGACGAATATTTACCCATTCTGCTGGAGCTGGAAGCCTAGAAGGATTGTAATGATAAAAATCTTGTGCAAGAAAAAATCCTAGCTCCTTACACAGTCTAACTAATAATTCAAATTGATAAATAGCTCGAACTGGATAGCCTGGCAAGTAAGTGCCACCTAAATCAACTACCAGCGAACCCGTCATCTTTGAGAATTCTTTTGAACTCGTATGCAAATCCTAAAAACCATTCCACAGATTCTTCGGCGCTTTTGTTACCGTATTCCTTCTTGCGCGTCAAAGCAAATGGAGGAGATGTCAAAATCAGATTTATGCTTTTTTCAGGAATATTCTTGAGTAATACTAAGCTATCGCTAAGTATGCTGCTCCATACTTAGTTTGATAGTAAGGATCAATAAGTTTGAAATTAGAATCTCTGATTTTCACGTTAAAGATTGTAACATCCGAAGTTCATTGTAATTTAGTTTAGAATCTTTCCCGTTAAATCCAATCGATGCAAAGTGACAAAATTCCATCTAACCTACTACCAACTGGCTCGCTGGCAGCTAGCTCCACGGTAGGTCCACGGTAGCTCCACACAAGCTCCACGTGACACCATATCGCACCCGACGAAGCCTTCCCTGCTGAATGCCATCGGCAAACAGTGACAAATTTCCATTTGACATTCTCAACTTGCCGCACTATAATAAAGTTGTCAGACAACTTGGCAAATCGCATGTCTACCCTTCTTATCAAGAATGCCTATCTCGTTACGATGGACGACCGTCAGCGGGAAATTCCCGAGGGTGGTCTTTTTATGCGTGATGGCTTCCTCGAACAAGTCGGTGCGGCGAAGGAACTGCCTCGGTCCGCCGATGAAGTGCTCGATCTCAAAGGCTTTGTCGTTTTGCCCGGCCTCATCAATACGCACCACCACTTTTATCAAACCCTCACACGCGTCGTGCCCGCCGCGCAGGATGCCAATCTCTTCAACTGGCTCAAAACTTTATATCCCATTTGGGCGCGCATGAACGCCGATGATATTTTCATCTCGACTCAGACCGCGCTCTCCGAACTAGCTTTATCGGGATGCACGACCGCTTCTGATCATCTTTATCTTTTTCCGAACGGTTCAAAACTCGACGATGAGATTGCCGCCGCGCAAGTGATCGGACTCCGCATCCAGGCTTCACGCGGCTCGATGTCGCTCGGCGAATCCAAAGGCGGACTTCCGCCGGATTCCGTTGTGGATAGCGAAGACTCCATCTTGAAGGATTCGCAACGGCTCATCCAGAAGTATCACGATTCGAAACGGGGTGCGTTCGTACAGATTGTTCTAGCTCCATGCTCACCATTCAGCGTCACCGGTGAACTGATGAAACAATCTGCCAAGCTGGCGCGCGAATATAAAGTTCATCTGCACACACACTTGGCCGAAACGGAAGACGAAGAGCAATTCTGCTTGCAGAAATTCGGTCATCGTCCGATGGGATATATGCAAGAAGTGGGTTGGGTTGGCGACGATGTTTGGTTCGCACACGCGGTGTGGGTCAATGGCGAAGAGATTCGAGTCTTTGCCAAACATAAATGTGGGGTGGCACATTGTCCAACGTCGAACATGCGGCTGGCTTCCGGCATCGCACCGCTCAAGGAATATCGCCAAGCGGGAGTCAATGTTGGCCTCGGTGTGGACGGCTCCGCATCGAATGATGGCTCGCATCTTTTAGCTGAAGTGCGACAAGCCATGCTGTTGTCACGCGTCAAAGAAGGCATTACCGGTTATTCTTTATCGAATGATCCCAACCGCAGACTGATGACTGCACGTGACGCGTTATGGCTTGGCACGCGCGGCGGGGCGGCGGTGGTTGGGCGTAGTGATATTGGGTCACTTGAAAATGGCAAGTGTGCCGATTTTTTCGCGGTCAATATGAACAAGCTCGACTTCGCGGGCGCATTGCATGATCCGGTGTCGGCACTAGTTTTCTGCCAACCGGTCAAAGTCGATTACACAGTGGTCGGCGGGAAGTTTGTTGTGAAGGAAGGCAAGTTAGTAACAGTGGACGAACGTAAGTTGGTCGAGAAACATAATCAAGCTGCGAGAAGGTTGTTATCATAATGTCATTGCGAGGAGCCGCTCCGTAGGCGACGAAGCAATCTCGCAACACTTTCAATTGATTGTATGTTGGTTAGATGAGATTGCCACGGCGACACCTGGTCGCCTCGCAACACTTGCACCTGCATGCAAGTGCAGCTGTGACACTTGGAGATGCTTATGCCTAATTCTGCCAAATTGATTCATTCCCTGGTGGATGTCGCCATGGGACGCAGGCCCGCCGACCTTGTCATTCGAAACGGTCAATGGGTCTGCGTGCAATCGGGCGAGATCCTTCCTCACACCGATGTTGCCATTGTCGGCGGACATATTGCTTTTGTCGGCCCGGATGCGAAGCACGCCATTGGCGAAGGTACGCAGGTCATCGAAGCACATGGGCGTTATCTTGTCCCCGGTCTGCTCGACGCACACATGCATGTTGAATCCGGCATGGTGACGGTCACCGAGTTCGTACGCGCCGTCGTGCCGCATGGGACCACCGGCATGTTCGTTGATCCGCATGAGATGGCAAACATCTTCGGACTCAAAGGCGTCAGGTTGATGGTGGACGAAGCCGCCAAACAGCCTATCCATGTCTGGGTGCAGATGCCTTCCTGTGTTCCGTCTTCACCGGGGTTTGAAACACCGGGTGCATCCATCGGTCCCGACGAAGTGGCCGAAGCAATGACATGGCCCGGCATCATTGGCCTGGGCGAAATGATGAATTTTGTCGGCGTATACAATGGCGATGAAAAAATGATTGCTGAAATGGCCGCTACCCACGCCGCGCACAAGATCATCGGCGGTCATTATCCTTCGCCCGATCTCGGCCTTCCGTTTCATGGTTATGTGGCTGGCGGCGCAGAAGATGATCACGAAGGCACCCGCCTCGAAGATGCGGTTGCCCGCGTTCGTCAGGGGATGAAGGCAATGCTTCGTTATGGATCAGCTTGGCATGATGTGGAATCTCAAGTAGGCGCGATCACGAAACTGGGTTTGAACCCAAGGCGGTTCATCCTTTGCACGGATGATTCCCACGCTCAAACTTTGTCTGAAGATGGGCACATGGATCGGGTATTGCGTCACGCTATCGGTCAAGGCTTGGAACCGATCACTGCCATCCAAATGTGCACCATCAATGCTGCTGAACATTTTTGCTTGACAAGTGAGATGGGGATGATCGCGCCCGGCCGTTGGGCGGATGTGGTTCTCGTAAAAGATTTGAATCACTTTGAGGCCGATCTGGTGATTGCGAAGGGCGCCGTGATTGCCGAGCATGGCAAGTGGAAGGTGGAACTGCCCAGCTTTTCTTATCCATCGTGGGTGAAGAATTCGGTCCATCTTAAGAAAGAACTGGAAGCAAAAGATTTTGTCCTGCGCGCACCGAAGGGACACACCGACAATGTTAAAGCCCACGTGATCGGCGTCATTGAAAATCAGGCCCCGACGCGTCATCTAATGATGACTCTTCCAGTGGAAAATGACGAAGTTCATGCCTCCCAACTCACTCGTTATTCGTCAGCGGATGTTGCCAAGATTGCTCTTGTACAACGTCATAAAGGTATGAGCGGTGTTACCGTGGGACTCGTCAGTGGCTTTGGATTCACCGAGAAATGTGCCATTGCTTCGACGGTCGCGCACGACAGCCATCATATGATCGTCGTCGGCACAGATGACGAGGATATGGCGATTGCCGGGAATAAACTTGCCGAAGTGGGCGGCGGACAAGTGGTCGTGAGAGATGGCGAAGTGATTGGACTGGTTGAATTAGCCATCGCGGGCCTGATGTCCACTGAGAGAGCCGATGTGGTCGCGATCAAAGCTGAAACAGTATTGGCCGGTTTCCGGGCATGTGGATGCAATCTCAACAATCCCAACATGCAGTTATCCCTGCTGGCTCTGGTGGTCATTCCCGAGCTGCGCATCTCCGATAAAGGCCTGGTGGATGTAACAAAATTTGATTTTGTGCCTGTGTTGGAGAAAGTATAGAAACGACGCACGTGGTCACGATGAGGTATTCATGTCCAATTTTCCTTTCCAAAGATTACAAGCTGATCTCTCTGCATTGATCTCCAAAACCGGAGCGGGCGACCGCCTGCCCTCGGAACCCGATCTTGCCAAACAACTGGGTGTTTCACGCGCCACCTTACGCGAGGCCATGCGCACATTTGAGACGCAGGGATTGATTCGCCGCCGACAAGGCGCGGGCACATTTGTCGTTGGACAGGTTCCCGTGATTGATGCCGGTCTGGAATTGCTCGAAAGCCTGGATACGATGGCTGAGCGGCTCGGACTGGAAGTATCGGTGACAGATTTGCATGTCGAAAGCATCCCGGCAGATAAGGAATATGCCGAGGCGTTAAGCGTGTCGCCTTCTGTGAAGCTGACTCGTGTGCGCCGCGTGATGTGTGAAGATCGCCGGCCAGTGGCTTATTTGGTCGATGTGCTGCCGGAAGAGGTGCTCAAGCCTTCGCAGCTGCCCGTTTCATTCAAAGGGTCCGTGCTGGATTATTTGAATGATCGCGGCGACCGTCTCTCAGTCTCGCGCGCGGCGATCTCGGCCATCGATGCTACTGCCGAGGTCGCGAAGACGCTCCAAATCCAGCGCGGCGATGTGTTATTGCAATTTGTCTCGCAGTTATATAACTCTGCCGGGAAAGTGATCGATTATTCCTCCAGTTATTTTATTCCGGGATATTTTCACTTTCACGTCAATCGCCGCGTGGGGGGCATGAACTAGCGGAGGAGTTTGTTTCAACAAGGGTCCAACAAGTCGAACTGGTTTCTGAAACTGATCGAACTTGATGACTGAGTAAGACGCTAAAGAAGGAAACACTAAAGTAACGGAAATCTTTAACGTCAAAAAATCAACCAATAGTTTAGGAGGTTCGTATGCGTAGTTTTGCAGGTCGTGATATTCTGTCGCTGAAGGATTTCGAACGCAATGAGTTTTTCCAGGTGCTCGACGTTGCACTGAAAATGGAACCCATCGCGAGGTCCAGAAAGAACGTGGATTTGCTCAAGGAGAAGACTCTGGTAACCGCCTTCTACCAGCCGTCCACGCGCACGCGTCTTGCCCATGAAGGCGCGATGCATCGTCTGGGTGGACATGTGACCGGTTTCTCGGATGCCAAAAATACCCGTGCCGGTGACTTCTATCAGGAGTCGATCAAGGACACAGTCAAGATGCTGGAGTTCTACGGCGATGTGATCGTGATGCGCCACTTCCAGCAGGGCGCACCGCACGAAGCGGCCAAGTGGGCAAGCATTCCGATTATCAACGGCGGCGACGGTTGGGGCGAACACCCAACCCAAATCCTGACTGATCTTTATACGGTCTGGCGCGAGAAGGGCCGCATTGATGGATTGAAGTGGCTGGCGGTAGGCGATATGCGCATGAGGACGATGCATTCGCTGGCGTATGCGTTGACCCAATTCGATTGCCCCATCACTTTTGTTTCGCCGCCCGAAATGAGTCTGACCGATGAGTTCAAGAAGGAACTCAAGGATTACAGCTTGAACTATAAGGAAGTCGATCACGTAGAAAAAGCCATCGGCGAAGCCGACGTGATTTTGGTTGAGCCGGTGGTTCAGCCGGATTACACCAAGTCGCGCGATGAGCGTTCCGGCAAGGACGTCGGGTTGACCCCTGCCAACTATAAGATCACGCGCGAACTGTTGGAGAAGAAAGCCAAATCGGATGCGATCCTTCTGCATTCCTTGCCGCGCATGGATGAGATTCCGCCCGATGTGGATATCACGCATTGGTCACGCTACTGGCAGGAAGCGTTCAACGGTGTAGTGATGCGCATGGCGCTCTTGGCACTCGTGCTCGGTGCGATGGAATAGATTGTTGACCTATCCTCTTTGCCCCTGCCCGTTTAGGGAAGGGGCATGGGGTTAGGTTTTATTAGATAAGGAGATTAATTTATGCAGACCAACTTACATGGCCGAGACTTAATCGGCGACCTCGACTTCAGCAAAGAGGAAGTCGAGACTGTTCTGGACGTGGCTTTTGATCTAAAGCGCAAACGCGCCCTCGGCGAACCTCATGCTTATCTACGTGACAAGGTGCTGGCGATGTTGTTCTTTTTCTCCAGCACACGCACGCGCGGCTCGTTTGAAGCGGGCATTGACCAGCTCGGCGGACATGCGGCTTTCATCGAAAGCAAGACAACGCAGATCGCACACGGCGATACGCCGGTTGAAATTGGCGAAATCTTTGGCCGCTATTTTGATGGCCTCGCCATCCGCCATGTCGATTGGAAGATTGGCAATAAATACATCAACGATGTTGCCAGATATTCGCGCTCGCCGGTGTTCAATATGCAATGCGAAATCTATCATCCCTTCCAGTGCCTTGCGGATTTAATGACCATTATTGAAAAGAAAGGCCGCGACCTGCGCAAGAGGAAGATGGTTGTCTCGTGGGCCTATGCGGCTTCCTATCAGAAACCGATTTCTGTCCCGCAATCTTTAATTCTGCAAATGCCTCGCTTCGGCATGGACGTTGTGCTGGCTCACCCGCCGGAGTTCAAGCTCATGCCTGACATTGTGGACGCGGCACAGGAGCAGGCGAAAAAATTCCACACTGGCTTTGAAATCATTTCCGACCCGAACGGCATGGAAAAAGCCTTCAAGGATGCCGACGTAGTTTATGCCAAATCGTGGGGCGCCATGATGACCACGGAAGACGTGAACGAAGGCGCGAAGATCATTGACAAGTACAAACATTGGATCACCGATGAAAAGAAAATGAAGCTTGCCAAGGACAATTCGATTTACATGCACCCGCTTCCCGCCGACCGTGACGTTGAAGTTGCTAGCGCCGTGATGGATGGTCCGCATTCAGTTGTCTTCGATGAAGCCGAGAATCGTTTGCACGCACAAAAAGCCGTCATGGCTTTGACGATGGCGTAGAGGAGTTGACTATGGCGAAGAAAGTTGCTGTTATTGCAATCGGTGGGAATTCTCTGATCAAGGATCCCAAGCATCAAAGTGTGGAGGATCAATATGAAGCTGCCAGGGAATCCGCTCTCCACATTGCGGACATGATCGAAGCCGGTTACGAAGTCGTAATCGGACACGGTAACGGCCCGCAGGTCGGATTCATTTTGCGTCGCTCGGAGATTGCCGCCAAAGCCGAAGGCATGCACGAAGTTCCTCTCGATGTTTGTGGCGCCGACAGCCAGGGCGCGATCGGCTATTCTTTACAGCAAAACATCCAGAACGAGCTGAAGCGCCGCGGCATCAAGAAGTCTGTCGCCACCGTTGTGACTCAAACGTTGGTGGATCGCGATGACCCGGCCTTCAAGAATCCATCCAAGCCGATTGGCGGCTTCATGGATGAGGCCGAAGGCAAGCGCCGTCAGAAAGAAATGAATTGGACTGTTGTCGAGGATGCCGGACGCGGCTGGAGAAGAGTCGTCGCTTCGCCGCTCCCAAAAGAGATCGTAGAGATCGATGCGATCCAAGCCCTCATCAGCGCAGGTGTAATCGTCATCTCGACCGGTGGTGGCGGCATTCCTGTCATCCGCAATGCCAAAGGTGACCTTGAAGGTGTGGCCGCCGTGATTGACAAGGATTTCGGCTCGAGCTTATTAGCCAATAATGTTGGCGCGGAATTGTTCCTCATTTCAACCGCGGTCGAGAAAGTTGCATTGAATTTTGGCAAGCCCGATCAGAAGTGGCTCGATAAGATTACGCTGACTGAAGCGAAGAAATATCTTGCGGAAGGCACGCACTTCGCCAAAGGTTCGATGGCTCCCAAAGTCCAGGCAATCATTCGCTTCCTCGAAGCCGGAGGCAAGCAGGCTCTTATCACCAATCCCGAGAATATTGGCCGCGCCTTGAAAGGCGAAACCGGTACGTGGATCGTTCCGGGATAATTCACACTTTTTAGAACTGCAAATGGTCTGACATGTTGCTGATCGCATGTCAGACCCATCTTGCTGGTCGCTCACTAAAATGCGCTTGACAAGCCCATCGCGAATCGGTAACATACATCGTCCTTATGCTTCCATCCCCGCGCGTCCTTTTGACTGTAGACTACGAACCGTGGTTCGCACTTTCCCGCCGTTACGATAAATTGAAAAATTCCGCTGAGCGGCGAAACCTGGATGGTGGATTCACGCTTCAGGCCCTTGAACCCGTTCTTGAAAAGCTTGGCGATTCGAAAATCAGTTTTTATCTCGTTGGCGAAATTGCGGAATGGTATCCGGAGATCCCGCAAAGAATAATCAAGGCAGGGCATGAGCTGGGTCTTCATTGCCAGGTCCATCGGTCGCTGGTCAGCACGGATGAGCTGGCTACAGATATTCATGCCAGCGCGTCGTGGGTCAAGGATTATGGCGTAAGAGGTTATCGAGCTCCGATGGTGGGGATGAGCGAGGCGGCTTATTCACTGCTTGAAGAATCAGGATTTGTTTACAGTTCTTCCATCTACGCTCCGGCAGGAACGCTTTTGCAAAAAGGGCAGGTCTGGGAGATTCCGGTTAGCACATTGCGCTTCGGGCACGGCGAGAGAACCTATATTGCTCCCCGCCAATTCACTTGGAACTTGTTATTGAGCGGAGAATATCCTTATGGATCGAGCTTTAACATTGGACTGATGAGTAAACCGATCTTATATATTCTGGAAAATGAATTGAAAAAAGGATTCAGTCCGGTGCTGTTTATGCACCCTTATGAAATCACGCGTCCTGCACATTGGGCTTCCCGCATCGGGCGGGACGTGTTGCGGAATCCGTTATTGTGGCCCTTTACTTGGAATAAAGCTAAATTTCTCACTGCCGTCCTGCGCGATTTTCCTGTATCACCGCTGGGGACGTATCTTGATGAAATGCTGAGGGTGCGAGGAACGCAGAATGTGTGAGATACGCGTCCGCAAGCTGGCACGGGATGAGGCGGCGGCTTGGCCCGAGGCGCTCGAGTTATCCGCCACGTTCACTGCGCTCGATCCGTGGTCTAAGCTTGTTCGGCAAACTTACGGATATGAAATTCATCGCTTCGAAGCCACGCGGAACGATGAAGTTGCGGGAATTCTTGTCCTCACTCATGTGCGTCATCCCATCTTTGGAAATTATCTTACAACCTCTCCCTTTGGGAGTTATGGCGGATTTGCCTATTTATCCACAGAGGCGCGTGATTCGTTATTGGAGCAAGCCCGTCTTTTTGCGAACGAGTTGGGTGTTGAATACGCAGTTCTCCGTTTTGTGGACGATGGCAGTACGGCGCCAACGCCGTGGCAACAACATCCAATTTATTGCACCTACCTGATGGACCTGCCGACCCGCGCGGAAGAGTTATGGGAAAGTTTCAATTCACAGTATCGCAACCATATTCGCAAGTCGCTCAAAAAGGGTTTTAGCATAAAGTTTGGTCATCTTGATCTGCTCGATGATGTGTATGAGGGCCTGGCGCGCAGCATGCATGAATTGGGCTCGCCATATCATGGCAAGGCGTATTTGTGTCGCATGGCCGAATCGTTGGGCGATGCGCTTGAGTTTGCTGTTGTTCACGGACCGGGCGGAGAATTGGTAGGCGCGGGTGTTTTTATTTTTCACGGCAATGCGGTGACCAATCTTCATGCAAATATACTCCGCAAGTTTCGTCCGGATTATGCCGGAGATTTTTTGTATTGGTCCGTGATCACCCGCTATGGCGAACGAGGTTTTTCCACCTTGGACATGGGCCGCAGTTTGATCGGTTCGGGCAATGAGACTTTCAAAATGAAATGGAAACCTCGCAAACAACCCCTGGCTTACTGGTATGTTTTGCGGCCCGGTGCCACCCTGCCCGAGTTGAATCAAAAGAATCCGAGATTCCAATTTGCCATCTGGCTTTGGCAGCGATTGCCCGAATTCATCGTTCGTCCGCTCGGGCCGCTGTTAATCAAGGGCTTGGCTTGAGTTTTGCTTCTATGGAATATACGATCCAGCCTTTGGTTAACCTTAACGATCGTTTATTGGAACGCGTAGCATTACTCCATCGAGCTGTGATGCATCTCTTGTTGACCGATCTAGGATTCCCGATGGTGCTGCGCTATTATCAAATCGCCAGGAATGATCCTTCAGTCATTAGCTTTTGCGCCGTCTCTTGTTCTCAGGAGATTCTTGGCTGGGTGGTCGGATCTCCTGATCCTCATGCACTCAGCGCGTGTCTGCAAAGGCCGCGATTTTGGTTTCTTAAGCAGATGTTTCGTCTGGCGGTTATGCATCCCCTGATCTTCTTTCAAGTGTTACTTTCTGTGTTCTTTTCACCTGAACAGAATCTTCCGCCTCATACCATTGAATTGACTTATATCGGTGTTGCGCCTAATCTGCAGGGCAGTGGCATCGGCCGCGCCTTGTTGAGTGCCTTTACAGAGGCCAGTCTTTCAGCGGGATATGATTTCATCGAGCTTACCACTGAGACCGAGAATCTTCATGCGCTGGCCCTGTATGAAAAATCCGGATTTGTTGTGAAAAGGACTTTTCGAGAGGGCCGCTTTGAACGTTATCGCATGGAACGGAAGTTGTTATCATCATGAAAAGATTTTTAAAGAAACTCGAGGCCCGGTCTTTTTCGGAACGCAGTGTTCCTTATTTATTATTGCTTATTGCGGTATTGACTTACGGATTATTTTTCTGGCAACGCGGCTTTTATTGGGATGAGGAGCCCTGGACGTGGATCTATTATCGCCTCGGTCCAGCAATCTTAACTAAAACTTTTTCCACCAGCCGTCCGTTTTGGGGAATGATCTATCAGCTCACATTGCCGATCATTGGTCCCGTTCCATGGAGATGGCAAGTGCTGATGGTGATCATGCGCTGGCTGACGGCTGTTTTGGTCTGGGCAGTGTTGCGGCAAGTCTGGCCAAAGAATCCTCATCCTGCATTATGGACGAGTCTGTTATTTTTGGTATATCCCGCGCTGGGTCAGAACTTTGTTGCGTTGATGTACACGCATTTTTACATTGTTCTGAATTGTTTTCTTCTTTCGCTTTATCTCTCCATCCTTGCCATTCGTATCCCTTCTCGACGATTGCCGCTTACGATTGCCGCTGTTGTTTTGGCGCTTGTCAATTTGCTGACGATGGAATATTTTTATTTCCTTGAATTTTTCCGCATCGTTCTTTTCTGGTTTGTTCTGGATGAACATTGGAAAGCAAAACTGCGGCGAGTGGCCTTGCTTTTCAGCCCTTATCTATTTGCGTTTCTAGGGGTCTCAATTTGGCGGGCATTCTTTTTCAAAAATCAAAACGCCAGTTATAGCTATTTGACTCTATCGCTCATCCGCGAAGCACCGCTGGCCGGGGTCTGGTCGCTTCTTCAGAATATTTTCTTTTCCTTTTTGGAAACTGTACCTCACGCCTGGTTCTTTCCTTTTCAAAACGTTGATGTTTCTTTGCTCGGACCTCGCACCACGGCTCTTGCCTTTGGACTTGCAGTTCTCTCAGTGTTGTTGGTCGGCCTTTATCTTTTTTGTTTCTCCCGCTTCGATCAATTTGAAAATCATTGGATCGGGCAAGCCTTTATCTTGGGTGCGTTCGCTTGGTTGTTCGCAGGCGGGTCATTCTGGCTGGTTGGGATTCAACCTCAACTGCATTTCTCAGAAGATCGTTTCACGCTGCCTTTCATGCTCGGCTCCAGTCTGCTGGTGGTTACCGTGATCGGATTGTTGAAAGCCAAGCCGAAAATTCAATTTGCCCTGCTGGCGCTCTTGATAGGGTTTTCAATCGGTAAACAATTTCAGACCAATACATATTATCGCCGCGATTGGACGACCCAACGCGATTTCTTCTGGCAGATGTCATGGCGCATCCCCTCTCTGGCACCGGATTCGACGATTCTCACCAATGATTTGCCAGTAAGCTATTCCAGCGATAACTCCCTTTCCGGGCCATTGAATTGGATGTACAGTCCCGTGGGTCAGATGGATCACATTTTGTTCTTCGCCTCCATCCGGACCGGATTTGCTTTCCCGGCTCTTGCGCCGAATCTTCCCATTCATCTAAATTATCTTCCCAAGGTGTTTGATGGGAATACGTCTCGAGTCGTGGCGATCAAATTTGATCCGCCTTCCTGTCTGCGTGTGCTCGATCCGGAAATCAATTCACAGAACAAGTTATTGCCGACACTCATGAGGCAAGTTGCCTCGTTGAACAATTATTCGATGATCGATGCCAATCACGCGGTCATGCCGCCGCCCTCGTTCTTTGCGCCTGAGATTCCTCACGGCTTTTGCTATTATTTTGAGCAGGCAGATCTCGCGCGTCAACGAGGAGACTGGCCGCTGGTTGCTAAGCTAGGCGACATTGCATTTAGCTTGAATGATTATCCGCATGATCCGGTTGAACGATTTGTATTTATTGAGGGTTATGCTCATGAAGGGAATTGGTCTAAAGCACAGGAGTTATCTCTGGAATCTTATCGGGTTTCGCCAAGCTATGTTGGGCCGCTCCTGTGTAAGTTGCTGGCAAGGATTAATCAGGATGTTCCGCCCAGCAGCGATAAGCAAAGTAGTCTGAACGAATTGGATACTAAATTTTCATGTTTGCCGTAAAATCAATATGCATATTTCTTCAC
This sequence comes from uncultured Chloroflexia bacterium, assembly GCA_963753985.1. Taxonomy (GTDB): domain Bacteria; phylum Chloroflexota; class Anaerolineae; order Anaerolineales; family Villigracilaceae; genus Fen-1038. The sequence continues at coordinate 443,641 of CAVWED010000001.1, forward strand.
AAGATGGAAGAGATTACTGATAAAATCATGCAAGCATATCGAAAGGAGGCGGCAGGGTACTAGCTCTAACAATTTGTTGTTCAAATCTAAACCATATTTGAAAAAGGAGAAGAAACAAATGCGTAAGTCAATTTTGCAAGTTGCCATATTCTTGGTAGTTCTAGCGATGGCCGTGTCGGCTTGTGCGCCGGCGGCGACGCCTACCGCAGCTCCTGCTACACAGGCTCCTGCTGCCACAACCGCGCCGACGACAGCTCCTGCTGCCACAACCGCGCCGACGACAGCTCCTGCTGCCACAACCGCGCCGACGACAGCTCCTGCTGCCACAACCGCGCCGACCACGGCTCCTGCTGCTGCCCCGATCGGAACTGCCTTCCCATCTGGTTCGACGTTCACCATTGGCATGATTCTGGTCGGTCCCTTCAATGACTCGGGCTGGAGCCAGGCCACCTACGAAGGCGGCCAGTATGCGGCCAGCCAGACGGGTGCGAAGCTGATCTACATCGACAACGGCTTCAGCCATCAGGGTTCTACACCGGCACAATTAGCTGAGCAGTTGCTCTCCAAAGGTGCCAACCTGATCATCTTCAATTCGGATGATTTCAAGGATGACTCCAATACCTTCGCCAAGAACCATCCGACCATCCCGACCATTATGCTCTCGGGCGATCAGTCCTGGGCGCAGGGTCAGGCCTACTTGAATATCCCCAATATGGCCAATGTCATGGGGCAGATGGAATACATGAAGATGCTGGCCGGATGTGCGGCTGCTATGACCACCCAGACCGGAAAGATTGGCTACTTAGGACCGCTGATCAATGACGAAACCCGCCGCCTGTCTTCATCGGCTTATCTGGGCGCCAAGTACTGCTGGACCAATGTCCTGAAGAAGGATCCTTCTGCACTGCAATTCCAAGTCACCTGGATCGGATACTGGTATAACGAGCCAGGTACGACGCTTGATCCGTCCAAGGTTGCCGATTCCTTCTTCAACACCGGTTTTGATGTGGTCATGTCAGGCATCGACACTTCTGAGGCTGTGACTGAGGCGAAGAAGATGACTGATGCTGGCCAGAAGGTATGGGCTGTTGGCTACGACTACAAGAACAACTGCAGCGCGGCTCCAGCTGTCTGCCTGGGTGTTCCTTATTTCAACTGGGGACCTGGAATCACGACCGAGGTTAAGAAAGCCATGTCTGGTACCTTTACACAGGATTGGCAGTGGTTGGGTCCGAATTGGAAGAACCTCAATGATCCGGATACCAGCAACGTCGGCTTTGTGAAGGGCCAAGCTCTCAGCCCGGCTGCCTCCGCGGCGGTCGATCAACTGACCGCATACTTGGCAGGTGGTCAGACTCTGTGGACTGGCCCGATAAGCCTGCAGGATGGAACCCAGTATTTGGCATCTGGCGTGACCGCTACCCCGCAGCAACTCTGGTACCTGCCGCAATTGCTCTTAGGCATGGCAGGTAGTAGCAAGTAACCCTTACTAATGATTGGGGAAGGCATCTACCTTCCCTCCTCACCCCTTACCCCTCTCCCACTGGGAGAGGGGTAGCGTGAGGGAAAAGGATTGCTTATGAACATTGAACTGCGCCATATCCATAAACATTTCGGCAAAGTCCATGCCAATGATGACATTGTGCTCAATATTCCCGCTGGCACAATTCAAGGCATTCTGGGGGAAAATGGGGCAGGCAAAAGTACGCTCATGAAAGTTCTTTCAGGTTTTATTCAAGCCGATAGCGGAGAAATCTTGTTGGATGGCAAAGCAGTGATTATCAAATCGCCGGCGGATGCCATTCGAAATGGCATTGGGATGTTGCACCAGGATCCGCTGGACTTTCCTCCGATGAGTTTGCTCGATAATTTTCTGCTTGGACGCCCCGGCGGTCTTTTCCCGGATCGTAAAGCGGCCATGCAAAATATTCGTGATCTGGCTGATCAATTTGGTTTTTCCCTTGATCCCGAAGCGTATGTCGATTCCCTGACGGTCGGTGAGCGGCAACAACTGGAAATCCTGCGGTTACTGTGGCTGGGAGCGCGCGTCCTGATTTTGGATGAACCCACCACTGGTATCAGTGCCAGCCAAAAAGATAAGCTTTTTGCAACGCTTCGAAAACTGGCTGCGCAGGGCATGACGATCATCTTTGTCTCCCATAAGTTGGAAGACGTTGACGTGCTGTGCCATAAAGTGGCAGTGTTGACGGCTGGAAAGCTGGTCGGAGAAGCATTAGCTCCTTTCAATGCCAAAAAATTAGTTGAGATGATGTTCGGCAAGGAAATTCAATTGGGGGCGCGGCGTCCCCTAAAACCCGGGGCGAAGGTGTTCGCGTTACGCGATTTGGCAGTGGAAGATATCCGCCTGCATTTGGCGGATATAAATCTTGAAGTCAATGCTGGTGAAGTCATCGGTGTGGCAGGGATGGAGGGAAGCGGGCAGGGACCTTTTATCCGGGCATGCGCCGGCCTGATTCGTCCTGTCAACGGGCGAGTGCTGGTGAATAATCGTGATCTGACTGGGTATTCGTATCACGCATTCAAGCAGAACGGCGTTTCGTTTATGCCTGCTTCGCGCATGGAGGAAGGATTGGTTACCGGCTTGACGTTGACCGAACACTTTGTACTGGCTGAAGAGACGCAAGGTTTATTTATTGATGGAGATAAAGGAAGGAAGCTTGCGGAAGAACGAATTAAATCCTTCAACATACGCGGTACGCCGATGAGCACAGTTGAGTCGCTTTCAGGTGGCAATCAACAACGTGCTTTGCTGGCACTGCTTCGGAATCCGCTTTCATTGCTTCTCTTGGAACATCCAACGCGCGGCTTGGATATTGAGTCCGCCATTTATATATGGAGCAAGCTTAAAGAACGCTGTAATCAGGGAACTTCAATCCTGTTCGTTTCTTCCGACCTGGAAGAGATTTTGCAATACAGCGATCGGGTACTGGTCTTCTTCAGCGGCCGGGTGACATCTGCATTGGATGTTTCGACACTAACTACTGAGAAACTCGGCGAGCTGATCGGCGGTATGGGCTGGCCGGAATCAAAAAATGAGGCAAGCGTCCATGAAAAAAAACCAGTGGTTTAAAATCGGTTTTCAACTGGCAGCGATTGTCTTGGCGCTGCTCTTTACTACCTTGGTCTTGTTGTTGGCCGGTGCGCCGCCTCTTCAAGCCTATATGAATGTACTCCAAGGCATTTTCAGTTCCGTTGACGATATCACCAATGTCTTGGCTGCCTGGGTTCCTTTGTTGCTAGCTACTGCTGGTGTGCTCATTACCTTCGCGGCTGGTTTATGGAATATTGGCATTGAGGGGCAAATCATGCTTGGAGCGGTCTTCACTACCGGCGCTCTGCGCATGTTGCAGAACAGCTCATTGTCCGGAGGGTGGATCATTGTCGTCGGATTCATAGCCGGTTTGATTGGTGGAGCTATCTGGGGGGCACTGGCGGGCGTGCTGAAGACTTTTGGTGGAGTTAATGAGATCTTTGGCGGGTTGGGGCTGAATTTTGTGGCCACTGCTTTTGCGCTTTACTTGATTATTGGTCCTTGGGGGCGGCCAGGAATTGCCTCGACAAGTGGAACCCTTATCTTTCCGACTAGGCTTTGGTTGCCAACTCCTCTCAACGTGGCTCTTAGCCCATGGGCGCTGGGGTTAGGTATTTTGGCTGCCATCGTGGTTTATTTTTTGTTGCGCGGGACCTATTTTGGCCTGCGCCTGAAGGCGGTGGGCAAAAATGTACGGGCGGCCTTTTTGCTGGGAGTGCCCACCTGGCAATATAGTATGTACGCCTTTCTGCTGTGTGGCGCTTTAGCTGGCTTGGCGGGCGCGGTTCAGGTTACTGCTGTCTATCATCGCCTTATTCCGACTATTTCAAGTGGGTATGGTTTTCTAGGTTTGCTGGTAGCCATGTTGATCAACTATCAGGCTGTCTGGGCGGCACCCATTGCCCTGTTCTATGCAGCTTTGAATATTGGTGGAATTCAGCTGCCGATCATGATGAAAATGGACTCATCCCTTTCGGGTGTACTGCAAGGGATCCTTGTCCTGTTCGTTTTGATGGTCGAGGGCGCTCGCCAGCAATTGTTCGAGAAGAAAGATAGGTAGGCATTATGACTTCCATAGGTCTTCTAATTAGTATAGCAGGAATCCTGTCCGGCGCGGCGCCGATCATGTTTGGCGTGATCGGCGAGACAATCACCGAACGGGCCGGCATCATCAACCTCTCCATGAATGGGACCATCTTGCTCTCGGCCATGGTCGGCTTTGCGGCGGCCTTCGTGACCGGCAGTCTCTTTTTGGGCTTCCTGGCGGGCGCGTTGCTCGGCGGCTTGGTAGCGCTGGTCGTCGCATTCAGCAGTATCGCCCTGAAGCAGTCCCAGGTGGCGGTGGGCTTCGTGCTGGCTGTGCTCTGTCTTAATCTTTCGTATTTCCTGGGCCACGCTTTTATCAGCCAGAACGGTCCAAGTCTGAATGTTCTCCCCATACCTGTGCTTGACAAGATTCCCATCTTGGGAATTTTATTCTTCCGACAGGATTTGATGACCTATTTCAGCTTTGTGATCATCTTCCTGGCTTGGTTTTGGATCTACCGGACCCGCCCGGGGTTAATGCTGCGCGGAATCGGAGAACGCCCGGCCGCTGCCTATGTGCGCGGTGCGGATGTAAATCGCCTGCGTTACATCTATACCTTCTTGGGTGGGGCGATCGCGGGCTTGGCAGGCCCGACCTTTTCCCTAGACGTTAAAGCCGGTTGGGCAGGACAGCTTTCCGGTTTGGATGGCTACGGCTGGATCGTCCTTTCGATCGCCATCTTCGGCGGCTGGAATCCATTCCGGGCTGCGTTCGGTGTGTACTTGTTTTCCTTCCTACAGTGGCTTGGTCTAGTATTGCAGCCTATCCTGCCCAACGTCCCGACTCAGGTGTTGCAAGTTGCGCCATTCCCACTGATGATCTTGACGTTGTTATTGGTGAACATTGGTGATGCAGAATGGGTTCAGCGCTGGTTGGCATCCTTGCCGGAAGGAACGCGGCGGGTCATGGCAAGAATTCTGCGGGCAATGCGCGCTTCTCCTCCCGCATCGCTGGGCGTGCCTTTTGAATCAGAATAACAGGTGAGTCACTTGGCTTCAAAAAAATTAGATTCCAAATTTCTTGGTTATCGTTGTTCCCTATGCGGAGAAGAATATTCGCCGTCTAAAATTACCTATATCTGCCCGAAAGACGGCGGCAACCTGGATGTGATCCTCGATTACGAGGCCATTCGCAATAAGTACCAGCCTGAAGATATTATCTCGCGAACAGATTCTTCGCTCTGGAGTTTTCTGCCGCTGCTGCCTGTGCCTGAACCGCCCGGTGATTCAACTCCGCTCCACGCCGCAGGTGGTACGCCCGTCTTTGCATTGCCTCGTCTGGCAGAAAAACTTGGGCTGCAGAATCTCTGGCTGAAAGATGAGTCTCGCAATCCGTCCGCTTCGTTCAAGGATCGGGCCTCCGCAATTGTCGTGGCGCGTGCGCAGGAGATTAAGGCCGAAATCGTTGTGACTGCTTCAACCGGCAATGCTGGAGCCGCGCTCGCATGTATGTCCGCCGCAATTGGACAGAAGGCCATCATCTTCGCGCCGAAGACCGCGCCTCCGGCAAAGGTTGCGCAATTACTAGTCTTTGGTGCGAAAGTGATTCTGGTGGATGGAACGTACGATGATGCTTTTGATCTGACCGTCAAAGCCGCAGATGAATTTGGATGGTATTGCCGCAACACTGGCTATAATCCTTTTACTGCCGAGGGAAAGAAAACCGCCGCTTTCGAGATTTGGGAATGGTGGCGATCGGCTCACCAGACATGGCATCATCAGCATGGTGAAGGTATTGATCACGCACCGCTGACAGTTTTTGTTTCTGTGGGTGATGGTAATATCATCTCCGGCATTCACAAGGGCTTTAAAGATTTATTGGAATTGGGCTGGCTGGCGCGTATGCCGCGCATTATCGGTGTGCAAGCGGAAGGCTCGGCCGCGATTGCGAATGCGTTCCACGCTGGTACCGAAACAATCACCCCAATCTCGGCGCAGACTATTGCTGATAGTATCTCCGTGGATCTGCCGCGCGATGGCGTCCGTGCAGTGCGCGCCGCGCGTGAAACCAATGGAACTTACATTACGGTTCCCGATGCGGAAATTATCAAAGCTATCGCAGAGCTTGGTAAGATGGGAATCTTTGCGGAACCGGCTGGAGCGACGGCGTATGCCGGTTTGGTGCGCGCCACAGTTCAAGATCTGGTGCGAGGCGATGAACCCGTCTTGGTGTTGAACACCGGAAGCGGACTCAAAGATGTCCGCGCCGCGATGCAGGCCGTGGTTGCAGCGCCGATCATCGAGCCGACCTTATCGGCGGTGAAAAAGATTTTATGAGATCCGAATGGAGCTTGTCAGCGCGATATTTCATGCTGGCGCTCGTAATTGCATTTCTGGTTTTTGTTGGATATCAGCTTCGCGAACTTTTTCGCCCGTTGATCCTTGCCGGCGTGATTGCATATGTGTTTTATCCGTTGGTCGCGTTTATACAACGCAGATTTAAATTGAATCGTAGGACTGCCTCCAATATTGTTTATTTTGTCAGCTTGGCAGTGATGATCTTTTTACCTATCATCCTTGTGCCTATCCTGTTGCGGCAGACTTCCGAAATCGCTCAGGATATGCAGCAGACCCTTGCGGACGCTCAACAATATCTAACCATCCCCATTAGTATTGGAGGAATTCCAATTGACCTTGGCGGGATGATTGCCCAGTATAAAAATTCCCTTTTCAATCCCTTGCCATCCACTCCACAAACTGCCATATCGCTGATCCGGAATACATCGATAACTACTTTGTGGGTACTGATTATTTTTGGAAGCGCTTATTTTTTCATGACTGAGTGGGAGAATGTTCGAGAAGGATTGTTTCGGGTTGCCCCAGAAGCCTATCGCCCTGATATTCGCAAACTGTATTCTCAAATTCGGCAAGTCTGGATGGCGTATTTGCGCGGCCAACTTACGCTCATGATTATTGTGGCGATTACATTTACCATCGTTTGGACCATTATCGGTTTACCGGGTTCTCTTTATTTGGGTTTGCTGGCTGGTGTATTCAGTATTGTTCCAGATGTGGGACCGTTTGTGGCTACTGGGCTTGCATTGGCGGTTGCATTGTTGGAGGGTTCCAAGTGGCTGCCGGTCGACAACTTTATATTCGGCTTGATCGTGGTTGGCCTTTATGTGATATTGATTAATATCAAGAATATCTGGTTACGTCCTTACATCCTGGGTCGTAGTGTTCATATCAATGAAGCCATTGTCTTTGTCGCGATTATTGCAGCAGTTATCTTCACGGGCGTCTTGGGCGCCTTCATCATTTTACCGGTATTGGCTTCCCTCGTCGTGATATGGAATTATCTGCATGCGCGCATGTTGGGCTTGCCGCCTTTTCGGGATGAAGTGCCAGCCGCCCCCATTCCGGACCTGGAGCGGAGCGATGAATCCAAATTTGAATCCGTGCCTGCACGTATACCCGTTAAAAAGAAACCCTCGAAATGAAAATCACCTATTCCATTGTCGCGCCGATCTATAACGAGCTCGAGAATCTGCCCGAGTTATATCGTCGTCTCAAAAAGATAATGGATTCCAATGGGGAGAACTGGGAGCTTGTTCTCGTAGATGATGGCTCGACAGATGGCTCGACGGAGAAAATCCGCGAATTGGCAAATGCGGATGAACGTGTGAGACCTGTGATCTTTGCGCGTAACTTTGGTCATCAGATCGCCATCACCGCCGGTTGGGATTATGCGCGCGGCGATGCCGTCGTTATCATTGATGCCGATTTACAGGATCCGCCCGAAGTCATTTTGGATTTAGCGAAGAAATGGAAAGAGGGTTATGAAGTCGTTTATGCGGTGCGAGCCGAACGCGAAGGCGAGTTTTGGTTTAAGAAACTGACCGCGTCAATGTTCTATCGCTTGATCTATCGCATCACGGATGTCAAGATACCGGTGGATACTGGGGATTTCCGTTTGATGGATCGCAAGGTTGTGGATGTGCTCAAGCAGATGCACGAACGCCATCGCTTCCCGCGCGGTATGTCAGCGTGGGTGGGTTTCAAGCAAATAGGTGTGGAATATAAGCGTGCCATGCGCTTTGCGGGAAAAACCAAATATCCCTTTAATAAAATGTTTCGTTTGGCATTGAATGCCATTACCAGTTTCTCTTATTTTCCATTGCAAGTCGCGACTTTTTTTGGGTTTATCTCAGCTGGACTTGCTATCCTTGCCATTCCTGTGGTGATTTATTTGCGTATGGAAGGTAGTCCACAGTTAACAGGTCAAGCTACCACATTGATTGCTGTGCTCTTTCTCGGTGGCGTGCAATTGATCTCGCTGGGAATTCTTGGGGAATATATTGGCCGTCTGTATGATGAAGCCAAGGGCCGACCGCTTTATATCGTGAGGGAAGCGCCGAAAGAAGAATAATCAAAAATGCAGTGTTTGTTCGTTGGACATTTGAGCAGAGAATCGCTTGAATGCTTCTTTTATTTCCATCCATCTCGACTGGCTTTCCTTGGCAGTCAAAAGGGTCATGCCGAAAGAAATTAGTGTGACGGTGACGAAAAAGAAAACCCCCTCCTCCAGCGGCAGTTTGCCAATGAAGATGCCGGTGGATTGAACCGGATTAATCGTCCAGGTTCCCGATGCAATTGCCAGCGAATCCGCGAAAGAAAGATATAAACCCATTGGCAGAATTGTCCATGCAAGAAGCTTGCGTTGGTGCCAGAGAATATCCGCGCCGAACGCCAGTTGGGAAATGATCGGCGGCATGACCCACAACAAGATGATCGAAAGATAAGTCATGGGCTGCCAGTGGTTGAAAAATATAAATGCCGAGCAAAGCCAAATTAAGGCAGCAATAGCGATGAATCCAAATCGCAATCTTGCAGATGGCTTGAAAGCTTCGAGCGAAGTTATCCGCCGCGCAATGATTTGCCACCACAATCCCACGAACCAGGTTTCCAGCAGGAAGAAAGTATATTCTTCGATCGGCACGTAGCCTAGAAAGATTCCACTTACCAGCCGTGAGTTGTAAGACCATACATCGGTAGCGACGAGGTAATTGTCCCAGGGCGTGGTGTAGAGCAAGGCCAGGATAATATGAATTCCAATTGCGGCTACGGTCTTGGAATCATTTATGGATTTGCCTTTTCGCCGTTTTGTGATGCTGACGATTGACAATGCCAATATTGGAAAAAGTATAAAGATTGCGAGGAATCCAAAATAGGTCATTGTCTCTTGATGACTTTCATCAAAACGCCGGGACGCGGTTCAAGCGTCGCGCCCATATGGGCACGGATTTGATTTGCATTCAGAAGCTCGAAAGAAAAATTCTTTAGCAATTGCGTGATCACCAATCTTGCTTCAGCTTGGCCGAATGCGGCGCCGATACACGAACGCCGACCTCCGCCGAAAGGGATGTACGCAAATGGCGGCGTCTTGCGTCCGTGCGAAAAGCGTTCGGGGCAGAATTGGTCAGCGTTTTCCCATACAGTAGGATCGCGATGGGTGAGGTAGATGCTATAAAACATGCGCTCGCCCGAAGGGACTTTGTTTCCATTGAAATCTAGTTCTCCAGCGACGATGCGGTTGCCAATGTGGATCGGTGGATACAATCGCAAACTCTCTTTGATGACCTGATCCAAGAGAGGTGATTTGTCCATTGTGTCAATTTCGAGGATAAGCCGCGCGTGAACATCCGGATGCTGACCCAATAAGACAAATGTCCATGCGAGCAGGGCGGTGGAGGTGTCGTGTCCGGCGATGAGCATCGTCAGCATCTGGTCGCGGATGCGGTCGTCGTCGAGACCAGCATCCATCAGATGTTGAAGCAAATCGTGCTTAGCGGGAGCCGCTCGCCTGTCCCGAATGATTCGATAAAGATATTCATCGAGTTGCTTGAGATGCTTATTAAATCCAAGCCGCGGAATCTTTCTCCAAAAAATCCACGGTCCCGGCGAGATGTATTCGATGGCTTTCAGAATCGGAGTCCAAATGATTGGCAAGTCGTCCCATGCATCTACACTAAATAATGCGTTCATGATAATAAGCAACGCGATTTTGCGGCCTTCAATCAGCACATCAATCATTTGACCATTGCCCCAGGTTGACGAGACGCGGTCAGTTTGAGCGATCATCATTTCCGCGTAATCGGGAAGTTTCCCCGGCTGAAGTGACGGCTCCATCAGTTTTCGATAATGCTCATGTTCTTCGCCGTCTACAATGAGTACACCGCGGCGAAGCAAGTCCGTGACCGGATCGGGATTGCGCCATAAAACTTTTTGGCGCTCGGTCACCAATACTTTGCGATTCGCTTCGGGGCCAAATACCAAATATGGATGAAACATTGGCAAGGGAATTTGAAAGAATCGTCCGATGTGCTTGGCCATGACTTTGAGCGGACCGAGCGGTGAGCCTTCCTTGAAATAAGCGCACAACGCGGTAATGCCAAATTGAGGAGTAATGCGCTCAGTCATTTGTTCCGCCGATCGTGCAATTTCTTTTGAGGTTGGATACACTTTCAATGTCCACTCTTTATCTCGCCCAGAGATTGCTTTTCAGACAGGTCCCCAACCTGAATTAAGATATTTCCATTGCGTTCAAGTTGAAGTTTTCCTGCGTTGCCGGCGTTATCTTCTAAATTAAGAAATCCGTATGCGCGGATGCGCCTATTGCCGATTAACGAAAGCATAAGTTCGCTGGTGATGACGCCGGTCATTTCGGCAGAATACTTACCGGAAGTAAATGTAAACATTGACGGTGCAGGCATGCCAAGTCCGCGCAAGCCGATAGTTGTGCCTGTAATCTCTTCTCCGCCTGAAAATGTATCATCATTGGGCATGACGGCAGAGTATGAGATCACGTAATGCGGCGAGCGGCTTTCTAATTTTGCCGTGATCAATGCGCCAGTTTCAGGGTCCGCTTCGCTAATGATTTCTCCCGTTTGATTGAACTCGGGCTGATAATAAGCAGGTCCAAAGGATGTGGATGAAGCTGCGGCGTATAAACCAATTCTGACCAGCGCCTGAGCCATATTTGACTCAGCAAGCAAGGCTGGGATTTCAGCCAAATAATGAGTCTTATGCATGCGGCGGACAACATAACCGAGCAGTGTGTTGCCTTCGGACGGTAATTCGTAACGGGTTGCTTTCATTAATTAGTCCGTTGTTTCAACGTAAGCGGGCTGGACTTCTTTTTGAAGTGTGAACATAATTGGATGGTTGTAAATGCTAATCCAAACGTAAATGAACAATCCTGTCATCACAATGCCACCGAACGCTCCGGGAGCCCATGTGCCCAATTGTTGGAGCAGCGCGCCGCCCAGAATCGGTGCGATGATGCGGGTGGATGAATCAACGGAGGCGGCGAGTCCCAAAATGCCGCCAATTTCCCGAGGGGTTACAGCCTCGGTCAATGTTGAGGAGAGCAATGTGTTGAGGATGCCTCCGACAAGGGATGTCGGCGCGAGAACAATCAGCAGAACCAAAACTGTTGGAGCCAATGACCATCCAATCATGGAGATTGCCATGAGAGCAACACAAGCCACGATCAGCGTATCTTCACGGAACTTGTGAGTGATTCGACCAACCAAGAATCCTTGAGTGATCACGGATAGCACGCCGACATACGTGAGCACATAACCAGTCTGCGCGGCGGTGAGATTGAATTTGGTTAGCGCATAAAGTGAGAAGATGGTCTGGAAGATGGCAAAAGCCACACCGAAGAAGAAACGCGTGATGAGCAGCGATCCAGAGAATGGACGTTTTAATGCCTTGACCAAAGCACCGATTGTGATGGCGGGTTTCTTTTCGTTCAACGCCGCGCGCTTTTCAGCGGTTAGCGATTTGGGGAGCCATGCGAAAATCAAGATCAGGTTGAGAAACGACATGGCAGCTGCGGCAAACGCCGGAACGGCGTATCCCCATTGGCTGAGGAACCCGCCTGTTACCGGGCCGATGATGAAACCGAGTCCGAATGCGGCACCGATCATTCCAAGACCTTTGGCGCGATTCTTGGCATTGGTCACATCGGAGATGTAGGCTTGTGCAATGGAGAGATTGCCACCCGTCAGCCCGTCAATGATGCGGGCGGCGAAGAGGATCCATAACGCGTTGGCGATGCCTAAGAGCAGGAAACCGAGAAAAGTCCCGAAGATGGATGCGAGCAGAATCGGGCGTCGCCCGTAGCGATCCGACATGCGTCCCAAAAGCGGTGCGCCGATCAATTGAGCAATAGCATACGACGCGACCAATAATCCAGTTACGAATGCATTGGCGTGAAATGTTTCGGCATAATAGGGCAGAAGAGGCAGGATCAAGCTGAAGCCTAGCAGGTCAATAAAAACCACTAAAATAATGGAGAAGAGAAGTTTCTTATTCATTTACACCTTTATATTTTCGGTTTATAGGATTCTTCGAAATGCAATTTGTAGTCGGGCGTCTGGCCGGTTTTGGTGATGTTTTCCCATGCGACGCGCAAGAGACCGAGCATGGGTGTCCAGGGTTTCATCACATGGACTTCAGCGAACTCTTTGCGATTTTGTGCTAAAGTTTTCACCAACTCTTTTGCAGCTAACTCAGGTGGCTTGCCTAGGAAGCGTAGAACGAAGTCGTAATTCTTCATCGCTTCTTTGCCTCGCTCGCCATAGACAATCGGGTTGGCAAGCATATCGGTCAGCATCATGCCAGGACTGAATCCGATGATTTTTACGCCCGTGCCCTTCATCTCTTTGGCCAGTGTACGGGTGAAGGATGTGATCCATGCTTTCGTCGTGGCGTACATTCCCATCGGCGATGCGGCTTTTCCGTTTGAGCCTGCACCATATAAATTGACCAGTATGCCATCCTTGCGTTCCAACATGAAATGCAGGGCGGCCTGTGTACCGTAAAACGTTCCCATGTCATTGGATAGGAACATATCCTTGATTCTTTCAGGATGAATGTCGAGCGTAATGCCACCGCCTGCGGAATAGCCCGCGTTGTTGATCCAAATATCAATTCGACTAAATTTTTCAACGGTTCGCCGTGCCAATTCGTAAACTTGATTCTCTTCACGGACATCACAGATCCAACCTGCTATATTCCCAAATTCAGCAAGTGACCTTATTGCTTGATCGAGCGCAACTTGCGAACGGCCTGAAACGATAACGGTCGCGCCAGCCTTGAGCAATTCCTCTGCTGCGACAAATCCGAAACCGCGCGTGGAACCTGTGATGACAACGATTTTATCTTTGAGTTGAAGCGCCATAATAATTTATGCTTTTCCTTTTGTATATTTGTTCAGCCTGATGCTATTAGCTTTTGTGCTTCCAGAGCCAACCAAAAGGAGATTGGGTTGCCTCTCTCGCCCATAACTTTTCGCGTGGCTTGCGCGTACGCGTCTAGGAAGATGGGCAACAGAGACACGGATACTTGATGTTCGTTGAGCAGGTTGGTGAGCCAGTATAAATCTTCCGAGAGTAGAGAGATGTCGCCTAACTCTAGCGCGGCAGTTAATATCTTACCGAGGAATTGATTGGCGGTATCTATATATTCGATCATTGGGTCCGGCGATTTTATCGTTTCCAAAACGCTGGTTTCGATAAGCAGGCGTTCTTGTTCATACGCAGATGCGGTTTGAAGAATTTTATCGTCTATGACCCGCTCTGCAGGCATGGGCATTGGGTTGGCGATCAGACCTTCGATTGTAGTGGTGGAGGATTCAATGGTATTGCCGAGGAAATGTGCCGGAATTCGCCTTGAAAGTCCGGATATGAGATTGAATACCCGCCCGCCAAATGCAGTTTGAACTTCTTTCTGATTGAGCAAACGCGCCATCTTGCGTAGCGAGACGGCAGTCATGAGTGTCTGTGCAGCGAGAATGACTAGCCGGGGATGGATGGCATCAATTGCATCTTCCATACGATTAGTCGGAACATTTGCGCCCAGGGTGACCACATTCCATCCGCGCCTTCGCAAGAAAAGCGTTATCAATGACAACGGAAAGGTGTGCCACTCCTCTGGCGGGCATGCAGTAATGATGACTTCCGGATGTGTGGGAGGAGGCGCGGCGCTGATCAGTGATTCCAGCCGCCGCATGGCAATGGCCGAGGCAAAGTGTTCCTGTTGAACCGAGGCTATGCCTTTATGCCATTGTTCTCCAACTTCAAACAGACCCTGCATCATGACTTCGGTACACGCGATTTCGATAGAATGCGCCGCAAAAGCCTGATTCAATATTTGTTCTGCCGCAACCGTATCGTATCGGAAGCAGGCCTCGAGCCAATCGCGGCGGACATTCACCAGGTTCATGTTTGATGAAGAGAGCAAGGTTTGTTGACCTGAAGCTGCTAGCGGGTCTGCACCGGATGCGATTTGGTCCTTCCACATTTCCACCGCGTGCGAAATCGAAAGTCCCTCCGCTTGGCGCGCCATCAGCCATTTGACCGTCTCGATATCGGAAAGTGAATACAGCCGATGGCCGCCCGACGTGCGTTCAGGCATCGGCAAACCATAGCGACGTTCCCAGGCGCGCAACGTATCTGCAGCGATGCCGGTTTCTTTGAGAACGGCTTTCAAGTTGTAAGCGGGCGTTTGACTGATGGGCATGGTTTCTCCACAAATCGAATCAGGCTTTGACAACGGCTTGCGCCTTGACCAAATTCTGTTCTGTGATTGTACCCATTTCTTTCAGAATTCGTTCGGAGGTTAGTCGAGCTGACAATAAAACAATCGGCAAGCCAGTTCCGGGATGCGTGGATGCGCCCGCGAAATAAAGGTTCTTATATTTTGCGTGGCGATTATGCGGACGCAGGTAGCCGACCTGCCAGAAGTTATGGCTGAGTCCGAATGCCGCGCCTTTGACAAGATTGAATTTTTCCTTCCAGATTTTTGGGGTGTGTATGATCTCGAATTTGATGTGATCGGTTAAATCGCGGATGTCCATTTCTTTTGCGAGTCGTTCTAGGACTTTTTGGCGGGCGCGTGCGACCATTTCATCCCAATCCTGATGGCTGTTCTCGTCAAGATGACCAACGGGAACCAGAACATAAAGTGTATCCTGATCTTTCGGCGCCGCAGATTCATCGGTGCGTGCTGGCGCATGAATATAAAAGCTTGGTTCTTCCGGCAATGCATGAGCTTTGAAAATGCGGTCAAATGAGGCTTTGTAATCGCCGCCTAGAAAAACGTTGTGGTGAGCGATTTGCGGATATTGTTTATCCATGCCCCAATAGAACATGATGGTTGAGCAGGTATAAAGTTTTTCATCAAGTTTTTTGGCTTCGGCGCGGTCGGGTAGAAGCTGATCGTAGATATAAGGCAGATCCGCATTGCCAACGAAAATATCAGCGGTGAAGACGCGACCATCTTCCAATACCGCGCCTTCAATTCTTGAACCCTCAACCAACAACTTCTTGACGGGTGCGTTATAAATAAATTTCACGCCCAGCTTCTCCGCAACCTTGACCAAAGCTTGAATCCCGGCGTACATGCCGCCCATGGGATACCACACACCTTCGGCTAGTTCCGTGTATTGGAGCAGGGAATAGGTGGCAGGCGCGTCGTACGGACTCAGGCCCAGATACATGTTCTGAAAAGTAAAAGCCGCTTTGAGCCTTTCATCTTTAAAGAAGCGGCTAACGTTGGCATAATGCTTACTCAACGCTTTTAATTGAAAGAGCAATGGCAAGTTGCTTAAACTAAAATAGTCGAAGATGTTATAGAAGTTGCGGCCAACAAATTTTTCCAACGAAACCTTGTAATGCTTTGAGCCTTCGGCAATGTAATTCAAAAAGCCAGTGAAAGCGGTCTTTTCAACTTTCTCTAGTTGAGTCTGCATCTCGCCGATATTTGATGTGAGTTCCAATTGCAATCCATCTTCAAAGCGGACTTTGTAGGTGGGGTCAATACGCCGCAGATCTAAATGATCGCTCATTTTCTCACCGAGCGCCGCGAAAGTCTCCTCCCAAACTTCAGGCATGAGGAATAGCGTCGGTCCGATATCGAAGCGATGACTATCACGAATAATTTGATTGCAGCGTCCGCCAGGCTGGTCGTTTTTCTCGAGCACCGTTACAGAATATCCATTTTTGGCAAGCCGGGCGGCGGTAGAAATGCCGCCAATTCCCGCACCGATGATTAAAGCAGTAGGTTTCATGATTCTCCTTGTTGATTAACTATTATACATATTGTCTAGTATTTGTCAAGTATTTTATTGAAAAAACCTTGACAAAATAGACAAAACCTGTACAATATAAGCCGAGAAAAGAAAGGAGAACTCATGCAGGCTCAATGGGAACATCAATTGCTCAGATTAGCAGGCAACGTGCCACATCCGTCCACCAAGCCGTTTTTTTCGTATTGGGCGGGAGATGCTTCACTTCGTGCGGCTTACAAAAAGGCGGAAGAGGTCACGGCAAAACATAGCAAATCGTTTTACTTTGCATCACAACTGCTTCCCGAGGAAAAACGCTTGGCAGTACGTGCGTTATACGCGTTTTGCCGAAATGTGGACGATGCTGTCGATGAAGAATTTGTAAAGGACCGCAACTTTGAATTGGATTATTGGCGCAAGGTTGTTCGTAGCGCCTCGGCCTCCGGCGATGACTTGGTCGCTGCCGCATGGGTGGATACTCTTACCCGGTATCACATTCCGCGCCACTATGCCCTCCAGTTGATTGACGGCGCAGCCCGCGACCTTGCACAAACCCGTTATCAGACCTTTGACGAACTTGCGATGTATTGTTATGGTGTGGCATCCACAGTCGGATTGATGAGCATGTACATAGTTGGCTTCGAAAGTAACAAAGCTGTGCCATATGCGATTAAACTGGGCGTAGCGCTTCAAATGACGAATATACTCCGTGATGTGGGGGAGGATTATCGCAGCGGACGCATTTATCTGCCGCGCGAGGAAATGATATTTCATGGAATCCACGAGTCCGATATCGCCGAAGGGAAAGTTAGCAAAGGCTGGCGTCAATTCATGCGTTTCCAAATTGAGCGTACGCGCGATCTTTATGAAGAGTCATGGTCTGGTATCAAATTCCTTGAACCGGAAGGGCGATTAGCTATCGGCGCCGCGTCCGTTCTTTATAGCGGCATCCTCGATGAGATCGAAAAGAACGATTACGATGTTTTTTCCAAGCGCGCTTCGTTGAGCCTTAAAGAAAAGCTGAAACGTGTCCCGGAACTGTGGCTAAAAGTCAGATCTTTATAGTTCTTCACTTTCCTAACTTTTTAAGGAGACGCTTTTTTCAGCGTCTCTTTATTTTTTATTGATATACTGTCACTGGAGGATCGCTATGGCAAACAAATTTGATCTTGTTATCAATCGTCGTAATACGAACCATTTGAATAAATGGACCATGTATCCGAATGACGTGCTTCCGATGTGGGTGGCGGACATGGATTTCCAGGCACCGAAACCAGTCTTGGATACGCTACACAAAGCTGTAGATCATGGCGTGCTTGGCTATGAGTTGGTGCCCGACGCTTTGAAAGAAACGGTTGCCGCACGCATGGACAAGTTATATCGCTGGAAGGTCAAGCCTGATGCGGTCGTGGCGGTCACCGGCATCGTGAGCGGATTCAGCGTAGCTGCGCGCGAGTTTTGCACACCAAAGAAAGGGGTCATGGTGCAGACGCCGGTCTACAATGAGTTTCATGCGCTCAAGAATAATGTAGGCATTCCGCAGATTGATGCGCCGTTTATCGAGCGCGTCGATGGCAATATCTTGAGTTATGATATTGATTGGGATGTGTTTGAAAAGCAGGTAAAGAAAGCGGGAATGTTCCTGTTGTGCAATCCACACAATCCGTTGGGGATTATTTTTTCTCGCGAAGACCTGCTGCGAATGGCCGAAATTTGTATCAAGAATAATGTCTTAATCGTCTCTGATGAAATCCATTCCGAGCTGTTGCTCGATGGCAATTCATTCACGCCGATGACGACATTGTCAGCTAAGATTGCGAAGCATACAATCACACTGATTGCACCATCGAAAACATTCAATGTGCCAGGATTGTTTTGCGGATTTGCGATCATTCCCGATAAAGAGTTGCGTGACCGATATACAAAAGAAGTTGACCGTCTGCGCTTGCACGTGAGCAGTATGGGACTCTTTGCAGCGCGAACCGCTTTCAGCGGAAAATGCGATGGATGGCTGAATGATCTTCGTAGTTATCTAACAGCCAGCCGCGATTTCCTCGTGGAGTATGTCACAGCAAATATGCCTGAGGTTCGTCTGACCGTTCCTCAAGCGACCTATCTCGCCTGGCTCGATTTCTCGGCCTATAAGTTGAAGAAATCTCCATACGATTTCTTTTTGAAGAAAGCCAAAGTGGCGTTGAGCGATGGAAAAATCTTTGGAAAAGGAAGCGAAGAATACGTCCGCTTGAATTTCGGTTGCCCGCGTAGTATATTAGAGCAAGGTTTAGAAAGAATGAAAAAATCGCTTTACTAGCCGAGATGACTTCAAGTCATCGTCGGCTGCTTCAGGGCCATGAGGCTCCGAAGATATAACTGCTTCTGCGCCGTGAGATGCAGAAGGGCGGTTTCTATTTTTAGGAGAAAATAATGGCTAACTTACTGACTTATTCGAGAACTCAGGAATTCCTGACTTCACTGGTTCCGCCGCGCGAACCGGAAATGCAGGAGATGGAAAAGTATGCAGAGAAAACAGACTTTCCTATTATCGGTGCCGCGGCCGGATATTATTGTTACCAGATTGCACGAGTGATCCAAGCACGGTCTGTATTTGAGATGGGATCAGGGTATGGTTATTCCACGGCCTGGTTTGCAAAGGCAGTGAAAGAAAATGGGGGTGGAGTTGTGCATCACGTGGTTTGGGACGCGAAGCTGTCGGAAATGGCACGCGGCCATTTGTCCCGGCTTGGATTCGATGGCTTGATCCAATATCAAGTTGCGGAGGCTGTAGAAACGTTGCGCGGAACCTCCGGTTCATTCGACTTGATTTTCAATGACATCAACAAGGAAGCATATCCCGCGTCGTTGCCATTGATCAAAGAAAAACTGCGTTCGGGCGGAGTGTTGATCATTGACAATATTCTTTGGTCCGGTCGGATCTTCGATAAGAAGAATAAATCCGAAGCGACGGAAGCCGTGCGGGAATTTACGAAAGAGATCACGCATGATCCTGATTGGATTGTTTCGCTTGCGCCGGTTCGAGACGGCGTAATCGTTGCTTACAAGAAATAAAAAAGACGGATGGGTGTCACCCATCCGTCAAACTTTCTAATCCGGTAAGGAATGGTCTCGCACCTTCTTATCGTTCGGAGAACGTCTGGATCAAAACCTGAAGGAGCGTTTCGACCAGTTCAAGGCACACCAATCCTTCTTTCTTTTGATGTATGTTTCAGGCGGAACCTCGATGGCTACCTCCTTTCCTATATTCCCATCATACAACCCAATTAGAAGAATTGCATTAAAACCACTTAACAGATTCCTAATGGATTCTTGAATAGATTGTCTGAACAGTCGTTGCTAATTTTGTTCTAAAAACTTATTGAGGGATATAATCGTTTAGAAAAAATTCCCTCAGGAGGAACGGATGACTATTATTGATCTCACGATAGATAAGTCCCGCCGCAAGAATGCTATTAAGCGGGCAAAGGAACGCAATATTGTTATTCCCACATATGCCCAAATGAAGGACCCTTCGAAGATTCCCGCGAAGGTCAAGGAGCAATTGAAGAAAATCGGACTCTGGGATGTGGATCCGCGTAACTTGTTCCGAATTAACTGGCATAATGAGCCGGTCGCATCGGGCGGAACGTTTGGCGGAGTCAACTACCTCGAGCTTCCGTCTTCGCTGACGGGGGTTCCGGCGCGCATCGTTGTGTTGGTTGGCAAATGGTTCCCGACCGGTGCGCATAAAGTCGGAGCTGCGTTCAGTTGCCTTGTCCCGCGACTCGTTACCGGCCAGTTCGACCCGACGACTCAAAAAGCAGTCTGGCCCTCGACCGGCAATTATTGCCGCGGCGGCGCATATGATTCAGCTTTGCTGGCTTGCGAGTCGATTGCGATTTTGCCCGAAGGCATGTCGAAGGAACGATTCGAATGGTTGTCGAAGATCGCGGGCGAGACGATCAAGACGCCCGGCTCCGAATCGAATGTTAAAGAAATCTTCGATAAATGCAAGGAACTGCGCGCTTCGGGTCAGGACTTGATGATCTTCAATCAATTCGAAGAATTTGGAAATTATCTCTGGCATTACGAAGTGACCGGCCACGCCATGGAAGAAGTGTTGAAGAAAGTGATGGGCAAGAACGATCGTTATCGCGGCATGGCTTCCGCCACCGGTTCAGCAGGGACGATTGCCAGCGGTGATCACATGAAACAACTTTTTCCGGATAGCAAGATCGTCGCCAGCGAGGCTTTGCAATGCCCGACACTCTTGGAAAACGGTTTTGGCGCACATCGCATCGAGGGCATTGGCGACAAGCATGTGCCGTGGATTCATAACACAAAGAACACCGATGTCGTTGTAGCCATTGATGATAATGCCGTTGTTAACCTTTCCCGTTTGTTCAATGAAGAGAGCGGACGCGATTATCTTGTCAAGCAAGGAGTGCCTGAAAATATTGTGTCGCAACTTGACTTGATGGGCTTCTCTGGTATCTCGAATGTTTTGAGCGCAATCAAAACCGCCAAATATTATGAGATGGGTGAGAACGATATCATGATAACCGTGTTGACTGATTCGATGGAACTCTATCGCTCACGTTTGCATGAGATGCACCAGGAATTTGGCGAGTACACTGAATCTAATGCCGCCGCTGACTTCGCACGTTATCTGCAGGGCCAGTCCACCGATAACATGCTCGAGCTTCGCTACACGGATCGTCGCCGAGTGCATAACCTTAAATATTACACCTGGGTCGAACAGCAAGGCAAGACCTATAATGAAATTCAAGATATGTGGTATCAGCCGAATTACTGGACCGATGTCCAGAAGCAGGCCGACCAAATTGACGAGCTGATCGTCGAGTTTAACAAAGAAGTTGGGCTGTCGTAAAAACAAGACCTCCGAGTTCTCCGAAACTCGGAGGTCTGTGTATACTCAATCTTCCTCAAGCGGGGGAATTGTTCGACTTTTTATACTCAAAATATTTTTTTAGATTGAGTATACGCTTCTCGAGTAAATTCCATGTCAGCAAGGATCCTATGATCGTAATTCCATAGCACAGCACAATATACGTCAAATACATCTTCCATCCTCGTATGCGAGTATCCCAGAGCGGTGCCTCAAGGAGGAGCGCAACTGGCAGGTGCAGCAAATACATCGAATAACTGTATTTTCCAAAAAAGGATAATACTCCGCCTTGAAACAACCTGCGAATAATGGATCGCTCGGGATGCGTCACGAAAATGGCGATCAAAGCTGTGGAAGAAAGAGCCACTAATGTAAATCCGCCGATTGTGATAGGAACGTTGCCGTAGTAAGGGATGATGTTCGGGAACGAAGCGCTACACAAAATGATAAATGCTGAAAGGGAAACGAGAAAAACAGGGAAAGCGATCAGGCGGAGTCGTTCCTTCCATACCGGGTATGTCACTGCCACCGAAAGCAAAGCCCCGAGTACCAATTCCTCGAGACGCGTGAAGGTATTATAGTAAAAGAATGTTGCAAAAGCCTGCGTATTGGGAATCAGAAAAGAGCCAACAACCCGAGCCAATATGGAAAGCACAATGATTCCGATTCCTACTTTCGCTAGTGTTTCCTTGCTTGTGCGATACACAATCGACGGCCAAATAAAATAGAATTGCTCTTCAATCGCGAGCGACCAGGTCACACCCAGAAACGGAGTCAATGTGATGTGTCCCCAAATGTAGATCCAGTTTTGCATATATAACAAAAGATAGGGGAGTGATGAAGGGATTTTGGTTGTAAAAGCGGGATCTAAAACCGGCATCAGGATAAGAATTATCGTTAGCGTAACGTAATAGAGTGGAAAAATCCGCAGCACTCTGCGGACGTAAAAATTCTTATAGTAGTTCTTTTCGTTTTTGGTTCGCAACAAAATGGATGTGATCAGAAAGCCGGAAAGTGCAAAGAAGATGTCAACGCCAATCCAGCCGACGGATGTTAGATTTGTGATGGAGTTTAGAATTTCATTGTGCGTAAAATCGCCTGCCCGTTTAAATATATGAAATGCCATGACGAGGATAATTGCAACTCCTCGCAGGCTATCCAATTCCCTCATTCGGTCATTCATAAAATTGATGCCATTGATTCAAGATGGTTAATTCTAATGCCAAATCCTGAAATGGCAAACATTCGTCCTAAATCCAATATTGCCAGATATAGTTAATACAAAAGAGAGATGCCTAGCCATTACATATATTTTATGCTTCATTGCTACTGATTAAGTGCTAAAATTAATTCGTTCAAGAGAAGGATTTCATTTCATTCACAGGAGAGCAATTATATGAATGCAATTGAATTCACTCGCAATTACTCCGACCTTTCCACGGATCGCGGTTTTCAGTTTGAATTCCAATGCGACCGATGTGGAAATGGCTATAAGACTACGTTCCAAGCTTGGACCATGGGAACCGTCTCTGGCGCGCTGGATGCAGCCTCCAGTATATTTGGAAGTATGTTGGGCCAGGCGGCAAACTTGAGCGGGCGCGCGCTCGGTGCCTGTGCAAAAGGATGTCAAGTTCTGTCCCGAAGGCGGAACGGCAATCTAGGCGAATAAGTTCTGCGCGGAATGCGGGACAAAGCAAGAATAGTGTGCTAACCGAAACATCGTCGATTCTCATTTGTGTAATGCCGACGCCGCGCGATTTCCATATCGCGCGGCTTTTGGGATGGTTTCGCATTCCGCTTCGCACTGCGCCGAAAGTGGTCGCGGTAGACTATTTGGCTTTTTATCAGCCTTTGTGCTTTGGCGATTCCGGCGGACAACTCGAATCTATCGCATCGGTGCGCGGCCACGAGTTGACGACGCGGCATGAATTGTTGAAGGATGAGGTCAATCATCCGCGCGCGAACGAAAAGTATTTCAAAATTCAGATCGGCGGTTTGGAAAAATTATCCAATCCAATTCTTGCCGACAAGTGGAAACGCCTGACGTTTCTATATTCGACGGGGGAATATCTTTTGAAAGCCAGAACATTGAACGCTCTGGTTGTGAACGATGATGAACGAGCGTTGTTAGGGCATTCGCTGCGTGAGCGCGCCCAACATGAACAGCTTTATAAAACGGATTTACGCGAAGCTGACCTTCCGCCAGATGTTTTGATTGCATTATTGGGAATCAAGGAAGAAACCGTTTTATATGATTTAGATTGAATTATGACTTTAGAAATGTGGCTTGTTATTGCTGTGATTGTTTTTCCTTTGACGCTGGTGTCAATCAATCGCTGGCGGATCGATGTTGCGGCATTATTTATGATCGTTGCTTTGGGGTTGGCTCAGTTTTTTGGGCTGGGGATTTTGGGCAATAAGAATTCGCCGGGACAAACCTTGCTGGCCATCTCCGGTTTTGGACAGCCCGTGGTTGTGACTTTGATTGGGCTTTTCATTTTGACTCAATCTCTCACGAACAACGGCGTGATGCTTTGGCTAAGTCAGCAACTCATGGCAATTGGGGCGAGCTCGACGAATCGCTTGATTTTTTTATTTTCGTTTTCATCCGCCGCTTTGTCCCTGCTGATGAACAATGTCGCGGTGGGTGCCTTGCTTTTGCCAAGCGCCATGCAAGTGGCTCGCAAAGCCAGATTACGGCCGAGCAAATTTCTAATACCAATTGCATTTAGCGCGGCGCTGGGTGGCATGGCAACTTATTTCACCACTGCTAACATCGTATTAAGCAATCTGCTGACCATCGCAAATCCTCCGCAGGCTCCACTTGGCGTTTTGTCTTTTGCCTCAACTGGTGGACTGATCGCGGTGGCTGGAATAATTTATCTAACTTTATTGGGGCGTCAAATTATCCCTGCGCGTCAGCCGGGACCTGAACAAGAACTTGCCCGTCGTCCTAGTGTAGAACTCGAGGGCTTGTACGAAGTGGGAGACCGCTTATGGGAAGCGCGCGTGGAAGAATCGTCCAAATTAGTTGGAAGTTCACTTCAAAAATGTGCCTTCGGTGAAAAGTTTGGGATTGCCGTTGTTGCCATGCGCCGCGGCCTGCAACCTTACTTTACTCCTCAGGCGGAAGAGATTCTTCATTCAGGAGATCTTCTATTGATTGTTGGTCGCGAAGAGCGTGTTTCTGCGCTGAAACAATTGAGTATCAAAATACAACCAGAAACGCAAACCATCACAACTTTCGGTATGACCTTAATCGAATTGATCCTTGCGCCTCATTCCGTTTATGTAGGCAAAACGATTAAGGAAATGAATTTCCGCCGAAAATATGGGTTCACGGCTCTTGCCATTCTTCGCCGGGGGCGCAGTTATCGCACCGATGTAGGCGATATGGCTCTTGAAGCGGGCGATTCGCTTTTGATTGTTGGCCCCCCCCGCCGTTTACGCGATTTGCGAATCAATCCTGATATCATTATCTTTGAACCCGATCCCGCCACGCGTCCTGTCCCGCGCCGACGTGCGGCGATTAGTGTTTTGGTATTCGTGGGTGCCATTGTTTTCGCTGTGCTTGGCTTGCCGGTTTATCTCGCGGTTCTCGCAATGGCGTTGCTGGCCATCCTGCTTGGCTTGTTGCCTATTCGAGAAGCATATCAATCCATTGAATGGCAAATCGTCTTTTTTATCGCTGGCATGTATGTCGCCAGTCTCGGAATGGTCAATACAGGGCTGGCTGCATTCATTGGCCGCGGTGTAATTGGCGGTATTGGGAATGCCGGTCCGCTCGGACTCGCTGCGGTTATTTTTTTGCTTTCGGTCACGTTGACGCAACTGATGTCGAGTCAAGCGACGGCTTTTGTTGTTGGCCCGATCGCGATTGCCTCCGCGCTTCATCTCCACACGAATCCGCAGGCAATTGCAATTGCTTGTGCCATCGGCTGTTCCGCTTCCTTTCTAACGCCGATGGCACATCCTGTCAATTTGATTGTTATGAGTCCGGGTAATTATCGCTTCGGAGATTTTTTCCGCGTGGGCTGGGGATTGACGATTGTTGTCTTCCTAGCTTTGTTGGCTGGTATGATTCTGTTTTGGCAACTCTAGGAGAAAAATGAAAACACTCATTAAGAACGGAACACTCATCACTGCATCTGAAACTTTTCAAGCGGATATCTTAGTCGAGGACGAAAAAATTTCCCGCATCGGTCTCGGACTGGAATCGGATTCTGCACAAGTGGTGGAGGCTAGCGGAAGGCTGATCTTGCCCGGCGGCGTGGACCCGCATACGCATTTTGATTTGCCAATGTTCGATACGGTTTCCTCTGACGACCATTACACCGGTCACAAAGCCGCGGCGTTTGGCGGCACCACCACCGCGCTAGATTTTGCTTCGTTTGATTTTGATACCATCGAAGAATCAGTGGATGCGTGGCGAAAAAAGGCTGAGAAAGCCGCTATTGATTATTCATTTCACATGAACTTTAACAAGTTCAACGATAAGATTGCCAAAGAGATTCCATCTTTACGCGATATGGGAATCACAACGCTGAAAGTTTTCACCGCATACAACAGGCGCTTGCGTCTCGATGATGGCAGTATTTTCAAGACACTGCAAATCACAAGAGATAATGGCCTGTTGGTGATGGTCCATTGTGAAAATGGCGATGTCATTGATACGCTGGTTCCCGAAGCATTGGCGCAGGGCCACACAACTCCTGAATGGCATGCATTGACGAGACCTCCTTGGGGTGCAGTCGAAGCCACATTGCGGATGGCGGCCATGTCGGCGCAGGCAGATGCGCCGGTGTATATTGTCCACATGAACGTTGGCGGCGAAGTGGATATGCTTTGTTATGCGCGCGAGCGCGGCGTCAAGGTGATGGGTGAGACGTGCCCTCAATATCTATTTTTCACGATGGATGATTTGCGCCGTCCCGATGGGGCCAAATGGATTTGCTCGCCGCCGATGCGTACAGAAAAGGATAATACGCGCATCTGGGAAGGCTTGCATGAGAACATACTTCAAACCGTTGGTACCGATCATTGCCCGTTCTTTTTTGATGGCACGAAGCCGATACTTTATGAAGGCAAGGAAGTAAAGATCCCCGGCAAGGAATTGGGCAAGGATGATTTCACAAAAATCCCGAACGGTTTGCCCGCGGTCGGTGATCGCTTGCCAATCATGTGGACCTACGGTGTGCGCGCCGGTAAGATCACGGCCAATCAGTTTGTATCTTACATGAGCACGAACCCCGCGAAGATCATGGGACTGTATCCGCGCAAAGGTGCGCTGTTGCCCGGCTCCGATGCGGATATTGTGCTTTGGGATCCAGAGAAGCGCGTGAAATACGGCGTGGCTCATTCGCATCATCGCACCGATTACAATTTATTCGAAGGCTGGGATGTGGTTGGAATGCCGGAAAAAGTTTTTCTGCGCGGCAAGTTGATCGTGGACGGCGGTGAATGGAAGGGCAAGTCAGGCCAAGGTCAGTTCTTGAAACGGCATGAAGGAGAAGTTCTTTGATTCAATAGGAGAAAATATGGCGGATCATTCTTGCGAAGCGCTGGTTGTCCATTGCATGGATTATCGTTTGCAGAAATACTTGAACGATTGGCTGGACAAGAATCCGGGCACCGGTAATTATGACCGAGTCGTGATTGCGGGTGGAGTCTTGGATATTTATCCTGTGCTAAAACATGTTGAACTGGCTGTCCGCTTGCATAGGATTAGAAAAGTGATTCTGGTCAATCATGAGGATTGCGGCGCGTACGGCCCGGCAGGAACGTTCGAGCGGCATAAAGCCGACTTGATCGAAGCTGAACGCAAGATTTATGCTTTGTATATGAACTTGATGGTTGAAAAATATTATTTGAAACTAGACGGAGCCTTCGAGCGAGTTTACTGAACTGAAGTTTCTGCCAGCAATTCTTTCAGCCTTGGATGTTCCGCATACACACCGCGATATTTTTCCGGCAGTTCGGCGGCGATGTGACACATTATCTCGTCTGTGAATTGTTTGAGTGCGGCGTCACGGTCCTTCATGGGCAAGAGCGGAAGCGAGAAAAGTTTTCCGACTTTGACCCTGAGGGGTGAACGCCGAAAATGCTTCAGGTTATTTCCTACTGCCTTGTCTTCGGAGCCTGCTATACCGGCGGGTATAATGGGGCGATGCAATTTTGCGGCGAGATAACTGGCGCCAAGTTTGCCCTCCGCAAGTGCGGCGTTGAGCGAACGCGTCCCTTCGGGGGCAATGACGAGAATATTCCCTTTTTCCATCAAGGCGATGATTTTGCGGAGCGCCTTGATGTCCGGGTTGTAACGATCGATGAAAATCCAGTTGGCGTATTTCGCAAGCCAGCGGAACAGCGCGTTCTTCTCCCATTTTTCCGCAACCGGGATGAATACATCCGTACGATCAAGGAAGTAATACAACATCGCAACGTCCAACAGACCGAGATGATTGGTAGTAATGACGAATGCGCCCGTGGTCGGGATGTTTTCAAGGCCAGTGATTTTTACATCGGCGATTAGATTGATGAATCTGCGTAGGATCCAACGAAGAAAGTTCAGCATGAAATCAATTGTACACGAAAAATAAAAGCCTCGCGCTTGAGTGCGAGGCTTCAATTCATACTTTCCCAATCATCTCCACAGATAATCCTGATTATTCTTTTGGTTGGTTTTAGAACCATATCTCTCGAACATACGGGAGAAGATCTCAACATCCGCAGGAGCCATGGACACAATTTGAAAACCGACGTTGAAGATACTCTGATCAATATGATCGCGCTGGCACCATTTGCTGCGCGCAGCAAATACCATAAAAGGCACATTGGCAACTTCGCTGGTCAATTCGATACGGAACGTGAAATCCAGGTTCGGCGGAATGGGCTTCAACGACTCCATTTTGAATCCGCCGGTGCTGATATCCGCCAAGTGGCCGACCAACTCGCCGGTGTTTTCATTCATCAGGCGCATGTAATAAGAAAAAGTCCGTCTGTCCAATCTTCTTCGTTCTGGCATAGGGGCATCCTTTCCTCTTACGTATCAAGTATAAAATAACATTTGAAAAGAATCAACAGTGTTTTCAGGCTTAATCCACTTTCAGAATGTGCGTGATGACCGTTGCTCCCGAGCCGCCGATGTTTTGTGCCATGCCGATTTTTGCGCCGTCCACTTGAGTTTGGCCGCATTCGTCGCGCAGTTGTTGCACGACCTCCACAATTTGATACATTCCCGTTGCGCCAACGGGATGCCCGCGCGCCTTCAAGCCGCCGCGCGTACAAATTGGTATGCAACCTTTCGGGCTAATTTCGTTGTCGAGGCCGAGTTGGACGCCCTTGCCGCGTTCGGCAAAACCACAGGCTTCAAGCGAAAGCGCAGCCATGATCGTAAATGCATCGTGCACTTCAAAAACATCCAGGTCCTTGGGCTCGATCCCAGCCATTTCATAGCATTGTTTTGCGGATGCGTACGCCGCGCTGAGGAATAAAGGATCTTTTCTCGAATGGACAGCAATTGTATCCGTGTTGGATGCCGATGCGGCGACGATGATGCGCGGTCTGTTCTTCAAGGAGGCCACTTTGTGAGCGGGCACGATTACTGCGGCGGCCGCGCCGTCCCCGGTGGGGGAGGCGTCGAGCAAATTGATGGGCGTGGCAACCATGGATGATTTTTCAAATCTCTCGGTGGTGATCTTTTCATGCAGGCGGGCAAACGGATTATGCGTGGCGTTGGCATGGGCGTTGATTGCAAACGGCGCGAAGTCGGCGTGCTTCCAGCCAAACTCATGCATGTAACGCTGCATGACGAGCGCGTTCAATCCAACGAACGACACGCCTTGTTCCACTTCATAATCCGCATCGGCGGCGGTGGCCAAAGCAGCGGTCACATCGTGACTGGTTTTGTCGCTCATCTTTTCGACTCCAACCACCAGCGCCGAATCGATTTCTCCAGCCGCGACCGACATCAGCGCCGCGCGAAACGCCGCTGCGCCCGACCCACAAGCGGCTTCCACTTTGACGGTTTCCTGATGCCACAAGCCGATCCAATCCGCCAGAAACGTGCCGAGTTGATTCTGTCCGTTGATTAGCGGCGAAAGCATGTTACCGACATACAAGGCATCGACCTTTTCCATGCCTGCATCCTGCAACGCGGCAAACGCCGCGTCCCCGGCGATCTCGCGCAGGGACTGGTCCCAATTTTCGCTGATCGACGTTTGTCCGATTCCAAGAATGGCTATTTTCTGCATGAGACAATTTTACCAATGTATTCTATCAACAACTATCCAAATTAAAGATGGCTAATTCTTTGGTTTTTTCTCTGCAGTCCATCTATTTTGGGTTGGATCTTTCATGACGAACCATAACGCGGCGGCCATCAACACTCCGCAGATGGCAGTGATGATGAATGTCACGCTGAAACTTGCCGCGTCTGCCAGCCAGCCGCCGATGACGGGCGCAAGGATTGTGACTGGCGCACAGAGTGTATTCGACAGGCCAATATAAAGTGGGCGTTCATCTTCGTTCTTTGCAAAACTGACGCTCAATGCATTTGGAACCGTCCAGATCGCCACGGTAGCAATCGCTTCGAGAATAAAAACTGCATAAAACCAGTTCGCCGACGTCGCCTGCCATGCCAGGAGCGCGCTCAAGGCGGCGCCCACCGCACCGAGACTCATCATCCCGCGATGACTCCACCGATCTCCCCAACGGCCCATTAATGGACTCAGGAGAACCTGGCCGATCAGCAGAATGGCGACCATGATTCCGACCGCGGCATCGCTCATCCCAAATTGTCGCACGGCATAGATCACATAAAACGCGAATCCCATTCCGGCAAATTGGCTCAGCATTCGTATGCCGATGAAGATTTGAAAGTTTTTATCGCGCTTCAAAATCTCTCGTGATCGATTGAGATATGCGTAGGGATGGCCGCTTGGTTTGGGCGAACTATCCGGTTCGCGTGTTGTAGAGAGGAAAACATAGGACACGCACATGAACGCAAATGTCAGCGCAAAACAGATGCTATAGTTGTACGGCGTCGCCATCTTTTCCAAAATCAGACCCGCGATAATGGCGGAAAGACCGGCCATCCCGTTATACGCCGCTGATTGCGTTCCGAAGAAGGTTCCATGCAATTCCCGCGGCATGACTTTGGTAACCATGTTCATCCAGGGATTCGCGGCGAACCCCGAACCCAAGCCTTGCCAGATCAACATGAGAAATGTCATGATGAGCGCCGTTCGCTTGGTTGTGAACGGCACGCATAGCGCGACGACCGCAAGTCCAAGATAGGGGACGCGCTCGTGGATGGTCATCCACAGCGTGAGCGGCTTATAACGCTTCGCGCGTGTTATCCAACCGGCGGTCAGCAATTGAGGCAGCTGCCAGCCGACATTGTGGATCGCCGGAACCAACCCAATCAGTAACGCGGAATTCGTGAGATGACTGACGAAGAGTGGAATGATCGCTGCAAAGGAGGCGAAACCTGCTCCGAGTCCGAAGAACCCGCCATCGAACATGCTGACCATGAAGTTGAATCGGAGATGCTTTTGAACGTATGCTTCGATGGCTGTCATGGCACGGATTTTATCACTTGACAATTTGGCGCCTCCGCGTTTAGAATAAAAACGAACGTTCGTTCATTTCTACTATGACTGAAGAAACTACGCTGACCAAGAAGGAGCGCACACAACAGGCCATCGAACAAGCTGCTTATGAATTGTTCATGGAGCACGGATTCAACGCGACTTCCATGCGGCAGATTGCAGAGCGGGCCGGGCTGGCGCTGGGAGGAATCTATAATCACTTTAAAGGCAAGGAAGAAATCTTCCGCGCCATCATTCTTGATCGGCATCCTTATAAACAAATCCTTCCGCTGGTCGTGAATGCCAAAGGGAAAACACCGGAGGAGTTTTTTCAAAATGCGGCACGCGCCGCTATGGTTGAGTTGGGTCAACGCCCCGACTTTCTCAAGCTCATGTTCATCGAAGTAGTGGAGTTCAATGGCAGGCATATCTCTATGATCATGCGCGAGGTTCTTCCTGAAGTTCTGCCCGTCTTTGAGAGACTTGCCGCGCGTCGAAAGTCGCTTCGACAGATCGGGCCGGTACTCCTGATCCGTTCATTTATTGCAATGCTTTTTTCCTATTCTCTGACCGAAATGTTCATTCAAGGAAGCGCGCTGGCTAAGTTGATGCCCAAGAACAGCTTCGATACTTTTGTGGATATTTACCTGCACGGTATTTTGAAGGAGGCCAAATGATTTTGCGTCTTATTTCTCTCATCCGCAAGGAGTTTATTCAGATTTTACGCGATCCGCGCACACTGATTGTCATTATTGTGATGCCGATTGCCATGTTATTCTTATTGGGTTATGCCGCCAACACGGATGTGAAGAACCTTCCGATTGCGGTTTGGGATCAGAGTCGTACGCCGTCTTCCCAAGATCTGTTGGATGCATTTCGTTCGGCAAATTACTTCACGATAACTTATCAAGTTGGTTCTCAAGATGAAATACAGTCTCTTATCGAGCAGAATAAAGTTCATGCGGCATTGATTATTCCTCCCGATTATGATCTTCGTTTGTCGGAAGGCAATGCCCAGATCGCAATGATTCTCGACGGTTCCGACGCCACTACGGGATCGGCGGCGTTGTCAGCGGCTCAATTGATCGGCCAATCTTACGCTACTCAAGTGTTATCGGATCAGGCTCAATTTGCTGGAATGGCTGCGATTAAGCCGCCGCTCGAAGTCCGCACGGAAGTTTGGTATAACCCAGATCTCGTCAGCGCCTATTTCATGATTCCGGGCTTGATCGGTATGATCTTGAATTTCATCACAACTCTACTGACAGCAAGCACCATTGTGCGCGAGCGCGAACGCGGCACGATTGAACAATTGATCGTTACACCGATTCGTTCATGGGAATTAGTGATTGGTAAGATTGCGCCCTATGTTTTTCTGGGACTCGCTGATACAGCCGAAGTGATGTTGATTGGGCATTTCTGGTTCGCTGTTCCGGTGCGAAGTAGTCTTTGGCTCATTTTGGGTACTACCTGCGTGCTTCTGCTTTCAAGCTTGGGCATCGGTTTGTTGGCTTCGACGATTGCCAATACGCAACAAGAAGCATTTCTAACGGTTCTGTTTACCATCTTGCCGAGTGTTTTCCTCTCGGGTTTTTTCTTCCCTTTGGAAGCCATGCCTCCTTTCCTGCAATGGGTTTCGTATCTGATTCCTTTGCGTTATTTCCTTATCATTATTCGCTCGCTGATGATTAAGGGAGTCGGCATTGCCGCAATTCAGAATGAAGTGATTGGGCTGACAGTGCTTGGCGTCGCCGTCATGAGTCTCGCGGCGATGCGCTTCCACAAGAGGCTTGATTAACGGAATATGCGACTATGGAAAATAAGATTCTATTCCTGCGCATCAGTTATTGGGCAGGCGCTATTTTTGATGTGATTGCATTCCTCATTATGATATTCCCGTCTTTATTTGCTTTGAATGGCGGATTAATAAACTTCCATCCTGGCGTTGAATATCGCTATGCCATGGGAATGGGTGCGCCTCTCATGCTGGGCTGGACTATTCTTCTGGTTTGGGCTAACCGAAAGCCAGTGGAACGCAAAGGCATTTTGCTGATTACCCTTTTAGTTGTGCTGGGCGAAGTCGCCACTGAAATTTTTGGCGTCATGACTGGCTTCATTGCGGTTTCCGCTATGCTTCTGACATGGGCGATTCAATTTATTGTAGGCGTCTTATTTGTATTTAGCTATTGGAATGCGTCGAAATGAATCACCTGATTGATGCAGATAATCTCTACAAACAGTTCGGTGAGACGCACGCGGTGAACGGTTTCTCGGTCCATATCCAGGCAGGCGAGATATACGGTTTGGTCGGCTCGGACGGCGCGGGGAAAACCACTACCATGCGTTTGTTGTGCGGCGCGCTCAAAGCGGATTCAGGCAGTGCGGCGATTTGTGGTTATGATGTCGCTAGGCAAACTGAAAATGTGCGCGCTCAACTTGGCTATCTTTCACAACGCTTTTCCATGTATGAAGAGTTGACGGTGCTGGAAAATATCCGCTTCTTTGCGGAAGTGCGGGGTATGAAGTCGAATGAATGGCTGCCGCGTTGCATGGAGATTCTGGAATTTGTTGGGCTTGCTCATTTCAAAGATCGCCGAGCGGGACAGCTTTCCGGCGGGATGAAACAAAAACTTGGACTCGCTTCAGCGCTGGTCACGCGTCCGCGTGTGTTGTTATTGGATGAACCTACTACAGGAGTTGATCCTGTTACCCGTCAGGACTTCTGGCAGTTGTTGATTAGTTTGGTTTCGGCCCCCCTCACCGACTCTCCCCCCATTTTCGAAGTAAATGTAGGGAGTGGGAGGGAGGTCGGCAAGGTTGCCGTCCTCATCTCCACTCCCTACATGGATGAAGCTGCGCGTTGTAACCGCGTCGGCTTCATGCGCCACGGCAAGATTATTGCCGAGGGAACACCGTCCGAATTGCGCACAATGTTAAAGGATCGCATTCTCGAATTGAGAGGGCAACCAATCAAATTGCTTCGTCACATCGCACAGAAGGATGAAGATGTGGAAGATGTGCGTGCCTTCGGCGACCGACTGCATTTACGCGTCAGAGAAGATAAGGCTCAGGTTGTGATCGACCGCTTGCCGTCTCCGATACGTAGCGAAGGCGGTGAGGTCAATAATTTGCGAAGCATCCCGCCGCAATTGGAAGATGTGTTCATTTATCTGTCGGAGCAAAGTTATGAGTGAAGCCGTCATCGTCGTTGAAAATCTCACGCGGCGCTTCGGTGAATTCGTCGCGGTGGATCACATTAACTTTGAAATGGAAGCCGGTGAAGTGGTCGGCTACCTCGGTCCAAATGGAAGTGGCAAGACCACAACGATCCGCATGTTGCTCGGATTGCTTCGGCCTTCTGATGGAAAAGCCACCGTACTTGGTTATGATGCCTTCAATCAAAGCGAGGAAGTGCGCGCCCGCGTCGGATATATGTCGCAGAAGTTTGCACTGTATGACGAATTGACCGTGTTGGAGAATCTGACGTTTTATGGCGGCGTGTATGGCATCTCCGAAAAGAGCCGCATCAAAGCCACGCTGGAACAAGTCGGCTTGACCGGTCACAATTCTGCACTGGCGCGTTCGCTCTCCGCCGGTTGGCGGCAGAGACTCGCCTTGGCAATTGCGTTGGTGCATCAACCAAAATTGTTATTCTTGGATGAACCCACTTCCGGTGTTGATCCGACTGCGCGCCGATCCTTTTGGGATTTGATCTATCAACTGGCGGAAGGCAGCGTGACGATCATGGTTACCACGCATTATATGGATGAAGCCGAATACTGCGAGCGCGTGGGCATTATGCGCGATGGAAAGTTATTAGCTATGGATACGCCGTCGAGCTTGAAATCAAAAGTCATTTCCGGTGACGTGTGGGAAGTCTTTGCCGAGCCGTTGCAAAACGGACTCGCTGCATTACATAATGTGAACGGCGTGTTGCGTGTTGGTTTAACCGGCGATCATATTCGTACCATCACCGAACGCGGCGTTCAAACCGAAGCATTACGTAACGCGCTGGATGCCAAAGGTGTAACCGTGCGTGAGATTGCCCCTGGCGAGCCGACGCTGGAAGATGTGTTCTTGTCGCTGGCGAGGTAGCGGGACGATTTATCAACAGCAAGTAAAGGGCCAAACTTTCTTCCATTCTCTCTTCACGCCCAATTCACAACTGAATCCTATAATGTTTCAAGTTTGATGATGCTATAAATATACAGGAGAACTTATCATGTTCAACCATTCCAATCATCGCGGGGGTGAACGGCCAGTGCCAACAAGCGAAAATGAACCTGCTATTTCATTCAAATCGGTTAACTGGAGCCGCCTGTTTGGTTATCTCAAGCCATATAAGGGCAGGATGACTTTGGCGATTCTGGCGTTATTGGTCTCCAGTGGATTTGGTTTGGCATTTCCATTGGTTATTGTGCGCCTGCTTAATTCAGTGACCCAAGCCAAAAGCTTTGCGCCGCTCAACAATTTGGCCTTTTTACTTGTAGCAATTTTCCTGCTCCAGGCTGCATTCTCGTTTGTTCAATCGTACCTGCTAACTTATGTTGGCGAACACATTGTGTATGACTTGCGCACTTCCTTATATGACCATCTGCAACAACTATCGCTCGACTTTTATGCCAATCGGCGCGTTGGGGATATTATTTCTCGGCTCTCCAGCGACGTGACCCAGATGCGCACAATGCTCACCAGCAATTTAACTACGCTCCTCAGTTCGGTCGTAACTTTGGTCGGTGCCATCGTGATCGTCCTGACGTTGAATGCCCGTCTGACACTGTTCATTCTAGCCTTGGTTCCTGCCGTGCTGCTGGTCGCGTTTCTGTTCGGCAGTCGCATCCAGAAAGGCAGCACACGTATTCAGGATGAATTAGCTGATTCGACCACCGTGGCCGAAGAAGGCTTGCAAGGAATCCGTGTGGTGAAAAGCTTTGGGCGTGAAACTTATGAGACCAAGCGTTACGATACCGCCATGGAAAAGACTTTCCGCGCCTCGTTGCAAATGGCTGTATACAACTCCGCCTTTAGCTCCGTCATGATGTTTTTGGGATTCGGTTCGATCGCGGCGGTCATGTGGTACGGCGGACGCGAAGTCATCGCTGGACGCCTGACGCTGGCCATGATTACCGGCTTCCTGATGTACTTCATCACGATTGCTGGAAGTTTAGGCGGGCTGGCAAATCTGTACGGACAGCTGCGAGCCGCCATGGGAGGCGTTCAACGCGTGTTCGAAATCCTTGACACAAAACCATCCGTGCATGATGCGCCAAATGCCATTGCCTTACCAGCCAGCAAAGGGAAAATCAATTTTCAAAATGTTTCCTTCAGCTACGAAGATAATTCGCCCGTGATTCAAAGTGTATCGCTGGATGTCCAGCCCGGGGAAATTCTTGCCCTCGTCGGCCCGAGCGGAGCGGGCAAGAGCACCATCTTCAATTTAATTCCCCGTTTCTATGATCCGACCAATGGCGTGATTCAAATTGATGGGTGTGATCTGCGCTCTATTTCGCAGGAGAGTCTGCGCGCTCAAATGGCAATCGTGCCACAGGAGACGCTCTTGTTCGGCGGAACGATCCGTGAAAATATCCTTTACGGTCGGCTTGATGCCAGTGAAGCAGAGATGATCTCAGCCGCGAAGGCTGCCAACGCTCACGAGTTCATTATGGAATTCCCAAAGCAATATGAAACCACGGTGGGCGAACGCGGCACCAAGTTAAGCGGCGGACAGCGTCAGCGCATTGCCATTGCACGCGCGGTTCTAAAGGACCCGCGCATCCTGCTTTTGGATGAAGCCACCAGTTCGTTGGACAATGAATCGGAGGGGCTGGTGCAGGAAGCGCTCAACCGTCTGATGCAGAATCGAACGACCATCATCATTGCACATCGTCTGAGCACCATCAAGGTGGCAGATCGTATCGCCGTGTTGGACGGCGGACGCGTCATCGAGTTGGGCACGCATCAGGAACTCATGGAACTCAATGGTATGTATGCCCGCCTGTACTCGATGCAGTTCCGCGATCCGGAAGAGGAGCTGGCTGCATTGCAGGCCGCACTGCATAACAATGGACATCAGGAAGGGAAGCCGCCGGAGAAATCCGCCGGCTTATTGAATGTGATCCTCGGGCGAAGCTAAGCCGATGGTGGAAGATGTGTTCTTGTCGCTGGCGAGGTGAGACAAATTTGCACCAGACTGAATCTTAATGCAATTCATTTTTAGCCATCTATTACTTTTGATAAATGGCTAAACTTTAGGGAAGATAGTAAAAACAACCCAA
The DNA here is from genome assembly GCA_963753985.1 of uncultured Chloroflexia bacterium. GTDB lineage: Bacteria > Chloroflexota > Anaerolineae > Anaerolineales > Villigracilaceae > Fen-1038. Next base: position 480,620 of record CAVWED010000001.1, read on the forward strand.
ACCTACATCATATATTCCTTCAAGTATTCCTGTAAATGCTAAGTTCCAGGTGGCCGTTACCGTGTATGTTTCATCTGCATAAGGGAGCGGGGTTTCTTGTTTTTGTAATATAAAGAGTGCGGTATCAACATGATTCCAAATTGGCAAGAAGGATGTCTTTTTGATTTGTATGCCGTATTCGGATTCCACTGCCGAAGTAATCAGGTTAACTAAATCACTATCAGTGGAAACAGTTTTTATTTCATTAACTGGTATTGTATGCCAACAGGTAATCTTAGAGACTATTAATGATTCTTTTGTGTAATTTTGGGTCATCGTGTTCAGCGATGATTGAAGTGAAATAATATTTGCATCTCTTTGAGCGAGGTCGCTTGTTGCTTTTGCTAACTGGGCGTTTGCCTGAGATAATTTGGAATTATTCTGGTTTAGGCTGGTAGTTAAGCTAGAGATTTCTTTATCTTTAATATTGTTTTGATAAAGCAATATGCCAATGCTTGTAAGACCTCCCAAGCAACCTGTTATCAACGCTATGAGAGCTATTAACAACGCAATGATGATTATGTTTTTCATAGATTTATCCCTCCAAACTAGCAAAGGTGTTCCTAATTTATGGGTAACTATTAATATTTTAGCACTTATCGGATGGAAAGGCATAAGCTAACTGCCCCCGAAAGGGAAAGGCGAGCTTATCCTTGTTCGATTTGATTTGCTGGCGCTTCGCGAATGATGAGCGCCGTGACAAGATAGACAAGAAAGCTGACCGTCACTTTTTGGATTTCATCCGAAGAACTGCTCGAATCAGTGGGAAGAATTGATCCAATTCGTCCGAAGGATTGCCTGAATCGCTGGCACTGATTTTGTGAAGTAGTCCCGGTAGATTGTAATTTTCTTTGCGGGCTAGGCCCTGTGTTCCCTGCCCTTGGGGTCTTCAAGGGTCAGGGTTGCGGTTCAAATTTCTTGTCTGGCATCAATTTGATAAAATCATGCGCGGCATCCGTCAATGGATTGATGACCAAATTCATCCGCAATTTCCGAGAGTTAGCGCAGCGTGGGGGAAAGAATAAGGAAATCCTGCATCTTTTGAGTGTTCATCCTTCTCTCGTCCTTCTCTCATCCTTCGACCATGCTTCGGGGATCCTTCGACGAGGCTGTATGCAATCAGGGAATCGCCGAAGAACGCGGTGGATTGGCTGAAAGTGGAATGCTTTTCCCCGAAACAAACTCCTCTTGCACGAGAGATTGCTCGCCAAAGGCACGCTTCGCGGTCGTTGCCGCAAGCGGCTCCTCACAATCATAATGTGTGCGTATACTGCTTTACTGGCTTTGCTTCACCGGCGCTTCGGGAATGATCAGCGCCAAGATGATGTAAACGATCACGAGTCCGATATGCAGACCGGCAAAGAATCCCAGCACAAACAGCACGCGCACAATGGTCGGATCAACGTTGAAGTATTCGCCCAGTCCACCACACAGGCCAGTGAACATGCGGTGGGTGGTACTGCGAGTCAATTGTTTATAAGATGTAGTCATCGAATTGCTCCTTTTGATTCCATCCCCACATACGCAGCGGGATTGAAGAAGTTGCGCCTCAGCCCCGGCCCCCCTCCGTCCGTACAGCGGACACCTCCCCCAAATACTAAGGTATTTGGGGGAGGACAAAGGTGGGGGCATTTGGGGAGGCAGGGAGGGGTCAATCATTTGTATTTTCTTCCTTCAAAGAAATTCAAGCCTGCCGCGAATAACAAGAACAATCCAACCATCAGCAGGAATAATCCCTGCAATCCAGTAAAACGCATTGTATAAAACCCATATCCAGCAAACACCACGCCGACCAGAAAATAAAAGATCGCATTGCGATTATAAACCGAGCCGATGCGCTTCACTTGCAGAATGTTGAGCCTTATCCATTGATTCGTCTCACGCACTTCGTTTTCATGCCGACCTTTGCAAGCAAGCGAATCATCCACGAGCGCGGCGTCTTCCGCACATAGTCCGCGCTGACAATGTTTGCAGATTCCGATTGCCAGTCTTTCAGGGTGGTAGTAACAGTTCATTTTATTCCTCTATGAAAAATGTCATTGCGAGCCCCGAGCGCAGCGAGTGGGCGTGGCAATCTCAAGTATCAACCCAACACGAGTTTGCCACGTCGCCGCTTCGCAGCTCCTCGCAATGACAGATCAATTTATTCTCCCATCACTTGTAAGATCAATTCTCTTTGTCGCGAACGATTATCGAAGTCAATAAAAATGATCTGTTGCCATGTGCCCAATATCAAACGTCCATTGACGAAAGGCACCGTCAGTGAAGCACCCAGCAGCGCGGCGCGGACGTGGCTGTGACCGTTCCCATCGCCCCAGCGTGCGTTGTGAGCGTACTCTCGATTCGATGGAATGATCTCCTCGAACAGGTGGCGGAGATCGTTAAGCGCACCGCTCTCATACTCAATCGTGGTCAGCCCGCTGGTGGAGGATGGGCTGAAAACAGTCACGGTGCCGTTCTTTAGTCCGCTCTCTGAAACGGCACGTTCAATCTGTTCCGTGACGTTATGGATGTCCGCGTTGCCGCGTGTGCTGAGATGAACGTTGATCGTTTTTACTGCCATCGTCATTTCTCTTTTTCAATTGGGTGTCTCAGAATGGTTTTGAGTTTCTCGGGCTGAGCGCGGCGCGGGTCGCCCATGTAAATCTCATGATGTTTTGCGCCCAAGCTGACGCGGTCGCGATAACCATTCTCCGCTGCGAAAGCTTTCATTCGTCCGACGCTGGCCGGTTCGGTCGCATACGGACCGATATGCATCACCTGCGCACACCAACCTTCCTCGAAAGATTCAAGCCGTAATTTTGAGAGGGCTTCACTTTCCCCGCGCTTGCGGCGCACTTGGGCCAATCCCTCTTCAAAGATGTCCTGCGTGATGATGTCCGGTTGCAGGATCATCAATGTGTAAAACCAGTTGTCTTTGATGGCGATGTCGAACATTCCATCTTCGACCCACCACAATCCTTCGAGCGCCATCACGGGATAATCTACGGCTTTTGTTTTGCGTTTCTTGAACATGAACTTGAGCGTGTACGAGATTCCGTATAGCGCCTCGGTCGCTTCGGCGAATGCGGGTGACTTGCCCGGCTCCGATCCCTTTTCGATGGCGCCGTCGATCATCGCAAAATGCAGGCGCGGCACCTGTATCATCTCCACCTTCTTTGCCGAAGGTGCGTAGAGATATTTCAATTCTTTTTTGAGAACAAGTATTTTCATGGCTTCCTCCTCTCGATTTGATTCTAGTAAATAGGTTCCGTAAATTCAAGTGAAGAATGTCATCATAACTTACCGTGATGGATTGCCTTCTCGCCATATTTTTCTTTGAGCGCGTCCACTACTTCCTGCAATCGGCGCGACTTCTCTGATCCTGCATCCCATAGAGATAATTGACGGATGGGTGGTCCGAGTCCGCTCACACCCACGCCGATCAAGCGCACCGCTTGTCCGGATTTTCGAACGGCTCTCATTAAATCGAGTGCAACTTTGCTGATCTCTTCACTCTAGTTCGTTGGTTGTGACAACGTGCTCTGCCGCGTCAACGTTGTGAAGTCAGGCCAGCGGAGTTTTAGTTTAATCGTTGTCCCTGCTAGATTATTTTTTCTCAATTGCCGCGCAACCTCCGCAGCCTGCTCCCGCAGTGTCTTCTCCAGCGATTTATCATCGCGGACGTCGCGTGCAAACGTTTCTTCCTGGCTGATCGATTTGGTTTCACGCTCGGTCACGATGGGCCGATCATCGATTCCCCTGGCGTGACGCGACAACTCGCGGCCATTCTCGCCAAACAAGCGGATCATTTCGGCTTCAGGCCATTTGGCGATATCGCCAATCGTGTGAATGCCCAACTCATTCAATCGTGCCGAGGTCTTTGGGCCCACACCCCATAACATTTCTGCTGGAAGCGGAGCCATGAATGCGGCTTCTTCGCCCGCGGGAACTATTGTCAATGCAAATGGAGGCGCTCCACCTTTTGCGCTTTTCTTTCCGACCTCGGTTGCAATCTTCGCTACCAATTTATTCGTTGCAATTCCAATCGAGCACGGCAAATTCAATTCGTCGCGGATGCCCGCTTGAAGTCCGCGGGCGAGGCGTTCAGGAGCTTCGTTGATATCGGATATATCGAGAAAAGCCTCATCGATGGAAATCTGTTCAACGAGCGGAGTCAACTTATTGAGCCTTGCCATCACTTGTTTCGAGACTTCACCGTAAACTCGATGCCGCGATGCGACGATGATCAACTGCGGACAAAGCCTTAATGCGCGCACCATGGGCATGGCCGACCTGACGCCAAACATGCGCGCCGCGTAGGAACAGGAAGCCACCACGCCGCGCTCGTCCGGCTTGCCGCCGACTGCAAACGCTTTGCTGCGCAGGGATGGATCGCGCGTTTCCTCGACGGCGCAAAAGAAAGCATCCAGGTCAAGATGCAGAATAGTGCGAGGCATCATTCCATTATAAATAAAACGGCTCAAGTGTGTTCCGATTGGGTAGGAGAAATTGGCTACCCAAAACGGTCAAAAGGTATATTGAATAATCGCTTAAGTAAAGTTATACTTGGAATGGGTCGTCGATGGGAACTATTTTGAAGAGGATTTCGTCACTTCCCATTGACCAATCAGGAGGCTCTTATGAAATACCGCTCGACTCTGGCTTCAACGATTTTGATTCTGGCGCTGATCATCGCTTTTATTCCCGTATCGGCATCGACTTTGGATTCTCCTGTCGCAGCTTTCGGCTGCAACCGAGCTCAGTTTATTGCGGATGTAACCATTCCCGATGGCACAACCATCGCACCAGGCGCGACGTTCACCAAGACGTGGCGGCTGAGAAACATCGGCAACTGCACATGGACAACCTCTTACACATTGGTGTTCAGTTCGGGCACTGCAATGACCTCTCAAACAGCTGTTAATTTCCCATCGAATGTTGGGCCGGGTCAGACCGTTGATCTTTCCGTGCCGTTAACGGCGCCCACAGCTTCGGGACAATACATTGGTTACTGGCAACTCCGGGATGCCTCGGGAAATTTGTTCGGCCTCGGCTGGAACGCGAACAAGTCGTTTTGGGTTGAGATCAATGTTTCTTCTTCCACGTCGAGCGTCGGCTATGACTTTGCTGCCAACGCCTGTCAGGCTTCCTGGACTACTGCGGATGGAGCGCTGCCTTGTCCCGGCACGGACGGCTCTCCGAATGGATTTGTCTTACCGGTTACGAATCCTCAATTGGAAGATGGTTCAACCAGCAGCGGCCCGGGATTGATCACTCAGCCGGAAAATGTTTATAACGGTGAAATTCAAGGCACCTATCCCGCTTTCCTGGTTCAAAACGGAGACCACTTCCAGAGCGTGGTTAATTGTGCATATAACGCAACCGGTTGTTCCGTAACCTTCCGACTCGATTATCAAATAGGCAACGGGCCGATTTATACGTTTTGGTCGTTCCGCGAAAAATATGACGGATTGTATTATCAAGCGAATGTGGATTTGAGTCCGCTGGCGGGGCAGAATGTTAAATTCATTCTCACAGTTCTGGCCTTCGGACCCCCAAGCGGTGACCGCGCCTTGTGGTCGAATCCCATCATCCAGCGGAACGGCGGCGCTCCGGTTCCAACCGCGACCGTTGGTCCCGGCACTCCGACACCCGTGCTTGCTCCTCCGCCTGATTGCGACCGCGCTCAATTCATCGCAGATGTAACAGTTCCCGATGGTACAGTGATTAACGCGGGCGCAACCTTTGCAAAGACCTGGCGGCTCAAGAACGTTGGCAGCTGCACATGGACCACTGCGTACTCGCTGATCTTCGATACCGGCGATCAAATGGGTGGACCAAGCTCCGTCAATCTTCCGCAATCGGTCGCGCCCGGTCAAACCACCGATTTGACGATCACGCTAACTGCGCCGAGTACTCCAGGTGAGTATCGCGGTTACTGGAAATTTGAAGACAATAACAATATTCCATTCGGACTTGGCTGGTCTGGAACAAAATCCTGGTGGGTGGATATTATTGTTTCGGGCACTGCGATGACTACTGCAACGCCCATTGTCGGCACGCCAGGCACACCGATTGCTACGACAACAGCAACTACAGCCGGCATGGTCTATGACTTCGCAGCGAACGTCTGCTACGCAACTTGGTTCTCAGGCGCGGGCGCGCTTCCTTGTCCCGGTACCGATGGCGATCCAAAGGGATTCGTATTAGAGGTCGCGAATCCCACGCTGGAAAATGGAACACTCGATCAGGGCGCGGTGGGTTTGATCACATATCCGCAAAACACTTTTAACGGTTACATTCAAGGCTTTTATCCAAGCTATACAGTCCGGGCTGGTGACCGTTTCCGCTCCATTGTTAATTGTTCCTATAATGATCCATCTTGCTATGTGGTCTTCCGTTTGGATTACCAAACCGGAAGCAATCCAATTCAAACCCTCTGGGCTTTTGCCGAGAAATATGATGGATTGTATGGCCAGGCCGATGTGGATCTGAGTCCGCTGGTGGGTCAGAACGTGAAGTTTATTCTCACAGTTCTTTCCGCTGGATCACCCATCGGCGACCGGGCTTTGTGGGTCTCACCGATGATCTATAATGCTTCTGCGCTATCTGCAAATCCAACTAGCACTTTGGCTTCGACTCCGGTTGTAACCGCGACGCCTGTAACGGGTACTCCTCAAGCCGGTAACAACACGCTGACGTATGTCAATCAGACCTATCACTTCCAGTTCAGTTATCCCAGTCAGGGACAGATCAGCAACCAGACAACCACTGGCGCGCATATCACCTTGCCATTTACCTCAGGCGCGAATTTGGTCGAGAAATATTTGGATGTTTCTGTGGCGACCAACGCAACTACGTGTTCTAGCCCGCTGACTCAGGGATATACCCCGGGTTCATTCCAATCCCAGCAGGTGAGCATGAATGGTGTGAACTTTGTGGAGGAAAGCGGCTCGAGTGCGGGTGCGGGCAACGTATACAATTGGGTCGCGTATTCGACTCTCAAAGGGACAAATTGCATCAGCCTTGGCTTTACCTTGCATTCGACTAACCCAGGCAACTATCCCACTCCGCCGCCGACTTTTAACATGACGGCTGAGTCGGCTGTCTTTTCAACCATCGTCTCGTCGTTTGCGTTTACGCAATAGATTCAACCCCAGTAAAATAAAATGGACGGCCATCTGAAGAGGGCCGTCCATTCGTTTTATTCTTCTCTTCTTCCCTTGGGAACAATTCGGATCGGCGTTCCGACGAATTCATATTCATCCCTCAGGCGGTTTTCGAGAAAGCGCATGTAACTAAAGTGCATGAGCTTCGGGTCGTTGACGTAAATCATGAATGTCGGCGGATCCGAACGGACTTGTGTGCCGTAGAATATTTTGAGCTGTCGTCCTGCATGTGCGGGAGCAGAATGTGCATCCTGTGCCTCGACCAAAATTTTGTTGATCTTGGATGTGGTTAAGCGCGCCAACCGTTCTTCTTGAACGCGTAAAGCCAGAGGCAACACTTCAGCCACACGCTGACCCGATTTGGCGGAGATGAATAACAGAGGTACATAATCCACGAAGTTCAAATCGGCGCGGATCTGGCGCGTGAATTGATCCATCGTCTCATTGTCCTTTTCGATCATATCCCATTTATTGACCAGCACAATACATGATTTCCATTCGTCGAGAATAAAACCGGCGATGTGTGCATCCTGGGCGGTAATGCCGGTCGTTGCATCAATCATCAATAATACAACATCTGCGCGTTCGATGGCTTTGAAGGAACGCAGGACGCTGTATTGTTCCACACCGTGTTCGATCTTGCCCCGGCGCCGGATGCCAGCCGTGTCGATCAGCGTGAGCGGCAAGCCCGCGTATTCGAACTGGGTATCCACCGCATCGCGCGTCGTTCCCGCGATCGGGCTGACGATGGATCGTTCCTTGCCAACTAATTTGTTGAGCAGGCTTGACTTCCCTGCGTTGGGTTTGCCAACGATGGCAATCTTGATCGTCTCATCTTCTTCATGCTGCGCTTCTGGAAAACTGGCAACGAGTTTATCCAGCAATTCACCGGTATCCGTACCGTGTATGGCAGAGATGGGATAGGGTTCGCCGAGTCCCAGTTCATAGAATTCACCCGCCGATTCCCGCCGCTCAAGCGACTCACATTTGTTTACCACTACAAAAATCGGAGGATGGAAACTTCCATCGGGATTCTTCTTTTGAGCGCGGCGCAAGATTTCAGCGACCTCGAAATCGGGCGGTGTCACACCCGCTTCACCATCGGTGACGAACAAAACGGCATCCGCATCTTGCGCAGCGATCAGGGCTTGAGCTTTGATCTGGTCAATGAAATCTGCGGAACCAATCGAGAGCGGAGTCCTGCCGCCGTGTGTTGGATCGATGCCGCCGGTGTCTATTAGACCGAAGGCGTGGCCATTCCACTCAGACTCCGCGTACAGGCGGTCACGCGTGGTGCCGGGTGTATCATCCACAATGGCGAGACGCTCACCGACGAGTCGATTGAAGAGAGTACTTTTCCCTACATTGGGACGACCAACGAGAGCGACAAGAGGTTTGGACATAATTCCTTTTAATCACGAAGGCTCCAAGTATACAACACTTTCCCGCGCAGTTTTATTCGGTTTGCCTTTTGTGATCAGGGCGTGAGTGCTGGATTCGGATTTGGAGTGAGAGTCACTTCCACCGTCCCAGGAAGAACCGATTCGACTTGCAGATTGGAAACTAGTATCTGGACACTCGGCGTTAATTGGTGGGTGCCCTCGCTTAATCCTGTCGCGTCTACGGTAATGAGGACATCCTGATGCGTCAGCGTGTCGAGTAATGGAAGCGGTCCCGAAATAATCACATCTACAGCAGCCGGTGAGATTTGTGCGCTCATATCGGATGATAAACCTGCGACTTCAACTTGTTCATTGGACAGCGTGAGACTGCTTTCAATCGCCGAGATGTCCGCTTGAATCGAAACATTTGGATCACCAATCACTGAAACACCCGATGGTAAATTCAAGCCGAGCTGTGTGTTGATATCATTGTTCATATTTTGCAACTCAAGCGGTTGCGTTTCGACCACGCCCGGCAATGCACTTACTAATGCGGGATCCGATGAATAAACCGTCACCACAGGGGGAAAAACTGAGATGTTATCCAGGCGATAACCGTTTGCAACCTGGCCGTGCACCACCACTTTGACAGCCATATCACGAAAGCCGCTCTGCTGGCTGATGGGCAACGTGAGATGCGCTGTTTCCGGCTGAAGGTTGACGCCGCTCACGACTTGATTGGTTTCATCGTAGGCGGTGATGGAAGCAGATGAAGAAATCTCTTCGCGCGCTCCACCCAGATTGACCGACACGCTGACCCGCTTCACGCTCGAGACCAGAGATTGGGCTCCGGTAACGACCACTTGTTCCACATCCACAGTTGGATTCCCTGCAAGATAACCTACAGCGGGTTGCCCGGCGATATCTATATTCAGTGGAAAAGTTTGTGTGACCAGCGGTTCCAATGTCAATGGTATCGAATTGGGACTCACTTGTACAATTCGAACCGGACGTTCGTCCGCTTGGACTTGGAGATTCAATTGGTGTTTGCCCTGTTTCAATCCTGATAGATCAAGCACCGCGCGCACGCTATCAGGTTTCGCAATGAGCTGATCCCATACCGAGCGCGGGGCGCGTATAGTGATTTGAACTTGATGAGGAATCTCCCCAGTGATGATCAATCCGGAAGCCTGGCCCACGATTTGAATATTGACCGGAGCCGGATAAACGCGCACTTCGTCCGGATCCGAGGAAGTAACCGCGGCCACCCAAACTGCAAGGGCCAATGCAAGTGCCCACAGAAGCAGACGAAGATTATTGGCAATGCGGGTGAGCAGGTTATTGTTACTCATCTTTGCGTGGGGGGGTGGAGGGCATGAATCGTCGAAGCCAGTGAGGAATACGCTCGCCGGCAGCCGGTCGAAAGAAAGCGACCAATATGTTTTCGAGACGCTCGGGATCAATTCTACGGATCATGCGTCCCGCATTTGCAATGGAAATTGCGCCTGTTTCTTCCGACACGACCACTGCAATGGCGTCGCTTACTTCAGAGATGCCGAGCGCAGCGCGATGTCGAAGCCCCATTTGCCGTTCGGGAGAGCGATTCAGGATTCCGCTTGAAGAGAGCGGCAAGACACAAGCGCCCGCGACCACTTTCAGCCCGGAAAGAATCGCCGCACCGTCATGCAATGGCGTGTTGGGATAAAAAATTTGCAGAAGTAATTCCGGCGTGACCTCTGCATCCATCCTCACACCGCTTCGAACATATTCGTCGAGATTATCCAATCTTTGCAGGACTATCAACGCGCCGTGTTGACGGGCCGATAGACGCGCAACGGCCATCACAACGTTGTGTACGGTTTTTTCAAATTCCGGATTTGACGTTTTGTTGAATGCGATGGATAGTGTTCCGGCGCGTCCAATCCGTTCAAGGGCGCGGCGGATTTCCGGCGCAAAGATCACCGGCACCGACAACAATAAAGCCGGTAATGAATTTTGAATCAGCCATGAGAATGCCGGCAGGTTTACCAGGCTTGTGATCAGGATCAGTGCGATCACGATCAGGATTACACCGCGGAAGAGGACCATGGCTTGTGTGCCGCGCAGCCAATGCAGCAAGGCATAAAAAACCAGCGTGACCAGCAGAATGTCAATTACGCTGAGCCAGCTTAGACGTTGAAAAATGAAAAGGAGGTTGTTTAGAAACTCAGCCACGTTTTTTTGTGATGGTTTATCCGCTCATCGAGACTGAAAAATTAATTCTAATGACCGGATCGATTAGTGATCGATCGCTGGAGATTTAGTGTCTTAAGAAAACAAGAAAATTAAATCGGCCTCAGAACTCGATCCTGCCGCAGTTGCTTAAAAAGAAGGATCGGATGATCGTGCGGCATCGACTTAACGGCCGCATCCTGCCAGGCCTGAACTCCGAGCATGCTGGGAACTCGCTCTTCATAACCAAGTTTTTTCCAAACCGAATCCAGCTTGGCAAGTTCAGCCGCAGGGAAGATCAGCGATGCCTCGCACTGTAAATCGCGGGAGGCGCGTTCCACTTCCGTGATCAACATTTCAAGCCCGGTCTGAATATCTATTCCATTTTCCAGATAAAGTTCGGTGGTACGCACCACTAGATTCTCCACCTGCCAACCCGCAATGCCCACCAACTGATCCTGAAGCTGGAGAAGCATATAAGCTTTATCGCCGAAACTTGCCATGACATCGTCGCTTGATAACTTTTGCTGACCGTTGCTTAGATGGTTAATCAGTTTTGCAATCGATTCGGAATCTCTGGGCTTGCCGCGCACTACACTGAAATTTCCCGCGCCTTGTTTAACGACCGTGGCTTGGGTAATCTCAGCGGTTGTAGGAGAAATTTGTTTCCAAGCGGTGGTGACCTGTTTCCAAAGATCATCATATGAACCGGTATTGCGAATCACAACGTTGGCCGCCGCTATCTTTTCGCCTTGTGCGGCCTGCAAACTGATTCGATGCTGGGCATCTTCGCGCGTCAAATTGCGCTTGCGGATCAATCGTTCGATCTGGACTTCCTCCGGCGCATAGGTTACCCAGATGCTGTCACACTCTTTTCGCAATTCGCCTTCCAATAATTTGATCACCTCAATCACCACGACGGGTTGGCTGGCTCGTTTTATCAATACCGCAATGGCCTGCCTAACCAGCGGATGAATGATTTCTTCCAATTCGGCCAGTGCGGCTGGGTCGCGAAATACAACGCCTCCCAGTTTGCTTCGGTTGACCTCGCCGTCCTTATCCAGAATCCATTTGCCAAATTTCTCAACAACGGGTTGATATCCTGGCGCGCCTTTTGCAATGGCGCGGTGAGACAAGGCATCGGCATCAATGGTATAAGCGCCGAGATGCTCCAGCATTCTTCGTACCACGCTTTTGCCGGTGGCGATGTTTCCGGTCAGACCGATGATATATTTTCCGGGTACGCTGCTCAAAGTGATTCCTCGAAGGAAAGATAATAACACTTCTATTTTACATTAAAAAAGCCTGCGATTAGAGTTGACTCCTCATTCTGTCGCGTGTATGATGAACGAGCCTCAGGCCGGTTGGGCGGTCGCGGCCCGGAGCTTGTCGAAGGGTCGAGGAAAGTCCGTACTCAATAGGGCACGACGCCGGGGAAATCCCGGGATGGAGCGATCTGTCGCATCGGGCCACAGAAACAAGTAGCCGCGCAAGCGGTCAAAGTGAAAAGGCGGTGTAAGAGACCACCGGCGTTCACAGCAATGTGGGCGGCCAGGCAACCCCCGTCGAGAGCAAGGTCAAGCAGAGACAACGGAGCGGCCCGCTCCTTTGAGTCTCGGGTAGACTGCATAGATAGATGATCGCCGGAACGGGTCGGCAGGGATGACACTCGTCAGAGCGTAAACCTGCGCGGCTTGTTTTACAAAATGCGGCTTATAGACTGACCTGAGGATTTATATCTAGCAGCCTGTCGGGTGCGCCAGTCTAACTGGCAAGGTGTAGAAAGGTGAAAGTCCTTACATTCAAAGGTCTAGCAAATCGGAATGGCCCCAAGCCGTGCACAAGAGCCAGCAATAGCCCCTGTGAAGCGTCGGTAGGGGAACGAGCAGGTCAGATATTGAGGTGCGAAAAGCTGCTAACACTTCAGAGTGCCGACGTGATCCGACAATACGGAAGGCCATCGCTGGCCTGTTGAGGTTTATCACGAGGAAGGAAAGGCAGAAGGACTCGACCAGTACCAACTCCGAGACTTTGGCGCGATCCAACGACACATCGCCCTAGTCGCCGTGGTGTACTCGTTACTGCGTGCAGCCCAACACGACCATGACCTTCGCACGCGGCTTCAACGAATACTCAAGGTGAATCTTGAAGGCAACCCAGCTTCCGGACGTCGAGCGGCCCAAGCACAAAGCTTGTGGTGTCTGGGCTTGTTCATTCAAGCCGGTCTGGCACAAGGCCAGTCCTTGCACAAAATCATGGCTCCGCTCATCCAGAGCATGTGCAGGGCTTGAAGCAGCTCAGCATCTGCTGACAGGCAGTTGCAATCTCGCTTGGCGAATCCCAAGTGAGATAGGTTTGTGTTGCCCGGGCTCAGATCGCTGGCATTCGAATCTGTCCTGCGCAGTCGTTTGGTTATTCAATTTTTAAGGTGCAAAAGTCGAGTCTTAATTCGACTTTTGCAGCAGTACATTTACAAACTTGGCCCACTGCGTGGTAGAATGATTTAGCAATTTCGGCAACTTTCATCCCACGCCAACATTGCTCCGTTGAAGCCGTTGCAGAGAAGGGAAAAACCGAGAAGCCCAGTCCGTATCGCCTGCGAGACGCAGAAGTTTCTGCAACCTGAGACCTTGGTCAACGCAAGATTCGCTTGCGGCGAGTGACTCATTAGGTTTATGCCTTCAATCACGCTTTGATGCGTTTCTACAAGGATCTGTAGTTGACAATGTATTTTCCGGCATGGGTCCCCTAACCGACTCGTGAAAATGCGAGTGCACGGAAAAGTTGCGTATTGCCCATGCTTGGAATATTGTGCCCAAATTGGCTGTGCGGTCGTTTTGGGTCTTGTTTTTTAATACTGCAAAAGTCGAGTCTTAACTTTACTTTTCCTCCTTGCGCTTTGTGCACCAACGGCGAGTAGTAGCTCAAATCCTTTGCCCCAAGCAGTAGAGAGACTCCCGAATGGGAGTCTCTCACATTAATAGGACAGGGGGTGATAATACCTTAAGGGTTCATCTTGTCCAATAAAGAAGACGAAGCAGCCGAACGGTCGATAGCTCTTGCCTAGTCGATCTCAAAGGTTTGGTGTTGACCCAATTCAAAAGTTGGTTCGGTTAAGTGACCAACCGCATTGAAGCCGGAGATGAATATTGCCGTTCATACTACTCTCACCATTGCGTTTTAGAATGGCTTAGTAGCTTCAGATACGATGGATATTCTTGTGAACCGCCTCAATATTTTGAAGAAGAATGTGCTGCCATGAACGAGTCAAAAGGGAAATCAACTTTTCCTGGTAGTGATGATCCGTCACCGCGTTCTGGAGATCGATCACGTTTACGCATACGTGTGGGATTGTTCATTACCTTATTCGGGTTGTTTGTTTTTCTTCTTGGCACCAAACCAGGTTGGTTTCATCTCCAGCGCAGTTCCACGGTTGGCTTTGTTAAGATTTCCGTCTTTCTGGTTGGACTAGCGATCATTTGCCTCGGTGGGTATATCAGTATGCTGGAATTGTGGAAAGGAATGGAACTTTCGATTGTCGGAGATATTGGCTTGCGGCTAGTTGCGACCGGTTATGTGATTGCTGTCTTTTCCGGGATGGCGGATGTGTTTGGATTGGGATCGCAAACTTATCCGCAGATTCCATTTTTTGGGCCCGTGCAGGCGTTGGGGGGTTTGTTAGGAGAGATTGTGATTGGGATCGGATTCTTGCTGCTCGTTCCATTCAGCTCATATCACAGAAAATAAATGATTCATCTAACTGCAGTGGCTTTTCGTGATAATCGTTCAACCCTGTGTAATCGATAATAACCGCGTCGTTACCCGGCTCTGCCAAACCGTATTTTGGTTTCAATATAAATTGAACCGAGTTAATTCAAATTATCGTGCGGCAGCCAGGTATGTATTTGCCTCCAACAAATTCATATTATACTCATCTCCTCTTGGTGTTGATCATGAAGATAAAGAATAATTTGAAAAATGTCTGGGTTGGAGCCATATCTGCCGTTATTGTTTTGTTGATTTTGGCAGTGATTATGTTTAGCCGCCAATCTAGCTTAAATGCACAATCGGCACAACTAGCCTATGTACAAGCCAACGCTAAGGCAGACCAGTTTCAGGAAAAAATTGTTCGTGCCAACGAACTCGCGGACTTGGCGGTTTCACAGCGCGACAAGCAATTTGATTTATCCTTATTGTTATCCGTTGAAGCCTTTCGCACAGCAGATACTGTTGCGACAAGGAGTGTATTACTAGATAACACGATCAGATTGCGGAATATGGGTATAAAGCAGCCTACTGGTCAGCCACTCACGAGTTATCCCGATGATTCCTATATAACCAGTACAGCTTTTAGCCCGGATGGCAAAATGATCGCATCGGGCGATACAGACGGCACCATCACCCTGTGGGACGTGAGCACGCACCAGCCTATCGGCCAACTTTTTGCGGAACCGGTTCACATGGTATACAGTTTGGCATTCAGCCCGGATGGGAAAACGCTCGCATCTGGTAATGAAGACGGTACCCTAGTATTATGGAATACTTCGACACGCCAAACTGTGGGGCAGCCGTTCATTGAATCCACTGCTCCTATTCCCATATCCAGCGTAGCCTTCAGCCCCGATGGAAAAATACTTGCCTCAGGCAATATCGACAAGACCATTATTCTGTGGGATGTGGCGATACATCAGCCAATTGGAAAGCCGCTCTTGGGCGATACCGGTCCGGTACTTAGTGTGGCTTTCAGCCCGGATGGCAAGACGCTTGCTTCTGGCGGTTGTGGCAAATTTAGTTTGAACCTTACTTGTTCAAAAGGCGAAATCGTATTATGGGATGTGGTAACCCGCCAGCCTATGGGTCAGCCGTTTAGAGGGCATACGGATTGGGTATCTAGCGTAACCTTCAGCCCCGATGGTAAAACGCTCGCATCTGGAAGTAGCGACAATAGCATCATATTGTGGAATGTAGCAACCCGCCAGCCCATCGGCCTGCCACTCAACGGATATCTTGCTGCTGTATTTAGCTTGGCCTTCAGCTCGGATGGCAAAACGCTCGCATCAGATAGTTCCGAAAATATAATTATTCTGTGGGATGTAAACCCGGAATCATGGATCGAAAATATTTGCCAACAAGTGGGTCGAAATTTCACTCATGCAGAGTGGATCCAATATTTTCCAAATGATGAGTATCGCGCCACTTGTCCGCAATGGCCGTTAGAGCCGGAAGCCACATCAGCACCATAAGTACAATATTCAGTTATCTACGTCCCACCTACAAATTGTATGTCAATTTGAACCAATCACCAAGTTTCAATTAACCTTATTCAATCTTTGGTGGCCCAATGAACTTTTCTACTTGAATCTAGATTACAAAGTTCTTACCAGATTTTAATTTCCCCATCACCAGGATACTATAATATCCTTTCAAAGAATCACCAGATCAGTGCAAAAGATCATTACCTGCACTAGCTGAAGAATGGTTAGAGCTTTGAGGCCAAAATATCCACACCTAGTTTCTTTCTTGCTGGCAATCTTGATGATGTCAGGTTTGCTGGTTTACGGAACTTTTTATGCCCATTCAATGGAACAAAAATACATTCACGCCATAGCGCCCCTGATAATTTCGCAATCTAGTATTGGAAGCGCACTCCAACAAGTTGCATTTGAACAACCTGACCTGCTGATGGTGTACGGTAGTTCGGAAATGTTTGTTGAAAACACTCCATTCCTGCCCTCCCGATTTTTTCAGAATTACCCGACTGGTTTCGAGGTATATGCGGTAGCAAGGGTCAACTCCACCTCCCTGAATATTGCTCAAGATTTGGCCGCGATCGGACCCGAATTGCATGGAAAGAGGGTAGTATTTTCCTTTACCCCCTCCATGTTCAATGAGAAGGAAGTTAGCCCGGCGGCTTATGCTGGGAACTTTTCCTTATTGCATGCCGATGCCTTGATTTTCAACCAATCCCTAAGTTATGGCACTAAACAACTCGCTGCCCAACGGATGAACGAGTATCCGGATACCCTGAAGGCTGATCCGATTCTCCAATTTGCAGTCCAACAACTGATCTGTCCGTGTTCCTACGGACCCACCTTATATGTTCTCGCGATGCCCCTTGGAGAGATCAACACATGGATCATTCGCCTACAAGACCATTGGGAAGTGGTGAATTATATATGGAATGATCTTAAATTGAATCATGTGGTCTCTCGCAGGCGAACCCGAATTAACTGGGCTAGCGATATCAAACAAGGTTTCCAGGCTGAAAAAATAGTTTCCGATAACAACCACTATGGGATCGAAAAATATTTATGGACGGATCAGTATTCCAAAACCTTGAACCAACCCAAAAAACCAGGAAGCGAAGATTTCCGGTTCCTCTGGAATTTGAATCATTCTAAAGAATGGACCGATTTTGAACTAGCTCTGCAGGTCCTGACAGAGTTCGGGGCGAAACCGCTTATATTGAGTCGCCCCATTGACGGCCGAGTTTGGAGCGCAATGGGAATTTCCCGGCTGGCGCGCACTGCTTATTATGCTAAGCTTCAAAAAACAATTGCACCATATAGTTTTCCTATTGTAGACTTTGAGAATTATGATACGGACAAATATTTCAGCATTGACCCAAGCTCCCATCCTGGACCGGAAGGATCGGTTTATGTGGATCAAACGCTTGACGATTTCTTTCACGGCAATTTACACTAATCTGACCGTGACAAGATACATGCATGCAAAGCCCGCCGAGAGTGGGGCAGAGAACATTGTAAGAGGGTTCTTTTCTTCTCTCAGAGATATGCTATTTCTAGTCACCGGATAGTCTCAAGTACGGAGATAGAGTAGCATTGAAAACGGATGTGGGTGGAGCAATGCTCTATCGATAGAACGCCAGCCGATCTGGAAGAGGCTGAGGTTGAGTTAATCCTTGCGATCGATCATATGACGTAGGCCAGCCCGGATGGTGCGACTGGCGACCGTGTACCGATTCAGTATTAGTGAGACAATCTGGAATAAGAAAAGGCGTCCTCGCTTTGAAGACGCCTTGTTTGCGTTTAATTACGTGCAGAATTTTGTTGTGCGGATGATGAATTCTAGCGCGCTAACCTTGCTACGAATTTGTGGTTACTTAAGGCAATACGACTACAGCACCAAACAGGTTTGGATTTGTCGTGGAATGATATTTGAATGAGCCTGCTTGAGCAAAGGTATAGGTGTATTTCGCACCCGGACTGATCGGGCCGCTGTCAAAAAGACCGGCTGTATCAGAAGTCACGCTTTCTGGCCCGCTATCATTATTAGTCCAGGTGACAGCTTTACCCACATGAACCTTCAATACGTTTGGCTGAGTACCCGCGCTGGTTATCGTCACTGAATTTCCGTGAGCAACGGTAATTGCAGGGGTCTGGGAAGAAGATATTGATCCCGGAGTTAATGATATGGATGAGGAGGGTGTTGATCCTGGGGTCGATGAACCAGACGGCGAGGGTGGAGTATGAGTTGCTTTGACATGTTTGTCGTCTTTGGCTGTTGATTTGCCGGAATTGTTACTGCCCAATAACTTGCTCAGCCCCAGGTGCATCGAGCAAGAAGAGAGTAACAGGGCGAGTATTATGATGAAGAAAGATGGAAAGATTATGCGTTTCATTTTATTGGTCTCCAATCAAGAATTATTACAATATTATTTTGATTACATTAAGTCAGGATGAAAGTTTAGATTTTCCTACCCAATTAAGGAGGATTAATATGCCCTTAAAGCAGTTGTGTAAGAATTGGGCCCAGCTAGAGATGGAGGAACAAATGAAATATCGTCACTGGATGATCTTATCGATTCTTGCGATGCTTGTTTTGGGTTGCGCTCCAACACCATCTATAGGAACCGAAGTTGTCGCTACGCCGTCCATCACTCCGACTCAAAATGGAACTGATGCACTGACTTCCGCATCGCTTCCTTCGATGACCTTTACAGTTTCCTCTACGCGTTTTACCATTCTAACTGTTATCCCAACCGCAACTCCCGCATTAACCGCGGTAGTGCTAACTGTTTCGCAGGTTGCAATAGGGCTTTCGGTGGGTAAGAACATGACCTTTACTTCCTGTGCACACACTAATCCTGTGGTGTTCACCGGAACTATCACCACAAGTAGCTCGACCACAGTAGAATATGATTGGCTGTTGCGCGGGGCGGCAACCTTCAATAGCCCGCCTCAAACCACGGTTTTCCATTCAGCTGAAAGGCATAAAGTTTTCAGTTTAGCCCCATATTATGCTGTCTGTGGAAAATATTCACTCAGCCTGCATGTCATTACTCCGAATTATATGATTGCAACCATAAACTTTTTCATCCCGTGAGATGGGGGATCAAAATATTTCTGGTTACATTCCCTTGTTATCACTGGAAATGAAATTGTTTTTTTTATCTCTCTTCTGTTTCCGGATAAGAGCCTGCACGCGCTTTTTCATGGGCAAAACCAATGGCCCTCGGACGCGGTAAAGACGAGTCTCTGCAATATGAAAATCCTTGAAAAGGAAAAATTCGCAATGAAACATGTTCACACCATCTTGCTTGCAGTTATCCTGCTTGCGGCTTGCCAAACTTCACCTGCGACTTCCGTTCCGATATCGCCTCCGACGATAGTGGCGACGCCCCAACCCGCCAAGGTCAACAAGGGTATCAACACACCCACACCCACGCTCACGCCAATGCCAAATGGACCTGTCGTTCATAGCAGTGATACAGATCCAAACGCCAGCGATCTGATCGTTGTAAAGGATCAATTCATTGCTAACAACAGCCTGACGCTTGATTCGGTGACCTCTGCAGAGGCCAGCTTTATCGTTCTTTACTATGATGTACAACGCCAGGGTAGGGATCACCCAGGAAAACTAATTGTATTTGCGCCAGTCTCAGTGGGCAAAACGAATCAGTTTATTATTTCCCTTAATCAGAATCTAAATTCGACTGTTAACCCTACATCGCTTCCGGGCAATCGAGTGATCGCTGTGTTACAAGCGAATGTCTCCAATCCCAGCAGCATCGTTAAAGTAAATGGGAAAGACGCATTGGTACCGTTTACTATCTTGTCCCAGGGTCCGTCATCTGTCTTTTCAACCGCGACTCCCTAGTTTGAGAAAGGTTTCTGCAAGTACACAAACCTCTCTATCCGTGCCTGATCGGTGCGTTTGCAATGCGGGCACTCGCACGACCAGAAGTTGACGATGACGATTTTGCCGCGAGCATCGCTCAAGCGATGAAGCTTGCCATTGAGGTCAGGCAGTTCAAAGTCAGAAGCAGATTCGTTAAGGTTCATATTTCATCAAGGGGAGCGGGGCTGTTTTTCTGTTTGGAGTTTCGCTTTCAAATCCGCGATGATCGCTTGATCTTGAGCATCGTGAATCAAATTATTCAACTCAAACGGGTCGGTTTGCAGATCATATAATTCAGATAGATCATTTTCCGTTTCAACATAAACACAGCGGTAGGTGCGTATGCCTGCCCAATACCCGCGCTCGGGCCATGATTCGATCAGAATATTGTCGCGCCACGGCTCACCTTTGATCAGCTTCACGAACGACATCCCATCCACATTGGTTGGAATAGGTATGCCCGCCAAATCGTAGATGGTTGGAGCAATCTCTTGGAGTTTGGCAACGATATTCCCGACGTTGTGATCCAAGGAGATTAACGTCAGGAGTTGGTCCCGGCGGAATGCATCATTATGGGCGATCTCTGTCGGCGACATCAACGGGATGCTTGAAATCGAACTTGGCATGTTGGAAACATCCGCTTCATCGAAGCTGGGCGGACGATACGGAGGCAAATCCTGCAACAGGATTTGTCCTCCGGCGAGGGGATCGCCGGTGCATGAGGGGCGCGCGCCGCATAAATCAGCAGGAACGGTTTGTTCTGCTTGGAGGCCTGATCCAAAAACTGCATCACAAATTCGTTTTCCACGTCAGTAATGTAACCCGGATGAATGCCCCATGTGCCATTCACATTGATATTGGGATCCTGGTATGAGGCAACACTGCCGGGCCAGGAAACCCAGGAATCAAATTCGGGTCTGGGTTCGCCGAGCCAACTATTCAGATATTTTCCCACGAGGCCCGTATAATATCCATCTTTGTGGAGGGCCATAATGAAGGTTTGGTAGTTATCGGTGAGTTTGTCTTGATTCGTTTTCACACCATCGTTATGAGCGTACATGCCGGTGAAAATGCTGGCGCGGCTTGGACAACATAGAGGCGTGGTATCGAATCCCTGTGCGAAGGTAACACCCTGATCGAAAATCAGAGCCTTTGTCTCAGGCATGAATTGCATGCTGTCATGACTCTGGTCATCCGAAATGATGACGATGAAATTGGGGCGGCCGCTTCTTGAAAAGAATGGAATGCACGAAGACAGCAGGCAGGTTGCAAAAAAATCAAGATGAAACGGTAGATTGTTTTTATCATGGCTTCCTATTTGATATTATTGCAATATAACGGTACTGATGCGGTTCAATAACCATTGACCGTTCGATTGATCAATCCACTCTGCCACATATTGTAGTTTCACTTCATTGCTATGACCCGTTATATTGGTTGTCTTTTCATCATATATGCCAGGCACAACGCCTACGTCCCCGTTGATGATAACAGAATCAATGGTTGCATTAAGTGAATCAATGGGTGCGGCGCTGAAGGTTTGATTCATGTAACTGCAAATCGCAGGCGGACTTCCAGCTCGAATCAAGCCGATATCAAAAATCTGTCCATTGGGGGCGAATAAGGAAGCGATACAATCCGCGTTCATTTGCAGAGGCATTGTTATATTTTTCCATGTCGGTTTGTACAGCGGCTGATTCATTGGACATTGGCGTGATAACAACTTTGCTGTCAGTACCGCATGCGGTTAGCGCGGCCATTATGCCAGAGATCAAAAAAAGAAAAAAGAACTTGGGTTTTATCGAAACCATTTTTCTCCTACGATCCTCTCGCTGCGACTCGTAATGAGATGATTCTTATATATGCCCAGAAATTGTACCTTACCAGAAAACTATGGCTTGCTTTTTGCAGATGGTCTTAACGTATTCTAATGCTCTTACGATATAACTTCTCCTGCGATTAACTAAAGGTTTTGTATAGGCTAGTGCTGAAAAAGTCAAAATGAAAGCTCTGCGCGATTATTTCATTCGCCATAAATACGAGCTGGCCATGTATGCCATGCTTGGAATAGCTACCGTCATTTGTTTTATGCTGGCCAAAGCGCGTATGAACGAGAATTATGAGCAACAGTATAACTACTATTATGGGTATTTATTGAGGAACTTATACCTGGCCTGGACTCCCTTCCTGATTGCGCTGATTACATATCATCTTAAGTTGATCCATAAAATACTTCGTGTCATTTTGCCGTTCATTTGTTTGATTTGGTTGATCTTTTTCCCTAATGCGCCCTATCTGCTGACTGATTTTCAACACATTCGACTCTATAGTGATAGTCCCAAGATATGGTTCGATGTGAATTTACTGGTTTGGTTTGCTTTTACGGCTTTATTTCTGGGTCTGATCTCGCTCTATTTGATGCACCAAGTTGTCCAGCGCGAATTTGGTCGGATGGCTGGATGGGCATTGGTCGTCACGACAGGGTTCTTCTCCAGTGCGGGGATTTATATCGGCCGATTTCTTCGGTTTAATAGTTGGGATATTTTTCAAAATCCAGCGAGGTTGGTTAATAATTTGCTGACCCAATCGCGCGATCCGAATGCGGTGCCCATCACCTTTGTTTTTCTCTATACACTATTTCTGATCTTCATTTATAGTTTGTTTTATGTATTTGGGAATCTACTTCAGGAGGATTCTCAAAGAAAGTAGCTTCAGTCCTTGTCATCGTCGAACTTCTGCTCAATAGGTTCAGCAATAAGTTGAGCTATTTAACAACTTGACATTGCAGATTGCATCCGTGAGCCAAATCCACTTGGCCAACTGATTTGGTGAAAGTTAATGCCGAATCTCTTTATTAGGAGATTCGCTTGAGCGCATCCTGAAGATCTGGAAGGCGGCAAAGATACATAGCGATCCGATGATGAGCACCATGCCATCCGCTCCGCGCCAATCGATAAAGATTCTGTTGATAATTGCGCCAAGGAGGTGTCCCAAGCCAAGGAAAACTGAATACAATCCCAGGATTGCTCCTCGATCAGACTTATGGGTCTCCGTCATATCGGCTAGATATGCCAGTGCTGCCGGAGTAAAGTCGCTTTGAATCATTATGCATAACCCAAGTAAGAGCCTACCATCCTTGAACTGACGCACAGGGAAATAAATACCGAGTAATCTGCGAAGCAACAGAATTTCTTGGCTGAACCAATTGCTCGGCTGGCTATGAATATTTTCGGTGCGTTGTTTGAAGCAATGAAAGGGAGATTGATCAGGCATTATGGCCCCCGCCTGATATAATAGTTTTGCGACGATATTATTGTCGTGCTTTAGGGCATCCCCGAGTCGCAAAAAAATGCGGCTTATAGACTGACCTGAGGTATCATTCGACATCATCCATTGAGGTTACGCGTCATGCACGAACTTTATGCAACACAAGCCATTCTTGAAAAAGCGATTCAAAAAGCGAATGAGGCCAATGCCAAACGCATCACCAATCTATATCTTGTGGTGGGCGAGATATCAACCTACACTAATGACTCAGTGCAGTTTTATTGGGACGACCTGAGCAAAGGAACTCTGGCGGAAGGCGCGGTCCTTCACTTCCGTCCTATACAGACCGAAGCGCAGTGTATGAGTTGTTTCACCAAATATCATCCTAACGACGGCGAAATCGTTTGTCCCAATTGCGGCGGGGTGGGCGCCAAGGTCATTGCGGGCGAAGAGTTCTATATGGAAGCCCTTGATGTCGAATAAAGTAATAGGAACCACATTTCATTTCACGTTCAAGACATGGTTTTCGATCAAGATGGATTTTCTTGACTCTGATTTGTAAAGGTGGTATATTCGTTGGGCTTCGTTGCGGGGTAGAGCAGTGGCAGCTCGTCGGGCTCATAACCCGGAGGTCGCAGGTTCGAGTCCTGCCCCCGCTACTTTTGATGAACCATAGCTCGTAGAGCTATGGTTTTTTGCTAGCCCAATGGTCTGTGGTTGTTCAAATTTCTCTTTTCGGAGGATGATTGAATGAACCAACCACTGTCGGGCTCGCTCGTTCTTAGCAAGGCCATTACCGGCTTTGCCAGCTTCAAAAGCGCTCAAGGATTGTCGGATCGAACCATCAATTCCTACCAGCGTCATTTGCAAAAGTGGATCCAGCACCAGGCGGATATTCCGATCCATCAAATCCTATCGCGAGATATCACTGCATACCTCGATTGGCTGCGGAGCGAATATGTCCCCCATCGATTCGGAAAAGGCAATGAACCCCTTTCTCCCAAACCATTGCGAAATATATGGGTGACTTTTTCAGCATTTTTCATCTGGGCGACCAAAGAATTTGAAATTCCCAATCCCATGGTAAATGTGCCAGCGCCTCACTTTACCGTGGTACCTGTGGAACCGTTTACACAGGCTGAGGTCCAGAGGTAAGAGGGTGTAAGATAGAGTGTGTAAACGGGAGATAAATCTTAGACGAAGACATAGGAGAAAACAGAATGACAGCAGCAAGAAGTAGGAAGCAGAATATTCAAGAGATCTTGGATCAAGGGAAGGGAAGCACTTTGCCGAGTGCAGAGGAAGTACAACGAGAATTATCGACTGCAAAAAATATGGATGATTTTTTTGGAAAGGAAGGTATCTTCGCAAAACTATTTGCTCACACGATTGAAGAAATGTTGGAAGCAGAAATGAGCGAGCATCTGGGATAGGAGCCGTATGAAGTCAAAGGGCGGAACAGCGGGAATAGTCGCAACGGCAGCTATCCTAAGAAGCTGAGAACTTCATCCGGAGAAAGCACGATCCAGGTGCCACGTGATCGCAATGGTGAGTTTGAACCGCAGGTCGTGAAAAAGCAAGTAGCGAATACCAATGAATTGCGAAGTGACTGCGCCCTTCAGGCGGAAGACAAGATCATCGGCATGTACGCCAAGGGCACACTGAAAGTGCGCAGTGCGTTGTCGGTGCGGGACATCCAAGAAACGCTGCAAGAATTGTATGGAGTGGAGGTCTCGCCCACGACCTTGAGCGCGATCACGGATAAGGTCTGGGGCTTGGTGGAGGAGTGGCAGAACCGAGCACTGGCCAGTGTGTACCCGATCGTGTACCTGGATGCGATCTATATCAAACTACGACGCGAAGGAAAAGTCGAGAATATAGCCGTGTATACCGTGCTGGGCGTGGATGTAGAGGGCCACCGGGACGTTTTGGGAATTGGGTCGGAGACGGCCATGAAAGCTCCAATTTTTGGTTAGGTGTGATCACGGATTTACAAAACCGCGGTGTGAAGGATATTTTCATTGCTTGTATGGATGGACTGAGCGGATTCAAGGAAGCGGTCTTGGCGGTCTTTCCCAATACTCAGATCCAGCGCTGCGTCATCCATCAAATTCGCAACAGCCTGAAGTATGTGACTTGGAACGAAAGTGGTTTGTTCTGTGACCATCAGAACGCATTCATGGTCGATCTGAAGCAAGTCTATCAAGCCGCTACCCGCGAAAGTGCCGAAGCCAACTTACGTCAGCTCACCGAAAAGTGGGGTGACAAATATGCGGTGGCGATTCGCTCCTGGCAAAACAATTGGGAAGATCTGGCGACCTATTTTGCCTATCCCGCTGAAATCCGTCGCTTGATCTACACCACGACGTCTACTATGTTCTATCAGTAATTCCGTCGAAGGCTATCACCGCCAATTGCAAAAAGTCACTAAATCGAAAAGCATTTTCCCGACTGCAGAATCCGCTCGCAAATTATTATTCCTTGCAAATCGTGATATCCTCAAAAAATGGACCATGCCACTTGTCAATTGGCCGCTGATTCTCAATCAGCTGGTGATCCGATTTGAAGGTCGCTTGGCCATCTAAATCCATTTCCGTTTACACAATCCTCTTGACACCCTCAACGATGCGCTGATTCTCTGGGCACGGCGGAAATACAAGAAATTAGCACGGCACAAAATCAGAGCAATTCATTGGATGGGGAGACTGGCCAAGAATCTACCCGAATTGTTTGTTCATTGGCAGATGGGCATACTGCCTACGGCTGGATGACGGGAGCCGGATGAGCTGAGAGGTTCACGTCCGGTTCTGAGAGAGCCCGAGGGTGAAACTCCCTCGGGCCACTCACCTCCAATATTCCACCTGATTTTCTACTCCGAGGTGCTGTGCAATACAACTCAACGGTTGAATTGCAAACCCCCACGCCCCAAATTGAGGAATATAGATTTGTGATATAATCACCAATAATATTGGTGATTATTATGCTACGATCTCTCCTTGGATCAGAGAGCCGAGAACGCATCCTAACCTTCTTAGTTGACAATCAAGAAGGGTATGCGAGCGAAATTGCGCACACAAGCGGTTTGGATCTATTTGCGGTCCAAAAGCAACTCCAACAATTCGAAGTGGAAAGACTCCTGCAAAGTCGCCCAGTTGGACGGATGCGTGTTTATTCCTTCAACTTGAAATATCCACTGCTAAAAGAGTTGAAAAGCTTGGTTGAAAAGGCGCTTGCCGATCAATCTTCGTTGGAGTCTGAACAGACATCTGCTTCCCTTCCCAAAAGCTTGCAGAAATATTTCTGGGATTACTCTTTCAAGGATCTCTCTTGGTCGAAGGATCGCGACCTGATCATTCGCCGCTTGCTCACGGACGGCTCATGGGAATCCATTTTGTGGCTTCGGAAACGAATCGGCGATGACAGCCTGCGAAGGTGGTTGATTACACATCAAGCCCACGGCCTCAGTCCGCGCCAAATTCGGTTCTGGTCGCTTGTTTTGGATTTGCCCAAACTGCGGGTGGAGACTTGGGCACAGACCGCTCGCTCGTCGCCATGGAGTCAAAGATGAAATTCCATCTAGAAGGCTTGAATGGAAAACAAATCCAGATCTTGCGCAAATTCGGAAGGGAGTTTGATCAGCGCAGCTTTTATCTGGGCGGAGGCACCGCTTTGGCGGTTTACTTTGGTCATCGCCTTTCAGTAGATTTGGATTGGTTCACATCGAATCCGATAGATGATGCACTTCTCCTGGCAGAATCCCTTCGCAGAGCTGGTTTGGATTTCATGACCACGCAAAGCGCACCGGGTACGTTACATGGCACACTCATGGGCGTGCGAGTTTCCTTGTTGGAGTATCGCTATCCACTCCTGCAATCTCCAACAATATGGAAAGAAATGAGTTGCTCGCTGGCTTCTTTGGATGATCTGGCATCCATGAAACTTTCTGCAGTCGCTGGGCGTGGAGCACGCAAAGATTTTTGTGATGTCTATGTGCTCGGCGTCAAACACCGCTCTCTGCCCGAATTGATCCGCCTCTACCAACGGAAATTCAAGATGGATGACATCAGCCCAGTCTTATACGGACTCTCTTATTTCGATGACGCAGAGAGCGAGCGGATGCCTCGCATGCTCCTGAACGTGCAATGGCGGACGATCAAGCGGACAATTCAGGAATGGGTCAGAGAGATTGGACGAGTCTCAAGTTGAGAGCGTTGGTTTGAAATTGGAATGCGGTCGATGAGGGTGTAAAGTTCTTGGGGCTTAGTGAGTGGGGCATGGGGCGTGGTGGGCAGGATGATGGATTCGAGCAAATGATGTTCTTCGCCTTTGAGCCAATGGGGTTGAATTAGGTTTGAATTTGCAAGCGTTTGTATTTGTTGATTTGTAATCATGTGCGGTTCGGGGTCTTGCTGTGAAAAATACGTGGGCAGATTGATCTCATGCAACCTCACTTTAATCGCCCGCGTGGACGAAGCCTCGCGTCTCTCGAAAATATCAAGAAGCGTGTCAACAAAAGTATACCTACCAAATTTTGCTCAGGCAAGGATTCATCCATTGCTTTTTGATGCTCCCTTGTCGCGCATTACCCTTTCTTCCCAAAGTACTTCACGCCCTCAATATCTTTGAAGTGAGCATCTTGTGTCCAAATAATCGCATCGTTAGTGCGACCCGTGGCAAGGATAATGCTGTCTGCCATGGCCAGCTTTAACTCAATTCCTGGTCGTTAAATCAAAGAATACCAAAGTTGACACAGGCGCTGCCAGATTCAGGTTGGCAATTCATTGCCGCTGCATAAGGACGACATACACTTTCGATGCTGAATGCAAATGCTTGACGAACGTTCCAATAATGGTACTTTGCTTTATGAAAGAATAAGACGGCGAATCAACTCTGAAAGTGTTTTTTACGTTGCGAAAATTCAATAACCTTAAAGTTGATGACTGCTAGTGTGCTTAGTTTTTGCACAACTTCGTTGTATGCGATTGGATGCAGTTTGCCGATAAAATTCACTTTTCTAGCCCTCCGGTTAAGGTTTTCACTTCATCGGACAACATTGTCCTGATTTTATCGCGTGTTTGAGATAACAAAACGAAACTATTCCGCTATTGCTTCCTGCTCCAATTTTAACCCGCGCGTGACGAGATGTTCAATCACAGGACGCACATCCCGCAAATTGGGATGAAGCGCGAGCCGTTTCAAGTTACGGATATCAGTCTGTGTCAACGGACGCGATAGTTTTGCATATTTCTCAAAAGTGGAAACATCCATCAGGCAAGGCTCAACACGCACCCTGACCTGTTTGCGAAGTTGGGAGAGGATGTTGAAGCCGCCATAATCCATGTCCGACCAGAGCTTGATTTTTGTTTCTTCGGGAATGAGTTGAAGCAGGCGGCGGATGGCGGGGGATGGGTTGCCCATGAGACAGATGACGGCGTGTGACGTAGTGTGGGTGGCGCGGATGAATTCGTAAAAGGATGTGAGATTCTCGATGCACAAGACAGAATCTGCGCGAACAGCGACAGTTTGAATAGAAGCGACTTGTGCGGCGGGAAATCCGATAGAAGGGGAGAAACCATTTAGCGATAATATTTCCCCTTCCATGGTGGTGAATTGCCAGTTGCCAGATAAATGAATATAGCCAGGGTTGGCAACGAGATTCAATTCACGCAGTAAATCTTCGTTTGTAAACGATTTCCATTCGGGGTTGGCTTGACGTGCAAGCCGAATCAACGCGGGGCGTAAATCATCGAAGCGTTTGCTATCGTTGAAGACGCGCACACTGAAGACGCGATGGGGAGTCTCTGCTTGAAGAGAGGATAATGCCAGTAGCGCGGCGAGCAGGTCTGAGTTAAAAGTCTGATGCGGAGAGGTTGAAGGGTGAGGAAGATTTTCCAGCATGAATTTTTTCCAATATCTGATTTAATGCGCGGGCGCGCCAGTCATTGAAGGAAAGGCGAAACTTTTCAGCAAGTAAAAGGTTCTCAAGTTGAGAGCGTTGGTTTGAAATTGGAATGCGGTGGATGAGGGTGTAAAGTTCTTGGGGCTTAGTGAGTGGGGCATGGGGCGTGGTGGGCAGGATGATGGATTCGAGCAAATGATGTTCTTCGCCTTTGAGCCAATGGAGTTGAATCAGGTTTGAATCTGCAAGCGTTTGTATTTGTTGATTTGTAATCATGCGCGGTTCGGGGTCTTGCTGTGAAAAATACGTGGGCAGATTGAGCTCACGCAACCTCACCTTAATCGCGCGCGTGGATGAAGCCTCGCGTCTCTCGAAAATATCAAGAAGCGCGTCAACAATCACTCGCGTATCAGCCGAAGGCACAAATGAAATCACAACAACCTATTCGCCATGCCCTACTTTTCCAACTCTTTCAACATCTCACTCTTGTCAATCTCCACCACAAATGAATGATTCTCTTTGCGAACAACGGTGCAAACCGAATCCACAAACGGAAGCAATGACCCGGACTTATCAGGTGGGGTGGCAAGCAAAACCTGCAAGCCTGCATCTTGCATGAATTTCAACGCACTGGCGGTGCGCGCTGTATCCATTTTGCCGAAGGCTTCATCAAATAACGCGAGTCGGATCGTGTCGGAGGGACGTCCCTGATTTAAGCGATACGCTTGTGCAAAGGATGCTGCCATTGCCACGTAAAACGGGGTGGTGGTTTCACCGCCGCTTTTCTTGGCGTTGATCACGCTCAACATGGCGCGGTCGCCGTTTGGATAATGAATGCGAATGTCATAATTGAGGTAATTGCGGTAATCCTGAAGTTCGCGCAACTCGATGTTTTCATCATCATGCGCGGATGTGAGGCGCTCAAACAGCAAATCCCAGCCTTCCTGATGTTTTTGGCGAAACTCTGATTCAAACAACGAGTCGCCCATGATCTGCTGGCTGTCCATCACCATATCGTAAATCTTTTTGAGCGCGGGAGATGAACTGGTCACAAATTCAAATCGCTCGCCGCCGAAACGCAGTGCTGCAAGCGACGTATTCAAAAATCCCAACTGTTGTCGTGCGTCTTCGATCTGCTCGCGCAGACGGTGAATAAAATTTTCAACCAATTCCTGCTCCGCCATCGCGCGTTGTTTGGCAATCTGCCCCTCATAATTCGGCAACTCCGATGAAATCAATTTCTCGCGTTCGTTCATGTAATGCGCTGCGTCATCACCCTCGTCATAACCAAAATCGTATTTCATTGAATATGCCTGCTTCGCCTCGCGCAGCTGATCACGCGAATGCCTTTCGGCGGTTTGATAATCGCCCTCATACCGCTGTGCATTTTGCAAAATCGTTTCCAACTGCTGACGCTCGCGGCGTTTTTCATATTCTTTTTGGATATCGGATTTTGTCTCCTCGTCCGCGTTTTCGGACACAAGGAAATTTTCCTGCTCCTGAAGTTTTTCCGCGGAGCTTCTTTCCGCGCTCGGAATTGATTCGGCTTCGAGTTTTCTGATCTCCACTTCGAGATTTCCCAACTTGCGCGACGAATCAGTTGCTTCGTCTTGAATTTGACTCAACTCTTTCTGGCGTTTATCCACTTCCGCTCTGAGAGAATCTAAATTACGCGAATCTAAAGATTTGAGTTCCTTGTTGAAAACCTTCAATTCATCTTCGGCGGGCGCAAGACGAACCAGCGCGGCAAGCACATGTTCCAAATCCACAAAGGGACGCATTTTATCGCGGGTGAGGGCAAGCCGCTCGCGCAGGGCAGAGGTTCTTTCATTCAGAGAAACCATTTCGCCCGCAATTTCATCCAGCCGCGCCTGACGCTGTTCAATTTGGCGCGGCGCGGCGCGCTCCCCGATAAACCAGCGGCGATAGACATTTGGGTTGAGGTGGCTATCTGTAAAATTGCGGCGTACAAAGCATTCGCGCGTGACGGCGGTGCGATGCTCGCGCAGGTCTTCCATCTTTTCGCACTTGACGTAATTACCCAGCAACAAATCCACATAGGCGCGGGCCGCAGGATTTTTCGTCTCCACTTCTTTGCATAAAAGCTCTTCTCCGCGCGCGGGTAAATTTTGTTTGAGAATATTTTCCGTATCCAACAACGTCGCGCCGTAAATCGAATCTTTATACTTATGATAGACCTGCATCGCTGCATTGTAATGTTCGGGCGGAACAAGCAAGGTAAAGCGATTGAAGCCAAGCAAACCTTCCACCGCGTCCTGCCAGGATTCGTCTGGGATGGAAAGTTCATCGCACAAATATTTCACTTCATCCGCACCAAGATTTAACGCGGCGCGCAGGAGATGACGCAGGCGTGCCGAGTGAGGCGATTCGGTTTCGTAAGAAGTATCGCGGTCGCCCGTCCGCAGTTTGCGAATCTCATCTTCAAGTTTTGAGCCTTCGTCGCGAAGTCCGCCAACTTTTTGGGAGAGCAAAATTTCTTCGCGGGAGAAGTTGTTGGAAAGAGATTGAAGAATTGGAAGCAGTTCCCGATGAGCGGCGAGCGGGTCGCCGATAAAAGATTTAAGTTCGGTGGGAACAGAAAGTTTGTCGGCGGCGAGATAGGCGCGGAGTTTTTTGGCGTCGGCGGATTCGCACGCGATAGATTCGTCGGCTTGCTTTTTGCGTTCGCGCAAGGTGGTCAGTTCAACATTCAGAATCGCTATCTTCTCGTGCAGTTCTTTTTCTCGGATGGCGTTTTGGTCGGTGCGCAGGGCGATCTCCGCTTCGGTGAGAGCGGCTTGGGCAAATTTCAACGCGCGGAAAATTTCATCCCGAAGAAGTTCCTCGCGGCTGTAGTTCAGCTTGAAAGAATCTAATTGGAGGCGTAACCACTTCAACCGGTCAAGGAAAGTATCAGCTTCGGCAAGACGCGCAATGGCAGTGTTGCTGATTCGCTTTCGGCGGTTGGCGACGCGCTCTTTATTCAATTCTTCGATGGCATTCAGAGATTCAATCCGCTCGCGCACGCCGATTGCCAGTGTCTCGAAATGACGCATGGTTTCGAGTTGCGCCTGAAGGGTTTTCACATCCACAAGATTTTCATCGAGCAAATAGTTATGAACGAATGAGCGAATATCTGTCAACGGGCTGAACGCAAGACCTTTGACAATCTTTGCGGGAAATGTGTCTTTGAGTTGTCCAAGCCTGTTGAGCAAATGCACGCGGTAATCTTCGATTTTTGTAAAGACACGCACGCCTGCATTGACGGGAAGCGAGAAATTTTCAAGATGACGTTTGAAGGCGCGTGTGTCAAACAGTTGCCCTGGCGCTTTGAAGAACCAATCGTCATTCAACTGGGCGTTATGTACAATAAAGTAAGCAACATCAGGTGCGCGTCCATCTTCAAAAGCGTCAATCACCGCGCCGTGAGCGAAATATGTATCGTCGGGATTTTTGAATTCCAACGCAACTACACTCGTCGCGTCGCCGCGCAAAAAACGCTGACCTTCTGTGCCAAGCTCTCCGCGCACATAACTTGCCAGTGTGCGCTTGCCCCCGCTCAATGCGGCTTGATTGAATCTCACATCGCGCTGTCCGCCTACCAATGCAAATTGAACAGCATCGAGAATCGTAGATTTTCCAGCGCCGTTGATACCGATGAAGTATGTCGTGCCGTTGCAATTAATGGAGATATTTTCAAACAAATGCCAGTTGACAAGACGTATGCGCGTGAGAAGTTTCATTCTTCGCTTTCCGTAATCTCTTCCTCGTTCCCACCGCGATACTTTCTCAACCATGCTTCCATTTCATCTGCGCTTTTAATGGGAAGAATCAATCTGACCGAACCACGCAGCCGTAAACGCGCTTCTCCATCGCGGACATCAATATTGCGCCCGTCAATAATTTCGACCAAGCCAAGGGAACGCAGGCGGCGGAGCAGCGTTTCATATTGAACGATGCCCAAGTCGCGCTCCCTGCCCGTGATGGTGCGATATTCTTCGCGCACTTCGCCGATGGTCACAACGGGATCGTTTGCCAAACTTAAATGCTCGATTTTTTCTTCATACAGTTTCCGTAAAACAACGATCATCAGGGACTCGTCCAATTTGAAACGGGCGCGGCTGTATCCATATTCTGAAACAACTTGAAAAATGCGATGGTAGTCATCGTGAAGAAGATTGAAGCCTGTCAACTCCAGCAAGCCTTCAAACACAGCGCGATGACGGTGAACAAAATAATAATCATCCTTGTCTGAGTCGACATCTTGATAAAGGAAGGTTTGTCCAAGCAAACGATTCACAATGCGCGGTACATCACGCCGTGATTTTTCAGGAATATCGCTCAAAACGATGGATGAATCAAAAGGCATTATTGCTCCGGAATAACTGAGGGTTGAGCAGCGAAGCGTATCGGGACCATCGTAGTTCTATAATTTAATCAACTCAAATGGAACAACCCGATAGCCGCCCAATGCAACCGCGTTGCCTGGCGTGATTTCCAAACCATACTCTACATCTGGGTGATGAGCGTAGGCGATAATGGTCGTTAACCAATGCAAATCATCACGTATATCATCGGGGAATTGGGTCACAGGCAAGTGCTGTGACTTGCCAAATAAGCTAAGAACTTTGCGGTTGACTTTGTCGGGAGAGAAAGCCTGTGTTACATCGCGCATGGTGTCCGCGCGGAGCAAAGCCAGATCAGAAGGGGCTAATATCGTGGAAAAGATATTGTTCGGCACGAATGGCGCGCGTTTTTGCGGCGGCGTGTAAAAACTGTGCATATCGGGAATTTTTACGGGGAATTGTCTCAATTGCGGTGAGTCTTCGGGTAACTCAATCATCCCGTCCAGGCGAAGTGCGGACAGTTGTTGCGCCAGCGAAACCAAACGGTCTTTGAAATTGCCGTCGGCACTGCTGAGTTGATAGCGCACCTGTCGTAGCGACGTTCGCAGGTATTGAGCGTGACGCTCATCAATGTCTTCGATCAGCGGGTCAAGCCCATCTAATTGATTGACAATAAAGTCGAGACGGTAGGCGATCTCTTGTTTGGCTTGCGCGGGCGAAAACCTGGTTTGCAAGGCAAGTTCTTCGGCAGCTTGTTGCAGCCACTTTTCGTTATACAACCACTTTTGTGCTTGGTTGACAATATCGCGGCGATAACGCGAAACATGGTCGGACGTTTTCAGCGCGTGATAGGCAGGTCCCAGCGTGTGCGAATAATCGTTGAATTGCATACGCAACAATTCTGCCACGTAGGTCTGTTTTGTCGCGCGCTCCACATAGCGGCGGATGTTGTGATTTAACTCGCTCAACCCGCGCGCAACCTGACGAACATTCTCGTATGTTTGTGTCACTGCCAGCGCGGCGGAAAAATCCTTCGTGTGCGACGACATCATTAACTGATGCGCGGCGTATAACTGTCCTGTAAATTCGCGCGGCTTTTGTTCCTGAATGGTTCGCATGGCTTCGAGCAGCGTAAAAGCATAATCGGGCAGTATGATCGTTTCGGAATAGTCGGCGTGCTGTTCACGTTCGATCCAGCCTGTTTCCGCGAGTCTGCGGATGACGAAGCCTGCGGTATCCTGCTCGGATTTTTGATTCGCCGTCGAAATCGAATCAGGCTCATCCGAGGCGTGATTCGTCATATCTGCCGCCACTTCCGCCTCAGCGTTGGCTTCCTTCAAATAATCCACAATTTCGGCGAAGGCAACTTCACGCGTTATGCCAGAACGGTTGAATTCTGCTAATGCATAAATCCGCAAAAGGATAGCAATGTAATGGCGTTGAAGCGTGGATTGTCCCTGTGTGGCGAAGAGGTTGAAGATATTGGGGGGCAGGATGTCAAATGGATTTGTCATGGGGCTCCATCACAAGTATATCCTCTAAGTTACACTGAAGAAGGTCGCATAAACGCGCCAGAGAATCCAAATCTACATGACGCGCCCGGCCCGAATCCAAGCGATAAACGAAATCCTTTGCAACCCCTGCTTTTTCTGCAAGTTTGCGCGGCGACATGCGCTCGCCTGTGGTTGCCTGATATTTGCCCAACAAAATGGTGATACGACCAGATGTTGAAATCCTAGAACTCATGTTCTAATTTTACTAATAAATGAAGGTTTTGTCAAGAAGTTTGGCTGGAAAAGCGGACATGTAGCGGCGAATGCAATACAAATGCTACTGAATGCCTCCTGAGCTTTGTGCTGTGCTGGCTCACCCGTACCGGAAAAATATTGATGGATAATTTAAGCGCTAGCAGAGGCGCTGTTGTTCGTTCAGAGAAGGATAAAAAAACTTCTGAGATCGTATCTTCAGAAGTTTTTATTTATTGATATAGGACTCTAATTTGCCGAGCAAATCTGGGATGTCCACTGAGGATGTTTTCCAAACTTCGTCCCAATCGATTAAGTCATAACCATGTATCAAGTTATCGCGCATTCCCGCGATCAATGACCAGGGGATTTGTGAATATTCCGTGCGGAATTCTTTAGACAGCCTTTTAACCGCTTCACCACACGGTTAATTGATAAAGAACCGCAGAACGAGTTTTCCAATCGTAAACGAAAGTATCCTTGTCAAAACCTTTTATAAACTCAGTAACAAGTCGCGCGGCACTTACAATATCCTGAATAATGACTTCATCTCGCTGCATGAACCGTCTCGTGGTTAGTAAAAATAATCTTTGCCGTATTTAGGATTTGCTCACGCAGAAGTGTATTTTGAGACTGATCCAGGGCGCGGCGCGTGACAAGATCCACTCTACGTTGGAAGATGGCTTCCAAATCCAGCCGCATCTGGACATGATCAAATAAGCCCCAATCTGCGGTTTCTTGGAATGAAATCAAAACATCCACATCGCTTTCGGGTTTGAAGTCCGAGCGCAAAACGGAACCGAACAAGGCAAACTCTCGTATTTGCCAGCGCTGGCAAATACGGACAATCTCTTTTTGTGGGACGGATTCGATAAAAGTCATCTTAAAATCAATTATAACGCGTGTCTTGGCAATTCAGGCCAAGAGAGGAAGCCGACTTGATTCGTTCAGATTCAACCCGAATGATTTTATTGAAGTCTGAAAATTTATACTGGACTCACGGTTCATATTCGCAATGCCTTCGCTGAAAGCTTTGATATTGAAAAGATTATTCAGATACAATACAATCCTCTCAATTGGTATAAAATTGACTCTGCTATCTGACACTCCCTATACCTGAAGGAAAGGGGTTCTCGTTTTCACGAGCAACATCGGCCTGTGTCATAGGCTCTACTCCGCAAAGGACGGGGATACGTTAAATGGTGGCTCTGCACTCTGGCATATTCGCCATACAGGAAACGAGAGCAAATATTGGCCCCCGTTTCCATCCCGGCTCAACCGCACACCGCAGCCCGGACAATACAATACACGTCCGCGAAGTGATTTAGTAGAGTTCGAAGAATTCCTCTGTGCCAAGTGTGGGAATCAACTTTTTCGCCAGATTATCTATTCTCCCGGAATGACTTGCATAAATCCAATCGTCAATGCTTCCGCTATAACACCAGCGTTCGGCATGATATTCCCGCCTTTCCTGGTCATCCAAAATAAAGCGCATGACAGGGGCGAATTGGTCATGACGTTCTTTCTCTTCTTCAAGCCTTTCCCTTGCGTTTGGCAAAACAGGAAAACCTTCGAAGAGTTCCATCATTTTATCCATGTCAAGCCCCATCGATTCGTAAATGACGATCATCTTATCTTTGACCGCCATACGATAATTCCGCGCTTTTGGATGGCGCGCCAGCGCGGCTTTTACGCTCTCGGTCTCTTCGGGACGAATCAAATGCGGGCGAGTCTTAACCAATGAAACAATCGCGTTGACGCTTTCCTCGATCTCGTATCCAGCAGGAATTTTATCCACAGGCTCGCCTTTTTGCTCACGCGCAAAGTAATAACGCGGCTTGTCTGTTTTGGTCACACCTTTGTTGAGAAAATAAGTAAAGCCTTTGCCATTGGTATATTTGACTGCCATTTTCGCTTTCTATCAATTGCTGAAAAATTGTGCCAACAAAGATTCGAACAACTCATCCACCTGCCGCGTGGATCGCGGAGCATATCATACTTATAGAGTACACCCCAAGGGCGCACAGCTATGCGTGCTCGCGATGCCTCAATCCTTCGGCTTTGCTCAGGACAAACCTGTGCTACTACGCCCGCAAAGGCAGAGAGCAGGTATTCGAGAGTAGAGAATAATCCAATACTGTAGATAATATGCTTGGAAAAAGCAAGAGGCTCCCTTCTGCTACTGATACCTGGAGGGTGTAGTAAGCTCCAATTGGAGAAGAAAGAAGGAACGAATGGTTCCCGAAGCGAGCCGACAGGCGAATGATACTATGATATCGAAGAAGCTGTATTTGGCAATCGAATTGAGCGAAAAGGAATGGAAATTGGGCTTCACGGTTGGACCCGGGCAGGCGCCCCGGGTTGCGCAGCGTAAGGGGCGGAGATCTGGCTGGAGTGTTACGGGAAATCCAGCTGGCCAAGGAGCGCTTTCAGCTGGAGGCCCGCAGTGAGGTGCTGAGCTGTTACCGCAGAAGTTTGTTCTTCTCGAACTGAGCAAGCTTGACATCCTTCATGAAGGAAATGATTTCCTGAGCAGGTTCTCGCATATCCCATAAATAAAATTGCTCCCTGTCTTTAGACGGCATACACCACCTTTGCGGTCTTCAGGATCTCTTGGCGGCGGAATGGATTGCGCAGACCAGCTTTCTCTACGAGATCAACAGAGCGGCCAAACAGGGCTTCCAGTTCGACTTGCATGTGTGCCATCTCGAATAGACTTATGGGAGCATCGGGCTCGAAAACAACCATCACGTCGACATCGCTTTTTGGCCCGAAATCCTTCCGGATAGCCGAGCCGAAAATTGCAAATTCAGAAACATTCGAGCGTTTGCAAAAGGTGGCAATCTTTTTAAAGGGGATAGCAAAGCGTTTTGTTTTTGTTGTCATCACAGCCTCACAAGACAGATTATAGCATGACCAGTTTTTTTGATTCGCTGTTATCTTGGCTAATAAATACTGACCCAAAGCAAGGATTTGATTTTTGCAATAACTTTGTGTAAGAATATCCCGACTGCCAAAATTAAATTTTACAGCCGTCAAAAATATCGTGTCACCTGAAAGAAGTTTCCATATTGATGAATTTGAACAGATCGTTGAGAAGGCGAAAAAGCTTACGCTGATGGATGGTGGACATATTCCCTTATTGATCGTAGATGGAAGCAGCAGAGGCTCAATTGGCAATCTCTCAACGATGCCGGCCCATGATAAGCGCGTTCTTCTCATGCAATCCACCGGGCGTGATCTAGCCGAACATGAAAGTATTGTATTGTGGAAGAAGCGTTCCGAACCGTGGCAATTTTCTTGGCATAGGAGATGCCTTTCAGAAAGTTTCCGATGCCTGGTTTTCCAGTGTGAGCTGAACGGCACGACTCTTGTTTTCGGGTGGGACAATCTCGTATCCGACTGATTTATATCCAGTTCGCCGGCGTGCATTGATCATTGTCGGGCTCATGAAGGATGAACAGGGGCGATGGGAAGTATATGTACCAAATTTTGCTCAGGCAAGGATTCATCCATTGCTTTTTGATGCTCTCTTGTCGCGCATCACCCCTTCTTCTCAAAGTACTTCACGCCCTCAATATCTTTGAAGTGAGCATCTTGTGTCCAAACAATCGCATCGTTGGCGCGACCCGTGGCAAGGATAATGCTGTCTGCCATGGCCAGCTTCAACTCAATTGAAATCTGTGCTGCTTCAATTGCAATTTGTCGATCCATCTCTATCTGGCGTCCGTATGACATAATTCCAATTGCCTGCAAAGCATCTTCCTCTTCCAAGTCAAGCAGAAGACGCTTGAATACTTCATAAACACAAATGGAAGGAACCAATAATTTCTCCAAGTCTTGAATCGGCTGGACGAAAAATTTGGAATTGGAGCCCTTCATAAAATATTCCGCCCAGCCAGACGAATCAACGATGTTCATCAGCGCTCCTCGTCCGCTTCCTCGCGGAGGTTCTTGATGTTGATTCCCTTGAACATTCCCAAGGCATCTTTGATAGGTGGCACGACGACTAACCGAATGCTCTTTTGATAAGGGATGAAGATGATCTTCTGGCCGGGTTTCAGTTTGAACTGCTTCCGTACTTCGACTGGAATCACGATCTGATATTTAGATGAAATGGTAGTCAAGGCTTGCATTTTTACTACTCCTTTATCTAACATAAAACGTAAAAAGATTATATCACAGTAGTCATCTTCAGGTAGTTGCTCGCTATTTGCCAATTCCGACGAACGGCGAGGAGATGCTTTGCTTTTCTCAATCTGACCTTGAGGTATGTGCCATGTTCACCACTATTGCGAGCTATCTACCAGAAGTTGAGACAACTGTAAGGGAGGTAGTTCAAAAGTTGGATGCCATACATTTAACTTTAGATTCCGGATATGAAGACGCGGAAGAATGTTGGCGGAATTCTCAGTTGGAACGAAGCAGGTTGTTTCAGAGCATGAACACGAAATGTCTTCGTTCCCGCCTTGTACGCCTTAATATCACGAATACCTTCAAGGATTTCCAGACCAATATCATGCTTAGACATTTTCTACCTCATTTCTCATTTGCAGTTTGACGCAAAACATGAGCCGGGATGTTCTCTACTTCATTCTTGCTGTAAATGGTCAACAGCCAAATTTCATCATCCCTGTGCTGGCTGATATCGGTATACCAGCCAGCACGAGAGTTGATATAGAGTCAGTATTGCATCTTCGGTAATTGGAATGACCCAACCGCTTCGCGAATAACAGACGGCAATTCCATGTATCCGAAATGAAAGATCCTTTGCACAAGATATCTGAGCAAAGATTAAGTCAAAGTGAATTATAATGTGATGAAGAATAATTGATTTGCCAGTGATTGGACAAAAGCCATCTGTGAATTTTGTTGGTTGTCCGAAATAAATGGTGAACATTCTGTGATTTAACAATCACAGATCATCGGGCTAGCTTGGACCTGAGACCCTAAAGCTGGTCTAAAAACACGAGTTATATGGTCAAAGGTTGCGATGTCAGGGTTGCTGCTTATAACCCGGAGGTCGCAGGTTCGAGTCCTGCGCCCGCTACCTGATATAAAAAAGACTGCGATGCAGTCTTTTTTAACATTTTGTATGGCAATCCCTACCACTTTGTATCAGCCGTTGTGCTGATGCCTGCCGACTTGCCGATGCGTTTGTACATTGTCACATTCGTAAACGGTTCGCCCAAAATGCCATCATGGATGGCCCATGAACGTAAACGAATACTGTCGACCGCATTAGGTAAACGAAATGGTGAGCCATCCAGTTTCTTGAGGAGGTCGCCATTCTCAGAGAATCCATCATGGATGTGTTCCATCAACTTTCGTCCCTGCTGAT
This sequence comes from uncultured Chloroflexia bacterium, assembly GCA_963753985.1. Classification (GTDB taxonomy): domain Bacteria; phylum Chloroflexota; class Anaerolineae; order Anaerolineales; family Villigracilaceae; genus Fen-1038. Next base: position 521,142 of record CAVWED010000001.1, read on the forward strand.
AAGCAAAACCATAACGCTCGAAGATGATCGCGTTGTGATAATACAATGGCTCGACGAAATACAGATCGTGCCCAAGGTCTTCGATGAAATTTTCGAAGCCGATCACGGCTGCCTGCAACAAACGTAGCCCGCGTCGTACCTGACCCGGAGCGAGTCCTGCTTCGAGGGCCGCTAGCTCAGCCTCGAGATTCCGTGTCAGTGTGCCGAATTGAGTGGCGACTCCATCCGGCATTCGATCCACATCGAAGCGCGGCGAAGTGGGATCATTCAAAACGTAAAGCAGGACATGGATTTGTCCGTTGACGGTATCCGTCAGATGGCCGTAAAGAATGGGATCGGGGAAATTCGGTTTATGAAATAACGACATTTCCACGTTGCTGGAACCGGGCGCAAATTGAAATTGAGTAAACGATTCAAATTGGGATGCGTCTAATTTTGGAAGATGAAAATGTTCCAGTAATTCGCGCGGAATCAACCCGCCATAGATGCGGCGCTTTTCTGCCTCCGGCAATAAATTGATGCCTGCGATAGTGGAAGGCTTCATAAATTATTCCCTGGCATGTGCCTCCCGTTTGGCTTCGCGCTCTGCATCGCGTTTCGCAATCGTCTCGCGCTTATCGTACAATTTCTTGCCGCGCGCCAAGGCAATTTCAATCTTGGCGCGTCCCTCCTTTAAATAGACGCGCGTCGGAACAATGGTCATTCCCTTCAAACGCACGGCGTCCCATAGTTCGCGGATTTGCTTTTTATGCAAGAGCAGGCGGCGTTTGCGTTTGGGATCATGGTTGAAGCGATTGGCTTGTTCATATGGAGCGATGTGGGCCTCGACTAAGAAAGCGCTTTGACCATTTTCAATATCCACGTAAGCCTCCACGATGCTCATCTGGCCGGCGCGGATCGATTTGATCTCGCTGCCCTGCAGCGATAACCCCGCTTCAAATCTTTCCAAAAGAAAATACTCAAAACCAGCCTTGCGGTTGGTCGCCACGACTTTCATATCTTCAGCCATCCATTTCATTTTACCGCTTGTTTCATAAATGGGTAAAGTTTTTGAAATGTTTTGTAAGCCAAAACTAGTATTTCACCTTTTTATCGTTGCGCCGTACGATGTAACACGATTGCGAATCGGGAATTGAAGTCGAGATCAAGCCAGGACGGACTGTGCTATTGCAGTGGGTGACCCCCATTTGAAGATCGCGATTCCGGCTAAAACACGCGCAGCGGCAAAAATAAACAGTGCCATTGTTAGGCCGATTGCATTCGCGATCAGCGGGCCAATCAACGAACCGACCAATACGCATAAATTCAATATGATGTTATACCATGCCAGATACGAGGGGCGGTCATTCTCAGGGATATGTTCGAGAAGATAATTTGCGTATGCACCGGTCGCCAATGCAGATGCAAGTCCTCCAATTGCTGAAGTGATATAAAAATGCAAGGGAGTGCTGGATAGCGCCATGCCGATTGGATACAATCCCATAGTCAGGATGCCGATGGCTGTGACTTTTTGATTTCCAATCTTCTGAACGATGATTCGCAATTGAGTTGAACCGATCAGCAATATAAAATAAAATATTGCCGAGCCAATGCCGATTTGATTATCGGTCAAATGCAATACATTGACTTGAACCAATGGAAAGATGGGCAACGGAAGATTCTGAGCCAGGTGAAAAGCCAATAAAGCAAACAGGACAACTCGGAACGGTGTTTGCCAGATATCGGCGCGGATAGCGGAGAAAAAGCTGGAGCGTTGATTCGTTCTCTCGGGAACTTTGGCCGGTTCCGGCTTCGAATGAAGCGCTTTCACATTGGAGGTTGTAACTGGCTTAATCAAATAAAGGTGCAGACTGCTCATGGCCGCACCAAAGAATCCAATACCAAACACAACCTGATATCCGAGCGGGAAGGCAAGCCGGTTAAGCAGGTATCCACTGCCGATGGATGAAATCATGTAGGTAATGGACAGCACCACGTTTCGGACGCCGGCCACGTGAGCGCGATACTCGCCCGGAACTGCAGATGCGAACAACACGTTGAATCCGACAGATAGCGGCGTAAGTGGGATGGCCATCAGAAGGGCTAGAACGATCAAAGCCCAGATTTGCGCTACATTTCCAAATAACCACGGAAGCGGAACCCAGAGCAGGAAACCAATCCGGTAAATAACGGAAGACCAGAAGACGCCCTTGCCAATTGAACGGGCTTCGACCCAATGCCCCGCGGGGATGGACAGCGTTAGACTGACAATTGCACCCATTGCAGTGAGCAGACCAATTTCAAATCCATTGGCGCCCAGCCGTGCGGCATAAATGTTAAGGAAATTGATCGAAGAACCGGCCAGGATGCCGTACCAGCCCATATCGAAATAGAGATGGATGAAGTTTCGGCGATGTTCTTGTGGAATATTACGTGGAAAAAGTCGCGAGAGCACAACGGCGATTATACTGTTTGGAACCTGGAACGTACCCTGCTAAGTGTCATTCGTCCCGGATGCTTTTCGACAACCCATACCCGTGGATTTGATAATCCCCGTTCATTTTTGAAAGCTCTTTATTATACAAATAGACAAATTTCGGATACAATAGTATTAGCTCAGGAGAAAATCATGCCAGAAGATAATATTGTTGATGCCAGCAAACCCTCTGCAGGTAGAATGTACGATTATTTTCTTGGAGGCAATCATAATTTTGAAGTGGACCGCCAGGCGGCAGATGAGTTGCTTAGAATGTTTCCGTTCTTCCCGAAATACATGCGTTTGCAACGCTGGGCGCTTCAAGATATTGCGGTTGAGTTGAGCGAGAAACGTGGTTACGATGTGATTATTGATTTCGCTTCCGGTCTCCCTACGCAGGATCATATTCATTACAAGGTTAAAAAGGGGACGACCGTCATCTATTCCGATTACGACCCAATCGTGGTGGAGTATACACGAGACATCCTGAAGGATACTCGCGATGTATACTTTTTCCAGAGCGATGCTCGCAGACCAGAAGAATTGTTGAACCGTGCCGAAGTCGTGAAGATTTTGGCGGGACGAAAAAAAGTAGCTTTCGTGATGTGGGGCATCGCACTATTTTTGGAAGATGAAGATATCAGGCATGCTACAAAGACCCTTTACGATTGGGCCGATCCCGGCAGTTGTCTGGCATTCAACGCGATGGCAGCCAATATGAATCTCCAAGATCCCGATATAATCAAGGCTGAGAAGATGTACAGGGAAATAGGCACGCCGATCCATTACCGTACAACTGACCTGTATAGCGAATTGGTCAAACCCTGGAAGCTTGACGAGCAAGGCTGGATCGATTTGCTGTCATGGCATGGCTTTGATCAGTCCGAGTTGGGCGATAAGGGTTCGATGACCTTTGGACCCATGGGCGGCGGCTTCGGCGCTTATCTGTCCAAATAACTGATGTCGTATTCGTTTATTAAAACTGTATGGAGAATACAAATTCAGCGCAACCTGAACAATTAAGGGAATTGCTCGCAGAGCGGGTGGAAGCTCATCGCGCCGATCTGGCAGCTCGCTACCTTGCTGTATTGCGCGAGTCTCTGTTTTCCAATCGGGCTGAAGTACGGCCCAGTATATTGAAAGGTATTGCATCTGATGAGACGGATGCACTGCTCAATTTTCTGAGGCAATCCGGTTTTTCCGGCGCGGAACGCGGCGAAAAATTGCATCAAGCCGGCTTTAATGCGGGAGCCATCCTGAAGTTAGGTCAGGCGACACGTCAGTTCTTATTAAATCATTTGGAAAATAGTCAAATCGCTCCCATGCTGGTATTGGTCGATGTTTATCAGGAGGCGATCATCGAGGGCTTCGTGCAAAGTATCGACAAAGAGAAACTGATCGAATTGGAACGCGTACGGAACGCTCTGCAACGCAACGACAGTTGAATAAAGGATACTGATGGATGATGCGACTCCGGTTCAAATTGACGAGTTAGTGGAATCGTTCGCCCGGCAAATGCGGATTAATCAAGCCGATTTCGTCAATCGCATCCGTGAGAGCCTGCAGGAGAATCTGTTTACCAATCGCACTGAAATGCGCCCCCGCGAGGTGGAAACCATCGCCGCAGAGAAAGTAGAAATGTTGATCAGCGCATTGCCGCACCCCGAATTGGGCGTAGAGCATGGTGCGAAGTTATGTCGAATAGGGCTAAGCATACAATCTGTTTTAGGTTTCGTTCAGACCACACGACAATTCGTTCTAGCCACATTTGAAAAAGACCGCATCTCACAAGCCTTGGACGCCGTAGATATTTATCAAAATGCGGTGATGCGTGGTTATATTGAGGACCGCGAGAAACTGATCCTTAGCGAGCAGGAACGAATCCGGGGCGCGATGCAAATTGCTATCGGCCGCTTCACGGTTGAGATCAAGGATATCCAAGCGATGGCGCAAAGAGCGAACGAAGCGAACGATTTCAAGACCCGCTTCATTGCCCGCGTCAGCCATGAACTGCGAACTCCGCTGGGAGCTTTGCTGGGAATGTCTGAAATGTTACAGCAAAGTGTATATGGGCCATTGTCTCCGGCGCAGTTGGACATTACCCAGCGCATTATCGACAACACGCATGCGCTGGAACGAGTCTTCACGGAGCTTTTGGATCAGTCCCAGCTGGAATCCGGCCAGTTGCGCCTGAGACAAGACGAGTATTCTCCCAAGGTTTTGGCGCACACCGTTCACGAAAATAATTTGCCATTGGCTTTAAGAAAAGGATTGACCATGCAGCTGATGGTGGATGCTGATCTGCCAAACGTATTATTTGGGGATAAGGGAAGAATAGAACAAATATTATCCAACCTCGTTGTCAATGCTATAAAATATACGCAGACTGGCGGTATCGAGATTTGCCTTAGCAAAGATGGCACTGAACAATGGATCATGCAAGTCAAGGACACCGGAATTGGCATCTCAGAAGAAGATCGTGCATTTATTTTCGAGCCATTTCGTCAGGCCGATGAGAGCATGGGGCGAAAATTTGGCGGAGTGGGGCTGGGGTTGGCGATCGTTCAGCAGCTGGTCACGGCCATGAACGGTAGGATCGAAGTCGAGAGCAAAGTTGGTAACGGAAGTACTTTTCGTGTGATCTTGCCTCTTTATATAAAAAAGGAATTCGGCTAAGGAGTGCCGCAAATGAATGCAAAACCTCTTGCTCTGATCATCGAAGATAATGAGGATCAAAACCTGGTGTTTACGAACGCATTGATGCAGGCTGGGTACGAAACTGAGTCGATCCAGGATGGAGCCACAGCCATGAAACGGCTGTCGGAGGTGATCCCAGATATTGTCATATTGGATTTGCATATTCCCGGAATCAACGGCGGTTTGATTCTTCGAGAGATTCGCAAGGATCCGCACGCCCAACATGTCCACGTGATCATCGTCTCAGCGGATGCGGAGTTCGCGGCCAGTCTACAAGCACAGGTGGACATCGTTTTGTTGAAGCCTGTTAGTTTTACCCAATTGAGTTTGCTGGCAAGTCGTTTTCTGGATTCATCAAAAACATCCTGATGCGTCCAGTGATATGACCATACTGGGAAATTAGTGGAAAGAATTCAGCGGATATGCAACAGCCAACCAGCGGCAGTGAATCCAATATAGGTGGTTCATCAAAATTGTACCCGCGCTCGATCTGGGTACGGATGGCCGTTACATTGACGTTGACCACTCTTTATATTGTAGTCTCCATTTTTCTCATACGGATAAACCCGATTGTCTCTGCACTAATTGCAATACCTGTAGCGATGGTCGGTTGGTATTTTGGAATCAACGCTGGAATTATTTCAAGTTTATTGGGTGTGATTTTGAGCGCGTTGCTCCTTGCTGAATTCAACGGAGGAACCTGGCTTACATGGATCATAAGTAGCTGGCCGGGAAATTTAATGGTTGTAGGGGTTGGGTATGTCACGGGTCGCCTACACCAAGAGTTCTTAATACGCGCACATGTCGTTGAAGAATTGCGGTCGCGCGATCGTTATGTAACCTTGATCAACATGACGATCGGGGATATTCTGTCCCCTAAGAACTCCGAAGATAGATATTCTTATCTCGTCGCCCATCTGGTAAATTTATTTGTAGCCGATTACGCTTACATTGTTCGCTGGGATGCGACGCGGGAACAAGCGTTCTTCATGGCATCTACCCTGCCTTTGGAGAAACCTGCTTCCGACATTTTATTGGAGCCAGTCGAATCGGAATTAACCGCATCGGTATTACGCACAGGCCATGTTCTAGTGATTGAAGACGTGCCGAATTCACGCCATGTTGTTAACCCCTCTCTTTTCAAGAATTACTCACGGTCACCCCAATCTGCGCTTTGCATTCCGTTAATTGCGAGAAATCAAAAGCTCGGGGCCGCGATCATCGTATTTGATAGCCCGCACCATTTCAGCACTAAAGAGATAACCTACGCGGAATTTGCCGCCGATCAATTCGCACTTGCACTTTGGACGGTTCGGCAGGAATTTGAGATTCAAAAGCAGCTTAAAGTGGCCAATACGCTCGTCAACATTGAACGCGCTTTAAGCGAAACCGAGCGGGTGGGAATCAATACCGTCCTCCAATTTATCGTGGACTCGGCTCGGGAACTAATTCCTGGAGCCGAGAATGCAGTCTTGCATTTACTGGAGGGTGATCAGCATATCCTGGTACCGCGCGCCGTATCGGGCGAGGATAGCAAGTCCAAAACCAAACTCAACATGCGCTTGGGCGAGGGAGCCGCCGGGCAGGCCATTGCTGACGGCACAGTCATTGGCGTTTCAGATACTCTCAACGACCCTCGTTTCATAAATCGAACCATACCAGGAAAGTATCGTTCATTGGTAGTGGCACCGATCCAATCCAATGAACAGGCTTTCGGTTCGATCAGTATTTATAGCCAGCATCCCAACGCGTTCACACCGGATATGGGTAATTTGCTTAGGGCACTTGGAACACAAGCTGCCATTGCCATCGAGAATGCCAACCTGTTGGAAACAACCCGGCAGAACTTAAAAGAGATCAATGCTCTGTATCATATCAGCCGCGGATTGGCTAACTCACTTGACCCCGATCAGTTAATGAAGGACGTGGTCAACCTGCTTAAACAAGACTTTGGTTATTATCATGTTCAGATTTTTGTTGTGGATCCTGAAACCGGAGATTTTCTGGCTCACAGGGGGAGCGGGGAAATCGGCGATCGGCTTCTCGAACAGGGATACCGCTTGCCGGTCGGTAGTGGAATCGTGGGTCATGTCGCCGAGATCGAACAACCCTTTGTCACCAACAACGTTGATGATGTCGTCTTTTTTGTCCGCAATCCTCTTTTGCCCGAAACTCAATCGGAATTGACCGTTCCCATAAAAATTGAAAATGAAATGGTCGGCGTGCTCGATATTCATCAGATTCAATCTGGTCGTCTCACCCAACGCGACCTGCAATTGATGACCTCCGTTGCGGACCAACTGGCAGTCGCTCTACAGAAGGCAAATTTTTATACAAACCTGCAGACTTCGCTCAACCAGGAAAAGGATATGCGCTTGCAGTTGATTCAAAGCGAGCGGCTCGCAGTGGTGGGACGATTGCTGGCATCCGTTTCCCATGAGTTGAACAATCCATTGCAGGCAATTCAGAACGCCCTGTTCCTCATCAAGGAAGAGGAGAAACTATCGCTGCAGGGATCGCAGGATTTGGAAATCATTTTGTCTGAAACCGAACGATTGTCGATTTTGCTCGAGCGGCTGCGCACCTCTTTTCATCCCACGCGCACTGAGGATTTTGAAGATGTGGAGCTTAATGCCATAGTGGAGAATATCATCTCCTTGACCGCGAACTCACCTGCGCCATAAAGAAATTAGCCTACAGTTTTTTCCCGATCCTGATTTGCCGAGCGTGCCGGCAATCCCCGGCCAGATTCGCCAGGTCGTTTTGAACCTCTTTATGAACGCCGTGGAAGCCATGCAGCCGGGTGGAAATCTTTCCGTCCAAACACAGTGCGTACCAGACGAAGATAAAATCATGCTCTCCGTTTCCGATTCCGGTTCCGGCATTGATCCTGAAGCCATGCCGCATATATTCGAACCATTTTTTACCAATAAGGAGACTGGAACCGGCCTCGGATTGACGATTACTTCTGATATTATTCGCCAGCACAATGGAACCATTTCTGCCGAAAACAATCCTGAGGGCGGCGCTACGTTTAAGGTCTGGCTTCCCATTCATAAAAAGAGTTAAGCATGGGAATCTCCGGCAATATCCTAATCGTTGATGATGAAGCCACGCTACGTCAGACACTGACGCGGATCCTTCAGCGCGCCAATATTAAAGCCACAGCGGTGGGCAGCGGGCAGGAGGGATTGACCATCCTTTCACAGCAAACCTTCGATCTGGTCTATCTGGATTATCGAATGCCGGACATGAGTGGAATGGAAGTGTTGAAAATCATCCATGCGCGCTTCCCTGACCTGCCAGTCATTTTGTTTACGGCCCAACCGGATGTCAATTCAGCGGTGGGTGCGTTGCGGCATGGCGCAACGGATTATCTGTTGAAGCCGCTCCAACCTCAAGCCTTGATCGAGCGCACGCAATCCATCCTTGAGGCTCGGGAAAAGGAACGGCGCAAGCGCGAAGTCCAGGCGCAAATTGAAGTTCTGCAGGCTGAATTAAGAAAATTGGAGAGCGATCAGGAGTCCCAACCTGAACCTGCCAGCCAGGCCGCGAATGCTGGTGAGCGATTCCTTAACTATGGCAAACTGTCGCTGGATTTGCATACGCACCGCCTAGTGGTCAATGGCCGCACTGTTAGCCTCCCACCGGCCACGTTCGATTATTTGATCGTGCTGGTCAGACATGCGCCGAACGTGGTGGACTATCAAACCCTGGTCACGGAAGCACAAGGCTATCAGGTCGAATTGCGCGAGGCCCAGGAACTCGTCAAGTGGCACGTGCATCACATCCGCCAGGCGATTGAGCCGGATGTACGCGAGCCGGTTTATTTGATCAATGTGCGAGGGATTGGATACCGTCTCGTGGCTAGTTGAACTTTCAGGTTGGCTTCGCCCAATGAGATAGACCTGCTTCCGGTCCGGACCGGAAGCAGGTTCCATTTTCTGTTGGCTTCCTGCCAACTTTTGCCAACCTTAAGCGCCATCAAGCAATCTGCACGTGACACAGATTGGGGGAAAATAGTGTCATGAGCGAAGCATCTATACACATAGGTTTCAAGGCACGCATCCTGATCGTCGATGATCATCCTGGCACGGCCACGACGTTGGCGCGCGCCATCTCGCAGTTGGGGCAGGATATTGAGGTCATGTCTGCCACGAGCGGGATGGAGGCCATTGAAAAAGTGGACAGCGGTTCGGTGGATGTTTTGATCACGGATTTGATGATGCCAAAGATGAACGGGCTGGAGCTGATCGAACGCTTGCAGTCCCACCCGGCTGGGCGGCCAACGAACATCATTTTGATCACTGCTTACGATGTGCCCGGTTTGAAAGAAACAGCCCGGCGTTTGAAGGTAAGCGAAACCATGGTCAAGCCGGTTCGTCCTGAGCAAATTTGTCGAACGATTGGGAAAATGCTGGAAACCATGGGCCGCGTCCCTGAACCGGTCTCGGTCGGGGAAAGTCATTTGTTCAAAATCCTGGTGGCGGATGATTCTCAGGATAACCGGACTTTAATGTCACGCTATATGCAAGACGAAGGCTATAGTTTTGTTACCGCCGCGGACGGAGCCGAAACTTTGGAAAAGGTCCGTTCAGAAATGCCGGATTTGGTTTTGCTCGATGTGAATATGCCGATCATGGACGGTTTTGCGGTCCTGGCAGAAATTCGGGAGGACCCGGCGATTGAACATATTCCGGTGATCATTTTTACAGCGGCGCGTTTGAATCCGGTGGATATGCAGGCGGGCCTGAATCTCGGCGCCGACGATTACATCATCAAACCTTTTGACCGGCGTGAATTGTTTGCACGCATCCGTTCCAAGCTGCGAGTGAAGGAAGCCGAAGATCTGATCCGTGAACGCAATCGCGAGCTCAGTATCTTGCCGGAGATCGGCAAGGAGTTAAGCGCGCGCCTCGATCTGAATGAATTGTTATCCGTTATCCTGCGGCGTTCGGTCGAAACGCTGGGCGCGTTTGGGGGCCATGTGTTGATCGTAAACCAGAACGGAGCCCCGTTCCAAAAATCATTTTATGCGTCTGAACCTTCGTTGCTGGCGGATTTGCAGTTTCCGCAATTGGATGCCATCTTGAATCATGTGGAAGACACCCGTCAGGGTTTGATCATCAACGATGTCACGAAGGATTCGATGTGGCAGATATCCTCGGGCGACCCGACGCGTTCGGCCATGATCTCTCCGATGTTTGGGCGGAACGATCTGTTGGGCTTGTTGATCCTGGCGCACGAACAACCGGATTATTTCAAGCTAGAGCACCTGATCCTATTACAAGCGATTGCCAGCCAGGCGGCTATTGCAGTGGAGAATGCCCAGTTGTATTCTTCCGTTGCAAAGGAACAGCAGAGGCTGGCTGCGGTGTTGCAGAGCGCGGCGGATGCCATTATGGTTTTCGATGCTGATGGTTGTCTTTCGCTGTTGAATCCTGCGGCTGAAAAACTGTTCACAGATTATGAAGCCAAGCTTGGCCTGCCCCTTGCGCAGGGTCGCGGATATGATCCGTTTATCGAACTTCTGCAACAGGCCATCACTTCCCGAAAACCGATAACGGGAGAATTTGCCTGGCCGGATCAACGTGTCTTCACAGCGTTATTTACGCCCATTGAGGAGGGAGGCTGCGTTGCGCTTCTTCACGATGTATCACATTTCAAGGCTCTGGAAAGAGTCAAGAATGAATTCATTTCCACTGCCACACATGATTTAAGAAATCCAATCGGCATCATTGCAGGGTTCAGCGAATTGTTGCCAAAGATTGGATCGCTCAATGGTACCCAGGTGGAATACGTTGGATATATTCGCGACGCCGCCAAGAACATGAATGAACTAGTGCAGGACCTGCTCGAACTGGCGAAGATCGACTTGGATATGGAACTCAAACAAGAAACACTGGAAATGAATGCCTTTGTCTCTGACATCTTGGACGAATTCCAACCACAAGCAGAAACCAAAAAGCAAAAACTTCTGCTCGAGAAAACGGCAGACCGCCTGATGCTCCGTGGAGATGCGCTGCAATTGAAACAGGCCATGCGCAATCTGGTGGGTAACGCCATCAAATATACACCGATGAGTGGTTCGATCCATCTCTCCCTCAAGACCGATGAGGAGGCGGTGATCATTCATGTAAAGGATACCGGATATGGTATTTCCGCTCAGGATCTGCCATTTATTTTCGACCGCTTTTATCGTGCCAATGATAAGAAGATCAGAAAGATTGAAGGCAATGGGCTTGGACTGGCGATTGTCAAATCCATTATTGACAAGCATGGCGGACGGATTAGCGTCGAAAGCAAACCGGGAAAAGGTTCCTGTTTCACGATCACGTTGCCACATCTGCAGTTACCGCAGACTGGCATTTCCAATCCTCTTTGAGGATCGACTATAAGAAAGGGTTAAAGATATGAATAAAAGCAAGACGAATGAAAAGGTCCGAAAATTGTGGGCACCCATCACGTGGATTGTGTTGGTGGCCCTGCTACTGAGCGGGTGTGCTAAGAATCAACAGCCCAAGGTATATCACGTGGGCATCCTGAATACCAATGCAAATTTTGCTGCAATCGGCACCGGCTTCAAAACTGAGATGGCGGCGTTAGGTTACGTCGAGGGCAAGAATGTCGTTTATGTTCAGGGTGCCGCGAGTACAGATCCTGCCGAGGCTCAACGCCAGGCCAAGACACTGGTGGATGACAAAGTGGACTTGATCGTTGCATTTCCTGCTCCAGAAACCGTAGCGGCCTATCAAGCCACCCAGGGCACGAATATTCCCGTGGTGTGCGCCTATGCCCAACTCGATGGGACTAATTTAATCAAGAGCGTGACCAACCCAGGCGGGAATATGACGGGCGTGCGCTATCCGGGGCCAGAAACGGTAGATAAACGTTTGGAGACCATGCTCCAGATCGCACCCAACGTCAAACGCATTTGGATTGGCTATGATAAGAACGGCCCGAATACTGCCATTGCGCTTGCAGCATTGCGCCCATTGGCTTCGTCCATGGGTGTGAAGCTGGTGGAAGTTCCTGCCACTACTCAGGCGGATCTGGCGGCGGACCTCGCCGCACGCGCTAATTTGGCCGATATTGGCATCGACGCCATCATTATCATGCCGGACGATTTCAATGCCTCACCTGATGGTTTTGCAGTGATCAGCAAGTTTGCTGCCGACCACAAGATTCCGCTGGCGGGCGGTCTTCCCTGGATGATACAAAAGGGCGCCATTTTTGCGAATGGTCCTGACCTTGCAGCGATAGGCAAACAAGCTGCCGACTCTGCCGATGAAGTTCTCAAGGGAACTGCAGTTGGAACGATCCCAGTGGTCACTCCAAACCAACAACTATACATCAATTACAAATTGGCTCAAGGCTTGGGGCTGACGGTGCCTGTTGGCCTGCTGAGTGAGGCGGCCCAGATTATTCGCTAAACAAACGTCGGAGGCGTAGTTCTCGTCGAATTTGCCTGCTCCATCAGATCGACCCCCAGATCATGATGCTTAGATGACAAAAATGAAGTTGAGTCAACCCTGGCACGCACGAAGCCTAACCACCACATTGGCGATCACATTCTTTACCTTGAGTATGGTGATCCTGCTGGTATATGGCATCCTGGCCCTATTCTTCATTACTTTGGCCAACCGGGATGCCATTGCCAGCAAACAGCAGTTGATCGCTCAGAATGCGGCCAAAACTGTGAGTGCATTCATCCAGGATAAATTCAACAGTTTACGGACAGTGGTTCGATTTGCCGATCCGATGGATGCTAACGCTGAAACCAGAAAAGCCATGCTGGAGACCTTACTGGGCCAGGATCCTTCTTTCCGACAAGTCGCCTTATTAGATACGGCGGGCCACCAATTGGCTGGGGACTCTTTTGTTTCCAACAGCTTGTCGTCACAGTTCATAGCCCAATTGCACGGTGACATATTGACCCAAACTTCAAAGGGCCAGAACTATATCGGCCCGGTCTATATTGAGAATGTCAGCAATGAACCTCTGACCGTCATTGCCGTCCCTGTGAAAGATGTCTTTGGTGATGTTCAAGGGACGTTGGTGGCTGAAGTAGACCTGAAATTCATGTGGGATCTGGTTGGCCAACTCCAAGTGGGAGCGACTGGCTATGCCTACGTAGTCGATAGCAAAGGTAATCTGATCGCTTTTGGTAATGCCAGCCGCGTATTGCGTGGAGAGAATGAGCAGCAAATCTTGGCAGTGAAGGAATTTCTTCGGAATCTCTCCGCCTCAACCGATGCAACAGAGGGAGTTGCAAACTATACCGGCTTGCTTGGAACGACTGTGGTAGGAACTTATGTTCCCCTCGGTACACCGCAGTGGGCTGTCATCACCGAAATGCCATGGAAGGAGGCGTATCGGACCGTCTTACAGATCGTTGTGGCGTCTTTGGCTTCCATTTTTGCCATTGCAGTCTTAGCCGGAATTGCAGGTATCTTGATCGCGCGTCGCCTGACGAGGCCACTTAACAATTTGATGGAAACGGCCACTCGTATTTCACGCGGCGAAATAGAATTTCAGACCGCGGTCAGTGGACCACGGGAAGTGATGAGTCTGGCCACGGCATTCAATAATATGACTGTCCAACTCCGTGAGCTGATTAGTTCATTGGAACAGCGTGTGGCCTACCGCACCGCTGAACTTGGCGAGGCGAATCAGCAACTCAACCTTGAACTGGCTGCACACGAAAGAAGCGAGGCTCTCTTTCGAGCATTGTTTGAGCTCTCGCCTGATTCTGTTTTGCTGATTGATCCCCATGACTCCAACGATTTGTGGCCGATTGTTGATTGCAATGCCGCCGCATGCCGTATGAACGGCTATAGTCGCGACGAATTGATCGGGCATTCTATCGATGTGCTGAATGAGACCCCTGGCAATCGGTCCGAACGGATCGATTTTCTGAATCTAGTGCGAGAAGCAGGTAATTTTAAATTTCAAACCTACCATCGCCACAAAAATGGCAAAATTTTTTCCATCGAAAGCTCTACCTCGCTCATCACAGTTGGTGAACGCGAACTGATCATAGGCATTGATCGGGATATCACCGAGCGACTGCGATTGGAAGGTATTTTGGTCGAAGAACGTAACCTGCTGCGCACATTGATCGATAGCCTGCCCGACAGCATTTTTATTAAAGACCTCGATGGCCGGATTGTGATGAATAACATCGCACATCGGGTGTGGCTGGGAGTAACTGCCCTGGAGCAGGTCGTGGGAAAGACAGATTTCGATTTCTTCCCCCAGGAAGTGGCCGCCTCATACCATGCTGATGAAGAGCAGGTCATTCAATCGGGCAAACCGCTGATTAACCAGGAAGAACCTTGTGTCGGTAAAGATCAAGATCAAAGATGGCTGCTCGCCACCAAGGTACCATTACGAGATCACCAAGGGATTATTACGGGACTTGTGGGCCATTGCCACGACATTACTGAACGCAAACAAGCCGAAGCAACACTGGAACAATCTCTTTCGACTCTACATGCCACGCTGGAGGCTACAGCTGATGGCATCCTGGTGGTTGATGGACAGAGCCGCATCGTGAATTTTAATCAGCGTTTCACCGAGATGTGGCGTATTCCGGGCGCCATTATGGAGTCGCGAAACGCAGACCAGGCGCTGGAGTTTGTGCTCGACCAACTGGTTGACCACCAGGTTTTCGTAACAAAAGTCCGTATGTTGGTCAGCAGGCCGGAGATGGAAAGCTTCGACATGCTGCTGTTTAAGGATGGGCGCGTCTTCGAGTATTATTCCCAGCCCCAGCAAATTGCCGGCCAAAGTGTTGGGCGTGTGTGGAGTTTCCGCGATGTCACTGAGCGCAAGCGCGCTGAAGAGAAACTGGCCTATTCCGCATTACATGATTCGTTGACGAATTTGCCGAATCGGGCATTGTTCATGGATCGCATTCAGCAGGCGATGCATCGCGCCAAGCGGCATAAGAATTACAGGTTTGCAGTCTTGTTCCTCGATTTGGATCACTTTAAGGTTGTGAATGACAGTCTGGGACATAACATCGGAGACTTATTGCTGATCGAAAGCGCGCGCCGCCTGGCCGCTTGTCTGCGTAGTGAAGATACGGTTGCCCGCCTCGGGGGCGATGAGTTTGTCATCTTGCTAGAAGGTGTTAAAGATCCCAAGGACGTCACACACGTTGCGGATCGGATCCAAGCTGACTTAGCCATGCCATTTAATTTGGAAGATCATCAGGTTTTTATTTCCGCAAGTATAGGCATTGTATTGAATGTTGCTCGGTATGAGCTGTCGGAGGACATTTTGCGCGATGCTGATATTGCGATGTATCGTGCCAAGCGGCACGGCCGGAGACGCTATAAGATATTCGACAGAGCAATGCTGGATCATGCGACGACGCGCCTTGAACTGGAGACCGACCTGCGGAATGCTTTGGATCGCCAGGAGTTTATCATTCACTACCAGCCCATTGTGAAATTGGAAAATCGCCGGATCGTCGGGTTTGAGGCGTTGGCACGCTGGCAGCATCCAACGCGGGGTCTTCTCTTGCCAAGCGAGTTCATTCCCTTCGCCGAAGAAACCGGCCTTATTGTCCCGATCGATGATTGGGTCTTAACCGAGGCGTGCCACCAGATCCGCGAGTGGCAAGTTCAATTCCCCATCGATCCACCATTGACGATCAGTGTAAACCTGTCGGCCAAACAGTGTGCCCAAACCGATTTGGTCCAAAAGATTACCAAGGTTCTGCGAAAGACCGGACTGAACCCTGGCGATTTGAAGCTGGAGCTGACGGAAAGTATGATCGTGAAAGGCGTTGAGTCCACATCGACTGTGCTTTCGAAGTTGCGTGCGTTGGGTGTGCAAATTCATATTGATGATTTTGGCACTGGATATTCATCGCTGGGTTACTTGCAAACACTGCCGATTGATTCTCTCAAGATCGATCGGACCTTCATCAGCCGAATCGGGACCAATGGGGGCGGCTCTGACATTGTCCGGACCATCTTAACTTTGGCACATGATCTGAGGATGAAGGTGATTGCGGAAGGCGTAGAGACGGATGAACAGTTATCGGAGCTGAAATCGTTGGAATGTGAATTTGGACAGGGATACCTTTTTACGAGACCGATCGATAAAAAGAAGGCGAGCACCTTGCTGGCAAAGTCGTTTGCCGGAGTTGAAGGCTGAAATATTAAATCCTCTTTGAGGATCAATCATAAGAAAGGAAAAGGAAAAGAAATGAATAAGTGCAATACAAATGAAAAGGTTCGAGAGTCAGGAGTGCTCATCACGTGGATTGTATTGGTAGCTCTGCTGTTGAGCGGCTGCGGTGCATCGAAGCCGAAAGTGTATCATGTTGGCATTTTGTCTGGATCGGATACTTTTGCTCAGATCGCTGTTGGCTTCAAAACCCAAATGACTGCACTGGGCTATGTCGAAGGTCAGAACATCGTATACGAATCACCAGCTTCAGCGACTGATCCGGCTCAGCAACTGAGCATTGCTCAACATTTTGTTCAAGAAAAAGTGGATTTGATTTTTGCATATCCCACGGAACCGGCACAAGCGGCGAAGGCTGCCACACAAGGGACCAACATCCCGGTGATTTTTGCCAATGCAGGTGTCGAAGGAACGAATTTGATCAACACCGTGCGCGAACCGGGCGGCAATATCACTGGAGTTCGCTTTCCGGGCCCGGAAATGACCGTCAAGCGTTTCCAATATTTGCTGGAACTGGCACCACAAACGAAAAGAATCTACATACCCTATGACCCCAATTACCCGCTCAATCCTCCTGCGCTAGCAGCACTTGGCCCGGCTGCAGCAAATGCGGGCGTTACGCTGGTAGAAACGCCTGTGACTAGTGTGACAGCGCTTCAAGCCGATCTAAAGGCCCGCGGGGCATCGAGCGATATTGCCATGGATGCCATCATGATCTTATCCGAACTCATCACTACATCTCAAGATGGGTTTTCAGCAATCTACCAATTTGCGGGACAGCACAACCTGCCGGTTGTCGGCAGCGCGGCCACTACCGCGAGCTGGGGCGCAGTCTTCAGTTACTCTGCCAGTCCGCTTGAAGTGGGCCAATTAGCAGCGCCTCTTGCTGATAAAGTCTTGAAGGGCACTCAAGCCGGCACGATACCGATTGTCTCCCCCGATGCCCATCTAATTCTAAACTTTAAGCAAGCTCAAGCATTGGGGCTGAAAGTGCCAGATAGCGTGTTGGCTCAAGCGGCCCAAATCATTCGATAAACCGGTAAAAAACGCCGGATTGTTGCAAGTTAGATTTATGGTTCCAGAGAGGAACAATGTCATGGTAAACAAAAAGAATTCTCAAAAGGCATGGGCACTTCTTACCTGCGTAATTGTGATCGCTATGCTAATAAGCGGGTGCGTTGCATCGAAGCCCAAAGTGTATCATGTTGGCATTCTAAATGTAACCGCAAGCTTTGCTGCCATTGGTACTGGATTCAAGTCTCAGATGACCACGTTAGGCTACACTGAAGGCCAGAACATCGTTTATATTCAAGGGCCGATGAGTACAGATCCAGCCGAAATACAACGCCAAGCCAAAGCACTGGTCGACCAAAAGGTTGACTTGATCGTTGCATTTCCCGTTGCAGAGACTCAGGCGGCTTTTGCGGCCACACAAGGAACGAACATTCCCATCATCTCGGCTTATGTCCAATTGGAGTCGACCAATATGATCAAGAGTTTGACCGATCCAGGCGGGAACTTGACGGGCGTGCGTTATCCGGGACCGGAACTGGTCGGCCGACGCTTGCAGGTTCTGCTCCAGATGGCACCCAATGTCAAACGTGTCTGGGTTGGCTACGACAAGAATGGTGCTAATACTGCCGGAGCACTTGCAACGCTGCGCCCAATGGCATCTTCCCTGGGTGTAAAACTGGTGGAAGTTCCCGTCACGACGGCGGATCAACTCGGGGCAGACCTCGCGGCGCGAGCTGATTCGCCTGATATTGGCATTGATGCCATCCTCATGATGCCGGACAATCTTAACTCGGCAAGTTTTCCGGTGCTCAACGAGTTTGCGGCAGATCACAAGATTCCGCTGGCAGGCGGCCTTCTCGCCCACGCACAGCAGGGTGCTGTTTTTGCCAACACGGCCGATCTTGCCAATGTCGGCGCGTTGGCTGCGCCTTTGGCTGATAAAGTCCTCAAAGGTATCTCGGTGGGCACGATCCCAGTGGTGACTCCAAACCAACAGCTGTTCATCAATTATAAAGTGGCTCAAGGATTGGGACTGACCGTGTCTCAGGGTCTGCTAAGCGAGGCGACCCAGATTATTCGCTAAAGAGGCAAGGCGTCGAATAGTAGCTCTCGCGAAAATTATGCGTTCCCGCTGGACCAACCTCCAGATTGATCAAGCCAGCTCGTTTGCGGAGACAGGTTGGTGTCCCCGCAAAGAAATGCGGATCGCGTGAGTGATAATGACAAGAATGGAATTAGTAGACTGTTTTCTCACGCACTTCTTCCGCTACCGCAACCTGAAACATGCGCACATTTCAATTCTGATATTTGTCGTTAGATAGCTTATTTTTATGGTAGATAAAGGAACGATATCACAGTAAACAAAAAGAGTTCTCAAAAGGTATGGCCGCTATGCTCACCCGAATGCTCTTGCTTCGCATGGTCTGTTCGGAGGCGGTAGCGTTTAACAGACTAAGGCGTACCTATTGGGCACTCTCGATGTTCATCAAAGCTTTGCTATAATAAGCAAAGACTTTGATGAAAAAGGTGAAAAGGTCGTGTCAAAGTTTCCCGTGGAAATTATCTATTCTCTCTTAGTGCCCGAAGGAGCTTATTGGCTGAGACAAGCTGATGCCCAGTACCGAGTACATGAATGAGGTCAAAGTGAATATAAGAACCAGGCTAAATAATCTTCGCAATCCTCGTAATCCCCGCCCTGCAAGGAACTTGGCAGCCACATTGGCCGTTGCCTTCTTTGGCATTAGTGCCGTGGTACTCTTGCTTTCCAGTGCCCTGCAAATTGCATTGAACGTACAAGCCCAACAGGCTGCACTTTCCAGTACGCAGCAGTTGATCGCTCAGAATGCGGCCAAAACCGTGAGTGCATTCATCCAGGATAAATTCAGCAGTTTACAGACAGCAGTTGAGTTATCGAATCCAATCACCCTTAGCTCAGATGCTTTGAAAAACATGATGGATAGTCTGCTGGGCCATGATCCGTCTATCCGGCAGTTTGCGCTATTGGATACCGGAGGCCACCAATTGGCCCAGGACTCCATTGTTTCAAACACGTTGTCAACACAGTTCATTACTAAATTAGGGGGCGATGCCTTAACCCAAACTCTAAAAGGCCAGAACTATATTAGCCCGATCTACATCGATAACGAAACTAGTGAGCCTTTGGTTGCTATTGCTATCCCAGTGAAGAATGTCTTTGGTGATATCCAGGGGACGTTGGTAGCCGAAGTGGATTTGAAATTTATGTGGGACTTGGTTGATCAGCTTCAAGTAGGTCAGACTGGCTATGCCTACGTGGTGGACAACAAAGGCAACTTGATTGCTTTTGGAGATACGAGCCGTGTGCTGCGCGGCGAGGACGAGCAGAATATCCTGACGGTGAAGGAATTTCTCCAGAATCCATCCGCCTCAACTAATACAACGCTTGGAATTGCAAACTATACCGGCTTGAAGGGAGGAACCGTTGTAGGAACCTATGTTCCCCTCGGTACTCCAGAGTGGGCTGTCGTAACTGAATTACCTTGGCAAGAGGCCTACCAAAGCGTAATTCAAAATAGCGTCGTAGCCATCGCAATCCTATTGGCCATGGCAGTTTTGGCAGGCTTGGCGGGCGCATTTGTAGCGCGCAGGTTGGCTGCACCGCTTGTCGATCTTTCCAATGCAGCCACCGAAGTGGCGGGCGGCAACCTGGCGGTTGTAGCGAAAGCGAGTGGACCGGCAGAAATCGCCCAAGTAGCCTCAACGTTTAATACGATGACTTCTCGTCTGCGTGAACTGATCGGTACGTTGGAACAACGTGTGGCCGACCGCACAAAAGCCTTGGCGACCTCCACTGAAGTTAGCCGCCGCCTCTCCGCTATTTTGGATGAGAAGCAATTGGTAGTGGAAGTAGTGGAGCAAGTCAAAAATTCTTTCAACTATTATCATGCCCACATTTATGTTCTGGATGAAACCAGCGGGGATTTGATCATGGCAGGTGGTACTGGAGAAGCTGGTCAGACCATGTTGGCCAGCGGTCATAAAATTTCGAAAGGCAAAGGCTTGGTTGGGCGGGCCGCGGAGACGAATACGAATGTGCTTGTGTCGGATGTTTCAACAGATCCTCAGTGGCTGCCGAATCCTCTACTGCCTGAGACTAAATCCGAGGCAGCAGTGCCGATCTCCATTGGCGATCAGGTGTTGGGCGTGCTGGACGTGCAACAGAACGTAGCTGACGGATTGAAGCAAGAAGATGTTGATCTGTTGCAATC
The DNA here is from genome assembly GCA_963753985.1 of uncultured Chloroflexia bacterium. Taxonomy (GTDB): domain Bacteria; phylum Chloroflexota; class Anaerolineae; order Anaerolineales; family Villigracilaceae; genus Fen-1038. Next base: position 541,761 of record CAVWED010000001.1, read on the forward strand.
CATAGCGAACCAGGTTGCCCTTGCCATGCGCAACGCACGTTCCTATACCGAGGTGCAGCAACGCGCTGAGCGCGAGGCGCTGATTACCTCCATCAACCAGAAGATTCAAGGCACAACTACTGTAGAAAGCGCCCTGCAAGTTGCCGTCCGCGAACTCGGGCGCGCCTTGGGTTCAAAAGATACGCGCGTCATCCTCGAAGCGCCCGCTTGGAGTGCTGGGCAAGACAGTCGAGATAGGCGAACAAAATAAAATGGCATTTTCAATAAAAGATAAATGGCGAAGTACAAGATCGCTTTTTGTTGGCAGACTGAAGTGAGCGAAGGTCGTTCTTATGATTAAGATGCAAATACTAACAGGAAAGCTGATCTGCCTTGTGGAATTGGAGTTTATATGGATAAAAACCTAGCGTCCAGCGACGATTATGAAAAAAAACTGATGGTGCGTATACGTGAGCGAATTAAGGGGCTGTTTCCGGAATCGAAGGAGGCCCCTACCTATCTGACTATTCGGGAGACCGAGGCCCTCCAAACACGCGTTGCCGAATTGCAGGCAGAGCTTGATGCAAAGCAAGCAGGCTATCAAAGTAGCGTCGAATCACCCGAGTCTGAGGCAAATGCCCATGCAACACAATCGCTTCCTCAAAAGACTTTCGTCGCGGAGCCAGCCAATCCTGAGACTTCTCGGTCTTTGGATCGAGAGCGCCGCAAGCACATGGATCTTCTTTCCGTTTCTCTTGCTGGATTTGGTGTTCTAGGCACTCTATTCTATTTTGTGCTATATCTTCAAACGGGCGTATGGCAGTTATTGGCTGAGGCCGGATTCATTCTGGCTGGAGTTGTGGTTCAGTTGGGAGTTTCCTACCCACTGGTTAGAAAAAACAGATTCCCGGAAGCATCCACTTGGATTCTAATTGCGATTTCCATTGCTTACGCATCGCCTGAAGTGGTATTTAAGAATGCAACTGCGAATTTACTGGTAGTAGGACTCTTGCTTCTTTTATTGGTAGCAATGATCTATCCACCGCAACCGGCGGCGTGGTTTATTGTGCCCATCCTTTATGTTACCTATCTGTTTGTCGTGAACTGGCTTCAGCCTTTGCCACGATACGATATTAACCGATCACCGGTGCTACAGATATTTATTCCTGGTGTGACGATCGCCATCGGCATCTGGGTATTATGGCAACTGATTCAAACCGTCATTCAATATCGCGGGGAGGAAGTTCATTCAGCAGCGGGCAGGAGGCAAATTTCGCCTGAATCAACGTCTCGATTCACTTTTCGACCATCACCCTTCTGGCGCGCCTTGTCAAGATTGATCATCGATCCCGATGAAACTGTCGTGGGCGTCGAGGCAAGACGACAGGCACAATTATTGACAGTTTTGCTCGTTATCCTCATTCCACTTTTTATCTATATAGAATTGGTTCGTGCCTTGGGCCAATTCGACATGAGTGCATTTATTAGTTCAACCATTGCTATTACTTTAATTGGCAGCTATGGCCTGGGTAGAACCAAACGATTCCAAGTAGGAGCATTTTTAACAGTGCTGGCTTTGAGTGCATCCATCTATCAGAGCTTTCTACCATCGGCGGGCGGTTATACGGATATTCAGATTTTCAGCACTGCCGCATGGCTTGCCCTGCCTCTTTTCCTAAGCACGGTGATTTTACCTTTCCGTTCCATGATTTACTATCTATTTGGTAACGTCATTGTGTTTATCGCCTTTGCTTTCGTTCCGGGATTCCCTGCCGGCCCATTTTATAGCTCCCTCGCATGGCTGGTTATCGCAAGCATTTTGCTGGTGGTTACCAGGCGTTTTCGCCTGAATATCGAACAGGAAGGCCAGGTCGAGTTGATTACCCAAAACCGGAGACTTGAAACGGCTGAAAGGACATCGCAATCTCTGACGCACAATCTTTTCCTCGTACCAGAAATTGCACGCCGTCTCTCCGGGATACGGGACCTCTCTTCCATGCTCACCGAAGCCGTTAACGTGATTCGTGAAAACTTTGGTCTATATTACGTTCAGGTTTATCAAGCTGACAATCATCAGACCACGCTAGTCTTAAAGGCGGGCACAGGTGACGTGGGTACAGAATTGCTTCGACGAAATCATCGTCTGCCCATCGGCTCGGGTTCGATCAATGGTCGTGCCGCTTCTGAAAAACGAACCATGGTCGTAGTCGACACTGAACAGAGTCCAGATTATCTACCAAACCCTCTGCTTCCTAAAACCCGATCTGAGACGGCCATTCCGCTGATAGTGGGTGGACAGCTGCTCGGTGTGCTCAACATGCAGAGCGATCAACCCGGCGGGTTGAACGAAACCAACTTGCCTGCCTATGAAGCACTGGCTGGACAATTGGGTGTTGCGTTTCAAAATGCGATTCTTTTCGCAGAAGCACAAGAGGCTCGTTCTCAAATGGAAATGCAGGTTCGAGAAATGACCGAACGCAGCTGGCAAGAATTTCTGGATGCAATTGAACATGGACAGAGGATGGGCTTTGCATTCGACCAGCAGGACGTTGTTCCGGTACAAACGAATGATCTCTCCGAATCTACTAGAGGGAATGCACTCAAAGTGCCTATTACTGTGACCAATCAGCAAATTGGAGTAATCCAGCTTGGCGATGAGCTTAATCGTGTTTGGACGGGTAGGGAAACAGAAATTGTCCAAGCCACCGCCAGACAGCTAGCGCAACATATTGAAAACTTGCGCCTGCTAGTTCAAGCTGATCGGTATCGTAACGAGGCCGAACAATCGGCTCGCCGTTTGACTCGTGAGGGTTGGGATGTTTACCTTCAATCCCGCGCTGAACAGGCCCCGGGTTATAGATTTGATCTTAATCAAGTTCAGCGATTGGCCGAGAGAAGCAATGGCGTTTCCGATGAGGTTCTTAAGTATCCGCTGGTCGTACGCGATGAAGCTGTAGGTGAATTGACAGCTGATTCTGTCGCTCATTCCGATGAAGCTGCTGAGATCATCGCGGCGGTTGCACAGCAACTGAGCGGGCATATAGAGAATTTGCGGCTTACGGAGCAAAATGAAACACGTGCCCATGAATTGGAGACCGTGGCCGAGGTCAGTGCCACCACCGCTACATTGCTTGACCCGGATCGTCTGCTGCAAACCGTGGTGGATGTTACGAAGGAACGGTTTAATTTGTATCATGCCCATATCTACCTCGCTGACGATACTTGGCAGACCCTGCTGCTGGCAGCCGGTGCTGGTGAAGTTGGGAGAAAGATGGTTGAAGAAGAACACGCCATTGGTATGGACGCGGAGAAATCTTTGGTGGCTCGTGCCGCCCGTGAACGCAAAGCTGCCATTGTGAATGATGTCCATAGTGACCCCGGCTTCCTGCCCAACCCGCTCCTGCCGGAGACGCATTCCGAAATGGCCGTGCCCATGATCGTCGGCGACAAGGTAATCGGAGTATTTGATGTGCAGGCAGAGAGAGTTAACGACTTCTCGGATGAAGATGCCAACATCTACACTACATTGGCCTCCCAGGTTGCAGTTGCCCTGCAGAACGCCCGATTGTATGCTGAGCAGGCCGCTACCGTGACTCAGTTGCGTGAACTCGATCGCTTAAAGACATCCTTCCTGGCAAACATGAGCCATGAGTTGCGAACACCGTTGAATTCCATCTTGGGGTTTTCCGATGTGATCCTCGAAGGGTTGGATGGCCCTGTAACAGAACAGATGGACAACGACCTGAGGCTGATCGGGAAAAACGGCCAGCATTTGCTACATTTGATCAATGATGTGCTTGATATGGCTAAGATCGACGCCGGACGAATGAACTTGCAGCCCGAAAAATTTAAGCTGATGGGACTCTTTGAAGAAGCGATTAACATCACATCGTCCCTCGCAAATGTAAAATCGCTCTCGCTTGCCATTAAAGAAGACTCTGATCGAACGGTAGAAATATTTGCCGATCGGACTCGGCTTCAGCAGGTGATGATCAACCTGATCAATAACGCGATCAAGTTTACTGAACGTGGTGAAATTACCTTGAAGGCCAAACAAAAAGATGAACATGTCTTGATGGAAATCCATGATACCGGCATTGGCATTCCACCGGAACTGCTTCAAACCATCTTCCAGGAATTTACCCAGGTGGATACCTCTGCCACCAGAAAAACGGGTGGTACAGGCCTGGGTCTGCCAATCAGCCGCCGTCTCATTGAGTTGCACGGTGGCCGCTTGTGGGCAGAAAGTACAGGCGTATCGGGTGAAGGCTCAACTTTCTACATCGAGCTGCCTCTCATCGCGAAGATTGCCGAGCCAATCGAGAAACAGGAAAAATAGATGGCCGCACCTAAATTCTTAGAATGCGTCATATGTGGAAAGCAACAGCCCTACGAACCCTTTGTACCCGCCATCTGCAAGGATTGCAACTCACAATGGCTGGAAGCG
>CAVWED010000002.1:0-486585 GCA_963753985.1 uncultured Chloroflexia bacterium
GAATAAAAGGTCCGGTGCGATGCGGATAATACAAAATCAAGTCTATCAGAATGGCCCAACCCGCCGTTACCGGAATCCATGTCCAGCGGCTCAATCCAACATAGATGCTGGCTACCGCGATCGAAGCCGCGGCAGCCAAAAAGATCGGGAGGACATAAACCCAAAAATAATGATCGTGGCCAGCATGAACGGCGGATGAAGCGGCGCCTCAACGATAAAAAACAAAGTCAACCATAAGACAAAAGCCAGGCGCAGATAAGCATTTTCTATTTTTCTCGCCAAGACCCAGGCTGCTAAAATGGGAAAAGCAACACCAAGCACGACGTCCCACAGCCGAAGCAACTCAATGGACACGCCTGGAAAAAGAAAGAGCGATCCCCATAAAACATAAGAGCCCGGAGAACCATAAGGATTGACGATCGTCCCTGAATAATTATAAAGATGCTGACCGAATATCAAAGAGTCTTCGTACAACCGATCTCCCTCCGACCAGCCAATGGAGAACGGATAATTCGTTACAGTTAGGGATGCCTGAATCAAAGCCGATATCAATGCCAATGCAAAAGCGCTGATCAATAATGTTTTGGCGGAGATCAAATGACCGTCATTTTTATTCAACAAGATGGCAACCAGCATCAATTCGATCAGGAGAAACGAGAAACGTATATTAGGATTGGTAACATAAATCTTCGTTCCGGCCAATCCATAAAACAGCACAGGACCGCACAGGGCCGCGGCAATCACGATCCAGCGCGGCCATTCTATTTTGTCGCGAAATGCGATCAAATCTTTAATCAACTTTTGGTTGTCTGATGAAAGAAGAAAAACAGCCAAAATCATGATCATCAAATAACCGGCCAATACAGCAAGGCGGTATACCCACGCTTGTGTAAAAAGAACACGCATTTCCAAAATGATGCGCGGAAACAGGAATAAAGCGAAGACAAATATAGTTTCATCCCATCCACTAAAAGAAACGCGATGAGGCGAAATGAGCATTGCGATCCACGCGGTGAGACCAAAGGAAAAGATCAATTGCAGCCATGGGCCGGTCAGCACATATTGCCACGGCGAATAAAGATAGAACCAGATGACCGATAGAATTAACACGGCGACAGCCAGCCATCGCATCCGGCCCAGACGCTCAAGCTGATTTACGATTTCTTTCAAACGGGGAGAATCAAAGAAACGAAGGAAAAGGACGATCAGTCCTAAAATCAAAAAGGCAATATAAACAACGATGGTCAATAAACCTTCTATTGAAAGAAGTGTTCCCCAATCCTGCTGGACACGAAAAATCGCGAGAATCTCAAAGATGGCTGAAACAACGGCAAAACTCAGGCCTGTTAAGAAAAACCAGCGAATGGAATTCTTTGACAAATTGGTCATTTGACCTTTCGTTAGGAGATTCTGACCTTTCGTTAGGAGGATCGAATGGAAGAATCTTTTCGGCGAAAGAAAGTTTGAGAAGGTATATACAGAAGTGAAATCAAATTAAATAAATATAAAATCACACGCAGCCCAACGCTGACTGTTGCCATTTGCTCAGCGGGGATTCCAAAGAGGCCATATAAATATACCTGACTTGTTTCCGCTACGCCAAGTCCTCCAAACACCTGAATCGGCAACCACGAAATCAACTGGATCCAGGAATTGACAAAAACAACCACGGAGGCGGATAGATCCACAGAATAGGCGCGCAGACTGGCATACGCCCATAACATGGTCAAAGCCATATATATTATAGAACATACGATGCCAATTTGGACCAAGCCGAAAACATATTTCTCATCCTGTTCAGCCACAAATTGAAGGATTTCAAGACCGCGCTGGACGAAAGAAGTACCATCCAACCTGATGATTTCGCCATGTGGCTAGCCAGATTAACAAATCTTTGCCGCAGGATAATCACGCCCAGGAATAACCCAATCGCCAAAGGGATCAAGATCAGCAGGATCATGGCTGCGATTTTCAAACTGGGGATTTCTCGCCACAATAATAGGCTGGTGATTAAGAGCGTGGCCCATACAGCGATCAGGTCGCCAACCTTTGCGATCAGAAAAGTCGCGGCTGCCTTTCGTAATCGGATGCCTTCATCCACGCTGAACATCGTTAGATAAGAGGCGATCCCTGCGCCGGTCGCGATAAAATTGGATATGACGTTCTGTGTCACGACAATGGAAAGCACGCGCGGATAAGGCGCCTGCCTGCCGGATAGTATGTGATATTGTGCGGCCTTCATCATTGTCATGAGACAAAATAGCACAAAACTGACGGCCAGCCATAACAGGGAAACGTGCCTGAATAAATCAATAATTTCGTTTATGCTGGTCTTGGAATAAACAAACCAAACCAGCGCGATGGCAAGGATGTATTTGAGAATATTCCAGATACGTTGAGGCAAAGTTTTTTTTTGCGGCACAGTCATTAGTTTCTTCAGTAAAGGGGGGAAAGCATAAACGCACTTTGTGCTGATAGTTGGGCAGCAACCCATACATATATTTTTTTACACTTGTCTGCCTACTATCGTGTTATCCATTCGAATGCTCGATAACTGTATGATAGATATCCATCAGCATATCGTAATTACGCTCAGCAGTATACTTTAACTCATATTCTTTGCGGGCATTATGTCCCATCTCAGCCATAGCATTAGGATGTTCCCAGGCCCATTGGACTTTTTTAGCAAGATCAGCAGGATCGCCCGGAGTGAAGTGCAGGCCAGTAATCCCATTCGTGACAATTTCGCTCATAACACCAATGTCCGATGCAATAACTGGCACGCCATTAGCGAAGCATTCCACGGCAACATATCCGAACGTTTCGTAATAGCCATTCGATGGCCAGATCAAAAATCTGGCATTCTTAATTAGCGCAGTTAATTCTTCGTGCGATAGCTGCTGTATCAACTCCACTGAGGTCGGTTGGTTTGAATGGATGAATTCGTTTACTTCCTTCTCCAATTGTCCATCCCCTCGAATCTTCAATGGGATATGCTGAAGTGTTTTCCAGGCATCTAACATGGTACGGACTCCCTTTTCTGGGTCGAGCCGACCGATAAATAATACATATTCCCCTGCGTGTTCCTCCGACCTGGCACCAGGATCAGGATAAATGAAATGAGGTTTGACAACGATATTTTTCGCTGGCAGGCCGCCTTCGATAAATTTACGTCGATAGAATTCGGTGGCGACCAAATAACAATCAACTTGCCTTTTCCATGTCTTTCGCCATCTGTGAAAGGTCAACATCGAAGCGACAACTGTGGTCTGCAAGTGCGAGCCATGATAACAGGCATGCAAAATTGAAGGCCAGGGAGGTGTTTTGCCTAAGCAATCCTGACACAATTTGCCCCCACGATAAAAATTCGCAGACGGACAAAGCAAACGAGGATTATCCAAAGATTGGATCACAGGTGTCTTTTCTTCGCGGCAAGCGTAGTAGACCGCAGGGGAAATCAGAGGGAACGTATTGTGAAAGTGCGCGATCTCTGGTCGTTCCCAGTGGAGGGTTTTCTTGATCTTCGCGTATGAATCCCATGACCATACGGTTTGCAAGGCCACGCTTAACTGACTTCTGGATGCAATATTGTGATTATCTTCGACATATTCAAGGACTTCAGACCCGTGGTCACGAAGCAAATTCACTTCCGCCTTAAAAGCAGTATCCTCGCCGCCTGGTTGAAGATAGTAGTTATGCGCATGTAAAATCTTGATACTATTCACTAATCACAGCCAAATTTCGTTTGCAAATTCTCGTACTCTAGCTCCCAAGTATGCCGCATTGAAGGTTATTTTATCATCTTACCCAGTAAGTTAATTAGTTCTGCTTTAAATTTATAAACAGAAAAAAGCAAGGCTCTTTCTTTCATGGCTTTTGTCAGCAACCCGGCCAACTTTTCATTGGACAACACCGTCATAATTTTTTCAACGGCTTCCTCGTTGTTGTCAAATATTAGGTTTGGATTTTTGCCCACGATCTCCTCGGGACCGCCGCCCTTGGGAACAAACGGGATGCAGCCTGCACGCACCATTTCTGCAATGGAGATACCAAAAGTTTCATTTGCCCGTCCGTGGATCCCGTAACGATGCCTTGCCAACCTATGCGCCAATTCATTACGGCCAAGGTTTTCCTCCACGAATAACCATGACGAATATTGATCGCGCAAATCCAGGATGATCTGGCGGTAAGCTGGTTCAAAACTGCCGCTCAGGAGGTGCAGGTGAACATCCTGCCCGCGTTCCCTAACCCTGCGTATAATTTCAATCACTGTTTCGAGATTCTTGTCATGAGTGATTCTCCCTGAACAGGTAAACCCATTCTCTCGTTCTTCCCATGGAATATCAGGCGGATCTAGAATGACCGGGGGGTAAAGTACTTGTGCCTCGATATTATAGGATTTTTTGATGAGGTCGGCGGTCCACTGCGAGTTAGTGGCCGTCACATTTTGTTTCATCCGTTCGTCAGAATAACCGACAAGAATTTCACACGCCCGTTGATAGAAGGTCCGCATCGGCGAAGTTGGATACCGCAACGCTTTGCGGGCTTTTTCATTTCCGTGGCCGAATAGTGGCACATGAATATATTGCATGCCCGTACCTCCCAAGTCCATCTCATTGAAAGCCGCGATCGCCAAATCAAATTCCGTTCGAATACTTCTAAAATAGTAAGCCAGCAGATGTTGGCGAAGAGTCATGAATGAATAACCCTGCATATTTCTTATACTATTTAGAAATTTAAATGGCATGCGCAGGTGAACGCCTGCCCCATTTAATTGGGTACCGAATTGCCGATCCAATTGCGCAAAGTCAATGGATGAAAATGTAAAAAGACTAAGATCATATTTATCTATCAAAGCCTGAAGCATCCATAATGTAACTGACTCGGCTCCGCCGCCAAGAAACAGAGGATATAAAACTGCGATCTTCTTTTTTGCGTTCAAGGCTATATTTTCCTTCGCCAAGCCTGCCAGTGGACCCTAGTGTTTGCCCATGGGCCACGTGACCATTTCGTAAATGCCATATTTATAATTGTCAAAGGCACAGCCATATCATATCTAAAGGCTTGTAAGATCACTGAAAGAGCAAGGGGATCGTCGAGATGACGCCGGGTGATGTTGATTAATTTCCACGCAGTATCTCTCTTAATATAATTAATTTCTCCTGGCGATAGCGGATATGCCACCAAGAAGAAATTGGCAATTTTTGAGATTAAGTTGATGGAGTTTCCTATCGACGAGGAAGGTGTTTCTTGTTTCCAAAATAGCTCAACGGAATCTTCTGGCAGGCTTGATCCCAACAAATTCTCTATATATTTTTTGCTGATCTTCAAACTATAGCTATTCAAAGTGTTGGCATGATTTAAGGAAGTATTATTCTTGTGTCGACGCAGCTTGAGGAGATTCTGGTTCAGATTGTGGAACTGCGTGAACCGGCTCATACGGGCCCAAAGATCATAATCCTCCGGAAAACCTATAATGCCCCTTTTGAGTGGATTGCGATATCCATCCGCTTTAAGAACCAGGGGTCGTCGCATGAAAATGGTGGGATGCAGGAGGGGATCAAGAAAACACATGGACCATAGGATCAAAAAATGAGAATCAGGAAACGACAAGTTGAACAAATGTGTTCCGTGGGTGTCAATAATTTCCGCGCCAGTGCCACATACCCCGATTTTCGGATGAGATTCCATAAATGAAACTTGCTCCTCCAATCTTTTTGGCATGCTGATGTCATCCTGATCCATACGGGCGATGTATTTTCCGCATGCCAAATCAATGCCGCGGTTGAGAGTCGCCGCCAATCCGCGATTGGACTGAGTGAACAAGCGGATGCGCGCATCCTTATACTCATGGGCAATCTCCATGCTGGAATCTTTTGACCCATCATCAAGGATAATGAACTCGAAGTTCTCGAAGGTCTGCGCAAGGATGCTATCTAGTGCTTCCCGCAAATATTCCGCGCCGTTGTAGACCGGCATCACAACACTAATCAGCGGCTGGTTGCTCACGACGTTTTGCCTTTTTTGAAAACGAGCTCCACTTCTTGGTGGCACGCATTTGGAACAAAGCCACTGTAAGCTTCTATATCAATTCGGTCACCATTATCAAAGCGCTGAGCAAGTTCTTCCGTGGAATAAGGATGGGTAAGAGCAGCGCGATTTCCCTTCGCCACGTTTTGCACTTTGTTGATGGGATTACAAAATGCAACGGAGGTTTCAAAACACAGCAATCTTGGAAATTTTTTGGCAAACATTGAACTGCGTTCTGCCATTTCGCCTTCCAGTGTGTTCGGATGATTGTAAGGGAATAGGGCAAGGAGGGGCAGAATTTGCCTCACTCGATATATCGAGCTGGAGACTTCCAAAGGATAGTTGAAATCGAACTCAGCGTTTGTCCAGTCGTAGACTATTATTTGATCTCCCAGCATCGTGAATTCAGGTAAAGCCTGGTTACTATTGAGCGAATAACAGTAGGTGGTATTTCGTCCCAACCGCAGGGAAAAACCAAGTGCATCGGGAAACATTTTCAGGGCATCTGTGATCATTTCAAATTTGAACGGCCGTATAAAAATATTATCATCTACGATGAAGAATATAGACCTGTTTCCTAACGGTGCGAGGATGTCAATAAATCGATGATAGATGTCCATCTTCGGCAATCCGCGTCGTATCTTCTGGAGGAGGGAACTTCCAGGTAGTTGCAGTTGATTTAATCTGGAGAGGAGCAGGTAGAAGAACCTTTGAGCATTGTCATCATAATATTGGAGGAGGATCTTTTCCAAATCTTTTCGAAAGTCTTTTTCCTCGATGAAATGTACTTGTGCATATTCTGTCTTAAGGATTTCATATTGGCTTGCGCTTTGGGGCGTGGAGGCGCGATAAAGAACATTCAAGTCTGCCAGTTCTGCGTCTTGACAATGTAGAAAGAAAGAACGCAAGGCGGCATCCAGCTGCATGGCGCGGTCGCGGCTGAAGATGAGGGTCTGAATGTTCATGGCTTAGGAGTTGATCAGGCGCAGATATAGAGATTCGTATTCGCCGGCGAGTTTTTCCCAGGTAAAGCGTGTTTGCCAGGCAGCATAACCTGCTTTCCCCATATATTTGAGCCTGTTGGGATTTGAGATAAGTTCTTCCATGCATTTGGAAAATTGAACCGGATCACCATCTACAAAGCCTCGTTCCTTCTGTATGGTTGGTGCAAGCATGCCGCCGCCATTGCTCCATTGCACGATTTCAGCGGCATTGCCACAGGCGAGCGTAAGGAACGGGGTACGGGATGCCATTGCTTCAAATAGGACAAGCGGCGAGTACTCGATATTTGAACCGAAGAGAAACAAGTCTGCGGCGTGATAGGCGGCAACCACATCCGCACGAGGCGGGTCGAGCAAAAGGACTTTCTTTTTTCCACCGCCCTGCCAATTGATCCAGCGTGCGCGGGCACGGCATCCAGAGAGACAGCCTATGGGGCCAATACCGCCCAACACTATATCCAAAAAAAGACGCCCCGCTATTGAAAACTTTCTGTGTCTAAATGAACTAAGTAACGGACGAATAACGCCGCCCCACAGACGTGGTTGACCAAAGGCATTACCAATAATAACCAACGTAGCGCATCCCGTGTGGAGATGTAAAAAGGCGTCAAGGACAAGATAATGTCCTTTAACGCCGGTATGACTGCCAACGGTAAGGAGCAAAGGCGAATCGGATGGAATCTCATAGCGTGAACGAAATGTGGAATCTACAATTTCAAATTCAGAGCGCGACGCGCCGTTGGGGACAATGCTCCAATGGCTGATGTGGTGCTGGCGGGCAAAGTTTGTATCGCGGTAATTGTCCGCATGAAAAATCAGGTGGTCATACCGGCGTAAGACATTTGGCAGGTCACGGAAATAGTTTTCAAATTCATGCCAATAAAGACCGGAGAAGCCGCAGGGAATGAGGATTTTTTTGTAGGGTAGTTCATCCAACACCGGATAAACCAGATCGGTTGCCCACTGCTGGGCGGCATAGTTCATCATGATATCGAATTTGCCTGCGCGCAGGAAAGCCTGATAGCGTTCCGTTTCGCCTTGAATGCCATAGACGCTGTTGCCGCGAATATCAAACTCCTCAACCTGAACGCCGTTGATATTTTTTGCATGCCGTTCAGGGTGACGGGAGGTGGCAACTGTAACTTGATGTCCGCGCTGAACCAGTCGCTCAGAGATTTGCTTCACTACTTCCGGCGCGCCGCTGACGCTCGGGGAATAAGATTCAACGGTGTGAAGGATGTTCATGGGTTTCAAGCGCCCGCAACCAGGTTCGTTGGATGCCCTCCTCCAAAGAGATGAGAGACTGCCAGCCAGAAATGGATTTGAGTTTGGAGCAATCTAGCACGTTGGCAGGAACGTCGAATTTACGAGGCGGTAAGAAACTAACTTCAATGGGATAACCCGCTTTCTTCGCCAATGGCTTTAGGATATTCAATATGTCCATATTGTTCCTGCCAACTCCAGAGCCGATATTATACGCCTGACCTGCCTCGCCTGAGTCGAACGCAGCGAGCATACCCAATGCCAAATCGTGGACATGAAGATAATCGCGCACGGTGCCCTGCTCGCCATAAATTTCAATGGGCTTATGGTTCAAAATGGATTCAATGGCAGTGGCGATGAAGCCTTGTCCGGTAAATGCAAGTTGTCCTTCGCCATAAGCATTGCTCGGACGGACCACCGTCACTGGCAGCTGAGCCAAGGCATGGAACATCCATGCGTATTTTTCCATGGTGAGCTTGGTGATGCCATAGGGCGAGACGGGGTTGGTGGGATGGTCTTCGCGAATAGGCAAGGAGTGGGCCACTCCATAGACCGTTCCGCCGGAAGAAACCAGCAATACTTTGCAATGACCGTCATGCGCCGCCTCTTCCAGCAGGCTCACGCCCTGCGGCAGGTTGGACAGGATATCATAAACCGGGTTTTCAAAACTGGTTTTTGGGACGGTGGTGTAAGCGAGGTCAATCACCTCATCTGCACTGGCAAGGACTTTACGCAAAAGATCCTTATCTCCATAATCGCCTGAAAGATAGTGAACAAACTCAGGCAATGGGTGAACCGGCGTGGAAGTACGATCCAATACGGTGACTGTTCGCCCGCTTTCCATCAGCGCGTGGGTAACATGGCTGCCAATAAATCCAGCGCCGCCTATCACCAATGCTCTCATTACTACTTAACCTTTCTAATACTTCTCATGTGTCTCACGCGTTGCCTCCAGCGCCGAGCCAGGGTAACCAGCCTCTTTTGCCAGATGTCATCTGGCTGGATATCCCAATATTGCACTATGGCGGTGAGTAAACGTCCTTGTGCAATCTTGTCAAAGTGCGAACGCTGTTCAGGAAGAGTAACTCCGGCTACCGCGCGTTTCAAGATGCGGCGCATGGCAAAAATATCCAATGGATTCTCCACATGTTCCCAAACAGAATGAAAGAGAGCCGGAATATTTTTCACAGCGGGGTTTGCAGGTAAATCCTTTGCGGCCCAGGCGATATTTTCCGTACAGATGATCAACAACTTTAAGCAGAAAAGGAGAGACCCCTGTGCCGCGACATACTTTTGGGCATCTCGCGGTAGACGTGTAGCACTTCAGGAAGGTTGGCAAGTTCATAATCTCGTGCGAGACACGACCAGAGTTCATAGTCTTCCGGTGGCTGTCGGGATGGGTCGGTACTATAACCGCCCACATGCTGGACTGCCTCGCGGCGCAACATGACCGAACTATGGACAAAGGGATTGTTGAAGAGCAATTCAAACTTGATGGTTGAATTATCTGTCGGGTGCGCGTGGATGCGGTCTGTTCGAGCACGTGTTTCCCAAATCTCAGACCAGGTTCCAACCAAGGCGCAGTTTGGGTGATTATCCAGAAATGCAACTTGCTTTGCAAACCTTTAACTCATGCTGATGTCATCCTGATCCATTCGGGCGATGTATTTGCCGTGTGCCAATTCGATGCCGCGATTGAGCGTCGCCGCCAGCCCTTGATTGGATTGCATAAACATACGTAGCCGCCCATCGTCATACTGCTGGACAATTTCCAAACTAAAATCTTTTGAGCCATCATCAATGACGATGAACTCAAAGTCTTCAAAAGTCTGGGCAAGGATGCTATCCAATGCTTCCCGCAAATACTCTGCGCCGTTGTAGACCGGCATGACAACACTGATAACTGGCTCGGTCATATTCCCGATGGAAGAAGCAGGGACATGCCCGGCAAGCCGGTGCACGTCTCGATCAAACGATAACGGGATGGATTCCTGCCAAGTAATTGTTGAATGGCTTTGTACGGCCCGATGTTATAGCCGCAGGCTGGGTCTTGATAGAATGTATCGTGGACGAGGATACTCGCAGAGGGAAATGAAGCGGAGAGTATTTCCAGTTCGCGCGAAACGCTTTCGAAACTGTGGTCACCGTCGAGAAAGAACATCAAGATGGCAGACGGGTCAAATGATTTTCCCAATTTCGTTGCGATCTCCAGGCCATCGCCGCGATAGAGTTTGACCCCTTGAATGCCTTTCAGGAATTTTGCATATTCCTTACCGGGATGCTCGATGTGGGATACATCGGGCGGCAAATCCACCGAGTGAATGACTGTTTTGAGTTGGAAGCGCTGGCGAGTCTCAAAGAAAATCCGCGCCGATTTGCCCAGGTGTGTTCCCCATTCAAAGAGATGGTCAGGATGAATGCGGCAAAGCGCACCAGTCATCAATAATAGTTCATTGAGCGGATAAGGATGATAACCCACAATTGGGAGCAACTTATCAATAATGAAGCCGGATAAATCCCAGTTATTGACTTCGAATTCCTTGAACTGTGGGTTCACTACGGGAATATCAGCACTTCTGGCAGAGCCTTTATGACTAAATATTTTTTTTATCATAATTCCATCAATCCATTACACCATTCATCAAATTGAGTGCTTTTGGGCAAAGACATGCAACCCAAAGGTCAATAGCTCGGAAGAACCTTTCCCTTTATCTGACAGTCCGCTTAATTTTCCCAAAATGCCATTTAGAAGCAATAGGTCCGTCGCCGTCATTGTTTCATCTGTGTATTTGGTTGTTATTTCCGGCAATCGTCTTATTTCCTGAGCCATGTAATCGAAGTAATTTCCGTTGAACTGCAGATCCAGAATTTCAAGATTTAGTTCCTTTGCCCAGTGTTCATAGAAATATGAACTAAAACCATTGCTAAAATAATAGGGAGCAAAGTGCGTCAAGGATGCAAACGGTGCGGTGATCAATAGGAATCCACCCGGCCTAAGGACGCGGACAATCTCACCTAATGCTGCAACAGGGTTGGGCACATGTTCGAACACTTCAATACACATAACCGCATCGAACGAATTCGACCTAACAGGAATGGTCGTAATATCACTAATGATGTCAAGTTGGGAATTATCCCAACTGCCAATTTGCAGGCCTGAGGAATTACCCTTCCCATCATATTGGGCAAAATCCTGGCTGACATAACGTAGGTGCGAACAGTATTTCTTATACTGCAATTCTCCCGCGCCCGCATCCAGTATGCTAAACCCTGCTGGTATTTTTGCCAGAGCCGCTTCCAGCCATGCATCCCTATTAGGTTTGTTATCAGTCCCAATTTCATCTCGGATTTTTTTAAAATGAGATTGAAGCATGATTTCAAGGATATAATCCTGCACACCCTTTGGCAGCAAAACATTCGTTATTTTGGTGAGCCAATGTAATGCAAGTTTTTCTTTTCGCGATTTGGAAGGGAGATACATAAAAGCCTATTTCAATCCTTTATAAAATACCAGCAACCACAACCATAATTCTGTTGGTCAGCGTCATTTGAATTGGCATTCAGGATAAATCTTCCCTGATCGTCAACTAAAGCAAATTGCTCAATATGAAAGCCTTCAAAATAAGAAACGATTTGTTGATAAGTATAAACGCGATGGGCGTTGAAATAAATTTTTGGTTCTTTACCAACAGGAACAACGAACAACAGAATTCCATCCTTTTGCGCAACTCGCTTAAGCTCAGCTATGGCTTTCAAATCCCCATCGGGGTCTAGCGGATCGCCATAACGACCAAGCCCAATATGTTCAACGACATGCATGCAAGAAAGAGATTTAATACTGTTATCTGTGAATGGCAAATTCGTCAAATCCGCCTTCTTAAACTCCAGATTGCTTAAATTTAGCAGCGCAATACGATAATCATAAAACTTTGTTGGAATAAAGGCCGAGACCATGGTAGCGAAATGCAAAGCGGACGATATATCGACGTGTTCTTCAGGACGCAACCGAGCCAACACACGTGCTGCCCAAGCAGGGTGGTACGTATAGTGCGCGTCGAAATGGGTAAATCCAGTTTTCTCATCAAGAATAGGATGGCGATCCTCCCAAAGCATTTCAAACCTAGCTGTCGGGGTTCTGTTTTGCAATTCCGAAAATTGCGCAAACTCTTTTGCGAATGCCCTTTTAGCCTGCGTGCCGTCAAGCCAAACTTCGGATGCAGGGAATATTCTCCTGATCCAGTACATAGCCTTGGTCCACACAAAAGTAAGCATTATTATGTAATCTGGTGATTCGGCATATTGGTGGGGGTGTTGTCTGTCATTTGGGATATGTTGTGACGTCTGCTGGTCGAGTGGAAAGTCAATGTTGACATGTCTGGGCAGGTAAACCATACCACCTTTATGAAATTAGATCTTAAACCAATTCCATTAAAACCAAGTACTGACTTCATCAAGCGGTAATTTTCTTGAAGCCTGTCTATTCTAACTTTTTATTCTTTCTATAATTCTAATCATTGAGCGTTCCATATTGTAGCATTGGTTGGCACATTTTAATGCAGCATCCCGATATTCGCTTCGCCGAGATTCGTATTCTTTCAAGGCATACGCGATATTTTCAGCTGTAATTACATCAATATACAAAAAAGGCGGTTTTCGTGATAATAAAGAATCAATATTTGTGATTACTGCCAATCCTGACCACAGATAGGCCGCTATTTTCCCTGACGAAAAAATCAGGTTATCCCAATTGACACGGGCAACAGGATTATCATCTGGAGCCTTATATAACGCCAGTCCAACATCAAACCCATCAATGAAATCATAAAACTCTTGGTCTGCCAAATAGTTGGTCTGTATGACAACGCCTTCCATTTTTGAAGCGATAGACTGCAGCTGTTCCAAATACTTTTGGGTGCCGAAGTAATGGCCTTGTAAAACAAGCATACCCCGCGCTTTCGCATCGCAGGCTGAATATGCAACCAGAAATTCGAGAAGCTGGGCCCATTCTGCAATGTAACCAGAATAAAGAATACGTGTTGATGTTGGTGGCGTAGGTACAGTCCGGTTGCGCGGAATGCGTGGAAGCATTGAAACGGGCAGGTATTCAAAATCGAGTTTCAAGCCCAGATATTCTTCAAAGTCCTTGCCCCGCTCGGGGCTTTGAATGATACAAAAACTTATTTGCCGGAATAAGTCCCTGATATATTCCAATTCGTATTTTGAAACTAATTGAACGCTTTCAAGTGACAAATAACTTGCGTGTGAAAGATCCCATCCTGATTTTTCAACTATATCCAGTGCCATGATTTCAATACAAAAAATCCAGTCATATTTTTTCAGTTTTTTCTTCAATTGCCATAGGCTGATGATGGGTTTGAATTTCTCTAGGCTTGAGCGGAGTTGGCCAGTCGCGAATTCTTTTCCAAAAAGCTTATGTAAAACCCGCATAAAAAAGGAATTCCGATTTGGCATGTTGATAGGCATTCTGTCAATAAATCTAAGCAAATGCCAAAGGATATTGCTTTCGGCTTTGATGATCTCCGCGCCGGGAATGCTGAATTGCAAATCAGGGGGGTAAAATTGGTCAATATAAATATCAACATCAAACCCCTGGACTGCCAGATACCTGCAAATATCCTTGACTGTGGGCGATACTTGCATCGCGTATGAATGAGAAACAACAACAGCGATCCTCATCTTTATTTCAACATGCCTTCGCTACGACGCTAAAATTCCAATCGCGTTCGTTCAAGCTGCGATCCATCTCCATGAAGGGACACAAGCACAGAACCTCAAATCCTGCAATTTGCAAATGGAAGATGATCTCTTGGGGAAAGAAAAAGCGCATGGTGTGGGTCTCATCCACTTCACTGACCAGTTTTTCGCCATCCAGAGTAAGCAATTTGTAATTCACATCCACCGTGTGACGGATAATATCCACAACTGGGTGGGCAAAACGGATAACTCGCATATTTTCCTTTTGCGCAAACTTATAGCGGTCTGCTGGCGGATCGGTCAGGACACCGGGTCCATGCCAGGCATCGAAGATGAACAGCCCACCGGGTTGCAGATGGCGTCGGGCGGTTTTCAGAGCCTTTTGCAAATCATCATTGCTTGCCATGTAACTCATTACTGCAAACATGGATACAACCACATCGAACTGCGCCTTTAATTCAACGTTGCGAATATCGCCTTGCAGGAACGTGGTCTTTTCTCCGCTTGCCAGTTTTGACTTTTTCTCTTGTGCAATCGCAAGTATCTCTGCAGATTGATCTACGCACGTGAGAGAATATCCACGCTGGGCAAGTTGAAAAGCATGTCCACCGGTACCACATCCTAGGTCAAGGATAGTTAAAGGGTGGGTGGTATATTTTTTTAAGATCATCTCAAGGAAGTCGCACTCAGCCGTATAATCTTTTTCCAAGTAGATGGCATCGTAATATTCGGCATATTTTTTAAAAACAGGCATCACTTTACTCCTTCCAATTAGCGGGCAAGTATTTTCTTCACGGCACGGCAAACCTGTTCGATTTGCGTCTCAGTGATCGTCATTCCCGAGGGAAGATATAAGCCTTGGCGGGCGATGTGTTCAGTCACTGGATAGTGTTCGTTTTGGAACAAACCCATAGAATGAAAAACGGGCTGTTCATGCATTCCAAGGAAGAAGGGGCGGGTCATAACACCTTGCTCGTTGAGCAAACGCGCAAATTCTACCGCGTCCATACCCAAGGCAGGGTCGAGCACCAAGCCGTACATCCAGTAAACATTCTTTGCCCAGGAACGCTCCACGGGCAGGGATAATCCTTTAACGCCGCTTAATTGCTCCGCATACGCGTTGGCCATCCAACGTTTTTTCTGAATGGATTTCTCGATATGCTCGATTTGTGCCAAGCCAATCGCAGCTTGAATGTTGGTCAACCGATAATTGTTTCCCAGTTCCGTATGATAAAAACGGCGTTCCTTGCGGAAACATAAATTGCGTAAGGATCGCAAGCGCTCCGCTTGGGTCTCGTCATTGGTTAACACCATACCGCCTTCGCCGGTGGTAACGATTTTGTTGGCATAGAAACTGAAACACGAAATATCGCCCAGCCCTCCGCATTTCCTTCCTTTATATTCGCCGCCATGCGCTTCTGCCGCATCTTCAAGGATAACCAGCCCATGCTGGCGTGCCAATTCACGCAATGGGTCCATGTCCACCGGATGACCGTAGATATGGACTGGCATGAGGGCGCGTGTGCGAGACGTGATTTTGGCTTTCACCTGCGAAACATCCATGCACCAGGTTTCGGGATCGCAATCCACCAATACGGGCACACCATGATTGTTGGTAACGGCTTGCGCGCAGGAGACGATAGTAAAGGAGGGCATGATGACTTCATCAGCGGGCTGCAGATCTAATACGGCAACCGCGATTTCGAGCGCCACCGTGCCATTGCTGACCGCAACGCCGTATTTCATGCCGCAGTAACTCGCCCACCGCTCTTCAAATTCGTGGATGAATTTTCCTTCGGACGATATCCAGCCGGTTTTCAGACATTCCAACACATTCCGGGTTTCATTCTCACCCAGGAAGGGTTCATTGACCGGAATCATTTGCACAGCGTTCATTAGAAGCGTTCCTTTTCTTCCAGTCCGGTGTAAGGACCTTGTTTGACTTCAAGTAAAACCGTATCTTCCAACATGCGGAAGCCATGCCCGCCGCCCACCATTAGCATCAGATCACCTTCATGTAATTCGCAAGTCTTAATCAATTCATGAGCATCGTTATAGATATCAATGAGACAACGTCCCTTCTTGACCATTAAAACCTCAGACGTGCCAACCAGATGCCTCTCCAACGCAACGTGTGTATGACGTTTGATTTCTCCACCTTTGGGATAAACCACAAAGCCAACCTGCTGTTTGTATTCCGGCGGGGTAAGGAAGGTGGTTTCAATGGGAAGTGTATTGGCATGTATCAAGATGCAGAGCACCTGATCGTCGTGAGAGATCGTTTCGATGGATTCCATGAATGCCTTTATTCGCTATTAAGTTTTGACATTAGAGTACCGTATGGCCTTTGGATGTATACGTTTTTGCATAGCTGGGATGAAGGATTGATTTAGACAGTAATACTTCTTGCCCATTTGTTCACCTAGGGTCATAATTTTTTCTGCGGAGTTGCTTTGTGAATGGGCGTATTCTTCGTAATCGATTCCTGTGAAGAATCCTGGATGAGCAGCCTTGATTGTGGGCTTGAGCTCCTCATATGAATTGGCCCCTGAGTTCTGCCAGAACGAAATTTCATTAGGGGCACGTCCATCAAAGCCCAGTAAATTTATTTCATTGGCCAATGACGTGCCGAGGGGGAGAAGCAAACTATTCAATATATTTGGCAGGCCTGTATAAGCTAGATTGTTTTTCATATCCAGATAAATGCCATTCGGATCCATGCCAATTAAATCTGTGCGAACAGGGATGGTTCGTGAATAAATTCTAGGGTGATGATATTTGAGTAAATACACAAAGAAATCGGAAGTCAAGAACATGGCTTGAGTAAGATCCAATGCGCTCTCTAGATCGCGGCGAAATTGATAAGCATGAAGGTTATTGGCAAAATGATATATGGCATCGGCTGCAACAATAAAATGCGGGGAAATATGCTTTAGCAAACGTTGATTCTTCACTATCGTATTACAAACAATCCGGTAGCCATCTGAAAAATCAAATTGGTAGGCTGTATCTAATGATGGACCGGTTCCAAAAACATAAGCTTTCTTGTATTTTGGAAGCGACTTTACATATTGGTTGAATCTTATCTGTGCCTCAACTGGTGTTGTAAGCCGTTCTCCTGAAATCAGTGTGTTGCCCAGGGTAGACCACACCCAACCATCCCAGGTTAGTTCATGCCGGTCTAATTTTATAACTTTTTGCTCCAATTTGCGGATTAGTAGATTATTCTGTTGGCTCTTTTTATCCCAGATCAGGATATAGTCTGCTTCCATAAGTCTCCGCTGATAGCGTATCTTTTGGCATGATTTTATCCATTCAAATGAATTAATAGGAATGGGTGTTGCTTTCAAATAATCTGGAATTGGAAGTTCCATGGATGCCATTGGAATAGTAGATGTGATTGCTATACTTACTCTGCCAATAAGATGTTTTGGTAGAAAATATTTAATTTTGTAGCAGAAGTCCAATAATTCAGTATTATCACTAAAAGGTGGAAATACTACCAATTTGAAAGGAGGCTTATTGCCTGGAGCGGTAATAATAATTTTGGCAATCAAAGCTTTTGTTTTGCGATTGAGGCTTCGAAGAATTGGGATTTTCCTGATGATTGAAATACGTAATTCCATGCAAAATGTATCCTTTAATTGTGGAGAGAGATTAACATTCAAAGATTACATGATATTGTATATCTCGCAAGGTTTTTTGTCTGGCGTGGTATCCATGTTCCTCGAGGAATTTTTCAAGATCCTGGCTTGTGTGCCCGAATTGTTCCAAGAATTGGGGGTGTACTTCAAGGAAGATTAAACGAGGGCGATGCTTTGAGCATAACAAATCTTTAGCGCCACTTAGGGCAAGAAACTCGGCCCCTTCAATGTCCATTTTGATAACACTGGGCGGGAGAATTTTCTTTTCTTCGATCAATTTATCCAATGAATTGCAGGGCACTCCCACAATGTTCTTTTGGCCAAGGTTTTCCAAACTCGGCGACCTCCCACCTACTCCGTCTGTGTATAGGGTCACTTCACCGGCTTTGTCCGAAACAGCAAGCGGCAAAGTTGTTATATTTTTTATGTGATTGAGGCGGATGTTACGCGCTATCCGTTTTTGGAATCCTGGATCAGGTTCGAAGGCATATACAAGGCGGCAGTAACCAGCTGCATGAATTGAGTATAAGCCGATGCATGAGCCGATATCATACAATATGTCTTCAGGATTAAGACTTTGGATGAGTTCTTTCATGAATTCCTGTTCATCATCCATGGACGTTACGCGCCATTCTTCAATCTCGTTTGTAACTTCAAAGCGCAAGCCCGACGGCATAATATCCCTCTGCAGGATAATTTTGGGGTAGCGATTGGTAGAAAATATTGACGCCAGATAGCGTTTGAGCATTCTATTCCTTTGGTGCCATTTAATTATATCTCTTCTGTTTTCTGTCGTATGAAAGTCGTGCTTTCGACGAGGTTCTGGGATATATGCGAATCAATAAAGTGGCGTTTCAATATCTGATGTTTAAAAAATCTGTAACATTTTGCGTAATCGAACTTCCTGCATGTGATTCGGTTGTGTTAGTGTCGACCGAAACAAAGAAATTCTCCGCAGGAATTCCGATCTCTTTGAAGACGCATCGCTAGGTTTCAACTGATAAGGGTCTCCCAAGATGTCATTTGAACCCCTCTGCATTTTGTCAATTTAGAATTTTGTTGTAATTGTGCAGAAAGAACATGAGACTTGAAACTCGCTAATTTTTTATACATTTTCTATTTCCCATTTGCCATCTAGAAAAATTAAGCCGTAATCGTGTGTCACCTGATAGCCCGAACCATATACATCAGCTTCCACAACAGTAAATGAAATTGCATTGTCCACATAATCAATTCGGTGATTATTATTTGCAACACTTATTGAAATCCAATAAGTATCGGGCGTGAAAGGGATGCGCGGTATCGATAAGGTAGCCTGTTCTTTCTCATTTCAATTCAAACTCTTAAATGTTCCGTTCATGCCTGTGTTTATACTTGCTAACGATTGATCTGATTGGGATTTTATAGTAACTCCAATCATTGAACCTCTAAACTTAGATAGCCCTTCAATATCGACGCGTATCACCATTTTTTGCCCCATCGAAAATATATTTTGGTATTCTCCGCTTGCATCTATTAACTTTACTTTTTAATAATTAGTTTTCCTGGTGTATATTGATTGACGTGATTAGCCAAATTTGCAATTCCGGATTTTGATTCACTTTTTTGTTGATCATGATGGCTTATGTCAAGAAGGTATTTTCGGATCACCTCTTCAGTCTGTCCGTTTACATTTATTCTTCCTCCATCGATATATATACAATCTGTACATAGATTTTGGATGGACACCATATTGTGGCTGACAAATAATACGGTTCGTCCACCTTTTGCCACATCCCCCATCTTCCCCAAACATTTCTTCTGGAACTCGGCATCACCCACCGCTAGTACCTCATCCACAATCAGGATTTCCGGATCCAGGTGCGCCGCCACGGCAAATGCCAGGCGCACATACATCCCACTGGAATAGCGCTTGACCGGTGTGTCAATGAATTGCTCCACGCCGGAAAAATCCACAATCTCATCGAACTTTCGTTTGATTTCATCCCTACTCATGCCCAAGATGGCGCCGTTCAGGAAAATATTCTCTCGGCCGGTCAGTTCCGGATGAAACCCCGTTCCTACTTCCAGCAGGCTGGCGATACGTCCCTTTACCTTCACCTCCCCCGAGGTGGGGGCGGTCACTTGCGATATGATCTTGAGCACGGTGCTTTTTCCCGCCCCATTGCGCCCAATGATGCCCAACACTTCACCCTGTTGTACGGTAAAGTTAATATCCTTCAATGCCCAAATCGTCTCACCTTGGCGATTGCCGTGATCGGCCTCCCCGACCCTTTGATATGGATCAGGTTTGCCGCGTTGCCTCGCCCACCAGCGCTGGAAGTCGCCGCGAAAGGTTCCGGTTCCTATCACGCCTAATTGGTAGCTCTTGGAAAGATTCTCAACCGAAATAACCGTGCCCGACATGTTATACCGTGTCCATGAATGTGGCTTCGACGTGATTAAAGATGAGAGCACCGAGGATTAATACGACGAACATGAAGGCGGCGCTATAAAGCAGGAAAACCGGCTCGATCGAACTCGTCCCCAGAAATGCCAGACGAAAGATTTCAATGACTGGGGTCATGGGGTTGGCCAGGATCATCCAGCGCCAAATGCCTTGAACGGTCGAAAGAGGATAAATGACCGGCGAGGCGTACATCAGTAACTGTACACCAAACCCCATGAGTTGCTGCAGGTCCCGGTATTTGGTGGTGAGAGAAGATACAATAATGCCCAAACCCAAGCCCATCCCGGCCATGAGCAGCAGTAAAACTGGCAGTGCCAGGATCCACAGAGTAATGCGAACCGCTGAACTGGTGAGCATAAAATAAATCAGGAAAGGCAAAAACACACCCAAGCGGATGCCAAAAGAAATGAGATTAGAGATGATTGTCGAAATGGGCACACTTAAACGGGGAAAGTAAACCTTTCCAAAGATACCCGCATTATTGGCAAATGTATTCGAGGTGCTCATCAGGCAGGCAGAAAAAAAACTCCAAACCGTATTGCCTGCCATATAGAACAGAAAAGGTGGGAGACCATCCGTGGACAATTTCGCAATGTTCCCGAAGATGACTGTGAAAATGACCGTGGTCACAATGGGCTGGATCAGATACCATAGCGGCCCCAAAATCGTCTGTTTGTAAAAGGCAACAAAATCGCGCCAGACCATGAGCCAGATCAGGTCGCGGTAACGCCATAGTTCGCTCAACCGCAAATCCCACCAACTGCGCTGAGGGCGGATGATCAGATCCCATTCGTTTTTGGAGGTCACTATTTCTTCAGAATTCATTTTCTCTTTTTCTTGGAACGAAAGTCTGGCTGGATCGATCACTACGAGCTTGTCCTGGTTTTCAGCCGGCTAAGGTCTGAGTCTACCATCATCCCCACTAACTGTCTCAAGTTAATTTTCGTCTGCCAGCCCAATATACGCTTTGCCTTGCTTGGGTTGGAGATCAACAGATCCACTTCTGCCGGGCGGTAGAAATGCGGGTCCTGGATCACGAAATCGTGATAATCCAAACCAACGTGACCAAACGCAATTTCACAGAACTCACGCACCGAGTGGGTCTCGCCTGTGCCGACCACAAAGTTTTCAGCTTGTTCCTGTTGCAGCATGGCCCACATGGCTTGGACGTAATCACCGGCAAAGCCCCAATCGCGCTGGGCTTCGAGGTTGCCCAGCCGCAGTTCCTTCGCCAGTCCCAATTTGATCCGTGCCGCGCCATCCGTGATCTTGTGCGTTACAAATTCCAATCCTCGCCGTGGGCTCTCATGGTTGAACAGGATCCCCGAAACCGCGAACAACCCAAATGATTCGCGATAATTAACCGTGATCCAGTGTCCATAGGCTTTCGCTACGCCATACGGACTGCGCGGATAAAACGGCGTGGTTTCTTTCTGTGGAACCTCCACCACCTTTCCAAACATCTCGCTGGAGGAAGCCTGGTAGAACCTGATCTTCGGGTTGACAAACCGGATCGAACTCAAGCAGGCGCGTCACACCCACTGCGGTCACATCGGCGGTCAACGTGGGCTGGTTCCACGAAGCGGTCACGAAGGACTGCGCCGCAAGGTTATAGACTTCGCTGGGTTCATATTCTTCAATGATGGAAAGTAACGAGCCTTGGTCCGTCAGGTCGCCATAAATCACCGTGATCTCATCCAGCAAATGTTAAATCCGTTCATACGTAACAGTGCTGGCGCGGCGCGCCATTCCAACGACCCGATAGCCTTTGGAAAGCAATAATTCAGCAAGATAGGAACCATCCTGGCCGGTAATGCCGGTAATAAGTGCAGTGGGCATGGTCTTTCTTTGTTCCAAAAATCGAGGGCTAATAATCTCATAGGGATAAAATTACGTCAAGGGATTGGGCGGCCTCCGCCCGTTGGTTTTGTTGCTCCGGGGCCGCCCGCCTGTTATTTTAACGCGCTAGAGCGATTTCTCGGAAGTCGCTTCTCCCACGCCTCCGGGGCGGTCGCTGGCCGATACGGCGATGCGCACGGCCGTGCCCTGCGGCACCGTGGCTGTGGCCGTATATACCCAGCGTGGGCTGTTAGGCGGAGTTTGCACGGCCTCACCGCTTTCGATGGCCTCGCCGTTGGACTTCGTGATGCTCACGTGCACACTGACCACTGCAAAATCATCGTGAGCGCGCACCGCAATTGGGTTGCCCACCTCGCCGGCATAGGCTGAGACGTCCACCTCGTCTACCGCGGGCGTATTGAAGAAGTCCGCGATCGTCAGCGAAAACAACGGTTTACCGGAGGCTTTGGCGGCCTCCGCGTAAAGCGCCTTTTTCTCGGGATCCGCCATCACCAGTTGTCCGTAGAGCACCGCCTGGCGAAAGCGCTCCTGATGTTGCAGTTGTGCGTCTGTGGGCTGAACGCCGGAGCGGTCCGGCTTGCGGCCAACGATCACACCATCGCCATAGTGCTTGAAAACCAGGTCGCCGACCGGCCCTCGCATCTGTTCCAGCACTGGATTCAATTTCACCTTTGCCATGTTTGTTCGTTTCCTTATCTATTTGACATGGATCGAAATCATCATGGCCCCCCTGAGGGACATGCCAACGGGCAAAAGGGATTGTCTTTTCATCACAAGCTCGTCATAAGCACGTGATAAGTAGCTTCAGGGAGGGCAGAGCCTTCTCCCTGCGAAGTTTCCTTTTACCCTCGATACCTCTAAAACCGGCTTGTTCTGCTCTTCTTCTAAATATGGACTTTATTACCCACCTTATTTTTACAACATTTTCCCAAGAATTCAAGAGCTGTCTGGATTTTTTAAGGTTGAGCCAATTTGGGCTGGTTTGCAAAGCTCAATGCGAGTTCCCGGGAGCATATGAAGTCGAAATGAAATAGACTGGGGAGTATGGGATGGCCACAGAACAAACATTTGTCCAAATTGCTGTTCACAAGGGAAACAGAGCAAGGCAGGTTTCAACCATTCGCCGAGCCAAAGGTATCAGGGTGGCCGATATTAACGAGTGCATACACGGAGCCCAGTCACAATGGGTATGCCGCAGAAATCCAAATGCTGGCGGCTTATTTCCTTTGGGAAGGACGGTGGTAGTGATTGGGCTGATGAAGGAGGAAACAATTCAGGCCCGTGTGGATCCGGTGCAATATCAGTTCATGTTGACGATCTATGCATAATTCCACGTCATCTACAGGAGTAAGACATACGCATACGAGATGGTCAAAAGTATGGGCCTAAATTACCAGCACAATAGGGTTACCCATCGGCTTGCGAACAACTATCATGAGAACGATGAAAGCAGAGCAGGATCAACCATCTACTACAACATGAGGTGAAACCATGGAAAATATTATTCTCGATACAACCAAGAAACTACAGATCCAACTAAAGGAGAGCGCAACTACCCAATGTGACATTACAGTAAGTTATGTTGACACTAATGGATCAGGCGTTGTTGTTGACGACGGAGCGCAGGAATCAAGATCGAACAGTACGACATTACAGGACATTCTTAGCTCACCATCATCCGGTATGCGCAACGCCCTGACCATTACCGTAGTCAATAACGATACTATTCAACACACCTTCTATATTTATAAAGTTACGGGTGCAGGCAGTTTTCTTGTTACTGAACAAACACTTGCCGCCGGTGCAGCATGGGATTCAAATCTAAATAATAACATATTCGACTGGGGGGCAGCCATCTTCAATGCCGCTTCTGCCACAGCTAACCTTTCTTCCAAGTTCGGACTTTGGGATTTTGCTACAAGTGCTTTGCGAAGCATCACGCTGCAAAATCTAATCCTGTTCATAGAAACGCAAATTAGCTCAATTTTTATGCCGTTCATTGCACCAGGAACCAGTGGGAATGTTCTAACTTCCAATGGATTATCGTGGACCAGCGCGGCTCCAAGCGGTGGTGGTGGAGGCGACTTTGCGGTTGCTGATGGTCGCTTGACGCTTACCAGTGGAACACCTGTAACCACATCCGATGTGATAGGTGCAACGAATATTTACTACACTCCCTACAAGGGCACAAAGATTGGTTTATATGATGGTTCTTCAACATGGAATATCGTAACATTTGCGGAAACAAGTCTTCCTCTCGGAACATTGACGAGTGGATTGACTTATGACGTATTTGCGTACAATAACAGTGGAACGCTTGCTCTTGAATTGTTGGCATGGACAAATGCCACTACCAGGGCAACAGCATTAGTTTACCAAAATGGCATCCTTGTAAAATCAGGCGCAACCACGCGAAGGTATATAGGAACGTTCTACACAACATCAACCACAACAACGGAAGATAGTGCTGCGAATTGCTTATTATACAATTATTACAATCGAGTGATGCGTACAGGATATATTAACGACTCAACGAAGTCATTCTTATACGGGAGGTCTCAGGGTTTGGAACAACAACTCCGCCAATAAAGTCCAGTTTGTTTTGGGATTGTTAGAAGATAATATAAAAGCATATATATCTCCTACAATGAGTGGGGCAGTTGGGGAACTGGCCGGAATATCAAGAAATACGTTTGGGAGCATAGGGGTTATAGTTTCTGCGCTGGTTACTGCTTCGTCAACCTATTCTGGTTTCGGCGTATATTCTTCATCACTTATGAACTCGGGCTATAACTACTTGGCAATGCTGGAACAGGGAACAACGGGTGGAATTGAGGTTTCTTGTTCATTGTGGATTGACTTGTTTATGTAGGAGACAGAAAGACAAATTATGCTGAATTCGATTAGTGGTAGTTGAAGTATGAGGAGTACGATGCACTTGACCAAGTTTTTTGATGTTTCTGCTCTGTGTCTATGGAAGCCTGAATATTTTCAGGCTTCTTCTTTTTCTTCTGCTCCTCTTTATCTTTGATAGTAGGAGTTCTCAGTAATCCTACAGCGTACTGCGTAAATATCTAAACCCAAGTATCCATGTTTCACCTGTAAAAACTTATCAGGCAATTTAGAGATTTATGCAAGAAGCAGTAATAAGGCTTGCTCATCCGTCAATGAATAAAGTGTTACCCGTTTGGAATACTTTTTGGCGTAATTCGCGTTGAGGAATTCCCGACCTTGGAAAAGCCATGTTCCGGATTCCCACTCCAATGACATCACCCGCGCTGAAATAGTATAATCAGGCCTTGCTGGGAACGAATGAGATCATGTTCATGTCAACTAATCTGCGCTCTGCTTTTCAAGGTGCAGCAACTCGCTTTCAATCTACGCTGAGAACTTGGTTCCTGCAACTTTTTAGCTGGGGGTGGATCGCAAAAGAAACCTTGAAGTTGTATTCTTCAATTGATTTTCCGACTATATGACGAGGAATACATCCCCGACTGTATTTGCTGATTTAACCATGAAGCACAGTTTTTGGCGCTTGGAGAGTCATGCTATTTAATGTCTTGGGATTAATCCTAAATCTTTTGCTGTTTTCTCTGATTGGGTTCCTGCCGGTTTTCTTTCTTAGTGGGACCGAGGGCGGGGGTCAAGTAGCGAGTGACAAGGCAAAAAATCTCAGGGCCGAACACCGGGTTACCGCTACCGTCTCCAGGAATCGTTTATTGATTTCAATGGCTTTGGCTCCTGCGGCTGGTTTTGCAATAACATCATTAATAAGCACATATCTGATTCTTTTGGATTTCCCGGTGCGGGTATGGTTTATTTTTTATGTGCTTTTTGGGGTCATAATAAATGCCGGTGTTTTTCTGTATTTTGTATTAAGGAACAATCTCAAATCCGTACGAACTTTCCAATTTGATAAAAACATGATCTGGCTATTCAGCGGAATATCATTAACCGCTCTGGTCGTTGCACTTCCCATGCTTTTAGGCGGATCGCAATTTACGACTTTACGCGGAAACGGTACCGATGACTTTAACTATATAACAATGGCACGCTATCTGGACCAGGAACCCTATTCTTGGAAGAAGATAGCCAGCATACATGATTTGATGGAAAAAGATATCTCTTATCCATTAGCCTCACACCTCCTCTCCGCGCGTTGGACCACTTCGGCTGTTCTGGCATATACCGCCCATATTGCCAATATGCCAATTTATAAATTTGAGTATTCTTATACGCTTCTTTTTTTCATCATGTCTTTCGGACCGGGGTATTTAATCGGGCGAAAGCTTAACCTGAGTTCATTCATGTCATTTTCGGTTGCATTAATGGTGTGTACTGGTTTTTGGGCGCAATTTGTTTTGGATATTCGCGCTTTTTCTGAAATTAATAGTATTCCTTTGGTCTTATCCATCGGTTGTGTGGTGCTCCAGATTGTAGACGACGAAAAAAATCATCTGATTCGGGGATCGATTTTATTAAGTATTTTTGGAGCAAGCCTGATATTCTCTTATATAGAAATTGTTCCATTATGTATGATAAGCATTTTGATTTTCTTGATTTTCCTTTTCACAAACAAGAAATTAAGTTGGAGGCTTCTCTCATCCCTCGGAATAATCCTGGTGCTGACATTTTTGCTCAGTTCCCCCCTTTATTCATTACTAAGTTCATTTCTGACCAGTCAACTTTCTTATGCAGCCCAAGGATCGAATGATTGGACTCGGATATTTTTTACCTGGCTTTATGCACACCCCGTTATTGGATTCTGGGGGTTGGTTCCATTCACGTTAGTCGGGAAAACCATACCCATTCCCGTAATAACTATGGTGTTCAATGCTGTATTATATATCTTGGGCGGCGCTTTATACTTTATCGCTCTTGTTGCAATTCTCCAGGTGATCTTTCGAAAAACTTCAAATGCAACTACCCTTCTGATTGTCTCTTTTGTGCTGGGAACCCTGACGGAATTCCTTTATCTTTATACAAAAGGCCAATTCTGGGCAGCCGGGAAAGCGCTGGCATATGGTTATCCATTTTTCCTCTTTCTGGTAGCCGGGTTTGCCTTTGAAAAAAAATTCGCCTTGTTGCCATCGGCTCTCAATAAAGGCTTGGCTTTTTGTATGGCGATCTGGCTTGTGCTCCAGATCTCTCTTGGGATGGCTCGAACAGTCATTGCAGTTACTGGGAATAACTATATCGATTACATTTCCAATAGCCCTGATTACAGGAAATACGACTATGATCTCTCCCCTCTGGAAGATTACTTGCTAAATAAGCCGCCGAGCACGATTTGGACGATCCTGCCAGATGTTTGGACGGAGGAATATATTGATTTTGCGTTTAATGGAAACCAACGACTACAAGATGCGATTGCAGTCACCGATCACTATGATGAGGTTCTTGGCAATCAGACATTAGATCTTCCCCAATATATTTTAACCACACCCGACATCTTGCGGTTGAATATGGACTTCGCACAGGATGTGGTTGCGGATAATTCGAGTTTTGTTTTACTAAAAATTGATCGCCCGGATTTCCTGTTTTTAGCAATTTCAAACCGATACGGAATCGAAAGATCTTTGGCAATTTCAACACCCTACGGCGTCGAGAAATGGAATGGTAGAATAGGGTTTTGGATTGGCAAAGACAAAGCCATAATCTCGGTCATTTCTTCAGAGAATGCGTCAGTGGAATTCACTGCCCATTTTATTCCGGGACCATCTCTGCCTGAAAAACCATTCCGGGATTTAAGGATTACACCGAATGATGGATCAGGTGCAAAGGTTTATACGGTCGCAAATGAACAAAAGGGATTTCCTTTTCAAGTGAATCGAGGTGAAAACTTGATATCAATTGAAGCAATTGATCAGCCGACTTTGACAAAATTGCCAAACGGAGATACTCGTACTTTATTAATAGGTCTTTTAGACCCCAGGATAAATTTTATAGATACAAATCATTGAGTATGATGCGACATTCGATTTTTAGATCAACCATGTTGCGATTCCCATGAACGCCATACTGTCATGCGATGATTTTGAGATAACCTGCCTCACAGGGCTCAGGGCATAGGAAATACTGGAATCATCAAGAGCCTTAAATCATGGAAACAATTTTATTGATTTTGCCCGGCGATCTGGTTCCCATGGAATAGGTTCTAGGATGACGGCCAGTGTTATCTGGATTTATTTGATGGTAGTTGCGAAAGGTCCATACATGAACAAAAGTAAAAAGAAAAATCCTTCGGCATCTCCGATGATCTCGGTCGTGGTCCCTGTTTATAAGGAGGAACGAGGTATTCGTCCATTTCTTTCGCGCCTAAGAATTTGTGATAAGCAAGATGGGAATATCTTATGAAGTGATTTTTTCGCTCGACCCTTCTCCTGATCGAACGGAAGAGACTATTCTCGAGGAAATAAACCGCAACCCGGCTATCAAGCTATTGGTTTTTTCCCGCCGTTTTGGACAGCCTGCTGCCACCATGGCGGGTATACTTTGGGCAAGAGGCGATACCTGTGTAACCATTGACGTCGATCTCCAGGATCAGCCTGAACTGATCGAGCCGATGTATGCCAAATTGAAGGAAGGATATGAAGTTGTATACGCCAGGCGCCGGTCACGGAAAGGCGAAACACTCGTCAAGCGGCTCGTATCCTCTTTTGGGTATTTCGTAATTAATAAACTAAGCGATGTGGCCATCCCACGCGACACCGGTGATTTTCGAATTATGACACGCCGCGTCATTGAAGAACTCCGCCAACTGAATGAAACGCACGGCTTTCTGCGCGGGCTTGTGGCTTACGTGGGGTTTAAGCAAACTTTTATAGAGTATGATCGCGACCAGCGCTTTGCAGACCAAGGCAAATACAACCGCCTGACAGGCTCTTTGAAAATTGGACTGAATGGTTTGATCGGCTTCAGCAGCCGCCCACTTCAACTCATGTCACTCGTAGGCATGGGCTTTGCTGGGTTCAGTTTTCTTCTGGGTGCATGGTATCTCATACAAAAACTTTTGGGTGTTAACCTGACTCCCGGTTTGTCCACAACGGTTCTTGCCATCACGTTTTTCTCAGGCATACAGCTCTTGGGCTTGGGACTTACAGGAGAGTATATCGGACGGATTTATGATGAAGTCAAGCGTCGCCCACAAAGCATTGTGGATCGCAAGGTTAATTTTGATGAGTAGCATTAGCTGACTTTCAGGGTCACCAAGGTGCTTACCATTTTGTTGGCGACAGATGTTATTCATAAGGGTATGTCCAACACAACCCAACAGCAATGATACGAAATGTGCCATCCCCAACACGACAGAAATGCCGCCTTGGACTGGTCGGGGTTTTGAATTGGAGAGCATGTTTTACCTTTCTTCTCCTACAAGGCCGGTAACGCTCTCGATTGAGTTCACCCAGCTTTTGGCCTTTTATGCAGTTAATAACGATAGACCTGTGGGATGTTTCAGACACTTGATGCGTGCCCAAATTCTTTCAGGATGATATAGCTAGAGCACCGTCGCCAACCGGATATCAAAACTATGCACTAAATGGTGATGAGGAAATTCTCTATATGACCCCTGCAGTTCTGGCTACCGCTTTTAGCAAATGGCGCTGTGTTGGTGGGGTGATGGGAACAGTCGTTTAGTTTTTGCAGGCAATATTTGCATATGAAGGATATTTTCAATGTTCAGTTCACGCAATGGGAATAAGTTTCTTGTTACTATAGTTGGAGCGGTTGCCGTTCTTTTTCCTTTATCTCTTTTGCTTAATGTGAACACCAGTTTCTATGTGGACTGGTATAACCATCTTTGGCTGATCGGGTATTACGGTCAATACTTTTCTGTTCACCATAGAATGCCCCTTACTATAAATACGCATCAACTATTATTGATGGCGTATCCAACGTTTTATGGAAATTTATTTTATACAGTTCTGGGCTTAATCAGCAGTTTGACGGGACCGAATCTGGCAATTCGTCTGGGTTTTGTGACGCTGTGGGCCTTAATGTTTTGGCTAATATATCGGGTGACGATCGAATTTTCTCAAGACCGGCTGATTAGTCTGGCATTGGGTTGTCTCGTCTGCTGGGCGATTTATCCCCTGACGAATCTCTACAATCGTTCTGCATTAACGGAGGTGTTTGCGACCGGGCTGATGGTGTGTACACTTTGTTCAGCCATCTTGATGATGGTCTTACCTGAAACTCGATCCAAAATTAGTTATATGCTCCTGACCGGATTTACGTTTGCATTGAGCTCTGAACACCCCATAACATTATTTTTCTCCATCATCTTCCTTGGGCCAATGCTCCTGGTTATAGCCATTACCTGGTTTAAATACCAGAAGCAAGATATTATGCCGTTGACAATTATTGCCTTTGTGTTGGCTATCATGATCTTCTTGGTACTGGCGCCTTGGGCCTATGCAACTTTGCTTTTCAAAAATCAGTTAGCAGTAGTAAATAGCAGCGGTTTAGGGGTAGACTTTATAGGCGAGAATCTGTTCACTCATTTCCTGCCGTTTCCGTCTGACTATCGAAGCTTATTGGCCGGACTAAATGTTTCAACTCCTTATTTAGATGCCCAAATGAACATGCCGCTACTTTTATTCCTATTCGGATTCGGAATCGATGCTTGTATTAATAAATCGAAAATCTTTGCTTCTCAAAACCGTAAGCGAACAGGAAAAGGATTGTTTTGGACGGCGACAATTCTCTTTTGCCTCGCGGCGATATTATCAGGGTCACATTTCTTATATCGATATATTCCCATTTTGAATGTAATCCAGTTCCCTTATCGAGCTGTGTCTTATATCGATATTAGCGTCTTGGCAGCAGTTTTGGCGCTCATCATGATGTTCAAAGGGCAGTTTCGGTCGAACAACATTAGGCTGGTGGTAGTTACACTTTGCTTGACCCTCTCTTTCAGTAGTCTATTAGTGAAGTTGTCACACGCTATGACCATCATGAAAGTCGCCACGATGGGACAAGAATGTAATAATGCCCCAGTAGACTCTAACTCAAATTCGGCCCTTATAGAGGCTTGTTACGATCTAAATCCAATCGATCGGTCATCTTTTTTATACCTTCCTAGGACTTTCTATGGCGGAGGTGCTTATACGATAAATTATCCTGGGACTCGGGCAAGCGATAGCCCTTTAGTGGAAATAGATTTCCTAGTCGGTAATTCGAAAAATTTCGGGCTAGCCCTGCCAAAAGTTATTAATTTTTCTGCGCCAACTTGGATAATAACCAATATCTCTTCTTCGCCTTGGACGGTAATCCTTGTAGATCATTCCCCAATGCCAACATCGAATATGATAAATATTAGAGGCAAACTGGGGATAAAAGTCCCGCCGGGTAAACATCTTGTTGAAGCTTTGTTTTCTCCAGATAAAGTTTTTCTCATTCTTGAAAAAACAAGGTCTGTGGTATTAATATTGTGGGTAGCTATGGGAGTAGGATGGCTGCTGTTCATCCTTATGAAAAACCTACAGTCGTCCATCCAAGTCCGCGATGGCAAATCCAGTAACTAAATTCGTAGGATATCTAAAATATGATGTCATTTCCTTTTCCCCCCATTCCCAATTCTGATCAAAAGCCAGAATGGACAAACCATGGCTTTCGTTTAGGCGAAAGCCGTTTGCCAATCCTTTCCTACGAGCCTGGCTCATCCGGTTGGACTGACGATCTAACTACTTTCCACGAGAATACGGCGGGGGAGGCGCATTTTATCGACTTGGCATCTCGTCGTCATGCTATTTCGCAAGTGGCCCAATCTGCTTTAGGAGCATCCTCTATAATCTTGGATATAGGCTGTTCATCCGGATTTTTATTAGCAGATTTAAAGACATCCTTTCCTCAAGCTTACATTATGGGTGCCGATGTTGTTCTTGGCGCTCTGCTCAATCTTGCAAAAACCATGCCGGAAATTCCCCTGCTTCATTTTGATCTTACGCGTTGTCCTTTGCCGGACAACTCAGTAGATGTTGCAATTTTGCTCAACGTATTGGAGCATATCGAAAACGATGCCCTGGCTGTGCAGCAATTATTTCGCATGTTGAAACCTGGAGGCGTGGCTATCATTGAAGTCCCCGGCGGGCCAGAATTATTTGATATTTATGATGAACTGCTCATGCATTATCGTCGTTACAAGTTGCCGGAACTGCGGCGTTTATTTTTAGATGCCGGTTTTTTGATTGTTCGGCAATCACATCTTGGTTTTTTCTTATACCCCGGCTTTTTTGTGGTAAAACAATTACGCCGTAAAAAACGTGCAGATATTCTCGAAGAAGAAATCCCTGCCTTGGTGAGCAAGAACATTAACCAGACGGGTGATAATCTCTTTTTTCATGCCTTGATGCGTGTTGAATTGGCGATTGGAAAAGTGATTTCTTACCCCTTTGGAATTCGTTGTCTTTTGACTGTGCAAAAACCATTTCTTCCCTGAAAAGGGAGATCCTTTTCAACCAGGATGATTCTCATATGACCCCTCAAAGTAAATGGCCGAAAACCTTTCCATCTCTTACCGATGAGCAAAAACGTATTTCTGATGATTATGTTGCCTATTGGCACACCGTCCTTCCATCCAGATACAGTATTATTGATGCATTTAATCATAATTATCCAGTGCAGCATGCACCTGTCGACTTTGCTACCACCCTCGAAATTGCCGCGGGACTAGGCGAGCATCTCAAGTACGAGAAACTGACGGCGGAACAACGTCAAAACTATTTTTGTCTCGACTTGCGTGCAAACATGGTAGAAGTTATCCATCAGACATTTCCGGATGTACAAGCCATCGTCCATGATTGTCAGGCGCCACTGACCATGTTCGTAGACGGGTATTTTGATCGCGTTTTAGCAATCCATGTGCTGGAGCATTTACCAAACTTGCCGGCCGCGATTCGGGAAGTCTACCGCCTGATTAATAAACAAAAAGGTATTTTCTCTGTTGTCATTCCTTGTGAAGGCGGATTGTCGTATGGATTCGCTCGTCGCATATCGGCCCAGCGCATCTTCGAAAAACGTTACGAACAACCCTATAAATGGTTTATTGAGCGTGAACATATTTAATCTTGCTAATGAAATCTTGGAAGAACTCCAACCATATTTTGAAGTTGCACATCGTACATTATTTCCTCTGCCTTTCCTCCCAGTGCAAACTGTAAATCTGGTCATTGGCCTGACGCTGAAACCCCGGCTGATCCCACCCGCAAGTGTTTGTTAGAGAGGGAATTGTTATGCAATATTTGGTCACTGGCTGTGCTGGATTCATTGGCAGTAATCTTATTGACCGTTTGCTGGCAGACGGTCATAGTGTTACCGGTTACGACAATTTTTCCACCGGGCAGGATAAGTTTATTGCCCCTGCGCTTCAATCTCCTAATTTTACGCTTGTGCGTGGCGATACACTGAATCTGACGACGTTGACAGAAGCAATGCGCGGGGCTGATTTTGTTTTTCATCTGGCCGCCAATGCGGATGTGCGTTTTGGCACCGAGCATCCATACAAAGATTTGGAGCAGAACACCATTGCTACTTATAATGTTCTGGAAGCTATGCGCGCTAATAGCATCAAGCGGATGGCATTCTCCTCCACTGGTTCTGTTTATGGCGAAGCACAGCTCTTCCCCACTCCTGAAGACGCACCCTTTCCTATGCAGACATCTCTTTACGGCGCATCCAAACTGGCAGCAGAGGGTCTGATCCAGGCGTATTGTGAGGGCTATGGCTTTCAGGGGTATATCTTTCGGTTTGTTTCTATCCTGGGCGAACGATATTCGCATGGGCACGTGTTCGATTTTTACAAGCAGCTTCTCAAGCATCCAGGTGAATTACAAATCCTGGGCAACGGTCGTCAGCGCAAATCCTATCTTTACATGCAGGATTGCATTGATGCTATCTTTCTGGCGATTGAAAAAGCACAGGAAAAAGTAAACATTTATAATTTAGGGACAGAAGGATATTGTGAAGTTAATGACTCCATTGGATGGATTTGTGAGTATCTGGGAGTAAATCCGCGCAATGTGTATTCTGGAGGCGAGCGCGGCTGGATCGGTGACAACCCTTTTATATTCCTTGATACTGCCAAAATCCGCGCACTTGGATGGAGACCAAAGCTGACTATTCAGCAGGGCGTTATCCGAACACTGGAATATTTACAAGCCAATCAGTGGCTTCTGGAGCAAAGATAATGAAAGTTTGTGTTCTGGGTTTATGGCATCTCGGCACAGTGACAGCTGCCGGTCTTTCATCTGGGGGGCATCATGTCACCGGGTTGGACTTTGACGAAACGGTGATTACCAACTTGAAAAAAGGCCAGCCGCCTCTTTTCGAACCGGGACTGGAAGATTTGGTCAAAAAGGGTGTTCAATCCGGCACTCTTGATTTTTCAACCGACCCGGCTCAGGCAGTACGTGAAGCGAAAGTGATTTGGGTGGCTTATGATACGCCTGTGGATGATGATGACAACGCAGATGTAAATTATGTCATCGAGCGCGTGGGAAAACTTTTTCCCCATTTGAAATCAGGACAGGAAGTGTTGATCTCATCCCAATTGCCAGTTGGCACAAGCGGGCATCTGGAAAAGTTATTCGCAAAAGCGCGACCTAATCTGCAAGTCTCCTTTTCGTATTCCCCGGAAAATCTGCGCTTGGGAAAGGCCATCTCTGTCTTCACCCAGCCCGATCGGGTGGTTATTGGCACTCGTTCTGAAAACAGCCATAAAATATTTTCGGAGCTGCTTTCTCCTTTCACGGATCATATTGAATGGATGTCTGTTGAATCTGCCGAGATGACAAAACATGCGCTGAATGCTTTCCTGGCAACCTCGGTGACATTCATCAATGAAATCGCATCTATTTGCGAACAAGTCGGGGCTGATGCTAAAGAAGTGGAACGCGGATTAAAATCAGAGTCGCGCATTGGACCGAAAGCCTATCTCGGCCCTGGCGGAGCTTTTGCAGGCGGCACACTGGCACGCGATATTGCCTTTTTGACTCAGCTTGGTCAGCAGAACGACTTACCCATTTATCTTGTCCCTGCTGTGCGAGCCAGCAATGATGCTCATAAAAACTGGCCACGCCGACGGCTGACGCAGCTGCTTGGCACCTTGAACGGCAAGACGGTAGCCGTCTGGGGATTGACCTATAAAGCTGGTACTGACACATTGCGGCGTTCCAGCGCCATTGAACTGTGTCAGTGGCTGCTGGATCAAGGTGTACAGGTACAAGCGCACGACCCGGCTGTGAAAAGCCTGCCGGAACAATTTGCCGCCATCCGCTTGTATGCCTCGCCGTTGGATGCCGCTCGGGGTGCAGATGCATTGGTCATTGCCACTGAATGGCCTGATTACCGCACTGTTTCGATGACAGAAACACTAACAGCCATGCATTCTACAATTGTTCTGGATGCAAATCGTTTCCTAGCCGCATCACTGGAGGCTTTGCCCAATGTGACGTATGTAGCCGTTGGAAAGGCCATTAAATCATGAGCCTTGTGTTGGAGAGTCGTGTTGCCATTATTACTGGTGCTAATCAAGGTTTGGGCGAAACCATTGCCCGAGCTTTTGTGCAGACCGGGGCTAATGTGATGCTGTCTGCTCGCGACGAGTCTAAATTGGCCGAGGTGCAGAGCAAATTACAGGGTCTTTGCACAACAGGCCAACGGGTCGAAGCGATGCGAGCTGATGTCTCGAAGCAGGATGATGTAGATCAACTCATCTCTGCCTCATTGGCAGCGTTCCGTCAGATCCATATCCTGATCAATAATGCCGGTGTTTATGGCCCCAAAGGCAGGATAGAAGATGTGGACTGGAATGAGTGGGTGCAGGCAATCGAAATTAATCTTTTGGGTTCGATTTTGACCACTAAGGCGCTGCTGCCACACTTTCGTGCCCACCACTATGGAAAAATTATCCAACTCTCCGGTGGAGGGGCAACCTCACCACTGCCATTTATCAGCGCCTACGCTGCATCAAAAGCCGGAATTGTGCGTTTTATGGAAACTCTGGCTGAGGAAGTGAAGACTGCAGGCATTGACGTAAATTCCATTGCTCCTGGTGCGCTCAATACACGCCTTCTTGACGAAGTACTGGAGGCTGGTCCGGATAAAGTAGGCAAGGCTTTTTATGAACGAGCCTTGAACCAGAAGGCGGCAGGCGGCACGCCGCTTGAAAGAGGTGCAGAATTGGCAATCTTTTTGGCTTCTGCCGCCAGTGATGGGTTGACAGGCAAACTCATCAGCGCTGTGTGGGATCCGTGGGAACATTTTCCCGAACATTGGGATGATTTAAAGAAAACCGATATATATACACTGCGCCGCATCACTCCAAAAGACCGTGGCCAATCATGGGGTGACCTATGAATCGTCTACCTGGAGTGGCTATTCTCGGCTGTGGTCTGATTGGTCAGAAACGCTCCAAGACACTGGCAGGGGCGAAGCTCGTTGTCTGCGCCGACGTGGACGAAAAGCGCGCAAAGTTTCTGGCGGACGGATTTCCGGGTTGCGAAGCAACTGGAGATTGGCATTTCGCCATCGAGCGTCCGGATGTCGATATTGTCATTGTCGCAACCACAAACGATGCGCTTGTGAAAACAAGTCTCGCGGCTGTGCACGCAGGAAAGCACGTCCTTGTAGAAAAACCTGCTGCCCGTAATGTGGCCGAATTGGATCCGTTGATTGAAGCAGCATCAAAAAATGATGTACAAGTGCGCGTGGGTTTAACCATCGCTATCATCCAGCATTGCTCAAGGCAAAGGAGTTAGTCAACGCAGGTGAGCTCGGTGAACTGATGTTCGTACGCGGGCGTTATGGTCACGGCGGCCGCATTGGCTATGACCGAGAATGGCGTGCCAATCCAGAGCTTTCTGGTGGCGGCGAGCTGATCGATCAAGGCGTACACATGATCGATCTTTCGCGTTGGTTCCTGGGTGATTTCAGGGAAATTCAGGGATATGCACACACCTATTTTTGGGATATGCCGGTGGAAGATAATGGATTTATGATCTTAAGAACCGTCAAAAATCAAACCGCTTTCTTGCACGTAAGCTGCACCGAATGGAAAAATCTTTTTTCGCTTGAGATCTATGGACGCAAGGCCAAGCTTCATATTGAAGGGTTGGGCGGTAGTTATGGCGTGGAAAAACTTTCCTTCTACAAGATGTTGCCAGAAATGGGTCCTCCCGACACTATGATTTGGGAATATCCGCGCGGGGATAATTCATGGACGCTTGAATTTTCTGAATTTCTGGATGATATCAAACTGAATCGTATGCCCTCTGCCAATTTGCTTGACGCTCGTGCCGCTCTGATTGCTGTTGAAAAAATCTACAAGGATTCCGGTTATGATTATCACGCGTAGTCCCTTGCGTATTACGTTGGGCGGTGGCGGTACTGATCTGCCATCCTATTACCATCAGTTCGGTGGGTTTCTCATCTCGGCGGCAATTGATAAATACGTTTTTGTCACTGTTATGCGCCCGTTCACGCCAGGGATTTTTCTGAAATATTCCCAACTTGAGAAAACAAACACAGTGGATGAAGTGCAACATCCCATCTTGCGCGAGGCAATTCGTCTGCTGGACTTTAAACTCCGCAAATCGAGATCACCACCCTGGCCGACATCCCTGCCGGGACGGGGCTCGGCTCATCAGGTAGTTTCACAACTGCATTATTAAAGGCACTGTTCGCTCATCGCCGTCGTTTGGTATTGCCCGACGAGTTAGCTCGCCTAGCCTGCCAGATCGAAATGGATATTCTGAAAGAACCTATT
Organism: uncultured Chloroflexia bacterium; assembly: GCA_963753985.1. Lineage (GTDB taxonomy): Bacteria > Chloroflexota > Anaerolineae > Anaerolineales > Villigracilaceae > Fen-1038. The sequence continues at coordinate 37,729 of CAVWED010000002.1, forward strand.
GGCAAACAGGATCAATATATTGCAGCCTATGGCGGCGTTACCTGTTTTGAATTTAATCAGAATGATTCGGTCAATGCATACCCTTTGCCAATTAGCATGAACACACTCTTTGATCTTGAAGATAATCTACTGCTCTTTTTCACTGGGTTTTCCCGCAGCGCCTCGACTATTTTGATGGATCAGGATAAACGTAGTAAAGAAATGGACGAAGTGATGCTCAACAACATGCATTATGTCAAGGAGCTAGGCTTGCGAGGTAAGGCATCACTCATGGCCGGACGCACTTCCGAATTCGGATCGTTGATGCATGAGCATTGGGCGTATAAACGCCGGCGTTCCCGTGGCATGAGCAATCCGCAAATTGATGAATGGTATGATCTGGGTATGAAAAACGGCGCGCTTGGTGGAAAATTGGTCGGCGCGGGAGGCGGTGGATTTCTTATGTTTTATGCCGAGGATCGCAACCGTTTGCGCCACGCCATGTCAAAGGCCGAGTTGGAGGAAGTTCGCTTCCGTTTCGACTTTGAAGGGACCAAAACTTTAATCGGATGAAGCTTTATCCTGTTGTCATCCTAGCGGGCGGAATAGCCACGCGTCTACGCCCGATAACCGAAAAAATCCCAAAGGCATTGGTCGAAGTGGGTGGAAAACCTTTCATAGATCATCAATTAAGATCTGCTAAAATCGTATGGCGTTCACTTTGTAATTATTTCTGCCTGGTATAAGGGCGAGATGATTCGTGAATATGTGGGAGATGGCCGTCGTTTCGGGATGGATGTGCAGTTTGTTTTCGATGGCGAAACTCCATTGGGTACGGGCGGGGCTGTGCGTCAGGCGCTGATTCAGCTGGCTGGGCCATTCTTCGTGTTGTATGGTGATTCGTACCTGCCGTGTGATTATGCCGATATCCAGACATTTTTTGACCGTCAAACACGATCCGGTTTGATGACGGTTTATCGCAATCGGGGTAAATGGGATACCAGCAATGTAGAAATGGTTGATGGCCAGATTTTATGTTATGACAAGAAAAAACATACTCCGCACATGGAATTTATTGACTATGGCCTTGGCTTGTTCCGGCCTGAAACATTTGCATTCCTGCCTGAAGGTCAACCGGCCGACCTGGCGGAGATTTATCAAAAATTAGTAGCCAATCACAGCCTATTAGCATATGAAGTGAAACAGCGTTTTTACGAGATCGGATCTTTTGAAGGCCTTCGCGAACTGGATCGATTGCTTGCCAGTGACTCTAATCAATTTCTAAAAAGGGAAGAACCATGAACTTCACTGAAACATTTATTGCTGAAGCAGCCGAAATCCTAGCCAAATTGGATATTGTTGCCATTGAAAAAATGGCCAATATACTGGCCCAGACCCGGGAACAGGGAGGGCGACTATTTGTTTTGGGCGTAGGCGGAAGCGCCGCTAATGCTTCACATGCCGTCAACGATTTTCGCAAGATCGTGGGCATCGAGACTTACGCCCCTACCGATAATGTTTCCGAACTCACAGCGCGCACTAATGATGAAGGTTGGGCGTCTGTTTTCAAAGGCTGGCTGGAAGGAAGTCATTTAAACGCCAAGGATGTTGTTATGGTGTTCTCTGTCGGCGGTGGAAATTTAGAGAAGAACGTCAGTCCCAATCTGGTCTTGGCTCTGCAATTGGCAAAAGAAGTCGGCGCTAAAATTATTGGCGTTGTAGGCCGTGACGGTGGTTATACCGCACAAGTGGCAGATGCCTGCGTTGTAATTCCCGTCGTCAATCCGGAGCATGTTACCCCGCACACTGAGGCCTTCCATTCAGTTGTTCATCATTTGCTGGTAACACATCCCCGCTTGAAGACAAAGCAGACAAAGTGGGAATCAGTTAAGTAATGGCTGGTTTACCGGCGGTCTTTCTCGACCGTGATGGAGTCATCAATCGCGCGGTCGTCCGCGATGGAAAGCCATATCCACCTGCACGGCTGGAGGATGTTGAAATACTTCCAGGTGCGGTCTCATCAGTACAACAGTTGGCAGAACTCGGCTATGTTTTGATTGGAATCACGAATCAGCCAGATGTGGCGCGCGGTACACAATCCCGAGAGGTGGTGGAGTCCATCAATGCGATGATTCTCTCTCGCCTTCCTTTGCGTGAAATTTTTGTCTGCTATCATGATAATAAAGATAATTGCGACTGCCGCAAGCCCAAGCCAGGTCTAATTCTACGGGCAACGAAAAAGTATGGACTGGACCTTTTGCAAAGTTGGATGGTGGGAGACCGCTGGAAGGATATTGCCGCAGGTAAGGCCGCCGGGGTGAAAACGATTTTTGTAGATTATCACTATGCCGAAACGTATGAAGGTGTTCCTGCCGATTTTACAGTCAAGGATACTTTATTTCTAACTGATATTATTTTGAAAGGGTAAACAATGAAAACGCTTGATCAATTGAAGGTAAAAATCTTTGCCGATGGTGCCGATCTGGATGGCATTTTGGAACTATATCGCAATCCGCATATTACGGGTTTTACAACCAATCCGACCCTGATGCGCAAGAGCGGAATCACAGATTATGAGAAGTTTGCGCGTCAGGTCTTGGAAAAAATAGCCGATCGTCCTATCTCCTTCGAGGTCCTTTCAGATGAGTTTAGTGAGATGGAACGTCAGGCCCGGAAAATTGCCGCGTGGGGAGATAACGTGTATGTCAAAATCCCCGTAACCAACACCAGACGCGAATCCTCAGTAGAGTTAATTAGCCGTCTGGCACAGGAAAACGTGAACTTAAATGTTACTGCACTTATGACGCTGGACCAGGTACGTATGGTTTCTGGAGCGCTGGCTGATCATATGAGTTCTTTTATCTCTATCTTTGCCGGGCGCATTGCAGATACAGGACGCGATCCGATGCCAATAATGAAGGAAGCAGTGGAAATTATGTCGCCCTATACAACTCAGGAATTGATCTGGGCAAGCCCGCGCGAATTGCTGAACATTTTTCATGCAGATGAAATCGGTTGCCATGTGATCACCGTGACTCATGATGTCCTTAAGAAATTATCGCTTGTAGGGAAGGAACTGGATGAATACTCCCTTGATACGGTGAAGATGTTCTATGAAGATGCTTCAAAGGCAGGATATCAGTTGTAGGGATTTATTTGAAAAGCTCAAGTGCCTGAAATTACATCGCTCCATAGGAGTTTGCTCGATGGCCATCAAGTCTAGGTTGCAGAGGGAGTGTCTAAACATGAAATGAAATAGAATAGGAAGTATGAGGTGTCCAAACTGTAGTTCACAAGGAAAGCAATACAAATCAGGCTTCAACCACTTGGGAAGTCAACGCTATCTATGCGGACAATGCAAATGAGTGTACACGCCCAAACCGAACCAGAATGGATATGAAACGGAGGTTCGGATGCTGGCGATTCGAATGTATGTGGAAGGCAATAGCTATCGTGCGATTACCCGGATCTTAAAGGTCAATCCGCATAGTGTGGTGAACTGGGTCAAGAGTTACACGGCGAAGCTCCCGAACACATCGGTTCCGAAAAGACCCAAGGTAGCCGAACTCGACGAATTATTCACGTATGTTGGGCAGAAAAAAAACGAAATTTACGTCTTGACGGTGGTGGATCGGGAAACGCACTGTGTCTTGAGTTGGGACGCCATATATGAACGGACGAGCGAAAGGCTCCAAGCTTGTTTGGAGCGTGGACCTCAAGCTCGGCAATATTTCATTGATGCGTTCCCTGCATACATCACACTGTATTATGGAGTTCTGTTCAAAAGGCATCTCTCGCCATGAGCGGGTATAATCAAACCCTGCTTGGGATATATCAACATGTCGACAGTTCTTAATCTACGCTCAGATCTTCAAGGTGCAATATCACGACTTCGATCAATGCTAGATCACTGGCGGTTACCGCGTACTCTCCTTTGGATCTTGCTTCTTGGCTTACTGCAGAGCATTATCTTTGCCGTCATTATTCCTCCTTGGTGGCACTATGATGAACCGGGACACTTTGAATATGTGTGGCTGGTTGCCAATCTGCCCACTTGGCCCAAGGCTGGACAATATGACCAGAGCATGCGCCGGCAAATGGCACTCTCCGCCTTGAACTATAGGTGGTATCAACTCAGGGGAGTCAAACCTGATCTTTCAGGGTCCACACCCATTCCCATCGGCGCGACTCAAACCGGCAGGGAACCTCTTTATTACTTCCTTGCTTCCCTGCCTCTGCGGTTGATGCACAATATGGATATACTGATCCAGTATTACGCCGCCCGTTGCATATCCCTTATCCTATATTTGTTAATCCTTGTGGTCGTTTGGTATGCACTTGGTGAAATCCTCCGCGCCGATCACCCTATTCGTTGGATGGTGCCGACCTTCCTGGCTCTGCTCCCAGCTTTTATTGATGCGATGACAGCCGTAAATAACGACGTGGCCGCAGTATTGGCTTCCTCCCTTTTTATGTGGGCCGGCCTTAGACTGATCAAGAGAGGCTATTCGATAGGACGTTTGCTCTTTGTTGGGTTTTCATTGGTGGTTTGTTACCTTAGCAAGGATACGGCTGAGTTTACTTTTCTGCTCACCCCCTTTGTTCTCATCCTTGGCCTTTTACGAGGACGATGGACTTGGATTGTGGTCGGTATTTGCGTGCTGGGTGTCTTGATTGTGCCTTTGATCACGCTTGAATGGGGTGCTCCCCTGGGATGGTATCAAAGTCCAGCTCAGGCATTACCGCTCCGAATCCCTTCATCCGGTTCGCCGCTGGGAAGTTACGTTTTTCAGGTAAGCTATCCCAGCGCAAATGTCTCCGGTAAAATCTTACAGTTCCTGACCCCGACTGCCGCAAAGTCCATATCTGATCAAACGATAACCCTGGGAGGTTGGTTTTGGGCAAACCCGGCTGCTCAAATCATGTCACCCTATATCGTTTTTTCAACCAACAATAATGGAACTTTGAATTACATCGCTGTTAGCTCTCCTCAAACACCTCTTCCGCTCAGCACAAAACCAACGTTTTATCGCTTTGTAATTCAGGCTCCTGCTCACACTGAGTATGCAACGATATTCATTTCATACACTCTCCCATCTGCCACTAGCAAGATTTTTATGGATGGGCTTGTCTTAGCACAGGGGAGTTATAGTGGTGTCGTGCCCCGTTTCTCGGATCCCAGTGAGACGCAGGGCGAGTGGGGCGGTCAGAAATTTCAGAACGTCATCCGCGATGGTTCAGCAGAACAGGATAATCTCCGCTTCCGGCCTTGGGTACAGGAAAGACTTGCCAAGCTCCCCATTTCCCTTCTTGACCCACCCTTCGTCCTGTCCACCCTTCTGGATCGTCACGGCATTGGCTGGTATTATCGTGATACTTTTTCCAGTTTATTTAGAACATTTTGGACAAGCCTCGCCGCAGATAGAACAGACAAACCCCCAACTCCCGCAGCGTCAAGTTATTTGTTAATGGTATTGACTTTCTTGGGAGTTGTGGGAGCATTGCTGTGGCTATGGCGAGAGCGGAAAACCTTGAGCTGGGACATATTGTTCTTCTTGGCGTTATCCCTCTTGATCTCTGGCCTACTGGTGGTTTTACGAGGAATATCAGACCTGGAAAATATAGTCCCAATCATCAGTTGGGCCCGCTATCTTGACCCAGCTATATTCTCCATTGCCCTGATCTTGTGTGCCGGCTGGTTGGAATGGTTGAACCTTATAAAAACCAGATGGATGCTTTCCGATATGAACTCGGACGCAATCTTTTTGGGAGGCATGTTCGGCGTTTCTGCATTAGCGATGGTTGATGCCATTCAAGTGATCCATCCAGAATGGTGGGTGAATTGGGCATCTCTGGCTTTCCTTCTTATTGTCCAAGTTCTTGCTATTCGATTTCTCATCCATGGGAAAGCCCGACTCAATTCTTGATTTTTTAAGGCGAGAATAGGTCATGAAAATTCTCGGCGTCTCGGTTCATGCTACCAGCTACAAGACGGCAGTCGCACAAATTATGTCGTGGGCGGAAATGAATGAGAGCCGATATGTATGCGCGTCGAACGTTCATATGGTCATGGAAGCTTATGATTCGCGATCCTTTATGCAGGTTGTGAATGCTGCCGATTTGGTGACTCCTGATGGTATGCCTTTGGTCTGGGCGATGCGCCGGTTGGGCATTCCAGACCAGGAGCGGGTCTATGGTCCCGAATTGATGATCAAGCTGATTGAGACCTCGGCCCAAAGCTCCATCCCTATTGGCTTCTATGGAAGTTCCCCGAGGGTGCTCGAGAATTTGGTAAATAGAATTCGAGAAAAGTATCATTCTATCGATATCACATATTCTTTCAGTCCGCCGTTTCGTCCCCTCTCGGATGAGGAGGATACAAGAATCATCAACGAAATCAATTCGTCCGAGGTGCGAATCCTCTTTGTGGGTTTAGGATGTCCAAAACAGGAAAGCTGGATGGCCCAACACAAGGGTAAAATTTCCGCAGTAATGGTCGGTGTCGGGGCCGCTTTTGATTTTTACGCAGGGACCAAGCCACAGGCCCCGGTCTGGATGCAGAAACGAGGCTTGGAATGGTTTTACCGTTTGTTCCAGGAGCCTCGCCGCCTTTGGAAGCGTTACCTGTATCATAATCCACGATTTATGGTGCTGGTTTTAAATCAAGTTTTATCAAAAGACAAAGAAACATAAGATAAGCGGGCATGGTAAACTTATTGGTAAATTAACCTTATTTTTTGATGGCGCTCCAGATCTTGCTAAACCATTTGCCATCATGTTGCTGTGCATCGTTACATTTCTTCCTCGTAAAGTTCAACGGAGAGACTATTCCCAAAATTTTTGTTGGAGGGAATAATTTACAATGCTGAGGCGCTTTTCATCCAACTTTGCTGTCTTCTCAGTTTTTTTGGACCTGCTGCTTGTCCCACTCATGCTGCGGCTGGTCATCTATATTCGACCCTGGTTGAATGCCTTGCCCTTTGTTGCGGCTATCGAAGGAGTGACCAACCTTTCCGCGGTCATTTACATCGTTTTCCCTGTAATCTGGGTTTCAATCTTTGCAATCTATTCGGTCTATGACGGAAAGCGCAACATACGCATTGTGGACGAGTTTGCCAGCCTCACGCAGGCTACCCTGGTTGCCGCCGTCAGTATGGCAGGGATCTTATATTTTACCTATCGCGATGTATCCAGGGCTCTGTTTTTAATCTTTGTTCTTTCTACCTTCTTGGCAATGATTCTTTGGCGTTCAATTGCCCGAATTTATTTTCGAGCAGTTCGTGAAGGACTGGCGAAGCCCCAACGCGTTCTCATCGCGGGTGCTGGTTTGGTTGGGCATGAGATGCAGAAGAAACTGCTTGAACATGAAGATTTAAATCTCCGCTTTATTGGCTTTCTCGACGACAGTGAAGAAAAGCGTAAAAAGGAACCCGACCTTATTTTAGGCCCATTGGCGGATGTGCGTGCGATCGTAGAGAAGCATCAAATTGACAGTCTCGTGATTGCATTACCGCTGAGGGCCTACGATCATGCGAATCGCATCGTAGCCGACCTGTTAGATTTGCCTGTCAAAGTATGGATTATCCCCGACTATTTTTCCATTGCCTTGCATCAGGCTGTCGTCGAGGATTTTGCCGGCATCCCAATGCTCGATTTGCGTGCTCCCGCTCTGAACGAGTATCAAAGGATGCTCAAGAGAGGGTTTGACCTCATTGTCACCATTCTGTTGCTTGTTCCAGGTTTGCCGATTATGATCTTGATCGCGCTTCTAGTCCTTCTGATCGATGGATGGCCGGTTCTTTTCTTTCAAAAGCGCGTTGGCGAAAACGGCAGATTGTTTGACTTTGTCAAATTCCGAACCATGCAAAGAGATGCAGAGCAATTGAAGAAAGATGTTGAGTTCTGGGACGAAGAGGGAAATCTAATATACAAGAGACCGGATGATCCGAGAGTGACTCCGCTGGGAAGATTTCTGCGTCGCCTTAGCTTGGATGAATTACCGCAATTCTTCAATGTCCTAGATGGAAATATAGAGTCTGGTAGGACCGCGTCCCGAATTGCCGGAACTAGTAGAGAAATACCAACCATGGCAACGCCAACGCTTTGCCGTCCCGCAAGGTCTCACAGGATGGTGGCAAATTCAGGGGCGCAGCGATAAGCCTATGAATTTGCATACCGAGGACGATTTATATTATGTAGACCATTATTCGATCTGGCTGGATGTCGAAATTTGCGTCAAAACGATATGGATCGTGATTCGAGGCAAAGGAGCCTATTGACGTTCATTCTTTTGTTCCGTTCTTGCAAACAAACTCATTACAACCGGTGGGCACATTTGCAGGCCGAACTTGCAATATCTCAAAACCAAGTTGCTTAAGGAACGCCTTCATTTCATCCACACTGGCATATTCATAGGGGTAGCCGCCAACCCAGTCGGTAACGTTATGCATGAAATCCATGCCGCGCTTCATCTTGAAGGGGTTCTTGAATGTAACCAACCACTTCGCCAAAAAGATAATAGGGATAAAAATCCAGATCAATAATCTTTTCCCGGCGCTACCCGCTTTATTGTAAAGCCATTTGATCCATTTCCAAATTGGCGATGACCAGTGTCGGTTGTAAATAGCGACCATTAGAAACCCGCCGGGTCGAACACATTGGGCGGCAGTAACCAGAGCTTGAGTCATATTGCCGGTATGATGCAAAACGCCCCATGAATAAACTACATCAAAAGTTCCCAACGACTTCATTTGCCCGGTATCCAATACTGAAGCTTGTAAAAATGAGGCTGTTTGTTTCCCGTCCACCCAATGAGAAAAATTTATGCGCGAAGTGTCAACGGAAATCGAATCAACGTCAATTCCAACAATGGGTTGTGCCCCCAGCCGCGATGCCGCAATCGAAAACAGGCCGCTTCCACATCCTATATCTAAGAACGATTTTCCCTTCAAGGCGTTTTCGCCAAATAAAGACTCCAACGATTGAATTGAATCCTCAAGACGCGTATCATCAATCTGGCGCGAGAACGAAGCCCAATTTTCGCCAAACTTAAACATTTGTCTCCCTCATCCACAACGCCAACATTGCTAGCGCATATAGACGTTTGCCATGATCCGCGCGAGCTTGAATATGCTCATTAATTAAGTCTTGCAAAGCAGGTTGATTGAATAAACCTACTAGCGGGCTTTCGGCGCCTAGCAACAATTCGCGCGACCAATCAGCAAGCGGGCCGCGAAACCAAGCCGCTAACGGAATTCCAAATCCCTGTTTGCCATGCGTCTGGACGTTCTCCGGTAAATCATTGGCGAAAGCTTTCTTCAATAAATATTTTCCGTTTCTGCCGCGGACTTTGAGCGAATCCGGTAAACGCGCGGCCCACTCCACGATATCATGATCGAGGAACGGCGAACGTCCTTCCAATGATGCGGCCATTGTCATCCGGTCGGCTTTGACCAACAAATCACCGGGCAGATAATTATGCAAATCAGTATAAAGCGTTCGGTCGAGAAAAGAGCCACTGGCCTTGTCAAAAGATTCCGCTAATAAAGATTCCGCGTTATTGGCGCGGAAATTTTTCCAATGCTCTTCTTTCCATAATTGTTGTCTTTGCCATGGAGTAAAATACGAACCCCAGCGCAAAATACTAGCGCGGCGATCCAGGCGCGGTAATTGTTCGAGGCGTTTGAATCCATTGACGAAGCTTTGACCAACAGGACGGTTCGATCTATCGGGAAGGCGACCCGCAATGGACGGAATCAGGTTTCGGGTCAGGAAGGGAGGCGCCTGCAAATACAAGTTGGCCAATGGATCAAGCCAGTATCGCTGATAGCCAGCGAAATCTTCATCGCCGCCGTCGCCGTTCAATGCAACGGTTACATATTCACGCGTCAACAGCGAAAGATGATAAAGCGGAATCGCCGAGGCGTCTGCAAACGGCTCGCCGAAATGGCCGATGATCCTTTCCAGCGTTGCAGGAATATCGCCATAAGTTAACGTGAATTCGTGATGATCGGTGGAATATTTTTGCGCAACCGCACGCGCATACGGCAGTTCGGAAAATTCTTCTTCCTGAAAGCCGACCGAAAATGTTTTGACCGGCGCGTCGCTCAGCTCCGCCATCAGCGCCACGACGATGCTCGAATCGAGTTCCGCCGCTCAGATGCGCGCCGAGCGGCACTTCGCTGATGAGGCGCATCTTCACCGCCTCGCGCAAGCGGACGCGAAGTTCCTCGGCGAGATCATCCTCGTTGCCCGTGAGCTTCGGTTGATATGAATAATCCCAGTAACGATTGACCTTCGCCTGACCCTGCTCCCAAACCAATGTGTGCGCGGCGGGAAGCTTATAAACATCTTTGTAAACCGTGCGCGGTTCGGGAACGTATTGCAAGCTCAAATATAGATCAATGGCTTCCAGATCGATTTCCGAACGATGCGGCAAAGCCTTAAGCAAGCCGTTCAACTCCGAACAAAAATACAACTCGCCATTTTGAATCGTGTAATAGATGGGCTTCTTGCCGAGACGGTCGCGTGCAAGCAATAAACGATGTTTATTTGCATCCCATAACGCAAAAGCAAACATGCCGCGAAAATGTTGGACACACGCCTCGCTTTCATCCTCATAAAAGTGAATCACACATTCGGTATCACTTTGTGTTTTGAAATGATGACCGCGCTTTTCCAGTTCAGCGTGCATTTCAGGATAGTTATAAATTTCGCCGTTATAAACGATCCAAATGGAATCATCTTCGTTCGAGATCGGCTGGTCGCCGCCCTTTACGTCAATGATGGCAAGCCGCCGCATCGCAAGGCCGATGCCCTCTGCGATATGAAAGCCGTCGCTGTCGGGGCCGCGATGCATGATCGCCGCGTTCATTTTCTGCAGGACCTCGCGGTTGCCGAGACGGTTATCGGAATAGGACATTCCGCAAATGCCGCACATTATTTCATTGCCTTTTCTAAAATTAATTCATACTGTTCCGCGACTCGATTCCAGCTAAATGAGGATTCAACTCTTTGGCGTGCGGCGCGTCCCATTTGCTCCCGCATCTGTGCGTTGACCAAAAGTGGCCTCAGCGCTTCTCGAAGCGACTCTACATTTTCAGTTTGGACCAGCCTTCCTGTTTCGCCATTTACAACCAATTCTTCGTTGCCTGCAATTTTTGTTGCCACGACCGGCAATCCGCTTGCCATGGCTTCCAAGACTGCATTCGGCATCCCTTCATGCCGTGAGGGGAACAGAAATACATTCGCCGCGGCATATTGGTCTTTGAGTTGGTCCGCTGAAAGCCAGCCTGCAAAACAGATGTGTTCGTTTATACCATATTCTTTCGACATCACTTTTAACGCTGGCATTTGCGGTCCATCGCCGGCAATTGTCCAAGTCCATTCCAAATCTTTCAACTGGGATAAGGCCCGCATCCCCAGATCGAAACCTTTTTGATATACCACGCGCCCAACTGATAGAATATGCGACGACGACCAATCGCGGTTGGACACTGTGAATTGCGATGTGTCCACGCCATTGTGGATGACTGGGATCTCATAATGTGAATCAAAAGCAAGAGCAAGGTCTCGCAGACCTTTACTGTTGGCAATGATCGAAAAGGCGTTCTTCCAAATCAAATGTAAGAGCGGCGCGGCTAATTTGTGGTACAGACGAAAATCATAAGGACGAAAGCCGGGCACATCTCCGCCGCGCAAGGAAACAGCATAAGGGATTCGATAAAACCATTTCAACAGCAATGCAACCGCACCCGAAGGTAAACCAAAAAAGGCCAAAGTGACATCTGGCTTGAATTCACGGATCAAACCAAAAGTCCGGAAAGAAGCGCCAAAGATAAATGAAATTTGTTCGAGCGCGTTGGATCGATCCATCTTTCGGCGCAACACGGACAGGCGGATGACTTTTACTCCTTCGTCTGTTTCCTCAAAAGGCAAATCATCCCAATGTGAAGTCAGAACCAAAACATCCTGACCGCGTTGAGCAAGAACGCGCGCAATATTCGAACTGGCATTGCCTGCACCGCCGCCGATCGGAGGATATTCGCTATTGATGAGCAGGATTTTCATCGGATCAAGAATGCTCTTCAGGCTTTTCCAATAAAAACGCGTTGAGGAAGCACCAATTGGGATAAGCCAGCAAACGATTATAGAGTCTATGCAAGCCAATGACATGGGACGGCCTGATCACGGTCAATACCGAAAGCATCGGGAAAGTTGGAAAGATTCCCTTGCGCCAACGAATGTGGAAATGCTTTTCAAACATCTTCACATACTCGATGGCGGGACGGTCGCCGGGATGCCGGTCAATGCTGGAGGTGCGCACGAGCTTGCCGGAAAAAAAGAACGAGATGCGCGAGGCAAGATGCGCCAAATTCGGGACAGTGATCAACGCTTTGGCGCCCGGCTTTAAGATGCGTGCAAATTCAGCGACGGCGCGTTCCTGATCCCAATATGGAAGATGCTCCAGCACATCGAGACACATCAACACATCCACCGATTCGTTCGTCAGCCCTGTTTCGAGAAAGCTTCTCTGAATGATGTATTGAGATGAATAATTTAAATCCATGCCGGTGATTAGAAAACCTTTTTCGCGGTATTCATTGACCAGCACACCCTCGCCGCAACCCATATCATAAATGGACGCGCTCTTATCGCATCCATCCAGGAATTTATGGGCGAGTGTCATCTTCTCAAGATAGACCGGCAGATACGGCCAGTCTTTTCTCAAATGGATATGATAATCACCGCGATCGGCATATTCGCCAGAGCGTTTCACTATGATCCTCGAAAGAAATATTATGGGCAGGATTCTGTGCCCACAGGCTTGGGGGCATAGACCTGAAGGTTATTGCTTTGCAAGCTTAGAACAGGCTGGTATTCGCACAGGATGGGAGCCGCAATGTTTTGACTCCAGGCATTGTTTTCCTCCGAAAATGCCTGGCCTGTTTTGATATCAGTATTCAACTTGCGGGAAACAATCAATGCAAAACGATGCTGATGAAGATCGGAATAGAACCGTGAAAGCGCCGAATGATTGTTCGACATGGCGATTTCCATCAGCTCCACGATTTCATCATCTGGAACAAGTGGCACACCTTTGATGTAATCGAACGTGATCAATTGGCGTTCCGAGATAAAAAGAACTTCGCCTCCATGCGCCGCGGCTGGAGCGACAGCGGCTTGCAGCTTCCTGATATCGGCTTGCGCTCGATAGCTGTTGTAAGTGACCCATGAGCCAACATAGTCAAGAGGAAATACAAATGGAATGAGTATTACCAGAACCAGAACCGGCCAGGGAATCAGACTCCATTCCGTGTTGCCGGATTCAGGGCGAACTCGATTTGCAAAAAAATAAACCGCGATGATTTGCAAAAGGACTTCATATGAATCCAAGTCGTGCAAATCCGCACCGCCGCCAATCTTCACGCTGACCACCAAACATCCGACGAACAAAACCAACAAGATCAAGCCCAAAACAATAATGCGGATCGGATGCAAACGATTCAGTTGGCCGCGCAGGGCAAACCAAAGTCCAAGCCACAATGGAAATGAGATCAAAATAATCCCCGGCAAAATTCCAAGCGGAAACGCCGGGCTGGGAAGCAATCGATTCCACAATAAAGATGAAGTCAAACTGGAACGGAATAAACTTGTGTCCTTATTACCGGAAATGAGAATATAAAATGCCTGACCTGCAAACGCGCTGACCAATCCAAGCACACCCCACGCCAATGGCTTGATCAAATATCCCCCAACGTTTTTCGATTCGGAAACCGGCCATTCAAGCAGATATAAAGCCGCAGCCAACGCTGCCGGAACCGGATACCAATTCACACCGCTCATCCCCGCCCAAAACGACGCGACCAATACGGCGATCACTGACCGCCAGGGATGTTTCATCTCCACGCCCCACAGGATAATGATGACGCAAACTTGCAGATAGTAATAGACCGGCCCTTGCAGAAGATAGACGAAGCTCCAACATGCAACCAGCAAAGCCAGCGCTTTGTTGTTGAGATGCAAACGGCGCACAAGGAGCCATGAAGAAAGGCTGGTGATTCCCAGCCATAAAATCACTTGCCAGAGTCGATGCGCCCAAAGTGGAAGCCCATGAATCAAATATGGAATTGCCATCAGTATATATCGCGTGGCATGCCATGGAGAGAGCGGCACTTTCATTCCGTAAAGAGATTGACTTAGCCACAGCGAACCATAATAGAAGCGGCTCGTCTCAGAGTAATCAATGGAAAATGGATCCGTGGTGACCACCAGCAGATTCTCGTAAACCTGATAAGCAACCACTTGAATCAAAACCACCCATGCAAAGGACGCCGCCCAGGAAGAGGATGTCGCCCACTTCCATGCTAGCACTTGAAATAAACATATCCACCAAAAGACCCAAAGCAATGGGAAAAACTCTGGCAGGGTTCTGCCGAAGACATATAACTTCACCAAAGGAGGTACGAAAGCAACGGCAATTAACGGAAGGAATGCAAGCCAGCGCCATGCAGTATTTGACTTTATATTTTCAAGTCGCTCAAAGAAATTTTTTGTTCTGCTAGTTTGCCAACCGTAAAACAGGAACGCGCTTCCAAGAATTGTGAGGATGTATCCGAGAAGCAAAATTGTCCATTTGGAATGCCAGATAGATACATCCATCGCAGAAACACGAACAAGCGTTTGATACAACGCAATAAGGCCGATAAAAATTCCAAAGCCCAAATAGGTCTGCCAGAATGTTTTGGATGCGATGGGTTTCATAATAAGTCTTTGGATTCAGGCTCGCGCTCAGCGTCCATGGCCGATAGGATGGCGGGCATATACACCGCGCCGGGCAAACTGGCCACCATGTAGAAAACACGGATCAACACAGCCAGGGTAAGACTAGCCGCTGTACTAATTCCGCCTACGGTGGAAAACAGGAATGTTAAAGAAAGTTCCTGCACGCCGTAGCCGTTGATTGAAATCGGAATCAGCGTGACGAAATAGGAAATACTCCACAAGCCAACGACCAGCCAAAACGACATGTGTCCACCCAACGCCGAAAGAAGAACGGCAAGAGCCAGGCAGGTGCAGAGAACATGTCCCCAGGTGCAGGCAAGCGCGGCGAACAAAGCTAGCGGATTCTTAAACCATATCGAAAAGGTCTGCAGAGTGCGCTTGATAAAATCCCATGTCCTTTGGAAGATGGGCGGCACAGCCATCGCTGACGCGGCTGAAACGGGGAAGAGAACGTGCCATGCGGGAATCAAACCAAAGGGCAGAGTAAAAACCATTGCGAGCGCGCCAATTAATCGGTCCGCCACTAATGAAGCGAGACTGACGGCGCGATCATATCCCAGCTGCATCGCACCGGCCAATCGGACCACATCGCCGCCAATTGTTGTCGGCAAAAAATTATTGGAGAATAAACCGGTGAATGTGAGCGCCAGCGCATCGCCAAAGGAAATCTTAACATTTCCGGAGCGGAGCAAAATGTACCAACGCACTACTACGCAAAGGCGTGAAAGCAAAATTAGAATGAAGGCAAGCAGGATTTGGGAAAAAGAAAGTTGTTTGAAAGCCTTGTTGACCTCATCCCAGCCCTGACCGCGCAGAAGCAAGACAATCAGGCCGATGGCTAGCAGAGTCCCCGCAAATCGAAGAAGGAAACGGCGATTGTCCGAGAGCCAATCTGTCATTTGCGTTCCTTTTTCCCTTCAATGATCTCTCTCACCGTGTAGGTGGGCTTGCGCTGTGACTCATGATAGGTGCGTACAAGAAGTTCTGCGATCAATCCCATGAGAATGGATTGAAAACCGAGGATCAGGAACATAATTGCCAACGGCAATAGCGGTGAGGCAGTCACGGAAGTGCTTGCGATGATTTTACGCGCAAAGAGATAAACCAGAGTCACAAGACTTGCAAACATCAACACCATTCCCGTGCCGCCGAACAAGCGGATCGGTTTATTTCCATAGCTCAGCAGGAACTTGACCGTGAACAAATCGAGGACGACCTTCATCGTCCGTTCCAAGCCATATTTTGCCTTTCCATAAAGGCGCGGATGGTGATGAACCGGGAGTTCAGCGATGCGTGCGCCCACCGAATGAGCAAAGACGGGAATGAAGCGATGCGTCTCGCCATATAGCCGGAATTCGTCCAGCACTTCGCGGCGATAGGCCTTGAGCGTGCAGCCATAGTCATGCAGATGAACGCCAGTCACCCATGAGATCAAACCGTTCGCCATCATCGACGGCAAATTGCGCGTGATGGCGTTGTCTTTTCGATCCTTGCGCCAGCCGCTGACTACATCGTAACCCTCTTCAAGCTTGGATAACAACATAGGAATGTCGGCTGGATCGTTTTGGAGATCCGCATCCAGCAGAATAACGACATCGCCCTTCGCATGATCAATGCCGGCTGAGATAGCCGCCGTTTGTCCAAAGTTGCGGCGGAATACGATCACGCGGACATGCTGATCTTTCTTAGCCAATCCGCGCAACACTTCCAGACTTTGGTCCGTGCTCCCGTCATTGACGAAGATCACCTCCCACGGTTTCTTCAACAGCATCATAACCTTTGTGACCGCGTCGAAGAGAATCGGTAAATTTTCCTCTTCGTTATAGACGGGAATGATCAGAGACAAAAACATTTATTTCCTTTGAAAAATCAGCAACTTTGAGCCGGCCTCGCACGATGTCGGTATGGGGGCCGGAGGCAATTCAGTGTAAATATCAGGAGAAAGTTTATTTTTCATGTTCATATAATCCCCGGCATCAACAATAACAATATCCGCTTCGCTCAACCATTGTTGATCCAGTTGGGCATTGTAATAACCGTATTTCAACAATTGTTGTAAGTCTCCACTAAAGAGAAAAGTCGAGGTACCATCGATCTGGACAGGAAATATTTTTATATGAGGCAGGTAGATAAGCGGCGCAATAGATGATCCTCCATTCCAGTATACCAAGCTACCCGCCGGAATGGTCCGCGCCAAATATGCGCCCACTTGTTCATTGGCAGCGATTACATCGGTTGGGCACACAGGTTTGAAGGCCGCCAGGAAGGGTGAAAGAACAAATCCGAGGATTAAGATTGTCACAGCGAGAACATAGGCGTAGTTCAGGTCTTTTCGTTTCAGTCGCTTGAAAATCAAAAAAACAACGATCAGCAATGCTAATCCACCGAGAGCTCCAGCAGCGACCGAGATGATCTTCAATGACGCGTTTTGTGTCAGGGAGAACTTGTTTGAGAGTATCGTCCAGATGCTAAAAAAAACTATTTTTCCCTTATGCAGAAACGGAAAGGTGATCCCCAGCAACTCATTTCCAATTCTTTCGAAGGATGAGTAACCAATCCCCGCAATGATCACGACGACACATACTGCCAATAATACCTGCCGTAAAGGATGGACATTTTTATCTAAATTGTTTATGACTACAACCAACAATAAAATTCCACTCACGTAAAAAAAAGCTATATAGGAATCAAAACAGAATACACAATAATTCAATATGAGTGATGCCCACAAATGCATTAATGTGAGAATTAAAAATAGGGTTTCCAAAAAGATGGCGGTACGAAAATCAGTCTGAGTTTTCCAAGCGCGGGTTTTGGGCCACAAGAAAAGAGTGATCAAACTGCCAGTGAGCACAAGAAAATCGGAGCGAAAGGCGCCGAAAAAAGATAATAGACGACTTTCCCATGGCAAGTCGTTTAAAGTTAGACCTACACCAGGTATCTGTAAATCGGCAAAAAACGATTGCAAACTTTTTGGCAGCCATATCAACCATAGTTGCATAATATACGGCCAATAGAGAATATGGAAAAATATTAAAAGTCCTCCGCCGGCCAATAAGGAATACATCGCGGGTTTCCATCCGTGTTGCCAAAATATATACGCAACCAAAAGCGGCAAAACCGGAATCATGTTTTGACGCGTCATAATCATTACGCCTGCTAAGAAGCCACTTAAGGTTAGCTCCCAGATCGAGCGCTTCTCGCCCAGCGCTAGCGCCAAGGTCCAAACAAGCAGACAGGCAATGGTAGCTTGAGATATTCCCTCACTATACGTAAAAATCACCACCGGCGAAAGCACAATAACCCAAACAGCCGCAACACCCAGCCATTTGTTATGACTGATTCGCTGCGATGCCACCCACACGCCCAACAATGTTAGACAACCAAAGAAAATTGCTAAATAACGGCCAGTTCGCAAGCCGGGGCCGAAAATTAATTCGGTGTATCCTGGGATTAGGAAAGCCAGGGGAGCTTTATCCATCCAAACTCCATAAAGCTCGAATGGGTGATATTGGCCCGTCGCAAATAATATTCCTTTATAAAGGTAGTCGCCTTCGTCTAACCGAGAGACGGTGGTATGGGCGTAGATGAATGCTTGAACCAGATATATTACCGCTCCTAACAAAGCCAATACATAAGCCCATTGAACCGGCCATGTGCGATGCAGACTCGCTTCTATTTTTCGAATCATTAACAGTCGAGCCTCATATACGACCTGCGAGCGGTTTTAATCTTTCTAAATCTGCATCTACCATCGTCTGCACCAACTCCCTGAAATTCATAGTCGGCTCCCAGCCAAGAACACTGCCAGCCTTACGCGGATCAGAGACCAGCTCATCCACTTCTGCCGGACGATAATATAGCTGATCCTGCAGAACATATTGATTGTAATCGAGTCCAACATGGCTAAAGGCAAGCTCGCAAAACTCACGAACCGAATGCGTCTCGCCGGTACCGACCACATAATTATCAGGCTTTTCCTGTTGCAGCATCAGCCACATGGCTCGGACGTAATCGCCCGCAAAGCCCCAATCGCGGCGCGACTCCAAATTGCCGAGACGCAGTTCCTTGCCCAACCCTAGCTTGATGCGCGCCACGCCATCCGAGATCTTACGTGTTACGAATTCAAGGCCGCGGCGCGGGCTTTCGTGATTGAACAAGATTCCTGAAACCGAATACAAGTTAAACGATTCGCGATAATTCACCGTGATCCAATGACTATATACTTTTGCGACACCATATGGACTGCGCGGGTAAAATGGGGTCGTTTCCTTTTGCGGAACCTCCACCACTTTTCCAAACATCTCGCTCGATGACGCTTGATAGAATTTGATCTTTGGATTGATAAAGCGGATCGCCTCCAAAATACGCGTCACGCCTAGTGCAGTTACATCGCCGGTCAAGACCGGTTGATTCCACGAGGTCGGCACAAACGATTGCGCCGCGAGATTATAGATTTCATCCGGCTTATATTCCTCCAGCATCGAAAGCAACGAGCCTTGGTCGGTCAGGTCACCTTGAATGATGGTGATGTCATCCAGGAGGTGCTGAATCCGTTCATAAGTCACAGTGCTGGCGCGGCGCGCCATCCCAATGACACGATATCCCTTTGAAAGCAACAACTCTGCAAGATACGAACCATCCTGTCCGGTAATTCCCGTGATAAGGGCAGTGGACATCCAGACTCCTCTTTAGATCAACTCAAAATTCAAGAGTTGAATTATAAACCCTCTCATGAACGCGTCAAGCGGGACTTTGAAGCGGCGCGGCGATCCCAGAGCCCTCCTCCGCCGAGTATTGCAATACTAACCAGCACGATCAAGCCAATCATCAGGAAGAACGGAATTTGTCCGCCCCAATGATAATAACGGCTGAGGTACCATTGCAAGAAGATGAACACCGCCAGCACTTCGACCGCGGCGATGCGCGGCAACCAGGCATCGCGATGTGTGCGCCACCATGTCCAGGCATAACCGGCGGTCAATGCTTCGAAGACAAAGAGAATCAGCCGATAGCGCGGATTATCCCATTGGTCTCCGCCGGCGCGGATGGAGCTGATTAGAATCCACAACCATGAAGCCGCGCAAATCCAAAGCCAGACACGGCGTTCCGGTCCGCGCGGGGTGCGCCAAGCCGCGATGAGACTGTAAATCATGAGCGGCAAAATCGCATACCATCCTACTGCGCGCAGGATGGCAATGATTTTCCAAGTCAATGTGGTTGGCTCGATGAAAGCGGCAGGCAGAACCGGTTGCAGGATGCCATAAATAACCGCAAACAATAATTGTCCGCTGGTGCTCATTTTCCTGAACAGCGATTGAATCCAACCCGAGCCGCGTTCGAGGCGATAGGTATCCCACTTCGCCGAAGCGCGGAACCAATCGAAGATCACGCCGATGGGAGAAGCCGCGCCAAAGTCGTGAGAGCGATTCAGACTCCACGAAAGAACGAATAGACCAAGCACAAATATCACAGCAAGGAGAACCAGCGCCTGCCACGGGATTCGTTTATGGTCGCCGCGCAGATAAACCCAGACCGCGAAGATGACCAACGTTGCCAATGCAATCGCCGGCGAGACCATCAGCATGCCAACGAAACCAATCGCCATCCAGATCCATCCATGACGCTGACCTTGTTTCAACCAATCAGCAAAACCCCACAGCGCCATGGCAATAAAAGTTAATAAGAAAGGTTCGCGCATTTGCGCGCCGCCGGTGAGAATCGATTCAGGATAGAGAACAAAAAGCCAACAGGTAACGGATGCCAGCTTATCGTCCCAGAGCAGACGCGTGGCTTTATAAAGAAAGGGAACGCCGAGGGCAGCAGTCAAAGCCGCGAGCAGGATGATTAGCAACGGACGGTGAGCATCCGGCGAAAGATAACGGTAGGTAAAAGCGCTGAAAGCCAGCAAGCCGCCATATTGATCGGTGTAATAACTTTTATTGAATGCAGACCACAACGGCTTGCCAGAACTGGCGAGTCCCCAGGCTTGATCGTCGCGGCGGTGCGCGTCGGTGAAAACATAACCGGCTTTATCATCCGCCGAGTTGTGACCATTGATGGGCAATGCAATGTAAACTGCAACGCCCGCCGCGAGCCGAAGCAGAAGCGCAAGCCCGATCATCCATGCGAGAGTCTTACCGCCCTCGCCCCAACGCCACGCGATGACCAGTGCAATCAATCCAACGATGAACAGCGCCGAGAAGCCCAGCCAACCGATCCACCACGCGCCGCTTTGGATGGATGCCAGCCCCGCGCCGAGAATCAAAGAAGCAGGCAGGATGAAAAGAAAATCTTTGAGAAAGAGTTTTTTAGTTTGCATAACGGGCTTATTCTACCCCACCTGTTATATCAGAAGAAAAGAAATCTAAAACCTATCCAATGCTCTTCTCGCCCGCGCGATCCACGTATGATTTTCTACCGCGAAGCGCGCTTGTCTCGCAAACATGCTGCGGCGAGGTTCAACCGTAAGTAAACCGTCCAACGCAGTCTTCCAAGCATCCACATCATCGGGCGGGCAAAAGATCGCGTTCAATTCATTCAGCACTTCGCGGATCACCGGCAAATCGCTGGTGATGATGGCGCGTTCCGCCGCCATGTATTCGAACATCTTCATCGGGCTGGCGACCGCCGCGGAATCCGCTGAACCGCTGGATCCAAAGATGGAGCGCGCATAGGGCATGAGCAATACGTCTGCGGCGGATTGATATAACGGAAGGTTACGGTTGGGAATAAAGCCTGTGAATAAAACGTTTCGTAGATTTTGCGTTGAAGCTTTTGCGCGCCACTCATTGACATCTTGCGGACGTCCGCCAACCCACACGAATTGCGCTCTTGGAATTCTGCGCGCTAACTCAATGAAGAGTTCCACGCCGCGTCCCGCGTAGAGATGACCAGTGCACATCACGGTCGGGGCTTCGATGAAGTTCAATTGTCGGCGCGCCATGACCGGGTCCGGTAATGAAGCGAATCGTTCTAAGTCAACGCCATTCGGTGCAATGACAATTTCATCTGGAGTGAGTCGAACATCAAATTGATTTTGCAAAACATCCACCAGTGCGCGTGTGATCGAAACCAAACGTTTGCGACCGCGAATGCGCGCAAACCAGCGATGCCAGGCCGGACCGAGCAATCCGGATGGCTGAATATGAATCTCAAAGACCACCGGCAAATGTGCGAGCAATCCAAAGACCGCGGATTGAACCATCCAAACATAAAGCAGATCGGGCTTGAGGACGCGAGCACGTTGCACAGCTTGCCATGTGAACAAGCGGCGATTGAGGGCGGAGGACCATTCAATGTGAAAAGAAGTTTGAAGTCCGTATAACGATGCGATTTCGTCAATTGGAGGATGTTGAATGGAAGATGGATTCGCCGGTACGATCAACGTGAGTTCATTCCCGAGTTGCACCAACGCCTGGCAAGCCTTCATCACTTGAATGCTGTTGGCGGTATCTGATGGAATGCGCGAGCCTGCAATCGCAACGATCTTCATTCAGTAGAGATTTCTTTTTGATGCAGCACGCTCAAGCCGCGCCAGACGATCCAGCCGATGGCCACCACGAAGTATCCAGAAACGATGGCAGACTCAGCCAGATAGCCGTAATGCGGCACCAGCAAAAAGATCAAAGCGATCTCGGCCACGCCGACCACGGTCATCGCCATCACTGGAAAGCCCGGCATGCCAAACGCCAGCAACAGCGGACGATTCCAATGGAAGACATTTGCCATTCCATAGCCGATGAGCAAAATGGCTAGCGAGAAATACGCGGGGCGCGCGTCGGCGCCATACACCAACGGCAAAAGCCACCAGCCGAAGGCAACCAACCCGCCGCCTGCCGCGAGAGTCCAGCCGCCGGCAATCGCGCTGACGCGGCGCAAGAGTCGTTTCGTTTCCCTCCACTGACGCAAGGCGATACTGCGCGTCAACTCCGCATACGTGGGCCAGATGAACGGCTCGATGGGCAATGAAACTACGTTAACCAGACTCAAGGCAAGTTTGAAATAACCGACTTCAGTCACGGTTCCCAACGCGGCCAGGTACAGCGGCGCGTTATCGCGTACGAAGAGCGTGATCGTGCCATTCAAGTTGGTGTTGATGGCGAAACCGCCAATCGAACGCCAATCGGTCAATTGACGAAGCGAAGCGCGAACCCAATCCTTGCCGAGGATCTTATTCAATTCGAGCACCGCAAAATAAATCACTGCGATGCCGGTAAATGTTTTGCCGACCAGATACGCAGTCAACACATCCATCATGCCGCGCTTGAGTATGAAGTCAATGAAGATCATGATGGCAGTGATGATGCTTTGAATCAAATTGATCACCGCCACGCGGTCGAAGCGATCCGTGGCTTGCAGAACGCCGGTGGATGTTTCGTAAATCAGATTTGATAAAAGAGAAAGGCCGTAGAATGCAAAGAGTGGTGCGGTGCTTGGGTCTTTTGCAAACGTGCGCGCCGCCCAAGGCGTCAATGCCAATAAAATCAAATACGCGGCGATGGATGTAAAGCCTTCCACCAACCCGATGCCTTTGACGATGGCCGCGGCGCGCTCATACTTTTCTTCGGTCAGTGCTTCCGCCAAATATTTCACCATCACTTCGCTCATGCGGAACGAAAGCAAACGGTTCACATTTGACGCAAACAATATGATCGTGCCAACCGCGAGCCCATATCCGTTAATGCCGAGCAGGCGCACAGCAAAGATGCCTTGCACAAAACTTAGCACGGCAGAGATGGTTGTAGAGCTGAAAAGATAACCGCTGTTGCGAACGACGCGGCGCAGGATGTTATCCGCGCGCCACGATGCAAACCGCTGACGCCAAGAATTCACGGAGTCAAAATCCCGCTCGCCCACGACCGCTCAGCGGCGTACCAGTCAATAAGCTTTTTCACGCCCTCGCGGAAGTCCAACTCGAGGCGCCCATCCCAAAAGTTTTTTCGCTTTGCCGACGTCCGCCCAATTGGTGAACATATCCGCCAAATTCGGCGGACCATATTGAACGTTCGCCTTTTTGCCGCTTAACTCTTCGATGAGCTTGATTAAATCATTGATGGTGATGACTTCATGTCCACCGATATTGATGATTTCATAGCCAAGTGGTTTGAGCGCAAGGATCGTGCCGCGTGCGATGTCATCAATGAACGTGAAGCCGCGTGATTGATTCCCATCGCCGTTCACGCGCACCGGTCGGCCTTCATTAATCCATTGCACAAAACGGAACAACGCCAAGTCCGGTCTGCCCGCGGGACCATAAACGGTGAAATACCGAACCACGCTGACATCGATATCATATAAATGATGATACGAATGGCATAACGCTTCCGCGCCCTTTTTGCTGGCGGCATAAGGTTGAAGCGGCTCACTACTCGAAGCGGTTTCCGGTGTCGGATACGGAGGATTCGCTCCGTAAATGCTGGAGGTGGAGGCGAAGACAAATTTCTTCGTCCCGCTTTGCCTGCATAGCTCCAGCATATTCAATGTGCCAATTACATTGGTCTCGACATAAACCCAGGGATTATCAACGCTATAACGCACGCCGGCGCGCGCCGCGAGATTGATCACCGCATCGAACGATTCGCTTTTTAGATGATCGATAACGGACTTTTCGGAAATATCCAGTCTGTGAAAAGTGAATCCCGGCAGGGCTTGCAATCGGCGCAGACGATATTCCTTCATGCGCGGATCGTACGCGTCGTTCAGGTTATCTACTCCGACGACGGCGTGACCATCTTCGATCAACATTTCCGACGTGCGCGCACCGATGAATCCTGCCGCGCCAGTGACCAAATACTTTCCCATAACTAGAGCCTCGCGACTTTGTCGCTTTCTTTTCCTAATTTACCCAGCGCATTGCGGCTGTCGAAGACAAACTTTGCCTGAGCAAGAATTGCTTGATAATCATACGCTTTATGATTCGTGACAATCACGACCGCATCGGATTCCTTGACAGCTTTCATCGCATCTTTGACGCTGTCCATCCTCCAGCCTTCATGCTCATGGTGAATTTGCGGGATATAAGGATCGTGATATGAAACCTGCGCGCCCTTCTTCTTGAGCAAAGCAATCACATCTAATGCGGGCGATTCGCGCACATCGTCAATGTCCGGCTTATATGCTACACCGAGCACCAAAACTTTCGAGCCTTTCAACACCTTGCCGCGGTCATTCATTGCATCAAGGATTCTACTAACGACATAGCGCGGCATGTTTGTATTGATCTCGGATGCCAACTCGATGAAGCGCGCGTTGTAATTCATCTCTTTCATTTTCCATGAAAGATACAATGGGTCAATCGGAATGCAATGACCGCCCAAGCCTGGACCCGGCGTGAACTTCATAAAGCCGAACGGTTTGGTCGCGGCAGCATCGATCACTTCCCACACATCCACACCCAAACGTTCGCACATGATCGCCAGCTCATTGACCAACCCAATGTTGATCATGCGGAACGTGTTTTCCAATAGTTTTGCCATCTCAGCTGCTTCCGCCGATGAGACCGGCACAATGGTTTTGATCGCGCCGCCATACCACGCCTCAGCAACTTCCACGCACGCGGCAGTGATTCCGCCGATGACCTTTGGCGTGTTCAACGTGGTCCAATCTTTTCGTCCAGGGTCGACGCGTTCAGGCGAGAAACAGATGAAGATGTCCTCACCCACTTTCAGTCCGGATTGTTCCGTTAGTTTTGGGATCATTACTTCACGCGTCGTACCGGGATATGTTGTTGATTCCAACACAACGACCATTCCCTTGTGGACATATTTTGCAAGCTGATCCGCCGCCGAATTGATGAACGACATATCCGGGTCGCCGGTTTGGCGCAGGGGCGTTGGCACACAAATGCTGACCGCGTCCATATTTTTCAGTGCGGCGAAGTCGGTGGTCATGTTGAGCTTGCCGCTTTGATGCAGGCGCGCAATGGTTTCCGTGGGCACATCCTGAATGTATGAAACGTTCTTGTTGAATGTATCGGTCTTGCGCTGATCAGGGTCAATGCCGAGGACATTGAATCCTGCTTCAGCAAACGCCACTGCCAATGGCATCCCGACATATCCCATGCCGAGGATTCCGACCTTTGCAGATTTATCTTGAAATTTCTTGATCAGGGTTTCTTTGGTTGTCATTTATATCCTTCTTGATTCGCCACAAAGTTTTTATTTATGGTGAAATTAAAATAAACTCAATTGTTTGGGGTCTTCCTTAGGTTCTTCTTCTTTTATAATATCTGGTGCAGAACGACCTAATCCCTTGCGCGCCTGCTCGAGCAGTTCAGGCAATTTGGCAAAGTCCGCCAGGATGGCAGGCTTCAATGAAGCCTGATGCAACGCCGCGGCGGGGTGGAACATCGCGATCACATAACGCTCACCAACCTTTCGCATCTGACCATGCACCGTGCTGATCTTTGCGCCGGGCATGAACTTGCCCATCGAATAACGTCCCAGCGTGATGATGATGCTCGGATTGATGGCTTTGATCTGACGTTCAAGATAGACATCGCACGCGGCTAACTCTTCCGGTTGCGGATCGCGATTTCCGGGCGGCCGGCACTTGACGACGTTGCCGATAAAAACATCCGCACGTTTGAGTCCGGCTTGAGAGAGGAGTTGATCGAGAAATTGTCCCGATGCGCCGACGAACGGACGTCCCTGTTCGTTTTCATAAAAGCCGGGACCTTCGCCGATGAACATGATCTCGGAATTGGCAGGCCCCTCACCCGGCACGGACTTCTTGCGCGAATGATACAGCGCGCACTTTTCGCATACCGCAACTTCTTTTGCAACTTGCGCTAAGATTTCTTCGGCGCTCATATCGACTCCAAATCATCCAGGTTCATCAAGACAGCATCCTCGCCATTATCCTTATAATACTTTGGACGCTTACCCACTGTTTTGAATCCAAACTTGCGATACAAATTCTGCGCGGCTTCGTTCCCCGCGTGGACCTCGAGCAGTGCGTGCCGCGTCCCGGCCTCGTAGCCGTCTTGAAGCGCTTTCGTTAAGATCAACTCACCGATGCCTTGGCGGCGATAATCGGGATGAACCGCAATCGTTGCAATGTGGAGTTCATCCAGGATGACCCATGAAACAATCATCCCGACCACTTTTCGATCTTCCGTCTCCGCCACAAAACAACGTGCCGCGAAGTTATCTCTTACTTCATATATAAATGCATGTTCGGGCCACGGCAGAGTGAATGACATGCGATCCAATTGAGCGGCGACCGGCACATCTTCCACTGTCATCTTGCGAATGAGCACCTTCATGTCTGAATGGATTCGGCGGTATGCAGGTAAATGGGTGCCAGCGATGCAGTTTCGTCCACTTTGCCTGAACGCCAGCGCGTCCAAACCAATTCTGCAAGAACAGCAGGCCGCCGCACACACATCGAAGGCGGCGCGAGATGAATGGCTCTCTTGCGCGTGAGTCTCTGCCGTTCTTCGGAAGTCAATTCACCAGCCACCAACGTTGAAGTATCGATGGAATCGGCCAATGCATCTACGGTGGATATCTTGACATCGCCTGCGGACTTCCAACGATTCTCCTCTACTTTATACCATCCCAACGCGATCCGTGTACGGCCGGCTTGCAATACCGCTGCCAACGGTATTTTTGCAATAGGCTGCGCGGCGGCAAGTATATCAAGAGATGGGATTCCGATGACCGGCAGTTTACGCGCCAATGCCAGTCCTTTAACAAAGGCCAATCCCACGCGCAAACTGGTAAACGAACCCGGACCAATCGCGACGCCCAGCGCTTCAATCTCCGATACCTTAACTTCGGCGCGCTTGAGCAATTCCGCCAAGGCGGGCGCCAGTTCCACGGTATGATGTTGATGGCTTTGCCACATCATCTCGGCCAGCACTTGCGATCCATCGTAAAGCGCCAAACCGGTTTGCATGGTGGATGTATCAACAGTCAGTAGCATCACGCGGCTCCAAACATATTTGCCTGCAATTCAGCTAGCAATTCGTCATAACGTGTACCGTTCGCGTGAAAGCTCATCTGTCTTTGCTCCTCGGCTCGATATTCAAGGCTGAGCCATAATCGTTCATTGGGCAATACGGATGTAATACGCTCGGCCCATTCGACGATCAACGCGCCGCGGGCGAGCATCGAGTCGAGGTCGAGCTCAGCCGCTTCCGGCGCCGACTCGAGGCGGTACGCGTCCATATGAAAAAGCTGGCACGCGTCGGGACGGCGGTATTCGTTAACCAAAACAAACGTTGGACTCGACACCGCATCCAGTGAACCCCAACCCTGTGCCAATCCCTGCACCAGCGTAGTCTTGCCAGCTCCGAGATCGCCTTGCAAACAAATCAAATCCGATGTGTGAAGCAGCCCACCGAGTCGCATTCCAATACGGCGGGTTTGCTCCGCGCTTCGGCTGAGGAACTCAAAAGTGTGTTTGTCCAAAATAGGCACGCAGGGATTATACGTCAGCGAATGCGACGAGGCAAGTCAGATCGATTCCCATCACATGGCATTACCAAAGTCAGAGAATTCAATTGGGGACTCGCGCCCAGGAATAAGTTTTTGCAGAATTTCTTTCTAGATTGTTTTGACACAGTGTCAACTCAAGTTTCGTTAACTTTGGTAAGACTATAGTCCGACGATCAAGATTCGGGACGGCAAGATGTTAACCGATCCGCGATACGCGGATCGGATGGTTGGCGCTGTTGAACAGAATAAGATTCCCTATCAAGGAGAACTCCTGTTAGGTGGTACAACTGATGTGTGCGCCATGCAACTTGTGAGCGGTGGTATTCCCGTTGGCTGCAGATCCATTCCGCGACAATATCCCGCGACGCCTTTAGAGATGATTGATTTTGGCGATTTTCAGGATGTAATGAAAATTGGCTATTGTCGCCTAGCGCACGAGGGAATTGAAACGGGACTCAACTACCGCCGCGATGTAACCTTCCATGAAGATGCGACACGAATGACGACGGGTAGCACCGGCCATATGATGACTTCAATCAACAATCTCTTCATCGCTCTCATTCGACAGGCTATCTTCTAATAAAATACCGCTCAAGATAGATGTTGGTTTGCTGCTCACCTATCTCATATACTTTTCACTACTTACCATGCCCAATTCATTCCTGAGAAAATCGTATAAATACGATAAGATATAGTTGATTAAAAACAGAAAGTCGTTTATAATATCCTTACATTTTTGTAAAGATTCTGTAAGGTTATTTATAGGTTAGTAAGATGTTTTTTAAGTTTTTTCCTAAATGGATTTCAAAATGCATTTCATATTCGGTTGCGAAGAGTAGTAAAAATTGAATATATTAAATCAAATAACCCTATTTTTTCAAAGCGTTCCATCTTGTCAGAGTTATTGCTGTTAATTTTGAGGTTAGGAGGGCACATATGATCAGCCGAGTTCAACAGTTAGCAGCAGATATTAATATGACTTACGATGAGTTTATCGGGGAGATGAGAAAGCGCGGGTGTACCGAGCCAACTGCATCTAGGATATGGCGGGGTACCTATGAAGAGTACAATGAGTTTGAAGATAATGATATGCATCTTAGTAATCTACGTAAAGCAGCGGACGTACTAAAAGTTACAACAGGAAGACTTTTACCGAAATGATTTATAGATTGCTTCTAAGTAACTCGACTTTTGCACCTTAAAAATTGAATAACCAAACGACTGCGCAGGACAGATTCGAATGCCAGCGATCTGAGCCCGGGCAACACAAACCTATCTCACTTGGGATTCGCCAAGCGAGATTGCAACTGCCTGTCAGCAGATGCTGAGCTGCTTCAAGCCCTGCACATGCTCTGGATGAGCGGAGCCATGATTTTGTGCAAGGACTGGCCTTGTGCCAGACCGGCTTGAATGAACAAGCCCAGACACCACAAGCTTTGTGCTTGGGCCGCTCGACGTTCGGAAGCTGGATTGCCTTCAAGATTGACCTTGAGTATTCGTTGAAGCCGTGTGCGAAGGTCGTGGTCGTGTTGGGCTGCACGCAGTAGGGAATACACCACGGCGACTAGGGCGACGTGTCGTTGGATCGCGCCAAAGTCCCGGAGTTGATACTGGTCGAGTCCTTCTGCCTTACCTTCTTCGTGATACACCTCAACAGGCCAGCGGTGACGTCGAACATGGGTAATGCCGGTGGCATGCCAGATCAAGCGGTTGCTGATAAAAAAGGTTGGATTGTCCGATAAGTCCGGCTCGCGATGGTTAATCACCAAGCGCTGTCGTCGGAAGCCATGAATTTGGTGAGTGGCACAGTAGCTGTAATAGATTTCATGCTCTCGCTTGAAAGGGATCCGAATGCGCTGAAAGACAGGTTTCCCGCCGCGGGCGACGGCTTCCAGATGTTCCTGTTTGAGGTGGAGTGCAAACTTTTCCAGGGTGGTTTCACCGGTCTTCAAGTTCACTCGATCGGCACCCGTCAGGGTACCGACGTAGGCCAGATGGAGTTCTTTATCCAGGAAGCGGCAGAAGTCCGGCTGGGTGAACCAATTATCGAAGGTCACTGGCAGGTGTGCGTCAGGATGTTCGCTCACCCATTGGGTGAGCATTTTCTCGACCATGATCAGCTTGCTATCGTAGAGTTCACGCAACTCTTCATGCTTCTTTTGCCGCCTCTGCCATACTCCCAATAGATAGCTCCGCCATTTGTTCGGGTCCGTTTCTTTGAGAACTCTCTTTGCTGGCTTTGAGCGGAATCCCGGAGGCTCGCAGTCCGGCTTCAAGTTTTTCCAGTTCCACTGGCTCCCAGAGTTGGAACATGACCGGGTAGTCTGTCTCCTCATCGCTATAATGAACTGTGACCAAGTCATGTGCCCAAACGTAGGTTTGGGAGACATGGTCGAACAACTTGGCGATCTTCTCAAAGTCTTGACCGTAATGCTGAAGCAGGGTGTCATCGACTCCCAACACACCTTTCGGTTTGATCCGCGTCCCTGGTAGACTAGCCAACATGGATAAGCGTGCTCGATTCAACTCTTCCAGCGAAAATGGACTCTCAGTCAGCAAGCGATTTAACGAACTTTGGTTCCGGCTCTCCATCACGAACAGACGGTTGATCCCATCCACCGTCTTATTCTCGGAAACGATCAAACCACTGATATAGCGTTCAAACTCAATGAAGGCTTCTGGAGAGAAAACTTCTTCGAAGAATGGAGCATAATGTTGCACCAGCTCAGGAAATTCCACCAGTGGATACATGCCGCACCTCCATAGCGATTATCGCACCTTATCGATTCTACCGCTTGGTGATAGTTTGGTTATTCAGTTTTTAAGATGCAAAAGTCGAGTAAGTAAGTATGTGAGTCAGAGCAAGAGGAGATAAATATGGAAATCCGATTGTATTTTCAAATGCTTAGGCGAGGTTGGTGGTTGATTGTATTGGCTGGCTTGATAGCATTGGCCGCATCGTTGGTTTTTTCATTTTTGGCGGTTCCTCAGTATCGCGCTACCGCAAGCTTTATTCTGATTCCAAGCAGCACAGCTTTAAGTAATGGGCCTGACGTAGTGCGAAGTTACGATACGATAGGGAGCGTTTCAGTTATTTCCACTTACGATCAGATCATGAATAGCTCTCGAATTTATACAAATACCTTAACGGTACTAAAGCTTCAACCTCAGGATTTAAAAGACTATACCTATCAAGCAGCAGTGCTTCCCAACACAACTATTTTGGAATTGACTGTCACTGGCCCAGATCCAAACGTTGCAGCCATTTTGGCTAATACAATTGGCGAGCAAACGATTAGCTATGCGGATCTAATTAATCAGGTATTTGTGATCACTTTTTTGGATAGGGCTGTGCCGCCTGCTCTTCCAATTAGCCCGCAACCGCTTCTTAACGCGGGGGTGGCCTTAATCTTTGGATTGGTCGTCGGCTCGGTGGCGGCGGTCCTGCGGGAGCAAATACGGATTCCATTGGAGTCTTTTCGGCAAAGGGCCCGTTTGGATCCGATTACGGATGTCTACAGCAGCCGATATTTTCCTCGCTTAGTTGAAGAGGCTTTGTCGCAAAGCCCTGAAGAGATTCTGTCTATTGGTTTAATCGATTTAACAGGAATGCATGATGCAGGGGATGCATTGCCTGTTGCCAGCGTGCAGTGGATTCTTAAAAGGGTCACCAATCTTTTGCGAAAGGAATTGCGCGGAAACGACATTATTGGCCGCTGGAACGAGTATGGCTTTCAAGTCATGCTTCCAAATACTTCTGCCCTGGCAGCTACTCGAATTTTTGAGCGGATACACCAATCGCTTTCTGAGCTACTGGATGTATCTGCTTTAGGGATTTAAGTTAACCTCGATCCGCATATTGGAGGTGCGGAATACAGTAATAGCATCTCAATTCAAGAATTGTTTGAGAAGGCCGAGATGGCTCTGCTTAAGGCTCGCCGCGACCAAGCAAAGCCGGTCTGTGTATGGGAGTTGAAAAGCCCATTTTGGTCCGAGTCGAAATAGGTTCTGGGCAATTCCTTTTCGCAAGTGTAATTCTTAACGTCCTAATGATTTCTGGATATTGGCAATCCAGCGGATTTGCCCCAAGAATGGCTTTGGAGATTTCTTATGCATCTGAATTCAGGGCTCATAATTATTCTTACCATTCCAGCTCT
Source organism: uncultured Chloroflexia bacterium (assembly GCA_963753985.1). Taxonomy (GTDB): domain Bacteria; phylum Chloroflexota; class Anaerolineae; order Anaerolineales; family Villigracilaceae; genus Fen-1038. The sequence continues at coordinate 70,094 of CAVWED010000002.1, forward strand.
GCTTGTTTATATCCTACTGACCCTTCGACCCAACGTAGGGTTGATGGTCTTGGTATTTGTTATTTACACGAATTTATCAGATATCCTCATTTCAAAATTTGGCTTGCCCTCGCTCGCACAGCCTTTAATTACGCTGCTCATCGTAGTAATCCTGACGCGGACTTTGGTGTTCCAGGATCGCTCACAAGGTTGGATTACCCCGTTTATTTTGATGGGGGCTTATACATTACTTGGTTCGCTTGCGCTTTTTTATGCATCCGATGTAGGTCAGGCTATTGCATCTTTGCTTGTTTATCTAAAAGATGTGATTATTGGATTGGTGGTTATCTTCTATATTCAAAACGCAAAATCCCTTCGGTTGGCCGTTTGGGCATTGCTGGCGGCCGGGATCTTGATGGGTACGATATCAGTCTTTCAGGTTTTTACGGGAACCTATAGCAAACTTTACGCTGGATTTGGACAAGTGGCAAATCTTTCGGCAAGCGACTTTCGTCTTGCTGGCGTGTTGAATGATCCAAATTTTTATGCACAGATCATGGTCGTACTGGTGCCAATCGCCTTGGAAAGATTCTTGGATGAAAAACCAGCCATTTTAAGATTTTTGGCTGGATGGGCTTTAATTGTTTGCACAGTTACGATTCTGTATACGTATTCGCGAGGCTCGTTTATCGCATTGGGGATTGTCGCTCTACTGGTGATTCTGCAACAGCGCAGAAGGCCGTTGGCCCCTGTACTCCTTTTATTAACCCTCGGGTTCATCTTGTTCCAGTTTTTACCTCAACAGTATACCCAAAGGATCAGCACATTACTTCAAGTCTTACCTGGGGCCAACAACTCGGCCACACTGGACGCCTCTATACAAGCTCGGAGCCTGACCGATATCGTGGGGTGGACGATGTTTACCGACAACCCTATTTTTGGTGTGGGAATTGGGAACTTTAATTCTCGCTATTTGCAATACGCCCTCCAGCTTGGAGTGGGTCAGAACGTTGAGACTCAATCAGCTCACAACCTATATCTTCAAGTGGCTGCTGAGAGAGGAATAGTAGGATTTCTTTCCTTTGTAGCTATCCTGTATTTTTCTTTCACCACTTTAGCTCAAGCCAGGTCCCTTTTCTTAAAGCAAAACCTAACCGAGTTTGCAAATCTATCCACCGCTTTGGGCATTGGTTTGATTGGTTATCTGGTGGCTGCCCTATTCCTGCACGATGCTTATATTCGATATTTGTGGCTCTTAGTTGGGATTGCAGCTTCATTCCTTCCTGTTGCTAGAAACAGCAAAAGCGAGAGCAAGTCTGATGTGGAATATCATCGGATGCTTTTCAAACCATGGCTTTCACAACCATTTGAGGCAAATGATGCACATAGCACAAATGATTGATGCGCTGCATTGGGGTGGCGCGGAAAAATGGATTCTCTCATATTCCGAAGCCGCCAAGCTACACGGTTTGGTGGTCACCGTTATCAGTCTACAACCCCTCACCGACGATAATCCGTACCGAATCCAATTGGAATCACTGGGTGTCGAGGTTTTTGCTCTTTCCATACCTACCCTTTATGATTTTGTAGCAATGCCACCTCTCTTACGAATCTTTCAAACAGAGCACTTTGATTTAGTTCAAACTCATCTAACGCACGCGAATATCCTAGGAACGTTGGTCGGAAGGTCGCTGGATATTCCCACTGTTGCCACATTGCACAGTACTCACCTCGGTACAGAGGGGCATTATCATACAAGGTCTGTCTTTGAACAAATTGTATTGCGGTACGGCCCGCGTAAGATTATCGCAGTAGGTAACGGAGTTGCTGAAGCGCATCGCCTACGCTTAGGAAGAAAAGACATTGACGTGATTCCGAATGCTGTGAAGATGGGGGTGGCCCTTACTGATTCGGCACGCGAGACTCTTCGGGCTGAATTAGTTGGTGATTCGAAACGTATTGTCATTATAGCGGTGGGTAGACTGATTCCGCTAAAAGGGTATTCCCGCTTGCTCACTGCGTTTGCTCATGTTAAAAGAAACCACCCTGAAGCGGTTCTTCTCATAGCTGGTGATGGAAAATTGCGTAGTGATTTGGAGGCACAGGCATTTTCGCTGGGGGTTAAGCAAGATATACACTTCCTTGGCTTTCGAGATGATATTCCACGTCTGCTTGCCGCCGCAGATATTTTTGTAAATTGCTCCGATTGGGAAGGGCTTTCCATTGCGATGTTGGAAGCGATGGCTGCCGGATTACCTGTTTTGGCCACAAAAGTTGGTGATGCCCCATTTCTGCTCGCGAATGGAAGAGGGGTTTTGATCCCCCCTCAAGATCCAGATGCCCTGAAGATGGCTTTACTGGATTTGCTGGAAAGCCCTGAGGTTTGGAAGAATATGGGATGGTCCGCTCGAAACTTTGTCGAGTTCGAATTATTCCATCAACCCATGGTTCGATCGGATATTAGAAGTATATGCGAAAGCATGCCATTTGAGTATGGGCCGGAAAAGAGTGAGTACTGTATGAAGGGCGTTAGGATGGTCATCAACATATTTCATCCACTTCCTGTGGGTGGAGCGGAGCGTCAAGCCGAGCACCTGGCAACATACTTAGCGTTTCGGAATATTCCGGTTGGTATCATTACGCGGCGGGTGGGAGAGTTACCTGTTTATGAAAAAATGAGCGGGTTTGAAGTATTTCGGATACGGGAATTTGGATCCGCCCGAATTAGATCCATGGCATTTATTATGGGCGCAATCTTTAATTTGATTCTGCACTCAGATTCTTACGATATAGTGCATGCCCACTTGGCATTTGCGCCAGCAATGGTTGCCTGTGTTGCTGGCCGGTTGCTGAACAAGGCCGTTATTATAAAGTTTGGTAATAGTGGCGATTTCGGCGATGTACAGGAGCTTATGAGCACTTGGCGGGGGCGTCAGATGTTGTTCATTTTAAGCCACTGGGCAAATGCATATATTGCACTTACGGATGAGATTGAAAAGGAAATGCACATTGTAGGCTTTGAATCTTCGAAAATTATTCGGATGGTGAATGGCGTTGACACGAATTTGTTCTGCCCTTCGGAACATAAACAAACAGCCAAGGATGCCATCAGAATGGCCGGTAAGACGATCATTTTATTCACAGGTCGATTTACCTCACAGAAGTCCCTACCCACGCTTGTGATGGCATTTGAGCACGTGGTTCGGTCGATTAATCATGTCCATTTATTCTTGGTTGGGAAAGGGGACACGCAAAAAATACTGAAAGGGATGGTGGCCGACCTAGGTATAACCTCGCACGTGACGATTACTGACGGCGGATCAAATGTTCAACCTTATTTGAATCTAGCTGATATTTTTGTTTTGCCATCGCTAGGAGAAGGAATTTCCAATAGTTTGTTGGAAGCAATGGCTTCCGGCTTGGCTTGCGTTGCAACAAATGTAGGTGGATCTGCAGAGGTGCTTGCCGGAGGCGCTTGTGGTGTACTGGTTTATCCAAACAATGTCGAACAATTAGCGGATGCAATTATTCGTTTGGTCTCCAATCCAAACGAGATGAAGAGATTAGGTACGTTAGCCCGTCAACGCGTTGTGGATCAATATAGCTTGGATGCGGTAGGTGAGCAATATATTGAACTGTATAGTCGGTTGGCAAAGGCATAAATATGGAGCAACCGGTTCATATCTTGCAGATGGTTGACAGCCTTGAGATCGGTGGTGCCGAGAACTTGGTATTTGAGTTGGCCTCCAAACTTGCATCCACGGGATACCGCATAACTGTTTGTTGTTGTGAATCCGGTTCGCTGGTCGGGGATCTGGAAAGATTGGGAATCCGCGTAGATCTTTTGTCTTGGCGCGGGAAGATTGACCCTCTCCTGGTTCTGCAAATGGTCAGGATTATCCAGCGGGATCCACCGCAGATTGTTCATACGCACCTATTCAAGAGCGACTTCCATGGGCGTTTGGCCGCCCGATTGGGTGGAGTGCCAATCGTTTTATCTACGTTGCATAATTGCGATCAATGGGCAAAGAATCCCGTTTCTGGATCCATTTATGGTTTGACCACTTTACTGGCAGATCGGTTAATTGCCGTTGCGGATGAAGTCCGTGATTTTGCCATTCGCTATTTCCACGTTTCCCCGTCTCGAATTGTAACGATTTCCAACGCGATTCAAACGGAGCGTTTTTCAAACCAGAAAGCAGCGGGCGCGAGATTCCGGAGTGAAATGGGCATTTCATCGGATACACCGCTATTTGGTATTGTGGCCCGCCTTGATCCACAAAAGGATCATAAGACTTTTCTCCAGGCCGCTAAGCTGATCACAATGGTTGACCCTCGCGCCCGGTTTATCATTGTAGGCGACGGTAGATTACGATCGATATTGGAAGGTTTGGCAGTAGAGCTGGGAATTGATCAATCAGTCTCGTTTTTAGGGATGCGAAAAGATATTCCGGCCATCATGGCGGCTATAAACGTATTGGTATTATCTTCTTTATATGAGGGATTGCCTCTCACACTTCTGGAAGGGATGGCTGCGGCTCGCCCGGTTGTGTCTACCGCGGTGAATGGAGTGAAAGGAATTGTCGTGGATGGCGAAACGGGTTTTTTGGTACCTTGTGCAAATCCGCAGGCACTCGCGGATTCGTGCCTTCGCCTGATCGCTGATCAAAATCTTTGTAACCAGATGGGCCAAGCTGGATATGAACGAGCCAGGACGCGTTATGGCCTGGATGCAATGAACGATCAGATTGTTCACCTCTATCAGTCGCTGCTTATACAAAAGAAGATGATCTAGTATGGTAGATAAGCAAATCCGTCTCTTCCAGGTTGCAAAATCCACGGGCGGGGTTGGAATGTATACGCGCCGGTTGGTGAAAGCTTTGGACAAGGAGAGATTTCAGATTACTGTGGCTTGCTTGGCTGAAGGTGCTGAACAAATGGCGCTGGAAATGTCCCAAATACCAGGAGTCCAATCTATCAGTATCCCCATGAAGGATTCCATCGAGCCCTTTTCCGACTTTCGAGTATGCTTGAAACTTTCTAGTATTATCAGGGGCAGCCATTTTGATTTGATTCATGCCCATACATCGAAGCCTGGTTTTTTTGCTCGTCTGGCTGCCAAGGGAACCGGAATTCCTGTTATCTATCAGCCGGCAAATTTTGCATTCCATGAGGGCGTTTCCAAAGCTGAGGCTATTTTTTACGCCGCTCTAGAGCGGATGGCTGCGCGCTATCTGACTAATCGAATAATAGCGGTCTGTGACGGGGAGCGAGAACTGGCCCGTCGTTATGCAGTTGGAAGGGATGATCAGTTTGTTACAATTCATACGGGAATCGATCTGGAACCTTTTGGACAGTTGATGGATCGCTCCGAGGTCCGTGCTTCCTTGGGCATCCCACCCAATGCTTCGCTGGTGGGTACGGTGGCTCGCCTAACAGAGGCCAAGGCTCCGGCAGATTTTATACGTGCAGCGGCCCAGATTCATTCCCACCTGCCTGCTGTCCATTTTGTTTGGGTCGGTGATGGAGCATTAGAGGCTGAATCTCGCCAGTTGGTGGAATCGCTCGGACTGGAAACTGTTTTTCATTTTGCCGGCTATAGGGAGGATATCCCTGCTATCCTGAAATCCTTTGACTGTTTTGTATTGTCATCCCACTGGGAGGGGTTCCCGCTTGCAGTGTTGGAGGGTATGGCGGCTGGCTTACCCGTGGTTGCTACGCGAGTGATGGGTACACCGGAGGCCGTTTGTGATGAGGAAACTGGAATCCTGACGCCTATTGGAGATCCAAAGGCTCTAGCAACCGCCATTGAGATGATTGTGGGGAATCCCACGTTGGCCGATGCATTCGGTAAGGCAGGCCGCGCACGTGTGGAAACTATGTTTTCGTATTCAAAAATGGTTGCACGCATTGAGGCACTTTATGAAGAAGTGTATGAGTCGAAGTGCCGGAAGATGGATCGTTAAACATGAAAAGAACATATGTTGTGTTCAGACAAAATTCATTCGCTTGGTTTTATGTTTTTCATCTTGGTTTATGTCCCGGTGCATAGTTAATGATGTCTCATAATGATGATGGAGGTTCCTATGACTAAATATCTCTCGAAGTTTCTGCTGGTGTTCATGCTTTGCTTAACCATTCTGGGCAGTATGGTCGCAACTGTAGAAGCACAAACTACTGTTCCTGGCGTTACTCCCACTCCCGCTCCAACTTCGCTGGTTTCAGTATTACCGCCTACAAGCGACCAGATTGCATTTTCGCAGTTGATTGGATCAGATATTACATTGACCGGTCCATTTGATTCGAATAGTTTCTTGTTTGCGCTTCCTGCCAGTTGGCGTTTGACAGCAGGTCCTCGCCTTGATTTGCATATGGCCGTTTCGTTTAATGTGCCTCCCGCGAACATTGCGCAAAATTCACCGGGGGAGGCAGGTACTCTCACGTTGCAAATGAATGGGGTTCTTGTCTCCCAGCTCTCCTTGTTCCAAGCGGGGGAAGTATCCCAATCCTTCCAAATTCCAATAGATGCCATGAAATCAACACGAACTGATGGGTTGATGGAGCTTCGATTTACCCTCGATAGCGGCTTTTCATGCACCTATAATGAGAATGTGATGATTGCTATTCACACCAATTCAGTCCTTACCATTCCTCATGGATCAGTTGCCCCCAAAACAGATCTTGCGAACTTCCCTTCTCCAATCTTTCAGTCAGGTCTGACTTATGCGGATTCCGCTTTGTTGGTTATTCCGGACCATCCTTCCATCGCTGAATTACAAAGTGCACTTACGGTTGCTGCCGGGTTAGGAAACCTGACATCTGGGGGGTTGGCCTTGGATGCAGTTACGATAAGTCAGCTAACACCTCAACAATCCATTAATAATCACCTGATATTTGTAGGCGATGCATCCTCGTTATCTCCAGAATTGCAGAAATTGCAACTTCCCATGCCGGTTGTCGGGAATCAGTTCAACGACGTTGGCGGAGAAAAGGATGACGGGATCGTGGAATTAATTGACTCTCCGTGGAGTGTGGATAAAGCCGTTCTGACGGTTGGCGGAAATACAGATGCAGGTACAGTAAAAGCTGCCCAGGCAATCAGCACCGGTGCCTTTCGTACTAACACTTTCCCGAATTTGGCTGTTGTCCAACAGGTTCAGCAAAGTTCCCCAATCATTTCAATTCCTGTAGATCAAACCCTTCAGGACTTGGGCTATGCAACTCAAACTCCCAATACCCTGGGGGTTAATTACTTGGATTATATTTTTAACATCCCTCCTGGGCAAGTGGTAGGAAGCGATGCTTACTTCGAGTTGTTGTATGGTCATTCTTCTTTGCTTAACTATTCTCGCTCCGGTATCGTAGTGCTCTTGAATGGAGAGCCAATTGGCAGCGTGGCGTTTAGTGCCACAACCGCTGCTATTGCGTCGAATAGCGCAAAATTTGCAATACCGCCAGCTATTGCACATACAGGTAGAAATACGATTGAAGTAAGAGCTAACTTGATTCCACAAGATATCTGTACCCAACCGAATTTGAATGGAAATTATGCAAATATTTGGTCCGGAAGTACACTACACTTGCCTCTTACTGCAGCTACTCTTCTTGGAAATTCAAAACTTGATTTGGCAAAATACCCGGCGCCTTTTAATTACGACACAACTTTAGGCAGTACGGCGTTGGTTGTTCCAGAAAATGATCTGCAGACTTGGCGTGAGGCGGTGGCGGTTGCCAATTATCTTGGACACGTATCCAATGGAACTATTACGTTGCTCTCAGCCTTTTATGCAGATCAGATCCCTACAACTGCGCAGCCGAAAGATAATTTCATCATCATTGGCCGGGCGAGCCAATTGCCCATTATAAATATGATCAATAATATGTTACCGGCTCCCTTTGCCAGCAATTCTGATGTGGCGATCGAGCCGAAACTGCAAGTGACATTCCGTATCAATCCCAACACAGACCTTGGATATGTTGAAATGATTCCCTCCCCGTGGAATAACAATAACGAGATTGTGGTTGCGCTCGGGAACACCGCGCAAGGAGTTCATTGGGCAGCTTCCCATCTCATCGAACCTCTCAGTTGGTCCTTAAAAGGGAATTTTGCTGTTATCAACAATACACAGGTTCTGACCTCTGATACGCGTATTAGCTCGATTGCATCCCTTTCAGCGACTACAGTTCCAATTAGTACTCCTGTGGTTCAAAGCAATGCTCCCGCCCTTCAAGCCATTCCTCCCCAGGTGAATCTGAATACATCAAACCCTGTATATCGACCAGGTTGGGTCCTTCCAATTCTAGCTTTGACCATTCTCTTGATTTTAATCACAATCCTTAGTGTGGTGTATGTTAATGCAACTCGTAACCGTCCAGGTAAGGCTGTAAAGTTGTTTGGATTCCTGTCGAAGCGTGATCGGGAAAAGTAAGTCAAACCTGCAAGGGATTCTCTGTTTGGTTCTAAGGAAATCGATTTGGAATTTGTTCCATAGAACCAACGGATAAAGGATGCTTGTGTATATGAATATAGAAATGGTCAAGCTTCTGCGTTTGCCCGGTCAGAAAGAAATATCTTCTGGACGTTGGAGTCGTTTTTTCACGGATAGGGTAAGAAGCTGCTTGCTGTTGATCTTGATGGATGCCCTCAGCTTTTCGCTGGCTGCATTTCTGTCCATTCTGGTTCGTGTACTATTTCATGACGGGTGGCGATTTGACCTCTACCCTCAAGTGATTCCGGTCATGCTGGTTTCCATGGTTTTCTATGGACTAGTTGGGCTTTATCCGGCTTTTGGATTGAGTGCAGTGACAGAACTAAAGAAGCTGGTTACCAGCACCAGCGTGGTTGTGCTTGCGTTTGCGGCCATGAGTTTCTGGGTGCGAAATGCCGAGGATTATTCACGTCTTACGCTCACCCTAACTTGGATATTCAGTCTTCTACTCTTGCCGGCAGGGCGCGAGCTGGCTCGATTCTTAGGCAGACCTTTGGGTATGTGGGGAGAATCGGTGGCGATTGTTGGTTATGGAAACCAAAGCGAATGGGCGCTGGAGTTTTTCCTTCGCAATTCCACACTGGGGTTCATCCCGACTTCCATAATCGATTTTTCCGAAAAAGATCGAGTTATATTAAAAAATCATGGCGTTCAGATTTTGGCGTCGGAAGATGTCCGGCTTAGCAAAAACCTTGCCAGATTATCAGGTGCAGATACGGCGCTCATTGTTGTTTCGGATGTGCCGTATGACTTTGTAAACTACTTGGCCGACCATAAACAGGTGGGTTTTAAACGGCTCATCTTGATTCCAAACTTGGAACAGATCAGCAGTTATGGGGTGAATGCGTTTGATTTTGGCGGTGTTTTAGGTCTTGAAGTTCGCCATAATCTACTCGATATTGGTCAGCAAACAATAAAGCGCTTAATGGATATCATTTTGGTTGTGGTGGGCAGTTTGCTGATTTCGCCCTTGTTAGGATTGGTGTATTTGATCCTAAAATTGGAATTGAAGGATGATGTGTTCTTTCGCCACACCCGGGTTGGAATGGGAGGGCAGGAATTTTCTGCATGGAAATTCCGAACTATGGTGGCGGATGCTGATATCAAATTAAAGGAGTACCTGGAGCACAATCCGGAAGCACGTGTGGAATGGGATGCTACTCATAAATTAAAAAACGACCCGCGCGTAATTTGGTTTGGCCGTTTTTTGAGGCGTTACAGCCTTGATGAATTGCCTCAATTGTGGAATGTGCTGAAAGGTGAGATGAGCTTGATCGGACCGCGGCCGATTGTGGCTGAGGAGATTCATCATTACGGGAATCGTTTTGATCCGTATACTTGGGTCAGGCCAGGCATTACAGGATTGTGGCAAATCTCAGGCCGGAGTAATACTACTTACGAGGAACGAGTCAGTCTTGATGAGTATTATGTACGAAACTGGTCTATCTGGCTGGATATTTATATTTTTAGCCGTACCATTGCAATCGTTTTGCAGCGCCGAGGTGCATATTGAAAATCCGGCTTGACCAATCAAATCCAATTCTGATGAGGTTATAAAGCTAGTTATGAAAGTGCAACCTATCCATGCGCCCCGGGTGCTTGTTGCTTTGTGCGGGGATATGCGGAAGGACCCGGAGAGCATTGTGAAGTATGGAGCCTTCCTCGTGGCACTTGATCGAAGGATTCCGGTTATCGATGTTTACAATGCAAAACTACACAGCTTGCAACGCCTTATAAATGCGGTTCCGGTTTGGCATCCCAATTTAAAGAAATGGAGCGAACGTGCTAATAAAAACCCGCGCGCTTTTATCCTTCGTTCTCGAAAGATGGAACATTGGATCGGTAATCTTCAGAATAGATGGGATTTAATTTTGCAGTTAGGTGTGTTATTCGACTCGGGCTGGAATCATAGTTCGCTGCCAAGTGTCATTTATACAGACTATACGGCCCAAATGTCTGCGCGTCAGCCATTGGCTGGGCGTTCTCCTTTTCGCGGATCAAAACTGGATCGATGGATCGAGTTGGAATGTCATGCATTACAACAAGCTTCTCATGTTTGCGTACAGTCTGAATTGGTTCGAAAATCCTTACTGGAAGATTATGGATTGCCCGCCAAGCATGTTACCGTGATTGGAGGAGGGGTAAACTTGGGCTCTCTTCCTGAGCTTACCGGGCGTCCCATCAACCGGCTACCAACAGCATTGTTCATCGGTCTGGAGTTTTACCGGAAAGGTGGTGATCTGGTGCTAAAGGCATTTGCTCAAGCACGCGCCGTTGTACCAGACGCCCAACTCCTCTTCGTCACAAACGACGCGATTCCCTCTAATTTGCCGCGGAAAGGTGTAAAGGTAATATCTCCCATTTGGGATCGGAAGGAATTCCTCAAGTTATACTCCATGGCAGATGTCCTGGTATCACCCTCGCGACTAGAAACCTGGGGGGACGTCATTCTCGAAGCCATGGCTTTTGGATTACCTTGCATTGGGGTGATTGGACAGGCTATGGAGGAAATCATTCGAAATGGAGAAACAGGGCTGCTGATTCCCCCAGAAGATGTGACTGCTCTGGCTGACGCCTTCATCCGGATATTTCAATACCCTCTGCTTTGTCGGCGAATGGGTCAGGAAGGACGCCATATCATTGCTGAGGAATTTACCTGGAATAACGTTGTGAATCGGCTTGTACCGATCCTTGAATCATCTGCCCAATCCTCCATTTCGGAATCTTCATAGGATCGTTATGACGCGAGAAGTGAAAACGGAAACATCGGCTTGCGGAACCCTTGTGGTGTCCCTGGATTTTGAATTGTTCTGGGGAGTCCGCGATATTATCGCGGTTGAAGATTATCGGGACAGACTCCTGGGCACCCATCGAGTTGTCCCCTTGTTGCTGGATTTATTTAGGGATTACGGCATCCATGCTACCTGGGCAATTGTCGGGTTTCTTTTTTTTGAATCACAAAAAGAATTGGTTAATCACTTGCCAAATCGGAAACCCGCCTACGCGGATCAGCGGCTTTCGCCATATCCTTATATTTCCAACATGGACGGCGACGGAAGGAATGATCTTTATCATTTTGCTCCGTCGTTAGTTCAAAGAATACAAGCAATGCCCGGCCAAGAATTGGCTACTCAAACCTTTTCTCATTATTATTGTTTGGAAGATGGGCAGACTGGAGAAGACTTCAAAGAAGATTTGGAGTTTGCCATCCAGCAAGCTGAAAAAGTTGGATGTCGAATTAGAAGTTTGATATTTCCACGCAATCAATTTAACCCGGAATATCTTCCGATTTGCAAAGAGTTGGGAATCACAGCTTGCCGTGCAAATGAGGCAGCATGGTATTACCAGGGAAAAAAGAGACGCGATTACAATTACCTTCCTAGCAGAGCATTTCGGTTGATGGACTCCTATCTGAATCTGTCAGGTGACAATTGTTATCCCCTTCCTTCATATGGGGATTTCCCGATCTCTCTTCCATCGAGCCGGTATCTTCGTCCCTATAGCTCGCGTCTTCATTTTCTGGATCCCCTGCGGCAAAAACGAATTACTACCGCAATGACAAAGGCCGCGCGTGCGAACCAAATTTATCACTTGTGGTGGCATCCCGAAGATGTTGCAATAAACATAAATGAAAACCTGGATTTTATGAAGATCTTGCTGGATCATTTCAATGAATTAAAAAGTAAATATGGAATGCAGAGTCTGAACATGGAGGAAGTGACCAGCCGCTGTCAGCAAGAGGCTGAATTTAGGATTCGTATTTGAAAAGGTTCGCATCACAAGAATCAATTGTTGTTCTTAACCTTCTTTCCTTATTATTTCTCACGACTGTCAATAAATAATTGATCGTTTCATTGTGACGATAAAAACATTAGGTGCTTGGAATTTATGGCTGTTCCACATACCGAGGTCAAGAAAATGTATGTATTGAAAAAAGCGCATTTCCCCTTGTTTTTTATTGTTTTTGTTCTTCTGTTGCTTGCGTGTAATACTATCTCTTCGTCGACAAATCCTCCGTTGACTCCTACGATTTCTCCGACAGTTAACCCATTTTTGAATGCGCCAGCGGACACTTGGATTCGATCCAATCCTGGTGGAGGAGGAGCACTAACTGCAGTAGGCGCAGGTCCAACCGGCGTCATTTTGGTGGGTAGCGATTTGAGCGGTGCCTATCTATCCCGTGATAAGGGCAGGAGTTGGCAACCGATTGGTTTTATGCAAGGATTGACGGATGATTACGTAGCCAGCGTTGGTTTTGATACCCAAGATGGTAATATTTTCTACCTGGGTACCCGACAAGGAATTTTTCGCAGTTCAGATGGCGGTCAGACTTTACAGCAGGTGTTGCAGGATGGATATGTCTTAAGCATTAAGTTTGCTGTTTCCAATCCACAGATTGGGTATGCTGCTTGGCATCCGGGAATGAGTTTGGTAGGTGGTCAAATTTATAAGACTTCTGATCGCGGAATAACATGGGTTAAGGTTAGCACTGACCTGCCTGATGATTTACGAATTGTAAAAATTATGGTTAACCCAAAGAATGAAAACATTCTCTTCTTGTTATCGGGCGGCTCCCGTTTTGCGTGTGGAGAGAATGGAATATTTCGAAGCGAAGATGGTGGGATAACTTGGCAAAAATTAGGTAGCGATTTGCCAAACGTTGAAGATATAGCTTTTGACAGTATCAATCCTAATGGCCTCTATTTAAGTACTTTGGATTATTTGTCCTCTTCCAGTGACCAGAACTGCCAGAAAGCGAGTCCGTTTGGAGGAGAGCTTTATAAGAGCGAAGACCAGGGAGATCACTGGACAATGCTGACTTTTCGATCGGGGGCAATTTGGCCAGACCCTAAAGATGAAAATACGATCCGATTGGTTGAACCGCAGTATGTGGAATCAAATCCAAAAGCCGGGATCTGGGAATCCAGCGATAGCGGATTGAATTGGCAACAAGTTGGAAATATCGCTAACTGGGACAAAGGGTGGTTTAATCTTGATTGGACTTTTTCAAGTATTTTTGATGGCTCTTCCAAAACATTCGGTGAAGATTTATCTGATCCGGATGCCTTGTTTTGGATTACTAATCAATTCGTTTATGTGACCCGCGATGATGGACGCCATTTTCAAAATCTTTATACACAGGAGATTGCTTCAGCAAATTGGCAATCCACTGGCGTGGACAATGTTGTGATGTTTGACCTTTCTATTAGTCCCGCTAACCCGGAGGACATTTATTTGGGTTATTTCGATATTGGTTGCTGGCACAGTTCGAATGGAGGAATCAGCTGGATGAATTGTAATGATCCGTCCAGTACTACCCGATACGTGAACGGTCGGATGAGCGGATGGGAAGGATATGGTGGTAATACAACCACTATTTTGACGGACCCTGTACGAGCGGGTGTGGTGTGGACAGCTCAAACGAGCGATTTGTCCTACCCGTTTGCGTTGTTGCGAAGTAATGATAATGGAACTACTTGGCAAAAGTCCGATAATGGTTTGCCAACCGATTCCCTTTCAGGGCTTTCGCTGGATGAAACCAGTCCTAAGGAAAAACGAACCATGTTTGTATCAGCGGATCAGAATATATATAAGAGCGTCGATGATGGATGGCATTGGGATTTAAGCTTGAACTGCAATGGATGTTGGTATACCGCGGTCGATCATTTCAACAACAACTTTGCTTATGCAGGTGGAAACGCTGGATTGTTCGTCTCTAACCAAGGGGGCGCGCTGGGTTCTTGGACGCATATAGAGAATCCGGATTTATCTGGGGCCGGGGACACTCCATGGGGGACCGATTTCGATCATCCTTGGACAGGCATCTCTGATATTGTTCCGGATCCGGATGTTGCTGGAAACATTTATGTTACGGTATACGGCCCAGGAAAAGGACTCTATCTCAGTCGAGATCGAGGCGGAACGTGGATCAAATTGTTAACGGATGATTTTATGCGGGCGGTAGCAATTAATCCAAAAAATCCTAATATTATTTACGCAACTTCATCCAGCAGTTCTTGTTGCGGAGGGGATCCGACAAATTCTCATGGAATATTGCTAAGCCTGGATGGAGGGCAAACCTGGAAGGAGGTCAATGAGGGTATGGCGTGGCCCTTTGCCGGCCCGATTGCCTTGGATCCTAGCAATCCATCTATAGTCTGGGTTGGTTCGCCCGGAAATGGTTTTGAAAGAAGACAATTTACTTCCATTCCTTGAAGGCAATTGATAACCGGACCACCATTGTGTTATTATGAAACGGTATACGAAATCGTTTCTGCTAGTTTGGTTGGGAGTGTGGAGAATGGTTTGGAGTTGAATTTATCTAGAGATATTCTTTTATGAATGAGAACATACCTGAAAAAAACCCTGAAGTTGCAAAGAAGGCATTATTTGGCATAGGATGGAATTATCTTTCATTTGTATTGGGTAGATTATTTAATTTCATAAGTACCTTGATCCTTGCAAGGATATTGGTCCCGCAGCAATTTGGATTGGTCGCTTATTGCACCCTCGCAATTCAGTATTTAGATATTATCAACCAATCCGGTTTGGATGACGCGTTGATTGCGCGCAAGGACAAGGTCGAGCAAGCGGCAAATTCCGCTTTTGTAGCCAATGTAATTATGGGCATCGTTTCCTTTGGGATTGCGTGGATAAGTGCGCCGGAAATTGCCCTATTTTTCAAGGACGATGGGATTACGCCCTTGTTTCGTCTTTTGGCTCTGGTCCTTCCTCTCAACACACTTGGCTTGGTTCCTTATACTTTGCTCTCGCGCAATTTGCGCTTTCGAACAAAATTTATTCCCGATATTTTTAATAGTTTTTCAAAAGGTATTGTATCCATCCCTTTGGCTTTACTTGGATTGGGTCCTTGGAGTTTAATATGGGGTCAGATTGCAGGAACCTTGGTATCTACGATCCTTTCATGGGTCTTGGCTGATTGGCGTCCTTCTTGGACCTTCGATCGTTCCGCGAACTCGAGGTGTTCTAATTTATGGCGGGCACATTACCGTCGGTGACTTTCTTGGAAACCTTCGCGCCAACGTTGACTACATCATTGTCGGCCGAATCCTGGGTGCGGCGCCATTGGGCATTTATACCCTTTCTTATAAAATCCCCCAACTTCTTATTAATAATATTAACACGGTTGTAGATACGGTGACGTTTCCGTTGATCTCCAAGCTTGGATCGGATAAGGAAAACTTACATTCGATCTATTTTATTTACGTTCGTTATATTGCACTGTTCACTTTTCCAATTGGTTTTGGCTTGGCATTAATTTCGGATTTCTTTGTAGAATCCTTTCTTTCGCAAAGCTGGCTGCCGGTGATCTTTCCCATGGCATTGGTTTCAATTGCGTTAGCGATCTCATCGGTTGGTTATGTTCCGGGCGTAATATATAAAGCGATTAATCGTCCGGAAATCCTGAATTGGCTTTCGATGATTCAAATTCCTGTTGTGACACTCATTCTTTGGTTTGCTTCACGGTGGGGAATTAATGGCGTTGCAGCGGGTCAAATTGTGTTTGCCTGCTTTTCCTTTGCGCTGGATAGCTACATGGTTAGCCGGATTATTTCAATTCGCGCGAAAGATTTGTGGGGAGCCTTGATGCCTGCTGTGATTTGTACGACAGGGATGGTTGTAGTGGTCAGCATCTTTAAATTTGCCGTGCCGCTTTCCGGAATAATTGGCTTGATTTCTGTAGCGTTGATTGGCGCAATTACATTTTTGCTTTTACTTTCCTTTGTCGATCGTTCGCTTGTAAACCAAGCAATGGGGATGCTTAAAAAAATGGGAAGCCGTTCGTGAACGAACTTATTCCACGGATTAGTGTTATCCTAACGGCATATAATAGCGAATCTTTTTTGAAAGATGCTTTTGAAAGTGTCTTTCGTCAGACATTGCAGCCGACTCAGATCATCCTGGTTGACGATGGTTCTACTGATGGAACCAAAGATATTGCGCAATCCTTTGATAGGAAAGTTCTAAAATATATATGGCAACCTAATCAGGGCGAAGGGGCTGCACGAAACAGAGGGATTCGTAGTGCATCAGGAGAATGGATTGCATTTCTTGATGCTGATGATATTTGGTTGGATGATAAACTTCAACGTCAGATCGAATTTGTGCGGTCTCATCCTGAAGTTGGTCTGGTCAGTGGAAATAAAATCTGGTGGGATGTTGAAAAAGATAGTCGTCATCTTGTAAAATATGGACAGGTTCCGCTTCAGAAACTAAACAAAGAGCTCATAGTAAGTAACATAGTCGGCGATCCATCTCTGGTCTTAGTTAAGCGCGATTTATTTGAAAAAGCTGGCTTGTTTCGCACGGATTTGCATATTGGCGTTGATTGGGAAATGTGGTTACGCATTGCGCGCGTCACGTCGGTAGGTTTTATTAATGCGCCGCTCGCTATTTATCGTTGGCATCCAAAAAATGTTTCCCATCGATATTTTCCGCAACGGGTTGATTCAGAAGAAAATATTTCGTTGGGCGCCCTTCAACAATATCCTCATCCTTTTGAGCGCCTCGAACTCTATTTGCGAGTCAGGAGTCAAACTCAGCTTAAATTGACTTACGATATTATCGAAAGAAATGACTCAAGATTGAAGCAGTTTGGATATGCTTTTGCCGCCCTACTCTTGTTTCCGTTTGAAGATTCCGGCGAAAAGATACGCCTCTTTCTACGCTCTATTATAGGTGGCCGCATCTACCTTGCTCTGAAATCTAAAATTCAATTCCTTCATAGATAAAAAGGAAAATTGCTGATCGAAACCAACCCTTCAAACTTTAAGAAATTACTACAATTTTAGAATTGAAATCTTTCTTTCAATCAATCGTGACAATATTTTAACAAGAGGCTGTTTTTATGGCGTGTAAATCTCTTTCGTTAAATATTCTGTAATGTGCTTATGGATCTTCTGGCCAACCGCCTGCCTTGAATATCGTTCTCTAATTAAAGCAATATTTCTTTTGCCGAAAAGCTGACATAGATCAGCACTGGAAAGCAATTTGATTAATCCATTGGCAATTCCCTGAACATCACCTGGTTCAACCAGAAAGCCGTTCCAACCATTTTGTATGAAATCCGGAATCGCGCCGACATTTGTGGCAATAATTGGCAACCCCGCTTGCATTGCTTCTAGATACACAACCCCAAACGGATCGTTTGTAGTTGGCATACAGAAGATGCTTGCTGAATTGTAATAGTTAATAAGCTCCGACGGCGAAATTTTGCCAATGATTTTGCAATTTGATAATTGGAGTTTGGGGCTGCTGCCAACTATAGTTAATGTTGCCTTTGGAAACTTATCGAGAACTAGTTTGAACGCCTCAATAAGTTCCGGCCCGCCCTTTCGTTCCCAATCCAAGCCGACAAATAAAATATTTTGGTTTGAATAATTATTTTCATCGGCGATAGAGTCGTCAGATTCTATATTACTGCCCGCATAGGAAATGATCACTTTCTCTATCGGCTCTTGATATTGTTCAATTAGAGATTTGCGAATATTCGTACTGCGGACAAAATTGATAATAGCATTTTGATAGATTTGGCGCTCTGCATCTATCCAATTTTTGTACAATCTTTTTGCATCATACCCAGGGTATTTTAGATTTTCTAAGTGCGTGTGGTCAGTATATAAAAAGTGCGGCGTGCCAGGCAAACTGCAATCAAACAATGATTGCATTTGGAAAGTAAACCAATAATTCTTGCGAGAAAGATTTTTTTGGAGGATTTGTTTGGCGATTTTGTATACATATTTTGTGCGCCAGAATGCTTCCTTGAATTTCTTTTTTCTGGTGAGAATGTCTTGGCCATAGAGCACAATTGTGTGGATTAAGTTTATGCCTGAAATCCACCAATTCTTCAATATTAATGGCTCAATATCAATCACATCAACATCACAGTCCGAGAATTCCGCTTTAATGGTTTCCGCCATTTTTAGATTTGCAAGAGGCCAGGGTTTTGGTCGAATAAAGGCAACTTGTTTTCGCATAATATACTCCTGCATAAACTGCTCATAAACTTTGCCCAGCGAGAAGCCGTGGAAGTAAGTCGAAGGCTTTAAAACCTTTGCTGGAAGGAATTAAATCTGAAGTTGTCTTAGATTCTTTCATGGTTCTCAATTAAAGTGGTTAATGGAAGGTTATATTTTTATTAAGAATTGATCGCTCTAAGATCTGAAAACCGGTCTATTGGATAAATGGAAATTAAATATTTTAAGAGAGCCATTCAATCAAATTAGGATTTAGGCTCGGGGTTTGGGTGGAGTAGTTTCTTAGGGAAAATCGATTCCGGCGAAGAGAATCGTTTTCTTCGCAAAATCGCATCGATTGCGACCAGCCCTTTGGCTTGATTCCAAGTGTGAACACCAATATACGGCCCATTTTCCAAAGGGAGATAAAGGCTTTGCCTATTTTCTGCGTACTCGTTTTCTGTCATCTTGGTGATGCGATTAAAGTTGGTGGCATAACCGTACCGAATGGAACAATCCTGGGATGGACGAATCAAATATTCTCCACTTTTCTGAATGGCGCCTGCCGGCCGCGCCAAATGCATATCCTTCACAATTGGATTTTGTGGATGAGCGATCCAATTGCTGGACAGAGGATCGTTGGAAAAATATAGATGAAGGGTATCCCAACTGTTGCCTCCCGGTTCAATAATATTTGCAAATAGCCACCACTTGCCTTCGTATTCGACCAAAGTGGAATCCACTGCTTTAATATTCTTAATTTAACGGCTTTTCAAATATCCATTGATCGGGAAAATGAATACATCTGTATAATTCGATCTGGTTGTTTTCTGCCGTCTCTGGAATCAAATATAGTTGCCCATTGTATTTAAGAATGAACGGATAGGAAAGATGATATGGTCTTTCCAAAACTACTTGATAAGACTGGATTTCCATACTTTGATTGACCGTGAGACAAACTATCCGACCTCGTTTGGTTGCATAAAGCTTTTCTTCAATAAAAATGTAATAGAGTCCCTGATCCACGAAAATAAAAGGATCTGCCCAGTCTCTATCAGCGGGGGGAAGAACAGGTTTGAAGTCTTGCCATGAAAGGGATTTATTCTGCGGATTTGATGCGATTAAGATAACCCATTGCTTCGGCAAATAGCAAACGCGAAGGAGAAGACGATGCCAGAGATGGGAAATACGCGAAGACTGCGCCGCGAGGAAATCCACAATCGATTTACGCGCTGGAGACGGTGATTTAGAATACATTTGATAACTTGGAGAATATCAATATCGGGATTGATTATAGAAGTGATGGACTGCCAGATCGCAGATCGAACAGCGAAAAAGAAGCGAGGATGATTAGCATCGGCATGATTCCAACCGAATAGGATTGTTGAGAATCGACTGCCATATACGCTCCACAGAACAAAGCGGCAGCCAGCACATAATGCCATGCCCGGCTACCCATGCGAATTATACCAATGACAACGGCGATTAACAGAACCAATTGCATGAAGAATACAACAGGGTCGGCAGGGTCGGGGGGCTGCCCATAAGCCGCCTTTACGCCCGTGTCAAACCAAAGGGGCAAGAAACGATAGAGAGATAACTCGAGGTAATTTCCTGGGTATTGAAGTATGAGATGAAGCGCATTTGCAAAATAAAACGAGTCCATCTGGGCTTCGTTTTCCATGCCCGTGAGTTGGCTGTTCTGGATCAAGGTTTTGATTTCTTGGCTCGCCTCTGTTGGACCCACATAGTGAGGCTGAAAGTTAGGCGCTGCAATAATGGAATTATGCCGGTATAGATTATAGCCAATGAGCGTAGTGCCGAAAACCGGTTTTCCAAAGGCTATTTGGTTGCGTATGACCCAAGGTGTGGTAACTAATACGGCCGCGAAAATGAATGCCAAGCCAAGCTTAAATCGTTGAAGCGTAAATCGGCGTTCGCCCAATTTCAATGTCAAAAATAAACTGCTTCCTATTCCCAACCCAATGGCAACGCCCAGAAATACCGGAAGGCAAAGAGCAGCCAGGCCAAAGGCTAAGCCTGAAAAAATCCAATTTCTCAAGCGACGATCGGTAATCCCTTTTTGAAAGAACAACATCCCAAGAGAAATGAAAAATGCCGCGCTCATTTCTCCGTGGTCATCGGCCATTTGTCGGAGAGCGGGTAAGCAGATCGCCCAGATTAAAGCGCCAAGCAAAGCCGCCCGGTTATCAAACTGTTTCAATATGGCGTAAATTAATAATAATGTTCCCAAATAAAGGACAACCTCAATTACAACACCGGAAAGAGGCGAGGATGATAACAGCATGGCGGCGGCAAAGAGGAGAATTGGAATGGGTCCACGCATGGCTGTCAGCTGGCTTGTGTTTTTACAGAAAGGGAAATAATCGTTGTTACAGGCGGTTAAACCCTTACCCTGTACGAGGCTCTGAGCAAGGAACCAAGGCGAGTCCACTCGATTGGAAGAATTTACAGTTTGAAAGATTACTGAATGAACGAAGGCTAAAGCTAACGCAATCAGCAGAATTGCGGTTAGAAAATAAGAAGCATGAGAATCTATCCAGCCTTTTTTGGATAAAAGCCCCGCAAAAGAATACCTTATCTTGGCATAGGCACTTTCAATTAAGTACATTCTCATATTTTATTATTTCAGGATTAACAAGAGATGACAGAGGGATGGAAGGGATGAGCTAAAACAGAGGGATGTAGAAAGTGCCCCCAGTGTTTCAAAACAAACCATCAAAATAAGGCTGGGAAGACAGGAGCCCGGAGTTAGAGGTATCGTTGCATGTTTTGCGAAAGCTAGTACATGCCCCTAAAGAAACCGCATCGCCATTCCTGGCAAGAAAAAAAAACGCGGCGAGTGACGGCATTATGTGCCAAATTTCCAGCGGCGAATGATTGCATCAACCACGCTTAAATCGTTGGCTTGATTATATGTATGCGTTGCAAGAATCTTTGTGCGAGGTGGCTTAAAAGAAAACTCGTTGTCCTCCTCATAGTCCGTTTCATTCAACTGGAAAATACGATTGAATCTAATTGCATAACCGTATCGGCGTGAGTTATCCTGCGAAGGACGAATCAACTTTCCATCCTGTATAAAGATGCGGCCAGCGGGCCGCGCCGAATGAATGTCTTGAACAATTGGATTGTGCGGATGCGGTGTCCAGTGATTCGATAGCGGATCGTCGCTAAAGAACAAATGCAACGTATCGAGGCTCGAACCATTTTCTTCTTTAACATTGGCGAACAACCACCACTTGCTTTCATATTCCAATAACGTCGCATCCACCGCGTAAATATCGGTCATCAATACCTTGGTGAATGCCCATTGATCGGGGAAGTGGACACAACGGTACACTTCAAGTGTGCGGTTTTGTGCGGTCTCTGGAAGCATGTAGGTTTCGCCGCGATGCTCGAAGATGAATGGATACGAAAGATGATAAGGACGTTCTAGCACGACCTGCTGAGATTTTAGATACCCTTCTTTATCAAGTATCAGACACGCGATCCGACCTCGACCTGTTGCATATATCTTTTCCTCGATAAAGATGTAATAATTATTATCTTTATCAACGACGAACGGATCGGCCCAATACCGATCTTTCTCCGGGATCAGCGAACGGAACATTGACCATTGAAGCGAATCGTATCCCGCGCCTTTCGCCGTTAAGATCGCCCATTGGTCGAGGAAGAAAAACGCGGAAATGGTTTTATCAAGCCGGCGAGACAGCCGTGTGAAAAAAGAGCGAGGCTTCATTCAGCCTTCCAAAGTGCTTTCGCCGTCGGTCAAGACATAGAAACTGCGCGATAAGCCTTCACTTTGATCGAAAACAAAATCGGTGACGAGATAGCCTTTTGCAAAAGCCGTCTCAAAGAATTCGCGCGTAAAGAATCGCCAGTCTCGGGCAAGTGCAAAATCGGCAGACTTGAGCGCCATAAAGTCGGAAGGGATTTCAGCAGCGATGAGCTGCGCTTCGAGGGCAGGAACATGTTCCGGTGGGCGAGGCAATTTATCAGGTCCGGATGGAAGCGAATATAAAGGATGCACACCGACGCGCGCCAAGTGACTCAATCTCAAAGTCGGGCGCGCCCGTTTGCTTAATCGCTGTTCGACGCGTTTGGTATTGACCCACCAGTCTACTTGAAATCTATCGGATGGAAGACCCGCATTGAGACCGTCGCGCATATCGCCATATTCGGACCGGCGATACGTGGAACACACCGCGCCGAGCCGCGCAATGTTCAGATGCGCGTTGCGGCTGAGGAGCGGATCGTACGTCCACGTGACATGGTCGAGACCCTGATGCCGAACCATTTGCCATTGTGCGCGCTTGAGCGCAAAGCCCACGCCGCCATCGCGATGGTCGGGTAAAACGCCGAGTATGTGCGAACAATGTTTCGGACGCGGCCCATCCGGCGTGGGCTCGATTCCGGGAAAACCGAAGACGAAGCCAATCAACTCGTCATTCACGAACGCGCCCAACAACACGCCTCCATTGTGGACGGCGGTGATCAATACATGCGCGGGGACAACGTCGGTCTCACTGCCGGTCCAGACTTCACGCTGAAGCGCTTCTACTGCGGACATTTCTTGGATTGTTTCTAACAGACGGATATTCCAAATGGGCATAGTCATAGTCGAAAAGTGCGAACTGTTTCAAGAATTTTCTTGGCGGCATCTGTGGATGTTTTTCCAATTTGTTTCCACGTAGCTTCATACCACGGCAACCGTTTGAGATAATCGAGGCGGTAGGCGAAGCGCGCCGGCATCAATCCAAATTGACGGGGCAGGTTATCCACCGGACAGGTGCGATTAACCGCCAC
Organism: uncultured Chloroflexia bacterium; assembly: GCA_963753985.1. Classification (GTDB taxonomy): domain Bacteria; phylum Chloroflexota; class Anaerolineae; order Anaerolineales; family Villigracilaceae; genus Fen-1038. The sequence goes on from CAVWED010000002.1 coordinate 93,366, forward strand.
ATAGTCGAGCCAAAACGAGGATACGGGAAAATTCGGCCAGAACGATTCAAAAGTCACCGTCAGCGCGCGCATAGTTGTCGGCGAAAGAGCGAAGAGCCAACGATGCACATGTTGCAAATCCATGATGATTTCAACGATCTGCCTCAAGCTGAAATATTCACTTCCGCCAATATCATAGGCATGATTGATCGTCTCCGGATTATCGAGCGCCCAAATCATTACATTGACCAGATCCTCCACCCATAACGGTTGAAGCATGGAATGTCCGCCGCTGGGCAGGGGAAATATGCCGGGCGCGGCACGCAGGAGATAAGCAAGGATAGTGGTGAAATGATCTTCCTGTCCGAAAACTATGGATGAGCGAAAAAATGTATACGGGATACCCGAGCGGCGAATATGTTCTTCAGCAATGCCTTTCGCTTTAAATAAAGGATATGCGGAAGAACGACTAGCACCAATCTGGCTGAGAAAAACCATGCGTTTCACACCGGCATCCACGGCCATACGGGCCAGATTGTCGGTGCCGCGCATGTCCACGGCAAGCAGATTGGCGTCGCGTCCCTGCAACTCGGCGCTGGCCAGATGAAATATCGTATCCACATCCTTCAACGCGGCGCGGATGGCGCGTTCGTCGGATAAGCTGGCTACCGCTGCTTCAACGGGCACGCCGGTGGGGAGTCGAGGAGAACGGCGCGAAGGGCGGATCAATACGCGGACTTCGCGTCTGGCCTCGAACAAATGACAAATCAACGAACGGCCAATAAATCCGGTTGCGCCGGTGACCAAAATCATAAGGAGGATTATAGCAGAGGATGCGGACGGGTCTTGGCTGGAATATGTTGTGGGGATGGTCTTGAATTTAAGAGGCGCTTAGTGTATAAACTGCACTATAATATGCAAGTTGCGGGGAATATTGTCTCTAAGATGTACGGTAATTTTTTGGGATTGTCCCAATTAAAAATGGTGTTGTTCAATATAATATAGCGACAAGCAAACGTCTTTATATGTTGAAAGGAAAAGTGAGCGCGTCAATCAAGCCTCCAAGAAAGAAGGCACTTCAGAAGCCTGACGGGTTTTCTTTCCTGTTCCAAAATAATCCTTTGCCGATGTGGATTTATGACCTTGAGAGCTTGCGCTTTCTTGCGGTCAACGAAGCGGCGGTAAAGCATTACGGCTATTCGCGCGCCGAGTTCCTGCGCATGCGCCTCTCGGACATTCGTCCAAAGGAGGATGTAGAGCGACTAAAAGCTGATCTGCGTGCGAGCCGGAAGCGCTTGCAATATTCAGGGGAATGGCGGCACCTCAAAAAGGACGGCACACTCATTGATGTAGGGATCACTTCTCGCAAAATGGTCTACAAAAAGCATAACGCCGTGTTGACGGTTGCCAACGATATTACGGAATCCAAACAGGCCTACGCAGCACTAAAAGAAAGCCGGGCTGAATTCAGTGACGTGATCGCGACGGCCATGGATGCCGTCATCATCATTGATGATCGCCAGCGCATCGTTGTATTTAATTCGGCGGCCGAGGAGATGTTCCAGCGTTCTGCGGCACAGGTTGCTGGTAAACCACTGAGTTTGATCATCCCTCATCGCTTCCGAAAACCCCATCAGAAATATGTGGCAGAATTTGCTAAGTCAGGAGCCACCAAGCGTTCGGGAGAACATCTTGGTCGGTTCGTCGGACTGCGCGCGGATCGGAGTGAATTCCCGCTCGAAATCTCGATCTCATCCACCGAAACCTCCGGCCAAAAGCGCTATGCAGCGATTGCGCGGGATATCAGTGAACGTGTTCGTGCCGAAGAAACTTTACGTGAAAGTGAGGAGCGTTTCCGAAGTCTGTACGAGAATACAACCATTGGAATCTATCGCACTACGCCCGATGGTCGAATTCTTATGTCAAACCCAGCTCTGGTCAAGATGCTGGAGTATGAATCTTTTGACGAGCTGACCCAGAGAAATCTGGAAAAAGATGGAAACGAGGCGGAATACTCGCGGAAGGAGTTCAAGGAGCAAATTGAGCGCAGAGGGACGATAAAGGGACGTGAAGCCACTTGGAAAACAAAGAATGGAAATACCATTTACGTGCGAGAGAGCGCCCATGTTATACGCGATAAGAAGGGTAAGGCTTTATATTACGAAGGTACCATCGAAGATATTACGGAACGAAAAAAGGCAGAAGACGCCTTGCGCGCCTCGGAAAGCGAGTTGCGCACCATCTTCTCGGCCATTCCCGATTTAATCATGGTGCTTGACAAAGATGGCCGCTGTCTCAAGATCGGCCCCTCGAATCGCGGTCTGATGTATCTGCCAGCGGAGAATCTGCTTGGTAAAAGGATGCACGAGATTTTTACCAAACAGAAGGCCGATCAATTCGTAAAGTATATTCGCAGGGCATTGCGAACTCGCGAGTTGGTTTCCTTCGAATATGCAGTGCTGGTCGGCGACCAGATCATGTGGTTTTCAGGAGTAACGGCTTCCCTTACGAAAGACACGGTTCTGTGGGTGGCACGTGACATCACTTCCCAAAAGCAGATTGAAGAGCAAACTCAACGCCGGTTGGTCGAATTACAAGCACTTTATGAAAGTGGCCTGGCCTTTGGCCATATGATGGATGTTCGAGAGATCGGAGAACAGATCATCCATATCCTCGAAAAGCATTTATATTGGCCTCGCGCCAGCGTGCGCCTGCGTCGTGAGGGTAGCGATGAAGTGGAATTGATCGCATTCAGTGGCGGAAGAGGTAAATCCCGCGCGATCCTTAAAAACGCGCTTGCCAGAATTATACGCGTGGGTCAGGGAATATCCGGTTGGGCAATGGAACATGGCGAAACGGTCCGCGTTGGCGATGTGACAAATGACGATCGTTACATAGAAACTTTTACCGGCATAAGGTCCGGTTTATATGTCCCCATGAAGCTTGGCGGGACTGTTCTGGGTGTCATCAATGTGGAAAGCGATAAGGTCGAAGCCTTCGATGAGAATGACGAACGTCTGCTGACTACGCTGGCCGCGCAAGCCGCAGTGGCGATTCAAAATGCGCGTTTGTTCAGTCAATCCCAGCACCGCGCAATCGAGTCTGCAACGCTGTACGAGATTACATCTGAGCTGGCAGGGCAGAGTGATATTTCCTCCTTGTTAAAAAGGATTTCCGATCATATTGCTACGCTCTTAGATGTGCCGGGCGGAGTTGTATATCTTTATGACGCACAACATTCTGAACTGGAAGCTGTGGCATCTACAGATCCAAATGTGTCTGTTGGTACAAAAATGGGGCTCAACGAAGGGGTCGTCGGCCGAATTGCCAAGTCGCACCAACCAAAGACCTTGGACGATTACAAAAACTGGGATGATGCTCCGTCTCGGTACGGCGATCAGCCGTTTTACAGTGTTCTCGGTGTTCCCATGCTTTATCGTGGTGAGTTGATTGGCGTATTGGTGGCGCATGGGCTGCATGCCACCTCGTCGACGAAAGAGAGAAATCATAAATTTTCGGATCGGGATGCGCACCTGCTCTCGTTGTTTGCCAGCGCGGCCGCTGGTGCAGTGTATAGTGCGCGCTTGCTTGATTCGGAACGGAAACGCCGTCAGGAGGCGGAGACGCTTCAAAAGGCCGCGGCCGCTCTCGCGTCAAGCCTGAACCTGGAACAGATTCTCTGATTCCCTGCTGGATGGACTGGCACAGGTAATTCCTTTTAACAGTTCCATAGTTTTTATCCGCGAAGGTGACTTCATACGCCTGGCGGCAGAAAAAGGTGTCGACTCTTCAAAATTATTCGTCGGCCAATCAATTCCTCTTGAAAACTCCATGGGAAAATATGTACTCGGGCTCCGGTCTCCCCTGATCTTGGCCGATGCGCAGACCGACCCACGTTTCCATGCCTTCGACAACTCACGAATCATTCGCGGCTGGATGGGGATGCCGTTAATCTCACACGATCATGTGATTGGTTATCTGTCCCTAGGTAATGACCAACCGAATGCTTTCAATCAGTCGCAGGGTGAGATGGCCATGGCTTTTGCAAATCAGGCGGCCACCGCACTCGAAAATGCCAGACTATTCCAGGATGCACTGCGATATGCACAAAGATGGGCTACTTTGCATGCAGTAGGTCAGGAGCTTGCGCGTGTCGGCGAGAATCTCGAACAGGTCTACGCCTCCGTTCACAATGCGGTTTCCAAACTGCTACCGGTGGAGGTTTTCACCATCGCATTGACAGATGAAAAACACACTTCCATTGACGCTGTTTATCTTTTTGAGCGTGGCGAACGTATTCCCGCTATGAAAATCCCATTTGGGAAGGGGTTTTCCAGCCGAGTGATCGAAAGTGGCGCTTCCATCAAGATTGATGACGATCTGGAGAGTCGGATCGAAGGGGTCAGCTTTGGTTCTCCAGATATGGCACGTTCGATCTTGGCTGTACCCTTACGCGTGAGCGACCAGGTCATTGGGGCGATGTCGGTGCAGAGTTATGAGCCTCGCGTATACAGCTCGGACGACCGGTTGTTGCTGGAATTGCTTGCCACTCAAGCTGCCATTGCCATTGAAAACACGCGTCTGTTCGAAGAGACCAGCCGCCGTGCCTATGAATTTAGAACTCTCTATGAAACAACCCGCGACATATCCACGCAACAAAATGGTGATTTGCTTTTACAAATGATTGTCGAACATGCGATTGAACTGCTTCACAGTAAAAATGGCGGTCTCTATTTATATGATGCCGAACGCCAAGAGCTTGAATTATCCCTTTTCCGCCAAACGAAATCGCTAACAGGGGTACGTCTAAGACTAGGCGAGGGGGGCGCAGGACGGGTTGCGCTCACCCGCGAGCCGCTTATTATTGATGACTATCAAACTTGGGAAGGACGCTCGACACAATATAACGGTATCCCATTTCGGGCTGTACTCCAAGTGCCCATGCTCTATGGAGGAGAATTGATCGGCGTGCTAACCGTGGACGAATATGGGGAATCAGAACGCACTTTTACCCGGGAAGACGCCAACTTGTTATCGCTATTTGCTGCGCACGCGGCCAGTATATTGTATAGTGCAAATCTCTTCAAGCAGGTCAGCCGCCGCGTTGAAGAATTAGAAGCAATGACTCAAATCTCTTCAACCTTGCGGCTGGCAACCCAACGTGCCGAGATGCTGACCATTGTCAGTGAGCAATTGACCTCCTTGTTGAAAGCGGATAGCACAATATTTGTCGCTTTTGATTCCGTCGAAAAAGAGTTGATCATCGAACAAGCCACTGGCTCACTTACTTCCCTTGTTGGGCGGCGTGCCAAAGAGAGCGAAGGATTATTCGGATATCTGATGCGGAGCGGCGAACGATACAGCAGTGCAGATATCCGCATGAACGATCGGCTGATCCATCCGCAACTCGTTGGCAATTTGCGCAGTGCGGCGGTTATTCCGCTAATGGTTCAGGGAGAAAGAATTGGGCTGATCGGCATCGGCCGCGAAGAAAAAGATGGCGTTCTACCGCCTATCTTTAATGAACGTGAAGTGAACTTATTAATGGTCATTGGTGACATGGTTGCCAATGCTATCCAGCGCGCCGGCCTTCATGAAGAGACGGCCCGTAATAATGAACAACTGATCATCGTAAATCAACTTGGCCAGTCTTTAACAGAAGCTCTGAATACGCAAACCGTTTATGAGCGTCTCGTTCGCTCCATCCTCGACCTTTTAGCGGGCACGTCTGACGTTTACATCTTTCTCCACGATAACGAAACCAAGAATATCCGCCCCGTGTACGCGGTACACGATGAGCGCGTGCTGGATGTTTCAAAAGCAAGAAACGTTCCTCTGGCGGGGCCTGAAGAGGAAACGCTCAACCAAATCATCCACACGGCTGAGCCGATGATCATCAATCAGCTAGAAGAATTCTACAGAAATAAAAATGCAAAACCCGGCCTGCAAGCCGAATCGGCCCTTTATGTTCCGATCATTTCCAGTAGCAAAGTACTGGGTGTTGTGCAAGTACGGAGTTGCCTGCCGCGCCGCTATACTCCATCCGATGCCCGATTGCTGGGATTGGTCGCAAATACAGCCGCGGTAGCCATGCAGAACGCGCGTCTATTTGACCAATTGGAGGAACGCGTCGAGCAATTTTCCTCGTTGCATTCGATTGACCTAGTAATTGGCTCCACCACTGACCTGCGCGTCAGTTTGCAGGTTGTGCTCGAATCCATTGTCCGTCTGCTAAAAGTGGACGCGGCGAGCATCCTACTCTACAACCCCGGCACGCTCAACCTCGAATATGTGGGCGGCGTGGGCTTCCAATTGGATTTGGCTCACGCCGCTGTTCGTCTTGGAGATAATCTGGCCGGCCGCGCGGCTTTGACGCGCCAAATAATAGATGTCCCTGAACTTTCCAAAGCCGAACTTCCTGTGCCCTTCTGGCAAATGGTACAACATGATGGCTTCACTTCTTATCGGGGCCTTCCTTTGATCGCCAAAGGCGATGTCAAAGGTGTGTTGGAGCTTTATCATCGTTCTTCGTTCCCGACCGATCCTGAATGGAATGATCTCCTCAACCTGCTTGCTGGTCAAGCCGCAATTGCTATGGATAATGCGATGCTCTTCAACGGTCTGGAACATGCGAATACTGAACTGGAGCTGGCGTATGATGCCACCATCGAAGGCTGGTCGCAGGCATTGGAATTGAGGGATCATGTGACTGGCGGCCATACCCGCCGCATTTTGGAGACGACGATTACGTTGGCCGGTGAGATGGGAATCCCCGATTCTGAACTTCAGAATATTCGCCGGGGCGTCCTGTTGCATGATATCGGCAAAATGGGCGTGCCGGATCAAATCCTCCTCAAGCCGGGACCACTCAACGAGGAAGAATGGGAGGTGATGCGCCAGCACCCAATCAATGCTCATCGCCTGCTTTCCAAAATTCCTTATCTGCGTTCGGCCCTTGATATCCCCTATTATCATCATGAAAAATGGGACGGCTCTGGTTATCCGCTCGGCTTGAAGGGAGAACAAATCCCGTTATCTGCCCGTATATTTTCCGTTGTGGATGTTTACGATGCGCTCTCTCATGACCGCCCCTATCGTTCGGCATGGCCAAAGGAAAAGATAATTGACTATATAAAAGAGCAATCAGGTAGATATTTTGATCCGCGTGTAGTTGAGACTTTCCTGGACATAATATGAGCGGGACGGATATAGTCTAACGATAAGAATTAACGCAAAAATAAATGAATAAAACGATCCCCTTGCATGCCGCCAAGGGGATTTTCCGTTCCTTGATAATTTCTTGACGAACCCAGCTTACTTCTTGTCCAAAATTTGATGCGTGTTTCGCTAGAATTGAGAAAAAGGAGAAAAACCATGTCCGATCTTATTTATATTGGCCTCACCTTATTATTTCTGGCCCTCAGCTATGGGTTCATTGTCGTTTGTGAGAAGCTGATGGAGGATCAATCATGAACGTGTTGTATCTCATCGTGGGGCTGATCACGCTGGCCCTGTTTATTTATCTCGTGCTTGCACTGGTTAAGCCGGAGTGGTTCGGATGAATATCTATAGTTGGTTTCAACTCATTTTCTACATGGTCGTCCTGCTTGCCATCGCTAAGCCGCTTGGGACATTTATGGCTAAAGTGTACCAAGGTGAACATACATTTCTCGATCCGGTATTTGGCCCCGTTGAGCGCTTGATCTATCGTCTCGCAGGCGTTCGCGCCGACGAAGAGATGAACTGGAAAGTCTATGCCATTGCGTTGATGGTCTTCAATGTTCTGGGCTTGTTCGTTGTGTATGCCTTACAACGTTTGCAGGGATTCTTGCCGCTTAATCCACAAGGCTTTGGCGCAGTATCGCCAGATTCATCGTGGAATACGGCAGTCAGTTTCATTACGAATACGAACTGGCAGGGCTATGGTGGCGAAACGACCATGAGCTATTTGACCCAGATGGCGGGACTAACGGTGCAGAATTTCCTCTCTGCTGCAACCGGCATGGTTGCAGCAATTGCATTGACCCGCGGCATTGCGCGTCACACCACCGATAAGATCGGTAATTTCTGGGTTGATATAACTCGGACGACTTTATATATTTTGTTGCCATTAGCATTCGTGCTGGCATTAGCTCTTGTTTCACAGGGCGTGGTGCAGACTTTCAGCCAATACAAAACTGTTTCTCTATTGCAACCAACCAACTTCCAACAACCCAAGACGGATGCCAACGGGAATCCGGTAAAAGACGCGTCTGGCAATCCCGTAATGGATACCATTCCCTTGACTGAGCAAACGCTGGCAGTTGGTCCCGCGGCTTCGCAAATCGCGATCAAGCAATTGGGAACGAACGGCGGTGGATTCTTTAACGTGAACTCGGCACATCCATATGAAAATCCAACACCCATCTCTAACTTCCTCGAGATGTTATCCATTCTGATGATCCCCGCGGCGTTGGTTTACACCTTTGGGAAAATGGTTGGCGATACGCGCCAGGGTTGGGCAATCCTGGCAACAATGACTATTATCTTTGTCGTTCTGCTGGCCGGTACCGTTTGGGCTGAACAGACCGGCAACCCGGCCATCGCGAAATTGGGTGTAGATATTCATCAAAGCAATGTCAATCCGGGTGGAAACATGGAAGGCAAGGAAGTGCGCTTCGGCGTGGCAAATTCCGCGTTGTGGGCCACGGCTACAACAGCCGCCTCGAATGGCTCAGTTGATGAAATGCACGACTCGAACATGCCGCTCGGCGGCATGATACCGCTGTGGTTATTGCACTTGGGTGAAATCATCTACGGCGGCGTTGGATCCGGGTTATATGGCATGCTGGCCTTTGTCATCGTGGCAGTCTTTGTGGCGGGATTGATGGTCGGTCGCACGCCCGAATATTTGGGTAAGAAAATCGAATCCTACGAGATGAAGATGGCATCGCTGATCCTTCTGATCCCGATCTTCACCGCCTTAGGCGGCACAGCCATCGGAGTCTTAACTCCCGCTGGTCAGGCAGGAGTCTTGAACCCCGGTCCGCACGGCTATACTGAGATTCTTTATGCGTTCTCGTCGGCTACCGCAAATAACGGCAGTGCCTTTGCCGGGTTGAGCGTGGATACTCCGTTCTATAACACAGCTTTGGGTGTCATTATGTTCTTTGCACGTTACTGGCTGACAATCCCAGCTTTGGCAATCGGCGGTTCGCTGGCGCGCAAGAAAAAAGTCCCGACCGGAGCGGGGACACTGCCTACACATACACCGCTCTTTATTGCGTGGCTGATCGCGGTCGTCATTATCGTGGGGGCGCTCGGATTTTTACCGGCGCTTGCCCTCGGCCCGATTGTCGAGCATTTGATGATCTTTGCTCATTAGAATGGATTTAGAGAATGAATACCCCCATTAAAAAGAAATCTGTTTTTCAACGCGAACTTTATCAACGCGCCGTCCTTGATTCGTTTATCAAATTAAACCCCCGCTGGATGGTTCGTAACCCGGTGATGTTCGTGGTCGAAGTTGGCAGCGTGTTGACTACCGCTTTATGGATCCAGGCTTTGTTCGGCAAGGGCGAAGCGCCCACCGGATTTATCGGCGGGGTAGCCTTATGGTTATGGTTCACTGTTTTGTTTGCCAACTTCTCGGAGGCCGTTGCGGAAGGACGCGGTAAAGCCCAGGCCGAAGCCTTGCGAAAGACTCGTCAAACCACGCAGGCGAAAAAGCTGAAGACTTCAGATCACGAATCCAAATACGATCTTGTCGCTTCAACCATACTGCGCAAAGGTGATCTCTATCTTGTGGAGGCTAACGATATTATTTCAGTGGATGGCGAAATCATCCAAGGGATTGCCTCGGTGGATGAAAGCGCGGTGACCGGTGAAAGCGCTCCGGTGATTCGCGAAGCGGGCGGCGACCGTTCCGCAGTCACGGGTGGGACGCGGCTTTTATCCGACTGGTTAATTATCCGCGTCACTGCCGACCCCGGCGAAGGATTCCTCGACCGCATGATCAGCCTCGTCGAAGGCGCCAAGCGGCAGAAGACTCCTAATGAAATTGCACTGAATATTTTACTGGCCGGCTTTACCATCGTCTTCCTGATCGTGTGTGCGACCTTGTTGCCGTACTCTCTTTATAGCGTGCAGATCGCGGGCAAAGGTGTACCGATCACGATCACGGTGTTAATCGCACTACTCGTTTGCCTAATTCCAACCACCATCGGCGGATTGCTTTCTGCAATTGGCATTGCGGGCATGGATCGCATGATCCAACGGAATGTGATTGCCATGTCAGGGCGCGCCGTGGAAGCCGCGGGTGATGTGGATGTTCTTCTTCTCGATAAAACCGGAACGATCACGCTCGGCAATCGTCAGGCGGTGGAATTGATTCCCGTTAAAGGAATCTCGGAACAGGAACTGGCCGAAGCCGCACAGTTGGCTTCGTTGGCAGATGAAACTCCGGAGGGCCGCTCGATCGTTGTACTTGCCAAGGAAAAATATAATTTACGAGGGCGCACAATGGGGTCGAGTGATGATGCGCCGGAAGGGATGCATTTCATTCCGTTTACCGCGCAAACTCGAATGTCCGGTGTGGACTTCGATGGCACATCCATCCGCAAAGGTGCGCCGGATACGATGGTGACTCTAATCCAAGCCAGCGGGCATGTGGTTCCATCTGATTTGCAGATTTCAGTCGACAAGATTGCTCGTGCGGGTGGCACTCCGCTGGTTGTGACTCGAAACGGTCAGGCGTTTGGTGTGATTCATCTGAAAGATATTGTCAAAGGTGGAATCAAGGAACGCTTCGCACATCTGCGTAAGATGGGCATCAAAACTGTGATGATCACCGGTGACAATTCATTGACCGCCGCGGCCATTGCGGCAGAAGCCGGTGTGGATGATTTCCTGGCACAGGCCACGCCTGAGACAAAACTTAAATTAATTCGCGAATATCAAACCGGCGGACGATTAGTTGCCATGACCGGCGACGGTACGAATGATGCTCCCGCGCTGGCTCAAGCTGATGTCGCCGTCGCGATGAACACCGGCACTCAGCCCGCGCGCGAAGCCGCCAACATGGTGGACTTGGATAGCAACCCAACCAAACTCATTGAAGTGGTTGAGATCGGCAAGCAATTGTTGATGACGCGCGGTGCGTTGACAACCTTCAGCATTGCGAACGATGTATCGAAATATTTCGCGATCATCCCCGTGGCCTTTGCCACGACCTATCCAGTACTGGGCGTGCTCAACATTATGCAGTTGAATCCCCAGACCGCAATCCTCTCAGCCGTGATCTTCAATGCGCTCATCATCGTTGCCCTTATTCCGCTTGCTTTGCGCGGCGTGCCATACCGTCCGGTGGGCGCGGCGCGCTTGTTGCGTGATAATATCCTGATCTACGGCGTGGGTGGTGTGATCGCGCCGTTCATCGGCATTAAGTTAATTGACATGTTGCTGGCAGCATTGCATTAGATGTTGAGATCAAAAACAAAGAGGCATCCTATGAAGAAGAGCGGTCTATCGTTTACATCCGAAATGTTCCTTCAGTCTGCAGCCAGTGTATTGGCAACCGCGGCGGCAACACTGATCCTGTTTCTCATTGGTCGAAACGCGCTTGGCGAAACAGTCATCGCCTTGCTTTATATCCTGGTCGTTGGCTGGATCACTGCCAGTTGGGGACAGTGGCCTGGGATTATTTCGGCAGTGCTCTCCGCCTTGTGCTTTGACTTCTTTTTCATTCCTCCGTTCTTTACGTTTGCGGTCGGCGAACTGGAAGGTTGGCTGGTGTTGGCAATCTATTTGGTAGTAGCTATTTTGATCGTTGGCCGAATCCAATCTGGCTTATCCAAAGCAGAGGCGAGCGAACGGGACGCGATCTTCATGTATGAACTGAGCGCGGTCCTGGCCGGTCTGCGTACTCGCGATGATATTGTCAATACTCTAGCCAAACATCTTCAACAAATGTTCAGCGCCGAACTTGTGGAGGTTTCTCTCCAGCCATCCGGTCAATCACAATTTATCAGCGCACGCGTGCCGACCGACAGTTCAACCAGCACGAAACCTGATTTGATGTTGCCCATCATGGGCATTTCCGCTCCGGGATTGATCGGTGAGATCCATCTTTGGCAAGGCCATGGATGGCTTCCGCCCGAAGATGGCCGATTGTTCCGAAACTTTGCTACACAAGTTGCGTTGGCCCTCGAACGCACCCAACCCGGCAAATGATGTTGTCACTGATAAAAATCGATAAAGGATATGAAATGTTCCAACAACTTAAACCTGCTCTTATCTTGCTTGCTCTATTTACGCTGATCACTGGGGTGATTTATCCGCTGGTTGTGACCGGTATTGCTCAAGTCGTTTTTCCATCACAAGCGAACGGCAGTTTGATCATAAAGAATGGCAAAGCCGTAGGCTCGGAATTGATCGGTCAGTCATTTGATGATCCAAAGTATTTCTGGGGACGTCTTTCGGCAACCGGCCCATTTCCGTACAACGCGTATTATGCTCAGACGCTGACCGCCTCATCCGGTTCAAACTACGGGCCGTTGAATCCGGCTTTGATCCAAGAAGTTCAGGGGCGGATTGACGCGTTGAAGGCAGCGGACCCGACTAACACCGCACCGATTCCTGTTGACCTGGTCACTTCATCCGGTAGCGGGCTCGATCCGGATATCAGTGTGGCGGCGGCATACTATCAGGTCGCGCGCGTGGCGAAAGCTCGCGGCTTGGCGGATGCACAAGTCAAGGCGCTGGTGGATCAATACACCGAAGGCCGTCAGTTCGGTTTTCTGGGCGAACCGCGCATCAATGTCCTCAAGTTGAATTTGGCGCTGGATGGATTACAATAAATTGGATGAGCATCGAATCAAATCGCCCCGATCCTGATAAGTTGCTTGAGCAGTTACAAGCGGAAGAGAAGTCCGCGAAACGCGGGCGGCTAAAGATTTTCCTCGGTTACGCCGCGGGCGTGGGCAAGACCTATGGGATGTTGGAAGCCGCTCGTCAGAGAAAATTAGAAGGGGTGGATGTCGCGGTTGGATATCTCGAGACCCACAAGCGGGTCGAGACCGAACGAATCGCACAGGGGTTGGAAACCATCCCGCGTAAATCCATTGAATATCATGGCGTCGCGCTCACTGAAATGGACGTGGACGCCATTCTTGTTCGCCATCCTGCACTGGTGTTGGTCGATGAACTGGCGCATACCAATGTTCCCGGCTCCCGACATCCCAAGCGTTATCTGGATGTGGAGGAATTGCTGGAGGCAGGGATTGACGTGTACACTACGCTCAACATCCAGCATCTCGAAAGCCTGAATGACGTGGTCGCACAGATTACCGGTGTATTGGTACGGGAGACCATTCCGGATCGCGTCCTGGATGAGGCCAACGAACTTGAACTGGTTGATCTGCCTCCTGAAGAATTGCTTACGCGTTTGCGTGAAGGGAAAGTTTATGTTCCCGATCAGGCCGCGCGCGCGATCCAGGATTTCTTTCGCAAAGGGAATCTCACCGCTTTACGCGAGATGACCATGCGCCGCGCGGCTGAGCGCGTCGATGATCAGATGCGCTCCTACATGCAGAACCAGGCCATTGCCGGACCTTGGGCGGCGGCGGAGCGTTTGCTCGTTTGCATCAGCCCCAATCCGATGGGAGAACGCCTCATCCGGTCTGCACGCCGCCTTGCCGACGAACTCAATGCCGAATGGACGGCGGTTTACGTCCAAACACCCCACGACAGCACTCTGCCTCAACAAAAACGTGATATGGCCACAAACTCACTGCGTCTCGCGGAGGAACTTGGGGCGCGTACGATTGTGCTCCCTTCCAATGGTTCGGCGAGTGCACTGGCTTATACGGTGATGAATTTCGCCCGCAAAAATAATGTGACCAAAATTGTGGCGGGCAAGCCCATGCGTCCGCGCTGGATGGAGCTTCTGCGTGGTTCCTTTGTCGACGAACTAATTCATCGAAGCGACGATATCGACATTTATATCATCCCTACCTCCGAGCCCCCGCGCGTGCCTCCCGAAGAAAACCCGCTTCGCCCGCACAGTCCGGTGGTCTCTTATCTATTAAGTCTGGTCTTGGTCGTTGCGGCGACGGGCTTGGGTTATTTAATTGGCAATAATATTTCGCCGACCAATTTGGTAATGGTTTATTTATTGGCAGTTGTTATTTCGGCGGTTTACCTTGGGCGCGGTCCATCTATCTTGGCATCCGTCGCGAGCGTTTTGGCATTTGATTTCTTTTTCATACCCCCCCGTTATTCTTTTTCAATAAGGGATACCGAATATTTACTCACTTTCACTGGATTGCTTCTGGTCGGTACAATAATCAGCTATCTAACGGTCCAGGTTCGGGAACAAGCCCAAGCGGCTCAAGCCCGCGATGTGCAATCCACAGCCTTATATGAATTTGGCCGGGATCTAACAGCCATCGTCGGCCTGGATGCCATTGCGCAAACTGTCATTACTCATATCAGCCAGACATTTAATCGCGATGCCGTCATTTTCCTGCCGGCAGAGGATGGCTCACTAAAGGCACATTCTTCAAGCCCAAACATCGCGATCGCAGATAACGAGCTCGCCGTGGCCGACTGGGCATTCAAACGCGGACAAGTGGCCGGACGCGGAAGCGATACGCTGCCGGATGCATCCATGCGCTATCAACCGCTTCAGACTGCCCGAGGCATTGTTGGCGTTTTGGGCATCAAGCCAACTGATTCCCCGCACTATCTGACTCCCGATCAGCGCAGAACATTGGATGCGTTTGCAAACCAAGCCGCTATCGCCATTGAACGAGCACGCCTTGTGGAACAAGCGCGCCAAACTGAAATCCTGGAAATTACCGATAAACTGCAATCGGCCTTGTTGAATTCAATATCGCACGATCTGCGGACTCCGCTCGTTTCGATTACGGGTGCATTAAGTAGTTTGGCAGAAGATTTTATTAACCTCAACGATGCAACGCGGCGTAGCCTGATCGAAACGGCGCGCGGCGAGGCGGATCGTCTCAACCGCTTGGTGGGCAATTTACTTGACATGACTCGGCTGGAAGCGGGAGCCGTGCGAGTTCAGGCTGAGCCAAGCGATGTTCAAGATGTGATCGGTTCAGCGCTGGAACAATTGGAAGCGCGCAAAGAGGATCATCCGATCAATGTAAACATTTCACCCGAATTATCGTTTGTATCCATGGACTTCGTTTTGATTTCGCGCGTTCTTGTAAACGTGATTGACAATGCTCTGAAATATTCGCCGCCCGGTTCACCGATTGACATCGAGGCGCATCCCGCCAGCGGCTATGTGGAAATCGAAGTGGCGGATCGGGGCATAGGGATTCCGAAGGAGGATTTAGCGCGCATCTTCGATAAGTTCTATCGAGTGCAGAGACCCGACAATATCACGGGCACCGGACTGGGCCTTTCCATCAGTAAAGGGATCGTCGAGGCCCATGGCGGATTCATCGTAGCGGAAAACCGGCCCGGCGGTGGAACGATTATTACGATTGCCCTGCCTATGAAATAACGATGAGCGATACCGATTTGAATATCCTCGTTGTGGACGATGAACCCGCCATTCGGCGCTTTTTGCGCGCCTCACTCGGCGCACATGGATATTCCATCACGGAAACCGCCACTGGCGAAGATGCACTGAGAGCGGTTGCCACAAGTCATCAGGATATTGTGATCCTCGATCTGGGATTGCCTGATATCGATGGTGTGGAAGTCACCCGCAGGCTGCGGGAATGGACCACCATTCCAATCATCATCTTATCGGTGCGAGAACATGAAAACGATAAGATCGCAGCGTTGGATGCCGGTGCCGATGATTATTTAACCAAGCCATTCGGAATCGGCGAATTGATGGCGCGTATGCGCGTGACCTTGCGCCGGACTGCGCAGGATACGAGCGAACCGGTCTTTGAATCTGATAGGCTGACGATGGACTTTGTGCATCGAGAAGTGAAGATCAACGATCAGCCTGTGACGCTGACTCCGACCGAATACGATTTATTGCGAACGCTGGTCAAACATGCCGGCAAGGTGATCACTCATCATCAGCTTCTCCGCACGGTATGGGGAAACGCCTATGAGAATGAGACTCATATTCTTCAAGTGAATATCAGCAACCTGCGACATAAGATCGAGCCGGATCCATTCCGCCCGGTTTATATTGTTACCGAGCCGGGAGTTGGATATCGCTTTAAGGTAAGTTAGTAGATGTTGCAGGTTTCACGTTCGTGATACACTCGTCATAGGGAAGCACATTCGATATGACAATTCATTCCGTTACGGCTCTGGCTCACCCAAATATTGCCGCCATCAAATATTGGGGCAATCGGGATGACGCTTTGCGGCTCCCAGCCAACGGTTCAATCTCGATCAATCTGGACGAATTATTTACGCGTACCACCATCAGTTTTCAATCCTCTCTGCCGTTCGACGAGTTAATCATCAACGGACGCGAAGTGGCCGGATCAGCGCTCGAGCGTGTTTCCCTGATCCTCGACCTGATTCGCGAAATGGCTGGGATCCAGGAACGCGCTGAGATCGTCAGCGAAAATAACTTCCCTTCCGGTGCGGGGATTGCCTCGTCGGCATCCGCATTTGCCGCGCTGGCTTTGGCTTCCAGCAAAGCGGCGGGATTGGACTTGAGTGAACGTGAACTCTCCCGTCTGGCGCGGCGCGGCTCCGGTTCCGCGGCGCGTTCCATTCCCAACGGATTCGTCGAATGGCAAATGGGAACAGGCGATGAAGATTCATTTGCCTTTTCCATCGCATCGCGCGAGCATTGGGCTTTGACCGATTGCATTGCCATCATCAGCGCAACCCATAAAAAGACCGGCTCCACCGAAGGACATGCGCTGGCGGGCACCAGCCCGTTGCAATCTGCGCGCGTGATGGACACACCGCGCCGAATCGAGATCTGCCGCGGCGCGATCTTGGAACGCGATTTCGATTCGTTCGCATCCATCGTCGAGCTGGATTCGGATATGATGCATGCCGTGATGATGACATCCAACCCTGCACTGCATTATTGGCTTCCGGCTTCAATAGCTGTGATGCAAGCCGTGCGTGAATGGCGTGAGGCAGGCGAGTCCGCTTGTTATACGGTGGATGCCGGAGCGAATGTCCATGTCCTTTGCCCGGAAAAAGAAGCAGATGAACTCGCGATGCGCCTTCGTCACATCCCGGGCGTTAAAGAGGTGTTGACCGCGCACGTTGGAGGTCCGGCAAGGGTCGTTGAAGAATAGTCAGAGGGGTAAGAGTCGGATTGGTTCGTTCATCCATGCTTTATCTTCTCCTAATCCAAACAGGATATAATAAATTGGCTTTTTACAAGCCGAGGTAATGAATGAATATTTCCATCCTATCTGCTGTGATTTTTGTAGCCGTGTTCGCAGGCGTGATCATTACGCACGAATTCGGCCATTTTATTGTGGCGCGTCTTTTGAAGGTTGAAGTCGAAGAGTTTGGCATCGGTTTTCCACCGCGCGTCACAACGTTGTTCCGTTGGAAGGGCACGGAGTTCACGCTGAACTGGTTGCCGCTTGGCGGGTTCGTTCGCCCGAAAGGCGAGAATGATCCGAATATTCCGGGCGGACTCGCCGCATCGAGTCCGTGGACGCGCTTGGCGGTTCTCTTCGCCGGCCCAACCGTGAATCTGTTAACCGCGGTGATCGTCTTTGCTTATTTGTTTTATCAAATAGGTATTCCCAATTACAACAAAGTGCAGATTGGCGATGTCATTCCCAATTCGCCTGCCGCGCAGGCTGGCATTCAAGTTAACGATATTGTGTTGAGCGTGAATGGACAAACCATCTCGGACCCGAACACATTACATGATGTGATCTATGCCGATTTGGATAAGCCGGTAACGCTTATCCTTCAACGCGGCAATAAAGATGTAACTGTCACCGCCACGCCATTGAGTTCACGCCCGCAAAGTGAGGGCGCGCTCGGCATCTCTATGGGATATGCAATGGTTCGTTCCGGTTCGATCATCGAATCAACAGGCTATGGTGCTTTGGCTGTTTACGATCAAATCGAGCGCGTTAGTCTCGCTCCCGGCGGAAATGATTAGCGGACAAATTACTCCCGATCAGGGACGCTTTGTAGGACTCAAAGGCATCTATGATCTCTTCGGGCAGGCTGTCAGCCGCGATATCCAAAGTCGCCAAACGGCTCAATCGGCTCCACCTTCTTCATCCTCCTCGTCCAATTCGGCCGCGCCTGTCAATACGCAAGCACCGACTTATTTCACTCTTCAATTGATTGCGATCCTCACCGTCAGTGTTGGCTTCATCAATTTGTTGCCTTTCCCCGCGCTGGATGGCGGACGCATCTTCTTTGTTCTTCTGGAATTGATTCTGCGCCGCCGCGTCAAACCCGAGTTTGAAAACTATGTTCACGCCGTTGGTTTTGCCATCCTGATCCTCTTTATGATCTACGTCAACGCCATGGACTTTATCCACCCTGCCATCATCAATCTGCCGAAATGAATGAGTCGAAACTTCCCTTTCAAAAGACGATTGACGAATTGCTCGCTGGCAAGAAGAGCTTATCTCGTTCTGCCCTGCGAAGCTTTTCAGATATTGATTCCGTCTCGCTGAATCTTTTGCTCGAGGCCTGGCCTCGCATCGCCTCGGACCGCAAGCGGCTCCTGCTCGAAGAGCTTCAAACCTTATCCGATAATGACACCCTCGTCAGCTTTGATGATCTTGCACGCGCGCTGCTCAATGACTCAGACGCGCAGGTACAGGCTGGTGCCATTCGTCTGCTCGGTGAATGCAATGATACAAAACTTATTCCAATCTATTTGAAAATATTGACCGGCGATCAAGATGCCGCAGCGCGCGCTGAAGCCGCCTCGGCGCTGGGAAAATTTGTCCAATTAGGAGAGCTGGAAGAGATCCCGAAAAAGACTCAAGGTCGAGTTGAAGATGCGTTGCTCGAAAAGATCAATAGTGAAGATGAAGCGAGCGTCCGTCGTCAGGCGCTCGAAGCGATCGGTTATTCATCCCGTCGTGAAGTTGTCACGCTGATCGAGTCGGCGTTTCATCGCGAAGACCCGGATTGGCAGGCGAGTGCACTGTTCGCGATGGGACGCTCATCCGATGAGCGCTGGGAAGAGGACGTACTCTCGAAATTGCTGGACGAAAATCCACACGTGCAATTGGCGGCCATTGAAGCCGCGGGCGAGTTGGGGCTGACACCGGCCCGCGAGATATTGCTCAAAATGCTCGAAGAAGATGAAAATGATGAGTTGGTTGTGAACACGGCAGTCTGGTCGCTTTCACAAATCGGTGGCGAAGACGCGCGTATCTATATTGAAAGCCTGATCGACGAGACCGAGGATGAGGATCAGGTTGAGTTCCTCGAAGAAGCGTTGGATAATTTAGCATTCACCGAGGACCTCGCTAAATTCGATTTGCTCAATCTGGATCTGGAAGACGATCTAATAGACAAAGAGGAATAATGTTACAGATGTCATTGCCACGACTGCTACGCAGGTCTCACAATGACATTTGATATGAGCGGGGTTACAATACGACATCATGCCTTTCAATGTTCTCTCCTTAGTCTACATCGACATTCTCCTGCCCATTGTGATTATTAGCGGGGCAGGATTTTTGCTGTATAAACTTCTTTACTGGTCATCCTGAGGATGTAGCCGTGGAACGAATTCGGAAATCCATTTTCGTTTTTCTTTTGGCTTTAGTCTCGTTGGGATTTATGGGCATGCCGCAAGCTCAATCCGGATTCAACGTGACCAATGTCAACATATCGTATAACTTCGGTCAGCAGATCACATTTCTCGCCCAGCTTACATCGAGCGTTCCCATCCAGCAGGCCTCGCTCTCGTTCCGAGAAGTCAATGAACAAACCACGCGCGTGGTGCCGTTGATGCTCAACTCGGATGGTTCCACCTCTTATCAATACGACGCCAGCCAGCATTTGATACCACCTTTTGCGATAATTGAATTTTCATATCAGGCCACGCTGACGAATAATCAAAGCGTCACGGCCGGACCGTTTTATTTCCGATACGATGACAATCGCTTCGCATGGAAACAACTCAGCGACGGATCGGTCACACTGCATTGGTATAACGGCGATAATGTGTTTGGTCAGGCCGCGCTCGATGCCGCGCGGGCGGGTTTGCAAAACATCAGCCAGACTTTTCCGGTTTCGTTGAGTTCTCCCGTTGACGTTTATATCTATTCCACCTTTGATGATTTGGTCAGCTCACTAACTTTGGGCGGCAGGCAATGGGAAGCCGGTCATGCCGATCCTTCCCTCGGAATTGGAATGCTCGCCGTCGCCCCAAGCGATACGCAATCCATCGATCTGCAACAATTGGTGCCGCATGAACTCACTCACATCATGCTCTATCGTTTTTTGGGTGACGGTTTCAATCGCCTGCCGACCTGGCTCGAGGAAGGGATCGCCTCGATGGAGGAACTCTATCCCAACCCAGATTATGCGAGCGCGTTGGATGCGGCCAGCAAAAATAATTCGCTGTTATCGTTTAGCGACTTATGCGTTTCCTTCCCCGCCGATAGCGGACGCGCCTATTTAGCTTTTGCTGAGTCCCAGTCCTTCGTCCGTTTTCTGCGCGACACCTACGGCAACACCGGACTTGTTGCATTGACTCAAGCTTACGCGGATGGCCTCGATTGCGATCTCGGCGCGACGCGCGCGGTGGGCGTGTCGCTCGATCAACTCGAAGTGCGCTGGCGCGAGACTGTACTCGGACAAAATGTCGCAGGCGTTGCCGCACAAAATCTATTACCGTATATCTTCATACTTGGCCTGACACTGATCGTCCCGCTCTGGGGCGCAATTAGCGTCCTCGCCAGAGGGAGAAAAAATGCCCGATGAAATGGTTCGCGTCCATGTATGGGTCCAGGGTCTGGTGCAAAATGTTGGGTTTCGAGCATACGTTGAATATAATGCGCGCCAGCTCAACGTCGCAGGCTGGGTGCGGAATGTCGGTTACGATACCGTTGAAGCCGTCGCGGAAGGCGAACGCGGAAAAGTGGATCGCTTCATCGAAGCCATGAAAGCGGGTCCACGCGCCAGCCGCGTTAACGAGTTCTCGATTGGAGTGGGAAAATGCAACTGGGGAATTTAAAGAGTTTGGTGTCAAAAGAAGTATGTGATTGACTTGTTCACAAAATTTGGTCTGTAATGAACGCATGATTGAAACCGCCGTGTGATCAATTTACGGCGACTTGAAATATTCTTGATAGAGAGCATCGCTGACAAACGCCAGCCCCGTATTATCCCGATAGAGCAAATGAAATCCGGTCAGTTGCCCCCCGGATGCATCTGTAAAAAATTGGTAGATATCCTGGAATGTGTTTTTGTTGATCGCATTGGCGCTCGCGCCCTGTTGGGTGAAGTCGGAGATGCGCTGTTGCAAGAGCAGGATAATATCCGGTTTATATTTTTGAACGGTGGAATAGTTCGTGGCAACGTAGTAGGAAATTACGTGGCGGGAATCTGAATCGGGAAAATACATTCGGTCATCGCGATAGATCGTATAAATCTGATCAGAAGGAAGCGTATGAAGATATTTTTGATTCAAGACATTGTAAAACTGAATGGCCGGGCTGGTCTGCTCGCGGACGAGATCGTTATGATAAAGACTGATATCCCCTGACAGATAATTCACGGCCTGATAGCCAACGATAAGAACGACAATCGCCAACCACAATTTATTTCCCCAAGCCGTCAGGAATGAACCGCTGTACTTTTGGGGCAGCCAAGAAGCGGGTTGGATTTCAAACCCTGTCGCGATACAACTGAATAACGGAATCAGAATCGGCAGGAAGTAGTGAGGTAGTTGGGCCGAAACAAAGTAGAGAATATAAAAGGAAAATGGAATGACCCAGCAAAGGATCAAAATGTGAAGAACCGGTTTGGACGATTTCCACATTCCGATCAAAAGCATGAGTGAGACAAAAATTAGGAATAATGGCTCGGCGAGACCTGCAAGAACCGAAAGCCATGAAAACGGGCTTTTGACATAATAAAAGGTGTAGCCTTGCGTCATGTCATGCGAGGTGTTGCTGACCAGCCGAAGCATTTCCTGACGCTCGCTTTGGATCAATAAAAAGGGGTTGCTTGCAACGACCACCAGAACCATCAAGGCGACGAAAACCGCAGCGGCTTGCAATGCCTTCTGCCAGGAAATTTGTTTTTGCCGTATGCCGATCAAAATATAAACCGGAATCGCGATAAAGAAGAAAAACCCCAAAACCTTGGTGCCGATGGCGAGTCCGCATGCGAATGCCGCCAGGCGAAAATTGATGTCGAATTTTAGCTGATCCCGATCCAGGAAGAAAAACACGAGGACCACAAATAAAACAGTAAGACTGTCCGCATGCCACCAGAGATTATTTTCGACCACTGCGGCAATCAATAACAAGAAAATAAATGTAAGGATGGATGTGAGATAGGAACGGAATTTGGTCTGCGAATAAACCATCAACAGGATTGCCACCGTCATCGGTAAAACGTTAATGAGTTGCCGCAGAAGCAACATTGCCAGTTGAACGTTCTGACTATTGAGTGCGTTCGTCAATTTGAGCGGCAATAAAACCAATGCACTGCTGGCAAAGAACGGAAAGCCGTAATAATAATAGCGATAAAGAATGAAATTCAGGACGGTTTGTTTGAAGCTGCTGCCGTTCAGCATGAACAGCAGCGCCGGATATTGCGCGTGCTCATCCGGCTGAAAGAGCGAGATCATCGAATAGGTTTTCGCACCAGTCGAGTTTGGAAAAATGAACGCGACGAAATAGATTGCCCCGATAGCAATCAACAACCAGAGAATCCGCTTTTGGGTGCGATCCATAATTTAAGATTGAATATTCCCAACCAACCCCAACTCGGGCGCGATGCGGCGCATGGCCATGATCACATTACCTGCATGCTCCCATAATTCCACACCAAAATCCTCGGCGGCTTTTGCCATCTCTGCGCGGTCAGTGCCAGCGGCGAAGGCTTTGTCCTTCCATTTCTTTTTAACGGAAGACGGCTCAAGGTCCAAGAGAGAACGGGATGGACGAACCAGCGCAACCGCGGTGACCAGGCCGGTAATCTCATCGCACGCATACAACGCCTTGCGTCTCAACGTATCACGCGGCACCCCCGTCCCCTCGCCGTGACTCAAGATATCCTGAATGATATCTTCACTGACGCCGCGCTCGCGCAGGATCGGTGCGCCTTTCGTGGGATGCTCGCTCAACGTGGGATGAATTTCCCAATCGAAATCGTGGATGAGGCCAAGCAATCCCCACGCTTCAACATCTTCGCTGAATTTCTCGGAGTAGAAACGCATGCAGGCTTCCACCGAAAACATGTGACGTACCAGACCTTCGTTCTTTACATATTCACGCACAAGAGCAAGACCTTCATCGCGGTTCATGAATTCTCCGTAAAAATAGGATCGGGTTTGCCAAGTGTAGGAACCGGCTTGATAATGTATACGTCAACGAAGGCACCGACCGTGGCAAGTTGTTCCCGGATGTTCCAGATCAGCATCAGCGGCGGCCAGTAACGATAATTGTTTGCGTCTACGCCGACGGCTTGAACGCCGAGCATATTGCACAAGAACAATGCACGCGGTAAATGGAATTGTTGCGTGACGAGCAAGGCTGAATCGAGGCCGAAGATAGCCTTGGCGCGATAGCAAGTATCGTACGTGCGGTCGCCTGAATTATCAAGCACAATGGCATTGGCAGGAACGCCGAGACTGACAGCATAATCTCGCATGGCACCTGGCTCATCATGGCCTACGCCTTGATTATCTCCGCTCATCAAAAGTTTTTCAACCTTGCCACTCAAATAAAGTTGCACTGCTGTTTTGACGCGGTCGCGCAGAATCAGGGTTGGCTGGCCGTCGCGAGTTCAGGCCCGCTCCGAAGACGATGGCCACGTGCTCAGCCGGTACCGCGGCGGCGGTATAAATGCGCGTCCAACTGTACATCGTTGTGATGATGCGTGGCAGGATCAGAACGAGTAATCCGACAGCGGCAAGCGCGATGAATATGTTTCGTATGAACTTCCAGTTTTGTTTTGACATTCTTATGATTCTATCAATAAAAGGAAAGTTACAGCAATCGATCTCCGACCTCCACTGCATCCACCCGATAATGGCAGCCTCGGCTCTGACGGTTGTGATAAGCGGCCTGAGCGACGATCAAGGCGACCTCTACCGCGTTTCGCAATCCAATCAAACCATCGCTCAATTTTGTTTTCTGATAAAAGGTTTCGATTTCGTTTTGCAAATGACGCAACTCACGGATGGCACGCGCCAGCCGGTCGCCGGAACGGATCAAGCCGACATAATGCCACATGATATTTTGAATGGTCTGCATATCGCCCTGGATTAACGCAGGATCAGAGTCGTGGATCAATCCGCTTTCATCCCACGGAGGAATATCGTCGCGGGTTGGAATCGGGAACGACTTGACATTTAAGGTTTCCTCTATTTTTTGTCCTGCGCGATGACCCCACACGAGTCCTTCCAACAAGGAAGTGGACGCAAGGCGATTGGCTCCATGCAAGCCCGTGCAGGATACCTCGCCCACCGCATAAAGATTGGCAATGCTGGATTGTCCATATTCATCCACAGAGATTCCGCCGCAGAAATAATGAGCGGCCGGAACAACCGGGATCGGCTCGCGCGTAATATCGAGTCCGACGCGTAAACATTCTGCATAAATATTCGGAAAGCGAGTCTTCACTGCTGATTCGGACATATGGGAGGCGATATCCAAAAGAACGAACGAATAACCGTTGGATTCCATTTCTGCATGAATTGCTCTTGCCGTGATATCGCGCGGCGCGAGGTCCTTCCATTGAGGGGAATACTTCTGCATAAAAGGATGTCCATTCGGATCGAGTAGCACGCCGCCTTCGCCGCGCACCGCTTCGCTGATCAGGAATCCTTCCGCTCCCGGAATTGCCAGCGCGGTCGGGTGGAACTGAATATATTCCGCATTGATGATGCGCGCACCGGCGCGCGAGGCCATCGCGAGGCCATCGCCGCGCGCGCCTAAAGGGTTGGTGGTGTTGCGATAGATGCGTCCCAAACCTCCCGTCGCCAGAACCGTGACCGCCGCCAGTGTTCGATGAATAGCTTTTCCGGTGTAGTCAAACACATATGCGCCATGGCATTGGATCGGACGATAATTATCCAAAGGATCGCGCGAGTGATGAGGGTACGTGATCAAATCCACCGCCGTAGCGTTGGAAAGCACTTCGATGTTGGGATAATTCTTTAACAACGCGACCAGGCCGTTGCTGATGGCGGCGCCGGTTCCATCTGCAACGTGGACGATCCTTCGCCGTGAATGAGCTGCCTCCTGACCGTAAGAAAGCGTTCCATCCGCCTCACGGTCGAACTGAATGTGCGCTTCGTCAATCAGGATTTTATCCAAAAGCTTTGGACCTTCCTCGGCGAGGATGCGCGCCAACTCCGGTAAGGATGCGCTGGCCCCCGCGTCAAGAATATCCTTGACCAAAAGTTCGGCGCTGTCACCCGGCCCGCGATGGATGATTCCTCCCTGCGCCCAGAATGTATTCGATTCATGTACATCGGACGCGCGGGTAAGGAGAATGATTTTTCGCTCCGGGTTTTGCGCGAGTTGAATGGCTGTGGCAATCCCCGAAATTCCCGAGCCGATGACTAGAACGTCAGTGGTCTTCATACGTTATCCAATTTTGATCATGCGATCCACCGCCTGAAAAGCTCTTACGCGGATCTCTTCCGGAATTTCGATCACATAACGATTATATTTTAGTGCATCGCGTGTGTCTTCCATCGTGATCGTGTTCATATGCGGACAGCGCACCATGCACAAGCGCAACATGTCCTTTTCTGGATTGGCCGCCGCGACATTATCACCCATCGAACATTCGGTCAGCAATAGATAATGCGGCGCCTTGGATTCGCGGACATATTGGATCATGGCATTCGTGCTTCCGGAGAAGTCGGATGCGGCAACAACCTCCGGGCTGCATTCCGGATGCGAGAGAATGATGACATCTGGAAATTGTGCGCGCACCGTCTCGATATCCTTGACTGTAAATTTCTCATGGACTTCACATCGTCCATGCCACCCAATCATTTGAACGTCGAGCAAGTTGGTCTCTGCTTGTGAAAAACCAGATGGGTTAAGACTTGGAAAGATGATATGCTTCCCGCTTTCTTTCGCGACGTTGCTGGCTAAATATTGATCCGGTAAAAAGATAACCGTATCGGCCTTGAGCGACTCAACGACTGCAACGGCATTGCTTGAAGTACAACATATATCACTTTCTGCTTTGACATCGGCATAGGTGTTGACATAAGTCACCACCGGCACGCCGGGGAATTTTTTCTTAAGGGCGCGCACATCCTCGGCGGTGATGCTGGCCGCGAGGGAACAACCGGCCTTCGTCGCAGGTAGCAGAACCGTCTTCGTTGGATTCAAAATCTTGGCGGTCTCTGCCATGAATCGTACGCCGCAAAACACAATCACATCCTTGTCGGTCTGCGCGGCCTTGCGACTCAGGTCGAGCGAATCGCCTTTGAAATCCGGCACGGAATAAAACAATACCGGCTCCATATAGTTGTGTCCCAAGATCACCGCATTTCTTTGCTTCTTTAGCTCGTTGATCTCAACCGCAATCTCGGCTTTGTATGCTAATTCAAAATCTGGCACAACATTCGCTAGATGAACTTTCATTTCCTCATATAACTTTTGTGCTTCGGAATTCATCGTTCTCCTTTACCAATATTTTATCGAATGGTATCAAATGAAACATCGAATGTTTTTGCAGAATGTGTCAGCGCGCCAATCGAAATAAAGTCAACGCCCGTCTCGGCAATTCGTCGGACGTTTTCCAGACTCACATTTCCTGACGCTTCGAGCTTGGCGCGTCCGTTCGTAAAACGGACAGCCTCCGCCATCATCTCAACAGTCATGTTATCCAGTAAAATGCGTTTGACTTTCAATTCAAGCGCAACTCGTACATCCTCCAGCGTTCGGGCCTCGACTTCAAGTTCAACATCGCGATGGACAGCGCGTGCGCGTTGGACGGCTGTTTCGATGCTTCCAGCAAAATCAATATGATTATCTTTGATCAGCATCATATCGTAGAGTCCAACACGGTGATTCTTACCGCCTCCACGTAATACAGCTAGTTTGTCTAACATCCGCAATCCGGGCGCAGTCTTACGCGTATCAAGGATGACGGCTTTCGTACCGGCAATTGCATCCACGAATTGACGCGTTAACGTGGCAATGCCGGAGATGCGCCCCAAAAAATTTAGCGCGGTCCGTTCTCCGGTCAGGAGAGAACGAGCCGATCCAGAAATGGTAGCTACCGTTTGCCGATCATCCACGCGTGCACCTTCGGATATAGCGGCATTGAAATCAATCTTGGGATCAACGATTTCGTAGACAGCTTTCGCCACATCCAGTCCGGCAATGATTCCGTTTTGCTTCGCGATGATGCGCCCGCGCATGGAAGCATCCATCGGAACGATACTGTTCGTGGTGATATCGCCGCTTCCGACATCCTCTAACAAAGCCCGCTAAATCGCCACAAGAATATCAGTATGTAAAGTATCCATAGATTTGTCATTCATCATGGTAATCATACGCCAATCTGAATGTTTCGTGCAGTTGAAAAAATTATTTCAACAAACCGCTCAAATCTAGCCCCGAAGGAGACAATGGATCTGCCCAACACAGTTTCTTATTTTGGAACTGTACCAGCGCGGTCGAAACATCCGCAGTGTTTTCATTTTTCACCGAATCGAAATATGGAAGAAAGCCCGCGTTGCTCCGGACGATGAATTGGGCGCCGTAAAACGCGCTTCCACCCTGCTGACGAGCAAAAGCGACATCCACGCTTCCGTTTTCGCTGGCCAGCAAATATACAAACGGGGAAAGCACGCCGACCTGCGCGTCGCCATTCTCGAAACGATTAGCCAGATCGGTTTCGGATGTCGGCGCGATAGTGATGAATTGATAGCTAGTAGATTTTTCCAGATTGGCGATAAGGACTTTGTTGGCATTCAGTGCGTTTGGGTCGAGGCGCGGCGCGGGAGCCAAGGCAAGGATCAAAGGATTTTTAACGTGACACTCCGCACGTACTAAAGTACGGCGGCTTCTCGTTTTTGCCGAGCCACTTGCCGGGTGTCCACCGGACTACGCTTGCCCGTGATCCACGGGTGACGATACTTTGTTTGGGCAGGGTAGATTTGCCCCAACTTTCCATATACACGGCGGGAGAGAATGTTCGAGGCTCCGACTATATCCCGGTGACCCACGAAACCACAAGCCGGACAGCGGTAAGTGCGTCCCCTGGGTTTTATTTTGCGCAAGCAGTTGGGGTGGGGACAGGTCTGTGAGGTATAGGCTTCATTCTCCAACACCGTCTGGATGCCAGCCGCAGCCGCCTTGTACTCAATATAACTCCTGAGCTTCCCATGCGACCAACTGCTGATCTTCTGGTTGGTTTTCTTTCCATAATTCACCTCATCGGTCACATCCCTGACATCCCCGATGGCCAGAGTACCGACCCTTCTTTCAATCACATAGTTGACCACAGACCGGGATACCTTATGCCCAATATCGGTCCTTTTGCGTTTTTGTTTTGCCAGGAAACGAACCTTGCGGGCCAGCAGGCGTTGGTAGCGGCGGGAATGTTTTTCTTTCTTTGAAAGCGCCGATTGAATTTCAGCCAGCCGCTTATGGGTGTATTGGGATAGAGAACGCAATTCCCTGGCACAAAAAACCACGCCTTCTTCTCCATCGGTCACCGCTGCCGGATGGATTTCGCCTAAATCTACTGCCGCGACTGCGTTTCCCGGCGGGTTGGCAGGCTGTAATCCATCTTCCACCACGCTGTGCCAGTTGTACCGTCTGCCCGCCCGATCCCAGACCAGCCGCATTTCCAGGAACGATTCCGCGGGAAGGTTTGCAAGGTTCGTTGGCAAACAAACTCGGATCGGCTGGTAGCCTCTGGCCATGGCCAGCAGCGGCACATCGCCCTGCTTGCGGATCCCGGTATTCTTCCAAATCGAGGTGCGGAATTGTTTGAGATGATGCGGGTAACGGGCCATCCCCATCCCGGCTGCTTTTTGGGCTTGGGCAGTTTTGCAGGCTTTATAAAATCCCTGTTGGGCCGCATCCCTGGAATGAGCATGCAGGATCGCGCCGGAAAGAGAATCACTCAACTTCTGGCCCCCTCCGGGCGAAAGCCAGGGATCCGAATGGCGCAGGATGCGATAATGCTCCACTAAGACCCCCGTAAAGATCCGACCCAACTCCCGGTTGAGGGTATCGGCTGTCTCTTTGGGCAGGCTGCAGGCAAAAACACGAGTTCGGATCATAGGATTAATGCAGAACCATTATGGTTCGGTAGCCCAGAACCATTATGGTTTAGTAGTGTGAACCATTATAGTTCGGTAGTACAGAACTATTACCTTCCTGTTTGGGCTTCAATATATTTCTGGATCGTTTTGGCCGATACGTTTCCGGCCGTGGCCACAAAATAACTGCGGGTCCATAGGGACGGCAGCTTCTTCAAAATGGCCGCGTACTTCTTGCGCAAGTGAAAAGAGGTGATCCCCTTACATTCCTTTACGATCTCCGCCGGGGAATCTTCTGGAAATGCCTGAACGAATAAATGAATGTGGTCGGGCTGGATGTCCAGCTCCTGTATCTTCCAACCGCGTTCCTCACATTTCTCCTGGATCAGATTGCGGCAATCCCTGGCAATATCTCCGACCAGAATTGGTTTTCTGCGTTTGGGGGTCCAGACCAGGTGATAGAGGATCAGATGCAGGCGGTGTTCATCTCTTTGATATTCCATAATTACCAATGTCGTATATTATATCTTTATTATACATGATATTCGACTTGATTGCAAGTCTCTTTGGGCGCCTCTCGGCGGGCTAAAGCCTGAGATCAACCTGCCTATTTGCACGGGTTGAAACCCGGCAGCTTGCCTGTACTGTGCTCTTTCAGTGCGGCGGGTTTCAAAATCGGTCACCCAGCGCGGCGGTCAGGACGGGTGCGAGCAGTGTAACCGTCGGTGTGATGGTTACAGCAATCGGTGTAGGCGAGGCGGTCTGATTCGGATACGGGATCAATGCGCAGCCATATATGGTAACCAGAAGCAACAAAAGCAGTCTTTTCATCAGTTTTCTAACGACTTTCTATCGTACTAATCACAAAAGCCTTGCTATAATGAAACATAACTATGAGGAGAGTATCATGAAAGAAAACCGTGGCTCTATTTTAATTCAGCTTTTGATATTGGTTGTGGTCGGCTTTGGTGTCTATTACATTGTACAAACGATCCACGACGCTACCCAACAAGCCGTCGCGCCGTGGGAACAAGCCAACAACGCGATGCAGACTCAGGTCTCCGACTTGATGCATCCCACGCCCACGGTCATCCCGGACCCGATAACGTACATCAACCAAATCCAGGCTTTGGCGCGCTTGGAAACAATCCAATATACCGTGGAACAGGTTGTCACCGTCGAAACCAATCAGGGAACACTGGCTTTTCTCTTCGGCGACAAAATGCTTTGCCAGGTTCATGGAACGGTGATTGCGGGTATCGATATGTCTCAGCTTCAGCCGGGCGATATGAACTTGCAGACCGGAGTCCTTTATGTCAAACTGCCCTCGGCTGAAATCTTTACAACTTCGCTGGATGAAAGCAAGACTCAAATCTACAATGTGCAGAACGGCTTATTCGTCACACCTGATCCAAACCTGGTGCTGACTTGCCTTCAAGGAGCCAAAGATAAGATTACGCAGGCTGCACTGGATGACGGCATTCTCAATACTGCCAATCAAAATGCACAGACTTATCTTACCAAGTTCTTTGCCGCACTCGGTTATCAGAATACGATCTTTTCAAAATAAAGATTCGATCAGTTGTTGAATATTTTCTCCTTGATCAAATCCGAGCCACGCCAGAAATTCGGCATTCCCTTTGGGACCCAATAGCGGAGAGCGGATCAACCCGCGGACGCTGAATCCTTCAGCTTGGGCAAACGTTAACACATCAAGTAAAACCTGACGATGAATTTGCATATCTCGAATCACGCCATCACCGCGTGCCACATCTTTCTTCCCAGCTTCGAATTGAGGTTTGATGAGCGAAATGACCTCACCCCTGCGCTCCTCTCCCAGTAAGAGAGGGGATGGGAGTAAGGGGGCCAGCCACTTTTTTATCACCGGCAATAAAATCTTCAATGAAATAAATGAAGCATCGATCGTCGTAAGCGATACTGCTTCGGGCAGTGATTCCACAAAACGTGCGTTGGTCCCTTCCATGACAATGATGCGCGGGTCGTTACGTAATTTCCAATGCAGGATTCCTTTGCCGACATCAATGGCATAGATTTTTTCTGCGCCGCGTTGAAGCAGGCAATCGGTGAAGCCGCCGGTCGAAGCACCGACATCCGCACAGGTCAAACCTGTTACGTCAACTCTGAAGGCTTCCAGCGCGGTGCCCAATTTTACGCCGCCGCGCGAGACGAAGCGCGGACCGGAGTCAATGGTCAGCGCGGAATCAGGTTCAATCGCGGTGGCCGCTTTGAGTGTAGTCTGACCGTTGACGCGCACTTGTCCTGCCATAATCAGCGCCTGCGCCTTGGCGCGGCTTTCGGCGAGTCCGCGTTCAAAGAGTAAAACATCCAGGCGAACCTTAGTCACGGATGTATTTTACAGTAAAATATCCCCATGTTCATTGCATTGATTAAAACCATGCGTCCGCGTCAATGGTCGAAGAACATCTTTGTGTTTGCCGCTTTGGTCTTCGACAAGCAGTTATTTCATCGCACTGCTTTTCTTGAAACACTCGCCGGATTTTTCCTATTCTGTTTGATCTCAAGCAGTGTTTATATCTTCAATGACATCGTGGACATTGAAGCTGACCGGCAACACCCTGAAAAAAAGAATCGTCCGATTCCTTCGGGCCAATTGCCTTTAAGCGCGGCCTGGATTGCGGGGATTCTATTAACTGTGATGACACTGGTGATCAGCTATTTTGTGGACGGGGAATTTGCTGTCGTCCTGCTGACCTACTTTCTGCTCAATCTCGTTTACTCGCGCTGGCTCAAGCATATTCCGATTCTTGATGTTTTGGTGCTGGCTGCCTGTTTTGTTCTGCGTGTGGAAGGCGGCGTCACGTTGATCGATGTGCAACGCTTCTCGCCCTGGATTTATATCGTGATGACTTTGCTTGCGCTTTATCTCGGCTTTGGCAAGCGACGCGCGGAACTGGCTTTGCTGGCACAAGGCGCAGGCTCGCATCGCAAAGTGTTTGAAGGCTATACCATTCCTTTGCTGGATCAATATATCCTGATCGTCTCAAGCACGACCATCATCGCGTATTCGCTTTATACATTCACTGCGCCAAACGTCCCGGCCAATCACACCATGATGCTGACGATTCCATTCGTACTCTATGCCATCTTCCGTTACATGTATTTGATTCAAATCGAACACGCAGGCGGCGCACCCGAAGAAATTTTGTTATTGGATCGTCCATTGCAGATCGCGATTTTTTTGTGGGCGTTGGCTGTGTTGGCTGTCTTCTATCTTTTCCCGGCATGATCTCCGCTTCTGCGCCCGGAAAAATCATTCTCTTCGGCGAACACGCCGTTGTCTATGGGCGGCCCGCGTTGGCCATTCCGGTTACGCAGGTTCATGCAGACGTTGAAGTTTTGGATTCAGCCAAGAACGGAATTTGGATCGATGCGCCGGATATCAATCTTCGCGCTGAATTGAAATCGCTGCCTCCTGACCATCCGCTGGCTGCCGTTATAAATAATTTCTTATTTACATTTGGAGTTGATCCGTTTCCATCCCTGAACATCAAGATTTTTTCAACCATTCCGGTCGCCTCTGGACTCGGCTCCGGCGCGGCGGTATCTGTCGCATTGATACGCGCTTTATCATCTCATCTCGGCCATCCAATAACGAATGAAATAGTCAATGCGCTGGCTTATGAGATCGAAAAGATTCATCACGGCACACCATCCGGCATTGATAATACAGTCATTACCTATGCAAAGCCGGTCTTCTTTGTCAAAGGCCAGTCCATTGAAACATTTCGAGTTGGTATGCCGTTTACCATCGTGATTGGCAACACCGGAATCTCCGCGCCGACCAAAGAATCAGTGGGTGATGTCCGCGCTTTGTGGGAACCAGACAAAGCACGATGGGAAAAGGTATTTGATAAGATTGGCGAGATTGCAAAGAAGGCAAAGGAAAGAATAGAGAATGGAGAATGGGAATTGATCGGTGATTTGATGAACCAGAATCATGCATTGTTGCAGGAGATGACTGTATCTTCGCCGGAATTGGATCGACTCGTCAACGCGGCGCGCAAGGCGGGCGCATTGGGTGCGAAGCTGTCCGGCGGCGGACGCGGCGGCAACATGATCGCATTGGTCAAGGCTGAAATAGCGGAAGCCGTTTCCAGTTCATTGAAAGAGACGGGTGCGAAGAACACGATCATCACAACGATCCGTCCATGAATATATTTATTTTGAAACTCTTTCTAGCCCCGGTCATTCTTGGCGGCGCTAGCCTCGCGGGAAGACGTTGGGGGCCGGCAGTCAGCGGCTGGCTGGTGGGATTGCCGCTCACATCCGGACCGGTGATCTTTTTTCTGGCACTGAGTCATGGTGCGACCTTCGCGGCGTCTGCCATCTCAGGCACATTGAGCGGAGGCTTCTCACTGGTGGCATTTTGTCTGGTTTACGCCTGGCTGGCGATTTGATTCGATTGGCGCATCTCTCTTATTGTTAGCATGCTGGCTTATTTTGGGATCGTGTTGCTGATGCAAAACACTATCATCCCATTCGTGCCGTTGATCGTTGCCGTGACTTTGACAATCGCGCTAGGTTTGCTGCTGATGCCAAGGAATGGAACGATGCAGCTTAATGATGTTCACCCGGGACGATGGGATATTCCATCGCGTATTTTGATTGGAACAGCTTTCATTATTCTCCTTACTGAAATGGCACCATTGCTTGGCCCGCGTTTGACCGGTCTGTTGGCGACCATCCCACTTTATACGGCCATACTCACTATTTTTTCCCATCGTCTCAACGGACCGGCGGGCGCAGCCAGTGTTCTACGAGGTTTGCTGTTTGGTTTATTCGGTTTCGCGGGATTCTTCCTCACGTTGTCTCTGTTAATTATAAACTCAGGAATCACCATTGGATTTCTTTCTGCCATCGCGACCACGTTGGTCGTTCAAGGAATTTCGTTTTTGATTCTGCAAATGGAACATCGCGGAAAGGATAGGATTGCATGAACAACCTGATAGATGTCATCATCATTGGTGCGGGCGTGCACGGAGCCAGCCTCGCATTTCATCTTGCACAGCGCGGCGCCAAGGTCACTATACTGGAAAAGAAATTCGCCGCGGCGGGCGCAACCGGCAGGTCAAGCGGACTCGTCCGCATGCATTATGATGTGAAACAAGATTCGGAGTTGGCTTGGGTTTCGTTCCCTTACTTTCGCAACTGGAAAGAAATGGTTGGGGGAGAAGCAGGTTTCACACGTACCGGATTTATCCAACTCGTGGCACCTGACGATGTTGAAAAACTCAAAGCCAATGTACTGATGCACCAACAGATTGGTATCCCGGTGATCTTAATGAAAGCCGATGATGTGAAGCGGCTCGCGCCGTCATTTGTCACAGACGATATTGAGTTCGCGGCTTACGAACCCGAATCCGGTTATGCCATGCCCAGCGACACAACTAATGCGTTCATCCATGCCGCGACCGATAAAGGTGCGAAGTTGATTCAAGATTGTGCGGTGACGGGAATCAATATCAGCGGCGGAAGGGTCCAGGGCGTACAAACCGCACAAGGTCGATTCGATGCGCCGATCGTTGTCAACGCGGCGGGCGCGTGGGCAGGCAAAGTCAATGAGATGGCTGGATTGAATCTACCCTATGATACCTGGCGTCATGACACGATGTTCGTGGCGCGTCCGAATCAAATTGGGCCGAGCCATCCTACGGTGATTGATTTTGCGAACGAAATGTATTTTCGCCCCGAAGGAAATTTGACTTTGGTCGGACTCGAAGATGGCAACCCAATGGGCGAGTCGCCAGATAATGATACCGATCATGCCAAGCAAGGATTCGTAGAGCGCGGCATTGATCGGATCTGCAAACGCATCCCGACGATGGAGAACGGCGCTCTGCACTCCGCTCATGGCGGCTACGACGAAATCACGCCGGATCAACATCCGATGCTGGGCGCGGCGGGCCCCGACGGTTTTTATCTAGATTGCGGATTCAGCGGCACTGGATTCAAAACCGCACCGGCGATTGGACTCTGCATGTCGGAAATAATTCTGGATGGCAAGTCCAAGACCGTTGATCTTTCGATCTACTCGCCTCAGCGGTTTGAAGAAGGAAAGCTAATTGTTGGCGAACATCCGTATAGCAGTATTTGG
The DNA here is from genome assembly GCA_963753985.1 of uncultured Chloroflexia bacterium. Taxonomy (GTDB): domain Bacteria; phylum Chloroflexota; class Anaerolineae; order Anaerolineales; family Villigracilaceae; genus Fen-1038. The sequence continues at coordinate 128,852 of CAVWED010000002.1, forward strand.
AGATAATGGAAGAAAATGTTTTTTGCAAAGACCAGATTTCTTTGTGCGTTTTTCATCGCAGTCACAATGATCGTGTTGACGGCTTGCAATTCCACAAGCAAAGTTAGCGTCACGCCAACATCGGATTACTTACCGAACCTGCGCGCCGACATGGAGAAATACAATCAATGCCTCTCGCAGATGAATGCCGATTGTATTGCCTCTTTGTTTGCTCCACAGGGACAGATTTTTGATACTGGCATCATCCGAGCGGGAAGCCCAGCAGCAATTCGCACTTACATGCATCAAACATTTAGTGAGGCGCATATTGATTCACTTAATGCGACGATTGATACCATCACCATCAATGGAAACGTAGGCGTTGTTCTCGGCACGTACGATGAAAAGACAACGGATGCAACCGGTCAGAGCAGCGAAGCGAAACTACAATACGTTGCAGAGTGGATTTATCAGTCGAACGGTCAATGGCTGCTAAACCGCCTCAGCACCGTTATATTGCAACAATAATATCAAAAAGGAAAATCTCATGAACATCTTCGTCACAGGCGGCGCGGGATACATCGGTTCGGCCACCGCGCAGGCTTTGCTCGATGCCGGGCATTCAGTCACGGTTTATGATTCTCTGGTTACCGGTCATCGTGCCGCAGTCCCGGAAAAAGCGCGTTTCGTGCATGCATCTTTGGATGATACTCACGCGTTGGCAGAGGCGTTGATCGCCGGAGGGTTCGATGCCGTCATGCACTTCGCAGCATTCATCGAAGCGGGCGAGTCGATGAAGGACCCGGGGCGTTTTTTTCATAATAACTTTTCGAATTCATTAGGCTTGATCGAATCGGCGGTGCGCGCGGGGATTAAGAAGTTCGTCTTTTCATCCACGGCAGCAGTCTATGTTTCGAGCGACCAGCCTCTCACCGAAGATTCGCCGCTCGGCCCGACCAATGTCTATGGACAAACCAAATTGATGACCGAGCAAACGTTGGAATGGTATCGCCAAATCCATGGACTGCATTTCGCTGCGCTGCGTTACTTCAATGCATGCGGCGCGTTGCCTGGACGCGGCGAAGCGCATCAACCGGAATCGCATCTCATTCCATTGGTCTTGCGCGTCGCACTCGGACAGCGCGAATCGATCTCCATCTTTGGCACGGATTATCCAACACAGGATGGCACGTGCATCCGCGATTACATCCATATTGCGGATTTGGTCTCCGCGCACTTGCTGGCGTTGCAAGCGCTGGACAAAAAAGATAAATTGGTATACAACCTCGGGAGCGGCAACGGCTATTCGGTGCGTGAAGTGATCGAGACCGCGCGCAAAGTGACCGGTCAGCCGATCCCCACCACCGAGTTCCGCGCGGCGCGCTGGTGATCCGGCGAGACTGGTGGCTTCCTCGGAAAAGATCCGCCGCGAGCTGGGATGGAAGCCGAAGCACGACAATCTGCAAGACATCCTCATCAGCGCCTGGGAATGGCACAAGACACATCCGAAAGGATATGAAGGATGAGCTTTTCATTTCATCGCATTCCGGTTGGCATTGACAATTGTTTTCTGCTGCGCGGCGAACGCACTATTTTGGTGGATAGCGGCGCGCCGGGCGGTTTGAATTCATTTGTCAATCACATGAAGCAGCTCCATGTTGATCCGAGGCAAATCGAGTTGATTCTCCTCACGCATGGGCATTGGGATCATATCGCCTCGTTGAACGGCGTGCGCGAAATGACCGGCGCAAAAGTCGCCGTCCATAGCGCGGACCAATATATGGTCGAGACGGGCGAGCCGCCGTTTCCGGCAGGCACGAACGGTTACGGCGATGCGATGTCATGGCTGGCGAAGAGACTCATCCATCCTCATCTGACAAAAATCAAAGTGGACCGAATTCTTGATGATAGCGGTTTATCGCTAAGCGAGTTTGGTATTCCCGGAAAAGTTGTACACACGCCCGGACATACCGGCGGACATGTGAGCATCGTGCTTGATTCGGGCGAGGCTTTCGTGGGCGATATGGCGATGAACGCCTGGTTCCTGCGCCTGACGCCCGGCCTGCCGATCCTGGCCGATAATATGAATTTGTTGATCCAAAGCTGGAAGAAAATTTTGAAGATGGGTGTCAAAAGAATTTATCCCGCACACGGCATGGACTTCCCGGTGGGTGTGATCGAAAAAGAAATCGCGGCGTATGAGGCGAGAAAGTGAACATTCTGACCTTCGTTGTTGTTTTGATCGGCTGGATTTTTTCGTTGTGCCTGCACGAGTTCTCGCACGCGCTGGTCGCTTATCTCGGCGGCGACACGACCGTGAAAGACAAAGGTTATCTCACGTTCAACCCGCTCAAATATACGCATCCGGTTTATTCATTGCTTTTGCCGCTGTTGTTTTTGGTGTTGGGCGGGATCGGTTTGCCCGGCGGAGCGGTTTATATCGAGACGTGGCGCTTGCGGAGTCGCAACTGGATGAGCGCGGTCTCGCTGGCGGGTCCGACTGCGAATCTCATTCTCGCCATCATCCTTGGACTGGTGTTGCGCTTGGGGCCCGTGACCTCAAGCGGACTCTGGCCCGCCATAGCTTTTCTCGGCCTGTTGCAAGTCATCGCGGTCGTGTTGAATCTGATTCCGATTCCACCGCTGGATGGATATGGAATCATTGCCCCTTTTTTGCCCAATGACTTTCGTCAACAAGTGAATCAGTTTGCCGGGTTCGGCGTTTGGATTTTATTTTTCCTGATGTGGTATGTGCCCATCTTCGGTGCGTTGTTCTGGGGAATAGCAGGCGGCGCCGCGAGCTTGATGGGCGTTCCACTGCAATTGGCAGCTTTGGGACAAAGTCAATTCCAGTTTTGGATCAAATGAGATTCTTGCAAAAGAAAGCAACGACTCAGGAAATTGGAAAGCCTTCCGAAAAATTGGAAGGCTTTCATTATTATGATAATCGAACCGATTCACTCCAATTGAGACCACTATCCTATTGGAGTTTCATGGAGATATTGATAACATATATTTTGTTCAACAGAGAATAAATCCTGTCATGTTTCTACAACGTTATAACCTGTCAGCAAACGCATACCAAAAAGGAAATTACCGATGGCAAATCAACTTGAAGACGACGGCCTGAAAGACCTGCAAGCCAAGATGAACGCAACAAAGGCGAAAGGGAAGAATATGGACAAAGAGGACGACGAAGACGAAAAAGTAGAAGAAGAGGGTAATGAAGATGAGTTTATTGAGATGTTGGAATCGCAGGCATCAGACTCACTCATGACGGCATACCATTCGAATCCTCAGTGCGTGAATCCGCAATTCTTGAATCAAGAGGAACTGGAGCTGAAAAATGGGAATCAGAAACACGCTTGGGGCCAATCACAGCCTGAGGGAAGCGTGTTGGTGCCAATGGGGTTTGAACAGGTGATCATGCTTGGACCCGCGATTGTTGTATATCCGCCCTTCGTAGTATATCGTGACGGACTTGCTTATCTGGCCGGCGGCAAGCAGGCAAAGCCTTGGCGTTTTGAAGAAGTGGCTGCCATCAGCATCAACAATTTCCAGACGCACGCAACAACAAGCGGTCACCACACCCAATATACCCTGACGCGGACCGGCGGCGAGTCATTAGTTATGGACAAGCCTAGGTATGGTTCGATGTTTCAAAATTTTGATGATGTGGTCAAGCGCGCCGAAGCATTTGAGGCCGCAGTCGATCAAATTAGATTAGCTGTCTTCAAGTTGATGACGCCTCGAGCTGTCCAGAGTTATGAGGCGGGCGAGGCGCTGAAGTTCGGTCCTGTGACCATACAACAGAACGATGGCATCCAACTGGGCAACCACCACTATGCTTGGGGAGATGTCCAAAATATTGAGGCGCCCCACGAGATATACGGCGAATCAAAATTGAAGGTGGCGCTGAATAACGGCAAACGCGATGAGATGCGCATCTCCGAGATTCCCAACTTCGAGTTGCTGTGTCGATTGATCGGGTTAAATCTCGATATTGTGGAGTCGACTTTACGGAGTTGATTTTTATGTAAATAGTTCCAACCCGTGGAATCTCGTTATCTTCCTGCCCTGGCCCGACTAGGGCAGGTTTGCGTCAACGATTCCTACCGCTCGCTTAACGCCTGCTTACACTCGCTGAATGCTTGCTTGTGTACCCGCTGAGCGCCTGCTTACGCTTGTTGAGTGATTGCTTGCACTCGCCGAACGGTTCCTTGAACTCGACCAATGATTCCTTGCACTCGCTGGGCGTTTCCTTCGCATCGGTCAACGACTATAGCTGGCATCCGGTTTTGGAATCAATGCATTGTAAGTTTGCCCATTACATGGACAATTCCCTGTACACGAACCACTGCCCCTGGCGTTGATCAATATTCTTCATGGCACGGTCGTTTCTGCTTTAATGAATCAAGAGAAAGACAGAATGAAATGAAGTTTACCGTCGAAACTGAACAGGAAGATGACGGACGCTGGCTGGCAGAAGTGAAGGAATTGCCGGGTGTGCTGGTCTATGGAAAAGACTCCGATGACGCTGCCGCGCACGCACAGGCGTTGGCGTTGCGTGTCATTGCGGATCGTCTTGAAAACGTCGAAAGCGCACGATGAGGGTGGCAAAGGTAACGGGGTTGAAGCCCGAAGATTTATAAAACAACAGAAATATTCTTGCACACTGCGCTCTTACAAAGCTAATTCCCGATACACAAACCATTGACCTTTGCGTTCATCAATATTCTTAATAGCGCGGTCGTAATATAAATCAAAGACTTGTCCGGTGTCGGTGCGCAGGCGGAAGAAGAAGCGTCCCACATTCAACGAGCCACGGCTGGAGGCAACCTGCGCGTGAGCAGGCTGCATATTACGCGCCGCGCGTCCACGGCGGGTAAAGTCGCTCCACTCCGAAAGTTTTTCAACCACGCGATACGTTTTCTCTTCCCAAACAAATCCATCCGGGCAATGCGGCGTCTTTTCATGCACGGGCGGTTTATCGAAGTTCACCTTGATCGGTTGATCGAGGAAATGTAGAAACTTTTCGTCTGTCATTTCTCATCAGTTATACTTCAAATCCCAATCCCAAAACCAATACGCCAAGCCTTTATACTCGCCCCATTTTTCAAATCTCTTTTCAACTTCTTTGGCCGTGATGGGTTTGCCTCGATACCATTCCTTGGAGACCACTTTCAACGCCCACGAATCAATCGGGATGAAATCGTGCCGTCCCAAAATCATCAACAGGTTCGCGGCGGCGTACGGGCCAACTCCTTTGATGTTCATCAACTCTTTGCGAAGATCGAGCGTGGGCAACGAAGATGTTTTGAATAACTCGACATCGAGTTGTTTTGATGCAACACGAACAGCCAGTTCATATAATGCGGGTGCGCGATAACCAACTCGCACCGTCTCTCTCAGGGCCTTGTCACTGGACGCGGCGATTCTATCCGGCATGGGAAACGCTTTGGAATCAAAATCCGCCAATGGGTCGCCGAACGAAGCGATGAGGTTGAGATTCATTCGTTTGGTCGCGCCCCATAATGTATTGGTGGTCAGAATCGTCTTGACCACATCTTCAAAGAATGTCGGCGAACGAAGCACGCGTCCGCGCGCAAGTTTCTCCGCGTTACGAAGTTTCGGCTCTTTGCGTGCCACTTTATAGAATGAAGAAAAATTCTGGTCGAGGCCGAGCATCCATGAAACTTTTTCCCTGACCGCGTTTTGTTCAACCTTGTTGAGCGAAGGAGTTTGGACTCTTACGCCGTTCGATGATCCCGATATTCGATATTCAATGACGCGTCCATTTACAAGACGGTCAATATAAAAAAGCGATGCGCTGTTTTCATCGAAACGAAATGGAGCCAATTGCATCCATCCGTGCGATTGAACGACAGACAGAAAATTGAACGGTGGGCGAGCGGTTAAGGTCAGGTTCATTATCTCTCCAACTTCCCTTATCTTAGCACAAATGTGCAGTAATTCAAGTGCCACTTGATGAAATGATTTCCGTATAATAGATTACACAATCCGCATATCCGGTGGAGAAATTTACAGCCAAAGGAGAATTCCATCCATGTCATCGAATCCATTGAAACCTTTACGTATATTGTTGATTGCCATCTTAGTTCTGCTGTTCTTACAATATGAATTGGGAATGGCAGTCAACATTGCCAATCCCGCCGCTATTCCACCATTCAATTTTTCCGCGGCCGGTTTCTTGAACGCGCTTAACGGTGTTGGAAGCATTGCGTTGATTCACGCAATTGTGGGAGGCCTCCTATTGCTTCTGGCGCTGATCAATATGGTGATGACGCTTCGATCCAAAGTGAGGAGCGCACAGGTTTATGGCGTCTTAAGTTTCCTCACCATGATCTTTGCTGCGGGCGGCGGTTATTTCTTTGTCCTTTCTGGCTTTCAAAGCGACAACGCTTCTCACACCATGGCTACAAACTTTCTTCTTTCCTTTGTCCTTCTTTTCCTCGAATTGTATGCAATCAAACCATAAAAAGTGAAAGTTAACTAATATGGCATCCATCGCGATTGCCGGCCTAAATATGATGAAGCGTTGATATGGATTAGTCAATTTCTGTTGTGTTGGGGAAAGAGCAGGAAATCGGTAAAGATCACGCTCAGCATGATCAACGCGAAGGCATCCAGGAACAAGGTCAGGCCCCACCAACGCGGCAGGGCAGTGAGCAATGCCAGCGCTGTGACTCCGGCCAGCCCTCCGCAGGCCTTGAGCGTTTGGTCAGCCGCGTCATCCAGGGGTTCATGAATGCGCCGCCAAAGTGTCCCGCCTATCAGAATAAGTGCAATGCCGCCGATGAACATCAGCCCAAATGATTTATTGCCTGTCAGGTTGAATAGGTTGAAGACGAGGATGCCACAAAAGCCATGTTGCGGGTCGAGGTCGCCGTAACGCCCCTGGATGACGTTCACCAAAATCAATCCACCGAAGATTACATCAGAGGGATTCACCGACCATTGAACGATTCGAGTCTCATGCGGAGCCAGTGATAAAGTCTGTCTCAGGCTTTGCAGGCCTCCAACCTTACTGATCTCCGTTGTAATCGTAGGCAACACTTGCTCATCGAGGGAGTTCGTGATGGATACAGTCACCCTGCTCAACTCCGAAGGAGCAAGCATGAGCGGACAATTTAAATTCAAGCCGCCTCCTGCCATCTGCGTTCCATAGATGCTGGCTTCCACCTCGGCCCACACCACACTGGCCGAAAGCGATAATTGTAGTAAGACTCCAGCCAGGAAAAGCAACGCAGCCAGCCACGACAGGAGAAACGATCTCAATTTCATATGAGATACTTTAGCTCAAAGCTCGATTGGAGAATAAGAAGCCTTCGCTTCAAGTGCGAAGGGCTATGTTTAATAACTGTGGCTTTGCGATACGAAAATAATCAATGGACTTCATAAAGATGGATCGGTCAAGTCGTCCCGCATTGAAAACCACTTCTTCATTCTGTTGAATCAGCGGATCAGCCAGGACAATGAGCGGATCGTTGAATGAAAATGGCGGGATCGCACCGATCGCGCATCCGGTCAACACTTCGGCTTTTTCGCGCGAAGCTATGGACGCGTCCGTGCCATTGAAGATGGATTGAATGGCGGATAAATCCACGCGGCAATGGCCGGGCACGTTGGCCAAATAATAGCGGCTCTCTTTCTTCCCAAAGCGGACTTGCACCACAATGGACTTGATCGCCTGCTCAGGCTTGTTGCCGCGAATCTTGGCGATGAATTCCGTGCGGCCCTCCGGCTCGTGTTCGACGACGCGATACGCCGCGCCGTTTTCGTCTAAAAGTTCGCGCAGGCGCTCATGAATATCCTTTTCAGATTCAGGCATCGTTTATTTCCAGAGTGTTAATTCGTTACGCGATCGCTTGCTTCAAAGCCACATACGATTGACATAATGCTTCTTCCTCTTGTGCAAGCAACGGACTATCCGCTGGCTTGCCTGCGTTCACCCATAAATCAGAATACAACATGCCTTTAGCTCGAAGTGATGCTGCTTCTTCTACTTTTGCTGGTTCAATATCATAAGCCTCAGCATAAAGATTCTTCAGCGTCTCAACCAATTCCTGATTCCCGGCATTGCCGAATAGCTTACGATGTACGCTCCACCAATTGACCTCAAGCATGGCCGCGCGCGTTACATCAAACTCTTCTCGATGGATATTTTTGATGAACTGATAAAACCGGCGCATATAGGCTTCAGCTTTGGGAATATCATTGTCTGGAAATGGCGCAAAGGCAATTTCCGCGTGTGCCACGAGATACTCGGCATACATTGCCTGCCACAATGAAAGCCTGAAAGACTCTTTCACCAACCCTATCGAAACGCGCAAAAGCTTTAGCCAGTCTTTCTGATAATAGGCGACGTAATTTTCTTTTTCGTAATGCGCCAGCTTAACCGGATCGAAGTTTCGCAGCGGGTCGTCGGGTCTCATCTTTAAATCCTCCTTGTATCATCCGGTGAAAATAAACCGATCAATGCCGACGATTTGCAAACCAGAGGAAACCCGCACCGATAACAATCAGAATACCGCCATAGATGGCCCATTGAGTCTGGCCAGTCATGAAGCTGCCGGGCAGAACATTGACGCCTTGCAGGAACCAGACGATTCCGGGCAGGATCAACAAAACGCCAATTACATTCAATACGATTTTCATAGTTCTCTCCATTTACGAATAAGATATTACTTTGACGGCACGAGTCGCCAAAATAAAACCCCGGCTAGCAGCGCCAATACCGCGCCGAAATAAAACGGCGCGGACGCGCCAAAGCCGGCCCACGAGCCGATGCCTTGCCACAATACGCCCGCGATCACGGAAGCCGGCAACACCGTGATCCCAATTGCGGCGTTGTAGAGTCCATATGCGGCGCCGCGCCGTTCCACGGGAACAAAATCAGCGACCAGCGCCCGACCTACACCATCGGTTGCGGCATAATAGATTCCATACAAAGCATAGAGAACCCAGACGTGCCAGCCCGCGTTCGACGAAGCGAGTCCCAAATAAACCAGCCCATAAGCGATCCATCCGCCGATGATGAGTCTGCGGCGACCAATCTTATCGGACCACGACCCAAGTGGGCCCGATAACGCGGCATAGATGAAATTGAATGTCATCAACATCAACATGATTTGGAAAATATCCAGTCCGCGGTTCTGACCCAGGAGGATGATGAATGAATCCGACGAGTTGCCCAACGTGAATAGCAAAACGACGAACAAGAAAAGTTTGAAGCGCGTATCGAGTCCTTCCAACGATGGAAGAGCCGAAGCGCGTTTGGTCTTCATGGGGACTTCGCTTGCCATGCCCATTAGCACCAATACGCCGAGTACAGCCGGGATGAAACTAGCCAGCACCGCGATTTGAAATGTATGCCGCGTGAGGTCAATGCCATTCGCTTCGGTCAACCAGACGATGAGCGCGGCAAACCCAATTCCGAGAAAAGCTCCGGCAGTATCACCGGCGCGGTGAACGCCGAACGCGAGTCCGCGTTGTTTTTCATCGATGCTATCTGCAACGAGCGCATCGCGCGGCGCGGTTCGGATTCCTTTTCCGAGTTCGATCCGAAAACCGGACGCCAAGCACCGCTTCCCACGTCGTGGCAATAAAAAGAAAAGGTTTGGAAATGGTCGAAAGTGCATATCCCGCAACCGCCAGCCATTTGCGCTGACCAAGTTTATCGGAAAGCGAACCGGTATAAACTTTCATCAGGCTGGCTGTGGTTTCAGCGATGCCGTCGATTAATCCAATGATGGCCGTGCCGACGCCCAGCACGTTGGCGAGATAAAGCGGAACGAGGTTGAAGATCATCTCCGAGGAGACATCAGTGAAGAAGGATGCGATGGTTACCGCCCAAATGTTGCGCGGCAAACGTTGAAGCGATGACTTGTTTTCTGTATTTTCCATGTTTTCCTTTGGGAAAAGTTAATAACAAGAAGTGAGAAGGATTTTATCCTTCTCACTTCCGAATTACAAGTTTATTCTTCTCCGCCTTCATCATCCGCTGCGGCGGGCTGTTCGATCTTTATCACCTCGCCATGCACATTGATGATCACTTTGAATCCCAACATTCCCAAATAGGCCCGGCCTTCTTCGGGGATGCCCTGCTGCATCATCGCATCAAATTGCTGATCCATGTTCTTGAGTTGATTCTCGATCAGCGCTTTGGTGAAGATGTCTTCCTGCCCCAGCATCTGTGCCGCTTTCTCCGAGATGAAACCTTCGCTGCCCTTCATCATCTCCTGCATGTGAGTCAGCACCTGACGATCCACATCTCCCGCTGGAATGTGACGGCGAAAGCCCGCGTCGTCCACCACGTAATACGGTTCATCGCCGACCGTTGTGGTTTCCACCGCGCGATCATTCTCGTCTATAACGAGACCGGCAAACAAAGCTTGTTTTGGCATACTAATTCCTTATGAATTCGCTGAAACTATATTGACCGTTGTACCCGATCCCGGATCATATAGATATGCTGTCGAGGGCGGGACGATGGGGCTGGTCCAGCGATAAATGAATTTCGCGGCGTCCGGAGTCAAGTTCACGCAGCCGTGACTGCGCGGCCGGCCATAGTCATTGTGCCAGTATGTGCCATGAAAGGAATCGCCCGTGCCAGTGAAGAATGAAACCCACGGTACACCCGGCAGATCATAACCACGACCCGCGCCCGCTGCACCATCGTTGGTCATGTGAATCGTTGGGCCTTTGTGGAAGGTTTGATAATCTCCCGTTGGAGTGCGCGTGCCTTTGCCTCCACTGGAACAGCGCGTGATCAATACGGCTTTATCATCCTCAAAGGCTGTGACTAATTGAGCATCGGTATCCACGTAAATATGTTTGTTTTCGTCGGGAACATCAATGGAAAGCGGAGTCAACTCATCGTCCGGGACGAGACGCATATCCTGTGCAGAAACAAAAAACGATACCTGCAAGTAGCTGTCGTAGATTTTGTACCAAATAGTTTTCTCGTATGGATTGACCGTCACGTCCGTGACCCAGTGCGTCGTCCGATAGTAGAGGCGATAGGCTTTATCGGACCAATATGCCGAATCAACTCGAGGATCGCTGAACGGCACGGTGATCTCTCCCAATTGTCCGGCACTGGAAACTTGATAAACCGGTTGTTGGTAATTCGTTTCGACGGGTTGAAAATAACCGGAGTAGGCATAGCCGCCATTGATCTTGAACCAGGTTTTATCAAATGGATTGCCAGGTCCAAAGTCACCATCTTCGTGACCGGTCACGTTTACCACTTCATCGAGGGCGAAGACGTATTGTTGATTGGCTTTGAAAGACGGCTCATCGAATAATTGGATTCCACCGAAGGCAACGCGCGCTTGTTTAACCGATGAAGCAAAGGCTTTCTCTAAATGCAATTCGGACAAAAACAATCCAAGCAAACCGGCGCTGGAGAGTTTTAGAAAATCACGGCGGGATAAATCAATAAAAGATTTCATGGGTTTATTATGTCATTGCGCGGAAGTTGCCGTGGCAATCTCGTATTTAAAACTATTGAGATTGCCGCGTTTGCAACGGCGTTCAATTCTATTTCATTACCATTATTGACGCAGGGGAGCGTCATCGTTGTACCCCTGCAAAGATTACGAAACGTCCCCTTTGCTTGCGCCCCAGAATCTTTGCAAGGATTCCGCCAGCAGGGCATGTTCAGGCTGTTGGAGATCTTCGTCTTCATTGAATAATTTTTGCGCCTGTGTCCGCGCCTTCTCGATCAACGCTACATCGGTGATGCTGGCCATGCGTAAGCCGGTGGCATAACCCGATTGACGCGTTCCCAGGAATTCTCCAGGGCCGCGCTGTTTCAGATCAATTTCGGCCAACACAAAGCCATCGTTCGATTGTGCCATTGCCTGCAAACGTTCGTTCTCGGTCGCATCTTCATGTGTGGGGATTAGCAGACAATACGATTGTTCGGAGCCGCGTCCGACGCGGCCGCGCAATTGATGCAGTTGCGCCAGACCAAAACGGTCCGCGCCTTCGATCAACATCACGGTGGCATTTGGCACATCCACGCCGACTTCGACGACCGTGGTCGAAACGAGAATATCATATTGTTTGTCGCGGAACTTCAACATCGTCTCATCTTTTTCATCGGGCTTCATGCGTCCGTGTAAGAGTCCAAGCTTGAGATCGGGGAAAATTTCTTTCGATAGCACTTCATAATCATCCACGGCGGCGCGCAGGTCTTCCATCTTTTCGCTCTCTTCGATGAGCGGATAAATGATAAAGGTCTGTCGTCCTTCCTTGATTTGTCCGCGGATTAAAGTGTAGGCACGCTCGCGTTCCTGCGAGCGAAGCACATGTGTGTTTATAGGTTGGCGCCCCACTGGCATTTCATCCATGACTGATAAATCCAGATCGCCGTAAACGGTCAACGCCAGCGAGCGCGGGATCGGCGTCGCAGTCATCACCAGCAAATGCGGATTGGTTCCCTTGGATCGAAGCTCCGCGCGTTGTTCCACGCCGAAGCGATGTTGTTCATCAATCACCGCAAATTGCAAATCTTTGAATTGAACTGGTGCTTCAATAACCGCATGAGTCCCGATGACAATTTTGATCGAGCCATCTGCCAAGCCATTGCGGATCTCTTCCTTTTCCGATTCAGCCGTATCGCCGACCAATAAGCGAATCTCATTTGGCTGCAAGACTTCACCTCCATTCCCACTCCCATTGGGAGAGGGGTGCAGGGGTGAGGCAAGAAGATTGATGAAACTGCGATAATGCTGTTCGGCGAGGATGCCGGTTGGAGCCATGATGGCGGCTTGAGCGTTATTTGATGTAATCATCGCGGCAGCCAACGCGGCGACTACCGTTTTGCCCGAACCCACATCGCCTTGCAAGAGTCGATTCATGGGCTTGCCTGAGTCGAAGTCCGCGCGAATATCAGTGAGGGCGCGTTGCTGGGCATTGGTCAGCGTGAAAGGCAGGCTGGTTAAACGTGCGCCCAGCCATTCCTCCGAGATGGAGAAACGACGCGCTTCGGCTTGTTTCCAATCGCGCTTCTGACGAAGTACGCCCATCTGCAAAAAGAAAATTTCATCGAAAGCCAAGCGTTCGCGCGCGGTCTTCAAAGAATCTTGCGTATCGGGGAAATGCGCTTGCAGTAATGCCTGACCCAACGGCATCAGCCGCGCGTCTTTGCGCGTCGAACTCGGGAAGTGCGTCGACTACCGCAGGCGCCCAATACGTGACAACTTGATTCATTAAGTTGCGAAGCCACTTCTGTGCGATCTTCGCCGTGAGCGGATAAATGGGAACGATACGATTGGTGTGCAGATGTTCGATGTCGATCGGTTCCCAATCGGGCTGGTTCATCACGAGGCGGCCAAGATATTGCTCGATCTTTCCCGAAACAGAAATCTGCATTTCTTCTTTAAGTCGATTCGCCATCCAGGGTTGATTGAACCACGAGAGACGTAACGCTCCGGTGCCGTCACTGAGAATGGCCTCAATAATGGAAGATGAGCCGCCGTGAATTGGCCGCGTATGCACGGACTGGATCGTGCCGATCACAGTCACCTGCTCGCCATACCATAAACTCTTGATCGGCTTGAGTTGCGAATAATCTTCGTAGCGGCGCGGAAAATAATAAAGCATGTCGCCCAGCGTTTGCATTCCAAGTTCGGCGAGCGTCTGTGCATGACGCGGCCCGACGCCTTGAAGAACGGTCAGCGGCGCGTTGAGCGCGGCGGGGGTTTGGCTGTGCTTTGCACCGGGAGTTGATTTCAGCGCGCGGCGGCGTGGGTGGACGCAGCTTGGCTTGTTGCGGATGCGATTCGGATCCCTGGTGTTCACTGTGCGGCCTGGGCTGATCCGTTGTCGGCGCGGGACGCGGTCCCGGTTGTTGTGATCGCGGCCTCTGCTGTGATCTTTGCTGAGTTTCAGGATACGTATCACCGATTCGTTTCCACAAGCCCTTCAACGCGTCAGCGCGAGATTGCGGGCTGAGTCCGTCATAGGAACGGAGTCTTTGCCCGACAGCTTGAATCACTTCTTCGTTGATACCATCCGCGCGGGCTTCGGCCTCCCAGAAGTCGAGCATCTTTGCCAGCCCGCCGATGATGGCCGTGTTGCTGTATCCGTTCTCGTGTTCAAGACGGAAGAATTTACGGAGTTTCTCCAAGGATGATTGCATGGGAGTATTTTATCATGCGCGAGAAAATAGGACACGGATTACACCAATTTGCACCCTGGCTTTTTGTTTTCCGCCCTCATCCGTTTTGCCCGCCATCTCGTTGACATTCTATCCTCCCAAAAGTAGAATAGCCATCTTCATACTATTTCCAGTAAACGGAGAGGACGAAATGTTAAACGATTTCAAAACTTTTATCATGCGTGGGAATGTGATGGACTTGGCAGTGGCCGTCATCATTGGTGCGGCATTCGGGAAGATTGTTACTTCACTAGTGGATGACATGATCATGCCCTTGGTCGGGCTCATCATTGGCGGAATCAACTTTTCAGGTCTGACATTCACCGTTGGCAGTGCCAAGGTGACCTACGGAAATTTCATTCAAAATATAGTTGATTTTTTGATCATCGCGCTTGTCATTTTCTTGATGGTAAAAGCGATCAGCAGTCTGCAAAAACCGGCTCCTGCCGCCGCCGCAAGTTCCAAGGAATGCCCGCACTGTTTCACTATGATTCCGATAAAAGCCACACGTTGCCCGAACTGCACCTCGGAATTGTGATTGTAGTTTTTGCATAAACCGACTCTGGCGGGGTCATTGACCCCGCCAGAGCGCGTATAATGACTGCAATGGACTTCCTCGACAGACTCAACCCGCAACAAAGAAAAGCCGTCACAGTGGGGAACGGACCGGTATTAGTGCTGGCTGGTCCTGGTTCAGGCAAAACGCGGGTGCTGACTCAACGCGTCGCGTATCTGATCGCGAACGAAGGCATCCGGCCTTATCGCATCCTGGCTGTGACGTTTACCAACAAAGCCGCGCGTGAGATGCAAACGCGCGTGGAGAAGTTACTGGGCGCCGATGCAACGCAAGGCATGATGCTGGGAACGTTCCATTCGATCTGTGCGCGTTTGCTGCGGCGTGAAGCGGACTTTTTACCCATCCAATCGAACTTTGTGATCTTCGATGCAGACGATCAAGAACGTATTGTTAAAGGCATTATCAAAGAGTTCGGTCTAAACGATAAGATGTATCGAGCCGTGAGCGTTCACGGTTCGATCTCGAACGCCAAGAATGAACTGATCGCGGCGGATGATTATCCGATCACCAATTATCGGGATGAGGTGGTCAAGCGCGTTTACGCGGAATATCAAAAGAAACTCGTCGCCAGCAATGCAGTCGACTTCGATGACATCCTGATGTACACCGCACGTTTATTGGAAGACAATCCGAGCGTGCGCGAAAAATATGCGCGGCGCTTTGAGCATGTGCTGGTGGACGAATTCCAGGACACCAATCTTGCCCAATATACGTTATTGAAGCATCTGGCTTCGGCGCATCACAACATCTTCGTGGTCGGCGATCCTGATCAATGTTTTCCAAAAGGAACTTCTATTCGCACGCCGACAGGTAATAAGCCCATCGATAAACTAGAGATCGGCGATGTCGTGCTTTCAGCCAGTGGGCGAGGTTCTACGCATGCATCCCATGTGACTCACATTGGGGAACGTCATTTCGAAGACGAACTGATCGAAGCAATCACGCGAGGCGGCTATTCTTTTAGGGCAACTCCAAATCATATTGTCTTTGCCCGGCTGGGAACAGCGCCGAATCTATATTATGTTTATTTGATGTATGGAAAAGACAAAGGCTACCGCATCGGGATCGCATCTCACACGCGAAGCAATGGGACAACGGAACGAAAAATTGGATTGCAGCTGCGAAGCAATCAAGAAAACGCGGATCGAGTTTGGGTATTGAGGGTATGCAGCAATAGAAACGAAGCGCATTATTGGGAAGCATATTATTCATTTACTTATGGCTTGCCTACCACGGTCTTTCACGTGCGCGGACGGCGTATGAGAATGTCACAAGATTACATTGACAAACTGTTTCAGGAAATAGACACATCGTCCAACGCTGAACGATTGCTTGCTGATTTAGGGATGGACTCGGAATATCCGCATTACGTTCCACAAGGGACCTTCAGGAATGTTGTGAACGTAAAATATTTCGGAGATGGCCGCCAAACATCAGAATCTCCCTGGCATGCTCATCGTGTGGACTTGTGGAGCAATGATCCGAAGCTAGCCATTCAATTAAAAGCGAAAGGGTATCACCCGCGTATCAATAGCAGGAATAATTGGCGAATTGGAATCAATTGTCTAAACTACGATGATATTCATAGCGCGGCAGATCAATTAAGCGAGGCGGCGGGGAACACGGAAATCGTTACAGGCGCTTTCTTGGTTGATAAAGGGGATCTTCCTCTGGCGCAACGCTTTAGCTTGATGCCTGCCGGCCATCTGCATCCTACCATGATCGTAGCAATTGAAAAAAATGGCCGGATTATTGAGGATGAAATTATTGAGGTGAAGCGAATTCCATATGAGGGGAACGTCTACGATCTGGAAATCGAAAACCTACATAACTACATCGCGGGTGGCATCGTAGTCCATAATTCGATCTATCGCTGGCGCGGCGCGGACTGGCGCAATGTGCAGCGCTTTGAGCAGGATTATCCCGAAGCACAGGTCATTTTGTTGGAACAAAATTATCGCTCGCGTCAGAACATCCTCGATGCGGCTATGTCGGTCATTAACCGCGCACCGCACCGCCGCAAAAAGAATCTGTTCACTGAACGCGGCGCGGGCGAGAAGATCTACTATTATGAAGCGCCCGATGATTATAGTGAAGCTTCATTCGTGGTGGATAGCATTGCGCAGCTGGTTGCCAGTCGTGACTTCGAGCCGGGCGAATGCGCGGTGATGTACCGCACCAACGCCCAATCCCGTTTATTGGAAGAAGCGTTTTTGCAAGCGCGGCTTCCCTATCGTCTGGTCGGCGCACAACGATTCTATGGACGACGCGAAGTCAAAGACATCGTCGCTTTCATGCGCCTCGTTTACAATCCCTCCGATGAAGCCAGCCTGGATCGCGTCATCAATATTCCGCCGCGCGGCATCGGTGATAAAACTTTGATTACCCTTCATGGCGTGGCGGGTCAAAACAACACCTCATCTGGTCTCATCTTGATGGATTTGGCGCGCGGCTCCGACTCTCCATACTGGAATCAATTTACGGGTCGCAGTGCAGTTGCGCTGGCAGACTTTGGCGCCTCGCTCGCGAACTGGAAAGCGGCTTCACCTGCTCTCACCGTTTCCGAACTCTTCGACCGCATCGTCAATGATCTCAATTATAAAATTTATGTTGATGATGAATCAGAGGAAGGCGAAGAGCGTTGGGAGAACATACAAGAGCTGCGCCGCGTCGCGGTCGAATTTGATACACAGTCCATCGATGAGTTTCTTGAAAACGTTGCGCTGGTTGCAGATCAAGACACCATTAAAGACGACATCAATGCACCGACGCTGCTCACGCTTCACGCGGCCAAAGGACTCGAATTCGGCGCGGTGTTCATCGTCGGCCTCGACGACGGTATTCTTCCTCATAGCCGGTCGTTCGACGAACCGGAAGAGATGGAGGAAGAGCGCCGATTGTTTTACGTCGGCATCACGCGCGCTAAGGATCGACTCTATCTGATCCGATCCGTTCAACGCGGCGGACGCGGTTATGCTGAAGAAACCTATCCTTCTCGATTTCTGGATGACTTGCCCGAAGATTTGATTGTGGGCAAATCTCGCTCAGGGCGTGGACTCAAAGCCCGCGCATCTGAGACGTTGTGGGCCGCTTCATCCCGGACGCTCAAGGCGGCTCCCGTTATGGAGAGCAAATTCCGAGCTGGGACGCGCGTCAAACATCCGATGTGGGGCGATGGCATCGTGCTCGATAGCAAAATGCAGGATGATGATGAGATCGTGGATGTGGTGTTTGAAAGTGTCGGAATCAAAAAACTCGCAGCCAGTCTTGCAAATTTAAAGGTAATTTAATTACAAATGAACTGGGTGGATTTCCTTCTTGCAGGTTTGGCGGCCGTCGCAGCCGGATTGGTGAACGCACTGGCCGGTGGCGGGACACTGATCACGTTTCCCACGCTGACGGCTCTGGGTGTTTCCGCGGTCGTTGCCAACGTAACGAATACGGTGGGGCTTTGTCCCGGTTACATCGGAGGCATCCTCGCTCAATGGAATGACCTGCGCGATCAGATGAAGCGGTTGTGGCTGGTCGCGCCCGCCGGTATCATTGGCGGGTTGATCGGCGGTTATTTACTGCTTCACACCGGCGAAAAACTTTTTCAATCCCTTGTGCCGTTTCTGATATTGCTGGCCTCGGCTTTGCTGGCCATTCAAGATCCGGTGCGTGCCTGGCTTGTCCGCCGTGCGAGTCAAAAAAAATCTGCGCCGAACCAGCCGTGGATGGTAAGCCTTCCGATTGGGTTGGCCGCGATCTATGGCGGATATTTCGGCGCAGGGTTGAGCGTGATCGTGTTATCCGTTTTGGGCTTGACGATGGACGATACTTTGACGCGGCTCAACGCCTTGAAACAAGCGGTTTCTTTCAGCGTCAATTTTGCAGCGGCGATTTTCTTTTTGTTTTCGGGGAAAGTGATTTGGCCGATCGCGCTCGTGATGGCGGTCGGTGCGTTGATCGGTGGGAACTTGGGCGGAAGATTAGCGGGCCGTGTCAGACCTGCAACGTTGCGCTGGATGGTCGTGACCATCGGTGTGATCGTTGCCATCATTTATCTGGCGCGAGGCTAGTAACGTACATAGAGCCAAAAAACTACGGAGAATATTTCCTCGGGGCTTGAAAGAGGCGGAGTCTAGATGCGGCCTGAACTTACTTATCATGTGGTTATCAAGTGCTTATGATGAGCTTAGGATGAACTGAGACGGGATGCAGGAAAACCTTTGCCTAGGAGCTTGTCGGAGAGAAACTCTCGGAGAGAATTTCATTCGCAAAACAGCCAAAGAGTGCGTGGAATGCATCAAAAAAGCCTCGAAATTTACGTCGAAGGAGATTTTCCCAGGTGTCTTTCCTCGGAAGAGACTTCTCTCCGACAGCCTGCTAGCAGATTTGATTAGAAGGGTGTTCGCACGACTGCTTGGCCACAACGAGGATAGCTCGCTGGCGGGCTTGTATCCGATCCCCAACTTTGTGCTGGATGGTTGTGACCATCGGCATCGTTGTTGCGCTCATTTATCTGGTGTGTAGATAACGATTTTGTTAGGGACCAAATTTCCCGTTTGTACTTGTTCTCTCAAACTAATCAGCATATAATCCTCCCATTATCTTGATCTAATCTTAATCCGGTTGGCGGAGGAGTCTCTATCTATCTATGAAGAGCGTCGTGTTTTATCGTATCAGCCTGACAGTGACTGCCGCGCTGGTCGTCATCGTTGTATTAGGACAGGCCGGTATTGTTGCGCATGCGGATGGCGCTACTTATACGCCGGCTGGCATCACAGTGGAGTTTACCGGTTCGATCCCTCCAAGAATTCCAGCAGGGGGTACCATTCAGCTCGAAATAGACATTCTTAACTCCAATCCATTTGCCTTGATCCTTTCCAACTCGCAGGCCGCCCTGACCAATACTCTGGATGCCGGCGTTTATTTTGCCAATCCTGCCAATGCCAGCAATACCTGCGGCGGCATTGTATCCATTGTAGGCAATACCATATCGCTATACGGCGGCACGGTTCCCGCCGCAGGCACCATAGAGGGCACCTGCTCGATCATGGCTACCGTAACATCGTTAATCCCAGGCAACCATAATGATACCGTCCCCGCCGGAGATTTACAGGCCACCGATCCCACCGGCAACATCACCACAACCGAATTGACCAATACCGAGGCTGTTACTGCAACCTTCGGTGTGGATGCGGTTCAATTGCCTTCTTTGAGCAAATCATTTAACCCCAATACCATCTGGGTCGGCGATGACAGCACAATGACGGTCAAGATCCTGAACAACGATAGCACGTACCCATTAACTCAGGTTGGGTTGATCGATCTACTGCCATCCAACGTAACCATCGTTTCTTTTAATTCTTCACAGTGTGGCGGGACGGTCAGCGCAGACACCACGGATACCCCCAATTCCATTACCATCAGCGGAGCCACCATCGCGGCATCCAAAGAATGTGATCTCACGGCGACCGTCACCTCCGACATACCGGGTGCATATATCAATTCCATTCCCTCCAATGCGATCCAAACCCAACAAGGAGTAACGAATTACAGTGCAGCTACCGCGCCGCTGAACGTCCAGGTTTTTGGAATTGCAAAAAGCTTTTCCACTCCAGATTTTGAAGCCGGTGGCACCGACACCCTGAAAATTGGTCTCCAAAACCCGACTTCATCACCCATCACCATTGCCGTACCCGGATTGACCAACTCTCTGCCAGCTGGGATGGTTATTGCCAACCCTCCAAACGTTAAGACCATAAATGTCAGCACCAACAACCCATGTGATAATATTGCCTTTTCTCCAACGCCCAGCGCGGGAGATGGAAGCATCACCTTGACAGATGGAACTATTCCTGTAGGTACCAGTTCAAATCCTGGAGAATGTGATGTTTATGTGGATGTCACTGCGTCCGTGGCGGCGAACTATACCAACACAATTCCTGCCGGTGCATTGCATACCACCACAAATGTGACCAACGGGTTTCCGGCCAGCGCAAATGTTCTTGTTTATCCAGTCGGTGGTCCGGGTGGACAAACAAATCTGGGCGTCACCGGAAGCAAGAGCTTCAACCCGAATGTGATTCCCGAGGGCGGCAATTCAGATTTGACGATTAAAATTAATGCTCCTGCCGATGCCAGCCTGCATAGTTTTTCGCTGACGGATGTCCTGCCGACCAACGTCACGGTGAGCAATTCAACGGCGGCGTCCACCAACGGCTGCGGCTCATCGCCCACGCTGACCGCAATCACCGGCGCGGCGTCCATTTCAATAACCAATGGCTCCATCAACAGGGGGAGCACCTGTCAGATCGATGTTTATGTGAGCAGCACCACGCCTGGCATCTATACCAACACGATCTCCCCGGCAAATATCTCCAGTCTTGACGATCAAGGCTTGCCAGCCGACATCCCTAATCCCTTCTCGGCCAACCTGGCGGTCAATGGCCTCTCCGTCAGCAAGGCGTTCTATCCGACGACGGTAAGCGGTAATGGTGTTTCGACCCTGACGATCACGCTGATCAACAACGGCCCTTCTCAACTAAATGACGTATCGTTTTCCGATATATTGCCGGGCGATGCGACCAATGGTATCCTGATCGCTCCAACTCCTAACATTAGCACGACCTGCGGTGATGCTTCCATCATCACTGCAGGTGCAAGTAAACAGACGATCTCGATGAACGGCGGTACCATTCCCGCACAGGCGGGCAGTGTACCGGGTACCTGCACTGTCAATGTCAATGTGATCGGCGTGGGTGCTCAAGCATCCTATACGAATCAAATTCCGGCCGGGGCGATCTCGGGAACAGTCCCAAACACAAGCCCTCCGATCGTTTTCACCAACACTCTGCCAGCAAGCGCGCAGATTACAGTTCAGCCTCTCCGGATTGAAGTTCTAAAAACCTTTGTCCCGCAGAACGTGACCGGCGGTTTGCCTTCACTTTTGACCATTAACTTGAAAGCCCTGGACGGCCCGGTATGGGGTATCTCCTTCACTGACAATTTTCCGGAATGCAGCGATTCTTCTCATCCCTGCGGTTCGATAACAACTGGGGGCATCATGGTTGCGAATTCGCCGGACCCCTCCGTGGGCACCTGCGGCGGGACAATAACCGCCAATCCCGGCGCAACATCGTTCTCATTCTCAGGCGGCAATTTGCCCGCCGCGAATGCCTCCTGCAGTCTGACCCTCTACGTGGTGATGAACGCACCCAACGAACTGACCAACACCATCCCTATCGGGGCGGTGACCTCCATCAATGGAGCCTCCAATCCGGATGCCGCGAGCTGGAACCTGGTCCAGCTGGGAGGAATGACGGTTACCAAAGCCTTCGGTCCGAACCCGATCCTGGCCGGAGGCACCACCAAACTTACGATCACAATCGCAAACCAGACAAGCCTTAATCTGACCGGCGTGGGAATGTACGATAACTTCCCGGCCGGCGTAACGGTGGACACTACGACGTTAAATCCGTCGCAGTGTAATGGTGGCACCGTGAATTGGAATTCAACTCCGAATCAACTTACTTTGACGGGCGGAAACCTGAACGCGAATTCAGTTTGTGATATCTCGGTTGACGTGAATGCCGTCTCAACCGTTGGAAGCTATCAGAATTGCATTGAACCCGGACAGGTGACATCCGCGCAAGGGCAAACCAACGCTGACGAAGGATGCGACACGCTCACCGTGAACCCAACGCCCTTGATTTCACCGCCCACGATCAGCAAATCCTTCTCACCCAGCTCAATCCCGGCTGGCGGCACCTCCGACTTGACCTTTACCATCACCAATCCCAACACCGACCCGACAACCGGCGCGCTGACGGGCATTGGTTTCACGGATAATTTGCCGGCCAACTTAACCCTTGCCAGCGTTCCCAATGTCTCGCAATGCAACGGCACGGTCAGCAGTACCAGCAACTCGATCACCTTGACGGGAGGGTCATTGGCGGCCAACGGCAGTTGTACTGTTGACGCCAGCATCACGGGCACAATCGGAGATTTTTACAACAACACATCTGGAGCAGTCACTTCGAAGGAAGGCGGAACCGGAAACCCATCCAACACCGCCCAGCTGACCGTGGTCGAGCCGCCAGTCATTGGCAAGGCGTTCGGGCAACCAAACAATGGCATATCCACTCTCACCTTCACACTCACAAATCCGTCTGATAACGTGGTGTCACTCCAAGGGGTCGGGTTTACAGATGCTTTGCCAACCGGTATGACGGTAGCCGATGCTCCCACCACTTCCCAGTGCAACGGCACCGTAACCGCGCTCGTGGGAGCAGGAACCATCACGTTCACCGACGGAAGCATAGACCCGGTATCCTACTCATCTGGAACCTGTACCGTTTCCGTGGATGTGTCCGCGCTCGGAGGAAGTTACGTCAATACCAGCGGACCGGTTACCTCGACCAATGGCGGAACAGGGAACAAAGCAGTCGCTTCGTTGACCATGCCCGGCGCAGGATTGTTGCTGACCAAGTCCACCACCAATGCCGGCTTCCAGAGCGGTGGAACCATCACCTATAATTATGTGCTTACCAATACGGGCGATGAGCCATTATATGGAAATGACCCCACCACCAATGAGTTCACAATTACGGATAGCAAAATTGGCACCTTTACTTGTGGAACCGTAACCAGCCTTGCAGCTGCTCCCGGACCCGGAAATAGCGTGAACTGTTCCAAAACTTACAATGTGGGTTCCGGGGATGTCAGCGCTGGATTTGTAACGAATACTGCCACGGGCACGGGCCAAGATCAGCTAACTGGCGGGAACACCGTGACTTCCAACCAAAGCACTGTGACCGTGCAACTGGAAGGATTGACGCTTCAGAAAAGCAGCCCGACGCCGGGCTACCAGAAATCGGGGGATAAGATCACCTATCATTACACAGTTACAAACACGGGGAACGTCACTTTATATCCGCCATTCAGCATCAGCGATGCTCTCATTCAGAGTGGACCGTTCAACTGTGTTGCCTCTCCACCTGCCAGCCTGGCGCCCGAAGCCAACATCATCTGTGCTTCGCAGACCTATCTGGTGACAGGCACAGACGTAACCAACGGCTCTGTGACCAACACCGCGACCGCCGACGCCAAAGATGCAGCCGGTGTTGCGGTGACATCCAACAATAGCAGTGCGACCGTCTATGAGGCAAACCCTCCGACCATTGCCAAGGCTTTTAGCCCAACCCAAATTACGGTTGGCAGCACCTCTACCTTAACGTTTACCATCACCAACCCAAATACCAACTCGTCGGATGTCCTGACGGGAATCCAGTTCTCGGATGCTTTCCCGTCCGGCATGACAGTTGCCAACACGCCTCTTTCTTCGCAGTGCGGCGGTTCCATCAATGCCTCAGCCGGCGATATTTCCATTTCTTTTTCGGGCGGCTCGGTGCTTGCGAACAGCACTTGTACCGTTTCCGTGGCCGTGACTGCTGGGGCCGGGGGCACGTACCAGAACACCAGCGACGCGGTTTCCTCGACCAATGGCGGTCCGGGAACACCATCCAACACCGCCACACTGACGGTCATCGCGCCGCCGACGATCAGTAAGGCCTTCTCGCCGACCTCCATTCTGGTCAACGGAATCAGTACACTCACGTTCACGCTGACCAATCCGTCCCGGAATACCATTCCGCTGACGGGCGTTGGATTTACAGATAATTTTCCAACCGGTATACAAGCCGCCAGCTCACCAAACATGACCTCAAGTTGTGGAGGTTCTGCTTCGCTTGGAGGAGGAGGAACATCACTGACTATCAGCGGCGGAACCATTGCCGTGAGTGGCACGTGCACGATCACGATAGATGTGACAGCCACCTCCGCGGGCACGTTCAACAATACAACCACGGCAGTCACCTCGAACGAGGGCGGTACCGGTGCCCCGTCGAACACCGCCACTCTGGTCTCTAATGAAGCGGCCGACCTGTCGATCACAAAGACAGATGGAAAAGTGGATGTCAACCGAGGGGAGTTACTCACTTACATGATCGTTGTCCACAATGCCGGGCCAAGTGATGTGACTGGAGCAACGGTTTTAGATACTATTCCGTCATCGCTTACCAATGTAACATGGGCTTGTAGTCTAGGGGCACCTTCTTGTACGGCCAGCGGTTCCGGCAATATCAACGATACGGTCAATATTCCTGCCGGAGGAAGTATTACCTACATGGTAAACGCAACGGTTTCGAACAGCGCAGCTAGTGACGTGATCAATAGCGCCACAGTCATTCCGCCCTCCGGCGTAACGGATTCAGATCTCACCAACAATAGCGCCACAGATATTGATCATCTCAATTTGCTGTCCATTACAAAGACCCCAACTCCGTCCTCCTATTCTACGGTCGGTACGATAATCAATTATTCCTATACGATCACGAATATTGGCACATCCACGCTGACCAGTAGCAGCTTGTCTGTATCAGACAATAAACTTAGCCATCTAACCTGTGGCATCGTGCCTTCGCCGTTCGCACCTTCTGATTCCTTTACCTGCACCGCCTCTTATACAACCACTCAGGCGGACCTCGATAATGGTTATGGCTCCATCTCCAACAGTGTAACGGCCAAGGGAAAGGACGCTGAAAACGATGATGTCACATCTAATACTCCCACTGCGACCGTAACCGCCACACAGAATGAAATACTAGCATTGGACAAAACCATTACGTCGGCCGGCCCATACGACAGCGTAGGAAATGAAATCGATTATAGTTACACGTTGACCAATACCGGCAATGTGACATTGACCGGTAACGGCGCCGGCGGATTGTTCACGATCACCGATAATAAAATCGGTACCTTCACCTGCGGAAGCGCCACCAGCTTGGCGCCGAACGGAGTCGGTACAGTCACGTGCACCAGTAGCTATACCATCACGCAGACAGATTTGGATAATGGCAGTGTAACCAACCAAGCTACCGGCCATGGGTTATTTAATACGAATGCGGTGGACTCAACGCCGGTGAGTCAGATAGCTACGATGGTTCAAAATAAATCGTTGAAGCTGGCGAAGAGCATCACCTCTATCACCTCTGGAGGCATCCCTGAGGCTTTATTCAAAGCGGCGGGGGATATAGTGAACTACAGTTATTTGCTGACCAACACGGGGAACGTTACACTGGCTGGGAACGGCACAGGCGGCGTGTTTACGGTCAATGATAACGAAGCAACTGTGACCTGTCCTGCCAGCCCGACCACTTTGGCACCGGGAGCGACCGTGACCTGTACGGCCAGCCATACCGTCACGCAGGCCGAGATGGACAGCGGCATTGCAACGAACCTCGCCACTGCCCATGATATTACTTTGGTTGGGTCACATCGCGTGACATCGAATACGGACACTCAAACCGCGAACGGTATCCGGACGCCGGGGTTAACGTTGGCGAAGAGCATCACTTCTGGGAGTCCATTTACTGCGGCAGGGAAAATAGTGAGCTATAGTTATCTGCTGACCAACACAGGGAATGTTACATTGACCGGCATCGGCGGCGGTGTATTTACGGTGAGTGATAGCTTGGTGACAGTAGCTTGTCCTTCGACACCCACCAGCCTGGCACCGGCCGCGACCATCACTTGTACGGCAAACTACATCGTTACGCAAGCAGACGTGGACCATGGCAGTGTGACGAACACTGCCACAGCCCATTCCATTACGAAAGTTGGTTCGACGTCCGTCAATTCGAATACGGATACCAAAATCGCGACCGCTACCCAGACGCCCAAGTTGACCGTGGCGAAGAGCATCACTTCCGGTAATCCATATAGCAAGGCTGGAGGCGGAGATACTATCGCCTACAGTTATCTGCTGACGAACAGTGGGAACGTCACGTTGATCGGAAATGGTGTAGGTAATGTGTTTACGGTAACCGACGATAAAACGACGGTGATCTGTCCCGCCAGCCCAACCAGCCTGGCACCGGGAGCGACCGTGACTTGTACGGCGACCTATACGACTACGCAAGCAGACGTGGACAACGGCAGTGTGACAAATCATGCTACAGCCCATTCTATTACCCTAGTGGGTTCGACGCCCGTCAACTCGAATACGGATAGCAAAACCGCGACCTCTACCCAGAACAAAAGCCTGACGCTGGTGAAGAGCATCATATCCATCACGATGGCTGGCCCGTACGGGCCAGCGTATAACAGCGTAAACGATGTAATCACTTATGGTTATACTCTGACCAACACCGGCAATGTGACATTGACTGGTGCTGATCTAGCCACCAATTATTTCACGATCACCGATGACCATATCGGAACGCCGCTGAATACAGCCTTCACTTGCGGAATCAAAAAGACTTTAGTGCCTGGCGATTCCGTCACATGCACAAACACCTATGCCGTCACGCAGATAGATTTGGATAATGGCAGTGTAACCAACCAAGCTACCGGCCATGGGTTATTTAATACAAATGCGGTGGATTCGACGCAGGTTAGTCAGACAGCTAAATTACAACAAAATCCTGCGTTGAATCTGGTGAAGAGTATCACCTCTATCACCTCTGGAGGCATCTCTGAAAGTACATTCAAAGCGGCGGGGGATGTGGTGAACTACAGCTATCTGCTCACCAATACCGGGAACGTCACGCTGACCAGTATCAGCGTGGGCGATGACAAGGCGACTGTGACCTGTCCTCCAGGTAGTCTGGCACCGCAAGCAACCACGAGCTGTACGGCGAGTTATACGATCACTCAGACAGACGTGGACAACGGCAGTGTGACGAACCTAGCCACTGGCCATGCTATTACACTGGTTGGGTCGACGGCTGTGAATTCGCTTCCAGAAAGCCAAACCGCGAACGGCACCCGGACGCCGGGGTTAACGTTGGCGAAGAGCATCACCTCTATCACCTCTGGAGGCATCTCTGAAAGTACATTCAAAGCGGCGGGGGATATAGTGAACTACAGTTATCTGCTGACCAACACCGGGAACGTTACGCTGACCGGCATCGGTGGCGGTGTGTTTACCGTGAGCGATGACCAAGCAGTCGTGGCTTGTCCCGCCAGCCCAACCAGTCTTGCACCGGGAGACACGGTGACCTGTACGGCAAACTACACCGTTACGCAGGCAGACGTGGACAACGGCAGTGTGACGAACACAGCCACGGCCCATTCGATAACAAAAGTTGGTTCGGCGGCTGTGGATTCGCTTCCAGAAAGCCAAACCGCGACCGCTACCCAGAATAAAAGCCTGACGCTGGCGAAGAGCATCACTTCCGGTAATCCATATAGCAAGGCTGGAGGCGGAGATATTATCGCCTACAGTTATCTGCTGACCAACAGCGGGAATGTCACGTTGATTGGAAATGGCGCAGGCGGCCTGTTCACTGTGACGGATGATCATATTGGTACTCCAGTGAATACTCCATTCACATGCGGCGCAGCCACTAGTTTGGCTCCAGGTGGGACCGTATCGTGCACCTCCAGCTATACGACTACGCAAGCAGACATAGACAACGGCAGTGTGACGAACACAGCCACGGCCCATTCGATAACAAAAGTTGGTTCGGCGGCTGTGGATTCGCTTCCAGAAAGCAAAACCGCGACCGCTACCCAGAATAAAAGCCTGACGCTGGTGAAGAGCATTACATCCATCGCAACGAATGGCACTTACAGCCCGTACAACAGCGTAGGCGATCTAATCACTTATAGTTATACGTTGACCAACACCGGCAATGTGACATTGACTGGTGCTGATCTAGCCACCAATTACTTCACGATCACCGATGACCATATCGGAACGCCGCTGAATACGGCCTTCACTTGCGGAATCCAAAAGACTTTAGTGCCTGGTGACTCCATCACATGCACAAACATATATGCCGTCACACAGGATGATATAAATAATGGCAGTGTAACCAACCAAGCTACTGGACACGGGTTATTCCATGCAAGCGCAGTGGACTCAACGCAGGTGAGTCAGACAGCTACTTTGAAACAAAATCGTGGGCTGACATTGGTGAAGAGCATCACGTCCGGTAATCCATACAGCGCGGTCGGAGATCAGATCAAATATAGTTATACACTCACCAATACCGGTAATGTAACCCTAACCGGCGCTGATAGCAGCGGCAAGTTCACCATCACCGATGATCATATTAAAGCTGGTTCTCCGCCAGCTTACAACGACCCCTTCACTTGCGATAGCACCCCCGCCATTACCAGCTTGGCGCCAGCCGCCTCCGTGACCTGCGCCGCAACTTATGCAGTACAGGCAGGTGACCTCGGTAGCAGTGTGACCAACACAGCTACCGGCCATGCGATTACACTCGTCGGGTCGAAGACCGTGGATTCGAATCAGGCCAGCCAGACGGCTTATGGCGCTCCAATTCTTAATATTACTAAGGATGATGGAGTGCAGATCGTTGCGCCTGGGGCAACGGTTACGTACACCATTAATGTGACCAATGCCAGCCTGCAGGATTCTACAGGATTACAGCTTGTGGATACGATTCCTGCCGGCACCAGCTTCATCTCTGCCGATGGCGGCGGAACTTATAACAGCACACTCAATCAGGTCACTTGGCCATCCTTTGATCTTGCAAAAGGTGTTCCGCCTGCGTATCATTCAGCCACATTTCACGTAACGCTTCAGGTGGATGATATTTCGAAACTGGGTGCGATCGCCTCCCTGACCAACACGGTTCACATTCAGGATGATGGAACACACAGCCCGAATGGGACTCCTGTGCAGGCTCAGGCCACGGATACCGATGCAATAGCCATGAATGGCGTCAAGAACTTGACCGGAACAGAGCAAGCCGGATCCACTGGTGATAATGTCCTAATCGGAGAGATCATTGATTATGCGATCAATATAGATCTTCCTACGGGAACGATCAAGGACCTCAAAGCTGTAGATACGTTGGATCATGGTCTCGCCTTCGTGGATTGCGGCTTTCCTCCTCCTAGCCCAGCTCAGCCCGTTTCTACCACGTCAACCCAACTGACTATTACACAGGATCCATGTACTGCAGTTGGTTCGACGGATAGCAGTGGGGTACCGGGTGGTGGGTTGACTGTAGCCCCTGCGCCGAGCACTGGCGTCGACGCCGGGCGCGATATCACCTTCGATTTCGGCCAGGTGCAAAATACCAGTGCTACCACGCAAACGCTGACCGTCAATTACCGCGTGATCGTGCTGAATATTGCGGACAACGTCAATGGTGTGGGATTAAAGAACGGCGTTGAATGGACCTGGGAGGGTGGCATCCTGGCCGCAGGCCAGGCGGTCCCCGTGAATATTATCGAACCCAAGCTGACCATCGTGAAGACGGTTGATCCTGCGGTGGCAAATCTAGGAATTGTTGTAGGCTTTAAGATAGATATTGCTCACGATCTATTGCACAGCACTGCCCCTGCTTATGACGTTTTGATGACCGATGCCATTCCGACTGGCCTGCAATTGGATCAGACCACGGTCGTTGTAAATAATTCCGCCAACCTGCCTACCGCGGTGGTAACCACGACTCCGACCCAGGTAAGCGTTTACTGGTCTTCCTTCCCATTGGGAGAAAAGGCTGAGGTTTCATTCCAGGCCAAATTCATTGGCCCCAGCCCGGTTGTAAATGCTGCAGGCGTCGAATGGTCTAGCATTCAGATCGATCCAGCGCCGCATCTGGTGCCTCAATCGCCATATAATAATTTCTCGACAGAACGGCGCTATGATCCGCTCACCAAATCGTTGAACGATTACACTGCCTCGGCGGCGGCACAACTTATCGTGCCCTCGATCCCGAGCACTGGTTTTGCACCAGGCAAGGTTACGCACCTGCCCGTTCAACCGGCGGATAAGACATACCAGGACCTCGGGGACTTCTGGGTGGAAATCCCGCGCCTGAACATCAAGGTCCCGATCATAGGAATCCCGTTTAGCAATGGAGACTGGGATTTGACCTGGCTGGGCGATCAGGCTGGATACTTGGACGGCACTGCCTACCCGACGCATGTCGGCAATTCGGTCATTACCGCTCACGTTTACACGTCGAACGGGTTGCCTGGTCCATTCGTAAACCTGTCCACCCTGAAATGGGGTGACCAGATCATTATCCATTTCGCGGGTCAGCAGTACATCTATGAAGTGCGCGAAAACAAAGTGATCCTGCCTAGTGATAAATCGGTGTTCAAGCACGAAGATCAGGCCTGGATAACCCTGATTACTTGCAAGGATTATAACGTGGGCACCAACAGCTACACTTATCGAATAGAAGTGGGTGCGATGCTGGTCAAAGTAGAACCGGACACGAGCTCTAACTCCGGCGGAAAGTGATAACGCAAAAGATGCAGCAACCTGAAAAGGTGCCGCATCTTTCTTTTCCGCCGCCGTATGGTTGCTTCACGTCACTGGATGATTCCTTGCTCTCGTTCCGCGGTTCCTTGATGTCGTTGGATGGTTGCTTGGCATTGGCTCAAGATTATAATTGGAAGATAAAGCCAATAAGGAGCCATCATGTGCCGAAGCATCAAACCTTTACGTTTACCGGATCGTCCCGCCACCGAGCAGGAGATTTACGAAGCCGCATTGCAGTTCGTCCGAAAAGTGAGCGGATACCGCAAGCCTTCGCGTGCCAATCAAGAAGCCTTTGACGTGGCGGTGCAAGAAATTGCTGATGCGACGCAAAAGTTGTTGGATGGGTTAAACGTTCAGCAGTATATTCAAAATTAATTTATGCAATTATGCAGCAGAGAATATAAACCATGCCAAAAAATCTTGACTCTCGGAAGCATAAACAAGAGAAAGCAGTTCACTTATTCTGGAAGGGTTAGTACTGGCGTTACATTCCAATTTAGTGGAAAGCCGCACACATCGCCAGGATTTTTCAAGGCAATATTTAATCAATTTGATAGTGAAACCATCGCTGGTGGCTTCAGTATGACAGATCCCACGCCCGGAAGTCTAGGTCAATGGATAGTAAAAAACTCCAAGCAACTAAATAGCGTAAGTCTCACTCCGCGATACGCATCTTTCAAAGCTGCTGTATTAGTTCATGAGAAATTCATTACTAGTAGTCTTAAAAGGAATGCGATTTATTTGCATTTTGGACATGCGGAAGATAAACTTATAGAATAGCATAGTAATTTAGCACCCAACACCAACTCCACGTTCTAGCGGGTGTACGTTTTACTTTATCCAATTGCCTCTTTCAATTTCCTCGCCAGCTTTCCGAAGTGCGCAGTGTAGCGCATCTCATCATCGCGCGGACGAGGCAAACCCACTTTGAAGTCCATCTTGATTGTGCCGGGGCGTTAAGTCAGCACCAGCACTCGATCTGAAAGAAATAGTGATTCATTGATCGAATGAGTGACCATTATGACGGTCTTCTGCCGCATCTGCCAGATGCGCGAGAGTTCGGTCCACATGCGCTCGCGGGTTAATGCGTCCAACGAACCAAAGGGTTCGTCAAGCAAAAGAATATCGGGGTCATGGATCAATGCGCGTGCAATAGCCACGCGTTGCGCCATACCCCCGGAAAGATCGCGCGGCCAGTTATTTTCAAAGCCTTGCAAACCAACCAACTCGATCAGCTCTTGTGCTTTGGCGCGTGCGAATTCTTTATTCTCGCCATCCAATTGCAATGGCAATTCGATATTCTCGATCACCGTGCGCCACGGCATGAGATTGGCTTGTTGAAAGACCATACCGATACGCGGCGGTTCGAGCGCGCTCACCGCAGGCTCTTTGCCTCCAAAAGCAATACTGCCTGAAGTCGGCTTCAACAATCCGGCTAGGATTCTTAATAATGTGGACTTGCCGCTTCCCGAAGGTCCCAGTACGGCAATGAACTCGCGCGGGCAAACCTCGAACGATACATCGCTAAGCGCATGCAGTCCACCGTTGGCATCGGGGAAGGTCACGCTCAAATCGCGGACGAGCAGGATCGGGTCAGAGGAAGAGGCGGGCATATTCAAAATCCCAATTGTCATTGCGAGGAGCGAAGCGACGTGGCAATCTCCTGTAACAACAAAGTGATTGTTTGAGGAGATTGCTTCTCAAAGACTCGCAATGACATTGACTAAGGTATAAACTCATTCGTAAAGGCTTTCGTCAAATCCAGCGGTTGTTTCAGCAAACCCATCTTCAGCAAAGTGTTCTGCATGTTCTGCCATGACTGGGGATCGGAATAGCCAAGTCAATTCGCTTTCCATAGATCAATCGAGCTGGACAAGACTTGTTTTTGAGTCACTGCATCGGCTGGCGTAAGATTGGGAACATATTTTTCGCTGATGGTATAAGCCTCGTCGGGATTTGCAATCGTATCGGCCAGGCCTTTGAGCGTGGCGCTCACCATTCGCTTCACTAAATCCGGATTGCCTGCCAGAGTCTTTTCGTTGGTGATCAATCCGTTCGAAGCCAGTTGCACATAATCGCCCACGCGCAGTTCGTTGATCTGATAGCCTTCCGAGCGCAATTGAATTGGTTCATTGTTTGTATAAACCGAGACCGCCTGTTCGCGATCTGCGCCCAACGCCGCGACCTGGTTGAATCCAATTGAATCGAGTGTGACGTCATTCTCGGTCAGGCCCGCCGAATAAAGCAATGCGTCCAGCCCGATATAATTCGCACCGTAACGTCCGGGCAGTCCAATCTTCTTGCCTTTCAAATCAGCAGGCGTTTGAATATTTTGAGAGGCCTTTGATGCCACCGCCACTGGATACTTTTGATACCATGCCGCCACGTAGACAATCGGCAAGCCCTGCGCGCGCGCCAATAAAACTTGTTCGCCCGATACCACTGCAAACTGTAAATTGTTCGCACCGACTAATGAGACTGCATCGGTCTCAAGCGAATAATCGAATTCGATTTCGATGCCCGCATCGCGATAATAACCTTTATCAATCCCGACATATAACGGCGCGAATTGGATGTTGGCGACATAACCGACCGGCAATTTGATATGAACCAGTGCGGCGTTCGCGGACGTTGAAGCGGCCGCCGGTGCACAAGCTGTGATTAACGCTCCGAGAAAAATCAAAACGATCATCCGTTTAAACATATCTTCTCCTAAAGTTCCGCGGTCTGTTGCCAGGCCAAAAGTTTTCTTTCGATCAAGGCGACAATTCCATAAAGCGATAATGCCAGTGCGATCAAAGTAAAGACCGCAACGAAAACCATCGGGGTATCATATGTCCCGCGGCCAACGTTGATGAGCACGCCCAAGCCGTGATCCGCGCCGACGAGTTCACCGACCACCGCACCGATCACCGATAGAGTTGCGCCGATGCGAAGTCCGCCCAGGAAGATCGGCAACGCGGCTGGAATTTCAAGCTGCAACAGAATCTGTCCGCGTGAAGCACGCAGAGAATGCATCAGATCATACAAAGCAGTCGGTACAGCGCGCAAGCCGACAATGGTATTGACCAAAACCGGGAAGAAAACAATCAATGCGCAAATGAGCACTTTTGAAAATATTCCGGGTCCAAACCAGATGACCAGCAACGGTGCGATCGCAACCAGCGGCACGGCCTGACTCGCAACCAGATATGGCGAGAGTAAGCGTTCCAACGCGCGCGACTTGGCAAGCAGATAACCCAATACGACCGCAAAGACTGCGCCCCATAATAGCCCAAGCAGGATTTCAACCAATGTTACGGCAGTGTTCTCCGCCAACTCTCCGTCCGTGAGCGATAATAGAAAACGCTGCCAAACTTCAATTGGAGATGGCAAGACGAAGGCAGGTAATCCACTGAAACGTGCAACTGCCCACCACGCGATCAATCCGGCGAGAAGAGAAATCAATCCAAGCCAGCGATAACCGCGTTTCGCGGTTTGAGGGAGATTACGAATAAGATTTATATTCATGGTTTTCACTTTCTTGCAAACAAAAACGCCTCGCGGGCATTAAATTGCGGGGCGTGGGAACAGGCGCTGCTGTGCTGAGCGTGTCGAAGCACGGAGTTTGATGCAAAAGAAATCCCGAAAACAAGCATCGTTTTCGGGACATCGAATCGGAATCAGACCCGCATTGGTCTGACGAAGAACCCTTCTTCTATCCAGACTATACTGTCGGCCCCGGAAATTCACCGAGTTCATGTGCTAAACAAAGTCGAAGCACTCGCGGGCTTTACCGCCGATCGGGAATTCACTGCACTAAATTCTTACAGTGTCACCCTGCCCCGAAGGTTATTATTTGATTGTGCCTCATTATAACCGTGTCAAGAACAAACTTCAAGACGCATCAACCTCGGGCGACAAATGCCTCAGCAAGCGGCGGAGCTGCGGTTCGATGCGCCTCAATTCTTCCCTATGGGCTGTTGAAAGTCTTTCAAGGACTTTGATTCCCTTTGCGGTCAACCTGATCAGGACTTGGCGGTGATCTTCTGTTGAACGTTCACGCACGAGGAGACCTTGTGTTGAAAGACGGTCCACCAAACCCACCGCACTGTGATGGCGGATTTGCAGGCGCTCGGCCAATTCGCTGATAGTGATCTGCTCGCGGTCTGGAAAACCCTGGATTGCCAACAAAGCTTGGTGTTGTTTCGGGGTCAAACCGATGGATTCAGCGGCTTTCGCACTAAAACTCAGGAATTGCCGCAAGGCATATCGAAACTCAGCCAAAGCCTGATATTCAGATTTCCAGATGCTCATCTTTGAAACTCCTGAACTTCCTGTGTGGATCATACATGTAATACGCTCTCCCCAATTATATCGTATTACGATAGAATAGGACAGTCGAAATCTATTTAGAGGTGAACATCATGAATAAACAAAACTTTACCACTCCCATCGTCCGGGATAATTTAGGGGATTTTAATCGCGACCAGCGGATGTTATTGCTTTCCTTAATGGCAATCTTTATCGGGGTGATCAGCGCGTTGATTGCCTACGCACTGGTCTGGCTGATCGGCCTATTCACGAATTTGGCATTCTATCAGCGCCTCTCCACCGACTTTACTTCCCCGGCAAATAATCATTTGGGCATCCTTGTGATCATCGTCCCGATGATCGGCGGCCTGATCATTGGCTTAATGGCCCGTTACGGTTCGGAACAAATCCGCGGGCACGGAATCCCGGAGGCGCTGGAAGCCATTCTCATTGGGCAAAGCCGCATCAGCTTCAAGGTGGCTGTGTTGAAGCCATTGTCTTCGGCGTTGTCCATCGGCACCGGCGGTCCATTCGGCGCGGAAGGTCCGATCATTATGACTGGCGGAGCGTTCGGTTCGCTCTTTGCGCAGGCGTTCAAGCTATCTGCCGCAGAGCGCAAGACTTTACTGGTCGCAGGAGCGGCCGGAGGAATGGCCGCGATCTTTGCCACACCTCTCGCAGCCGTCTTGATTGCGGTGGAGCTTCTTCTTTTTGAATGGAAACCGCGCAGCTTTATTCCTGTTGCGTTTTCTGCAATTACAGCTTCGCTCCTGCGTATTCCATTACTCGGTAGCGGTCCAATATTTCTAGTCCCGCCTCATGCATCGTTATCCTTTATGGAAATAATCTATTGCCTCGGCGTGGGAATCCTTGCCGGCTTCGGATCCAGTTTACTCACCATCCTGGTCTACACGTTTGAAGATATGTTCCGAAGGCTTCCCATTCATTGGATGTATTGGCCGATTATTGGCGGGTTCTTCATTGGTCTCGGCGGTTTGATCAATCCACACACGCTGGGAGTAGGCTACGATACCATACGTTCGCTCCTAAGCGGGGAAGTAATCGGCATAGCTTTGATTACCCTGTTAATCGTAAAGACTCTGATCTGGTCCATTGCACTCGGTTCGGGAACATCCGGCGGCGTGCTGGCGCCTCTTCTGATCATCGGAGGGGCGTTGGGTGCACTGGAAGCGCGCCTGATTCCGGCGGGAGATGTCAGCTTATGGGTGATGATCAGCATGGCCGCCATGATGGGCGGGACCATGCGATCACCTTTTACCTCCATCGTTTTTGTTCTCGAATTAACTCACGACTTGAATTTGGTACCGGGCCTGCTATAGTGCTTAAGATAATTATTTTGAAATCAAGCTATTTCAGGTTCCGCCAAATGTTTGGTGTACACACCCATGAGCCGCTTGATCTCATCGGCTTGGGAAGCGAGCAGCTGGAGCGCCTCATCGACGGATTTCACCAACTTGACGAATTCTGGGAAGTAGCGGTTATGGGTAGCCCTGACCTTCACTTTTTTCCAGAGGTATTCAATTGGATTATAGTCAGGAGAGTAAGAAGGTAATTGGTACACTATGAGCCGGTCTTGGTGCTCTTTGAAAAACTCCCGGGTGGCACGGCTGGTGTGATACTTGGCGCCGTCCTGAATCAAAATCACCGGACCGGTAGTTTGTGCCAGCAGATGGAGCAGGAACGCTTGATAGGTCTCGCTGGTGAAACGTTCTTCCAGGCCTTGATGGACCAGTTGTCCGCTAAAGAACTCGATCGCGCCGAAAACTTTGTAGCCTTTACGTTTGCCGGTGGTTTTGACCAGCGGCTGGTGGCCAACGAGCGCCCAAGTGTAGGAGAGCGAACCCCACAAGGCAAAACTAACTTCGTCGCCGAAAAACAAAGAGGCGCCCAATTGTTGGGCTTGAGCCAGGATTTTCGGCCATTCTTCCTGCACCCAGCGCTGTCGGGCAGCTTCGTCCAGATGGTCCGATACGAAACGCGCCTTCTGGTGTGAGAAGCCCAGATGATGCAACAGCTCACAGATGTAGAAACGGTTGTACAACACTTGAAACTTCTGGTAAATCAAATCTTGAATGAGCACGCTTGTCCAGCAGCCGGTTGGATAACCACAGGCTTCCGGTCCGCTTTGAATCCAATCCGACAACTTTCGTTTCTGCGTCTTCGTCAATCGCGGCGGACGACCCGCTCCCTTGCCTATCTCCAAACTCCTCCACCGTTCCTGCACGAATTCCTTCAACCAGTTGTACACCGTCTGCGCCGAGATATTCCACAGCCTCAAAATCATCCCCAGTTTCATCCGCTCCCCGACCATGATCAACACCGACCAACGCCGCACCGCTCGCAGATCACCTCGATCATAGGCTTTCTGCAACTCCACCTTCAACTGCTTGACAGTCTTCTTCGAAATGGTTATTCTCAACATGGGATGCCTCCTGATGCTTATGGTCGTTAGCCTTGAGCATAAGGATAAGGCATCCCCTTATTTTTTCACAGGCCTTTTTTTCAAATTCTTTTTCTTAAGCACTATAATCGCCTGTGTTGCAGCTGATGCCGTGACTGTCCTGCTTATGCGCCGCTCCATTCTTACTGAAAAGGTCGCCCGCCGCGGAGTTCACCTCACGCGGGAATACAGCGTGGATCCGCTTGAACTGGTTCGGGTGAGCGAAGTAATGGATCGTGATCCCGCCACCGTTCCCAGCGCAATGAAGGTTAGCGCATTGGCCGACCGCATCGCGCGGGGCGATAAGCGGTTAGCTCACCATCAAGGCTTTCCAATCGTTGACAGAAAAGGGAATCTGGTCGGCATCATCACATGGGGCGATATTACACAAGCCGTTGCCAAAGGAATCGCCGATGACAAAACCGTCCTCGAAGCGGGGAGTGATTCGCTGGTGGTCGAGTATCCGGATGAATTAGTGCATGAAGCAGTGATGAAGATGTTGCACCACGATATTGGCCGTCTGCCGGTTGTGGATCGCCATGAACCGCGTAAGTTGGTTGGATATCTTGGGCGTTCAGCAATTATGGAGGCGCGCCTGCACCGCTTGCACGAGGAGCGTGTGCGTGAACCGGGCTGGCTGACCGCGGCAATTCCATCTCTGGTAAAAAAAGAACCGCCTGCCATTGTTCGATCCAATGACAAGCGGCCTAAAACATCAAAACAATCTGCTAAAAATAAATAGCAGTTTTCCGCTCAATCCGTTGAGCGCAGAATTCGAATGTGAATTGATATTTGTTTTGCTTATGCAGCTTTGACGATGCAATCCACCGGGCAGACCGTGACGCATTGCGGCGAATCGTAATGGCCTTCGCATTCAACGCAGGTGGCTTGATCGATCACATACAGGATGCCATCGCCTTCGCTGATCAATTCGGTCGGGCATTCGGGGATGCATGCACCGCAGGCGATGCATTCTTCATTGATTTTCATTGTCATAAGATTTTCTCCAAGTGAAGTTTCCCATATAAGTTAATTCATCTTGGGATGGACGTCAAATGACGAATGTCTATTTTTTCGGTAATTTTGTCACAAAACAAAACGGGATGCTCATAAACGGCATCCTGTTTTGTTTAAGGGTCAAAATAACGATATGTTTAGCGTTGATTGAGCATTGTCCCCAGGAAAGACAAGCCGCCACAAAGGCAAAATACGACGAGGATGGAAACAATTATGTAAATGATCATGTTTTGCTGGTTCGGCTTGCCGGTCTTGCCGTTATACTCTGTGCCGCATGAATTGCATTTTACAAGGTTGAATAACCTTGGGCCAAGAGCTCCGCCCCACCATGTGATGGAAACTTTTTTGGCGTCCGTACTCCCGCATTTTGGACAAGGTGCGTTTTGAAGTTGTGTTTGCATTCATTTCTCCAAATAAGATATTGTGGTTACTTTCCATATTTTATGGGAACGATGATTTTCGTAAATCCTACTTGGGTACAGGCAAAAAGAAGGTCACGCTTCAAACGTGACCTGTCTTTTGTTTTATTTCAATTGGGCTTTGATCTTCTCTGCTGTCTCTTTATATCCGGCAAGTTTCTCGCGTTCTTTACCCACAACGGATGCGGGCGCTTTGTTCGCGAAATCGCTCAATAAGAGTTTTTCAAGCCGTTCGATTTGTGATTCTGTATCCTTCAATTCTTTTTCAAGCCGTGACTTCTCATTCGCAAGATCAACCATGCCAGCCAACGGGATGTAAATCTCAACGGCACCAACAACCAATGCAATACTATCGTTCGGTTTAACCGAAAGCGATTCTTAAATCTTCAACTGAAATTCGTCCAAACCTGAAAGCGAAGCAATGATCAGTTTCTGCGATTGCAACAGCGCGGTCTTTTCTGCGGCGGCGAAGATTGCCGCAATGCGTCTAGACGGCGCGACCGATTTCTCCGCCCGCAGGTTGCGTATCGAACGGACAATATCCTGTATCAATGCAAAGTCCATTAACAGGGATTCTACCTGGTCTTCTGCCTCATGCGGTTCGGGCCAGCGCGCCATGATCAATGCCTCGGGCCAATCCGATGCCAGATTCGCTATGGAAGAATCGAGGATCGCTTTTCGGAGATATCCCCATAACTCCTCTGTCACAAATGGCGTGAATGGATGAAGCAAACGCAATGACATATCCAATATGCGCGTCAGCGTAATGACGGTTTGCTCCTTCATGTTATCGTTCTTCATTTGCTCTTTGGTAATTTCTACATACCAATCTGCAAAGTCGGACCAGAAGAATTCGTAGATTTGCCGTCCCGCTTCACCGTATTGGAAGGTTTGGAAGAGTCGTTCCACATCGCGAACAAGTCCTTGCGACTTCGCCAAAATCCACGAGTTAGCTAAAGTGGATGCTTCCGCTGAAAGTCCGGGTTGAAGCGAATCAATCGCGCTGATTACGAATCTTCCCGCGTTCCAAATCTTGTTGGCGAAATTGCGATTTGCCTCCACCTTTTTCACCGACAAATTCATATCGTTGCCGGGCGTCGCGCCGACCAGCAATGTGAAGCGCAACGCGTCTGTGCCGAAATCATCCATGACCGTGAGCGGATCAATCACGTTGCCTTTCGTCTTCGACATTTTCTGTCCGTGCTCATCACGGATCAATCCATGCAGATACACGGTGTGGAACGGTACCTGCCCTGTATATTCCAAGCCGGACATGATCATGCGCGCCACCCAGAAGAACAAAATATCGTAACCCGTTTCCATGTAGGATGTTGGATAAAAATATTTGTAATCGGGCGTTTCATCGGGCCAGCCCAATGTAGAGAAGGGCCACAAGCCCGAAGAGAACCAGGTGTCCAACACGTCATCATCCTGATGAATATTCTTGGAATGGCAAGTCGCACATTCAATCGGGTCTTGGCGTGCCACGGTCATGTGGTTGTTCTCGCAATACCACACGGGGATGCGGTGTCCC
The DNA here is from genome assembly GCA_963753985.1 of uncultured Chloroflexia bacterium. GTDB lineage: Bacteria > Chloroflexota > Anaerolineae > Anaerolineales > Villigracilaceae > Fen-1038. The sequence continues at coordinate 169,620 of CAVWED010000002.1, forward strand.
CACCAAAGCTGGCGGCTGATGCACCAATCCTTGATGTTCTCCAGCCAGTTGTAATAGACCTTCTCGAATCGTTCCGGCACGATTTTGATTTGTCCATCGTTGACCGCATCAAGCGCGGCTTTGGCAAGCGGCTCAATCTTGACAAACCATTGCGTGCTGATCATCGGCTCGACGATTTCGCCGCCGCGTTGTGAACGCGGGATGGTCGTCAGGTATTTCTCTTCCTTGATGACCAACCCTGCCTTCTTCATTTCGGCCCATAGTTTCTTGCGCGCCTCGAATCGATCCTGACCTTTGTATGGTCCGCCGTTTTCGTTGATTTGCGCGGCCTCGTCCAATATCGATATGATCGGAAGATTGTGGCGCTGTGCGATGGCATAGTCATTCGGATCATGTCCCGGAGTGATCTTCAACGCGCCGGTGCCAAATTCCATGCTGACGTATTCATCCGCAATGACGGGAATCTCGCGTCCGAGTATCGGCACGATGACGGTCTTGCCGATATATTTTTTATAACGCTTATCGTCGGGATGAACGGCAACAGCAGTATCACCCAGAATCGTTTCAGGGCGAATCGTCGCAACGGGAATATATTCCCCATTTGTAGGGGCGGATCGCGATCCGCCCCTACCCGCCAACATATATTTGAAATAATATAGTGTGGCTTCTTCTTCGCTGTATTCCACTTCCAAATCTGAAACAGCCGTCTTTAAGCCCGGCGACCAATTGATTAAACCAGGGCCGCGATAGATGAGTCCTTTTTCGTAGAGGCGCACAAAAGCTTCTCGTACCGCGCGCGACAGCCCATCGTCGAGAGTAAAACGCTCGCGATCCCAATCGCATGACGCGCCGAGCCGTCGAATCTGATTCGTGATCATGCTCCCATATTTTTTCTTCCAATCCCAGGTGCGCTTGATGAATTCTTCGCGGCCAAGCTCTTCGCGCGTCACTTCCTCGGTCTTGAGCAGATGACGTTCCACCATGAGTTGCGTGGCGATGCCCGCGTGGTCGGAGCCGGGTACCCAAAGTGTCGGGATGCCCTTCATGCGGTGATAGCGGGTCATTAAATCTTCCACGCTGACGAACATGGCGTGACCGAGATGCAGTTCGCCGGTGACGTTGGGCGGCGGGATGGAGATGACGAACGGCTTGATGTTTGGATCGAAGCCTTTTTTGTTTGGGTCGTTCCACGGTTTGAAGTATCCGCCCGTTTCCCATAACGCGTACACGCGCGGCTCGGTGGATTTGAAATCGTAAGCTTTGGGTAGTTCATGTTTCATTCGATGACCTTTCATATGTCATTGTGAGGAGCCTGCATAGCAGGCAACGAAGCACTGTGTTCTTTCAGTGTGGCAATCTCAAGTAAACATCAAACACGAGATTGTCACGCAATGACATCCTTAAAATAAAAACGCCTCGTCCATGATGAGGACGACGGCGTGTCGCGGTACCACCTCAATTCAACCTTTCGGTTGCCCTTTATCGCTGACCATCATCAGCTTATGCTGTAACGGGCATTCCCGTGCCGTTCTACTTTCACAAGGATTTCTTCGGCATTGACTCACGGCGACTTCAGCGTCGTTTTCCTGCGGATGCTTCCACCGTTCACATCCTTCTCTATCAGGGGATCAATCGCTTACTACTCCTGAAGAATTATTTTTGGTGATTATACATTTTGCCTGATAGAAATGCAAGAGAAGAAATGCTAAAATAATTTGTATCGTATAATAAAAACTGTGAAACCAAAGCGAATTATCCTAATTAGACATGGCAAATCAGAAGGCAATGAAGATAGAAAATTACTTGAAACAGTACCTGACTATGCGTTAAATTTGACTCGAGAGGGGATAGAGCAGGCAAGACAAGCAGGGCGAGAAATCAAGAAAATCATTGCTCAGGAAACGATGCAGGTTTACGTTTCACCATATTATCGAACCCGGCAAACTTATCAATACATTCACGAAAGCATAAATGACAATGCAGTAAAAATATTTGAAGATCCCCGCATTAGAGAACAAGATTGGGGACACTTACGAAACCATGAACGTAATGATGAAATTCAACATGAGCGAGATAGCTTCAGTATATTTTATTACCGAATACCAGACGGCGAATCTGGCGCAGATGTGTATGATAGGGTCAGCGTTTTCCTTGAAACGTTGCACCGCGATTTTCGCAAATCAGATTATCCCGATAATGTGCTTATTGTTACTCATGGAATGACGCTTCGACTATTTCTAATGCGTTGGTTTCATTGGAGTGTTGAAGAATTCGAGCTGTTGCGCAATCCATTGAATTGTCAAATTGTCATAATGCAGAAAGATTCTGATGACAGATATAACTTAATTAGCAAATTGGCTCGAAGGGAATAAAATTGCATCCTTAATATCGGCGCAACAAACAGTCCCTTTATTTTCCCGACTCTGGCAGAACCAGCGGCACGTCCATGAACGGATGCTTCACTACCTGCACAGGCAAACAATAGGCTTGTGAGATCAATTCGGACGTCAGCACTTCACGCACCGTGCCAACAGCCTTGATTTCGCCCGCTACCATCAACGCCACGCGGTCGGCGTAACGCGCAGCTAAATTCAAATCATGAAGCGCGATCAACACGGCCAAATGATCGTGATGCGCCAAGTCACTGACGAGGTCCAGCAAACTGACTTGATATTGCAAATCCAAATGCGTGGTGGGTTCATCGAGCAAAAGGATCGGCGTGGACTGGCACAAGGCGCGCGCCAACAACACGCGTTGTCCTTCGCCTCCTGATAACTCGCCCACGCGTCGATCTGCCAGACCGAGCGCGTCCACGCGCTTCAATACATCCCGCGCAATCTCCTCATCGGATGTTGAAGTCTGACCGAGAAATCCGAGATAGGGCGTGCGTCCCATCAGAACCGTTTCCCAAGCCGTGAACGCGGGTGGCAATGAAACAGCCTGTGGCACGACTGCCAAATATTTTGCGCGTTGCATCGGACTCAACGAATGGAAGTCATCGCCATTGGTGCTAACGTTTCCGCTGGCGATGGGTATCACTCCACTGACGGCGCGGATCAAAGTGGATTTGCCCGCGCCGTTCGGGCCAATCAACGCCAAGACTTCACCGGATTCCACATTGAGGTTGACATTGCGCAATATTTTGCGTTGACCATAAAAAACGGATAGGTTTTGGATTTTGAGCATTTCACCTACTTGATGACGGTCGGAATTCCCGCCACCATAAAAATGACGCGGTCGGCCGTGCGAGCTAACGTTTGATTCGCCCAACCCAAAAGGTCACGATAGAATCTTCCCAGCGGATAAGGCGGGACAAGCCCAAGACCAACCTCATTGGAGACAATGAACCACTGCCCTCCAATTTTTGAGTGCGCTTTCAAAAGCGCATCGATCTCCGCCTGAACTTTTTGCCTGACCTCGTCAAAAGCCGCATTTTCCGAAAACGATAACAGCACATTGCTGACGAGCAAAGTAACGCAATCAACGATGACAACTTCCGTTCGAACTTGATTCGAAATCAAAGCCTCGCCGACTTGTAGAGTAGCTTCGAGCGTTTGCCATTCGGCGGGCCACGCGGCGCGATGTGCTTCGATCCGCATCCGCATCTCATCGTCCCCCGCCGCAGCAGTCGCCACGTAGAACACGTTCCCGCCGATTTGGCGCGCCTGCTCCTGAGCGTAACTGGTCTTACCACTGCGCGCACCGCCGAGAATCAATGTCAACGTGTTGGATGAAGGATTAGTATTCATTGCAAAACTTTTTCAATCGTATCCAGCGACGAAAGGAAATCGTCCTGTGAAAATACTTCAAGCGTCAGAACGCCCTGATAATTGGTGCGAATCAATTCGCGAAGAACAGCCTGAACTTTCTCCTGCGGCGTGAAAGCCAGCGAGCGATGATCGCGTTCTGCGACGCCATGAAGATGGATCACACGCGTGCGCGGAAGCGCTGCTTGTAAACAGGGCACGGGGTCAATGCCGTCCAGCCAAAGGTGTCCGATATCCACGCAACGACTGACGGGCAGGCAATTCACTACAGGAGAAATAAAATCAACAAGATAGCCTTCAAGGTTTTCAACCGCCAACTTTTCCACTCCGCCAGCCCAGTCCGCAACAATCTTCAGAGCCTGGACAGATTGATCCTGCCATTTCAAAAGAATGTTGTCGTCCTTTGAATCCTTGACTGATTTGCCGTCCAAATGAAGGACATACGCCCACGGATTAAGTTCCCTCGTGCAATCGATAACACGCTTCGCTTTGACGAGGGATAGATCTCTGTCCGAGCCATCGTCGCCGAGTTTGAGATCGAGAGGCAGATGAACCGTGTAGCTTATGTCATGCTGATGCGCCAGCTCTGATAATTCCTTGATCACTTGCGGAGATGGCAAATTGTTCATGCCATCATCGACTTCAAACAAAACCAGTTCTATATCTCTGACTTTATCGGCAAGATAACGCGCGTTGGGCAAAATGTCATCGGGGATAATGTAGGAAGTGGTGCCAAGCCGAAATGGAAAAGTAGGATTACTCATCATCCTCCGAATGAAAACGCCAGTAGCACGGCTACTTCAACAAGCTCGATGATCATGCCGAGCACGTCGCCTGTGATGCCGCCCAAATTCTTTTTTGCCAGGAACAAAATAATAATTGTGACCAGTAATCCCAATCCAATCGCAAGAAAACCTGTTTCTCCCAGCCAAAGTGCAAGCCCTAAGGGAATCAAACCGCCAAGTAAAAGAGAAGCCGCCTGCAGTCCCGAAGAGAAATCGGCGCCCATGCCGCCGGAATATGCGAGCGGCTGTTTCCATATCAACAAGACACACCAACGCGCAAAACTTGCGCTCAATAAAATTGCACCGACCGCGCGCGTCGAAGACAACGAAGTCAATGCCGAGAATTTGATCAACAAAACGAGTATCAATCCGATCACGCCAAATGCGCCTGTGTGCGGATCTTTCATGATTTGCAAGCGGCGTTCGGGGTTGCTGGCATGGAACATGCCGTCGAAACAATCTGCGAGTCCATCGAGATGAAGACCGCCGGTCAACAAAACCCAAAAAGCAAGCGTAAGCGCGGCGCTGATGATGTGGGAAAAGTAAATCTGGAGTAATGCAAACGCTCCGGCAACCAGCGCGCCGATACACAGCCCTACCAGGGAATACCAAACCGCAGAGCGTCCGCTATCGCCCGCCTGCCAATTTTTGCAGGCGGGCAGCGGCAAGGTCGTAAGAAGATCAAAAGCGGTCAAAAGATATTTCATCGTTACTGTTTTTCGCTCACACCTGCTTCACCAAAAGTTGCCATCTCTGCCAAAATCTTGCAAGCAGCTTCGGCCATCGAAATTCCAAGCGCCGCACCGGTGCCTTCGCCGAGTTTTAAATCGAGATCAAATAAAGGTTTCAGGTTAAGCCAATCGAGCATCAATCCGTGACCGTGTTCCTTGGAGCGGTGCGCCGAGATCAAATAATCGCGGCATTGCGGCGCAATCGAAACCGCGATCATCGCCGCGGCGGTTGAAATAAATCCATCCACCATCACCGGTTTGCGATGCGCGGCTACGCCAAGCATCACGCCTGCCAGCCCGCCGATTTCGAACCCGCCCACTTTCGCAAGTACATCGAGTCCATCGTTTGGATTTGGCCTATTGATATCCAGGGCGCGTTGGATCACACCGATCTTTCGTTTGAGTCCTTCATCGTCCACACCCGTGCCGCGGCCGGCAATTTCCTTGGGAGGTTGTTTCATTAAGGCGCACGCGATTGCGGCAGATGGGGTCGTGTTGCCGATTCCCATGTCGCCTGTGCCGACGATATCCAAACCGCGCGCAATTTCCGCTTCGACGATTTCGACGCCACTCAAAATGGATTCCGTGGCCTGTTCACGCGTCATTGCGGGACCCTTGGCTATATTCGCCGTTCCGTGAGCGACTTTCTTGATGATAAGTCCTTCACTTGCTGGAATGTCCGACGCCACTCCCATGTCTACCACCACCACGCGTGCATGGACATGCCGCGCCAGCACATTGATCGCCGCGCCGCCTGCCAGAAAGTTCAACACCATTTCTGGAGTCACTTCCTGAGGGTATGCGCTGACTCCTTCGGCCACCACGCCATGATCGCCTGCCATGGTAATGATGACTTTATCGTTGATCGCGGGAATCGGTTTTCCCATGATGCCTGCGAGTTGAATCGAAAGTTCTTCGAGCCGTCCTAAGCTTCCCTGCGGCTTGGTCAGCGTATCCTGCCGCGCACGGGCTTCTTGCATGGCCGTTTGATCCAACGGCTGGATTCTTTCAGTTACTTCTTCGAGTTTCATGATACATCTCCATTCATATAATTTGTTTCTAGAACTCTACTCCAGGCTGGGCTTGAATGCCTTGATCGTAGGGATGTTTGATGAGTCGCATCTCGGTAACGAGGTCAGCTTGCTCGATCAAAGCCTCGGGGGCAGAGCGGCCGGTGATCACGAGATGCAGGCTCGGCGGCCGGTTGAGGCGAAGCCATTCCAATACTTCGCCAGTATTGAGCCAGTCAAAATGTAAGGCGTATGTAAATTCATCCAGCACGATCAAATCATATTGGTTGCTGGCAATCTTTTCTTTGGCGATCTCCCAACCATGTAAAGCGCGTGCCGTGGTTTCATCCAGATCTTTGGAAGTCCACGTGAAGCCGTCACCAGTGGTGTGCCATTCGATGCCGAGTTTCTTCGCAGCTTTGACTTCGCCCCATTGACCAGTTTCCGCTTTGATGAATTGAATCACGCAAATGCGAAAGCCGCGTCCCCAGGCGCGCAGAACCAGACCCAATGCGGCGGTGGTCTTGCCTTTGCCGTCGCCCGTGTTGACGATCAGCAATCCCTTTTTCATTCGGTCTCCTGATATCTCACCAGAATCCCTGATTCTTGGCACGCTGAAGCACCCATAGAAAGAATGGCGCTCCGGCCAATGCGGTGATGATCCCTAGAGGTAACTCCTGCGGAGCGATCACCACACGCGACAAAATGTCTGCAAGCAGGAGCGCACTGGCGCCACCCAAAATGCTCAGTGGGATAATGCGGCGATAATCCGCGCCCCACCACATGCGCATCACATGCGGAATGATCAGCCCCACGAAGCCGATGATGCCTGCGAAGGAAACTGCAGCCGCTGTGACAAACGAGGCCGCTACGATGATGATGATTTTGGCGCGCTTCACGTCCAAGCCCATTTGAACCGCCTGGTCGTCGCCGAATTGCAGGAGGTTCAAGGCATGACCGCTGAATGCTAGGACAGTCAAGCCGATGGCGAGGTAGGGAGTTAGCGCAAGGATGACACTCCAACTGCTTAGGCTGACACCGCCGAGCAGCCAGCTAATCGCCTGGCGCAGTTCGCCCGTTGATCGCAGCATAAGATACGAAGTCAATGATGTGGCGAAGGATGAAACCGCAACTCCCGCCAAAATCAAATTAGTGACCGGCACGCTTCCACCGACGCGGGCAAAAGTGTAGACTAAAAATACCGTCAACAAGCCGGTGATAAATGCCGCGGCTGGAACTGCCGCCAATCCCAGAGCCGTATAAGGCCAATGGATGGACATCGCCAGTACCGCGCCCAAACCCGCGCCCGATGCCACGCCGATCAAAAACGGATCAGCCAGCGGATTGCGGAACAAACCCTGAAATGTCGCGCCGCTTCCGCCGAGTGCCATACCCGTTAACACGATCAAAGCCGTGCGCGGAAAACGGATTGCCCACAAAATCGTATCCGAGGTTTGAGTGCCATGTCCGGTCAGCGCGGCCCAAAGCTGTGCCGGTGAAAGGAATACCGAACCAATGGCGAGACTCAGCATCAGCGCAAAGCCGAGGGCAAGTAAAGAAAATAGATACGGGCGAATTTTCATGTTGATGGTAGTGGCAGGATTACCCCGTCACTAAGCGATCATTGAAATAATTCTGGATGCAGAATTTTTGCCAGCAACTCCAGCCCATCTACCAATCGGGGGCCGGGGCGGCTGAAAAGGTTATCATCAACGGCAATTACATCCCCATTCTCTACCGCGCTCAACGTTCCCCAACCGGGACGCGCTTTCACCACATCCGGCGTTGCGCCATAGGCGGCATCACCCAAGAGGATGAAGGATGGATTCATCGCAACAACCTGTTCGAGACTCAACTGCGGATACTGATCTTTTAAAGTTCCGGCGATATTTGTCCCGCCTGCGCGTTGAATCAACAAATCAATGAATGTGCCGGGGCCGGCAGTATAAGGCTTGGCCGGGTCAGTCGCATCAATTTCATAAAAGACGGAAGGATGTGAAGTCACGGTCGCGATCTTATTATCCACCGCGGCAACACGCGCTTTGAGTGATGTGATGAGAGTCGACGCGTCTGCTTCGTGGCCGGTTAACTTTGCCACGGTTTCGAGATTGCCATACATTTCTTCAAGTGTAGTGGGGTTCTTCAAGTAATAAACAGTCAATCCCAAACTCTCGAGTCCCTTTACTTGATCCGCCGTGTTGATTTCTGCTGCCAGGACAAGATCAGGCTGAAGCGCCACGATCTGTTCGTTATTATATTTATCGGTCCCTCCAACCTTTGGCAGTGACTGGACCGCATCCGGATAATCTGAAAAATCATCGCGTCCAACCACCTGCGATCCTGCACCAATTGCAAAAAGGATTTCGGTGTTCGATGGAGCCAGCGAAACGATTCGTTGTGCCGGATGATTCAGCGTGACGGTACGACCGAGATCATCCGTCAACGTGATCGCGGCAGATGTTGTTGCAATTGCGGTCGGCGCTTCGGTCTGGACTTGAGGCGGTTGCGTGGCCTCAATCGTCGGCGCGGCCTGAGGCGTGACCGCGGGCGCACAGCCAAATAACAAAATGATTAGCAAAGTCAAAACGAAAATCTTGCGGTACATATTTTTCTCCTGAATAAAATCAAATTCCCCAGTCATTGACTGGGGAGGTTGGAGAGGCAATCCGATTCTGCCGTCCTCCACCTCCTTTCCACGAGAGAGTGGTGAACTGGCCAGCGCGGGCGACCTGACTTGTTAGCGAAGCTAACTCACAGTTGCGGGACAGTGCCGGAATTCCACCGGCTTCGCCGCTGACTGACCGTTCTTAGTTGTGAGATTGATTTTATGCCGCGTATGGCGAAACGTCAAGCGGTTGAGGATTTCGAGCATGGATGAAAACAAGCAAGGTTAGAATAAGCGTGACGCCAACCAAAGACGGATCTCCAATGCTGCGGCCAAACTTCACGATGGCAAAGAAGGGAAAGAGATAAAGAAGGGTCAAGCCGATTCGTTCAAACCATGAAGTTGATCCTTCCGCCAATAAAGCGAAAGGAATGAGCAGAAGAATAAAATCATAGTTATAAAGATGAGGATTTGCAAGAAGAACAATCAAGATGGAGACATTTAATAGATAGTCCGCCGATTTCAGCAGACGCGAACGAATTAGGTAAAATAAGAAAATAAGAATAACAAATAATGCCGCGCCGATGAGAGTCATTTGTGAGAGGGTTGAGTTTGGAATGAGATGTGTTGCCAGCCATGAGGGTAAACTGTCGCATGCGGCACAAGACGCGATATCGGCTCCGGCTTGATACGCTGAAAATGAAAGCGGGTAATCAATCATCCATAAAGGATCGGCGAGCAAGCCGATAATGCAGAGAAATGCCACGCCGCTGAAAATCCAAACGAGAGCGCGGCGGCCGAATGAACCTCGTGAGAGGAAGAAATATATCAGTACGGCCAGGAAAATGGGAATGCCAACATGTGGTTTAAAAGTCAATAGCGCCGCACCGATTGAGATCAGCGCCAGGCGTTGATGCCGGATGGCATATATCAATATCGCGCTTCCCAACAAAACAGGGAAATCATATTGGCCGACGCCGAGAGTTCCGATAATAGGTATGAATAAGAATGGTGCTAGAAAAGAAAACAATCGAAGCCGCGGATGCCAGTCAGCGCCGAGAAACCAAACGGTCAAAAACAACATCACCAAATTACTCTCGAACCACAGTGTGGCGGCGGATTGGATGGGCAAGAGTCCCAAATAGAATGTGCTTAGCGCAAACCACGGCGGATAAGGGAATTGAGGCACATATACGTTTTCGGGGAGTGTTCTTGTTTGCTCGGCCATCAAATGGATTTGGCCTTGATAATCGTAAGGCTTGATATGTTGAAGTAAACGTAGGTCGGCGTCATAGATTGCTAGGAAATCGGAATTTGTATGAAGAGAATTTGGGACATGGAGCGCGATAGCCAGCATAGCCGCTGACAACAGAACGATAATAAGTATGGACACAACTATCTTCCAATGAAGCTTCATTGTGTCTCGCTTCGACGTTTAATAGCTTGGATTAAACCGCGAAACACAAGCCGATGCAATGGATCAAGCAAATGCCAATAAAGAAAACCAGGCAGGCCGCGTGGCGCAAAGAAAGCAGTTTGAGTCAATAACGATCCATTTTTAAATGCGTCAACGCGCCATTCCATCCAGCCGTCGCCGGGAGCGCGCAGTTCGGAATGAAGACGTAAAAGGCGATTTGGTTCAATCGCTTCGACGCGGTAATAATCAACTGGACTATTTTCTTTTAATGAGGAATCGCTTGGACCGCGCAAGCCTGGCCCGTCAAATAATCGATCCATCCAGCCGCGTAATTGCCATAGCCAGTTTGCATAAAGCCAGCCATGTCCTCCGCCGAGGGATGTTAAAACTTGATAAACTGATTCGGGCGAGGCTGTAATTTCAATACGGCGATAATCTATAAAGAAGCCTTCATGTTTGGTGTGGACCGCATCGTTATTCAAACCTTCCCATATGCGTTCCATCGAAGACGGCGAAAGGCGGTGCAATGCGTTGGTTGTGGCATCTTCAAAATCGATCAGCCTGACGCTTGAAAAGATTCGCAGCGCTTCCTCGTGTTGAACGATGCTGTCGCTCGCGAGTCCGCCGGTAAGGGCGTATGCTATCGGATACGGAACCGGCGTGGTCAGCCCCACGCCCATTGCCATGAACCAAAGCGGGATGCCGGGCAACATGATTAGATTGCGCTTCAATCCGCGGACGTGGGCATATCGCAACATCAAATCTCCATAGGTGATTATTTCATTGCCGCCAATTTCAACGATGCGACTCTGACTATCCGAGTTCTCCAACGCGGCCGTCAGATAATCAATGACATTTTCCGTGGCAATCGGTTGGGCTTGATTCCTCAGCCAGGTGGGTCCAATGATCAGGGGAAGTGCTTCGGTCATAAAACGGATCATCTCAAATGAGATGCTGCCGGAACCGGCAATGACTCCGGCGCGGAACTCCGTGACGGGAACTTTGCCTCGACGTAACATTTCGCCGGTCTCCATCCGGGAGCGTAAATGAATCCCAATATGTTTATCGTTTGGATCGGCAAGCCCGCCGAGGTAGATGATCTGTTCAATGCCTGCATGTTCTGCGGCCAACGCGAAGTTGTGTGCGCCGTTGATTTCGATCTGTGTATAACCGCGTCCAATCGTCATATTGTGGATCAGGTAATAAGCAGCATGAACGCCATTCAGTGCTGCATCCAGCGTGCTTGGAGCGGTGATATCGCCGCGTACCAGTTCCACGCGATTTGCCCATGAACGCGCTGCAAGCTGTTCGGGTCGGCGTGCCATGGCTCGGACACGGTATCCCTGTTCTAACAGGCGCGGGATGAGGCGACTTGCGATGTATCCGCTTGCGCCGGTCACGAGGATGAGTTTCTTGTCCACAGTATTTTTTAGCGTTAAGTTTACGAAGAGATTTTTTGCTGCTATTAAGTTTGAGCCAGCACGCGTGCTCGTGAGGCGAGACGGCGAATCAAACCGTTAAATAAGAACGCATGGAACGGCCACATGGCATACCAATAGACGAAACCCCAAAAGCCGCGCGGCGCAAAATAAGCAGTCTCAGTCAAAAGTGTCTTGCCATCCTCCTGCGGAATCAATTCAAATTGGAGCCAAGCCAAGCCAGGCACTTTCATCTCAGCGCGCAAAAGCAATAGATGATCTTGTTCCACCGCTTCGACGCGCCAGAAGTCCAACGACTCGCCGGTACGAATCTCATCGGGATGACGGCGGCCGCGTCGAATCCCAACGCCGCCGATGGCTTTGTCCATCCAACCGCGGATGGCCCACGCCCAATCCATGTACATCCAGCCGCGCGCGCCTCCGATGCCGGTATATGCCCGGAAAACGGAATCCGCCGATAGGTCGAGAAGAAGCGTGCGGCGTTCCAGCATCATGCCCTCTTCAACCTTGAATGTATACGGTTTGACATCTCCCATCGCCGTAACCAGCGCGTCAGACCATGAAGTCTCAACGTTATCACGATTGATACGCCCAAGCGCAAGATGGACCGCGGTTTGAAAATCAATCGGCTGGATGTTGGGGAAAATTTTCTTCGCCGCATCATCATGGACAATCAGTTGGGCGCGCAATCCTTCAATCAACGGCAGAACGAAGCGCCAATAAATCGGCGTGACCATGTGAACCCAATAAGCCGAAAGGCGCGGCAAGTAGAACGGCGTGCGGATGAGCACGCGCTTCAGACTTCTCTCTTTTGCGTATTGAAGAAGCATCCCGGCATACGTGAGACGCGTAGATCCGCCGATCTCGATCAACTTTCCATTGCTTTCATCTGTTTCGAGCGCGGCGATGAGATAAGATAAAACATCGCGGATCGCAATCGGTTGCGCGGTCGAAAAGAACCAGGCGGGGCAAATCAGAATCGGCTCGCGTTCTGACAAATAGCGGATCATCTCGAATAACACACTGCCCGAGCCGACGATCATGCCCGCGCGAAATTCAGTGACGGGCACACGTCCGTGACGCAGTATGGAACCGGTCTCGTGGCGCGATCGCAGATACGGCGAAAGGTTTGCCGTGGGGTCAACCAACTCACCGAGATAAATGATGCGTTCAACGTTCGCCCGTTCCGCAGCTTCAGAAAAATTACGCGCTGCGCTCATATCGCGTTCCGCGCTGGCTCTACTTCCCTGCATTCCGTGGATCAAATAATATGCAACCGAGACATCTTTCAATGCCGCGTCCAGCGTTTCGGGAATCAACGCATCGCCTTCGACGATTTCAACTCGTTTGGACCACGGATGCCCGCGTAGCCGGGTGGCGTCGCGCACCAAACAGCGGACGCGATAACCCGCATCCAAAAGCCGCGGCGCCAGCCGCCCGCCGACATAACCGGTCGCGCCTGTGAGCAGAATGAGTTTATCTTTTGTCATCAGCTTGATTATAACGTCCCTGGCCTGTTCGTTACTCTCTGCTTCGAACGGATCGAAATGGCTGGATTGAGGTCATAACGGATGGTAAACAAATGTGGACAGTCACACAAAAGTAAAAGGCTCTGTCACTGACAGAGCCTTTGTTGAGAAAGACAGTTATTGAATCACTAGACGCTGGAAAGGCTTTTATTGATCGAGCTGAATACGTTGCCAATAATGGGGCCGAGGATCATCAAAACAGCAATTACTACAATGGCAACCAGCACTAGAATCAACGCATACTCAACTAGTCCTTGGCCTTTTTCTTTGGGAGCGAACAACATAGGTATTTTCTCCTTTCCTTTTAGATTTCTCAAAACTCTGAGATAAAAAAGATTATACACTACTCTCTGATGAAGTACATGATTTCTTGCCCACATTATTGTAAGGTTTAACTGCAAAAGAAATTGCAATATAATAAATGGCCAGTTAAAAATGAAAGGCTCTGTAATTTGGCAGAGCCTTTGACTAAACAACTGATTATTGAATTAATTAGATACTGGAGAGGCTTCGGTTAATTGAACTAAAGGTATTGCCGATGGTCGGTCCTAGGATCATAAGAACTGCAATGACAATTATAGCGACCAAAACAAGAAGCAAAGCCTGTTCAACCATTCCCTGTCCTTTTTCGTTAGGAACGAACAACATAGCCATATTCTCCTTTCCTTGTGGATTTCTCAAAAACTGAGATACTATATATTATACCTTGATAAAATATCCACAGGCCATACTGACAGTTTTGTCAGGTGTGCCCGGAAAGAAGCTTTTTATATAGCTATGACCCCAAGAAATTGCTAAATGCCGGAGAGGCTTTTATTAATTGAGCTAAAGACATTGCCAATAGTCGGTCCTAAAATCATCAGAACTGCAATGACTACAATGGCGACCAAAACAAGAAGCAATGCCTGTTCAACCATGCCCTGTCCCTTTTCATTAAGAGCGAACAACATGGTAATCTCCTTTCATGATAATCTGCACGTATCGAATGAACTACCTCTTGCACATGTTACCACCTTTGCCGATTAATCTCGCATACCTAACTAAGTTGTAAATCAAAGGATAAAATGACATATCTTCTCTTGGAAGGCGGTGCGGAATTCGGCGGGCGTATGTCCGAGCCGGATTTGCGTGCCGTTGAATTAGCAGGCGGATTGCAGGCCTCGATCGCGATTCTTCCCACGGCTGCTGCGCCGGATGATAATGATTTACGAGCCGGAAGAAATGGTCAGCGATGGTTCGAGTCATTGGGTGTCTCACGCGTCGACCTTGTACCGGCTATCGATAAACAAAGCGCAGACAACCCTGATTTTGCCATGCGCGTCAAAGCAGCGAATCTGATTTATCTTTTGGGTGGATTTCCGCGTTACCTTTGCGAAACCCTACGCGACAGTCAAGTTTGGCTGGCGGCGCTTGACGCGCATCGAAGCGGTGCGGTGATCGCCGGGAGCAGTGCCGGGGCGATGGTCTTATGCGAACATTATTATGATCCTGATCAGGAAAAGCTTTTACCGGGACTTGACCTTTTGAAAAATATTTGCATCCTGCCGCATCATAATCGGTTTGGTAAAGGCTGGGCGCCGAAATTGCGATCATTGATTCCCCAAGCCACCCTGCTGGGTATCGACGAACAAACCGGCGTCATCATTGACGCATTGGATGAAGCGTGGACGGTATACGGCGCAGGCAGGGCAACGCTCTATCGCGGCAAACAAATTGAAGTCCACCCGCGAGGCGAACAATTCCGTTTGTAATTTCTGCGTCAGACTCTCATGCCTTTCTAAGAAAGATTCTATAGGTTCATTTCATCACTATCTGTAAGATGAAATACTTTTGGATTTCCGCCTTGGTTCTCTTTGGATTGACTGCCTGTGGTACAGCGGCTGTTCAACCGGCTAAGAGCGATAGTCATCCCACTGCAGCTCTTCCTGACCTTGGACCGGCTCCTGAATTAACCAACCTCGTCTGGCTGAATACTCCCTCACCTTTGCGTCTCGCTAACCTACGCGGCAAAGTCGTTGGTCTGGAGATGTGGACCTTCGATTGTATTAACTGCCAACACGTTATGCCATATGTGAAGGCCTGGTATGCAAAATATAAAGATCAAGGCTTAGTAATCATTGGCAATCATTTCCCGGAATTCAGTTATGAGTCGGATTTCAATAATCTAAAAACTGCAGTAGCCAATGATAATATCGAGTATCCGGTGGCGCAGGACAACAATGGCGCCACTTGGAATGCCTACCATAATATGTATTGGCCCGAACTCTATTTGATCGACAAGCGCGGTGAAATCCGTTATGTCCATATTGGCGAAGGCGCCTATGATGAAATCGAAACAAACATCAAGGCCCTGTTGGCTGAATCTTATCCTTAGAAAGAGAGGTTGTTATGAGTGATATTTATAAATCGGTTCCTGTGCTTTCATCTGAAATCACGCCCAAGTCTTTGTACTTTAATCGACGCGGCTTTTTGAAAGCCGCGGGTGTTATAACAGGAGGCGCGGTGCTTGCGGCTTGTGCTCCGACAGGAGGCAGCACGTCATCCTCGGCTGACCCGGCCAGCGTTGCGGCTTACGCGGGCAAAAAAGATGAATTGGGCGATCCGCTTAATTCCTATGATGACATCACCAACTACAATAACTATTATGAATTCAGCACGGCCAAAGATGCGGTGGCTCCGCTTTCAAAGAATTTCAAATCGCATCCCTGGTCGGTGGAGGTCTCCGGTCTGGTCAGCAACCCGAAGACATATGCGATTGAAGACCTGCTCAAGATGTTTCCCCAGGAAGACCGTATCTATCGTCTGCGTTGTGTGGAAGCGTGGAGCATGGTCATTCCCTGGCAGGGATTTCCGCTTGCGAGTTTGTTGAAGGAAGCCCAGCCGACCTCGGACGCAAAATATGTTCGCTTCTTAACTTTGATGGACACGACTCAGCTTCCAGCCGAGGCGGATACGAGTGACTATCCTTGGCCTTATCACGAGGGTCTGCGTCTCGACGAGGCGATGAACGATCTGGCGTTGTTGGTAACGGGTTTATACGGCGCTCCGTTGCCGAATCAAGATGGTGCGCCCATTCGTTTAGTGGTGCCGTGGAAATACGGCTTCAAAGGCATCAAGGCAATTGTAAAGATTGAACTCGTGGCCGAACAACCGAATACTTTTTGGCAGGATATTGACGCGACTGAATATGGTTTCTATGCCAACGTGAATCCCAATGTGCCTCATCCGCGCTGGTCGCAGGCGGAGGAACGGCGCATTGGTGAGTTGTCCATGCGTCCGACACTGATGTTCAATGGCTACGGAGATAAGGTGGCTTATCTTTATCAAGGTATGGACCTGAAAGCCAACTACTAAAGATTTCAGAAACGGTTGCAATAAAGATGCGGAACCCGTCTAATAAGAAATGGGTTCCGCATCGCATATCAGGGTATATAATTTCAAAATGTCATTCATCAATTGGATCAAAAGATTTCCATATACTCCGGCACAGATCGCCGTCCATGTGTATGCATGGTCGGAATTGGCGATCATCATCTATGGTGTGTTGACGCATCATCTGACCGCCAATCCGATTCAAGCGATGGAGATCGACACAGGTCGTCACGCCATTGCATTGCTCGTGCTTTCATTGGCATGTACCCCGTTGACCACCCTGTTCGGCTGGCGTGACCTGCTTAAACGCCGCCGTGCGCTCGGACTCTACGCGATCATGTATGCGGTCTTGCATGTCATCATCTTTATGGATTTGGATAATGGGCTGGCCTGGAATTTGATGATCCAGACCGTGATTCAAAAGTCTTATATTCTTTATGGCATGGTCGCTTTTCTTTTGCTGGTTCCGCTAGCAATGACTTCCTTCGATATTTGGAAAGTTCGCTTCGGAAAAAACTGGAAGCATTTGCATCAGGTTGTTTACTTTATTGCGCCCATTGCGGCATTGCACTATGCCATGGCGGTAAAGGGCGATATCTTTCATTTATCGGGCGACATTAACGCGCCGGTAAATTATGGAATCGTCATTGCATTGTTGTTGATTTTGCGATTACCGTTCATTCGGAAATTCTTTGCGTCACTTCGGACTCGAATCCTGTTTCTGTTTACCAGAATGAATCCACAACCCAAAGCGGACGCGGAACAATAGAACCCGTTTTATAAATTTTCCAACACGGAAGGCAGCTGCTCAAACGACGAGAGCACGGGGCAACCTGCGTCAGGGAAGATTCCGCACGGGTCGTACAAAACCGGTTGAAGTCCCGCGCGACGCGAGCCGACCACATCTGCAAAATAATTATCGCCAACGTATACGGCCTGCGAAGGATGGATGTCCATGCGCTTGCAAGCGTGGATGAAGATTTCAGGTTCGGG
Source organism: uncultured Chloroflexia bacterium (assembly GCA_963753985.1). Classification (GTDB taxonomy): domain Bacteria; phylum Chloroflexota; class Anaerolineae; order Anaerolineales; family Villigracilaceae; genus Fen-1038. Next base: position 187,268 of record CAVWED010000002.1, read on the forward strand.
CTTCCAGGCGTTCACCTCGCCGCCCGCCATCGAGAAGACAAAGTACGAGGCAATGCCGAGCGATTCGATTTCCTGTTGGTAGGGTCTGTCGCGATTGGAAACGATGGCCATGGAATAACCGGCATATTGGAGTTGGGGCAAAAGCTGAAGCAAATCCTCCGGCACGATACTTTTCGGGTGATACGAATCATCCATATATTGGGAAACTTTGGGAGCGAACTCTTCCACTTGTCCGTTCGATGCGCCGAGCGCGACCAATTGGCGGCGACAATAGTTTTGCCAGAATTCGCGATTCTCTTTTGGATAAATTTCCCTGTCAGCTTTCAATTCCATGGATTCGGCCCAATAATAATGTTCCCAGCGCATGGCATGCAGGCGATCCTGATGGCTGATGGGCAAACCCAATTGGAATGCATAATCCGCAAAAACCTCCCCGCCCGCGGGAAGGTTGTGACGAAGCGTTCCGTCGAGGTCAAAGAAAATGGCTTGGATGCCGTTGGACGAAGACAAAAGAATCTCCTAAAGAAAATATGGATAGAAAGTTGAAGATGAGACGAGTTCATCATCCTCCGATATGCGACATCTCAACTTTGGGTAATGCGATCGTGTTTTCAGACCGAAGCTCCGAATAGCGGTCGCTGCGTTTATTCCATAGGCTTACGATGGCTTGCGAAATTTCGTCATCGGTTGCGCCGCTGCGAATCAGATTGCGAAGGTTAAATCCTTGGACGGCAAAGAGACAGGTATATAGATCGCCTTCCGCGGAGAGCCGGGCGCGGTTGCAATCTCGGCAAAATGGTTGTGTTACGGATGCAACTACGCCGACCTCACCGCTCCCATCTTTGTATCGCCAGCGGCCAGCGACCTCGCCGCGATAGTTCGGGTCGAGCGGTTCTAGCGGCATCTCGGCATTGATCATCTTGATAATTTCATTCGCTGAGACCACATCATTCATCCGCCAGCCGTTGGTATGTCCCACATCCATATATTCGATGAAGCGCAAGATATAGCCTTTTTCGCGGAAGAAACGCGCCATCGGCAAGATACTCGATTCGTTCATCCCGCGCTTGACCACCATGTTCACTTTGATTGGACCCAAACCAACCTGAGCGGCCGCATCCATTCCTTCCAGAACTCTCTCCACTGGAAAGTCCACATCGTTCATGTCTTTGAATATTTTGTTATCAAGCGAGTCGAGACTTACGGTCACTCGTTTTAATCCGGCATCTTTGAGCCGGGAAGCTTGCTTGGCAAGCAGTGAGCCGTTCGTGGTCAGGGTCAGATCGAGATCCGGGATATTGGCTATCATGGCGACCAACAGATGCAGATCGCGGCGCACTAACGGCTCGCCCCCGGTTAACCGGATCTTGCGGACACCGTGCGCAACAAAAATGCGGCCCAGCCGAGCGATCTCTTCAAACGTCAGAATTTGAGCCCGGGGTAGGAACTGATAATTCGCTCCAAAGACTTCCTTGGGCATGCAATAGACGCAGCGGAAGTTGCACCGGTCAGTGACGGAAATCCGCAAGTCGCGTAGAGGGCGATTGAGGGAATCGGTCAGGATCATCCAAGATCACTCCGAATCATAATTGATCCAATACTTGATTTCATCATCACATCGATCCCAGAATTGAATGAAAGGTGAGTTCCTTGGCTTGCAAGCCCGGTGGAGCTGATGCACAGATAATGACTGTCGCGGCCAAAATGTTTAAATACCATAAGTGTCAGATTATAACCACATTATAATCAGTACTAAATCGCCAATTGACGAGAGCGGTCAGCCATGCTATTATCCTGTCAATTATTTGCACTTTATTAATAGAAATGAAAGGAGCTATTATGAGCGTGGAATTCATTTTTCGCATTGTTGGAATGATTGTACTGGGAGTCGCCGGAGGATACTTGGGGGCAGAACTTTCGCAATACAATCCAGTGATAGACGCCATTCGCACCGTGATGCTTTCTGCATTGATAGGTGCATTGGCTGGAATTATTCTCACACCTTATGTTACGACGCGCCCGGCGCGGGCCTTGCGTTCTCTGCTTGGACGAGTGGCGGCGGAGACTCTCTTTTCCGGCCTCATGGGACTCGTGGTCGGATTACTTACGGCGGCCCTGCTCTCGTTTCCATTATCACTTTTGCCGGAACCGTTTGGACGCATCCTGCCGTTCATTGGCGTCTTGCTTTTCGGCTACTTTGGCGTGATGTTGTTCGTCATGCGTCAGGGCGACATCATGAGTTTGTTCGGCTCGTTAAGCGGACGGACTGGCGAGGGCGGCTCTGGTTCCTCTTGGACGAATCTCAACCGCACAATCTTACTTGATACCAGCGTCATCATCGATGGGCGTGTGGCCGATATTGCCCGTGTCGGATTTTTGCCCGGCACCTTGCTGGTTCCGCGCTTTGTATTGAATGAACTGCAATACATCGCCGATTCGCCGGATGGGCTGCGCCGCCAACGCGGACGACGAGGGATGGAAGTGCTGTCCGAACTGCAAAAGCTTCCCAATATCCTTGTGCGCGTTAGCGATATTGATGTGGAAGGCGTACGCGAGGTGGACGATAAACTGATCGTGCTTGGCAAGCAGCTCAAAAGTCCGGTGCTGACCAACGATTACAATCTGAATCGCATCGCCGAACTGCAGGGCGTCACTGTGCTGAATATCAATGAATTGGCCAACGCGGTCAAGTCGGTAGTTTTGCCCGGTGAAATATTGAAGATCAATATCTTTCAGGAAGGCAAGGAGATGGGGCAGGGCGTTGGCTATATGGATGATGGCACGATGGTGGTCATCGAGAATGGCAAGGATTACATCGGTGAATATATGGATGTGCAGGTCACGAAGGTGCTGCAAACTGCGGCTGGCCGCATGATCTTCGCCCGCGTGGAAGAAGAGAACGGCAAGCGCAGGAAGTTAAGCCAGGGATAAAATTAACCACGGAGGGCACTACTCGAAATGATTTTTCTCCATATTCCCTAGTGCCTTTCGTGGTGGGAAAAGAAATTATGCTTCGTATCTATAATACCCTCACGCACAAGAAAGAAGATTTCCAAACGATCGAGCCGAACGCCGTCCGGATGTATGTATGCGGCGTGACAGTCTATAACGATGCTCATATCGGTCATGCGATGTCGGCTCTGGTGTTCGATATCATCCGCCGTTATCTTGAATATCGCGGCTACAAAGTCAAACACGTGATGAATTACACCGACGTGGACGACAAGATCATCAACCGCGCTAATCAACTGAAGGAAGATCCATTCAAACTGGCACAACGTTACATTGACGATTACGCCCAGAACCTGAAAGACCTGAACATCCTGCCTGCCACTGTCAACCCGCGCGCCACGCAGACGATGAACGGCATCCAAACCATGGTCAAAGGCTTGATCGACAAAGGATTCGCCTACGCCGCGTCGAACGGGGATGTTTATTTCCGCGTTACCAAGGACAAGGATTATGGCAAGCTGTCGGGACGTAAACTCGATGACATGCAAGCCGGTGCGCGCATTGAGGTCGAGGAAGCCAAAGAGCATCCCATGGACTTCGCATTATGGAAGGCCGCCAAGCCCGGCGAGCCGTCGTGGGATTCGCCGTGGGGCAAAGGCCGACCCGGATGGCACATCGAATGCTCGGCGATGAATCTTGCCGAGCTCGGCGAACAGATCGACATTCATGGCGGTGGCAATGATCTTATTTTCCCCCACCATGAAAACGAGATTGCACAAAGTGAATTTTTCACCGGCAAGCAATTTGCGCGCTACTGGATTCACAACGGCATGTTGCAGCTCGGCGGCGAGAAGATGTCGAAATCGCTCGGCAACATCGTCAGCATCAAGGAATTTTTATCGAAGCGTGATGCGGACGTGATGCGCATGTTGGTCCTGAACGGATCGTATCGGGCGCCGTTAATCTTCAACGATGAGACGCTGGACGCGGCTGACAAAAGTCTTGACCGTCTCAAGTCCGGACTTCGACCGGCTTTGCCCAACGCAAAAGGTTTGTCCGGCGGAAGCAAAGGATTTGCCGAGGAGATCAAGCAGTCTTTCGTCAACGCCATGGACGACGATTTCAACTCTCCCCTGGCATTGGCCGCGCTCTTCGAGCTTACGAAAGTCATCAACTCCATGCGTGATAATGAAGCCACCGATGATGAACTCAAGCCCGGGCAAGCGGTGTTGCGGGAACTCACCGGTGTGCTGGGCTTGCAATTAAAAGAGAAGCAGGGATCCGGCGATGCGGATAAGTTCATTGATTTGCTGATTGAAATCCGCAGCGAAGTCCGCAAGCAAAAGCTGTGGGTGCTGTCCGATCAAATCCGCGATAAGCTGAAATCTCTCGGCGTGACGATTGAAGATAGCAAAGACGGCACAAGCTGGAGATGGTTGTAATTCGGGTATGCCGCATTTCTTGATCGAAAGCTTGCGGCTTTAAATAATGATGCTTCCTGAACTTTTCTATAATGCCAAAGCCACGCTTGGCGAAGCTCCGGCGTGGGATGCCAAGACTCAAACTTTGTATTGGGTGGATGTCCTTGAAAAACGCGTCTATGCCGGATCGAAACTTTTTATTCAATTGGATGATTACGTGGGATGTCTCGCCCCGCGCAAGGATGGAGGCTTGGTCATTGCCCAGCGCTTCGGCTTTTGGAATTTTGAACCGGATACCAATAAATTGATCACGCTGGCGTCCCCGAAAGGCGAGCCGTCCAACAATCGTTTCAATGACGGCAAGTGTGATCCGCATGGACGTTTCGTCGCCGGGACGATGGATCACAATGAGCAGGAAGCCAGCGGCTCGTTATATTCGCTTTCCGTGGATGGACGCGTCAAACGATTGCTGAAGGACGTCCGCATCTCAAATGGGATTGCCTGGTCACCGGATTATAAGGCCATGTATTTTATCGATACGCCGACCAGGGATGTGAAGGCTTTTGATTATGATTTAGAGACGGGCCAGATTGCGAACCCGCGCGTCATTATTCACTTTGCCGATACCTTCGGCTGGCCGGATGGTATGACTTCCGATTTAGAAGGAAATCTTTGGATCGCGATGTGGAGCGGTGCGCGCATCACCCAATGGAAGCCTGATGGCACATTGCTCGAACAATTTGCTGTTCCCGCTTTGCAAGTCACCTCCTGTGTTTTTGGCGGAGCCGATATGGATGAGTTGTTCATCACTTCAGCGCGCGTCGGCATGGACGCGGCTTCGCTGAGAAAGTATCCGCAATCAGGCGGCATATTTCGCATGAAGACGAATGTTAAAGGAATGCCAACATTCGAGTTCGGTAATTGATATTTCGCTTTCATAGAAAACCTCCCGAAGCGGGAGGTTTTCTATTTACAACTTATTTCGAAATTTTTTCAGAGATGGGCGGTGAAGTAGAGATTGATTTTCGCATCTGTTCATCCTGCACCGCATGGATTCCGTTCTGAATTTGGTTGAGCGTCTTTTCCACCTGGTCTTGTAAGTTCCTGAGCGTTTCAACAATATAATCATCCGCATCGCGGCGGGTGGCTTCGGCGTCGGAGCGTGCCTGATTGAGAATTTGTTCTGCGCGGCGTTGGGCTTCGAGCACGACGCTATCCTTCATCGCCATTTGTTCGGCCTTTTCACGGGCAAGCGCAATGGTGCGATCCGCCTCTTCCTGCGCTTGCGCTAAAAAGCGGTCGCGCTGACCCATGATCTGCTGTGCCTTCTTTACTTCATCCGGGATCACGATCCGCATCTGGTCAATGATTTCCAACATGCGGTCTTCATCAATGACGACATTATGCGTAAAGGGAACGGCTTTGGCGTCGTTGAACAGTTCTTCCAAGCGGTCAATCAGTTGCAGAATGTCCATAGATTCCTCCACCTCACGTGGCGGTGATGCCTTATTATATATCAATCTCGCAAGGCGTTGGGAGGGGAATGTTGTTCGCCCAGACTCAAAATCTTGCGCTTCAGCGCAGTTTCGACATAGGGCGGCACCATGCTGGAGACGTCTCCACCCAGCGAGGCGATCTCGCGCACGGTGCTGGAAGAAAGAAAGGTATGCTGTTCCGCTGTAATCAGCGCGACCGTTTCGATGTCCGTGGCGAGGCGCTGATTCGCCAATGCCATCCTGAACTCGAATTCAAAATCCGAGAAGACGCGCAAGCCGCGCACGATCACTTGGGCGCCCGCGCTCCGACAAAAGTCTACGGTCAGCCCGCTGTAACCCGTCACTTTGATTTTTGGATTTCGCTTGAATGCTTCCTTTACCAAATCCATGCGCTCATCCGGCAAAAACATCAATGACTTGAGCGGCTTGTCGTAAACCGCCATAATGACCTCATCGAAGAGGCGCGCGGCTCGTTCTGCGATGTCAATATGGCCGTAATGGATTGGATCGAACGTGCCCGGAAAAAGTGCTTTGACCATCCTGAACTCCAACAAAAAATTAGTAGTGAATATTGACTAGCGTACCGACGGATGCCCAATTATAGAGCCATTCCGAGTCTGGAATGCTCAGATTGACGCATCCGTGGCTCATGGGTGTGCCGAAGTTGTGATGCCAGTAGGTGCCGTGGAGTCCATAGCCTTGATAGAAGTACATGGTGAATGGCACATTCGGCAGATAATAACCCGGTCCGGTCATATCCGTGTAACGCAGTTTGATGTAGATATGATATTGGCCGGTCACTGTTGGGTATTGCCATGTTCCTGTCGAAACAAGAAAAGAGTTCGCAAGAGAATTTCCCTGATACGCATACACCATTTGTTGCGTGAGATTCACATCGATCCAGCGTTCGCCATTGCTTGTCACTTGTGGCGGGATTTCTGTTTCTGGCGTTGATTCGGCCGTCGGAAGCGGAACATTTGTTGAACCTCCAGCTGTCGGCGTATCAGGCACAATGGACATAGAAATCGAACCGGAAGAAGTCGGCGCGGGCAGAAGCGCTGATTCGGCATTCTGCTGCGAGGGCATGGATGAGGCGGTAGGCAGTTCCATATTCTGCGGTGTCGGCATCGGCGTATTCGCAGGTGATTCCGTGTCCTGCGGCGGAATGGGAGTTTCAGTGGGCAATGCCGCTGAAGTTACAGTTCGCTGAATTGTGGGTTGCAAAAGCAACTGCGGCGCCGGCGTGGCTTGAGATTCGGCAAATGATGGAGGTGCATCAGTTGGCTTTGGAATCTCGGCTTGCGCCCAAACCTGCGGATGCATTACGGTCGACACAGAATTGTTTGTAAGGAAAGCCAACACTGGCAATGAACGGGCCGACCATACCCCCACGACGCATATGATGATGCAACCCAGTCCAAATAGCAGAATGGCAATTAGTAGATTTCGTTTTGCCGCTGGTTTGCTTGCGCGTCCCTCCGGGCTTGGAGCGGGTGCAGCTTCCCCCCTCCGTCTCTCCCCATTTTCTCCGAAAATGGGGAGAGAGAAAGAGGGCGGTGGCTGAGGATTATTCCCAAGTCGTTGCATTGCCCATTCCATCCCTTTTTGGGCGCGCGGACTATTTGGATTGATCTTGAGTGCCGTTCGAATGTATTCAACGCTGGCGCGCGGACTGGCGACTGTTGCGAGGATCAACCACGGATCCTCCATTTGAGGCGCGAGCGAGGCGGCATGTTCCGCCCATTGACGTGCCTCCGTCCGATTGCCGTTGCGAAGAGCCTCGCGTGCTTTTTCAACCGATAAACGAGCATCATTAAATCGAGTGTTCATGGCGTAAGGGCTGGTGTAGGTGTCGGTTCGATATTTTCATTATTAACAAAGCAAAGGATTCCATTAACAACCCCATCCGCGACCTGGTCAGTGTGCTGGGTCAGGATTTCCTGATCCAAATTAAGAAAACCTGTTTCGATGATGGCGGCTACGGTATTGGGGTCGATTTCGCTGAAAGCGTGATAGCTGGTCATATCCGGTGTGATGCTGTTGGCATGGAATGGTAAACCGGTCGCGGTATGATAACGGTCGATCATACAAGCCAACAGACGACTGGCGCGGTTGGCATCACGCGTATCGAGCGCCGCCGCGACTTTGAAGCCGGTCGCCTCAGGGTTGATATATTGGCATGAGTCGTTGTGAATGGAAATAAGGGCCACGGCCCGGTATCCGTTCAGCCGCGTATCGAACTCGTTGAGCAGGTCTACTTGAAAGCCTCGTTGGGTCAGCTTTTGCACAACAAGGGTCGCAATCTTGAAGTTAACATCGGCTTCGGTCAGCGTCACATTTCCATTAGCATCGGTGCAGACTGCGCCCGAGTCATTGCCGCGATGCCCCGATACGATTCCGATCCGCAAAGCCTGTTGCACAGGACTTGCAGGGTTGTTCACCACCTGGGGCGTCAGCAACAAGGCCAGTTTGTCCGAAAGCGATATGGTGGAAAGACTGTTCGGCGACAGGGACGTGAAGAGCGTCGCCAGTAGGATCGCGATCCCCAGTGTAGGCACGATGGCGTTGAGAAATTTGCGTCGACTTGGCGCATTGCGTGGAACGCGCCGCTTAGAAGGGTTCTCCATATTTATCTTATGATAGTAACCAATTGTAAGACAAAAGGCAAGGGGATTTTTTAGGTATATGTCAATTATCGCCTTGACTTTGCTTCGCCTCGAAAGTATGATGAAAAATCATGATGACACACTCTGAACCCGAACAAGTACGCCATGCCATGCGCGCCTGGGCTTCCGGCGTAACGATTGTTACTGCGGCGCACAAAAAAGAACAACACGGAATGACCGTCAGTTCTTTTGCTTCCGTCTCGCTCGATCCGCCTCTGCTCATGGTGGCCTTACAAAAAACAACACGCACCTCGAGACTTGTATCCCGCGCCCAGGCTTTTGGCGTGACCATTCTTTCTGCAGTTCAAAGAGAAATTTCCGAACGCTTTTCGGGACGGAGCGATGAGTCGAATGATCGCTTGGAAGGTATTGAAACGGAAACGCTTGATACCGGCGCGCCGCTGATCAAAGGCGGATTGGCATATTTCGACTGCCGCCTCCGCCAAACCATGGAGGCGGGAACCAGCATCATCTTTATTGGAGAAGTGGTCGCGGCGAGGCAGTTTGAGGGCCAGCCGCTTGTGTATCACAACCGCCAGTATCAGCAGATATCCTGATGTTTCTTGCATGAACTGCTGGAGGAATTATGAACGATAAATTGACTCCGGAAGAGAAGCAGACACTGCTCCAGATTGCGCGTCAGTCGCTTGAACTTGCCGTGCGCGGCGAAAAACTTCCGCCGCTGGATGAAGCGACATTGACGCCATGCTTGCGTGAATCAGGCGCTTCGTTCGTGACCTTGACCGTGCGCGGCGACTTGCGCGGCTGTATCGGCGCCCTGGAACCCTACCAACCGCTTGCGATGGATGTGCGCGAACATGCCGTCGCCGCGGCGCTGGAGGACCCGCGCTTTCCGCCGGTTCAGCCGAAGGAGTTGAAACAAATTGAGGTCGAAGTCTCCCGCCTCACGGTCCCGCACCAACTCGAATACAAAGATGCGGATGATCTGCTTGCGAAATTGAATCCAAATGTAGATGGCGTCATCCTGCGCGACGGCTGGCATCGTGCGACATTCCTACCGCAGGTGTGGGAGAAGATTCCCGATAAAGCTGAGTTTCTCGCTGAATTGTGTTACAAGATGGGCGCTGCGCCGGACGCATGGCTCCACAAACATCTGGAGGTGTTGATCTATCAGGTGGAGGAGTTCCGCGAGTGATTGTCTATGTGACGATGATTTATCCTGTTTTTTCCTGACTTTTTTCCTGATTTTGCTTTATCCTTCAATTTATTCTTGACAAGCCGACAAGTTGTCATACAATTCATTCGTACCCTATCTGGCAATGGAGCAATACGAATGGATTTAACGATGTTCACTTTGAACATGATAGGCACTATAACAGGCGCTGGTCTTCAACCTTACATCTTAGAAGATCGGCGTTTTTTCTTTTTACTCACATCTTTTCACGGGAGGCGAATAGGGACAACTGCACATAACAGCCTCGAGTGAGACAAAATTGTTTTTGATACTTTCATTTCAAATAATATTATCAAGGAGATTCGAATGAATAATATCGATACTGGGGCAACTGCCCTAGTTCTTGTCAGTGCGGCTCTGGTCATGCTGATGACGCCGGGTCTGGCATTCTTCTACGGAGGCTTGGTACGTCGCAAGAATGTCTTGACGATCATGATGCAGAGCTTCGTTTCGATGGGCATCGTCACCATCATCTGGGTCTTTGGTGGATTTAGCTTGATGTATGGAAAGGATATTGGAGGCTTTATCGGAGATCCGCGTCAATACTTTGGACTTCAAGGTTTATTAACTGGCACGATGCAGGTGCCAGGTTCCACTCAAGTAATGCCGCTCATGGCGTATTTTGTATTCCAGGAAATGTTTGCGATCATTACGCCGGCATTGATTACGGGCGCGTTCGCAGACCGCGTTAGCTTCAAAAGCTATTTGATCTTCCTCGTCCTTTGGAGCGTCATTGTTTACACGCCAATGGCGCATTGGGCTTGGGGTGGCGGCTTCCTCTCACAGATGGGTTTCGCTGATTTTGCCGGTGGCATCGTTGTGCATACTAGCGCTGGTTTTGCTGCTCTTGCATCCGTTCTCATTATCGGCAAACGCAAGATCAAGAAAGGCGAAAAAGTATTGCCGCATAATGTCACGTATGTGGCGCTTGGTGCGGCATTGTTATGGTTCGGCTGGTTTGGCTTCAACGGTGGCAGTGCATTGGGTTCCAATGGATTAGCCGCAATAGCTTTTGCCAATACAGATATTGCTGCCTCGCTGGCGATGATCACGTGGATGATCATCGATTGGATCCACAACGGGAAACCCAGTATGGTCGGGGCGCTGACCGGCTCAGTGGCAGGACTGGTGACGATCACACCGGCAGCTGGCTTTGTTCCGCCATGGGCCGCGGCGGTGATCGGCATCATTTGCGCCTTTGTCTGCTATGGCGCGATCATGTTGCGCGGACGAATGGGTTGGGACGATGCATTGGATGTTTGGGGCGTTCACGGTGTGGGCGGCGCTCTCGGCACAATTTTGGTAGGCATATTTGCGGTGGACGCTGTAAACAAAGTCAGCGGATTGATTCAAGGCAATGTCCATCAGTTCTTGATTCAATTGCTTGGGGCGGTTATTGCCGTCGCATACACCTTTGTGCTGACGTACCTAATCCTGAGATTCGTAAATCTGATTACTCCAGTGCGCGTCTCTGAAGAAATCGAAGTCACGGGTTTGGATGAGGGTCTCTTTGGCGAAGAGGCATACGTAGAGTAAGTCGAAAGATGATTTAGAAAAACGTTCCGTTTGGGTAGCATACCCCAAACGGAACGTTTTATTTTTTTTGAGTGCTTATTCGCCACTTGTCTCTTTCCCGTGCCTATACTACAATCAACTTATGGCTGAAGAAGCTTCTCAAGAGCCTGTTCAAGATACCATGCTGCAGGATGCGGTCAATGCCCTGCGCGAGGGCGATAAAGCCCGCGCCCGGGATGTTCTGACGCGCCTGTTGAAAACGGATCAAAACAACCCAACCTACTGGGTCTGGATGAGCGCGACCGTGGAAACGAACCGTGAACGCATCTATTGTCTGCAGACCGCGCTCAAGTTCGACCCCGAAAACGTATCCGCCAAACGCGGCCTCACTTTGCTTGGCGCCCTTCCACCCGATGAAAGCATTCAGCCATTTCCGCTCAATCGTCCGCGGGCCTGGGAAGAGAAACTTTTGCTATCGCATGAGCAGCCTCAACCGAAAGGTTTCTCCAACCCTGTGGTGCGGCTGGCACTCATCATTGTCGTTGGAGTCGTTGTGGTTGGCCTGGCGGTCGGTGGACTGATGTTGCCGGGCCGCAATACCAATCCACTCTTCCGGGTCTTTGCCACCAATACGCCCGGGGCTTCGCCTACCTTCACCCTCACTCCAACCTTCGTCAATGAAACGGGACAGGCGATTATACCCACCGTTGCACCCAATTCTCTGGCTTCGGCGCTCGGCGTCTCGTATACCGCGACACCGCTTTACGTCAATACACCGCGCGCGCCGCAGTCTCTGGATCAATATAACGTTGCGCAAGCCGCTTATCAGAAGGGCGATTGGGCCTCTTATATTACGAACATGCAGCAGATCGAAGTGCTCGAGCCAACCGCGGCCGATATTCCATATGACATTGGGGAAGCTTACCGCTTCCAGGGTGATTTTAAAGACGCGCTGGATGCGTATACGGCATCGCTTCGCATCGATCAGAATTTTGCTCCCGCCTATCTGGGAATGGCGCGCGCCAACCTGCTCCGCGATCCCAATACCGATATAACGTCGTTGTTGGGTATCGCGATCAAGGATGATCCCAATTACGGCGAGGCTTATCTCGAGCGCGCCGATTATTATCTGGATCATAAGCAGCCGGACCTGGCTATCAGCGATCTCGACGCGGCTAGCAAACGGATGCCCAATTCAGCGCTGGTCCAACTGGATTACGCCCGCGCGTATTTGGCACAGGGAAATGCTGCCAAGGCACTTGCCTTTGCTCAACAGGCCAATCAAATTGATCTGACGCTTTTGCCGGACTATCTTGTCCTCGGTCAGGCGTATGTTGCGAATGCCCAGTATTCGGATGCAGTCAAGCCGCTTGAGACTTATATAACTTATGATACAACGGACGGAAGCGCCTATGCTCTCCTGGGTCAATCCAATGAAGAGACGGGCAATTATCAGGACGCGGTCACTGAATCGACCAGGGCCCTTTTACTCGATCCAACACAGGTGCGAGCATACCTCTATCGGGGACTTTCTGATCTTGAATTGAATAATGTGGATGGGGCGGATAACGACATCCGCAAGGCCATCGAATTCTTTCCCAAATCGTTTGTTGCGAATCTTGGATTGATGCGCGTCTCTTATCTGGAGGGGCATTATGGCGATGCCTTCCTGCACATTTCGTCAACGAGCGCGCTCGCCCAGACGGATCAACAAAATGCGTTGGTGCTTTATTGGACTGGATTGATTCAAGAGAAGCGCAATGATCCAAACGACGCAATTACCGCGTGGCAGGCCTTGCTCGCAATGTCACCGGATGCGATGACGTCGCAAATGCGGGACGACGCAACTCAGCACCTGGCCGCGCTGACAACTGGTACCTCCGTGTCAACGGCTGGCACTGAAATAGTCACACCTACCGAATCCGGCGCAACGGATACACCGGCCTCCACGCCGACACCGAGCCAGACTCCCACGCCAACGAGCACGCCGTAACAGACAAATTGACGGTCACCTGCACGGTGACCGTCAATTTTATCTTTCATACTTCTTCCGGTCTTCCTCGCACGGACATAATGCCCGCAAATAGTGCCAGTTGTAAATTCCATAATCGTGCCCGTCTTCCCAGACGATCGCCAACGCATATGAGCCAACCGCTTTGACGTTGTTGATTCGTGTCATCGGTGAATCTTCCAATTGAACATCGAACACTTCGGCGTCCGGCTCGGACTTCATGTTCTCGTGCCCGCCGCGACAGGAGGCGCAGGGACAAGCCGCGCGCAATAGCCCGAATGGATAAACGCTGACATGCCCATCATCCCAGTTGATGGTGAACTCGTGCGTCTTTTTATTGACATTGATATTCGTCGGTTTTACGTTATTCATTTTGATTTCCAATTTTAGACATGAACATCATGGTGATGGCGTTGGCGGCGGCACCACTGCCAGATAATTCGCGGCGGCCCAGCCTGCACGCGTGCTGTCATAGGGCGCAACCACAAACCACCAGGTATATCCATCGGCTTGTTGTGGTCCATCTTTCACCATAAACGTTTCCGATTCGTCGCCGCGAAAAACGGTGTCGCTGTTGAGACCCGGTGCGGAACGGATACGCAAACCGTCCGTGCCGGTGCCGCTGATTTGTACATAAGTGTTGACCGCAATTTGAATCGGCTGCGCCGTCAACGATGCGGCCAAACTTGCATTAATCGTGGGCGTGGGAATTTCAACGGTTGGACTGGGCAGGGGAATGACGGTCAAATCCGCGGCGACAAAGCCCGCCGTCGCAGAGGGATGCGGATGTGCCCATCCGATTCCAAGCCACGTGGCGATCAGCAGGAATCCCGCGCAGGCAAATGACCCGAGGATCGTCCAAACGTTAAAGAGATTTTTTTGGTTCATGGCAAAAGAAAAAATCCCAATCCAAGAATAATATAAACAGCCAGCAAGCCCGCGCCTTCCAGCCAGGTTGATTCACCGTCTGATGAAACCAGCGCGGAGACAACTACCGCAGTCAGAACTGCCAGCAACTCGAAGCGATTGAAAATCAGTTGTAATGGATGCCTCAGCAAGAGGCTGATAAAAACCAAAAGAGGCGCAACGAATAACGCGATTTGCAGGCTGGATGTCGTGGCAATCCCAACGCTTAAATCCATTTTATTTTTTAGCGCCAACTGCACCGATACGAAATGCTCGGCCACGTTGCCAATGATCGGCACAAGAATAATGCCGAGGAAGAATTCCGAAATACCCAAGCCAACCATCACGGCCTCGGCTGCGTGCACCAGCGCCTCGCTGAGCCATACAACTCCGAGGGTCGAACCAACCAATATGACGATGACTTGACTCAGTGTCCAAGCGGGCACATCGCTTCTTGTCAATTGATGCGAGAGCGGACTTTCTTTAACATTTGATTCGAGCAGACCCAGGCCATATAACACGATCATGATGATCGCTACCCCGACGCTCAACGCCTCGACTTTTGGATTGGCTATCGTTCCAATGGCTTGACTCCACACCGACGGAATGACCAAGGCAACCACAGCCAGCACGAGCATGATGGCATTTCGGCTGGCGTTGCGCTGGTCGAAAATTTGTGTGCCGTGGCGAATCCCGCCCGTCAGCATGGAAAAACCCAGGACAAGCAAAAGGTTGCCAATGATCGAACCCGCGATCGAAGCCTTTACTAATTCGAGTAGCCCCGCCTCCACTGCCGCAATGGTGATGATCAATTCTGCCGCGTTGCCGAAGGTCGCATTCAGCAACGCGCCGAGGCGCGGATTGGTGTAGGAAGCCAGGTCTTCGGTCGCCTCGCCAATATAAGCGGCTAATGGAATGATGCCCAGCGCGGCGCAGATAAAGATCATTACCGGTGACCAGTGCAAAAGTTGTGCGGCGAGAGTCACTGGAAGAGCCGCGAGCAAAATGCTCCACGGATTGCCTGCGATGAATTCGATGATGCGTTTCATTCTCGTTGTTCCTTCAACAATTTTAACGCTTTTGAGGGAACGATGACTCTCAACGCTTGCTTTTGTATCTTTATCTCGGCTTTGGTTCCACCGAGCAAAGGCTCACCATCCATATGCATGGAGAAGGGTGTATCCGATTCGACGCGCACGGAATGAAATGGCAAGCGCCGCGCCTGATCACTGGTTAAAAGGCGGCCTGCAAACAAGTCAACGAAATGGCGAAAGGCAACGGCAATATTGTCTCCGCTGAACAACCACATGTCCATTTCGCCGTCATCCAGATAAGCATTCGGTGAAAGCACGGCAATGCCTCCAAAATATCGTCGGATGTTGGTCGCGACCGCTAAGAGATAATGTCCATCCACTTGTTGACCGTCCGCCCACACTCGCAAATCCATGCCGTGCCAGATCGCTGCATTCCACACCGTCGCTGCAAAATATTGCGGTACCGAAACATATTTGGCAAAGCGCGGACGTGGCTCCAATTGATGAATGATGATGGCGTCGAGACCGATGCCCGCCCACAATAAAAACACCTGCTCGTTGCAACTTCCAACATCCACGCGATAAGTTTTGGCATTGGCAAGCAGATGCGCGTTTTGTTGCAATGCCCGGTTATGCAACCAGTCGAAAACCGGTATGCCCACTTCGGCGGCCCAAACATTCATCGTACCGGCGGGAAAGACTGCCAATGCAGTTTCTGAATTCATCAATCCGCTGGCGACTTGACCCACTGTTCCATCTCCACCGATCGCGAACACCGCATCATATTTCTCGACCACGGCTTGGCGCGCCACTTGTGTAGCGTGACGTCCGCTCAATGTTTCCGCGACTTCGATCTGCCACCCTGCGTCTTTTAACGGGTGAATGATTCCGCGCACGAATGGACGAACCGGCACGCGTCCAGCGGCAGGATTGTAGAGAAGTAAGCCTTTACGCATGAGGTGATTATAACCTTACCGCCCTCCCTATTTTTCTCAGTGAGAACAGGAAAGTTAGGAGGGGTATAATTTGCTCAATGCTCGAAAATGGTGAAAGTCGTTTGCTGCTCAATCGCTATCAACTGCTGGAACAAATTGGTTCCGGCGGCACGGCTGAGATTTATCGCGGCCTTGATCTGATGCTGGATCGTCATGTGGCGATCAAAATTCTGCGCGATGATTATTCCAAAAATCCTGAGTTTGAGAATCAGTTTCGTAACGAAGCACGAGCCGCCGGCAACCTCTCGCATCCCAACATCGTGACCGTGTACGATTTTGGAAATGATAACGGCCAGCTTTTCATCGTGATGGAACTGGTCCCCGGCACAGATTTAAAATCCTTGCTTCGTCAGCGCGGCCGCTTCACGGTCGATGAGTGCATTCCGTTGATGATCCAAGCCTGTGCCGGAATCGGTTATGCACATCGTGCCGGACTCGTCCATTGCGATGTCAAACCGCACAATATGCTGGTCACGCCGGATAATCGCCTTAAGGTAACGGATTTTGGAATCGCGCGCGCCATGGCCGGCATCAGCCTCGGAGAGCACACGAATGTGATTTGGGGTTCCCCTCAGTATTTCTCGCCCGAACAAGCGGCAGGAGAAACACCTACTCCCGCCTCCGATGTGTATTCGCTCGGTGTCGTCCTTTATGAAATGCTCACGGGCACGCTTCCATTTACCGCGTCCACGGTTGAAGAACTGGCCCGATTGCATATCAATGCCAAACCGATTCCGCCCAGTGAATATATTCCCGATCTGCCGGAAGCGCTCGAAGAGATCATTTTGAAAGTCTTATCGAAGGAGCCATCCGCTCGTTATCGTACCGCGGATCAACTCGGCCGCGTGCTGGCGAAATTTGGGACGCAACGCGATGAACCCGTTTCGACTCCCATCTCAACTCCGGTACCGGAAATCACACCTGTTCCAATTTGGGAAGAAGCTGCATCTCCTTCGGTCGAACCCGAAACGGACTTTGCATTTTGGAACATTGACGTTGACTGGCTTGCCGTTGGTTTGGGCCTGGTAGCGCTGATCGCGGTGGGCGGCCTGATCCCGTTTTGGATGTGGATCTACTTTAGCTATAACTCGCCGATCAAATAGGTGTGCGATGACAAGAGTCAGCACACGCGAAGTCAGAGGATTTACACACTGTTTCTCCCATGAATAAATATTTCATTTCTTCGTCCATTCTCTCTGCTGATTTTCTTCGATTGAAGGAATCCATCGACGCCTGCGAAGCCGCGGGCGTGGATTGGATTCACGTGGATGTCATGGATGGTCATTTCGTCCCAAATATAACGATGGGGCCGTTTCTGGTTGCAACGTTCAAACGTACCACAAGCCTTCCCATGGATGTTCATTTGATGATCGAAAAACCGGAACGTTATCTCGAAGCGTTTGCCAAAGCGGGCGCCTCGCATTTAACGGTTCATGTTGAAACCTGTCCGCATTTGCCGGAAACGCTGAAGCAGATCAAGTCGCTGGGCTGTGTGGCCGGCGTGACATTGAATCCTGCCACGCCGGTTTCGGAGATTGAACCGGTTTTACATTTAGCTGATCTGGTGCTCGTGATGACGGTCAACCCCGGCTTTTCGGGACAGGCCTTTATGCCGGAGACCGTTTTAAAGGTCGCACAGATTCGTAAAAAGCTGGATGAGATTCATTCGCAGGCTTATTTGGAAGTCGATGGCGGCGTCTCAACCGAAACTTTACCTGCCTTGAAAGATGCGGGCGCCAATGCTTTTGTCTCGGCCAGTGCGATATTCAAATATCCAAAAGGGATCGAAGCGGGAGTCCATGCCTTGCGTGCGTTGCTATAAATGCTTAAACAAAAATCACGGCTCGAAATCGGCCGTGACCTTTGATAGGGGGAAGACAGTATCGGTGCGGTTATGCCGCTGATTTACCCAGTGCCTTGATGCACTTGGTGCACAGCACTTTTTGGATCTTACGGCCGTTCTCCAAAAGCGTCACTTTTTGCAGGTTGGGTTTGAAATCCCGGTTGGTGGCGCGTTGAGAGAATGAACGGTTGTGCCCAAAGGTGGTTGTCTTGCCGCAGTTTGCACACTTAGCCATCGTACATAATCCTTTCTTGCAATGATTCCAAATGCTTTCCCTGTTTTGGCAGGAAGAAGCCTGCACCTTCAGGCAGAAAGAACATCTGCACCTTCGGCAGGCAGGGCATTGTATCACAAAAACGCAAGTGGTATCAACGGAGTTTTATTTGCAGAAATGCAATTCGTTAACCCGTTTTGGGTGTTATAAGAAGAAGTAAAATGGAGCTAGAGGAATTTATGGGCGAAGAAACTACATCTCTCGGCGGGATCCACATCTCTCCCAACGCTGTTGTAGCGATTGTTTATCATGCCACGCTTCAATCCTATGGCGTGGTGGGACTGGCCCCCAAAAATCTGGCGGAGGGCCTGGCGCAGACCATTACGCATGAACCGGCGCATGGCGTGTCGGTGCGATATGACGGCGAGAATATCGATATTGACATCTATGTCATTGTTGAATATGGAACGCGCATTACATCCGTGGCGGAAAGTGTTGCCAATACGGTTAAGTTCCATGTCGAAAAGACGTTGGGGATGCCTATCCACGAAATCAACATTCACGTGGCCGGACTGCGCGTGAGCAATGACGATTAGGAAAATAAAAACTTAATGGGTATTGATACGGTTCGTCTTGAGAAACTGCGTGGCACGCCGTTGGACGGTCAGGCCGTCAAACACCTTGTGGAAGCTGGTTTGATATGGCTTAAGACCAACCAGCAAACCGTCAATTCGTTGAATGTGTTTCCCGTGCCGGATGGCGATACCGGTACGAACATGATGCTTACCATGACTTCCGCCTGGAACGAGATCAAAGACTCAGGCGAGAAGCACGCTGGCAAAATGGTTGCCATGGTTGCCAAAGGCGCGCTGATGGGCGCACGCGGCAATTCGGGTGTAATCCTTTCCCAGTTGTGGCGCGGCTTTGCGCGTGCCACACAGGATTCAGCGATCATTGATGCGGATGCATTTGTGCGCGGACTCCTGGAGGCGCGCGATACCGCTTATAAGGGCGTGGTCAAGCCGGTGGAGGGAACCATTCTCACAGTTGCCAAGGATACGGCAACCGCGGCAGAGGCCGCATTGGCCGAGACGCATGACCCGATTGAAATCCTGGCTCGAAGCGTTCCTGCCGCCGATGCATCCGTGAATCAAACTCCGGAACTGCTTCCGATCCTTAAGCAGGCGGGCGTGGTCGATTCAGGCGGCAAGGGTTTGTTCTTTATTTTGGATGGAATGTTGCGTTATATTTATGGCGAGCCGCTCGATACGGCGCTGATGACGGTGCAACCGCTATCCTCATTGAACTTCGATGAAGCCATGCAGGAAGTGGAAGCGGGGCAGGATTACGAAGTCGTCGTGGATTTTTTCCCCGGCGGACAATTCGAACTGCAAAAATTTTATAATAAACTCGAAGAGATGGGCACATCCATCCAGGTGGGCGAAGGCGATGGGATGTATCGCATGCATATCCATGTTCCGGTCGACAAGCGTTACGAGCCGATCGATTACATCATGGGCATCGGTACGATCACCAAGGTCGCCATGGAAAATCTCACCGCACAAATGGATGGGATGGACCAAAAGCTCAAAGGCTCAAAACTTGAACTGGCAAACGTGGGACCGAATCAGATCGCGGTCGTGGTGGTTTCGCCCGGACCCGGCTTGAGCCGCATCTTTGCGAGTTTGGGCGTGGCCGCCATCGTCAGCGGCGGGCAGACCATGAACCCGTCTACGCAGGAAATTCTGGCGGCGTTCGAAAACCTGCCGACGGAAAAAATCATCGTTCTTCCAAATAATAAGAATATTATTCTGGCTGCCAATCAAGCCAAAGAAGTGACAGTGAAAAAAGTGGAAGTGGTGCTGAGCAGGACTGTGCCGCAGGGATTGGCGGCCATGCTCGCGCATAACCCCGATGGCGAGCTGGCCATCGTTTCCGAAAAGATGACCAAAGCCTTGAGCGAAGTCAAGACCGGCGAGATTACGGTGGCGACGCGTTCGGTGGAAATGGACGGCGTGAACGTGGAGCAGGGGCAAGTGATCACGTTGCTGGACGGCAAGCTGGTGGCTTCATCCAAATCCGTGGAAGAGGGCGTGATGGCTTTTCTTGAAAAAGCAAAAGCCAAGGAGCACGAACTCATCACGCTGTATTATGGCGAAGAACTCAGTCAGGGCGAGGCCAATCGAATTGTGGATGTCGTCCGCGAAGCATATCCGAACCAGGAAATCGAATTGCAGGACGGCGGGCAGCCGCATTATCAATTTATCATTTCAGTCGAATGAGGTCACACCTGCACTTGCGCACACTCCACGCAGTTTGTGGGGCAGGTGTGCAAGTGTTGCGGGCGCCCCAAAGGGCGCGTGGCAATCCCGCAAGGGGATGATATCTCAACGAATGATCAAAAACGAGATTGCTTCGCTTCGCTCGCAATGACATAGCCTTTATGAAACTCGGCATCGTCACTGATTCCACTTGTGATCTTCCCCAATATCTCGTCGAACAACATCAACTGGAAGTTGTGCCATCGATTTTGATAATCGAGGGTCAGGAATACGCGGATGGCGAGGGGATTACGCGCGAAGAATTTTATAGGCGATTACCCGATTTCAAAACGCATCCCACGACCGCCGCGCCTTCCATCGGTGAATTTGCGAAGCACTATCAAAAGCTCTTGGATAGCGGCTGTGATCAGGTTGTTTCCATTCACGCTGCGGGACAATTGACCTCGATGGTCAACACCGCAGCACAAGCCGCGCGGGAATTCTCCAATCGTGTAACAGTCATCGACAGCTTGTCGCTTTCACTGGGACTGGGCTTTCAGGTATTGGCTGCCGCTGAATCCGCTGAGAACGGACTCGAAGCCGCGCTTTCCGCCATAGAAGCAACTCGTAAACGATTGCGCGTCTTCGCTGCCTTATCTACGATGGAATATCTCCGCCGCAGCGGACGCGTGCCAAATACTGTCGCGTTGCTGGGAAGCCTGTTGAGCATCAAGCCGATTGTGGAATTGGCGGAGGGTGAAGTCAAAGCCATCCGCGCCGTGCGGACGACCAAACAGGCAAATGCGCGTATGATGTCTTTTATGCGGACAGGGGGTAGCATCGAACGCCTTGCTATTCTCCATACCGGTGCGGAAGGACGCGCCCGCGAATTTCTAAATCAGATTATGAATGAAATGAATCAATCCCTGCCGCGCGAGATTTTGATGGTCAATGTGACGACTGTCATCGGCACGCACGTCGGTCCGAATGGGTTGGGTTTCGCAGCGGTGAAGATGTAGTGTTTCGACCCTCGGTTAGTATATTTATTTTCGTCCGCTTGTGTTACTGAAAATAAAGTAACAGTGCAGCAACTTTATTTTTCGGAGGATGGAATGTCGGCGAGGAGGGACTCAGGAATTGCTTCAGGTTTGTCGAGCGTTTTCAAGCGCCGCATCTCCGGCCAGATGCGAGCCACGGACAGCACGACCAGAATGGTTCCGATGCCGCCGCCCACAACCGACAGCACCGGCCCAAACAAAGCCGCAGTCAGGCCGGATTCAAACGCGCCCATCTCGTTTGAAGTGGCAATGAAAATATTGTTGACCGAAGAGACCCGGCCGCGCATCTCATTGGGGGCATAGGTCAGCATCAACGTCGCACGGATTACCACGCTGATATTATCCAAGCCGCCCAGCAAAACCAACATGGACACCGAAAGCCAGAAGGTAGTCGAGAGCCCAAAGGCGATGGTGGCGATTCCAAAACCGGTGACCGCTAACAGCAGAGTCCGACCGGCGTTTTTCATCGGCGGCAGATGCGCCAGTACGAACGCCATGATGATGGCTCCGATAGACGGCGCCGCGCGCATAATTCCCAAGCCTTGCGCGCCGACATGCAGGATGTCTGTGGCATAAATTGGAAGAAGTGCTACCGCGCCGCCGAACAGCACCGCAAACATATCCAGTGTGATAGCAGCCAGAATCACTTTCGTCTCGCGCATGAAGCGGATGCCTTCCTTGAGTGAATCCAGTGTGGCGGATTTGCGCGCCAGAGGCAGAACGTGCCCTTGAATCTGGCTGACTAAGACGGCAAAGGTCAGAGCGGCGGCGGCATCAAACACATAAATCACATCGACACGATTCCAGATTGCCACAACCACACCGCCGATGGCCGGGCCCGTGATCGAACCGAACTGCGAGACACTGCTGTTCCAACTGGCGGCTCGTGAAAAGTGTTCCGGCGGAATGGTTTCAGGCAAAAGGGTGGAGGAGGCAGGGTCATTGAATGCGCGCGCCAAGCCGATACCCAGCAGACAAGCATAAACCAGCCACAGCGGGCCTTGATAATACGAAAGAGCAGCAAGCCCCAATGAACAGAACGCCAAGCCAATTTCTGTGATTATGACGATGCGCCGCCGATTGTATTGGTCGGCAACATGGCCCGCGGGCAGGGATAATAACAGGATGGGCACCACCTGCACCAGGCCGACCATGCCCAACGCTAGCGCGCTGTTCGTGCGAATCCAAAGTTCCCAGCCGATGGCAAAGGTCAGCATTTCACTGCCAAAGGTGGTGATGAAACGTCCCGCCTCCAGCAGGCGGAAATCGCGATAGCGTAAGGCGGCGTAG
Source organism: uncultured Chloroflexia bacterium (assembly GCA_963753985.1). Taxonomy (GTDB): domain Bacteria; phylum Chloroflexota; class Anaerolineae; order Anaerolineales; family Villigracilaceae; genus Fen-1038. Next base: position 210,125 of record CAVWED010000002.1, read on the forward strand.
GCGTCGTGTGAAGCGACTGGCGCTTGATTTGGTTCAGAACTCATTTTTGTCCATATGATGAAATAGAGGGGCTATGATACCATTCCTGTATGATTCATCAAGACCATGTTCATCTGCTCCAGCCCGCTGACCTAAATCCCGGCGGCACATGGGCGGACCTCGGCGCGGGCGGAGGCGCTTTTACGCTTGCATTGCGTGAACTGATTGGACCGGATGCAACGATCTATGCCGTGGACAAAGATCGTGCCCGGTTGAATGATTTGGAAGGAGCTTATCGTGCGCGCTTCAGCGATTTGCAAAATCTGCGCATCGTCGCCGCTGACTTTTCTCGCCCGCTCGAATTACCTCCGCTCGACGGCATTTTGATGGCGAACTCTTTGCATTATTTCAAAGACCAGGAAAAGATCTTGCGTCACGTGCGGACACATCTCAAGCCAAACGGTATTTTATTGCTGGTCGAATATAACGTGGACACGGGCAATCTTTGGGTGCCGCATGCGCTATCGTTTGAATCATTCCGTGCACTGGCACCGCGTGCCGGTTTCAGCGAACCGCGTCTGTTGGCGAAGCGTCCATCCAGTTTCTTGAAAGAATTTTATTCAGCTATCGCTTATAAACAAGAGATAGAAGCATAACCCTTATGGAAGGCAGGCGAGCGCAAAGGAGAACCCTTGTGTAATTTATTCCTGTCCGTAATCTTTCAGGATTTGTACAACTTGTTTCTTAAGCGGGGGCAAATCTTCTTTTGCAGTAGCCTAGACTTTTTCAAGATCAACGCCAAAGTAATCATGAATGAGATTATCGCGCATTCCTGCAATGTCGTCCCAAAGTACTTCGGGGTAGGTTTTTCGCAAATCTGAAGTATGTCTGACAGCCTCGCCGATGATTTCGATTTGACGCATCGTCCCATCCTGCAGCAAACTGGTTGCTTTGAATTTTGACTCGTTGACCCCACGTAAATAACTTTCAATGGTCTGGATGGCATCGAGAATATGCTGAAGATAAACAGTGTCATCCTTTTTCATATACTAACCGTGTCTCTTTTAAAATCCGTTCCCGTAAATAAGGACTGCTGGCCGCTTCGGTCAGTAAATCCGCTTTGCGGCCCAACGCTTCAGATAGTTCCCGTTCCAACCGCACCACCGCCAGCAAACTCTTGCGCTTTGAAAATCGGACGAGCAAATCAATGTCACTTTTCTTCTTCGCTTCCTCGCGCGCCATCGAGCCAAAGACACCAACCATCGAAACATCGTTTTGACGGCAAATATCAATCAGACGGGTGACATTAAAAGGATAAGTGTTCACTGTCATTATTTTACCCGTTTTCTATCGCAGCAACTCCGCGTTATTCCGCTCCTTGCAACTTCAAGGCCCAAATGAACGTATAATATCTGTTGGTTATTTGTCATTGCGAGCGAAGGTCGAGTAGCGAAGCGTAAGGCCCTGCGTCCTTTCAGGGTCGAGACCAAGCTTGGCAATCTCCTGTATAAAAGAGGGGATTGCTTCTCGCAGACTCGCAATGACATAGTAGCGACAAAAGGAAATATTATGCGCAGATATAGAAGATATGGATATGGCCCAAGACCTTACCGCCCGTGGCGGTCCTTCCGCAACGCCTTCTGGTTGATTGGACTGGCCATCCTGTTTTTCTTTGGACATTGGTGGCCCGGCATTCTCATCCTGATCGGCTTGGGCATCATGTTCGAAGGGCTTTTCAGGGGAACGGCTCAGCAGTGGCCGCAGAACCCTCCGCCTCCACCCGTTGACATCAATCCGATGCCCATGCCGCCGCCTGCCGTGCCCGTGGAACCCATCCATCGCACGGACTTACTGCCCGGCACCTGCCCGCATTGCGGAGCGCCCATTCGTGCGGGCGAAGTCAAATGGACGGGGGATCAATCGGCTTCGTGCGGATATTGCAGTTCGAACCTGCCGATGAAGAAGCAATAATCTTGAATCAATGTGAAACCAAGACGAAGGACGCCATCGGCGTCCTTTTGATTCGCATCGTTACTGACTAGGGAGCGTATAGGTTGGCGCGGGATAAGGTGTGGGAATGGATGATCCACATATATCAGGCGCGTTACTCAATTGCGGAGAGGCTTTCACATTTCCGCTTATGCTTGGTGCACTGATTCCCCACCAATTATTGGTTGCATCAACGGTGATGGGATCCATACTATCATTCTCGATCCCATTGAATGCTTTAGGCGACGTGGTCTGATTATCTAAAATGCAACTTTGATTAACAGAAGCTTGTCCAGCTGCAACATCCACTGCGCCGCCTGTCATGGCTGTATTCCCAGACAAAACAGATCCGGTAATTTTCGTCATTTGACCGCCCGCAATAATTCCGCCGCCAAAGCTGGCAGGCGCTTGATTGCCAATGATTAAACTGTGGTCGATCACCAGTTGGTCATGGTCAGCCCTGCTATTGATTCCACCGCCGCCATCTGGAGACAAGCCGTTAAATTTCCACGTTGCCACGTTGCCTGAAATGACCGATTGATTGGTAACGTTAATGGTGCCACCGTCATTATAGATACCGCCTCCTAGGGTAGCCATATTCCCAACAATCTGGCTATTATCCAGTGTAAGCTGTGCATCAGAGTTGTAGATACCGCCGCCGCCAAAAACATCACCTTTTGCAGTGTTCGACCCGATTAGGCTATCTTTAATAGTCAGATTGCCAGCAGTATAAATACCGCCTCCACTCTCCTGGGATGTGTTCTCCGTAATGGTGGAATTCGTGATTGTGACTCCACCAAGGCTAACGCTAATATCCAGAGCACCGCCTTCTTTCGCTACGTTGTGAATCAACGTCACGTGATCCAGCGCAAGCGAACCACCCAATACAGCAATGGCACCGCCACCATCGCCGCTGCTTGCGGCAGTGGTGTCACCACCTGAAATGGTCAAATCCTTCAAGGTCAGGTTACCGGCTACAAAGACTTGAAAAACACCGAATTGATTGGAGCCAGTGCGTTCAATAGTTGAGCCATTTCCTAAAATGATCAGCGTGCTGGCGACTACTGGAAAACCTGCTGGATCCAGGTGCTGACGATCCGGAAACGGGTGTGTCCCATACAGGACAATCGGAGCATTGTCGGATTGTGTGAGCGTATACGTTCCGGTTGGCATATAGACGGTATGGCTTCCAGAAGGTAGAACACAGGCATCCACAACTTGCTGGAGCAATACGGTTTGGATGGCTTCGCCCAGCGAGCAGTGACCGCTCGGCTTAAACGGATACACATCCTGCTCAAAAGTATTAACCACCACTGCATCCGATGGAGCGGAAGGTGTACTGGTTGGCATGGGCGCGGCGGGAGTTGAGGTGGAAAGCGCAGTGGGTGAGGGAGGATTATTTGCGGAGCTGACCGAATTGGGTGTATTCGTTGCAACTTCCTGCGGTACAGCTGTTGCAGATGCTCCGGGCGCTGTCCCGTTGAGAAGCGTGCAACTCATCAGAAACAAGAAAGCGATAAGAAATACGAAAAGTTGATTCTTCATTCTCAATTTTCCTTTGCGAAAAGGTAGGCGTTGAATCAGAGGCTTGCGATAGAGAGCGAAATCTACCAAAAACGGATGGGGTTGGAATTTAATGGGCGAGATTATAGCACTGCAGGATCATTGCTCCAGTAACCCCAAAGTACCATCTGCCCCCGCCACCCGTTGCTGACCCCTCTGCTGATGAAGAAGTCATAAGCCTGTTTTATTAACCCATTGCCCGCTTCTTCGATTTATAATTTGCCGATGGCATCCTTCATACACATCATCGTCTTCATATTGGGACTCGTCGTCGTGGTCTTGACCGTTTCCTCGGCAATCTCCACTTTCGTATTGCCGCGCAGCACCCGCAGTTTTCTGAACTATTTGGTCCTGCGACTGTTGCGCAAAGCGTTTAATTTCATCTTTCGCTTCGTCAAGGCCTATCGCCGTCGTGACGCGATCATGGCGTATTACGCGCCCATCGGTCTGATGCTGCTCCTGCCCGTCTGGTATCTGCTGATCGCACTGGGCTATGCCGCCATGTACTGGGCGTTGGGCGTCGGCACGATCATCGGCGCATTGCAGCTGAGCGGTTCATCGTTGTTCACGCTTGGGTTTGCCCCGCCGCATGGGGTTTGGATGTCTGCCCTGGCTCTTTCAGAAGCCATGCTCGGGTTGATCATGGTGGCGTTGTTGATCGCCTATCTGCCCACCATGTACGCCGCCTTCTCTCGGCGTGAGCAGGCCGTCAATATGCTCGAAGTGCGTGCCGGCTCTCCGCCCTCGGCGCTGGAGATGCTGTTGCGCTTCAACCGCATTCAGGGACTGGAGCAGCTTGCCGATTACTGGCGCACTTGGGAAGCTTGGTTTGCGGATATCGAAGAGAGCCATTCGACGCTTGCAGCGCTGGTCTTCTTCCGTTCCCCGCGTTCGGATGTCTCGTGGGTTACTGCGGCTGGGACGGTGTTGGACGCCGCCTCTCTGACCCTCTCCTCAGTCGACGTGCCTTATGAACCGTCCGCCGCCTTATGCATTCGCGCCGGTTATTTGGCCTTGCATGAGATCACTCATTCATTCGACATCCCGCTCCCACACAGCCCGCACTTTCCAGACGACCCTATTAGCATCAGCCGGGTGGAATTCGATGAGGCGCTATCCCAACTCGCTGCCGCTGGACTGCCCATCAAAGCGGATCGGGAACAGGCTTGGAAGGACTTCGCCGGCTGGCGCGTGAACTATGACCGCGCCTTGATTGAATTATGCAAGTTGGTGATGGCGCCCTTTGCGCCGTGGTCAAGTGATCGCATTGCGGAGCGTCCATCCTTTCCAGCAAAGTGAAATGGACCGGCCCAGGGTCGGCTTTGTGCGGATATTCCAGTTGGAACGTGCCGATGAAAAAACAATTACTCGCATTCCACGTCACATAATCATAGAAAACACTCTTTTTTTGCCCGATTCTATGTGTTAAATATTTTCTCCCGCTCAGATGGCGAAACCATTTCGACGTGGAATCTCGGTAGCTTTCATTTTTGATAGTTTGGATTTGCATGGTGGATTTTTGAGATTCTGGTATCGGGTTTAAATACATGTTAACCTATTATTCATGACGGGTTAAATTACTTCTCTTATAATCCCGTCTGGCTTTTTATTAAGCGGAAACCAACTAAGGATATGAATAACTCTCGGAACCTGTATAAGGCCATTTCCCTGCCCACGGGCGAAACTATTAATCCGGTTTGTGTGGGGGACCTGCCAACTTACAACTATAGCGTAACTGCAGAAACCCTCGCCGAAGATGTGACCAAATACTTTGATTCCCATATCAATCTTCCAGGTGTGATCTTGACAGGTCAAGGCTGTTTGCTCGGAATGATTTCACGCAGACGGATCTTCGAGCGATTAGGCCGTTTTTACGGCGTGGAACTATTTCTGCGGAAGCCCGTTATTAAATTGTATCAGAATCTGGGTCTCGAATTGTATTCACTCTCGAGTTCTAAAAGCATCAAGGAAGCCGTTCATTATGCCTTGAACCGCCCCTCGAAGGACATTTATGAGCCAATTGTCTTGGTATCTGAAGACAGTGAGTTTCGTCTGCTTGACGTCGAGACTCTTTTGATCTCGCAATCACGCACCATGGATCACCTGAATAACCTGGTAGGTAATTTAAACCGCATCAAATTAGCCGTTGCCGACAACAGTCTGGGATTGCCCAAAACCCTCGATATGATCATGAATGGTTTGAAACAGGTTGTACCTTATCATCATGCTTCCATCCATCTAAGGGAGGCCTATGGAGTTTCTTCCGCATTGCAATCCATCTTTTATCTTGGTCCTGACCCGATGGAACGGATTGATGATAGCCCCTTTTATCAATTCATTTTGAACATGAGCCAGCCTCTGTGCATCGAGGATATACGAGAGGTGTCGAACTGGAAAGAAGTATCCGCTCTGGGTGATTTGCGAACCTGGATGGGACTGCCATTGAGAAATGAGCATGACCTGCTGGGGGTATTATCCCTGGCCCGTCGTTCACGCTCACCGTTCAATAAAGATGAAATGGATATCGCCCAAGCTTTCGCTGATTACATTACAATCGCTTTGGATAAATCTGCGAAACACACTAAACGAATCTCGCTTCCTCTCCCATCCAACTAATTCAACAAAGTTTTCCTTCGCACAGGCATTCTGTCTGCGGCATAATGTGTCCGCTACTATGAAGATTCTTGCGCTGAGTGATCAGCCTGAGGAACGCATCTACCCCCTTGCCGGACAAGGACATTTTAGGTAGTAGAAAATTAACCAGATACTAACCGGCGATTAACACCGAGAATCAGGAAACAAATTAAAATAAAAATCCTGAGGTCTCATCATGCTATCCTTCAATACAAACTTCATTATGACCGAGGATTTCAAGTCCAGCAGAGAAATGATTAGAGACACGGTAGGGGATTTACCTTATTGGGATATAAGCGTTCACCCTTCCAATAAGATGAGGGAGCTATTATTTCTTCTTGATCGAGATATAAAGATACCCGGGGTGCTGATCCTTGAGAAGAATGAATTAGTCGGTTTGATTCCCCGGGAAAAAGTTTACGAAAAACTAGGGCGACCGTTTGGAGTAGAACTGTTTCTAAAGCAGGATAGCAGACGATTTTATGAATTGTTGGGCATCACGACTTTGGTTTTGAAATCAGACACCCCCATTACTGACGCGGTTGAAATGGCGTTAATGCGCAATGAACAGACTTTATACGAACCGATCGTGGTGTCGCATCCCAAGGGCTTTCGGGTAATTTCTATGTATGCACTGCTGATGGGGCAACAGACCAAGCTGCAAGAGTTGTACTCTGAGGTTGATACGCTGTCCAAAAAAGATCCGCTGACATTTGTGAATAATCGGCGAGGTTTTTTTGTTGCAGCCAACCAGCAATTGACGATCGTTCGTGATTCAGATCTTGAATATGCAGTCATGATGATTGACCTGGACGATTTCAAAAACATTAATGATCGTTATGGTCACCTGGTTGGCGATGAGGTTCTTAAGTCTGTGGTTCAGGGTATTTCGAACCAACTTCGGGAAAAAGATCTATGCGGACGCTTTGGGGGCGATGAGTTAGTTACTTTATTAATGGGGGTTTCAAGAGAATCAGCTTTCGATCTGGGGGAGAAGATCCGTCAAAATATTGCCAGCATTTTCCACATTATTAATGGGTTCCAGATTCGAGTAACCATCAGTATCGGTATCAGCCACTCCAAAGGCGCGAGCAAAACCCTTGACACAATATTAGCCGAAGCAGATCAGGCACTTTATGCCGCAAAATCCGTGAGTCGCAACAAAGTGCAGATGTGGAATGAGACGCTGGGCCCGCCTCCCAACGCGCTTCGGATAGTTCGATCCATCAGCAACGAAGTGGTTTACCCGAACAATCAGATTCTTGACCAAACCCTCCACGGATTACTGCGGATGTTATATTTGCGGGATTATGAAACCGAAGCACATACCCTGCGTGTCGCTGAGGCAGCTCTGAAATCTTGCAAAAAAAGTGGGGGTTCCCGAAAAAGAAATTGATGGAATTTATGTGGGTGCACTCCTGCATGACATTGGCAAGATCGCCATTCCAGATAATATCTTGTTCAAACCAGGAAAGTTGACAGATGAGGAATGGCTCATTATGCAAAAACATCCCCAATATGCACATGACTTGCTATCCCCCATCCTATTATTTCAACACGCTTTGGAAATTCCTTATTGCCATCACGAACACTGGGACGGAACAGGCTATCCGAGAGGGTTACGAAAGGAAGAAATTCCTCTTGCGGCGCGTATTTTCTCCATCGTAGATGTTTGGGATGCCCTTTCTTCGGACAGGCCTTATCGTGCAGCGTGGAGTGATGAAGCCGTCAATGATTTTTTGGTCAAGCAAACCGGCATCTTGTTTGATACTGCTTTGGTTCCATTGTTCTTCGACAGCATGAATGCAATCCCCACTCACAACCCATAGAATCATTTCTTTTTCTGAGATGGTTTTAGGCATGATTTACTGCCGCCTCATTATGCCGAAGGGAGCGGTCAAACTTGAAGTCCGGCCATCTTGCGCGTTTTTAGGTCAAAATTAGAACTTTATGAAACAAAATTATCCTTCTAATAACATCAGAAGGATAATTTTAGCGAATGCTGGATTCTTTCGAATCCATCTAATCTATGTTTCAGGCCAGAACTATTTCTTGCCTTTTCCTTTTGCCTTAGTTTTAATACCAAACTCAACCCATTTTTCCTTCTGATCGCGATACGTCGATTTGACCGCACGGGAGGCTTCAGAGTTCCAAGTCTTTAGCTGAGCAACGGCAATCTCTAAAGCGGCAGTTTTGGCTTTGAGAGCGGCTTTCATGGTATCTCGCTCGGCTTTCATCGTATCCACACTGGCAAGCAAAGCCTTGCCGCTCTTGGTAAACTCTGCGGTCGCGCCGCGTTTTGACACTTCGGCAGTATTCGCTTCCAGACCTGTCAGCATTTGGCGGGCGGAATCTGTTAGTTCAGGGAATGATTTTGCCATAGGTCTCTCCTTTGATATGAATGAAAAGTGCAGGTTCTAACTGAAGGGGTTTCATTGTAATCAGTTAACTAGTGTTGTCAACGTTTTCTTCCATTAAAAATTGTTAACATTCTGCGATTTGACATACAATTGCTCTTTTTGCAATTTAATGTATAGGTAGGCTCGGGCAGAATTCGATGAGGCGCTAACCCAACTCGCTGCCGCCGGACTGCCCATCAGAGCGGATTGGGAACACGCTTGGAAGGACTTCGCCGGTTGGCGTGTGAACTATGACCACGCCTTGATTGAATTATGCAAGTTGGGGATGGCACCTTTCTCACCGTGGTCAAGTGACCGAATCTCTGTGGCGGAACAGACCAATCACAAAAAATAAATTGCTTTCGCAATCTAAATAGACTACAGGATTAATTAAGTCGGTTTGGGTGATGAGTAGTATATAGTGTGTTATGTAATACATTTTGTGCTATTGACTTACTTTAAGCTTTATAGTAGTATGTTCCCATTGAAAGGATATGGATATGGAGACTTACGCAACCATAAAGGGTCAGATCGTGATCCCCGCCTCCCTGCGACGAAAATATGGGATTAAGAATGGTACGAAAATTATCGTTACTGATATTGGGGATGCAATCATCTTGAAGCCGGTGACTGAGCAGTATCTCAAGAGTTTACAAGGCTCGCTCAAGGGTAAGGGCGGACTAAAAGTATTGTTGGATGAACGCCGCAAAGATAAGGAAAGGGAAAAATAATCATGGCTACTAAAGTACTTGACTCCTATGCACTGATGGCTTTTTTTGAAGATGAGCCGGGCGCGGACACCGTTCGAGGCTTGATCCTCAAAGCGGAAGAGGATGGGATAAAGCTTGCAATGAGTTTGGTTAATCTTGGGGAAGTATGGTATTCGATTGCACGCACAAATTCCCCTGAAACTGCAGACCAATACATTGGCGAAATCAATGGGATGGCGATTGAAATTGTAGATGCGGACTGGCAGTTAACCCGCCAAGCCTCTGTATTCAAAGCTGGTGGGAACATTTCTTACGCTGATTGTTTCGCTGCCGCACTCGCTAAAGGTCGCAAAGCAGAACTTGTTACAGGCGATAAAGAATTCAAGGCATTAGAAGGCGAAATTAAAATTGCGTGGTTATAGGAAAACGGGAGGCAAAAGTGCAAAGCAACTACTGATTTTTGAAAAAAGAAAGTCTCATTTTTAGCCCAAAATACGAGAGAAAATGCCTTTATTTTGTGACTTACATTATTCAAAAATCAGTAAGTGTCAATGAAAGAGAATTCTGTTTGAAACTTCTGAAATCTGAAACAGAAGAAGAGGTTGTCGATATTTTGAAAAAATACGACTACTGGGATGATCGTTCAATAATCTTCGGAGGCTCCACACTCAATGCGGGAAGCGGCAAAGGAATATTTTGGAATAAAAGATGGACGCGTGCAAAATCTCAGTTATATACCAACCAAAACCCCTCCAAATTCTGCCCCTTTTTGGCGGCTTCCTTCTCATATTTGGCACCTGGCAAAGCGTGTCTGCCCGCCGCCCTGCTCTTGATCATCCTATAACCATCCTATATGTTCCTATATCAGGAAGTTGTCACGGTTGGCTGAACGTTTGTAACGTCTCCAAATAATACTGCGGCAGACCGATGTCATAACGCTTGCCTTGGATCATCAGGCCAAGAAAGCCGTCTTCCTGGCGCAGACGGTCGAGGGCGGAAGTAAGCTGAAACTCACCGTTTTCCCGCACGTTGTTTTCGATATGCTCGCGCAGGTAATCGAACAGCTTGGGCTTGATGATGTATTGGCCGAATACGGTCAGGTAATCGCCCTGAGATAAGCTGGGCACCCGCAGGTTGGTGCGGGCATAATCGAGGTTGGGCTTCTCTGCGAACTCGGTGATGTTGAGTGTCGTTTCGTTCTTGACCCACACGCCCGTGACCGTGCCAAAGTTGCCAATCTGTGCCTCCGGGGTCAGGCGCAGGCCGAGAATGCTGGTGCCATGCCTTTGATAGGCATCCAGCAATTGGCGGGCACAGGAGATATCAGTGGTGGAACGATACAGGTGGTCGCCCAACATCAGCAAGAAGGGTTCATTACCGATCACTTCTTTCGCAGCATAGACCGCGTGACCGAATCCCTCCTGCGCCGTCTGGACGATGAATTTTACGTGACGGCCGATGTCGAGGATATGACGCGAATACTCCTGAAAATGGCGCGGCAGTTTGTTGTAGTTTTCGATGGTGACTTGCTCGTTGAAGAACGACTTGAACTCATCGAGATCGTTTTCCTGCACAACGAGGATCACCTCTTCGATACCGGCTTCCAGCGCTTCTTCGACGATTAGCAGAATGGCCGGTTTGGCAATGCCATCGCGATCTACAATCGGAAAGAGTTCTTTTTTGGTGGCCTTACTGGCCGGGAATAAGCGTGTGCCGAACCCGGCTGCCGGGACAAGCGCCTTGCGCACCTGCTGTTGGGGAGTGATCGTCAGTTTGTAGCTGGGCATCCCCAGGTCGCGTTGCAGAATTTCGACCGCAGCCTGCTGGTCATTTTCCGAACGGCAGATGAACTGGGCTGTGCCGTCACCTTGTGAGCCGACGCCCTTGCCGCCCCACACATGCGGCTTGAGTGCTTCGTATTCGAGAATTTTATGCAGCACCGGTGAAGTCAGCTCTTCGGGGCAGGCTGGCATGGCGTAACGGTCGAAGAAGGCCTGCGCTTCGGTCATCAAGGCCCCCAGGCGTTGTGCATCTACCTTTTGCAGGGCATCCATGGCCTGCTCTACGATGCGCTTATTAATGGGACCGAGAAGTTCCTGTACGCCGCGCTCCACCTCGTTTTCAGCGAAGGGGTAGCAGTGGTTCAGGCGGTTCAGGATTTCCATCGTGTCTTTCTTGGCCTGCAAGTCCACGAGCACGAAATACAGCGGCTCGTTGACCCGCAATTCTTCCGTTTCGAGGCGTTCGCCATCGAAGGTCATCAACACGGGACGGTTGCCGAAGGCGCAGCCTTGGTCGAGACGTCCACAGCGCGAGGGGGTGGTGATCTCACCCTGGTAGGCCATTTCCATCTCGCCCCGCACGGTCAGCTTCAGATCGTACACGCGATTGAAGGCGCGTGCGGCTAGCACGCAAATCGCCGCCGAAGAGGACAACCCCTTTTTGATGGGCAGGTCGGTCTTGAAGTTATCAATCACCAGACCGCGCACGTGATAATTGATCAGTGCCTGGTAGGCTACACCGGCAATATAACTCCAGAAGCCGCCCTTTTGCGCCTCTTCCATCAGGACCTTGGGCTCCATCGGGATTTCGTACGGTCCCTGGCGTTGACCGTCAGGCGTCACCGCAGTCAGGATCAGGGAAGTAGGGTGTGGCGAAACCTCGGCATAAATGCCCTGGTCGGTTCCAGTAATCAGGCTGTAGCCTTTTTCGATATCGGCATTGATGCGTCGATAACCGCCGGCCCAATCGGAATGTTCACCAAGCAGGCAGATGCGCCCGGGGACAAAGAGTTTCATGGGGACCTCATAGTACGTAGTGTATATTTCATAAAAAGGGCAGCAAACTCCACCTTCATGCAGAAAGCGCAGAGTCGCCCATAATTTCTTTTCAGCAGGCGTAGTATATCTTATGCAACGTCAGTTCGGGATAAAGAATTCTATCTCCGTTCGCTATGCCTATAGAATGGCTATATGGTGTCTATAAGCTTAATCTGGTCGTCCTTCGATCATCCCTAGCTGAGGCGGCTTCATGCCGCCGTCAGCTGCTTTGGCGACATGAGTTGCCAAAGTGCCATTCTTCAAATAGTTCATACTTCTCCTAGTAGGCTCCGAAGTAAGAGTATTCTTCACTCATCCTATAACGATCCTATAACCATCCTATATCCTCCCATATCGAATCCTTCGATGAGCCTACGGCAGCCTCGTGGTAAGAGTTATCCTTTCGCAATTCCCATAGCCGGGTTAAACGATTGCCCCTGAGAAGAATTGCCCTCGGGGGCAGTACGTAGCTCTTTATGGATTGGATCGGTTCACAGTTCCATCCTTCATTCAAACAATGATCCCAATCTCTCTTCGTTCGTCAAAAACTCCTCTGTCCTCCCTCAATCTGAAATCTACAATCTAAAGCCTACAATCTAGAACCCCAACTCTTTCAAATTCTGATCCTTGCTGCGCTTCCCACTACTGCCGAGCAGTTCCTTCCAGAACTCATCGTCATACCTTCTTGATTTCACCGGCATCGGCATTGGCATGCCCCAGCCCAACAGCAGCACTTCCTCTTTGGGTTGCAGCCGCGCCAACATGCCCCGCAAGGCTTCGCGTCCCGAAAGTCCCGAGAGCACGGCATGGATGTCATCGTCATCACCCAGCCAGCCGCTGATGCGCGTCCCCAACTGCGACATGACTTCATCGTAAATCTGCGATGGACGCTGGTCGATTACCAATAACGTCACGTAATACTTCCGCAGTTCACGTGCAATGGTGGCGAACGTGGTCTGGGCTGCCATCTCGCGGTTCAACAACTTGTGTGCTTCTTCGATCACGATCACCAACTGCTTCGGCTCATCCTTACCCGTCGAACGATAAGCATTGGTTTTCTTTTCCCATGCTTCACGGATGCGGCGCGTCAACAAGTTCGAGACAAACAGATAATCCAAATCGGTCTCGAACTCGCCGAACGACAACACTACATGCTGTCCGCTCTCGAGTGCGCTGATAATTTCCTTGATCGAGTCTGCGGCAGGTTTGGGGACGATATATTCCTTGTTGAACAAGCGTCGTAATTTATTTTGCAGTGCCTCCGCCGCCATCACGTTGACTCCGTTGGCGTTGGCCCAGGCCGCCACGCTTCCGCTGGCCGGAACCTTTTTGCCATCTTCGGTGCTGATGACTTCCTGGGTCATGGCTTTGAACTCGCTGAACCAATCCCGTTTGAAGGAATTCCATAACGCCTCAAGCGTGGTCGCAGTCGTCTCTTTTAGATCGAGTTCGCGGCTCAATAATTCAATGTCGGATGTAGCAACGTCGCTTTCGGAAATCTCCAGATTGAAATCGGGCACATTGCCCCGGATCTTTGCCCCGCCTCCGAGACCCACGACTTTAACCTTCGACGCGAACTTAGTCTTCAAGCCCGTCACGCGTAGTCCGCTATCGGAGGCCGTGTCGTCGAAGCCGTATTCGTTGTGCATGTCGAACACCAGCACCGAGGCCTTGTTGTAGTGCATCAGCCCTGCCAGTATCAGCCGCGTCAAAAATGATTTACCTGTTCCCGTTGCACCAAACACTCCCGATGAGCGCTGGACGAATTTCTCCAGATCGATGCATACGGGATGTCCCTGCTCGCGCGTGGTACCGATGATAAAGTTCTTATCGCTCGGCTCGCCGAAGATGCCAGCGATGTGTTCCGGTCGCGCCATCTCAACGGATGAATGATGCGGCGGTACAGTCTTGACTGGAAGCGGCTTCGGCTCTTCAGGGTTTTCCTGCCGCCATTTTTTATACTCCGCCGAGATCGGGTCGGGGCCGATATCCTGCATCAACGCTGGCAGGATTTCAAGGTTTGTATAAAGCGTTTGACCATGAAGTGCCTTCGCAATCGAAGCTGGCAAGCGCGCTTCAGTTTGCTCATCCGCAAAGCGCGGGTCGGTCGCACCAAGTTGAATATCCGTGACCAGGCCGTAATATCGCCAGTTGGAATTCTCAATGACGACGAATGCGCCTTCCTGCACGTCCTGCGCCGGAACCGTCAAGCGTGCCTTGAACGATTCCTTCAATCCCCCGCCGATGATATAACCGATGGCGGATTTTAGATTGTTGATTTTAGATTGTAGATTTGGCATGTTGACCTCACGACCTTAGATGTGCTCTCGCTGTTCTGATGGACGCAGTAAAGATTGCAACCAGTTCATTGGCTTCTTTCATTAAGTCCTTTAGTCTCTCAATTGGAACAATGTTTGCTTCTTGCAGTATTCCATCCAGTAAAGATATTCATCTGCCTCTTCCAAAGAGATGCCTGCCTTGGCTATAAAATCCGCTTTCGACTTACCACGACAGGCCGCTCGATAATTTGCGCCAACGGACATGCCGGAACGAAGTAATTGATTTCCAATGGTTCGTGCAGTGGGTGTATTTGGTAAAGACTCAACCAATCTGATCACACCCAATCCAAATCGCTTTGTCCTTCGTTTTAAGTCCTCTTCGTTCATCAAAAACTCATACACCTTTCTACAATCTAAAATCTTCAATTGCAAATCCAAAATTCTTCTTTGTGTCCGTCGTGTTTAACCATTCCAACTTCTTAATACGGCGGGCCATAGACTTGAATGCCGTAGTATTCCGAATAACAAGCCGTTGCCCAAAACTTTGGATGGTCATTCGGACGATCCAGCTTCGCCCAGTTGAACATTGCCGGGATATTCACAAACGAAAGATGTTGGGCACGTGCCTGTAGAATCTGCGCATCCATTGCATCCCATTTCTGGGCATAGGCAATGTAGGTGCTCCGGTTTTGATTGACATAAACCATTGTCAATGCAGACGATACACCGATCAACAAGGTTGCCAGGACAATTATTCCAACTTCCAGTCGGAGGGAAGAACGTAAAGTACGTGCCAGCCAACTGCCGATCAGAAAACTGGCAACCATCCAAAAAGCCACAAGGGCAAAAGCCGCAATGCTCAGCGTGCGCGGCGGCGGCGGCGCGGCATAACCATAGACCGCGGGCGGAATGCAGACAAAAGACAGAATTAATCCGCCAATGATCTGTGCCGGGATCGTCCACCATCGTAACGTGATTTGGGCTTTATATCCTGTCCCGGCCCATGCACTAACCAATATCGCACCGAGCAGGGCGGTGATTCTTTGCGGAGAGAGGAGAATATCTTGAAGATAAGCAAGATAAGCTCCGATAGAAATTTCCATCCATTTTATGAGGCCCGGAGAAGCAGGCAGCTGCGCTTTTCGAAGAGCATTACCAGGCGCTATCGCAACCATGATTAGGGAGAGCAGCGCTCCAAGTGTTGCAGCGGCTAAAACTTTGAAAGTGCTATCTATCTTTCTGTCGTTTGCCAGCCAATGAAAGCCGGTTATAAAAATCAGCATCACAGGCTGAAGCGCTGCCATGGTTTCGCTAAAGCCGCCGTTCGCTAAGGTCAAGCCAAAGGCAAGGATGCAAGTCAGCCAAACTGCGTTATCAGATTTCAAGCGCGGCACAAGCCAAACGAACAATAACGCATATATACTCATCACTACCAAAGGCAATGAATATGAACGCATCCCGTTCAACCAAAAATAGGATTGTGCGATGTCCGGACTCAGTACGATCACGGCCAGCACAAAACTGGCGCTGATTGCAATCGCGACGCTCATGATTGCTGCACGCGGGGCAATCGCTTTCAGACTGATGTAAACAGCGGTGCTCGTCGCAATCAACCAGGTTGCTATGGCCATCGGCGGAACCAAGTGGGCGCTATAAGGCCCGAGCGTTTTGGTCAACGTTAGCCAGTCGAAGGCGAAGGCGGTATACCGTCCGCTCCAGTTGATATACCAATACCAAATCGAGCGGAGCAGACCAAATCGGGTTGCGTAATAGGCGGAGCAATAATCATCCGCCATGAAGCGCGTATATCCGCCCAGATAGGCGAGGCCTGCCACTGCGATCGTTGCAAATGCAATGATCGGAAGCGAACTCCAAGACCAATTCTTTTCAGACATATTTCCTTTATGCAATCTCGCTTAACGCACCGAGGACAGACATCAGAGCAGGATAGTCATCGCGCAACAGCGTAATCAATTCCTGCGTTGCCTGCTCCTTCCACTTCTCGCCGCCCTGTCCGTGTGCTTTGCCCGCTTGTTGAATATGCGCGGCCAATACTTCACCGATAGGAATGTCCTGATTCTGCAAAACGTGACGGAAATATCCAAATCTTCCGGCGCTTGTAAATCGGGCCACATCTTTCTCATCGCATAAATAGATCACATCCAAACTCAGCGGCGGACGCGGCGGAAGCAGATGGACGATTTTTCCATCCGCTTCATACCCCACCGACAATACCGACATCTCAACCGGCACTATGCGCCGCTCGCGGTTATCCCGCATCACTTCCTCGCTGACGTTATCTGCCGTGACCAGTTGTCGCACCAGCCCGTCATCATCAATGTGAATATCATAGATCAAGCCATAGACTTCATAGTCTTCGCTCAATGGTGCGCGCACCATTGCTCCAAAAGCTGGAGCATCGAGTTGATTCACTCGACATCCTGCGATGAAGCCTGTCGTGCCTGCGCGTAACAACCTTCCGATTTCGATTTGTGCAGTCATAAATTTTTCCTTTGTCCTTCGACCCCCTCCCACCTCCCCCATTTTCAAATCGAAAATGGGGGAGGTGTCCAAAGGACGGTGGGGGTTATCTTTTTGTTCTTCCGGGTAAATCTTTTTCTGCCTGTTTCATAGATTTTTCATCTATCTCTTCACCTTGATTGCGAAGTTCCTGTATCAGCATCTGCTCGATCTGTTGTTGCTCTTCCTGCTTCACAACAGTAATCTCGTGTGCGCGATGCAAGAGATACGGATACGGTCTTGCGCCCATGATTTCACATTGTTCAAGCAGCGACGCATGCAATAGATTGACCTTCTTTTTATCCTCTGCAACCCAGGCAGGAATCTCCGCGCGCACAATCCAGGGATGGAAATCCGTGCCAACATTCAAATAGAAGAAGTGGATTTCCAAACTGCCCTTGTAATGATTCTGAGAACTGGACTGAATGATAAAAATCGCCGAGCGTTCGCCTTTCTTCAGAATCGGATTGCCTTCTTCGCCGAACAGCCAGCGATCGGTCACACCGCGCAATGTATGGATGTCTCGTACCGCTTTCATTTCATTCTCTTGAATTTGGCTTATTTCCAATAAGCGCGTTACCAAATCGGCGGCGGGCTTATCAATGTAACCGGCAGTGATGATGTTTTCCGATTGAAGCCGTGAAAGAAGCCGAATATGCTCTTCGCGATTACGGCGATAATCTTCCGTTGCGCTTCCCTCTGCGCCCCACAGTTCAATCGGCCCATCCGTAAACGTGATGACTGGTTTTGGATATTGCAATCCCAGCTCGAGCAGTTTCTTCCGTTCGGAAAGATCGCGCCCCAATGCGACCATGTCTTCGGTCATCATGCCATGATTGGTATAAAGGTCATCACCATATTTCAAATCAGTATAAATTTTGACTTCAGGCGCAGCGCCCGAGCCGGGCTTCAAAATGATGACGCCGACATTAATCAATGAATATAAGATTGCCGCGTGACGATCCGGGTTGATCTGCGAGCCATCGGCAGCAATAAGAGTCGCTTCTTTAATGGACTCCGCTAGCGGGTTGTGCGAAGCGAGCAACTCGTGGACCGGGTACGCACATCGGATGTTCGCGTCAACTGCTTTGGCAGAATCGACTTTGGCGCGCAGGAAATCCAATTCAGATGCGTAACGTTGAAGAAGATCGCGGGCTTGAGAACGTCTTTCTTTTATCTTCTTACTTCGTTCTTTTGCACCTGCGCCGATTTCTTTGATGCGAGCATGAACCTGGTGATAATCAACCGGCATTAGCGTGCCCCTTTGCGACCAAATTGACGTTCGAGCATTTCAACCGAAAGATGAATCATCGTCGGTCTGCCGTGCGGACAAGTACGCGGCGAGTCGCAGCGTTCCAAATCCGAAAGCAAGGCACGCTGTTCTTCGGGCGAGAGCGTTTGCCCGCCTTTGACCGCCATCCGTTTGCAGACGCGCGCCGCGAGTTTCTTTTCGATTTCATTTTGCAGCGGCGATTCATCTTCTTCGAAATCTTCGACGATGGCGCGTAGTGCGGTGGACGGATCACTGCCTGCGAACAAACTCGGCATGGCGCGGACTTGAAACGTGTTTGTTCCGAATTCTTCGACTTGAAAGCCAAATTGACCGAGAATCGATAATTGAGAATCCAATGCCTTCGCAGATTGCGGCGGAAGCGTAACGGCCGCGGGTGTCAATAAAGACTGCGACGGAATCTTCTTCTGATCGTGTTGTGCCATGAGTTTCTCGAACAGCACACGTTCATGCGCGGCATGTTGATCGATGAGATAAAGTCCATCGGGGCCTTCGGCCACGAGATAGGTCGCGCCGATCTGACCGATGAGTCGGAGCAACGGGATTTGGCTGGTAGTTGAAAGTTGAGGGTTTAAGGCCGATTGCGTTTCGCTTTCCAGGGTCAACTGCCCGCTGTCAACTGCCAACGAGCCGTCATGAGCAATCGTCCAATCCAATCCAACTTGCTGGGAAAACTCGCTGCGCGTGCCCCACAAACTTGGTGCAACTTGTGGCACAGGTGAATAAGCCAATAAGCCGCGCCGCACGGTGCGTTGGACGAATCCAAATACTTTATCTTGATTTCGAAATCGTACTTCGGCTTTGGCCGGATGAACATTCACATCCACTTCCTCAGGCGCGATCTCGACAAAGATCGCTGCAAGCGGATACCGCCCCACCATCAACAACGTGTGATACGCCTGAACCAGCGCGGTGGTCAGCGGCGTATCCTGCACCCAGCGCCCATTGACAAAGAACGTGATATCCTTGCGATTCGAACGCGTCAGCGCGGTGGGACTGGTAAATCCGCTTAATCGAATTCCTTCCTCTTCGAAATTAATCTCCAGCAACTGCTTTGCAATGTCCACGCCATATAACGCGGCCAGGATCGCGCGGCGGTCGCCATCGCCGGATGTTTGCAATGTCACATTGCTGCCTTCGGATAATTTGAATCGCACATTCGGATATGCCAGCGCATAACGCGTGATCAAGGCGTCCATGGCGCGGCGCTCGGTGACATCGGCCTTCAAGAATTTCAAACGCGCCGGGACGTTATGGAATAAATCCTCGACGCGCACGACTGTTCCAGTCGGTGCGCCGATCGATTCGACTTTGCCTTCGCGTCCGCCCTCGACTTTGATGCGTGCGCCGGCCTTCGAATCGGCCACTTTCGACGTGATCGTCATGCGCGAGACCGAGCCAATCGAGGCCAGCGCCTCGCCGCGGAATCCAAGCGTCGAGATGTGGAAAAGATCATCGGCGCGCGCCAGCTTCGAGGTCGCGTGACGCGAAACAGCCAGCGCTAATTCATCCGAAGCGATTCCGCTTCCATCGTCCGCGACTTCGATCAATTTGCGTCCTGCTTCCGCAATCGAGATCGAGATGCTTTTCGCATCCGCATCGAGCGCGTTCTCCATCAACTCTTTGACCACCGAGGCCGGTCGTTCGATGACCTCGCCGGCGGCAATTTGCGAAGCAACTTCGGAAGACAACAGTCGAATAGGCATATCGCAATTATAATTGCCGAATGCGTTTTACAACCATCTTCTTCGATCTCGACGACACACTTTATCCATCGTCCACCGGGCTGTGGGCGGCCATCAAAGGACGTATGAATTCCTACATGGACGAACGTATGGGCATCCCGCCCGCTGAAATCCCGCGCCTGCGCGAAAAATATTTTCGTGAATATGGCACTACTTTGCGCGGCCTGCAGGCCAAACACAACGTGGATGTTCAGGATTTCCTCGCCTACGTCCATGACTTGCCTTTGCAGGATTATCTACACCCGAATCCGATTCAACAAAAGGTGCTCGCTGCTCTCCCGACCCGCAACGTGATCTTCACCAACGCGGATGTGCCTCATGCCCAGCGCGTGCTTCGCCAACTGCAAATCGACGAATATTTTGCGGATATCGTGGATGTGAACCGCGTCGATCCATACTGCAAACCGAGCCCTGAAGCGTTTAAGATCGCATTGAACATTGCGGGCGAAAGTGATCCATCAAAGTGCGTGATGATTGACGATCTGTCGCATACCACGCGCGCCGCGAAAGACTTCGGCATGTATGGGATTCTCTATGGTTCTGTACTACCGAACCATAATGGTTCCGCAGTATCGACCGACTTCGGCGCAGCCGCCCTCAATCCGGATATGGACGCGGCCTTCACGGATTGGGGACGGTTACCCGGGCTCTTGAATGGGAATCGTTTTTGAACTTCACCGGCGCGTGAAGAAAATATCAAAGAAAAAGGATTGATTTTTACAAACCGTTTATAGTCTTTATATAAATTCTCAACGCGGGTTTCATCATCTTTTAATCCCGGCATGATATGGTTCATTCAGATAACAAGAAATGGAGGAGTTTGTGGCAAAAACCTTAAAGGTTGTTTTGTTCGTCTTAATCGGGGCCGCGCTTTTGTTGGGCGGTTTTTCTGGTGGATTTGTTGTGGGACATATGTTCCCATTGAATAGTTTCCAACAAAGCCTGCCCGCGACTTTACCCGGCATTCCTACCGTCTCGCCGGAAGCGCAGTCGTCAACGCCGCAGGATCTGCAGACGTTGTTCAAACCATTTTGGGACGCGTGGCAGATCATTCACACCGATTACGTGGATCAGCCGGTGGATAACACCAAACTCTTGGAAGGCGCCATTACTGGGATGGTGCAGTCGCTCGGCGATCCGCATAGCGAATATATGGATCCGCAAGTGTATAAGGATGCAACCGACGAGCTTTCCGGTTCATTTGAAGGCATTGGTGCCTATGTGGATACCAGCGGAACCGTTCTTACGATTACCAAACCCATCCCCGGCTCTCCTGCCGAGAAAGCCGGATTGAAGGCAGGCGATCAAATCATCGCGGTGAACGGTGTCGATATGACCGGCATCGATCCGGAACAGGTGCGGTCAAAGGTGATTGGTCCGGCGGGAACCACGGTTCATTTGACCGTCCGTCGGCCTGGTCAATCTACGACGCTTCAATTCGATATCGTGCGCGCCCAGATCAATGTCCCAAGCGTGAGCGGAAAGATGCTGGATAACGGCATCGCCTATGTTCAAATCTCCGATTTTGGCCAGACGACGACGGACGAGTTGAAGACCACACTGACCACGCTGCTGGCGCAAAACCCCAAAGGACTTATCCTTGACTTGCGCGATAACCCCGGCGGATATTTAAACACCGCAGTGGAAGTGGTTTCGCAATTCGTGGATCATGGCCCAGTGGTTTATGAGCAATCCAGCGATGGAAGTAAAAAGGAATATGATGCCATGTCCGGCGGGTTGGCAACCAAGATACCAATGGTGGTGCTGATCAATAGCAACAGCGCCTCCGCTTCGGAAATTACAGCGGGTGCATTGCAGGACGATGGGCGCGCCAAACTAGTCGGTGTGGTTTCGTATGGCAAAGGTTCCGTGCAAATCCGTGTTCCGTTATCAAATAATGAAGGCGCAGTGGCAATCACTATTGCACACTGGCTGACTCCGAAAGGCACACTCATTGATAAGAAGGGCCTGACACCAGATGTATATGTTCCGATGACGGCGGCAGACATCAATGCCGGACTCGACCCGCAACTGGATGCGGCTTCTCAAACCCTGCTGGATATGATCAACGGAACTCCCATCCCGACTTCCATGCCAACGGCGACACCCACTCCAGTTCCATAGATTAAAATCCCTTGCAAAGGTTTTGAAACTTCGCAAGGACGCTGAGGTAAAAATGTTTTTCTTCGATCCAACCTATTTATGCTTCATGGCGCCAGCTTTCATCTTGATGATGCTGACCTCATGGTATGTGAAATCCACATATAGCAAGTGGAGCCGCGCCCGCGTGAGCAGCGGCTTAACCGGCTCACAAGCCGCTCAACGGTTGATCTCGAGCGGCGGGTTGTATGGTGTTCAGATCCAAGGCATTCGCGGCGATCTGACCGATAACTACGATCCACGCACAAAGATTTTAAATCTTTCGCAAACGGTTGCCAATGTTCCGTCAGTCGCGGCAGTGGCAGTCGCTGCGCATGAGCTCGGTCACGCCATGCAGGACGCGGAAGATTATTTCCCGTTGCGATTCCGGGCTGCGCTCGTACCCGCCGTCAATATCGGCTCGTGGCTCGGATGGATCATGATCATGGCTGGCATCGTCTTGGCAACCATGATGAACGCATCATCCATGGGTGTCCAAATTGCATGGCTGGGCGTGCTGGTCTTTTCAGGCGGCGCAATATTCGCGCTGGCAACTTTGCCGGTGGAATTGAACGCCTCCGCTCGTGCCAAACGACTTTTGGCGGAAACCGGCATCATCGCCGGTGCGGATGAGATACGCGGTGTCAACAATGTGCTCAATGCCGCGGCGCTAACGTATGTCGCGGGACTTGCTTCGGCTCTATTGCAATTACTATATTTTGTGAGTCTGGTCAGCGGCATGGGCGGGCGGCGGCGAAGTTAGATTCGCTTCATCCCGGACCCAAATCGGAATCTAAACATCCGCAGAATTTTCTGCGGATGTTTTGTTATAATCCACTTCCACATGCGAAAAATTATCCTGGTGGTGGTGCTATGTCTTGGCGTCACATTCGTTATTCTCTATTTCTCCGAGCTTCAACAGATTTTTACCTCCATCCACCGCGCCAACCCGTGGTATCTGGCTATTGCGTTGGTTATTCAAGTAATATGGTTTGCTGTTGTCGGCTTGACCTACCAATCCATCTATACTTTGCTCGGTCTCAAAGAAAGCCGCCGTCACATGATGCTGTTGGCCGTTGCGGCGAATTTCGTCAACGTGGTCACGACCAGCGCGGGAGTCGGAGGCATGGCGTTGTTCATCAACGATGGCCAGCGCCGTGGACAATCCTCCGGCAAAGTGACTGTGGCAGGTGTGCTTTATCTGCTGATTGACGAAGCATCATTCTTATTCATCTTGGCATTCGGAACGATCATTCTAGCGCACCGCAATCGCCTGAGTGATGGAGATATTGCCGCATCGCTGACTCTTTTAGCGATAGCCTGCGGGATTGCGTTATTCCTTTATCTCGGTTACCGCTCCGCGAAAACATTGGGGGATGTGCTCGCGCGGCTGGCGCGAATGATCAATTTCATTGTGAGACCTTTCCTGCGCCGCGAATATCTAAGCGAGGCACGCGCTCATACCTTTGCAGCGGAAATCGCCGATGGGCTTTCCGCGCTCCCGAAAAAACCAGCCCGTTTGATTCCGCCTTTGTTTTTCTCGTTATTTGGCAAGATGTTATTAATGGGTGTGCTGACCTGTGCATTTCTATCCTTCAATATCCCATTTCGTGTCGGGACAATCGTCAGCGGATTTTCCCTGGGCTTTTTGTTTCTCATCGTTTCGCCAACTCCTTCCGGCATTGGCATTGTGGAAGGAGTGATGGCTTTGGCATTTCATTCGCGAAAAATAGGATGGAGATCGGCGATTCTTGTTACGCTCGCGTATCGCAGCGTGACGTTCTGGTTGCCATTGTTGGTGGGAGTATTGGCGTTCCGCATGATCAATGCGCAGAATCCGGCAAAGGTCGAGAGCGGAACAAAGTAAACGGAACGCTTTCGGCTATGGGCTGCCCTGCGTTCTAGGCGTCAACAGATAGATACCGCCATCCTGATTTACAAAGAGCGACTTGACCTGCGCAATGGGGCTTAGATCTTGAGCCTTATAATAATAGGAATATATATTGGGCTCGATCCAGATCAAATAAACGGCGAGGCCGGATGAGAATAACTCGGATGAATAGCTGGTCACCGGAAACTCTTGCTTGCCATATGGACCGGAATATCGAGCAGGTGAGTTGTAAGCGGAATGCCAGGTATAAAACGCGACCCCATCCGGGTAATTACTGAATAAAAGATAGTTTCCTTGAGGCTCGTGCGCCAGCCAATAATTCATCACGCTGTTCTCATGCCAGGCACGGCCATTAAAATCGTTATTGCCATCTGCGTGAGATTGCAAGGCAACAGGAATGGTGATTCGCAACAGGCCAATCCCAATCACGATCAACATGCCGACAAATCCAATTGCAATGATTCGGCGTAATTTCTGCGGGCTGTGCAGATGGACGAAGTGCATTAAGACATCCAGGGTCAGGACCAGAAGCGTGATGAAGGGAATATAAAATGGAAGCAGAAAGCGTCCGCTTAATTTATTGAAGTAGGCAATCGAAGCCGAGCCAAACAGGGCGAGCACATAAAGCAACCCGTAAACAAGGACGGGAATCGTGTAGGGCGAAAAATTATTATATTGCCGCGAGAGATGAAACACCAAAAAGATCATTGCCCCAACGGATACCCATAGAAGTGAGATATACAGCCAAAGATGAGGCTGTTTCAAGTCGACCGGAAAGAACCATTGCAGAACGGACATGGAAAACCACTGGAAGTTATCGGAAAAACTAATCGGAGCACGTTGCTGAATCAACTTGGAAGTAGCAAAGAGCCATAAGCCCGCAGGCAGAATTGACAATGCCATCATCGCACTGCGCGATAATCGTTGATATACACTTCGTCGATCGAAAAAAAAGATTGCCGCGATGCTGGTGGCAATCGCGGCCAGGCCTATGTAACGTTGAAGCATTGCCAGCATTCCGGCGACAAACATCGCTGGCAAAATGCCCGCCGATTTTGTCTCAATGTAAAAGCCGGTAAGCAATATGGAAGCAATGACCAGGAAAAAATGGATGTAATCCGAGCCGACGCCCTCGAAGGTGGTCAGAACGACCACACCAATATCCGAAAGGATATTGGCTGCCAAGGCAAGGTAAAAGTTTTCAGGAAATATTCTCAGGAACAGGATCGAAAGGCAAAATGAAGTTCCAATAAAAGCCAGCGCTTGCAAAATATTGGCTGACACAAACGGATCCGATCTCAGCACCCAATGGGCCAGCGCCAATAACATCGAATATAGCGGCGGCCAAAGCAAAACGAAACTGCCGTCGAAGGAATACAAACCTCTGCCTTCGGCTAAATTCAAACCACCGAATAACATGTGGACCGAATCCGTGGAAATGCCCAACCCATACTTTGATATACTAAACCATAAGACTATCCCCCAGAGCATATGGAAAATCATCAACACCACAAGTTTTCTTCTTTGCGTCCACATCACGTTAAAAATTGTATCATGCGAGTTTAATCCAGGCATTAATGTCTCTCAATTCTCTCCTTCGACTGTGGCACACCGATCCCGACACCGCGCCCAATTTTTCCGCTTGGCGGACGACTCCTCCACGTCCCGCGCATACGCATCCTTTCCCGGACGATCTCCCGGCTTCACTTCGAGATGTCTTGTCTCAACGTGGAATCGATTTTCTTTACAGTCATCAATATGAAGCATGGTCTCATATCTTCGCTGGAAAGAATATTGTTTTGGCCACAGGTACAGCCAGCGGGAAAACACTGGCTTATAACCTGCCAATCATTTCATCTCTGCTGACCAATACGGACGCCCGTGCGTTATATCTTTTTCCGACAAAAGCTTTAGCTCAAGACCAGCTCTCAGGTCTTCATCGACTTCAAGCTTCAATCCAAAATATACGATCTGCCATTTATGATGGCGATACACCTCAATCGCAACGTGCCTTAATCCGTAAAAATGCGCGCATCATCTTAAGTAATCCCGATATGCTTCACACTGGCATCCTACCTCATCACACCAATTGGGCTGACTTCTTCCGTAATTTGCGTTTTGTGGTGATTGACGAAATGCATACGTATCGTGGCGTATTCGGTTCTCATGTTGCTAATGTGATTCGTCGTCTCGAACGCGTGGCTAAATTCTATGGCGCCGTGCCGCAATTCATTCTCACCTCTGCGACGATTGGCAATCCTAAAGAACTTGCGGAACGATTGATCGAATTATCCATCGAGTTGATTGACAATGACGGTTCCTCGCGCGGTGAAAGACATTTCCTTGTTTACAATCCGCCCATCATCGATGAATCTCTCGGCCTGCGAAAAAGTTCGATAATGGAAAGCGTTCGTCTCACACAAGACTTGCTTGCGAATGATGTTCAATCAGTTGTGTTTGCACGCTCACGTCGAAGCCTAGAGATGATGCTAAGTTATTTGACCTCACCTCCATCCCCTCTCTCAGTGGGAGAGGGGCGCAGGGGTGAGGTCATACGCGGCTATCGTTCGGGCTATCTTCCTTCACAACGCCGCGAGATTGAGAAAGGTTTGCGGGATGGAACTGTCAAGGCCGTCGTTGCGACTAGTGCATTGGAATTGGGAATCGATATCGGCGGCTTGGGTGCGGCGGTGCTCGTCGGGTATCCAGGCTCCGTCGCAAGCGTTTATCAGCAATCAGGTCGGGCGGGACGCGGCGAAGCGCCCGCGTTATCCGTGCTGGTTGCATCTGCAAATCCGCTTGATCAATTTCTCGCGCATCATCTCGATTATTTCTTTGGTCAATCACCGGAGCAGGGCCTGATCAACCCCGATCATTTATTGATCCTCTTAAATCATTTGCGTTGCGCTATGTTCGAATTGCCTTTTGAAAAAGATGAGACGTTCGGCTCGCTGGACGCGGATAAGGTTAAGGAGTTCCTTGATGTTCTCATGTCGAGTCATGAAGCGCACCTCTCCCAGGAAAAATATTTCTGGATGTCCGACTCATATCCTGCCGCGAGCGTTTCGCTTCGAACTGCATCACCGGAAAATATTGTTTTACAAACCACAGAGACATCCGACAGTGCACCGCAGATCATCGGTGAAGTCGACCTCGCCAGCGCGTATTGGATGGTTCATCCTCGGGCGATTTATATTCACGAGGGACAACAATATTTTGTGCATGAACTGAATCTTGAAAGGAACATTGCCACACTTACCGCGGTTGCACTCGATTATTATACCGAGCCGCAAAGCGAAACCGAGATTCAAATTCTAAGCGAATCAGAACGATCCGAAATCAAAGGTGGAGAAAAAGGGTGGGGTGAAATTCAAGTCACTGCGCAAGTAGCTGGATTCAAAAAACTACGCTGGCTGACTCGTGAAAACCTCGGCGAAGAGCCGCTTGATCTTCCGCCCACCGAATTGCAGACCACCGGCTATTGGCTTTCCCTTTCGGATGCCGCCATTGAGACTCTGCGCACCAGCGGAGCCTGGACGAACGATCCGAACGATTACGGCCCTGATTGGCCGCGCATCCGCCTCGCGGTGCGGACCCGCGACGGATTTCGTTGCCAGGTCTGCGGGGCGGCTGAAGGCGGACGCGAACATGATGTGCACCATAAGATTCCGTTCAAGGCTTATACATCCGCCATTGAAGCGAATCAACTCGATAATCTCATCACGCTTTGTTCATCCTGTCATCGCAAAGCCGAACAAAATGTCCGCATTCGTTCAGGCTTGGCGGGATTATCCTACGCGTTGAGTCAGTTAGCTCCGTTATTCTTGATGTGTGATCCAAGCGATCTCGGCGTTCACACCGACGCGGCTGGAACCATTCGCGGCGTCCCTTCCGTATTCTTATATGACGAAGTTCCAGCGGGCATTGGCTTCAGCCAAAAACTTTTTGAGATCCATGATGAATTGATGGCGCGCACTTTGGAACTGGTTAGCGAATGCGAGTGCAAAGATGGCTGTCCCTCCTGTGTGGGTCCGGGCGGCGAGAATGGATATGGCGGCAAGCAGGAAACGATTGCGATTTTGAAAGAATTGAGATGAAACCAACAATTAAAGAAATCATTGAATGATCGATTCTAAGAAAATACTAACCTTATGCCACCTCAACTTGACGCTGATTCCCCGCGAATGGTAAGATGATTGCATGTATTTAAGAGGCAGTAAATGGAGCATGAACCGTCGGCGGCAGAAGCGGCCGAACTGGTTCCTGATTAGTCTTCTCGTTTTGTTGATCGCCGGCTTTACATATATGGATCGTTTTATCATTCCAACCTATCAATCGCCATTTGTGGCAACGCCTACCAACACACCTCCGCCGGAGCAATATATTACGCAGGCGCAGGATCTCTTTAATCAAGGCAGGTTGTCGCAAGCCATTGACGCGTATAAGCAGGCGCAGGCGCTCAAGCCGAATGATCCGTCGATCTATGTGGCGATGGCGCAGGTTCAGGTGTTTGCGGGCGATTATAAAGACGCGCAGACCAACGCCGAAGACGCGCTTCTGTTGAACTCAAATCTCTCGGAAGCGAATGCGGTGCGCGCCTCGGCACTCGATTGGCAGGGAAATTATCTGGATGCTGAGGCGGCCGTCAAACAGGCCTTGAATCTAGATCCAAATAACTCCGATGCGCATGCTTATTACGCGGAAATCCTTACTGATGAGTACCTAACGGGCAGTGGAACAACAACGGATGTTCTTAATACAGCGATCACCGAATCGAAGACCGCTCTATCGCTGGCGCCCAATTCTCTCGAGGCGCACCGCGCCCGCGGTTATATTCTCGAAGCCACTGGCAACTACGAAGAGTCTATCCGCGAATATCAGGCAGCAGACACCATCAATGACAATATCGAAGATGTGCATCTTCAACTGGGAAGCAACTATCGCGCCCTCGGTTCCTACGATCAAGCCATCGAAGAATTTACCAAGGCTAATGCTTTGAACCCGGCAGATCCCACCCCCGATCTGCTCATCTCGCGCACGTATGCGACGGTTGGTGAGTATGCCAAGGCGGTGCAATATGCTGAAAGTGCAGTCAAGGCTGGCCCCTCTGATCCCGATTTGATCGGCAACTTGGGAGTCATGTACTATTCCAATGTAGATTGGCCCGATGCAGTAAAAGAATTATCGCTGACCATCAGTGGTGGCACAACGGATGACGGTCAGAAAGTTACGCCAATTCAATTCACGCCGGATACACATGTCGTCGAATACTACTATACATATGCGCTGGTGCTTGCCCACCTGAACCGTTGCAGCGAAGCTTTACAAGTTGCACAACTGGTTCAATCCCGCGTGCCGTCGGATACTGTTGCCATGACGCAGGCCGCGGCGGCGATTCAGATTTGCCAGAAGAATCTCGCCTCGCCTACGCCGACCGCTGCCGGCTCTTTGAAGGGGAAATCCACCTCTGTTTCTTCTGCCGCAACATCCACACCTGTTCCTGAAACAACGTCCACACCTATTCCGCAAACTACCTCCACGCCTGTTCCGCTTGCTACCTCCACACCATGAACATTTCCCCACGCCGCCCGCTTTATAACCGGCGCTCAGAATCCAATGTCTATCGCATGTTTTTCTGGGCACTCCTTCTGCTTGGTGGAGTCTGGTTGCTCATTCAGATGAGGACCGGCAAAATTACCTCTCCCTTCCAGCCAACTCCAACGCCCACGCGCACCTCTCAATCTTATGCATTGGAAGGCGATGCTCTATTTACAGCAGGTCAGCTTGACGATGCAATCACCGCGTATAAACAGGGCGCACAGGTAGATCCCTCGAACGCGGAGCTCTTGGCCAAGCTGGCCCGCATCCAAACCTATTCCTCGCAACTCCTTCTCACCGACGCAACGCAGAATGCGCGCCTGCAAGAGGCGCTTGCCTCCGCAAATCAAGCTGTGTCGCTCGCACCGGACGACAGCACAGTTTACGCCATTCGCGCTTTTGTTTTAGATTGGAATGCGAATCCTTCGCTGGTTGGTGACAAACAGGCACAGGATGATCTCTTGCAAGCAGATCAAGATGCTGTCCACGCCTTACAATTGGATAACACTAATACGCTGGCTCTGGCTTTCTATGCCGAGATTTTGGTGGATGAGCAGAAGTGGACGCAAGCCGAGCAGGAGATCAAACAAGCAGTGGATCGCGATCCGTCGCTGATGGACGTGCACCGGGTTTATGCGTATGTGCTTGAGTCGTTGGGAGAATACAATCAAGCCATCCAGGAATATGATAAAGCCATTGCCATTGCTCCCAATCTGACCTTCCTGTATTTGCGCGCTGGGGCAAACTATCGGCGTCTTGGTTTCGCGAGTCCGAACGATGCCGTCCAAAAACAACTGTTTGAAAGTTCACTAGAGTATTTTGCCAAGGCAGTTGCAATCGATAAGCAGTTGGGTATTCAGGATCCTGTACCATACCTTTCGATTGCAAAGACCTATTCACAGGAGGGTGAGTATTTTATTGCAGCGCGCAACGTTCAAGTTGCCATAGAATTCCAACCCGATAATGCGGATCTCTATGGACAGCTCGGGATCATTTATCAAAAATCGCGTAACTATGAAGGCGCGATCCCGGCTTTGAAATGCGCCATCAAAGGTTGCACGGCTCAGGAATCCTGCGATGGACGCGGCGGTTGCGGCACGGGTGATGTGCCTACTCAAGTGACTGGCTTGCCATTATCCGATAGCACTTTGGTTTACTACTATACGTATGGTTCTATCGTGGCAGCTTTGAGCCGGCCGGATGCAAATAATTGTCCAGATGCAACGAACGTGTTACAAGAGGTCAATGTAAAATATGGCAGCGATCCAACTATTGCCGGAATCATACAGTCGGGCCAGGAGATTTGTCAATCGCTGGGAACGACAACTCAAAACAGCACGCCAACCTCAATTGCACCTCAAGCGCTTGCGACATCTACACCTTACCCCACAGCCAATCCCAATACCATTGTATTGCCCTAAAGGAATCCGTATCAGAGTTTTGTTAGAAAAAACCAATCCCTCTTGACGGAGGCGGATGAATTCGGTATCATAAGATTAGCACTCAATAAGAGAGAGTGCTAATTTCGTGATTATGGTTCCGCATCGAACCATTACAAAAAACATAATTTTTCAGGAGGTCAAAGATGGTAAGTAAACTTAAGCTCAAACCTCTGGGCGGACGCGTGATTATCGAACCGATCGAACAAGAAGAGATCACTGCGGGCGGGATCATCCTGCCAGAGACCGCCAAAGAGAAGCCGCAAGAAGGAAAAGTTCTAGCGGTGGGTCCAGGCGATCGCAACGAACATACGGGCGAGCGCGTGCCTACGGACTTGAAGGTAGGCGACAAGATTCTATTCGCCAAATATTCCGGCAGCGAGATCAAAATGGATGGCAAGAAATTGCTCATCCTGCGCGAAAGTGATATTCTCGCGGTAATCGAAAGTTAACTCTGGAGGTAATGAAAAATGGCTGCAAAGCAACTTGTTTTTTCTGAAGAGGCGCGCCGCAAACTGAAGAACGGCATGAACGTGGTCGCCAACGCGGTCGGCGCGACGCTCGGTCCGAAGGGCCGCAACGTGGCGATAGACCGCAAATTTGGCTCCCCGACCATCACGCATGATGGCGTTTCCGTTGCGAAGGAAATCGAACTCGAAGATCCATTTGAGAATATGGGCGCGCAGCTCCTTAAGGAAGCCGCGACCAAAACCAATGATATTGCCGGTGACGGCACCACGACATCGACCGTACTTGCCCACGCAATCGTGAATGAAGGCCTCAAGGCCCTCGAAGCCGGTTACAACCCGATGCTCATCAAGCATGGCATCGAGATGGCCACAGACGCCGTTGTCGAAGAGCTGCGCAAGATGTCGGTCAAGATTGACACGAGGGAAGAGATTGCCTCGGTCGCGACCAACTCCGCTGCCGATGAAAAGATCGGCAACTTGATCGCGGATGTGATGGACAAGGTCGGCAAAGATGGCGTCATCACCGTTGAAGAGTCAAAATCATTGGCCGATGAAACTGAATTCGTCGAAGGTATGCAGTTCGACCGCGGTTACATTTCATCTTATTTCATCACCAATGCGGATCAGATGGAAGCTGTAATTGCAGATCCATATATTCTGATCAACGAAAAGAAAATTTCCGCCGCGCAGGATGTAGTTCCACTGTTGGAGAAACTTGTCCAACTAGGCAAGCGCGAACTCCTGATTATTGCAGAAGATATTGATGGAGAAGCACTCGCTACCCTCGTGTTGAACAAACTGCGCGGCATGTTGAATGTCGTTGCCGTTAAAGCTCCGGGCTTCGGTGATCGCCGCAAAGCCATGTTGCAAGACATCGCCACCCTGACCGGCGGTACCGTCATC
This sequence comes from uncultured Chloroflexia bacterium, assembly GCA_963753985.1. Lineage (GTDB taxonomy): Bacteria > Chloroflexota > Anaerolineae > Anaerolineales > Villigracilaceae > Fen-1038. The sequence goes on from CAVWED010000002.1 coordinate 242,493, forward strand.
GCTGAAGAGACCGGCCGCAAGCTCGAGACCGCGACCATTCAAGACCTTGGTCGCGCCGAGAAAGTCGTCTCCGATAAAGAGAACACCACTGTCATCGGCGGCAAAGGCACCAAGAGCGCCATCGAAGGTCGCATCAAGGAAATCCGCGCTGAGATCGATAAGAGCACTAGCGATTACGACAAGGAAAAATTGCAGGAACGCCTTGCCAAATTGAGCGGCGGCGTTGCCATCATCCGCGTAGGTGCGGCGACCGAGACCGAAATGAAAGAGAAGAAGCATCGCGTGGAAGATGCCCTTTCCGCGGCACGCGCTGCAGTTGAAGAAGGCATCGTCCCCGGCGGTGAAATTTCCCTCATCAATACATCTGGCAAACTCGATAAAATGCTGAAGGGCAACGAAGACGATGAAGAGATTCGTGTCGGCATCAATATCGTCAAGAAAGCCTTGGAAGCGCCCATTCGCAAGCTTGCCTCCAATGCCGGCCAGGACGGTTCCGTGATCATTGACTCCGTCCGCCGCAAAGCAGCTGAGGAGAAGAACAAGAATATTGGTTACAACGTTCTCACCAGTGAGTATACCGATATGATCGTTGCGGGTGTGATTGATCCTGTCAAAGTTGTGCGCGGCGCTCTCGAGAACGCTGCTTCGATTGCGGCCATGATCCTGACCACCGATGTGCTGGTCACCGACATTCCCGAAAAGGAAAAGCCAATGCCGATGCCTCCGGGCGGCGGCATGGATTACTAAACCTTTCAACTCCGTTATGTGGGACACGGCCTCGCGCTGTGTCCCATTATTTTTTAATTGGTATAATTTGAAGAATGTATTCCCACCCGCGCTGGATTTTGCTTGAATTGACTCTGCTCCTTGCTTTTGGTCTTTCTGCCTGCGGTTCTTTATCTGGAATCAAACCTGCGCCCACACCCCTTGGGCCGACGGCAACGTCCGTGCTTCCAACCGCCACCTCTCAGGCCATGGCCGCGACCGTCAACGGTGAAGGGATAACCGTCACCGATTACACCGCCGAACTTGCGCGTTATAAATCCGCGCAGCAGGCGTTGAACAAGAATGTCTCGGACACGGATGCAAGCAAAGCGGTGTTGGAAGATTTGATCGATCAGGTTTTGCTGGAACAGGGCGCAAAGGCCGCGGGATATGAGATCACGGATTCCGCTTTGCAGTCGCGGATCGACGCGCTGGCTACTCAACTCGGCGGAGCGGATAAACTGTCGCAGTGGGAATCCGCTCACGGGTATACCGAGGCGTCGTTTCGCATCGACTTGAAACGTTCGATTGATGCGGCCTGGATGCGGGATAAAATCATCAACGCTGTTTCGAACACCGCGGATCAGGTGCATGTCCAGCAAATCTTGCTCTATAATGCAAATGATGCGCAAAGTGTCTTAGGGCAGCTTCAAGGCGGCACGGACTTCAACACTCTGGCGGCGCAATATGATCCAAACGCGCATGGTGACCTGGGCTGGTTTCCAAAAGGTTATTTGCTCGATCCGAACGTCGAACAAGCCGCATTCAGCCTGCAGGTCGGGCAGACCAGCGGCGTGATCCAGACCGGCGTTGGGTATGACATCATCAAAGTCTTGGCGCGGGATGCTCAACATCCGCTTTCGCCGGATGCCTATCTTGCCATGCAGGAACAGGCCTTGAAGAACTGGGTAACTCAACAACGGGCGCAGGCGGCTGTTGTGCTGGCACCATAGTTGTCTTGCACCGCTTGAAATATTTCGATGGAGAAACCTCGATGAGTAATTTTGATTTCAACGAAAAACCTGCCGGGCGAACGCGTGGTTCGAGACTCAATCCTTGGGATCTGTTATCCATCCTGGTCTTGTTGGTCACGGTTTGCGTTGTCGGTTATTTTGTGTTGGTATTCATCAACCCAAACATGCCGTTGAATCCGTTCCCTCCGCCTCCCACGCCGCTCCTGTTTCCCACCGCAACCATTACACCAATTCAACTCCCGGCCACATGGACTGCGACTAATCCTCCACAGACGACCGCGACGGACACGCCGCCTCCGACCTTTACTTTGATGCCCACTGGGACTTCCTTCTCGCTGGTTCCGCCAACTCAAACGCCCAAAGTATCCGCAACTCCATCAGTGCCGTTCTCGGCAACCGTTCAGTATATTGCTAGCACTATCATTCATCCTGAAGCTGGTTGCAATTGGCTCGGAATAGGAGGAACGGTCTCGGATTCTAGTGGTGCTGATATAATTTCGATGGTTATTCGACTTTCTGGAACGTTAAATAGCCAGTCGGTACCCACTAACTCGGTAACTGTCAGCGGTCTTTACAAAGCTTACGGCGCATCTGGCTTTGAATTCAACTTAGGGAATATTCTTGATCTCACTACAGTTCCCGTTAATTCGAATCATACTTTGTATCTGCAAGTTTTAGATCAGGCTGGCCTTCCTCTATCAGATAATATTTATGTCAATACCTATAGCGATTGCTCAAAGAACTTAGTACTCGTTCATTTCAAGAAACGACAATAAGAAAACAAATGGCGACCATTTGGCCGCCATTTGTTTTTAAACTTCAACGTTCCAATGTTCATATTTTGGATTCTTCGCGCGCAATAAATCATCGAATATCTGGCGCAGTTTTGTAGTGATGGGCCCCATCACGCCGCGTCCAATGGGGCGATGATCGACTTTGGTGACCGCCATAATCTGCGCGGCGGTGCCGGTCATAAAGAACTCTTCCCCAATGGCGACCTCGGTGCGGTCAATTGAACGTTCCACCACTTGGAGCCCCATTTCATTACGAAGAAGTTCGATGACCGACCTGCGCGTAATGCCCTCGAGAATATTATCCGTGACCGGTGGCGTAATCACTACGCCGTCGCGCACCATGAAGATGTTCATCGCCGAGCCTTCCGAGACGTGACCGTTCTGATCCAGCACCAGCGCTTCGTCGAATCCAGCCCGGTTGGCATCGGTTTTGATCAAGGCTGAGTTGGCGTACGCGCCCGCCACTTTTCCGCGCGCGGGGATCATATTATCATCAATCCGCCGCCACGAAGAGATCGTTACATGTGCGTTGGTGTCATTCTTGACGTATTTTTCATAGGCCATCGTGAACATACAGAACTCATCTTTGAGATCATGCAATTTCACGCCGATGCCGAGATCTGCTTTATAAAACGTTGGGCGTATGTAAATGTCCTCCTGGTAGTTGTCTGTGCGCAATAACTCCAGCGTGAGTTCGATCAAACTCTCTTCGTCATAACTGGTTTCCATCGCCATCATGCGCGCCGAATGCAGCAGGCGGTGAAAATGATCCCAAGGACGAAAAACGAAGAGACGTTTCTTCTCTTCGTTCCAGTAAGCCCGCAACCCGCCGAATACGGCTGTGCCATACAAAAAGCCGTGCGTGGCTATATTGATTTTTGCGTCCGCAAGCGGGACGATTTTTCCCTCAAAGAATGCATGCTTCGAGAGATCCACAAAACACCTCCAAAAGGAAAATGGGGCCGACTCTTACCTATAAATTATAACCCATTCATTTTGCTTCATTTCCAGCCTTGTGTGGATTTTGTCTTTAAGCATTCCCGCGCGATTTCAGCGTGAATGTTTCATCGCTGTTCAAAGGCCGGTTTAGTGTGGTTGTATCCAACGCCATCACTTTACTATTGGCAAAGAATCCAAAATCGAAATTGGTTGGGTCACCGGCTTTTTTGCCGGGGACCGGCATCAGCCGAGCGGTAAGCGGCTTATCAAGGCGAAGCGCGAGAGCGGAAAGATCGAGCAGGAGCGAAATGATTTGATCAACCGTTGTATCGCCTGGCAAAGGAATCGTATCCAATCCCGTCCCACATACCGCTGAATAAAGCAAAACATCTTTGACGCCCAGTGTTCCATCTGCGGCGCGTTTGGCAAGCGTGGCGTCTTCAAGGACGGGCATCATCAAGCCGCTGAAGCCGGTGCGCGGAAAATCCGCGCGGTCAATGGCTTCGGTCAATATCGCCGCGGCGGCCAGCGAACCATGCAAGCCAACGCGCGGCACGCCCATTCGTTCAAAGGCTGTGCCCAGCGATTGAGCCTCCGCTGGAAAAGGTCCGAGCGAAAAATCAATGCCGCCAAATTTGCCATCCAATGCTTGAGCGACCTTGCTCAGTTGCTTTCCATGTTTTTCAATTTCAGTGATCAAAGTCTGACGTCCAACCTCTAAAGTCTTGGATTGACTGAATGCATCCACCGCCAAATCCGCCGCTTCAGTTGCGATTGCAAATGCAGGTTGATCGTTGTCATGATATGCGGCTGGGAAAAATGGCGAACCTGCCTTGACATTCGCCAGCGCCGCAAAACGCAGATTGGCGAATCCGTTCGGATCAATCGGCGCAGACTTGACCATTACCTCCGCACAAGCTTTGATTGCCGCGAGGCTAATGCCAATGCTTTTATCTGCCATCACGCCATCGAAAAATATATTTTGAGATGCAGCTATTGATTCAGGAATGACTTCATAGCTGCGCGGCGACTCTGGCAACGCGGGTCCGAGCGAGACATAGGCTATTCCAACTTGCTGAATAAGCTGTTCGAGTTTCTCTACCAACTTTGGCAAATCATTGATTTGCTTTTCGCCCAACAACTTTGGAAATGGTATCGTTGCCAAGCGCACCGTTTGGACTTCATAACCAGCGGCTTCATATAAAGATTTGGCTTTGGCAAGAAATTTACCGGCTGCTTGGATGGATTTTTCATCCAAAGGATATTTCGGATTGCAGAAGTAAGTGATCGAGCGGATTTTCATCTTTTTCCTTATTCTTAAACACTAAGATCTCAAAGGAACCCAAAGGAAATCCATCGAGACCCTAATACCTCAGCGCTAAATTTTTCTCTGCCTCATCACTTCAAACATCAAGACTGATCCTGCCACCGCTGCATTCAATGATTCTGTTTTGCCCGACATTGGAATTTTTACAGAAGCAGTTGCTAATTTATGCGCTTGCTCACTCGCACCTTCCGCTTCGCCACCGACGATCAACGCTAACGGCTGAAGGAAATCGGTTTTCCAGCAGGATTGACCATTCATGTCAGCGAGAAAAATATTTAGCCATGTATGCGTCGCATCAGACGAGTTAGATTTTTCGGTTGAAAAAGCAGAATCGCGTCGATTCGATTCGTCCTGTTTGGTAAGGTTCGGCGCACTAACAAACTCGCTAATCTCATTCCAACTCATGCTCTAAATCGGCAATCGAAAATGCGCGCCCATCCCCGCGCGCACGACTTTCGGCGCGAAGGCATCCGTGGTTTCGGGTGGAATCAAAACCGCTTGCACGCTTGCCGCGTCTGCAGTGCGCAACAACGTGCCAAGATTGCCGGGATCGCGGATGGAATCGGGAATCAAAATGAAGTTAGGTGATTGGAGAATGGGCAATGGAGAATCGTTGAGAATAGCAAGGATGCCTTGCGAGGTTTCAGTCTTGCTTAACGATTGCAATAATCCGCTCTCCACTTTTTCAACATCTATCTTTTTATCTTCCAACTTCCTAATCAATTCCTTTCCCCGCTCACTCAATTCATCCGAAACCAACACGAATCGAAACGGCCAATTCGCGGCAAACGCTTCTTCGACCAGCCGCACACCTTCCGCGAGAAACGCTTCCGTTTCATGCCGTTCTTTTGGACGGCCTGTCAGCGCACGGGCTAATTTGATTTTTGGGTTTTGGGAAGAAGAGATCATGGTTTATGGATAATGGTTATGAGCCATGATCCATTCTCCATACTTCACGAAAAGCATGGATGGTCAACTCGTCGAATAAAACCAATCGAACCAATTTGATTTCCGATTGATGTTTGGAAAAATAATTTTCAATGGCAGAGAACATCAGCTTTGCCGCGCGTTCTTTGGGGAAGCCGAAGATGCCGGTCGAGATGGCGGGAAGGGAGATGGATGAACATCTCAATTCGTCCGCAACTTCCAGCGACCCGCTGACTGCCGCTGCTAATTTGGCATCTTCGTCTCCGACGCCCCAGACTGGGCCGACAGCGTGGATCACATATTTCGCAGGCAGGCGTCCGCCCGAGGTCCAGGCGGGATACGCATGGGAAATGGTTCCATGAACGCGAATCCACTCATCCGATTCCTGCTGAATGATCGCGCCTCCGCCTCGGACGATTGCCCGAGCCACACCACCTCCATGAGACAAATGTTCGTTCGCTGCATTGACAATGGCATCCGTTGTTTCGGTGGTGAGATCGCCTTGTACGATTTGAATCGTTTGACTGGTTGAAAGAACGCGTTCCATCAGAACTTTGTTCATGTGATGATTTTACCCCCGTTAAAGTTGTAGGTCACGCTTCAAGCGTGACCTACAACATCATTTCGTTTTTGCCACCACCGCCGCGAAGGCGTTTGGATCGCGGACGGCAATGTCTGCCAGCATTTTGCGGTTGAGAGTAATGTCTGCTTTCTTCATCGCCGACACCAAACGGCTGTACGTTGTGCCGTTCAGGCGGGCCGCCGCATTGATGCGGGCGATCCACAACTTGCGGAGATCACGCTTGCGGGTTCTGCGGTCGCGTGTAGAGTACCACAAACTCTTGAGCATGGCCTCGTTGGCGCGCTTGAACAAAAAGTGCTTTGCGCCGCGCTGGCCCTTGGTGATCTTTAAAGTTTTCTTGTGGCGAAGATGTCCATAAGGACCACCTTTAATTCTTGTCATTGGTTATCTCCTGCGAACCTCTGGACGTCGGCAGATCATGCCAGTTGTTTACATCCAGGAGCCGCAATAAAAAATGGATATGATTTGCTTACTTTTCCATGTTCGGCGCAAGGCGCTTGACGTTCTTGATGATACTGCGGCCGTGAACAGTCTGCATCTCAGAGAGCTGCTTCTTGGTGCGCTTCGACGTGTTTCGGCGCAAGTGGCCCTTGCCGCCTTTGGTGCGCATTAACTTGCCTGCGCCCGTCAGGCGAAAACGCTTGGAAGTCGCCTTGTGAGTCTTGAGCTTGAATTTGCCGGATTTGGCTTTACGAGGCACTGTAACTTACTCCTTTCAGACAAAATAAAAACGCGGGCTTTTAACTTTCTCCCGCGGATATCAACATCAGTGGGACTTACTCTTTCGCTTCGGCCCCGACTTCGGCTTCTGTTGGGGCGTCAGACTTTTCTTTTTTCTTGGCGGACGGTTTTCCAGGTGCCAGCATCACGAGCATTGTTCGGCCTTCCATCATCGGCGCCTGTTCGATTGTGCTGATATCCGCCAGCAACTCAGCAATCTCTTTCAGGTCCTCCAGCGCGATTTCCGGATAATCCATTTCACGGCCGCGGAACCGGATTGTGACTCTAACTTTATGTCCCTGCAATAACCAGCGGCGGGCGTCGTCCACTTTGAAACCACGATGAGCCTCATTGGTTTTAGGACGCAGGCGGATTTCCTTCACTTCGATCTTGGTCTGCGACTTGCGCGCCTCACGTTCCTTCTTAGTGCGCTCGTAAATGAACTTTCCAAAATCCGTTACGCGGCAGACAGGCGGTGTGGCGGTTGGTGAAACTTCCACCAGATCCATTTCTGCATCGCGCGCGATCTGCAAAGCTTGTTTGATCGCGACTACTCCGATGTTTTCGCCATTCGGCCCAATCAGGCGGACTTCGGGAACCCGAATGTTCTCATTAACTCGAAATTCGATAGCGCTGATAATCTTCTCCTGTTTGTGATACCACCCAGCCCTCGGCTGGTTTTTAGCGGGCGAATGATACCATGAAGGCGCGGGAATCGTCAACGAAAAGACGAGGTTGGAGTGGCTATTATCAAACATATGCCAAAGCAGAATCATGTCATTCTGAGTCGCAAAGCGGCGAAGAATCTCAAGCTTGAAGTAGTGACTCATAATAAACAAGATTCTTCGCTCCGGCTAGTCGTTCAGAATGACATGAATGAATTGGTTTTTTCCTTTTCCATCTTCAACAGCCATGCCTTGGTCTTCAATCCGCCTTTGCCGCCGTAGCCGTGGAGTTTTCCGTCCGTGCCAATGACGCGATGACAGGGAATGACCAGCGGCATTGGATTCGTTGCGTTGGCGCGTCCCATCGCGCGAAAAGCCTGCGGATGTCCGATCTGCGCGGCGATCTCGGCATAGGTGCGTGTCTCACCGTAAGGGATGGAAAAGACGGCTCGAAGCGCGGCCCGCTGGAAGTCAGAAGCCAGAACCGACCAATCAATTTTCAAATCAAACTTCCGGCGTTTGCCCGTCAAATATTCTTTGATTTGTTCAACGATCTCATCAAACTGCCCAGGCACATATTCAGTTTCATATTTTGTCTGTTTACGAACCGCGCGCTCAAAACTTGATTGGGAAACGCCGAAGTCTACCGTCACCAAGCCGCGGGGAGAAAGTGCCGCCCACACTTCTCCAAGCGGAGTTGCTTTGATATTGCCAATTAAAATAAGATGTTTATCCATTGAAACTCCTCGAATAAGCTCAAAACGATTACACTTCTGCAAGATGTGGGATGATCGTATAGAAAACGTAGGTTTTACGTCAAGTATAATTTTGGTAGAGATGGTACGATAACCATCGTAAGGTGATTTCTCTTCTCCTCCTTTCAACGAGAGTCGCGGTCGGCGTCCGCGGCTCTCTCAATTTAAATGTAGGTGGAGGAGAGATTGTAGAGTATGCGTTCTGTTATAACATGAGCTGTAGCTACTCGCCGAGGCAGTATAATCGTGACCACTCCGCTTGAGAGGACAATATGAGCACACAAATAACCATCATCGGTCTCGGACAAATCGGCGCATCCATCGGTATGGCGTTGAAAGGCAATAAGAACATTAGAAGAGTTGGCTGTGACAAAGCCGCGGCAGTTGCCAAAGCAGCTCAAAGTTTGGAAGTGGTGGATGAGATCAAAAACTTGCCAGCGGCAGTGAAGGATGCGGCGATTGTCGTTTTGTGCTTGCCGCTCAGTGAAATCCGCGAAACGTTCAAGCAGATCGGTCCCTGGCTTGCGGATAACGCCGTCGTGATGGATACGGCGCCAATCAAAAGCGGAGTGACCCAATGGGCGAAGCAATTCATTCCGACCGGGCGCTTCTATATTGGACTGGTGCCGGGCATCCATTCTGATTACATTGCCTCCCTTGAGTTTGGTTTGAACGCTGCGATGCCCGATCTTTTTAGAAAAGGAATCTTTGCGGTGGATGTCCCGCCTGCCACACCCGAAAATATAGTTAATCTTGCGTTAGATTTTTGCCACTTGCTTGGTGCAAAACCCATGCTGACCGACATGCTCGAATCGGATGGGCTGATGACATCGGTGCATGTGTTACCACAATTAACGGCAGCTGTATTGCTCAATGCCACGATTGGTCAACCCGGATGGCAGGAAGCGCGCAAACTCGCGGGACGTCCCTACGCGGGCGTGACCAGCGGCATGGCGTATCACGATGATCCGATCTCGTTGCGAGAGGCGGTCCTGGCAAATCGGACAAGTGCGGTTCACGCGCTGGATACATTGATGGCGGCGCTCCAAGGACTGCGTGACGATATCGAACAAGGAAATGAAGAAGGCGTGTCCACGCGTCTCAATGAAGCCGACAAGGACCGCGAAGCATGGTTGGATGAACGCGGTGAGGCCACTTGGTTAAAGGAAGGTGGCGATCAAGAAGAGAGGCCCGGCTTTGGTCGGCTCATGGGACAGACGATATTCGGAAGCACAGTCTTCCAGCGAAATGCTGGGGCTAAGAAAAAAAAGAAATAAAGCATCCACATGCCATGTTATTGCTATATCGTTCAATGTTCGGATGGGACGTTCTACACCGGCTGGACGACCGACCCGGAACGACGCCTCAAAACACATAACGCCGGACGCGGCGCGCGTTATACAAAAATGCGACGTCCTGTGAAATTGGTTTACGTCGAGACGCAACCGGACCGCGTCAGCGCGATGAAACGAGAACGCGCCATCAAAACGATGACGCGTGAGCAAAAAAGAAAATTGATTGATAAATCGTAGAGGCGACACATGTGTCGCCTCTACGATTTATATCTTGGATCTAATCCTTGCCGCGTTTACTCAGCTGATGATCGAGTTGCAGAACTGCCGTCTCGTGTCTTTCGATCATCTCCAGGCTTGAGACAATCTCGGCGGCGTTCTTTTCCTCTTCCACCTGTTCATTGATGTACCATTGCAACAGAACTTGCGCGGGATAATCCTTTTCCTTCAACGCCAATTCATACAAGGCATTGATGAGGCCAGTCACCTTGGCTTCATGCGTGGCCACTTCCTTGAATAACTCCAAATCAGATTTCCAAGTGGCCGGTGGAGCGTCAATCACTTTGAGCGAAACCTGTCCGCCACGCTCGAGCAGGAAATCGTAGAATTTCATGGCATGTTCGCGTTCCTCACCCTCTTGAATCCGCATCCAATGAGCGAAACCGGCCAGGTTTTTGCTCTCAAAGTATGCTGCCATGGAAAGATACAGGTAAGAGGAATACAACTCCTTATTGATCTGTTCGTTGATCGCGTCTTGCATTGCTTTGCCAATCATACGTGCCTCCTTCTTAATTCAATTATACATCTATTTGAATGTCGGAATCCAGGATGGAAACATAGAATTGCCATCTGCCTTCCGCGCTCGCAACCCTAAAAGGGCGCAGGGCGCTGATATGACATTATCCTCTCTTCTTCAGCCATTCCAACAATTTCTTTGTCGACCAGCAGTTGATCACATCATTCTTTGTCAGCCAGGCGCGACGCGCAATTGCCACGCCATAGAACAACATATCGAGATCGGCTTCGGTATGCGAGTCGGTGTTGATGCTGATCGGGATGCCCAGCTCATTTGCGCGACGCGCAAACATATCATCGAGATCGAGGCGATATGGACTGGCGTTGATCTCTAATGCAACGCCCGTTTTAGCTGCGGCATTGAAGATCGCATCCATATCCAAATCTGCACCTTCGCGATCGGGAATCAATCTTCCCGTTGGATGGCCGATGATATCCACATGCGGATTGCGAATGGCGTTGAGCACGCGTTGAGTGACTTTCTCGCGCGGCTGTCGCAACGAAGTATGCAACGAAGCCAGGACCAAATCGAGGCTCGCCAAAAATTTATCAGGATAATCCAGTGTGCCATCGGCTTTGATCTCAACTTCGCTGGCATGCAAAATCAAAATGCTATCGCCGAGTTTATCCTGAGTCTTCTTGATTTCCGCAGCTTGCTTCTTGTGATCTTCCATGCTCAACCCGCCGGTGACACCGAGACTCACCGAATGATCGGTGAATGCAATCACTTTGATGCCGCGCTTGGCGGCGGCTTGCGCCATCTCGAGCATCGTCAACTTTCCGTCGCTCCAATTGGAATGAACTTGCAAATCGGCTTTGATGTCTTTGACCTCAATCAACTTGGGAAGTTTGTTTTGTTTCGCGGCCTGCACTTCGCCGCGATCTTCACGCAGCTCGGGCGGAATCCACGGCAAGCCAAGCGTTTGATAAACTGCTTCTTCGGTCGCGCAAAAAATTTCCTTTCCACCATTAACTTTTGCGAATGAATGTTCCGATAACGATAGCCCTTGATCGAGCGCAAGCTGTCGCAGCTGCACATTATGATCTTTTGAACCGGTCGCATATTGCAACGCGGTGCCAAATTTTTCCGGCGGATGCACCCAGACTTGAGCGCGCACACCATCGCCAAATTCGATGGACGATTTTGTTTCGCCTTTGCCGAGCACGCGTACTACGCCAGACAAATTCGTGAAGGCTTCCATGACCGGCTTGGAATCTTTTGCCGCGACAAGGATATCGAGGTCACCGATCGTTGACCGCATCCTTCTTAGACTTCCAGCGGGCTGCGCTTCGACGACGCCCTTCACCTTTTTGAGTTTAGCAATAATCTCCTGCGCGAGCGGATAAGCGCGTCCGAGCGGAATGCGTCCGGAGCGACGCGATAAAGATTCAAGCCCCGTGAGAATCGCGGTCTCGGATTTTTCTCCCATGCCTGGAAGGTCGCGCAATTTTCCGGCTTTGGCAGCCGCTTCGAGTTCCGCGAGAGTCGTAATGTTTAGCGTCTTCCAAATGAGCCCGATCTTTTTGGGTCCAAGCCCAGGCACTTGCAGCCAATCTGCCAGAGAAGCGGGAACTTCTTTTTTTAGGTTCTCCAAAAATTCTAGCTTGCCGGTGCGAAGCAGTTCATCGATTTTTTCTGCGATGGCTTTGCCCACGCCGGGGATTTCTTCGAGCTTGCCTTCCTTCCAATATTCGTTGACGTCGCGTCCCAGCCCCGATAAGTTTTCCGCGGCTTTACGATAGGCGAGGGTTTTGTAAATGATCTCGCCTTTGATTTCGGATAAATTAGCGATGAGTGTAAAGATGTCCGCAAGCTGACGGTTGTTCATAACGATAATCCTTTATAAATCTTTAATCTTGATCGTTTACTATTGTAAATCACAGTCATTAATTTTGGGCTTGGCTTTTCCTTGTCTGCGTGTATTGAAACGTTCTGGATATTTCTTTGTTTCCCGCTTCAGCCATCCATAAATTCGAACAATCCGAATAGCGTGGAGTATAATATATTTCACTTATCGATATGGTTCAAAGAATTGTTAATGATACATTGGCTGGCAGGTTCGACAAAGGAGGTGTGATTCCGCGAATTTCATCATGTAATTTAAATCTCTTCAATCATACATAAACAAAAAGTAAATATCTAATAACCACATCCATTAATTTGGAGGAGAAAATAATATGTTACAAAAACGCTTGATGATTGTCCTCGGTCTGGTGATCGCCCTCAGTATGGTGCTCACGGCATGCGGACCGACTGCTACTCCAGCTCCTACTGCCGCTGCCGTAGCGCAGCAGGCAACTGCTACCTCGGCGCCCGCTCGCCATGGCGGCTACTTGGATGAGATCGACGCCTCCGTTGTGGCCAGTGACTCTGCGCTCACTCAACTGCAGGCAGGAGCAATCGATATTTATGCAACGGGCCTTCCATCTACTCAACTGAGTGCCATTAAGTCTTCAGGTTTGAGCTATGGTTCCTATACCGGCACCTTTTACGACATCCTCTATAATCCAGCGGTATTCACGGATAAATCAGTCCTGAATCCCTTCTCGGATCGCAAGATCCGCGAGGCAACCAACTATTTGTATGACCGCAACTATATTAATCAGGAAATCTATAGCGGCGGCGGCTTGGTTAAGTTTTTCCCCTTCGTGACAGATGGCCCCGATTATACGGATCTGGCTGATGTCGCGGCTGGCCTCGAGGCTCAATATGCATATAATCCTGACAAGGCCAAGCAGATCATCAGTACTGAGATGACTTCTCTGGGCGCGACTGCAGATTCCACCGGTAAGTGGCAGTACAAGGGCAAACCAGTCACTTTGAATTTCCTCATCCGCAATGATAGCGATGGAACCCGCAAACCACTGGGTGACTATGTGGCGACTCAGCTTGAAAGCGTTGGCTTCACGGTCAACAGTGAATACAAGAAGTCCTCTGAGGCTGGTCCGATTTGGGAGAATAGCAACCCAGCTGATGGACAGTGGAGTCTATACACTGCGGCATGGGTTAACACCGCGATCGAGCGCGATGGCAAGGCCGACTTCCAACTTAATTACCTGCCGGATAGCGCAAATGGCATCGAACCATTTCCCGCAAATAATCCTGACCCAGCTTTCCAGAAACTTGGTGATGATCTTGCCAATGGTAACTTCACAACGCTCGATCAACGCCGCCAAATGATGGCACAGGCCATGCAACTGGGTTTGCAAGATTCTCTGCAAGTATGGCTCATTGATGGTCGAGGCTTTGCGCCTTATTCCACCAAAGTGCAAGTGGCTACCGACCTTGGCGCCGGCGTCGAAACATCTTCCGTGTGGCCTTTTACTCTTCGCTTGATAGGTCAGGAAGGTGGTACGGTGAAATGGGCCACCAATGACATATTTACTAATCCATGGAACCCAGTGGAAAATAGTAACTGGACATGGGACCAGGGTTTGGTACGAGCGACCGTTGGTTCAGCAACAGTGAACGATCCTTATACTGGTCTAGCTGATCCTCTACGCATCCAAAAGATGGATATGACCGTGAAGACTGGCTTGCCAGTATTCAAGACCCTTGATTGGGTAACGTTGAGCACAGCTGATACGATTGCGCCTCCATCTGATGCTTGGGTGGATTGGGATGCGAAATCGCAGACCTTCATCACAGTTGCTGACGCGGCCACTGCGGCCACGAATATAGCTAAGGTTCAAACGCAGGCACAGACCTTGGCTAGTGCTGTAGATCTCAAGACGATGGTAGCACCGAAAGTCACTCCGACTCCCGCCGCCAATGTGACTCCGCCTGCACCAACGCTTGATGCAGGCGGTCAGGCCTTGGGCAACATGTTGACCAGCCTTGGAACCTTCTACACTCAAACAACTGGGAAGTCTGTGGATGTTGCTACGGCTCTAAAATCTTCGGATAACATTACCAGCATTGAGACCGAAGTCGGCAAGATTGCTGGTATCACAACTGGCGCCGCGGATCAGCAGAAGGAGATTGCATCCTTCGCGATGACCTTTGTAGGTGGTTTGGACGGCAGTGGTTACTATACCTTGGGAACCACCGATTACACCACTGCAAAAACGAAAGAGGTCGTCACTTATCCATCTGATATGTTCCAGACCGTGAAATGGCATGACGGCAGCCCGCTTTCTGTGGCTGACTTCGTTATGAATATCATCGAGACCTTTGATCGTGCTAAACCTGATAGTCCAATCTATGATGATACATATGTTCCACTCTTCCAGCAAATTCAATCCACGTTCAAGGGAGTCAAGATCGATTCCACTGATCCTCTGGTCATTGAATTCTATAATGACGCGTATTTTCAAGATGCTGAGCTGAATGTCCCAGCGATGGCATGGCCGGAGTATTGCACGAATGGCTGTACATATGGCGAGGCCCCGTGGGATATGGTGGCGGTTTCGAATCAAGCAGAAGCCGATGGACAGCTCGTTTACACGAATGAAAAAGCTGCGGAGAAGAAGGGCGTTGAACAGACCAACTATGTTGGCGGCCCTAGCCTTGATATCCTGACCAAGGAGTTGGCTACGTTGGCTAGCAATTCCACGATCCCATATGCTCCTACCATGGGTAAATACGTCACGGCTGACGATGCCAAGACGCGCTACTCTAATTTGCAGGCTTGGTATACAGCTCATAAGACTTACTGGGTTGGTACTGGTCCGTATTATCTTGACAGCGTCAACTTGACCGGCAAGACGCTAACCTTAAAGAACTTTGCAGATTATCCTGACACAGCGGATCGCTTCTCGCAATTCAGTACACCGATGCTTGCTACAGTCAAGCTGGATGGTCCCGCTCAAGTTACGATTGGTAGCTCGGCAACCTTCAACGTCGGCGTGACGTTCAACGGCAATCCGTATCCGGAGAAGGATGTCAAACAGGTTAAGTACCTGCTATACGACGCGACCGGTGCGGTAGTAAATACTGGTGTTGCTACTGCGGTTGCTGATGGTCAGTGGCAGGTCGTTCTTGATTCGTCAATCACAACAAAACTGACCGCCGGATCTAATAAGATCGAGGTGGCAGTTGCACCCATCCCGGTGGCGCAACCCGCTTTCGCCACATTGAGCTTCGTCACCACACCATAAATTAGCGATACTATATAAAGTATAATGATAGGGGCAAGGCTTTCTTGCCCCTATCATTAGTTCTAAGAGGTCAATATGGCGATTACTGCCCAATCACAATCCCAGCCTGGTTTGGAAGCAATCCGGAAGCGCACTTCGGGCAGTACTTTTTTGCGAGTGCTTCGTTATACAGGCCTGCGACTTGTAACCTTGTTTGTAACGGTCGTGATAGGGATTTATCTGACCATCCTGATTGCCAATATGGGCGGTTATGTAGATACTATTATAAAAGGTGAAATTGAGGAGAACATTACTCAGAAAGCGGCAGCTGATCCTAAAATGCGAAGTATGTCCACGGATGAGCGCGCAAAACTTATTCAGGCGGAGATTACCCTTGAAGAAAATCGGCAGGGGCTGAATACACCCGTTGCGGTCCGTAATTTTACATATCTTAGCAATGCTCTAACGCTAAATTTGGGCAGTGCGATCAATATGACCAGTGATAGCGGCTCCAGGTCGGTTCGGCTAATCATATTGGGACGTATGCCTGCGACACTGTTGCTAATGGGCACTTCCGAGCTATCGTTGTTTTTTGTGAGTCTTTTTCTAGCACTTACTTTATCAAGACGTTATGGTAGTTTTTGGGACAAGCTGGTGATTGTGCTTTCGCCGACATCCACGCCGCCCGCTTGGTTCTACGGAATTTTTCTGATCCTAATTTTTGCGGCCATATTTAAAATACTTCCTTTTGGAGGATTGATAGATGCTCCACCACCGAGTAATCCGATCGATTTTGCCTTGAGTGTACTGAAGCATTTGATTCTTCCGGCTTTTGCCTTATTCATCAGTCAATTCTTCTTGAGCATTTACAATTGGCGAACCTTTTTCCTGATCTATTCCAGCGAAGACTATGTCGAGATGGCCAAGGCCAAGGGCCTGCCGTCCCGCGATATTGAACGTCAATATATTTTACGCCCCACCCTCCCGACCATCATTACACAGTTCGCGTTGTTGTTGATCAGCGTGTGGCAGGGCGCGATCGTGACTGAAACCGTCTTTGAATGGCCGGGTCTTGGACGTACTTTCTATCAGGCAATTGGTTTGTTTGATACTCCGGTAATCGTCGGATTGACCATCATTTATGCTTACTTGCTTGCGATTACTGTATTTGTTCTTGATTTTGTATATGCTTTGGTGGATCCCAGAGTCAAAGTAGGGGAGAGCTGATCATGAACGCACTCAAAAATTCATTCCGCGAGATTTTGCGCTATCCATCGGCGATAGCCGGCGTCACAATGGTTTTATTATTGTTGATGGTCTCGGTTTATGCCGTGATAAAAATCCCTTACAACCAGGCCATTTATCTATGGCGTGGTGGCGAAGATGTGTGGGGCGCAAATCCAAAATTTGCCCCGCCAGCCTGGTTCAATTTCTTTTCAAGCAAAAAGGAACCTCTCTCTTTTGCAGTAAACACGGCAGATGGCACCATGAGCAAGAAGATTACAGCAGGAGCGCAAAATACAGGCACGTTCAATATTGCATATTCCTTTGATTTCCAATCTGATGATTATCCCCAGGAGATGTTAATTAACTTTGACTCGAAGTATGCCCAAAAACAGCCCTTTGTTTCTGTTAACTGGGTAACTCCTGACGGCCGCAATATCCGGATTGATAACCTTGGCATCAGCCAGCAACAGACTTTACGATTTTCACAAGATCAACAATTTTTGCAAGGTCTAAATGGTCAAGATCCGATGCAGGCGCTGTTTAATGATCCGAAAACCAACAAGATTCTAAAAGGTAAATACCAGGTACAGATCATAGGTGTCACCTTCGAACAAGGTTCAGATATTAATGCCCAGTTTGTCTTTCAGGGTCAAGTATATGGCTTGGCGGGGACCGACCAATACCGTCGGGATTTGATGGTGGCTCTGTTATGGGGCGCACCGGTTGCGCTGGCGTTTGGTCTTCTGGCATCTGTGGGAACATTGGCTGCCACGATGATTATTGCCGCGATTGGAACATGGTATGGAGGTTGGGTGGATGCGCTGATTCAACGCATCACTGAAATCAACCTGGTCCTGCCTTATTTGGCGATCCTGATCATGGTAGGAACTTTTTATTCACACAGCATATGGGTTATTTTGGGCGTGACGATCCTCCTCAGTATTTTTACCGGTAGTATCAAAAGTTATCGCGCCATTTTTGTGCAGGTGAAAGAATCAATGTATATTGAGGCCGCTCGTTCGTATGGTGCATCGGATGCGCGCATCATTTTCCAATATTTAATTCCCCGTATGATTCCCCTGCTTATTCCGAATCTGGTTTTGACAGTTCCTTCATTTGTGTTTCTTGAATCCACGCTTGCGGTGCTTGGCTTGGGTGACCCAGTCTTGCCAACGTGGGGTAAGATCATTGATGATGCATTTACGAACGGCGCTCTTTATAAAGGATATTACTATTGGATTTTGGAACCGGCAATCTTGCTGATGATTACCGGTCTTGGTTTTGCCATGCTTGGCTTTGCGCTGGATCGTATCTTCAATCCAAGGTTGAGGGATATTTAATAAATGGCACAAAACAAAGTACTTCTCCGTATTGAAGATCTGGTGTTACATTTCAATACAACTCACGGCCCTGTTCAGGCCGTGGATGGCGTAAACTTTGAACTTGCTTCCAATCGGGCGGTTGTGATCCTCGGTGAATCTGGATGTGGCAAGAGTTCACTCGCCAAAGCTATTTTGCGTCTCCTGCCTCGCAACGCGGGGACCTATTCCGGGCGAGTGTATCTGGATGACAAGGATGTTATGTTGTTGGATGAGGAAGAGTTCCGCCAGAATGTACGTTGGGCATCCATCTCCATGGTTCCACAGGCTGCCATGAACGCGCTAAACCCTGTTATCCGCGTGGGCGAACAGGTAGCCGAGCCTGCCATTGTTCACTTGGGCGTGAACAAAAACGAAGCACTCACTCAGGTAAAAAAGATGTTCCAGCATGTGGGCGTCCCTGAGGACTTTATCTCCCGTTATCCGTTCGAGTTGAGCGGTGGGATGCGTCAGCGCGTGGCAATTGCGATGGCACTTGTCACTTCTCCGATCTTGATCATTCTGGATGAGCCAACCTCCGCCTTGGATGTCTTAACTCAGGCTAATATTTTCAATGTTTTGAAGCGGCTTAAGAAAGAATTGGGTATCAGCTTCATCCTGATCACTCACGATATTGCTACCTCCAGTGAATTGGCTGACGATGTGGCCGTGATGTATGCCGGTCAAATCGTTGAGGTTAGCGATGCCTATCATTTCTTTGATAAGCCGCTTCACCCTTATTCGCAAAAATTGATGGCCAGCGTCCCGAGACTCCACGGCACGAAGGAGCCTGAATTCATTACCGGCAGGCCGCCTAGCTTGATTAATCTACCTAAAGGTTGTCGCTTTGCTGATCGCTGTTCGTCCCGCTTCGAAAAATGTGTTCAAGATCCGCCGGTAATCGAAAAAGATAACCGCAAAGTCAAATGCTGGTTGTACGCCTGATGGGAGTGCTCTAATGGTTTCCGCTGTTAAAACGCGAGATGTAGAAAACGATACCAGAAAAGTCTTATTGTCCATAGACGATTTGCATGTTTGGTTTGAGCTGAGGCGCTTTGGATTTGGCCGTGCCGGGTATGTAAAAGCAGTGGACGGTGTGACCTTCGACGTACATCAAGGCGAAACGATTGCAGTGGTTGGGGAAAGTGGATGTGGCAAATCGAGCTTGATGAAAACCATCCTGGCGCTTTACAAGCCGACGAAGGGAAAAGTTGTCTTTGACGACAAGAATTTGGCTGAGCTGGATAATCAAGGCTTGCACTGGTATCACTCCCATGTTGGTTATGTTCAACAGGATCCTTATGGCGCACTCCCGCCCTTTATGAATGTTCAACGGATTCTGGAAGAGCCCTTGATTGTCGGCGGCATCAAGGATAAAGAAGAACGTGCTCAGCGCATCCGCAAAGCGATGGATGAAGTAAAGCTCACGCCGGTGGAGGATTTCCTTGAGAAGTTTCCTCACATGTTGAGCGGTGGACAACAGCAACGCGTGGTGATCGCGCGCGCCATGATTATGGGTCCGAAATTCTTGGTGGCCGATGAACCCGTTTCCATGCTGGATGCATCGGTGCGTGTGGAGATTCTCAAGCTGTTGCGTGGCCTGCAGGAATCGCACAATCTATCTGTCATCTACATCACCCACGATCTTTCCACGGTCAGCTATTTCTCCGAACGCATCTTTGTGATGTACGCTGGCAACTTAGTCGAAAAGGCGAACGTGCGTCAGGTGTTGGATCATGCGCTCCACCCTTATACTATGGCTTTGCTCACCGGCACGTCCGAGCCGGACGCCAGGAACGCGGAAACCTTTAAAGAGCTCCCGCCCGGCGAGCCGCCCAGTCTGGTGAATCCCCCGACCGGTTGTCGTTTTCATCCGCGTTGTTCAAAAGCCATCCAGGGTTTGTGCGATGTTAAAGAACCTCCAGATTTTGAGCCTGAGCCGGGTCATCTTGTGGCTTGCTGGTTGTATCAATAACACTTGAATGCGTCCCTGGCAATTGATTTTGCTTGGTTTCATCTTATCTATGCTAGGGGCGATCTTTCCCTTTCTGATGGTCATTCAAGTTCTCCCGTCCACATTCTTTTTGAATTTCTTTTCTTATACGGCCTCTATGATTGGATTATTTTTGGGAATCATCGGCGCGTCACGCTATGTTAAACAAAATCGCAAGAAATAACTTTGAGCCACGAGGCTTTCCGGGATTTGATAGGATTCGGGCCGCAAATCCGAATATTGAATTAGCGTATAATGTTGATCTCTCATTCTTATGGTTCGAAGAATTAATACAATAACAGCACCGGGGACGAAATTTACAATGTTCATCACTTATTTGATGCCTTCAGCTTAGAATTCTCAACAAATATCCAATCACTCCTACATGCTTTGGAGGAAAAAGATATGTCACAAAAACGATTGATGATTGTTCTCGGTCTGGTGGTTGTGCTATTGGCATGGTGTTGACAGCGTGTGGGTTGAAAGCTTCGAAGGCTACACCTACTCCCACCGTTACCCAAACTTTAATACCGACACAGACTTTAGTACCAACTCCCACGCCCATTCCGATGTCAGATACCATTGTGGTGGGCACTTGGCAGGAGCCGCGCAGTTTCCTGGCCTATGAAAACTCTCAAGCCATCCGTGCAGAGATGATGGAAATCTTTCAGCCGCCTTTTGTTACGGTCAAGGATTTCGGATTGCAGGCAAATCCGGTTTTGGTCGATGGCGATCTGCCCACATTGGATAACGGAGGCGCTGTCTTGAATGATGTGACGGTCAAGCAAGGCGATCCGATTTTCGATCCCGCCACATTTTCTGTAATTCGGGCAACGGCCGATACGCCTGCCAAACAACTTGTAGTTACCTATAATATAAGATCAAGTCCGGTTTGAAGTGGAGCGATGGACAATCTTTAACAGTCAATGACTTTGTTCTTGCTTGGAAGACGAATTGCACACTGGGCGCCAACTCAATTGAAGTGACGTATTGCCCGTTGGGCTCGACGAATCGAGCCGGTGGTCTGTACTCGAATTATGCGGCCACGGATGATAGATGTTTGTGGCTACTAATACTCCAGGTGTGATGGATCCTCTCTATTCTTATTTCGGTTACGTGTCTATAGAATTTTGCCGGCGCACATATTCCAGAGTATGACGCCAGCCGAGATTGAGAGTGATCAACGCGCGACCGGCGGCGGTTCCGGCGTCCCGCTTGCGTATTGTGCCTACATGATGAAGGAGTGGACATATTACCTTTGTTCCCAACCCCAACTGGGGGAGGCCCGGCACCCAAGACCGCCAATATCATCTATAAGTTCTACCCCAATTCGGTCGCCTTGTCGCGGGCTGTGATTTCCGGCGATGTGGATGTCTCAAGCGGCATAGCCGGTGTGGATATCAGCAATGCACTGTATCTGGATGCGGTTGCAAAGCGCGGCCTGATAAGCTTCACGGCTGATAAGAACCCTGCCTCACTGGAAGTGCTGTATTTCAACTATGACGATGAGACGGACAAGAGCTTCAAGACGGAGGACTTGAACCACGAGAAACCTCATCCTGTGTTGAGCGATTACAACATCCGCAAGGCGATTGCGATGGCTTTGGCTTACCAGAATATGGCGGATGCCGTTTTCTTTGGCTATTCATCCGTGGTTGACCAGCCGCAGTTGCCTCAAATGGTTTCGTATGATTCCACTTTAGGCGCAAGATCGCCTATGATGTGAATGGGGCCAATCAACTGCTAGATTCTGCCGGATGGGCTCCGGGACCTGATGGGATTCGCGTGAAGAACAATGTACGTGCCTCGCTGACTTTGCTCACTGCCTCAGACAGTCCCATTTCCCAGAAAGCCTCGAAGATCATTCAGGCCAGCCTCAAAGCCATCGGCATCGAGGTCAAGTTCAACTACCAGCCCTCTTCAGTCGTTGTCTCTGGTGATGGGTTGTATGGCCGCAACTTCGATATGATCGAGTATGCGAAGGTATTCTCGAAGGTCGATCCCGGTTCCTGGTGGTATGACATGGCAAATTGCAAGCAGATTCCAACCGGAGCAAACAATTTCGCTGGGAACAATTTTGCGGGATGGTGTAATTAGGATGCATCCGATGCAAGCGCAGACGCGGCATATCTGACCCTGGATCCGGCGCAGCCCAAGGCTGACTGGAGCAAGGTGCTGACTGACTATTTTGCCCCACCGACGTCAGATATCGACTACCGCTCAGGTGGTTATCCTGTCGTTCCATTATTCGCCCGTCCGAACTTCCTCGCTGCCAATCCAGACTTGCAGGGTGTAGCCCTGAACCCGACGGAGTACTTCACTTGGAATGTCGAAACTTGGACTCTCACAAAGAGGTAAAAAGCTTTTTCCTGAAAGTTGACACTTCAAATTCGGTAAACTGAAAATCGCTGGTACCAACCCTCTGAACTCTAAATTACCCCTCTCCTCGTAGCGCATCAGGAGAGGGGATTGGTATGGTTAAGTATCGTAGGCCGTTGAAGCAGGATGTGCCTTGGCTGGGAAGTGGAGCCCGATGATTTTGTGGTAGATGCATTATCAGTAGATCACGAAAGCGCCAAACAAGGTTGACGTTCGACCACGTCAGCGATGTTCCACAGACGTTCTAACGCACGACCGAGCAGGAATGCCAGACGGCGCAACGACAACCAGAAGCGCTTGGGCAATTGTAACGGCTGTTTGAGAGCCGACGACAAGTTTTGACGCACGGATATGTACAGGTTGAACAAGACAAAAGCCAGCCCGACCAATAGCAAACGAATCACGGGATTTCGAGTGGAGGTGCGAGCACGAACTTGGTTCATTTGTCGATAACTCGATTCAATTCCAAAGCGTTGCCGATAGAGCTGAAAGACTTGGGCAGGCAAGATACTCGGCGGCAACCCAGCCACCGCATAAGCAAACCACTTGCGCTTGTGTCGTTTATAGCGGCCTTTGGAGTAACGTTGCACGACGATGGCTTGAACAGTGTAGGCACCATGTTTCGGACTGTGGAAGGTGTAGGGGGTTTTGCGAGATTTCCCTTGGAAGAGATTGCGTACTCCACCGGATTTGCCTCGTACCGGGATGGGGATCACGTAACTCAAGTGATGCTGACCCAGAACCTTAAAAACCGGCTGAGAACAGAACCCTTTGTCTAAAAACACTCGCCGGACGAGTAATTTCAGCGATTTTAGTCGTCGCAACAACCAACGCACGATGTCGGCCATCTCTTCACCATATTCAACAAAATGCAGCGCCACGACATAGCGTTGATTATGGTGCACAATCGAAACGGTGGCGTAGCCGTGAAAATGAGTCGTTCCGGATTTCGGTGCACCGCGTACAATTTCCTTCTCGTCTTCGTAAGGCAGTCCATGATATGGGATCAAGGTTAGATCAATCGCCACGTTGTAATCACGCCGACCTTTCCACAGACTGGGACCCTGAAAGGGCGCAGGGCGTTGCAGCTGCTGACGGAACATCTTATTCAATGCACGTTGCATGCCTGCCCGATCGGGCAGAGCCTCCGCCAAGACTTCTCGCAAGCGATTTCCAGAGGGTGCACCCTTCAACTCTTGACAAGCCGATTGAATACTCAAGCGATGCACATTGGCATAGGATAAAACGTAAATAATGTCTTCTTTACTGATCCGCGTGTTCTTCAACTCCATTGGCAGGTTCCGACGAACGACCTGTGTGAAAGCGTCCAGGACTTGCTCACACCGTCCGGTGTCGTTCCGGAGATTGGATTGTTCGAGTAATCTTAATGTTGGGCTTGGACATTGGTCTTGGTCTCCTTGGTCGGAACCAAGTTAACCATGTTCAAGCCCTTTCGTGAAGTACTGATTATGCGATATGCTTGACCTGCACCTGAAATTCTAGTCCCCTTGAATGTCATAGGATGCAGATCGCAAGATCCGTATGTTTTACAACACGGAGCGTCTCATGATCGGAATCAAAAATGGAATTCACCGATCCATTCCTTTATTGGTGCTGATCATTTTCCTGCTTTCGGCGTGCGCGAGTTTGCCTTCCAAATCGAACGAGCAACCCGCGCCCACGATGACGCCACGGCCGTCGTTTACGCCAACGCCATCGCCGCGCACATTGACGATTTGCCTCGGCGAGGAACCAAATACGCTTTATCCATATGGAAATCTGAATGCCGCGGCACAAAGCGTCCTCGCCGCGATTGATGATGGACCGATTGACACGATTGGATATGCTTATCATCCGGTGATCCTGCAGAAATTACCCAGCATCGCGGATGGCGACGCAACGATTACACAGATTACCGAAAAAGCGCCGTAAAGCCCCCGGCTTCAGCGGCGGGGATACACCGCACCTGCGGTGGGTGCAGGTGTAAGGCGTGATTGTGTGATATGATCGCCTCAGCCCCCTAACAAGGATGCGGTTCGGCAGAGGAATCTGTCTGCCGACAAAACTTGAACAGTGGAGTGCCTCCCGATGGCCCTTTGGGGCGCGGTGCGGACAACGCTCCTGGCGGACGCGCGGGAGGCCGAGACTCAAGCTATGATCGACCTGCGGGTCAACGTCAAAAGACGTCCGAGTGGCTCGTCTGTAAATCTGGCGATCAATCAGGTAAGGCGTCCAATGGATACGTTGGATGGTTGAGAGCCTGATGGTTCTCCAGAACCCCCCGGCTTTAGCCGTGGGGAGTTGTCAGATCACCACCCAATCCGTTCAGAGACGGCAGGTGATCGATATCCTTTCGCAATCGCTGGCGCAATGTGGAATTGGAATCAATGTGCAATATGAATCGCAACAGGAAACGTATGCGCCCGGTCCCAACGGTCCGCTTTTCGGTCGCAGTTTTGATCTCGCAGAATTTGCTTTGAGCAACACCAGCCTCGAGCCGCTCTGTGACTGGTTCGCGAGCAACGGGATTCCCAACGCGGTGAATCATTGGATCGGCGTGAATGTGAGCGGCTATCGCAATCCGGATTTCGATACAGCTTGTTCTGCCGCGCAATCATCGTTGCCCGGCGAACAGGCTTACATGCATTCATATCATCAAGCGCAATCCATCTTTGCTAGCGACCTGCCCGCCGTTCCGCTTTTCTATCGTCTCAGTGTTGCCGCGGCGCGCGCCGGCCTGTGTCATTTCAATCTCGATCCGACGGCCAACCCCATGTGGAACATTGAAGCCTTTGATGAAGGACAGGCTTGCAAGAAATGAATCGAACGCGACTGCTAGCCGCCGCAGCGGTTTTGATTTTTCTTTTCGCTTCATGCGCACCGAAAGCGGCTCCTGTTCCAACATCCGCTTCGTCTCCCGTGCCTGCGCCGACCGCGACTTCCATCCCTCACGCCTCCGAGATTCGATTTGCGTTGATCGGAAATGTGATTCCGGTTAATGTGTGGGCTTTGTTCGATGCGAAAGGATATTCGTATAACAATTATGCGGTGATGTCCGGTTACTGGCCGCGCTTGTACCAGCTTTCGATTCCAGAACGTAACTTTGAAACCATGGCTGCCAGCGGAATGCCATCAGCTTTTCAGCAGGAAGGAGATTTTTATACGGCGACCGTTCCGCTTCGTTCCGATTTAAAGTGGACGGATGGAACTTCCTTCACTGCGGATGATGTTGCTTTCACTGTGAATGCCGCTGTGTCTTTTCAACTCGGCTTTGACTGGCACGATTTTTATCATCCTGATTTCCTGGACCATGCCGAAGCCCTCGACGCACACACCGTGAAATTTTATTTCAAGAAGCAACCCAATGTCGGCGTGTGGCAGTACGGAGTATTGCAAGGCCCGATTGTTCAGAAGGCATATTGGGAATCGAAGGTTTCTGCTTCTACCGCGCTATTGCCTTCGAACGCCCTCCTTCCACAAATCGTTTCGCTGACCGCGCAGGTCGCAGATATGCAATCGAAGATAAATACCGTGAATGCAAACATCGCGATATTGTCGACTACCAGCAGTGGCTATATTCAAGGCATCGCCGATATTAAAAGCCTGCAGGCAAATTTGAATCAGACCAACACGGCGCTGGTGAAAGCCCAAGCGCAATATGACTCGGCGATGGATTCGGCTCGTCAATCCTTATATGCACTGGATAATACAAATGAACCGACGCTCGGCGATTGGATACCTGCAGGACAGCAAAATGGCGCGTGGATTAATAAAGTCAATCCGGCGCATCCGTTCAATGTGCCGAAGTTTGAGAGTGCGGCGTATAAAACTTTTGCAAGCGAAGATGATGCAGTGAAAGCGTATGAGGGCAATAATATAGATGAAATTCTTAAATTAAATGGCATTTCACCGGGTGCTATCGCTATCAATACGAGTCCGACACTTTCTCTACACTTTTTGGCTTTCAACAATTCCAATCCAATTTGGGGTGATCCGGCTTTGCATCAAGCTCTGACATGTATGCTTAATACGAAACCGTTCACCAGTCAATTAAGCAGCGATGTCGATATATTAGCATCTTTTGTCGCGCCGAGCGATAAAGCATGGGGCAATTCAACCATATCATTACCATGTAATGGTTTCGATGTAAGTTCGCGCAGCACGCAAGCAATCCAGATTCTCAAAAGCGCTGGCTATTCATGGAATGTTTTGCCATCGGAATCAACGAATGGTCAAGGGCTTGCCTTGCCAAACGGTTCGGCTTTTCCGCAGATCACCTTAATGATTTCCTCTTTCCCTGAGCAAGATGATCCTATCGGCAATTATGTTCAACAACAATTCTCTTTGCTCGGTGTTCCGCTTGCCGTGCAGCCTGTTGTAACCGCTGAAGATTTACATTACTTTGTTTTCAGCAGTCATCAATTTGACATGGCTTTGCTTGGATACAATGTCAGCGAGTATCCCAGCTATTTGTGCGATTGGTTCAAGGACGGGAATCCGTTTGGATATCACAGCGACCGCCTCCAGTCCGCGTGTGAAGCGTTGAATTCAACCACTGATTTGACCATGGCACAGCAAGATGTTTATCAAATTCAATCCATCCTTGCTCAAGACCTTCCATTTATTCCATTGTATTCAGACATCACATACGATGCATATCAAAATATCAAGTATCCATTTGATTCTGTGCTGAGCGGTTTGAGCGGAGTTTACGGCGCGCCGTCTTTGGCAATTCCTGCTCCATAAATG
This sequence comes from uncultured Chloroflexia bacterium, assembly GCA_963753985.1. GTDB lineage: Bacteria > Chloroflexota > Anaerolineae > Anaerolineales > Villigracilaceae > Fen-1038. The sequence continues at coordinate 269,814 of CAVWED010000002.1, forward strand.
GAAATCTTTGCTATAATCAGCCCACCAAGTTGCAAGAAGGAGTTGAACCGTGGCAAGGACCGACAAAAAACCTTTCCTGGAAGTTAAAAACCTGAAGACCCATTTTTTTACCGAGGATGGTGTGGTTCATGCTGTCGATGGTGTTGACTTCGTGGTTTACCCCAGCGAGATTTTTGGTCTGGTCGGCAAATCTGGATGTGGCAAGAGCGTGACTTCGCTTTCGGTGATGCGCCTCATATCGGCTCCGGGTAAAGTGCTGGAGGGCGAAGTCTTATTAGATGGAACCAACCTGCTGAATTTATCGGAAGAAGAGATGATGAAAGTGCGCGGCAATCGCATCTCGATGATCTTTCAACAGCCACAGACCGCGCTCAACCCGGTATTCAAAGTGGGAGATCAAATTGCTGAAGTGTTGAGCATCCATCAGGATTTTGGCAAGGAAGCAGGCCAAAAGCGCGCCGTGGAATTATTGAAGATGGTCGGCATTCCCGAGGCGGAACGTCGCGCTGAATCTTTTCCTCATGAACTCTCAGGCGGGATGGCGCAACGTGTGATGATCGCAATGGCGCTGGCCTGCGTGCCGGAACTTTTAATTGCAGATGAGGCGACGACGGCTTTGGATGTGACCATTCAAGCGCAAATCCTCGACCTGATCCTGGCGATGCGCAAAGACTTGGGTACTTCGGTTATTTTGATCACGCATGATTTGGGCGTGATCGCCGAGATGGCAGAACGCGTGGCCGTGATGTATGCGGGTGAGATCGTCGAGCAGGCTGAATTTGTTGAGCTGTTCGATAACCCGCTTCATCCTTATACACAAGGCCTGATCGGTTCCATTCCCATTCTGGGCAAGATCAAGGAACGGCTGGATGTGATCCCCGGCAGTGTTCCCAATCTGATTGATCCACCAGCCGGTTGCCGCTTTGCACCGCGTTGCGCGGCGCGCATCAAGCATGAACTTAATATTTGCAGTGAGGTTGACCCGCAGTTAATTGAAATCAAACCGGGCCATCTTGTCCGCTGCTGGTTGTATCAAAACGCGGAAGGACACCGCGCACCGCTAAAGGCGCGCTGATTGCGCCACGGAGTATTCAATGAGTGAGAATTCTTCCAACTCGGATTTGATCCAGGTTAAATCGCTGAAAAAATATTTTCCGGTGCGGGCTGGCGTGATGCAGCGCGTGGTGGCGAATGTCCAGGCTGTGGATGATGTCAGCTTCAACATCAAGAGTGGCGAGACGTTAGGTATGGTGGGTGAGTTAGGTTGTGGCAAGACAACGGTTGGCCGGACGATGTTGAGGCTGATCGAACCGACCGGCGGATCGGTGATCTATAACGGCGAAGATATATTCAAGTTCAACTCCAAGGAAATGAAACCTATCCGCCGCGATATGCAGATCATTTTCCAGGACCCGTATGCTTCGCTCGATCCGCGTGTGCCGATTGGTGAGTCGGTGATGGAAGGGTTGCACATTCATCATGTCGGTACGCCCAAGGAGCGCACTGCAATCATGCTGGCGACTCTCAAGAAGGTGGGGCTGGAGGAGTATCATTCCCGCCGCTTCCCTCACGAGTTCTCCGGCGGTCAGCGCCAAAGAATTGGGATTGCCCGCGCATTGGCCTTGCGTCCTAAATTCCTGGTCTGCGATGAGCCGGTGTCCGCGTTGGATGTTTCCATCCAATCACAGGTGCTGAATATATTGAAGGACCTGCAAAAGGAATTCGGCCTGACGTATCTTTTCATCGCCCATAACCTGAGCGTGGTGGAACACATCTCCGACCGTGTGGCAGTGATGTATCTGGGGAAGATGGCTGAATTAGCCGACCGGGATGAGCTCTATCGCGATCCGGAACATCCATATACGCAAGCCCTCATGTCGGCCATCCCCGTTCCCGATCCAAAGATGAAACGCAATCGGTTGATCCTTAAGGGAGATGTGCCCAGCCCGCTTCATCCTCCGACTGGATGCCGTTTCCATCCGCGTTGCCCCATTGCGGAAACGATCTGCTCTGAACAGGAGCCTGAATTCCGCGAGACCAAACCAAACCACTGGGTGGCTTGCTGGATGGTCAAATAAGTTTCTGGAGACGCAGATGAAATACGGGATTCTGCTCGTCGACGATCAACGCGACATTCTGCGTCTTTTGCATTCCACGCTAGACACGTTAAATAATCACGATCTTCAAATTTTCGAAGCCCCTTCCGGCGAGGAAGCGTTGCTTGAAGCCAGCCGTCAACGAATTGATTTGCTGGTCGCCGATTATAAGTTGCCCGGCATGAGCGGTATAGAGCTGATGCATAAAGTCCGCGCGCGGCATCCGGATGTAAAGGTGATTCTGGTTTCGGGCATGACGGATCGAAAAGCCCGCGATGAAATGTTGAATGCCGGCGCGATCGCTCTTTTCGATAAGCCGATTCCCCTCGCTGATTTTCTGGATGTGATCGAACGCAGTTTAGGATTGGTCCGCACCATTTTTCCTCCACCATCAGGGACCCGAGAAGAAGCAAAGCGGGCGCGCGTCTCCGACTTGCTCGCGAACTTTCGTCAGGACATCCATGCCCATGCCGTATTTCTTTTAAACGAACGCGGGATGGTGTTGGCCCGCGCAGGTGCTTTGTATGATAGCAGTATGGAAGTCTCACTGCTATCGGCGTTGATCGCCATTTTCAACGCGGGGTTGAAGATCGCAAAAATTAATCATCAGCAAACATTGGATCAATATTTTGTTTTTGGCGACGGCGACGAGGATCTTCTGTTGATTCCCATTACGGGCGCGTATGCCTTGTTATTAGCAGGCGAAAAACTGACCCGCCGCGAAAGTATTCTGGATACCCTGCAGGCTTTTCTTGCTCTGCGCGACGAGGTCGAAAGATCTCTGCGCTCGATGGGCGTTACCGCAGAATTGCAAGAGCCGCCTGCGCCTCCGGTAAAACCTCCTGTCAAGAAAAAAGGCAAGACGGGCGAGTTACTGCCTTCCGCCCCGCCTTCCCCTGAAATGGAAGCGCTGCTCAAGGAAGCCGCCAGAAAGAAGGTCAAACAACAAGAGATGGATGAATTCTGGAACAAAGCCGCGGAACAAAATGCAGGAAAGTCGACCAACCCTGAAGTCATCTCGTATGAGGAAGCTCGCAAGATGGGACTGACGCCCGACTCTAAAAAATAATGTGATACAATTTTCCCGCTTTTCATTGGGGCGTGGTGCAAGGGCAGCACACCAGCCTTTGGAGCTGTGGATCTTGGTTCGAATCCAGGCGCCCCAGTCTGATTACCGAACCCGCGCAGGCGGGAATTTTTCTCTAAGCACTCAAACCATAAGGGTGCAGGCAGGCCTCGCGCGAGCAGGCCTGTTTTGTTTTAGGAGCGTGCTATGAAAGTTACTGCTGTTTTACTCGCGGCGGGTCAGGGAACTCGCATGAAATCTGATCTACCCAAGATGCTTCATCCCATTTGCGGTAAGCCGATGCTGGTCCATTCGCTCGCATCGGTGATGCAAGCCAGCGACGAGTCACCGGTGGTGATCGTCGGCCATGAAGCGGACCAAGTACGCGAATCCGTTTCCGGCGACGTTCGATTCGTGATTCAAGATCAACAACTCGGCACGGGTCATGCAGTCCTGCAAGCGGAGTCGTTGCTCAAGGGCAAAACGGATTATGTGCTTGTAACGTATGGCGATATGCCTTTGCTTCAAGCTCCGACCTTGAAGCGGCTCGTCGAGACCCAGAAATCGAATCGCGGCCCGATGACGATGTTGACCGTGGTCGCAGATGATCCGCGTGGCTTTGGCCGTGTGGTGCGTAATGCAGATGGGACGGTATCTGCAATCGTGGAAGAATATGTGGCGACGCCCGAACAATTGAATGTTAAAGAATTGAATGTCGGCGCGTATTGCTTCAAAGCGGATTGGTTATGGAATGCATTGCATCGAATCAAAGTCTCGCCGAAAGGTGAATATTATCTGACGGATACTGCTGAGCTTGCGGTCAAAGATGGTTTAACGATTCGAGCCGTGGTGTGCGATGATATTGCAGAAATGATTGGAATCAATACGCGCGTGGATCTGGCGGATGCCGAAGCCGTAATGCGTGACCGCATTAATCGCGCACATATGTTGAATGGCGTGACGATCATGAACCCGGACGTAACTTATATTGATGCGGATGTTAAGATCGGGAAAGATACAGTCATCCTGCCGAACACATACATTCAAGGAAATACAATCATCGGCGAGCGAAATAAGATTGGGCCCAATTCGCACATCCGAGATTCGAAAATTGGAAACGACTGCATGGTTTTTATGTCGGTGATGGAGGGCGCGGAGATGGAAGATGATGTGAACATCGGTCCGTTTGCTCGTCTGCGGAAAGGCGCACATTTGGCGAAGCATGTTCACATGGGCAACTTCGGCGAGATCAAGGATTCGTATCTTGGCGAAGGCGTCAAGATGGGCCATTTCTCTTACATCGGCAACGCCACTATCGGCACGAATACAAACATCGGTGCCGGCACGATCACCTGCAACTTTGATGGCGTGAATAAAAATCCAACCGAGATTGGCGAGGATGTCTTCATCGGCTCCGATTCGATGTTGGTCGCGCCCATCAAGATCGGGGATCGCGCCAAGACCGGCGCGGGCGCGGTCGTCACGAAAGATGTTCCGGCAGATATGCTTGCGGTCGGTGTCCCGGCGCGGGCGATCAAGAAGTTGGAAAGAAAAACGCAAAACGCAAAAGATAAAAAGTAAAATGCGAGGATATGAATACGCTAACCAAAGAAGAAAAACAATCCTTGATCGATCTTGCCAATGAAGCGCGTCGACGCGCATATGTTCCATACTCCAACTATGCAGTTGGCGCGGCGTTGCGCACGAAGACCGGTCGTCTGTTCACCGGCGTCAATGTGGAAAACGCCGCGTATCCCACGACGATTTGTGCGGAACGCGTCTCAATCTTCAAGGCGGTTTCAGAAGGCGAGCGCGAGTTCGAAGTCATTGCAGTCGTTACCGATAACGGCGGGTCGCCGTGTGGTTCATGCCGTCAGGTGTTGGCTGAGTTTGGATTGGACACGATTGTATTGATTGCGGATGGTCAAGGTAAACTCATCAAACAAACGACCGTGAAAGAATTACTGCCCGAGGCATTTACTCCTGAAAGCCTTTCTCGAAAAGCTTAGAAAAAATCAGGAAATGTTCAGCCAGCCATTCTTTATCCCATCTGCATTGATTGCTCTGCTTTCCCTTCCACTGATCTTCGGCTGGATTCCTCGCCAGTCTTTCTATGGCGCGCGTACCTCGAAGACGCTTTCCCGTGACGATATTTGGTATCCCGCGAATCGGTTCGCGGGCGTAGTCCTTTTGGCTTCCTGTTGCATTTATTTTGCAGTAGCCTGGTCTCTTCCGGATGCAACGCCCGTTACCAATATTGGCTTCGTGGTTTGGTTCGTTCATTTGGGCGCATTTGTTATTCCGCTTATCGTCAGCTTGCTCTTGATTCGTTTCTTCATCCAAACTTTGTAAATGCGCGATACATATCATTCCCTTCGCGTGGAAGCGGTGGTGCTTCGCCATTCCGATTATGGCGAGGCCGACCGCATCTTGACGCTTTACACGCGCCAGCTTGGGAAAACGCGCGCCATCGTCAAAGGTGCGCGCAAGCTTACCTCGCGCAAGGCGGGACATCTCGAACCGTTCACGCACGTCAAGCTTCAACTTGCCACTGGCCGCGATCTGTTCATCGTCTCACAGGCCGATACAGTAGATGCCTATCTGCCGTTGCGTGAAGATTTATTGTTGACCGGTCATGCTTCTTATGTAATGGAATTGCTCGACCGTTTTACTTACGAAGACAATCTTGAACATGTGACTTTATTCCGTCTGTTGACCGAGACTTTGTCTCGTCTCGCTTCGAAATCTGACCCGTGGCTGGCGATCCGTTATTATGAGATGCGCCTGCTCGACGATCTGGGATTCCGACCAAAGCTCTTCGAGTGTGCCAATTGCGGACGCGAGATTCAGCCTGAAGATCAATTCTTTTCATTCAGCGCAGGCGGAGTGATTTGTCCGACCTGCGGAAGAGGTTTGCCAAATCTCATCAGCATATCGGTGGACACGCTTAAATATTTACGTCACTTTCAACGTTCGAGTTATGGCGAAGCCTCACGGGCGCGTCCCAGCCTCGAGGTCCAGAAGGAAGCGGAGACTTTGATGCAGGGCTATTTCACCTATCTGCTCGAACGCGAATTGAACACACCGGGATTCTTGAAAAGAATTAAAGCTTAAGCGGCTGTCATTGTGAGCGCCGACATTCGCAATGACATGCGATCACTTCATTCGTTTTCCCCAATTCAAGACAAACAACCATGCTGCGACGGCTACGACAGGCTTGAAGACGCGCCAGAAAAATTTCTGGAACCAGGCCCAATGCAAATGATAAAGAATATGTGTGATGCCAGTGCGGATGGTCAACGCTTGCCCAAGCGGACTGAGCAGGATTCGGCGGCGATAGTCATTGAATGAAAAATCATTTCGAGCGAATGCATCCCGAATCGATTGAGCCGCGATCAGACTATAGCCTAACGCGATACTAATCCCTTCGCCGAAAATCCCATCCGCGCCAGCCGCATCGCCGACGAGGATGACGCGCGGCACGGCAAATTGATTGAACGGACTAAACCATCGAATGGGGTGGCCTTTGATTTCGTATTGACTCAAGTCAACGCCGTGACGTGTCATCTCTTCCGCTAATGGTTCCTTGAGTGCCGGGCGTTGTTTATAAGCGAGAATATTCGTATCATAAATTCCCCAGCATCGCATTGGCTCGCCGTTGATCTGTGTGGGAAAGTCCCAGGTGTAGCCCGCGATGCCGGATGGAACAGGGAAGAAATCAAAGTAGGCGGACCCTGGTTTGTGCATGTTATTGCGAGGGAAGCTTTTCCCTGACACTTGCACCTGCGCCAAGTGCGGGTGAGCAATCTCCTTATTAATTGGAGATTGCCACACTGATAGACCACAGTGCTTCGTCGTGCCGCTATCAGCGCCACTCCTCGCACTGATACTCCGTTCAGGAGTTATCACTTCCAACACGCGCGCAGTATGAATGGAATCGTTTGGCAAAATAAATCGCCGCGTAATGCCGTTGGATCCGTCTGCACCGACCACGATTTGGGCCGTGAACGTTCCCGCATCTGTTTCAATATTTACATAATCATGTTGGGGTTGAATATTTTTAACAGTTATCCCTTCTCGAATCTCAATTCCTTTATCTTTTGTTTTTTGCGCCAACCATGCATCGAACTCGTTGCGCCGGATGATCCGCAAGGCATGAGTCTTCGGCAACGAAATTGTTAATCCTTTGCCTGCGAAATCCAAATGTGCGGCAGAGGCATCCACGTGGGGAACTTCGCTCACATCGAGGCCGAGACGTTGAAGAATGATTTCGGCGTCGATGGTCAGCCCGCCTGCACAAAGCTTGGGACGCGGATAATGAGCCTTTTCGAGAATCAGGATTCGGTCGGAAAGATGCGGAGCAATTTGAACAAGATGCAAAGCCGTCGAAAGTCCCGCGGGACCGCCACCGATAATGAGAATATCCTGCTTTGCCATAAGTCCAATTAAATCATAGAACCATGCAAATGGCTGTGCAATCTTGGCTCGCGAGAATTTACAGGTTTTTTACATGGAGAACAATGGGCATTTACACTCTTTCTTTATACTCCGGCATGAAACAACAAATCAAGAAGGAGTAAAAATGAAAGCATTGAGTTTTTTGTCCACAGTTTCAAGAAAAGGTCTTCTGCTCGCAGCGGGAGCGCTGATAGTTCTCGGTTCGGTCTTCTCGGTTCCAAGCAGTGTTGTCTTTGCGGCATCGGCCACACCCGCTTCATATATGGCCTTGACCAAGGCATATCAGGATGATCAGAATTGGTTTAAAGCTCAACACGTCAATGTGGGCCGCGCCGATGGTGTGGTGACTCAAGTTCAAGCGTTGATCACTACTGCAAAGTCGGATGGAATCAGCACGAGCGGACTCGAAGCAGCGCTGGATGTTTTCCAGGCGCAACTCCGAACCGCCAAGGCTTCCCACGCGACTGCCTCCGCCGTTCTCTCCGCCCATAAGGGTTTTGACAACAACGGAAACGTGACTAATCCAGTTCTCGCCGCACAGACCGTGAGAGACGCGACCCAATCCTTGAGCGATGCGCATAACGTGTTGGTTCAGTCATCCAGCGATTTGCTGACCGCGCTGACCCTGTGGGCAAAGCACAACAACATCACTTCTTCCTCGCCAGTGTATTCCGCCTATAATCAGGCTTACCAAGCTACGCTGACTCTGCATAACGACGTGACCGGCGAACACTAAACAAAATAAATTTATAAGATGAAGCCCGGCGATTTTGCTGGGCTTCTTTTGATTCATAAGAAATAGACCCAAGCAAGAATGAGATTTGCAGCCGAGATAAACTTCAACATTGTTCAGTAGATTGAGAATATAGGATAGATAAAGGATGGTTATAGGTTTGATATAGGATGGAGAGGCACATTTGGACTATTTATGAAAAAACAGCCGAATTCCGCCGGTTTTTACTTTAGAAGTTGTATAATCTCATTATCCATTTCGGCGGGAGACCCATGCCCACCTTCGGCAAACGCCCTCTCAAAGTCTTTCTTTGCCACGCCCATAGCGATGCGACCGTCGTCCGCACCTTATATAACCGACTGACCAAAGACGGTGGGGATTGAGCGTCATAATAGCAATATGAAGCAGGATGCTGTTCTCAAAACTTTGAAACAAAATAACGCTGACTTGACAAAGCAATTCCGCGGCGTGAAATCCTTATTCTTATGTCTCTACCATAAATTAGCAATAGTGTCGAAAGGCCGGAAGTAGAATACTGGCTGAAAATCGAGTTGGTGTTTCAAAGCACACTTGATCCAGTCGAGCCTCAAGCGAAATAGACTTTTATCAACTCGTTCTGTTCGATCGATCAACTGGGTTTGATTTGAAGCCATCCCCTGCAAGCCTTGATCGATCATCCAGAGATACGCCAGACAGGCTGCGATCAACAAACAGCTGAGACGGGCAGGCTCAGACAAATGGCTCTGGTGGATCTGGAAGCCTCTGCTTTTCTGATCGGAAAAGAAGGTCTCGATATGAAAACGTTTTCGATAGAAGCGACAGGCCTGAGTGGAGTCGTTCAGGTTGGTCACCAGAAAAATGGGTTCTTCATATGGGCGATCCCACCCACTGATCACATTGAGGATTACGTCCGCCGGTTTTGTAAAACCCACCTGATGCAGGTGAAGGTTTTTGCCCCGCACCAAAGGATAGTGCCGGATCGGCCGGTTGATTGGACCGGCTTGCACGTAAATCTGTGGTGAAGTTCGTAAAACATACCGCCAGGAGGTGTTTTTCTCCACCCAAGCGATCATTTCGATCGTATCGTACTCTGCGTCGCCCAATAAAACCACTTCACGACCTGCGGGTACTAGCGCTACCACTTTCTCCAAGGCTTGAATATGCCGTTCAGCGGTGGCATGTCCCTTCTTGCCTTTATACACCAACCAGGCAATCGGTCAGGCCCGCTTCTGATATAACACGCCTACCCTCAACACCATGCAGCCTCGCCCAATTTGGCTACCATCCATGACGAAGACCAAGGGCTCGCACAGAGCTTCCAGAATTTGGCGCGCAAAGGGCAGATAAATCGCTTCTACATCCATCTCCATTTTGACCCAGCGTCTCATTCGCATTTCAATGCTTTTCTCCTGGCTCTCGCTCGGTATCTCTGAACTCATGGATGACAGCTGCGCTTTCCGGCTCATCACAATTCCTGTGATCATCATAGCCAACGTCACCACGTGTCCCGGATGATCTAGTTTCATAATTTGCTTCAAAGTTTTCTTCACTTTTGTGTATACTCGGTATTGATCAGTCATGGGGGCTACACCTCTTTGGTTTGGTTACCTGAAGTGTACCTTAATGACTGATTCCTCTCTCATTTGTACGGTAGAGAAATATTTATCTAAATTGATTATAGCATCGAGGTAATTTCTTTTTACAAATATCTGATTGAAAAACTCTTTATTTTTTCCTTTGCTAAACATAACAGCATCATTAGATCCAAAATTTATTCACCAAAGTCCTTTAGGTTCATTGTTCCTCCTATCGCTGATGTTTACGCAGATAGTATATCTATATCAGGTATAATCCCCTCGCAATCCTAAATCTAAAATCAGAAATCATAAGTCTAAAATGAAGAAATCATCTTTCCAATCCATCATCCTCAAACTCCAAGACTTCTGGGCCTCGCATGGATGTCTGATTACCCAGCCATACTACACCCAGGTCGGCGCAGGGACAATGAACCCGGCCACCTTCCTGCGCGTGCTCGGACCCGAGCCGTGGAACGTGGCGTACGTCGAGCCGTCGGTGCGTCCCGATGACGGGCGCTACGGCGAGAATCCGAATCGCTTCCAACTGCATACCCAGTATCAGGTCATTCTCAAACCCGATCCCGGCAACCCGCAGGAACTGTATCTCGAGTTGCTCAAAGCGCTCGGCATTGACCCGCGCCAGCACGACATCCGCTTCGTGGAAGATAACTGGGAACAACCCGCCATCTCGGCGTGGGGACTCGGTTGGGAGGTCTGGCTCGATGGGCAGGAGATCACGCAGTTCACCTATTTCCAACAGATGGGCGGCGTGGCGCTCGATCCCGTCTCGGTGGAGATCACTTACGGACTCGAACGTATCCTGATCGCGCTCAACAATGCCAAGGCCATCTGGGATGAAGAATGGGGTGCAGGCGTGACCTACGGCGAGATCCGACACGCCGAAGAGTTCGAGCATTCCAAATATTATTTTGAAGTTGCCGACGTCGAGCGCGTCCGCAAGATGTACGAGCTCTTCTCCGCTGAAGCCGACGCCTGCCTCGCGCAAGGTCTGATCGTCCCCGCGCACGATTATGTTCTCAAATGCTCGCATTCGTTCAACATCCTCGACACGCGCGGCGCCATCAGCGTTGCCGAACGTCAAGCGTTCTTTAGACGAATCAGGGAACTAGCGCGCAAAGTGGCGGAAGGATATCTTGAAGAACGCAAGCAATTGGAATATCCGTTGCTCAAAGATCAGGGAATAGCACAAAGAGAAATAGTCAATAGTGAATTGGGCAAGCTCGCTTCATTGCCTATTCCCAATTCACCATTACCTTTCCTGCTTGAAATCGGCGTCGAAGAACTTCCCGCCAACGATGTAGACACGGCTCTTTCCCAACTCCGTGAGCGGATCCCGTTGTGGTTGGATGAACTTCGTCTCGAACATGGTTCCGTTCGCATCCATGCGACGCCGCGACGGCTCGCCGTTTCGATAGAGAATCTCTCTCCAAATCAACCCGATCGCGAAGACCTCGTCAAAGGTCCGCCTGCGGATAGAGCCTTTGATAAAAGTGGAATTGCATCACCTGCCGCGATAGGCTTTGCCAAAAAGAATGGCGTGGATACAAAAGATTTGCAAGTCAAAGAAGAGAACGGCGGCAAATATGTCTTTGCTGTGGTCAAACAAAAAGGACGCTCCGCACCTGATGTATTGGCTGAAGTATTGCCCAAATTAGTGGAGAGCATCAAGTTTGAGAAGTCCATGCGTTGGAATGATAGCGGCGTTTCGTTCTCGCGGCCGATTCGATGGTTCGTGGCTTTGCTTGGCAATCAAGTTATTCCGTTTGAATATGCTGGTGTGACATCGGGCAATATCACGCGCGGATTGCGTCCGTACGATTCACTTGAAATCAAAATCACATCTGCTGACAAATATTTTGACATCATTCGTGAAGCCGGCATTGTTCTTGATAAAGAAGAACGCAAAGCCTCCATCGTGGAGCAGGTCAAACAAGCCGCGGCATTGATAGGTGGCGAGGCCATCATCGAAGACGATTTATTGAATGAGGTAACCAATCTCATCGAAATGCCAACGGCGGTGATGGGCGGCTTCAATGAAGAATTTCTTCAATTGCCGAAAGATGTTTTGATCTCGGTGATGAAGAAGCATCAACGATACTTCCCTGTTGAGACCTCACCCCTGCATCCCTCTCCCGCGGGGAGAGGGGATGGATTATTGCCTCATTTCATTGCCATTCGTAACGGCGACGATATCGGCATCGACATAGTGCGTCAGGGAAACGAGCATGTGCTCGGTGCGCGCTTTGCAGATGCAAATTTCTTTGTCCGTGAAGATGTCAAGCATCCGCTCGAATATTATCGTTCACAACTCTCCGGTCTCACCTTCCACACCAAACTTGGCTCGATGCTGGATAAATCCGAACGCATGTTGAAACTTGCCAATGAGCTTTCATCCATGCTTATGCTAAGCGAAGTCGAAGCATCGAATATTCAACGCGCGACCCTTTTAGCAAAGGCCGATTTGGTTACTCAAATGGTCACTGAAATGACTTCGCTTCAAGGCATCATCGGACGTGAATATGCAGTGAGAAGTGGTGAGCACGCCGAAGTGGCATTCGCCATCGGCGAACAATATCAAGCTGTGCCAAAATCAAAGATGGGTGTCGTGGTTGCGCTGGCAGATCGCATCGATTCTTTGGTTGGACTCTTCGCGGCGGGCTTAGCTCCCACGGGCGCAAAGGATCCATTCGGTTTGCGCCGCGCTGCGATTGGCGTGGTCCAACCGTTGATTGAGCATAATGTTTCATTTGATCTGCGCGAAGCAGTTAGCAAAGCCACGAAGTTACAGCCGATTGCTGTGAGCGAAGAAGTTCAAAATCAGGTATTGGACTTTGTTGCAGGTCGCTTGTCCGTTGTTTTGAAAGACGCCCGCTATAAATATGACGTGGTTGATGCGGTGCTTGCTGAACAAAGCGCCAATCCCGCCCGCGCGTCTGAGGCTGTCAAACAATTGCAAGCATGGGTTGAGCGCAAAGATTGGAATATGATTCTGCCTGCTTTTGCGCGGTGTGTAAGAATCACGAGAGATCAGCCGGGCGGCTTCGTGCCGCCCGTGCGCGATGCCGCTGGCACGAAGCCAGCGGCGCAAAAACAAGTATTCAAAGTGAATCCCAAGAACTTTGCGGAGAAATCGGAAGAGGCGTTGTACAAATCTTTGGAGAAGGCTGAGTCCGCTTCACGTCACGAAGGAAACGTGGACGACTTTCTCAATGCCTTTGTTCCAATGATTCCAGCTGTCAATGAGTTCTTCGATAAAGTGCTTGTGATGGCCGACGACAAATTATTGAAGGAAAATCGCTTGGGTTTATTGCAAAGGATTGCAGCGTTATCCAGCGGCGTTGCCGATCTCAGTAAGCTGGAAGGCTTCTAAAAACATGAGACGACCGAAAAGGTCATCTCATGTTTTTCCAAATCGCTCAAGGAATTTTTCTCGTGCCATCCAGAACTCGGTGTGCTGCATTTCTTGCATTTTTCTATATCGCGCGCTGACGGGGTTATAAGCCCACATCAACCACCAGCCATAAAAGTTTTCCCAGAATTCGCCGAACGCGCCTTCGGTGCGCGCATAAGGAAAGATCGTAAAGCCGAGATGCTCAAAGCTTTTGCGTCCGCCATCCGCCGCCTCGCGCGAGATAAATGTTGTGATTCCGCCAATGACTTGAACATCGCTCAAGGAGGGATTGCTTTGGATATATTCTGCAACCCGCTTCATTGAGTAGATTGCCAGACGCTGGAGTTTTAAACCGTAGGAAAGATCCGCTCCTTCGTCAGGGATGACCGGCATGTGCTCGTTCCAGAAATGGATGAAGAGCGCGCTTGCGTCAGAGCGAATGACCTGATTCGGAAAAGTGATGTCATGAATGACGCGGCCGAATTGAATTCGCAGGATACATTGTGGATCGTCCGTGAACGGCTCGACGCCCTCTACATGACTCAGCCAATTGTCAAAACGACGGATGATGGCGCGCAGTAAATTCATTAACGTTGAATCAGCCAGATGCCCAGCACAATGGCCAGTGTCCCCAGCCATTGACGTTCCGAGACCGGCTCGCGAAAAATCCAACTGGCGGCGACCATTTGCACACCCAGAACCGTCAGGCCGGTAGTGAGCGGAAAGGCAACACTCAATGGCATATATTTCAACATCCACGTTAACGTGATGACTGTGACGAAACCGGCCAGGTTGCCGACCACCTGCCAGATCACCAGGCCGCGCCAGTTCGGGCTCGCGGCTGAGACGCGGAAGGCGGCGTTCGATAGAACATTGAATCCAAGATTGATCACGATCAGCCAGAAGACCAACATCGAAGCGTTCTCAATCCTTGGAATAGAGATACCGCTAAAACGATTGTTGAACATGTTGTGCCTCCTTGAAGTATAGATTTTGATATTACAACCCTAAACATGTTTGCGGGATTTGTCAATCCATTGAAGTGCGTCTATAATCATTCTCAAAGCCATGTCCACCACCGACGAAATCAAAGCGCGCATCGATCTTGTTGACCTCGTTGCCGAGGCCGGCGTCAAACTGCGCAAGACCGGCAGAAATTATACCGGCTTTTGTCCGTTCCATGCCAACAAACATACGCCCGCTTTTGTCGTCTGGCCGGAGACGGGGACGTGGCGTTGTTTCGGCGAATGCAATGAGGGCGGCGACATCTTCAAATTTGTGATGAAGAAAGACGGGATTGATTTCAAGGAAGCGCTTCAAAAACTCGCTGACCGCGCGGGAGTGAAAATTGAATCTTTTCAACGTGAAGCGCCTCAGCAACGGGAAGCCTATGAGCATCTTCGTAATTTATTGGAAGATGCGACCCTCTTTTATCGAAACCATCTCCTCAACCATAAAGATGTTCTGACTTATTTGCATGAGAAGCGCGAACTCACCGACGCAACCATCGAGACCTTTGGGCTGGGTTACGCGCCTCCGGGCTTCGACAACGCTTTGAAGCATCTCGCCCAACGCGGCTACTCGGAGCAGGATTTGCTCGATGCGGGTTTGCTTTCTGAAAGCGATAGCGGAAAACGCTTCGACCGTTTCCGGCACCGCATCATGATCCCGATCCGCGACGAGAACGGGCGCATGGCCGGTTTCGGTGCGCGCATTGTTGATCCCAATGATGTTCCCAAGTTTTTGAATTCACCCGAAACGCCGATCTTCACTAAAGGTCATTTGCTTTATGGGTTGGACCGTGCCCGCAAGCCGATCCGCACTGCGGACCAGGCCGTGATCGTGGAAGGCTATCTCGATGTCATTGCGGTGCATCAGGCGGGATATGAAAATGTTGTTTCGCCGATGGGCACGGCGTTGACTGAAGACCAATTGCGTTTGCTTAAGAAATTTACGCGGCGCATTGTCCTGGCGCTGGACCCGGATACTGCCGGACAAAAAGCTGTTTTGCACGGACTCGATGCAGCGCGCTCTGCAATGGATCACGAAGGTGAATTCGGATTCGACGCGCGTGGCTTGCTTCGCAATGAAGCGCGCTTGCAGGCTGATTTGCGAGTCGCTTCGATGCCCGATGGTTTGGACCCGGATGAGCTTGTGGCGCGCAACCGCGAAGAGTGGAAGACTCTTATTGACAATGCCAAGCCGATTGTGACGCATGTGATGGAAACACTCGCGGTGGGACGCGATCTAAAAGACCCGAAGGTGAAGAATCAAATCGCATCGCAAATCCTGCCGCTGATCGAAGACTTGCCCAATGCGCCGGAACGCGATACCTATCGTCAGCAGTTGGCGCGCATGTTGAAGGTGGATGAGCGCGCGTTGACCGGCGCGCAGGCTCAAGGTCCGCGCGTGAAGCGGCCGAGAATCGTCAAGCAGAAAAATATTTCAGAGTGGCCGAGTACTTCAGTGACGATCTCTTCAAGCCAAAAGGTCGAAGAGTATATCATCGCGGTTTTGCTTCGCAAGCCAGAACTGCTTTATCGTTTGGACCGGCTTCTTCAGCAATATGGTTTGACGCGTTTATCGGCGGAGGATTTCGAGTACACGGATTATCAGTTACTGTTTGGCTTGGTCCACGATGCGGTGGAACAGGATCAAACGGAGCATCGTGATTTCGTGATCGAAGCTTTGCCTGAATCGTTGCGCGGGCTTTCGCACGAGCTGCTGGCTCAAACGGAAAAGCTTGATTCGGTGGATGAAAAGGTTTTGGAAGAGTTGCTTCGCGGTATTAAGCGGGTACGTGATGATGCCAACAATGAAAAGATCACTCAATATAAATTCTTACAGGAAGATGCTCAAGAAATAGGTGATTTGGAGACCGCCACTTTATATCAGAGGGAAGTGTTAAAATTGACGAAATTGAAACGTGTGATGGACGAACTGAATCATAAGATGTCTTTGAAACGGTTGGAGTAAATCCAGGAACGCTTTCGTGAGGGAAAAGAGGTCGACATGATAGCGAAAAAGAAAACCAGTAAAAAGAGGGAATTGCATCCGCGTTCACCTGTTAAAAAGCATTCGCCACTTAAGAAGTCTCGCCGAAGGACTGCGGTAGAGTTTAAGCCGCGGAAAGATGCACATCAGGATGACGGACTGGAATTGAGTGAGAACATACCGATCGATGCCGAACCGGATATGTCTCAACTCGATGCGGAAAGTCCGCCGCACTTTGCGGATTTGCTGAAAGATGTCCTTGACGAAAAACGGCCAGATATTGTTGCTGAGTTATCCCAAGATCCGGTGCGGCTTTATTTACGCGAGATTGGCCAGGTCAAGTTACTGAATCCCGATGACGAATTCCGTCTAGCGACGATCATCGAAGCCATGCGCCTGGTGGGCACATTCCGTCGTCATCCGGTTCGCAAAGGCGTCTTGCCTGCCACGGGGATATATCATAGCCTGCTCACTCAATTGCTGACATCCTGGAAACGATTTCAGCAGGATGCCAAGCGCTTAAGAATCAAATCGGCCGATCTTTGCTTGATGATTGCCGAGGCACAATCGCTTCAACACGGATGGGAAACCGATGCTCCATCCTATCTGCGGTTATTTCTTGCTAACGATCAGTGGAAACATGATTTGGTTTGGGAAAGCATGGTCCGAAAAGCTTATAACGTTTTTCTTTGCCTTTATCTTTTGCCTGCGAATTATGCAAATTGGCTGACTCATCATATTGAGAATTGTCAAAACCTACCGGTCTTGCGGACCCTATATCGGAATCTTCCGCCAGAGGCGATTCTTCTCCGCGAGACTGATTCCGCTCAAGTCCATGCTTTGGATGCAAAGCATGCTCTCATCCGCGCCAACCTGCGATTGGTGGTCAGCGTGGCAAAGAAATATCTTGGGCGCGGCATCTCTTTGCTCGATATGATCCAGGAGGGCAACATTGGTTTGATGCGCTCGGTCGGGAAGTTTGATCCGCGGCGCGGCTACAAATTTAGCACCTATGCCACCTGGTGGATTCGTCAAGCCATTAATCGTTCGATTGCCGAACAGGCGCGCACCATCCGCATCCCCGTGCACTTGTTCGAATCCATTTCCAAGATTTTACAAGCCCAACGTAATTTGACTCAGGAACTTGGACATGAGCCGACCTATGAACAAGTTGCCCTTGAAATTGGATATTTGTCGACGTCGGAAGTGCGGGCCATTCTGCGCGCCCAGGCCAAGCAGAAGCCGCTCGCGCCTGCTCTTCAACGCCGATTGGATTATGCCACGCAAAAAGTAGATCATATCCTGCGCTCTGCAGAGGAACCGGCTTCATTGGATGGCCCGGTGGGAAGTGAGGATTCACAGCTTGCCGATTTTATTGTAGATGAAGATGCGCTATCGCCCGTAGATTCAGTCGCACTGGAAACGTTGCGTGATCAACTCCGGCACACTCTGAAGCAACTTCCTGATCGTGAACGGGAGGTGCTTGAATTGCGTTTTGGTTTAGCCGATGGCACGGACCATACGCTTGAAGAAGTCAGTCGTTATTTTGATTTAACGCGCGAACGAATCCGTCAAATTGAAGCCAAGGCTTTGCGTACCTTGCGTCATCCTTTTCATCGCAAGCCCTTGGAAGATTATTTAGAGTAACAAGCAGTCGAAAAGATTGCGATATTCTATTTTGACCATTATTATCTTTTTTGTGAAATGCGACACATTATCTAGCCCCCAAAAAACACTTATGATATACTTCATCGCCAGCGTACCGGGTTTGTAGAACCGAGCATACGCAGTGAGGATCGCTTTGAGGTGTCTATGTTGATTCCATATATTGCCATCGCTGTGATGGTCGTAGTGGCTACTTTTATTGCTGTCGCCGCCATTGGTTTGGGGGAATTATTCGGGCCGAAGAAAAAGACTAAAGTCAAGGAAGAACCGTACGAATCTGGGATCGCGCCGATCGGTCCGGGGACGCGGCGGATGCCTGTCCGCTTCTATCTGATCGCGGTGCTATTCATTTTGTTCGATATCGAAGTGATCTTTTTCCTGCCGTGGGCGGTTGTCTTTCGCCAGCTCGGATTGTTTGGGTTGGCCGAGATGGCTGTGTTTATCGTTATCCTGTTGATCGGTTACATTTACGCGTGGAAAAAAGGAGCATTGGAATGGGAGTAGAGCAAAAGCTTGGCAATATGGGCGTGGTGACCACCACACTAGAGACTGCCGTGAATTGGGCGCGCACCAACGCCATGTGGCCGATGTTATTCGGATTGGCTTGTTGTGCGATCGAGATGATGTCGGCGCAGGCCGCGAATTATGATATGAGCCGGTTCGGGATGGAACTCATGCGTCCCAGCCCGCGCCAATCGGACCTGATGATTGTGGCAGGACGAGTCTCGCGCAAGATGGCGCCTGTGTTGCGTCGTCTCTATGATCAGATGCCCGAGCCGAAATGGGTGATCGCGATGGGCGATTGCGCTTCATGCGGCGGCGTGTTCAATAATTATGCCATCGTTCAAGGGGTGGATGAGGTGGTGCCGGTGGATGTTTATGTGGCGGGTTGCCCGCCGCGGCCGGAGGCGTTGATCCACGGTGTGGTGACGCTGTTTGAAAAAGTCAAAGGCGAGAAGTTCGCGGATTTGGCGAAAGCGTAGCAAATAAATAAAAAAGTAGTAGCGACATATGCTAAAGTGTGCTTAGCGAGGTCGCTACTGCTTTAGGAAGATTTATGGACACTAAACTCGAAAAGATCGTCAAGGTCTTGCAGGAAAAAGCCAATGCAACCCACGAGGAATTTCGCGACGAGGTGCATGTTTTTATCCATGCCGGGCAAATCGTGGATGTGTTGACCTTTCTGCGTGATGAGCATCAATTTTCTTTGCTCTCTGCGATGACGGCCGTGGATTACTGGCCCCAGGAAAATCCGCGCTTCCACGTGATCTATCAACTCACATCTCTGACGCAAAACTTATCCATTCAGTTGAGAGTTCCCGTTAACGGAAGCCAGCTCAAAGTCCCGACGGCGACGCGAGTGTTTGAAGTTGCCAACTGGCGAGAGCGAGAAATCATGGATATGTTCGGCATCGAGTTCGAAGGTCATCCCGATCCACGCCGCATCCTGATGCCCGAAGATTGGGATGGACATCCGCTTCGCAAAGATTATCCACTAGGCTATGAAGAGCCGCAGTTCACCTTCAACTTTGAAGAGATTGACCTGCGTAAGCCGTACGCCAAGGAATAGTTATGTTATGAGTGAATATGAATTGCAAGAGATTCCTGTCGGCCCATATAAACATTTAGTTTCGGAGCGCGCCTTGACGGGCGAAACCATGTTGCTCAACATGGGACCGCAACATCCGTCCACGCATGGGGTTTTACGTTTGTTGCTGGAGCTGGATGGCGAGATCGTGATCAATTGCATTCCGGACATTGGTTACTTGCATACAGGCATCGAGAAGAACATGGAAGCCAAGACCTATGTCAAAGCGGAAGTGATGACCGATCGCCTCGATTACATGAACAACATGGGCAACAATCTGGCCTATGTGATGGCGGTTGAGAAACTGGTCGGCCTCGATGTGCCGCCGCGCGCACAAGCCTTGCGTGTGATCCTGACCGAGTTGCAACGCATCGCTTCGCATTTGGTTTGGCTCGGCACCTCAGGGCTTGACCTGGCGGCGATGTCCGTGTTTTTGTATTGCTTCCGCGAACGTGAGATCATCCTCGATATCTTCGAGTTGGTTTCGGGGCAGCGTATGATGGTGACTTACTTCCGTCCCGGCGGCGTGTGGCGCGATGTGCCGGTTGAATTCGAAGCTGCGGTGCGGAACTTTATCAAGATTTTTCCGAAACGGATCGACGAGTACGAAGCCTTGTTGACGAAGAATCCGCTCTGGCTGGACCGGATGGTGGGCATCGGCAAACTTGACGAGGCTACTGCACTTCAGCATGGCGTGACCGGGCCAATGTTGCGCGCTTCCGGTGTGAATTGGGATTTACGAAAAGTCCGTCCTTATGCGGGATATGAACAATATGATTTCAATGTGCCGGTCGAAACCAAAGGTGATACCTATGCGCGTTATATCGTACGTGTGCAGGAATTGCGCGAATCATTGAAGATCGTGGAACAGGCCTTGAACAAATTGCCGATGGGTCCTATCCGCAGTGACAACCGCAAATTTGTCCCGCCGCCGCGCTCGGAGATCGGCACAAGCATGGAGGCGCTGATCCATCACTTCAAGTTGTGGACCGAAGGTTTTGTTGCGCCGAAGGCTTCCATTTATAGCGCGGTCGAGAGTCCACGCGGCGAGTTGGGCGTATACCTCGAAGGCGATGGCGGGCCAAAGCCTTACCGCGTTCACTGGCGCACTCCTTCCTTTGATAATCTTTCAGTGGCGTCCAAAATCGTTAAGGGACACCTGGTGGCGGATTTGATCGCCATTCTGGCCTCGATCGATATCGTCCTCGGAGACATTGACCGATGAGTTTTGCGAATAAATATCCAAAAGAAGTAAAACAAATCCTGGCGAAGTATCCACCTGAATATAAGCGTTCGGCGGTGATGCCTTTGCTGTATCTCGCGCAACGCGATGAGGGCTACATCACCAAGGACGCGATGCAGGATGTCGCGGAAACTCTCGAGATCAGCATCACCGATGTCGGCTCGATTGTTGGCTTCTATACGTTGTATCATGATAAAAAAGATGGCAAGTATCGGATGCAGGTCTGCACCGATCTGCCCTGTGCTTTGCGCGGCGCCGATCAATTTATGGAATCGTTATGCGCCAATCTGGGAATTAAAGTCGGCGAGACTACCGCGGATGGCTTGATCACGCTCGAAGCGGTGACCTGTCTCGCTGCTTGTGATAAAGCCCCGATGTTCCAGATTCAAACCGCGAATGGCCTTGAATACCATGAAGATATGACGGTTGATAAGACAATGGAATTGATCGCGACCCTCAAACGGTCGGGTGTGGAGGCGAAATAATGTCTTATATCCTCCTTCGCCATCGCGACATTCCTGATATCAATAATATAAATGTCTACAAAAAAAATGGCGGCTTCGACGCGTTTAAAAAAGCTGTGACGAAGATGAAGCCGAACGAAGTCACCGATTTGGTCAAAGCTTCAGGTCTGCGCGGACGCGGCGGCGCGGGCTTCCCGACCGGCATGAAGTGGTCATTCATTGACAACAAGAGCTGGCCGCATTATGTCGTCGCCAACGCGGATGAGTCCGAGCCGGGCACGTTCAAAGACCGTGAGATCATGGAAGGCAATCCGTTTCAGTTTTTGGAAGGCGTGGCGATTGCTTCGTATGCGGTCGGTGCGAATGCCGCGTACGTTTATCTGCGCGGCGAGTTCTGGCAGATTGCAAAATCCCTCGACGAAAAAATCGCAGAGATGGAAGAAGCGGGCGTTCTAGGTGAAGAACTTTTTGGCACGGATTATTCTCTTCGCATTTATACCCATCTCGGCGCGGGCGCGTATATCTGCGGCGAAGAATCGGCCATGCTCGAATCCATCGAAGGCAAACGCGGACAGCCACGCATTCGTCCGCCTTTCCCGGCCGTGAAAGGTTTATATAACGAGCCGACGGTCATCAACAACGTCGAGACATTAACAAATCTGCCGATGATCCTCGCCAATGGCGCGGATTGGTATAAGTCGATGGGCACGCCCGATAGTGCAGGCGTAAAGATTTTTTCGCTTTCGGGCCGCGTTCGCAAACCCGGCAACTATGAACTGCCATTTGGAACAACGTTTCGTCAATTGATTTACGAATATGGCGGCGGCGTTCAAGATGGAAGATCCGTCAAGGCGATTATGCCAGCAGGTGCGTCTTCTTCATTTATTGTTGCAGATGATAAGGTTTTGGATACTCCAATGGATTATGCCACCGTCCGCACGCTCGGCGCCGACCTCGGTTCGGCTTCCGTTATCGTAATTGATGACACCGTCTCCATTGACTGGATCATTAACAAAACCATTCATTTCTTCAAGCACGAATCCTGTGGCAAATGCACACCCTGCCGCGAAGGTACTTATTGGATGATGCATTTGATTGACCGTGCTCAAGATGGCAGTCGCTCGAACGCTGATGTCGATTTGCTCCTCAACGTTGCCAAGCAGATGCAGAACAAATGCCTTTGTCCGCTGGGCGAGTTCTCCACGATGGCGGTGGTTACAGGTATCGAAAGATTTCCGCAAGATTTTAGAAAGGCGTAATTCGATATTCGATCCTCGAATATCAGTTTTATCGGAGACTTATGACCAAACAAGTCACGCTCACGATTGATGGGAAACAAGTTACGGTTCCCGACGGGATGCTGGTGGTGGATGCCGCCAAGTCGGCGGGAATAGACATTCCCGTCTTTTGTTATCACCCCAAAATGGAACCGGTCGGCATGTGCCGCATGTGCCTCGTCGAGATCGGCCGCCCAATGATGGATCGCACCACGGGCAAACCCATCCTCGATGATAAAGGCGAACCCAAACTTCAATTCCTACCCAAGCTCGAAACAGCCTGTAGCAATCCTGTTTCGGATGGCATGGTGGTTTACACTCAATCCGAGAAAGCCAAAGCCGGACAAAAAAGCACCGTTGAATTCCTGCTGACATCGCATCCGCTCGATTGCCCGATTTGCGATAAAGGCGGCGAATGTCCGCTTCAGAACCTGACAATGGCTCATGGCCCGGGCAAGAGCCGTTTCTTGTATGACGAGAAGATGCATCTCGCCAAGAATGTTCCGCTGGGCGATCTAATCTATCTCGATCAGGAACGATGTATCCAGTGTGCGCGCTGCATTCGCTTTCAGGATGAAGTTGCGGGTGATGCGGTTCTTGGTTTCGATGACCGCGCCCGTTCGACAAAAATCGTTTCTTTATCGGACCCGGGATTTGATTCTGTTTTTTCGGGCAACACCACCGACATCTGTCCCGTCGGTGCATTGACCACTGCGGATTTTCGCTTCGGTGCGCGTCCGTGGGAGTTGAGCGCTTCGGCTTCAATCTGCTCGCAATGCCCGGTTGGATGCAACATTACGTTCAACACGCGGCGTGAAGCAAAGTCCGATGGCAAGGTTATCATCAAACGGGTCATGCCGCGCCAGAATGAACAGGTTAACGAAACCTGGATTTGCGATAAAGGCCGCTTCGCGTTTCATTACGTGGAGAGCAAGGATCGTTTGAAGAAGCCGCTTGTCCGCAAAGACGGCAAACTGATGCGTACTTCATGGGATGCCGCGACCAAAGCCGCGGGTGAATCGTTTGCGAAGGCGAAGAAGAATCTGGTGGTGCTTGCCTCCGGCCGTTTATCCAACGAGGATTTATTCAACTTGAAAGCGCTGGCAGATCAAGTTGGCGGCAAGGCAGTTTTATATTCCAACATGGGTGGCGGCGATTTGACTTCTTTGGTCGGTGTGAGTCAAGATACGAACATCGGCGAAATGGGCAAAAGTTCAACGATTGTGGTTGTGGCTTCTGACTTATATGAAGAAGCGCCCATCTGGTATTTGCGCGTCAAACAGGCCGCGCAACGCGGCGCGACCTTGATCGTTGCCAACCCGCGCGAGACCAAGCTGGATCGCTTCGCTTCATTTGTTATTCGTTATGCCTACGGCGATGAAGTAAAGACGGTTCAGGATTTGACGAAGAAAGGCAAGATCGGCGATGCTTTTGTCAAAGCCGAAAATGCGATCATCCTGTTCGGCAGTGAAGGCCTCGGTTTGGATGGTTCAACAGCTTTAGCCACGGCCTGTGCCCGCGCCTTGAATGACACCAGCCATGTCGGCAGGCCGAACAACGGTTTGATCGGCGTGTGGCCGAGAGCGAACGATCAGGGCGCCTGGGAAGTTGGATTCCGCCCCGAAGAGAATCTTCAATCCATCTTCGATAAAGCGGATGCAGTTTATATTGTCGGTGCCGATCCGTTCGGCGATGGAGTGTTGAAAATCAAAGACGCAAAACGCGGACCGTTTATTGCGGTGCAGGAAATGTTTGAAACTGAAACCGCAAAGATCGCAAACATCGTTTTGCCCGCGCAAGCTTATACCGAGCGTGATGGCACGTTCACATCCGGCGAACGGCGTGTACAGCGATTCTATCCGGCTGTTCCCGCGCTCGAGGGAACCAAGCCCGACTTTGTGATCACATCTCAAGTTGCAAAACAAATGGGTGTGATTCTCGAAGGCACGTCTGCATCTGTGGTCTTTGAAATCATGGTTGAAGATCAACCTTCATTCTCGGGTTTGAGTTATGCCAAGTTGGCTGAAGTGACATCCCAGTGGCCGATTGTCGGACGCGGCGATTTATATTACGGCGGTACAACTTACGAGAATAAGCAAGGACTAGGCGTGCAGTTGCCGAACGCCGCACAACGCGGCGAAAAGTTCAGCTTGCCGCGGGTCCAGAAAGTTGCGGCGCTTCGTCCAAAGGAAAAGAAATTGCTGGCCGTGCCGATCACCAAATTATATGATCGCGGCGTAACGGTATCCAGCGCGGAATTGCTGGATCACCGAATCGGCGAAATATATATCGCGTTGCATCCGTCTGCCGCGGAACAATTTGCGGTGAAGGCAGGCGAACGCGTGAAGTTGAGTCTGGATAGCATGAGCGAAGAAGTCTCGGTCAAGATTGACGATACGATTTCGGCAGGCGTGGTTTTGGTGCCGCGCTCGATGGGGATACCCATCCATCAGCCGACTGAGGGAAGTGTAAAAGCTATTAAGAAGGTAGCGGCGAGGTAATGATGGAACTATGGATCGAATGGATCATTAAAGGTTTCGTCTTGGCGTTTGCGATTCTTACGGGCTTTGCCTACTTGACCTTATATGAACGCCGAGCTCTGGCTCGCATCCAAGTTCGCATTGGCCCGAACCGCGCGGGGCCGCAAGGGTTGTTACAGCCGATGGCGGATGCAGTCAAATTGATCTTCAAGGAAGAGTTCACTCCCGCCCGTGCGGACAAAGTGTTGTTCGTGCTTGCGCCCATTATGACGGTTGTTCCGGCTTTGATCATTGCAGCGGTCATTCCATTCGGGACGCAGTTTACAGTTCCATTCATTGACCATCCCATTACTCTTTATGTGGCAGACATCAATGTCGGCGTGCTATACCTGACGGCGATTGCTTCCATTGCGGTTTATGGGATCGTGCTGGCGGGCTGGTCGTCGAATAATAAATACGCCATGCTAGGCGGCATGCGGTCGGCCGCACAGATGATCTCATATGAGCTGGCGCTCGGGCTTTGTTTTGTGATTGCGATCATGCTCGGCAATTCCATGAGTCTCATTGATATTGTCAATGCCCAGAAGGATGTTTGGTTTGCGGTACTCCAACCGGTCGGCGCGCTGATTTTCCTAATCACCACGCTGGCCGAAGTGAATCGCGCACCGTTTGACATGCCGGAAGCAGAACAGGAATTAGCGGCGGGTTATCACAGTGAATACTCCGGCATGAAGTTCGCACTGTTCTTCATGGCCGAATATTCGAAGATGATTGTCATCAGCATGATTGCGGCGACCTTGTATTTCGGCGGCTATCGCGAATTCTGGTTTTTGCAAGGCACGATCCTCAGCGTGGATCGTTTCTGGTGGTTGGGTCCGATCTATCTTTTGCTGAAGGTCATCGTGCTTTTGTTCTTCATGATCTGGATCCGCGCGACCTGGCCGCGCATCCGCTATGACCGCCTGATGGCCTTTGGTTGGAAAGTATTGTTGCCGCTCTCCATCGTGGTGGTCTTCTTGACCGCGGTCGGGATTGTTTTGGCTCAGCAATTTGGTGCGACTTATTTTTGGTTTATCCCGATCTCCTCCATCATGGCTGGTTTGATCGCGGTATTACTGGTGAACATTTCGCTGAGAAGGAAGGTGGCTCGTGCTTAGAGAATTAACGCGTGGTCTCGCTACCACGCTCAAGTCCATGTTTGAGCGGCCGGTAACGATTCAATATCCGGAAGAGAAGCGGCCTGTCCGCCCGCGCTTTCGCGGACGCCACGTGCTGAAACGGTACGATAACGGACTCGAGAAGTGTATCGGTTGTTCATTATGCGCGGCGGCTTGTCCGGCAGATGCCATCTTCGTGGAGGCCTCGGAAAACACCGACGAAAAGCGTTTTTCGCCCGGTGACCGCTATGCGTCCACGTATGAGATCAATATGTTGCGATGTATTTATTGCGGCTTTTGCGAAGATGCCTGCCCAACCGAAGCCATTGTCCTCGGCGATAACTATGAGTTGACCTTTACGGATCGCCGCGATGCCATCTATGATAAGGATATGCTTCTTGAATCCGTACCGGCCGGTACACAGACTACGCCGCAGAAGACGGTTCCCGGCGAATTCACCCGGTCAGTGCCTCAAATGAAGGACCCGCAGGATTAATCATGAATGCTCAATTGATTACATTTTTCATTCTTGCGATCATTGCCATTGCGGCGGCATTGGGAATGTTGTTCAGCCGCAGCGCGGTCTATTCGGGGTTGTTCCTCGTGCTGAATTTTGGAACGGTGGCGGTTTTCTATATTCTTTTGAATGCGCCGTTCATTGCAATGGCACAAGTCAGCGTCTATGCGGGCGCCATCATGGTGCTTTTCCTGTTCGTCATCATGTTGCTGGGAACGGAATTGCTTCCGCCCACGAATGCCTTGCCGTGGCAGAGACCGCTGGCGATCTTCCTCGGCCTGATTCTTTTTGCTGAGTCGATATATTTGCTCTTTATTCGCAAAGCCGCGACCGGTGACGTGCCTCAACCGATCCAAACTTTTGGCAGTCCGCAGGCAGTGGGGCAGGCATTATTCAGCTCTTACCTGCTTCCATTTGAAATTACGTCCGTGCTGTTGTTGATCGCCATGGTGGGCGCGATTGTCTTAGCCATCAGGGAGAAAGGGAAATAGCGATGGTTCCGGTCACTGATTATGTTGCTCTTTCTGCTATTTTGTTTATCATCGGAGCGCTCGGCGTGCTGATCCGCCGCAACCCGCTGGTCATCTTCATGTCCATCGAATTGATGCTCAACGCAGCGAACCTGGTCTTTGTGGCATTCACTCGGGTTTACAACATGCTTGCGGGTCAGATCTTTGTCTTTTTTGTGATGACCGTTTCGGCGGCGGAAGTCGCAGTCGGTCTGGCTTTGATCGTGACCATCTTCCGCACCAAGCACAGCATCAGCATTGATGAAATGAACAGCCTCAAGGGATAACTCATGACGTTTTTCTACCTCGCTCCCTGGATCGTCTTTTTCCCGGTCATTGGTTTGCTGGTCAACCTCATCTTCGGTGACCGTTTCAGCGAAAGGGTCATCGGCACGTTAGCCAGCCTTGCGTCAGGGCTTGCGTTCGTTGTCTCGGTTTTGCTGGCATATTCATTGACGCAACATCCCGACGTTGTTCACTGGACGATTGGCGAATGGATTCACGTTGGGACTTTGCAGCTCGATTGGACGTTCCGCGTCGATACGCTTTCGACCACGATAATGATGGTCGTGTCCGGTGTTGGGACGCTGATCCATATCTACGCCATCGGATATATGCACGAAGACGTGCGCTTCAAATCGGACCTCAAGCGGTTCGGACGTTTCTTTGTTTATCTTTAACCTGTTCATCGCCATGATGATGATCCTCGTTAGTGGCGACTCATACTTGATGCTCTTCGTGGGCTGGGAAGGCGTGGGACTTTGCTCGTTCCTGTTGATCGGCTTTTGGTACGAGATGGATACGCTTGGTCGTCCCTCATGGGCAAATTCGGACGCGGCCAAGAAAGCCTTTATCGCCAATCGCATCGGCGACTTTGGCTTTTTGATCGCGTCATTCTTGATGTTTTGGGGATTCCATAGCCTGCAATTCGATCAAGTCTTTCAGCAAGCTCCGGCGATTGCCGCAAGCAATCCGGGATTGATCACGGCCATTACGCTCTTCCTGCTTTTGGGTGTGACCGGTAAGTCGGCACAGATTCCGCTCTTCGTCTGGCTGCCCGATGCGATGGCTGGCCCAACGCCGGTCTCGGCCTTGATCCATGCCGCGACCATGGTGACCGCAGGCGTATATCTTGTCACTCGTTCCGCCGCTTTGTATGTGACCGTTCCTGCCGCGCAATATATCGTGGCATTGGTCGGCGCGGTAACTGCGCTCTTTGCCGCCACGATTGCCATTGGTCAATATGATATCAAAAAAGTTTTGGCATATTCCACGATCAGCCAATTGGGATTTATGGTGGCGGGCGTTGGCATGGGCGCGTTTGCGGCAGGCATGTTCCATCTTGTGACGCACGCGTTCTTCAAGGCGTTGTTATTCCTTTCGGCCGGTTCCGTGATTCTTGGCATGGAGCGCGGACATCATCACTTGGCTCATGCTCTTCATGAAGAAAAGCAGACTAAGGGAAAGAAGAAAGAAGAAAAGAGTCACGGTGACGCACATGAGGAGGTTTTCGATCCCAACGACATGCGCAACATGGGCGGACTTCGCAAGACGATGCCAGTCACGTTTTGGCTTTATGTGATTGGTACGCTGGCATTGGCAGGCATCTGGCCCTTTGCTGGTTTCTGGTCGAAGGATGAGATTTTGGCAAATGCATTCAGTCAGGGGTTCACCGTAATTTATTGGCTGTTGACGATTGCTGCATTCTTTACTGCCTTCTATATGGGACGTCAGATTTGGATGGTGTTCTTCGGCGAGCCGCGTCATCAGGCCGCCGCACACGCCGAAGAAAGCCCGAAGGTGATCACCGTTCCGTTGATGGTGCTGGCCGCTTTATCGGTCGTGGGCGGAGCGCTGAATTATCCCGGCGTGGATACGTTGAGCAATTGGCTGGGACAGACCGTTGCATTTATCAAGCCCATCGAGTTCCAAATGAACGTGGCGTTGATCTCAACCGGTTTAGCTTTGCTTGCCATCCTGATCTCATGGCTGCTGTACGGACGCAAACCGCTCCAGGCTGGCGAGATCGATCCGCTCAAGAAAATGCTCGGCCCGATTTTTACCGGCATGGAACGCAAGTGGTTTGTGGATGAACTGTATTGGGCTTTATTCCTTGACCGTTACGTAGATGTTTCCCGTTTTGTGGCGAATGTGATTGACGAGAAGTTCTGGCATGATTGGTTCCACGAGAAAGTCATTGCGGGAACTTATAACTGGCTCAGTCAGATTGCGCTCAATCGTTATGCGGATCAACTCGGCATTGATGCTTTCTTCAATGGCCTCGGCCAATGGACGAAGGATACCGCATCGGGTTTGCGTCGCTTCCAAAATGGTTTTGTGCGAAGTTATGCGCTTTTTGTGCTCATCGGTGTTGTTGCAATTTTAGGCTATCTGATCTTCAAATGAGGTTCACATGGAATTTATTCTCCAACCCCTCACGCTCCTGACCTTCTTCCCGCTTTTGGGCGTGCTTGTCTTGCTGTTTGTTCCCAGCGACAAGAAAAATATTTTGCGCTGGGTTGCGCTGGTCACCACGCTGATCACGTTCGGCATTTCAATCTGGGTGCTGACTCTTTTCGACGCTTCCAATCCCGACCTGCAGTTGGTTGCCAAATACGATTGGATCACCGTCGCTGGATGGAACATCCAATATCAGCTCGGCGTGGACGGACTCAGCATCCTGTTGCTTCTATTGACAACCTTCCTCACGCCGATCTCCATCCTTTCAACGTGGACCGCGGTCGAAGAACGCGTCAAGGATTTCATGCTCTTCTTCCTTCTGCTTGAAGTTGGAATGGTCGGTGTATTCCTCGCACAGGATTTGTTCCTCTTCTATATCTTCTGGGAATTCACCCTCGTCCCGATGTATTTCCTGATCGGCATTTGGGGCGGACCTCGCCGTATTTATGCTGCCATCAAATTCTTCCTATACACGATGGCTGGTTCGATTTTGATGTTGCTTGCCATTTTGTGGCTTGGCATTTATCAAGGTACATTCTCCGTTCCCGATTTGATTGCCAAGGGTGGGATTGACCCGCACACCCAGCTGTGGTTGTTCATTGCGTTTGCGGCAGCCTTTGCCATCAAAGTCCCGATGTGGCCTTTGCATTCGTGGCTGCCCGATGCTCATGTCGAAGCCCCGACTGCCGGTTCGATTATTCTTGCAGGTGTTCTGTTGAAGATGGGAACCTATGGTTTCCTGCGTTTCAATCTAACCCTGTTCCCGCAAGCCGCACTGCAGGCCGCTCCGACCATCGCGGTGCTGGCCGTAATCGGCATCATCTATGGCGCGGCGGTTTCGTATGCGCAGACCGACATCAAGAAACTGGTCGCGTATTCCTCGGTCAGCCATCTTGGTTTTGTGATGCTCGGATTGTTTGCGTTGAATCCGCTGGGCATCTCCGGCGCCATCCTGCAAATGGTCAATCACGGTCTCAGCACGGGAGCTTTGTTTTTGCTGGTCGGTATGGTCTATGAACAGACGCATACGCGCGAGTTCAAAGTCTATGGCGGGTTATGGAAGGTGATGCCAATCTTTGGCGCGATCATGCTGATCGTCTCACTTTCCTCGATGGGTCTGCCCGGCTTGAACGGTTTCGTGGGCGAGTTCACGATCTTGCTCGGCGCGTGGGGTGCTGGATTGAAAGGCGGCTCATATGGTTCATTCTGGTACGCGGGCCTCGCCGCCTTGGGCGTCATCATGGCCGCGGTCTATATCCTGTATATGTTCCAAAAGATTTTCATGGGCCCGGAAGGTTCGATTGTGGAAGAAGTCAAAAAGCACGGACACGCCTTGCGCGATTTGAACGCACGCGAGATCATCACCGTCGTTCCATTGCTCATCTTTATCTTTTGGATCGGTCTCTATCCCGCGCCGTTTTTTCACCTCATGGCTCCGGCTGTGGGTAAGCTCGTCGCCGGATTGCAGACCGCCGCGACGGCAATGAGATAAAATCTTTCTAGCCCCACCCGCCCTTCGGACACTCTCCCCATTTTCTCGCAAAGGAAAATAGGGAGGGCCGGGGAGGGGCCGGAGCACCTTATGCCTCCTCTCAATTTTTCTCTCATCCTTCCGCTTCTCACGCTGATCATTTGGGCGTGCGTGCTTTTGCTGGTTGACCTTCTTATCAGGCGCAAAGAGATCACAGCATTGCTCGCCGCTCTCGGTCTGGCGGTTTCGCTCGGCATGACCATCTTGCAGATCGGTTCATCAGGCACCGGCTTCAACAATATGGTCGTGCTCGACGGCTTTTCCATCTTTGTGGACTCCCTGTTGCTGGTCACCGGTTTGTTCAGCGTTGCGCTGGCTCATGGGTACCTCAAACGCGTGGGCATCGAACGCGGTGAATATTACACGCTCCTGCTGTTCAGCGTGGCGGGCATGATGCTCATGGCGCAAGCCGACGACC
Organism: uncultured Chloroflexia bacterium; assembly: GCA_963753985.1. Classification (GTDB taxonomy): domain Bacteria; phylum Chloroflexota; class Anaerolineae; order Anaerolineales; family Villigracilaceae; genus Fen-1038. The sequence continues at coordinate 301,459 of CAVWED010000002.1, forward strand.
TCATCATCATCTTCCTCGCACTTGAAATGCTCTCGATCCCGCTGTATGTTCTCTCGGCTTTTGCCCGCCCCAACACGGACTCAGAAGAAGCCGGTATGAAATATTTTTTGCTGGGTGCTTTCTCGACGGGATTTGTGGTGTATGGAATTGCTTTGGTCTTCGGCGCGACCGGTTCCACTTCGCTCAGCGCGATTATGAATGCCGCAGCTTCCGGGACCTCGAACGGGCTTCTGCTGACCATTGGCTCGGCCCTCATCCTCGTTGGACTCAGCTTCAAGGTGGCGGCGGTTCCGTTCCACATGTGGACGCCCGACGTATATCAAGGTGCGCCTTCCTCGGTGGCGGCATTCATGGCGGCGGGCGCCAAGATCGCGGGCTTCGCTGCATTACTGCGTGTCTTTGCTTTGGCTTTCCCATCATTGGCAGGTAACCTGACTCCCGTCCTGGCCGTGATCTCTGCTTTGACGATGATCGTCGGTAATGTCATTGCTATCGCGCAGACGAATATCAAGCGGCTGTTGGCTTATTCCAGCATCGCGCATGCCGGTTATATCCTGATGGCTTTCGTGCCTTATGGACAACAAAAAGTAGTGGCGACTTCAGTCGCGGCGGGACTCTTCTATCTCGTTTCGTATGTGCTGACGAACTTCGGTGCGTGGGCGGTGGTGATCTCTTTGGAAAAGTCGGAGGGGAAGGGACTCGAGATCAGCGATTACGGAGGCCTCGGGCGGAAGTATCCCGCTTTGGCAGCTGCGATGACCGTCTTCATGCTCTCGCTGACCGGCATTCCGCCGACGCTGGGCTTTGTCGGCAAGTTCTATCTCTTCCGCGCCGCCATTGAAGGACAGTTCTATCTGCTGGCTGTGATCGGCGTGCTGACCTCGCTCATCTCCGCATACTATTATTTGCGGGTGGTGGTGACGATGTACATGCGCGAAGGCGAACCCGAAACCGCAAATGAACCCTGGCTCAATATCACATGGGGACTGGCTGCGTTGTTGACGGTGATCGTCAGCCTCGTGCCGCAGTTCTTATTTGCGTGGGCGAGCGCGGCGGTGTTGAAGTTGTTCTAGTAAGAAAATAAAATAAAGAACGGAGATGGATAATCCTCCATCTCCGTTTTGATTCGAACGCATAGCGGTTTTGATAATTGTTTCAATTGCATGTCATTACGATTTGCACTTTCATCTAATCCGACAAAGCAACAGGCAGTTCAAGGAACTCCCCATACTTCTGAGCCGCGGCGCTGACCATTTGTTTCTCGGATTTTGTCAGGGGGGCGAAGGGGTTTAATTCGATGATGACTGCATCCTTTTTGAGAGTCCGTTTCCATGTCCCTGCGACTTGACCGTTGATAATCAGCGTGTGTTGAAAAAGGGGATTGCTGCGCGCATCCAACTTATCGGCATGCGACGAGTTGAAGATGGCGCTTCGATCAGTATAGCCGACGATATATTCATCATAATTGGGCAGCAAGTACGCGGCCTGACGGCTGACTTTTGCAGTGGTCATGGAGGCGGCGAACCAGTAGGTTTGACCATTGACCACATCGTGTTCGAGTTGCGGCTTTACCATTTCGATTCCGCTTCGAACATCGGCCCGGGTCATGCCCGACCACCACACGAAATCTTCCTCGCTGGCTGGCCCGTGACCCGTGAAGTAACGGCGGGTGAGTTCAGCCAATGCTTCTGCGCGGGATAGAGATTTCGCGGCGGACACGCGCTCATCGAGCAACGCATAAGTGAATTGTTTGCCGTGCCGCGCGCCGCTGCAAATAACCTCATCCAATTCAGCACTCAGGATGAGATAAGTCAGGCGTAACAGATCGTTCGCCTCAATGCCTGCTTGTTGGAGCACGGACGCAAGCTCGACGCGCGTCAACTGCTGACCACCCCGCAAGGCTTTCGTTAGTGCCGCGTTCCGCCGTTTGAAGATGGTCTTATCCAATTCAAGCCTGCGATATTGATAGGCGTTCGCAGCATGGACGCGCGGCGCGGTCAACGCTAGCAACCAACGAATGTCCTCCGGCGCGACGAAATGCCAGGTGGGCCGCATCACATGCGTGCGAAGAATATCTCCTTTATTGAAAGCCTGATCCACCGCAGAGTCGACGATGCCTTTTGTGCGTTGAGCGACCGCCCATTTTGCCGCTACATAATCCTGAGCCTGGACGGCACCCAGCCACCGAACCACATCGTCTGGCTTTTGAAACGTTTGCACTGCAATATGCTGATTTAAGAGTCTTTGATGCGCGATGTTCATGAGGGTCATTTATGATCTACTCGCGTGGTCGCCGCGCAGTATAACATGATGTCCATGACCGATGAGCAATGATGTTCACCAGGTTTACCTTTGAGACATCGGCTTAGGCCGCTCCCACTGGCGGCTAAGACCCTAAGTGGATCCACACACCGTGATCTGTTGAATGACTCGGTGAGTTAATCCAGATGACTCGCTGAGTCATTCAACATAACCCGCCGGGTTAGTAAAATAACACTCCGTGTTAATTCAATTAACACGGAGTGTTATCAGCGGGCAGACAGAAACCTTCATTCGTGTAGGCAGAAGCTTATCTTTTCGCCCGTTTATGCCGCTCTGCGGAAGGTAATTAGCTCGACCGGCGCACCATTGTGGAGGATCATTGCCGCACGCACCCCGTCCGAAGGCGAACCGGGCGGAGAGATCACTTTCTGGCCTTGAAGGGCCGCTTCGAGATCGTCAACTTCGAAGGCGATGTGCGGCACGGTTTTGATGATTTCAGCCAAGGAACAATCCGGATCGAACCGCATCCATTCAACGCCATACGGGCTGCTACTGAAGCCGGACACATGTATCTTGAGCTGGGGGATATATTTCTCGCCCGGACGAGGAATGATCGTGGGTATGCCGATGTGGTGATAGCGCCAGCCCAGCTTGGCGATGGCCGCCGGCGGCTCATCGTCGCGTCGATATTCAGACGGTATAGTTTTTATTTCAGAGGATGCTTTATTATTCATTTGAGTTTCCTGGAATTCAAATTTCATAAGCTGAGTGCTTGCCATTGAAACGAACTAGAATGAATTGTAATTGACAGTGTCTCAGTCCCATGCATCTCTAAGTTGGCCCAGCCCATTCACTGCCTCCCTCGTGAACTCTTCGGGAATCCCAAAGCATTCAGAGACAACCTGACCCAATTCGTCCTTGCTGGCTAAGTTTCGGATGCTTGATGCGATTCCTTGAGACTCGATCACCGTCAGGTTATGAATGACAAGGGAGCGATTGGGGAAAAAGCGGGCCAGCAGGAGCGCATTCATGAAGGTGGCATCTTCTTGATAGGAATCGGCGATGACCTGTTCGAACTCGTGAATTTGTCTGGGTGCTGGTTTTGCCAAATAACCATGGTTCAGGTTTCCATCTCTATATAACTCCATGCGAGAACAGCCTCCTGCATCTTGAGGCTTAAGCACATAGCGTTCACGACCTAGCACGATGGTGTAATCCATTTTCAGATCGCGGGGCATGGGAGTCAGGAACGGGGCCGCATACCCAACGTCCACGAGATATTCCCGTTTCTCTATATTCACCATGCTTACCAAATGGACATCTGGGTTCGACATATCCGCGCCGCACAATCGATTTTGATATCCAAGGTTCGCCACTAGTTGATAGAGGTAGTAATTATTGGTATAGCATGTCCCGCCAAAATGGACGCGCTCGATGCCATCCAGGAATGTTTCAAGATTGGGGATGCCTCGCAGTCCCTGATGCTTTTTATAGTACAGCTTGGATACGTTTTCAAACGGCACTTGTAGCAAGTGGGCCTGGACGAGTTCGCATAACGCATCCACACTGGGCGTTCGTCTCTGAATACCCAGCAGGCTGAGGTAACGTTCAAGGAGTTCTGGCGGCATGATGGGATAAAGTGTATTCATATAAGAGTGCATGTCACTTTCCATCAAGGTTCCATTAATGGCGCTTAGCGTTTCGCTTTAGGAATAGTTCAATGCGACTGAAGAGAATGTAACGGTTTTTCCTGTCTATGTTCGTGGATTGCACTTGCCACTGCTAAATAGCTTATCGGGATCGCTTGATACAATAAACCCAATATTCCGGTAACGATCACTCCATTCAGCGTTAGTTGATTTGAGCTAATAAAAAGATAATAAGCATAAGTGGAAAGCGGCAAGTAGAGAAAAACCCCCGTGATTACACCGGGTGCGTACCCTTTTGCTCTAACGCAACCCATGATGTGCATCCAGCCGTTGATGAAGAGCAGGCCTGCTACGGACAGGCTAAAAACAAGTGTTTTTTTACCCATCACAACTGCGGCAATGCAAAGAAGCAATTGCAGGCCGTTGATGATGACCGCCATTGGCGCATTGACCAACGGCGCAAACTTGGGACTCAGGCGCTTCATAACATCCATGAATCCGCCCGGGTAGAAGTACTCTTCCCCCATATGAATTATGGAGACCACGAGGAACACGCTGAAGATCCACTCCATCTGGTTTCTCCTCTCATGATCGATCCTTCTCAAATCCGTTGCTGAAGTATGTTCTCTTTACGTTGAACTAACCCGGCGAGACGCGAGATTCTTTTTAGATGCCCGGTGTGTATTTATCTTCCCACTCGGCAATTGCCGCGCGGATCATAGCCTGTATTTGAGGGTCGGACACTTCGCCCACGCCGTTGTACTTGGTCAAGCCGACCATCACAACCACGCCGCCTTCCGGCGATTCGATCAACCGAATGACGCGGTTTTCCAAAGGCAAACTTGAAAGATGAGCCTGAAGGATAGCGTCAATCTGTCCGACCATGGTAGTGGGAGCCGCTTCTCCTTTTTTTGATGGTACCTCGACTCTGCTTAGCACGGGCTTTGAAGCGGCCACGGGTGCTATTGGCTTTGAGATCGGCTGAGGAATAGGAGCCGCTTCTTTTTTCTTTGTTCCTTCATCTCTCGCTGTTTGTGCCATTGTACCGGCGTGTTTGCTAGTGTGCCTCGGGAGGGGAGGCATTGCATCAGCCGTAGATGCTTTTGGCTTTGACATACGCTGAGAAATGGGCCCCGTCCCCGAATCGGAAGTCGCGATCGGCGTGGAAGGAATCGGCCGCGCTGCAACGGGCTGTGGCGCTGCTGATGGTTTCGATGCGCTGGCATCAATCCAAGGACGTAGCTTCATCAATAGATCAATGATTCGCTTGCGTTGTTCGGGTGCGAGCTGGGCTGCATCCGCACGTTGACCATCCACTTCTAGCCGTAGTTGATTGCCGTTATCCATAATCAATCTGAGCAGGTTGTTCTCTTTCGGCGCGGCGGGTGGCGCGCTCACCGGTGGTTGGATCTTTTTTTCTTCAGCTTCTTCCTTTTTGCGCTTCTTATATCCCTGACCGCGGCCCTCAAAGAGACCGAAGCCATAGCCAAAGAACATGGTTGCGAGGCCGATGCCAATCATGATAAAAAGATTGAGTTGCATAAATCATCCCTTTTGACAATTTGGACAGAAGTGTGTGCCGCGTTGGCCGACGATGATCTTTTGAATGATGGTGCCGCAGACGGGACACAGCTCGCCATCGCGGCCATATACGCGGAAATGGTTTTGGAAATCACCGCCGCGATACACCCAGTCGATGCTGGCTCCATTGCGGCGGATGCCCTCTTGAAGAATGGTTTGGATGGCTTGACGTAACCCTTCAGCCTGTTTGGCTGTCACCGAATCCGAGAGGGCCCGCGGATGCAGTTTCGCCATGTGCAGGGCTTCGTCGGTATAGATATTGCCGAGGCCCGCAAGAAAAGTCTGGTCGAGGAGCAGGGGCTTGAGCTGGCGATGGCGACTTCGTAACGAGTCATATAGCCAATCGGAAGTGAAGCTTTGACTCAGCGGCTCCGGTCCGAGCCTGCCCAATACTTTTTCCGTGTCGTCTGTCAGCCAGACGCGCCCAAATTTGCGCGTATCGTTAAAGACCAAACTGCTCGAACTCCCCTCTCTCTTTAGGAGAGGGACTGGGGGAGAGATAGAAGATCAAGCGATCATGCTTCTCCAGTTTAATTTTACCCTGCTTGACGAGCAAATCTCCGCTCATGCGGAGATGTATTAGGAGATTGTAAGCTGCGAGTTGGATGTTCAGAAATTTTGCGCGGCGTGAAACCTCGACGATCCTTTGTCCTTGAATCTGCTCTTTGAACTTTTTCGCAGATGGCATCGCCACCGTGCGCGCCCAGCGGACATCGGCTTCAAGGATTTTCCTGCCGACTAGTTGTGGACGCAAGGTGCGCGCAATGGTTTCGACTTCGGGAAGTTCAGGCATGGAAGTTGTTGGCAATTAGCATTTAGCAGAGCTGAACTCTATTCATTGAACATTTCACCCACGCTTCGGCCCTCATGGGCGCGCTTGATGACTTCGCCCAATAACTCAGCAACCGAAAGAACCGAGATGCGGTCCTTAAGAACCTTTAGCTTCTCTTCCTGAATGGGTACCGTATCGGTCGTGATGATGTGCTTAATGGGCAATTCTGCGAGTCTTTGCGTGGCTCCTTCAGAAAAGATGGGATGTACGAAAGCAAGATATACATCGCGCGCGCCTTCTCTTTTAACCAAGCCCACTGCCTGTGCAATGGAACCACCGGTATCCACTTCATCGTCCACGATGATGACGTCGTGGTTTCTGGCATCGCCGATCAAAGTCAGAGCCTCGGCTTTGCCATCGTTGCCGGAGCGGCGTTTCTCGATGAATGCAATCGGCAGGTCCATGTCGGCGGCGTAATTGCGTCCCTTTTTCGCAAAGCCGAGGTCGGTCGCGACCACCACCGGGTTATGAAGACTCGCACGGATGGTCCGGTTGATGTGATCGATGATCAGGTGCGAGGCGGTCAACACGTCGCCGGGGATGGAAAAGAATCCCTGGACCTGCCCCGCGTGCGGGTCGAGCGTCATGTAGCGATCCGCGCCCGCGACTTCGATCATGTCTGCCATCAGCCTGGCGGTGATCGGGACGCGCGGCTGATCTTTTTTATCCGAACGTCCGTAAGCGAGGTAGGGAAGAACCACGGTAATGCGCGCTGCCGAATCCAGACGCAACGTTTGAATCGTGATCAGTAGTTCCATGATGTTGCGATGCACCGGCGAAGCGGTATGCTGGATCAGGTAAACATCCTGCCCGCGCACACTGTGCTTCAGCTTGATAAACAGATTCTCATTGGGGAACTCAATGACTTCATGCTCGCACAACGGCGAGCCAAGATAAATTGAAATTTTGTTAGCCAACGCGGGCGAAGCCGTGCCGGAGAACAACATGATTTCCCCATAGACTTTTAATTCATGATTGCGGGTATTGCGACTCATTTCTTTTCTCTTTTCGATTCCCATTCTGAACGCAGAACGCTCATTATGTGGACATCAGAATATTTTCCATGCTTGTAGACGGCCTCGCGCAGGGTACCCTCCATAATGAAATCCGCTTTCTCATAGGCGCGTATGGCGCGCGGGTTGGTGGAATAGACGCGCAAATAAAGGCGGTTCAAATTCAAGGTTTCAAAACCATGCTGTAGCAACATTTGCATGGTCTCTGTTCCATAGCCTTTATTCCAAACCGATTTGTCTCCAATCATAATACCAAGTTCCCCGGCGCGATGAATCCATTCAATATTGAAAACGCCGCAATTGCCGATAAGTTTCCAGCTTTCTCCCTCGCGCACCTCAATTGCCATCGGCTTCTCTGCCTGATCGTGATGGGTGATCTGCTCGAACCATTGTTCTTCATCCCGCAGGGATATGGGTAGATAGATAGCCAACCCTTCATTGACTTCGGGATCATTGATCCATTCAAACGATTTGGGGACATCCGTTCTTTCCACGCCGCGCAGGCGGATGCGTTTTCCATAGATCATTTCAACCTCCTATTGATTAACCTCATTACTGCTTCGGATGGCGACAGGCTTCTTTCGAAAACCTGATCCATGACCTTATCGAACTGATCTTCCGAAACGCGTTCGCGGAATTGATTCATCAATGCAGATTGAAGAGCCGCATCCAGCTCGGCCTCGAGGCGGGCGCGTTCCCGAACGGTCCAATCTCCGCTGAGGCGTAAATATTCGCCATGTTTGGCAATCTGCTGAGCCAGCTCGTCAATTCCTTTTCCATCGGTGGCAATCGTTCGTTGAATGGGCGGAAGCCAGCCCCCCTCTTTCTCTGCCCCCATTTTTCGCGAAGCACCCCCGAAGGGATCGGAAAATGGGGGGAGACGGACGGGGGTGCCGTGATGAGCAAAGACTCTTTGTGTTGGGTGCGCCAAGTCGAGCATGGACTTCAAGGCTTTCTCTGTGCTTTCGACACCGGGACGATCCGCTTTGTTGACCACGATAATATCTGCGATTTCAAGAATACCCGCTTTAATGGCTTGGATGTCATCGCCGAGGCCAGGCGCTTCAACGACCAGCGTGGTGTGCGCCAATTTGGCAATATCCACTTCACTTTGTCCTGCGCCGACCGTTTCGATCATGATGATCTCATATCCCGCCGCATCAAAGACTTGCACGATATTTGCGGTTGCCCGCGCCAATCCTCCAATCGAACCACGAGAGGCCATCGAGCGGATGAACACGCCATGATCGCCGCTCAGATCCTTCATACGGACGCGGTCACCTAACACTGCGCCCCCCGTGAACGGACTCGATGGATCAATGGCAACAATTGCAACGCGCCTGCCTTCCTTGCGAAAATGCAATGCCAGTTGACTGACCAGCGAAGACTTGCCGGTGCCCGGCGCGCCCGTTATGCCGATGAGATGCGCCTTGCCGGTGTGAGGAAAGAGAGCAGTGAGCGTTGCGCGTCCATCGTCTGTATCATTCTCAACCTGGGTCAACAAACGCGCCAGTGCAAGGCGATCACCATCGAGAACCGTTTCTGCCAGGGACATCATTTCATCGCATTCTTAATATCTTTAACAATGTCTTCCGTTGATGCGCCAGGCCCGTAAACTCCTGTGATGCCCATCTCCATTAATCGCGGAATGTCCTCATCGGGCACGATTCCGCCGATGAAAACTTTGACATTGGTCTGGCCGTTGGCTTTCAGCAAGTCCATGATGCGGGGCGCCAATGCCATATGCGCTCCGGATAGAATCGAAAGCCCCACGACATCTACGTCTTCCTGCAAGGCTGCTTCGGCGATCATTTCAGGGGTTTGCCTCAAGCCCGTATAAATAACTTCCATGCCGGCATCGCGCAAGGCGCGCGCCACGACTTTTGCACCGCGGTCATGCCCGTCCAAGCCGGGCTTGGCCACCAGCACACGGATTTTTTTGTCAGCCAATGGGGTTCGCCTGCCCTGCGCTCTTTGGGGTTCTTCGACCAAAGTGGTTTGTCGTTTGACCATGGTTCCTCCGCCAATGAAATCTATGAGATTATACTATGGGATATTTTGTCGAAGACGTGATAACGCCATGATGAAACATTTTGAATCAAGCTTCTTCCCGGCACGCTTATTTGTAATTCACTTGTAACTTATAAGAGTGCTTTCCAGATAACCCCACCTTAAAGAAATATGCTATACTGCATTCCATGCAGTCCTCTTACGGGCAAATGTCGTCGCGCGGCCATTGGCTTCGCTGGGCGGAAACCCTGCGGCGTTATCAACTCGATGGATTTGCCGCGTGGATGCTGGATGCAGGCAGGCCGCTGGCGGTGCTATCGGCTCAAGCGTTGTATTTTGGACGGCCCTTTCTCGGTGAAAGCGCAGACGCGCTGGCACGGACTCTTGAGTCAGACGATGAGCTGCGTGCTTTTGTTTCCTTCTTGGATGGAGGAACGGACTCATGAACCTGATCGGACTCGGCATCGTCGGCTTTGCTGCTATTTTCCTTTTAGCACTTACATTAATCAAACGAAAGTCTCCTCCAATCCGGCGCGTGATACCAGCATTGGCGCGGTTATCGCGGGCAGTGGATCTCAGCGTGGAGGATGGAACGCGTCTCTTTGTGGCGCTGGGACGCACCAGCTTGCTCACCCCGCGCGGCGGTGCGCCGCTGGCAGGTCTGAGCTTATTGCGTTACATCGCGGAGCGCACTTCGCTAAGTGACCGCCCGCCGGTCGCAGTGGCAGGTGAATCACCATTGGCGTTGCTTGCGCAAGATACACTTCAAGCGGGATATCAGGCGATGGGCGCCGGTGATCTCTATCAGCCTGGCTCGGGACGTTTGAGCGGGATGACTCCGTTTTCCGCGGCGGCGGGCGCAATGGCAATCATTCGTGATGAAAATGTTTCTGCAAGCATGTTGGTCGGCGACTTTGGAGTGGAAGCCGCGTTGCTGGCTGATGTCGCGGAACGCGAGAATACTTTCCTGCTCGGAGCAAGTTCGGATATTTCTTCGCAAGCCGCGCTCTTTGCATCCGCACAAGAGCCGCTCTTGGGTGAAGAATTGTTTGCAACGGGTGCATATCTTGACGCCACCACTTCGCACGCCGCGAGTTTAACAGTCCAGGATGTCTTGCGCTGGTTGATTGTCCTGGCGCTTTTGGCTGGCGCGGCTTTGAAATTAATGGGATTGATTTGATGCGTTACGTTGCTGTCGCCATTGCAATTGTTGCCGGGTTGATTGTTCTCGTCGGTTACTTTGTGCCTGCTCTTGCCGGCGTTCAGGATGTTCTACTTAATTGGGCAATCATTTTGGCAGGCGTGGCGGCCTTGGTGGGTGTGTTCAATCTGATTTCTGTGCACGGTGACAAAGTTCGCCGCCGCGAAAAGGGAAGCCTTTATAGCGCCGTTTTGTTGATCTGTCTATTTGCAAGTTTCATTTTTGGTCTCGTGCTTGGGCCGGATAATCCGAATATGCGTTTGCTCGTGAGCGCAGTGATCGTGCCGGTCGAAGCGACGCTCATGGCTTTGCTATCTGTGACATTACTTTATGCCAGCATTCGCCTCCTGCGCCGTCGCACTGATTTGATGAGCATCGTCTTTCTTGTGACGGCAGTGCTCATGCTGATCGCATCTGCGACTCTGCCATTCGGCGAAATCAGCCCATTGAACGATCTCGTCCGTCCTTGGATTCAGCAGGTGCTGGCCCTTGGCGGAGCGCGCGGTATTCTGATCGGTGTTGCACTCGGCACATTGACCACCGGCTTGCGCGTCTTGTTTGGCACGGATCGTCCCTACGGAGGCAATTGATGGATGCCGTCAAATGTCCCGTCTGCGGCCAGATGAATCCCGCAAATGCAGAGGTGTGCCTGAATTGCAAGTCGCGTCTTGAACCATTGACTGGCCCGCTAAGTGCGCCTCTTCAGGCCGGTGAGATCCCAACCAAAAAAGTTACTGCTGAACTTGAACCGATCCTCCCGCAATGGCTGAGAGAGGCGCGCGAAAAAGCGCGTCAATCCGCCAGCGAAGAGGAAGCCAATGCATCGTTGAACGCCGAAAATGACACGCCCACTACGCCATCCACGCCTGACCTGCTTGCCGGCCTGGCTTCGCAAGGCAACGATGAAGAAGAGGAAGTTCCCGATTGGCTGGTAAGCCTTACCGGCAGTGCACCAGCTAAAAAGAAAAAGAATGAGCCGGAAGCTGAAGATACGCAAGTAAAATGGGTCGAACTCGGCGGTCATGAAGATTTCGAAGAGCCGTCTCCAAGCATCGGTGCCACACAGACTCCATCCGAAATTCCAATTCAAAATACCACTCCTTCCTGGATGGCACCACAAGAGCCTGCTCCTGAAAAAGATGAACTTGCCGATTGGTTTTCACGCGCTGCTCAGTCATCCAGTACTTCCTCCGACCAGTCACCAGCTTCCAGTCAACCTGCTATACCTCCGCCTCCAGCTTCTTTAGATTCAAAACCTGGAGCTGATGATTGGCTCAGGAATCTCGAATCAAAGCCATTTGATTCGACGCCGGATTTCAGAATCTCAATTGCCTGATCAGCCCCAAGATTTTGATTCGCAACCTGAGCCGGCAACCATACCTTCACCTGCAGGCGGTGAACCTGATTGGTTGACTAAGCTCCAAGCTCAGCAATCCGCATCTGAGCAAGAACCTTCGTCTCATCTACAACAAGAACAACCAGCCTCACCCCAACCGGATTGGCTCGGAACCGTTGCGACACCGCAAAGCGAGTCTGCCGCGCCGGCCGAAGTCCCGGACTGGTTGAAAGCTTTTGGTCAATCGGCAACGGCTTCAGAGCCACCCGCTTCATTTGGTTCTTCCTCTGACCTGCCTGATTGGCTCAAGGCTGCCGCTCCTCAAACGAGCGCGCCGCCTGCATCAACCTCTTCACCGGATGTTGAGCAAACACCTGTTGCTGCTGAAACACCGGATTGGTTATCTTCCCTTACACCTCCAACACCTGAGTCGTCGCCCACACCGCCTGCGGATTCCAAGACGCCTGCCTTTGCAGCACTGGAAACATCCGCCTCAACTCCGGCTTTTGCGGATGAATCCACACCGGACGTTAATGCGACCGCACTCTTTGCATCCATGCAGGCGCCTGATTGGCTGACCAGTGCAGCGTCGAAAGATGCTGATCAATCTTCCAGTGAAACGAATCCATCGTCGGCTGCGCAAAAAGGAGAAGCCATTGCTCCCGCTGAATTACCATCCTGGGTCCAGGCCATGCGTCCTGTTGAATCAGCGCTTCCGGCTTCTCCAACTTCAAGTGGCGATTCTTCTGTGGAGGCGTCTGGACCTTTGGCCGGCCTAGAGAACGTGTTACCGGCAGGGCTTGGCTTCCAGCCCACGAGTAAACCCAAAGCTTATTCCATTAAACTGAATGCCACGAACGAACATCAAACGCAGGCAGCGTTGCTTGAACAAATTCTTGCCGCAGAGACCGCGCCGATTCCAATGAAAGTGCCTGCCGTGATTAGGTCCCAGAGGATTCTGCGCTGGGCGATCACGGCATTGATGTTCCTGCTTGTGGGAGGTATTGTCTTTATTGGAACTCAGATTTTTACTTTGCCAACTCGCATACCAGATGATCAAACGGAAATGGCAATCTCCGTTGTGAATAAAATTCCGGCGGACGCGCCGGTTTTGGTCGTGTTTGATTACGAGCCTTCTTTATCCGGTGAGATGCAAACCGTTGCCGAGCCATATCTGACGCGTCTGATGTTGTTGAAACATCCTCGTATGACGATTCTCTCCTCGTCTCCAACGGGTTCGGCTCTGGCTGAAAATTTCATGGCTGGACCTTTGGCTGGGCGTGACTATCAACGCGGCCAACAATACGATGATCTTGGTTATCTTCCCGGCGGATTGGCAGGCGTTTATGACTTTGCACAGAATCCAACTGCCGTAATGCCTCTCGACGCGGATGGCTCGCAGGTCTGGCAGACCGCGCCGTTGAAGGGTGTGACACATTTTTCTGATTTTGCAGCGATTGTTATATTAACCGATAGTGCGGAAGCGGGCCGCGTTTGGATTGAACAGGCGGGTCCGTTGCGTGGGAATGCATCGCTTGTCATTATATCCAGCTCACAGGCTGGACCGATGCTGATGCCTTATGTCGCCTCCGGCCAGGTCGATGGCTTGGTCAATGGGTTGAATGACGCCTCCAAGGTGGAGCAAGCCAATGGACAGGCCGGGTTGGCGCGTCGGTATTGGGATGCCTATAGTGTGGGATTGTTGCTGGCGGCTATGATGATTGTCTTGGGCGGTTTATGGAATCTAGTGATGGGCTTGCGGGCCCGCCGCGCGACAAAGGAGGAAGGCTAATTTGTCTCCTGATCTGATTGAGGGTTTTATCGCCTTTCTCTTGACGCTTTTCATCTTTAGCTATTTGATCGGCGATAATCCATTATTTCGCATTGCGGTTTATATTTTCGTTGGTGTGTCTGCTGGGTATGTGGCCTCGGTGGCCTGGCGACAGGTGATTTGGCCGGATTTGTTTCTCCCATTGATCACGGGCCCGTTCGCGCAAAAGACCCTGCTCGCCATCCCATTGATCTTGAGTGCGCTCTTGCTGACCAGAGTTTCACCGCGCTTGACACAATTGGGAATGCCAACCATGGCACTGTTGGTGGGCGTGAGTGCGGCCGTGGCCGTCGGCGGTGCGGTGACAGGAACGCTCTTTCCGCAAATCGGAGCGACCATCAATATGTTCGATACGCATTCAGCGACTTCGGCGGCTCAATTGGCTGGAATGTTAATCAATGGCGCGTGGATTCTGGCTGGAGTCACGACCACCCTTGTATATTTCCATTTTGGTGCGCGTACCACCAGCGACGGTTCCGTGCGCCGTTTTGGCTTGATCGAGCTCATCGCTTTTGTTGGGAGTATTTTTCTTGCCATAACTTTGGGCGTCTTGTTTGCCGGCGTCTATTCCGCCGCGCTGACGGCGCTGATCGATCGTTTCCACTTCTTTGGAACTCTATTCGGATTGCATTGATTTATGCCTGCTTCTGTGGTTCGTGGTGACTCTCTATTGGCTGTCAACATCGGCGCGGCGAACACGCGCGCCGTACTCTTTGATGTGGTCGAGGGCGAGTATCGTTTACTGGCCTCAGCCTCGGCTCCTTCGACGGTGGAAGCGCCGTTTCAGGATCTGAGTGAAGGCATTCGCAATGCAATCAATGATCTGCAAACCGTAACGGGACGGACTCTGCTCAATACGGATCGGCACCTCATTACACCGTCCCAACCTGATGGGTCCGGCGTGGATGCTTTCGTGTCCACATTATCTGCCGGTCCTGCGTTGAAAACAGCCGTCGTCGGATTGCTCGATGAAGTTTCGCTGGAGAGTGCGCTTCGCCTGGCTGAGATGACTTATTCACGTGTGGTGGACGCGGACGGTTTGCACAACCATCACAAGACCGATCAACAAATCGATACGCTTCTCCGTTTGCAGCCGGATGTTGTCATCATCACCGGCGGCACGGACGGCGGCGCATCTCTTTCCATCCGCAAAATGCTGGAACCGGTTGGGCTGGCAAGTTATCTTATGCCGGAGGAGAAACGGCCCGCCGTATTGTTTGCCGGGAATCAAAAGCTGGATGATGAAGTGAAAAGCTTGCTGGGCAACGTGACTTCATCTTTGCACTTCAGCCCGAATGTGCGTCCTTCGCTCGAAACCGAGGATTTGGAACCAGCCGGACGCGAATTGGCCGAGATCTATCTTGCGATTCGCAAGGGCCAATTAAAGGGTTTGGATGTTGTCGCCAATTGGGCGGATGGAACTGTTTTGCCGACGGCTTATGCACAGGATCGAATGGTGCGTTTCCTCAGCCAGATCTATGGCGGAAGCAAGGGCTTGTTGAGCGTGGATATTGGGGCGTCGGCGGCCGTGGTCGCGGCGGGCTTCGGTCAACGATCCACGCTGGGCGTGTATCCGCAATTCGGTCTGGGCGAGAATCTTCCGGCCTTGTTGCAATATACAAAGCTGGAAGATATTTTGCGCTGGTGTCCGCTGGATATTTCCGCCGGTGTTTTGCGCGATTACATTTTTCAAAAGGCTTTGTATCCCTCCTCCATTTCAACTACAAAAGAAGAGCAGGCGATTGCGCAGACGATAACGCGTCAGGCTCTATATCTCGCGGTGCAGACCGCCAGACGCAACTTTCCGCGCTCGATGCGTCCCCCGCGCCCCGGATTGCTCCCAAGCTTCGAGCCGATCCTGGCGGGCGGCGGTGCGTTGAGTGACGCGCCCACTGCAGGCCAAAGCCTGCTCCTTTTACTGGATGCCATTCAACCAACCGGCTTGACCACCATCATCCTCGACAAAAACGATTTGCTTCCATTGCTCGGTGCGGCCGCGGCGCGCATAAGCATCCTACCCGTGCAGGTCTTGGAATCAGGCGCGTTCCAAAGCCTTGGCACCGTGATTTCCGTGATCGCTTCTGCCAGTTATGGTACGCTGGTGGCGCGGGCGAAATTGACTTACGATGATGGTCATGAAGCGCAGGCTGATGTCAAATATGGCAGTCTCGAATTGCTGCCGCTGGCGGATGATCAATCTGCCAAATTAACTCTCCAGCCAGCGCACAGCGCGGACGTTGGTTTTGGTCCGGGCCGGAGCGGTGCGGTACGCGTGAGGGGAGGCGTCATGGGAGTCGTTCTGGATGGCCGCGGTCGGCCGTTGATCCTGCCTGACGATCCAGTGCGGCGACGTGAACTGGCCAAGAAATGGCTGTGGACGGTTGGAGGCTGAGAAGATGCTGGCTCCTGTTCATCACATTTTGGCTTTGACGACGATCCTGCGGGAGCGTGTATTGCCCATTAGCGGTACAGTGAAGGTGCGGTTGGATCAAAAGGTCAACCCTGCCGACGTGATCGCCGAGACCAGCCGGCCGCGCGAGCATGTCTTGTTGGATGTTGGGCGTGCGCTCAATCTATCACCGAACGCAGCGGATAAGTTGATTCGATGCAAAGTAGGGGATCGCGTTGCGGCCGGTACCGTCATCGCGATCAGACACGGCCTGATCTCGAAAACGGTCAGCGTGCCGCGTGACGGCAGGGCGGTGGTGACCGGCGGAGGTCAGGTATTGATCGAGGTCGGTGAACTGCACATGGAATTGCGCGCGGGTTTTCCCGGCACGGTCATGCAGGTCATTCCGGACCGCGGCGCGGTCATTCAAACTGCAGGCGCACTGGTGCAGGGGGTGTGGGGCAATGGCCGTGTGGACACGGGGATATTGACCAATCTGGCTGAACAGTCCGACAGTGTTCTAACTGCCGGAAGGTTCGATGTCAGTTTGCGCGGTTCCGTGATCCTTGCGGGTCAATGCAAGGACGAGGATACCCTGCGGGCCGCGGCGGAACTTCCCGTGCGCGGTTTGATCTTGGGAAGTTTGTTCCCTTCCCTGTTGCCGCTGGCGCGCGAGATGCGTTACCCGATCCTTCTCACCGACGGTTTCGGCTCGATGCCGATGAATTCCGCCGCCTATCGTTTGTTGAGCACCAATGTCAAACGAGAAACCTCTTTGAACGCGGAAATGATAGATCGTTATAACGGAGCAGGACCCGAAGTGATCATCCCGTTGCCGGTTACATCCGAACCGGCTCCGCCCCAGGAAGTGATGGCTTTTGCGGCGGGTCTGACCGTGCGATTGCGCCGTCCGCCCGCGGCGGGGATGATCGGCACCATCACAGCTCTGCGCCCTGGTTTGACCATCCTGCCCAGCGGTCTGCGCGCGCCGGCCGCCGATATCAAACTGGAGAATGGCGAACAAGTGCTTATCCCTCTGATAAATTTGGAAGTTGTGGGATAATAGACACATCTGCACTTGCATGCAGGCTGTCTCGCCCCGGCGGGCTCCCGGCCCGAACGGGGCAAGTGTCACATCACGCGAGGAGAATATCATGTTTCAAGGCGACCAAGATAATTTAGAACCTCAACAACCGCCGGAAGAATCCAGTAATCGCACTTTTTTGATTGCGGCTGGGGTATTGGGCGGGATTGTTCTGCTTTCGCTGGCCTGTTTGGCGGGAGTGTATTTCTTTGGAATCCTGCCCACGCGCGGTACCGCGAGTCAGCAGGCCGCGGCACAGGCCACGCAGAATGCACAAGTGGCGCAGGCATTGACTGCAACTGCCGCATCTGCCAGCCTTGCGACTCCGTCTCCTATGCCAACGGATACGCCCGTGTTGGCTGAGGTGACCTCCACGGAGATCCCTGCGGTCACAGACACTTTAGATCCTGCGACGGCCACGGTAGCCGCAGCTTTAACTCAAGCCGCCATTGACCAACTGACCACGGTTCCAACCTCGACCGCCCTGCCCAAGACCGGCATTGGCGATGAATTTGGCGCACCGGGATTGGTGATTGCCGGCATGGTGTTGATCGCGGTGATCTTCCTCGCCCGCCGCTTGCGCGTCGCACCGACGAAATAAATTTTTGATCCTATTAAATTGAATGGGACAGCTATTGCTGTCCCATTTTTGATGTGCGTCCAGCATGGGCGTTGACTTGAGGGTGAAAGACCCTTATGGAGGTTGATGGTTCGGTAGTGCAGACCTGGGCTGATGAAACGAGGCTCAGATAGCTACCAGTAATTGATCCCATTTTTGTTCCGCATTTTTCAAGGCAGTGAGCGCCTGGCGCCGCTTGGATTGCACGGTCTGCTGGAGCGTTTCCCAACGCCAGATTCCAATCTGTTTTGTGGGAACCGTTTCAAGCGCCTGTTGAATTACGGCATCGGTGGTGGTAGAGACTAGAGCGCACAGCCCCAAGAGCAGACTGGTAAATCCATTTTTGGATTGATCCTGCTCCAGTCGCTTTAACTTTCCAAAGACGGATTCGATGATCTCACTACTTGCCAACCAATGTTCGCCCGGAGGAACCATGGCTTCTTGCTGGCTCACAAAAGCTACCAACTCACTACGCAGCCTTTGGGTTCGTTCCGCCTGTGCCTGGAGCAGCAGAACATGCGGTTCCAGTTCCAGATGAACTCCGCGATAGAGACCGTGGTGTCTGATAAAACTTTCGATGGCCGTGATCATCGAAAAGAGTTCACCCCAGTCTTTCAATTGTGAGCGAAAGTCTGTGAGCCAGCCCAGTTTCTTTTTAAGGAGTTCTGGATCCACG
Organism: uncultured Chloroflexia bacterium; assembly: GCA_963753985.1. GTDB lineage: Bacteria > Chloroflexota > Anaerolineae > Anaerolineales > Villigracilaceae > Fen-1038. The sequence continues at coordinate 319,942 of CAVWED010000002.1, forward strand.
ATCGGTGGTCGGATCGCTTGGGATGTATCAAAAAAAGCTAACAGGTTTTGGCCCCAATGAACCAGGCTCTCTACATTCATATAGCGAGCTTTCGTCTTTTGATTGGGTGGAACCAAAGCCGCCAACTTGGTTTGTTAAATCTGCAATCTGGCTTGGGTCGCCCACTGAGTGAACCCCTTCCAGTCCACATCTTGATCGAGTTCCCGCTTTAACGTTGCCGCCACCTTGTGTTTGATATCATAAATGGCGCTGGTTGGAGGGTGCTCTTGAACGAACTTCTCGATACCCCTGCGCCATGATCGCTGATAATTTCGCATGGTACACCCGTCTTGGATCCCGCCTGTTCCAACGGCTGATACACCACTTCGCCGTTGGATTTTTTAACCGGTGCCAGCACAATCGGCTCCACTTCTGTATGGTGCAGACAGCCATCTGCAGATGACCCATCACTCCAGCGCATGCCCAGAATCACCAGACCCTTATCGTCCCCCCATTGCACGGTAGGATCGATGATCCACACCCAATCTTCGGCCTGAACTTTGGGACGCATCAATTTGTAATATCCCAAGCGCAGCAGCCACAAGCGATCTGCACTCCAACTCGGACGAGAGCCTGGCACGTGCAGGACTTCAAAAAAAGTCTCCAGGGCACGACTCGTGCCGCGCAGACTCACTGCGCCGATATCACAAGGGTGATAAACAAGGAGATGCACCCGATCGAATACCCATGCCAATAGGGGTTGAACTGCCAATCCTGGGGAGTAATCCGCCCTGCCTGTTTGTCTGCTCTTTTTTTTCCAGTCTCTTCAACTCTTGCTCCAGAACTCGTTCTCTGACTTTTAGGCGTATTACTTCCTGCTCGAGTTCTTGCACCTGGCTTTTCCACCGCTCCTTACTCTTCTCCAGAAAACGCACGCGATGGCTCAGACGCTTTCCTCTGGCCTGCGCCTGTTGATGTTTCAACTTCCATTGGTCGCGGCTTTTTTCAAAAAAACGTATCAACTTTCGGGTGGGGCTTTTGTAGGTCTTGTCTTGGGTAGGTTGATCCATGCTTCTCCACCAGAGTTGGAATGATCCCACTCTAGCTGAGATTCTCGCAACGCACAAGTACTCATGGCTTCAAAAAATGCGGAACAAAAATGATATGCTTTCGTAACCACAATTCTGATCAAATCAAGCCTCATTTCATCAGCCCACGCATACACCGTTTCCCATGGCGGCAGGTCGTGCGGCAGCATTCTCCACTGACAGCTGGTGCGCGATAAATACAACAACGCATCGATGATTTCGCGCAGGTTCACTCGACGCGGAGCCCCGCGCACTTGCGCCTGCGGCAGATGCGGCGCCAGACGCGCCCACTGCTCGTTCGTCAAATCACTCGGGCAGGGTTTGCGTTTCATAACTCGTATCATACCGCTGATTTCTTAAACAAGCTCTCAGTAATTCCGTCGAAGGCTATCACCGCCAATTGCGAAAAGTCACCAAATCGAAAAGCATTTTCCCGACTGCAAAATCCGCTCGCAAATTATTATTCCTTGCTAATCGTGATATCCTCAAAAAATGGACCATGCCACTTGTCAATTGGCCGCTGATTCTCAATCAACTCGTGATCCGATTTGAAAGTCGCCTGGCCATCTAAATCCATTTCCGTTTACACAATCCTCTTGACACCATCGAGTGTTTGCTCATTAGTTCAAGATCATTACGGCGGGTGAGTGGGAGAAAGAGCGACATCATCGATGCGCAATGGATTCAAACCTTGCGCACCTATGGGTTGCTGGAAAGTTCATTTCGACCGCAGCCAGACATCGCAAGAGAGATAAACCTGACATCCTATTCCTTTCATTCCATGTGGATGTAACCCTGCATCTTAGGCCGTCCAACGGTTTGGCTCACCCTCCTTTGGGGGCAGGTTGATAGCGGCGGGATGTTGCGGGGCACAATTATGTAAAAGGCAATAGATTCCTAATTTATCTCAATCTACCAGTTCGATGATTTCTTCGCAATATACCGCGTGTGGTCTGATGTTCTCGTAATTCCTATCAAATCGAAGTCTTGGGTTTAGATGTTTTAGAAATTCCTGGACGGGTTTTTGATAAGCTTTTCTACATATTTCTTTTGTATCTAAACCCAATTTCTTACACGCCTCCAAAGTTGGGCACGAATTCCACCAGTGAATTACTATTCTTTTTTCGGTGCGTTCTACAATCTCACCATCTCTCGGTACCGATACTCCCAAATATTTTTCATAAAACCATCTGTACCCATCTGTTATCGGATCATCTTCATTTTGGGCTCCATTATGATTTGCTTCCAACCATGCGAGTCTTTTTTCGATTACGCATTGCTCCAAATACGCCAAAGCCTCATCGATCCCTATCTCGTTTGATATTTTCATTATTTCATTAAACAACTCAGTAGAATCGCCCTGTAAATTATTGTATCGCTGTTTTATGCGTTGGTAATAATTCAGCATTGATCACATCCTGCTTGAAGGCCAATACTTTTATTTCATCCGCCCAAAACGAATTGCGCGTGACGGCAACGCCGGGAATTCAGACAAATTTTTCCTTGTGAAGACTGCTGGCAGGCCTGCCAGGATAAGAAGCGCCGTATTGAAGGCCACGTTGAAATACACTTTGTGGAATATGGACAACGCCGTATCAAGAACAAACCGGACGAGTAATCCCAGCACCAGACCATTCCATGCCCATTTCTCTTTGTTGCGAAAAGGATAATGGACGATGAAAGTCACGAAAACTCCCCAACCTGCGATGATAGCTCCCCAAATTCCATAGATCCATTGCTGGAACGGTCTGATGCTTTCCAACGATGATCCGGTGCTCCAGAATGCAGGGTCAATCTGCCGGTTAAACAAACCAAAGAGCGGCGTTCCGCTCAGGAATGCCATGCGGATTCCGAAAGCGGCAATACCGAGGCCGACCATAAACAACCATCTTTGTTAGAAAGAGAATTTTTGCATGGGGGTATCTCCTTGAATGATGTAATTTATTCAACGCATGGGTTGTAACATGGCCTTCGCCATGCGTACCATCAGACGATTGGGTAACAGCCTCGTGAGCAGAACCTGGGTCTTGTTATACAGGCCTGGCACCGCAATGCGTTTGCCGGAAACCATCGCCCGATAGCCTGCCTCTGCCACGCTCGCGGCGTTCATGACGCCAAATCGCAACAGGCGAACGTTCTCGATGTGTGCCCGCTCTTGAAATTCCGTTTTGGTTGCACCGGGGCACAGCACTGTGACCGTAATCCCTGTTCCTTGGAGTTCCTCCGCCAGTGCAGTCGAGAAGCTCCACACATAGGCTTTGGTCGCAGAATAGACAGTGTTCAGCGGGCTGGGCACGTACGAGCCGGTGGAGCCGAGATTGAGAATCCTGCCGGACCCTTGTCCCCGCATATCCGCCAGAAGAAGTTTGGTGAGGTGGGTCAGGCTGACCAGATTGAGTTGAATCATCTCAAGTTCTTGCGTCCAGTCCGTGTCGTAGAAATATCCGTAGACATCCACCCCCGCATTGTTGACCAGGAAATTAATTCGGATGGCCCGTTGCTGGAGTTCCGCCACAAGCTCCGGTACAGCGGTAGGAATGGATAGATCTTTGGCAAGCACCTTGACAGTTACATCGAAAGCGGCTCGCAACTCCTCTGCCAGCTGGGAGAGTTTGTCCTGATTTCGCGCGACGAGGACCAAGTCATGGCCATGCTGTGCGAAGACTTTCGCCAATTCGTAGCCGATGCCGCTGGATGCGCCGGTAATTAAGGCGATGGTTTTGCTTGGGGTGTTGTCGATTTTCTTCATAAGACTCCATTGTAGTTATGAGATATTTTACCGCGCTACTTCAACGATAATAATCTGACCCACTTTAATCAAGACCATGATGTATGCTCGGTGTTGCGATAGGTTGTTATCGGGGTGAGCGCGGCAGTGGTCCAATCTTTTTATGGTATAATCCCGCCGCTTCGTTGAGGAGCGCATCTTGCCCGGGATGGGCATCAAGCATCCCTGAGCGGGTCATTATTCCCGCTAAACTCTCTCCGTTCCACGCCAGAAAAACTGTGCGCTTGGAGAACGGAAATTCAAGGAGAAACATGGCTGTTATTTCTATGAAAGCCCTGCTCGAGAGCGGCGTCCATTTTGGACATCGCACCAACAAGTGGGATCCACGCATGAAGCCGTATATCTTCACGGAACGCAACGGCATTCATATCATCGATCTTCAACAAACGGTCAAGCTGTTGAATCACGCCTATAACCTGGTCCGCGATACCGTCGCGGCTGGCGGGAGCGTTATGTTCGTTGGCACGAAACGTCAGGCGCAGGATACGGTGAAGGAAGAGGCAGATCGTTGTGGCATGCCTTATGTCACGGAGCGCTGGCTGGGTGGGATGCTCACGAACTGGTCCACCATGTATGCTCGTATTCAGGAGTTGGAACGGCTGGAGCAGCTGCGCGATACGGGCGAGATCACTCGCCTTACCAAGAAGGAAGGCCTGCTCATCCAACGGGAAATTGATCGCCTGCTCATCCGTTTATCGGGCGTTCGAAAGATGAAGCGCCTGCCCGAGTTGGTTTTTATCGTCGATGTTGGCCGTGAAGATGCGGCGGTGCATGAAGCCAATTTGCTCAACATTCCGGTCGTCGCGCTCGTGGATACGAATTGCAATCCGGGCGGTGTGGATTATGTGATCCCATCCAACGATGATGCAATCCGTGCCATTAAATTGCTGGTGGCGAAAATTGCGGATGCAGTGCTGGAAGGCCAAGCCATGCGCAAGGAAGATGTACCGGCGGAAGAAGCTGCCGCGCCCGCGCCTGTCGCAGAAGTCCGGACGGAAAAACCCAAAGGCCGCAAGGCGCCAAAAGTGGTTGAGACCGATGAGGAGATGGATGAAGATATCCTGCTCGGTGAGTCCACGCTGGCCAAATTGAGTGCGACGCGTAAACCGGATGATCCTGCGCCTCAGATGGATAAGCCCGAAGAGAAGCCGCGTGATCTAAAATCAAACGAAGAGAAACCTGCTGAAGCGGGGCCGGCGGAATAGTCCGCTTTGGTTGAGGAAAGTATAATGGAAATTACTACTGATATGATCAAAGAGTTGCGCACCGCGACAGGGGCCGGTGTGTTGGATTGTCGCAAAGCGCTGCAGCAAGCCAATGGCGATTTCGAAAAGGCCGTGGATTATCTGCGTGAAAAAGGCATGGCCACCGCCGCCAAGCGTGCCGATCGGGACGCATCCAATGGAGTCGTGGAACTTTATTCCCACGGCGATGGACGCGTGGGCGTGATGGTCGAGGTCAATTGCGAGACGGATTTTGTTGCGCGTTCAGAGCAGTTCCGCAACATGGCGCATGAGATTGCTTTGCAGATCGCGGCTTCGGCCCCGAAGTACATCAAGGCCGAGGAAATTCCCGCCTCTGAATTAGACCACGAAGCGGAGATTGCGCGTGCCCGCGCGAAGGAAGAGGGTAAACCCAACTCGGTGATGGAAAAGATCGTGGAAGGCCGTCTGGAAAAATTCAAGGACGAAGTGGTTCTTCTGCGCCAGCCCTACATTCGCGATGAAAGCATGAATGTGGAAAAGCTTCTCCTGCAAACAGTTGCCGCCATCGGTGAGAATCTGATCATTCGCCGTTTCCAGCGCTGGGAACTGGGCGAAAGCGTCAATCAGGAATGAGATAAAAGGCCAACCTTGCTGTTGGCCTTTTTCTTAAGCAAACCTTGACCACCGTCTCTCTCCTTGGAGGGAGCGGAGAAAGAGTGGAATATGTCCGAGCTAAAATACAAGCGCATATTGCTCAAACTCAGCGGAGAGTCGATCGGAGGCCAAGCAGGATTCGGCATTGATGTGGATAAAGCGGAAGCCATCGCCAGCCGAATCAAAGAAGTTTATAACATGGGCGTGGAAGTGGCCGTGGTGATCGGTGCAGGAAACTTATGGCGCGGCAAGCAGGGGCTGGAGCGCGGCATGGATCGCTCCACGGCTGACTACATGGGCATGCTCGGTACGGTGATGAACTCAATGGTCTTGATGGATGCACTGGAACGCATCGGTGTGTTCACGCGGGTGATGACCGCTATCGAAATGCGGGCGGTGGCTGAACCGTACATTCGCCGCCGCGCCATCCGCCATCTTGAAAAAGGACGCGTCGTGATCTTCGGCGCGGGGACCGGCAATCCGTTCTTTTCCACCGACACTGCGGCGGCGCTGCGCGCCTCTGAAATTGATGCGGATGTCGTCATCAAAGCCACGAAAGTGGATGGCGTGTATGATTCCGATCCAAAGAAAAATCCGGATGCAAAACAATTCGATCAACTGAGTTATATCGAAGTCCTGAATCGCCGCCTGGAGGTGATGGACGGCACGGCCGTGACGTTGTGCATGGAAAACAACCTTCCGATCCTTGTGCTTAACTTGTGGGACCCGGATGCTTTGATGAGCGCGCTGAAAGGCGATAAGGTCGGGACATTGGTCAGCGGGTAGATGTGCGGGCTGCTGCAAATTATTTTTTACGCAAGCCCGCCATTCATTTTATCGGTGCTGCCATTTTATATTGCTTTTCCCATAGCGTATTTTTCTGTTTTAGTGTATCCTTAATACAGAAATTATTTTTTGGAGGCCGACATGATTAAAGACCTTCTGAAAGACGCTGAACATCGCATGCAAAGTGCGATCAAGAATCTGAACGATGATCTAGGCGCCATCCGGACGGGGCGCGCCAATCCGGCGCTGGTCGAAAGATTGATGGTCAATTATTACGATACTCCCACGCCTCTGATGCAGCTTGCAACCATCAGTGTGCCGGAGGCGCGTTCGTTGATGATCAAACCGTTCGACGCCACTGCGCTGAAGGAAATCGAAAGAGCAATTCAGGCTTCGGACTTGGGATTGAATCCCAATAGCGATGGCAAAGTCATCCACCTCAACCTGCCTCCGTTAACCGAAGATCGCCGCCGCGATCTGGTCAAGCAGGTTCATACGCGGCTTGAAGAGTCGCGCGTCGCGGTTCGCAACATTCGCCGCGATTCTCACAACGACATGCGGGACTTCGAGAAGGAGAAGTTGATCTCCGAGGATGATTTGAAGAATGGCGAAGAAGATTTGCAAAAAATGACCGATAAGTTTATCGAAGAGGTTACTGAAGTCGGCAAGAAAAAAGAAGCCGAGATCATGGAAGTATAGTGATTGTTTCATTTCGAGTTAGCGATTGCTTCGCTGTCGTGATGTATCCACCTTATGCCCAGTCCATCCCCTGACGCTCCTCTTGAGAAAGTTCCCCACCACGTTGCCATCATTATGGATGGTAACGGGCGTTGGGCGCTTTCGCGTGGATTGCCGCGCCTGGCCGGGCACAAAGCGGGCACTGAGAATTTGCGCCGCATCATCCGGGCCTCGGTCGAGTTCGGTGTTAAGTACCTGACCATCTACGCTTTCTCCACTGAGAATTGGGGCCGCCCGCCAGAAGAGGTGCGGGGGTTGATGAATATTTTGGAAGATGTGATCGATCGCGAATTGGGAGAACTTCACAAAGAGGGTGTCCAGCTGCGGCACATCGGGCGTTTGGAGCGTCTTGCGCCAACCTTGCAGGAAAAAGTGCTGGATGCAGTGGATGTGACCAAGAACAATGACCGTCTGATCCTTAATATCGCCTTCAATTATGGGGGACGGGATGAAATCGTTCAGGCCATCCAGCACATGATGAAAGATGGCGTGTCCCCTGATAAAGTTACAGATGAAATGGTCAGCCAGTATATGTACACCGCCGGTGTGCCCGATCCGGACCTGATCATTCGCACATCAGGCGAATTGCGAGTGAGCAATTTTCTGATCTGGCAGGCGGCGTATGCAGAATGGTACATTACTCCAACTTACTGGCCCGATTTTGACAAGGAGGAATACCGTCGCGCGCTCAAAGCCTATGCCCAGCGCGATCGCCGTTATGGCGGAGTCTCGGACGTGGTAACCAGCAAAAGCAATGACTAAGCGTACGCTCACTGCGCTCGCCTTGATCGTGATCGTGGTACCGGCAATCCTCTTCGGGGGGATTTTATTTTTTGTACTGATCGGCTTCTTTATCGTGATGGCTTCATGGGAATTTGTGCAAATGTTTCGCGAGGCGGAATATGAGCCATCTGTTTATTTGTCCGTGGGTGGGACGCTGGCTATTGCGGCCGCGCGTGCTTTTTGGCCTTCCGAGGCGCAAACCGTCTTTACCTTTCTTGTCCTTTTGGCGATGGCGGTCCATCTCATCGCTTACGAGCGCGGCCGCGAGCAGGCCGCGTTTGACTTTCTGGTCACCGTGGGATGCTTTGTTTATTTGGGCTGGATCGGTTCGTATCTCATCGATTTGCGCTCCTTGCCAAATGGCGCTTGGTGGGTGATGTTTGCATTGCCCATCGTCTGGCTGACGGATGCGGGTGCATACATTTTAGGGTCGCGTTATGGCAGCCATCGTATGACGCCGCATCTCAGCCCGAAGAAATCGTGGGAGGGATATTTGGCGGGCGTATTCATGGGCACGTTCTATGGCGCAGTCTTTGCATTCGCTTATACACAGTACGGCCCGCTGCATGTCACCATCGGACAGGGCGTTTTGTTTGGGCTTGCATTAAGCTCACTGTCACTATTCGGCGATCTGGGCGAGAGTCTGTTCAAACGCTTCGGCCAGATGAAAGACTCGGGCAATCTCCTCCCTGGCCACGGCGGCGCGTTCGACCGAGTCGATTCGCTGATCTGGGGTGGAGTCATCAGCTTTTATTGGATTCATTTCTTTCTGCTTAGATAAAATTCGGAGGCGATCATGGGTCAAAGTGAACCTACTCGCAACCTGGCGCTTGAACTGGTGCGCGTGACCGAGGCCGCCGCGCTTTCCGCTGGCCGCTTGATGGGCCGCGGCGATAAAGAAGCGGCGGATGGCGCCGCGGTCAACGCGATGCGGCTCATCCTCCAGGCGGTGGATATGAACGGCATCATCGTGATCGGCGAGGGCGAAAAGGATAACGCGCCGATGTTGTATAACGGCGAGAGTGTGGGCAACGGTTCGGCACCGGATGTGGATGTGGCCGTTGATCCGATTGACGGGACCCGCCCCTTGGCTTTTGGACGATCCAACTCGCTGGCAACGGTTGCTATTTCACCGCGCGGCACGATGTTCAACCCGGGGCCGTTCGTTTACATGACCAAGCTGGCAGTCGGGCCGGAAGCGAAGGGCAAGATCAACATCGAAAAATCCATCACTGAAAATCTGCAGGCAATTGCGAAAGCCAAGAACAAAGACGTCGAAGATTTGACGGCGATCATCCTGGATCGCCCGCGCCACGATGCGATGATTGCTGAGATCCGACAAGTCGGCGCGCGCATCCGTATCATCCCCGACGGCGATGTGGCCGCGGCCTTGATGACGGCCTGGCCCGGCTCCGGTGTGGATGTGTTGATCGGGATCGGCGGCACGCCTGAAGGTGTGTTGGCGGCCTGTGCGTTGCGCGCCATGGGCGGCGAAATCCAAGGCAAGCTGTATGCGCGCGATGAAAACGAACTGCACCGCGGACGTGAAGCCGGTTATGACTTCGAAAAGATCCTGACAATGGACGATCTGGTTGCGTCGGAGGATGTCTTCTTCGCGGCCACCGGCATCACCGACGGCGAACTGCTCAAGGGCGTGCGTTACTTCGGCGATGGGGCGCGCACCGATTCGATTGTGGTGCGCGGCCTGACCGGTACCGTGCGGCAAATCACCGCCACGCATCGAATCGATAAACTGCATCTATTGAGTGCAATCAAGTATTGAGATGGCCTTGCGCGACGAAGAATGACATAACAGGAAGTTTGCAAAGAGAAGGTTGTGATGATAAGGGCCTTCAAGCTGAAACCGTTCATGGTCATCGTGGCATTCCTGCTGGCTTCATGCGGTGCAGCCGCGACCGCAACAGCAGTCACGACGCAAGTTCCCGCTCCCACGGGCGCGCCGGCTCCAACTGCGGAACCCACGACGGAAGTTCCAACCGCGATACCGACTGCAATCGCGAGCACGCCATCCATCGGGGATCAACTGGCACAGATCGACGATATCCTGAAACAATCCATCAGCGCCAGCATCGCCTATAACAAACCACAGTCCATGCTGTTAGACCAAACCACCACAATCGAACTTCTGTTAAACCCATCCCTTTCGCCAGAAGCGTTGAGCACGCAGGTGACCGCCAGCGGAGGAGTCACGAGCGCTAGCGTCCAGATTACGCCGCGCATGAAAGCGTATTTGATCGCCGATGATGGTACGGCATTTACGATCCAACCGGTGCATGATAATCCTGAGCAACTGGTCAGCGGCACGGAGACGACGCGCTGGGCCTGGTTGGTGACTGCGCACAAGAGCGGTTTGCAGGGGCTGACGCTGGTCTTGGATCGGCTGGTGCAGTATCAAGGTCAGGATTACTGGCGCGAGATCGAATCGTATCAGGCCGATATCGAAGTGCAGGTGACCATCTCACAGCGCATCCAATCGCTCGACTGGAAGTGGATCATCGGTATTCTGATCACTGCGTTGCTCATCCCAGCCTTCTGGCGTTGGACGGATTATCAAAAGGAAAGAAAATCGAAACTCAATCAGAAGAAACCGGATGCAAGGAAGAAAGCCGCGCCAATCAAACGAAAATAAATTTCGCAGACGAATTCTCTTGAGGCTTGACACACCTCTGCCTTGACCGTATAATCCCCGTCGCCTTCCTCGCTAGCTCAACGGCAGAGCGGGCGGCTGTTAACCGCTAGGTTCGAGGTTCAAATCCTCGGCGAGGAGCTTTTGACCAAAAAAATCCGCCCTTACTCAACGTTGTAAGAGCGGATTCTTGTTTGTATGTTCATATTTTCACGCCATAGGATATAAGAGCCATTCCGTGTTGGTTGTTCATCCATTAAACTTTTGATCTATTATTCAGCAATTTATGAAAGAAGGAGATAACAGATGCGAAGTCTTTGGACTTGTCTCACAGTGTTTGGGGTGAGCATGTTTTGCGGAATCATTCTGATCGGGATTGCCGTGGGAGCGATCATCCCAAAGGTGATAGATCCCATTGCGAAGCCTTTTGTCTGCAAGAACGGGACGCTGCAAATCACTCAAAATACAACTTCCTACAGGCCCGGTGAATCGGACACATGGACAACAGATACTTGTGTGGATTCGGCCACCGGCAATCAGCAAGATGTATCCTTCCAAGCCACGCTCGCCGCGGGAGTCATCTACGGCCTGATCATCTTTGGTATCTCTGCAATTGTGATCATCTGGTATAACTTCTGGAACAAGTACATGAAGAAGAGTTCCAGTTAAGGCGCGGCGTGGGTTCAAATCCTCGGCGAGGAGCTTTTAGGAGTATTTTAATACGCACTTTCATGCTGTACCCCTTACTTTGAAGAATATACATTGGATACTTTGCACTCATAATAATGATAGTTGGAGGGCTAATGAAACTTGATGAAGTTATTACAAAAAGATTCAATGAGCTATTGCAACGGGCGGACGAGATTCTCAATGCCAAGCAACAGCGCATTAATGGATGGAATGACCAGCCATACTTTGCGATTCCGTATGCCGCATTTGTGGGTTGGCAAACTAATGTCTTAAGTCTTATTAAGCATGCAATGGGTGATGATCGTGTTCACTTTCAAAATCTAACTGTGATGGGTGACCGTTTCCTTGAAGACTTGACTGAATTTGAAAACTGTAAATCTGTTTTTCAAGCTGCCAAAGATGATTACGAAGGCGGATATCTATTCACAGTACGCGGATTAGTTAAAGCTAAACTTCCTACCGATACTCTAGAGCAAGCAAAGGAGCTTCTTGCATCTGGCTATAAGGACCCAGCGTGTGTTCTTGCTGGTGTCTCTCGAACTGGCAATTGTCGAAACATGTTCTAGAAACGGCATAGTTCGCTCAAAGCTCAATAATATGAACGTAGAGCTTGCAAAAGCAAGTATCTATAACCTAGCGAAACAAAACCAAATTACCGCTTGGGCAGATCTTAGAAACAAGGCAGCTCATGGTCAATTTAGTGAATATAACTCGGCTGATGTAGATGATCTTATTAAAGGTGTTGAAGGATTTTTAGCCGAATATCTATAAACAACTGAATAGAGCTGAATTCCTTTTATTTATTATTTATGCTTTTGTCATTCAAGGAATTTTTGAAAGAGCTTGAAATCGGCATCTAAATCTTCTTTTTTGTTCATTTCAACTCTTACATGAACTTCATCTTCTGAAAATCTGCTATAAGTTTCATCTGTTATTCTGATACTTGCACGTATGGCATTCATGCTCACCGCTTTGAAATCTTAAAACCCTAATGAAATCTTTTATTGTTACATGAGGCAAACATGAAAACCCTGATCAAAATCGAAGAATTATTTCTGGTAGCGCTATCCTTTTATCTCTTCCTGAATTTGCATTACGCCTGGTGGTGGTTCCTCATCCTTTTCTTTGCGCCGGACCTCAGCATGATCGGATATCTGGTTAATCCCAAAGTCGGCGCGCTCACGTATGACTTCATCCATCACAAGGGCACGGCCGTGGCGCTGTTTGTCTTGGGAAGTTTCCTTCACCTGCAATGGGCGCAAGCGGCTGGATTAATTATCCTCGGCCACTCCTCCTTTGATCGCATTCTCGGCTATGGATTGAAGTATTCGGATGCTTTCCAACATACTCACTTGGGAATGATTGGCCGCACGCCTACTGCATGAGACTTGTACGAGATGTTTTTGCCAAGCCATGACATTCAAGGAATAGACGATGAAATCTCAAATTTTTTCATGGATGATCTTGTATGCAATGATTGCATTTCTGCTGGCATCGTGCAATGTGTCAACCTCCACGCTGGTGCCTTCTCCTGAAGCGACCATCACGCCCGCATTCACGCCGACGAATACTCTGCCCTTGCCAACCGATACGCCTTTGGTAACAGCCACTAACACGCCTGTCATCGCGCCGCCGATCAGCCTATCCAATTTTCAGAGTCTCGCTTCTTTGTATCAATGGAATATCGCCAGCGACATTGTCAAGATTACCGGGGCCGCTCTTTCGCCGCTCGCGGATAAAGTCGCGTTGCTGGCCGTTCGCTATCCGGAGCAATATTCGCTGGAACTTTATGAGTCCCAGACCGGTAATTTGATTTGGAAACAAATCCTTGATGCGAAGGCGGATTACCCGGCGCTGGCTTTCTCCGCGGATGGGAGTTTGATCGCCGTCGGGACCGGAAGCGGCAATGTCACAGTCTGGAATGTATCGGATGGCAGTCTTTCGCAAACCTTGACGGGCACGTCTTATGCCGTCAGAGCCGTTGCATTTTCTCCGGACGGTAGCTTGATCGCGGCCGCGGGAAGCGACAGCATGATTCAAGTCTGGCAAGTCTCCGATGGTACCGTGCGGACTGCCTATGCGGTAAAAGTAAATGTCGGCAAGCTGGTTTTTTCGCCGGACAGCAGATATCTTGCCATGGCATCTGATATCTTTGCTGTCTACGACCTGACGTCGGGAAATCATTCGCCGGTCATTTATTATGCAGGGATTGCTCCGCATCCCACCGCTGAGATTCTCTTTTCGTCCGATAGCCGATCTCTGATCACAGAAGGGGAATTGAATGATGCGAATCATAATACATGGATTCCGCGTATTTTGGTTTGGAATCTTTCGTCGAATCGCGATGCGACCATAAAGGTTCCTATTCCTGATGTCATTCAAAATATGGTGGTCTTGCCGGACGGACGATCCGTTCTCGGTTATGACGCTAGCAAGGGCCAGCTCGATGCGATTGATATTCCCGGTAAATCTGTTACGGGGACAGTTGATCTTGGGACGATTCTATTCATGGATTACTCTAAAAACCTTAGCCGGTTCATGATTGTGACCCAAGCTTCGGTTGCGATTTGGGGAGTCTCGCCCTAGCATGACAAAATACATTGCCTTCCTGCGTGCGATCAATGTCGGCGGACATACTGTCAAGATGGATGCTTTGCGTGGATTCTTCGAGTCGTTGGGATTCTTAAACGTTGAAACCTTTATCGCCAGCGGCAACGTTTTGTTCGAGACGGGTTCAAAGGATTCGGGAGTTCTTGAAAAGAAGATCGAGTCCAAACTGCGTGAAGCACTTGGCTATCACGTGGCGACTTTTGTCCGAACCGATGCAGAACTCAAAGCGATTGCTGAGTACAAACCCTTTCCGCAATCCCAGCTTGACGCGGCCACGGCCTTCAATGTTGCCTTCCTTAAAGAATCGCTGGACGATCAACGAACGAAAAAAGTAATGTCCCTGCGAACGGGTATTGATGACTTCCACGTTCACGGACGCGAACTCTACTGGCTATGTAAGAAGAAGCAAAGCAACTCGACCTTTTCCAACGCAGTGCTGGAAAAAACCCTCGGCAGGCCGTCCACTATTCGCGGAGTAAACACGATTCAAAAGATTGCTGTGAAATACCCGTAACAAAAAAGACGACGTAGTATGCGCCGTCTTATAAAACTCACTCGCTTTTTTCGCTGGTTTTACTTTCTGCGGTTTTGGTTTCCTTTGGTTTCGTTTCCTTTGTTTTGTTTTCTTTGGCTTCTTCTTTTTTTGTGTCCCTTGACGGATCACCGCCGGAAGGAGACTTGTGATCGGTAGAGTAGAAGCCCGATCCTTTAAATACCACGCGTACCGGCGAGATAACCTTCTTCAAGCTTTTCTTGCGGCATTCGGGGCAAACTTTGAGTGGTTCGTCGGTGTAGGATTGCTGGCGTTCAAATTGCACTCCGCAATTTTCACAACGATAAGTATAAACAGGCATGGACGTTCTCCTAACAGGGTATCATTATAGCGCGCCTTATCGGTAAGTGCCAAGACTTAGACGTGGCATGTTATAATTTTCTAACGTTGATATAGTTGATTGTGAGGATATATGCTCAAGATTGAAATTGTCTACTGTGCGGTCTGACACTACACCGACCGGGCCGTGGGCCTGGAAAAAGATTTGCTCAAAGAGTTCGAGCACGTGATCGAATCGGTGACGCTGATTCCCTCGGACGGAGGCCGCTTCGAGGTCAACGTGAACGGAAAGTTGATCTATTCCAAACTCCAGACCAAACGTCACGCCGAAGCGGGCGAAGTCATGGGTCTGGTTAGTAAAATCGTTGAAGGATAAATGAAGCCAATGTTAAAGAAAAAAGGACGCGTCTTTTCGGGCATTCGCCCCACCGGCCGGGCACATTTGGGAAATTATCTCGGCGCCATTCAGAATTACGTGGCGTTGCAGGATGATTACGAATGTGTTTACTGCATTGTGGATATTCACGCGCTGACGACCATGATGGATACTGAAAATCTTCGTCAGAACACGTATGAGATCGCGCTGGATTTGCTTGCCGCGGGTGTGCGTCCTGAAGAGACCATCCTGTTCGTTCAGTCGCATGTGCCGGAAGTGATGGAACTCCACACCATGCTCTCGATGGTAAGCCCTCTCGGAAAACTGACCGAGCTTCCAACGTTCAAGGAAAAAGTCCGTCAACAACCCGATAATGTGAATTATGGTTTCGTCGGTTATCCCGTTTTGATGACCGCCGATATCGTTCTTTACAAGACGGACATTGTGCCGGTGGGAATTGATCAGGCGTCGCATCTTGAGTTTGCGCGCGAAACGGTACGTTCATTCAACTTTCGTTATAAGACAAAAGTGTTGATCGAACCACAAATGAAAAATACCATCTACCCAAAGATATTGGGGATTGATGGCAAAGAAAAAATGAGCAAGAGTTTAAACAATCATATCGAACTTGCGGCCACGCCCGAAGAGACCACCAAGCGCGTCAAGGAAATGGTGACCGATCCGGCGCGCATCAAGCGCACCGATCCGGGCAATCCGGATGTGTGCAATGTGTTTACGATGCACAAGATTTTTTCTCCGCAGAGCGATGTGGATATGGTCAACGTGGAATGCCGCCGCGCGGGAATCGGTTGTGTGGAATGCAAATTACTCTATGCAAAGAATCTCAATCAGAATCTGGAACCATTCCGCGCCAGGCGCGCTGAACTCGCTTCCAAACCGGACCGGCTGACGGACATTCTCAACGACGGAGCCAATCGCGCCCGCGTCATCGCACAGAAGACGATGGAAGAAGTCCGCGCGGCGGTGCAATTGCCATGAACAAGTGGGGTCACAGCGTCGCTGTGACCCTACAAATTTGAATCAATATGCGCGTTTTAGTTCAACGAGTCAGTTATGCCAGTGTTACAGTAAATGGACAGGTCATTTCCGAAATTGGAAAGGGCCTGTTGATTTTATTGGGCATAGGTCATGGCGATGGCGAAGCGCAAGTTCAATTCCTAGCCGAGAAAGTTGCCAACCTTCGCATCTTTGAAGATGGGGAAGGCAAGACCAACTTATCTGTGTTGGACGTAAACGGCGAAGCCATCGTTGTTTCCCAATTCACGCTTTATGCCGATGCGCGCAAGGGACGCCGTCCATCTTTCACCGATGCGGCATTACCGGAAGTCGCCGCGCCGCTGGTGGATCGCTTTGTCGAATTGCTGAGCGGGCACGGCGTCCAAACCCAGACCGGAAAATTCGGTGAACACATGTTCGTGGAAATTCATAACGATGGTCCAGTGACCATCTGGTTGGAAAAATAATTGTTTCATCATCCCTTGCGAAAAAAAGCGCGGCAGGGAATATCGCGAAGTGACTTAGCTTTTCAGTTGAGGCACGCAGATAAGAAGACAGCAGATCAGAATTACGTAAGCCCTTACTCGTTAGCCTCGACTCTTTTTTCAAGGATTTCCAGCATTTTAGTTTGTCGCTCAGCGATGGTGTGAACCTCAGAGGTTAGCGTGTGGATGGAGATGAGCGTTTCGTGATCAGCTTCAGCTCGTGCATCGCTGGCTTCTGCCTGGACATTTTGGCCGACAATGATGATGGGGAGCAACACCAATTGCAGGAAGGTCTGTGCAATCCAGCTAATGATGATGATCGAGTTGCCCGACTGAATCGCGGATGGCAATGAGATGAGTGCGATCACTGCAAATAGATACGCACACCACATCGAGCCAACAGACTTTGTAATTTTTACCGCAACCTGAGTGTTAAAACGACCCATTGCGCTTTCGCCATGAACCGTTTTATGAACATGATGGCTTAAGACCAGTCTTGGTTTGTGAGCTTTTGCTTGCATGATCTCTAATTTCCTTTCCATAACGACCTCTTTGAGAAGTGGGATTTCGGATTATTATACTGGAGAAATTTGTACGGCGGCCTGCATGCTTGCGGATGCATCTTCAGTCATTGTCCTGCGAAAGCAGAATGCTCGAGTCGTAAAATTGGCGCTTGACTGATGTCATTTTTCCTGTTACAGTTGAACTTGTAGGATGCAAGTAGGTTTTCGTTGGAAGTGATCGCGACGGCTCAAAGCAAGACTGCTCTGGGCCGTTTTTGTTTGACCACCGATGAAATACGTACTACATCAACCTAATTTAATTTGCCATAAGGAGGCAAAATGTCAGAACGTGTCGTCGGTACGGTCAAATGGTTCAACGGAGCCAAAGGCTACGGTTTTCTCGCCCGTGAAGGCGGAGAAGATGTGTTTGTTCACTTCTCGGCCATCGAAGGCGATGGTTTCCGCAATCTCGTGGAAGGCCAGAAGGTGGAGTTCTCCATCGAAAAAGGCCCCAAGGGCTTGCAAGCCGCCAGCGTCAAGATCGTATAACGAATCTTTGCCGTGACCAAAGAACCTCGTCATTTGACGGGGTTCTTTTTATTCTTGAGGAAGCCACAACTTCGCATCCATTTGGACTGCGAGCGCGCCCGCTGTTAACATGGCTTGGACATCATTCTTAGAGTACACCCCTCCCGCGCCAATGATGGGGAGTCTAAGTTTGGCGGCGGAGTGAACAATCTCCAGCGTTTGAGGCAACAAAGATGGGCCAAAGAGCCGGCCAAAAACGAATGATCCATTTTGCATCAAACCGCCGCGCGGCGCGCCAACGCTTATTGCATCCGCGCCTTCTGCGATCAGCCGCGGCCCAAGCGATAAGACTTGTTCCGAGGGCAGGCAAAAGATCAGGGGCAATTCGCCAACGGACATTTCTAAAGTAAGCAATAAAATATCATCCGCAAGTAACGGTGCGAAGCCCAGTTCGACAGCCATCACATTATCAACGCTTTCCAACATTTGCACCATTTGCTTGGTCTCTTCGGGACGGTCGGCCATCAGATGAACGATGATCGGCAATGGCGAGTCGCTCCAGCGACGCGCATATTTCTTGAGCGTTGCGCTCAAGCTGGGATTGGGCAGACCGGTATGAAGAAGAAATCCGCCGGGGTATTCGATCAAAGCCGGTCGTGAGGCGGCCGCTCGAGGTCGCAGTGAGAGCGGATTGGTGACGAATGCTCCGAACTCATCCCATGAAACCGGCGCGTGAAAATCCGGTGCGAAGCCGAGCATTCCCGCCGCGTTCATCAACGGTTGGCGAAAGATCAGATCGCGTTTTGACATTAGTTCGAGGGTTTTGTTTTTTGGCAGTGATACAGGGTCATCAAAGGCGTCCATCGCTTATGGATGATTTGCATTCCGCGTGATGGTAAATAGGCCTCCAATGCCTTTAATCTGAAGTCCGAATCAGGATGGCCCCAGCGAAAGAAGAAATCAAAAAACCTGATGTCATTGCCGCGTGGTTCCTCGAGAAAGAGATCGCCATTGGGTTTCAACACGCGCACGATTTCGTCGATGGTTTTGCGCCATGCCGGAATGTGGTGCAACACGCCAAAAATAATTATTGCCTCTTTACTTGCATTCGCATATTGACTCAAGTCCGTTACATCCTGAACCATGTATTGATATTGCGGATATTTTTCCCGCGCCAGCTTGATTTGCTCTTCCATCAAATCGAGGCCGATATAACTTTTGGGCTTCAACTGATTCAGCAGGAACGCGCCATAACCGGAGCCGCAGCCGATTTCCAATACATCTTTATTGCGAAGATCCAATCCCATGCGCTGAAATATCGGCAGCTCGAAATGCTTTTGTCCCCATTTGCGCCAGCCAGTCTGCATGGCACGAAATTCAATATCGGAGAGTCTCATCGGCGTGCCTCCTTAGCGATTTAACGGAGAGATGCAAAGACGCAGAAGAAAACTTTGCATCTCTGCGCTCTTATTTCTAAAAGAATGAAGCTGAGATATTCAATCCCATCGCCTGCAGCATATCTTCATTCGTAGCGAACTTGAATTCTTCCAAGCCGCGCTTTTGCGCTTCTGCCGCCTCAACCGCCTCGAGTGTGAGTATGTTTTCCTTCGTGACGATTGGCTTGCTGATGCTTTTCATTTTTTCGGCAACTTCTTCGAGATTGGGGACAGTCGGCTGGAGGGTTTGCAAATATTGCCAGACCGCTTTGGATGCATTGGTTCCATCCTTACGTGCGTAACCCACCAAACCCTGGCTGGCTTTGCGTGCCCATCCACCGACGAATATATCCGAGATGGGTGCATCGGCTTCTGGGTTGAATGCCTCATAGGAAATTCCGTCGATTGGAAAACGTGGCGACGGATTGATGACGAATGCATTTGAAACCGTCGGAAGGCCGAATGAGTTGTCTACCTTGTCGCCGATGGCAAAGATTACCGCCTCAACCTCCAAAGTGCGCTTGTGGCCGGTGCCGCGCGCTTTCAAATCATTGTCTTTGGCAACCAGAATATTATCCTCGACCTCGAGTTTGGCCAGCCAGCCGCTTTCGCCGATCATTTGAACGGGCGAGGTCAGGAATTCGAATCGGAAGCGCGAGTCACTGGTTTTGGGTTCCGCTTTGGGCAGCGCGTCCAGCACTTTGTGGCGACCAATTTCCGGGTCCTGATTGACCGCTTGTAAAACCGGCAAGACCCGCTTCAGCTCGGTTTCAAAAGCCTCCATGTCCAGGTTCGCGATGGTGCGCGTCATTTCCTCTTTGGTGAAGTTCACCTCGCCCGGGCCGCGTCGCACGACCGCGATAATTTCTTCAGCCTTCACTTCGTGGCTCAAGAAATATGCAATATCCAGCATCACATTGCCAGCGCCAATGATCGCGCAGCGTTTGCCCAGCCGGAATCTTTCTTGGGTAAAGGGTGGAAGCTTGTTATAGTGATACACTAAGTCCTTGGCGTGATAAACGCCCACGAGTTCTTCGCCAGGCAGTCCGACCCATTTGGTGCCCTGCGCGCCGACTGTGACCAGAATAGCCTGAAAGCCGAGCTCACGCAATTCGGCCAACGTGAGATCGCCTTCCGCACCGATTCTTAAATTTCCATAGTAGATCAGGTTGTCGTTTGCCAATACCTGTCTAAATTGTTTACGAAAACCGTCCTTCATTTTATGTTTATCGGGATAGACGCCGTATTCGGCAAGTCCGCCCGGTTTGATATCGCGGTTGAAGATGACCACGCGCACACCTTGATTGGCAAGCTCGCGCGCGGCAAACAAGCCGGACGGCCCGGCTCCTACTACCGCTACAAAATATGCACTTGTTTCAGACACACTTCCTCCTCGGCTATGTTTGATGCAAGCATTATATTACAGAGTACTGCACAAATATCGAAACCCAAGTATCCATGTTTCACTCGTAAAAACTTATCGAGCAATTAGGGATTTATGCAAGAAGCAGTAGAAAAGCAATTACGATTCCAGGAATGCAAGTCGCTGGGCTGAAATCCTCTGTTAGAATAAGATGAGCTGGGACGGTCGTAAATAATTCATTTGTATTTATGCTAGGATTAAGAATTGTTTCAGAGGAGGCCGTATGACGAAGCCGGATAATAAATCGAAGCCAACGCCTGCAGATCGTCTGCATGCCATCATGAGTGGAGTGAAGAACGAAGAGTCCCCGGTTAGCCGTTTACCGAAGGCAAAACCAGCAGAGGGAAAATTGGTTTCGGAAGCAATACCTCTTCAATCTCCGTCTCCGACCGCGCCCAAAGCGGAATCTGCTAAACGCGGCTTTCAATTCCTGCCAGCTTTTTGGACTATTGCCAGCATCATTTCATTGGCTGTAAACATTATCCTGCTCGCGGTACTGATCGGTGCGTTGCACGGCTTGGATGTTTCGGGCTTTGGACAGATGGGCACAGGCTTGGTCGGCGGGCTCTATTCCAACTTCGAGAAGATGGATGCGGCTCATATCAAGACCACCATTCCTGTGCAATCCAACATCCCATTAAGCATGTCCATTCCAGTGCAAACCACGACGAACATTTCGCTAGCCACTGCAGTGGAAATCCCGAATGCGCATGTCAAAATTTCAACAGGCACATTCAACATCGATTCGGATGCGGATGTGACCTTGCCGGCTGGCACCAACTTGAGCGTAGTGCTAAACTTCAACGTCCCGGTGCAAACGACTGTTCCGGTTAACTTGAGCGTCCCTGTAGACATTGCGCTCAACAAGACCGAATTGGATCCCGCCATCACCGGCTTGGAAAGCACGATCAAGCCGCTGTATTGCATGCTAAACCCCGGTGCGATTTCGATCAACAATGTACCGGTTTGCAGGTGAAAGGGTATAATCTCCGCCCATGCCTGACCTTACAAAAACAACTCTTTCCAATGGTTTAACTATTCTTCTCAAGGAAATTCATACCGCGCCTTTGATCTCATCGTGGATGTGGTATCGCGTGGGCTCGCGCGACGAAGCGCCTCCGTTGACCGGCATTTCCCATCTTGTCGAACATATGCAATTTAAAGGCACTCCCAAATATCCCGCCTCCATCATGGACAAGGCGATTTCGCGTGATGGAGGAATGTGGAATGCCTTTACATTCCTGGATTGGACGACTTTTTTCGAGACCATGCCTGCCGATAAAATTGATCTCGCATTGCGACTCGAGGCCGATCGAATGCGACATAGTGTCTTCGATGAAATAGAGTTTGCCTCCGAGCGGACGGTCGTTGCCTCGGAACGCGAAGGCAACGAGAATGAGCCGCTCTTCCAGCTTGGAGAGGCGATCCAACAAGCCGCGTTCCGCGTACATCCCTATCATCACGAAGTCATCGGCGATATGGCGGATATCCGATCCATGACGCGTGACGATCTTTATCATCATTATCGCACATACTATGTTCCCGGCAATGCAGTGATGGGCGTGGCTGGTGATTTCAAAACCAAAGAGATGCTGGGCCGAATCAAGGAATTGTTTGGAAAGATTCCCTCAGGTGCGACTCCGCCTCGGATGTCGAGGCCAGAGCCGGAACAACGTGGCGAGGTGCGGCTTTCCATTGAAGGTCAGGGTGAGACCGCTTATTTGGAAGCGGCATATCATTTCCCGGCCGCTTCGCATCCCGATTTCTACGCGCTGTCTGTGTTGGATAGTTTGCTGGCTGGCCCATCAAATTTAAATATGTTTGGCGGCGGTAGTATCTCGAATAAGACCTCGCGTCTCTATCGCGCTCTGGTGGATAAGGAACTGGCAGTGTCGCTTTCGGGCGGTTCGACTACAACGATTGATCCGTTCCTTTATTACATTACGCTGACCATTCATCCCAAACGGACACCGGATGAGGCGCTTGCCGCGCTAAATGTGGAACTTCAACGCGTGCAGGATGAGCTGGTGTCGAAGGAAGAGGTCGCACGCGCCATCAAACAGGCGCGCGCAAACTTTGCGTATGGCATGGAAAATATTACCAATCAAGCATTCTGGCTTGGCTATAGTGAAATGTTTGCAGACTACGATTGGTTTCTGGCTTATCTTGATAACCTGGCCGCGGTCAAACCAAAAGACGTGCAACGCGTGGCGCGTGCCTATTTGCGTAAACAAAACCGCGTGGTTGGAACTTATATTCCAGCAGGGAGGGGTGAATAGTGTGCGCTCAACGGAAATCATTACCTGCAAACACATCGTCTTTGCCGGGACCCGAAGATATTCATCGCAAAATTTTGCCAAACGGGATCGCTGTTTTATGCCGCGCTAATTTCAATAGTCCGTCCGTATCCATCAGTGGATATGTCAACGCGGGAAGTTTGTTTGATTCTGATGAGAAACTTGGCCTGGCGGATTTCACTGCTTCGGCGTTGATGCGCGGCACGGAAAAGCATAACTTCGATGGCCTTTATAACGAACTCGAATCAGTCGGCGCGAGTTTGGGATTCGATGCGGGAGTCCATACAACGGGATTTCATGGCCGCGCCCTCGTTGAAGATTTGACTCTTTTGCTTGATCTCCTTTCGGAAACCTTGCGCCTGCCGGTCTTCCCGGACGATGAAGTGGAGAAACTCCGTCATCAGCTTTTGACGAGCCTCGCTATTCGCGCCCAAGACACTTCCGATATGGCTGACCTGACCTTCGATGAAATTCTCTTTCATGGACATCCATACGCGCGTCCTGAAGATGGATTTCCAGAGACCATCCAAGCCATCACGCGTCAAGACTTAACTGATTACCATCGAAAAAGTTTTGGGCCGCGCGGCATGGTTGTCGCGGTGGTCGGCGCGGTCGACCCAAAGAAAGCAATGGATGCAATCGGGCATGTGCTGGGCGATTGGCAAAACCCGAATCAAGTTGATCCTCCCAGGATGCCCGAGGTGAAGCGTTTGGATGAAACCGTCAAGCGGCACGTGAAGATTGATGGAAAAGCTCAGGCAGATTTGATCATCGGAACAAATGGTCCGCGCCGCACTGATGAAGATTTTATCGCCGCCTCGCTCGGTAATTCGATCCTTGGACAATTTGGGATGGGCGGACGCATCGGCGATGCGGTTCGTGAAAAAGCGGGACTTGCCTATTATGCGTATTCGAATTTGAGCGCGGGTATCGGACCTGGTTCTTGGTCCGCCAGTGCTGGCGTCAATCCGACAAATGTCAAGAAGGCGAGCGATTTGATCAGCAAGGAATTGAAGCGATTTATCAAAAGTGGTGTGACCAAAGAAGAACTGTTAGACAGTCAGGCAAATTTTATTGGGCGCTTGCCCTTGTCACTGGAATCCAATGGTGGTGTGGCCAGCGCGATGATCAATATCGAGCGCTATTCGCTCGGATTGGACTATTACCGCCGATACCCTGACTTGGTCAAATCCGTTATGCGCGCGGATATTGTTGAGGCAGCGCGAAAATATATCGACCCTGAACGATTAGCAATAGCGACTGCTGGCCCCTAGCTTGCATGTTGTTTGATACAAAATGATTTTACGCACCGGTGTTGACTTGATCGAAATCTCCCGCGTTTCAGACGTGATCGCGCGGCACGGCAAACATTATCTTGAGCGAATCTATACTTCTGCAGAACTTGAGCAGTGTGGAAAAAATGTCGAATCGCTGGCGGGGCGTTTTGCTGCAAAAGAAGCAGTCGCAAAAGCCCTGGGAACCGGAATCGGTGAGGTAACTTGGAAAGAGATTGAAATCCTTGGTGATGAACAAAATGCGCCCATGCTTACTTTGCGCGGCGCGGCGGAACGCAAATCAAAAGAACTTGGATTGATGAATTGGTCCGTGAGTATCAGCCACAGCATAAGTCATGCGGTGGCGTTTGCGGTAGCTCTTGGATCAGAGAGCCTTTCTGATAATTGAGCAACAAGAGTTCTCGTTTCAAAGTCCACCTGATTCAATTACTTAATGACGCGAAAGGTGAGATGGACGACCTCCGCGGTTGCGTTCACCTCCACGATTTGCAGATCCACAGGTTGAATGCCCAGATGATCGAACAATGAAATACCGCCAAAGAGCAGGGTTGGTATAAGGTCAATGTGGATCTCGTCCATCAACCCGGCTTGGATGCACTGCTTCACAACACTTGGAGCGCCAACGACTACAGACTTACCCCCTGCGATTTGCTTGGCCTTTTCAATGGCACTGACAACTCCATCGGTCACAAATGTGAACGGCGAGCCCGGCTTATTGATCCATTCTTGTGGGACATCATGAGTAACCACAACGATCGGCACGTTCATAGGATGTTTGCCATTCCAGGCGCGGGCAATATCGAACGTTCGACGCGCCGTCACTAATACTCCAGCCGATTGGCTGGCTTCTTGAACCATGTCGGCGCCATCTTTCGACATCATAAAACTGCCATTGCCGCTCGGAACTTCATACGAAGCATCGCCACTAAAATACCACTTGAAGAGCCGGTCACCGCCATCGCCCAAAGAATTTTCCGGGCCATCGTTCGGCCCAGCGACAAACCCATCCAGTGACATCGAAAATCCAGCCGTGACTTTAACCATGTTATTTTCCTTTGATTAGTTCCTCTTAAATTCATAACGCAGCCAAACCTTCCCGTTCCCAAACGCTCTGGTCCCTATAAGTCTCAAATTCAATTTATCTCTTGTTTGGAATAATGGAGTGCCAGTCCCAAGAATCACAGGGTTGACCATAACGCGATGTTCGTCAATCAGGTCCAATCGCATCAATGTCGACATCAAGTTGGCGCTAGCACATATGGCAAGGTTCTGCCCTGACTGCTTTTTTAGTTTTGAAATTTCGTCAGCCATCCGATCCTTGATCAACTTTGTGTTATTCCATTCGGCGGCTGTCATTGTTTTTGAAACCACAATCTTCGGCATCCGATTCATCAAATCAGGAACAACCGGGTCGTTCTTGATCGCCTCAGCAGTGGGCCAATAGCTCGCCATCATCTGATAAGCCACTCGTCCGAAAAGAAGAGTGCCTATTTCATTGCGCTGTGCAATAGCAAATTCATTGAATTCTGTATCTATATTGTGCCAGCTTACATTATGGTTCACTCCTTCAAAGAAACCATCGAGCGTCACCATATTGGCCGAATTGTAACTCTTCGCGTAATACTGCTAATAAAATTTCGAATAGCGGCGTACTCGAATTATTCTAATCTAGTTCTTGTCTTCAATTCCAATCCAAAGGTGACCCGGAAGAACGGGACGATATGAACGAACCGTCATTTGTTCAAATTCTGGTTTGTCTTTCCCGATCATGCTGGGATAAATCAAACATAGGTTTGGTTCTTGATGATACTTTTGCCGATAATAGGCAACCGCCTTTTCTATCTTATTTTTCAAAGCCAAGTTGGGATTGTCATCGAACCATAACATTCCGATGTTCATATGATCTCCTAATTCAATGTCGGAATCCAAAAAGACAGCCAATTATTTCCTTCGCGCATCGCAAATTGATGACCCGACATTAAGTGAGAAAATGATACTTGGGATAAGCCGGTCAAACATTGGGCCGCGTGGTCTTCGTGAATATATCCGAATAAACGTGTGCGGAACGCCTCAAGCCAAGGCCGAAACCAATCGGAAACCGCACTCGAAGCATCAATCGTTACGATCGGCCACACGCCCCGCGCGGGGCCGCGCAAAAAGAGCCAGCGCAAATCCTGTTGTGTTGCGTCTGTGAGCAATGAAGCTAGGTGATCAATTAAGAGCAGGCGAGTCTGCTGACTGCCTTTATTCGAATGTGCCCACCTAGCCATGTCATTGAAAAAACCCGCAAGGCTTCCCTCGTAAGTCGAGGAGACGGTTTCACCGTTTCTTGAACCTATAACATTCTTCCATTCTGCCAAGTTATTGGATAATACGAAGTACTGAATGTCCTGGAGAGAACGGGCTTGATCAACTGAACTGGCTATGCTCCGAAGAAAATTGGTTTTGCCGCTTTCATGATCGCCAACGATCATTAGCGGACCCGGTAGCGGATCCAACAGATTTAGCAGAATGGGCAAACCGTCATCTGCGAGGCCGAGGAAAAGCGACGCACGCGGCAGAGGACTGAATGCATTTAGGACTGCGCTCAGGGATGGCAGGCCAGGCAAAGGGGCTGATGGAGCCGCATCAGTATCGGCGGCGAGCTTTGCCAAAGCTTCAAACTTCAGTGAAAAACGTTTTAGATTAGTCATAATAATAACAGAACATATGTTCTAGTATTATATGCGTTTCTTTCTTTATGTCAAGAGCCGGATCCTTTGGTTGGCCCGTTGTAGGCCGAGTTACCTCCTTAAGTTAATGTGCAGAACACCCCTAGAGCGTCCAAACATAGTGGTTTCCATTTTTTGGTTATGGATCCTAAGCTCATTTCAGTCGGTGCATAAAAGGTTCAGCGGAGCACTGAGATTGCAATCGATGCGATGAAAACAATGACTGTCACGGATAGAGCCGCTTGCAACATCAATAGAAACTTTGCGCGCAGAGAGAGCACCAATGTGTCGGCGAGGCCGAATTGAGTGCTTCCGCAGAATCCCAGGAATACGTAGTCCCAGAAACCAGGTTGCCAGCTTTGCCAGCCAGCTAGGGATGCCACGCGTTGCGGAAACGCGAAATCGAATCGTTGTATGGGACCTTCCCTCCGTGATCGCGGGCCGCCTGCGTCAATAATCCAATACCATGCTCCGAAGAGCAAGACATTCGCGACCCATAATACGATAGTATCCTTGAGTAAAATACCCGCTCCGCCTTGTGGACGGGAGGCGATGACATAAGAAACCAATGCAACCTTGGTGGTCAAACGGATCGTGACCCAGGCGAGATAAACAATGGCGAGGGTATGTACGGATTGATCGCTATCTATAAACCATAATAAAAGCATGGCGGCCAGGATTGCAATGGGTACGATAAATTCCAAATCAGACGCGACTCGATCCAAAGCTATCAATCTCGCAAGTGCAATGCGGCCCAGTGCCGCTGGTATCGATAGGGTATTCGACAGCAAGAAATCGTGAAGGGTGATGATTGCCAGCACAATGATCATCTCCAGCGAATATGTATCCGGCCGTTTCGATTTCGATGGTGATTCATTCATTTGATTTTCTCCTTTGGATTAGTAAAGAACCATAATTTAGTTTTCCTAGGTCCTCAAGCTGTTAAGGTGAGGGACATTACCGGGGATGAATATCCATTGGCAAAAGTAAATGTATGCAAGTCCAAAGTCGCAAGTACCAACGCCCTCGAGACTTTTGGGGTAGCAGCGCCGAATACAGGATACGTATTCGAACCAAATGGTGATGGCATGAAGGCGGTGTGCTCATCAGGAAGGATCAAATTGTTGGGATAGTTCAGGGTTTGATCAGGTCCAACCGAAAATGTGATTTTTGAGCCGTCGTTCCTGTCGAAATTGAAACAGGAGGTGTGCTGACCTTCGGAGCGCATCCAGCAGCAAAAACATCAGCAGCGATAAAAATAATTTCCGCGTTTTCTCTTTTCTCCTCAGAAGATTTTTCACAACAGGCGTAGGCTTTGGCACTTGCAAAAAATATAACTTCATTTCAAACTTGATGCATTAAGTTGCAATGCATTGACCACGCTCATATCGAGAGAGATATTCCCTTGCGGTGTCACCTGCCGATCCAGTCCGTGCGTATCGTCATAACCCCACAGCGTCCAGGGTATCTGATATTTCTGCCAAATATTATAGACATCCTCGAACCATTGCACGCGATCCGCAGGTACTTCTGAGCGGGAGTCCGCGCCAAACTCACCGACGAATACATGAGCGTTATTCTGGTGTGCCCAGTTGGCTGCCTTTTGAACATCCGTATCGAGTTTGGCCGCGTCCCATTGCTCGTTGCAGTACTCCTGTGCGGTTTTCTTGGCGTCGGCATTCGTCAGTGCGGCGATTGCGGTGGCGCAGGGTGTGGACGACCATGGGT
Source organism: uncultured Chloroflexia bacterium (assembly GCA_963753985.1). Taxonomy (GTDB): domain Bacteria; phylum Chloroflexota; class Anaerolineae; order Anaerolineales; family Villigracilaceae; genus Fen-1038. Next base: position 348,541 of record CAVWED010000002.1, read on the forward strand.
AAGGAAGATCCTTCAAAGAGGCGAGATCAGGAACATCGGCCTTGCCCTGCGCGGTGAAAGTAAACGGCTCGTAAAAGTGGAATGTGTAAATGACGTTTGGGTCTGCCACAGGTTTGAGTTGGAGCAAACCACCGATAGGAGTAACCGGCCCCGTTGCAACGATCGTGTCGGCGGGCGCTCCTGCGCGGATCGCGGTGACCAGTCTATTCTGTAAATCGATCCATTGTTGTGGATCCTTCTCATAGTCAGGCTCGTTCAGGATCTCCAAGAAAACCATATTGGGATCGTACTGATTGAGATGTTGTGCGAGCGCCGACCAAAACGTGACATAGTCATTGGCCACGCTGGCGTTCGTCTCAATTTCGTTTTTGATCATCTCGGTCGCGTCCGTCGCTTTGTTGCCCGCCGCGTGCATATCGACGATGACCGCCAGCCCATTCGCCAAAATCTGGTTGATGGCTTCGTCAAGGTATGCAAGTTCTTGGGGATTCGGCAGGTCGGACTGATCCGGTTGAAAGAGGACGGACAGCGGCACCGCCAGTCGCACATCGGTGAATCCGAGGGCGCGGATGGTTTTCAAATCGTTGTCCGTATAATAATTTGAAAAAGGCGTGGGGCCGGTTGTAACTTTGTACCATTGCGTCAAGTCGACGCCGCGTGCGAGCAGTGCCAGCCGTGCGGCGGGAATCGCATTGAGGGGAACACGCGTAGCTGTTGGAACATTCGTTGGTTGGGTCGTTGGCACACTTGCCACAGCAGATGGATTGGTCGGCGGTACTGCCGTTGGCGCAATAGGGATGGTGGAAACAGAGGTCGGTGTAGGTGCCTGAGACTTGGTTTGTTTAGCATTCCTCTGTCCCAGCGTGCATGCAAACATCAGAACCATGAATACCACTAAAATATATTTTTTCATTTTTTCTCCATTTCGGTAAGAGACATTTTGGAATGGCTAATGATGGCGAATCCATCATTAGCCATTCCATCAAACTAATAATCGGTCGCGGGGTTGAATGGTTTCGTTGGGAAAGTCTCCGGAATCGTCGTCGGTTTAATGACCGGATTGGAGCGTCCCATCTGGTTTAGATCAAACACTACAAATCCCACGCCGGGCGAACCTTTGGGTAAGGAGTAATCATCGTTTGGGTAGGCGGGGTTGGTAAATCCCGGATTCTGGATAACACTCTGTAGATCTTCATTCACTTTTTGCTGCCATTGTGCGAAGGGGTAGAAGGTCAATTCGTTTTTCTTCTCGCCATCGGCACAAGGCGCATTCTTGTCCTTGAGGGCAGGGTTTGGTTGTACGGCAAACGCCTTGTCATCGTTGGCGAATCCGCCATCGGTGCGCCAGTACATATTGCTATTCCATTCCTGGAACTGCGGATAAGGGAATCCGCCAGCGTAGAGACATCCACCTTGAACGGAGAAATCGGGGGATGAGGCATCGTTCCGGTCGAAATAGAATAGATTGTTTGTAACAATAAGGTTTTGGATGGCGTTCTTAGGGGTGCCATTTTGATAAGGGGCGTCGATGGAGACCATCGCTTGCCGCCCGTACGCCAAAATGTTGTTCTTGACGATGTTGGCTTCGTTGGATGCGGCTGGTCCCTGCGCCGAGTAAACATCGTTTGCTGAGACGCGATAAACCAGATTGTTCTCCACATCCACCAAACCCGTCTGGTTATCCAGATAGATTCCGTTGCCGCCGTAGCCGTTAGAATCCAAGGCAGATGCATCACTCACATCATGGATCTTGTTGTTCAGAATCTTATTGCCAGGCGCCGTGTAGGCGTTGTTGCCAGCCTCGATGCGGATGGCGCCGCCGTCGTTCATGATCCCCTGGAATAGGTTATACACGTCGTTGAATGAAATGGTGTTGTTGGCATTCCCGATGCCGTTTGGCTTGGCTATGTCGCTGCCGGCTTCGGAAATGGAGATGGCAGTGTGATAACCATCGTAAACATCGTTGTGCGTGTACAAGTTATTATGCCCGTTGCCCTGTCCGATGCCGAAGGAGGCCGGTATGGTGCGCCCATATCCTTCTACGACGTTGTTTTGCACAGTGATCGATTGTGGCACGTTGGCATCTGTATCTGTCTTGATATATGGTTCGCCTATCCTTATTCCCTGCACACCAATATCGTAAAGAGCGCTGTTTTGGATCACATCATTCGCTGTGACGCCGTTGGCATTATCGGAAACGCAATAGCTTGGTGAAGCTGTGCTATTGGTGCACGAAATGAATTCCAGACCTGTGCCGGAGGTTTGTGTCACGATCCCGGAATCGAAGGTGATGTATTGCGAATTTTGGAACGAGACCGCCGCGCTGACGTCGGGCTCCAATTCCGACGACTTATCTCCAGCTGCAGGTACAGTGTAATTGTCGTGCTCAAAGGTTAATCCTTTGAAGGTTACGTATTGGAGATTCGACGCCACAAGCAGTTGTGGAACTTGAGGAATGATCACGGTGTCTTTGTTGGGGTCCTCGCCCGGATTGGCGAGGTAAGTCAAAGTCCACGGCGTAGTGGAACGATCTAGGAACCATTGTCCGGGCTGGGTCAATGCATCCCGAACGTTTTCCACCAGATATCGGTCGCCAGTGTTGAAGCCATCGAACTGCGGACGATTTTGTGAAAACGGCGTTGGACCGGTCAGGTACACGATGTGATTGGTTGTATCTACGCAACTGATGCGCAACTTGGAAGTGCTGAACTGTTCCCAAACCAGAACCTCGATGTCGCCGGCTAGTGCTGAATTACCTGCAGGTTGGTTGCACAGATTTCCTGCGGCTGGAGCAAGGTTGTGCCATTGAGCCGAGATTGGGTCAGAAGGATTGTAATGGAAGCGGTCGAAACATTCCCAGCCACTATCTTTTACATAGACAGAGCAATTCGGGCTCGGCGCGGCTGCCGGGGGCTGGGGCGCGTTTACATAAACCGTGTCTCCGAACCGAAGGTATGTACCCAAATAACCACCGAGGCGCGGGCGGAGGCGGCGAACGCCGTTATAAAATAAGTTTTCGAAATATTGTGTGGACGCTGGCAGGGTCGCCGTCCACTGGTTGCCTCCCGTGTTCTTCCAGTTTTGCACACGCACGCCTCCGCTAATGATGGGAGATTCGCTGGGATAATTCTCGTATGTGATTTGTGCGTTGGCGCTGCCCGAATCAGCCGCGGTGAATTCCTCGGTCTTCGAGACGAAGTATGTTCCCGAGCGGAATTGAACCGTCACTGGTTTCGCTCCAGATTTGACGATAGCTTGGACTGCAGCGCGGGTGCGATCGAATGTGGCAAACGGGCCGTCGGTATTGGCTGCATTGGGAGTAGGAAGAGTTCCGCTCCAGGCATCGTTGCCGTTTGGAGCAATATAGAGAGTGCCGGATGAAGCAACACTTCCACCTTTTTGAGGCACTGTCACAGTGGCTGGGGCGGCAGGTGATGACCCGGATGAATTAGCCAGCGCGACAGAAGCAGAGGTTGGTGCAGACTCAGATGCTTTGGCTTGCCGGCCTCCTAGTGTGCATGCAAACATCATGAACGTTAATACCGCTAAAATATATTTTTGCATTTTCTTTTCTCCTCTAACAAGAATCAAACTAACGCAACTGAGCCGAGGCCTGAGGTGTTATTGTGCTTGAGCCTGGATCGCGCTCTTCATAATAACTTCAGTGTATGGGTTCCAAGTGGATAAGATGTAGTAGAACGTTGAAGTCGTACCGGCCGCGTCGCCGGTAGTGAAGCGGGAAATGAAATAAGGCGCGTAATCGCCACCGTTCACATCCGCTCGGTGGGATCACTCAAGTTATCGCAAGCCGTTGGATTCTGAGCATTGACCGCACGATGTATGAAGTGACAATAGCCTCCATCTGTGGTGGGATTGAATATTGTCTGCGGTGCACTCCACGGACCCCACGGCTGCGATGCAAACCTCATGTAAATCCCGCGCGGATTCGCGGGCGTATCATTGAGACAGTTATAAAGCACGATCCAACGTTTAACAAATGGATTCCAATTAACTCCCAATTCGCCCATGCAATCTGAAACTTGTTGGCCTTGCAGATAATCGTGAAAAAGAGGCATGGCATCGCTTTCGTTGGGCATAAAGACCGGTGTACCATCAGGATTAACTGCATGAAGATACTCGATCCCATTTAGGCTATTCATAGAACCTATCGGTTTGCGAGCCAGGAAGGGCGGACTCTTTCGGTAGATATTCCCGCCTTGGGTTCCCCAGAAGTACAGGTATCCATCATTCCCATTGGCAATTGCAACGTTTATGAACTTGGCATCCGGTCCCTTTGAGAAATCGTAGAGATAGTGGAAGGTATTGGCATCGTCATCTGATTCACCCACCACGGTTCGGGTCGAAAAAGCTCCGATGTGATCCGTCGCGAAGATCACGTACATCTTGCCAGCATCGTTAATTCCAGCGACCGGAATCTCGAATGCCCGCAGTGTGATGGCCGGCTGTCCCTGAGCGTTGAGGACGACTGGGTTCTTATAAGCACCGATCGAGTCTGTGATGAAATCCAGCTTGATGCACGGGTTGAGGCTTGTATCCGTAGTGAACGCGATGGCGTCATTATCGTCCGAAATTCGTGGTGGATCGTTGCCCAGGTTTGGCTTGCCATTGAATGTTGCAGTCGGATTCGAGTCGCCAAACAGGAAGAACAGCTTTCCATTCGATTCGAATGAATAGCCGAGGTCGTCGCCGACCAGCCCGTAGCGCGACGCCGTTTGATTTGCGGTGGGCTGGTTGAACTCTCTGTCCGTCTCGCCGACCAATTGACATATCTTTTGCGATGACCCGGGAACATAACGGATCGCCGCCGCGAGCGTGTTTGTTTGCGCGCCAGGTGTTGTTTGGAGGTTGGCCGATGTAGGAGATATCTCCGTTGCACTTGGCTCCAGTGGAGTTGGATTTGTAGCGGGCTCGCTCATGAGATTACAGGCAAGCAGCAAGAGAATCGGCGCAATTAAAAAACATGATTTACGGATTTTATTCATTTGTGTTTTCCTACTCTTACCTGTTCTTCAACAAAAATCACCTACTGATGAGGCGAGAAATAAGGATTAGCCAGAAGTTGTGCGAATGCTTCCAAGCCTGGCTGAGTGAGGGCCCAATCTCCGTTGTTTCCAAGCGCGTCAAAATAGAGGATCGCCTTGAGATCGGGGAATTGTGTTGGCACGCTTTGGCCGATTCCATTGAAATAATTCGCTTGGTCATTTTGCGGCGCTCCGGTTTCAACCACGATGAGCGGCTTTTGATAGGTAACATATTTTGCATACCAGGCTCCGAATAACTCTGCGAAGGAGGACGCAGTATTGGAATCCTTAAGGTAGCCGTCAATCCCAATCCAGTCAATATAGTCGGCGCCGGGGTAGAAATTGTCCGCGCCAGTAAGGCCGGCGGATAATGCCGGACACCACACGAAGGCAACATTGGTCGCACCCGCTTGATGGAAGAGGGTGTAGATATGCCGCCAGGCCGCAACGTAACCGGACGCGCCTGCGGACCCGTTGCACGGGTCGTTCTTTTTGCCAAGGTTCATCTCCCAAAACCAGCGAACGAAAACCGGATGTCCGAAGGCTTTGAGACTATTCGCATATTGAGTGATCTGTTGATCATACTGACCCGCCGCGATTCCAGATGTATACTGACCAGAAGGGATTGAAGAGGTCGCACAGGATCCGGCCCCGCCCCAACTGATCAGCGGGATCGAACCTTTTGCTTCGATGGTTTGCAAATCGGTGAGTGGAAGCGGAGTCAGAAAATCGGTATAGAAATTTAATATGCCGGGCAATCGGCCGCCGAGATCTGCTTGGAACTGAGGGAGCTGTGAGGCAAAAGTTGGTCCACCGCCGCTTGCGCCCTTGGCTGGGTTAACCCAAGCTCCGAGATATACGCCATTATGAGGAATTGTAGGCGGAGAGAGAAACGCGGTGGTAGTCTGGCTGCCTGATTGATTTGCCTGTTGAGTGTTTGTTGAATTCGATCCCGACAATGCGGTTGGCGCCGAAGTTGGGTTGGGGCTTTGCTGGGTTGGGTTTGCGACTGCCTTGGACGCTTTGCCCATCAGGTTGCAGGCCAGCAGAAAGAAAAGCGATGCCATTAAAAAGCATGATTTATAAATTTTGTTCATTCGAATTTTCTTTCTATTCTCTTGGGTTACTATAAATCATCACGCGGAAATATCCTGAAATATTACCGCGTGATGATTGTAAATGTAGAATTCCTACGAACCCGGAATGGATGCTGGGCCCGGCGGCGGATTGGTGGGCAGAACTAACGGAGGAAGCGGCGTTTGATTGAAGTCAAAATCATTGATGAGATTGCCGAGTATCTTCACATCCTCGCGCACATCCGGACGAGGATCAGGACGGCCATCGGTGGCTGGGTCAATGCGCTGACTGTTCAGGAAGAGATCTTCTGTGAACTTCAGATAAGCGTCGAAGCTCAGAGTCTCATGGTCGATAAAGCCCTTCTTTGCATATGGGCTGATCACCAGACCGGGAACACGCAAGCCATAGCCATTCTCATCAACTGATGGCGGGACAACATGATCATAGAAGCCGCCCCAATCATCCCATGCTAAAAAGATGGCGGTGCTGTCCCAATCCGGACCCTGCATGATGGTATTGATAATCGAGGTGATATAAGCCTGCCCTTTGTGGATACTGGCCGGCGGATGCTCGCTGACCGTTTGATCGGGCACGATCCATGCAACGGAAGGCAATGTCCCATTTTTGGCGGCTGTCAGGAAATTGTCAACGGGTTGAATGTGATCGAGTTGATTATCCTGTTTGACTGTGTCGAAGGCGGGCAAAGGATTCCAAATGCCGGGCACATTCACGCCCTGAGGTTTAAGTGTGCAGAGCATGGCATCATCTTCGCAATCTGGCTCACTGCCTGCGCTAAGATAATAACCCCACGAGACACCTGACTTATACAACAGGTAAGTAAGGTCAGTCCAGGCGTAATCATTGTGCAGCGTGTTCAGTCCGCTGGGCGGACCGTCCAGGGCATTGACACAGCTATCCGGATCGCCCGGTGTCTTGCAATAGGCGGACCAGGCCGAAACCATAAAAAGGTGAGCAGGTAAACTCCATGAGGCGTTCGGCTCGAACATCTTATCCTGCAGGACAAAGTTTTCTGCGTAGTCCCAGTAATTCGGGATTTGACGCGCATCATGCCAGCCCATCACATCCGGCGTTTGCCCTTTGACGCAACCCGGCGCATCCGGGTCTTTGCAGGCTTTCGCAGCATCACGGAATTGAGCGACGAAGCCATCCATTTTTCCTCCATCAATATCGGCAGTGGCAGCAGCGGCTCCATGTGGTCCGCCCGAATTGACGTCCTTTGGATTGTAATATGGCTTCAAACACTGACCAGTCTGAGGATCGGGCGAGCAAACGGTCGGCACGCCATTTTGCATCGGGATGCCATCCGCGCCGGGGTATGTGCCGAAGTACTCATCGAACGAACGATTTTCCTGCATGATGACGACCACGTGTTTGATCTTCTCGCGGGCTAGCACCAAGGGATAGGGACCCGTCCCTGAAGTGGGAGGTGCGGACGATGTAGCCGTCGCAGATACCGGAGCTGTTGCCGGAACCTGAACTGGCGGCGCCGTTGTCGGTGGGATTGTGGCCGCTGGCGGTACCGGCCTTGCCGCCCTGGTTCCAATATTACAAGCCAATACCAGCAGAATCGAAACTATCCAGATTGCACTTTTAAAAAATTTCATATTCTCTCTCCTTATTGCACTACTAAGATTAACTAAAGATGATAGAGAGATTATTATTCGCCATAGTTAAACCAATATTAAAAAGCACCTTCCGCCCAATGTACTCTCTTCAAGATGTTTTAGCAAGCATGTAGTTTGCTGGCTTTTGTTATGCGGATGGAGGAATCATTTTTTCCGATAGATTGGCCAAAAGAAATAATCCTTCGCCGGTTGCAATGATCATCAATCCCTGGATCACAATAAAGATCACAAGGATCAATCCTCCCAGACCGCCGAACAGTCCACCACCTGCGGCGCGCAACGCCGGTTGAAGCGGTGCCGCTCCCAAGGCGCGGCTTCCTGCCCGGACAATACCGATGACGCCCATGGTCAACCCGCCGAGCATAACGAGGATACCAAAGATGATCAAGATCACTGCAGTGATTCGAGCTAAAGTTTTCATTCGATCCTGTTTCCTTTTCTGAATTGCAATATTATCATTTGCGGATTATCTATTTATGATCGACATGTAAATTTCGGGTAAAAACTGTTGAGTCAGAATGATGCTTGGTGCACCATCCCGCAAGAGGATGCAAATCAAATCTGTTTGAAATGAATCCCGGATAATTCCCGCAAGCGCGCGGCCGCGATCTCAGGCGTAATATCGCGCTGAGGCATGGCTAGCATTTCAAAACCGACCATGAACTTGCGTACTGTAGCTGACCGCAACAGCGGTGGATAAAAATGAGCATGCAGAGTCCATTCGGGATGTGGCCGGCGATCCAATGGAGCTTGATGAAAGCCCATCGAGTATGGAAAAGAAATTTCGAACAGGTTATCGTAACGGGTGGTGACTTGCTTGAAGATATCCGCTAATCCGGTCACCTCGGCTGGCTTCAGTTCGGCAAGATAACGCACATTGCGATGCGCGATCACTAGCACCTCAAACGGCCAAACAGCCCAGAATGGAATCAACGCTGTAAAATGATCGTTGGCAAGAATGATGCGTTCCTTACGTTTGTGTTCCTCAGCCAGATAGTCGGATAAAAGCGTATGGCCGTTCGCGTTGAAATAAGCTTCCTGGCGTTCCAATTCCTTGGCGGGTTCGTTGGGAACATGTTCGGTGGCCCATATCTGGCTGTGCGGATGAGGGTTTGAACATCCCATCATCGCTCCCTTGTTCTCGAAAACCTGCACATATTGAATGAAATCTTTCGCGCCCAATTCGCTGGTTTGTGCAGCCCAGGCATTGATCACGTTTTCGATGGCGGGAATATCCAGCTCGGGAAGAGTCAGATCATGACGCGGCGAGAAACAGACGACCTTGCAGAGGCCTCGTTCGGGTTCAGCGGCCAGAAGCGGAGACTCCGGTACCGGTGCGGCTCGAGCGGAATCCGGCAACAACGAGGCAAAGTCATTATCAAATGAAAACGTTCCACTATAATCCGGGTTTTTGATTCCGCCCGCGCGTTCGTTACGCGGACAAAGATAACAAGTGGGATCATACTGCGGCAGGTTTTCGAGCGGAGTCTTTTCCACCTGTCCCAGCCAGGGACGTTTGGCGCGGTGGGGAGAAACGAGCACCCAGTCTCCTGTCAGCGGATTGAAACGACGGTGAGGTGAATCCAACATGATGATATTCCTTTTAGGTGCGCTTGATGCGCAAAGCAAGGCTTTGCATATTATCTAAATCGATCTTTATGCTTGTTATACATGCCATAGGCGAAAAGCCCTAGGCAACTCTTTGTATTTGACGCTCAAATGGCTGTGAATTATAAATTCGAGTCATCCTTTCTGTCTGTTTATCAAGTGCCTAATTTTGTTTTATTTCATATGCTCGCCTCGATTTTCAAATCAGTATCATCAGTAAAATCAATCGTCAAGTATATATCTTTTGTTTTTGTTTCAGCTCTTGCGGTGACACCAGAAAAATGTAGCGTTGCTTCATCCTCTCCATGCCACACTGCCAAAGGATGAATATGATTTCCAAAAAATAATTGTCCATCTATTTTAGATCCCAGAAAAACTACTCCCGCTATTCCTTTTCTTCCATTTTTAATTTCTGTTGTTGTCTCTGTCATCTCATACCCATCAATCCGATATAATTTCGCGGGCGTCCTCGCTTTGTAATCATTAATGCAAGCTCTTGGTGCGCTTTCACGGAACTTATTCATTTCTACGAGTTCTAATTCACATTCTTTCAAATTGTTTCCCGTCTTATTAGAAATCGAAATCGTAAAGAATTTCGGAGCGGCACAACATTTGGTATCAATGGATAAACCAAAAGGTAGGTAAGTAACAAAATAAGCATGGACTATTATCCCTAAATTAATGAGTAGAAAAAACATAAAAACGTACAGATAGGGTTGGCCATGAAAAAGATTTGAAAAGTAGGGAAGTATAGCCTTCGTAGCGCCATAAATTACCCGCACGATCAAATCTCTGCTGAGTGCTTCCGAGATGAATAATGCAATCCATGAAAGAATAGGGATTGCAAGTATGAAGTAAAGTATTCTAGCCCATGGCGTATAAGTCGCCCGCAATCTTCTTGTGAAACTTGTCCTTCGCATATGCTACTCTCTAATCTCCATTTTACCCCGCCGCGTGCTCGTATTGCCCTCTTGTGCATCAAATATATAGTTACCTAGGCTTTCATACCACTATACCACTTATGAAAGGTAACTCGCAAAAATGACATTTGACATGTAAATAGGGTTAGGAATTGCCGCTTGCTTTTTTCCTGCAAAGCCGTATAATGTTGATAATCAGTAAAATCTATTTGTTTATGGAGATTTCTCCAGTTTTTGATATAAGATATTAGCCGGGATCATTCTTACAAGTAAAAATATACCACGAACCACTTTAATGCTTTGTTCATTCAAACATTGAAATAACAGGAAAGTGGTTATGAATAACGAAGAAATCAATAAACCTCTATATATCCGGATTCAGGAATATGTCGCCGAATTGATTCTTTCGGGAAAATTAACTCCGGATACTAAAATCCAGTCCGAGCGCGATTTCAGCGAGGACTTGGGCGTTAGCCGTATGACAGTGCGGAGAGCAATCACGGAGTTAGTTAACGAAGGTTTATTGGAGCGTAAACATGGCTCCGGCACCTATGTTGCCAAGCCTAAAGTTACGTACGAGTCATGGGAGCTTTTGAACTATCCCCAAACTATCCAACAACACAATATTGCTGTTGCCAGCCAGTTGCTCGAGTTTGGGCAGTTAATAGCAAGTCGGCGCCTTGCTGAAACTTTACAAATCGAAATTGGTAATCCGATTTACCGCGTAGCCATTCTGCGTTTTGCTAATCGCGTTCCTGTTGTTCTGGAACGCGTTTTTATTCCCTGTGCCCGCTGTCCAGAATTGGAAGAGTGGGATCTTGAAAAAAGTTCGATCCACGATTTGTTAACCAATGTCTATCAGTTTCATCCCGGCCGCAGTTCACAGACCGTTGAGGCGGTAGCGGCGGCTGATACGGTGGCTCAACAATTGCGGGTGGATGAAGGCTTCCCCTTGCTCATGCTCTCGCGCATCATTTTTGAAAAGGAGATTGAGAAGCCGATTGTTTTTTCGCAGGATTTTTTGCGCAGCGATTATGCCCGTATTCATACCGATTCGCAGTTGCCAGAACTTCTTAATGAGAAAATTCAAGGTAACAGCACGGGAAAGGAGGAATTAGTCAGAAATAAAGCTTGATCTGAATTTTGCACGGTCGACATATCTGGTAAGAATTTTGAAAGGAGAAATGCAATGGCTGAAATGGTTGCACCTGCGGGCGCAACAGGCAAGAAACTGTATGCCCGCAAAAGTTCAGGTCTGGTTAGGACGATCGGTGTCTTTGGCGCCATGGTATTTGGCATTCACTGCATCAGTCTTTCTTCCTCTGGCCTGATTCCGTTTTCGTGGGTAGCCGGCGTATGGCCCGGGAGTAGCATCATCGGGGTATTGACGGTTGCCATGTTCTTTTGTTTGTTTCACGCCTATACCTACGCCGTCATCGGCGCGACGATGCCTCGTTCGGCCGCGGACTATACACTAGCCAGCCGCACTTTGAGCGCCCCTCTGGCTTTTGCCGCCTCATGGACCCTAGTGATCTTCAGCGCCATGGTGGCCGGCTCATTGATCGCTTGGATTCCAAAGACCGCTTTTCCGGTTCTCTTCCAAACTATGGGCATCGTGCTAGGTAATCAGCAGTTTGTCCAATTCGCAAGCTGGTCGGCCACCCCCATTGGGATCGTTGTGATCGGCACGATCTGCACAGTGATCACATTCCTCACAATGATTCTGCCGACGCGCACCATCTTGCGCATTTTGGAAGTTGGATTCTTCCTGGGCTTGATCGCCTGGGTCGTGCTGTACTTCCAGCTTGGTACCGCTGCCAAGGATGCATTCCCTGCCGCCTGGGATAAATTTATGGGTGCGGGAAGTTACGAAGGACGCATCGCTTTGGCGCAAAAGAATGGCATGGTGATCAATCCCAATGTTGGTATCATGACCTTGGCGGGCTTGATCATGGGCTTTTGGATCTTCTACGGCTACTACATCCCGACCTTCTTTGCAGGTGAAGTCAAGCAGGCTGAGAGCACCCTGATCTCGGGTTCATGGGCTTCATTGCTTGTTACCTGGGCGATCTTTGTGGTCGCGGCGATTCTCTTGCAACGCTTGGTCCCGCTCCAGTTTATCGCGGCTGAGTCCTATCTTAGCAATGCCGGCGTCACCAGTGCAAACCCCATGCCGTGGATCACTTTCTACGCCGCCATCCTCGATCCAAATATCGTTCTCTTATGGATTGTGGCCATCGCTTGGTTCTACACATTGATCAACTTGGCCCAGACATACTTCTTCTATTGCAGCCGCATCATTTTTGCCTGGTCGTTTGACCGGTTGATCCCAGAAGGTGTCTGCTACATCCACCCGACCCTAAATAGCCCAATCGTCGCGATTGCAATCATCGCCTTGATCGCCGAAGTCGGTGTGATAGACGCTTCTGGCTGGCTGTGGGCAGGCAGCGTGATGGGCGCTCAGTTGAACTTCGTGTTCTTTGCCGCTTGGACTATGCTAGTACCAGTCACGGCAATCACTTTGTTCCCCTTTACTAAGCCGGACCTTTTTGAGAATGCCAGCGCGTTTGTCAAGCGCAAGATCGGCAAAGTGCCCGTGATCACGATCGTTGGCACGATCACGTTAGCCTTCCTGATCTGGTTGATTGTTGCTTCATTCCTCTTCCCTGCAGTGGGAGGGATGATTACCTGGATAACCCTCGTAATTCTGGCCGGCTTCATCATCAGCGGTCTGATCGTATTCTACGTTGCTCGTGCATATCGACTGAGCAAGGAAGGGATCGACATCAACTGGACTTTCCAGTCTGTCCCGCCCATATAAGCCTTTTATATTGAGCTTCTCTGACCGGTCAAAGTTTTCGCTGGCCGGTCAGAGAAAACCTTATTACTTCGGAGTATTCTAATGAAGATGACTCGTATTCTGTATGGATCAGACTTCCACGGTTCGGAAGTGGTTTTTCGAAAATTCCTTTCGTCGGGGATTCAATACAAGGTAAATGCACTTATGGTAGGAGGAGACGTAACCGGGAAGGCGATGGTGCCGGTCATCCATCAAGGAGGCAGCCGCTACCAGACTCATTTGTTTGGCGAAGATAAGACTGCCGCGACTGCTGATGAACTTGAGAAATTAAAGAAATCGATCAGCGCCGTTGGCTTTTATCCCATCGTCTTGGAACAGGATGAAGCCCAGGAGCTGGAAAACGATCCGGCGAAAATGGGAGCCCGCTTCGAGCAGGAGATGTGCGGCCGCGTGCGTGAGTGGATGAAGCTGGCAGAAGAAAAACTGGTTCCTCAAAAAATCACGCTTTACTTCATGGCTGGCAACGATGATTTGTATTCCATTGACAAGGTGGTGGATGAGTTTCAGCACGTCCGCAATCCGGATATGAAGCATTTTGAGATGGAGGACGGCTACGAAATAGTCGGCCTCTCGAACGCGAATATGACTCCCTGGCTCTGCGCCCGTGATATTGAAGAAGATGAATTGACTCGTAAGTTGAATGCTCTAGCTGACATGATCCAGAAACCGGAACGAACGATTGCCATGATCCATGTTCCGCCGATTGGCTCGGGTTTGGACACTTGCCCGGACCTCGATAAGAATTTAAAGATCATCACTCAGGGCGGACAAGTTGTGATGAAGCAAGCCGGATCACCGGCAGTCAAAGCATTTATCGAAAAGGTTCAGCCGATGCTGAGTTTGCACGGGCATATCCACGAGTCACCGGGTCATGTGCGCAATGGACGTACGTTGATGATCAATGCTGGTAGTGAATATGCCGAAGGCATCATGAAGGCCGCCATCGTTAACCTTGAAGACGGAAAAGTAAAAGGTCATATGCTGGTTTCTGCTTGACGGAGGAACAAATGAGCAAATACGGCGAGATCGTGGAAGATTTCTATACAGAGCGCACGCGCATTCTGAATGCTTTGGCACAGGAAGAAAACAAACATGTCATGATGCGTCTGATTGGTGCGCTGGCGTTCCGCACGCATTGCCAGACTTATGGTTATATTCAGGATAAGCTTGGCCGCAAGTTCACCGATTTCGATTTTGTTTCCTATCCGCGTTTTACGCGGGATGTTCGCCGTGTCCTGACGGAATTGGGTTACGAAGAGGACAAGCAGGTCACCCAGTTGTTTGGTGATCGGCGCATGCTATTCCATGATCCAGCCTTTGATCGCCATGTAGATGTTTTTTACAATGTTTTGGATTTCTGTCATCCCATCAACTTCGTTGGTCGCTTGGAAGCAGAAGAACTAACTGTTCCACTGGCGGAACTTTTGCTGGAGAAGATGCAGATCGTTCAGATCAATGAAAAAGACTTGATAGACACCGTGATGTTGTTGCGCGAACATCCGATCGGCGATGTGGATAAAGAAACAATTAATGCGTTGGTGATTACTCGCATCCTTGCTAATGACTGGGGTTTCTGGCGGACGGTTACTGGTAATTTGAAATTACTGGATGATAAGCTTGAACACTATGATAGCCTGTCGAAGGAAGACCGACAGGTCGTACATAACCGCATCAAGGAACTGCAAGATCGTATTGAGGCTAAGCCGAAGTCATTGGGTTGGAAGGCGCGGGCACAAATCGGCGAGCGCGTCAAATGGTATAAGGACGTGGAAGAATTGCAGAGATAAAAGAACGCTATCAGATTCTGTTTGGAAAGGAATTTTTCATGAAATCCGTCGAAGACTTCATCGTACCGTGGGTTAAGAGTGCTGAACCATACAGCGATAAACATATGGATGTTGCCTGGGAAAATCCTCAGATCGTCCGCATGATGTCCAATGAAAACCTATTGGCGCCGTCCGAATCTGTTCTGGATGCGATTTTGGAAGCGGCTCGCTTGGGAAATTTATATCCTGGCTCGGGACCAGAACTGCGCAAAAAACTCGGTGAGGCCGCGGGTCTGACCGCGGATCATGTTGTCTTGGGCAACGGCTCCACTGACGCGATCAACTTTGTCGCCCATACTTTCATCTCTCCAGGCGATGAGGCATTAATCTCTGTTCCGACTTTCCCGATGTACGAGGCGCGCGTGCGTGTAGCAGGCGGCACCGTCGTTTCAGTTCCGATGACGCGTCATTTTTACTGGGACATGGAGTCCATTCTAAAGGCCGTTACCTCCAAAACAAAATTGATTTTCATTTGTTCACCCAACAATCCGACCGGCAATCAGATTGATGAAGCAGACCTATTGCGAATCCTTGAGCTGGGAATTCCCACATTCTTTGACGAAGCTTATTATGAATTGGAAAATAACGTCGTCACGCGTGCATCGCTGATTAAAAAATATCCCCATATGCTGGTCAATCGCACGTTTTCAAAGGCTTATGGTTTGGCAGGTTTCCGTATCGGTTATGTGTTATGTGATCCGAAACTGGCAATCCACTTCAATAAAGTGCGCTTTCCGTGGAACGTCAGCCTGATTGCATTGGCTGCCGCGCTGGCGGGTCTGGACGATGCGCAGGATCAGGAGCAGAAGCGGCAGAACGTCATCAAGGGCCGCGAATATATCTATGAAGAAATCAATAAGATGCCCGGTTTGCGCGCTTTTCCATCTGAAGGCAACTTCGTTTTGATTGACGCCAGCGTGCTGGAAAAGGAATCCCTTGAGATACGCGATCACATGGCAGAAAAAGGAATCTTCATCCGGCCAATGAGTGGCCACAATATGTCGAAAGGCTTCATCCGCATCACGGTGGGAACACCGGAACAAAACCATTTGTTCATCAAAGTGTTCCATGATTATGTCAAGGACGTATTAAAAATCTAGTTTATTGATAAACCGGAGACACGCTATGGCGCACAAAAAATATATCCTGGCTCACGATACCGGCACCGGGGGGAATAAGGCAGTGCTTTGCGATTTGAAAGGGAAGGTCATTCATTCGGCTTATCAATCTTATGGGATTTCTTACCCGCACCCGGAATGGGTGGAGCAGGATCCAGATGAATTGTGGCGCGTCGTCGCGGCAACCTCGAAGCGGGTCATTCGCGAATCGGGCGTGGACGCAGCGGATATCATCGGGGTTGGCGTCTCAGCCCAGATGTGGAACACGCTACCCGTCGATGAAAAAGGCAAGCCGCTGACGCCGATGCTTTCATGGCTTGACCTGCGCAGTATCAAACAGGCAGATCGCGTTGTATCGGATGATATGCCGTCTTTTCTCTTTAAGAATACCGGTAACATCCCAACAGCAAAGGATAGCATCCCCAAGATTTTATGGCTCAAAGAAGAACGGCCAGAAATTTGGGACAAGACTGCCTATCTATTGGATTGCAAAGAATACATTCTTTTCAAGCTGACCGGCAAGATTGCGATTGATTGGGTGGGCGCTTCGGTGTATTTTCTTTTCAATCCATATACCAAGAAGTGGTCCGAAGAAGTTTGTCAGAAGCTGGGCATTCCGATTGAGAAATTGCCGCCGGCTTTTCCCTGCACGGAAGTGATCGGTGAGATCACGTCCGAAGCGGCGAAGCAGACCGGATTGAAAGCGGGCACGCCCGTGGTCATCTGCGCGGGAGATGTGGCGGTGGCTCAAGCCGGAGCGGGGGCAAATCAGGAAGGCAAAGTTCATCTATGCATTGGCACCGCGACCTGGATCGGCGTTTCGACTTCCACCTTTCGTAATGATCCTGTCAAGCCGTTTTGGGGATTGAACCACATTGACCCGAAGAAGTATATCATTGCGGGTGAGATGGAAACCGGCGGGGGCGCCTTGATGTGGTTTCGCGATGTGCTCGGCCAGGAAGAGCGGCGTCTGGCGGCGGCCAAAGGCAAGTCAAGCTATGACTTGATCAGCGCCGCGGCACAAAATGTTGCACCAGGCTCCGATAAGTTGATTTTCCTGCCGTGGCTTTCCGGTGAGCGCGCACCTGTGCTGGATCACTATGCACGCGGAGCGTTTATCGGTCTCAACATGAGTCATAATAAGAGTCACATGGGGCGCGCCGTCATGGAAGGCGTTGCCTATCACTTGCGCTGGATCTGCGAGGCGATGGAAAAGGTTGGATTTCAAATTGACGGCTTCAACGGAATCGGCGGTGGTTGCAATAGCAAGGTGTGGTTGCAGATCATCAGTGATGTGACCGGCAAGCCGCTACGGGTAGTGAAGAATCATCTTGAGGCCGGTGCGGCCGGTGCGGCGCTGACCGTTGCTGTGGGATTGGGAATTTATTCGGGCATGGATGAAGTTGACGAGTTGATCAAGATCAGCCGCGAGTTCCAGCCTGACGTGTCGCGTTGGAAACGATACGACGCGCTCTATCGCGAATATCGCGGGTTGTATGATCTGCTCGTTCCCGTGCATCGCAGGTTGTATCAGATCCCATGAAGATCATCATCGATCGCCGGAAAGTGAACAGGCGCGCCCAATGGGCGAATTTTGCCAGCGTCGGCGGATTGATCGTGCTGTTGGCGAGCGTTGTTGTTCCTCTCTTTTTGCCGGGCTGGATCAATTTTTCTTCAGTCTTATTCGTGATTGGCTTGGGCGCGGCGATGATTGGAATCTACTTTGCGAACCGCTGGGTGAGGAAGCTGCGCCCGGAAGAAAGTTTGGATAAAACCCTC
Source organism: uncultured Chloroflexia bacterium (assembly GCA_963753985.1). Classification (GTDB taxonomy): domain Bacteria; phylum Chloroflexota; class Anaerolineae; order Anaerolineales; family Villigracilaceae; genus Fen-1038. Next base: position 366,417 of record CAVWED010000002.1, read on the forward strand.
AAGTCCCTTGAAGAGCATTACCACATTTATCATTATCCATCCCTGCCCTGTGATCACATTCTCCTGACGCCATTTGGTGTAATTGCTTTGGAAGTTGTCAATCTCAACGGAAGTTTTTCTTATCGCAATGGGCAATGGAAGGAAGCCATGACGATTGGCCGCGCGCTTCGTTACATTGTTGAAGAGCGCGTGGGCGATCCCATCCAATTTTCGCAAGGCATTGTTGCAGAACTCGGGAGGCTGTTTGACAAGGAATTTGGCGGGGAGGTAAAAGCGCCAATCAGGGCATTGACGGTGTTTTCGCATCCAGCAGTTGAGTTGGAGGTCGAGGGGACATCCATCCCGGCGTGCAGGATCGAAAAGCTCCGCAAGCAGGTCACAATTAACAGTGAGCGATTGTCTCCCGAAACGTACGACAAATTGAGTGCGTATCTGGAGCGGATTACATTGAGTTAACGCATTGCACAAAAGGGATGCAGAAACTTTTCATTCTGATTCGAAGATAGAATATTTATAAATCTCAAACCGCAGGCTTCTAAATCACGATCGAACTGGACTTGAATCTGAATACACTTGGTCGCTGACAGGGCGGAACTTATACCCGTATACCAGATATGTATCGCGCGGGGTAGCTATTTGTGCAGTTATGAAGCCTAAAACACGCCTGATGTATAATGATAATGTATAAAGGAGAGCAATATGTCTGAGCATATGATCCGAAAGCAAATATATCTCCCCCGCCGACACAATCTGACGCTTAAACGCTTGGCAAAGCAGCGAGGCATAAGCGAAGCAGAGGTAATTCGCCAAGCATTGGAACGTGAGGCTCAATCCTCTATATCACCTATCCAGGGCAGCAAGCAGGCGTTGAATAATATCATCGCCTATGCGCGTTCCCTTCGGATGCGGCCTGAGTTCTTGCAAGGCAAACCTTATGTATTCAACCGAGAACAGTTGTATGAAGAGCGGCAGAATCACTGGTCCAAACCCAAAAGGGGTTAATCATGCCCTCTATCTTGCTGGATACTAACATTTTGATCTATACGTTCGATCCACGCGATGAGGCGCGGCAAGAACAGGCAATTGCCATTTTGCTCAAACTTGAAGCAGAGGAAAAGGGTTGCTTGAGCACACAATGCCTCTCCGAATTCGCAGGTGCTGCTCGGACGAAGTTAGATCTTTCCGCAGATGAAATCATGGATAAAATCGGCGACTGGCAAAATGCCTTTCCTGTCTTCAATGTGACACCTCAAATTGTTCTGGAAGCCACACGCGGTGTGCGCGATCACAAGCTCTCCTTTTATGATTCCCAAATTTGGGCATCTGCCAGACTTAATCAAGTACCCGTGATCTTTACGGAAGACTTTCAAGATGGGCAAACTTTGGAAGGGATTCAATTCATAAATCCTTTTGCAGGCAGTTTTGTAATTGATGAATGGTAAACCAAGATGGCATTACCCAAAATCACGGAAAGCATGATCCGCGCCGGGGCAGGCCCGGAAAGTTCTCGGCGCGGTGAGGAATACAATCGAGAAGGTGCGATTTCGAATACCGCAGTACCGATATTGTGCCCCTTCACGATTCTAATCACCTTTCTTTTTTCGTTTTTTGATGGCATCTTGATCCGTTGAACTATACGCGCAGCAATCAATGCACTTCATGCCCTTCGAGTTTCGAGATGTAAATCCGCCACGTTGCCAATTGCACTTTCTAAATATATATTCTTTGCTTGATATTAATTTCACGATTAGGAGCAATCTCCTATTGCGACTGGCAACAGTTCACTGTAATATCAGTGTAGAAGTCTGGCAAGATCGATACCCACATTGCTGTAGTGTAGCATCATCAACTTAGAAGAGCCCTCGTATGAAATACAGTTTCGTTTATTAATAGGGTTTTTTTATTTGTTCAGCCATAGTTGTTATGGACGCGGCCCTGCCTCATCCCAGCTATGACAAGGAAAGCAATCTTGTTGGTATTGGCGTTTGGCACTCTAATCATCTTTGTCGATCAGCTAAGCAAGTGGGCGGTCACCACCTCACGTGCTGGCCCCAATCCGCTTTCGCGTCAAGCTGTTCTGCAAATCCGGTTGATTTCCAAGCTGGGAAATAAACAGAGTTGTTTTTCGCACTCCATTGTGCTCCTTTTGTTATTCGCAATCATTACCCTCAGTCTCGTTTTGCTTATCCAATTCGGCCTGGCCTTTCAAAATCTTTACGCACAGATTGCCCTCGGTGGCGCTTTAGGAGGTGCAGCCAGCAATTTGCTGGATCGTTTTTGGCGCGGAGCAATCGTTGATTTTATTGATGTTGGCTTTTGGCCCGTCTTCAATTTGGCGGATGTTGCAATCTGCGTCGGCGCGCTTGTTGCCCTTTTAAATTCACGGTGAATTTGTCATTCAAGGAGAAATGGATGCGTCGTGTTCTAGTTGAAATAAACGGTATCAAAATCTACAGTTACCTGGCGATGCTGTACCTGGGCTTGAACCTGGGGATGGTGGCAGAGAACTTCGCCGCACAAGCCGCACATCTCGACACACTGAAGGTCTTTATTGCCACCCTCCTGCTGCTCATCCCTGCTTTGATCGGAGCGCGTCTGCTACACGTCATAACGCACTGGTCGATATATCGTCGCGCGCCAGAGCGAATATGGCGGCAGACGGAAGGAGGCGCGGCGATGTATGGGGCCGTGCCATTCATGCTCATCGCCTCCGTGCCGCTGCTCAATGCGTTCCGAATTCCGTTTGGCTCCTTCTGGGATGTGGCAACCTTCTCCATTCTAGTGGGAATGATCTTTACGCGCATCGGCTGTTTGCTTAACGGTTGCTGCTCGGGGCGGGCATCGAACTCCCTTTTTGCAATGTATCTGCCTGACCACAAAGGCGTCTGGCAGCGCCGAATCCCTACGCAACTCCTGGAGGCCGGTTGGGGCCTGTTGCTCCTGGTTGCTGTAATTTTCCTCTGGAACTTTTCCCCCTTCCCTGGCGCGATATTTTTGTTCGTGTTGGTTGGTTACTCGCTCGGACGGTTTGCTTTCGAATGGACCCGCCAGGAGCAGGACCGTATAGGAAGGTTAACGGTTCACCAGGTTATCTCGTTCATTCTAGTATTGATCCCTCTCATCCTTTTGGTCAAATTGGACTGAGGGCCAACTACTTTTTTCTTCAAGGAGGCTAATATGATCGACCACTTTATGCTGCTCACACCGCTCGTACTTTTGCCTATTCTGCTGCTGTTCGCTTTTGTAGGTTGCGGCCTTGCAACAGGTGGTATTCCTCCCTCGAAAGGCATAATGTTGAATTTCAATCGAGATCTCCTTTTACAAATTGGGATTGATACGCTTAATGTGACCTTCACTATCAAAACCTCCCTTGGGGTCAGCCCACCTTGGAGCACCCAACAAAAAATTAATTGGAATATGACTAACGATTTGGCTTGGTGGATACAATATCAACCACAACTGTCAGGAAACGGTGCGTTCGACGTCACTTGTGAGGTCAACCTTCTAAACTCTGAAAATCCCTCTGTTCCCCTGCCAGCTACACCGAGCACCCAATATTACTTGCCTCTTTCTGATTTTGACGGTTGGGTTCAGTTCAATCTTGTGGTCGATACCGTGAATGGTTGGCAAGTGACCAACGGACCGGTGTTGCCTCCCGGATCATAAAGCGCATAGATAGCAAATGATAAATACAGATTAGGAGTTGAAACCATGTCTAATCCATTGACCGGAGATTTCGATCTCGTCGCTCAGTTCAGCCTCTCATTCTTTTGGTCAAATTGGACTGAGGGCCAACTACTTTTTTCAAGGAGAAAAATATGATTGACAAGTTCGTATTGATCACCCCGTTGATCCTTTTGCCTATTCTGTTGCTGTTCGCTTTTGTCGGCTGTGCATTTCAGACCCACGGGTTGGACTTGGAGCCCGCGCTCCTCATCCATCCGGATGTGCTTGGCCCGAGACTGATCAAATCCGTTTCCGTCACCTTCACCTTAAAGTCCAACCAAACATTTTTTTCAGACCAAGTTTCCAAAACCGTGACCACGTGGAATGTTGCAGACTCCGTAGAGAATGTTTCGATACCCTGGGATCAGGTATCCGCCCCGGGCGACAATGGCCCGTTCACAGTGACCTGTGATGTAACGGTTGTCGACAACAATGATTATCATTCCGTGCTCCCCACGGCGATACAAGCCGGTTTGGGACCAGAGTCCATTTTCCCGACCTTCGAACTCCTTCCTTCAGACGATTTTCCAACTGGCGCATTTAGCGTGCAAAACGCATCCTGAAGACTGGCCTAAAGTGCCATACAAGCAAATCTAAAAAACAGATACATGAGGTGAAACATGTCCAATTCATTGACCGGTGATTTCGATCTCGTCGCTCAGTTCAGCCTTCCAACCGTGAATCGCATCCTGGGGAGCATTCACCAGAAGGGGAATGCTGTCAACGATGGGATCACGTTCCTACATTCCTTTCGAACCCATATCCCCCAAAATTCTGGCCCCGGCTTTCCGGTGGGCAAGGGCGGCATCCCGATCCCCAATCCGTCCGCGGTTCAGGGGATCATCGAAGTACAAGTCTCAACGCCTACCATCACGCTGGTGGCCAATTCCTCCACCCGGGTCACTGCCCACTTTGAAATCATGGTGCATTACATTGCCGATGATCCGGCTTCGACCCTGCCGGAATTTGTGCATGGAGAGCTTCAGGCGACTTTTTCGGTGCTCCAGCAAGCGGCGGGCAATAAAAACAGCCTTTTGACTATGGACATTCAAGCCGCCAATCTTGAAGTGAATTTCATCCCGGATGCTGGGTTGCCACTCAGCGCGCAGGATCTTGCGATCATCACGGCGGAACTGAAGTCGTTCCTTAATACCGGCTTTGAACCGGTCAATGCCAGCCTGCCGAAGGGAATCGACTTCCTGCGTTTCAAAACCATGCCCGGCGGAACGCCTGCCGTTGCCCTGCTGCTGAGCCTAACCAGCGCCGTTCTCAACCCCAACGCGGCGGATGGTGTGACCAACACGTTTCTGCAGAGCAACCATGACTTTGCGATCGCTCTCAGCTCGGAATTCGTCCTGGGACTGCTCAAGCCAATGAAACAGCAAATCGAGAGCACGCCGCCCCAAAACCTATCTTCATGTGGAGGTTCGGCAGCAATTTCATCGCCCAAATTCAGTGCCCAATTAGAGAATACTGGCCTAATCGCGATCACAATTACCGCAACTGGAACATTCCATTGGCTTTTCGGTACCGATGCTCTATCTATTACCATACTTCAACATCTACAGTTGAGCCTCATTGAAGCTACACAAACTTTTGTGCTTTCTGCCCCTAGCGATCCAACGGTGACTATTCAAGGCCTCCCCTTCTATACGGTGACCGCTGAAAATGACTTGAAAGCGCAATTCATCGCACAACGAAATGCCGCAATAAACCAGGCGCAGGTCCAGATCAACAACTCCATCCAGAAAAGCCTCGACCTCTCTGGCATCCTGAAATCTGCTTTGAAGATTTCCGCTACGACGACATACCAATCGCTTCAGGTCACTGCCGATGGCATCATCCTGCAAGGCTCCATGAGTATGGCCGCCCGCCCGGACGCGGACGTCGAGTTCGGACTGTCTTTAGATGGCAACAGCTTCGACGCCTTGAACAGTTGGATCCCCGCCGGGACGATCCAACAATATACCTGGTCATGGTACGTGCCAACGAAGGTCTATCCATTCGGAACCACAAAGACACTCGTGGATAATCAACGGTTCGTGATCCCATTCCCAAGCGGCATGCCCCACGATCCCAGTCAGGTATGCCTCGAGATATCGGGAACGCAGGTTGCCTCTTCAGGCAGTGGGACCTATCCAGTCGTCGCAGACTCGGCCTGCAGCATCGGGTCATTCGGTCCTTCCATTCCGGTTCTCATTCCCAAGTGGTGGGACAAATTAGCCGTCGGCGTGTTGGGATTGCCCGACCCAGCTTCCCAGGACCCGGGTGCGGCGGTCGGACTGGTGGCGCATCTCGACGCACAAGCCGCAGCTAATCTACAGGCCAATGTAGCGGTTCCGACCCTCGTCTATTTTTCAGACGCACAGGTAACCGAAAGCCTGAACACGCTCTCGCGAACGATCACCGCGATCCGTGAAAAAGAGAGCGCCTTTTCTATGATCCTGATCCTGCCGAGCGGGAGTCTGGAACGGCTGCAGATTCAAGAGCTGGCAGAACTGCGCTCCGTTGCGGCGGAGTCCCGGGTCGCTCTCGCTTTCACCGAGGATTACGAGGGAACCTGGGCGCAATCACTGCACGCCGAAAAGCTGCCCTCCACCCACCTGCTCAGTCCCACCGGCCAAGTGGTCTGGCAGCAGGACGGGACTTTGAATGCCGCCAAGTTGACGGCCGCCATCGAAGCGCAACTGGTGCGCGGCAACCAACTGATCTGGATGCCGTTGCGCTCATTCCCGGCAGTGGGTGCGCTTGCGCCGGATTTCCTTTTCGACCTGGCCGCGGGCGAAAACATCGCCTTACGCCGGTTGCAAGGACGGCGCATCCTGGTGAATTTCTGGACGACCTGGTCCAGTCCCAGCGTCGAACAACTGCGCCGTCTGCAACGCCTGCAGGATCAATCCACCGAGGATGATGTTGTCATCGTGGCGGTCAATGACGGCGAGAAGCCGGATCAGGCGGCGGAATTCTTCCGCAAAAACGGCTTTACCATGCACTTTGTCCCGGATGAGTACCGCCAAATCGCGCGGCGATATCGCATTCGCTGCTGGCCGACGACGGTTCTGATTGATGCCTGGGGAAAAGTAACCAAGACACAATTCGGCCTCAGCTAAAAAGGAGGCGGCTGGTTGTAACGTGGTTGTCAAAGTAAGAGCCTCCGTTATTGGAGGCTCTATTTTTGTCCAGATATAATATGCATTTGGAATTAGCAATTGACCCTCGTATGCCAAATGTTTTGAGGGCGTGCAGGTGAGACTTCCGAAGTTTTTTGGTTACTTATATAGTTCGCCAGTTCGCAAATTTCTAGAAAGCATGAAAAAGCGCGCTACCTTTCAGCACTTTTCATTATCGGAGTTTGTTCGAATTCCTATTCCCGTTTCTCCGCTACCCGACCCATAGCAATTTGCGGCGCTTGCTCGGCGGGCCGAGTCCTTGCGAGCGCGTGCGGGACAGTCCGCGCGGCAAGGGAAGGAGTTGTTTCAGAGTTTGTTGGCATAATCATTTGAATGCCGTGATAGGCAAAGAAAGGCATGATCACATGGCGTCAAAGATTACTCGGCTGACTTGCAGACAGGCATTAAATCATAAACGCCGGCCTTCAGAACTTAATTTACGAAAGCAAAACGATCTTCCCAAACTCTAAAGCTTGGAGTGATCGTATTAGTTGAATATTGTATTAAGAACTTGGCGATATATACGGCAATATATCTAAATGTTTCGGTTTACCTTCCATGCGGGGCGGAATTTATACCCGTATACTAGATTTATACCGCGCAGGACAGCTATTAGTGCAGTTATGAAGCCAAAAACAAGCCTATGTAGGCGTCAAAATTGCCGCGAAAGGAAGTCGGTTAGGGCGTTCTACCTGGCCAAGGGAAGATGGTTGGCGTTCACAAGTCCGTCGCAATTACCACTTTGATATTTCACCAAATCTGGTTTTCCTGCTCTCACAACTGGCGGATTGCTAACCAATCATTCGAGACACTTTCATCATCGAAATCGCCGCGAGGGAGGAAGGGGCTTTAGTGGATCGAACTGCTTAAACTGACTATCACGGTTTTGTTTCGTTTAAGGGATCCGGGTGGATGAGAAAGTAGCCAAGACAGGGATGTGATTTTTTATATTCCGAAGCTAGTTAGCTTATGCTGTTCAACACAGTGGATGATGTGTACTGATTGGAAGAAAAACCCAAATTGCGAATAGGTTGGACACATTGAATACAATTTTCAATTTACCACTTTAATCGCAAAGCATGAAATCAATTTTCTTCTGGTGGTTTCATTGTACTAAAACTTCGATACAACATCGCATCATAAGTTAGTTTCAATCCACCTGCCAGGAAAAAATGGCACACTGATCAAGGATGGCAAAGAGAGAAAGATTCCGGTTAGCAAAGGGGCAATCGCCGCGCTCACCGAATGCGCGATGGTGGTCACTCCAGAAGCCGCCGAACGTTCATCCGGCGCGACAATTGCCATAGGATATGATTGGTGCGTCGGTATATCCATTAATGATATATACCGGTAATCATATAGAGCGGGGATTCTTACTGCACCTTTGGAGTACCGCTAGCTAGAGCGAGCACCTGGCTCTGCTCTGTGACCGCCGACTCCTGAGCGGCCTGGGCTTTGGTCAGCAGACCATTCAAGACCGCCTGGCTGACTTTGATTTGGGAATTGGCGATGACTTTCTGGCCCTCCAACATGGCACTGTTGGCTGCCAATTGGCGGGCGAAACCGTCGTTGTAAGATTTCGCCGTGGCATCGGCTTGGGCTGCAATCGATGCTGCCATCATGGAGATCGTTTGCGGTGACAGGGATGGGGTCTGGGTAACGTCCACAGCGAAGGCTGCGATGCCGGCGCCGGCCTTGGCAGCCGTCTGCATGACGTCATTCGCGAACTGGTCGGTTACCTTGATCAACTGCGCCATCTGCTGTTCCTGGAGAGCAATCTCCCACTGTTCAATGCAGAACTTTACCGAATACAGCGTGACATTGGTCAGCAGGTTCAGGCGGACCGCCAGACTCAGATTGAGCGTGCGGCTGTTGGTCAACTGCGGACCATTGGCCCAACCGAGGAACAGCCGGTTATCAAATTCGGCAATCTTCAAATTCAGGTTATTGGCAAATTCCGTCAGGTTGCGCTGCTTCTCCACCAGATCATGGTCCGCGGGCTTATTCGGGTCCGGATTGATCTTGCCGGCTTCCGCCTTGGCAAGGTCCCGGATTTGTTCCATGACCGCCACGGTATAGATCACCGCCAGGATTTCCTTCTCATTCTGGTTATAGAACTCGTCCAGCAGGCCCACATTCCGAACCGCATCCATCTCCCTGGGGTAGACGATTGACTTGACTGTGTCCAGCTTCTGATAAATATTCTTTGCATCATACAGCAGCTCATCGAAAATCGACTTAGTGGCGAAACCAAGCTTCTTTACATTTTCGAGGGAATCATGAACCCACTTCACAACCTTCGGGTTGCCCATATCATATTTCTGGCCGACCGAGCGAACCTGTTTTCCAAGGTCGCTCATCAGCCCGTTCAGCTCCGGAATCTCCACAGGCCTTACCTGCTTCTGAGCTGCATCGATGAGTGCATTCAGCGGAGCCAGAGCGTTGTTGCCGTAGGACAGCAGGGCCTGGTTGTTGGCCAGGAGATTCGGCAGGTCCTTCGCCGCAGCCGTTACAGCCAGCTGCTGGGTCTTGCCATCCAGCAGATTGAAACAGACCAGCGCCTGGCGGGCTTCAGTAGTCTTGGCGACCTCGCTCAGGGCCGCGGTGGCCGGACCGCTGGGTGGAGGGGTAACTTCGATGGACAAGCCGGGTTTATTGGGATCGATCACCATGGTATTTTCTCCTTAAGGTATGGAACAGATGAGGGGACTTCATTGGCACGGGCCGGTATCCTGCAGGCAAGCCACGGCTGCCAGATAAACGTCGGGTTCGGATAGATTCGTAAATTGTGTCAGCCGCGGGACCTTTAGATTCGGGAACACCGACGGATCGTTGTTGGCGGTGGTCCGAAATCCATGCTGCCACTCGAGATGCTGTAAATCGGGGCTTTTGAGCGCGGTAATAAGGCGCACACACTGGGAATCCAGGCAGATGATTTCGTGGACGGAGTTGATGTCAGGCTCGGGATAGACCATGGAAAACTCGGTATTGATTCTGGACTTAAAATCCGCTGGTTGCGCATTGGAATATTCTAGAATTTGACTCTCATATACATTGGCCATCGGGAACGTGTACTCCTTGGCTCCCTGGATCCACTCATTAAAGGGTCCTCGCTGGTCGATGCCTTATCTCCGACATTCACCCGGATCTGATGCAGCTTCGGCAGCACCGTGGCTTGATCCGCGCTGGTAAATCCCTGGGTCGGATCGCCAGCAATGACGTTGCCCAGGAGCATGTAAAAAAGGTTTCCGGAGTTACTGGATCCAGGATCGGTGCTGCCCACCTTCACATAACCGCTGAGCGCGGTCTGCGAAGGATCCAGGGTCTGCCAGGTCACCTTGTTGACCACTTGGTTCGCCAAAGCGGTCATATCGGCAAAGTAATAAAAACCGTCCCGGAGTTGGATGGCATTCACTTTCATTTCGGCATCCCGCGCTTCCTTCACGGTCAGCAGCACCAGCGGGCTATAGAAGACATCGGTGGCCTGGTAGCCGGAAAAATCTGCTTTGTTGTGCTTGCTCTCAAAAATGGCCACCGCGGCATTGTTGCTGGGGCTGAGGAAATCGGTCTTTTGAGCCTTGAGTTGGGCGGTGGAGAGCTGGGTCACCATCGCAATCGAACCCATGGCTTGACAGTTCACAGCCAGCTGATATTTGGCCAGAGCGGCGATGACAGCGGGATCATTAAAGAAAGGGATCTTTTCGCTTCCACAGAATCCATTCAACGTCGCATACTGTTCCTGGGTGGCCGTGGGAGCTACGAAAGCGGTGGGGGTTGGAGGGGCCGCTTTAAAGGCGACGGGAATGACGATCACAGCCACGAGCACAGCGAGCATCAGTAATCCGCCAATCAACAGAGGTACTGCTCTTTTCATTGAATCGAACTCCTTTCGTCAAATCACGTTATAGCGCGACGCATCCAGTATTTTGGCAGCATTCTCAAACTCCATGTTGCTGCCGTCGGCAATCGTCTGAATGCTGTTGATGAGAAAGGTATCGAAGCCTTCGAAGCCCTTCTGGGCGTTGGCCAAGCTCGAGGCCGCGTCCTTATGATATTCAGGGCGCGCCTGAATATCCACAACCTGGACGAGCGTGGTATTGACGATCAACTCCAGCCACTTCTCCAGCACGGTACAGCAGGAGAGAAGATTATTGGGTTGTTTTTGTTTGGTATAAGTGATCAGATCCTCGGAGTGCTTGCAAATTTTTGCCAGAGCAACCTTTAGGGACCCGTCCCGAATCTGTCCCTGTCTTGCCCGAATCTGGTCCAGCAGACGATACACATTTTGAGCATCGTCCGCCGCATCCAGAGTGTAGGCATCGACCACATTATTGGCAACCAGCCAAACACCCACCGCAAAAAGTATGAATAGGACCACCGAGACCAGCAGTCCCACGAACCAGCTCCAGAGGGCCACATGAGTGGTTACAAAATAGGACAGCGCAAAAACGATGGCCCCCGACAGGATGGCAATCCACCACGCGCTCTGCGCTATTTTTTCTTTAAGATCGTTGTTCATTACCGCTCCTTCGCTCAGCCTACTTGGAACCTACCGCCTGCTTCATGGCCGACAAAACATCCGAGGCTTGAACTTCATTCCAGGCTGCAGGTTGGTAACTGGAATTAACCACGATGACCGTACCTTTCATCGGGTCGACGATCTGATGGAGCTGAGCGACATCGATATCGGTGATGTCGATACCGATGCCCACGGCGATCACACTGAGATCCGGTATGCTCTGCCAGCGGGCCAGATAGTCATTCAGCGTACCATTTATCGTTTGCTGGCCGTCGGTCATCAACAGCAGCAAGTGTTTGCGGCCTGGTAAGACCGGATCCGCAGCAAACTGCTCCAGAGCTTTGCTTAAGCAACCGTAGATGTCGGTGTTTCCGCCTGGCCCGGTTGCGGCGATGGACTGATAGACCTTGCCAAACGCGCCGTAGTCGGCGCCTTGGACTGTCGCAATGGGTGTGACATCAGACGAGAAAGTAATGAATGTCGTCAGATCATTGGGGTTGGCCAGAAGCTCCTGGGCTTTGGCCAGATTTGGATCGGTAATATAACTCAAACCCGTCATCAGTTCGTTCCACTTCTCGCCCTGCATGCTGCCACTCCGGTCGAGACAGAGGACCATGTCGTACGCGGGCCGTGCCGCCACTTGATAGTTGTAGAAGAGCTGCTCCAGAACCGGACCCTCAGGCAGGGTAATCGGCTGCAACTTGAGGGTCGGATTAACTCCCCAATCGGGATTGAAAATGGAACGGATGGTCGGATCGGTCTCATCCAGCCGCAGACCCCCCTGTGCGGGACGTTCCCCGTGGGCGATCAGCTTCTGGACCCCATCGGGACTCGCCATATACGTCAGAAAGCTGTTGAAAATAGCTTGTTTAGCCGCATCATCGGCCAGACCGTTTTTGACAAACTGCGGGGTTGCGTCCGAGTACATGAAAACATCAGAGATGTAGGCGATATGCAGTTTGGTTTGCTTGGGATTCAGATTGTTCTGAATGGCCAGCGTCTCATACGTGACCAGGAAGTCACAGTTGGGTGCGGCCCGGCAGTTATCCGTCACGTAGCCGGTGGATGAGGCCGAGTGATTGACTGTGGCGTAGAATTTTTGGACCTTGGCCAGGATGGTCGGATCATTCACTTGGTCCATGGTCAGTGGGGTGGTGGGATCGTTTCCGGCATACTTGTTCCAAAGTCCGATGCCGAAAATTGCTCCGCTGTTGCTTTGGGTTAAATTGCTGGTCCACAGCTGTTTGCCCGCCGCCACCTGGGCTGTCACGTCATCGAGTGAAATCGCCTTTCCGGTCCAGCCCAACTCATCAATGGAACCACCGGCCGGCCAGGCGAGCACAATCGGCGTATAAAATGCGGGGCTCGGATTATCGACCAAAAGATGATGCGTATCACCGATCAGCGACCAGGTTTTGTTCGCGGGCCACATGACGTTAAAGGCAACACCATTGGCATCCGACACTTTGCCGCTCTGCAACAGGATTTTCTGATCGACGCTGCCAAGTACTTTGTAGTCCGCTTTCCAATAGCTTCCGTCCGGTGCTTTTTGCTGCGCAAACCAGGGAATAACAATATCATCCATCACAGCGCGGTTTTCCGAACCAATCACGAAATGGACGGTATCCGGCCCTGCCGAAACCGGCGTTAGTGCGGCCTGCGCAATGCTGCCCGGCGCAACCGTGCTTGGCATTGTATATGGAGTACCGCAGGCTATGATGGCAAACACCAGCGCCAGCAGAAAAGGCAGTGTTGCTTTTAAGATTTTCTTCATTCTCTTCCTTTCAGCCTCCAGGAAAAACATGAGGGTGGTTGGCCTAAAACGGTCCTTAACGCCAAATGCAGATTCCGCGATGAACCACGCTGCCATCGTGCAAATTGAGGAGAGCCCCGATGCTCCGGCTCTGATTATAAATGCATCTTACCGTCATCGCTTGCAACACCGGTGCGCCTCTAAGAACTTGCGCGCGGCTCCGCACTCAGGTGGAGCGGGGAGTGGAAAGCACGGTCCCAAAAATCGATCCACCTCTGTCGTGGCAAGGATTGAACGCTTTCGAAGGCCAAAAAGGCCGACTCAGGCCATCCCTCAAACCCTCCGCTATTATAAGCGCATCTTTGATGGAGACTCATTTTAGTGGTTTCTGAAATGAGTCGCTGGCCAGCGACTTGTTGAATTTCACATCCGATGAGTATACGCAACTGCGGTCTGGCGGTTGTAGCAGCGTGTGGACTCGCATTCTGTTTGAGCAGGTGCCGGTGCGAATACGGACTTCCTTCCTTTTTAGAATATTCGTTTTGGGGTTTTTATTGGCAAAGACTGGCTTCAACGGTTCAGCTTTGCAGGCAATGCCAGCTTGCAATAAAAAAAGATTAGAACCCAGTATAGCAGGCGATCATTATGGGGCTTTTAACGGAAAGTTATATCTTGTTAACATGGCTGGATTTTTCTACGGATTCGTTCTCTGGAACTTGCACATATCTATCATTGAATGGATGTAGCAGATACAGGGACCCTATACTATGATAGAAAAATGTTCACAATTTGGATCCTGGCTGGATGCTTTTTTCTATTTTCCCAGCGTCATAGAAAATTCCTATGAGCGCACAAGGCTGTTTTGTAAGATAAGTTGGAGATCATCGTTGGTTGCACTTTGAAAAACAACAACCTGCCGCAAGTCCTTGGGCGATAAGCTCATAGCTTGATTTTACTCCGAATAATTCATCTCTTTTCTAAGCTACCTAGCAAAGCGCGCCAAACTCAATACGGCTGAGAACCTCGCTTCTGATCAAATGCAACCAAGCAGACAATGTAATATTTCGCTCGTTCATCGCAGAGGAATTATAACTTTCTCACAGCCAGCGCCGCGTACGGCTTTTATATGTATCCCATTCCGCGCCAAAGGTGGAAGCCAATTTCTGTTCTTCCATTCGAATGAACATCCCATCGATCAAGAGCGCGAAGGCAAGGACGATTACAAATGGTGTCAGCGATCCAGCGAGAATAGCCACGCCAAACAAAACCAGCGTAAAGCCAAGGTACATCGGATTCCTGGTGAAACGATATGGGCCATACGTGACTAGCGCCGATGACGCATCAAAAGGACATACGGCTGTATTTGCTTCATGAAAAATCTGATCGGCATTAACATTGATGACAATACCCAGGATAAGTGGAATAACGCCAAACAGAGTCCACGGCACCGGGATCAAGGTCATAATCGGGAAGGTAAAACGCAAAATAACAATAAGGAAAATGGCGATCAATAGATAAGTGGGTGGTTTAATCTTTAAAGGATTCCATGAATACCTCATATTTCTAGTAGGACAGGGCGCTACCCTGTCTCTACTACTACAAATTATGTTTCGTTATTCTTTATTTTCCTCAGGCTGTTTGCCATGAGCACGGTTATGCCATTCCTTGAATATCGGCGGGACACCATCTTCAGTCCAGCCATGACGCCAGGCGTGATGTCCCATGTGTCCACCCCAACCCCAACGCGGACCCCAAAAGATAAAACTGATTATGCGTAGGACGAAGAACACCAGAAACAACCCGATCAGGAAGCCAAAGAAGCCAAAGAATGGATGCCAGAAGAAAGGTGCGCCATAATACGCATATGGCATATTCCCAGGCTGAGTTGCAGACTCAGGTAACTTCGTCGCGACGCCCTGCGCTACGCCCGCGTTGAAGGCGAAGAAAGCGATACCTGCAATCGCGGCCAGTAACACCAACGCCGCTAGGATACGGGCAAAGATTTTTCCGTTCATGTTTCACTCCTTTTGTGAATTCTGAACGAAGTATAGATTTGGGTCGTGAATTGAGTATGAAGTGAGAGGGGAGAAAGTGAGTTTAGCACAGTCGCGGATAACAACTCCTATTCCATTAAATCTGTTTGCGCCAACAACAATTAATTTCATACTCTCATCCGCTTCAATGTTATGGCTTTCTCAGGGCAGTATTCGCACAATCCGTACTCGCAACATTGTTCGCCTTTTGTTATAAGAGCCTGTTTCCAGCCACGAGCAAATCCTTTGATTTTTCCTTTCATTGTTAAATCACCCTGATCTTCTTTTGGAAGAATGCCCATCGTGAACATATCGCAGGGACAAACTTCGATACAATCTCCTTTCCCTTCGCATATATTGCGGTTGACTATAGTTGCCAATCTTCCCTGAGCCTGTCTACGTTGCTATTAATCATCGGAGTGTCCTTTTTGGTTCTTGACAATTTAGTAAATTTATACTATATTAGTAAATAATTACTAAATTTAAAGGAGCGCCATGTCCTCACGGACTTACAAGGCCTCACTGCAAACCAAAAACAAAATCCTTCTAAAAGCCGTCGAACTCTTCAACGAATCAGGCACTGCTTCAGTCTCAATGAATGCCCTGGCGGAGTCACTTGGAATCAGCGCAGGGAATCTGCAATATCACTATAGGAGCAAAGAAGATGTCATCCGTGCGATTTACGAAGTGATGATTGCAGACTGGCAATTGATCTACACTGGCATGGACGAATCATTCAACATCGAAAAACTGCGTGCACTTCTGAAAAAGAACTTCGACCTCACCTGGAAGTATCGCTTCTTTTATCGCGAGTATGCCGCTCTACTGCGAAACGACTTGCAACTTAGCAAACGCTTTCGAGAGGTGCAAAAGCAAAGGCTTGCAGAGCAGGAGTCGCTTATTAACCTGATGGCAAGCGCGGGCAGAGTCCGAAGCGTTGATCCGAAAGAAATCAAGAACGTGGTTCTTATCGGATGGATGCTCGGCAATACGTGGCTGTCCTACGCCGAAAGCACGGGCAGAAAAATGAACAAGTCCGCACTTGATGAAGCCATCGAAATGATGATCGTTCACTACCAAAGATATTTACTCAGATAGGACGTTGACATGAAACTCTCTCGACGTGGTTTTCTAAAACTTGGCGGCGCAACCCTCATAGTCGTCGCCAGCGGTAGTGTGTTCCGCGCAGTGGGTCAAGGCGTTTTCAGCGTTGGGCAAGGTCCCGCGTACGAACCCTGGACAAATTGGCACGATGCAAAAACTGCAACTGAACAAATCGTCGCAGCTGGTATTCTCGCTGCCAACCCGCACAACTCCCAGCCATGGATGTTCCGCATCACTGCCACAACCATTGACCTCTTCGCCGTCCCCGAAAGACAAATCGGCGTGATTGACCCCTTCCGTCGCGAAATGTATATCGGTCTTGGATGTGCACTGGAAAATATGGGACTTGCCGCCGAAGCCGAGGGTCTTTCTGCGGAGATCCGCCTCATGCCCGACCCGACACTCGAGTCGCACGCCGCAAGCATTTATCTCACTTCGACATCACCAGCCACCTCTCCGCTATATTTCGCCATCCCCCACCGACACACAAACCGCGCGGCCTACGACACATCACGCGCCGTTGCACCAGAAATCTTTGACTCGATTGATAAACTCATCACCGAATCTGATGTGCGGTTATTTTGGTTCAAAGATGAATCTTCCCGCGCGAATTTTGGGCAGGTGGCCATCTCGGCCGCTGAAGCCTTGATCGCCGACGAACAGCAAAGCATAGACAGCCATGCGTGGTGGCGGCAGGATTGGCATAAGTTACAAGAATCTGCCGATGGTGTCACGCCCGACGCGCAGGGGCTGGGCTCATTCGTTTCTGGCATGGCAAAATTCCTGCCTGATATTTCCCGCCAGCAAGGCGACCAAATCTTCGTCCAAGATATACGCAACATCATGGTTCCCACCGCCGCTGCGTTTGGCATCCTCACCGTACCCGATGGATTGAACTTCACTCAACGCCTGCAATGCGGGCGAGTCTGGCAACGCACCCACTTGTGGGCGACAACGCAAGGCATTGCAATACAACCAATGAATCAAATGTGCGAGCGCGTCGACCGTGAACGTCAACTTGGGATTGAGCCTGTATTGGGGAACGCTGTGAGCGCGTTGGTTGGCAATGACCAGTGGGAGGCTATCATGCCATTTCGATTGGGATACCCCACGCTTGAAGCCTTATCAAGTCCGCGCCGTGGGCTGGAAAAGGTGATCGGGTAAGCATTTTGCTGGGGCCATCCAAAAAGAGGACAGCCCTATGTTGTTCATGCGAGCATGGTATCACATATGAAGATATTTCAACAATTCGTAGACCAGCAGCGCGGGCCAGAAGATACCTTTGAAGAATCCCAACACGCCGAGCCAAAAGGTAGCGGCATGGCTAAGGTAATAGACCCACGCGCCGATTAAGCCTAATCCGTAGACAGCCTCTGAGGCACCGCCCTTATAAACCCCTTTGGGCTTCCGAATTTCCTGTTCGTTCGATTTTGTTTCTGTGGTCATTTTTCTCTCCTTGTTGTATTGTCATTTTCCATTGCAATATATGTTGAAGGTGAACCAAAATGCAGGTCTTATTGGCCAGAGGCTGCCGGCTGGGGCAGGGCAACCGCCTCCAGCGCTTTCATTTCGCGGTAGGTTAGCGTCCAGACCGCAGAACTGAAGATCTGGGCCCACCCGCCGATCAGCAACAACGGGGATCCCACCACTAGAAGGAAGAAGGGGGCCCCAACAAGAAGGGCGATGATCCAGGTCAGGGGACTGCTAGTGAACAGGCTGGCGATGCCGAAAGCGGCCAACGCCGGGACTAGGGCCACGACCAGGCCGGGCAGGGCCAGCACAATGAAGACCGGGATCAGGAAGACGGTCACGATGAGGCTGGCAACGCTGTAGACAATCCCCACCCCAAGCAAGATCAACCACATCAGGGAGGCATTCTTCCAGTTCCGTTTAAACATTTTCCAACCGCGGCGGAACGACTCACGGATGTCCGTATTCTCCAAGGCGGCACACCTCTTGAAAAAATTGCTCAACAGCCCAAGTAGGATCATTAGCAAAACGAAGGCGAGGATGAACACGAAAGCGCAGGCAATGGAGAGGACGATGCTTCCCACGGCGAAGGTATTCATCCCGCCCTTCGTCGTCGTATAGGCGGCCAAGCCCAGTCCAGCCAGCACTATGATGAATGGAAGCGACAGCAGCCCGATCAACAAATCGATCAGCCACATTCGGAAGGCAGCCCGCGACCAGCCCATTCGCCAGCCCTGCTTGAAAGTCACTTTCGTCTCGGTCTGTTCGTACTCATTGACCATGCGGATAACCGCTGCTTCGCTGACATAGCGCAGAATAGAAAAGATGACACCCACGACTAGGCCGAGCAGCAGAAGGGCAACGCCGATCCAAATCCATGTGGCGATGTGCTGTTCTGGGTGCAGGAATAGAGGGACGATGTTCTCCTGGAGCCAAGTGTTGAGATTTTGAAAGAAAGGCCAGCTATTCGGATTAATGCCGGAAAGCCCATTCCCCGAGCTTGTCCGAGAGCTGCCGCCTCTGTTCCCACTTGAAATTCCGCCGCCCGTAATGGCCAGCAGGATGCCGAAGATCCACAGGACTTTGTAATTCCAGAGGATATGCCAGGCACGCGTCAAGATCTTTCGAAAATCAATCATGTCAATTCTCCTTTTTCATCATTATCGGACCCAGGGATTTTCCTGGCCCGGTTGTTCTAAGGAATGTGTTGGCGCCTGCAGGGAAGAGGGCTGGCCAGCTAGGCGAGTCCACCAGAAGATCAGCCCGGCCCAATACAGCAGCCCAACCCCAGCCTGCCAGGCCAGTTGCACGCTCAGGTTTGACCGCAGGACGCCAAGGCTATCCAGGACATTAAGAAGGGAAAGCCCATTCCCGCCCAAGTCGCTGCCAAAGAGGCCTAAGGATGCCAAAAACCAGGCGCTGTGCTGAGGCCCGTTCGAGAACCAACTGGCCGCTCCGCCGAGCAGACCCGCGGCTCTGGCCGTAGAAATCAATGTGCTAAGCGTCAGCCCTGCCTGCAAAAAGACAAAAGCGGTAACCGCGCCGGCAGGGGCCAGCCACCAGCCAATGTTTTCCCATTTGCTGAGCGAAAAAGTACTCCCCTCGCGGCGCGGCAGCCTCAAGGTCAGTTCAGCAATAAAGCGATCAACAGGCTGATTGGCCACGGCGAGGGGGGCCTCCTTGAGCATCTGGGACAGACGTTGCAGTTCCTCTAGCTCCGCCCGGCAGGCCGCACAGCTCACTAGGTGATCTTGCACCTGGCGCAGGCGCAACCCGTTTAGTTCGCCGTCCAAGAAGGCGTTCAACCATTCGGAAACGTGTTCAATCATTTTCACTCTCCGTGCGTAAAAAATACTGTTTAAGCTCTGCGCGCAACCGGGTGCGGGCGTAATTGAGGCGGGACATCACCGTGCCGACTGGGATATCCAGGACGCCGGAGATTTCCTGGTAGGACAGTTCGCCATATTCGCGCAGCACTAAGACGGAGCGAGCGGCTTCGGGCAAGGATTGGATGGCCCGCTGTACGGAGTCCGCCCGTTCTTTTTCGATCAAGGCTGATTCTGGTCCCAAGCCTGGATCTGGGACCAGCAAAATTTGCTCCTCTTCAAGCTCCTCTTCCGGCTTTTTGCGCAAGACATCCAGCGCAACGTTGACCACAATCCGAAGTAACCAGTTTCGCAGAGGGGAGGCAGCTTGGAAAGTTGGCAGCTTCACCCAGGCTCGCAAGAAAGCTTCCTGGGCTGCGTCTTCGGCCAGTGCGCTGTCCCCGCACAAGCGATAGACGACGCGAACAACTTCCGCATAGTGACGCCGGACAAGTTCTCCGTAAGCAGAACGGTCACCCTGTTGTGCTCGGTTGATCAGGTTTGTTTCGGGTTCTGCGGTAGGTGTTGCCAGCAAGGAATGGCCTCTCGGACAGGTTCTTGACTCTCACTATACTTAACGAGATTAAAGGGGGTTTTATTCGGAATCTTGAAGTTCTTCCTTAGGAAATTCACCGATTAAGGCTCGCGGGGACTGTATTTATCTCTTTACACCTCATGGTCGGACTTTTGTACTACTTGTCTACGGTGCATGAATATATTGAGGTGAGACTGGTGGAAAAAGGGATGGAGCAGTTGGTAAGCTTTGTGGAAAGACTCTAGAATAGCAGTAACTTTATGCAGCTCAGAGATCAATCTTGGAATCAATTAAACAATGGCTATTATGATTTTATCCGGGCAAGCGCGCCGATGAAATCTTTGACGCCTTGGACAACGTCAGGAACAATGGGGTAACAATATTTGAACAAGAACATCCTGTAAATGCAGGATGTTCTTGTTCGTCGTCTTCTTGAATTGGTTTCTGCGGCTACGATCTCTTACGAAACTTATACCCGTATATCAGATTTATACCGCGCGGGACAGCTATTAGTGCAGTTGTGAAGCCTAAAATATGCTGATTTTTTCATAAGATGGAATAATCAGGATATTTGCTATGAAAGAATAGCCACCAAATCCAAAATGGGTCCAAGCGCGTCCTCGAAGTCGCTGTGGCTGGCGATCATAATGTGAACACTTATAGACAAAAAACCGTTGCATTTTTAGTCGATTTAATGATATGAAACATCCATAACCAACCTTCTTTGTAACGTAAGGCAAACTATGTATTTGATGCACAAATCCTATTCTATCAAAAAGCGAGTATTCCCTCTTGCTCCTCTCGCTATGTAAAGAATTCGAACGTTCTGTTTATACCCTTATGTTGCCTTTTTCAGCGCCCATATGCGTTACTAGGGATACTCACTCTTTTTTCGCTTCGCACCGCTCAAATATTAGTGTTTAGCGACGGCGACCCAGCAGTCGGAGTAGGAAGAGAAACATGTTGATGAAGTCCAGGTAGAGTTGGAGCGCCTCAAAGATACCGAACTTCATCTCCTCATCACCATTCATGCTCATTTGCGTGCCTACGCGGCCAATGCGCTGCGTATCATAAGCCGTTAGCGCAGTAAAAATCAGCACACCCGCCATACTGATGATTGTGTCCAGCATGCCGCTGTTCACAAATATGTTTACAACCATCGCAATAACCAGCCCAATGACCGCCATCATCAGGTAGGTGCCCAGCTTAGATAGATCCACGTGAGTGGTATAACCGATAAGCGACATTACTGCAAACAAGGCGGCGGTGGATGCAAATGCTAGGAAGACCGTCTCTATATCGAATGCCAGCAGGACGATGGAGATCGTGAAGCCATTGAGGGCGGCATAAACAAAGAATAGCAGGGTAGCCATACCCGCAGAAAGCCTGTTGAAGCTAGCACTGATTCCCAGAACGACCCCAAATTCAACGATGACGGCGATCAGTATTACGATTGGATTCGCAGCCAAATCCATTAGCGGCGTGCAAACAGTTAAAAATGCAACAACGGTGGAGAGCAGCAGCCCTAAAACCATCCAAATATACACTTGACGTATGATGGAAGAGATATTCAGGCCACCTTCCATAGGATAATAATTATCTGTGTTCATTTCACTCCTTACTTTATACGGGCCTCTTCTCAATTTTTGGAGAGGCGAGTGGTTGCGATTGTCCGGTTCGGCGATTTCTTCAGATTTGCGCAACTTCCCAATCAACGAGACATAATGGATTGTTCTCGTATGATTCAAGCAGAAATCCAAGAGGGCAATTTCTTTGTGAACAGACGTAGAAACGGACTTGCTGGCTGATTGTTTTGGGACCAACCAGACATCTCATTTTTCATGGTCTCATATCCGATCTTGAACAAATCACGATGGCTTTTGAAATCCCAGAGCTGGACGACGGGTGAGCTTTTCAAATTTATGTATTTCACCGAAACGTGGCGAGCCGTGGCAAGTTCCATCTCAAGGCCGAGTTGCCGATGGGTGATTGCATAAGCGAGGTTCGTCAGAAGCGGATCCAGCATTCCCTTTGCATCGAATGTTGCTTCGCGATCATGCAAATCCAGAGCAATAATCTCTGTTGCTCCCAATCTTAAAGCGGGTTCGATCGGTAGATTGCTAAGCGCACCACCATCGATAATATAACGATCGTCAGTTTCGATGGGTGCGAACCAGGGCGGAATGGCCATGGACGCCAATACGCCTTCCAGAACAGATTGCTCCGGATCCCAACCGTAGATTATAGGTTCTCCTGTAAGCAGGTCTGCTGAGACCAAGGCCAGTCGGACATTCTGGAAGTGTCGGAAGCGGTATTCTGAATTAATGCCTTCAGCAATCAGGAACTCCCTGGCAAAGCGACTACCCCGAAGGTTGGGACGTCTGGATATTGCGTTCAAGACAAATTGGATAAGGCGAGGATCCATCAATCCGGAATCAGCAACTCGTTGATAAGCGTGTTCCAACGCCTCAACCCCCGCCAGATCTACTCCCCAGAGCGCCAACCCGGTCGCATTGATTGCCCCGATGGATGTTCCCACCAAGAGGTCCGGTTTCAGACCGGCTTCGAATAGAGCCCGCAATGCCCCTACTTGCATCGCACCCCGAGCCCCACCGCCTCCCAAGACAAAAGCTAGACATTTTTTCATAAAGCACCTCATTTCTCAAATCAGGTCGCAGACTGTTTCAGATTTACGATTTTGGATCGCTTCTTTCATTCACTATCTCTATTTTTAAACACGACGAGCCAAGCGCTGCTCAAATACTCTTAATTTTCATACCCTTCAAATGGCAGCCCGGCTTCCAGTCCTTGTAAACGTCGTCGGCGGCGCGATTCGAACAGCCGGCAAGCTATCATGCCAAAGATAAATCCGCCGATATGCGCCATGTAAGCTACGCCGCTGTCGTCCCCCTGAACCTGCGCAAGCGCTCCCACTTCGCTGAAGAACTGTGTAAGAAACCAGATTTCCACCATGAGGATGGCGGGTAGGAATGTGACTCGCGCCAACCAACCGAGGAAAACCACGCTGCGGATCTTGTCCCTCGGGTAGGTCACGAGGAACGCGCCCATCACCGCTGCGATCGCACCGCTCGCTCCCAGATTTGGGATAGTTGAGGTGGGGTCAATCCATACTTGAGCAACGGTGGCCGCTATCCCCCCAAAGAGATAAAACACCAGAAATGATATCGGTCCCATCACATCTTCAATTTCCGGGCCGAAGACCCAGAAGAAGAGCATATTCCCAAGAATATGCTCCCAGCCAGCATGCATAAACATGGAAGTGAAGATAGTGATGAATCCATGCGGTGTCATGATATCCGCTGGCACGAGCGACCAATAGTTGATAAATGCATCGCCTCCCATTAGTTCCAAGACAAAAACGAATGCATTCACAGCGATGATGGCCGCGGTCATGATCGGAAAGTTTATTGGACGCCGAGTTGAATCTCCAAGTGGGATCATGGCTATGCTTCCTCAATCTTACTTAAGCGAGCGAAGAAATCGGTACACCAGCTTTTTCGGCTAGTGCTTGCTTGACTACTGTGCCATCGATGGTTTCTGTTTTCAATAATTGTTGTGTCACAGTTTCTAGGGCGGCACGATGATCCCTCAACAGAGTCTGCGCTCGGTCATATTCTTCGGTGATAATCCGCTGGACTTCTTCATCGATAATCTTCAAGGTGTCCGGACTGGCAGATGCGCTCGAGTCTCCAGACAGGAATTGATACTGCTGCGTAGCATAACGCACAGTTCCCAGTTTGTCACTCATACCAAATTCCATCACCATCCGGCGAGCCAGGTCACTCGCTCGTTGAATATCATCACTCGCGCCGGTACTGATCACTCCAAATACTACCTGTTCGGCTGCCCTTCCACCCAGCATGACTGCAAGGCGGTCTTCCAGCTCTTCACGGGTCAGTAAATAACGATCCTCAGTGGGCATCTGCATGGTGTAACCCAAAGCGCCACGTCCATGCGGTACGATGCTCACCTTGGCGACCGGGTCGGCATGGGGCACCAGCTCTGCTACCAGCGCATGGCCGCTCTCGTGATAAGCCACGGTTGTGCGCTCTTGATCGTTCATCACGCGCGACTTCTTTTCCAATCCAGCCACGACCCGCTCGATGCCAGCCTCAAAGTCCTGGATCGTCACGGCGCTGGCGTTGCGGCGGGCTGCCAGTAACGCAAATTCGTTCACTACATTTTCCAAGTCTGCTCCGCTGAAACCCGGCGTAATCCTGGCAGCCCGGTCCAAATCGAAATCAGGGGAGAGCTTGATGCTCTTGGTGTGAATACGTAAGATTTGCAAACGTCCGGTCAGGTCAGGAGCGGATACAGTAATCTGGCGATCGAACCGTCCGCGCGCAGCAAGGCCGGGTCGAGTACTTCGGGCCGATTGGTAGCAGCCATGATGATGACCGGCTTACCCTGCTCGGTTTTGAATCCGTCGATCTCGCTCAGGAGTTGGTTGAGGGTTTGCTCGCGCTCGTCATTACCACCGAGACGCGTGGCACCCGCCCTCGACTGCCCAATTGCATCGATTTCATCAATGAAGATGATCGCTGGAGCGGCTTTGCGTGCCTGTTCAAACAGGTCGCGCACCCGCGCTGCACCCACCCCCACGAACATCTCTACGAATTCTGAGCCACTGGTTTCAAAGAAGGGCACACCTGCTTCGCCCGCGCACGCTTTTGCCAGGAGTGTCTTCCCTGTTCCTGGAGGGCCAACCAACAATACACCTTTGGGAATACGCCCGCCTAAGCGCGCAAATTGCTCGGGCGTCTTGAGAAACTGGATGATCTCCTGAAGCTCAGTAATGGCTTCATCGACGCCACCGACGTCCTTGAAGGTGGTGCCGATCGTTTCCGGCTTGACTTCGGTGGCCTTGCTTTTGCCAACCCCGAAAATCCCTCCAGCCCCCATTCCTCCTTTAGCCATCTGGCGGTAGCCTATATACCAGATTCCGCCAATCAGTACCAATGGAAGCCCGTACGCCAGCAGGAAACTCCCCAATGGACTGGGCGGGTCGCTGACGCTATACTCGATACCAGCCTTGTCAAGGGCCGGGATCAACGTCGGGTCACCATTCTGGACCGCGTTGGTTGTAAAGGGGATGACAGGGTTATTCGTATCTTTAGCATCCGGATTCTTCATCGTTCCCACGATCCGGTCCGTATCCAAAGTGACATTCACAATTTCACCAGCCTGCGATCTTGGATTTGAACTCGCTGTACGGGATTTGCGTTTCGCGAATAACCAAAGGTCTCAGGATGAACTGTTGAAACAGCCACAAAACCAGCAAGTTCACAAGGAAGTAACTTATCCAAGCACGCACTTGTTTCTCTCGAAGTTCCTGTTTGTTCTTGTCCTCGTTGTCTTTTTTACCATGATCGGTTGGAATTTTCGATCTGTTCATTTTGTACCTCATGCTTTCTTTTCTTTTTGATAATTTGCTGCCTATCCATGCATACGAAATAATTAATTGGAATTTAATTCGCTCATCGCTTTCTCGTGTTGCTCGCGCTGCCAGCGAACCATCCCTACCGAATATGGATACGGGGGCTGCCAGTCCAAGGGAGCCAGCGGGTAGTCCGATAGTTCAAAGGCTGGAAAGGTGTTGAGAGGCGGCCCATTCCGTTTTAGAAAGATGCTTTCCCTATTCACCACCTCCATTTCCTCGACAGGCACAAGATATTTATGAAACACATATTTGCCGTCACGAAAGTCGTCGGTGCTGACCACTGCATGAGTGACCAGGCGGTTGCGCGGCTGGATCACAACGTGAGTAACAACTCCCTCTTGCATGTTGTGATCATAGATTCTTGATTGGATGAGAGGCTGCAATGGACTTTGCACTATATGGCGACTTTCACCAGCCACCTTGGGTAAGGAGACCACACCGCGCACGGATTGCACCTGTCCTGCCACTTCCTCCGCACCAAGCTGTAGTTCACGGGTGGGCACTTCCCCACCCAGATGAATCCAACCATGTGAGCAACCCACGGGAAGAACGAACCCTCGGATTCGCTCGTCATTGCCAAGGGCCTCGGCGACCTGCAAGCTAAGCTCGTCATCTGTAACCAGTTTGTTATTTACCGCTATTACATCTGGCACGGCGTGAGCGATATCTTCGATAAGTCCACGGTTGGAAGCTCGGCTGAGATGCCCCGTTAGGAGAACTACGCCATTTACGACCGAAACCGAGAAGCTGTTTATATCCACCGAGCGGATCACATCACATTTCCAGAGCTTATCCCAGATTTCAAACAGAATGCTGTTATCAGGACGAACGATCAAGTCTGGCTTGGATTTAAGAGTAACCATATTCGCTTTGCCTCAACTTCGGATGAGTATCCAATGATCTTTGGGTATTTGGATTTCCTTTTATAACCATCCCTAGAATACCCCGCGGGGTACAGACTGTCATGAAACCAAAGTGCTATAAAAGTGCCAATTTCTTCTGGAGGGGTGCAAGTGTCTCTTAGGAAGTTAATCCTGGCCAGCGTTGGATGGGTGTTGTGGGCAGCTCTTCTATGCTATGCCGGTCCAGCTTCAGGTAAATCGTGTTTTCATCAACATGGTCGATCTGCGAGACTGGAATGGTTACTTCTCTTTTTCTTTAATATATGCCTCTCAAGCAATATAAGGTGTGTAACCTGCATGTTGTTTGAGTTGACCAGCAATTCATCGACCTGGCCCAGAGTGCCATCTGTGGCTTCCACCCATGCGCCGCGATGCAAAGCAAATTCATCCATTGGGATATTTCTGCGTTTCACTGGTAAATGGACTTCCACCTCGTCGGATATATATCCCGCAATGGGAAGGGCGTAAGGCCAGTATAAATAGCCAGGCTTCTCGGGTCGTAAATATTCTTCATACTCAAACGGTTCCATCTTTTCAAGATCATTTCGGGCGCACTTCAACCTTATCTGGTCAGGAGCAGTCTCCTGTACTAAGTCAACAGGCAAAAGAACTTCAAGAAACGGTGGTTGGTTGCTTTTAACCACCAAGTGTGTAATCTGGCGGTTAATCGGGTTGCAGACCACGTAAGTAGAGCGCCCGAAAGTGCCATCCGAACAGTAAACTTCAGCATCTATTGGAATATCGATCATTTTTTCCTCTCAAATCATCAAACTTTTCCTAAAGATGAAGCATCTTAAGATCCTGCCG
The DNA here is from genome assembly GCA_963753985.1 of uncultured Chloroflexia bacterium. Classification (GTDB taxonomy): domain Bacteria; phylum Chloroflexota; class Anaerolineae; order Anaerolineales; family Villigracilaceae; genus Fen-1038. The sequence continues at coordinate 393,762 of CAVWED010000002.1, forward strand.
AAAAAGCACCTGCGATCAGGTAGCCAACATATCTGCTCAACAGAATTACAATCACCGCCACCAATACATGTTTGATGATTTCTATAATAGAGTTCTCATTATTACTCTTGGTGATTAAATAGCTGATAATGGTAAGTAATAGCAGCCCCCAAACGATTCCAACCGGAATGGCTTGGGATACGGGAAAAAACAGAACAATCGCAACAAAACTCAGACAAATCAGGAGGCGGGAGAGGAAATTCAATAATGTCGCAAGAAAGGACAGTCTTTTGCCGCATCCTTCACTTTCCTTGTACAAATCAATGCCAAGAGAATCAGAGATATTATCTGCCAGAGCGATTGTCAGTAATCCGCCGAGAATCGCTCCTTTGCTTGCTCGGACTGCTCCCAGTCCCACTATAAGACTGACTTCCGTGATTATGGCTGCCGAACTGCCAAAAATATAGTTCGTCAGATTAGCGAATTCTGACCTATCAGCGAGCGAATTCGCGATTTCCTTCTCACACTTTGCATTGGTTTTTACTTTCATAGTAATTTTCTCAAATGTTTTGCTAGTCGTTCTTGCCTCATTTAGCGATGGTTAGTTAATCTCATCAAACCCAGAATGCCGGCATTGTCAGAGGAAGGATGAGCGAAACTATCTCCACATTTCTCAATCCGCAATCGAGAGCTTATTATCCACTTCGGTAACCCCCGGAGCCGACCAGGCTGCGTTCTCTGCCTCCTCTTTCTCCACCCAGGAGCCGACCATGCCTTCCAATGTGACCTTGCCATCTTCGGTTATTACCCGAATTCCTTTTGGATCAAGGGAGGCCTGGCGTTGGATGGCTGCCTCGATTTTTCCTTTAACTGCGAAAGGCGTGATACGCGGTTGCACGGTTATATTGTTGGTGACCCCTTTTACACCGATCAGTCGTGCAACTGCTTCCTCAGCAGCATTCCTCTGGAATCGCCATTGAACTTTACCGGTAAGCATCACCCAGCCATCTTCCACCACCGCCTGTAAATTCTTCGGTAGAATAATATTCCACTCCAATGCCTCGGAAGCTGCACGGGTGAGGTCTTCATCTGAACGGCGGCTTTCGGTGGACAATCTCACTTCAATAACGTTGACAACTGCCTTCACGCCAGAAACTCGCAGGGAGGCTTTCTCGGCCTCCCGCTTTGCAGGTAAGTTATCCACACTCCCAATGAGGGTCACTAGACCATCACGGGCGATCACACCGATATCCGGTGCAGATACGCTCGGCTCCCAGGAGATCGCGTCCAGAACGTCTCTTTGCAGCTCCATGTCAGTCTTCATATGGGTCATTCCTTTTCGAGAAATTTCCTTTTTGACAGGGATCACGCCTCGGCTACACTGCTATCGAGGTTGCGTAACAGGCCGCGCAAACGGAAGGTGAAAATCATCTCCAAGATCCCGGCGGCGATGGCGTAGATGCCAATCAACCAGATCAAGCCGACTGCACCTGCGGTTGGAAAAACAAACAGCAGGACACCTAGGAGAACTGAGAGCAAACCGTTGATGATCATCGCCCATTCCCCTGGGATTACATGGCGGAAGTGAATCGCAGCCACGATCTCAAAAATACCCGTGATGATCGCCCAAGCGGCAATGAAGAACAGCAGGACGATTGCAGTGATATTAGGCCAGAAGAAGGTCAATGCTCCGATCATGATTCCCGTCAACCCCTCGAGCAACAGCGCCCACCACCGTTCAAAGTACTTATGGAAAGTGATGCCGGTGGCAATGGCAAAGATGCCGTCCACTAGAGCGAAAGCCCCGAACAGCAGAACCAGGGCAAACTTCATCGGTGCAGGCCAGATTAAAGCCAGAACGCCGAAGACGATGGCCAGCACTCCTCGCACTACGAACAGCCACCAATTACGAAACAGTTGAGTAAACATATTAGACTCCTTTATGATTTGATTTTGATGAGACAACTCTAGGGTACCCTCGAAGAAACAAGCTGTCATGAATCCAAAGTGTTATTAAAGTGTCATTGTTTCTTTTTCTCGAGAGGAGGCCAAAGTCCAGATCAGTTCGGCTGTGTCGAACGCCGCCCGTGGGCTTCCCAATTGACGGGCATTTTCCGCCTGCTGTTTATAATAGAACTTGTCCTTTTCCAGCCAATGACACATCGTTTCCAAGACGTGGATTGGATCCCGAACAAGCACACCTGCATTGCCGGAGACAACATGGTCCGCATTACCGGTTTCCTGACCGGGGATGACATCGACCAGGATCAGCGGCAGGCCGCATGCTAGCGCCTCAGAGACAGTTAACCCGCCGGCTTTCCCCATAACACAATCTGCGGCACTCATAAATGTCCCCAATTCATTTACAAAATTGTAACAATGCGTTTCCACGTGCCATTCTGTCTCCTGGATGTGACGGTAGAGCACGTCATCTCCGCCTGCTACAACCACCAATTGCAATGGCAGTCCGGAGTGATTTCAGAACCCTCAGCGCGTCATTCAAATGCTCGACACGCTTACTTCCAATGGCTAGAACCGTGAATAAATCCGGACGCCATCCCAGGCTCATCCGCAGCGAGGTCCGGTCTATGTTCCCTTTCGTAAGTTCTGGACGGACCGGAATACCCGTGATCTTAATCTTTTCGGGTGGCAGACCCGCCTCGATCGCCATGTCATGGACAATTTGGGTAGGCACTAGGCATAGGTCCACGACCGGATGGAACCATAACTTGTTTACTGTAGCTAAATCGGTCACAACGGTAAGCAATGGAATGCGGTGTTTTTCGAGGGTGAATAGTGCGGACAGAATTTCTTGGTAGAAGAGATACGTGCATACGATAACGTCAGGCTGCTTGTTGTGAATGATCTCACGCAGGGCATTGAATAGCATCAGCGTCAAACTATCTTTAATGAAGCCTCTGACCACCCAGGTGTCACCGACATCATATCCCACCTTATACAGGTCGGGTGCCGCTCGAACTATTTTGTCATAACCGTTCTCTCCCTCGCGCAAGAAAGCTGGGGCGCGTGGATTATCCATTGGGTTGACGATTTCCACGCAACAATCCTTGCCATACATTTCTTGCAGTGCTTCTGCAATGGCGTTCGCCGCACTGCGATGTCCATAACCATAATCGGCAATCAAAATGAGGATACGCTTCATAATTTCTCCTTGAGGTGTTTGTCTGTTGCTTTGCCATACTACCTTCTACAGGATACCCACTCGAGCGCCACCCGTCATGAATCCAAAGTGCTATAAAAGTGCCATTCTTGCCCGCAAACTGACTGAGTAGGCGTATGATGGAATTGAAGAAGTATTTTTACAGCATTTGGAGAACAAGCGAGCATTATGAAGCCATCACATGAATTCAAATATACAAAACAGTTGTTAATCATCCTCTTGGTGGGGTTGATCTCCCTGTTTGCGTTCAGGCAGGATATCAGCGGATTTCTCATGATAGTTAGGAAGTACCAGAACTTAAGCTTTGTCATCAGCCTGTCCTTGTATGCCTTATTGGCCGCGACCCCCATCCCATCCGAACCACTCACTCTCCTCCTGATGACACTTTATAGACCCATTGTGACCGTGCTGATTGCCACGATTGGAAATACCCTGGCGGCGCTGCTCGAATTCTTCATTGGTGGAAATATCGGCGATCTGGCTGAGTTTGAAAAACGAAAGGCCAAGCTGCCGTTTCATCTTGGTGAGATTCCTTTACAATCCCCGTTATTCCTATTACTGGCCAGAATGCTCCCTGGGATTGGGCCAAAATTTGTCAGCATGGCTTGTGGAATCTATAAAGTCCGGCTCTCCACATACACTTGGACTACCCTCATCTCCAACCTGATCGGGGCAGTTATGGTTGTAGCTGGTGGGTATGGTTTGCTAAAGCTGCTTTAGGCGTCCAAGGGAATTAGCTCTCGCAATCAGAGGACTAAGTCCCTGGTTTTCCATGAGTCTTTCTTCCAAACACCTTTTAGAAGTTATGGTGGTGTTCAAGTAGAGGAGATGGGTAGAAAATAAATGCAGGAGGTGCTTTCTTCTGCCCGGAAGAAAAGTATCGAATTTGATTATTGGAATCTATTCAGGTTAGGAAAATTAGGGGATCAAACCCAACTGTCTAGCTCTCGAAACGGCATGGGTCCGTTTTTTTACTTCCAGCTTGGTGTAAATGTTGTAGGCGTGGCGCTTGACCGTGTTGAGCGCCAGATATAACTGGGCGGAAATTTCCTGATTGGATTTGCCTTCGGCAATCAAGGCCAATACCTCCATCTCACGTGCTGAGAGCGAAATGGGTAGGCCATCCTCCAGGTGGGCAGTTGTTGGTGCTGCCTTCCTTTCGATTAATTCTTGATCAGTCTCCTGCTCAATCCCTCCGGGCCTGATGGCCTCCAGTAAGCTATCAATGAATGCAAGTGAAGGGAGATGGCTGCCAGCTTCTCCTTGTGCGGCGCGGCATTGCCGCAGGAGATCCAACAATCGCCAGCCTTCATCCAAATAAAATCGCCGGAAGCCCTCCGGCTCGCCTAGCGCAAGGGCGCGCAACAGGATTTTTGTCCCGCGTTCATTTCCGAGCGCAAATTGTGCCATCGCCTGCAGAATCAAAATTTGAATTTGCGATTCCACCCGTTGAAACCGCTCGGCTTCGGGCATAATTGTCCCTAACAGCTCTGCAGCTTGCTTTACGTCGCGCACCCGGTCTGTTTCTTGGCCCCTGACCAGCAGGAACCTGGCTTGGGCGATCAGCAAATACTCAAAGATGTGGTAAGGATAATTTTCTAAAGCGATCGGGGTGTTAAGATCGGGGAACCTGCCTTTTTTCCACCACTGTTCAGCTGTCGCCAAATCGCCACGCTGAACGGCCAGCCGGACTGCAAGTCCGGAAGCGAGGGCGTCATCCCACTGGGTGGCATCTGAACGAAGAGCCATGCGTGCGATTTCATCAATGATGTCTTGTGCACCGGAAATATCTCCCTGGGCCTGGCGAAGGCGTGCGAGGAAAGTCATCCCCCGCAGGCTGCCGAGATACCATATAGACTGGATAGCCTGGCAGCCGCGCTCCAAGGAGTCGCGTGCTACCTCGAGTTTGTCGCGTTCGAACAATATCTCGCCCAACACTGTATCGATAAATCTGGACAATGGGTGAGGCTTTCCGTCTGGACTGATGGCTAAATATTGCGCTTTTTGGAGGGTCTCCCACGCTTTGCTTAGTTGGCCTTGGGTCATTTGCGCAATGGCCACTTCGCAGGTGGCAATGATCATCACGAGCGGATTATTCGCCTGTCTGGCGATCCGCACCGTCGCGCGCAACGAGTCGATTGTTTTCTGGGTATCACCGGATAAGACAGAGGAAATGCTGTCATCTAGTGAAATAAAACTGCGGAGATATACATTCTCCTCTGGAAGATAACCGGCCGCCAGCTTGGAGAACTTAGCAGCCTGTTCCATATCGCCTCTCAACATCGCCATGTAGGATTGACACAGCGCTAATCCGCCACGAATTCCCGACAATTGGCCTTTTTCAGTTTCATCAACAGTTCCCGACTCTCCTATGGTCGGCGCATCCCCTGTTTGTTTTTCAAGCTGTTCGACCGACTTTAGGACATCATCAAGCCAGTATTGAGCGAGGTCAAGCCGGTGGGTCAAGATCATCGCCCAGGCGTAACCTATGCTGAGGAGGGTGCGTTTGTGGGTAATCTCCTCTGGCAACTTGCCTATCCACCGAGCGAGCGCAGACATTTCCCCAATATTGATCATCGCTGGGACATTCCGTTCGATCATTTCTGCCGCCCATGCCATATCCCGGGAGGCAAGCGCGTGTCGAAAAGCTTCATCCAGGTTGCCGTTTTTTTCAAGCCACTTCGCCGCACGCTTATGCAACTCCGGAATCTCAGTCGGGTTGATTTCTGCCTGGACTTGGCGCAGAAAATCGGCAAACAAGGGGTGGTAGCGGAACCACTCGTGATTCTCATCGAGAGCTGTGACGAACAGATTGGCATGTTCCAAGCGGTTCAACATGACCGTGCCGTATCCAGGCTGGGCGTCGGGGTTGACGACTGCCTCGCACAGGGGACCTGTGAGGGTTTCCAAGATGGAGCTTCTAAAAAGGAACTGGCGGATTTCTCCCGGCTGACGGTCCAAGACCTCTTCGGCCAGAAAATCCGACAGGTAATGCGCCTTGCCTTGTAGGTTGGCTAGCAGCGTGGCCGGATCTGCCTGGTCTCTTAAAGAGATAGCCGCCATTTGCAGTGAAGTAATCCATCCATCTGTGCGTTCCTCCAACACTTGGACGGTCTCAGGTGGTAGTTCCAGCCCGATCGCTTGTTGGAAATACCGAATGACCTCTTCGTTGGTAAAGCGCAGATCGTCGGCGCCCAAGTCAAGCACCCGGCCCTTGGCGCGCAGAAGGGCCAGGTCCAGTTCGGGCCGGCTGCGGCTGGCAATCATTAAATGCAGGTTGGGTGGGGCGTGTTTGAGGAGAAAGTCAATTCCTTTTAGGATCAGCGGATCTTCCAAAACATGGAAATCATCAAGCACTAGGATTAGATCTTTTGGAAGAGCGGATAATTCGTTGATCAACAGGGTCAGTCCAACTTCCAGTCCACTGCCCTTGGAAGATTGGATCAAATCCAACGCCTCTTCCCCCAAGCCGGGCCTCCAGGGTTTGCAAGGCGCCAACCAGATAAAGGAAAAAGCGGCTGAGATCATTATCGTCGCTATCTATGGTCAGCCAGGCAACGGGAAGGCTGGTCTCTTTTGTCCATTCAATCAGGAGGTTGGTCTTTCCAAAACCTGCGGGCGCAGCGAGCAAGGTCAGCGCGCCATTTGCCCCCTGATTGATCCGATCCATCAACCGAGGCCTGTGAACTAATTCTCCCGGTAACGGAGGAACAGAGATCTTGGTCTTTAACAGAAGCCGTCGTAGTTCGGTATCCGGGTTGGAAGGCATTTCGATCCTTTACCCTCATTGACTCTACAACATTTGTCAAGAAATGTTAAGTGTTTAATGTCCCCATTAAACGAACTTCTTGGTCAGTGGAATCTTTAGTATCTGGAATATCATCAGGGCTTATTTTCTTGGAGTGCTCAACAGGGAGATGATAAGCAATAAACCTGCACCGATGACAAGGATCGGGCTCATCCCGACCAACCACCTGAGCTGGCTGTCAGGGGCTGTGAGGGGAGACAGCATTGGCAGTCCAATGATGAAGGCAGCAACCAGAACACTGAGCGACAGACGTGTTGCCAGCCGGTCCAGCTTACTCAGAATGCGATCCGTATCCTTGATCTCCATATGAAACGGCTCGTTTCGTTCCATACGCTCGATCACCCGCTGCCCCACACGCGGCAGACGGTGCATGAAATCCCGCCACTTGACGCTGTCCATCAAGATCGTCGGGCCCAATCCTGCTTCGGGCAAGATCAATTGTTTCATCAGGCTTTTCACATAAGGTTCTGCTGCAGCGAAGGTATCGAAGTCTGGATCCAACCGCAATCCAAGTCCTTCCAGCATGACAATGGTATTTCCCAAGAGCCACCAGGTACCGGGCAATCGCAAATGGTGATGAAAGGAGATGGCAGTGAACTCATCGATCAACTCCTGGACACGAATATCTTTGAGGGGCATGCCATGATATTTATTTAGAAGGCGGTTGAAGTCGTAGACCAGTCCGTTCCGATCTACATCCTCCTCCACGGCTCCCATCCGGATCAACTGATCGACAATTCCCTCGGTATCCATCTCCACGCAGACGATATAAAGCTGGATCAGATTCAGTCGATCCCGGTTGTTCAAGTATCCCACCTTGCCAAAATCCACGATACCAATCATCTCCCCTGGCAAGACCATGTAATTGCCCACATGGGGGTCGGCATGGAAAAAGCCATCTTCGAGCACTTCTTTGATCATCATGTTGGTACAGTGCAACGCAAGCTGATGACGGTCGTAACCTGCAGCATCCAACGCCGGGACATCGTTGATCCTGAGGCCATGGAGACGCTCCAGCACTAACACCCGCCGCGTGCTGAATTCCCAGCAGACCTTCGGAATGCAAAGATAGGATTCACCAGAAAAGTTCCTGCGAAAGCGGTCCGCGTTGCGTCCTTCAAGTCTATAATCCAATTCGTTTAGCAGGGTGAAAGAAAAGTCACCCGCAATGCCGACGAAATCATATATTTTCCCCAGCGATGTGGTTTGTGCGCGTGCTGCCAGCATCGACAGGATCTCAAGGTCGGTCTCGATCACGGGGATGATTTCCGGCCGCTGAACCTTGACAACCACCTCCTGCCCATCGGACAATGTGGCGGCATGGACCTGTGCCAGCGAGGCTGCCGCAATCGGTTGTGGATCGAGTGTTGCAAACACCTTTTCCGGCTCCTGCCCCAGCTCATCGATCAGGACAGAGCGGATTGCCGCCCAAGGTTCCGGGGGGACTGCATCCACTAACTTGGTTAGTTCGGTAATGAAGATAGGCGGCAGGATGTCAGGCCGGGTGGAGAGCAGCTGTCCAAATTTGACAAAGGTTGGTCCCAGTTCCTCCAACGCCAGCCGGAAATGGATTGCCAGATCTTCGGGCTGGGAGGCGGACTTTCTTTGAGTTGGAAGCCGCAGCACTCGGCTCCAGGAATGCTGTCCCGGCTCTAACTGGTCGAATAAAAAGCCAAAGCCATGCCGGATAAAGGTATCTGCTATCTCTCGGGAACGCCGCAGATGATTAATGGAAGGTCGGGAATTTAACATTAGTGCCTATTCGATATCAAATATCATACTAGGACAAACAGTCCCGTCCAAAGGAGTAATATATATCCATGATCGACTGGACCTAACGGTGGATTCATATGGAACTTGCATTAATGAACTCGAAGGTTTGCATTGATGACAGTATACGTTAGGCTTGATGGTTTTCTTTTGTAGCCAACTCTTGTAAATCCTCTTTCGTAGCCACCCCCAGATCATCCAGGACGGTCTTTACCTCATCACGGATGATTTTGCGGAAGGCCTGGCGTTCTTCCTCGCCACGATGGGTGAGTTGGTCGACCCACTTCTCTCCTTGGTCTTTTTCAAGTCCGCCTTGAATGCTTAGATCATTTACGATCTTTTGCGCTTTTTCGCGAGTCATGGAGAGCAGTCCGATACCCGCCAGAAGGCTTTTTTCGAGATTTGTTTTCATTTGAACTCCTTCCAAAATATCGGGTTGCGACATGGCTATTTCATAAGCCGAAACCCGTGTCGATAGATATAAGCACTATATCAAGCCAGAGTTTGATTGTCATGAATCCAAAGTGCTATTAAAGTGTCATCTTGCGATTCGGATAAATAATGATAAGTATTCCTTCAGAACAAGTATATGTTCCATAGGCCGTTACAAGAGACTAGAAGCTGATATTCTCAACAAATTGCTTGCCAACAAGGGGAGTGATCGAAATAGAAAGGTTTAGGGATAGGAAAAAATTTTCGCTAAATAGCAAAAAGCGGTATGATCGTTTACCGGAATGTTTAAACGAAAACGCCCCTATACGTGGGGCGTTCGTTCGTTTCGTGATAGTTTATTCTTTATTTAGTAGGCATAAAACTCGCGGGCGGAATTTATACCCATAGACGATCAAGCCGCGTTCGTCGCCGTCGTTGCGCATCTTGCGCGTCACCATCTCGACCGGCATGCCGATCTGAACCGGTTGATCGCCGAGGTCGGTCAATTGTGCGGTAATCATCGGTCCCTCCTGCAGTTTGACAATTGCCACAGTATAAGGCGCGTTGGCCTCATAACCACTCGGGGCTTCATAAATGGTAGTATATGAATACACTTCGCCTTTGCCGCTGAATGTGTAGAGTTCCTTCGCTTCATCGCCGCAACTGGGGCAGACATCGCGCGGTGGGAAAATTTTATTACCGCAGTGCGGGCAGACCTCGCCGACGAGGGAATATCGTTGTTGCTTGAGGCGCCAGTGTCTTGGGATTTCCATTCTCAAATTCCTTTCTTCGATACTAATTCTATCCAGCAAGACTCTCAAACCCTATCAAGCTTCCAACCTCTCAAAAACATGAGAAATGGCCGTGGATGCCGGCCCGCCGAGGGATTGGATCAACCCATATTTCGCGCCCTCGATCTGGTTCGCTCCGGCCTGATCTCGTAATTGGGTCGCCGCTTCGACGGCTTGATAAACGCCGGTTGCGCCACCGGGGAAGCCGCGTGCTTTAAGTCCGCCCATGGTTGCGCACGGGATTTTCCCTTTCAATTCAATGGCTTTATCCGCCGCGAGCTTCCAGCCTTTGCCTTTGATTGCAAAGCCAATCGCTTCGAGTTGTAACGCCGCGTAAATGCTGAACATGTCGTGATATTCAAAGAAATTAATTTGATCGAGCGTGATACCAGCCTGCTTCATCGCTTTGCCTGCCGAGAGTTGAGCCGTATCAAAGTATAAGATATCCTTTCGATCATGCAATGCCAGCGTATCGGACGCAGACGCGGAGCCGGAAATCTTCACGAGTGGATGAGCAAAATTTAACGAGAGCAGTTCTCGACGAGTCAGAACGAGAGCGGCCGCGCCGTCCGCGTTGGGAGCGATGTCGAAAATGTTGAGCGGCTCGCTGACCATTTCCGCTTTTGTATACGTTTCAAGTTTGATGGCTTTTTGGAACATCGCAAATTGATTATTTACGCCATTCGCGTGAGCGGTCAGTGCAAAACCTGCGAAGCCATCGCTTGGAACTTGATACTCGTGCATGTAACGCCGCATGAGAAGCGCGGCTTGCGAGGTGGGCGTCATTCCCTGCACCGCTTCAAAATCAGAATCGCTTGTGGTGGCGAGGGCCGCGTCAACATCCGGACCAATCTTGTCAGTGAATTTTTCCACGCCGACCACCAGTGCAACATCCACCATGCCGCTGGCAATCGCGAGATAACCTTGTCGCAACGCCGCGCTGCCAGATGCGCCCGCAGCCTCAAGGGTCATAGCTTCTATTCCAACCAGGCCCGCGCAATCCGCGATCAGCGCGCCGAGATGCGCCTGGTTGGATAAATTCGGCGCGAGCATGTTGCCGACGAACAGGGCTTGCGGTTTTAGTCCGCCTGAATCTTTGACGGCATCTTGAATAGCGTCAAAGGCCAGATCGCGCAAGCCAATATCCCAGAGTTCGCCAACTTTCGTTTGTCCAATGCCTGCAATAACAACGTCTGTCATTTTTTATTTCCAAATATTCTTGATGAATTTTAACTTCTCAATCATTTGGTAACTTCCGCCGCCTTCGTGACCGTTATACGGATAAACTTTGATATCCTTTTCACCTGCCCAGTGATTGTATGCCGCATAAACGGTTGATGGCGGACAGACTTGATCCATGAGAGCCGTAGAGAACAAAGCTTTTGCTTTCGCACGCGCGGCGAAGTTGACGCCGTCGAAATAAGAGAGCGTGTTGAAAACGGTTTCTACTTTATCGCGGTGGGTATGGCAATAGTCAGCGATCTCTTTATAAGGATACGTGTCAACCAGTTCAGTCGCGCGGCGATAATGACAGAGAAATGGCACATCGGGCATCGCCGCGACCAGATCCGGGAAAAGTCCCGCTGCGGCGATGGTGATGCCTCCGCCTTGGGAGCCGCCCGTTACGGCAATCTGTGAAGCGTCCACTGCGGGATGAGCATGCGCTGCGTCAATGGCGCGTATGGCATCCGTGAAGACGCGGCGATAATAATAATGTTTGGGATCGAGAATCCCTTTAGTCATGCTTCCGGGATAATGCGCGTTGCCGCCATCGGCGTATAAATCGGGAGTATCACCCGGAGACCATGTACTGCCTTGTCCACGCGTGTCCATCACGAAATGAGCATAACCCGCACTGGACCATATGAGCCAGTCAATGGGGAAGCTGCGTCCACCACCGTAGCCGATGAATTCGACGACACAAGGCAAGGGCGAAGCACGCTTCGCCCCTACGGGCAGAAGCAACCAGCCTTTTATCGGTTGTCCGCCGAAGCCGTTGAATGTGACATCGAAAGTTTCCTGCGCGGTGAGACCATAATCCACGCGATCGAATTTCGCATCGAGCGGATGTGTGCGTGCTTCATCCAACGTAGATTTCCAGAAAGCATCGAAGTCTGTGGGCTCTTCGCTGGCGGGGCAATAGGTTTTGAGTTCGTCGAGAGTGAGATCGAAGAAGGCCATGCCGCTATCCTATCCTACTAATCCAGCCAATTGCGCTGGAACGGTATTTATGCATATCACCATGTTGCAAATCTATTTCCCAAACTGGCTCGATTTTGCAATGATCTTCTTCGCACTTTCCCTATAATCTTTCAAAAAATACCAGTTAATTCGGACATAATCCTGTTTGCCATTTCGCACTTTTTCCCATTGTTGAAGCGCGCCTTTTGCCAGGTTTTCCCGAACTTTTGCATTTTTCACAGTCGGAGCTTCGTTGATGATTTTTTGCAAAATGTCAGTATGAAAATTGACCCATTCATTGATTGTCTGTGGTGATTGTAATCGAACAATGGCGATCAGCTTCGAGAGTTCCATTTTTGAAACATTGATCTGATTGTGGAGTTTATCGATCGTTTCCTGGGTTCGTTTAGCCTGTCCGGCGTTTGGATTACCGCGATCCAAATAATCGGATTGGCTGCCTGATTCGATTTCAGCGTCTTCGATCTTTTGACGAATTGTTTCAAGCTGGATGGTTTCCTTAAACATAGAGGAAGCTCATTTCATTGCCAACTTTCCGCGATAGCGGACATAGGTTGCGTAATCAATTTCGGTTCTGCGCTTGACGTATTCTTGAGTCTTCATGGCGAGGCCTGCGCGCGCGGTGACTTGATCCGTGACGAGAATATCAAAGGCATCTGAACCCGCTCCCGATCCGAAAGAGACCATGAGGATTCTATCGCCGGGCTGGGCAATGTCGAGAGTCGCGGTGAGTCCGATGATCGCCGCGCCCGCATACGTATTTCCAATGACAGGCACGAGCAGACCGGGTTCGATCTGTTCCATTGAAAACCCAAGTTGCGATGCGACGCGCTGCGGAAACTTTGTGTTGGGTTGATGGAAGATTGCCCACTTGTAATCCTTGGCAGTCGTGCCATTGGCCTCCATCATACGCGTGGCGGCTTCGGTAATGTGCTTGAAGTAAGCTGGTTCGCCTGTGAAGCGCATGCCGTGTTCGGGATACCTTTGATATTCGCGCCGCCAGAAATCGGGGGTGTCGGTAACGTATGAATAGGACGCGTTGATAATCGCCAGCGCCTCTTCTGCGGGGCCGACGATGTACGCGCCGCCGCCCGCGCCCGCGGTGTATTCGAGCGCGTCGCCGGGCTTGCCTTGCGCGGTGTCCATGCCGATGGCCATCGCGTAATGTCCCATGCCCGAGCCGACCAATCCCATCGCGGCGACCAGCGCTTCGGTGCCCGCTTTACATGCGAATTCCCAATCCGCGGCTTGCGTGTTGGGGACTGCGCCAATCGCTTCCGCGATCAACGTGGAAGTGGGTTTCACCGCATAGGGATGCGATTCCGACCCGACCCACACTGCCCGCAATTCGGTCGGATCAATTTGGGCGCGCTTCATGGCGTTGCGCGCGGCTTCAATGGACATGGTGATGACGTCTTCATCGAGTCCGGGGACGGCTTTCTCTTTGATAGGCAGTCCGCCTTTGCCGCCCGTCCATACGCGCGCGACTTCCTTGGCGGGCAGACGATAGCGCGGCACGTACGCGCCATAGCCGACGATGCCAACGGGCTTGGCGGGTTTGAGGAGAGTAGGGAATGATTGAGGTTGAGGAGTTGTCATTTGTTATTTCTCCAATATCTCATTACCAACATAGTTTCTGCTATGTTCAAGTATGTATTGAATAAACTGTATTGTTTCGTTCTTCTTGTCTGATTGCACAAGGTGATTCCATGCCAATGCCCATTCGATTAGATCATTCTATTTTGAGTCGACAATTTTTGTGCCCAACGAGCGGAGATTGGTTTTGATGCAATCGTTCCCTGATCCAGCGTGTACAATGAACGACACATGGTCAAGATAGCATAAGCTTGATATTCATTGTTTTGCAAAAAGGCAGAGTTATTTTTAAGCATTGGTGCCCGCCAATCGCACAACACTTTCAAGACAGCACGCTGTATGTCTTGTGGCTGGATTGGATCAATTAAGTCTGCTGGAGTTGGCCCTGCTATGATAACTCCTTGCTCTCGCAAAATGTGGCGTTGAATAATCCAGTCGCTTTCATGAAAGCCTATACCAAAATCCCAATCCACACCAATTGAAGAATGTTGAGCATTCGCTGGATCATAATAGCGAAGTGTGTCCTGCGGTATATAAGAACCTTCCAATTTCTTTGCCCATTTTAAACCACTTGTTTTGAGATTGGCATGCATGTCTCTTAATTTAGAAATCAATTCATTTGAAAGTTTATTCTTTGTAACAATAACAAAGTCAATGTCGCTTGTTTCTGGATTGAAGTTGCCACTTGCTAGTGAGCCATATAAATACATGCCGATGAAGTATTCTTTCAGAATAGAACGCGCATCTCTTAATAATTCGTTCAAGACACGATTGACGTCAGGATATGCTGTTGGTCGTTTCAATGATGCCATTCTTTCAAAATCTCTTCCGCTCGATCAATTCTCACCACTTTCTCTGCCACCATTTGCGCGGCGACCTTTTCAATCATATCACCGCTCGCACCGGCGGCGACAGCCACCTGCCGGGCATGCAGGGACATATGTCCGCGCTGGATGCCTTCGGTGGCGAGGGCGCGCAATGCCGCCATGTTTTGAGCGAGACCGACCGAAACGATAATTTCAGCCAATTCGGATGCGGTCTTTACGTTCATCAATTTGACGGCGGCTTGTGCGGCGGGATGGACTTTGGTCGCGCCCCCAATGATTCCAACCGCCATCGGCATTTCGAGCGTCCCGACGAGATTGCCATCCTTATCTTTATTCCATGTTGATAATGAAGTGTATCTTCCAGAACGCGCCGCGTAGGCATGTGCGCCCGCTTCGATGGCGCGCCAGTCATTGCCTGTGGCGATGACGACCGCGTCCACGCCGTTCATGATGCCTTTGTTGTGGGTCGCGGCCCGATAAGGATCTGCAGCCGCGAAAGCATACGCGGCGATGATGCCGTCACTGACACGGTCTCCGCTATAGCCTTCGAAAGTCAATTCCTTCGATGAGATGGCGCATCGCGCCCGCACGATTCTTCGGTCAGCCAAATTCGATAAGATGCGCAAATGCACATGTCCGCCTGTGATGATCTCGACTCTCGGAGCGAGTTTTTCGCAAGCCGTATTGACGGCGTTCGCTCCCATCGCATCGCGCACATCGTAAATGAGATGCACAACAAGAAATGCACCGATGGGCGAATCTTCAATAATCCGAACTTCCAAGTCCCGCGCGCCGCCGCCGAATTTTTTCAAGACGGGATCAATGGAATCAGCTTCGGCGAGCAATTCAGATTTGTGTTCATATAACTTCAATTTGGCTTCTTCAAGATTAACGATGTTGATGACTTGTATTTGACCGATCATCAACGGCTCGGTGGTTGTGGCGATGAATCCTCCGCCCGCGCGCGCAAGTTTCGCCATGAACGATGCGCCCGCCACCACTGACGGTTCTTCAATGGCCATCGGGACCAAAACGTCCCGGCCGTTGACCATGAAGTTCAAGCCAATGCCCAATGGCAGGGCAAATGTGCCGATGGCATTTTCGATCATGTGGTCCGCGGCTTCAGCGGAGAGTCCGTTCGTAAACGGAAGCAGGCTGTCGGAAGTCAGCTGCGATGCGTCCGCTAGTTGAACGCGGCGTTCGTCCAAAGTCAAATTATAGAATTTGGAAATGCGGGAGGTTGTCATATTTCACCTTTGTAAGTTCTATTTTATGGATGACTTCTTCCAAAATCTATCAAATTCTGTGGGATAATTGTTTCGAGGTGTCTTTGAATGCTCCTGACGCGTGAACAATTACAGGAACGTCTGATCGCGTTGCATCGTGCCAGCCTTGAACTCGTCAAGGATGTTTCGCTCGATCATCTGCTCAATCAGATTGCAACTTTGGCGTGTGAACAAGCCGAGGCGCGCTATGCCGCGCTCGGCGTGCTCGATGGTGCTGGGAAACTGGATAAATTCATTTCTGTTGGCATGACGAAAGAGCAAATCGGGCGCATGCCGCATCCACCGGTGGGACTCGGACTGATCGGCGTTTTAATGGATGCTGAAGAACCCGTTCGCATACCGGTCATTCAAGATGACCCGCGTTCGGCTGGTTTTCCATCCGGTCATCCGAATATGACATCCTTTCTTGGCGTTCCCATCCGTACCAGTGACCGACAGTTGGGGCAGATTTACCTGACTGATAAAATCGGCGCGCCGGAATTTACAGCGGACGATGAAAAGGTCATCCAAATGCTGGCGGCTTATGCCGCGGCAGCCATCCAGAATGCCCAACAGGTGGAACAGATGAAAGAGCACGATGCGGTTCTGACGCGGCGCAGCCAAGATCTCGCTCTGGTCAATGAATTTGCATCCGCCCTGACCTCGTCACTCGAACTCGACGAAATATTGAACAAGACTCTGGCAGTAGTGATGGCATATATGAAAGTTGAGGCCGGTGAAATCTTTCTGCTGGAAGAAGATAAGCAGACCTTGCGCATGGTTCTTCATCGCGGAGAGGCCGCTGAAGCTTTCTGGACCAGAAATCGATTTAAAATGGGAGAGGGAATCGTCGGTACGGCGGCACGATCAGGTCAACGAACGATCGTGACAGATTTGGCGGAAGAGTCGCGTTATTTGCGTCCATCCGTTGTGACAGCGGGATTTCGTCAGATCGTTTATTTTCCACTGAAGTCGGCTGAAAACTTGGTGGGGGTGATGGGCGTCGCAAGGCGTAGCAGCGAACCGCTTGAAGAGGAAGGGCTTAAGTTTTTGGATGGTGTGGCCAATTGGGCTGGATTGGCGATTGAAAATGCACGCTTGCATGAAAACGAGCGGCGTCTGGCCGTGTTGGAGGAGCGTGATCGGATCGGCATGGATTTGCATGATGGCATTATTCAGTCCATTTATGGCGTTGGGCTTTCACTGGACGCTGCTTTGCACACACTTGATGAGGATTCTGATTTTGCAAAAGTGCGCATCAAGGAGTTGATAGACGGTCTGAATCAAGCAATCCGAGATATTCGCGCTTATATTTTGGATTTGCGCCCGCGCCAATTGGGAAATGACGGTTTGATGGACGGTTTGAAACGCTTGGTGACTGAATATCGATCCAATACATTCGCAGAGGTTTCATTGACTGGTCCAAAAGATGAGCTAGATCACCTGCCTCAGACGAATTCGCTGGCGCTATTTCACATTTGCCAGGAGACTCTGGCGAATGCAGCAAAACATTCTGGTGCAAAACGAGTGGACATCACGGTGTGGACTACATCGGATCGCGTGATGATGGAGATTCACGATGATGGGAAAGGCTTTGACTTGGAAAAAATGGCGATGACGATTGGTCATGGATTGGCCAACATGCAAACACGAGCCCGTTCGGTGGGCGGTGAAGTGGATATTACATCGGTCATGGGTGATGGTACAACTGTTCTTGCATGGGTTCCACGCCGCGCGCGTCAATGAAACAGCAAACCCTCGATTCTTTAACATTTGAATCACTCAAACGAGATATTCATTCGATGCGAATCAAAGTTTTTTTGTCCTGCGTTTTTTTAACACGTTGTTAAACGTAATTGTGCATGTAGTCTTCATAAAGTCTTTAATACCCATATATGGGGGTGATTAGCCCCCTGAGTGTGCAGTTGGCTGAAACGTCTGTTCTGTTCATACATTACATTTTTGTTGGACGCGCGATAATTCTTTAACATTGATCAACCTTAAAAAAGGAAATGTTTTTAACTAAGCGTAGGCGAAAAGTGTTGTTATGTGAAAGACTTTTCTGCTAGAATGTGTTCACGCTGAACGAGAGGATGTAAGACTTTTTCACATCTGCAGTCCCTGATAGTTAGTTTGATCCAGTTACATATCTTTTTTATTCCACTAAGCCGCGGGTTTCTGGCGGGTTAGTTCAATGTCCCCTCACTCCCAATTCGAGGATTGATTTATGAACTTGGAACATGCATGGCAGTCCGTGCTCGGCCAATTACAAATGGAGATGCCCAAAGCATCTTTCGATACATGGGTGCGCGATACTTGTCCGTTGTCTTATGAAAACGGCATCTTAACCGTTGGTGTGCGGAATGCTTATGCGCGGGATTGGCTCGAGAATCGTCTGGCTAGCACGGTGGATCGCCTGTTGGTCGGGATTCTCAACTCGAGTACATCAGTCGATTTCGTTGTGACGCAGGAAGATAAGGTGGAATCGTCTGAGACGGGAGCCGATGGAAACGTCGGTGTGGATGCGGATGAACCGCCGGCGCGCAACTCCACGATTAATTCGCGATATACCTTCGAAACGTTTGTGGTGGGTGCAGGCAATCGTCTTGCGCATGCGGCTTGCATGGCGGTCGCAGAGAAACCTGCACGTGCCTACAATCCACTTTTCCTATACGGCGGCGTAGGGCTTGGAAAGACTCACTTGCTTCACGCCATCGGCAATGCTTGCCATGCGAATGGGTCGAGCGTGTTGTATGTTTCATCGGAAGAATTCACGAATGACATGATCAATGCCATTCGTACCCACACCACTCAGGCTTTTCGTGAGAAATATCGCTCGATCGATGTCCTGCTGGTTGATGATATACAATTCATTGCGGGCAAGGAAAGCACACAGGAAGAATTCTTTCATACGTTCAATACACTTCACGGTCAGGATAAACAAATCATCGTTTCATCGGATCGCCCGCCGAAAGCGCTCGTGACTCTTGAAGAGCGTTTGCGCTCACGATTCGAATGGGGACTTGCGGCGGATATTCAGCCTCCTGATTTTGAGACTCGCCTCGCGATCTTGCGTGCCAAAGCGGAACGCACTGACCGCTTCATCTCGGACGAGATTTTGGAGACCATTGCCCGACGCGTGGAATCAAACATCCGTGAATTGGAAGGCGCACTCAATCGGATCATTGCCTTTGCAGATTTAAGCGGTTCCTCCTTGACCCCGCAACTGGTCGAGGTTGCGCTGGCTGACCTCCTGCCTCAACATCAGAACATTGCTCCTGAGAAGATCATCGAATTGGTGGCTCACGAATGGCAAACCAGTGTGGAGGCTTTGCTTGGGCGTGACCGCACGCAGAAAATCGCTGAGCCGCGGCAGGTTGCCATGTATCTTATGAGAAAAGAAACGGATGCCTCATTGCCAATGATTGGCGAAGTGCTTGGAGGCCGCGATCACACAACGGTGATGTATGCCATTCAAAAGATCGCCAATGAAATTGAAACCAAAGCCGATTTGCGCAAGCGCGTCATCAACGTAAAGCAACAACTATACAGCCAAACGGCGGCAGTTTAAAAAATCAAGAGCCTCGACGAATTCGTCGAGGCTCTATTGTTATGTTTGTTCGTTGATTGCAAATGAACGACCGGAATATTGCGCCTGCCAGTGTTGATAAAGATTGAGGCTGGCGACATAAAAATATCCTAGCCAGTATACACCCATCCATGGGACAATGACCCATCCCAAGCGGGGCTCGAGAAGCGCAATCGTCAGCAGAGCATACAAACTCAGACCAATCTCCCCCCACACAATCGGGCTGATGGGTTGCAGGTAGGAACGGTCAATCTGTCCGGTTGAGTTTGGATTGTTGGTCAGATTCAATTTCGGCGTCCGGACGAACGTTCCGCCTTTGCCGATCAGGGCTTCCATGATGGCAATCGCCGTGTTGAGTGAAATCCCAAACCCTATGACCGTAAGAACTGGTAGAATCTTAATCCGCCCCATCAATGACGGAGTGCCTCGCGCTCCGGCCAGGGCATAAAGCATGGGCGGCCCGAAGGTGGCCAGGATGGAAATGGGAAAAATAGTAAAAAAGCGAGGTGCAAGCAGACCGACAGGCAGGGTTAGAAGGAGCATCACGATCATTAATGGATAAACCATATAAGCGGTTAATAGCAATAAACCGGCGATGCGTTTATAAGGCGGAATATCCGGCTGACTAAAGAGGAGCTTTGCGACTTTTCGTGCAACCTGAATACTGCCCTTTGCCCAACGAGACTGCTGTTTCTTAAATGCCTCTACGGAAGCTGGCAATTCAGCCGGGACGATCACATCAGGGAGAAAGTCAACCATCCAGCCGCGCAGTTGAGCTCGGAAGCTTAGATCGAAATCCTCCGTTAGAGTATCGGTTTGCCAGCCGCCTGCATCTTCAATGGATGAACGCCGCCAAATGCCAGCAGAGCCATTGAAATTCATGAATAGATGATTGCGTGAACGGGCGGTTTGTTCCACAACAAAATGTCCATCCATGGCCAGCGCTTGGGCGCGGGTCAGCAGGTTATATTCGCGGTTGGTGTGCCCCCAACGAGTTTGCAAACAACCCAGTTTTGGATTCTGAAATTGCGGTACGGTTTTTTTCAGCCAGTCCGAAGAGGGAATAAAGTCAGCATCAAAGATGGCGACGAGTTCGCCGCTGGCCGTTTCCAAGCCCTTTTTCAACGCCCCGGCTTTATAGCCACCTCGATCGGTGCGGAAGATACACTCGATGTTGAAGCCACGGGCGCGATATTCCTCCACGAGACGTGCAGAAAGCAGGGCAGTATCATCGGTTAAATCGTCCAGCACCTGGATTTGAAGGCGGTCAAGCGGATAATCGAGTTGGGTCACTGCCCATAACAACCTCTCCAACATATACTTTTCATTGAAGACCGGAAGTTGGATGGTCACCTTCGGCCACTCTTCCGGTTCGGGCGTGGATTGTTCTTGTTTCAGACTTCGTTTTGCACGAATAAAAAGGATTGCCGTGACCATGGCATTTAAACCGTACAGAGACATGGCAATCATACAGAGCAGATACAAACTTCCTGATATATAGCCAATCAAAAGCATAGTTTCCTTTTTGGTTGTCAAAGAGAAGCCTCCCTGCTTAAGTAGGGAGGCTATTATTAAGAATATTATATCTTGTTTTTAATTTTATAGATTAAGGCGATTTGAGAATTTCCTTAGCCCGTTCTAAAGGAAATGACGGACTTTGAAACCAAGAACGCGAAGGTCATCATCTAATTTTCAAGCTGTGTTCATCCGCGTCTATCTGTGGTTTAATTGCCGCATGCTTATCCACATCGAGTTCAGGAGAAGAAAAATCATAAAATGATAATCGTTTCCAATATCCTTGTCTTGCTCGTTGCCATTCTTCACTTGGGTTTCTTGACCTTGGAAATGTTCCTTTGGACAAAGCCCTTTGGCCGTCGAACGTTCAACCTCACGTCTGAGTTTGCTCAAGCCTCGAAAACTCTTGCCGCTAATCAGGGACTTTACAATGGATTCTTGGCCGCGGGGTTGATCTGGAGTTTATTCCTCGGCGCAAACGGTTATGAAGTCCAAGTTTTCTTTCTCGTTTGCGTGATCGTCGCGGGTGTCTTTGGCGCGTTCACGGTCAGCCGAAGGATTCTCTGGATACAAGCGTTGCCTGCCTTGATTGCTCTTGCATTTGTGCTTCTCAGCAAATAATATGCTCATCCATTCTGCGACTCAGCTTCTCACGCTCAAGGGCGGCCCGCAACGTGGACGCGACCTCGGCACGCTTGGCATTATTCCAAACGGCGCGGTGTTGATCCGCGATGAAAAGATCCTCGCGGTTGGTTTAACGGACGAATTGCGTGCCGCGTATAACGATGAACCCACGCTTGACGCCAGTGGCTGCGTGGTCATGCCCGGCTTTGTCGATCCGCATACTCATCTCATTTGGGCCGGCGACCGCGCCAATGAGTTCGAGATGAAGATGGCAGGCAAGCCGTATCTCGATATCCTCGCGGCGGGCGGTGGAATCATTTCAACTGTCAGGCAGACGCGTACAGCTTCCATTGAGAGCCTGATCGTGCAGACGCGTCCGCGTTTGTTCCGCATGTTCGCACATGGCACGACCACCGTCGAGGCCAAGACCGGTTATGGTCTGCAAGCCGCGACCGAACTGCGATTGCTCCAAGCGTTATTGGCGCTTGAAGACGAATCGCGTATTGATCTAGCCATCACGTTTCTGGGTGCGCACGCCATCGCACCCGAATATAAAGATAATCCCCAAGGATATGTCGATCATATTTGCGATACGATGCTTGCAACGGTTCTTAGCTGGTGGCAAACTCACGCGCCAAATCATCTTTTGCCTTTTGTGGATGTCTTTTGCGAAGATCGCGCATTCAATCTCGATCAGTCGCGTCAAATCCTGACCAAGGCGCGGGAACTCGGATTCCCGTTGAAAATCCACGCTGACGAATTCGACAATCTCGGCGGCGCCTCGCTTGCAGTTGAACTGGGCGCGGCTTCCGCCGATCACCTGGTCAAAACTTCCGACGCTGATATCAAAGCGTTGGGCGAATCTGATACCGTTGCGGTTTCTTTGCCTTGTACTCCGTTTGGACTCGCGGAAAAAGAATACACACCCGCCCGTAAATTAATTGAAGCAAATGCCATTCTCGCATTGGCGACCGATTGCAATCCGGGAACCGCGTGGAATGAATCGATGCAGTTTGTGATTGCTTTGGCTTGTAGAACGATGGGCTTGACTCCCGCGCAAGCCATCGCCGCTTCGACGATTAACTCTGCCCGTGCCATCCGCCGCGCTGATATAATTGGTTCCATCGAAGAAGGCAAGCAGGCGGATCTGCTGATCCTCAACGTGCCGGATTATCGACATCTCGGTTATCGCTTCGGGACGAATCTCGTGCGGCAGGTCATCAAGCGCGGCCGCGTCTATTCGGTGGATGTCGGTTATTATCGGACTGCATAATAGGAGTTGTTTATGTCTTTCTCAAATATTGATCTCAACACTATTATTTATTTTGCTGCCATCATTGTGGCGGTGGTCATCGTATTTGGTATTCTAAGTTATGTCTTTAAACATCTCATTCATTGGTTTGCGCGCGGTTGCGGGTGTATTGTATTTCTGGTGATCGCTTATTTTGTTATCCATGTTTTGTTGAAGCTCTTATAGCACTTTGGTTTAAATCAAAGCAGGACAAGCTAACAACTTGGCCTGCTTTGATTTTTTGTTCGGCTTTGAAGAAATTTGTTGGCTCTTGACAAATACATCTGGAATGAAAATTAATTTCGCTTGCTTCACGTATGAAAAGGGAATAGAATAAGCACATGAATACAACTGTCGGCCCCCTGCTCGTTGTTGAAGATGTTCCCAATATTTTAGACTTCATCGAAGTGACTCTTAAATTCAAAGGCTATGAAGTGATGAAAGCGGGCAATGGAAAGGAAGCACTGGATCAAATTCAAAAGAAACGTCCGGCCCTCGTGATCACGGATATCCTCATGCCCAAGATGGATGGCTTCACTCTTCTCTATCGTCTGCGAACCGACCTAGCCACGCGCGAAATCCCGGTGGTCTTTCTCTCGGCTACCTATGTTGCGCCGGAAGATAAAGCGTTTGCCATGACCATCGGCGCAACACGTTTTATCGAAAAGCCCATCGATACGGAGGAGTTTCTATTGACGATTGCCGAGTTGTTGACGCAAGGCCCATTGCCTCCGCCTCCGCCTTTAAAAGAACGCGAATTCTTTCTGGGATATCGTCAACGATTGGAGATGAAACTCCAACAAAAGAATTCACAAATTGCCCGCGCCGAGCGTCTGCTGGAAACTTTGCCTCTCGAACAAAAGACGGGTTTTATCGCGTTACGCCAGCAATCCATCAGTGACCGCGAAGAGATTCAACACGAGCTTGAATTCATCAAAGACTTTCTAGAAAAGAATAATTCTGCGATATGAAATCTCCCACGCTAAGTGAAATAGAGGACCTGGCACGCCAAGCCGGAGCCATCTTACGCGCCGGTTATGACCGCGAACATCAAATCAATTATAAAGGTGCGATCGACCTGGTTACTGAAGTGGACCGCGCTTCCGAAGATTTTCTGTTGGCGGAGATCAACCAGCATTGGCACGGCAGTCACATCATCGCTGAAGAAAGTGGAATCACGCGCGGCGACGATGATCACATCTGGTACATTGATCCGCTCGATGGCACGGTCAATTATGCTCATCGTATTCCTATCTTTTGTGTGTCCATGGGTTACGCTCAGGCCGGGACGATGAAGCTGGGTGCCGTTTACGATCCGATGCGCGACGAGATGTTTATTGCGGAACGCGGCAAGGGCGCATGGCTTAATGGAAACGCTTTGCACACATCCAACACGATGGAGCTGCAGAAGAGTCTAATGGTGACCGGCTTTCCATATGACGCATGGAATTCGGAGAATGATAACTTTGACAACTTTGTCCGCTTTGGAAAACTGACTCAAGGTGTACGCCGCTTCGGGTCCGCCGCGCTGGATGCGTGTTATGTCGGAGCTGGCCGCTTCGATGGTTTTTGGGAATTATCACTCAAGCCCTGGGATGTTGCCGCGGGAGGCTTGATTGCTGAAGAAGCAGGCGCCCTCGTGACGAATGCCAACGGTGGCAAAGATTACCTGTCCCAGCCGCAGTCCATTGTTGCAGCCGCTCCCGGTATCCATGCAAAAATATTGGACGGATTGCACTCCGCCAAGACTTGACCAGCATTCAACAATCAGGAGACTGAAATACAGCGCAATTGTAATTAAGTGGGTCAAATATTCAAGCTATACTATGTTCATCGACGATGAGCGCTTCCGAAATCCTTATTACTAAAACCAAGATCATCGTTCCCAAGCGGCGCGTGGAACTGCTCACGCGTCAGCGGCTGTTGGATGCAATCTACGAAATCCTTGACCGTAAACTGGTCATGGTTTCGGCACCGGCTGGTTATGGCAAAACATCTCTTTTGATTGACCTGGCACACCATAGCGATCTGCCCTTCTGCTGGCTATCGCTTGATTCGCTTGATCGAGAACCACAGAGGTTTATTGCGTATTTCATTGCTGCGATAGCGGAGCGCTTTCCGAAATTTGGAAATCGTTCGCGCTCTGTGC
The DNA here is from genome assembly GCA_963753985.1 of uncultured Chloroflexia bacterium. Taxonomy (GTDB): domain Bacteria; phylum Chloroflexota; class Anaerolineae; order Anaerolineales; family Villigracilaceae; genus Fen-1038. Next base: position 418,778 of record CAVWED010000002.1, read on the forward strand.
TCAACACGCTGACCAACCTGGATGAGGGGATGGAATCTGTGTTGGTTACACTTATTAATGAAATTTATGATGAGATTCATGAACACTTTGTCCTTGTGCTGGATGATTTTCATTTAGTAGATGATGTTGAACCCATCCTCTATTTTGTCAACCGCTTTACGCAATTGTCTGATGAAAACTGTCACCTGATCCTTTCGTCCCGCTCTCTCACCAATTTGTCTGATTTGACATTGTTAGTTGCCCGCGAGCAGGTCGGGGGCTTGAGCTTTTCAGATCTTTCTTTTCGCCAGCAAGAGATCCAAGCTCTCTTGGCACAGAATTGACAAATCCATCTCTCCGACGAGGATGCCCGCAAACTGGTCGAAGCAACAGAAGGCTGGGTGACAGGATTACAGTTTACTGACCTAAGTTTTGTTCAAAGCAAGGAAGCACTTCATATATCGCCATCGGCCGCGGTGGGAATCGATGTCTTCGATTATTTGGGCCAACAGGTTCTGGGGCACCAGCCCGAATGGCTTCAACTCTTCCTGCTCAGGAGCTCTCTGCTGGAAGAGTTCGACGCGGCGCTCTGTGAGATTGTACTCAGTCCTTTTTATTCGGTCCGTCAGGATTGGTTGAAAATAATAGATTTGATCCTTCAAAAAAACTTATTTGCATTGCCTGTTGGCTCCAACGGACAGTGGCTGAGATATCATCATCTTTTCCGTGATTTTCTTCAGCAGCGTTTTCGTAATGAACATCCTGATGAAGTTCCTGTGCTTCTGAAGCGTCTAGCCCAATTTCAAGAAGCACATGGTAACTGGGAAAAATCCTATCAACTTTACAAGCAATTAGGCGACTTTGATGCACTGGTCAATTTAATTGAACATGCAGGCATACCCATGTATCAAAATGCCATAGTAACCTTGGATTCTTGGCTCAAAGATATTCCACCGTCTCTATTTCAGGAACGTCCTGCTCTGTTGTCTTTACGTGGTCATGTAGAAACACTAAAGGGTCATGGGTCTGATGGAATAATGTTATTCGATCGCGCTGCTGAAAAGTTCCGTAAGAAAAAAGATATTTATGGGTTGGCTTTGACGCTTGTTCGACGTGGGAATACCTATCAGTTGCTTGGAGATTACAAGGATGCGACGCGCGATGCAGATGAAGCTCTGTCCTTGGTTGAAGCCGATGACGAGTTGCAATGGATCAGTGCTGATGCATTGCGTGTTAAAGGTCTAAGTTTGTTTTACGAAGGTCATACCTTGCAAGCTGCGAATTATCTAGAACGCGCTCGAGACACATATCTTCGATTGAACGACACGCATGCCATACCGGCTCTATTAATGGAAACTGGAATAATATATGCTGAGACGGGACAGTATTCCAAAGCCCGCGATTCATATCAAAAGGCCTTGGAAATATGGCGGAGGGCAGGAAATCTTACATGGCAAGTCGATGTGTTAAACAACCTGGGCGTTTTAAATCATCTACAGGGCGATTATGAGCAAGCTGCTCAGACCTTGGAAGAGGGTCTGCTATGTGCTCGGCAGGGTGGTTACAAGCGCGGGGAGGCACTAATCTTGATAGGTTTAGGTGACCTTTATGTTGAAGTGGAAGATTTCGAGGTTGCCAAACAAAACTATAGATATGCTCAAGTATTGGCTCAACAACTCGGTGCCCGCTTTTTGATTAATTACTTGGCTCTTGCTCAATTCAATTTGGCACTATTGAAAAAAGATCGGGTAGAAGCAGGCATAGAAGCGGAGCAGTGTGCGAGCCTGATACAGGCAGGCAATTCAAATTATGAATATGGTCTGTATCAGCTCTTGTGTGGCAGATTGTCTCTCTTGGATGCGAAGCCGCGAGAGGCCGTGAAGGAATTAGCGCAAGCAAAGGAATCTTTTAGCCGGGATGGCAGACAATCAGAAATAATATTGAGTCATGTATGGATGGCGGCGGCTCAACATATGGCGGGAGAAGGCGCCGCAGCTTGGGAGGAAATAAGAAGTATTTTCCAGGAATCTAATCATATTAATCACCGCGCCATTCTTGCCATGCATCAAGCGCGTGAATGGTTGGTAGGTTTTCATAATGATTCTCAGACAGGGCAGAGTGTCCATGATTTATTTAAGAAAGCGGATTCTTTGGGGATTCAATTGCCCACTATCCGGCGTCAGCTGCACCGGTTAGCGCGAGCTATAGAAGTCCCATCCCCAAAGTTATTCATCCGCGCTTTTGGGCAGGGTGAAGTCCACGTTAATGGCAAGCCTGTCGCCCCAAAAGATTGGCAAACCCAATCCGTTCGCGAATTGTTCTTTTATCTTCTTTCCTTAAAGCGTCCGATGACAAGAGAACAAATTGGGGAGGCCCTTTGGGCAGAAATCACTAAATCGGCAAAATTGAATTTGCGTTTCAAGAATGAGATCTATCGGCTGAGACGCGCCATCGGGCAGGATGTAATCCTCTTTAAGGAAAATCGCTATCAGTTCAATCTTGCCCTGGATCACGAATATGATGTGGATGCCTTTGAAGCCTTTGTCGCTAAAGGGAAATCTTCACTTGATCATGCTGAGCAAATTAGTCTTTATCAAAGAGCCGTAGACTTGGTTCATGGACATTATCTTGATGACATTGGTGCTACGTGGGTTTGGCCTGAACGAGAAAGATTAAATCAAGTGTATCTTTGGACTTCACTTGCTCTGGCGGAGCTTTACTTGAAGGATGGCCAGACACGCGATGCATTGAAAATCTGCGAGGACGCTCTGACATACAATTCTACTTTTGAAGCCACTTATCGTTTGAAGATGCAAGTTTATCGCCGTCTGGGAGATCGGGGGTCAGTAATTTATACCTATAAAACCTGCGAACAGGTAATGCGAAACATTTATGATTTGTCACCCTCTGAAGAAACGCGAAGGTTATATCAAGAATTAACCGCTTGAAGGCACGAGATAATATTTCGACTAAAAAGAGCAGCCGATTGAGGCTGTTTTTTTAATCTTTTGAAGCCTGTTTTGAAGCCTGGGTGGGTGTATTCTATAACCATCAAACAAAAGGAGAAGATCTCATGAATAATAAAATTGCTCGTATTACCCTTTTTGCTGCCAAAATCAATCGACAACATATTCAATTAGTTATTGCTCTTCTTGCCTTAGCCATGCTGGTATTAGGTGTTGGCGCTCCAAGCGCTGGTGGTGGTGCTGGCCCCCATTAACCATAATATGATCCTTCTGCTTGCCGTTGTCTCCGGGTTCCTGGTAGGCTTATGCCACGCCCATTGGTATAAACAAGCTTATGTGGCTCCTAATTTTCAAGCTATTTGGCTGGCAATGATTGCTTTCTTGCCGCAATTGGTCATAGCTTACATCCCAGTTACTCACCAGTTATTCAATAACGGCCTGGCTTCGGTGAGTTTATTGGCTTCGCTTGTTTTATTCTCTTTATTTGCCTGGCTTAATCGTCATCTACCCGGTATGCCGATTCTCATCGTCGGTCTACTGCTAAACTTTTTAGTAATCGTTGCCAATGGCGGATGGATGCCTATCAGTCCACAAACGGCCAATCTTTTGGTAGGCAAGAACATCTTGCAATTTATGAACCTGGGTGACCGGTTTGGAGAAAAAGATATTCTTCTGCTAACTCAACACACACATTTGGAATTCCTGGCGGATCGCTTTCTCCTCCCGGCTTGGCTGCCCTATAAAACAGCGTTTAGTTTGGGCGACATATTGATAGGCCTTGGCGCGTTTTGGTTGCTTGCGCAGCCTGCTTCTAAAATAAATTCTATGGATAAAGAAAGTGTCTTAGTATGATTACATCTACAATGTTCAAAGAAGATTTGCATTACAAATCTAGTTTGCCTCAGGATAGCCGCATTGGACTTAATAGTGTACTCGCGGCAGCGGTAGTCAACCGGAATTTTCGCGAGACGCTTCTTCGAAATCCGGAAGCTGCACTCGGTCAGGGATATTTGGGGAAGGGTTTTTCGCTGAGTCCGAAAGAAACCTCTCTGATCTTATCCCTTAATGCGACCTCCCTGGCCGATCTAGCAAGGCAGATTATTTCGGTGTCGGAAAAATGGTCCTGAGCTTATAAATGACGCCAGTCCTTCGTCCCCAACAAACTGGCGCTCGTCAGGATGACGCGGCGGAGCAGGGGGCGCGGTACGGAGGGGACTACTGCGCCCCGCGTCCGCGTTCGGAGATTATGATGAGTTTACTTAACGACATTAGATCCAGTTCTTCAATCCAACTAGGGGCAATCTTTGAGGCATTTCCCGACTTGCTCTTTGATTTGGATAGCAATGGAAGAATCTTGGACTATCAGGCTGGCGATTTTACGCTTTTAAATTCATCTCCAAGAGGTTTCCTCAACCAAAGTATCCAGGATATATTGCCAGTTGACATAGGGGAAAAATTTAAAAGAGCTGTAGAAAAAGCCAGCCTTAATCAAAAGACTGTATCCTTGGATTACTCACTTGATTTTAAGAATAGTGTTCGCTGGTTTGAGGCCCGGCTTGTTCCGTCTTCCGCGTCCAGAGTTGTTGCTATTATCAGGGATGTAACAAAATATAAGCAGGCGGAAGAAAAGATTCAGAGACAATTGAAACATCTTTCCGCGTTACACGCCATTGACACGCTGATTTCATCAAGCTTTGATCTTAATTTAACGCTCTCGATCCTACTGAGTCATGTTATTGCGCGATTGAATGTGGATGCCGCTGCCATCTTGCTGTTCAATCGTGAGAGCAGATTTCTTGAATTTATGACCGGAGTCGGTTTTCGCACTGAGACTCTGCAGGGCACCCGCTTGCGGCTCGGGGAAGGTTACGCCGGCCTTGCCGCCTTACAAAGAAAAACGATTCATGTATCCAACCTCCAGCACAAGAAAAGGGATGAATTACGGTCCTCGTTTTTTTATAAAGAGTCTTTCATTTCATATTTTGGAATCCCTCTCATTGCAAAGGGACAAGTATGTGGTGTCTTGGAAATTTTCCATCGAACACAACTTGATCCCGATCCAGATCCCGATTGGCTGAATTTTATGGAGACTCTTGCCGGGCAAGCTGCTATAGCAATTGAAAATGCCACTCTTTTTCGGGAGTTACAGCGCTCGAACATCGAATTGACGCGCGCATATGACGCCACCATTGATGGCTGGTCCCGTGCACTTGAGCTGCGCGATCGGGAGACCGAAGGACATACACAGCGCGTGACCAAAGCCACGCTTCTGCTCGCGCGCCGAATGAATTTCGACGAAACAGAATTGGTCCATGTGCGGCGCGGCGCGATCCTGCATGATATTGGGAAAATGGCTATCCCTGATAGCATCCTGCTAAAAAGCACAGATCTGACCGATTCCGAGAGGGCCGTCATCCAACAACATCCTCGTTATGCTTATGATATGCTCTCGCCCATTCCCTATCTGCGCCAGGCTTTGGATATTCCCTTTTATCATCACGAGAAATGGGATGGCACGGGCTACCCTCATGGACTCAAGGGAGAGCAAATCCCTTTGTCTGCTCGTTTGTTCTCTGTGGTAGATGTTTTTGACGCCATTACGTCCGACCGCCCTTATCGTCCTGCTTGGTCAACGGAGAAGGCGTTGGATTATATTCTCGATCAAAGCGGAAAGTATTTTGACCCAAATGTAGTTGTGGAATTTATGAAAATAGTAAATGAGGGACAAATACCGACTGTTCCATCGTCTTAAACAAAAAGCCACTCAGAGTTTGGCGGCGATATGATACGGTGTGGGGCGCGGCCCACAGGGTGCTTCGCGGAGAGGCTCGAATATCATCTGTCCTGGCTACTTGCCTCATCCGTCGCTCAAATCTCGCTATTAGCGGAGGTTTTATGACAAAAAGGCTCAGAAAACCGGGCGGATGGAGCAAGTAGCTAGGACAAGGCTTTGTACGTCGTCCGTACTTCCTTCGCTTATGGTTTTCTCCACTGTTAGTTTTGCATGAATGATGGTTTAGTACCTAAATCTTCCTGCTTTTGTCCATTATGACTTGCTTGGACTCGATAAACCTTGCTTACACTTCGCTGAACGGTTGCTTAGCATGACCAATCCTTGCTTACACTCACTCGACGTTGCTTAGACTCGATGAAGCTATGCTTGCCGTCGTTGGGCGAGTCCTTCTTTCATGAATAATGTTTTCACGCTCAAATGTTTGAGCCATTTTCGCAGTGTATTGGCTATGAATTCCGGCAAAAGATAGCTTGGTAGCCTATTTGGACTTTTAGCGGCGTTTTCAAAAAACGGAAGCATCAGTATGTCACCCCTAAACGGAAGCATCAGTGCGTCATTTTGACATGCTGATGGGTAAAAGTACAGTGAGCGCGGAGAGGCTCGAACTCTCAACCAATGGCTTAAAAGGCCACTGCTCTACCATTGAGCTACGCGCCCATCAATTGCTTTTAAAGAGAAAGCGGACTGCATTCTATCATGACCAAGTTGCATCGTCAACGTAATAGATTGGCAACTCGGCGCGTCGAGGGTATACGGAGGCCAAATGTCTGAAGTAAACTATGTAAAGGAAGATAATTTCCAAAGCGAAGTATTGAACGCGGATCAACCCGTTCTCGTTGATTTCACCGCGGGGTGGTGCCCGCCCTGTAAAATGATTGATCCCATTGTGAAGCAATTGGCACAGGATTGGGATGGCAAGGTTAAAGTTGTCAAGCTGGATGCCGATGAGAATCCGAACCTCCTGATGCAGTTTGGCGTACTATAGTGCTTAAGATAATTATTTTGAAATCAAGCTATTTCAGGTTCCGCCAAATGTTTGGTGTACACACCCATGAGCCGCTTGATCTCATCGGCTTGGGAAGCGAGCAGCTGGAGCGCCTCATCGACGGATTTCACCAACTTGACGAATTCTGGGAAGTAGCGGTTATGGGTAGCCCTGACCTTCACTTTTTTCCAGAGGTATTCAATTGGATTATAGTCAGGAGAGTAAGAAGGTAATTGGTACACTATGAGCCGGTCTTGGTGCTCTTTGAAAAACTCCCGGGTGGCACGGCTGGTGTGATACTTGGCGCCGTCCTGAATCAGAATCACCGGACCGGTAGTTTGTGCCAGCAGATGGAGCAGGAACGCTTGATAGGTCTCGCTGGTGAAACGTTCTTCCAGGCCTTGATGGACCAGTTGTCCGCTAAAGAACTCGATCGCGCCGAAAACTTTGTAGCCTTTACGTTTGCCGGTGGTTTTGACCAGCGGCTGGTGGCCAACGAGCGCCCAAGTGTAGGAGAGCGAACCCCACAAGGCAAAACTAACTTCGTCGCCGAAAAACAAAGAGGCGCCCAATTGTTGGGCTTGAGCCAGGATTTTCGGCCATTCTTCCTGCACCCAGCGCTGTCGGGCAGCTTCGTCCAGATGGTCCGATACGAAACGCGCCTTCTGGTGTGAGAAGCCCAGATGATGCAACAGCTCACAGATGTAGAAACGGTTGTACAACACTTGAAACTTCTGGTAAATCAAATCTTGAATGAGCACGCTTGTCCAGCAGCCGGTTGGATAACCACAGGCTTCCGGTCCGCTTTGAATCCAATCCGACAACTTTCGTTTCTGCGTCTTCGTCAATCGCGGCGGACGACCCGCTCCCTTGCCTATCTCCAGACTCCTCCACCGTTCCTGCACGAATTCCTTCAACCAGTTGTACACCGTCTGCGCCGAGATATTCCACAGCCTCAGAATCATCCCCAGTTTCATCCGCTCCCCGACCATGATCAACACCGACCAACGCCGCACCGCTCGCAGATCACCTCGATCATAGGCTTTCTGCAACTCCACCTTCAACTGCTTGACAGTCTTCTTCGAAATGGTTATTCTCAACATGGGATGCCTCCTGATGCTTATGGTCGTTAGCCTTGAGCATAAGGATAAGGCATCCCCTTATTTTTTCACAGGCCTTTTTTTCAAATTCTTTTTCTTAAGCACTATAGGTATTCCTACCCTCATGCTTTTCAAGGGCGGACAGGTCAAGGAGCGCATAACGGGATATCAGCCAAAAGAAAAATTGTTGACGACACTTAACCCACATATCTAGAATCAAAAACAGGTCGCGCGCGACCCGTTTTTGATTCCTTTCAAAGGGTTGATTCTCGCAACTGCTTTTCGAGTTTTCCCAATTTCACTCTCGAAGTCATATCCAGACTCACCGGTGTGACGGAAACCACGCGCTTCTTGCGCAAGACATATACATCGCTATCTTCGGCCTCGCCATCCAGAATGGCAGCTTCCACATAGGATACTGCTCCCGGTTCACTCCATGAACTTCGATGGGGCGCTGTTGGTTCATAGTAGCGTTGACGCGCGAGCCTTGTGATTTGCCATCCTGTCTTCGAAGTGCCATCCGATGGAACATTTACATTTAATAAATGGATGTCATCGGGCGTTTTCTTCTGGAGCAAAATATTTGCAAAATATGCGGTGAAGTAAGCCGCGGGAGTAAAGTCCATTTCTTCAGAATAGGAAAGATGATATTGTTGATCAGCCTCCAGTGAAACAGCAAGCGATGGAATACCGAGTGAAGAACCCTCCATAGCCGCGCCAACGGTGCCGGAAATCGTAATACCCAACCCCACGTTTTCCCCGTAATTTATTCCAGAGACAATCAGGTCCGGTTTTTCCGGCATGATTTCCAACACAGCATGAAGCACGGCTTGCGCAGGCGTTCCGTCTACCGCATAAACGTCCCACTCCTGACCGTTGATTTCCAATTTCTCTTTGTGGATAATTCCGCTGGATGTGCTTGGCAGACTACGGCCTGTTCCGGAGGATTGTTCCCTTGGGGCCGCGACCGTCACGTATCCGATTGAGGCGAGGGCGCATGCCGCGGCCCATAGTCCGGGTGAACGGATACCGTCGTCGTTTGTTAATAAGATCTGAGGCTCTTTCATAGCTTATGGCTTATGCAAAAAAAGAAGCGGGGCGTCCCGCTTCGACAAAAGTGGCGCTCCTGGCGCGATTTGAACACGCGACCTTTTGGTCCGCAACCAAACGCTCTAATCCGCTGAGCTACAGGAGCATAGGCAGAAAAGGATTTTAATTCAGAATCGAAGGCGGGTCAAGCCACGATATTGTACGGGTGCGCTAAAAGGTTGTAAGTGGGTTTTCAAAAAAGAGCCTCTAGGGTAAGCTTTGAGCTTCTGATAGAACCAAGACACCTTGGAGGCTCGAGATGGAGTTTAGCACAATTCGAATGAAACAAATTGCGGAACTACTGGCCGCTGAAATTCTGGAGAAAATAAGTGAAGGAACGCAAGTGGAGGAGATCGAGAAAAGCTTGAGAGCGCTATCAAAAGAAGCATGTGGACTTGGAATGCAAAAAGTAATTGAAGCCCACGAAGAAAAATATGCGAGTGACGTAATGTGTGCTTGCGGACAAGCGGCAGAGCCCACTGGGAAACGAGAGGCGGTAGTATGGAGTGTGTTCGGGAAAGTAAACTATCGGAGGAGATATTATCTTTGTCCGCATTGCCATCGGGGACAGTCTCCATTGGATGAACGCTTGGGATTGGTGCCGGGACAAAGCACGCCGGGACTGGCGAGCTTGCTCGGGATCTTAGGAGTAGAAACTTCCTTTGAAGAAGCCAGTCAATTGGCGGAACGTTTTTTGTTATTCCGGGTCAGCGATAACACCGTGCGTAAGCAGACCGAAGGTTACGGACAGGCTCAAGCGACTTTGGAAAAAGAATGGAAACAAGCGGCAGAAGATGTGGAAGGCATGGAAATGCGAGAGCAAACACGGGCTAGGCAGGCTGGACGAATTTATGCCTCCATGGATGGTGCGCACGTACCGTTGCACGGGGAATGGCGGGAGCTTAAGACCTTGTGTTGGTATGAAGTAGAGCCGATTCACCCGTCTCATCCCCAAAACCAACGCCCTGCGCCCTTTCAGGGTCACGGCACACGTGTGGGAGAACAGAGTCACCTGCCAGCCCGGAACATGAAATACTATTGTGACATTCAGGATGCCGAACAATTTGGAAAACTGCTGTGGGCCAGCGGTGTGCACCACCAAGTGGATGCTTGTGAGGAAATCATCTTTGTCTCAGACGGTGCCGTGTGGATTTGGAACTGGGTGGAAAAATATTATCCGAATGCCGTGCAAATCGTGGAAAGTGGTAGGTGCGCTTCCTACCATTGGTATCATGCCAGCGAATATCTCACGCCCATTGCCGAAGCGGCCTTCGGAGCCAATACCCCGCAAGCTCATGAATGGCTGACCTAAGCTCGTACGGAATTATGGGAGGGTCACATTCAAGATGTTATCCAATCTTGCCGCAGTTTGCTATCTCATACGACTGCGCACCCTTGGATCGTAAAAGCCATTACTTATTACGATCACAACGAGAAACGTAAAGTGGTCTGTTCTTTGACCATGGATTACGCTCGTTTTCGACAATGCGGTTACCTGATTGGCAGTGGAACCATCGAAAGCGCTTGCAAACAAATTGCTGCCGTTCGTCTCAAACGTTCCGGCGCACGTTGGACTCTCCCCGGTGTGATCGCAACTGCCAAAGCAAGAGCCGCTTGGCTCAGTCACGCTTGGGATTCCCTCCAGCCAATTTATTCCTCTTTACCCTTGATCAATTAACAAACTTTGAGCACTCCCGGTAATGCCATGTTGTACCTTTAATCATGCTTCATGAAAAATTACATATGCAAGAGATATCTGAATTAATGAGTGCAGGTTGGGATTTGAACTTTGTTCACATCTGCATTCAATTCCATCGCGAAATATGGCGAAGGATCATACGTGTTTTCGATATTTAGTTCGTTCATAAAATGCCCGTCATCATCCTTGTCGATGGAGATATGCAAATGAACTCCAACTGGACTATTCGGATCACCGGAATAGTCACCCATGTAACCAAGAAAAGTTCCCATAGCGATTTGCTTTTCAGATGTGCCGGCTGGAAACTCGGATGATATAAAAGAATTTCCATTCGCATCGGCCATATGTGTGTAATAAATCCAAATCTGACGTTCAGGATGGAGTGGATCGTTTGGCACTCGTTCAATCACAGAAGACTTCCAATTGGCTAGACGTGTAAGATAGCCGCCATAAGCAGCGGTCACACGCGTAATGCCAATATCAGTTCCTGAAAAAATATCAATCCCTTGATGTCGTGCTCCAAACTGAATTGTGTCTCCCCATAGAAAACCCACCATGCCTGTTGTTGGAAAAGCAAAGGGAGCGTTATTGCAATGAACACCTGCTTGTATCTTCCATTCTGGATGAGATGCGGGGTTTTTAAGCCAGATAAAAACTTGTGTAGCGCGTATAGACGTTGGGCGATTCTCCCAATAAAGATATAGCAAGCCTGCTGCAATACTGATCACTACTACAACCGTTATACCGGACCAGAATAATTTACGAGACATAAATAAAATTATAGCACTATAGAAAATGTAGATAATGTTCGATGTTCTTATAAAAAATTGATGTTGCGCCAATTGCATTCTGATATTCGCGGCATAAGATAAGCGCAATTAACCTTAATAAAGGAGAAATCAAAATGACTTTCTATGCTTATCCCTTCCCTCAACGCATGGCGCGCCATTGGATGGCTGCTCAAGACCGTGCTCAGAGTGCGCGTTTCCTAGCCGTAAATATTCGTGACGAGGAGGATGAGTTTGTTCTGACTGCACTCGTCCCCGGCCTAAAAGCCGACGACCTGAACATTCAAGTGCTCGACGATGTTCTTCGTATCGAAGGTGAACTGCCTTCGGATGAAAACGAATATCTCTTGCAGGAACTACCCAACGGTTCCTTCCGCCGCGAACTCCGTCTGCCCTCGGCATTGGATTCGGAAAAAGTCGAGGCAAAGATCGCAGACGGCATTCTGACGTTGCGACTGCCCAAAGCTGAATCTGCCAAGCCCCGGAAAATCAAAATCGTATCCAAATAACTTGATCTGTATTAGGATGAACCTCCCGCCACATTGGCGGGAGGTTTGCGTTTGGCATAGAACAGCGCAAGGTATAATTCAGATAATCTTTTCTACGGAGTAAACTCGTGCGCGCAAAATTTATCCTTCCTATTCTATTGATCGCAACCCTGTTGAACGCCTGCGGATCAAGTGCTGCGACAGGCACATCTACGCCGGTGCCTACTTCAACATCCACACCTCCTCCCGTGCAATCACCTACTCCGGTGGTTCCGCTTGCGATTCTCATCGCGCCATCCAGCTTGGATACAGTGACTTCGGATCTGTATCAGAAGACGGTCTACGACTTGACGCAGCAATCGGGGATGCACTTTCAAGTGCTCAACACGCTTGCGCCGAAGGATATGCCTCCAGCTGTGAAGGTTGTGGTCGTGTTACCTCCCGATCCGGGCATTGCTGCGCTGGCCGCGGCCGCGCCGCACACGCAGTTCTTGGCGGTTGATATTCCCAACATTACGGCAGGAGGCAATATTAGTGTTTTAGGTGCCAACAATTCCGTGGATGTTCCGGCTTTCTTGGCTGGCTATACTGCCGCCATGATCACCAACGATTATCAAATCGGGATGATGCTTCCTCAGAATAATGCTGATGCGCAAAAAGCGTTGACGGCTTTTAAGAACGGAATGATCTTCTATTGCGGCCTGTGCCGGCCCTTCGCTTATCCGAACTTTTGCATTACCAATGTTTTGCCATACTGTTATCCCCAGGTGGTTCAGATTCCGTCGAGCGAGGATCCGAGCCGTTATGGCGGCTATGCAAATTCCTTGATCAATACTTACGATGTAAACACCATCTATGTCTACCCCGATTTGGCGGTCAAGTCGCTGATGGATTATCTCGGGACACTGGGCGTCGACCTGATCGGTCTATCCACACCCAATCCGGTTCCCGCCGGATGGGTGATGACGATTCGCTCTGATGAAATCAAAGCGATTCAAAACGCGTGGCCGGATTTGATTGCCGGAAAAGGCGGTGAAAACGTTCCGTCTCCGCTAGGCATTTGGGATGTCAATCCAGCGAACCTCAGTCCTGGCCGGGAGCGCCTCGTGCAAGAAACGCTGGACGAATTAACTGCCGGTCAAATTGCGACAGGTTCGGGCCAGTAGACTTTCCATTGGCTCTGCAAACATCGTTTCGCACTGATGGCGTTGATTCAAAAAAAATCGGCTATACTATCGACATAACCAAGGAGGTCCTATGAACCTGACTTGCTCGTATTGTCAGACACCCTTTACATTAGGTATGGCGGAAAAAGTGGCGGCCCTGCAGAGAATGCAAGCCGAGAACATGCATCATTATGATGCACACTGTCCGCGTTGTGGCCGGGCAAATGCCGTCTCACGCGAACGCCTCGAGATGTTCACACCCGGCTGGCAGGATGCGATCAAGGAAACGGCTTCCGAATCGGCGCCTGTCTCTTCCACACAGACGGTGGCGCCTAAACCGACATCGTCAGAGATGTCTGCTGCTCCTGCTTCGGTTGTATCCGCGCCTGCAAAAGCTCCAGCGAATCCGGCCGTAAAGAAGCCAGCAGCCAAAAAGCCAGCGGCGAAGAAGCCCGCCAAGACAGTTGTGAAGGCCAAAGCAAAACCTGAGAAGGCAGTCAAGAAAACTGCGGCAAAAAAGTCCAAGCGGAAGAAATGACCCTGCGCGCCATCTTCTTTGACCTTGGCGGCGTGATTCTGCGAACCGAATATCAGGCGCCCCGTGAGCGACTCGCGGAGCGCCTCAACATGACTTACGAGGACGTTAGCAGAGTTGTCTTTGAGGCCGAGACCGCGCGCAAAGCCTCCATCGGCGAGATCAGCGTGGAGGAACATTGGCTGGCGGTGACGCGTAAATTGCGGCTTCCCCCTGCGGAGGCGGAATCAATTCGCACTGAATTCTTTGCGGGCGACGTGATTGACCGCGACCTTTTGGATTTCATTCGTTCGCTTCGGCCGCGTTACAAGACGGGCGTCATTTCCAATGCGTGGGGCGACATGCGCGATTACACCGTCAAGCATCAATTTAATGATGCGTTTGATACGCTCATTATCTCTGCGGAAGTTGGGATGATGAAGCCTCAGCCGGAGATTTATCAACGGGCGTTGAAGCAAGCTCAAGTCGAGGCGAACGAGGCGGCTTTCGTGGATGATATGCCAAAGAACGTCGAAGCCGCGAACGCTCTCGGTATGCACGGCATCATCTTTCGCGATCCGGCGCAAGTCAAAGAAAATCTGAAAGCCTTGTTCAATCAGCGATAATCATCGTTGAGTCGAATCAGGCCTGACAGATTTTCTGTCAGGTTTTTTTGTCTCCATCATCGAACCATGTTTGCATCCATACGCACTCATTATATCGAACCCATCCGTAGTTTCAATCGCGCCGCGCGGCTCTTCCTGTTGATGATCTTGATTTACGGCGTGATTTATAGCGGCTGGCAATTGTTCTTCAACTTCTATATTTTGCAAAACGGGTTTAGCCGAGATTTCCTTGGTCTGGCCAATTCCCTGCCATTCGCGGCGAGCTTGATTTTCGGGATTCCGCTGGGCCGTCTTTCGGATCGCATCGGACGCAAAGCTTCGTTGATCATCGGGTTTTTGTTTTACAGCATCACCTTGCTGATGGAAATCACATTTCGCCAGCCGGCGATGATCGTCGTCTCTGCATTTTTGTCCGGCATCTTCAACATGCTGTTCATCATTAGCCAGGCGCCTTTGATGGTCAAGCTCTCCGATGAACACAACCGCACCATGCTTTTTAGTTTGAATTATGGCTTGCAAACCATTGCTGGCGCGGTGGGCAGTTTATTCGCCGGACAATTGCCCGCGCTCTTTGGGGTTATCCTGCGCGTCCATGCAGATAGCGCGGCGGCTTATCAAGCGGTATTGATCGTCAGCATTTTATTGGGAATGACCGCATTGATTCCGTTATGGATTATGAAGGAGCCGCCATCGTATCCGGCTCCGACGACGAGCGGATCGCCGCCGAAACGGCTTGCTTCCGGCCTGACGGCGATGACAGTTAAGATGTTCGTGCCTCAGGTGTTGCTTGGCTTCGGTGCGGCGATTCTGATTCCATACATGAACGTCTTCTTCAAATATCGTTTCAACATCAGCAATTCGTTGCTTGGGATTCTCTTTGCCCTTTCATCTGCAATGATCGGTGTCGGCACGGTCATCGGTCCGCGTTTGGCGACGAGGATGGGAGGCAAAGTCCGTGCCATGGTTGCAACCCAATCCAGCAGTCTGATATTTTTATTGTTGATGGGCTTTGCTCCCGTGCTCTGGCTTTCGGCTGTGGGCTATTTGGTGCGTACCGCGTTAATGAACATGGCTTCCCCTTTGTATTCTGCTTTTTGCATGGAACACACGCCTGAGCACCAACAGGGATTCGTCAACAGCATTGTGAATTTGTCGTGGAATCTCGGTTGGGCAATCGGACCGTTTGTTTCCGGCGTGGTGCAGCAAAGCTATGGCTTCGCGCCGCTCTTCGTTGCGACCGCGGTCTTGTATTTCATCGCGATTGTTCTTCAATGGAAATTCTTTGATGTAGTGGACCGGATGGTGCCTGTAGCGGCGTAGCAAATTAATGTCATTGCGAGCGAAGCGACACCTGCACCTGCGCTGCAAGTGCAGGTGAGCAATCTGCTTCTGAATCATCACTCAACGGATTGCATGAAAGATGAGATTGCCACGACATTTTTGAGACAATTATCTTTTCGATAATAGTTTCTGCAAATCTTCTTCAGTTTCCTTCCGCGCACGGATGGCAATCGGCGCGCGCAGATGAAGTCGCAAGGTCGCTTCGCTTTTGTTATTGTCGTAATAATCGCGGAACATTTGAAAGACTGAAATGGTCTCGCCTTGATAAGGCTCAATCTTCACTTCATCGCCCGTTTGAACGAAACCCTCTTGAATCACGCGGCAATATAATCCCGGCCGCTCGGCTTGACGATATTTCTTGACGAATTGCGGATCGCCCATCCTTGCCGCCAGCGTGGAACATGGAATGCGCGGCGCGCTGACTTCGAGAATCACAGAGCCAATATGCAATCGGTCGCCGATGTTGAAGGGTGTGCTTTCCAATTCGCTGACCGTCAGGTTATCGCCAAAAGTTCCTGGCGCAAGTTCTTTTCCCAATTCTTTTGACCACCATTGGTAATCAAGCACGCCATAAACATAGATGGCTTGATCCGGCCCGCCGTGATTCTTCTGGTCGCAGATGAAATCCCTTTGAATTCCAAGTGACTTGATCTCAACCGGCTCTTGAACAGGAAGTTTGTAAATTCCCGTTGTTTCTTTTTCGCTTCCCTTTGGTTGGGTTCGCTTTTGACCGATGTTAACGCTAAGTAGTTGCATACCGCTATTTTACTTGATTTTCTCGGATGCAGAGCCGGGAGCGCTTGTCCAGTTGCAGTGACACCATCATCAATTCTTTAGCGTGAGCAGTGACTCATCCCAAACCACGATGCAGTTGCGCCCCGATTCTTTTGCGGCATAGAGCGCCTGGTCGGCCCGATGCATGAGTGTTTCGACGGTATCACGGTCGCCGAGCAGGCCCGTGATTCCCATGCTGACCGTCAATAAAACCTTCTTGGCGCCGATCTCGAATGGGGACTGTGCTAATTCCTGTCTCATCCGTTCTGCGATCAGGCGGGCTTGGTCCTGATCCGCTTCAGGAAGGAGTACCACGAATTCATCGCCGCCGAACCGCGCAAGTAAATCCACTTCACGGATATTCTTGCGGCAGATATCGGCAAAGGTTTTTAATGCCTCATCTCCTGCCAGATGCCCAAAAGTATCGTTGATGTGTTTTAAGTGGTCAAAATCCAGCAAGATGATGGTCAGCGGATGATCAAAACGATCGGCACGATCGATTTCCTTATTCAGCACATTCAGGAAATGGCGGCGATTAAAAGAGTTGGTCAGTACATCCTTGGCGGCCAATTCCTGCAGTTCGGATTGCGCCTCTTTCAACGGCGTGATGTCGCGCCAGACCACGAGGCGGCCGATGAAGTTATGATGTGCATCGTGGAGCGGCGATATTTTCAGATCCAGATAGTTGCGCGGCGGATTGCCAAGCGGTACCTCGACGTGAGCCTCTTTGACATCATGGAATGCGTCTACGACCTCCGACCAAACCGATAGTGCCTTCTCGGCCGATTCGCCAATCCATGACTTCCCCGAAGGATCGATCACCTGTTGCGCAGCGGGGTTGATGTCGACCAGCCGGTTGTGCACGTCCAAAACCAGCACGCCGTCATTCATACTTTCGATAAGGACATGCCTCGCGATCGGGAGGATATCCAGCAAGTGATAGCGAAGCAAAGCATAGGCAAAGGCTAATCCGCCAATTGTGAATGAAAGCGGTGTATTATCGGCGTTTGGGAACGGACTTAAGCCAAAAATAAAGATAAAACTATTGAGCCAGGGGATTGCGATGCCGATCAGGATCACTCCGAGTTGCCATCGATAAATCCCCGAACTCCGGGTGAATCTGCGAACCAGGAGGATGCAGCTGATCAGCACCAGAATATAAGAGAAAATAATGTTCGCCCAATATACCGGCCCGGAAGCCATAATCATGCCGATATTGTGAGTATCTTTCCCACCGAAAAACAAACCATGCCGTGAATCCGTAAATAGAAGTACAACCACCGCGATCGGTTCTGCGCACAAGGCGGTGATAAAGGGCCATTTTTAACAAATCTTGTAACCCCGAGAGCTGCATCGCAAAAGCCAGCAGTGCCTCGGGGACAGTCATTGCACCGACATAGGTGATATATAACCAAAAGTTTGGAAAGGGAGCTGGAGCTTTCGCCCAGAACAAACTATATGTGATGTCCCACCAGCTCAGGGAAAACATCAGGATCGTCAGCGGGATCGCCCCCAGTGCGTTCCGCCGCGTCTGTACGACGATCAAGCCTACCAAAAGGCAGATTAATCCCGCTACCATGAGCGCGGTGCTATATGCAAGATTAGGCGGAGTCATTCAATATTTCCTAACCATCCGTTGAACACCCAATGAATTATTATAGCACGTCCAGACCATTTGACTTTCATTAACCTCCCCGCTTGTCCAGTTGCGGAAATAGGCCCGCAGGGGCAAAATAGGAGTTGGCAGCCCAGACGATACCCTACCCGATCGGCTAAATCTCCGTAATTCTCTGCCGGACCCGTCTGCAATTAAGGTTAGAATGGCTTTTGAGGAAGAAGACCCGTGGGGGAACAAGAATGGAACGCCTTCCAACTAACTTGAGCAGTGGGGGAATTTAGCTGGAAAGCCTTCCAACAGACATAACTGGCGGGGGATGGTTGATGGAAAGGCATACATCAAACATAAACTGCGGGGGGAAACGGTTGCGAACTTTATTTCAAGGATGCAGAACCGTTCGGGAAGCGGGAACCGCTTTCGGCCTGACCTGAAGCAGAGTGGAAGATGATCGGTCCCTTTGCGGTTGAAAGAGTTCGATGCTTGGAACTGTTAGACTTGTTCGACGATTTAGACCAGGAGACTTAAAACTATGTGGCATGGCGGTTGGAGTTATATGCGTGCGGGCGATAAGAAGCCCAAGCTAACGCGCGAGTTGCTCTTGCGCGTGTTGGCGTATGCGCGACCTTATTGGGGACAGATCAGCGGAATGCTGGTGATGATCCTGCTCACCACGGGGTTGAGCCTGATCTCACCGCTCATCTTCCGCACGATGATCGACCAGGTGCTTCCGCAAAAAAACTTGCATGAGCTGATTCTCTTGGCGCTGGCGCTGCTGTTCATCCCGATTCTCAACGGCGGGATTTCGGTCATTCAACGGCAATTGAACGCGGCGGTCGGCGAAGGCGTGATCTTCGATCTGCGCGTGGCGTTGTTCTCGCGACTGCAACGCATGAGCCTGCGCTTCTTCACCAACACCAAAGTCGGTGAACTGATGAGCCGCCTCAACAACGACGTGGTCGGTGCGCAGGATGCCATCAGCAATACCATCGTCGGTATCATTACCAGCATCATTGAAACGATCGCTTTGCTGGCGGTCATGCTCAGCCTTGAATGGCGTTTGACGATTGTCAGCGTGCTGATCCTGCCGCTGTTCATCATTGCCGCAAATCAACTCGGCACCACTCTGCGTGATATTGCACGCAAAGCCATGGAGCTTAACGCCCAGATGAACGCGCACATGAATGAGACGCTCAACATCGGCGGTGCACTGCTGGTTAAATTATTTGGGCGTGCGAAGGATGAAAGCAATCGCTTCCGCGAGCGCGCCTCCAACGTGCGCGATGTCGGCATCCAGCGTGCGGTGATCGGCTCCGTGTTCTTTATGATTCTCGGACTGGTCAGCGCGGTGGGCACGGCTCTGGTTTATGGCTTGGGTGGATACTACGTTATTCAAGGTTCGTTCACGATCGGTACCATCGTCGCCTTCGGCGCGTATCTCGGACAGCTTTATGGTTCGTTGCAGAGTCTGGCTTCCGCGCCCGTAGACTTTTCCACTTCGATGGTCAGCTTCGAGCGCGTCTTTGAACTGCTCGATCTTCCGCACGACATCACCGAGAAAAAGGATGCAGACGAATTGAAAGACGTTAGAGGCGAACTTGCTTTTGACCACGTAACCTTCAGATACACGGTGGACGAAGATAAGCTGTTGAGCGAAGTCAAACGCTATGGGAGCATGGACAATGTCACGGCGGTATTATCGTTGGGGGACAAGGGAACGGGAGATCATGGAAACGGTAGCAAGCTTGAGGCGGAGTCTGATGCGCATTCGTCCCCGCAGGGGACGATGTCGCAAGCGCGCGAAGTTGCGTTGGAAGATATTTCATTCCGCGCCAAGCCGGGTCAGCTCGTCGCTCTAGTCGGACCTTCGGGCGCGGGCAAAACGACTTTGACGTATCTCATCCCGCGTCTCTACGACCCAACGAGTGGAGTCATCCGCATCGATGGACATGATTTGAAAGATGTCACGCTCAACTCTCTTTCGTCCGCAATTGGCATGGTGACGCAGGAAACGTACATGTTTCATGACACCATCCGCACCAATTTGATCTATGCCAAGATGGATGCCACGCAGGATGAAATTGAGTTTGCGGCGCGTGCCGCCAACATTCACCAATTCATCATGGAACTACCCGACCGCTATGACACGATTGTGGGCGAGCGCGGCTATCGTCTCAGCGGCGGAGAGAAGCAACGCATCGCATTAGCTCGTGTCATTCTCAAAGATCCGCGCATCTTGGTTTTAGATGAAGCCACGAGTTCGCTGGATAGCGAATCCGAATCGTTGATCCAGGATGCGTTGAAGCGCGTGATGGCGGGAAGAACTTCCATCGTGATTGCGCATCGCTTGTCCACGATTCTTGCGGCGGATATGATCTTGGTGATGGATCGCGGACAAATTGTTGAAAGAGGAACGCACGAGCAGTTACTCGCAACCGGAGGATTATATAGTCAGTTGTATGAAACACAATTTAATAGGGAAAAGGTTTGACCCCTCCCAGCCTCCCCCAAATCTGACAATGAAAATTTAGAATATACATTAAACAGTTAATCGTCGGATTTGGGGGAGGTGCCGAAAGCGGTGGGGATTATAGTCAATGTATGGAGATATGATTGGAAGGTAGTGAAAAAGAATTGCCAGATTATCCAATTGGTAGCACAATAGACTCAACAAGGTTCTAAAAATTTTTATGATCGCGATTTGTATTCCCCGGATGAGAATATCCTTCGGGCGGATCGCGTATTCTTAGGAGATTAATTTATGAATTACGGCGGTGGTGGCGGTGGTGGTGGAAGAGGTTTGGGATTGGGGGGCGGGAGTCACAGGAGTTGGTTTGCATATGTTCGCAGTGGTGATGAACATCCGCAGATGACGGGCCAGTTGCTGCGGCGCGTATTTGCTTATGCGCGTCCATACTGGAGGGAGACCATTGGAATGTTGGTGGCGATTCTGATCAGTACCGGCTTGACTTTGCTGACACCGTTGATCTTCCGCAACATGATTGACCAGGTCATCCCTGCCGGAGATGTGCATCGCCTGATTCTGTTGGCGCTGGCGTTGTTGATCATTCCAGTCCTGAACGGCGTGATCGGCGTTGCCCAACGGCAATGGAACGCCATTGTTGGCGAGGGCGTGATCTTTGATCTGCGCGTGGCATTGTACTCGCGCTTGCAACGCATGAGCCTGCGCTTCTTTACGAATACCAAGATTGGTGAGTTGATGAGCCGCCTCAATAACGATGTGGTCGGCGCGCAATCTGCCATCAGCAATACCATCGTAACCATCATTACCAACATTATTGAAGCCGTGGCGATCCTGGCAGTGATGTTCAGCCTCGAATGGCGGCTGACCCTCATCAGCGTGGCCATCCTGCCGCTGTTTATCGTCGCCGCGCGGCGCTTGGGCGACCGCCTGCGCGAGGTCACACGCCAACAACTGGAAATGAATGCCGAGATGAACGCTCACATGAACGAGACACTCAACATCGGCGGCGCGTTGCTGATCAAATTGTTTGGACGCGCAAAAGATGAAGATAAACGTTTCAGTGAGCGTGCTTGGGCAGTGCGTGAAATGGACGTGCAGAGTTCTGTAATCGGGGTACTGTTCTTTGCCATCATCGGGTTGGTGACCGCGGTCGGCACGGCACTCGTTTACGGCTTCGGTGGCTATTTCGTCATTCAAAAGGCCTTCACCATCGGCACCATGGTCGCCTTTGGTTCCTATCTCGGCACCCTGTACAACACCCTGCAATCCCTGTCCAACGCACCGGTGACGTTCTCCACTTCCGTGGTCAGCTTTGAGCGCGTCTTTGAAGTGCTCGATCTGCCGCAAGAGATTCCCGAAACAAAAGATGCCATCGTATTGAAAGATGTGCAAGGCGATCTGCTCTTCGAAAACGTGAACTTCAACTATGATGAGGCAGGCGAAAAAGGACTGCTCGGTGAAGTCAAACGCTACGGTAGCATGGACAATGTCAATGCGGTTCTTTCTTTGACGGAAAGCGGGGATGGCAAAAATGGGACGACAAACGGCGACACAGACACGTCGGATGTAAAGTCGCAAGCGCGCGACGTGGCCTTGGAAGACATTTCCTTCCGTGCCAAACCGGGTCAACTCATCGCTCTGGTCGGACCTTCGGGTGCAGGCAAAACCACCTTAACTTATCTCATCCCGCGGCTCTACGATCCAACCAGCGGCGTGATCCGCATTGATGGGCATGATTTGAAGGATCTGACGCTCGACTCGCTTTCGTCTGCGATTGGAATGGTGACGCAAGAGTCATATCTTTTCCATGATACGATCCGTACCAACCTGACATATGCGAAGATGGATGCGACACAAGCCGAGATCGAAGCCGCGGCCAAAGCCGCGAACATTCATCAATTCATCATGGACTTGCCCGAGCATTACAACACAATTGTCGGTGAGCGCGGCTATCGTCTCAGCGGCGGAGAGAAACAACGGATTGCTTTGGCGCGCGTGATATTGAAAGATCCGCGCATCTTGGTTTTGGATGAAGCTACGAGTTCTCTGGATAGCGAATCAGAATTTTTGATTCAAGATGCGTTGAAGCGCGTGATGGCAGGGCGTACAAGTATTGTCATTGCTCACCGCTTATCAACCATCCTTGCAGCGGATATGATTTTGGTGATGGATCGTGGACAGATTGTCGAGCGTGGCACGCATGAGGAGTTGCTGGCTACGGGCGGATTATATAGTCAGTTGTATGAAACGCAGTTCAAGAGAGAAAAGCGTTAACCCCCCTTCTGCCTCCTCCAAATACGACAATGGAAATTTGGAATGTACATTCAATAGTTAAATCGCCGGATTTGTGGGAGGTGCCCCCAGGGCGGTGGGGGTTGTATGCTCAATTGTATGAAACGCAATCTAGAGGGGAGAGGATGTAAACACTTCCGCCCAGAATGCTATTTCCCGCTGTACGCAAAGAAATTATCAACGATTAGCCGGTAGGAAGAATTGTTTACCAAGGCTCCTACGCCAGCATACCGATAGGGCTGCTGATCTGTATAAGACGCGGCCAGATTGCCATTTATATATAATTCAATTTGACCTTTGTTGAAATATGCACTGAGAGTATTTACTCCTGGATATGGGTTCATTTCAGAGTATGAAAAAGGAATAAGTGCATTCCACTTTCCAGGCGCATATTTATAAAGACTAAATTGTGTGGAGCGAGGTAATATTTCAAATAAATAGAAAGTATCTAATGTATTATTCATACCGAAGACTAAGCCGTAAGGCCGATCCGCATCCACGTCTGTCATGAAGTCAGCTTGAACATAGTATACATCGTCGATAGAAATAAACGATTGGTTTTCTCCAACGGCTGGATAATCCCGATCGTTCGATTGCAGGATTAATTTCCCGTTTACTGTCTCAATCTTCCCGTTAGAATAGAGTAAACTCCAATCTCCTAGAGTGGATGAAAAATCTTCGAATCTGATCCGGGTTTTGTCGGCAGGCGCATGAACAAGGATATATGGTGTTGGGACAAGCGTGACAGGCGGCGTTGATGGATGGTTCGCGATAGTTCTAAATACAGGTATCATAAATGCCGCGAAAATGCCCAGCAAGATCAGCAAGTAGATAAGATATCCGCCTGCAAAGATGGTAAACCACCTGTATTTTGGCGCACTACTGGCTTTTTGGTCCTCCACAGTTACTGCCCTCCTGCCTTGTCAATGGAAAAATTCGTCACGATCAGGTTGAAGCCGGAATTGTCAACATAGAAACCTGTTCTGCCCGACTGAAATGACATACCGGTATCCTGATAAGTATCTACTATTTTGTGGTTGATATAAAATTCCAAATAACCTTTATTGACAAAAATACCAAGTGTGTTAATGGACGGATACGATTGGATTGAATCCGTATTGCCCGACATACGCATTGACCAAAAATTGGAGGCATGGTGATACAAGGAATACTGTTTTGATTCTAGATTGATCTGGAATACGAAGAAATCATTACTACCACCAGGAATGGCCCTAAAGATAATACCAATGCTGTCAGCGGTTATTTGGTCTACAGAAAGATCAGCTTGTAGATAATAAGGTTGGTTGAGATAACTGGCTGGCTCGCCGCTCCGTGCAGTTGCAAAGTTTCCGTTGTGTAATGATCCAAAGGACAATTTTCCTCCTTCGACAGTGATAGAAGTTAGATCTTCTTCATTTTGCCAACTATTGCGGTTATCAATGAAAGCATCCTTGAAAATACTGTTAGTGCCAGCTTGATAATTTATTGGAATATGTGGGGTAGGAGTCGGTGCAGAAAGGCTGGCGAGAAAGGGGTCTTGCGTTGGTGTGGGTTGAGCAATAGCTTTATCCGCCATATAATAAAATCCTCCGAACAAGGTGGTCAACAAGCAGATCATCACGAAGTAACCTGCTATGACAATAATTTCTGCTATGTAATTTGATTTTTTATTCAACGGAGTTGTCATCTTGATTCTCAACCCAATCTTTGGTCGAAGATTCAAAACAAAAAATGCGTAAAGCGTATACCCTATAATAATTATAGCACTTTCCTCAATCGCCAGATTCGTGGATACGCAGATCGAATCAATGGATGGCTTTATCCATGCCGCCTCGCTAGTGATGAACAACAGAATCCCCACAATATCGTATCCCGATTGATGCAGTCCTCCGAGATACCAGCTGTAAACCATTAAGATCAGCGAAGCAATGCTTATTTGAAGGATTTC
Organism: uncultured Chloroflexia bacterium; assembly: GCA_963753985.1. GTDB lineage: Bacteria > Chloroflexota > Anaerolineae > Anaerolineales > Villigracilaceae > Fen-1038. The sequence goes on from CAVWED010000002.1 coordinate 443,427, forward strand.
TTTTATTTTCACTTTGAAGACTCTTCTAATCCCTGCCTAAGATGAATCAAATCCAAATCTTACAATCGGGATGTATGCTGTTATAAATTTATTTCTATAAGTTCAAAAAGGAGAGAGAACATGAAGATCAATTACCTTATCGTGACTACGCTCGTTGCTTTGACTTTGCTGGTCAGCGCTTGTGCGCCAGCCGCCACGCCGACTGCGCAACCTCCCACCGCTCAGCCCGCGGCGACAATGGCCCCGGCAACGCAAGCTCCCGCCGCGACCGCTACCAGCGCAGGCAGTAGCGGAGCTTCCATGCCGGCTGATACTCCCACCGCCGCCTCTGCTATGGCCGGGTCAGCGGCTACCGTCAACGTTGGAAAGAACAGTAAATATAGTGCGTTCCTTGTTGATGGAAAAGGCATGACGCTTTATCTGTTTACAAAAGATTTGCCCGGCACATCTACTTGCAGTGGAAATTGTGCAAAGAGCTGGCCTCCACTGTTGACCAATGGCACACCAGTCGCGGGTACCGGCGTGGACGCATCCAAGTTTGGTACAACCACACTCGCCGATGGCACTACCCAGGTAACCTATAATGGCTGGCCTCTGTATTACTACATCAAAGATCAACAACCCGGTGATACAAATGGTGATGGCATAGGCAGTGTCTGGTATTTGATCACGCCAAGCGGAGACAAAGCGACCTCCAGCGGATATTAGTTCATCGGCCCCATCACATTTTAGAAACAAGTCACGCATCTTTGGTGCGTGACTTTTGTTTTATACAACAATAGTCCGAATAAGAGTTTAAAGACAATTTGAAGAATGCATATCATTTAAAAAATCACATCTTCTTTTAATGAATCGCGTGTAAGATTGGTCGGTTACCTGGAGGTAAAACAATGAAAAAACTAACTTTTGGTTCCATGCTTGTAATCGTCGCTCTACTTCTATCATCCTGTCAGCTTCATACAGGGCTCGGTAGTTTATTGGGCGGCAAAAAGTCGTCCTCGGGCACTCCTGGTGCCCCTACCAAGCATATCAAGGCCACACATACGCCGCCTTCGCCTAAGACTCCTTCTGCGAATGGGACTATAGTTGCCCCGACTGCGACTCCTGCTAGTTCCAACGATGCCGTGTCTATCACCGGTGCTGGCTTTCAGTCCAATGCGTTGATGGTCAAGGTAGGCACCTCTGTCAGCTGGACGAACAATGACTCCGCCACACATACGGTCACGTCCGATACATCGGGTGTGTTTGATAGCGGCCCGATTAATCAAGGCACAACATATAAGTTCACTTTTACTCAGGCTGGCATGTTCAACTATCACTCCATGAGTGATCCAAGCATGACAGGCACGATCACTGTAACGCAATAACATTACGTTTATTCATTGATGGTGCAGACCCTCTCCCGTTCAGGAGAGGGTTTTCTTTTGGGATACAATCGGGATATGGGAACCTTGTATCTCATTGCGACGCCGATTGGGAATCTTGAAGACATCAGCGCACGGGCATTACGCCTCTTGCGCGACGTGAAGCTGGTCGCCGCCGAAGATACGCGTGTCACGGGAAATCTTTTTCGTCGCTTTGATATACATACCCCTCTCACCAGTTATTTCGAACATAATAAATTAACCAAGCTGGATTCAATTCTTGCCGCGCTTGATGTTGGTGAAGTGGCTCTTGTCTCGGATGCAGGCACACCGGGTTTAAATGATCCGGGTTATGAACTCGTTCATGCCGCGCTGACAGCGGGTCATCGCGTCAGCCCCGTGCCCGGCCCCGCCTCGCCGATTGCCGCGTTGGTGGCATCTGGATTACCCACCGATTCATTTTTATACCTCGGCTATTTGCCGCGCAAAAGTTTGGAGCGGAAAAAATTCCTTGAACGCGTCGCCGATTTGCCATACACGTTGATCTTTCTTGAAACGCCGCATCGCCTGCTCAATTCGTTGGGAGACTTGGAAGCGATTCTTGGAGACCGTTCCGTCGCAATTGCACGTGAGTTGACCAAACTCCACGAGGAGATTTGGCGCGCGATGTTGAGTCAGGCACAAGTCCACTTTAAAGAGCCGAGAGGGGAATTTGTTTTGGTTGTCAGCGGTCAACCATCAGGGGCCAGCAAAGAATGGTCAAAAGAGAAATTGCTTGCGAGAATCAAAAAAGAAAGGGTAAGCGGAAAATCTTCCAAAGATATTTCATCCGAACTCTCGGAACGATCCGGTTGGAAGAAACGCGATGTTTATCGTTTGATCACCCATGAAGATCAGGAGAAACCATGACTGAAAACGAAGAAGTCAAAAAAGACGGTAAGCTTATCCCGGGCAAGGTCGAAGGGAAGGAAGAGAAACCCAAGCCAAAAGATAATTTGGTTGAGACCAAACACTCGATCAAGATTGGCGGCAAGGAAATCAAATATACGGTCACAACCGGGACCATTGTGATGAAAGAAGAAACTCCCGACCGCGAGAAAGAAGCGGAAGGCGAGAAGCCGCGGGCGCAGATCTTTTTTGTGGCGTACACCAAAGATGATGTCGAAGATAAATCTGCTGACCGTGCATCAGCACTTCGGAAACGCCCGATCACATTCTCGTTCAATGGCGGACCGGGTTCATCCTCGGTCTGGCTTCATTTGGGTTTGCTGGGACCGCGGCGCGTTATGTTGGAGTTCGACGGCAATTTGCCGAAGCCGCCGTTTCAATTAACTGATAATGAATATTCATTGCTCGATGAAACCGATTTGGTTTTCATCGATCCAGTCAGTACAGGATACAGCCGGCCCGTGGAAGGGGAGAAGCCCAGTGAATGGCATGGCTTTAGAAAAGATATCACTTCGGTTGGCGATTTCATTCGTCTTTACACCACGCGTTACAATCGCTGGCTTTCTCCGAAATTTTTGGCGGGGGAGTCCTATGGTACGACGCGCGCCGCGGGTCTTTCCGGTTATTTGCAGGAGCGGCATGGACTGTATCTCAATGGCATTATGCTCATTTCCGCGGTTCTAAATTTCTCGACGATTCAATTTCACATTGGCAATGATCTGCCGTTCATTGTGTTCCTTCCGACTTATGCGGCGACGGCGTGGTATCACCACAAACTCAAAGCCCGCAAGCCGTTGCAAACGCTGCTCAAGGAAGTCGAGAAGTTTGCATTTGGTGAATATGCCAATGCATTGATGAAAGGTAATGCGCTGACAGCGCGCGAGCGTAAACTCATCGTGGAAAAGTTGTCGCGTTACACCGGACTTTCCGCTGAGTTCATTGATCGCACCGATCTTCGCATCACCGATCAGCATTTCTTTAAGGAACTCTTACGCGACCGTGGACAAACCATCGGTCGCCTCGACAGCCGCTTCATCGGTCTCGACCAACTCGGCGTCACCGATCATCCTGAATACGATCCATTGCTGACGAACACCTTCGGTCCGTATACTGCCGCGCTTTATGATTACATTCGTGCGGAGCTCAAATTCGAGTCAGATTTACCTTATGAGATTCTAAGTGAATTTGTTTATCCGTGGTCCTATGCCAATGCAGAGAATCAATATCTGAACGTTGGCGAGACGTTGCGCGCGGCTATAACGTATAACCCGCACCTAAAAGTTTTCGTGGCGAATGGCTATTACGATCTCGGCACGCCGTATTCCGCGACGGAATATACGTTCAATCATTTGGGCCTGCACGAATCTTTGCGCGACAATATCAGCATGAGTTATTACGAAGCGGGACATATGATGTACATTCACATGCCGTCGTTGGAGCAGTTGAAGGTTAATCTGGCAGAGTTCATGAGAAACGCAATGTGAAGAAAACAAAAACACGCTCTACACGGAACGTGTTTTTGTTTTCAGTGGGGATGGCGGGCGAGCTTCAGAGTGTTCCCCCGCCATCATCCTACCACCGGGTACCAGTATCAGTGATGGCCTATTGGTCATTGATTATCGGCTGAACAAAAAAGATTAAAACGTTGTCCTTCCATGAATGCGCTTCCTCATTTGGAGGAAGCGCATTTTTATATTTCTAAGGAGATTCATATGCGCAAGAAAAGAGAAACCATTGTGACCCCATTTACTCGCTGGTTGTTGGAATATGCGGATGAACACGACACAACCCTGACTGAACTCTCGCTTCGAGCGGGCCTTTCGGCCGGAACATTGCGAACCTATGTTACGCACCCCGAACGGCAGAGGCCTACTGTAGAGACAACCTGCATCCGACTAAGGAGTCTTGGTATTGCGCGGAGTTCGGGCCAGCCCAAGTTAATTAGTACGGTTTTATCCCGGTTGGGTATCCTTGCTTGGAACGAACAAGATTATCGCCCAGCTGGTGATTACTTCAATAAAGTGCTGAAGTTCGAACGAAAACTAGATCGCAAAGATCAGATTGCAAGAACGATGATTACTCTAGGTGATATAGCTCGCTTTGAAGGGGAACTTCAAATTGCTGAAAGAAACTATAATAAGGCCATCAAAATGTTCTCTGATCTCAAGAATAATGATGGCATCGCAGATTGCCTGATTTCATTATCATCTATATCGTTTCAAAAAGGCAGATACGACCGCGCATGGGAATTGCTTGTTCGTTCGTTGGACATCGGGGATTTGAAAAATGATGTCTATTTATCCGGCCAAGTGATTGAGAGGGTATCTGACTTTGTTTCAATTGCGAAATATGAAGAGGAAGCAACAGAGTTAGCGAAGAGAATTTCCAAGAGTAGTAGCAACTAACCCTTGGTTCATTGTTGCTTATTTCCGGCTAGCGGTCTTGAAGCGACAAAGGCCCGATTTTCTCGGCGGCAGGGTTATTAAATTAGCGCAGATCGAATGGATAATCTCGCACGTCACCTATTTGTCGGTCTGGATTTCACTCGCTATTTGGCCTTGAAGGTTTTGAAAATCAGGAGATAAGATCGCTTTGGGATAAAATGGCGACGCACATTCTCGTCGTGCAGGTACCTTTTGGGAATGATTCCGGCTCCGGTTTTGTTTGCCCAAAAATTAATTTGGAAGTTAAATTCTTCAATTCCTGGTGGATATTTATTTGGGAGAAAAAGTTTAACTCAAGTATTACTCACCGTTAAATGCTTGTTAATATCACTGATAATAATAAGATTATATTTTCTCTGGAAGGTATGAATGGCAAACAAAGGGTTTTATTACTATAAGCTGGCAACTCGTGGCGACGCCAAATAGCGGAAGCCTTTCTTCGTGAATGCGGCAATGAGCGATTTGAAACGAATAGCATAGGCCTGGAACTAAAAGTTTAATGATAACGATCTCTGACGATCGCTATATAATCACAGCGCCTCAAGAACGGATTTGACCCAGTTTAACCTTGGGCTTACAATCCTTTATTTGCAATTTAAGGAGAATGCAAGGAGAAATAAATTAATGGTTGAAGGTCTCACGACAGCAGAAGCCCAGGCACAACTCAAGCAGTTTGGTCCAAATGTCATACCTGAGGAGAAGCCACGACCGATTTTGTTGTTTCTAGGAAAATTATGGGGACCGGTTCCCTGGATGTTGGAACTAAGTGTCTTATTAGAGCTATTTATTGGCCACGATACGCAAGCAACTATTATCAGCCTTCTCTTATTCTTCAATGCGTTTATCAGTTTCTTTCAAGAGAACCGCTCACAAAATGCACTAGCACTGCTGAAGAAAAAACTCTTCATCCAAGTCAAAGTACGACGCGATGCAATTTGGCAAACTGTTCCTTCCCAGGAACTGATTCCCGGCGATGTCATTCACCTGCGGGTTGGCGATTTCATTCCGGCGGACATCGACCTGTTGCATGGTAGCCTGTCAGTTGATCAATCCTCCCTGACAGGTGAATCCTTGCCGGTCGAAATCGAATCCGGGAAAAAGGCCTACGCGGGAAGTATGGTGCAGCGCGGCGAAGCGGACGGGCAGGTGACTGCTACCGGCACGCACACCTTCTTTGGGAAAACTGCCGAACTGGTCCGCATTGCCAAGACGCCCAGCCATCTTGAAGCCATTATTCTGGGCATCGTTCGATATCTGGTCGCGCTTGATGTGCTGTTGGTGGCGGGAGTGCTGATTTATTCCTGGCTTCATGCTATTTCCTTTACCGACTCTGTTCCCTTTGCATTGATGTTGCTGGTTGCATCCGTACCAGTGGCATTGCCTGCCACGTTTACATTGGCCTCTACTTTGGGGGCGCGCGAACTCGCCGCCAACGGTGTATTGATAACGCGGCTGACTGCTATTGAAGAAGCCGCCGCGATGGATGTATTATGTAGCGACAAGACCGGGACGATCACCCAGAACCTGCTTACTCTATCAGCGATAATTCCCTATGGTTCACACACTGAAGACGATGTTCTGCGGCTGGCAGCCATCAGTTCGGACGAGGCCTCCCAGGACCCCATCGACCTAGCCATCCTCAAAGCTGCCCGTGAACGCAGTCTGTTCGAAAAAGAGCCGGAGCGCATCCAATTTATTCCCTTTGACCCGCTAACCAAACGCACAGAGGTGATTGCCCGCCTCGAGGGTGTCAGGACCAGAATCTTAAAAGGTTACCCGCGCCTTGTGGCGGCCATGGCCTACAATACTCCTGATCCATCAGCCGCTGTGGATGCATTAGCGCAGCAGGGTTATCGCGTGATTGGTATCGCAGAAGGTTCAGAGGAAAGGCTTGAGTTTGTAGGTTTGATGGGTTTATATGATCCGCCGCGTAAAGATTCAAAAGATCTAATCGAAAGCTTGCGCGATCTATCCGTGAAGGTGATCATGATCACGGGGGATAGCCGCGCAACCGCTCGAGCCATTTCATCCCAGGTGGGTCTCGGAGACTCAGTCTGCTCAGCGGACGAATTTCGCAAGAAGATCATGGAGAACACTTTCGATTGCAATGTTGTGGCTGGCGTGCTGCCGGAGGATAAATTTCGTTTGGTCCAAAACTTTCAAAAAGGCGGTCATGTAGTGGGGATGACAGGTGATGGAGTGAACGATGCCCCGGCCTTGAAGCAGGCCGAAGTCGGAATCGCAGTATCTAATGCAACCGACGTGGCGCGCGCGGCGGCCAGTGCCATCCTCACCAATCCAGGGCTAAACGATGTGCTCTCGGCGGTGAGGATTGGACGCCAAATTTACCAACGCATGCTGACCTATACTTTCAACAAGATCATCAAGACTTTTCAGATCGCTTTGTTCCTTAGCTTGGGCCTCTTTCTAACCGGATATTTCGTGACTACTCCGCGCCTCGTGGTCCTACTCCTGTTTGCCAATGATTTCGTTACCATGTCCCTGGCATCAGACAATGTTTCATACTCCCACAAACCCGAAAGCTGGCGGATCAAACCGCTTGTGGCAGGAGCGCTGATCATGGCCGCAGCCTGGTTGATCTTCTCGTTTGGCATTTTATTTCTGGGACAGAAAGTCTATCATTTGGATCTCGTACAGTTACAGACGCTGGTTTTTGTCATGTTGGTCTTTAGCGGGTTGGCTAACGTCTACCTGGTGCGCGAACGCGGCCCATTCTGGAAGTCGCGTCCGGGGACACCGTTGTTGTTAGCTACAATCGCAGATGTCTTTGTTGTAACCTTGTTGGCCGCACAAGGTATTTTGATGGGACCGATCAGCATCACACTCATTGCGATCCTGGCCGGACTTACTCTGGCCTATGCGTTGATTCTGGATCTTTTCAAGGTTGTCGTATTTCAACAAATGGGATTTCGGGCGTAATTACAGCTTTCTTCACGAATTGAAACACTCAATAAATGGTTTTCATCTACTCAATGTACATAGATAAGAGTTTTTGGGACGTACTGTCAAGTCCAAGCCAAGGGAATTTTTCTAATCCTCCCACTGGGGGAAGTTACTAATCAGCGTTATTTGTGGAAATTGAAGGTTTTTTCGATGGCCATGCTGTGGGTATATAAAGTCGCCGCAGAGGGGATTGTAGTCAAAGAGATATTTCCAGCAGGGCAATGAGCTCTGGGTTAGTTGGCAGTTGCCATCCTATTCGATGGGTTCCAATTATGCCACTCTATATATTGTGACATTATGCTACAGTCGGTATGATTTCCTGCACTGTTACGCTTGTCTTCACAGGATTATTATCCAAATTGCATATATACGCTTATCCATATAAAGCAGGAGTGTAACATGGTGTCAAAGGCACTTGTCCAGGAAATATCTCAACTCGAAGCTGACTTTTGCTCAGCCCTCTCCGACCCGACCCGCCTTCTTATTTTATATGCGCTGGCAGATTCCCCCCGCAACGTAACTGAATTGACCAATGAATTAAATACAATTCAACCTACGATTTCACGACATCTTAAAGTTTTGCGCGAACGCGGGCTGGTTTATACGGTTCGGCAAGGCTCGACGAATACATACCATTTATCTGACCAAAGACTAATTCAAGCGCTCGACTTGCTTCGGACCGTGATGCGGGATCGTCTCACCTATCGAGCTAGTTTAATGGAGGGGACCAAGACCGTCTCGCATGCTTAGAAAAGAGCAAGATCCTTTCTTCCTGAGGAGGATTGCATGCAACATAAGAAACTGTTCGTAATGCCCGCGATTGCTAGCATCATGATCGTGATCGCAAGCGGCATTTCGCTAGCATTGACTCAGCCTGCACGCGCCGCCCAATGCGGATCACAAGTATCGTCTGTGCTTGGTCAATGTGGGTCACAAGTGTCGTCCTGCAAGAATTGCCACGAAGTGCAGGAAAAAAAGCCAGTGAATAACGATGGCACACCTTGGCATACCTCGCACGCCTTCGGTGATTTTTGTTATATCTGTCATGGTGGGAATCAACAAGCAACAGATGAAACTGCGGCGCATACTGGTCTAGTATCACCGCTTTCTGATATCCAAGCTTCCTGTGCGCAATGTCACCCAAATGATCTGCAGGCCCGCGCTCAAGTTTACGCAACCAAATTGGGCGTTCAGATCGGGTCCAGCTCTGCTCCTGGGTCAAGTAATGGAACGCCTGCTGCGACTGCAACTACATCCGCTGTGCCAGCTTCAAGCAATACTTCGGCAGCACCTCAGCCGGTCGCGGCGCAACAAGCCAACTCGGCTCTCAACAATCCGGATCTAGTCAATTATGTTCAGCGATATAACGAAAATGTATTGGGCCAATACCCAACCAACTGGGGCAATGTGATTTTGCTCATCATGATTGGTGTATTTCTAATTGGCGGCGGTGCGCTGGTGATCAGCCGAGAGGGATTGGTCAAAGTCTCCTTCAAAGACACCAAGCCAGTCGAAGGCGAGTATCCAGCGGATGTCGTGGAGATGGTTCCGCAGATCGCGAAGTTGAAACCCAATGCGCGGAAGTCGCTGCGCCGCTTGCTAGAAAAACCGGATGCAACTGCCGAGGTGCTGACATCCATTGATAAACTAACCGAAGGCAAGTCATCGGATCAAAAAGAATAACGAGCTGGCAATTCACTTTGTGTGAAAGGAGAATAGTATGAACTGGATCATCAAGCAAATTCATAAGGAAACGTGGTCACCGTATGCGGCTGGGATATTGCTTGGCATTGTCGGCATCTTAGCCGTGGTTTTATCCAACACCCTCTTGGGTGCTTCCGGCGCTTTCGAGAACATCGCTGGGTTGATCGGAAAGGCCATCGCGCCGCAGGCTTTCAATAACACCTACTTCAAGTTTGTAATGCCGCCGGGCATCACGTGGGGAGTCATCCTGTTGGTTGGTGTGTTCTTTGGCGGCATGATTGGGGCTGCGAGCAGCGGCACATTGAAGTGGGGCAAGAAAGATGCGGTCAATTACGATTCCCAATGGAAGCGTATCTTTGGTCCTCAGGTATGGAAACGTTGGGTAGTGGGCTTTATCGGAGCGATTATCTTGGAATATGCCGCAGGCATCGCAGGTGGTTGTACCAGCGGGTTGGCGATCTCGGGCGGGATGTTGTTGGTTCCAGCCGCGTTCCTGTTCATTGCCGGGATGTTTGCATCAGGCATCGTCACAGCATTGGTTATTTATCGCAACCGCTATTAGACATGGTAGGGCAAACACCTAGCACATTGGTAGGACTTGCGTCTACCACATAGGAGAGTTGAAATGAATTATGTGATTGCTCTGTTCCTCGGCGGGTTCTTCGGTTTCTCGTTGAACAAAGCCGGATTGACTAAATATAACAAAATCGTCAATCAATTCCGCTTTACGGATATGGCGGTTTTGAAATTCATGATGACGGCCTTGGTCGTTGCCATGATCGGACTCTACGGCCTGCGCGGACTCGGGTTGGTTAAGTTTCCAGCCGTACCGAATACATATATCGTTGGGAACCTGGTTGGTGGGCTGATATTCGGGATCGGCATGGCCCTCACCGGATACTGACCGGGTACCTGTGTCGCCGGGTCCGGCGAAGGAAAATTAGATTATTTGATCCCTGGTTTGCTTGGTTTTCTAACCGGTGCCGTTATTTATGGCTTGACTTATCAACAGGTGTTTCCCCAAATATCACAGTTGGCCAACTTTGGTGGCGTGGTGATCCCAGATCTATGGAACCTCAATCCATATTTGACGGTGTTAGCTTTCTCACTAATGGCTCTGCTCCTATTCTATTTGATTGATCGCATGGGTATGCAGAGAAAAGAAAAAGAGAACTAAATCGATAATTACCGGTATCCAAATCATTGGAGAAACCCATGACGAATACGATCTCAAGGCGCGACTTTCTCAAGTTGGGCGGCGCGGCGTTTGGGGCACTTGCCACTGGCCAGTTCATTCCGCCTCTCGTGGCGCAAGCCGCGCGCGAAGCCGGTTATCTTGATGCCAGCGATAGCGGCTACATTCCCAGCATGTGCGAGATGTGCGTATGGCGATGTGGCTTGTTGGCTAAAGTTGAGAATGGACGTGTGGTCAAGCTGGAAGGCAATCCGGATCATCCGCACTCCAAAGGCAAATTATGTCCGCGCGGGCAAGCGGGATTGATGAACACTTATGATCCGGACCGTGTGCTGAATCCACTCATCCGAGTTGGAAACCGCGGCGAAGGTTTGTTCCGCAAGGCGTCGTGGGATGAAGCGTTGGATATGGTCGCCAAAAACATGCTCGACATCAAAACGAAATATGGTCCCGAGGCGATGGTCTTTTCATCCACGCATAATCTCTCGCAGCCTTTGTTCGAGAATTTGCTTCAAGCTTATGGTTCACCCAATTACGGTACACAGCGCAGTCTTTGCTTCAATGCGATGACGGTTGCGAACCTGATGACGTTTGGAATGGAAGAACCCGAACGCGATTACAGCCAACTCAAGTATATTATCCTAACGGGGCGAAATCTAGCCGAAGCAATTTCCAACTCCGAGACTGGCGATTTGGTGCATGCGGTTGACCGCGGGGTGAAGCTGGTCTACCTCGATCCGCGCTTTACGAAGACTGCCGCAAAAGCAACCGATTGGCTGCCCATCCGGCCGGGCACCGATCTGGCCTTTCATCTGGCCATGCTGAATGTCATTATCGGCGAGAACTTGTACAACCAAAGTTTTGTAGCGCAATATACCGTTGGCTTTGATGAAGTTTCCAGCACAGTTCAACCATATACCCCTGAATGGGCGGCGGGCATCACCCAAATCCCGGCGGATACGATTCGGCGCATCGCGCGCGAGTTTGCCGCGGCAGCACCTTACGCGTTGGCGCATAACAACTGGCGCACCTCGAACTTTGTCAACTCGTTCCAAACAGAACGTGCCATCACGATTCTCAATGCGATTGTTGGCAATTGGGGAACTACGATGTTCCCAGCTGGCAGTGGAACTGGTCTAGGCGCGCCCAAGCAACCAGCGTTCCCGCGCGTTTCGGCATTGCGGTTGGACGGTGTGCCGTGGAAATATCCTTTCGTTCCGCTTCAATACGGCGTGATCCAAGAGCTACGCGACGCCATCGTAGCCGAAAACCCGTATGCTGCGCACGGTTGGTTCATCTCGCGCCAGAATCCGGTGATGTCGATTCCCGATCGCAAGAAGACGCTAACAGCCTTTGGCAAGATGGATTTCATTGTCACCATTGACATCCTTGTAAATGACACGGCCTGGTTTTCGGATGTTGTTCTGCCGGAAGCCTCTTACCTTGAACGCTATGACCCGCTTTCCTTGGTTGGCGATCCGCTTTCCGCAGTTGGCAGTCGCGCCTTCGTGCGTCAGCCAGTGATCGAGCCACAAGGCGAGGGAAAATCAACACTATGGATTTACAAACAATTAGGTGACCGGTTGGGTTTGAGTGATTTCTTCCAATATAAAGACGAGGAAGATTACATTAATCAACAACTTGCGCCATTAGGCGTTTCATTGGACGCGGTTCGTAAACAAGGTTATGTGGATTTGCCAGTGGGAAATATCGATATCCACCAATGGACCACCTCCAGCGGGAAGATCGAGCTCAAATCTGATTCGCTCGACAAAGCCGGATTTGATGGTGTCCCAAAATGGGAAGAGCCACCCGCACCCAAGTCCGGCCAGTTTTACTTATTGACTGGCAAAGGCGCACGTCAAACTCAGTTTGGTACGCAGAACAATCAATTGCTTCATAAATATGATGATGAGCCTGGGCTCTGGATGAATACCAAGGTCGCGGCCTCGCAAGGTTTGAATAACGGAGATATGGTTCAAGTCACCAGCGACGTCGGGCAGATTTATATCAAGCTGATTGTGACGCAAGCCATCCGCCCCGATTGCGTTTACATGCAGCCCGGCTTTGGTCACCTCTCGATGGGCTTGACCACAGCGTACGGCCTAGGCTCGAGCGACTCAGATGTGCGCGTGACATACACCGATCCAATCAGCGGCGGACAAGCCCTCAGTCAGACATTTGTAACAGTACAGAAGGCTTGAGCGAGGACAGCATGACTGATATCCAAAATATTAAACATAAGACTTTTCTTTTTGATGCCACGCGCTGTATTGATTGCCGCGCCTGCATGATCTCATGCAGTGTAGAAAACAATATCCCCATGGATAAGACCCGCATCTGGGTGGCCGGTGTTGGGCTGATGGGCGAGTATCCGAATCTGGGACGCGCATCGATGGTTTATCACTGTATGCATTGCAACGAACCCGATTGTCTATCGGCTTGCCCAGTCGGTGCATACAGCCAACGTCCCGATGGGCCTGTGCTCTATGACCACAACAAGTGTATTGGTTGCCGCTATTGCATGAATGCGTGTCCCTTTGGCGTGCCGCACTTTGACTTCAACAAAGGCCTTCTACAGGGTGCGTTTATTGATAAATGCACGATGTGTCCGCAACGCATAGATATTGGCCTTGAACCGGCTTGCGTCGCAACTTGTCCCACCGACGCCTTGATGTTTGGCGAGCGCACAGACTTGCTGACAGAGGCTCATTCCAGAATCACGGCACATCCCACGCGCTATATCAATCACGTTTATGGCGAGACCGAAAACGGCGGCACCTCTTATCTCATTCTCTCGCATGTTCCCTTCAGTGAACTCGGACTTCCAAATCTCGGCTCGATGCCGGTCAGAGATGTTAGTGAAGCGGTGATGGCGCTCACTATTCCGTTCGCGCTCGCCTGGGGCGCGGTATTGACTGGCGTTACTGTTGGCGTGCATCAGTTCAATAAGCGAAATGAACAACTCGCAGAAGCGAAAGCAGAATCTGAGGAGACGAAATGAAAATGCAAATCGCGATCAACCCTCGCCTTCGCTTTCATCTAAGCCCGTTTGTTGCGATTCTACTAATTCTGATGGGCATTGCTTTTGTCGTGGCCGTGATCCGTTACATCTATGGCATTGGCGCCATCAGCAATTTGAGTAACGCATATCCGTGGGGCTTTTGGGTTAGCTTCGACTTGTTCACCGGTATTGCCATCAGCAGTGGCGCATTCGTTCTCACTTCAATCGTTTACATCCTTGAGCTGGAAGAATTTCGTCCACTCGTGAGACCAACTCTTCTCACGGGATTACTCGGTTACGTGATGGAAGTGATCGCGCTGTTGGTTGACCTCGGTCATCCGGAACGCATCTGGCATTACTTCATCTACCAAAACTTCACGTCGTTTTTGCTAGCGATTGGTCTTTACGTGATGATCTATGCGACGATTATGATGGTTGAACTTGCTCCAGCCCTGTTGGAACGGCTGAAGCTTCAAAAGTTTGCTGACTTGATCAAACGCTATATGAAACCGCTGGTGATTATCGGTGCCACGATTTCGGTATTGCATCAAGGTTCACTCGGCGCGTTGTTGTTAATCCAACCCGCAAAGCTGTTCCCTCTTTGGTGGACACCTCTACTGCCGGTCTTGTTCTTCATCTCTGCAGTGGCGATTGCCTTAGCCATGACTATCTTTAAGTCGTCACTTAGTTCGCGCTATTTCCATCGCGGACTCGAGACTCATCTTTTGGAAAAACTGGCCGCCGCAATTCCGTATGTACTGGGCTTGTATCTGATCGTCCGTTTTGTTCAACTGGCTTTAGCTGATGATTTGCAATATCTCCTCAATAGCAGCACGATGAGCATTTTGTTCTGGACGGAGGTCATTATTGGATCGATCGTCCCGCTGATTCTGTTCTCGTTCAAGAGGATCCGTCAAAGTCCAAGCGGACTTTTGACCGGTGCGATTATTCTGCTCTTGGGAATGATTCTAGATCGCTTCGATGTAAGTTGGTTAGCGGTCAAACATCCTGATCCGCTCACCTACATCCCAACCTTCATGGCGAACAATGTTCATTACTTGCCGTCCCTGCCGGAAATCTCCATTTCACTTGGCATCTTCTCCGCAGGCATTCTCGCTTTTGGATTAGCAATCAAGTACTTGCCGATCTTTGAAGATGAAGACGGTCATCATCCAAGCGTATCGCATTGAACGAGAACCGCTCCTTAACCGGGGCGGTTTTTATCAGTAATATCAATTATCATTTATCCGTATTTAAAATGCGTCCATCTTTCTTTCATCATCTCCATCCACCGACCATTCCCGCTAAACAATCGCGCTGGCGATACACGCTTGGCGCGGGTGGAACAGCTATATTCTTGATGCTTGTATTGGGTGTGACGGGCATTCTTGAAATGTTCTATTACATTCCCACACCGGATCAAGCCGCACAATCCATACAGACCGTCAGCTACCTCGTCCCATTTGGCGGACTGGTTCGTAATATTCACTTCTGGGCGGCGCAACTTCTTTTGATCGTTATCGCCATTCATCTGGTGCGCGTGGTTTTTACCGGTTCGTACGCACCGCCGCGCCGCTTCAACTATTTGCTTGGACTGGCATTATTCATCATCGCCATCCTGCTTGATTTCACCGGTTATATTCTCCGCTGGGATCAGGGCATTCAATGGGCTTTAGTCGTTGGGACGAATCTCATCAAGACGATTCCGTGGATTGGAAATTCGCTTTACATCGTTCTCACTGGCGGGACCCAGCCCGGACTCCCAACCTTGATTCGATTCTACGCCTGGCATATTTTCGGACTTACGTTTGTTGCGATCATCTTGATGGTCTGGCATGCGTTCCGCATTCGACGCGATGGCGGGATCGCGGTTCCGCCGCCGCTTCAGCGCGCCGATAAAAAACGGATCAATCGCAACGAGTTGATTCGGCGTGAAGTGCTGGCGATGTTATTAACCAGCGCGACGTTGATTCTTTTTGCGGCTTTCATTCCCGCGCCGATTGCACAACCGATCACTGATATCAACGTTATGGCTGGCGACGCGAAGGCGCCATGGTTTTTCCTTTGGGTTCAGCAAATGCTCAAATGGGGCGATCCGTTTTTATGGGGCGTGCTGGTTCCATTGATTATTCTAATTCTGCTTGTATTGATTCCTTATATCTTTCCAATTCCCGCCGATAGCGAATTGGGAAAATGGTTCCCACGTTCGAATCGATTAGCGCAAATTGTCTTAGCCGTAATTGCATTGTTGATCATCGTATTAACGATTTTCGGCAGCCTGCCTGCCTCTTAGAAAGATGAAACGTTTGATTGCATTAGGCTCTGCCATTCTCTTGCTTGCCATGCTCGCGGCCTGGTGGACCAATTCGCGTCAGCCCAAACCGATTGTTTTGGTTCCAACACTGACCGGCAAGCCGGAATATTGTCTCACTTGCCATAGTAATTTGCCGGAGATAAGTCCGTCTCATCCGATCAAAACTTTCGGCTGTGTGATTTGTCATGGCGGCGTGGCGCTGGCACTGGATGCAAACTTGGCACACAGTACCATGCGCGGCGGGGCAAATCCATCCGATCTTTCGGTGGTACAGGAATCCTGCGGCGGAAGTAATTGCCACTCAGGTTTGGCAGCGGATAACAACAATCATATTCAACGCGTGATGACCAGCGTTCAATCTACGTATGCGGGCGCAATCACGAATATCCTTTATGCCTTTGGTGCGCAATCGGATTTAACTGCCCACTTCGGCATCCGCGCCGTGAGTGATGATCAAATCACAACGTCAACCGGCGTGTCATCTCTGGAAGCATTTGACCCAGCGAAAGAAACAAATCCGTTCATCCGAAAATTTGCGGCGAATTGTTTGTTTTGTCACCTTAGTGCGCAACCGCTTCCAGGTCCGCAATATGATCGTCTAACCGGTTGTGCGGCATGTCATACTCCAAACGTCAATTCGTTTTCGCAAGGTCAAATCCATAAATTGACAACCGATATTCCATATACACAATGCAACACCTGCCATAACCGCGGCAATTATGATTTAAAAACAATGACTTTTCTTCAGCGTACCGATCAGCCTCTTCCGACCGACCGCCTGCAAAATTATTATCAACCCATTGCTCAATTCACCAAATGCGAGTATGAATTGGATTGCATTGATTGCCATACACGCACCGAAGCCATGGGCGACGGCGATATTCATGCCAACGAAGCAGATATCCAATACATTCAATGCAAGACTTGTCACGGCACTCCAACTCAATTGCCATTGACGAAAACACTCACCGATCCGAACGATATTGCATTTCGCCAGGCATTGCTTAATCCGGTGGTCGATTTAAACCTTGGTAATACGGTCATCGTTACAGATAAAGGCGAGCCGATGTGGAACACACACGTCCTGCCCGATGGAACCTATCAGCTTGTCGGCAAAGCCACCGGTCAGGTCTTCACTATCCCGCCGGTGATGGGCAGTGGTTGCACACAAAACGGAATCGATCAGTCGTCCGCGTATTGCCATACCTGCCATGCGGTTCAACGCTAACATGTCGAATCTATCTCGCCGCGATTTTTTCAAATTTATCACCACGGCCTTGCTGACCGTCAGCGGCGCGTTGGGAATTGGCGCGTTGATTCGCTTTTTGAATTATCAAACCGAGCCGCCCGTGAAAACGGAATTCGATATCGGGTTGGCTGAAAACTATCCAATCGGAAGCCGCTCGTTGATCGCGGATGTTCCGGCGCATCTAATCCACAGTCCAAGCGGCTTCTTCGCTTTGAGTCTAGTTTGCACACACCTTGGATGCACTGTTGAATCAAAGGATTATGGTTTTGCCTGCCCATGTCACGGATCGCGTTATGATGCGAATGGCAATGTTTTGCGCGGACCTGCTCAAAGACCCTTGCGTTCCTTACGAATTGAAATTACATCGGATCAGCATTTGATCTTGCACACGGATTAATTGAAGGAGTTCAGCATGCCTCTTTGTATAACGAATTTGCTAAAGCAATCGTCGGCACGACATGATCATCTTTGCCCGCGCCAGGTGTTGGGTGTTCGCATCGGCTTGGCGGGGTTAGCAAGTTTGGGATTGGAGTCGCCTGTCAATAAAAACACGGCATTAGTCATCATTGAAAGTGATGGTTGTTTTGCGGATGGCATTGAAGTTGCCACCGGTGCAGCGATTGGACATCGTACATTGCGCGTCAATGATTTCGGAAAGATCGCAGCGACATTTGCAGATGTTAAGTCCGGACGTGTCATCCGCATTTCGCCCGAGTTGAATGTGCGCGAACGCGCATTGATTTACGCTCCGGATGAGCCGCGCCGTTATTTTGCGCAGTTGCAAGGGTATCAGGTCATGCCCGATATGGAGTTGTTGCGAATCCAGGATGTCGCCCTCAATCCAACTTTGGAAGAGTTGATCAGCCAGCCATTAGCACGCGTCCATTGTGATTATTGCGGAGAAGAAATTATCAACGAACGTGAAATTGTCCGGGATGGAATTACCCTGTGTCGCACCTGCGCGAATGAGGGCTATTACTTAATCAAGTCCAGTCCGGCAGAACTAGGCGCGACTCTAAATCATCAATCTAAATAAGGCTAGCGAAAAACATGCTTGATCAAGAAAACTTCACTCGCATTGTTAAGGCGTTGCCTTTCCTTCAAGGTGCAGATGCCGGACTTATACGCGAATTTCAGCAGGCTGCCTTTCTTGCCAAGATCACGAAAGGAAAGGATGTTTTTATTGAAGGAGATCAGTGCGATGCGATCGCCCTGCTGATTTCGGGTGTCGTGAGGGTTTATAAGATTGGCGAAACAGGTCGTGAGATTACCCTTTACCGCTTCGGCCTGGGTGAAAGTTGTATTCTGACCGCCAATGCCATCTTGAGTCAACAATCTTTCCCGGCAATTGCGACCGTCGAACAGGATGCTGAAGCCTTAATGATCCCCGCCGAAAAATTCCGCGAATGGGTCACCCGTCACGAAGTGTGGCGCAAGTTTGTTTTTGATTTACTCTTCCAGCGACTTTCCAGCGTCATGGAGATTGTCGACGAAGTGGCTTTTCAGCGAATGGATGTGCGAGTTGCAACCTTGCTGTTGACCCGCTCACGTGTTCAAAACCCGATACGGATTACCCATCAGGAAATTGCGGGCGAACTTGGAAGTTCACGCGAGGTCGTTAGCCGGTTGCTGGAAGATTTTTCTGAACGCGGGTTTATCGGCGTCCGTCGTGGCGAGGTTGAAATTTTGGATCCAGATGGCTTGCAAACCCGCAATGTTATGTGACTTTGTCACAGACAACAACTGATCGAACTTCTAAACTATGGGTGAGCTAAATACCGTTGCTCAAATTTTCCAATAGAACTCGGTAAAGGAGTTGAAAATAGACGTGGAATTATTAATTGACTTTCCAGGCGAATCTCGTGTCGATGCGCACTTCAGCGGATTCACTGTGCACACCGACCAACCACCGGCGGCAAGCGCTCCATCCCCATTTGATTTATTTCTTTCCGCCATCGGAACTTGCGCAGGCATTTATGTGCTGGGTTTTTGCAGACAGCGAAACCTTCCGACCAAGGATATGCATATCATCGAGCGCATTCACCGAAATCAATCAACCGGCATGGTCGAGAAAATTGAATTGGAGATCCAAATTCCGTCCGGCTTTCCGGAGAAATATCGCGACTCACTTATTCGATCCGCGGAATTATGTGCAGTAAAGAAGCACCTTGAAAACCCGCCAAAGTTTGATATCACAACGAAACTCGCTGACGCGAAATCTTAATTATCACAAGGAAAATCAGGAATTGCGTGACTTTGTCACAGACAGAATTCATTGAAGCTCCTATACTCATGGCAATATCATCAATCAAAAAGGAGATAAAAAATGAATCCGTTTGTTTCATTCATGGCATCAGCCGCTGGCCGCGTCGTCCGCATTGTGGCAGGAATTGCTTTGGTCGTCTGGGGCTGGTTTGGCCTCGGCGGTACGGTCGGCATTATCGCGGCGATTATCGGCTTGGTTCCTTTGCTTGCGGGCGTCCTTGACTTTTGTGTGTTTGCTCCACTATTCGGCGCTCCGCTGAGTGGTCCAAAAATCCGCGCAGCGAAGTAGATCAATCAAGGCGAATCAAAATCCCGTTCAGTATTTATGAACGGGATTTTGGTCCAGCCCTCATACAGGCATTGGCTGAGTGCAATTTCCGAATCGCTGCTCGGAAGCGCCCGCTATAAAGAGTCAGCCACGCACCGTGCGCGGTGCCGGTCATTCGCGAGCGCGTTGCTCAGCTTCTGCAAAGTCTTCAGGCGTATTTAAATTTAGAAATGCAAGGCCATTCGGATCGTAACAATTAATTTCTTCCGGCGTTAGCAAGCGGATCTTAACTTGCGGAAACCACGAGTCCATGCGCCATTTATCCGCAGCAAGCGCGGCTTCGACGGCAGGGATGCATGTCTCGCGGCGATAGATCGCATGGAGCGGTTCATAGCCTTCGTCTGTTTTGGCAATGACCACATCCGCTTTTTCTTTAACCATGATTTCAGAGGCGGCTTTAAAAAGTTCAGCGTTGACAAATGGCATATCGCACGCCGCGACCGCTACGATGGGATGCTTTGCAAATAAAAGTGCGGTGTAGAGTCCGCCCAGTGCACCACGGCCCGGCTTGAGGTCTGTGAAGAGCGGAAGGTTAAGAAAGGCATAATTTGCCGGACGATTTGTCGTCACGAACAGTTCATCCGCAATCGGTCGCAATCGCTCGGCCACGCGTTGAATTAATGGATGGCCGAGAAAAAGTTTAAGAGCTTTATCCTGTCCCATGCGCGAAGACTGGCCGCCTGCTTGAATAACAATGCTTAACATGGATGGGATTGTAATAACTCGTGGGCGCCACATTAGTTGGCTTGCTCCTGAAAAATAGAACACAAAGACTTTGCCGATAGAATGGCTAAAAGAAGTTAATGGATAATACACGCCGCTCAAATCGTTGGATATTACGCAGTGCTGATCAAGTTTCTATTATCCTCGACTCTGTTGTTAGGATTACTTAACCACTAATACAATCTTTGGGACAGATTACCTCTTTCACTACACACATGAACATTTACCGTGAGAGTGGCAAAATCAGTAAGAACCGGCTTCCTCTATCTAGTCTGCTTTCAACACTGATTCTCCCCCCATGTAACTCCACAATGGACTTCACAATCGCCAATCCCAAACCCGATTCATTTCCGCTTCGAGACGTATCACCGCGATAGGATCGCTCGAAGATGTGAGGCAAAACTTCCGGAGATATGCCGCTCCCATTATCCTTGACGCTCACGGTCAGACTCCCCTCCGCCTGCTTTGCCGACAAAGAGATTTCTCCGCCTTCGGGCGTATACCGCAAAGCGTTACTGACGATGTTACCCAATACCTGTTCCATGCGCTCTAAATCAATGTTGATCTCAGGCAAATCGGATTCAACATCAAGGTTCAATTTAATATTTTGTTGTTCGGCTTGATGACCATAAACCGCGGCAACTCGTTCAAGCAATTCTCCAGGTGCTACTGGCTGGCGGCGGATTGCCAACTCACCGGCATCTGCCAAGGAGAGTGTCCGCAGATCATCCACGAGCCGCTGCAAGTGTTGAACTTCAGCTTGCATGATGGAGAAACGTTCGGGTGTAGATGCGAGCTTGCCATCCTTCAACGACTCAATATAACCGCCAATGACGGTCAACGGATTACGCAAATCATGCGCGATGTCGGCGGTCATTTGTCGGCGGGACTGGTTGGCACGCGCCAGATCGGCGCTCATCTGGTTGAAGGCTTTCGCCAGTTCGCCGAGTTCATCTTTCGAGCGGACAGGGACCTCCTGTTCGAGTTTGCCTTGTGCCATGGCGTGTGTAGCAGCCGTTAAGTCTCGAACGGGACGCGTGAGTGAACGTGCCAATAATAATCCTAAAACCAAGGCGATCACAATCCCGCCAAGCCCGGCAAGCCACAATGATTGGTTAACGCTGGCCAGATATTTATCCTCACCGGGACTGCGCGTGGGCGTTTGTCCGGTTGTCAGAACCGTACCGACAACGCGGCCATTGATTTCTATCCCGACGCCTTTTGCCAGCACACTCATTTGAATCTTTTGTCCTGGCTGGTACGCTCTGCCGGGGATGATCACCACGCCGTTCTGATCCACTAGGGCAAAGGGCTGCGGATCAGGGGGTGCGGAACCGGGTTGGGCAAAAGGAGGCAGTAATCCTTGCGAGCGCAATGCGGTATCCACACCAGCCCATTGATCATATGTCTGATAATAATTTTTTACGGCAGAAACGAATTGGGATTGCCGCTGGCCAATCAGATAAGTATTGAATTCAAGGGATGTCGTTGTCCATACGAACAACGCCGCCAGCCCAATAGCGATCAGGCTGACAATCAGAAAGGCGAGAGTGAGTTTATGAGTAAGTCTCATACCTGACGAAACCGATACCCAACTCCAAACACTGTTTCGATATATTCAGGTTTGGATGAGTCTTTCTCGATCTTAGATCTCAAATTGCGGATATGAACATCAATCGTCCGTTCAACATTCTCAAAGCTGTTGCCTTGAAGTTTGAGCAACAACTCGGAACGGGAAAAGACGCGTCCGGGCGCGGACATCAGGCTGTAGAGTAAATCAAATTCAGACGGAGTCAAGCTGATGTATTTTCCATTTACGGTTACGTTATGTGTTTCTCGATCAAGATGGACTTCGCCAATTGTCAAAACATCAGGCTCGATGGGGAAACGTTCAGCGCGTCGCAGCACTGCGTTGATGCGGGCAACGAGTTCCTTCATGCCGAATGGTTTAGTGACGTAGTCATCTGCACCGAGTTCGAGGCCGAGCACTTTATCGGTTTCGTCAAGTTTGGCAGTTAATAAGATAATGGGCGTTTCACGCTCTTTGCGATAGGCTTTGATAAAATCGTAACCGCTCATCTCTGGCATCATGATGTCGAGCAAAATGAGGTCAGGTTTTTCCTGACGCGCGGCGTAGAGCGCTTCGCGTCCATTCGATGCGACAACGACACGAAAGTTTTCGGCTTCCAGGTATTCGCGCACGAGATTGCGGACATTGGCTTTATCATCGGCGATGAGAATGGTTTTGGACATGAGACGACTCTCAAATGGATTTTCTTCATCATATCAAAAAGATGTTTAGAATGCATTATGAAATTCACTTCCGTGTCATACGATGCCTGTTTTTTTAGGACGGGCCATAGGGAAAATCCTTTTTTCAAAACGATTTCATTTTATCTTGACAGGCTGGCAATCCGCACTCGCGATTTCAAGAATACTGGTTGTGGGGTCAATCAAAGCGTTGATTAACATTGCCAGTAATGCGGGTTGATCCACCTGGAGGTAGTGATTGGCACAGGGAATTTGCCAGTAAGTGGCAGGCGTTGTCTGGTTTTGCAAATAATTTGCCCAAACGTAGTCGGGCACAGCAACCGGAGCGATGCCATCCTTTGCTCCCCAAATCAGGGTGGTGGGAATGTCGCTTTTGCCAAGCGTTTCCAGCCAGGTCACTTCGTTCACCTTGCGTTCATTCAGGTATTGGATAATGTTATGCTCAACCCTGACTCCGCTCTGGTAGTCAAAGATGGAAGCCAGGGCAGATCTCTCATCTACGGGTAATGCCGGTGCGTAAGTATTCCCGGCCATAATATTTGTCAGTTGCTTTCCATCCAACAGGGAGGCAAGAATCGGGCCGGTGATGGGGTTTAGAAGCAGTTTTTGCCCGGTCCTTAACTGCGCCAGCGGCAGGTAAATATTTCCGTTCGTGATGATGTGATGGTTGATAGTATACGGTTTTATTGCATAAGATTGGTAGATTTGCAATAAAGCCAAGCCCACGCTGTCGCCTTTGTCGTGTGTTATCAGCGTAAACTCTTTGAGCTTGGCCACGTTTTGGATAAAATTATCTACTAACTTGGCATCATCAAATATGGAGTAGTGATAATTGCCTTTGGGCTTATCTGAGAAACCATAACCGGGAGTATCCAGCGCACAGAGATAATAATTATCCTTGAGTCGATCCACCAATTTGGCGAAGTCATAGCTGCTGGTGGGGTAACCGTGGATCAGCAAAATTGCCGGGTTCTGTGGGTTACCCTGGCAGGTATAGAAAATGTTCAATGGCGGATAAGTTGTATTTTCAGGCAGGGTGGATTGCCATAAAAAATGATGGCCTTCAGAACACCACGCCTGCGCACTTGCGGGCGGATTTTTCATCCCAGCATAGTACTGCTCGCAGGAGGTTGATTTGTCTCCGGGAATGTTGGCTTTGATAATCAATGCAATGACGACCAGCATAATGATGGCGTCAACAAGGACAAGCCATTGTGATAATTCCATTTTCTTATTCCCTTTATGAAAGAGGGATCATGACCGGCATACCATCTTCGCCCACAAAGGTTCGTCCAAAATAAAACTTTTGAATGGGCTGCTTGAAATACAGGTTCGCCTGACTGCTTTTGTCGAGCGAAGGAGACAGGTTTTTCAGCGCGAGTGGCTTGACCTGAGCCTGCTGCACTAATTTGCCAACATCTCTCTCATCCATGCGGTATTCGCGCACCAAATTGCGGACATTAGTTTGTACTCAGCAACCAGGATCGTTTTGGGCATGGATTGATTCTAGCATGGTCTGCCATGCTTGAAGCGCGAACCACCTTAAGCGGCTGGGATGGTATAAGCGTAAGCTACCTGACCATTTTGTTGATTGGGCTTTTCATCTTTGGACAAATAAGCGCGAACATACTCGACGGTTGCCTGTTCTTGTGTGACCTTCACGCGCAGGTGACCGGAACTGCTGACCACATCGCCATGAACATAGCCATACTGTTGAGCCAACTGTGTGTTGTTATAGTGGGTGATGCTTGGCTGAGGACATTCCTGATAAACGATTCCATCCAAATCCTGTTTAACAAAAACATGATCGTGACCATGAAACAAGGCGCTGACTTTACTTTTGACCAGCAACTGATGAATGGGCATTCCCCAACCAGGACGATGCGCGTCGAATCCCCAACTGCCATCCTGGTTCTGACCGCCCCATTCATAATAGCCTGCTGATTCGATCCCGCCGCGCGCATCGCTATCGTTTCCGCCGACCAGGTTATGGATAAAGATGAATTTGAATTTAGTGTTACTGTTCTCAAGCGTTTGTTTCAGCCAATCATATTGATCTTTGCCGAGAGTCCATTCCCAGTTGTCGTTGGGCTGGGGTTTTGGCTTGGAGCGCGTATACCAAAACGGGTCAAGGACAACGATCAGAGCGTCGCCCCAGGTCCATGCAAAATAGCCATCACGGATTCCAACGAACTGCTCTTGAATCGTACTGCCGGTATAGAAATCGTTCGGCGCCGGGTTGGGATAATACTCATGACGAGTTTCGGTACACCAGACCGCCAGGTTTTGGTCGCCGCCGTTCAAGAACCAGCCGAGTTCGCCTTCGTGATTCCCGTTGATCAAAAAGAGTGGAGCATCCCCGCTAATCAAGCCGAGGTGCGGGCGAATATCAGCATAAGTACCAATCACCCCTTGGAGTGTACTGATGTTAAGTTTTTCGGTCATGAAGGTATCGCCCAAGTTGATGTGAAAGTCGGGATGATCATTAAGAGCATTAGTCAGTGTAATGCCATACAACTCAGCGTTGTAATTTGGATCGCGGTTATGGGGATCAGCATCAATGGTGAAAGTGAAGGCACTACCCGGATCGCGTTGAGTGATAAAAGTATGTTCATCACCGGCCGCGAATTGACTCACACCTGTAGGCTGATAGCGGGTGCGATAATAATATTGCGTGTTTCGTTGGAGATTATCCATCTCAATGTTAACTGGGACTCCAGCAGAGCCAGATTGAGTCTGCGATTGCGCGGTATATTTTCCTGAACTCGGTCCCATATTCAAAATAGATGTCGCTGTTTTGCATGGGGATGACATTCACCGTGATAGCTTTGTCGGTGGGACGACCTAGAATCTCAGCAGAGATCAAATTCGATGGACCAGAAGCGATTGTCGGGGCGAGTGGAAGCGGAAGTGATGTAGAGGTCAGCAACATGCTGCTTGAGTCGAGCGATAGGTTGTCGACGCCACAAGCGGCGAGGGCAGCGCTTCCCAAACCGAGTGCAGAAAGGCGGAAAAAATCTCTTCGTGAAATGTGCATGGTAATCTCCTAAATTTAAACCGTATATGAGTACGCGACTTCGCCGGTCTTGTGACCGTTGACTTCATCCTGCGGAAGATAGGTGCGAACATATTCCACTTTGACATTGGCGGGAGAAACATTGACCCGCACATAACCGGTGTTTGAAAGTTTATCTCCGCTCTGATAAGAGTCGGCGTTGTTCAACGCATAGTTTGGATCGGCGGGTTGAGGCAGGGTCTGGTAGATCACGCCATCCAGTTCCTGATAAACGAAGATATGATCGTGTCCCTGAAAATAAATATTGACGTGGTTATCCACCATCAATTGGTGAATAGTTTTGTCCCAGCCGGATCGATGAGCAGAAAGGTCGGCAGCATCGCCCCACTCGTATTTGGTCGCGACTTCGATGCCGCCACGTTGCGTTCCAAGAACATGATGAGAAAAAACAAATTTGTATTTTGCAGTGCTGGATTCCAGCATCTGCTTAAGCCATTGGTATTGAGCATCACTGATGGTGACTTGCCACAAGTCACGTTTGCCCTTTGGATCATGATTTGATCCAAATTGGTTGTCCACAGTGACCGGGGAATGCCAATATTGATCGAGAACCACAAATAATGCATCGCCCCAAGCGAAAGCATAGTAATCACGCAGTTGTCCAATAAATTGAACCGGCGTGGAATCGCCCAAATAAAAATTATCGGGAGCAGGTTGAGAGTAAAGAGTGTTGCGTGCAGTCTGCGCCCAAACGGCTACGTTATCCGCTGTGCCATCCAAATTTGCCATTGAGGCCTGCTCGTGATTGCCATTGGCAAGGAAAACGGGCGCACCCACCTGACCCAGCCACTGTCGTTGATTGATGTAAAGTGCCTTGACCGTATCCGCGTTAACGGTTTGCAACTGATCCACACTGAAATCATCGCCGATGGTCATGTAGAAATCTGGCTGGTCAGCCGCGGCGTGCGAAAGGGTGATCGGATATAACGCCGGGTCAAATTCCTTGTGGAGTCGCTCTGGATGTGAATCGCCCTGAATATCGAATATGAATGAACTGCCCGGTGTTCGTTGAGTGACAAAAGAATGCTCGGCTTCCGTCGAGTTATTGTAATTCAAGCGATAATAGTAACGCGTGTTCGGCTGCAATCTGCTGATCAGCGTTTCAAGCGGCACACCAGCTGAAGCATTTTGTGATTGCGTTTGAGAAGTATACGTTCCCGATGATGTACCATATTCGTAGTAAAGGGTCATTGCCGCAGCGGGAACGATATTGGCAGTGACTGATGTGTTCGTGGGACGCCCGAGGATTTCGGTAGCAATGAAATTTGGATTTCTGGATGTCGGAGCCGTCTCGCCTCTCGGACCTTTGCCGTTTTGACCGTTATTCTTTTGTTCTCTCCGCGTCTGGATTGGGACCGCAGCAGCAGTTGGCGTTAATGCCGATGTGTCGGTGGAAACTGGAGCGGCTAGTGCTTCTGAAACGCAGGCAGCGAGCATGCTACCGCCAAGCCCAATAGTGGAGAGGCGGATAAAATCACGACGAGATAATTTTGACATGGAATAATTCCTTTTTGCTGTTGCGATGTCTGATAGAAAGATTCGATACAGCCATCGCAACAACATGAGCAATTTATTTGAACAGGAAATCCGAGCTGGGAATCGTAGGCATGGGAATAGGCTGAGAGTACAGATAGGCGCCGGAGGGATGCGCAAGATTGCCAAGCAACTGCTGTCGCAAAGAGGTGAGTTGCGCTTGCTGATCGCCGGTCAACGACTGACTGACTTTGCTGAAGTTCACAGCCATGTTGTAAATCATTTCACCATCGAGTGCGCCATATTGTCCCATCAAGCTTTGCACAGTAAATTCATCGGCAGTGCCGCCATCCTTGAACTTACGCAGTTCGGTGGAGACCTGGCGGCGAATATCTATAATTCCTTGCAAGGATGGTTTATTGGTGTCCACTAACCCGGTGATCAACTGCCCCTGATCCGTGGTCAGCGTTTTGAGCATGGTCGCGCCCATATCACCGGTTAAACTCGTGGGAATGGCATAAGTGGGATCGCTCATGGCGCGGATGTCCTTCAGATAGAAAGAGCCGAAGTAAGTTCCATGACGCTCCGGGCAGAAATATACATCTGCATCCACCGAGCCAGCGTACCAACTAAACATATCGGCAGCGTAGGTCATCACGGCGACTTGCACATCGGGAGTGAGTCCCTGCAAGTCGGATGGCTGATTCACCTTGGGCCAAGTCGCCATGCCTTTTCCGACCATCGCATCCAGATATGCTTTTTGCTTGGCATCCATCGAGTAAAGCAACTTGCCATAGAGCTGTGCGCGTGCAAAACTGATCTGACCATCCAACTGGTAAAGTTGGGCGGAGTAGGTTTTGACGGCATCTTCGCTCAGGCCGGTCGTTCCAGTGGGCAACTTGCCATCCTTCAAGTTCTGGAACGCTTGCATCAAAACAAAGCGCTTATATCCGTACTCGTTGATTGCATCTACTTGGCTTTTTGCCAGAGTAACCAGTTGGGCGCGTTGATCTGTGGTCAGGGTGTTGAGCATGTTCATGGCAGCGCTGGTCAGGAACTCACCTGCGTGGCCCATTTGGGAAGGATCGTTATCACGCAGATATTGGAAGCCGAAGAAGTCCGCTACTTTGCCGGGAGGAAAGAAAGAATCGGCGCCAAGATCACCGGTCATGAAAGCCAGCGCATCATAGGAAATCGTCATCCCTTGTGCCTTGTCAGAAGTAGCTTGATCGATGTTGTAAGCAGAAGCATTAATATCGAGTTTTGTTCCGCCTTGCTGGTTATTCGGCTGATTGGTACCTTGTTGAGTCGCGCTCTGTTGATTGACACTTACCGGGGTTCCACTTTGTTGATTGCTGTTGCCGCCATTTGATTCATGTTGGGACCAGCAAGCCAGTTGATTCTGTACTGTTACGCAGGTGCCACTCTCTGGACCTTTTTGTGCGGTGAAGTTGCAAGCCTGTTGATCGGTCTCGCTAACACAGGCATCGTAGGCTTCTTTTGGAGGAAGGTGAATACCTTGTCCGGCGTTTTGATCGGGAGTCGTTGTAGATGTTATCGTTTGCGAGTTTGTTGATGACATTGCCTGGCTGATGGTTGAGTCAACTTCTGAACAGGCGGAAAGCAAGATGCTCAGAATGATGATCAGATACAAAAGTTTGGTTTTCATTTTTCTCCTTATGGTTCTTTGAATTGGGTTGAAAAGTTGGTACTGGAATAATTAATCAATAGGTTTCTCCTTATGGTCTGGCATAGACCACATGCAGTTCTGCGGTGGCGAGGGTAATGTTTTGGATAGCCGCCAATAATGTAGGACGATCAACTTGCGATGCGGGCACGGATAATTGAGGTTGTGCGGAAAGGGCATAAACGGTATAGGTGTACAGCTTGTCGCCGGGACCTTTGGAGCAAGGCGGCGAGTAGGATTGATGGTCATTCAAGCTGTTGATGCCCAAAGTTCCAATGCCGGTGAAGTTCTTCGGCAGACTGGTGATATTTGCCGGGATGTTGTACAAAACCAAATACCAATGAATGTCAGTCGGGCTGGCAACCGTGTGCATGATGACCGCGTATCCAACTGTCCCGGCGGGTGCGCCGCTCCATGAAAGCGCAAGTGTGGAAGCTGTGCCATCGCAGGTATATTCAGCGGGCAGACGTTCGCCTTCGATCACAGTTGGACTGGTCAGGGTGAAACCGCTTGTGGTGGAAACGGCTGTTGCAGTGGAAGATGCGCTGTCGCAAGCCGTAAGAATCGTCAGGAGCAGAAAAAAAGCGGGGAAGGTATGAAGTCTTTTATTCATATTCTTTTTTCATTTTGCCTATAGGATAGCAAAGGGATGTTCAGAACTTGTTCAGAAGTATTTATAAGTTTGTTAGGATGACAGTCACTTGAGAATTAGATATCGTCTGATTTCTACGGATGATTGGAGGGCGTGCACGCCAACTGCTGTTGGATTTGCCGACAGATGCCGTTAATGATTCCATTTGGGGCATTGAACTCACAAGTCTCGCCTTGTGTGCTAGTTGAGCAGGCGCTGATGGCTGCCTGCGGCGGTGTACCGCCCATTGGACCCATCAAACCGCCACCAGATTGCGGACCACTTTGCCCATTCAATTCGCCGGGTCCGTTTTGTTGGATGCCAGTCGATTCAACCGTCATGGATGGCCGCGTGGAATTGGGATCGCCATTCGGCGTTGATGCAACGCTGCCGCCGCGTACACAACGAACATAATTATTGACGCGAACCGCATCGCCTTGCGGGCCATGGCCTTGCGGAAATTCGGAAGCACTGCCAGTTTTCGGATCACTGCGCTGTGCGCCCGCTCCATGAACATCCATCCATTGGTTGTTCATATACCCAAGCGCTTTACCAAAAGCGACATAATTCGCTTCCGTGCCTCCGCCAGATGCATCAGCATGAGTGGTACTGCTCCAATAAAATGGATAATCGGGCTGACCAGCCTCGTCGGTAATGGCAGTCGCATTGAAGAGTGGATCAATGGCGGCGGAGTTGGTTGTTGCGGGCGATCGGGAATAATCCACAATGCTTTGTAATTCTTTAACATTTGGGAGACGCCAATCGTGATAACCTGCAACCGTAGAATTTTCACAATATGCCAGTGCAGATTCCCAAGTCATGCCAGAACCACTATCGGATTGCATCCATGTTAGACCGGTGGCGTTATCGGTAATAGTTGCGTTTCCGTTGTTTACGAATTTGTTTTGTCCGTAGTTGGGATTACCGCGCGCATACAGAACATAGAAGGTTTTATTCCCGCTTTGTCCCAGCATGGGACCAGTACCATATCCTTTGATGCGGCCATCGGCAAAGTTGACGCCAAACATGGTGTCGTTCCCATTCATCGTGGTGCTGACGTATTTCGTGCTGGTGGCGAACTGCGAATCAATAATACGTTCACCGGATGAAGTATCACCGTATGAAAACTTAAAGTAGCGCGTGTCAATAAATGGAATAACTGCACATTGCTCGCCGATCATGCAAGAGCTGGAATCTGTACCATCAAACAGGATCAGCGAGTAAAGTTCCTTGATGGTTGGCAGGCGCCAGTCGGTGTAACCTGCAAGTTTAAACGTGGATGCGCCTGCTACCGCCTGAGCATAAGTCATCTTTGCGCCGGGGTCTTGCTGCCATACTAAACCGGTGACAAGATCAGTCACAGTGCCATTGCCGTTATCCTGGTAGTGAGGCACGTTACCAGTATATTGCGCGTCCTGCCCCAGAAATGCCTGGCCGACTTGCTGGCATGAAACTTCAGAGTTGTTGTCATAGCATTTGCCCTGACCAGTATCCACGATCGGATAAGCAAGCGCGGTTGCAGGTGTCTGCGTCGAAAGGGAGGCCGTTGATAAAGCGGAAATGAGAGCCGCTGTCGGGGCAGACTGCTCAACGTTCGACGCGGAAACGCATCCTGCCAAAAGCAGGAAGAAAATCATCGAGAGAGGAAATAGTTTTTGCAACATGATTTATCCTTTCCCCCGCAAGATAGCAAAGAGATGTTCAGAAATTGTTTAGATAGTATTCAGGAAGTATTTAGTTTATCCCATGAGCAACATTGACAGATAAGTCAATGACAAAAGCCAGCATATTGAAATCCATGCCTGTGGTAGGCATTGAGCCAAGCTGAAACACGCCAATTGGAATGGGCAGGCAATTCACTGACATGCCAGGCTCTTTTTGTTTAAGTCTTGAATTGTATAGAGCTTTTGTGGATGGCATTTGTGAGTTGTGCTGGTCCATCCGCCTAGAATTGTGACGTAAAAGGGGTATGATGCTGCTCGATCTTCGAGGATAAAACACACTGAGAGTAGCATGATCGGCAGTCTTCTTCACTGGCTTCAACAACGTATCAAACATTGGACTAAGCCTCCCGCTGCAGTGTTGATCCTTGGTCTTCTCATAGATGTAACTCGCAGCCGTTCTGATCTGATCGCGGAGAATGCTCTGCTGCGCCAGCAACTGATCGTCCTGCATCGGCAGATCAAACGACCTCAGCTAACTAATTGCGACCGAAAACTATTCGTGCTTCTTGCCTGCCTTACTAAATTCTGGAAGCAATCTTTACATATTGTTCAACCGGACACTCTGCTCCGCTGGCATCAGGAATTGTTTCGTGTGTATTGGCGGCAAAAGTCGCAGGGTAAGCCAAAGATTTCGGCAGAAGCCATTGCTCTGATCCGAAAGATGGCGAAAGAGAATCCTTTGTGGGGAGCGGAGCGGATCCGCGGGGAATTATTGAAGTTGGGGATGGAAGTGAGCAAACGAACGATCCAGAAATACCTGCCGAAAGAGGAAAAATCGTCTTCTTCGAGCCAGACCTGGGCCACCTTCATAAAGAATCAAGCCAGTGGTATCTGGGCTTGCGACTTTGCCGTGGTATATGACTGGTTATTTCGTCAGTGGTACATCTATGTGGTGATGGAACGACAAACGCGACGGATTGCCTGCACCGTGCCGCAGGCACAGGTGCGCATGCGGGCGTAGCAAGATTTCCGACGGATGAATGGACGGCACAGCAGTTACGGGAAGCCACTGCATGGGAAAGGGGACCGAAGTATTTGATCCGCGACCGGGACAGGAAATATGGCACCCACTTTTCGGCAGTGGCAGTTGGTTCGGGGATCAAAGAGCTGCGAAGTGACTGCTCCTTACAGTCGCAAACCCCTTATCGAACTTCCCAGGCCAATGGGATGTGTGAGCGGTTCATGGGGAGTCTGCGCAGGGAATGTTTGGATCATACGCTGATCCATCACGGAAGGCATTTACAACGGGTGGCGAATGAATATATCGTTTACTTCAATCAGGAACGTCCGCATCAGGGGATCGATCAACGCATTCCCGATCACTATGATCTACCCTGCACGAATCCAACCAGCGGGCGAATTACGTCGAAGGCAATTCTGGGTGGGCTGCACCATAGTTATACCCGCGCGGCAATCTGAATTAGCTCTTGATGTAAAAGTGTGGAAGGACACAGCCGGATCGATCATCCGGATCATATTGCGTTGCAAGGAACTGGCGGATGAGCGCCGTAAGCCAACCCTAAAGGGTTAGCGATCAATTGAAAAGATGGGAACCATCATCAAGTGTTCGGCAAAAGCCAAATGCGCGGCGGATCAGCACGTGCAAATCACACGATTGCCGACGGCTTCGTGTTTTTTTACTATGCAAACCCGAACGGATGAGCCAAGCAGCCACCACAGTAGCAAGATCGAATTAGTTAATGATATCCAATTAGTTCTAAAGAATTGGAATGATCTTTCCCAACTTAAGCACAAAAAGCTCTTTCGACTGGTCCTCGAAAGAGCTTTCGCGCGGCAAAACGCATTCACGGCAGGTCAGTCATCTTTTGCGTTTCAGCCTTTACAACAGTCCCAGTCACTAGGACTTGTACCGTATAACAGCGGGGAGGGCGGGCGAGCTTCCGATTGTGCCCCCGCCATCATCCTACCACCCGGTACCAGTATCAGTGATGGCCTATTGGTCATTGATTATCGGCTGAACAAAAAAGATTAAAACGTTGTCCTTCCATGAATGCGCTTCCTCCAAATGAGGAAGCGCATTTTTATATTTCCAAGGAGATTCATATGCGCAAGAAAAGAGAAACCATTGTGACCCCATTTACTCGCTGGTTGTTGGAATATGCGGATGAACACGACACAACCCTGACTGAGCTCTCGCTTCGAGCGGGCCTTTCGGCCGGAACATTGCGAACCTATGTTACGCACCCCGACCGGCAGAGGCCTACTGTAGAAACCTGCATCCGAATTTCGCGTATCACGGAACGACCGTTACCTGAAATATTGGAATTGGCAGGATTGGAGCCATCACTAGCACCGGGATCGTTTGACCCGAATCGAATGAAATTGCTGGAAATTTTTGATTCACTGCCGCCGCCTAAGCAATCCACTCTGCTTCGCTTACTTGAAGTACTGAATGAGGAAGAAAGATGAAAAAACTAATTGTAATAATGATCATCCCCGTTTTCATTTTCGCTTGTACGTTAACGAACGCCAGTGCAGCCCATGTCGCTGCCACCCCGCGTGCGGATCCTCCCAGAGTGGCAGTCCCCGATCCCGTCCTTGCCGGCCTGCCGATATTCCCCCTTCCTCCACTGCATCCACTTGCACGGTCACTGCCACCGTGCTCAACCTTCGCAGGTGTCCAAATGTCTCATGCGGTGTGATGGGCTGGCTGGATCATGACTCCCGCCTTACCGTGCTCAGCGTTTCCAACGCTTGGTTTCAAGTCACTACCCCAGCCGGCCAGACCGGCTGGGTCAATTCCTACTTTTGTGATTTGCAGAAAGGAGAAATAAGATGAAGAATTTTTGGCGAGGCGTAGCAATGGTATTGCTCTATGTGATCGGCGGAGCCCTCTTGATCTATGCGGCATCGCGTTCGCTCGACTTCATATCGTCAACTCTGCCGGGTAATCAACAGATCGTGGGCTTTCTCGGATTGGCCGCAACTTCGGGCGGCATGATCGCATGGCTGATGCTCTTTATGTTCCATAGTGAAGGCCTTGGCCAAAAGGTCACGGCGGGCCTGATGGTTGTGATCGATATGGGCGGCGAGTTCGGACTCTTCACAATGGATACGCTCTACAGAAGCGCACAATCCGGAATGATCGCAAGCCTGACACAGGATGAGATCCGCTCCGTCATCCTGGCATTGAGCGCATTGATCGCGGTCAATATTTTCTCGACCGTTGCTTATCACCTTCTGGATAGCGCCAATCTTCGCAACATGCGTGAAGCTTTTGTGCGCGACCAGTTGGAGGCCAGGGCGCTTCAAGAGATCGAAAAGCGCGGTGAGCAATTGGCAGGTCAACTCGCACCGCAACTAGCGGCACAGTGGGTGGAGGAATTTGAGCAGCGTTTCTCGGATTTCCGCGCACTGGGGTTGGGTTCTTCGATCAAGCCTAAAGCCGCCGATCACCAGCCGGCTGCCAACAGCAAACCTGCCGCCTTTGTTCCCCATCCCATTCTCTCCCCGGAGGACGCCGCACCCATGATGGCGCCGCCCGAATCAGTGGTGAAAGGCAATGGTCACAGCGGAGACAGGTTGGACGAAAACCCTTCGTGAGCCGGACAACGACGCGCTTCGCGCTGGACCTGGATGCGGTGAAACTCATCCAACTGCCCACCTCGATCCGGGTCCAGCGCCGAGGCATCTCGCGCCTGCCGCGTCCCGAGGAAGCCCTGGCGCTGGTCCTGGGCGCACTCGGCACGCTTGCCCGTTTGTCCGGCGTAAAGACCCTCAACACCACCATCGATGGCCAGCCGGTCGCCCTCGCTTTGATCCAGGGCGCACAGTTTGGCGAAAACTCAAACGGTGACACCACACTCGATGAAGTCACCGAAGATCCAACCCTTGAATAGAACACTGGAGAATACCATGTTGAAAACTGTAACCATTGCCAATCAAAAAGGTGGAACCGGAAAAACCTCCACCACCCTTACGCTGGCCGGACTGCTGGCGCAACGCGAACGACACTGCCTGATCGTGGATTTCGATCCGCAGGGACAGTGCGCCGTGGCACTCGGACTCACCCAGGAGCCCGGCGCGTTCAACCTGCTGGTGAATACCTCCTTCGATATTCACCAATGGATCCGGCCCACCGGCAGACAGCACCTCGAGATCATCCCCGGTGACCGCACCACGGCCACGGCGCAAGTCGTGATCAATGCCGAGAACCGTGGGATGGACGCCATCCGCACTCTGCTTGCTCCACTGCGCGCTGAATATGATTTCATTTTGATGGACACGGCGCCCAGTGTGGGAGGTATTCAGGAGCGCGCCATCTTCGCCGCCGATTTGGTGCTCGTCCCCTCCGCCACCGAGTTCATGTCGAGCGATGGTCTGGCACAGATGATGGAGGCCTTGAAACAAATGCTCAAGTACGGCTGGTCCGGAAAATTGCTCGGCATCCTGCCGACCTTCTACGATGAACAAACCAGCGAGTCGCGCGAGACGATGAAGGAACTTCAGGAACATTTCGGCAAGTCAGCCTGCTGGCTCCCATCCACCGCGCCACCATTTTGCGCGAAGCTCCTGCGGAGGGCAAGCTGATCTATGAACTCGATCCCCAGCACCGTGCCACGCGCGAGTATTACGCGCTGAGCGAGTATCTCATCAAGTATTCGTAGAGGATCCATGCCGCGCCAAAATGCTCTGGAACGACACTTGCAAAAAGACGCCTCCGGCCTGGTTCAACCGGTGGAGGTGATGAACATCATCCCGACTGCCCGGCAGGAAAAAGAATCGCGCGCCAAACGCACGCGCTCCTGGGAAAAGAAGAACCGTTCGCACAGTTACCGCATCCCGGTCGAACTGCATATGCCGGCACGCGATCTCAGCGCCAGTCTGAGCGGGATCGCTTCCGAGTTTCTCACCAGCGCTTCGAATGTGGCGGAGGCGTTCATGGCCTTCTCCCTTTCCCATCTGCATTCCGGCCGGCTCACGATCCAATCCAAACCGAATCCGGAGCGAAGGAGCTTGTCGCTGGAGTGGAAGGAAGTGGAAAGCGGCCGGCCGCGTGAGGTCAAGCCCGGAACCAAAAAGAAAAAGAACGAATGGCTGGAAGCGCGTCCTGTATTTCTCAGCTACCGCTGGAGTGCGGATACCTCCAATCAAATTCAAGCCATCGTCACAGAAGACCGGCGTCTCGGGCGGGGAGGTGGTGGTCTTCCTGTTGAGCCATGCACTGCAAGCGTACCAGGCAGGTCACTTGATCATCACGCCTCACTCCGTGGTGGTGACCAATACCGTGACGCCATCCTGGGGAGCGTGAAAAAATGACTTTCTCATTCCCGCCAAATCGCGATCGATTTTTTGAATGGAAAAAGGGTGTGAGCGTTACCGCTCACCGCCCCGCTCACGGACGCTCACAGCCGCTCACCTTTGACGCTCACCCCGCCGCTCACGCTCCCTGCACAGGAATGAATAGGCGCCGCTTGAAAAAGGCCATGTGGTTCGTTGCATGGGTTGGAAAAGATCGCCCCTCCTGTGCGTTCCTGGCGCGTTTCAGGAATTCGCGTTCCCGTTCAAATCCTGTGGAGAACCCATGACTGACTCCCCCAACAAAATTATTCCCAACAGCTTCCAGACGCCCAACTTTTTTGTCGACGAGTGCATGGCGTATCTTTCCGGCAACGAAATTAAATGCGTGATCGTTCTGTCGCGCAAAACCTTTGGCTGGCAGAAGCGCAGCGATCGCATCTCCAAGCCCCAGTTGATTGAGGCCACCGGGTTGAACGGTGAAACGCTGGATGGGTGCATGAACTATTTGATGACCATCGGTCTGGTATTACGCCTTCACGAAAACAACGCCAGGAACGAGGGCATTGAATGGGCCTTGCAATTGGATGATGAGAAGATCCGTTTCGATTTGCTCAAGGAGCGCAAGGCGAAACAAGAAGAGACACAACAAAAACGCACGCAAAAAGCGCGGGACACGATCGCGCAAATGCGGGGGGGACTGTCCAACAACCATACCCCCCAAGAGCCTTCTGTCGGACAGAAAACGGAGGGAGGGGGGATTGTCGGACAGAGTGGGGGGGATACTGTCGGACAGGGTGGGGGTGGGACTGTCGGACAGTATACACAAAAGCCAATTAAAACCAAAGAAAAGAACATGGAGCCAGATGCACTCGCACGATCTTCCGAGCACCCGGTAGACACACACAGCCAGAGTCCGATTTTTCCGGCTTCGGCAAAGCAGGCGGGGCAAGAACACATGGGCGCTGACGCGCCCGTGCGTGCTTTTTCCACCAACCCTGAAAAACGAATTGCCGACTTCCCCGAAGATTGCCAGGAGGGGGCGCGCCTGATGTTGGAGGTGTTCAACGTCCAACCGCCCAAGCGGCCGGCACCGAACGCCAGAGGCGGAACCTTTGCGCTGTGGATCAACGGTCTCCGGGAACTGAACGAGGTCGCGGCGGAATACAACATCCCGCTGCCGCGTGCCATGAAGCTGACCTACTCGAATTGGAATCAGGCTACCTTCCGGGTATTCGCATCCCGGCGCGCTCAAGAAAACCATGGTGAGTGCACTCGCCGTGGCATCGCTCTCCAAATCCAAGACCAGTGGTGATTCGAATCAGCCTTCCGAATCACCTTTGGAAAATTTCAAACCACGAGGTCAAAAATGACTACCGAAGAAACACCCGTTCCGCCCGCCATTCCCTTCAGCCGGCAAGCCGAAGAAGCTCTGCTTGGCGCGGTGTTGATCAACCCGGATGCGTATTTTGATGTTGCACATTTCCTGCACGCGGATGATTTTTATGTTCATCGTCAACGGCTGGATCTGGGAAGCCTGCACGGCCTTGCAGGAAAAACATATCCCGCTCGATCTGCTCACGCTCACTGAAGAGCTGGATCGCAGAGGACAGCTGGCAGAGATCGGCGGGCCGGCCTATCTCACGACCCTGATCAATCAGACACCG
Source organism: uncultured Chloroflexia bacterium (assembly GCA_963753985.1). Lineage (GTDB taxonomy): Bacteria > Chloroflexota > Anaerolineae > Anaerolineales > Villigracilaceae > Fen-1038. Next base: position 481,717 of record CAVWED010000002.1, read on the forward strand.
AACTCCCTCAATGCCGAAACCTATGGGCGCATCGTGTCCGCGCACGCCGCACGGCGACGGATGATCCAGGCTGCGAATCAAATTGCGGCGTTGGCACTACAACGAGCAGGAAGAACTTGAGGCCGTGACATCCGAAGCGATCCGGGTCTTGGAGTTGGCCGTGGTGCGTTCCACCGGCGATACTCTGCAGCCGCTCTCGAACTCCCTCACGGAAGTGTACGAGTACGTCGATCAATCCAGCCGCACCGCAGCATTGCCCGGCGTGCCTTCCGGCATTCGCGAGCTGGATGTGCTGCTCGGAAATTTTCAAAAAGGGGATGTGTATATATTGGCAGCGCGGCCGGGTCAGGGCAAGACCAGCCTGGAACTGTCCATCCTGCTGAATGCCGCCAGGCTCGGCAAACGCTGCGCCTTCTTCTCTCTGGAAATGTCACGCAACAAGGTGGCCAGCCGGCTGATCGCGCAGGATACGGGACTGAATGTCCAGATGTTGAATACCGGCAAACTTAGTGATGATCAATGGCCAACCTTCACGGCAGGCATCGAGTGCATGGAGAAGTTACCGATCTTTATCGATGACACACCGGCCATCAGCCCGGCGCAGGTCCTGACGCGCTGCCGCCGGCTGATCCTGGATAGCGGGCCTCTCGATCTCGTGGCGATTGATTATCTGCAGCTCATGAAATCGGGCGGTAAAACTGAAAACCGCACGCAGGAAATTGGTTTGATCTCGCGTTCGCTCAAAACACTGGCCAAGGAGTTGGACGTTCCAGTTCTTGCCGCAGCGCAGCTCAATCGAGAGATCGAAAAACGGGCAGATCGACGGCCGCAGCTCTCCGATCTGCGTGAGAGTGGCGATCTGGAGCAGGATGCAGATGTCGTGGTTTTTCTGTACCAACCCGATCCGGAGAACAACACCGCGGGTACCGTGCAGACTGACTTGATCGTTGCCAAGCAGCGCAATGGGCCGGTGGGCACGATCTCGACGGTGTTCCAGAAATCGATCACGCGATTTGAATCAAAATAAATGGAGCGCAAAATGACTTTCAAAAAAAACACCGACCAGCACGAAAACGATGTCAGGGAGATTTCTTTCTTCTTCCATATGGTTTTGTATTATCAAGTGAAGAGGGAGGGGTTGCAATATGCGGACGCGATCGCACGATTGCTGGGGCGGACCCTCCGAATCCACGGTCACGGTGCCCATGTCACGAATCTCAACTATGTGTATGTCAACGGGAAGAATTTTGGGAAAAATTTTTGGGTGATTGAAGACCGTCGGGTTGCAGTGTGGGTGATTCATAAAGACCTTCAAACCCTGAGCGATTTCGGAGCACCCCTGATAAAAATCGCCAGCCATTTTTTTGGTTTTGGAATTCAAACGGCCGTGTGTTTGAATTTTGAACACACGGAGGACGGCATCGATATGATCTCCGCACGGATCAGCCACGAATTGCATGACTGGCACCGGTCGTGATTCGGGCCGGCATCGAATTACACAACAAAAAAGGAGCAAAAGAAATGGAAAATTCAGAACCAATTGCAGACGAAGAAGATAGGGCCGTCCGCGCGCTGCGACGCGAGGTCATGATGTTGCTGCTGTGGGCCCCGGGCTTGGAAGACCTTCTGGGAGATTCCATCCAGGAGATCTGTGACCAGGTCGATCAGAATCCCGATCCTGTCATGGCCGCCAATTTACTTGGCGACGCCATCCGCCGGCTGCTCGCAAAGTTCCAGGATCCGGAAACGGTCTTGAATGCCCTGAATCATGAACGCAGGATGCAGGAGACGATGAATGCAGCCATCCAGGAGATGAACGAAATGGAAGCGGATTATGAAAATACAAAGCAGGAAAGAGATAGTCTGCAAATCCAAGTCCTCCAACAAAAAAAGGCCATCCTTGAATTGCATGATCGAATCCGTGCCAATGCCCTCGATGCCAAAAGCCAACACCATGCGTAAAACCCCCTTAATTAAGTAGAACGTCGGACGCTTAAGGAGCCTACTTATGAGCACCCATGCCTCTTCCCCCCAGGAACTCCTGGAAAACCTGAAATCGGCCATGCCGGATGACCGCTGGAGGATGATCCTGCAAACCCTGGCAATCAAAGGCATCGCCGATACCCGCCAGCTGCAGGATGCCACCAACTTCGGACGCGACAAGGTGATGCGCATCCTCGATCGTTTGGCCGGGATGTCGCTGGAGGGCTTCCCCATCCTTTCGAAATTACTGAAAACCATTGAACGTTCCGGCGAAGCCAACCGGCCGCCCGCCATCTATATCCTCGAGGAAGGCGGCGCCAGATTCTTAAGATCCATCGGTTTTTCGGAGGCCAAAGCCTTCAGCCTCCAGGACGAGATCGCCATTGCACATGTTTTATCCATGGTCTCGATCCATATCCTGGCCAACCGATTGAAGATCGCCATCAGTACAGATCAAACGATCTCATATGGGGATGGAAAAGTTCTGCGTCCCGATCACCAGGTTCAACTTCCGGATGGCACGAGTTTTCTGATCGAACTGGAACAAACCGCGACGATGGCGCTGGTGGAGCGGATCAAGACCAGCCTGCTCCACCATCATGCCTTCTTCGCCAGCGAGGAAAGCCGGGATTATCTAAAGCAGGTGCGCATGCTGCTGAACGTGAAGCCGGGCAGGGAGTTTCACCGGACCCTCACCGTTTGGCAGGCTGCCATGGTCCAGGTGGAGAACGAGCTGGGAACGAAACTGGATTTCAAGATCTTCGCGCTGCCTCTGCAGAGTTTTCTGGATTCGCCGGAATGGGAGGCGGTTCTGTCGGGCCGCTGGGTGGAGGCGGATTCCGCCAAGATGGCCGACTCACCGGTCGCTGAGCAAACTGCGGAAATGCCCTCTGCCTTGCGGATCTCCGAGCGCGGATTTGACTCGCAAATCACGGATGTGGTTCTGCTCCGGGCCCTGGCGGAGCGTTTTCGGTTGTATGCGCCGCAACAGCTTACCCAGCCGAATTGGGAAATGTTCGATGTGGTCCGTGTCATCTACGAAGCGCAGTTTGAGGGAAGCGGCTCGAAAGTGGATCAGGAAGCCGCGGTGCCTTTGATCTCGATCAGTCTCCTGCAGGATCTGATGGTGGAGCATCCCAAAATGCAGCGGGCCTTGAGCCAGGCTTTGCATTACAACCGCGGCCGGGTGATCTGGAGTCAGCAGAACATCCTGCACCGGATGGGGATTGTGGTGCGCAGGTTTCTATCCCTGTATGGATGGCGATCCGGCAGAGTGCTCAAGGTTTATCCAATAACGATGGAGGACAAATCGATGCCCTATTCCGTGAAATGCGAGTTGATGCCTAACCTGCCTGATATGAGTATTTCAAAAAGAATTAGAAATGAAACGGCCCTGTCCTGGGTGCTATGGGCGTTGTTTGAATACGGCCAGGATATCGGGATCGGCAGGCCAGAGTTCTGGTAGGGCAAACACCTACCACTTTGGTAGGGCGGCGCCTACCACTTTGGTAGGGAAGACGCCTGTCAGCTTGGTAGGATGAAGAGGATGTGAAAAAGTATTTTGTATCCGCAGGCAGGGCGCTGCCATAAAGGAAAGGATTCGGCTCACGATGACAATTACCATGACTTCACTTCAATTACTCAAGCAGGCTGTTCACGAAACGGAACGCGGACACTTTACCCTGTCTCCTGAATGGCTGGACCAGGCCGTTCAGGTGATCGATACCGAAGAGCGCCGTGTCCATCGGCGTACTTGGGATGGCAATGGACTCTCCCACGATGAGCAGGCCAAGGTGTTGAACTGGCTCATCCACTGGCAGGCAGAACATGGCAATCCGAAGATCAGTGCTCTTCATGTGAACGCGGATCGCAGAACATTGATCTGGCAGGTCGGAGGCAGATGCTATTCGGAAGATTTGGAGACGATATTCAATTCGTATTCAGACCACAGTTAGAAGTTATGGTTCAAATCAAAATTCATCGACAAGGAGATACACATGTCCATAATCAACGAGATTGAAGATTTCCAAAATTATTTGTTGAAGCGCGATAAATCCCCCAAGACCATTCAAGGCTATGGTGCCGATCTCAAACAGGTTGAGAAATGGCTGGGAGGCTCGCTCGCGAATCTCACCGCGGAAGATGTTCGCCGGTATCGCGATCATCTGCAATCGAACGGAGCCAAGCCCAACACCATCAGCAGACATCTGGCTTCACTCGTTTCGTTTGGTGCGTGGGGCAGTGCGCAGGGACATTTGTTTGAAGAAAATCCCGCTTTGTATATCGAGCCGGTGAAAGTCTCGATGTTGGCTCCACGCTGGCTGGATAAGAATCAAAAGAAGAAGCTCTTGAACGTAGTGGACGAAGATCTGCATCATGCACGCGAGAAGTATCCGCGCCTGTGGTTGATCCGTGAACGCGATGCGGTGATCGTGAAGCTGCTCCTTGTCCACGGGATTGCGCGTGGGAGAGTTATGCGATCTGCGTTTATCGGATGTATCGTTAGGGGAACGTAAAGGATCGCTCTTGGTGCGGAACGGAAAAGGACGAAAACAAAGAGTGGTTGCCGTGAACCTGGAACTACGCAAGGAACTTTCCGATTGGCTGCAAATCCGTCCCAAGGCAAAGAGCGATTATCTGTTCATCGGGCAGAAGGGTGAGCCGATCCATTCGCGTGTGGTGCAAAGATTGATGGAGCGCTATGGAGAGTTGGCAGGTTTGGAGAACATCACGCCGCATACGCTCAGACATACCTTCGCGCGTGGGTTGTTGGATTGTGGCGCCAGTCCGTTTGAGGTGGCGAAGTTGATGGGTCACAGCAGTTTGGACTCGACCATGCGTTATGTTCAGCCGAGTGAGGATGATCTGCAGAAGGTGGTGGAGAGG
>CAVWED010000003.1:0-132475 GCA_963753985.1 uncultured Chloroflexia bacterium
TTCGAATCAGTAGGTTGAGAGTTCGAGCCTCTCCGGGGGCGCACAAGATATAGCATTTTTAGCTTCAATTCCGCCCATATTTGGGTTTAAAGATAGTCTCCGGACATTGGAGGCTCTCATTACTACAGCAGTTTTACAGCAATCCGTAAGAATCATATTTCAATTTTTGGCAAATCGGCCTGAGAAATGAAAAGGCGCTCAGAATTCATTTTAGCTTCAGGGGAGATCAGAAGCAAATCAAACTTTTCCGCGGCCTCCTCTTGGATGTCTGGCAGTACATGAGAATAGGTACGGAGAGTAAGAGAGATATCAGCGTGTCCTAATCGCTCTTGCACTACCTTTGGATGAATGCCCTGTTGAAGCATGAGGGTCGCATAGGGTGGAAGGGCGGCGCGTTGCATCCTTTCGGATGTGCGTTTCCGCCCAGCCCCCTCCGAACCGGACGGGCAACTCATCGCTGCATCCGGCTCTCCAACATAACGCACACTCAAAAGCACACTGAGTTATCCAGCTTGACCATGAACTCCAATACAAGGTCTAATACCTTTGTAGGTCTGGTCTTGCTGGACGGCTATGTCTCTGGCCCTTGGCCCTGTACATGGCTTTCCCATGTTCCCTGAGTGGACGTGACTCCACCGACTACTACGGCCAGTCTGTCCCATCTATCCCGATGCGTCCCAAGTCCGTCTGCCCTGATACGGGCAAGGATAGATGGTTCCACGGTAGCTGTCTGGTTACTGGAATGGGGTTGGGTTGGTTTCCGAACACGTTCTCCCTGACGGGGAGCCTGAGAACTGGGTTCTTCCTATTTGCAGGCAGTGGAACCTTCCGAACCTGTGCTCCAGTTTCATCGCTAACATGCGCTCAACGATTTACAGTTCTCCGGGCATTTCAGACCATGTATGCCAGCCGCGGCTTGGTCATGTCTCGCCTTCGCCAATTACCGGCTAACCCTTTCCATCCTTTCTGAACGTTTGCTTTTTGGGATATGGCTATCCCTCACAACTCGCTCTTGTTCCCTGGAAGCTGACCAGCATGGCACATCTTGGTATGCCATGTCGCCAGGGTGAGAAAACCTGTTCCTACCAACAGGTTGCATCCATAGATGCATTAACCAGACGCCCTAACGAGCGCCCCGCGGTATGGCGTAGATCATGAAAGCGAATATTGGGTAAGGCCGCTTGTTTTAATAAGCTCTTGAAGTGCTTAAAAAGATTCCTGGGATCCCAAGGAGTGCCGATAGTCGAGGGAAAGATGAGATCATTTTCTTGCCATGCTTCACCTGCGAATAGCCTCTCATAGGCTTGTATAACACGATGGCTCTTTAATTTTGAAACAACCACTGTGCTAAGTACGCGGTTACTGTATTGGATATATTTTTGGCAGCGGTTGTCACTGCTTTGGTAACGCTTGTAGCAGCATTCGTTATCGCGTTGACTGCACTTTTTGCAACAGTTTCTACGACGTTACCGCACTTTGCGCGGCATTGGAAATACTGGTTGAAACGCCTTTGACGCTGGTAGTTAGTGTGTTGATCTCGTTTTGTGCAGCAGTGGTTACATTGTTCAATACGTTCTGCACGGCAGTTATTGATCCATTCTGTGTATTTTGTGAGGATAAAGTTTTGGGGATTATGTAGTCCGCTGGGGCGAACATCGGATAATTGTCATTTTGCAAAAATGATGGTGAAGTAGAGACAAATAGACCGTCCGGCATGTCTGAGCCTTGAAAGTTCTTATACCCAGCCGTTAGATCGCTGAATGTAATTGTCTCCTCGCTATTAGTGTATGGATTGTAAATTAATACTTGACCTTCAGTCGCGCTTTCAGGTTGGACCTCTTCCACAACAATCCAATGAGGGACTGATTTTGTGGGATCATACGATTGGGTTATGATAATATTGCCTTTACCATCAATTCCTACTCCAATAATGAGAACCTGTCCGCGATCAAGCTGCGCTTGAATTTTTTCAGGTGTAAATATTAAAGGCTTTAGGGGTACAGCCTGGTCTTGGAAAATGGACGTCCAATCGGCGGTTTTTCTATTGATTAGAGGCGTGTAGCTGCGACCATACACGTCCAACATCGATTCTAAATCATAAACGGATGCCGGTTTATTATTGGAAATCGTATTCGTTGGATTGACAGGAGTTGAAGGTGCGTTTTTTTTGGGGTTGTCCCTTCGTTATCCAATCCGAGAGCACGGTTGCAATCGGTTGGTTGGTAATATATGCGACCGCGAATTCTCCACAAAGGTTGGTTAGTTGATAATCACCTGGCTCAATAGTCTTATTTTGCGCGCCTTGTTGGTTAATCTTCAAATCCTGAATAACATTTGATCCTGCTGATAAACTAGGATCAACAGAAACCTTTTTAGATGGATCCTCTATGAGTGGCTGCGCATTTTTTGGAGGGACTGGTTCCAGGAGATTGGATACTATCCAGCCTGTTTTTCCATTAACAGATACTTCTTTGTACATAAGTCCATTGACGCTGCTTTTTTCTTCATGCCCAGTAGGGATAACCACAGTATTTGTTAGGATGGCATGATTAGGGTGTCTACCTAAATAACATTCTGTGTGGTGAAAAGTAGGAGGATGACAACCAAAGATTATTATAGCTTGATGAAGCAGGAACTCAACGAGATTCAGTGGCGGCACTTTCTTGGGCAAGAAGCGCTGCGGATTGGGTCGGGTGGCATCAACCCGGTGATGCAAAAAACAGGAGCGGCGTGGCGGACGATCAAAAAAGGGATGGAAGAGATCGAAGCAGGGAAAGTTTACCAGCCGGGCGGGCGGATCCGTAAAGTGGGAGGAGGGAGGAAGAAACTGAACCAGCATCGTGCGGGGATCGAAGAGGCCGTGGAGAAGATTGCGGATCCGAAAGGGGATCCGGAAAGTGTCCTGCGTTGGACCAGTCTTTCGATGGAGCATATTGCGGAAGCGTCGAAAAAGGAGGGGATGGTGGTTTCAGCGATGAGTGTGTATCGAATTCTGAAGGAGAAAGGCTTTGCGCTGAGGGCGAACAAGAAAGAGATCGAAGGGCATGGGAAAGATCATCCGGATCGCGACGCCCAGTTCCATTACCTCAACGAGATGTGCCGGAGGCAAAAGCGTCGGGGAGGCCTGACGCTCTCCCTGGACGCCAAGAAGAGCGAACTGATTGGGAATTTCAAAAATCAGGGCAGGGAATGGCAGCCGCAGGGGTCGGAGGTGAGAGTCAAGGTGCACGACTTTGGAGAAAAAGACGAAAAGGGGAAACGGATCAAGGGCATTCCCTATGGTGTGGATAACCTGCTCCAGAAGCAGGGGTTTATCCACTTGGGCATGGATCACGACACTGCCGAGTTCGCCGTTGAATCGGTCCGGCGCTACTCCCTGGAATATGGCCGAAAATTATCCACCCGAAAAGAAGTCCTCCTTCTCGTGGATGCGGGCGGTTCCCATGGAGTCAGGAACCGACTATGGAAAGTATCTTTGCAACAACTCGCCAATCAGACCGGACTGACGATCCATGTCTGTCACTACCCTCCGGGAACTTCCAAGTGGAATGCTAAAGTGGTAGGCGTCTGTCCTACCATCGAACATCCACTCTTCTCGTTCATTTCCATTAATTGGCGGGCTAAACCACTCATCTCCTACGAGGTCATGCTGGAACTCCTCAGCCACACGAAGACAAAATCGGACTTGACCGTGACCGCTATGAAAGATATCCACACCTATCCGACCGGCATCAAGATCACTGACCAGCAAATGGCCCAACTCAATATCACCAAGCATGAGTTCCATGGCGATTGGAACTACACGATCAAGCCACAACCGAAATCATAAATGTTATTTTGGTATGCCGAATTAGTCTTATCATCTTTTTAAACTTGATAACCTATGGACACAATGGACACTATGGACGGGACATCAAACCGCGAAAAGCTAAAATTAAAAATGATTGAACGAGATTGCCGTCGTTCCTCAATTTAGGAAATTGAAAATGTCTAAGCGCATATAGCCAGCTAGAAGACACTGCGCATTCACACATGGTATAATCCCTTTACAATTTATTTTCGATAAGGAGAAAGTAAAGTGAACCCAGTAACGATTTCAAGCAAATATCAAGTTGTCATTCCACGTGAAGTGCGACAGCAATTCAACCTCAAGCCCGGACAGCAACTCGTCTTCATTCCCTATAACGGAACACTTCGGGTGGTGATTGTGCCTCATATGAAGAGAATGCGCGGGATGTTAAAAGGAATGGACACAAAGAATATCCGTGAAGAAGTGGATGAGGAACGATAATGAATATCGTTGACTCTTCTGGCTGGATCGAGTACGCCACGGATGAAGATAACGCTGATTTTTTCGAGCGTCCCATTAGTGATACGAATAACCTCCTTGTCCCAACGGTTTGTATTTATGAAGTGTTCAAACGAGTCCTGCACGAGTTTGGCGAAGAACGCGCACTGGATGTCGTTGGTCAGATGTCCTTGGGACAAATTGTGGAACTTGACTGCCAAATTGCCATCAATGCCGCACAAATTTCCACCGAGCTGAAACTTGCTATGGCAGACAGCATCATCCTTGCCACCGCCCGCTTGCACAACGCTATTCTCTGGACACAGGACGCGCATTTCAAAGATATAAAAGACGTGAAATACTTTGGGGAAAAAAGTTGACACCTCTTGGAGAGAAAATATCATCCGTAAATTCAGGCTTCTGATCTCACGCAGACGCGCGAAGGCGGCGATTGGTATTTGCTTCTCTTTTTTAAACTTGATAACTGCGAGCCGACAGTGCATAGCTGACACATGGGAATATTGAAAGTTCCGCCAGTGCATGGCCTACCTAAACTCGTATGGAAAATCAGAATCTAACACAGGCCGATTTGGCCAAGGCGTCAGGCTTAACGCGTACTGCCATTAGTGACTACATAATCAGAAGCGCACAAACCCGGAGCCGCATGCTCTCATAGCCCTTGCAAGAGCGCTGCATGTTTCCCCTCTTAATATATTTCAGTAAATCACAGATTTGATTGACAAAAGGGGCAACCTCGGTCAAGGTTAAGTTACGACACCAAACCAGACCGAAGGAGCCCCCAGCCATGATACCGCAATATGAAGTGCGAGCGGAAGATATTCGTCGATACACGATCGAGAAAATGAAAGAACATTTTTCTGTGAAAGCCCACACGAGTATTGCTGTACGACGGATATGATCTTGGATGTGTTGCTGAAGGCGAGTGCGGAGTGCAGTAGCCTGGAGGCGAGCTGCGCCGACTTGGCCGAGGTTGCGGACAGCAACACGATCTGCGAATATCTGAATGAGGCGCTGGAGATCAAGCAGCTGCGGTAGCAAGAAGGGCAGGTGAATGTCGCCTTGGCCAGTTGCATCCCAGCGTCGATGCAGCGGGAGGGGATTGAGATTGCGGTTGATTTTCACGATAAGTCGTTCTATGGCAAGAAGGAAGAGAGCCGCCGGGTGACGGTGCGCGCACGCCCATCCTCAAATACCTCACGGCCCGCGGCCAACCGGCGATCATCGCCTGCCCGATCCGCGGCAAAAAAGGCGGCATCCGCGCCCTGTGTCAGGGAGCCGCCGGTTATACCACCCAACATACCTTCACCGATGGCACTCTAGCTACATTGGCGTTGAAAGCCTCGCGGGTCCCCGATCAGACCGGAAAACGACGGCGCAAGTGACTGGCCTTTATCGTCATCTGTCTTGACTGGACTGTCGAGACCATATACCAGGAATATCGCTGCCGTTTCGGAATCGAATGCAGCTATTGTATCCTGCGCCGTGTGCGGGCTGCCACCACCTCTCGCAATCCTGCTCTGCGTTTCTTTTTGCTGGGCGTCGGTCTGATTTTGGTCAATGCCTGGGTTTTCTTGCGTTGGGAGTTCGCCCGCCTCATGGCGCGCGGCCCCTATCGAGTCGATGAACCTCTTTTTCGCTTCCATCGCTTTACCCGTTTCCTGATCCGCTCGATCGAAAAGATCTATGGCACAATTAGCACCATCCCGACCTACAAGTTACCTCAATCTGTGATTTACTGTATTTAGAATTGCGGGCCTTTTACCAGACGACCCTCTGTCTGAAAACGATCAATTCTTCAACGATTGGAAGGAAATTCTCTCTGGTTTGACAAAGCGAGATCAGGAATTGCTCAAGCAAATCGCAATTACCCTGCGAGGTTCGAAGAAGGAATGAAACTACTGGGCAGATTCGGTCCGAACCCATGGGGCGATCTATCGCCACTTTTGCGCCATCCGGTGACCGTACTATGCTTCGCGTCGAATCCGTATGACGCTTGCATTCCCCGTCGCATAATCACAGAAAACAATCTTTTTTTGCCCGGTCCACTGTGTCAAATATTTTCTCCCGCTCAAATGGCGAAAACAAGCCCATAGGCCTCGTGCCGATTGGCCATTAAGACACCAGGTTTCGGATCCACTATCCGATTAACAAAGAACTGTAGAAGATATCCGCAGCTCCACCACTCGCCTGCCAGAGTGACGGGATGCTTCTTCGGAAAGAATAAATAATATCTCTGGGAATTACAAGATTCAGATTAAATCTACTTCCCAAAGCAAGTATAATTTGTTGCAATGAACCTTCCACTTTCATGGAGTTTCCTATGCCATCTGATATTCAAGAACAAATAGAGCGCCGACGCGAGCGCGCCCGCGTCGAGATTCTCAAGATCGTCAACAAAGGCAGTCATCCCGTTTTTAGTTTGTTCGAAGTCAGTTCGGTTTCCAAGAGCACCTACCGCGTGGAAATTCGCTCGCTGGACGAACTGCAAAACTCTTGCACCTGCCCCGATTACAAAAGCAATCTCATCGGCACCTGCAAGCACATCGAAGGCGTGCTGATCTCGCTTGAAAAAGAGCATGGGAAAAAACTCAAGAAACTTGCCGAGCAACGCCCGCGCGGGACGCAAATCTACCTGCACCACGCGCTGGATGTGACCGTCCGCGTTGCCCTGCCTCTCCCTGACCGCACCCCTGTTAAGGATTTGCTTACCCGCTATTTCGATCCTTCTGGACTTCTGGTTGGTTCGCCGCTTCAGACGTTACCTCCACTTTTAGCCGCCATCGAAAACCTGTCCGCTCGCGAGCGCCCATTTATCAATGTGACCGAAGCCGTGCGCGAGCATCTCGCCATACTCCAAGACCGCGAAGAAGTCGTGCAACAAAAGGAATGGTTCATGGACCAGGTTAGACGCGGACGCCGCACTTTCGATGTGCTTTCCACCAAGTTATATCCATATCAAGAAGAAGGCGCCATGCACCTCGCCTTTGGCCGCCGCGCCATGCTCGCCGATGACATGGGACTTGGCAAAACCGTCCAGGCCATTGCCGCCGCCGGGTTGCTCAAGGAAATGCGCGATATCCAGAAGGCGGTCATCATTTGTCCCGCATCACTCAAACATCAATGGGCGCGCGAGATTCGCCGCTTCACATCCTTGACCGTCACTGTCGTCGAAGGTGGATCACTTGAACGCCGCAAACTTTACAACGACCATTCCTTCTTCAAGATCATCAACTACGAACTTGTCCGCCACGACATGGATGAACTGCTCAAACTGCGCCCCGACCTGATCATCCTCGATGAAGCGCAACGCATCAAAAACTGGCGCGCCAAAACCGCAATGATGGTCAAGTCGTTGCCAAGTCGCTACGCCTTTGTCCTTACTGGCACACCGCTTGAAAACCGCATTGATGAACTGTATAGCATCTTCCAATTCCTCGACCCGCGCATCCTCGGACCTCTCTGGCATTTTAACGACCGCTTCTACGAACTCGAAAAACGCGGGAGTGGAGCCTACAAAGTCCTCGGCTACAAAAACATTGACCAGCTGCGCGCCATCATCAAACCTTACACCCTGCGCCGCACCCGCAACGAAGTTCTCAAAGATTTGCCCGCCCGCACCGACAACAACTTCTTCGTCGAGATGACTGACCCGCAGTGGAACGCTTATAACGAGTTCAAAGAACAACTCGCCAAACTGCTTTCCAGTTCCAGGCGCCGCCCGCTTTCGCCGAAAGAGCGCGAACTGCTGTTAATGTACCTCATCAAAATGCGCCTCATCTGCAACGCCCTCGCGCTTCACGATAAGGAAATCCTGCCCAAAGACCGCGAGAAGACTGCACCCAAACTCGGCGAACTTGATGAAATCCTCACCGAAGAAATCGCCTCCAACGGGCATAAAGCTGTCATCTTCAGCCAGTGGGCGACCATGCTCGCCTTCACCGAACCCATCATCAAACGCATCGGCCTCGGCTACGTCAAACTCACAGGTGACGTTCCCTCTGCCAAGCGCGGCGACCTCATCCAAACATTTTTCGATGATCCCAACTGCCGCGTCTTCCTCTCTACCGACGCGGGCGGTGTCGGCCTCAACCTGCAAGCCGCGTCCCTCCTCATCAACCTCGACCTACCTTGGAATCCCGCCGTGCTCGAACAGCGCATCGCCCGCGCCCATCGTCTCGGCCAGCCCTCGTCTGTGCAGGTTATCAACCTCATCGCAAAAGGCACGATTGAAGAGCGCATGTTGGATACTCTCGCTGCTAAGAAAAATGTTTTCGCGACTGTCTTCGGCACCGACGAATCTCCGGCCTCGATCAAATTCGCGGACATGGGACAAAGCCTCCTGCAAAAATTGGGAGATTTTCTCCAACCCGCATCAGTCGAACTTGACCTCGAACCTACCGCCGCGTCCGAGGCTGAATTCCGGCCTGAGCCGCTTCCCGCTCCAACGCTGAAAGGATTTGCTGCCCTGCTGATGGACCGTCTCCCCAACAAAATCCTGCTCGTCCGCAAAGCCCCCGCTGAAGGGATTTTGGTTGTCGTTTCAGGCGCGCCGTCTGAGTTGCGCCCGCAAGTTGAAAATTGTCTCGCTGAACATTATCTTGAAAACCCGCCGCAACTGCACTTGATGGACTCGGAAGGTTTTCGCTCTCTCTCATCGTTCGTTCCCGCCCTCGCCGCACCGCCCGCGCCTGAAGATATCGCCTTCCAAGCCACTAGCCTGCCCTCTGCTCCTGCCAGTGACGCGGCCGAATTCCGTCGTAAACGCGCCAGCGAAGGATTGGCCTTCGCCGAAAAACGACTTGCCCTCGCCGATCTTCTGCTCAAGGGCAACTTCCCAGAAGAGATGACGCGTCCCCTGCGAGAAGCCCTTGGCTGGAGTCTCACATCCCTCCTCTCCCTCCACACCGACCGCGATCCCTCATCCGACCTCCCCTCCTCGCGCCTTGTCCAAGCCGAACTTGTCGAAGCGGGATACCTAGCCGCCGAGTTATCTCAAAGGGTCGCCCAAGTTCGGGATTTAACCGCCCCGCCTGAAATCAGGGAAGAAGCGGTTCCCCTATCTGCACAAACAGGGCAGACGTTGTTTGATTCTGTGAAGGAGTTGGTTTTGTTCGCAAGAGAACAAATGATTAAAATGGGATTGTAAGAGCAAGATACAATGTTTCAAAATCCTTTATTTATACACTCACTGACGCTGAAGAACATCCTATATTTTCAGTGTTTTATTGAAATGCTCGAAAAACTTCTCAGTTGAAGATGCCTCGTCTCCTCCTCGCCCCTGCTGGACACGGCAAGACACAATTTGTCATTGAGCAAATCCGCGCCACGCTTGCGAGTGATCCGCTTTCGCCTATTATCGTCATCGTGCCAAATTCCATTCAGGCCGCTGGATTTCGCCAGCGGCTTTGCGCGTCGGGCGGCGCGCTGGGCGTGGATGTTCACACCTTTCACACCCTCTACGCCGAACTGCTGACCCGCGCGGGGCAGCCCATCCCGCTCCTGCTCGACCCCGTGCGAATTCGTCTCCTGCGCGCCATCGTGGATAACCTGTGCGAACGCGGCGCGATGACGCACTTTGCGGCCTTGCGCGACAAACCTGGATTTATCGCCCTGCTCCGTAACACCATCGAGGAACTCAAACGCGCCCGCGTCACGCCTGACGTTTTTTCTGCTTCCGTAAAAGGATTGGGGGCGCGCTTGGAAGAGATTGCCCGCGTCTATTCGGAATATCAGGAATGGCTGCAAAAACAAAATTGGGCGGACAACGAAGGACGCGGCTGGTTGGCGGCGATCGCGCTCGAGTCCCATTCTTCGACAGGCTCAGGGCAACGCCTCGGAACGGATATCCGTTTCCTGGCTGTCTCTGGCTTTGACGAATTCAACCCCACGCAACTAGTGGTCCTTTCGCTCTTAGCCCAACGCGCCAAGGAGACAATCATCACATTGACGGGTGATATCCAAAATACAAATCGTGTGGCACATCATCGCTTTCACCGCGCACAACAGGCGATTGTTTCAAGTCTCAACATCCAACCCGAGGCGATGGATTCGGTTTCCATGCTGTCATCATCCATAGCGAATGTGGAAATGGCGCTGTTTGAAAATCGTCAATCGAAAATCGTAAACCCAAAATCTGAAATCGAATTCATCGAAGCCCAAACCCGCGCCGTGGAAGCCCGCACGGCGTTGCGCTGGGTGAAGGCGCGCGTGGTGCGCGATGGAATGAAATTATCGGATGTGGCAATCCTAGCGCGTGACCTTGAGCCGTATCGTCCCTTCCTCGAAGAGACCGCCGCCGAGTTTGGGATTCCACTGCGGATTGTGGGCGGACAACCGTTGGATGAAAATCCCGCTGTGGCCGCGGTGATGTCATTGCTTTCGCTTCCTGCTGAGGAGTGGAAACGCCGTGCATTGATCGAGGCGTGGCGCAGTCCGTATTTTGATTTTAGCGGAGAGGGGATTGACCTCAATTCTGCGGCGACACTGGATGAAATTTCTCGACTTGGAAAAGTTTCGCAAGGCCTCTCGCAATGGCGTGATGCATTTGAGATATGGAAGAAGAAAAAAGCCACAACCGATGAAGATGGCGAGGCGCTTCGTACAACAGAATACGACGGGCATGTGGAAGATAAATTTGAATCTTTCATTGATCTGCTGACGCCGCCCAATCATGCTTCGATAAAAGAGTATGTGGCTTTTGTTGAATTGTTGGTCGGCGATGATATGACTTCACCCAACGAAAATGGTTTGAATGTCGTCATGAATGCCCGCGCCAATCCATCCACAGCAGAACGCGATGTCGCGGCCTTGCGCTCGTTCAAGGATGTTTTGCGCGGACTGGTTCTGGCGGGATCGGTTTTGGATAATGATTCACTGGACGCGAAGCGTGTTGAATTTTATAAAGACTTGCGCGGCGCGGTGGAGTCTGCGACGTTTAGCGTGCCGGCCGAGACGGGCGTGTTTGTTGCTTCAATATTGGATGGACGCGGACTGTCATTTGAAGCCGTTGTGTTGATGGGACTCTCCGAGGGCGAGTTCCCGAAGCAGGAGCGCGAGGATATTTTGTTGCGCGAGTCGGATCGGGCGAGCTTGAATCTCGAAACCAAATTGCACGGCGACGAGGGGACGCTGTTTTATCAAGCGATCACGCGTGGCCGGCAGAGACTGTTGTTGACGCGTCCGTATCTGACAGAGGATGGGCAGGCGTGGGAGCCGTCCCCGTTTTGGGAGGAGGTGACGCGCATAAGCGGAATCCAGCCCGAGGTCCGCGTGAGAGGCGATGTCCGTTTGGCAAATTCGGCGGAGGCGGCGTCAAAAGTCGAGTGGGTGGAGTCGGCTCGAGACTTTGACATTCACATCAAAAATGGGATCGAAGTTTTGCGGGCGAGGATGAGTCCGAAAGCGAAGGGAATGTACGAGGGCGAATTGTTTGATTTGAGCGAACGGTTTGGCGCGTCGCATGGTTGGAGCGCGAGCAGACTTGAGAGTTACGGGACGTGCCCGTTCGAGTTTTTTGTGGCGTACGCATTGGAGTTGGAGCCGCGTGAAGAAGCCGAGGAGGGATTCGATGTGCGCATACTTGGTTCGATGTTGCACAAAATTTTGGAGGAACATTACAGCGGTGCGAAGTTGAATGACGCGGCTGAAAAGGTTTTCGCAAGCGCGCCCGGTGAGTATGGATTTCGTCCGACCGCGTTGTGGACGCAACAGCAGGCGGAGTTGTTGCGCATTTTGGAAAAGACGATTGCCGAGCTGGATAAAATTTCCCAGGGATTCGCACCGCACAAAATGGAGGTGCGTTTTGGAATGGGCGAGCCGTCGCTGGTGTTGCACACGTCGGCGGGCGAGGTACGATTGCATGGGTACATTGACCGACTTGACGCGGCGCCCGATGGGACGTTGCGCGTCATTGATTACAAGGCGGGAAGCGCGGCGATTTCCGCGAGCCATTTGAAAGAGGGACGCAGATTGCAGTTGCCGATCTACGCGATGGCGGCGCAGGACGCGCTGGGTTTGGGCGATGTGTCGAGCGGATTTTATTGGCACATCCAGAAGGCCGAAGCGAGCAGTTTGAAGTTGGAAAAGTTCGAGGGCGGCGTGAAGGCCGCCCTCGATGTGGCGGCGGCGCACATCGAAAAACATGTGACTGGAATCCGCGCGGGACATTTCGAGCCGAAAGCGCCTGACGAGGGCTGTCCGAGTTATTGCCCCGCCTCTAATTTCTGTTGGAGATTCAAGAAAGGATTTTAATTGTGCCATACGAATTGTTTCACAAATTGTTTCCCGATATAGCGTGGTCTGAAACCCGTAGCGCCAAAATTCCAAAAGGCGATGCCTTATTGCCTGCCGATGAGTACGGTTTGCTGGAGGCGTACTGCGACGAGGAGGATTGTGATTGTCGGCGGGTGTTTTTTAATGTTGTTTCCAGAAGGAGAAATGATGTTGTCGCGGTGGTGGCTTACGGTTGGGAAAGTGAAGCGTTTTACAGAAAATGGTGGGGCAGGGAATCAAATAATGAAATAGAACGCCTTGCAATCAATGAAATGCATGGACTCGTTCTCAATTCCGCGAGCTGCCAATCTGAGTTGGCGCCTGCCATTCTCAAACTGGTCGCCTTTCTTCTGGAAGACCCCGCGTATGTTGCCCGAATCAAACGCCATTATCGATTGTTCAAAGAAAAGGTTGACCCGAAGCACTTTAAGAAATCAGGAACGGCGAAACATGTTGATATTGTGAAGCCGAAATCCAAAAAGCGCAAATATAACCGATGACTGAACGCTGATAACTGATGACTTTACTCAACCAATTCCACCTCAAAGGTAACCAGGAAAAAGCCGTCACTGATTCGGCGCCTGCTATCGCGGTCACGGCTGGCGCGGGTTCGGGAAAAACCCTCTCGCTGGTGGGACGTTATTTGTATTTGCTTGAACAAGGCTACCCATACCGTTCCATCCTTGCCATCACTTTCACCGAAAAGGCCGCGCGTGAAATGCGCGCACGTATTCGCAACGCCCTTTCAGTTCCAAAAGAAATAACTGCGAAGAGCGCAAAGAACGCGAAGGAGGAACAAGAAAAGAATCTTGGCGTGCTTCGCGGTTTAAATATTGATGCTGCTCGAATTGGCACCATCCACAGCCTATGCACCGAAATTCTGCGTGCCCATCCCGCCGAGGCTGGACTCGACCCCGCCTTTGAAGTTCTCGAAGAAGGATTATCCGCCACACTGCAAGCTGAATCTATTGCGTCTGCACTAGCGTGGGCTTCGGCAGACGAACAATCCGCCGCGCTGTTTGGCATTTTCAAAGAAAACGAACTGCGCCAAATTCTCGACGCGTTGATGAGCCGCCGGTTTGATGTTAATTTTTTGTACACGGATGGCATGGAGTCTCACCGAAAGGAAAAAGAAAAAAACTGTGTTAATCCACAAAATCTGCGCACAGGTTTTGAACTTGCTCTTTCATCTTACCTTGCAACCCATCTCGATTCCCCAACTTGGATATCCGCCATCTCCGCCATCGCATCCCTGCAATCATCCTCTCCCGAAGATAAACTCGAACTTGCCCGCAAATCTGTTCTCTCCAAATGGGATGAGATACAAAAAGCCCGCGCCTCTCAAAACTGGGACACTGTTCTTTCGTCCCTCGCGACGCTTCGCAAATCCATTTCCACACAAGGTAAAAAAGACAACTGGGATGACATCGAAACCATCCGCACCACAATGG
The DNA here is from genome assembly GCA_963753985.1 of uncultured Chloroflexia bacterium. Classification (GTDB taxonomy): domain Bacteria; phylum Chloroflexota; class Anaerolineae; order Anaerolineales; family Villigracilaceae; genus Fen-1038. The sequence goes on from CAVWED010000003.1 coordinate 14,032, forward strand.
CCAATCTGCGCGACATCTATGATGAACATCTCAAATTCCTTGCCGAAAAATCCCGCTTTGCACTCGATGAACAACTTGCCGCACATCTCCCTGCCGTCCAGTGTGTCCTTGACCAAGCCCTGCTCGAATATCAATCCCGCAAGGATGAACGCCAATCCCTCGACTTTGATGATCTCGAAGGATTGACTGCCAAACTGCTGACTCAAAATCCCGATGTCCGCGCCCAAATCCAATTCGACTTGCGCGCCGTTCTCGTGGATGAGTTCCAGGACACCAACGACCGCCAGCGTCAGATCGTTTACGCACTCACGGGATTCAACCCCCAATCGCCAATCGAAAATCGTAAATCAGAGGCGCTTACACCGCACACAAGTGCAGGTGTCGCAGATCTCTTTGTAGTCGGCGACGCCAAACAATCCATCTACAAATTTCGTGGCGCGGACGTTTCTGTCTTCCGCCAGGTTCAATCCGACATCCGCTCCTCGGGCGGCGAACTGATTGACCTTGACCTCACCTTCCGCGCCCACAAACCGCTGCTCGAAACGCTCAACACATTGCTCGCTCCCATTCTTGGTGAGACCGACGATCCCGCTCGTCCGCACGCGGTTCCTTTTACACCGTTGCGCGCCTATCGCCAGAATCCACAACGCGCAGATATCAAACCGCCCTTCGTCGAATTTCATTTGGGCTTGGGAGAAAATGCCGAAGAAGGACGCGCCCTCCGCCGCGCGAGCCCTCGCCAACCGTCTGCGCGAACTCCACGAAACCGAAGGTTTCAACTGGGGCGACATGGCGCTTCTCTTTCGTTCCTCCACCGCCTTCGCGGCATACGAAAACGCGCTCGAAGCCGCGGACATTCCTTTCATCACCGTCGCGGGACGCGGCTTCTATGACCGCCCCGAAATCCGCGACCTTCTCAACGCCCTCGTCGCCATCGCCGATCCCACGGACGACCTTGCCCTCGTCGGCCTGCTCCGCTCCCCCGCCTTCGCTCTTCCCGATTCTGAAATCTATAAACTACGATTTCCCAACAATTCAGCGACTCCCACCAAACTCCTCGACTCCTTAAAGCGGAATACGCAGAACGCAACAACTTCATCCTTAATCCTACATCTTTCATCTCTGCTTGAAGAACTCCACGCCCTCTCCTCTCGCGCCCCCGCCGCCACCGTCCTCAAACGCCTGCTTGACCTCACCCATTATCGTGCTATCGTTGCCACCGGCCCAAACGGTGCGCGCATGATCCGTAACGTGGAAAAACTTCTTGCCGCTGCACATCGCTCGCGCCTCGTCAGCCTCACCGACTTCCTTGCCTACGTTCAAGCCCTGCGTGACGTCGGCCTGCGCGAAGGCGAAGCCCCCGCCGACGCGTCCAACGCGGGCGCTGTCCAACTGATGACCGTCCACAAAGCCAAAGGCCTCGAGTTCCCGCTCACCGTCCTCGCCGACGCGGCCTACGAGCACCGCGGCAACTCAGTCAAAGTCCAACTTGCCGGCACGCTCGTGCTCGACTTACACGCCGACGACTTCCACCCCACCGCTTGGCAACTCGCTGCCCGTCTCGAAGACGACCGCGCCGAAGCCGAAGACAACCGCATGCTCTATGTGGCCGCGACCCGCGCCAAAGAAAAGCTCCTCATCAGCGGCCACGCCAAACAGAAAAAAGATGGCACGCTTTCCCTCACTGGCTGGCTTTCCAAATTCTCTTTTTTGGAAATGTCTACGCCTGAGGCCTTCCCACTCAACAAACCTGGTCTGACCGCCGCCCTTTATCGCTTCTCCCCAGCCGACACTTCCGACTCCCCCCAGCCTGCCGCAACACGCCAAGCCGAATCTCCCCGAGAGTTCTGATCTCATCCCACCCCTCACCCTGAACATTTCTCTTACCGAAGAGAAACTCCGCGTCCGTGAATCTGACCATCCTCAACGCGTCTGGCGCGTTGTCCCCAAAACCAAAACCCCGCGCGTACCTGCTTGGTTAGTCGGACGCCTCGTCCACGAAGCCCTTCGTCGTTGGCATTTTCCCAACAACGATTTTGAATCCTTTCTCCAACCCTTCGCCCTTGAAGCAGGACTGACCGACCCCAAAGAAATCCACGCCGCCATCCAGGAATCCCTCCAACTGCTCGAACGCCTGCGCACCCACCTGCTCTTCGCCGAACTTGACACCGCCGAGCGCTACCATGAAGTCCGCTACGATCTCCCAAATGAACGCGGCATCATTGACCTGCTCTATCGAACCGACGCGGGCTGGTTTATCATTGACTTCAAAACCGATGAAGTGCGAAGCGAGTCCGAAGCGCGCGAAACCATCAGCCGCGAACGGTACAACGATCAGGTGGCGCGCTATGCCCGGGCCGCGGCGATCCAGCTCGGAGTCCAGGCTAAGACGCGGATTGTTTTCCTGAACGTGAATGGTAAAGTGAACGTATTCGAGTAACGCGACATTCATATCACAACCCAAAGGAGAATCCCACGCCCGTTCCTATCCCAACATCCATTTATCAGATCAGAGTTATTCTGAACAATTCTAAGCCGCCCATCTGGCACAGAATCGTGGTGTCAGACACGATTACGTTACACCAACTCCACACCATCCTGCACCATCCTGCAAATTGTCATGGGCTGGACGAACAGCCACCTGCATCAGTTCTTTATCGATGATGAATCTTACTCCGATCCCGACAATGATGAATATCACGAAATGTTAAATGAAAAGCGCTACGGCTTGAATCAATTCCTGAAACGTAAGGGATACAAATTCATCTACGAGTATGACTTTGGCGACAGTTGGGAACACACCATCCATGTCGAAGCGGTCCTACCCATTGAAGGAGGCAAGCAATATTCCATATGTTTGGAGGGGCAACGCCCCTGCCCGCCCGAAGATATCGGCGGCGTTGAGGGCTACAACGACCTTCTGAAAATCTTCTCCAACCCAAAACATCCCGAACACAATGAGATGCTGGAAGAATTCGGCGAGGATTTCGACCCGGGATCCTTTGACATCGAGGATGTCAATTTGGGTTTGTGACAATTCGCCGGGCGCGCAAGGATGGCGAAATTTTAGAGACCGCAAAAAGAATGCCCAACAAGTCCCCCTTCTTTGGCGACCTGCCCGCGCGCTATAAATTCTTCCTCAATCCATATAGCGATGTGCGCTTTACCCGCTGTCCACAATGTGAAGGCAAGACCTCACAAAAGAAAGTGCCGCTGGTGATTCATATTGACCCGCATTATCCAGTCAACCTGAACTATAGCTGCCGCTATTGTCCCGAATGCGACATCCTGATTGCCCATAAAGATGAAATCGAAGGCCACCTGTATCGCTTGTTCTCCGAGCGCGCGCCTGAAGTGATGGGCAATGATTATATGGTGATGGGCACTACCGAGCGTGTGTACTGGAAAGAGGGATTTACCAAACCTCATTTGCCGCCAGAGTTACTTGCAAATTTACACGGTTTCAAGGAATATCTTAACTTCGAGAGAATGGGCGGATGGCCTCGTATGGAAAAGGAGAAAGAGACGCCGATGACACAGCTTGAACCTGCCGATCCTTCTTTCGTGGACAATGTTGATGAAGCGATGAAACTCATCGAGAGAATGAAGAAGCAAATACCCATTGTTGTCCGTCCAAGCAGTGCATTGGTTAGGATGTTGCAAAGACAGGGCATAAATGCAGACCGCTATAAACCGTTGGAAATCCACAGCGTGCTTTACATGGGAAACGAAGCGGGAATTGCCTGCGACATCACTCCAAAAGGGCGTGAAAATACTCCCGTCATTTGTTCACTAACCCAGTTGGAAGTGACGGGAACTGACGCACTTGCTGAAGAAATGAAAGCCTATCAAAAGGAGCGGATAAAAAACCTCTCGCGCTACCCAGGCAACGACAGGCCGATAAGTTTTACCGTTACGCCAAGAAGGCGAAAGTAACGCGATCGTTTTTGGAAATCAATGAGTATCATGCGTCACGTCTAGGAAGCGGTCTATCTTTGCGGATTTGACTCTGCCATTTCACAGGGTCTTTGATGTCTGCGAATACTTTCATCTTCGCCAACTTCTCAAGAGATTTTTTCAATGCTTCACGCTGACTTTTCTGGAAGGAATCCGATAAATCACGCTGGCGCACACTTTTGATTAAACGCGAAGCCAGTAAAAGTTTTTCAGCAGGTGAAAGACTGCCCGCCTTTTCGCCTAGATTTTCAAGAGTTTCCATGGACATGTTTTTATCCTTTCTTGCACACAACGATTATAACTCACGATAAAAGACTCTTGATCTCTTCCATAATCACGGCGATCTGCTTCTTCTTGGCGAGAATGCTCTCCGCCAACTCGGCTGGCGGACCAAAGCCTTTATATTTTTCATGCAGAAGGTTCAACACCTTGTGCTTCAGCTTCTCGTCCAGTTGGTTTGCGCTGGGTCGTCCGCGCCGTTTCGACGCCAAGTCCGCCGCTCCTGAGCGACAACAGCTGCGCCCCAATCGTTTTACTTGCCGCACGCTTAGACCCAATATCTCGGCGGCTTCCTTCTGACTCAGCCGCTTTTCCTCCAGCCGCTGCATCACTTCCGGCTGAAGGGCGCAGTCACTTCGCAACCTGCTCAATTCTTTTGTGCTCATGTTTAGTAGTTCATCCACTTTCTGTCCCTTTCTGGAAAGGGACATTATAACTTTGGCGAAATGGGACACTTTAACTTTGGTAAAAGGGGACTCTACTACTTTGGGCTAACATTGAAACGATCACCTCTTGACACATCTCTCCCTCTCGCATAGAATACTGCCCAATATGTTGACGACTGTCCGCTTTTATTTTGCGTACTACTTTTATGGCCTCCGCAATTCGGTTGCCGTTGGCGGCGCTTAAGCAGACAGAGTGATAAACCTGTACTCAAAGAGCGAGACCAAACGGTCTCGCTCTTTTTGTTTACCACCTCACCCCGACCCTCTTCTTCAGGAGAGGAAGATAGGAAATATCCATGACCACACGCGGCATTCGCGGCGCGACCACAATTGAATCCGATGCGAAAGATCAGCTCCTGTTTGCGACGAAGGAGTTGCTTGACGAAATCTTGTGCGCCAACCCGGATTTAAAGTCGGCAGATATCGCCTCGGCCTTCTTTACCGTCACCGACGATATCGCCTCGGTGCATCCCGCGCTGGCCGCGCGTCAAATGGGCTGGGATCAAGTCCCGATGATCTGTGCGCGCGAAATACCGGTAGAAGGAAGTTTGCCGTTATGTATCCGCGTATTGATCCATTGGAACACCGATAAGCCGCAAAATGAAATCAACCATGTTTACTTGCGGAATGCAGTTAAATTACGTCCCGACCTCGCCAGATAAGCCAAAGGAGAAATCACTATGATGATCATTATGAAGTCCCATGCCACGCCGGAACAAGTGGAGCATGTGATTGAACAGGTCAAAGCGGCGGGATTGAACGCCCACCTTTCGCAGGGAATTGAAGCGACTATTATCGGTGCCGTCGGCGAAACGCATAACATTCCCACTGATATTTTCGAGGTGCTGGATGGCGTGGATATGGTCAAGCGTATCACACAGCCGTTCAAGCTGGCTTCGCGACAATTCCATCCGGAGAACTCTGTCTTTCCACTCGATGGATTCACAGTCGGCGGTGAGGAGATCGCGATCATCGCGGGACCGTGTTCGGTGGAGAGCCGCGCGCAGATCATCGAGACGGCTCAAGCAGTGAAAGAAGCGGGCGCGTCCGCCTTACGCGGCGGAGTCTTCAAGCCGCGCACATCGCCGTATGCGTTTCAAGGACTCGGCGAAGAAGGTCTCGATTATCTGGCTGAGGCGCGCCAGCAAACCGGATTGCCCATCGTGGCCGAGATCATGTCGCAGACGCAGCTTGATTTGATGGCCAGTCGAGTTGATGTCTTGCAAGTCGGCGCACGCAACATGCAAAACTTCAACCTTCTGCGCGCCATCGGTGAGACACAAACCGCGGTGCTTCTCAAGCGCGGGCTTTCTGCGACCATCGAAGAGTTGCTGATGTCCGCCGAATATATTTTGGCGGGCGGCAACAAACAGGTGATGTTGTGCGAGCGCGGCATTCGCACGTTTGAAACGACGACGCGCAATACAACCGACATCAACGCGATTCCTGTTTTGAAAAACCTGACTCATCTTCCGGTCATCCTTGACCCGTCGCATGCCACCGGCCACGCGGATTATGTTGCAGCCGTGGCTCGCGCCGCGATTGCTGCCGGCGCAGATGGACTCATCGTGGAGGTGCATCCCGATCCCACGCACGCCGTCTCCGATGGCAAGCAATCGCTTCGACCCGAAAAGTTCGCCGAGATGGTCAAGCAGGTGGGACAAATCGCACACATCATGGGACGAACGCTGGCCAGCGTTGAACGTTCGACGTCCAATGTTTAACGTTTTATTTTTTCATCCTAAAGGAGTTTCACTATGATGATCATTATGCACCCCGGTGCACCCAAAGAACAAATCCAAAATGTAATTGCTGAAATTGAAAAACAGAAATTATCCGCGCATCTCATCGAAGGCGTCGAGCAGACCATCATCGGCGCGGTTGGTGACGGGCATTATGTCCCCAAGGAAATCTTCGAAGCCTTGCCGGGCGTCGAGTCGGTTCAGCGTATTTCGCAGCCATACAAACTTGCCTCGCGCCAATTCCATGAACACGATTCTGTGTTTCAACTGGACGGCTTTTCCGTTGGGAGCACGGAAATTCCGATCATTGCAGGCCCATGCGCAGTCGAGTCCCGTGAGCAAATTCTCGAGACGGCGCAGGCCGTCAAAGAAGCAGGCGCGAATGCCTTGCGCGGCGGAGTTTTCAAGCCGCGCACTTCTCCTTATGCGTTTCAAGGTCTCGGCGAAGAAGGACTCGAATATCTGGTAGAAGCTCGCGAGAAAACGGGTCTGCCGATCGTCGCGGAAGTGATGGCGGTGGCCCAAATCGAAATGATGGAAAAATGCGTGGACGTTTTTCAACTCGGCGCGCGCAATATGCAGAACTTCAATTTGCTGCGTGCCATTGGCGAGACCCGTACGCCCGTGCTCTTCAAGCGCGGCATGGCTGCAACCATTGAAGAAATGCTGATGGCAAGTGAATACATCCTTAGCGGTGGCAACACGCGTGTGATGTTGTGTGAACGCGGCATCCGCACTTTTGAAACCGCCACTCGCAACACCACCGACATCAACGCCATTCCTGTCCTGAAAAAACTCACCCATCTGCCCGTCATCATTGATCCCAGTCACTCCACCGGCAACTCGGCGTATGTTTCTGCGGTTGCGAAGGCGGGTATTGCTGCGGGCGCCGATGGTATCATCGTTGAAGTGCATCCCGATCCTGCACACGCGATCTCTGATGGCAAGCAATCCCTCACACCCGAAGCCTTTGCCAAAATGGTCAAACAGGTCAAGGCAGTGGCTGAAGCGGTGGATCGCCATCTCGTCCCTCAACATGTCCAAGCCTGACTTTAATCTTTCAGAGTCCAAGATCGCAATCATTGGATTGGGATTGATGGGCGGCTCGCTGGCATTGGGATTGCGCGGAAAATGTGCGGCCATTTATGGAATTGATCCGCATCAAGGCACGCTCGAGCTTGCTCTTTCTCAACATATCGTGGATTATGCTGATTGCGATCCTGCGAAACTATTGCCAGAAGCCGATCTCGTCATTTTGGCTGCGCCTGTACCCGAGATTTTGACTCTGCTCGAGCAATTGCCGAGGTTCATTTCCAATTGTTGCATTGTGATGGATCTCGGTTCATCCAAACGATTGATCGTCGAAGCCATGTCGCGTTTGCCTAAAAGATTTGATCCTATCGGCGGGCATCCCATTTGCGGCAAGGAAAAACTCTCGCTGGCCAACGCCGAGCGGACCTTATATTACGCCGCGCCTTTCTTGCTGACGCCGCTGGAAAGAACTACGCCGCGTGCTTTATCGGCGGCGCATCAAATCATCGAGGCTGTTGGGGCAAAGGCCATGATTCTCGACGCGTCTGAACACGATCGCATTCTTGCATCTACGAGTCACCTGCCATTTTTACTTTCATCTGCGCTAGCTCTTGCCACTCCTAAGGATATGTCTCCTTTTATCGGCACCGGTTTCAAATCCACCAGCCGACTGGCTGGCACTTCATCAACCATGATGCTGGGTGTTTTGCAATCCAACCGCGAAAACGTTTTGAATGCTCTGCATGAATTTCAAGACCAACTTGCTAATATCGAATCCGCGATGTCTTCAACTGATTTTTCAAATCTTGAATCTGTTTTGATTCAGGCGGAGCGTAAATACCAGACTTTGACGCAATGACTTCACTAGAGATCAAACCCATCCTGCAACCATTGAATGCAACGGTGCGCGTTCACGGTTCCAAGTCGCTGACCAACCGCGCCTTGTTGATCGCGTCGCTTGCAAATGGAACGACGCGCCTGACCAACGCGCTTTTCTCTGACGACTCGCGTTACTTCGCGGGAGCTCTGAAAACTCTCGGCTTCGATGTTCGGTTGGATGAAGCCAACCAAGGAATGAGTGTTGTCGGTTTAGGTGGAAAAATTCCAGCACCTAAAGCTGAACTCTTCATCGGCAACGCAGGCACCGCCGCGCGTTTTTTGTCCGCGTTCCTCACACTCGGAAATGGCGAATTTATTTTGGACGGCGACGCGCGTATGAGGGAACGTCCGATTGGCAATTTGGTTGACGCAGTCGCAAACCTTGGTGCGAAGCTTGAAACGATGAATGGCTGTCCGCCGGTAAAAATCAAAGCATCCGGTTTGCGTGGCGGCAAAACAAAGATCGCCGGAGATATTTCCTCGCAATTCCTTTCGGCTTTGTTGATGGTCGCACCGTACGCGCAGCAGCCAATTGAAATAGAAGTGATTACTGAACTCAATTCCAAACCTTACGTGGACATGACTCTTGCTACTATGAAGGACTTTGGAATCAATGTCGAGCGCGATAACTATTCACAATTCACCATTCACCCCGCTGGCTATTCGCCGCTTTCTCATTATGCTATCGAATCCGATGCATCCGCTGCATCGTACTTCTTCGCCGCGCCTGCCATCTGTGGCGGAACGGTTCGAGTCGAAAACGTCTCGCGCCAATCCAAACAAGGTGACATTGCTTTTCTCAACATCCTTCAGCGAATGGGTTGCGCAATAAAAGAGTGCGATGATTTCATTGAAGTCGCTGGTGCTCAATCTTTGTATGGCGTCGATGTTGACATGTGCGACATTCCCGATACCGCTCAGACACTGGCAGCAATTGCTCCATTCGCTTCCTCGCCAACGAGAATTCGCGGTATTGCGTCAGCGCGCCTCAAAGAGACTGACCGCATCCGCGCCACTTGCACTGAACTGGCGCGGCTTGGCGTTCAAGTACAAGAACACGAGGACGGCATGACGATTTATCCCTGTGGGAAATTCATACCCGCTACCATTCGAACCTACAACGATCACCGTATGGCAATGGCTTTTTCTTTGATTGGCCTGCGAATGGATAGCGTGACAATCGAAAATCCATCTTGTGTTTCAAAAACTTTTCCAAATTATTTTGAAGTGTTGGAATCCCTGCGATGATCCATCTTGGTTTGGTCGGTTATCCGTTGGAGCACAGTTTATCGCCAAAGATTCACTCGGCCGCATTGAAGTTATCCGGCTTGCGGGGCGACTATTCCCTGTTTCCTATTTCTCCTGATGATAAACAAGGTTTGGAAGATTTGCTTGCTCGCGTCCGCTCCGGAGAAATTACGGGACTCAACGTTACCATCCCACACAAACAGAACGTCATTTCGTGTCTGGATGAACTTACGTCCACAGCAAAAGCGATCGGTGCAGTCAATACAATCTATTGCCATAACAACAAACTCGTCGGCGATAATACTGATGCTGATGGATTTTTATTGGATCTAAGAAGGTTTACCGGGAATCGGGAATCAAAAATTGTAAATCGGAAAGTAGCGTTGATTTTAGGCGCAGGTGGTTCGGCGCGTGCAGTAATATATGCATTGCTCAATCATGGATGGAATGTTGTTGTTACGGCTCGTCGCATGGAACAAGCCCAACAACTTGCCATGTCGTTCCCGCAGCGCGAATTAAGTATCATGAATTACAAAACCTTTGACGTTGAACCTTCGATCTTCAACCTGATCGTCAACACTATGCCCCTTGGCATGACGCCCAACATCAATCAATCTCCGTGGCCGGATGATTTGCCGTACCCACATCAAGCGATGATTTATGATCTGGTTTACGATCCGCGTGAAACAAAACTGGTGAAAGATGCTTGTGCTGCTGGACTTTCTGCGACCACTGGCCTCGGTATGTTGATTGAGCAAGCCACATTGTCCTTTGAAATTTGGACAGGACACAAACCATCAAGAGAAACTTTGCTTGAATCTATTATTCATGATCCATAATCCATTAACGAAACCTTTGGAGAACTTATGCTTCGCTTCCTGACTGCCGGAGAATCTCACGGCCCCTCGTTGGTCGCCATTCTCGAGGGTATACCTGCCGGACTTTCTATTACGCCCGATATCATCAACAGAGAACTTGAGCGTCGTCAAAAAGGGTATGGCTCTGGCGGACGGATGAAGATCGAAAAAGACACTGTCCAAATTCTCAGCGGAGTCATGGCAGGTGAAACAATGGGGACACCGATTGCCCTGCTCGTGCAAAATGCGGATCACAGCAAATGGAAAGGAAAAGCCATCGAGCCGATGACGGCGCCGCGCCCTGGTCATGCTGATTTAACTGGCGCAGTGAAATACGGATACAAAGATTTGCGTCCCGCGCTCGAACGCGCCTCGGCCCGAGAGACGACCATGCGCGTCGCGGCCGGCGCGGTCTGTAAACATTTTCTTTCACAATTTGGGATCGTCGTTGGCGGATATGTGAAATCCATTGGTGAGGTGGAAGCTGATTTAAATGAAATCAGCTATCCGGTCCGGTTTGAAGCGGCAGAGGAAAGTGATGTGCGTTGCCCGGATAAAGTCGCGGCTGAAAAGATGCGGGCACGCATCGAGGAAATCATACACGCAAAAGATACTTTAGGAGGTGTGCTGGAAGTTGTCGCGCTGAATGTCCCGGTTGGGCTTGGTTCTTTTTCGCAATGGGATACGCGGCTCGAGGCGAAACTGGCCATGGCGGTCATGAGCGTTCAGGCAATTAAAGGAGTGGAGATTGGTGATGCGTTTGAAAATGCAAAGCGAGCGGGAACACAAGCGCATGATGCTATTGGATCGAACGGTAAAGACTTAGTTCGTTCATCCAATCGCGCAGGCGGCATCGAAGGCGGAATCTCAAACGGAGGACCGATTGTGATTCGCTCGGCGATGAAGCCGATTGCCACGACGCTGACTCCACAACAGACGGTTGACTTGGCAACGGGCTCGGAATCCCCGACGAAATACGAACGCTCCGACTTCTGCCCAGTCCCGCGCGCGGTTCCGATTCTGGAAGCGATGGTCGCGTTTGTTCTGGCAGATGTGCTGATCGAAAAACTCGGCGGCGACTCGCTGGGTCAAATGATTCCGCGCTTTGCTGCATTGCGCAAGGCTACGCTGGAAGATTTGAAGATGGATAACGTGCCGCACGTTTTTTGGGAATGATAATGAAACATATTTTTCTTTACGGCCCGCCCGGAACAGGAAAATCATCCGTCGGTAAAGCGCTGGCTGAGAGATTGCGCTTGCCATTCATTGACCTTGATGATGCAATAGAAAAATCAACTGACAGGACTATTCCGCAAATCATGGAAGAACAAGGCGAGTCAGTATTCCGTGATTTGGAAACGGAGACCCTGAAACGAGTCGTGAATGAAAGTCCGTGCGTGATTGCGTTGGGGGGCGGCGCATTGTTGCGTGAAGTAAATCGCCACTATGCAGAAGAATGTGGGGAGATTGTCTTTCTCGAGGCGAGGATTGAAACTTTGGTCGAACGTTTGCAAAAGGATCAAAGCCAGCGGCCATTACTATCTGGCAATTTGAATGCAAAATTGAAGACCTTGCTTGAACAAAGAAAAAGTCATTACGATTCGTTCGCGATTCGAGTAAGCCAATCAGGACAATCGCTTGGGGAATTCCAAAAGACACCTGAACAAATTGTGTCGGAGATTCAACAAAAGTTAAATTTGTTATGTGTCCATTCACCAGATGGAAATGTTTATGATGTGATTGTTCAGCCGGGCGGATTTGATTCTCTCGGCGGCCTCCTGCGCGAACATAAACTTGGAAACCCGGTTGCACTTATTGCGGATGAGACCGTGGCGAGTTTGTATGCCGAAGTTGCGGTTAAGTCGATTGAAGGTGCGGGCTATAAGATTTGTATGATTTCCTTTCCGGCGGGCGAGAATTCAAAAAATATGGATACCGTTATGAAGTTGTGGCAGGAGATGCTACGAATCGGATTGGATCGCAAGGGCACGGTCGTTGCCTTGGGCGGCGGTGTGACCGGCGACCTGGCGGGCTTTGCCGCGTCCACGTTCATGCGCGGGATGAATTGGGTGGGTGTGCCAACCACTTTGCTCGCGATGGTCGATTCGTCTTTGGGCGGCAAAACGGGATTCGATTTACCCGAAGGCAAGAACCTGATCGGCTCTTTCCATTCTCCAAAATTAGTTTTGGCCGATCCGCGCTTGCTGAAGACTTTGCCAGAAATAGAATTAATATCCGGAATGGCGGAAGTAGTAAAGCATGGAATTATTTCAGACCCGGAATTATTTTATTTGTGCGGCCGCGGGCTGGGTTGGATCAAGGATCATCTTGAAGAAGTCGTCAAACGGGCAATGGCGGTGAAGATAAATATAATCGAGGAAGACCCTTACGAAAAAGGAGTGCGCGCCTCGTTGAATTTGGGTCACACGGTCGGACACGCCGTCGAACTGGTGAGCCATTTCCGATTGCGACACGGCGAAGCCGTGGCGATTGGAATGGTGGCTGAGGCAAAGTTGTCGGAACGATTAACGGTGGCCGCCAAAGGCCTGTCCGATGCGGTGACCGAGTTGCTTTCGGCGCTGGGCCTGCCGATCCAAATTCCGAAGGAATTACCGCGCGATGAACTTATCCTCGCTATGCGCGTGGATAAAAAGAAAAACGCAAAGGCTATCCGCTTCGCATTGCCTGCAAAAATTGGACGGATTGAATTGGTGGATGTGACTGATTTGGAAAATGTTTTGGAGGACTGATGAAGATCCTGATATTGCATGGCCCGAATTTGAATTTGCTGGGAACGCGTGAGCCGGAAGTCTATGGTTCCATGACACTGGACGAGATCAATGATAAGCTGATCGAATTGGGGAAATCGCTGGGAGCGGAAGTGAAATGCCGACAATCGAATCACGAGGGCGAGCTGATTGACGCGCTTCAAGAGGCGCGCTCGTGGGCAAATGGTGTAGTTTTTAATCCTGGAGGATATACACACACCTCTGTGTCATTGCGCGACGCAATTGCCGCCATTGGGATTCCTGTGATCGAAGTGCATTTGTCGAATGTGTATGCGAGGGAAGAATTCAGGACACAATCATTGATCTCCGCGGTGTGCCAGGGAAAGATCAGCGGGCTTGGATGGAAGTCGTACGCATTGGCTTTGCGCGCGTTGGCGGAATGAAGGCTGCTATGAATTCCGCCACTTGACATCTTTGCTGACAAAAGGCATACTGGTTTAGACGAATATCAAAATCCAATTCTGTTCCGTCGAAACGGTGGGCTCCCATGAAAAAGAATCTACACTGGATCCTATTAGCTGGCATCGTTCTACTCGTCGTGATCGTCTTTTCTGTTACAAAAACATCAGGCAAGCAGGCGCCTGAAAATTTGTCGGTGCAGGCGGCACCGAGTCAGGTTGGGCCGCAGGTCGTCGCACAAAATCCGGTGGAGGGACAAAGGCTGGATTTATCGCCGCAGATTCAAATCACCTTCGACCGTGATATGGACCAGGGGAAAACAGGCAACGCCTTTTCGCTTCTCGGCCCGGATAACCAGCCGGTTGCCGGTCAATCGGCTTGGAGCGATGCCCGAACGTTTGATTTCACTCCAACATCCAAACTCGAACCCGCCTCGACTTATCTCGGAATCTTTTCGACCTCCGCCACCGCGCTCGACGGCACTTCTCCCAAAGAAAACATCCAACTGAATTTCACAACCGTTGGAGGCTTGAAGGTGGGTCAGGTCTTTCCGATTGCAGATGCCGAAGATGTGGATGCCACAACTAACATCACTGTGATCTTTAACCATCCAGTTGTGCCGCTCACGATTTAAGAAGAGCAGAGCAGTTTACCGCAGCCGATTGAACTTTCGCCGCAGGTGAAGGGCCAAGGTCAATGGGTTAACTCTTCGGTGTATGTCTTTCAGCCGGATCCGGCCCTATTAAGCGGAATCCGTTACACGATCCGAGTGGGAGCCGGATTGCAGGACACAGACGGCAATGCATTGGAGCAACCTTATGTTTCGCAATTCACAACGCGCGCACCGGCCGTCGGACATTTTTCTTTGAAGAATGGCATGGATTTCGATTTGAATGAAAAAGGACAAAACCTGAAGCTGGATAATGTTCAAGGTGTTTTGCTGGATCAGACTTTTGTCATTACATTCCTTCAACCGATGAATTCCGATAGTGTGGCTCAAGCGACTACGGTTACAAATACCCAAACAGGAAAATTGGTTTCGCTTGGACTTAATTGGAATAAAGACTTCACCGAATTGACGCTCCAGCCGAACGGACAATATCAGATCGCCAATAATTATCATTTGCAAATTGCAGAGACTGCCCAAGCTGCCGATGGCGGAATGTTAAAGAACGGTTTCTCGGTAAACTTCAGCACCGTGCCTTTGCCAAGCATCGTCAAGCTAACGCCTGAACCGAACTCGGTGGAAACAAGCTATGATGGTTCACTTTCGATTCAATTTGCTTCGCCCATGCGTTTGAATAGTCTGAAAGGAAAGGTGATCGTTACTCCCGCACCCAAGACCGAATTGCAGTGGTATTACAACGATTATGATAATTCGTATAACACTTATGGATTGGATCCCGGCTCGAATTATGTAGTGCGTATTTTATCTGGCATGGCGGATATTTACGGCAATACCATTGACAGCGAAGATTCGTTTACCTTGAAAACCGCGGATGAAGATCCTTATGCACAGCTGGCTGTGCCATGGACGCCGCTCGTGTACCGCGCCAAAGGCCCGCAGGATATTTTCTTCGAGTACACCAATCTGAATTCGGCCACAGTTTCCTTGTATCCTTTAACGTTCGATGAATTCAGTAACTTGGCGACGAACAGTGGTGGCGATAATAAGGGCGGTGTTCCACTTACATCTTTCGTTCCGAAAACCGGGCCCCTCCGCGAATGGAATCCGAACACGCAGGGACCGCGCAATCAAACCAATTATATGGATCTGAAATTGCAGGATCAAAAAGAAAATCCGCTTGCGCCCGGATATTATTTCATCGGGGTTAAAGGCTCGCCGCTGGATTACACGACTAACTTCTTCCAGGCTTCCGTGTTCGTCGTTGCAACGGACAACATCACGTTCAAAGCCACTTCCGATGAAGGCTTGGCGTGGGTCACCGACCTCGAGAGCGGAACACCGCAATCCAATGTGCTGGTCATGTTTTACGACAAGGATTTCAATCAAGTTGGGGCAACGACCTCGACCGACCAGAATGGCTTGGTTTATCTAAAGGGAATCAACTCGCCGGTTTATGCGCGTGTCGAGGGGACGAATCATCTGGCGTTCGTTTCCACCGATTGGGGCAGTGGCGTATGGACCGGAGATTTGGGCATCGCTGAAAATTACTACGGCAACACCAATTCACCGTTCGCTTATCTCTACACGGATAGAGCCATCTATCGCCCGGGCCAGGATGTGTACTTCAAGGGTCTTGTGCGGCAGAATGACGATCTTCATTATAGTTTGCTCAATGATGCACAAGTCTATGTGATCATTGACGACCCATCCAGCCAACAGGTTTATGCAAAGTATTTGCCACTCTCGCAATTGGGAAGCATCAATGATGATTTCAAATTAGGTGACGACGCGGCACTCGGCACTTACACGATTTCGGTCAGTACTACACCGACAGCGGACGCGTTTGGGACCCTCAACTTCCGCGTGGCGGATTATCAAAAGCCCCAGTTTCAGGTCAACATTTCCTCGGATAAAACGGATATATTGAATGGCGATAAAGTTAACTTCGGCCTGGATGCCACCTATTATTCCGGCGGGAATGTGGGTAATGCCAACGTGGATTGGTTCACGGAAGCTGTGCCGTACACCTTTACGCCCGACCCGAAATATTCCCAGTTCAACTTTACGGATTGGGATCAGGATCAATATTATTTGGCGCCGGAGCCTGCCGGTCAAGGTGGAACGCTTGAACAAGGGCAAGCCACAACTGATTCAAATGGTCATCTCGATCTTTCTCAAGCGTTGAGCCTCGGAGAAACCACAAGCGATCAGCAAGTAACACTGAACGCCAACGTCACGGATGTGGCGGGCGATGTGGTCAGCGGGCAGACGAGTGTGATCGTCCATCAAAGCGAACTCTATGGCGGCATCCGCTCGGTGAGTTACGTCGGAAAGCAGGGCCAGCCGCAACAGTTTGAAGCGGTGGTATTGGATTGGAATTCGAAGCCGGTGACGGGGCAGAGTGTCACGGTCAAATTTGTGGAACGACAATGGCTCAGTGTCCAGAAGCAGGATGAGCAGGGACAACTAAGCTGGGTCACATCCGTCAAGGATATTCCGGTAGATCAGAGGAGCCTCACAACGGATCAAGATGGAAAAGCGGAAGTTTCATTCACGCCGCCTGAAGGCGGAGTTTACAAAGCTATAGTGATCGTAACTGACTCAAAAGGCAATCAGCAACAAGCTTCGGCTTATACCTGGGTTTCTAGCGATCAATATATTTCCTGGCGCGAGACGAATGACCGCACGTTCAATCTGGTCGCCGATAAAAACATGTATTCGCCCGGCGATACTGCCCAGCTTTTGATCGCGCAGCCGTTCCAGGGCAGTGTTTATGCGTTGGTCACCACCGAACGCGGACATGTTTACAAGCAGGATGTTGTTTTGCTGACCGGCAACAGCACGGTTTACAACCTTCCGATCACCAGTGATATGGCCCCGATGACTTATGTGTCTGTGGTTGTGGTGAGCGGCGCAAACAATACCAAGACGCCGGACTTCAAGATTGGTCTGACGCGCATCAACGTGGACACCAGTCAGCAGACTCTTAACGTCCAAGTCACAACGGATAAGCAAACCGCCGGGCCGGGGGATAATGTGAAGTATATGATTACGACCAAGGATCAAAGCGGCAAAGCGGTTTCGGCGGATGTATCGTTGGCGGTCGTGGACAAAGCCGTGTTGGCTTTGGCGCCGTCGAATTCAGATCCCATTGTGAAAGGTTTTTATCCCGATACAGGACTAGGCGTGCAGACCGCGCTGGGATTGGTATCGAGCGCTGATGATTTCAATGCGCAATATCGGAGTAGCATTCCGACGGGCGGAGGGCGCGGGCGGCGGAGGTGGCACGGAGGCTAGCCTTGGCGTTGTCACCGTGCGGCAGGATTTTAAAGATACTGCATTTTTCCAGGCGCAGGTCACAACCGATTCGAATGGTCAGGCACAAGTGACCGTTACCCTGCCGCAGAACTTAACCACGTGGGTTGCTGATGCGCGCGCCGCGACGGTTGATGGTCGAGTCGGACAGGCGACAAATGAAATCGTTAGCAGCAAGCCGCTCTTTGTTGAGTTGCAGACGCCGCGCTTTTTCATCGCCGGAGATCAGGCGCGCATTGGGGCTTTGATTCACAACAATGGTGCGGAGCCGCTCCAGGTTAATGTTTCGCTCGCCGCGCAGGGAGTTGACTTGATCACGCCGGCCGCACAAACCGTGAATGTCGCCGCGCAGAATCAAGTGTATGTCACGTGGGATCTGAATGTTAATCCGGATGTTCAGCGCGTTGACCTGACCGCAAGCGCTGTAAGCGGTCCGTTTACTGATTCGGCCAAGCCTGAGCTTGGCGCTTTACCGGGGCAGGGCATACCGGTTTATACCTATACCGCGACCGAACCGGTCGGCACATCGGGAATTATCACCTCGGCAGATTCGGTCACCGAGTCGATTCTCCTGCCGTCTGCTCATGATTACACCGACGCGGACGTCTCAGTGCAAGTTTCGCCTTCGCTCGCCGCCTCCATGCAGGACAGCCTGACGTATCTTCAGGATTATCCGTTCTATTGCATGGAACAGACCATTTCAAGTTTCCTGCCGAACTTGGTGACAAACCGCGCCTTGAAGCTTGCTGGCCTTTCCAATCCGACTCTGCAAAGCAAGCTCGATACACAAGTGAATTCGGCCTTGCAGAGAATCTACTCCAAGCAGTTATCGGATGGCGGCTGGAATTGGTGGGATGGCCCGAACAGCGATCCGCAGACGAGCGCATATGTTGTTTTGGGTTTGGAGGAAGCAGAAGATTCCGGTTATCCGGTTTCGCAGGATGTATTGGACAATGGCATCCAATATTTGAATCAGAATCTTCCAGATCTTTATCACAACGCCGCCACGTGGCAATACAATCGTTACGCTTTTATGCTTTACGTGCTGGCGCGCGGGAATAAATTGCAGGCTGAACAAACCGATTTCATTTACCAGAATCGCGCCTCGTTGAGTTTGTACGGCGAAGCGTATTTGGCTCAGGCGATGTTTACGCTCGATAAGAACGATACGCGCATCAATTCGCTCATGTCGGATCTGGCGGCGGCTACAGTGATGTCAGCTGGCAGTGCGCACTGGCAGGAGAAGGGCCCCGTCGATTATTGGAACTGGAATACCGACACGCGTTCGACCGCCATCATTCTGAATGCCTTCGTCCAGATTGACCCGAGCAATCCCATCACCGCGGACGCTGTGCGCTGGCTGATGTCGGCGCGCACTGGCAAAAGCTGGTATTCAACTCAGGAAACCAGTTGGGCCTTGATCGCCCTGACGAACTGGCTGACCGTCTCCAACGAATTTCAAACGGATTATCCCTACGCGGTCGGACTCAATGGTAATTCCATTGAGCAAGGCGTCGCGAATAAGGATAACCTAACCCAATCCGTGAGCCTGCAAATTCAATTGAAAGACTTGCTGAAGGATACCGCCAATTATCTGGTGTTCACGCGCGGGGACGGAACCGGCAATTTATATTACACGGCGTATCTCATCACGAATCTCGCTGTGGCGTCCCTGCCGCCGCTCGACCAGGGCGTGAGTCTCTCGCGCCAGTATTTCACTTTGACCGATTCAAAGCATCCGATCACGCAAGCCCAGCGCGGCGACTTGGTCAAGGTGCGGCTGACTGTTGTCGTGCCGGATGATTTGCATTACATCGTCGTCAACGATCCGTTGCCCGCCGGTCTCGAAGCGGTTGACGCCTCCATTACCACCGATACCGCCGTGCCGACCAAATACACGGTGCAGGATTACAACGAGCGCGGCTATGGCTGGTGGTATTTCGATCACACTGAATTGCGAGATGAGGAGGTTGTGTTATCGGCAGATTACCTGCCGGCCGGCACCTACGTTTACACTTACGTAGCGCGAGCCAGCACCGCCGGGACTTTCAACGTCATCCCGACGACCGCCTCTGAGTTTTACTTCCCCGATGTCGGCGGACGAGGAGCAGGGAGTACGTTTACAGTGAAGCCATAAGCCCCCTCTGCCCGCTCCGCGGAGCACCTCCCTAAAAATCCGACGATCTATCCATCGAACACGGATCCAAAATTCCACTTGGACAAGATGACCGTCCTTCGCCTTGAGCGGCAAGTCTTCGTAGCGATTGTACTTTTCATTTTGCAATGTTTTAAAGGCATCTCCACTAGCCTGAATACCCTTGAAGGCACCGACTTCCCAGAGCTTCCTATTCATGAACTCGTCGTGCGAGTAGCCCAACATGTCAATCAGAAAAGGATTGACATCCGTAATCGCTCCCGACCCTGCATCTAGAATCAAAATCCCGTCCTGGGCCGCTTCGAACAGACGGCGATAACGAAGCTCTAAGTCGTTCAGTGACGGCTCAACGAACGACTTTACTTTCTTGATTTTGGCTTTCGTGGCGCACCGGTTGCATTCCTGCTACGAGCACGTAATCTGCATCTTATCGCTGTTAATTGTAATAAATGCACTTTCCCGTCACATTGGCTGACTGTTTGATAAGGCCCTCCGTCATTTGGGGGAGATTGCAGGGGAAAACTGGTTTTAAGACGGGAGGCCGCAGACCAGCATGGTCAATACCAACTGAAGAATTATGGATTCCCTCCCACGACAGTTATGGTCACGGCATCGCTCTTTATGGTTTCTCCGTTGCTTGTCAGTCCTTCCGCCCAAAACTGATGCTCGCCCGCTGATAATGTCCACCAGGTTTGATAAGGCGCTGCGGAAAATGTTTGCAATGGACGGCCATCCGCATAAATGGTTACTTTAGAAAAACTTTGACTGGCAACTACTTCAACCGAGAGTTGTTGGGCAGCTAAATCCAATTTCGGTGTAATGCGATAGGTTGTGTTCGGGGTTGGGGAGATCAGCGCAAGGCTATTGGTTTGATCGGCAGAGTCATTGTTTTGTTCAAAGTCAACTAATAAGGGCAGGCCTTGCGCACGCGCCCAAGGCTGCGCTTCAACGGGTAAGTTCAGAGCGATGATGGACTTGCGCCTGTCAGGAGGAGTGAGATCGGTTGCAATCGAATTGGCCAGCGCGTCAATCCAAATTTGCTGGTAATACGTATCGGTTTGTGTCGGCTCGGTGCCATTGATAAACCATTCCATGCGCGTGTCCGGACAAGCCAGAGTTGGGAGTAATCCGGATAGGTCGCAGACCTCGACCTGCTTCATCCCATCCGGCCGAACGAATGGTTCATCTGGTTTGCCTGCCAACAAGGCGCGCATGGTTTCGTTCCAGATCGGCGCGGCGCCCATCACGCCGCTGACATCGTGCATCGCTTCGTAGTTGCTGTTCCCAACCCAAACGCCGACGAGCAAATCGGGTGTGTAACCGATCGTCCAGTTATCGTGGAAGTTCGTGGTTGTTCCGGTCTTGACCGCGGCAGTGTGATCGATCTTCAACGTGCTGTTGAGCCCGAAGCCGATTTCGCGGGCGCGGTCGTCGCTGAGGATGTCACTGATGAGCCATACCACGCGGGGGTCAAAGACTTGAAGCGGCGGAGTCTTGTCCTGTGTGTAAAGCAGGTTGCCGTCCGCATCGCGAATATCGAGGATCGAATAATTGCCGGTGTAATATCCGTGGTTCGCCAAACTCGCGTAAGCCGTCGATAGTTGGAGCAGGCTGATCTCGCCGCCGCCAAGCACTAGCGATAAATCATAATTCTGCGGATCGCCGAGCGAAGTGATGCCGAGATGATCCGCAAGGTTGATCGTGTTTTCGACGCCCACTTTCTTTAACGTTCGCACGGCGGGAATATTCAACGATGAAGCCAGCGCCTCGCGCACCGAGACTGGGCCGTGCTCTCGGCCGTCATAATCCACCGGCGTATAGGGTTGTCCGTTGTGCGTGATGAATGTGGTAGACACATCCAATAACGAAGTAGCCGCCGTCCACGGGTCGGGTTGATTCGGATCTAAAGCTAATGCGTAAATAAACGGCTTGAAGGCGGAGCCGGTCTGGCGCGGCGAGGTCGCCATATCGAGCGCGCCGTCAATGGACGAGTCAAAATAATCCGCGCTGCCGACTAGCGCAAGGATTTCCCCATTGTGCGGATCGAGAATCACCAACGCGGCATTATTGACGTTGTGATTGATCTCGTCAGGTTTGGGTTTGAACTCCTCGATGTGGCGTGCCACGATTTGCTCCGCCAGTTGCTGATCGTTCAAATCTAGCGTGGTTCGCACCACCAGGCTTTGATTCGGATTCAATTTTCCCGATGAGAATAACTTGTCAAGTTGATCCTTGATGATCCAGATGAAGTGCGGCGCTTCAATCGGATAGGGAGCCGGGTTGTAACTCAATGGTGCGGCTTCGGCAGCGGAGAGTTGTTCGTCGGTAATATAACCTTGTTTTTCCATCAATCCCAGCACAACTTGTTGGCGTTGTTTTGCCAAATCAGGATTCGTGAACGGATCATAAAGTCCGGGTGCTTGCGGCAGCCCTGCGAGCAGAGCACATTCAGGCAAGATCAAATCGCTGGCTGATTTCCCAAAATAAGTCTGCGCCGCGGCTTCCACGCCGTATGCCATGCCGCCGTAATTAACTTGATTCAAATACAACGCCAGGATGTCGTTCTTGGAGTATTTCTGAGTCAGCTCCCAGGCCAATATGGTTTCGCGGAGCTTGCGGCGGAGACTTCGTTCATATCGTTCATTCTGATTCAATAATAAATTGCGCGCCACTTGCTGGGTGATGGTGCTGCCTCCGGCAATCGTTTCGCCGCCGCGCAGATCGATCCATAAGGCGCGGAGAATACCTTCAAGGTCGATACCGAGATTACTGTAAAAATTTTTGTCCTCGACGGAAATGGTGGCATCCCTCATGCATTGGGGAATATCATCGAAAGACAGAACTGCATGACGTCCACCTGCGGTTGGCAGAATATCATAAAGCGACTGGCCATTACGATCGGTGATGCGGATGCTGGGCGTCTCAAGATTCGCGGGCAGGGAATTGACAGAAGGCAAATCCCAAAATATGTAAACCAATAATCCCGCAGCGACTGCAAAACCTGCGAGAAGGAAAAGTCCAAGTTTTTTCTTTATGAAATTCGCATGGTTGGTTAACCGGCTCATCAGCTGATTTTAGCGCGTATTATAGGAAAAGATTAAGGCGAGGGAGCAGGGCAGGTCATTCTATTTAGCTTTTAATCAGTTTATCAGTCGTTCTTCTTCTGTCGGGGAATGGCGGAGCTAGTGGGCTTTTCTGTTAATTCGCCTGGAGGTTTTGGCGAAAGCCCACCCTTTTAACTACTCCGAGCACATAGTTGCGGGACTTAACTCCTACTATAAGACCTCCCCCAAGTGGCTTAGACAAACACTCCCCAACCGATGGATGCAGTTGGGGAGCGTTTGTTATAAGCTATAGTACAAATCCAATGATAAGGTCGAAAGGAAAAAATTACATGACAAATGAACCAATGAATACGGCTGATCTCCTCAAAGCGTTCACGGATGCGATGACCCACGAAGGTGTCGAGGCCATGATCAAGCTCTGGGTGCCGGATGGCGAGTGGGTAATCATGGCAACTGGCGAAACATTCAAAGGCCTCGACCAGATCAGGGAGTTAGCAACACGATCCGTAGCCGCTCGAACGCATGGTTCGGGAAAAGGGCTTTTGCCTTTCAGTGTCTTTACCAATGCCGAAGGGACAAAATTCATCTGGGAGTATGTGCATAAAGCGGTGGTCACTGAAAAATGGCCAACATCTACCAACAGACCGGCTCCAGGTGCGACGGTCGAAATCCCAATCATCCTGAGTTGCGATGTTCGCGATGGCAAGTTGGTCAAGATCAGGGAATACTTTGACCTACTGACCGTCACCGAGCCTGGTGCCCATCGTAAACTCTACTCCTAGCTCTTCAAACTCGGAATCCCTTTTTATTCCTTATTTTAGGGAGTGGTGAAGCGAGTGGACTTTTCTTTTAATTCGCCCTTGAGGTGTGAGCGAAAGGCCGCCCTTTCAACCACTCCCTTCGTAATGGTTTTCTCAAGAAAGCTTGACAAAAAATAAAAAAAGGATCCTTCTCGGTACAATTGCAAGTGGACGCAAGCAATCTACTGAGGAGGATCCGACATGGATTCTAGCATACGCAGGGTCAGGCAGGAGTATGGGCCGACCGGCATGATCTATGATCTGGGGAGTGTGTACGAAGGGTTATTGAAATTAACGGATGTTCGGAAAGCCAAGGGGAAGATCTATAGCTTGGATGCCATACTCATGATCATTGTACTGGCGAAGTTATGTGGAGTAGATAGTCCGTATGCGATTGCGGATTGGGCGAAGAACCATCAAATGCAATTGATGGAACTCCTGCAATTGAAATGGGAAAGAATGCCAAGCCATCATACGATTCGCAGGATCATGGGACGCGTGGTATATGAAGAAGAAGTGGAACGATTGGTGGCGGCCTATAACGAAACGGGGGAGCATGGCGAAGTGTATGCGATGGACGGCAAGGCAATACGCGGTGTGCGTAAAAAGGATGAAGACGGATCGGATTATTTATTGAGCCTGTATGACGTGGAACAAGCCAAGGTCATGTCCCAGGTGGCCGTGGGACGCAAAGAAAACGAGATCACGAAGGCACCCGAGACGCTGAAAAAGGCGGAAATCTCTCGGAAAATCATCACCGCAGACGCTTTACACACCCAAAAAGCGATTTCAGCACAAATTATCAGTCAGGGTGGGGACTACGTTTTTCCGGTCAAGGAAAATCAACTCCGGTTGTATCAAAACATTCAACAGCTCTTTGCGCCAGAATACCCCAGGCCCGGCTTTGCAAAGTGACTGTTCCTTTCAGTCAGAAAAATCCAAACGGATTTCCTCACGGCACAAAAAGTCAGCAAGGGACACGGGCGTTTAGAAACACGCATTATGACTACCAGCGAAATGCTCAACCCCTATTCCACCTGGCCAGGCTTGGCTCAAGTCTACCTGTACTTGCGCAGGTACAAGTATCGCCTCGAACGTCAATTTCAATATTTTCGTTCTGGCCATTGTTATCGCACTTCCCATCAAGTGGAGTTAGGGATTACCAGCTTGTCCCGCATGAACACTACTCCAGCTCGTCTCTTGAAAATTCGTCGAGCGCACTGGGGGATCGAAACCGGATTGCACTATCGTCGCGATGTGACCCTCAAAGAAGATGCGACTCGAATGACGATTGGACACACCGGCCATGTGATGGCATCGATCAACAATCTCATCATCGCCCTCACTCGACAAGCAAAATTCCGAAATACCGCTCAAGCCAGACGCTGGTTTGCCGCTCATATCTCCGATGCTTTTTCGCTGCTTACCAGACCCTATTCTCTTTCTTGAGAAAACCATACTCCCTTCGTCGAGAAGGCTTGACAAAGTTCAGGGTCTGAAATAAAATCTAACTGGTTGGTTAGAAATCCAACCAGTTAGATTATTAGAAAGGAAAAGATGACTAAGCCTGGAAGTAAGCGAAGAGGAAGAATGCATGACGCAGAAGGTGCACGCGAGGCAATTTTGAACGCGGGTGAAGAAGTGTTTGCGGAACATGGCTTCGATGGGGCGCGGATCGATGCCATTGCCAAGGCTTCAGGCTATAACAAAAGTCTGATCTTTCAATACTTTAGCGATAAGCTCGGTCTGTACGCGGCGGTGATCCGGCGCGCCGACGAACAGACGCGGAGCTGGCAAAACGAGGCGCTGGGAACGTTATCCGTGACTGAGCCGAATAAAAGCGTTGATCAAATCAAGAATCTATTGCGAATGTATGTAGGCGAGTATTTTGATTACTTGGTGGAGCATCCGCATATCATGCGTATCTATAATTGGGAGATGGCAGAGGGTTGGCAGACTTTCTCGAAGATTCTTACCCAACGCGATTTTGATGATGTAGATGAATTCATGCCTGTGTTAGCTCGGTTTCAAAACGCGGGTATGTTGCGCTCAAAACCTGAACCTATCCTTCAATTTTCTCATGCCGTTTTTTCTTGTCTGGCTTATCTTGCATTGCCGCCTCTGTATAAAACGTTGATGCCGGGGGTTGACTTTGCCTCTCCGGCCGAACTAGCGCATGGGCGCGAGTTTGTGGTTGATTTTGTTGTACATGGACTTCTCATTACGCCAGCAAGAGCTAAACCTGGAAAGAAGAAATAATTCATGCTGAGACGCACCTGGGCTATTACACAGAAAGAATTTATTCAACTCCTTCATTTCCCACTCGTGCTCGTCGGATTGACGGTGGGAGTGGCGTTGGAATTGATCCTGTTTGCCGTTGCCATTCATAACAATGTAACTCATGTCCCCATGGTGGTATCCGATCAAAGTCGGAGCGAGGCGAGCCAGTCGTATCTGACGGCTTTCACAGACTCTGCTGATTTTGATATCGTCGCCATGGTTCCCGATCAGGCAGGCGTGATCCGCGCCATTGATAGCGGACAAGCTAGTATCGGTTTGGTGATCCCCGTAGATTTTGCAACCCGCGTCCAGCAGAAGGATGCAAATGTTCTAATGGTCGTGGATGGTTCAGATTCATTTGATGCCCAGACCGCGTACGGCAATGCCGCCGCGATATCGCAGCAGTACGCCATCAGCCTCACTCCTCAGCAGCTTAGTCCTTTGGATGCTCATATCCAAATCCTTTACAACCCCGACTTGATTGATATATGGTTTATCGTGCCCGGATTTGGCGCTTTTCTATTATATGGCATTGCGCTTAAACTAACGGCCTTCGCCATTGTGCGTGAACGTGAAGCAGGAACCATCGAAGCGCTGTTGGTTACGCCTATTCGTCCAATCGAGTTAATGTTGGGTAAGATGATTCCAAATCTGTGTGTTGCGATCCTTAATTTGGTCTTGACCTTTTCCGTTGGAATGCTGATTTTCGGGGTTCCATTCCGCGGCAGCCTTCTCTTATTCTCGGCGTTAGCCAGCCTGTTCGCAATTGGAAGTCTCGGTCTGGGTTTGGCAATCTCTTCCGTTTCCCAGAGTCAGGTGCAGGCGAATCAATTGGCATCCTTGACGAATATTGCCGTGATGTTCGTAAGCGGTTTTATGTTTCCTACATATGGGCTACCGTTGGTTCTGCGTGCCTTTGGTTACATCATGCCCATGACTTTTTTCCTTCCCATTGTGAATGGCATTATCACAAAGGGAGTGGGATTGAACGACCTGTGGACTCCGGTCTTATCTTTAGCTGCACTAACGGTAATCATCTTTTACTTTAGTGCGCGTTCGTTCAGACAAAAATTAGATTGAAGGAGATCGAATGCAATTCAACTTTCAGCGTTTACGCGCGCTCATGCGAAAAGAAACCATTCAGATTCTGCGCGACCGGCGCTTCATTATGCTCTTTCTGGGTCTGACCTTCGTCCAGTTGTTTGTTTACTCTTATGCTGCATCCCGGACGGTTTACCATCTTCCGATGGCTGTAGTCGATCCAAGCCATGATTCAACGAGCCGCACATTCGTGCAGGCGCTGGTCAATTCGCAATATTTCAATGTGACGATGTATTTGGATGATCAATCGCAGGCGAAACAAGCCATTGACAAGGGTCAAGTTAAGGCCGCGCTGATTATCCCGCCGCACTTCGCATCCAGTGTGGATCAGCATTCTGCAAATTTTCTGATGCTGTTGGATGGCTCCGATCAATTCGCTGTTCGATCAGGATATAGCGCTATTGGTTTGGTGGCGCAGAGTTTTGGCTTGCAGCTATCCGCCCAGAGCATCGCGCTTACCGGAGCAACACCTTCAACGAATGGCGGTTTGCCAATTAATACATCCGCTCAAATTCTATACAACCCGGATCTGAATGATAAATGGTTTGTCATCCCCGGCATCATTGGAATGATCTTGCAGACTCTGGCTATTGAGCAAGCGGCCATCTTTCTGGTGCGGGATCGCGAATGGGGGACGATGGAGCAGATTCTGGCCACGCCCGTCCGCCAGCTGGAATTGATCCTCAGCAAAATGATTCCATTATCCATTTTATGTTTACTGGCTTTAGGGATCAGCGTGGGATTGGGAATTTACTGGTTTGGAGTTCCGTTCCGCGGGAATCTATTCCTTTACTTTTTGTTGGCTCTGCTTTTCCTCGCCTCCTGTCTGGGACTTGGATTGGTCATTTCGACCCGAGCCACTACCCAGTTCGAGGCAGAAACGTCGAGTTTGGTCTTTATGCTGTTCGGCCTGCTATTGACTGGCCTCTTTTATCCAAGAACCGGCATGCCGCTGATTCCTCAATTGATTGGAGATTTAGTTCCATTGACTTATTTCATTCGCATCTCGCGCGGCATTTACATGAAGGGTGTCGGATTTAGTTTTGTGTGGAGCGATGCTTTGATCCTGGTCATCTACACTGTGGTCGTTGTCTTTATTTCATCCAAGAGATTTAAGATGCGACTCGATTGATAAAGCTGAAAGAAAGGATTAATTCGCAATATCAGCTACCAATCTTGTGAAAGAATTTAGTATCAACCAGAGCATTGAACCACTATATCGGGTTGTTATCATCATACTGACAAAAAATGTAAGGAGAATTGCCATGAAACTCGATTTTAGTAAAATGGATATTGGGAGGTCCCAGTTTAATTTTGTAAGAACGCTCATGGTTGCACCAACAGGCGGCGCCGAAGTGAGTGAATGCCTGAAGGCAGCCGCGAACATTAAGGACAAGGACGAAGAAGGTTGGATCCGGGAATGGGCCAGCATTGCTGAAAAAGTTTTGCAGATAGCCGAGGAAGCGATGCAATCAGGGCAGGCGATAACCGCTCGCGGAGCTTATATGCGGGCCAGCAATTATTATCGGGCAGCTATGTTCTCGTTGCCCCCTACGGACGATCGCCTCAATAAATTCATGACCTTAAGTCGCGAGACCTTCCGTAAGGCAGCAAAACTATTTTCTCCTCCAATTGAGGTAGTAGATATTCCATTTGGAAAGGCTCGTTTGCCGGCATATTTCCTGTCAGCCGGTCAATCGAAATTGCTTACCTTGATTGCCATTAACGGTGGCGACAGTATTAATGAAGAGCTCGTTCATTGGATTGGATTTGCAGCGGTAGCGCGGGGTTGGAATTGTTTAATTTTTGAGGGGCCCGGGCAATGGAGTGCTCTTCAATTGAACCCTGGATTATATTTACGACCTGACTACGAGGCGCCAGTGAAGGTAGTCGTGGATTATCTTACCCAACGAAACGATATAGACCCTGACCATATCGCGTTGATTGGTTACTCATTATCATCCCAACTGGCACCGAGCGCGGCCGCGTTGGAGAAGCGGATCAGCGCCTGCATCTGTGTCGGCGGCGTAATAACAGATGTGAACGAAGCATTTGAATCTGTATGGCCTGCACTTCGATACGCCCTGCCAGGCGTTTTCGATCACGTATTTACCGCGCTGGAAAAAGTAAGCCCACAGCTTCATGGACTTGCCAATCAATTTAGGTATTCGTTCGGTATTTCCAAGCCGCACGAGCTTCTTGGAGCATGGCGCCCCTTTAATATCAAGGATCTTGCTCCCAAGATTCAATGTCCGTTTTTGGTTTTAATAGGAGAGGGGGAATATGAGCAAACGGATGCAAGAGTGGTATTGAGTACTTTGCATTTTATTAGCGAACTTACTTGTCCTGTTGCAATTCATGAGTTCGAATATAAAGACGGCTGGGTAGCCAGTCACTGCTCGGTTGGAGATGAAGGTCCATCTCAGCGT
Organism: uncultured Chloroflexia bacterium; assembly: GCA_963753985.1. Classification (GTDB taxonomy): domain Bacteria; phylum Chloroflexota; class Anaerolineae; order Anaerolineales; family Villigracilaceae; genus Fen-1038. The sequence continues at coordinate 43,433 of CAVWED010000003.1, forward strand.
GTCATTTTCGATTGGCTTGACAGGACGCTAATTAAAGAGGACTCGTCAATAAAGGCGGTTTTACTCCCCGACTGGAGTTTACTGATGAAGTATCAGCATAGCAGCGAAATCGATAAGCTTTTGCAGAATATTCGCGTTAGTGTTGTTTAGGTTTGGTCTCGGCTGTGGCTCGGTGAAGTTTTGTCATGGCATATGGAGACACATTGTTAGTGGTCATCATTAGGTCCTAGCGCTTCAAACTGGAGCTGGATTTATAAAGGTGAAAGCATGAATCAATTTGCCATATCAGCTACAAATCTTGTGAAAGAATTTAAGACGGGTAAAAATGTTGTGGCGGCTGTGAACGGCCTTTCGCTGCAAGTTGCGCCCGGCGACACGTATGGATTAATCGGTCCGGATGGCGCCGGAAAAACAACCATGACTCGTGTCATCCTAGGCTTGCTCTCTAGAACGGGTGGCGAAAGCAGTGTGCTTGGATTCGATTCCATGCGTGACATGTATCAAATCCGCGAACAAATCGGTTATATCGCACAGCAGTTTTCCCTGCCTCCGAATCTAACAGTTATGGAAAACATGCTCTTCTTCGCGGGTGTTCATTCTGTGAGTATCGAACAACAGAAAAAACGAATCCCAGAGTTGCTCGCATTTGCGGGCTTGAGTGAATTTACAGGACGGCTGGCAGGAAAGTTATCAGGCGGGATGAAGAAAAAATTGGCGCTCGCCTGCAGTCTCGTTCATGATCCGCAAGTGGTGATGTTGGATGAACCCACTCTGGGAGTCGACCCCGTCAGCCGCCGCGAGTTCTGGAATTTGTTGAGTAATCTACGCGCGGAGAAGGGCCTGACGATCTTTGTTTGCACCCCTTATATGGATGAGGCCGAACGCTGTACACGAGTCGGGCTGATCTATGAAGGCAGACTGATCGTAGATGATTCTCCCGCCCACATTAAGCGGAGCATTCCCGGCCACGTGCTGGAATTTACCCCATCTGCTTTTGCTGAAGCACTTAAGCTTTGCACTGAGATGAAAGGCGTGCTGGAAGTTCAAACATATGGCGCTAAATTGCATGTATTTGTAGATGATGTGGCCAAACGCAAACTACAAATCGAATCGACGCTGGATTCACAAAACATCGCCCATGATAATTTGCGTGAGATCGAAGTTCGCATGGAGGAAGCGTTTATCAGTTTGATACGCCACCAGAAGGAAAGCGTTGAGCAGAACGGGATGAAAGCTCCGATGGCCGAGATGCTCGGAGACATTCGATGAATGCCGAATTGTTCACCCCTCGGAATCAAGGCGCTCCGATCCTCGTGCAAAACTTGACCAAGCGTTTTGGTGCATTCACTGCCGTCGATGACGTCAGCTTTAGTGTGCAGGCGGGCGAAGTGTTTGGATGGCTCGGTCCGAACGGGGCCGGCAAAACAACCACAATCCGAATGTTGCTGGGATTGATCAAGCCGACTTCGGGGAACGCGTTTGTGTCGGGTTTCAATTCTGCAACGCAAACCAAATCAGTTCATGCTAACGTAGGATATATGTCTCAGCAGTTCACGTTATATAACGATTTGACTGCTGTGCAAAACATCCATTTTTATGGCAGTGTGCACGGTTTGTCTTCGGACGAGTTGCATCAGCGCATTTCGGAGATCATTCAGATGGCAGGCTTGGAAGGGCGTGAAAATACGCTGACTGGAAGTTTATCCGGCGGGTGGAAACAACGACTGGCATTGGGCTGTGCCATTGTTCATCACCCCAAAGTTGTTTTTCTGGATGAGCCGACCGCGGGAGTCGATCCAATCAGCCGTCGCCAATTCTGGGAATTGATCTATCAGATGGCGAAGGAGGGCGTGACTGTATTGGTGACAACCCACTACATGGACGAAGCGGAGTTATGCCAGCGCGTGGGTTTTATTAGTGCCGGACGATTGGTGGCTCTCGATTCCGTGAGCCAACTCAAACTGACTCAGATGCGCGGTCAGGTGCTCGAGATCAATGTTTCAGATCCTGAAAAAGCGGTACGCATCTTGAAAACTGCTCAGCTGAGTCATCAAGTTCCGCTCGATGAAGTAGCTCTTTATGGCGCACAAATTCATGCAGTCGTGCTGGGCGATCAAGAATATAAAAATGCGATTCAACAAATACTTGTGGATGGGAACATCCAAGTCAACTCAATTGCCTGGATTGCTCCAACTCTCGAGGATGTTTTTATTTCATCGGTTAAGCCACGGATAGATGTGAGTTAGTTGTCATCACTATTCATAGATTTGAATCAATATATTTGATTATCAAAAGGAGAACATCAATATGCAAACGAGAAGACCTTCCCCGGTAATCGTCATCATCATCGTACTGGTGGTAGCGGCGATTGGATATTTTGTTTATCAACAGTGGAGCCAGAATAATGCGGCTTCGCAGCTGAATGCTTCGGGGACCATCGAAGCGACCGATGTAAATGTGGCGCCCGAAGAGGCCGGCAAAGTCAAGGATGTGCTGACTGATGAAGGCCAGACGGTCAAGGCCGGGGATGCCCTCATCCATCTGGACGACAGCCTGCTTCAGGCTCAGAAAGAACAGGCGGTGGCAGCGCTCAATGTGGCCAAGGCCGCCGCCGCCACTTCAGACGCGGCGCTGGCTTCTGCCCAGAACCAGTACAACCTGACCGTGCAGGCTTCGCTGAAAACAGGCGATACCCTGACCAATCAGTGGGTCACGAACCGGCCATCGGATTTCAATGTGCCGCTGTGGTACTTCACTCAATCGGAACAGACGACCGCCGCACAAGCCGAAGTGGATGCGGCGCAGAAGGATCTAACCGATGCGCAGAATAATCTCACTTCCATTGAGACTTCCGCCGCCGGAAGCAGCTTTGTTCAAATCGAGACCACTCTGGCCAATGCGGAAGCCAGCTACAACGTGGCCAATGATTTGAACAATCGCGTTCAGAACTTCAAGGACGTCGATCAATTGAGCCGCTATGGGTTGTATCAATTATCCAAGCAACTCAACCAGCCAACCGTCAAGCAGAACTCGCGGGATTTTTTGGTCAATGCTAACGACATTGATGATAATATCAAGGATTATGCCCAACAGCTTTTCGATGATGCCAAGTCGAATCTGCGGGATGCACAGAATGCCTACAACGATGCGCTGACCTCGCAAGGCGCCCAGGATGTTTTGAAAGCGCGCGCCAATGTCACTTTGGAACAGGAACGCTACAACACCGCCCTGGATTATGTGACCGACGTTCAAACCGGCAACAATTCGCCTGCGGTCATCAGTGCCCAGGCTGCGCTCAATCAAGCCAAGGCAGCCGACGATCAAGCGCAAAGTGGCGTTCAGCAAGCTCAAGCCAACGTGGATCTGATCGACACTCAAATCTCCAAGCTGACGGTGTATGCGCCGATGGATGGCGTCATTCTGACCCGCAATGTCGAGCCGGGCGAATTTGTCCAGCCGGGAGCGGATGCCTTGACCATGGCGGACATCAGCCATTTGACGATCACGGTCTATGTGCCGGAAGACTTGTATGGCAAGATTAGTTTGGGGATGCCGGCGACCATGAAGGCCGACTCATTCCCCGGTGAAACCTTCAATGCGCAGGTCAGTTACATTTCGGATCAAGCGGAATACACGCCGCGCAATGTGCAGACCGTGGAGGGACGCTCATCCACGGTGTATGCCATCAAGTTGACTGTTAGCAATCCTCAAGGCCAGCTCAAACCCGGCATGCCCGCCGATGTCACCTTCCAATAATCAACATAGGAATATCAGAGGTTGAGTGTCAAATACTTTTGAAGCAGGCAACCCATTGAAACCTTTCAATGGGTTGCCTTAAAGTTTGTCGGTGAGTAATAAGCTATCTTATCTTGGTCAAAGGCAGGCCGACCATCACGGTGGTGCCCTGAGTTAATTCGCTTTGGATTTCTATTGTCCCACCTTGTCCTTCGGTCAGGGCTTTGGCGATTGGCAAACCTAATCCAAATCCTTGTACGTTTGAATTGGTTTCGCCTCGATAAAAACGATCAAACGCATGTTCAAGTTTTTCAGGCGGAATCCCCGAACCCTTATCGCTCACACAAATCAAAAATTGATTCCCTGTAGCTTTGGCTGAGACTTTGATTTCTTCTGTTGTATATTTAATGGCATTATCCAATAAAATTAGAAGAACCTGTTTGAGTGCGTCGCGGTCGCCGATTACGGACAAGTCCTCCACATCTTCAATGATTTGGCGCTGGCGATCCAACTGCCGCGCTTGTTTGCAGGTTTCCTCAATTACAGCGCGAACCGCAATTGGCTCCCGCGTCAAGCTTTGACCTGCATCCGCCCGTGCAAGAATTAAAAGATTGTGAACCAGCCGAGCCAAACGATCGCTTTCATGTACTACATCTGTCAAAACTTCCGATTGTTCATTGACAGGCATTGGAGGTTCGCGCCGCAATAATTCGAGGTTGCCGCGGATTGTTGTCAGTGGCGTGCGCAATTCGTGAGAGACATCCGCCACGAAGTCGCGTTGCATTTTCAAGGCGCGGCTTACTCCTTGATATGCCTCCTGCAAACGCGCCAACATGGAATTGAACGTGCTCGCCAATTGTCCAATCTCATCATTGGGACCTTTGTAATCCACGCGCCGAGTGAAGTCGCTTTCTCTGCCGATGACTTGTGCTATCTGGGTAATATGGTGGATAGGACGCAGACTCTCGCCCGCAAGAATCCAGCCGATACCGAACGCAATCAAAATAGTTAACAGACCTGCAACGATAAGTGTGCTGCTCAAAGCCGCAAGCGCTTGATCGCGCTGGGCAAGTGATTGCGCGACCTGAACGATGAAGCGAACATTACCCTGATAAATCACCGGGATATCATAGATCAGCAAATGATCACCAGTGGCAGAAGATGTCTCCCACCAGACTTGCTTATCTTTTAGAGCTTGAAGTCCGTCCGCACTGAGCGGCAAAGCTTGAGTTATGGTATCTTGTTCTTGTCCCGCGAATGGACTGGCAACCAAGGTGCCATTTGAGTCCAGCACGCGTATGATATCGCGTTCGCGCAATTGATTGAAAGCCTGATCGCCCGAAAGGGTTTCAATCGGGACGGGCGGCGGTCCCGGTGGCTTTGGAGGCGGATTGGGATTTAGATAATTGTTAAGGATCGATTGGGCGAGTCCGTTGCCGCTTTGAATTAAATTGGCTTGAAGAGAGTGCATCGTCTCTTGCGCCTGAATCGTATAAAGCGCGGTCCCGAACACGATCAGTGTCAGTGCTAGGATCGCGCTATAAAGCAAAGTCAAACGCAATCGAATGGACATTATTCCGCCCGCTCCGTTCGCAAAACGTAACCAACGCCGCGTACCGTCTGAATCAGTCGCGGATGTCCGCCGGCCTCCATCTTCTTGCGAAGATAACCTACATAAACTTCCAGCACGTTATCATCGCCGCCAAAATCATATCCCCAAACATTATTTAGGATTTGTGCACGCTCCAGAACTTGGCGCGGATGGCGTATAAAGAAATCCAACAGATCGAATTCAGTCTTTGTCAAATCAAGGATATTCTCCCCGACGCGGACTTCGCGCGTGATTGGATCAAGAGAAACATTGGCGAATTCCATCGCTTCTTTCGCCGACCTTGTATCGGTTCGCCGCAACAAGGCGTGGACGCGGGCCACAAGCTCAGTCGGCGCAAACGGCTTGACGAGGTAATCGTCTGCGCCGCTCTGCAAACCTTCGACGCGATTCTCGATGGCGTCGCGCGCCGTCAGCATCAGGATCATGGCCGGATTCTTTTCTGCGCGCAATTCCTGCACTACGCTCAAGCCATCCATTTTCGGCATCATCCAATCCAAAATAATAAGATCAAGCTTGCAAACATCCACTTGACTCAAAGCTTCCTCGCCGTTCGACGCGGTGACAACCTGCAAGCCTTCATAGACCAAAGTGCGTTGCAGCATTTTGAGCAATTTCACATCATCGTCAACGATCAAGACAGTTTGCATGATTACAAGTTACAAATCCAATGATACTGTTCAATTTGATATTTGAGCAAGTTCAGTTTTTCCGATGTCATGGCGAGTGAGCGATAGCGGGTGCGGCAATCTTGTGTTTTGTTTTCACGATTGCATCATACACAAATATGCTGAGAAAATGCTGTTAAAAGTTTTCCGCGGAAGAATCATTCTCAACATTTTCTCAACCTTCTCTTGGCGATCTCACAATTTCAAATTTTAGAATAGGGATAAGAAATAAGACATTTATTGCACGTGAGAATGGAAAGGAAGAATCCTATGAAAAACAAAACGATCATCATAATTATTCTGATAGCATTGATATTGACCGTTTGCGCCACGGCTGCAAACATGAGTCAATCCACGACAACCTCAAAGACGAAATCGTTTGCAGGCCAGGCGGAGCTGATCGTTGGCATTTTGAAGCTCGAGGATACGGACCAAGCCGTGACCGCCAAGCAAGCATCGGAGCTTTTGCCGCTTTGGGAGGTGATGAAAGTTTTGGCCGATAGCGATACATCGGCTCAGGTCGAGATTGATGCGGCATTCCGCGAAGTCAATGAGACGTTGACGCCGGCACAACTCCAAGTCATCAAGGCTATGAAACTTAGCGCGCAGGATGTCTCTGCTTTCGAGCAAGGAATGAACACTACCGTGCAAAGTACAAGTAAAGTCACTAGCAGTACCAGCGGCGGCGATTTTGGCGGCCCCGATGGAGGAGGTCCGGGCGGCGACGGACTCGGCGGTATCATCGCGGAATCGTCGCAGAGCTCGACTTCCACTACTCAGTCCTCTAAAGTATCAAGTGGACCATCCAGTCAAGTTCCTACGGAATTAATCAATGCTTTGATCAAGGTCTTACAGAAAAGGGCAAATGCGTAGAAGACACAAAAAGAACTCCGTTGCAGGGTAAGCCGGGGCTTTCAATAAGCAGCGCTGGTAAATATTACTAGCGCTGCTTATTGATTCCAGACAAGCTGTTTTCTGGTGATGCTCTGCTATAATTATCTATACATTGATGTTTTTTTGAATCTGACGATTGCTTATTTCAATGTGACAAATGACACGTGCTTTTGGCTCAGAAATTTGTTATAGTTTATAATGGTCATAAGAGGTCAGACCTCATACGACAAGTTAAAGGCAATATGGCTTCTGAGTTGAGAAGGATAAAAACGACCACCGAGCCTCTCCATTATCAGGCGCAGTTTTACCTGCGGAACCTGATTCAGAACGGCACATATCAGCCGGGTCAAAAGTTGCCGCCTGAGGAGGTCTTTGCGGAACAATTGGGGATATCGCGCCCTACTCTGCGCGAGGCACTTTATAAACTTGAGGTGGAAGGCCTGATCGTGCGCAAGCATGGGGTGGGAACCTACGTTTCGCCATCCTATCAAAATCGCCTCGATAGTGGGTTGGAAGTGCTCGAAAGCATCGAGCATATTGCCCATCGTCGAAGGCTGAAGACGGAAATGGGGGCTGCGAAAATCGAAGAAAGGGAGGCGACCCTGGATGAAGTTGCTGGGTTGGAGTGCAATCCGCAGGAACAGGTCTTATCCGTTGTTCGCATTATTTTGGTTGGGAATAAGCCCGTGGCTCATCTCTCAGATGTATTGCCTCTGGCGTTCATCCGAAAGAAGGATCTTGGTGCCAGGTTTCGCGGATCGGTGCTTGATATCCTGCTTAAGCGAGGTCAACCTGACCTTATGTTTTCATTTACCAGACTGGCCTCAGTCGCGGCTGATAATGAGTTGGCCCGGCAGTTGAAGATTCCTCGCAAAACCCCCTTATTGAAACTGGAAGCAAAATTATTCACGCGCGATAATTTGGTCGTAGATTATTCGGTCAGTAAATTCATTTCCGATTTTTTTGATTTTCATGTGATCCGGCGAATTGGAAATTAGCTTTTTATAAACCAATGGTATTAATGAAAGTCATGGTAAAAGCGGTTTTATTGGCGGCTGACACTCCAGAATTGCATCGGAGAAAAAGATATGCAAGCTAAGAAAGCAGTCGGTAATTCATCTTCACTTCATCGGCCAGCCTTTGATTGGAGCAATGTCGTATTGCACCTGCTATTGCCCTTGGCAGGAGTATTGGCTGCGCTTTTGATTGGTGCCTTGATGCTGGTCATTCTGAAGGCTAATCCAATTGCCGCGTACGCAGCGCTCGTTAACGGTGCGGCAGGCAGTGTTTCGGGAATCACGCAATCGCTGGTAAAAGCCACTCCTTTGTTGCTGGTTGGTTTGGGAATCTGTATTGCCTTTCGTGCTAACGTGATCAACATCGGCGGAGAAGGGCAGATTATTCTCGGGGCCATTGCGGCAACCTGGTTCCCGCTGACTTTTAACACATGGCCCGGGTGGCTGTTGATTCCCGCTACTCTGCTCTTCGGTTTTCTAGCTGGAGCCGTGTGGGGTTTTGTCCCCGGGATTCTTAAAGCCCGGTTGCATGTCAATGAGATCTTAAGTACGATTATGATGAATTCCATCGCCCAGCAATTTATGTATCTCCTCATTCGCGGACCATTGATGGATCCGGCTGGTATTGCCGCTGGAACATTTCTGGCTCAATCGGCGCGGATTCCTCAGCAGGCGACCTTGCCTCGTTTAATTCCTCAGACGCTTTTGCATGCTGGAGCGATTTTAGCGTTGGTGCTGGCGATCCTGGTTTATTTCTTTTTGTGGCGGACAACAATTGGTTATCGCATCCGGGCGGTCGGTCTAAATCCAGATGCGTCGCGCTATTCCGGAATCAATGTTCCCTTCTATCAGGCGTTTTCGATGACACTGGCGGGAGGTTTTGCCGGTTTGGCGGGTGCGATTGAAATAATGGGGGTGCAACATCGCCTGCTCGATGGTATCACCAGCGGATACGGTTTTACGGGTATTGTGGCTGCCTTGCTGGGTGGTTTACACCCATTGGGCCTTATCCCCGCTTCGATCTTGTTTGGAGGATTGCTGGTGGGCGCAAATGAAATGCAACGCACCGTGCAGGTACCGTCGTCCTTAATCAATGCGATTTTAGGTTTGATTGTATTATTTGTATCTGGGGCGGCGCTCTGGTCACGCCGCTGGGCCGCCCGGCGTAATATGGGCGTGCAAAATGAAGAGGAGAAATCATGAAAGATATCATTGGTGTTTTGAAAACGATGATTCCTCTCGCTGCGCCTTTCCTTTACGCTGCTATTGGGGAAACCTTTGCGCAGACTTCGGGTGTGGTAAATCTTGGTGTAGAAGGCATTATGCTGCTGAGTGCCTACGGAGCGTTTTATGTAGCCCTGCATACCGGTAACCTATGGCTGGCCCTTTTGACTGCTGCGATCATTGGATTGCTCATGGGCTTGTTAATGTCCCTCATTAGCGTTACGCTAAAGGCTGAGCAGGGCATCAGCGGCATCGGTCTTTATATGTTTGGCTACGGAATGTCCAGCCTGTTATTCGAGACTACGATTGGTACTGTGAAAACGATCAATGGATTTCAGCCGGTCAAAATTCCCCTCCTGGGTGACCTTCCCGTAGTAGGCCAACTCCTGTTTCAAAATAGCATTCCAGTCTATGGAGCGTTTCTACTCGTTCCCATTGCCTGGTGGTTATTGAATAGGACTACTCTAGGACTCAAAATCAAATCGGTCGGGCAGAATCCCGCGGCAGCCGATTCTCTGGGAATTAACGTGGATCGCATCCGCTATTTTAGTGTTTGCCTTGGAGCGATACTGGCTGGTCTCGCTGGAGCTACCTTGTCTACCGCGGTAGTGAATCTCTTTCAGGACAACCTGACGGCTGGCCAAGGATTCATTGCCGTGGCGTTGGTCTATTTCGGTGGCTGGAGTCCTATCGGGGTTCTGGGAGGCGCATTGCTCTTCAGCTTTGTAAATTCATTGCAACTATGGATGCAGGTTCTGGGCGTCAAGATTTCGTCTGACGTTGCTGTGATGCTTCCCTATCTGATGACCATTGCGGCACTGATGATTAGTGTTAATCGTGCGCGCCAACCGGCTGCACTCAATAAGCCGTTTGAAAGAGGCGAAAGTTGAATTTAATCAGCAAGGAGGTGAAGCTCCAAGAAACAGATAAATAAACATTGCATCACCAACGGCCGGCAGAGCATCAGCCTGCCATCTGAATAAAATTAAGTAAACGATTCTTCTATAGGAGGAAGAACATGAAAAACAAAAGTTTGTTGATCGTAGGGTTATTGTTGGTTGCCATGCTGTTCACTGCGTGTGCGCCAGCTGCAACACCGGCTCCCGCAGCCGCGAAAACGTTCCGTATTGCAGTGATTATGCCGAGCGCCACAAATGATGCGGCTTTCAGTCAATCCATGTGGGTTGCTTTGCAATCCGTGCAAAAAGATATGGGTGGTTCATCGGCCTTGGAGATTGCATATACTGACAACCTGTTCAGTGTGCCTGATGCTGCTGCGGCTATTCGTGACTATGCCAGCAAAGGCTATGACATTGTGATCGCCCATGGTTCACAGTACGGTTCATCTGTCCAAGATATTGCGCCTGATTTCCCCAATACTACCTTTGCCTGGGGAACGGATGTTAATACCTTTGGTATGAAGAACGTATATGCATACACCGCCGCTGCGGAAGAGGGCGGCTATGTGAACGGTGTTATGGCTGCCAAACTTACCAAGAGCAAAGTCATCGGTGTGACTGGACCTGTTGATGTCGGTGATGCCAAGACTTATATTGACGGCTTTACACAAGGTGTGGCTTCGGTTGATCCGACCATCAAAGTAAACACGACCTGGACTGGATCATTCTCCGACGTAGGTCTGATGACCGCCGCAGCCAAGACTCAAATTGCCGCTGGTGCTGATATCCTGACCGGCTCGTCCCAGTCTGTCGTTGGTTCGATCGGCGCTGCCAAAGATGCAGGCAATGTCTTGTGGTTTGGTACACAGGCTGATCAATCCTCGTTGGCCCCAAGTTTGGTCGTTGCCAGCCAGGTCTATGATTGGACTGGAATGTTAAAAGATATGATTGCCAAGCATCAAGCTGGCACATTGGGCGGCTCTCAATATACTCTGACCCTGTCCAACGGTGGTTTGAGCATTGTTTACAATTCAGCATATAGTCTGCCCGCTGATGTAAAGTCGGCTGGCGATGCCGCGATCGCTGGCATCAAGAATGCAAGCATTGGCGTTCAACCATAAAGATTATAGCGTTGCATCTCTCCTGCCGTTAGGCAGGAGAGATGATTTTGTAATGACTTGTAATTTTAACAATGACCACTCAGGTGAATGATGACATCTGAACTTAAAACAACTCGAATTCAGCGCGTGGAAATGCGAAACATCGTGAAGCGCTTTCCCGGTGTATTAGCTAATTCAGGGGTTTCATTTGATGTAAAATCCGGCGAAGTGCACGCTTTGCTTGGGGAAAATGGCGCGGGGAAAAGCACGTTGATGCGGCAATTATATGGTTTATACCAACCTGACGAGGGCGAAATCATTATTGATGGAAAGCTTTATGTTTTCCGTTCGCCCGCGGACGCAATCCGTGCTGGAATCGGAATGATCCATCAGCACTTTATGCTAGTCCCAACCCTGACGGTTGCACAAAACGTGGCACTTGGCCTGCGTTCTTCTCGTGAACCGTTGCTCGATCTGGATAAAGTCAGCAAGCGCATCCAGGAACTTTCAGAGGCGTATGGCATAAGAGTGGAACCGCGCGCCTATGTCTGGCAGCTCTCGGTAGGCGAACAACAACGCGTCGAGATCATGAAAGCGTTGTACCGCGGAGCGAGTCTCATCATTCTGGATGAACCGACCGCCGTCCTTACGCCGCAGGAAGTCAATGATTTGTTCATCACATTGCGCCGCATGGTCAGCGAAGGCCATTCGCTGGTTTTCATTTCGCATAAATTACACGAGGTGACGGATATCAGCGACCGGATCACGGTGTTGCGCGATGGAAAAGTCATCGGCACGCGACCCACGCGCGAAGTGACGCGGGATGAATTAGTTAAGATGATGGTCGGGCGTGAACTCAAAGAGCTTGAACCGCGACCGCTCAAGCCGGGAGCGGTTACGCTTAGGATCGAAGGACTCAAAACGATGGGAGATCGCGGCGCCGAGTCTCTGCACGGAGTTGATCTCGAAATCCATGCCGGAGAAATTCTTGGACTGGCAGGCGTCTCTGGCAATGGGCAGCGGGAACTGGCTGAATGTTTGGCTGGAATGCGGAAGGCAACTTCAGGAAAGATTATCATTGGGAAAAACGATATTACTGCATCCACTCTCAATCAAAGAATAGACGCGGGGATGGCCTATATTCCCGAAGAGCGCATGCGGGATGGCGCGATCCGAGAATTCTCTGTGGAGGAGAATATTTATTTGCATGATCATTCATCCCGCCAATATACAAATGGTATCTTTCTTAATTTCCCGCGAATGGAATCTCATGCAATTGATTTGGTCAATGAATTTACCGTAAAAACACCCAGCCTCGAAACGCCGCTCAAGAATCTTTCCGGAGGTAATATTCAAAAGTTGATTATGGCGCGTGAATTGTCTCGCCGCCCTGACGCTTTGATCGCAGCGCAGCCGACGCGCGGCGTGGACATCGGCGCGACTGAATACATTCATCAGCGATTGCTTGCTCAACGTGAAGCCGGAACCGCTATTATGCTCATCTCGGAAGACCTGGATGAAATCCGTACCTTATCGGACCGGATCGCGATCATGTATGAAGGCAAGATTATCGGTATTGTGGAGCGCGGCCAAGCTACCATTGAGCAAATCGGGTTGATGATGGCAGGTATTTCCATGGATGAAGCCATGAAAAAGTCAGCGTGAACAATTGGTGGGAGATTCTTTAAAGCATTTATTCCTGCAAAAAGTGCTGGCAATTTTGCCAGCACTTTTCATTCAATTTTTTTGCTTATGCAGGTTGCGCTTTAGGTGCTTGTTGCAATCCCCATAGAATTTGTTCCTGATCCACGGGGAGGCTATCCACACGTACACCGACCGCGTTATAGATTGCATTGGTGATGGCGGGCGTGGTTGGGATGCTGACGATTTCCCCAACGCCTTTTGCTCCATATGGGCCATCTTTCGTTGGGTGTTCAATCATGATTGGAATGATATTGGGAGTAAGAGCTATCCCAGGAATGCGATAACGTGCCAGACGATCGGTAATCACGCGGCCGTCTTCGACGATGAAATGTTCCGTCAGTGCGTTGCCGAGTCCCATCATGACGCCGCCTTCCACCTGTCCCTCCAGCCCGAGCGGATTGATGATCCGTCCAACGTCGTTGGCGGCAATCACATTCAGCACACGCACTTCGCCGGTGTTTGTATTGACTTCAACTTCCGCAGCCTGCGCGGCGTATGAGAAAGCGACGTGCATATCTCCGCCTTCGCCAAGCGGCTTTGTTTCAGGCGCCCAGTATTCGTAAAGTACGCGCGGTTCCTGTCCATTGGATTTCATTTCAACATACACATCACTCAATGGAACGGAGTGCCCATCCACTTGGGCCAAGCCTTCGATGTAACGGATTTGCTCCGGCGGTTGATCGTATTTTTCTGCCAGGGTTGAAGTCATTGCCGCGCGCAATGTTTTTGCGGCCATGCGAGCTGCGTTACCAGTCACATACGTTTGACGTGAAGCCGTAGTCGGTCCGCCATCAGGAGTCAAATCGGTGTCCATGACAAGCACGCGAACTTTTTGCGGCGGCATGCCTAATTCTTCTGCAACGATCATGCGAAGCACAGTAACCAACCCTTGTCCAAGCTCCGCGGCGGAAGTGCGGACTTCGACACAACCGTCTTTATATAGTTCAACCTCCACGCCTGATTTATCGGGAGAGCCTCCGCCGAGACCGGTGTTTTTGTATCCAGCCGCGAAGCCCCAGGCGTGGACGAGGTGGCGTGCATCCGCTACAGGTCGAGGTATGAACGGATTCTTCGTGCCCGATAAACGAATCATCTCGGCTTCGACTTTATCGATGCATTCGGTCAATCCAACGCTGTCGCGCAGGAGTTGCCCTGTATTGGTGATACTTCCAACATGCAAGGCATTCATTCGTCGCAGTTCGATGCGATCCATATTGAGTTTCTCTGCCAGCATGTCCATCATGCTTTCGACCGCAAAGGCGGATTGAGTCACACCGAAGCCGCGGAATGCACCGGCCGGAGGGTTATTGGTATACATGGCATAACAATCGGCGCGGACATGCGGCACTTCATAAGGTCCGGCGGAGTGAGTGGTCGCCCGCGTCATCACCTTCTCGCCGAGCGAGGCGTATGCGCCGGTATCCCCATAAAGCTCGGTATCAACCGCTGTCAAACAACCGTTCTTCTTTGCGCCAATCTTGACTCGAATCTGTGTAGCATGTCGTTTCGGATGAACCAACAAACTTTCATGACGGTCAAAGAGCAGCTTCACCGGGCGGCCCGTTACATTTGCTAGCAGCGCGGCGTGAACTTGACCCGCGATATCTTCCTTGCCGCCGAAACCGCCGCCCATCAATTGTCCGACAACGCGCACGCGATCTTGCGGCCAACCGAGAATGCGTGCAACCTGCTCGCGGTCCTGATAGGGAATTTGCGAACCGACATAAATTTCCATACGGCCATTTTTCAGCGGCACGGCAATACTGCATTCGGGCTCCAAAAAAGCGTGCTCCGTGATTGCAGTATGAAAGACGTGTTCCATCACCACATCGGCTTCCGCAAAACCCTGTTCCATATTTCCCTTGCGGACTTTGATGTGCTTAAGCAGATTCCCTGATTTATGCAAATCCGGCACGTCCGCCTGACGCGCTTGAACGGGATCGCTGATGATTGGTTGTGGATCAAACTCCGCTTCGATCAAGCCGACAGCTTGTTCGGCAATCTCCTGAGTTTGTGCGGCGACTATCGCAACAGAATCTCCGACATAACGGACGCGTTCGTTCATCCCAACGATGGCGGGCCAATCGTAGATCACCAAGCCGTGGTTATGTTCGCCGGGAATGTCATCAGCGGTCAATACCGCAACCACGCCCGGCAACGCGCGCGCCTTGCTGATATCCAATTTACGAAGAAAACCATGCGGAATTCCGCAGCGCTTCGCGGCTGCATACAACATTCCGTCGAATTTAAGATCATCCGAAAATTTTGCGTGTCCCGTTACTTTATCTTCCGCATCAGGCCGCTCCACGATCTGACCTATGACTTGATGCTTTTCTGCGGAGAGCTGGATTTTCGGCGGCTTGATCGGTTCGCCTGTTTTCAACGATTGCGCCGCGGCAAGGATGGAATTTTCAATTGTGGGATAACCTGCACAGCGACATAGTGTATCCTTGAGTGCATAACGAATCTCTTCCCGACTTGGATCGGGATTCCGTTTAAGTAGAGCATAGGATGTCATCAGCTGACCTGGAATGCAGAATCCACATTGCACTGCGCCATGTTGGATAAATGCTTCCTGCAAGGCGTGCAGTTTTCCGTTTTGCGCCAAGCCTTCGACGGTGACAATGTCTTTTCCATTGGCGCGCGCGGCTGGATAAACACAGGAGAGCGCCGGTTCGCCATCGATCAAAACGGTACATGTGCCGCATTCCGCTTCTTCACAACCGATTTTTGTTCCGGTCAAGTTCAAGCGTTCGCGCAATAGTGCGGCCAGCATCTCGCCGGGCTTGGCAGGGAGCGTATGGGTCTTACTGTTGACAGTTAAAGTTATATCATTCATTGTTTTACCTCTAAATTGGATGCGCGCTTCCACGCGGCTTCGAGCGTATCTTTAAAAAGGGTCTTTGCCAAATGCCGACGATATTCTGCGCTGGCACGATGTGGACTGGTGCGGAACTTAACATCTTGCAGGAGAATTCCAAGTGCATGTGTGATTGTTTCGTCACTTAGTCTTTTGCCGCTCAGGTCCGATTCGCTGGCTAATGCGCGCCACGGTTTCGGGCCGCCCGGTCCAACAGCAATGCGGATGTCTGCGATTCGATCTTGTTCGCGCACCAACCATACAGCCAGGTTGATAATTGGCAGAGCCACACCTTGCGGCCTCATCACTCGTTGAAATGCTGAAGCCTGATTCTTATTTTGTAATGGAAGGTAGAAGCCAACCAGTAATTCGTTTTGTATCAATGCGCTCTTGCCAGGCCCAAGGAACATCTCGGCGATTGGAACGCGTCGACTTCCTTTTTGGTTGGCGATTTCAACTTGTGCGTTCAGCGCCATTAAGGCAATCGTGCCGTCAGCAGCGGGAAGTGCATGGGCCACATTGCCGCCTAAAGTCGCAACGTTGCGGACTTGTGGCCCGCCAATCAGTCCGCACGCATCCACCAGCGCCTGGGCATGCTGTGCAACCAATTCTGATTCGACGATGTGCGTATGCGACACGGACGCGCCAATGAACAGTTCGTTGCCCCGAATTTCGATGGGTAGCATTTCCCGGACGGATGTGATGTCCACGATGGTGTGAACCGGTGGATGTCGGCCTTGGTCGAGATCTAAAATCAAATCGGTTCCGCCCGCAAGAGGCAGGGCAGGACCCGGCGCGTTGGCCAACGCAGAAATTGCTTCTGTTATAGTTTTGGGTTGGAGGTATTCTTGCCAGAGAGTCATAGGATCGGTACCGGTGATGATGATTTTGGTTCAAACACAAAAGTGGTACTTTTCGACAGACCGTCAGCCTGACGCCGCTGAGAAGGAATCTGATCAGCGACCACCGAACCGATTATGCAATTGATTTCTTTATTGTATCCCTAATGTCTGAGATTGGGGAGATCTAATAAGGCCGAGAGTGCCAATTATCCAAGATATAGCCGATTAAAATCATGTTATTACGGGTCGCAAGGCCGGGAGTATAATCTTTCTCAATCGAAAATCAACACGATACTCACAAGGCTGTGATGACAGACATTCTTCCCTTTCTAAAATCGTTAGTTTCTGCGCCTGGGCTTTCAGCGTATGAAGGCCCGGTTGCGCAACTCATCGAAGAAAAATGGAAGCCGCTCGTCGATGAAATCTCCACGAGCCGCGTCGGTTCCTTGCATGGACTCAAAAAGGGTCGCGGCAAATCTCCTCGCCCTTCGATCATGATCGCCACGCACATGGATGCCATCGGCTTGATGGTCACAAAAGTTGTGGATGGCTTTATCCATTTAGACGAGATCGGCGGAATCGATGTTCGTATTTTGTTGGGCACTCCGGTGATCGTGCATGGCAAACAAGATTTGCTGGGTGTGATTGTGATGCCGCCATTGAAGACGTTGCCTCAAGATGCGCGGGATGGAGCGATCGGACTCCGCCACCTTCTCGTGGACACCGGCTTGCTTCCGTCTAAAGTAGCGAGTCTCGTCCGGGTGGGTGATCTTGTTTCATTCAACACGCCGCCGACTGAGCTTTCCGGTGAAGTCATCAGTGGACATTCACTCGACAATCGCGCCTCGGTTGCGGCTTTGACGATTTGTCTCGAAGAACTTCAAACAAAATCGCATCTTTGGGATGTGTGGGCCGTTGCCACCGTCCAGGAAGAAGAAACGCTAGGCGGCGCGGCGACTTCTGCTTTTCATTTGAATCCAGACCTTGCCGTTGCGGTAGACGTTACATTTGCCAAAGGTCCCGGTTTGGATAGCTGGGAAACTTTTCCGTTGGGTAAAGGCGTAACGCTTGGTTGGGGTGCGAACCTTCATCCGCATCTTTATAAGAAATTCAAAGAACTCGCTGATAAACTTGAAATCCCGGTCGCAATGGATATTACTCCGACTCATTCCGGCACCGATGCATATTCCATTCAAGTTGCGCGTGAAGGCATACCGACGATGGTGATCGGAATTCCGTTGCGGTATATGCACACGCCTGTTGAAGTGGTTGCTGTAAAAGATATTCAGCGCGCTGGGCGTCTGCTTGCGGAATTCATCAGCAGCTTGGAATTGGATTTTGTCTCCAAGATTTCATGGGAGGATGAAGATGCCAAATAAGACTGCCAAGATTGGTGCGGCGCAATTCAAATTGCTTGAACAGCTTTGTCGTGCGGTAGGCGTTTCCGGCGGCGAGGGGGAAGTGCGAAAGATCGTCTTAGACGAAATCAAATCGTTCGTTGATGAAATCAAGGTAGATGCTCTCGGAAATGTTCTTGCAACCAAAAAAAGACGAGGAGCGAAACATCTACGCGTGATGCTGGATGCACACATGGATGAAGTCGGCTTTATGCTGGTTGCCGAGGACGGCGACGGATTGTATCGTTTCAAGACGATTGGCGGCATTGATCCGCGTAATCTTGTGGGCAAACAAGTTACAGTTGGAAAAGAAAATAAGCCGGGCGTGATTGGCGCAAAACCCATTCATCATACGACTCCCGACGAGCGGAAAAAGCTTCTCCCTGAAGATGCTCTCCGAATTGATCTCGGACCTGAATCGAAAATCAAAGCGGGCGAGCGCGGTGCATTTGCAGCGAACTTCCAGCGCGTTGGGCCATCGCTCATGTCGAAGTCGCTGGATAATCGTCTCGGCGTTGCGACGCTGATCGAACTTCTTAAGGTTTCTTATCCCAATGTGGATTTGTGCGCGGCGTTCACTGTTCAAGAGGAAATTGGTCTACGCGGCGCAAGAGTCGCGGCACAATATTTTAAGCCTGACCTTGCGATTGTTGTGGACGCGACGCCAGCTTATGACCTGCCTATGCAATTTGATGGCGAAAATATTTTCTACAATACGAAACTCGGCTTGGGCCCTGCCATTTATGTATTCAATTCTTCAACCATTGATGATCCGCGTTTGGTTGGTTTTATAACAGATATTGCGCAGAAGGCAAAGATACCTTATCAAATCCGCCAGCCTGGCGGGGGCGGGACAAATGCGGGTAGCATTCAACGCGCGGGTGTGGGTGTTCCTGTTGTTTCCGTTTCTGTTCCACATCGTTACACCCATTCTGCGATGAGTGTGGCACGCATCGATGACTGGAAAAACATGCTTTCGTTGCTGCATACCACCATCCGCCAAATAACGCCTGCGCTATTAAAGCGATAAATAAAATCTATAACGAGGAAAATCCATGAAGCAATTGATTCAAAAATTGACCGATACCTTTAGTCCATCCGGTTATGAAGATGCGATTCGAGACGTGATCCATTCAGAGATTAAGCAGGTCGCGGATGAGATCCGCGTCGACGCGTTGGGCAACCTCATTGCGCGGAAAGGAAGGGGCGGTACGCGCGTGATGGTTGCCGCACACATGGATGAAATCGGCTTGATGGCTACGCATGTAGATGAAAAAGGATTTGTTCGCTTCACTGGTATCGGCGGCGTATACCCGCGCAACTTACCGGGCGGCCGCGTGCGCTTCGTCAACGGGACGCGCGGCGTAGTCGGCGTCGATGGGGGAGTCTTCAGCAACGATTTGCCCCCGCTTGATAAAATGTTCATTGATGTTGGCGCATCCAGCAAAGGCGATTGTCCGATAAAAACGGGCGATGTGGCCGCGTTCGAAAGACCGTTCCTAGACTTGGGTAATCGCGTCGTTGCGAAATCCATGGACGACCGGATTGGATGCGCGGTGGCAATTGAATCGTTACGTGCGCTAAAGTCAACATCAAACGAAGTGTATTTTGTATTCACCACTCAGGAGGAAGTTGGCACGCGCGGCGCACAGACCTCCGCTTACGGGATTGATCCTGATTTGGGCTTTTCGATCGACGTGACCGGCTGGGGCGATACGCCCGGACAAAGGGATTTCGATGTGGCGCTTGGAAAAGGTCCGGCGATCAAGATCCGAGACGGCGGAATGTTATCCGATCCGCGTATTATAGATTGGATGATCCGCACGGCTGAAAAAAATAAGATCCCGTATCAGCGCGAAGTTCTATTGGGCGGCACGACCGATGCGCGCGCAATGCAACTGGTGCGCGGCGGCATTCCTGTGGGTTGTGTATCTGTTCCGTGCCGATACGTTCACTCGCCTTCGGAGATGATTGATTATGGGGATGTTCAAAATGCAGTGAAGTTGGTTGCTACATTGCTCCGCGCTCCGATCAAATTACCGTTAGCGGGTAGCCAGTAAAAACGACCGTTACTATGAAGTGACGGTCGTTTTGGATCTTGTTTTGTCTTATATTCTCAATTCAACTGCCAGCACATCGTAATAAGTTCCAGCTCCAAATCCGTCGAACAGAACATGATCGCCGGGTTTGATTTCTGGTAATTGCCTGAGAAAAGCAATCATGTTCGATGCTGCGCTAACGTTGCCAAAATCTTTCAAGAGCCACGGCATTGGAAAACTGATGCCTTCCTTCAGCAAATGTTTTTCTTTTAGTTTATTGATCTTGTAATTGGCGTGATGCACAATGGCTACCGCTATTTTCTTTTCTGGTGTGCCGAGTTTCGCCATTAATTTTTGGTAGGATCCAAATACATCCGTCACGGTCTGAACTCCGTTCCGCACGAAGAGCTTTACCATGCCCATCAATCCGGCCATGGAAATATTCGAGCCGTCTTCAGGTTCATGCATCAAGCCTGCGACTTTAATATGTGAGGCGCCTTCTTGAACAATATCCACCAATTTGCCAATTGCGTTCAAGCCTGAATGGGGATAAACCATCCGTACCTTTAACAAGCCTTCTTCGTCAAAGACTTCCATGCTTTTGCCAACGAGGAACTTGATCGTCTTTCCGGGAATGAGACCGATCATGCCGAAGCCATTTCCAAAAAGCTGCAAAGCATTTTTGTCTTGTGACATGCCGAGAAAACGGCTCAGTCCCTCGATGCCGCCCACGAGAACTTTTTTGCCGCGCAGTTCTTCTGCGACGTTAAGTTGTCCCGGTTGAGAGAGTTCCGGGTTGAGAGCCAAGTTCAACGCCCCGACTGATCCGTCACATGCTTTATGCACGCTGACTTTAAGAGCGCCATCCGGGATTCCGGCACGCTGTGCAATTTCAGATAAATAATCATTGCTGATCGGCCCACTCATTCCAACGAGTAACCCCTCGACTTCGGACGGCTCCCAGCCGTTACTTTGGGCGGCCTCTTTGATCAACTGTGTTCCAACTTCCAACTCCAGTTGGTGATTTTGTTCTTGAGTCAACATCGGGACATGCTGGCGGCTTACAAATCCCAAATCGCCGAGTTCCATTTTGTCTTCTTCGTTCCACGGCTGGCCCGTGCGGCTTTCCACAAACTCCGGAAGATTGGCATTGCCATAACTTTTGCCCCATGCGCCGTATGCGCCTCCGATTCCGAGTTCCTTGTTCAATACTTGTTCGATGCCAAAGGGAATCCCGCCTCCAATTTGGATCGTGTCCTGCTTAACATTTGGGCGCTCGTAAAACGAACTAGCCTCAGGAGATTTGTTTTCTGAATTTACTTCTTCGCTCATATTTGTTTGCTCCTTGCGTGTTTTTAATTATAACCCTGATGCCGGCGATAAGCCTCGCAAAAATACATCAGCTAGGAACTTTGATAAGATAATTCATAACATAAAGAAGCGCATCGTCATCGATGCGCTTCTTCGCAGGATATTACGTTTATTGAGCAGTTCCCGGTTGAGCTTCGGGCTTTCGCCTGAACCATGTTCTCCATTCGCGATTTTGCCAGACTACCAAGATCGGCGAGGCATTGAAAATGGACGAATAGGTTCCGCTGAAAATACCGGCCAATAGAATGATGACAAAGTGACGCGTCGTATCACCGCCGAATAATGCCAGCGCAAACAATGTGAACATCACGGTAAGCTGGGTATTGATCGAACGGTCGAGGGTTTGGACGACCGAATGATTGACGAGAGTTTCATAGTCCACGCGCCGATAAATGTTGGCGTTCTCGCGGATGCGGTCGAACACCACGATGGTATCGTGGACGGAGAAGCCGATTACGGTCAGCAATGCAGTCAGGAATAATGAATCCGCTTCCCAGTGCAGGAAATAGCCGAGCATGGCTTCCACACCGAGCACGACGAATATATCGTGGAACATGGCGATGATCGCGGCTGTGCCGTAGCGCACCGGATGTTCAACACTGCGGAAGGCCCACCAGACATAAAGGATGATGAATATTGCGGCGGCGAGGATGGCCCATCCTGCAGCAGTCGTCACTTCTGCGCCAACCGAGGCAGAAACAGATGTGAAATTCAATACGGTTACTGTATCGCCAAACTTACTTTGCATCGCGGCGACGATTTTGCCTTTGGTGGCATCATCAATTTGCTTGGACGTGATTGAATATGAGTCCGTGCCGAGCGGCTGGATGATCGAGTTGCTCAAAGATTGGTCAGTAGTGGATTGGTACTGATTATAGACGCTTTGTACATCACTGATGGATGGAAGCGTCCCGGAAAACTGGACCTCGAGCAGGGAGCCGCCTCTGAAGTCAATGCTTAGAGCAAGCGGCCCTTCATTTGGGTTGTTGACCCAATGAATTGCCATGAAGATGAGACCCGGCACAATTACGAGCAGCGAAATCAGAAAGTAGAGATAACGATTCTTGATGATATTCATGCAAAACTCCTACAACCCGAACCAGTTCGGATGTTCATCCAATTTAAGGTTGTCAAGCACAAGATGCAGATAGGTGCGCGTGACGATGATGGCGGTGAACAACGAAATGACCACGCCTAATGCAAGGTTTATGGAAAAGCCTTTAACAATGCTCGCACCGAATGTGTTACCAAAGATATAAAGAATGAGACACGTGATCAGCGTGGATGAATTTAAGTCACGGATGGAGGGCCAAGCGCGGCTCCAGCCGAGGTCAATCGCTTGTCGCAGAGTACGGCCCGATCGCAATTCTTCTTTGAGCCGTTCAAAGATCAGGACGTTTGCATCTACCGCCATACCGATACTAAGGATAAAGCCAGCGATGCCGGGCAGGGTCAGAAAGATGGGGATGACCTTGAAGAGCATCAAAGATATTAGTGTATAAGTTACCAAGGCAAGGTCGGCGAGAATACCAGGCAGACGATAATAGAGTCCCATGAACAAAATCACAACGGTCAATCCGATTGCGCCGGCGAGGAGGCTCTTGCGAACGGATTCCGCACCAAGGGTGGGACCGACCGTTTCGCTCTCGACGACTTTCACTGGCACCGGCAGAGAACCATAACGCAACTGCACTGCGAGAGCGTTTGCGGAGTCGGCGGTGAAGTTTCCTTGAATTACGCCCTGGCCGCCAGTAATTGCTGAGTTGACCACAGGCACGGAAATAGCTTTCTTGTCCAGCACGATTGCGAGATACTGACCAACATGGGAAGACGTATAATCGCTAAAGACTTGTGTGCCGCTCGATTTTAGCGTGAAGGCGATTTCGAATTCGCCGGCTGAACCAGTTTGAACTGAAACCGTATCCAATGCTGCGCCGGTCATTACCGTGTGATAAATGGTCGCTGGCGCTGCTGTAGTTGCTGAGGGCTGGGCGGTCGCGGATGGCGTGGTATTTGCCAGCGGCGTGGGGGTAATAGCTGATTGAGCCGTGGCGGTTAGATTGGGGGTAAGAGTCGCCGATTGGGCCGTGCCGCTGGCAGCGGGTTTTTGCGTCGAAGAGGTTTGACCATAATCAGTTTGAATTGTAGTACCCACGGGCACCGGATTGGCTCCCATATCGACAAATTCGAGCAAACCGGTTTGTTGTAAAGCAGCTACAACTTGTTCGGGGTTATTGATGCCAGGGAACTCAGCCACGATGCGACAATTGCCGGCAACCTGCATGGTGACTTCGCTTACGCCTAAAGCGTTTGCTCGACTTTCCAGGATTTGGCGCGTGACATTCAATTCGTTCGGATCTACCGAGGCACAACTTGGTACATCGGCCTGAAGCAAAGTTTGAAGTCCTCCGCGCAAATCCAATCCAAGGCGGATATCGGTGTTGAGATTTACAAGCAACGTATCATTCGATGGGTTGGGAATTGAGATATTCTTGCTTAGATCAACCCACAGCGAAAAGGCGATGAGCAGAATGATCACAACCAACCAAATATTGCGGCTACGAGACATCGTTTACTCCATCCATCATGGTCTTATAAGCCATGCCAAAGTGGTTTCGCATATTGAACCAAAGTGGTTTTGCTTTTTGAACCATAAAAATACCAGCCTTTGGCTGGCGCGGCGTGATTATACTCTGAAAGTACGCGCTTGTCAGTGGAAATTTGATAGGGAGTATCCTATCCAATTATTTTTTTGATTTCATGAAGATGAGGGCACGCTCCAACACTTCCGCCGAGGAGAGATCGTCGGTTTCAATGATCAAGTCAGCGTGCTGGCGGGCGTGATCGAGGCGGCGGAGTTGTTCTTGATAATCGGTTGCATTCCAATTTAATTTTCGGCGTTGTGTGGAAACTTCAAAAGAGGAATTTAGATAGATCAGCAAATCTGGATTGGTAATCCGCTTCCACATGTACGGAACGTAAGAATGTTCCTGTGCAATATGACGACACTGAAAGCCTTCGCGTTCCAAGCCCGTGACCAAGGTGCTTTTACCCGAGCCGCAGGGTCCGACAACGCCGATCAGGAATCTTTTACTATCAGGCTCGTCTTTTTCGTTCATCCGATGGGAAGGCGCACGGTCATACGGCGGACGTCGTCGCCGTTGTGCGGAGCAACCTTGAGGACAAGTACACTGATATCGTCGGCTGGCCGCCCTTCGTCCAGCCTGACCGCATAGGCCAGCAAATCGTCGGCAAGCTCCTGCGGTGCCGGTTCCTGTTCTTCCAGCAGCGACTCGATGACTTGGCAAACATCCATTGGCTCACCTCGTCGTTCGCCCGCGTGAGTCAAGCCGTCGGTATAAATGACAATGGTCAGCCCCGATTCGATTTCGATCTCGGTGATCACGGGTCGGACATCACGAGAAGTTCCGAGTGGAACACTTTCTCCGCTGAGGCAATCGGTTTGATCGTTGCGCGTGATAAAAATGGGACACGGGTTGTTGCGCGTCAGAACGATGGTGCCGCTATGCAGATCCACCGATGCGATGTTGAGCGTGCTGATGACCTTTCCTTTTTTCTCCGTATACAATGTGTCGGATGCAGCGCGTGCCGCTGCGCCGTCACGCACTCCTTCGGCTAGCAATCCGATTACTTTGCGGACGACCATCATCGAAATCGCTTTCGCGCCGCGGCCCGATGTTTGTCCATCTGCCAACACCACGGACAATCCGCCGTTTGGTCGTTCGATGGTTTCAAGTGTATCACCGCTTTCGGCCGAGGCGTACTTGTTGACCTTCGCAACTGCAATCTGCACTTCCATAAGACTGATTTTACAACGTTTCAGGCTTGACGTCACTGCCTTCTGCCGCTATAATCTGCCAGCTTCGTTAGAAATCGTTTGGACGGGCCTTTGCCCGTCCGTTGCATGTAAAGGAGAAAGTCATGACACCACACCCCAAGCGCAAACACTCAAAAGGGCGCCGCGATCGTCGCCGCTCCCATGATGCCCTGGAAGCGCGCAACCTGGTCGCCTGTTCCAATTGCGGTTCTATGCGCCTGCCTCACACCGTCTGCCCGAACTGCGGACATTATCAGGGCCGAGAGGTGTTTGAAGTCAAAAAAGAAAAGCAAAACCCAGAGTAATCCGCAACGAGCCGTGACGAAAACGGCTCGTTTGTGTTTAAAAGGCAGAGGACATTTTATGAAATTTGATTCAAAAACAACTGCATTTGTTTTTCCCGGTCAGGGCTCACAAGTCGTTAGAATGGGGCAGGAATTGGCCGTGCAATATCCTGTTGCAAAGCAAACCTTTGATGAGGCGGATTCAATTCTTGGGTTTGGCTTGTCGAAGCTGATGTGGGATGGGCCGGAGTCGGAATTGAACGATACGATCAACACTCAGCCCGCGTTGTTTGTTCATTCGCTCGCTTCATTCCGAGTCTTTTCTCATCTTTATCCGGACTTCAAGTCTGCTGCGCTGGCGGGACATTCTCTGGGCGAGTTGTCGGCTCTGGCCGCGGCTGATGCTTTGTCTTTTGAATCGGGCCTGCGACTGGTCCGCAAACGCGGCGAGTTGATGAAAACAGCGGGTGAAAAAAATCCCGGTGGCATGGCGGCAGTTTTGAATCTCGATATTCCCGCGCTTGAAAAGGTTTGCGCCGAAGCTAGTCGTGAGGGCGAACCGGTTCAAGTGGCGAACGATAATTGTCCAGGGCAAGTTGTCATTTCGGGTGCGAAGGCAGCAGTGGAGCGTGCCATGACAGGCGCAAAGGCCGCGGGTGCGAAACGCGCGATTCCGCTGGCGGTTTCCATCGCCGCGCATTCCACGTTAATGGATTTGATTCAAGGTGAATGGAATGATGCGGTCAACGCGGCAGGTGTGAAAGATGCGAAGATTCAAATCATTGGGAATATCGTTGCAAGGCCCATTCAATCTGCCGCCGATTTGCGCTCCGATATTCAATCGCAGATGCAATCACGTGTGCGTTGGACGGAAACAATTCAATTTTTGGCGGGTCAGGGAATCACGACTTTCGTCGAGGTCGGAACGGGAAATGTTTTATTGGGATTGATTCGTCGTATCGATTCTTCGACCGCGGGTTATCCGCTTGGCAGTCCTTCCGATTTTACAGCGCTTGAATAGCTATAGTATAATGAACTCGTGAGCAATCGGTTTGACATTATCATAGTCAACATCGCTGTTTGCAATGCCGAACTAGCTGTGTAGGTGGCAGAATTCTATCTGGTCAGGGAAACCCTGACCAGATTTTATTTTCCCTCATCCCAATCATGGAGGAGGGAAAAGGAGAGGCGCAATGAAGTTGAGCAAAATCGCCAGTGAGATTGCCGAATCGCCGACCTTCGCTTTGAACGAAGAGGCGCGTCTATTGCGCGAGCGCGGTGAAGCGGTTATCCACCTCGGGATCGGCGAGCCAAAAAATAAAACGCCCATCAACGCCATCCTCACCTCGGCAGCAAAGTTGACCAGCGGCGAAGTCAAATACACCCCACCAGATGGCGTGCCATCTCTTAAGAAAGCGGTTGTCCGCTACACAGAGGAAAATTATGACCGCCTCGTCGCGCCGGAAAATGTGATCGTTACGAATGGGGCGAAGCAGGGACTGTTCAATATTTTTTATTCCATCTTGAATTCGCAGGACGAGGTTGTCGTGATTGCGCCTTATTGGGTTTCGTATCCAGAGATTATTAGGATGTGTTTGGGACGGCCCGTGATCGTCACGCCTGAAGATGGAACATTCACTCCGCGCTTTGAAGATATCGAGAGAGCCGTAACATCTTATACACGGGCGATCATTGTCAATAACCCGAATAATCCATCGGGTGCGATCTATTCACCCGCGTTGATCGAGAAGTTGGTAGGTTTTTGCGAGCGAAAAGGTATTTTCCTTATTTGTGATGACATCTATCATAAGTTGACCTTTGATCACAAAGAGGCGATACCGGCGATCCGATATGAGAAAAAGGATATCGAAGATTCGCATGTGATCATCGTCAATGGCGTTGCAAAACTTTATGGCATGACCGGCTTCCGGGTCGGATGGGTTGTTGCGCCGCGCGAACTAATTCGCGTGATGACCAATGTTACGGTCCAGATCACATCAGGAGTAAGCCCTGTCAGCCAGGCAGCGGCCGAAGGTGCGCTGAACGGTCTGCAATCGGTGGTGGAAGCGTTGCGTTTGCAAATCCAGAATAACCGCGATGTCTTGCTTCAAGAGATGAAGTCGTTCAACGGTGCGCGTCTCATCCCGCCGGATGGAACTTTCTATGCTTTGCTCGATCTACGCGCGTTCAACAATAACTCGGTTGAATTGGCAAGATTCTTGTTGAAGAAGGCGCTGGTCGTAACCGTGCCGGGAAAAGAGTTTGGCATGGAGGGGCACATCCGAATCTCTTTTAGCGGCTCCGTGAAAGATGTGACGGAAGGAGTGGCTCGAATGAAATGGGCGCTCGACTCGACCAGCCCAAATGAAATTTATATTGGCGACAAAAAATCAATGAGAGATTGGCTATGAACAATTTGCTGAATATCAAAACGCCAGCCGAGTCCGTTGCGCAAGTTCGCAAAGCAAATTACAACTTGTCGAATCATGGCATTGGAAATCTCCGGCTTGCTTATTGGAATCTTCCACTGGAGGCGTTGTATGAAGAGGCAGTCTTCCGTGGCGAGGGCGTCACTTCGGTGGGCGGGCCGTTCGTGGTCAATACCGGAAAGCACACCGCACGTTCGGCCACGGATAAATTTGTGGTGCGAGAAGTTTCCAGCGAAGGTCATGTTTGGTGGGGAGAATATAATCGCCCCTTTGCGCCGGATAAATTCGAAGTCCTGTATGACCGCATGTTGGGATTTCTGCAAGGCCGTGATGTTTTTATCCAAGACCTTTATGCCGGTGCTGATGAAAAATATCGTTTGCCAATTCGCATGGTGACCGAATTAGCGTGGCATAGCATGTTTGCCCGCAATATGTTTATCGCACCGCAATCACTGGAAGAGTATAAGCGCTTTGTTCCTGAATTTACCATCGTAGCATTGCCGTCGTTCAAAGGCCTTCCGTCAGTAGACAACACCGCAACGGAAACATTTATTTGTCTATCCTTTGAAAAGAAACTGGCAATCATTGGCAATACGGCGTATGCGGGCGAGACGAAGAAATCGGTCTTTACGATTTTGAATTATCTGCTTCCGCTGGAAGGTGTCCTTTCGATGCATTGCTCGGCGAATGTAAATCCGAAAGATGCAGACGATGTTGCTTTGTTCTTTGGACTTAGCGGCACAGGCAAGACGACTCTTTCAGCGGACCCAACGCGCCGCCTCATCGGGGACGACGAACACGGCTGGAGCGACGATGGCGTTTTCAACTTTGAGGGCGGATGCTACGCAAAAGTCATCGGCCTTTCAGCGTCCGCCGAACCTGAGATTTATGCGACTACGAAAATGTTCGGCACGATTCTCGAAAATGTGCCTTATGATCAGGTGACGCGTTATATTGACCTTGATGACGATTCATTAACCGAGAACACGCGCGCATCTTATCCGCTTGAATTCATTGACAATGCTGTGCCGGAAAAGAAAGCCGGACATCCGAAGAACCTTATCTTTTTAACGTGCGACGCGTCCGGAGTGATGCCGCCCATTGCGCGGCTGACTCCGAATCAGGCCTTATATCAATTCATTTCGGGATACACATCAAAGATTGCTGGCACAGAAGTCGGCCTGCGCGATGAACCGGAGATCACATTCTCGGCGTGCTTCGGTGGCCCGTTCATGGTTCATCATCCATATTATTATGCTGACATTCTCAAGCGAAAAATTGAGCGATACAACGTTAAATGCTGGCTGGTGAATACAGGCTGGGTGGGCGGACCGTATGGTGTTGGTAAACGTATCAGCATCAAGTATACGCGCGCATTGCTTTCAGCGGCTTTGACCGGAAAGCTGGATAAAGTTTCATATAAAACGGATTCAGTTTTTGGCTTTGAAGTCCCGACTCAATGTTTGGGTGTTCCGGATGATGTACTTAATCCTGCGGGTTCATGGCCGGACAAGAAGGAATACGACAAAAAATATCGCGACCTTGCCTCGCGGTTTAATGAGAACTTCAAGAAGTTTGAAACTCAGTCAAACTCGGAAATCGTTGATGCAGGCCCTCACATCTGAGCCAATAGACCTGACTGCATTACTTTTTGCTCAAACGTGTAAAGAAAAACTCATTACATAAGTGTCAGGCGGGGCAGGCTTAGAAGGCTTGCGATGTAAGGGTAAGTATTATAGACCTTTGCCTATCATCTCAGCTTCGATCACGGTCTTACACATTTCGTCTTGTCCGGTAAGGCAAGGTCTTACCTTTTTTCTACGGCTGCCAGCCATACACGGTCGCGATCATCAAGGAAGGCGCGACGTACCTCCGCAATCAAGCTTTCGGATATGTCGGGCCGCCCTTGTACCCATACCAACCGCATCGCAAAAACCCGCGCCACTATCATGTTGGCGACCATGTGAAAACCCGCCCGGGCGATGCCGTCTTGGGAGGATTTATTATCAGAGTTTGCGCCGATCCAGACTCGGCACAACTGATCAGCTTGCAATTCTCCTACGATATGCGTCAGCAGCGCGCTGTAGAAGCCTTTTCGACGAAATGCGGGTAACGTGAAACAGTCCCAGATATAAGCTTCGCCAGGCAACAATCTGACCCGTAAGTCCAGTTCGCCGAGATACTCTTCGTTTAAGCTGACCCAACCGTAGGCCGCGAGTTGATCATCTACAGAGCCAATATAACAGCGGCGACCCGTTTCGAATCGTCGAAGTATTTCGGCTCGCGCGTTATCGCCCATCATACCTGTAAGTAATGACACGGACTCAGGACCGATTTGACGAAAGCTGACATCCAAAAGCGGGGTAATCGACGTGCGAGGTTCATCCAGGTTCAAAGCCCAGATCGTCCCCGGCCGACGGCGATCATTCTTGGCAGACGCCATCATGCTTGCATTGTAACTTTGCGATCTGTCAATTCTATGATTGCATCCGCTAGGTGCTTGTCTGAAATGTTGTAATCGCCACTTTGAATCCTCAAACGGTGGGCTGTGCTCAGGACATCAGCGATCGTATATCCCTCGGGTGGCACGAATTTGAAACAGGCCATCTCTAGAAGCTGTCCGTTAGGATCGCGGAAATAGATCGAGTCCATAAAACCTCGGTCGATGGGACCCGTGTTCTCGATATCGAGTTCCTTGAGCCGCGCAACGACTTGGGTATAGGTTGCCCGTGAGACCGTGAAAGCCAGATGGTGCAAATTTCCTATTTCCTGCGGATTAGGAGTCGGATCATTGACGCGGAAAGGTCGAACAAAAAAAGTGATCAACCTTCCGTCGCCGGAGTCAAAATATAAGTGATTTTCCTCCGGCACATCTAGGTTTGGTTGTTCGAACACGAGTGGCATACCGAGCACGCCCGAATAGAAATCAATAATCGCCTGTCGGTTCGAGCCGACAAAGGTGATGTGATGGACACCTTGTGTTTGTATTTTGGTCACGGTTATTACTCCTCAAGTCGGACTTCAGAAGCCTCTTGGACAACTCTCAGAGTTGATAATATAGAGAGGACTTCCGAAGCCCTTGATATCAGTTATAGGCCTACTCTTTCGAGCAGTGCTTTTGGGCAATTCTTAGAAAATCAAATCATATGGTGAAAAACAAGTTGCGGACTTTGTTGATGACCTCGTAGTCGCCGCGCGCTGCACCTCCAGGGAAGCGTTGGAAGGCGGTGAGCACAAAATCCGAGGCATCGAAACTAAAGATGGCATCACAGCCCTCGAAGTTACCAGCCTCCGGCTTAGCCTCGAACTTGCCATCCTTCATAGTTGCGCGCCACTTGCCGCCCCATTCTCCGGTTACTTCGATCCCATACTGCACATTCACACCTTTTGCAGATTTGGCATCGACCGTGGAGGGCAGAAGAGCCATGAGCATGTACGGGATCAATACGCCAGCCGTGCGCTCGTCGAGTTTGCGAGTTTTCTCACCCAGACCATAACGAATGTCCCAAGTATGGACGCCGTAATCCATGACATGGAAAGCTGGATAAAATAGGGTGGGCAAGGGGCCCATAAAAGGATGAGTCACCATGAAATTGTTCCACTCATCGGTGGTGAGTTTTTCGAAGATCGTCATCATTTTTGCATAATCGTTCTTGAGGCGTGAAATCGCCTCTTCCCGCGGTAGGTTGCGGAATGCCTGGGCATGGTCATTGAGATCGCGACCCATGACCAGCAAGCCCACGGAATCAGCGGATTCTTTCTTGTTCGCCTTATCCCAACGTGTAAGATAGCCTTCCGTCACGTCGATCATATGGCCCACAATATCGCGGACTTCCCATTCAGTGCAACGAGTCTGCACCTTCCAGTTTTTGGGATCATCCACAAGGTTAAAGAAATCGCTGCTCTCTCTGCGGACGACATCGAGTACGGTGTCTTTTCCGCCATAATCCATCGAGTTCACAGGGGACATGTTTTATACTCCTTCAAGTTGATCTAATAGAATTCCATTTACCAATATTGAAATATAGGCTTGATCTAAATTAGGCTGTCTGCGTTGAATCCTCACCTCCTTTACCATGCTGCTCTCAGCAGTGCCTCTATTTGGGCTGCATCATGGATGGGCTTGATGTTTTTCTGCACGGTCTGGTTTTGGAAACCGATCTGCGCTAATCGAGGCAAGTCATGCTCCCTGACCTCAACGTCACGCAGTCGTTGCGGCAGGTTCATCCGTCCAACCAGATCGAAAATCTTCTGCGCAACGCTCTCGATTGCATCATTGGGGCGGATTCCATTTACCGAAATGTCCAGCGCTTCAGCGGCCGGTAGCAGTTGGTCGACAACTACATCCGCGTTGAAGCGGATCACGTGCGGCAACATGATACTATTAGCGATTCCGTGCGGTATGTTGGCAGATCCGCCCAGCACGTGACAAATCCCGTGATGTAATCCCATGCTGGTGCTTGCCAGTGAAAGTCCTGCCAGGTGTGACCCTACCAGCATTTGCGTACGAGCCGCCAGATTATCTGCATGTTCGTAACACTCCAACAAGGAATCAGAAATCGCTCGAACACCGCTAACCGCAGCAGCGCTTGAGAGAGGGTGACGCGTAACTGAGTAAAGCGCCTCCATGCAGTGTGCAAGCGCATTAATGCCGCTTGAAGCTGTAAGTTCGGGAGGCAAATCCAATGTTAATTCAGGATCATAGACAACAAGCTTGGGAGTAATTCTGGGATCGGAGACTGTGATCTTCCGCGGGGGCGTTTCACGCGAATGAGTTATCCCATAGACGGCAGTCATTTCAGAACCGGCATAGGTGGTCGGGATAGCCATGACCGGAATGAGCGGTTGAGCGATAGAGGAGGTTATAGATTTCTGCGGACCACTACCTTCCTGCTCCAACGCGTATGCCGCTGCTTTCGCCATCCCAATTGGGCTGCCGCCACCCATTCCAATGATCACATCCACTTGATTTTCAGTGGCGAGTGATGTGACCTCCTCCACCTGAACATCTTGAACGTGCGGTCGAACGCCATCAAACGTGGCGACGATATGAACGCCTAGAATCGCTTCCAATACTTCTACATGTCTGCTCGCACGAACGGAACAACTCGTGCACACTAGAAAGCGCTTCCAGCCATACCGTTCAACCACCTCGCCCAGACGCGCAAGTTCGCCTCGGCCAAAGATCACTTCCTGAGCGAAGGAGACATATCTAAAATCGCTTATCGTTGCTGGTTTGTTCACTATCCAACCAATAAGATTAGGATTCGTTAACTATCGATATGCAGGCTAAAAATCACCGGCACAGCTGTGGCGTATCAAGGCAACGCCTTTTTCCAAATTTAGGTTACTCGGATAGATTTTATTGGTTGAACGTCATCGGTGCGTCATTGCCGCGTACGCATCTACTAGGAATTTTCTCTAGTAAGCCAAGCCAAGTCGGCGAGCGCGGAATGATCGGCCAACACAGTCCGCCCTGCAGTGATTAACTCTTCGCCTTGTTCCAGCGTTTCAGATTGATGAAGCATTGCCTTGCCCCAAGCGAGCTGTACCCGAGCAATTTCAAGCGGTAAACCTAAGCTTGCCGCGCTCTCCATTGCATCTGTAAACAACGCAACTGCGGTCGGCCAATCCCCAGCCCGTGTCAATAGACCGGCGCGCAGGCATTCTCCTTCGATCAGCAACAAAATGCGGCGATGGGAAAGGGCTGTATTGATGGCTGCATCTACCAGTAGCAAAGCTTCCTTATAATGCTCTTGTTGGTACATGGTCCCTGCCAGCCAGAGTTGCAGACGTGTATGCAGATGCCAGTAGCCCTGCCCAGCGATAAGGGCCAAGGCTTCTTTAAGCAGCCGAACTGTGGTATCAAAATCATTCCGACCTCGAGCAGCCAATGCCAAACCGCCTCGGTATCCCGCCTGACGTTCAAGGCTTCCTAGATCCTCAGCAATCGTCAGGCCGTGCTGGAATGATTCTTGCGCCTTTTCCCACTCAGCCAAATAAAGATGGATTTCACCATCTGTGCTGTATAAGTGCAATAATGCAGTCATCAGATCGTGAGTCTCGGCGACCTTAAGACCATCGGCTACGGCCTTTTGAGCATCATCAATGTTGCCAAGCAACAGGCTATGATAGGCAAAGTTGTTGCGAGCCAATGCCAGGTAGTAATGGATCCGCCCGACCTCAGCCGCTCGCGCCGATTCAGTGTAGAAGTCAAGTGCCCGGTAAAGTTCGCCACGCTGTGCCGCAATGTTGCCAAGTTCAAATAATGCAGCACATATATCCTCCTGCTTCCCAAGCTGCCGCTGGATTGCAATGGCTTCTTGCAAATGCTGCTCGGCCGCATCGAGATCACTTCCTTCCATGGCATATGCCGCGCCCATTAAGCGATGACCTTTGCCAATCAAAGATTGAATCAAGGGAGCCGAATATTGAAGCGGTGAAGAAACCTCACTTTGAACTTCTGACAATCCTTCCTGGGCTGTGCGCAGTGCTTCCTGATAGTTATTTGATATCAAGGCCAATTCGGCCATCTCAAAGTAGGCTTCGGCTTTGGCAACCTCATCCTCAGCCTTTTGCGCCCATTCGAGGTCCTGTTGATACCACTGAGCCGCAACATCAAGATGACCAACCGATTGATGCAACGCGCCCAGTACACTCGTCAACCTGACCATTTCACCGGGAGATGCGTCCGGAGCCAGTAGATCGTGCAAATGCTGAACGAAATCAATACTCTCTGCGCCGGAATATTCGCGAGAAAGATCGGATAATATTCGTAAGCCATATCGGCGCGCGCGCCCAGAATCTTCGCCAGCTACGGAGTAGAGTGCGATTAATCGGAAGTTGGCCGCGGATGTTTCGCGAAGCGGGTCGGATGAGTCTGCCGGCAAATGATGTTCCAATGCTTCAGCCAGTTGCTGAAAAATTCTGCGTCGACGCAAGTTGCTGAGACGGTGCAGTAGCGTTTCCCGTAGCAAGTGATGAGGTAGTGCGAGGAGCGTTCCCAAAGTTTCCATCACGAGGCCCCGGGATACCAAATCATCCGCAAGCGAGGGAAATGAATCGGCCTGTATACTCGGCAACTCCTGCAGGATCGCTTCGGGAAGTGGCTGACCTGCAACAGCCAAAACATCCAGAATGTGTCGCGCTTGAGGAGAAAGGTTGGACAAGCGCCAGGCTACCAAGTCATATGTGGTTTCTGGTAAATTAAATGTGGTGCGCCATCTCAGCCAGCCAGTAGTGTCCAGTTGCCAGCCAGCTTCAGTAGCTTGCAGGATATTATCAGAGCGCATTTGAGCCAGAATCTCTGTCAGCAGGAATGGACTGCCTCCGGAGCGCGCCAACAACCATTCGGCCAGAGTTTGAGGTGGGGCCGACTGAATCGCAGATTGATGCAGAATGTTGATAACGTCAGCGAGTCCCAAAGCTGCAAGATTCAGCAAGGTCAGTTGACCGTGGTGTCGTTCGACGATGATGAGGCGTTGCAATGCCGGGATGGCTTCCGCCTGTCGCACGGTAGCCACGATGAGGACGGGGAGGTGACGAAGTCGCGTGGTCAGGAAGCCCAACAAATTCAGTGTTGCGCTGTTAGCCCACTGCAAGTCTTCGATCAGGAACAGGAGCGGAGCATTATTCGACAAAGAGCGAATGATCTGCAGGATGCGCCACGAGAACTGCCCACGCGCGTCCGGAACGCTACCCGCCGACAAGTCCAGCAGTTCATTCAATTCCCCCGGTATTGCACTCTCTAATGCCTCCAGGAATGGACCTTGTGAGCGTAAATCATCGAACGGACTGCAAGCGCCTTGCAACACCATCCAAGGAGGTGTCCCCATGATTAATTGGGAAGCCATTTCTTCCACCAGCCGCGTCTTGCCAATACCGACCTCTCCTTCGATTAATATCGTTGTACCTTCGCCGCCAATCACGGCCTTACTGATCTCTGTCAATCGCCGGAGTAAATCCTCGCGTCCGACAAACGGTAAAACCTGTGCGCGGGGTATGGACGATCTGCCAGGCGGGAGAGGCTGTCCCGTTGGAAAACGCTGACGGCGGAGAATATCGGTAAGCAAAGCCTGCGTCTCTGGCACTGGCGCTACGTTTAGTTCACGTTGAAGCATACTCTCGAACTGGCGATATTGTCGCAATGCTAAACTAATCTCCCCCTGATGCAGATAAAGGCTGATCAAACGTTGTTGAGCGGTCTCTGCAAATGCATCGATCTGCAACATCTGATGAAGATAACGGCTCGCATCGCCCCATTCCTTCCGCGACTCAGCAAGACCGCTCAAGCGATCTATGGTATCAAAGCATATCCGATTAACAGATGAGTTCTGGGCCTGAACCCATTCGTCGAATGCGAGGGCATTTGCCACACCAAATCCTTGCAAGAACGGGCCGCGATACAATTTCACGGCCTGCTGCAATGAGTGCTCACTACCATCTGCGAGCAGGCGGCGGAATTCGATCAGGTCACATTCATAGGCATCTGGGTTAAGGAAAAGCAGATCGCTATCCGAGATCAGGATCGAGTCAGCTTCGGATGGCTGGATCGCCTGTCGTATATGGTAGACGCTTGAACGCAGGGAGTGATGCGCCTCGTTAGTGCCTTTCTCGCTCCACAAAAGTGTGGCTAGATGATCGCGCCCATGACGCTCTCCAGTTCCGGCAAGGTAATAAAGAAGAGCGCGAGCTTTGATATGACTCAATTCGAGCGGGATGCCGTTTACGAGAATTTCCGGCGTGCCGAGAACATGAATACTCAAGCGAGGCATGGTTCGCATACTTTGACAGCCTTACATTTGCCATGTTGTAAATGGAATCTATTGGTTCATGAGTCAGCTAACACTCTTTGCATCACTCCGCGCACGAAGTCCATCTCATCCTGATTAACGGAATGACCCAGATTCGGATACAACCTTTCCGTGACCTGACCACCCAGACCGCGTAATACTTCTGCGGTTTGATTTACATATTCTTTGGGCACATGGGGATCAGTGTCACTGCAACCAAGAAAAACCGGCGTCCCCGCCAGCGAGCCGGGATATTGACGCGGCGTAACATCCGGTCCGATCAAAGCGCCGCTGAGTCCCACGAGGCAGCCGAAACGCTGAGCATGCCGCGCCGCAAACTCCAAGGTCAGGCATGCACCTTGCGAAAAACCAAACAAGATGATGTGCTCGGCGGGAATGTGCGAATTTAAAATCTGGGCGAGCACTCCGTCGAGGTAGCGCAACGCCGATGAAAGCCACGGTTCGTTATCCGAAAGAGGTGCCAGGAAACGGTTGGGATACCAAGTATTATTGGCCGCTTGAGGCGCAAGAAAAGCAAACCCTCGCTGACCAAACTGATTCGCGAGGGTGAGTATATCTTCCGAACGCGCACCGCGGCCATGCACCATCAGCATAGCGGCTTGAGCGTTTTGAAGTGGCTCACCAAAGGCGCGAATAGGTTGGCCATGGTGAGGATCTGAAGAGGTGTCGTTCTGTTTAACCATAAGAAAGCCTCCGTTCAGAATCAAAACTATTCGTCTGCGTGTATACCACATAATTATTAAAATGTACAAGGTAATTCCCTTGTCGTTACTTGGTAGACCAGGAATTTTTGGTGGTTATTCAATATGGCCCACGCCTAAAGCACATACGTGTTGAAAAGGGATATTCGCCTAAAAGAATTGTATTTCATTTGTAAACAGACTCGCTGAAACCAATATCAGCAACTTTTTGTCTGCCATAAAAAAACTCTTGCTGATAATCTGAAGAAGTTTGAGGACTATACGCCGCGGGAAGTGATTGAAGCGGGGCCGAAAATCTGACCGAATCTACGGATTAAAGTTTAATCCGAAAAATCTTCATATCCGAGTTCGGCACCGATGCGATGTAGGTGAAATGCGGATCCGGTGTGGCGTTGTCATAGATTTTATCCAGTTGAGGGCGCAAGGCCGGGAGCAGAATATACTTGGCGTTGTAGTGCTGGGCAACAAGGACAATAGTGCTGACATCGTTATTTGGAACCATCACAGTCTTGAAGCCAGTGCCTTCATAAACATCCCATGTATCCCGCGCTAGTATTGTGATGCCATTGGGATCTATCTTTTGTTGAGTTGCATCGTCAAGGACAATGGATTTGACGACTTTGTATTCCTGATAAATGTTATTGTAGTAGACCGTCGATGTGTAGTTCCTCTTAAATCCTTGATAGCCCGCGTAAACCGAGAGCAAAATCACTGCACCGATCAATAAAGGCTTTGTGTGCAGATAATTGGCGAAAAAATCAACAATCAACATACAAATAAATGGCATCAATATGCCCAAGCTCTTGATCAGCGAACCGGGACCTGAAAAGCTGGCAATGATCGTATAGAACAAGTATTCAAAGATAGCGAAAAGTGAAGCAGGGATTAGAAGGGAAAGTTTGTTTTTGTTGCGATGAATTAAAAGCGCGTCTGCGAAAGAAATGAAAAACAGTACAGTGAAAACGGAGTCAAGAAAAAGATTAACCTGTCCCAAATTTTCCTGCGCAGTATGCCATCTATGACTCAGAATACCCATAATACCCCACGCGGCTCGCAAAGTTTTCCAATCGATTTCCTTTCCAAATGAATGGAAGTCTTCGTATGTTGTCAGAAAGGCAGTCTTTGCCGGGCCGGGCGGAAAGAGCACATGGAATTCCATATAATTC
The DNA here is from genome assembly GCA_963753985.1 of uncultured Chloroflexia bacterium. Classification (GTDB taxonomy): domain Bacteria; phylum Chloroflexota; class Anaerolineae; order Anaerolineales; family Villigracilaceae; genus Fen-1038. The sequence goes on from CAVWED010000003.1 coordinate 82,022, forward strand.
TTGACCATCAGTGGACACAAAATTAATACATGGATTCCAATTACCGCCAGCATCATAGCCAACTTATTTTTCCAAGTTATGGATGCAAACAGGACGCAAAGAATGAGCGTAGCTAACAGTAGAATATCGTCTTGCCGAATCAGATTTGCGAGCCCGGTGAAAAGGGCAGCTAGAAAAAAGAATCGTGGCTCTTTGAATCCCTTCATCATGAAATAAATCGCGATTGCTCCGAACGCGCCTGCAAAAATGATCGCTTCAGTGGTGGTCGAAAACCAAACCTGGAACGGGGAGAAGAACGTCAGAATCCCAGTCAACGCACCAATTTTGACGGAAGCAGAAACATATTTACCTGCCAAATATCCAGCAACCGCTGGGACAATACCCGCGGCAATTGGTGCAATGAGCGCGCTGGAAATTGTTTTGCCAAAGAGCATCATCGGGATAGCGATCAGAAACGACGCGCTTGGATTCCAAAAATCCCCTGCGTAATGGGGAAGCGGCAATAATCCATTGAAAAAATAAACGATGTAATCAATGACTGGTCCGCGTCCACTTGCGATGTTCTTGGCAACCGTGTAATAAAAAGCGGAGTCGCCGTGGCCCGGCATTTGTGCAAAGCTCGCGAGGTAGAATCGCAAAATAAGACCGGCGATTAATCCGGCCACAAATAACCCGAACCAAAACTGCTTTTCTTTTTTGTTTGTTTCTACAGCGCCCATGCCAGCATCAATCCAATGATCGCGATGATCAGTCCAATATGAAGCAGAAGATTGGAAGTTGTCAGCCAAAAAGGCTCAAGCACAAACTGTAAAATCAGATTGACCACAATCAAGAAAATTCCAATAAGCGGCAAAAGCCCTTTGCGATGTGCAAGATATTCTGAAAGCCAATCCAATAATTTCGACATCAAACTTCCTCTTCTTCTGGCTCAGTCTTCTTAGTAGTTTGCCAAGGAGAGAATTGCGCGGCTAGTCGTCCAGGAATTCGTCCTTGCATCAAGACGCCGCCGCGCCCATGTTCGATGCGCTCCACCTGACCGGCTTCGTGAAAAAGTGAAATCAACGCGCCTTGCTGATACGGTAATCGAACAAGGATCGGCGTATAGGTCTCGTATAATTCTTTTTGGATTAAAATCTAAAAGTTCTGATAGACCAATTCCATCGCGCGCTGAGATGGCGCGTGCTTTTGAATACTTCCGCGCTGTTTCGCGCGCGACTTCGGGCTGGTTGAGACGATCTATTTTATTTAGTGCCGTGACGGTGGGAATGTGTCCCGCGCCGATCTCTTCCAATGTTTTCTGAACCGATTGATATTGGTTCAACGCGTTGGGATGCGATATATCCACCACGTGCAGAAGCAAATCGGCTTCCGTGATTTCTTCCAGGGTAGCTTGAAATGCGGCAATCAGTGCGGTCGGCAGTTTTTGAATGAAGCCGACCGTATCGGTGAGCAGGGCTTGATAGCCGCCGGACAATTCAATGTGGCGCGTGGTTGGATCGAGGGTCGCGAAAAGCTGGTCCGCAACATAAACATCAGATTTGGTAAGTTCATTGAGCAAAGTGGATTTGCCTGCATTAGTGTATCCGACCAGGGCAATGATCGGGATACGTGAGCGCTTGCGTTGCGAACGATAGCGCATTCGGTGGGCGCGGACTTTTTCCAACTCGCGCTTCAGGTGTGCGATGCGATTTCGGACGGAGCGCCGATCCACTTCCAATTGTGTTTCGCCGGGGCCGCGCAAGCCCACGCCGCCGACCGATCCTGTTCGTCCGCCGCCGCCGCCAGCTTGTCGGGCAAGATGCGTCCATTGTCCCGTTAGACGCGGAAGTAAATATTCGTATTGAGCTAACTCGACTTGAACCATCCCTTCCGCAGTATGAGCATGTTGAGCAAAGATATCAAGGATCAGCCCGGTTCGGTCCAACACCCGGACGTTCGGTCCAAGCGCCTCTTCCAATTCGCGCTGATGGCGCGGCGATAATTCATCGTCAAACAGAACGACTTGCGATAAGGTCTCTTCACTGAGCGCTTTAAGTTCGGTCACTTTGCCGGGACCGATGTAAGTTTCCACGTTTGGATGATCGAGCTTTTGAGTCAACTCGCCTACGACTTCCAGTCCGGCGGTGTCTGCGAGAAGGGCAAGTTCAGTAAGCGAGTTTTCCAGTGAAAGAAATTTTTTTTGGCCGCGTAACTCAGCGCCTACCAGAAAGGCGCGTTCACGTGGCGGTTGGGTTGGTTGGGGGATTCTCTTTGGCATCAGGTTCAGATTGTTGTTTCTCCAAGGCGTTGAAAAGCTTGGCAACCTTTGGATCGGTACGTTCGGTGCGGAGGGGAAGTAGAATATGAAATGTCGAGCCGGGACATTTTTCTTCATCATATCCCGGAGACTCAACCCAGATTGTTCCGCCGTGCGCTTCGATGATACCACGAGTGATAGGCAAACCCAATCCAGGTCCACCGCCTTTGAATTTGGTCTTGCCGCTGGAGTGCAAATTGGCGCGCTCCACCTGACCGAAATTTTCAAATATGCGGGTTTGATTTTCGATTGAAATGCCTATGCCTGTGTCAGCAATTATGAGCTCGATAAAGCCAGGCAAACTGCGGCCATCAATGGTAATCCCGCCTTGATCCGGAGTGAACTTAATCGCATTGGAGAGAACGTTTTTCAAGGCCTGATAAAAGCGTTCTGAATCCGCATAGATCCACGTTTCGCTTCCGGGAAAATTATTTATTTTGAGCGTCTGGCGGCGGTCTTGAATCACTGATTCAAATTCCCGGTGAAGAAGATGAAGATGCTGGCTAATCAGAATCGGTTGTAGATTTAGTGAGAGCAGGTCGTTGTCAATCAATGAAACGTCAATCATGTCGTCAATGATTTCGCGCAGGCGGTTGATGCCAATGTTGACCCCGCTCAAAAGCGTATCGATTTGGCTGTTTCCGCTTTGCGTGACCAGGTCGCGCATCATCTCCGTGTAACCCTCGATGAGGGTTAGAGGCGTCTTCAGTTCGTGTGCGGCCACGGAAATGAAATTGGATTTGGAACGGTCCAGCTTTTCAAGCGTCTGTCTCACCTCGATTAACTCATTGGTGACGTAAGCCACGCGTGCTTCCATTTCTAGCCGGGCGATTTTTTCCAAACCGTAAGTGCAAATGGGTGTGATTGTGGAAAGTAGATCGAGCGCGTCCTGCTCCGAAAGATTTTCGATGGCAACATCATTCGTGATTGCGATGATGCTGTTCAATGTTCCGGAAACATTTTGGCGGCTTTGTTGCAGGTCCGATAAAGTGGGCGAACCGACCCATTCAGAAATGGCGGGGTCCAGCCAGGCAGGATTGCCCGTCATCACGGCCTGTTCCAGTGCGTCATAGAATCGATTCAGTTCATCAAGAAACGCATCCCGCGCGCCCATGCCGCGCGTTAGACTTTGTGAAACGCGCTGTAACCAAATGGGACGGATTTGAGTGAGAAGTTCCTGGGCTTTCATCGAAGTTTCGCCTGCCCAAGTGTACGATGAGACTCGTCTTTTGACAATTTCATTTGTGTTGACGATTTTGTTGGGTGATCCACGTCTCGAGCACGTTGCCGACCATCTGCAAGCTTTTGGACGAAATCTTATCAGGCGTATCCTCGGTAGTGAGCCAATATTCGTAATCAATATCTATAATGTCAACAGATGGAATGCCGGCTTGAATGAAAGGAGTATGATCGTCCAGGATATTGTATTTGACACTTGGAATAAAAGAATCCCTGTAGCCCAATTTTGCAGCTGTGTCCCAAATGGATGTACGCAAATCTGTATCTGAGTTTCCGTCCATATAAAATGTCGGATTCTCTCCACCGATCATATCCACAAGCAGCATCGCTTGCGGCTTAACTGTCATCGTCGCCACAAAGGCTTTTGAACCCAGCGTCCAATCCCAACCAGGAATCTTGCCGTTATCTTCCGCATCGAAAAAGACCAACCAGACCGGCGGCGCGTTAGCTGGAAGTGTGCGAGCTAATTCTAATAAGACGGCCACGCCTGATGCGCCGTTATCTGCGCCCGGTGTGGGCTGAGTCTGCTTTGTGATGTCCGGATCGCGGTCGGCATAGATGCGCGTGTCGTAATGCGCACCAATGATATATTGTGGCGGTTCATCGGTGCGGAACGCCATCAGATTTTGGATCGGATGTCCCATCGATTCAGCTTGTTGGATTTGGACTTGCCAACCCGCTGATTCAAGTTCGCTTCGCATCCATTCCAACTCTTTAGCGTGTCCATCAGAACCGGGAATACGCGGCCCGAAGGCGACTTGAGTCTGCACATCGGCCAGGGCGCGGACTCCATCGAATTTAGCGGAAGCCGTTTGCTGTCCGAGAAGGAACGCTCGGACATACCAGGCCAGTGTCAATGCCAGTAAGATTCCGATCGCGATGAGATACGCGGTAATCCTTCGTTTATTCATGTTGAGTTAGAAAGTTTTCAAGATCAAGAATGGCGCGGCCCGCGTAGACGTTGGCGCGCTCGCGCTTACCAAGACGATCTCCATGGATGGGAGGCAGGATTCCAAAGTTGGCTTTCATCGGCTGGAAATCTTTTAGGTTTGCATGAGTCACGTAATGGCACAGCGCGCCGAGCATGGTCGTTTGTGGAAGGTCGAAAGGCTTCTGATTTTTATGCAATCGTGCCGCGTTGACACCGGCCAGTAAACCAGTAGAGATGTTGCCCATATAACCTTCGACACCGGTTATCTGGCCCGCGAACAAAAGATCTTCGCGGTTATGAAATTGGAGTGTTGGTCTTAAAAGTTTTGGAGAAGCGATGAATGTGTTGCGGTGCATTTGACCGTAGCGAATGAACTCTGCGTTTTCAAGCCCAGGAACAAGATGTAGGACGCGCTTTTGTTCGGGATATTTGAGATTGGTTTGAAAGCCAACCAAATTGTAAAGGTTACCAGCAAGATTATCCTGCCGCAATTGCACGACGGCATAAGGCCGTTTGCCTGTGCGCGGGTCAGCGAGACCAACCGGGCGCATGGGACCGAAAGCCAGCGAGTCCTGTCCGCGTTCGGCCATGATCTCTACCGGCAAACAGCCTTCGAAAAAATTTCCCGCCTTTACGCCGCTGTGAATGGAATCTTCAAATGAACGCAATTCGATTCGTTCGGCGGTGAGCAGGGCTTCGATGAAAGTGTAATATTCATCTTTTGTCAGCGGGCAATTGATGTAATCGCCTTCACCTTCATTTCCTCGGTCATAGCGCGAAGCACGGAAGCCAATATCCATATTGATCGTCTCATAAGAGATAATCGGCGCGATGGCATCGAAGAAAAAGAGATGCTCTTCGCCGCTGAGTTCGGCGATCTTTTGCGATAACGCAGGTGAAGTCAGCGGGCCGGAAGCGATAATAGTTAGTGTAGACGGAATGTCGATTGCTTCTTCTCGGATGATTTTAATTCGCGGATGATTTTGCATGCGTTCAGTCACGGTTCGCGCAAAGAGGTCGCGATCCACGGCCAGAGCGGAACCGGCTGGAAGCGCCGCGGCTTCGGCGCACTCCAAAAGCATTGAGCTTAGTCGGCGCAATTCGTTTTTTAGCACGCCCGATGCGCGGTCGGGTTGGTTGGAGCCGAGTGAATTGGAGCAAACCAGCTCGGCGAGATAATCCGTTTCGTGTGCACCAGTTGAAAGAGCGGGGCGCATCTCATAAAGACTTACATTCAAGCCTTGTTGCGCCGCTTGCCAGGCAGCTTCACTGCCCGCCAGTCCACCGCCGATAACAATTAAGTCGGTCATCTCAAAGTCTATTGTACCATCCGAGGGTGCTGTATAATCCCTGCTATGGAAGCGCAACTCAAGGAAGCTTGCAGGCTTACCGGTGCAAAATGGGCCGCGCTCGCCGAGCGCGAGGGGGGACAGTGGCGGATTCGTGCTGCGCATCGTTTATCCCCAAAAAGACAAGCCGCGTTAAAAAACCTTCTCGAACAAGAAGCGATGGATACCTGGCTGGTCGGAGCCTTGAATGAGGTGGACACTCGGTCCGCGACCTTGCCACTGGATGCCAAGCTGGACGCGGCTCGACTTTATGTTTTTCCAGTCGCCGAGACTTCGCAGGCTTTGCTGGTTGGAGCACTTCGATTATCCGCGAATCATCAGGGTGTCTGGCGTCTCGTATCTGGATTAATTATCGCCGAACCTCAAAGCGTTGATAACGATTTTTTGCCGGACATCCAAACCGAATTATCTTATGACATGCCTCGCGCCCTCGACCGCGTGCTGGCGAGTTTTGTGAGCACAGCAAATCCACAGGGGGCATGGCTGGCAATTCGGCGCGGCGATACGCTCGATATTGCAGCGCATTCTAATGATACTCGCAGTATTGGCATTTCACTTTCCGTTGAATCAAATCCCTTGTTGCACCGAATGAACCGTACACATGCAGAAATTGCAGTTAAAAAGGGACAGCCCGAGTGGGATCAAATTCCTCATACGGAAGTCAAGTCCAATACGAAGATATGGTGTTGTTTTCCGCTCATTGTGGGCCAGCGATTAATTGGTGCGGTGGCGCTCTGGCGTCATTCGGAATTCGAAACAAATGAATTGCCCCAGCTTCGAGAAATTGCAAAGCGAGTTTCTTCTTCTGTGGAAGTGATAGTTACATTTGCAGAGTTGACCAACCATCTACGGCGGCTTGCAATGTTAAATGATTTCGCCTTGACCATTTCATCCGCTCAAAACCTCGATCAGATTGCACGCCGCGTCTTCGGGTTGCTTTCCAGGTCATTCTCCACAGAGTTGATATCACTTTATATTCCGTCAGCGGATGAACGGCTGATGCGTGAATTTACCAATCGTGAGGGGAAATTCATGGCGCAAAATGTGGCGCTTACCGGTCATCCAGCTTCCGCATACCTGAAAAATAGCCGATCCGTTCGCCTCGGTGATGCATCTCCTGCAGAATTCAAACCTTTTTATTCCGGCGCTCGTTCAATTCTGCTCGTGCCGCTCATGTATCGCCGTCGCACTGTTGGTTTACTTTCACTGGAAAGCGCGCGTCCTGAAGCGTTTACCCAATATGACGAACACTTGATGGTAGTCATTGCCAGCTATTTGGCCGGATTGATTGAGTATGGTCGCTTGCGCGAAGAGGCTGAATCGCGCGCCCGTAATCTCGGTCTAATTCATGAAGTTGTCCAGCAAATCATTGGGCTGAGCAATAAAACAGAAATTACCCAAATCACTGCCGACCTAGTCGCACAATATTTTGGCTATGAATTAGCTGGTGTCTTGCTAGTTAATGACGAAGGGAAATCGCAAATTCTAGGAATTGGCGGATCCCGTGCGGATGTGGTTCGACGCGAATTGGTTCATGAAGAATTTCTTACTCCAGACGGAATCACGGGTCGAGTTTTTAATACCGGCGAAAACATTTTGGTGAATGACACAGCTCATGCAAACCTTTATAAATCTTTGCGCGGTTGGAATGCCGGATCGGAGATATGTGTGGCGCTCAAAGATGGAGATCAAGTGTTTGGCATCATCGATGTTGAAAGCAGTCAACAGAATGCTTTTAGCGATAATGATTTGATGGCGATGGAATCCCTGGCGGGCGTGCTCGTGACGGTTGTTTCCAGCGCGGATCAATATGAGCGGCAACTGGAAACCGTTCATCAATTGCGTGCTGCACAAGTCGAATTGAAGGCGCGCATGACGGCTCAACAAGAGGCTGAAAGACGGCTCTTGCAGGCCGCGAAATTGGCCGCAGTTGGCGAGATGGCGGCGGGCATCGCCCATGAATTAAATAATCCATTAACCACTGTTACCGGTTTTACTGAGCTGATTCTTGACGAAACTTCCGCGGATACCCCTCATCGCGCAGATATGGAATTAATTCTGAAAGAAGCAAGGCGCGCACGGGATGTCGTTAGAAGACTTCTTGATTTTGCACGTCAGGGAGAACGAGCGCGCTCCAAGGCGGATATCAATGAAATCATCGAGGAGGTCTTGATGCTCACTCGCCATCTGATCCATATGAGCGGCGTGCAATTATCCCTCGAACTTGTCAAAGATCCACCGTGGACATTGGTCGACACGAATCAGATGAAACAGGTTTTTTTGAATCTAATTCACAATGCCTTGCAAGCCATGCCCACTGGTGGCGACCTTGAAATTCAAACGTCAGTACGAACTAGGGATGATCAACCGTGGATCGTAATAGCAGTCAAAGATAGCGGCGTCGGCATTGAAGTTAAAAACAAGGATCGAATCTTTGAGCCGTTCTTTACTACGAAAGGCAATAGCGGGGGAACCGGTCTTGGCCTTTCGGTAACATATGGTATCGTGACCGATCATGGCGGTACAATTGAGGTGGAAAGTTCATCCGGTAAAGGCTCAACATTTACCGTCTGGCTTCCATTGTAATTATGGGCCCTATAACAGTCTTAGCTGTGGATGATGAGCCGGGAATTGCATTGCTCTGCAAGCGTTTACTTTCACGCGCGGGGTATATGGTGGTCGCACTGACTGATCCGAAGGAGGCAGTAGATTGGCTCAAAGAGCACGCTGCTGACTTGTTGCTGGTTGATATTCGTATGCCCGAGGTCGACGGCTTCGAATTGATCGCGCTTGCGCGCCGCTTCCAGCCAGATATCGCCGTACTGGTGATGACGGGTTTCGGCACCGTCGAAACGGCGATCCATGCCCTTCGGCAAGGTGTAGACGGCTTGATCTTAAAGCCATTTCAAAATGGGGAGGAATTAATTCAGGCAGCTAAATTGTCTCTTGCGGACAGTCAGCAAAAGCGCGATGCGGCTCGTATTAATGCCTTAAGGCCTTTGTTTACAATCACCGAATCATTATTTTCTGAGACGCGGCAGGACTCTTTGCTTGATCTAATTGTCAATGCAGTGCTTGGACAATTACGGTGCAGGCACGCGGCTTACTATCAATATTCGCGAGAAGAGGGCCGGTTTGTCCTTCTCAGCGGCCTTGGCAAAACGCTGACAGATTTCTTAATCCAGGCGGATGCAGGCGGCGCTCCAATCCTGATCAATGCCGTCGGTCCGGGAGATGCGGGTCTGCAAGCGCGGCTTCGCAAAGCAGAGCTGGGCGCGGCGATGTTTGCTCCCATAGTAAGCCCTGGCTCCCGTAGTATTTTGTTTGCGGCACGCGATCCAGAAGAAGCGCCGTTTAGTGAGGCTGACTTGGAAATGTTTCAAATCCTTGCGCGCCAGAGCGCGGCTGCCGTCGAGAATGCACGCTTATATGATGAACAACGTGCTTACATTCGCAAGATCGAAGAATCGCAAACCGCATTACTTCAGGCTGAAAAGATGGCCGCTGCAGGACGGCTGAGTGCTTCCATTGCACATGAGGTTAATAACCCACTGCAGTCTGTGCAGAACTGTCTTCATTTGGCGAGCCGCGAAGATCTGCCAGAGGAAAAGCGAAAAGAATATTTTGATTTAGCCCGAATGGAACTGGAGCGTTTGTCCCTCACGGTTCGCCGAATGCTGGACTTTTATCGTCCCGGCGCGGTCAGGCCGGAGCTTGTAAACCTTGCCGAATTATTGAATTATGTATTAAGTTTGATGCAAAAACAGCTTTCAGAACGTGAAGTGCAAGTGAAAGTTCACCTGTCTTCTGCGGTAGCGCCAGTCATGGCAGTCAACAATCAAATCCAACAAGTGTTCATCAATCTCATATTAAATTCGTTCGATGCCATGCCGGACGGCGGCGATTTGACGATCACAGGAAGACCCGTGAGTGGGGGCCTCGAAATCTTGTTTCAAGATAGCGGTCCGGGAGTGCCCGCAGACCAACAAAAAAATATTTTCGAACCGTTCTTTAGCACCAAAGAAGGCGGTACCGGGCTTGGCTTGACTGTCAGTTATAATATCGTCACTGCTCACGGTGGCACATTGGAACTTCTCACGGATCATGGGCATGGCGCTTGTTTTAGACTTTTTCTGCCGGCAGGAGGCAACCAATGAAATCCAATATTCTTGTAGTGGATGACGAGAATGTTGCGCGTCAATCTCTCACCGATATCCTGAAACTGGAAGGCTATAATGTGGCCTCCGCTCCCAACGGACAAGCGGCGGTGGAGTACATTCGCACTCACCCAGTTGATTTGATGATCGTCGATTTGCGTATGCCGGGAATGAATGGTTTGGAAGTGGTGCAGGTGGTCAATCAAATGGCTCCCGATACGGAGATCGTTTTGCTGACTGCATTTGCCTCGACGGATTCGGCGGTTCAAGCATTGCGATTGCGCATCCACGATTACCTGATCAAGCCCGCCGCACCCGCGCAAGTCATTGCCAGCGTGAAAAAGGGATTGGCGCGCCGGTCGGCAAAGCTGCAAGCTAAGAGCGGCTCAACCGAATCCACTGAAATCGATGAGACAGCCGTCGAATATAAGTTGAAAGACGGAACTGTTGTCGATCTTTCGCGGCGGCAAATTCGCGCTGGAAAGAAAGTAGAGCACCTTACTCCCGCCGAAGGCAGGTTGTTGCATATCCTAATGGAAAACTCCGGAAAAGTTTTTTCTCATCGTGAGCTGGTGCTGCTCGTTCAGGGTTATGATACGTCACAACGCGAGGCGCCTGAGATTTTGCGTCCATTGGTAAGCCGCTTGCGGCATAAGTTGGAAAAGTTTCCCGCGCTTTCGGAACGGGTTTCAAGCGTGCGAGGTACCGGCTATCTTTACGAAAGCGAAAAATAAAATATGATAGAAAAAGAGTCTGCAGTACTGCAAACTCTTTGTTACTTATTCGTGCGGCCCCCAAGGTATGTCGGCAGGTATATTACGAGGAAGATCGGGAGGGCGGATCCATGAGAGCCAGCCGCCTTTGCCGCTGGAACTTGTCGAATGAGAAGCTTCCAATCCGACGAGAAGCAAACTCAGTCCAAGCCCGGCCGCGCCCAGCCATTGTGTCCACGCCAGATTTTCATTGAGAAAGATGTAGCTGAATAAAATGGTCACAAGAAGTTCGCTCAATCCAAGGAGCGCAGTCTGCATACCGCCAATATGTTTGACTCCAAGAAATAATGCAAGGCGCGATAGAAGTGTAGCAATGGTCAATCCGATAACAGGCCACCACAATAAACTGGGTGCGACCCATTGGCGATCAAAGATCAAATAGGCGGGTAACACCACGGCGGTCATTGCAATGAGTGTGTAAAGTGTGACAGTTGGAGCAGGAACTTCATAGAGCACCCGTTGGTTGATGGGCAAATGAAGCGCATAAAGCGCCGCCGCGCCTAGCATCATCGCGATCCCTATGGGATCGGTGGGATGCCCCGGGAGGGTAGTGAGTAGAAGCAGAGCTAGCCCCGCAATGCCCATGCGTAAAACGGTCAAGCGACTGGGGGGTTGGTGGTCAAGAATAAGCCAGATGGCGACAAAGAACGGATAAATGAGATATAAAGTTTGTCCAACGCTGGCGTCCAATCGATCAAGTGCCATGTAATACAAGATGGAGCCGACGCCGTTAATCGCTCCTGCTAAGAAACAGCCAATCAAACCAACCGGAAAAATATAAAGATAGGGACGATAAAAGAGAAGCATGACGATCAGAATCAAAGCTGCTGCCATTGTAGTGCGCAGGGCAGCTACCGCCAACGGAGAGAATCCAAAGTTGATTGCCAGCTTGCCAAACACAGGAGCAATCCCAAGAAAGGCTGCTGAACTAAGCGCGGAAATGATTCCTTTTGAACGGCCTTTTTGCATTCTAGTCCAAAACTATTTCTAAACTCGTTTCTATATTCGGACCGATTTATTTGATCAGTGCTTTGACTTCTTCGAGGAATTCATCGTTCAGAAAATCGCCTTTTTGCATCAGGGATTGGATTTGTGTGCCCAGCCGAGTCTTTTCTTCGGGCGTTAGTTCTTTTGCCGTTGCAACAATGACTGGGATTTCGGCGGTTTTCTGATCAGCCTTGAGCGCGTCCATAACTGCAAAACCGTCCATCTCGGGCATCATCAAATCCAGAATGATCAAATCGGGCAATTCACGTCGGATGAGATTCAAGCCTTCCTTTCCATTGGACGCCTCGAAGATCGTAAAGTCGCCCTGTGATTGGAGAATGCGTCGGATGAGGCGCCGCGCTTCGGCGGTGTCGTCCACAATCGCAACGCGCGGGAACCGATTGGGGGCAACCTGATTGAGCGCAGCCAGCAAACCGTCTTCCGGTGTCTCCTGCTTTTTGTTTGGAAACTCCACATCGCGGGTCCAGTTGCTGCCGAGGATGAATTCTTCAGCAGGCATGGTGTGACCCGTACAGTTGACGACAATGGTATCCGTCGGTTTGACAACGCCCGAACGAATTAATTTGAACAAGCCCGCAAAGGCTACCGCCGCGGCCGGTTCCATCGACATGCCTTCCATCTTGGCCAGCGCATGCATCGCGCGGAAGGCTTCCTCGTCGGTTACGCTTTCAAAGGTGCCATTGGTTTCCAGGACATGTTCACGCAGAAACGTATATGAACGTCCCGGATCACCTGTCGCAAGCGTTTCGATGCGCGTCTTGGGCGTTGTTACCGGGATTGCCGTTTCGAGTCCTTGTTTGAAGCTTAGTACCATCGGCGCGCAGCCTTCGGCTTGTATGGCCGCTATGGCTGGAATTCGATCCACCAACCCCATTTGTTTCAGTTCGTGAAATCCTTTGTATATACCCAGCGGTCCCATTCCTCCGCTGATGGACTGCACGTACCAATCGGGCGTGCGCCAAATCGCTTTATCCTTGCCGTTGAGGCTGGTAGGCCCTTGAATGGCGGTCAGTTGTTCGGCGATTTCAAACGCAATCGTCTTCATTGCTTCAATGGATGTGATCGTGCGCGCGCCGAGATCAAGGTAAAGATTTCTCTGTCGCGCAAATTCTGCCGCGATTTGCTTGGCCTGGTCGTATGAGCCCGTGACTTTGACCACCTGACTCCCATATAGCGCAATCTCCCGCATTTTCACCGCGGGAACGAGGCTGGTTACAAAAGCCCAAAGCTTGATGCCCGCCCTCGAAGCATAGGCGGAATATGAAATGGCCACGTTTCCAGTGGAGGAGGCCACCATTTCCGTGATGCCCGCTTCTTTCAGAGCTGCCACCGTGACCGCCGCTTGTCTGTCTTTGAAGGAACTTGTTGGCCCCTGGCGCTCATCCTTGATGAAAAGTTTCGGTGTCCCCAGCATCATGCCAAGATTGACAGCTTGGATCAATGGCGAGCCGCCTTCCCCTAAGGATAAAGATGCGTTGGGATTGCGAACAGGCAGAAGCTCTCGGTATCGCCACAGGTCAAAGGAACGACCCGGTAGTTGCAGAGGCAGGGTCTTTGCCAGTGTATCGTAATCGTATTCCGCTTCGCGCCATTGGCTGTTGCAACGCGGGCAATTGGTCGATGTTGGGAAGTAAGGCGCAGTATGCCCGCAATCCATGCATTTGATAATAAAAGACATTATCTATTCCTACTTCTTCCCTTCAATGCGCTTGAGAGCGCGCTCGACGGTGTTCAGTAAATCACTTTCGTTCAGCGAACCTTTTGATAGAAGCCGTTGACCAAACTCTTTCAATTGTTGCTGTTGCTCGGCGGATAGGTCGACGCCGCTGACTACAATGACAGGGATATCCCGCAGTTTAGGATCGTTACGCATTTTTTCAAGGATGGTGAACCCGTCCATTTCAGGCATGAACAGATCGAGGATAACCGCATGTGCTGCACGAGAGAGGATGATGTCCCAGCCTTTTTGGCCGCTTTCGGCCAGAATAGCGTTATAGCGTCCATGTTCCTTAAGGATTTTTTCCATTAGGCGTAAGTCGCTGGGATTGTCATCAACGATCAGCACTGAGCGGATGCTTCCATCTTGGTTCAAGCGATCCAGTGCATTCAGTAAATCGTCTTCGAGAATGGGCTTCAATAAATAATCCGCTGCGCCGAGGCTGAAGCCGCGCTCCTGTTCCTCAACGATGGAACAAACAATAACTGGGGTATCGCGGGTTTCGACATCCGCTTTAAGATCGTTCAATACGGACCAGCCATCGTAACCTGGCATCATAATGTCAAGTGTGATGGCGTACGGTTTGAGTTGTTTGACACGCGCTTTGGCCTGAGTTGGATCGGTGAGCGCCACGACTTGGTAGCCTTGAGGTTGGAGATATCGTTCGTATAGCGAGATCACCTGAGCATCGTCGTCAATTGCCAGAATCACTTTTCCGCTTTTGGAGACGAGCTCTTCTTCTTTGCCACGATAGGTGGGCAGCGTGAAATAAAATGTGCTGCCTTGTCCCAGCGCACTATGGACGCCGATTCGACCGCCATGCATTTGAATCAATTGCTGGCTGATCGAAAGACCCAGCCCGCTGCCGGTGGTTTTGCGCGTCAACGAATCATCGACCTGCGAGAAAGCCTGGAAAAGTTTTCCCTGATCCTTCTGATCGATACCCGGACCTGTATCGGTTACGCTGACCAGGATTTCAGGATGTCCTGCGGGCCCGGTATTGAGCGTTGCATCCACCGTAATGCTTCCTTCTGACGTAAACTTGGCCGCGTTGGATAGGAGGTTGAGCAATACCTGACGGACACGGATGGCGTCCGCACGAACGGTAGGTAAGTTCTCTGGGATGTTCTTGGCGAGTTTGATCGGCCTGTCCTTGACGAGACCCACCACTGTGGACATCACGCCGTTAATCATGTCGACCATGTTTACCTCATCGAACGCCAATTCCATCTTGCCGGCTTCGATCTTGGATAAGTCGAGAATATCATTAATGAGGCCCAGCAGATGCTGACCAGAATTGTAGATGGCCGTCAAATCCTGTTGTTGCAGATCACTGGTGGGGCCATCAATGCCTTTTAGAATAACGCGCGAGAAGCCTATGATAGAGTTCAACGGTGTGCGCAGTTCATGGCTCATATTCGCCAGGAACATGCTTTTCATGCGGTCTACTTCACGCATTTCTTTGATGGCTTGTTGTGATAATTCATAAGAACGGGCATTATCAATAGCAATCGCGATTTGGTCGGCGAGGATTTGGAGAACGGACAGGTCATCCGGGGTAAAAGAATCTACCACCTGGGACTGGATATCGAGAGCGCCGATGATGCGTACGCCAACGTGCAATGGGATAGCAGCCTCCGCCCGTGTATCAGGCAATAGAGGATTGGGTCTATGAGTTGGATTTTGAGCTGTATTGTTGATGACTACCGCTGTACCGGTTTGCGTAGCCTTGCCGACTACAGAGTTCTCGTTAACTGGGAGGCTGTGCTGGCGTCGCTTCATTTCCGCGCCTGCCTCGCCCGTGGCTTCTCGCAGGACGACATTGAAGCCTGTTTCCTCGGCAACAAAGATGGCGGCATGATAAAAGCCGAAGCGTTCGCGCACCAGGTTCACTGCCCGGCCGAAAATGGTATTCAGGTCAAGGGTTGAGGTAACGAGACCGCCGATTTCCGCGGCGGCCGCGAGATAATCATTTCGACGCTGAATTGCATCTTCGTTGGATTTGCGTTCGGTAATATCCCGCGCCACCAAAAAGACTTGCTCTTCATTGAGTTTTGAAATCGTACCTTCGAACCAGAATGCCTTCTGATTGATTTCGAGCGCGTAATCTACATTGACTGTCTGGCCGGTTCTCAATGCCTGTTCGATGGCAACCTTAACGGAATGTGCTGCCTCGCTTGGTAGCACATCATCTGTGAGTTGCCCAATCAATTCTTCTGGCGGCTTGACCAAGAGAGAAGGGTTCGTCGGTGCGATGCGAACATAACGGCCTTCCTTATCCAGCACAATGATGATATCTGTCATTGCTGCAAACAGGGCGCGCAATTCTGATTCAGAGCGTGTTGCTGCCTGTTGGCTTTCGCGCGTCGCTTCGAACAAGCGCGCGTTCTCTAGCGCGAGCGATAACTGGTCGGTGACTTGCTTGACCAGCATCTGTTCTTCCATGGCCCAGTCACGCGGCTCGCTCTCGTCTACGACGCGTAACGTGGCCCAATTTTTTTCATCTGTGCGAAAAGCAAGCGACATCGCGCCGGAATTGTCGTATACGGCTGAAGAGATGACGGGAGCAATTTGCTCTTCCGGACGCGGTGTGATCGGTTCAGTTTGTGATCCGTCTCGAGGCCGGATCGGAACATGAACCTGGACCGGCGTCGGCGCCGCCTCGGAATGTTTGCGGATCCGTTTCTCAGGTTTTGTATCTTCCGGGGCAAAATCGCCGAATATGGGTTTAGGCTGCCTGTTGGTTTTTTTCTTTGACATATTCTCTAAGCTCCTGCGCCAGTTCACGATACTGTTGGGAACCGCGGGCAGCGGGTTTGTAAAGAGTGATCGGCACGCCGGCAATCGGACTTTCTCGTAATTTGGTGTCTACTTCGATGACGGTTTTGAATAAACCTTCGCCGAAAGTATTTTGAAGTTGCTCTTGAATATTCCGATGGGTGCGGTTGCGCCGATCAAGCAATGTGATCAGAATTCGATATCCGAGATCAGGGTTGCCTTCCTGCCGGACGCGTCGAATCATGCCCATCATATTTCGCAGGGCATAGGCTGAAAAATATTCTGCCTGGGTGGGAATGATCAACAGCTCAGCGGCGCTCAAGGCGTTTATCGTAATAGCTCCGAGAAATGGCGGGCAATCGAAGATGACATAGTCATAAAGAAGGGGAGCTGCATTATCGAGTGCACGCTTAAGGCCGGCAGTGTAATTGGTCCGCACCGGCAAAAATTGTTCAGCATTCTCGATGCTGGCCTGAGCGGGAATCAGATCCAAGTTTTCGATCTCAGTTGCGTGGCGCGCGCTCATAAGCGGAGCCGATTCAATGAGAATATGGCTCGAAGTTACAACTGCCGAACCGGGTTCCACTCCCAAAGCCAGAGTTAGATTCGCCTGCGGATCGAGATCGACAACCAGAACTTTTTGACCCAGTTCTGTGAGGGCCGCACCCAATGAGAGCGTGGTTGTGGTTTTTGCCACGCCGCCTTTTTCGTTCGAGATTGCAATTACATGGCTCATTGATTTGCTCCATTTCCATTGTGCGGTAAGTCCACCTTCGGATGAACTGCGGATATTTCCGCGGTGTTGTCATCTTTTGATGCGGAGGCGGTCTGCGTGATCAATTGCACCTGGGTAGCGCCTAATGCGCTCCGTAATTCGTTAAGAGCAATATGGATCATTTCCTCTGGACTATTTGTACTTCGGATTTTCGATGTGATTTCCGTGACCATCCGCTCGCGCTCGGCGCGGCGACTGGTCTCGTCGAACAGACGCGCATTTTCTGAAGAGAGAGCAACGCGGTCTGCAACTGCCTGAACAAAATCTAGTTGATCTTTGCTCCATTTTTTGCCCTGCGGATTTTGAATGACGATATTACCGATCAGTTCGCCGCGCAATTTGATAGGGACCACGAGGGAATCTGTTTCCTTTTGCTTATTAGTTCCGCCGTTGGCCTTTGCATCCAGATCAACGGGACTTTCCAACGGCGATGAACCGGAGATGGTGTAACGATAACCCACCAGGTGCTCCTCGCGCGGCAGGCGGCTCCATGCTTGACGCAAATACTGGCGATACAGTGCTTCTGCTTCGGAAAGCGACCTGCGCGTGCTTTCGAGCAAGCGGGTATTATCGATAGCCAAGCTCACCTCATCAGCAAGAAGTGAAAGGACGCCAATATCTTCTGGAGAGAACGCATCAGTCTGTTTGCTTTGAACGTCCAGAACGCCCACGATTTGATTTCCCACGCGTAGAGGCAAAGCCATCTCGGAAAGTGTTTCGGGCAGATCTGGATTATTGAAATAAACAGCATCTTCGCCCACGCTGCGGGCGACGCGCACTACGCCTGTTGCAGCTACATATCCCACAATGCCTTGCTCACCGATTTTTAAACGATGACCGCGCATCAGCATCCGTTTTCCGCCTTCGCTGTTGGATGCAGCCAACTCTGCAGTATGGTCGCTTTCATTGTTCAGAAAAATACCCACATGATAGTAACTGAAGCGTTCACTGATCACGGACGTGATCTGAGGTAATAGTGCATCCATCTGGTGAATGGAGTTGACGGCTTTGACGACCAGAGCAATAGCCTCAAATTGAGCGGCGCGTTGGTCCGCATTCTTAGAAGCATGCTCGAGGGCAGATGTTCTTTCTGCCACACGCTTTTCCAGTGATTGGATGTTTTCTCTCAGCGTTGAAGTCATGGTATTGAGAGTGTTGGCAAGCGTCCCTATTTCGTCCCGCCCTTTTACTTCTGCAGTTGCCGCAAGGTTGCCGGCTGTAATCTCTTGGGCGGTTTTGGTTAACGTTCCGAGAGGCAGCATCAATGCGCTGCTGATTGCATAGGAAGCCAGTAGCGCGATAATCAGAATCGCCAACACCAAGAGGGCGCTGAATATCAAAGTGTTTCTGGCAGATTGAGTGATCTGTTCTTGAGTGGCGGCTACACTCGTTAAAAGCTCCTGAGAGGGAACGATAATCGCAAGGTTATATCCCACACTTGGTAAGGGGCTGTACGCGATAAAATGTTCCACGCCGTTGATTTGTATGGTCTGGATGCCATTTTGCCCCAATCTCATATTGTTTAATGCCTTCCAGAAACCTGCAGGAATTTGGGCAGATGTCTTCGTTGGGGATAGTACCTGTCCCAGAGGCGTAACTTCTGGTGATATCCCTAATTCCTTATATCCGGACGATGGCATTCCGATCAATTTATAGTTCTGATCGATTAGAAATGCGTAGCCCGTATCTGCAACGTGAATATTTGAAACAATCTTCGTGATCCTATTAAGCTGGACATCCATGGCTATGCTACCGAGAAAATCTCCCGCTGTGTCATATACGGGGATACTGTCAGTGACGATTAGGCCATTGCGGGTGGGATCCAGATAAGGAGCGGACCACACAACCTGACGTTTGGGGTCTTGTGTCGGTTCTGAGTTGAAAAACCAGAGAAGCTGGGTAACATCGAAATCCGGAGCAACCTGTGATGCTAGGTCAATGTTTGGGTAATATAAGACTTCGCCGGAGGTCCCGGCAAAATAAATAGCAATAATATCTGGATTGGACTTAAGGATTGAAGGAGCAAGAAAATCCAACTGCTTAAGGGCAGTGAGTTTAGCTACTAGTGGAAAAGTAAGGCTTACTTTGGCGGGCAGAAAGACGGAGCTTGGTTCTGTGTTTGGATTGTCCCAGCTTCCGTTTGGAAGGCGGCTCAAAGATTTATTGGCATCCCAGTAGCCCATTTGATTAAATAACGCTTCATTGGATAGCAATATATCTGCGGTAGTGCCAACTGACTCAACGTTTTTGCTAATGGTTGCAAAGAAGTCATTTATGGTTGCGGCTTGCTCTGTACTGGTTGCGACTAGCTGGATCTCGGCCTGTTGTCGAACACTGTTGTCGAGTTGATTAGTGAGATAGGCGTTTTGTTGTTGGGCTCGGTAGTAAACGTAATAGCCCAGTCCTGCGACCGCAATGAAGGTGACGATCATATGACCCAGAACCAGCCGCGTACGGAGGCTGATCGAACTTGCCGTTTTGGAAATCCTCGGTGGAATGCTTTTCATAAAGGTCGCTTTTCTTATTTTCCGTTATCGCCATTTCTTTGAAATTGGATGATAACATCCGAGCCGGGTATCACGCGACCCAGCTCTTCGACTGCCGTTTGCAAGACGTTGCGCAAGTTGATGGAACGGCTGATTTTGGACGTAACATCGCTGATCCTTTGCTCTTTTACAGCGTTTCGTTGGGCATCTTCCAATAACCGTGCGTTTTCCATTGCAAGGGCCACGCGTTCAGCTGTGGCTTGTGCGATAGCGAGTTCATCCTCGGTCCAGGAATGAGTTTCATCGGTTTGATTCAATTTAAGGTTGCCGATAATTTGTCCGTGCAGGCGGATCGGTATGTTGAGCATTGTATTTGTTGTTTCCTCGTCGGATCGGGTTTGAATCGATTCAGCTTTAAGGCCGCGGAAACGATATCCGCTGACATCGTGTTCGTTTGAAAACTCCTTCCAGGCGCGGCTTGTAAATTGACTGGACGCAATCTTTGCCTCTTGTAATGCGCGTTTGGTTTCTTCGTTGGATTGCGCATTTTGAATTGCAATCGCCACCTGATCTGCCAGAATGGACAATACGGAATAATCCTCTTCGGTGAACGCGTTCGCTTCGGTGGATTGAATATCCAGCGCACCGATGATCGCTTCGTTGACAATAAGCGGCAGAGACATCTCGGAGCGCGTTTCTGGGAGGTCGGGATTGTTGAAGAAAACCGCGTCCGCTCCAACGTCCAGAGCGATGCGGGGCTTCCCGCTCGAGGTTGCGTATCCCACCATGCCTTGTCGTCCAACTTGCAAGCGATGTCCTCTTGCCAACATTCTCTTTCCGCCCTCGCTGTTCGATGCGCTCAAAATCGCATATTCCCGTGGTTCGTCGAGGAGGAAAATTCCAATATGATAGTAACCAAGCTGTGCGCTGATGAGATTTGTCAGCACGTTCATGAGGCGGTCCTGCTCCGGGATCGCAGCTGCTGATCGGGATACTTCTGCAACAGTTCTCAAGCGTGAAGCCTGTTCTGCGGTTTTTTGGTTGGCCTTCATTAAGTCAACCGTGCGTTCAGCAACTCGCTTCTCCAGTTGAGTTTGAACGGCCTGCAGGGCTTGAAATATTTCCCTGAATTGACCCAAAACTTTATTGAATTCGCGCTTAAGGAAATAGACAGCCAGAATGATAACCATCCCCGGTGCACTCATGTCTAAGCCATAGGTTATCCAATCGGCTACCGTCCCCGTTGTACCAGATGCTGTAAGAAGTTTAAGAGAGCCACTTGCTATCATCGAATCTATGATAATCATCGTGATGATACTTAAAGCCAAAGCGGTCAAGCCAAGCCGATAATCAAATAGCAGGGCAGTGATCGCGATAAATGCCAGCAAAAACGTTGAGGCATCGGCAGATATGCCATAACCAAAAAGAATCGTTGCACCGACCAGGTAGATCAAGGCCGTAAAGACGCCGGCGCGTATGGAATATGGAACGGGTACAAATGTAACTACCAGCAGGAGCAGAAGGATAACGCCATATATAGTGAGGATCCGGTAATCGCCTTGAAAGAGCGTGACAGCGAACATCACTATGCCAAAGGCTGCCGTGACGCGCATCACTATATTCAGGAAGTTCTCTCGCCAGCGATTCGAAAACGCAGCGGAGTCTAAAATCTCTGAGATTAATGATGTCTCGGTCGTTTGGTTAACATTCGTCATAGTTTTATTCCTGATCGTCGCTGCCCAGCTCCAACGTTACTTCAGTGGAACTGCCCAGCCTAATTCCTAATTCTTCGACCGCGGATCTCATGATTGAATCTATATCGCTGAACGAGCTGATCTTTGTGGATATTTCTGCAATGGATCGTTCGCGTTGTGCTCTTTGTCGAGTCTCTTCAGTGAGCCGGGCATTTTCTAGTGCTGAGGCGAGACGGTCGGTAATCTGTTCGATGATCGCGGTGGTTTCTCTGGATTTGCTGTCTCCGTGCAGGCGAACGGTCACGAAACCGATGACCTGGCCGCGCAATCGAATGGGAAAAGCCTGGGATTTTAGGGCATCAGGTTTTGTTCCCGGAATATCCTTTATTAAGTCTGTCTCAATTATTTCCTTGGAGGGATCAGACGTCTGGTCAATGGGTTGCAGTTGAGCGCCATCGAATTTATAACCGGCGATTCGCTTTTCAGTTTGTGCAAAGCTTTTCCACGATCGCCGTGTATATTCTCCATAGGTCTGCTCGATTTCTTTTAATTGGTCTTCCACTTGTTTAAGCAGGCGAGTCCTTTCAATCGCGATTGCCAACTGATCTGCCATGACTTGTATAATTTCGATATCTTCTCGAGTAAACGCTTGCGGCTGTTCGCTTTGAACATCCAGCACGCCTAATATGCCTTCAGTAGTTTTGAGCGGAAGCGCCATTTCGGAGTGGGTGGCGGGGAGAAGAGGATTGTTAAAGTAAACGGCATCCGCTCCGGTGTCGAGGGCGATGCGTGCCTCGCCGCTGGCGGCTACTCTGCCGACGATGCCTTGTTCGCCCACACGCAGCCGATGGTTGTTCGCGATCAATTGCTTTCCCGCTTCCGTGGGCGAGGCGCGCAGGACGGCATATTCCTTTTTATCATCCAATAGGAAGATGCCAGCATGATAGAAATTAAAACGGTCAACGATCAATTGGCCGGAGCGCGTCAGAAGTTCATCCAGGTTTGGAGCAGATGCGATATCGCGCGCGACTTCGGCTGATGTTCGGACGCGCGAAGTTTGGTGTTCCAAATCTTGCGTGCGTGCCAACACGCGTTGCTCCAAGGACCCCACAAGATTCCGAAGCTGGGCGGTCATTTCATTAAAGGTGTTTGACAACGTACCGATTTCATCGTGGCTTCGAACAGATGCAGCTTGGGAGAAATCACCTTGGGCGATTTGCTTGGCGGTTACCGCAAGCTTTTCGATGGGCAGAACGATCTGTCGGGCGATTGCAAGACCTGCGACGGTGGAAAGAAACAGCACAATCAACGCGGTAAGGATCAATGTCGTAATTAAATCGTTCTCTAAAGATAGAGCAACGGTAGTCGGTTGTTCAGCTACTACGTAAAGTGTTTGAAAGCTGAGCGGAAGTTGTATCTTGGTGGCGCTGAGAACAGAATTTGCATGCTCCAAACCGGTTTGAATATCCGTGCCGGCTGGCAATGCAATGCGGCCAGTTTGAATGTTAAACGGAATGAAGACTTTTCCTTCGGCATCGGTTATGTAAAGAGTTTGATTTGGACCAGGTTGTGCTTGAGTTAACACGCTTTCGAGCGAAGAAAGTCCAATTTTGGCAATCAATACGCCCTTTAACTGTGCCTTAACATTGCTGGATTCGGACAATGGTACGGATATGGTGAAATATGGCTGGCCGGTGCTGGTATCAACGCTCACAGGGCTATAGTACGCTTGGCGAGTGCTGGCAGGTTGAAGGTAATCGTTTGACTTAGAATGATCCAAGAGCTGGTTATCGGGCACAGCGATTTCATGTGAGATACGGACGATTTCCTTTCCTTGCGGATTTAGGAGTGTTAGCTCTTCATAATCATTCCCATAGTTCCCGATACCAAATTCATTGCTCATAAGAGCTGAATATAGGGCGCGATCAGGCAGATCTATAGACATGCTTAAACTGCTAATTTGATCGCCTAAGTCAAATAGGTTTTGAGTCAACCCATAAAGATAGTTGGTGACCTTGGAAGCTGCGTTTTGAGCTATTTGGCTTTCCAAGACTATAGCCTGACCTTTGGCGGCTACATTAGTAGTTTGCACTACAACTCCACCTGCGATAATTAAAGGGAGGATGGCTAGTCCAATGAAGATCAAAGTTAGACGTACTCGAAGGCTATTCCACATATTGAAGTGTTTCCGGTTTCCTGGATGAAAATCACGTTAGGTACTCCCGAGCAGTTTCTTGTCATGGTCTTGCACTTTCGCTTCGCCTACCACTACCGATACTTCCGCTACTTCCGGTAATGACCCAAGCTCACGGGCGGCCATTTGCAACAGCGTGTCAATATCCAGTGAGCGATTTAATCGAGCTGAAATTTCGTTCACGGTTTGTTGCTGCGTGGCCCGTTGTCGCGTTTCTTCCAGCAATCTGCTGTTGTCGAGAGCGAGTGCAACTTGAGTCGCGACTTTTTCTGCCAGATCTCGAGCACTGGCTGACCATCGGATGGTTTTTTGGCCCTGAAAGGCAATCATTCCGATATCCTGTCCGCGGAGGCGAAGGGGAATTTGCATATCACTTTTATTCTTTGTTTTGTCTTGACTTGGGGCGATTGATTTGACCCCGGAAGGTGTATATTGATAGGCAAGGGCACGATTCCCTGCATAACGTTTCCAAACGTCCCCCATTTGTTGTGTTGTGAGTGCTTCCAATTCGTTGATAAATGCCTGGGTTTCATCA
This sequence comes from uncultured Chloroflexia bacterium, assembly GCA_963753985.1. Lineage (GTDB taxonomy): Bacteria > Chloroflexota > Anaerolineae > Anaerolineales > Villigracilaceae > Fen-1038. The sequence goes on from CAVWED010000003.1 coordinate 105,954, forward strand.
TACAGTCGTGTGCTGTCAATGGAAATTGCGATCTGGTCTGCCAATGACTGTAGAATTTCTATTTCGTCCTGATCAAATGCGTGGGATTCCTTGGATTGAAAATCTATGATACCGGTGATTTTGCCGCGTACCGTTAAAGGGATAATGATTTCAGAACGAGTGAGCTCCAGTTTTCCCTCGAATATAAGGCGGGTTCTGCTTTCATCGTTTGTATCGGCAAGGATATATGATTTATTTTGTTCGGACACATAACCAACCACGTTTCTTGGATTGTTTTCGATGTAGAAGCCGTCTTTCACCATCTTTTTTCCAACCTCCGTGGAGGCGGATTGCAGAAAGGCCAACTTTCCTTGTTCATCAAACAAATAGATGGCAACATGATAAAAGCCAAAGAGGTCTGATGATAAATGAACCGCTCTTTCCAAAAGAGTGGGCACATCTTGTAATTCGGCTACAGTGCGCGCGATAAGGGCGGAGGAGCGAAGCAACTCTGACTCTCGCGATAGTTGATTCGTGCGTTCTTGAACGCGCAATTCCAGATGCCTGCCTTCTTTCTGTAGTTCTTGAACTGAGGAGCCTGCCCGCTCTCTGGCTCGTTCGAATTCTCTTTGGACCAATCTTAATCCGATAATGACCACCACTGACAGTAGAATATTTGTGAGAGCACCGGTAAGCCAATCAGCGAAAGCGCCTAATGGCATATTGTTTGATGTGAGAGAATACCGCGAAGTTATGATCAACCATCCAAATCCAATGGTCGTTAGTGTTCCGATGATTGTGGAAATAATGCCTGCCAACGGTGAAAACAGAAGGCAAGCCATGATAACCAATGCGAGCATAAAAACGCGTGAGTCTCCCCAAAGACCTGTATCTAAAAAGCCACTGACGCCCAAAGCGTACACTAATATCAGGAAAACCATGGCTTTTAACCAATAGGGAAAAGGGATTAGGGTGGTTAACAGCAGGATGACAAAAGCTGATGAATAGGTAATGAGGTCGGATGGGTTGGCCCCTGTAATAAAGTTGGCAACCAGGGCGATGAAGCCAAATACGGACGCGCCTACTAGGATGGCCTGTAAGAATTCCTTGCGCCAATTTCCATAATCGAAAATGGAGGAGGGCGATTTGGCAGTTGGGTTAATCGTATTTTGACTCATGGGTTGTCTTCTATATTCAATTCAATGACTGCTTCCGAAGCATCCAGAGCCCGGCCAAGTTCTTGCACGGCCGTGCGTAATATTCCATCCATGGTTGTAGACGACCATATTTTGCTGCTTATCTCAGCGATCAAGCGTTCGCGCGTTGCGGTGGATTGGCTTTCTTCTAGTAGCCGGGCATTTTCCAGCGCGAGCGAAGCCTGTGCCGCGATCAACTCTATCAAGTTGCGCTGCTCTGGCGTCCATGCATTGTCGCTGTCCAGTTTGATCTCGCCGATCACTCCACCTCGCATCGCTAGCGAAACCTCCAGTTCGTTGTCTGTTCCGTGATGTTCTTCGTCTCCCACTTCATAGCGAAGCTCTTCCGTATTTTCCACTCGTTTCCAGGATTGTAATGTATATTGTCTTTGAATGGACCGTATTTCATCGAGGTTTTGTTGAACTTGTTGAAATAGGCTCCCGTTTTCAAGGGCGACGGAAATCTGATTTGCCATGCCTTGCAAGGTCTCGATTTCCTGCGGCCCGAATGCTCCCTCCCGAGTAGATTGAACATCGAGTGCGCCAAGAACGCGCTCTCCAACCAATAGAGGCAGTGCGATTTCTGAACGAGTATAGGGAAGCAATGGATTTTCAAAACGGGTTGGTTCAGCTCCCACATCCAGCGCGACGCGGGGAGACCGCGTGCTAATGGCTGTTCCCACCATGCTTTTGCCTCCAACTTCAAGCCGATGTTTATTTTCCTTTAGAACGCGGCCTGCTTCGCCGGTAGCACTCTTCAATTCGGCCCATCGCCCAGTTGAATCAACAAGGAACAGGGCCGTGTAGTAGTAATCAAACTGGTCAGTAATGAGATTGGCTACTTGATTTATCAGTTCGTTTGGATCCAGAACTGCGCTTGAAGCGCGTCCCACTTCATTGACGGCTTTAAACTGAAGAGTTCTTTCTGTAACTCGATCTTCCAGAATGGCCTTTTGATTTTCCAGCTCGCGCGTGGCCTGTTCGGTTATCCTGTACGCTTTTATGTATTCGGAATTCAATTGCTGAAAGCTGACAATAAAAATGGCACTGAATAACAATGTAATCGCCGAGTTGCTGATCCAGTCTGCCAATGCCGCAGGCACAACCACTGAATTGAAAAAAGTAAATCTACCGGTAAGACTGAGCCATGCCATAACCCCAAACGTTATCAGTGAAACCGCGACAGCAATTATTCCTCCACGAAGATCGAATAACAGTGTTGTCAGGACAATTAGACCGAAGAAAAAGAAAATGGCGTCACCTTCGATGCCATAGGAAAGTAATTCGTTCAGCCCCAAGGCGTAGGCGGCCAGCACTAAAACTCCTGCGCGCAGCCAGAATGGCAGAGGAGTTACTGCAACAATCACTAAGCTGGTATACGCACCAATAAAAATAAGGGTGATTGAAATACTCTGGTTGGTAAGGATTCCGGCAACTACGGCGATGAAACCAAATACAAGGCCAATATTGAGGATGGGGCGCATTAATCCCTCGCGCCATCTTCTATAAACAGACAGTTCGGATTCTGTTTCTCCAGGATTCAAGAAGGAAAATAATCTTTTCTCTTCCATTTACTCATTGCCTTCCTTTGAAGAACCGTCGCCGTTTCCTTTGTCTTCTGGCCCAATTGCGATCTTCGCATACCGCGCTCCGACGGCCTTCGTTAATTCGCTGGCTGTTGTGTTGAGAATAGTTTGCATATCTGTGGAGCGGCGGATTTTGCTGGTGATTTCATAGATCAAGCGCGTATGTTCGGCCTGGTTTCGGACTTGCTCGACTAGTCTTGCGTTGGCAATGATCGCTGCCAGGCTGCCGCCCAATGTCCCAAGCATTTCTTCATCGTTTTCATCGTATGCGGAGACCTGCTCACTTTCAACATTAAGCACACCGAGAACTTCATTTCGATACATGAGTGGGATGGCTAATTCGGAGCACGTGTTGGGGCTGGCTTGAATGTAGCGCGGATCTTTTGCTACGTTGTCAACGCGTAAGAGACGGTGATGCTCGGCAACCCAACCTGTGATGCCGCTGCCAACTGGAACGCGTATTTTGTCAACATCTTGCGAATATCCCATTGAGGCCTTGACTTCCAGGAATTTGTGTTCCGAATCGGGCAGCAGAATTGATACACGATCTCCGCCTAACGTTACCTGCAAGCCGGAAACGGCGCTATCCAATGCTTCTTCAAGAGTTGTACCTGAAGCCGCAGAACTGGTGATGTGATGCAGCAGGCGATGTTGTGATAGTTGTTCCTGTGTCTCCGCAAACAACTCGGAATTAACAACTGCAATCGCCAGTTGGTCGGCAAGGATTTGGAGCGTGCGCAGATTGTCCTCTGTAAAGGCGTAAGCGTGCACGCTTTGAACATCCAGCACGCCCACAATTCTATCGCCGACTTTGAATGGGATGGCGGCTTCCGCACGCGTCTCCGGCAAAAGCGGATTCGCGTAGTATGTGGCATCTTTGGTCGTATCATTAACAACCAAGGATTCGCCGCGTCCGGCAACATAACCGACAATGGATTTTGATCCGATGCCCAGCTTATGCCCGGCGCGTTTCATTTGTGAACCGGCTTCGCCGGTCGCTTCGCGAATCACTGCAAATTCACCCGGAAGATCGATCAAGAAAATGCCTGCGTGATAGAAGTTAAATCGTTCGCGGATGAAGTTGACTGCCTTCTTTAACAGGTCGTCCAAATTCAATGAGCCGCTGACATCGCGTGCGATTTGAGCTGCGGTTTCCAACTGGATAGTGTGCCGTCGGCTTTCTTCAAGCAGGTCGACGTTATAAATAACCCCGCCGGCTTGGTTTGCCAGGGATATCAAGAAATGGAGGTTTTCTTCATTGAACGCATGCTCGCGGTCCGCATCTTGAATGATTAATGCGCCAATCGGTACGCCTTGTACAACCATCGGGGCACCCATCCACGATTTGGCGGTATTGCCATGGATTTTTGCACCAAGTTTCTCGGCTTGCTTTTCAGTGTCTTCGACGAGCATCAATGGCTGTAGAGTGCGGATTAAAATGGAAGTCAGGCCTTCGCCCAAAGGAAAAGCTTCTACCGAATCGACTTTGCCGTCTTCGTACATGTATGGAATAACAATAGAAGCTGTTTCCTTTTGATAGAGCGCCACAACGAATGGATAATCTCCGATGACGTTTCTCACTTGGGCATGCAAGGCGGCGTAAAAACTATTTAGATCGCTGGTTTTCGAAACAACCTGGCTGATGGATGTTATCGATTCAAGCTCGCGCAGGCGTTCCTCTTTCGTCTCTATGGACGCCATTTTTTCTAGTACGCCACCCATCAGGTCGGCCAAGCCGACATATGGCTGTACAATCGCACTGGTCAACGATTGTGTGCGTGCCCCGAGAATGATTAAACCCGCCAGATTATTGCCCTGCTTGATGGGCAATAAAGCCGAAGATCGGTGATTGAGTTGATGCGAGAAACGCCTCAATTCATCCGGTGTGGCTGTTGATTCTTCATCAATAATCACGGGATTGCCTGAGAGGAATTTCTCCATCTCAATTAAATTTGATTCCAGGATGCCGATCGCTTTCTGCATGGCATCCTTTCTTTCGAGAGCGTTCGTCGTCGCGACTTCGAACTTGGAGCCTCTTATCATGAGTAGTGCCGCCGCATAAGGCAAATCTTGTAGAACACGACCCACAGCTTGGATCATTTCAGCTTCCGATTGCGCTGCTATAATCTGAGGACTGCCGCGATATAGACGTTCCAGTTCGTGAATGTTGACCTGAACTGACTCAGTAAGGCTGACGTTTTGAATCGCTGCTGCAATTTGACTCGCCAATGTTTGTAGCATCACAATCGCTTCAGGACCAAATGCGTTCGTTTGCGTACTTTGCACGTCCAAGACGCCGAGAACCAGACTGCCAACTGAAATGGGAATCCCCGCCTCGGAGCGTGTTTCGGGAAGTACTTTGTTCGCTAGGTGGACAGGGTCTTCGGTGATGTCCGATGAGATGCGCGGCTGGTTGTGGGCACTTACCCAACCAATGATCGATGTTGATCCCACCTCCAACTGATGCCCGCTTTCGAGCAGCGTATGTGCGGCGGGACTATAAGCGGCGCGAAGTACCGCGTATTTTCCAGCCCGATCCGTGAGATAAACAGCGGCGTGATAAAAACCAAATTGTTCGGCGATCAGTTCTGTAGTGCGGTTTAACAACTCGTCGAGATTAGTTGAAGAGGTCGCGCGTTGCGCCACCTCTGCCGCGGTCCGTATCTGGCGTGTACGCTCCTCCACTTTTTGTTCGAGGGAGCGATAAAGTTCCGTTAGTTCCTCGGCCATGTGATTGAATGATTCAGCCAACATGCCTATCTCATTTTGGCTGCTGACCTCAGCGCGTGCGCTAAAATCTCCAGCGGCAAATTTGGAGGTAATCTTTGTCAGCGACTGAAGGGGTTTAAAGACGCGCCGCGTTCCTGCCCAAGTAACGAATGCCATAGCAATCAGGGCGATCACGATGGTTAATAAAATGAAAGACCCAAGGCTATTAAGTTGGCCGAAGACTACATCTTGTTGGATTTCCCAAACAAGGCCCGCATTCATGTCGGGTAACCATGCGGCTTGCGCAAGAACCGGTGCATTATTGCTGTTGTTGAATTCCAGGGAATCCGGCGTGTTAGTTCCGCCATTCATCATCACCTTGAATGCGGCTGTCAATTGGGTATTTTGTGACGATGATGGATTAAGGGCAACCAATTCCATCGTGTGCGGATCTGTCGCGATGAGCTTGCCATCCAAAGTGACGAAATATGCATTAGAAGATGGAGCAAGGCTCGTAAAATTTTGCAATACAGCCTGAAGACTCTGCTGTTCGGTTATACCCACCAGTGTGCCTTGACGCAGGCCGCCTTTCTTCTGATATTGTGCGATGGTGATAAGAACAAGCTGATTGTTATATAACGCCGGAATGTTGTAAGCCGCGAAAGTTTGATCATTGCTATTCGCGATAATTTGGTAGAACTGCGAATTTGCAAGTGACAGACCTTCCCATCTTGGCTGGCTGGCCATTAGAATAATGCCATTGGGAAGCATCAGGAAGAATTGATTGAAGGTGATATTTCCAACCTGTGGTGTAAGCGTGCGCATCTGCTCGGATAAATTATCTCTGATTGTAGAGAAATTGGTGCTGTGTGGGTCCCCTGCAATAGCGGAATCTAGTTCGCTGTCGAAGTCGGGTTGGCGCACGAAATTGTCGAGGCGGATCTGTTTCGCTTTGATGGCAAGATCAAGCTGATTAAGTTGGTTGGTTAGCTGGTTTTGCATCTGGGCCGTCACTTGATTGCCGAATAAGGTACGGGAACGCAAGTAGGCTGCTCCAGCTATCAGTATGATCGGAATGAATGTAAAGGCCATCAACGTCTGCGTCAATGAACGCGCCAGACTGCTCCGATGGAGGGGTTGCTTAGCTTCTGCCGATGCTTTCTGTATGCTGGTCATTGTGTTTTATGCGAATTCCCAAACTTCCTCATCGTTGAGAATGCGTCGAATTTGTTCGGGAAAACGATCAGGATCCAATGGCTTCCCAAGAAAGCCGTCAAAGCCGGCGGCTTTGGCCTTGTTCATTTGCTCAGGGCTTGCTTCAGCGGTGACCGCAACAATCCGCACGGATTTGAATCGTTCCGAAGCGCGGATCTTTTTCTGAGCGGCGTATCCATCCTCATAGGGCAGACGAATGTCCATTAGAATCAGATCCAACCGAGGCAGGGTATCAGCGTACTCCACAACTTCGAATCCCGAAGTTTTCCATTCGCAATGGATTCCAAGGTAGCCCAGCATGCGGGCAATCAAAACGAAATTGGATACATTGTCTTCCACCACCAGAACCGTTGCATCCTTCGGTATGTTGGGCTTATGCACAGGTTGGGTGTCGGATGCGGTTGGATTAACCATTAGTGTTCCTTTTTATGTAGCGCTCGACTTGTTGTGTCAAGGTATCGATGTCAATGGGCTTTTGAATGTACCCATCGCAGCCGGCTTCAAGCGAACGTTCCCGATCCCCGCGCATGACATTGGCTGTCATGGCTATGATCGGGAGCTTTGCAAATTCCGGCATTGCCTTGATCTTGGTGGTCAGTGTATATCCGTCCATATCAGGCATACTGATATCCATTAGGATCAAGGCGGGAGGTTTGGTGTTCAGATAAACCAATGCCTCTTGGGCATTCTTTGCTTCGTCCACAGCGTAACCATCCGCTTCCAGTACGCGCCGGACCAGCTTCCGGTTATCTTGGTTGTCTTCCACGTATAGAATTGTTCCCTTATTCGACATAGGCTTTACCTTCTTGAGATGATTTTACTTGTTGAAGCGTTAGTTTTCATAACAGCAGGATTACAAAAATCAAACAAAATAGTCGAGGCTCTGCCTCGACTGGTGTGAGTATGGGACTCAGCCCATTATTAGACCTGATGACATATTGATGGTGAGCGGGTGATGGGACTCGAACCCACGATATCTTGCTTGGGAAGCAAGCGTTCTACCACTGAACTACACCCGCTAGACGGGAAAGATTATATATCAAGACTTGCGATTGAGCAACGTATGGGTTAGATCAACCAATGCTTTTCCGGCCTCATTTTTGGGATTGATCTTTTCCAAAGCCTCCAAGGCCTGATCGGTTAGACGCTGTGCTTCACGTTGAGCGTGTTCACGCGCCCCTTCGTTGACAAGAATTTGAGCGACTTCCGCAACCTCATCGGGACGAATAGCGGACTCGACCCATCGGTGAGCGAATTTACCCTTCTGGCTGATTCCGTATAAAATCGGTAATGAGTTCTTTCCTTCGACCAGATCACTCGCCGTTGACTTACCTGTCAATGCTTCGTTGCCCCAGATGCCGAGGATGTCATCTTGAACCTGAAATGCCAGCCCGAGGTCCCGGCCAAAGACGCGATATTGCTCAATGGTTGGGTCGTCTGTGCCTCCCAGGATCGCACCCACTTGTGTGCACGCCGAGAGCAGTGCAGCAGTCTTCCCTTCGATCATTTTCCAATAATCTTCAATCGAAAGGTCGTGGCGATTTTCGTAGGCCATATCGAGATATTGTCCTCGGGTTAGATCAAGGCAAGCGTTGTGAACGATACTTGCGGTTCTAACGACAATATCCGCAGGATAATCTTTCGCCAAATCCATGATGGCTTGATTGGAGATCACAAAGAGTGCATCTCCAACATTGATAGCTTGCGGCATATTCCATTGCTTCCATACGGTTGTGCGTCCGCGCCGCTTATCGGAATTATCCTGAATATCATCGTGGACGAGGGAAAAGTTGTGAACCAGTTCGATTGCCGCTGCTGCGTATGAAGCGCGTAGCCACTTTGACTCATAAGATGCTGTAACAAGCAGTACCAACAACGGACGAATTCTTTTGCCGGTTGCTGCAGGGCCGGCACCTTCTCCAGTCCAACCCATGTGATAGGTAAGCATTTCATAGAAGGGGCGGGTGCGCGGTTCATCAAGCCGCCTGACTTGCCGCTGAAGTTCGCTTTCGATCGCAGGGAGCATGGTTTCAATATATTTATTCGCAGGCATGGTAGGGTCTCATCTTATAAGTCGAGATTATAACAAGTTCAGATGATGCAAATCCATTCGTAGCTGTTCAGGGGATTTGAAATGGATGGTAACAAATCCTAACTTCTTGGCCGTGATAATGTTCGCTTCCGTATCATCGATCATTAGGCATTCGTACGCGGCGCGACCAATTCTCTGCAAGGTCAAGTTGAAGATGGCGGGATCCGGCTTGATCAGTTTTACGTCGCCAGACAGGATGATGCCATCGAAAAGATTGAAGAAATCATATTTGCGTTGAACGAGCGGATACGTCTCTGTTGACCAATTGCTCAATCCGTAAAGCGAATATCCAGCCCGCTTGAGCTCACGAAGGATATCTACGGTTCCATAGATTGGCCCAACGATTGTATTTTCAAAATGATCATAATACGCGCGGATGAGATGTGCGTATTGTGGAAATTGTCCCGATAGTTCAGCGATGCCCGATTCAAAAGGACGGCCCCGGTCCTGCTCTGCATTCCAGGAAGAAAAATTGATCTCTGCCAGGAATCGGTCAATTTGTCCCGGTTGATCGAAGTAGTGAAGATATAGTTTATGTATGTCCCATTTGAGGAGAACACCGCCGAAGTCAAAGATAATGGTTTTGATGGAAGAATTCATGTATTGATTCTATCAGAAGTTTTGCGGCTTCGCGAATATGCTGTGTTTCTCGTTTTGCGATCATTTCTTTGACGATATGTTGGGACTGCGGAGATCTATTCGTTATTCTCTGTTTACCATTTTCCCAACCTTCAAACCATCCAGCGTTTCAACTCCTGCGGAGAACATTGTCACTTCAATCTGCTTCTTCGTCAACTTCATCATCTCAACGGCTTTGTCGGTTGAAACCGCCGCGGCTTTTAAAAAGTTGCCTGCCATGCCGCCAAGCGTTGCACCCAAAGCGATACACTTGGTGATATCGAGTCCGTCTTTGATGCCGCCACTGGCGAAGATTTTTGTGTAAGCCACAGTTTTCCTTACATTGATAATTGATTCAGTCGTTGGGATTCCCCAGCCAACGTAAGTTGCGGCAAGTTCACGCGTGAATTCATCAGGTGCGCGATGCATCTCCACTTGCGACCAACTTGTCCCGCCCGCGCCGGCGACATCAATGGCGCTCACGCCGCAATCCGCCAGCAACTTTGCTGTCCGTTCTGAGATTCCCCAACCCACTTCTTTGGCAATGACAGGCACTTCTATTTTTCTGCAAACTTCTTCGATCTTCTTTGCGAGACCTGCGAAGTTTGTGTCACCGCCCTTTTGAACGGCTTCCTGTAACGGATTCAAATGCAGGATCAAGGCGTCGGCTTGGATCATATCAACGGCTTGGCGGCATTGGTCAATGCCATAACCATGATTCAACTGCACTGCGCCGAGATTGGCGAACAATAAAATATCCGGCGCAACGCGGCGGACTTGAAATGTTGCGGCTTGCTCAGGATGTTCAATCGCCACGCGCTGACTCCCGACTCCCATTGCAATGCCGACTGTTTGGGCAGCCTCGGCGAGACGAAAGTTGATGGTCTCGGCTTCATGGGAGCCGCCAGTCATGGAAGATATCAGGATGGGCGCCGCTAATTTTTTGCCGAATAGGCTTAGCCTTGTGTCGACGCGTTCGAGATCAAGCTCGGGCAGAGCCTCATGGATGAAGTGATAATTTTCAAGCCCGGTGGTCAATGCCGAACGAACGTCCTTTTCGAGATTTATCTTGATGTGATCAACTTTCCTGTCCTTGATTTCCGTATCTTTTGGCATAAAGCGGTGTTCCTGTGTTTGAATTTTAGCGGCCTGTCGTGTTACAATAGATAGGTCTAAAACGAAAACTTACGGAGGATCATCTCATGGCTGACACAACATTCAGCGAAATTAAAAAGATCATTGTGGATTTGCTCGGCGCAGACGAGAGCAAGGTGACCATGGAAGCTCGCTTCCGCGAAGACCTTGAAGCGGACTCGCTCGATCTGGTGGAATTGATCATGGCCTTTGAAGACAAGTTCGGCGCCGAGATCTCGGACGAGGCTGCACAAAAGATTACCACTGTTGGCGAAGCCGTCAACTACATTGACTCTCATAAATAAATTTCATTTTAATTGTCATGATTATAACCGTAGAGCCGTCTCGTAAGACGGCTCTACCCGTTTCCGATAGAAATCGTAGGGACGCAACATATTTATGTTGCGTCCCTACGATTTTATTTTAATAGTGAAGGAATTTCTTCCGGATGTTTCGCGACTTTCACGCCCGCGGCTTCCAGCACTTTCACTTTTCCGGCCGCAGTACCTGAACCGCCTTCGATGATCGCACCTGCGTGTCCCATGCGCTTGCCGGGAGGGGCAGTCTGGCCGGCAATGAACGAGACTACCGGCTTGGTCATTTTCGATGCGATATATTCCGCGGCATTATCCTCATCGGTGCCGCCGATCTCGCCGATCATCACGACCTTTTCCGTTTGCGGATCATGCTCAAGCATTTCCAGCACATCAATGAAATTGGTTCCATTGATCGGGTCGCCGCCGATACCGACGCAAGTGGACGCACCCATGCCAGCCAGCTTAAGCGCGTACAACACTTCATAAGTCAGCGTGCCGGAACGCGAGACACAGCCTACGTTGCCGGCAAAGGCAATGTCGCCGGGAATAATCCCAACTTTGCATTCGCCCGGCGTCAAGAGGCCGGGGCAATTGGGACCAAGCAGTCGAACCTTTTTCTGGTCAAGATAGTTGCGGACGCGCATCATATCCTGAATTGCAATGCCTTCGGTGATGCAAACAATTAATGGGATGCCTGCGTCCGCGGCTTCATACATGGCATCGGGAGCGAAGCGGGACGGCACAAAAATCACAGTGCAATTTACGCCGGTGGCTTCCACTGCCTGCTTGACCGAGTCGAACACTGGAATTTTCTGATCCACCCATTCGCCGCCTTTGCCGGGTGTCATGCCTGCGACCACGTTCGTACCGTAAGCAACCATTTGACGGGTATGGAATAGGCCTTCATTACCGGTAATCCCTTGAACCAGCAAGCGCGTGTTCTTGTTAATGAGAATGCTCATATTATTTATTTCCCTTTGCCGCCGCGACGGCCTTCTTGGCCGCGTCAGCTAACGTTTCAGCGGTGATCATTTTCGCGTCGGCTAATAATTTGCGGCCTTCCTCGGCGTTCGTACCCACCAAGCGCACTACCATTGGCACCTTAGGTTTGACTTCTTTTATCGCGGTCAAAATGCCGCGGGCGACTTCATCGCAGCGCGTGATGCCGCCGAAAATGTTGAATAGTACAGCCTTCACATTCGGATCGGATAAGATGATCCGCATCGCGGCCGCGACTTTGTCTGCGCCTGCGCCGCCTCCGATATCCAGGAAGTTGGCCGGTTCGCCGCCAAACAATTTAACGATGTCCATGCTGGTCATTGCCAAACCCGCGCCGTTGACCATGCATCCAATGTTGCCATCGAGTTTGATATAGGAAAGTCCATACTTGCGCGCTTCGACCTCAGCAGGTGCTTCTTCATCGAGATCGCGCATCTCCGCCAAATCCGCATGACGGAACATGGCGTTGTCGTCGATGATCATTTTGCCGTCGAGGGCAATCATGCGTTTGTCTTTGGTGATGACGAGCGGATTGATCTCGGCTAGTGAGGCATCGGTTTCTGTGTAAACCCGCCATAAGCCCAGTGCGATCTTGCCGAAGTCTTTCCAATAATCGCGCGGCAAGTCAATGGAAGCGGCAATATCGCGCCCTTGATAATCGCGTAAGCCAAGCAGTGGATCGATATTGAGCTTGATGATTTTTTCTGGGGTCTTGGCCGCAACTTCTTCGATCTCCATGCCGCCCGCGGCGGAGGCGATCATCACCGGCTTGCGCGCGGCTCGATCATTGGTGATGGAGAAATAGATTTCGCTTTCGATTGCGGCAGCTTCGTCTACCAATACTTTGCGAACCGGCAGGCCTTTGATCTCCATTGCCAGGATTTGAGTCGCAAGTTGTTCGGCTTCTCCGGGATCTTTGGCGAGCTTTACGCCGCCCGCCTTCCCGCGTCCACCAACCAGTACCTGCGATTTAATAACAACGCGGCCGCCCAGCTCTTCGGCAATTGCTTTCGCCTCGCTTGCGGTCGCCGCTACCCGTCCCTTTGGGATCGGAATCCCATATTTGGCAAATATCTGTTTGGATTGATACTCATGGAGTTTCATGCGTTACCCTTTTACTTGGAATCAAAGCAAAAGCATTATACCACCGCGATGAATCAACTCGTGAAGCGGCGATTGTAACCTTAAATTAAATTACTTGATTTACCAGACGATTCTCACGATGCTAAACGGCGGCAATACGATGGGCTGGCTTGGACTGAGTGTTGTAATTTGAATAGGTTGATGTGCCGTCGCCGAAAAATCATTGGGGATGATCATTTGCACTTGGGAAGGGGCAGGTACCTTTCCGCCCTCGGTTGCGTCATACCAATAAGCTTGCGAAGAAGCGTTTTGTAGAATCAAAGTTGTATTGGCCGCAGACTTGAACAATCCGCCTTCGATGGGCAGATAACTTTCCGAAAACGAGTCCAACCCTGTGATTGGCGTGCCGTCTGCATCTACCACGCGCTGGAATGAACTACCGCCATTCGCGGCTTGATAAAACCATTGAAGCACCACAGCAAACGATGTGGGCTGGTATTGCCCGTTCTCCAAAACATATGTTTGAAACACGCTGTTATTTCCGGAATATAGTTCGAAGTACAAGGCTTTGGTCAGCTCTGGGTGTCGCAACATGGCCAACATGGTTCGTGCAATCAGGTGGGCTTGCATGTCCGGTGTAACGAGGTCCTTCTCGGGTTGATTTAAATTGGTAGGCGAGCCGCCGCGCGGACTCCATTCTGTCACCCAGATTTCTTTTCCGGGCAATTGCTTGGTGATATCATCCAGTACACGGTCAATGCCTTGATCTGAACGTCCCATCAACAGCGTAAACAATTGATCCCGAGTTGGATTGCCCGCTTCCGCCGCTATCCGATTCGGGTCCGGATAAAGATGCACGGTCACAGCTTGGAACCAATCCGCGGGCGCAAGCGCCTCATCCCATTTGATCATTCGTTGAATGAATGGATGTGGATCGTTCGGCTGGTAATTGTATGAGGCGCCGCTGGCTTGCACTGCGAACTTGGCGTCCGCTCCGACCAGGGGCGCAAGAGCTTGCTCATATTGGTGCATCACGTCCATGGAGGTTGGCTCGTCGGGCCAGACCTTCATCACATTGGGATCGCCGCCCATGGCAACCCAAAATTCGTTTCCAAGCTCAATATTCTTGGGCGTCATGTTTTCGGAAGCCAGGGTCTGGAACCAGGCGGTCTGTTCGGAAATAGATGATGTTTCGAGATTGGGCACGATGAGAATATCCGCATTGCTGACTTGTTGTGCGAATGAAAAATACGGTTCGTAATGCACGCCGCTTGGATGCGCCCGCGCAATCATCGCCGCAAGGCTGACCCAAAATTTGTAATAACTTGAGCTGTTCGGCTGTGGATTCAAATGCAGCTGACCATCGCGCCAATCGTAATAATTGGCTAGCGAGCCGCCAGGAAATCGGAGAACGGCTGGGGCGGTTTGTGCGACTGCTTGGATCTTGCTAGGGTCGTTTGTGAGTTGTTCAATGAATGGATCGGCATTTGCGCCAAAGATTTTTCCCGGAAGCGGACGTGCATCACCGACTAATTTGAGATGCAACTCCCGTGCGTTTGCCGGAACAGTAGGAGACGCGGCAAGAGCAGATGTAGGCGAATTTCCACTCTCTTGCGTAGGGGCAGATGTAACTGCCTGCGGTGGATTTCCATTCCCTGATATGGATGTGGCAATAGCTTGTGAGGCAAACCTGCAGGCGAAGGTTGCTAAGATTATGATTGCAAATCCAGTAGACCGCAAAAGCCGTGAAGAAGATGGGTTCCGTCTTAATAACATGACGTGCTCCTTGTAACTTCATTTATTATTATGTAAATAAAAACAGGTCTTTAGCGATAAAGCTAAAGACCTGTTTTCACACGAGGTCTAGGGTAAGGCAAACCTCATAATGCGGTTGTTGCCTGCATCGCTGACCCAGATGTTGCCTTGTGGGTCGATTGCGATGCCCGCCGCAAGCCCAAACGTGGATGATGTTGATCCGTAGTCGCCCCACGTTTGAACCAATTGCCCATCGGTGGTGTATTCGATCACGCGGAAGCCTTCAGGGTCTGTGATAAATACGTGGCCTTTATTATCCACCGCGATGAACGGCTTGTTATCCAGCGATTGACCATACCAACCCGCCACATCCCATTGCTTTAATGGTGCGAACGTCAATCCATCGGCTGACTGCGTAAACGTTTGGACGCGTTGATTCCACGTGTCTGTAACATAAACGTTTCCGTTTGCATCCACTGTAACTCCAACTGGTTCATCGAATTGACCGGGATCGAGGCCGGCTGAACCGAACTGAGCCAGATAATTGCCATCTGCGTCGAACACAACGATGCGTTTGTTGCCAGTATCCGCCACGTAGAGATGTCCCTTCGAATCCACGGCGAGGCCGCGCGGGCCATAGAACACATCTGTTTGTGATGAAGCCGTGCTCCACATCTTGACGAACTGACCGCTGGCCGTGAACTTTTGAATGCGATTATTCCAGGTATCGGTTACGTAGACCGAGCCGTCCAAACCGACTGCCACGCCCCAGGGTTCATCGAAGGTGGACGGCGGTGCAGAAGGATTCGGGTGGCTGGGATCGTTGCCGCTAGAGGTACCCCATTGGTTGAGCAGAGTCCCGCTTGGGTCGAAGTGAAGGATGCGGTTATTTCGTGAGTCGGCAACGTAAATGCTTCCATCAGGCGCAATAGCCAATGAACGCGGCGCATTCATCGGCACGGATAATTTCGTCGAGTCGACGATGGCGCCCGCATTGAGCGTAATGGTCTTGCCTTGATATGGATCAACCTGGGCCGCTTGCTGAGCTGGAACAACTCCGTATTTCCAAGTTTGCTCCGCCACATCCTTGCGGATGTACATTCGCATCAAGGCCGACGGCTGCCAGGTGGCAAGGGTCATGTTCTGATTGTTGGTGGCCGCGGCGTAAGTGGTGTAATCACGATTGAGCCATATGTCAATAATGCCCGCACGAATTTTTGGATTCGTCAGTGCGGTGCAGATGCGCGAGAAATCTTGAGATTTGAAAACCTTTAAGAATCCGAGCAGGCCACTACAGGAATAATCCGAAGCAAATGGAATCGACGCATCCCGGCTCGAGACCAAATCGAAGTAATCCTGATTGGGCCACCACATGCGGATGTAGTCAATGCGGTAATAATTCGGACCCAAGGCGGCCTCGATCTTATCGAAATTCTTTTGGTCCACGATGACGATTGCTGAATCGCGCAGCGAACGAGTCGGTTGATCGAACGAATGTTGATTTGTGAAGTCGCGCAGGTACCATGCAAACGGCCACGAGACACCGGTATCCGGCGCGCTGGCGTCATACGCAAGGTTGATGCCCATGCCGCCGGTGGTGCGCTCGGAAATTTCAGTAGCCTGGCTAATGATGTCTTTCACGCCGGTTGCCGCGTGAGCATAGACAAGATATTCAGTGGCATCATCATAGTCAATATAGGCGGCGCGGAACGAGGCGCGTATGGTCAGCACGGCAAGCAAAAAGAAAAAGACCAAAATGAAGACTCGTGTGATTTGTCTGCTGGACCAATCGCGCAAAAAATAAATCAAGCCTGCCAAGCTAGCGACAGCCACAATCGCCGGAAGCAGGAACGCCGCAGTGTTTTGCAATTGATCGAGGCCTTTACCCTGGAACGGCGGAGTATCACCAATCAGGGATATGAGGCCGGCTGCAAAGCTGGTGAAAAAGACAAAGGCCAGTGCAAGAACAAGCGGAGCTTTGCGCTGTATCAATCCTCGCCAATCGGTTGTATCAATAAGATAGCCGAGTCCCCAGCCGGTGAACAGGATCATTGGCCAGGCCAGATGAATGGTCAGCCACGGCATCTTCTCGCCTGCGTAGCTAAACGCGATGATGCTGACGATAATCCACCAAGCAAATAAGGCGAACATGTTGGTGAAGTTTTCCGATTTTTGCGGTTCACCGGTATTGACTGATAGATCTTCCTTCACCGGTTCAGCCTGCGTACGTTGTGTTCGCATGTAGCGCAAACCGATGATCAGTGCCAAGATGGAGCCCAGGAATGGCAGGAACTCATAAATTGGAATTTGAATCAGAATATAGTAATACCAGGGTTGGCTGCCGCGCTGGACAGCTTGTTGTGCGATCCAGTACCCCAGCGAGCCGACTGTGCCTGTGAAGAAACCGTCGCTGTTAGTGAATATCGAAGTATAAAAAATCGTAAAAGGAACCCAGAAGGCAAGCGCCAGTTTCCACCAATCTTTATTCCAGAACAATCCAATGGCGATGGATATTGCAAAGAAGACGAGCAGGAAGATTCCGATAACGATTACATCGTGCGGCGTCAGCGCCTGGACTTCGGGCGCCGTCGTAGGAATGGTAACATGCAGCCAATTTTGCAAGAACTCAATGGGAAAGGGCGTGAGCATGGGCAGGACAAATGTCCCGACCATGATTAACATGTCAAATGACCGCTCGGACTTTACGCCTTGCCATGTATAGCCCCGGATCAGGAAATATCCCGCGCCGATCAAAGCAAGGATTCCGGCGAGCAATAATAATGTGGCGGGAGAAGCCGCTCCGGACGTGGATTGAAGCGGCGCGGCGGCAGATGGTATCGCAGGGGAAGCAACTTCCGTTGCGCCCAGGATTCCAGTACTTCGTCCGGCGATTCCAATCCCTATGCCGGCACCAAATAATAAGAGTCCGATGGCAAGCGCAATGATGAAGCCGCGATACGAGAAAACATCATGCCAGGCATTGCGTGTGACGCGGGCAATGAAATATACCGCAAGGAATAGCAAGAGCATCGCGGCGTACATGAATGAAGTTTCTTTGTCTATAAAGTGTATGACCAGTGCAATCGCCAATAAGTAGAGATACTTCCGTGCCCCGGTTTCAAAATAACGGAGAATGACGTAAAGCATCAGTACGCCGGAGAACACCGCATATGAAATCTTCGCGGACGTATCTGCTATAGAACAGCATCAATGGGGATATGACCATTAAGATACCGGCGACAAGCCCGCCCGTTTTGCCGAGATAACGACGCCAATACCAAGTCATCGAAATGGTGGCAATGCCAAAAAGTGCGGCTGGGATGCGTGCAGTGAAATCGCTGGGTCCGAAGAGGAAGTACGAAAGTGCGATCAAATGGAATTGAAGCGGCCCGTGCATCATCGGATTGTGCTGATAGCCGTCGCCCTTATAGAAAAGCCACGAGAAATAGGTATGCAGACTTTCATCGTGACTCATCACACGAGCGCCGAGGTTGTAGAAGCGAGTCGCAAATGCCATCAAAATGATGGCGGCGAATATTGCTACTTCATTGGTGATTGCGGGCAAGGCTGGATGAATAGGACGTTCAAGCCAGGGACGCGGGTCGTTTTCGTTGGAGGTTTCATTGGTCATGGTCAATTTAGAATCACTACTTTTCTAATGGAGTAAATTTTCGTCATTATAATGCATCTTGAAAACGCAAGACAATCGAAACCAAGCCTGATATATTAGTATTTATTAAGGATGTAGGTAGAAGAATAAAAGAACGTTTTGCGCCTTAAAATAACTTATGGCCATCCATTTTAAACAAAGAATTTGGGGCGATTGAGAAATGTTCATAGGAAGGAAAAAACAGAGTTTCCTCCGGTTGGATGACAATCGAGGCGCCTGTGAGCTTCCCGAAGGTGCAGGCGTACTTCCTGCCTTCTTAATTGAGGGAGGATAAAACACCGGACGATTTCTTGCACAGTAATGTAACTAATCCTACCGGGACAAGATACATGCATGCAAAGCTTGCCGAAAGTGGGAAAGAGAACATTGTAAGAGGGTCCTTTTCTTCTCTCAGAAATATACTATTTCTAGTCACCGTACAGCTTCCAGCACGGGCATAAAGTGGCACTGAGAACGAGTGAGACAATCTAGAATAAGAAAAGGCGTCCTCGCTTTGAAGACGCCTTGTTTGTGTTTAATCACTTGCAGAACTTTGTTTGACGGGAAGATCAAATAATGTGATTACAGAACCTAGTGCGCTAACTTTGATATAAATCTGTGGTTCATTAAGGAAGTACGACTACAGCACCAAACAGGTTTGGATTCGTAGTGGAATGATACTTAAACGTGCCTGCTTGAGCAAATGTATAAGTGTATTTCGCACCCGGACTGATCAGGCCGCTATCAAAAAGACCGGCTGTATCAGAAGTCACACTTTCTGGCACGCTATCATTATTAGTCCAAGTAACGGCTTTACCCTTATTGAGCTTCAATACGTTTGGTTGAGTACCCGCGCTGGTTATCGTCACTGAATTTCCGTGAGCAACGGTAATTGCAGGGGTCTGGGAAGAAGATATTGATCCCGGGGTTAATGATATGGAGGAGGAGGGTGTTGATTCTGGGGTCGATGAACCAGACGGTGAGGGTGGAGTATGAGTTGCTTTGATATGTTTTCCGGCCTTGGTCGTTGAATTGCTAGAATTGTTGCCGCCCAATAACTTGCTCAACCCCAGGTGCATCGAGCAAGAAGAGAGTAACAGGGCGAGTATTATGATGAAGAAAGATGGAAAGATTATGCGTTTCATTTTATTAGTCTCCAAGCAAGAATTATTACTCGACTTTTGCAGTATTAAAAAACAAGACCCAAAACGACCGCACAGCCAATTTGGGCACAATATTCCAAGCATGGGCAATACGCAACTTTTCCGTGCACTCGCATTTTCACGAGTCGGTTAGGGGACCCATGCCGGAAAATACATTGTCAACTACAGATCCTTGTAGAAACGCATCAAAGCGTGATTGAAGGCATAAACCTAATGAGTCACTCGCCGCAAGCGAATCTTGCGTTGACCAAGGTCTCAGGTTGCAGAAACTTCTGCGTCTCGCAGGCGATACGGACTGGGCTTCTCGGTTTTTCCCTTCTCTGCAACGGCTTCAACGGAGCAATGTTGGCGTGGGATGAAAGTTGCCGAAATTGCTAAATCATTCTACCACGCAGTGGGCCAAGTTTGTAAATGTACTGCTGCAAAAGTCGAATTATTACGATGATATTTTGATTACATTAAGTCAGGATGAAAGTTTGGATTTTTCTGCCCAATTAAGTACCTGAAGAGTTAAATCCTTGTACAAAAAAACAACAAGATCGGGGCAAAGTATTCTGGGCACCCGCCAACTCAGGGATAATGACCATCTCCCGTAACTTCAAGGCCATGGCCGCGGCTTGGCGTCCGAAGTCGGTGAGATAGTACTGGTAACGCTTGCCGACTTTTTTGATCACACCATGCATGCGCAGACGTTTGAGCAGGCGAGTGACTGGGGACGCAGATTTGTCCGAGAGATAGGTGCGTAGCTGCTTGTGGGTGAAAGCGCTGATGAAGAACTCACCCTGCAAAAAGGTGCGAAACAAACAGGGATGCTCTTCCGAGAAGAGATTGAAGCCCTGATGACGATGGTTGTCTTCAGTCATGGTTTCAGTCAGTTGATGCAGTTTTTCCAGGCCGACCTGCGGAGTGGCTATCGAAGAAATGAACTTGAGGCAACGTTGATTGGCAGTGAAGAGAGATTCTTGCAAGGCCGGCAGACTATAAATGGTCTTCTTCATGGGCGCCCAACGCATGGTGGAGGTACCATTGCGGTGCTGCACCTGCCGGTACTGCGCAAAGAAGGAAATATTGTTGATGGTAGTCTCGATGCGCAAGGCCCGCTTGAACTGATCATACAGCTTGATCGAGATCGGTCCCATCTGAGGCTTGATGCGGGTGCCCAGCCAACGCTGGTTGAAGCGATTGCCCAACTCTCCTTGGTAGTTGCCATTCAGCTGGCGGCCAAGAAAGGTGGCAATATCTGCAGGTTTGACTGCATGAGTCAGGGTTTCCAGAAGGAGAGGGTAAAACGCTTGCAACGTGTTCTGGCTCTTGAAGACCAGATCGGTCGCATACTCCGCTGGCATGATGCTCCAGTGATAGGTCAGTTGCAGATCGGCGACGAGTGGACAGTATTGTTGCGCCATTTCGTCGAGGTGCAGAGGCAGGGTCTCCACCTCGAACTCGTGCGCCAATTGATTGGCGATGTCGTAATTGGCGATATGAACGAAAGCGTTATCCAAGGTCTCAAAAGCGATGCGGTGTTTCTGCAGTGAATGGGCCAGCCAAGTGTGTCCGTTGAAATAGAACTGCAACCGAATGGACCCCAGGTCGGGACGCACAAGTAGCACAGTCCAAGTTGCTGGTCGATGAAATAGAAATAATAGGTCATGCACTTGCTGCGGTCCGGCTTCAAATATGTCTTGCCGCTCGTTTGGTCATGCCAGGGACGATACGATCCGCACGCCTCCCTTGCGCCGAAAATATGCACCCATCCCGGCTGCTCGCCGCGTTCTTTCAGGATCTGCTGCACCCGGTTTTCTTTACGAAAGTCTTTCTTGCGCACGTACTCGATCTTCAAGCCCTCGGCTTCTGCCAGCGCCTCCGCATTCTCTCGAATGCGTTCTCGCAAAGGCTCGGCATATTTGGCGTAGTCGAAGATGCGGATTCCGTGTTCATACAGATAATGGGTCATTCCTCGCACATAGCACCCGTGCTGCAAACTGCCTGCGATCACAATCCGATCCTAGCCACTCAGGACCCCGTCCAGCTCTTCACGATAGTGTTCCGAAAGCAACTCGTTCTCTGTGGTTCGTTCTTGGACCATGGCTCAACTCCATTTGGCTCCCGTGGGTTGAGCAATTTAATCACCTTCTGCTACAATATGGGCGAGGGAAAGTTGCCGTTGGGAAAGCCTCGCGCTTATCCCGTTTCTCTTGCCTCTGGCAAGCATACCTTGTGCAACTTTCCTTGTTTGGTTTCGGCTTGTCCGAGTTAGGAGATTCGCTTGAGCGCATCCTGAAGATCTGGAAGGCGGCAAAGATACATATAGTGATTAAGAAAAAGAATTTGAAAAAGGGCCTGTGAAGAAATGAGGGGATGCCTTATCCTTATGCCAAGGGCTAGCAACCCAAGCATAAGAAGGAGGCATCCGATGTGGAGAATAACTTTTTCCAAAGAGACTGTCAAGCGGTTGAAGATGGAACTGCAGAAGGCTTACGAGCGAGGCGACCTGCGCGCGGTGCGGCGTGTGTCGGTGTTGGTGATGATTGGCGAACGAATGAAGCTGGGTGCGATTCTGAAGCTGTGGAATGTCTCGGCACAGACGGTGTACAACTGGTTAGAAGAATTCGTGCAGAAGCGATGGAAGAGTCTGGAGATTGGCAGAGGTCCGGGTCGTCCACCGCGCTTGACGAAGAAACAGAAGAGCCAGCTGTCGGATTGGATCCAATCCGGACCGGAAGCTTGTGGTTATCCGACCGGCTGTTGGACCAGCATCTTGATCCAAGACTTGATTTACCAGAAGTTTCATGTATTCTACAGTCGATTCTATGTCTGCGAATTATTGCATACTCTGGGCTTCTCTCGGCAGAAGGCGCGCTTTGTATCCGACCATCTAGACGAAGCCGCCCGGAAACACTGGGTAGAGAAAGAATGGCCCAAAATCCTAGCGGAAGCTCAAACGCGGGGAGCCTCGCTGTTCTTCGGCGACGAAGTCAGCTTTGCCCTCTGGGGTTCGCTTTCCTACACCTGGGCCCTGGTTGGCCACCAACCGCTGGTGAAAACCACAGGCAAGCGAAAGGGCTACAAAGTCTTCGGCGCGATCGAGTTCTTTAGCGGGCGACTGGTTTATCAAGGTCTCGAAGAACGATTTACCAGCGAAACGTATCAAGCCTTTCTTCTCCATCTGCTTGCCCAAACTCCAGGTCCGGTCATCCTCATTCAGGATGGCGCCAAGTATCATACCAGCAAAGCCACGCAGGAGTTCTTTGAAAAAAACAAAGACCGGCTCATTGTGTACCCATTACCTTCCTACTCTCCAGACTATAATCCGATTGAGTTCCTCTGGAAAAAGGTTAAGAGCCGAGCAACGCATAACCGCTACTTCGAAGAATTCGTCAAGCTGATAAAGTCGGTCGAGGAGGCGCTTAAGCTCTTGGCTTCTCAGGCCGACGAGATCAAGCGGCTCATGGGCGTCTATACCAAAGAGATGGCTGAAGTCGAGATTGCCTGATTTCAAAATAATTATCTTAAGGACTATAGCAATCCGATGATGAGCACCATGCCATCCGCTCCGCGCCAATCGATATAGATTCTGCTGATAATTGCGCCAAGGAGCTATCCCAAGCCAAGGAAAACTGAATACAATCCCAGGATTGCCGCTGTTCCAAGTGCTGTCCACAACCATCCGCTGCCTCTCAATTCGGGTTATCAGCATTTCATGACTTATCTAACGAATGACTCCGGCTTGGGCTCGTCGCCGATAGTCCAGCCTTTATTCAGTCAGATGAACAGCGATCCTTTCCTATATTTCAAGCCGTATAAACGAGATTTCGTCTATCTGATAAACTCAATAAATGGTGTTTTGGTGAATTGAAAAATCGCGAATTAAATGTAGCAGTCTGGGGTCCCTTCGCCCAGACTGCGGCGCACAATATCATATTCGATTTAGAAATCACCTTGAAGACAAAAACTTTTACATCTAGTATTACATCTATGAAAACGCTGGATTTGTCAAGGGTTTGAATGGATCTTCCTTGAAAGTTAGCGAATGAGTTGAAAGAGGGTGTCAAAGCGAACATATTTTTGCTGAACCACTTCGTAAGCAGAGCAAATGTCCGAAGGCCGGGGCCCAGTCAAGGGCGGCGTAGCCGTCCCGTAGGGATGCGAGCGTAGCGGAGCGTCCTTGACGGGTCGGCCGGAGGGCGAATAATTGCTCTGCAGAAGTGGTTCAGCTCTAGTCAGACAAGAATACGACTCCTTATATGATGCACGATTTCAAAAGAGCAACTTGTTTCAGGTTCCTGCGTAAGGCAGGGAGGAAACGTCCCATTCAATCCAGTCTTGCCGGAATACATCTATACGCTATCAAAGCAGCAAGAAAATGTTCAACAAGAGTGTCGCAATCAACGCACGTATCTCGATGGATACAGTAATACTTCGCGCTCACTCTTGCTGGAGCAAGACTTTCTTGGAAACAGGTTCCAGATATGCTTGGTTCCTGGTCAACATCCAATAAGTGGCTTCTGCCAGGTGACGTGCCACCGCGCCCACAGCAACCGCATGTCCTTTCCGACTACGCACGCGTTTATAAAGTTGGGTCACGTGTTTGGTTTGCCAGTTCGGGTGTTGATATACTTCACACGGTCACAAATTGCGCTTTTTCAAAGAGCTGAAAATGGAGAGTGAGCAAAGAATTGAGCTCGTCTTTGTAAGTGGTCATGGTTTTCTCCAAGCACTCTGAGATCGCCGCTTTGAAGGCAGGGAACTTTTCATAATAGTGCGAGTACAGACATTTCTTTTTTACGAACTTCCAGACGCGTTCGATGAGATTCAGGTTGGGTGAGTAGGCAGGCAGGAAGCACACTTCGATGTTCAAGCTTTGAGCTTTTTCTATGACCCAAGCGCATCGTTGATAGCGGGCGTTATCCAGGAAGATCGTGATTGGCTGTCCTACATACTGAGCCGCAATTTTTTCCAATAATGCACATACACTTTGAGCGTTGATGTAGGTATCGTTGGTAACAGTGATTATTTCGTGGGTCACCGCATTGAGTGCACCGAGCACGTTGAAGCGTTGCCGACCCGATGGCGCTCGAATAAAAATACGCTTCGCCGACCACAGAAAACCAAGAAAAGCCGATAATACAAAATGGGCGGCATCCACGAAAAGAACCACTCGTTTCCCCGCTTTTGCTTCTTCCAAGCGAGATTCCATCTCTTTTTCCAGGTATTCTTTCTGTTTTTCGGGATCGGCCCGGGCGGGTAGCATCCCTACTTTTCGACAACGGAGATGGAGTTTTTTTAAGAAATTCACGGACTTGAGTTCTCACTCCTGTGCACTCCGGTAATGATCTCCACTTCATGCTGCGCTTGTTTGATCGTAGCGGGCGGATGCTCCCGAAAATATTGCTCCAGTGAAACCACGTACTCTTTCAGTTCCCCCTCCGGTTGATAATAATGGATTTCCTTCAACTTCTCGATCCCCCCTTGCTCGTACAACTCAAAGTAATCCCGCAGTGTGTTTTCGCTGATCTCCAGAATCTCCGCGATTTGCTTATGCATTAGTCCATGTGCTTTGAGGCGGATGGCATCCATACGCCGCTGGACCAGTGGAACTAAATGATTGTAGAGTTGATAATTTACTTCATGCACAACTTCTGGACTGAAATCAAATTGTCGGGTCATTCCTCTATCTTACCAAATCTTTTTCTCTCCATTTCTTAAAACCGCAATTTGTGCCCGTGGGCAGTATAGTGGCGGGCCACTCCGTTAGCAGCTTCAATGAAAGCCCATTTGAGGTAGTGATTGGATTGAGCGGGCAAGTGGCCATAGCGAGATTTGCCACCACTGCTCTTCACGGTCGGAGTGGTCCCGGCATAGCTGGCCAGCTGTTCAGCTCTGGCAAATCGTCCGACCGAACCAATTTCGCTGGAGATCACGATGCTTAAGATATCACCCACCCCCGGCAAGCTTTTCAGCAATTGCATGCTCGGGGTAAGCGGAATCCGCTCGTGCATCCGTTCTTCCATGGTTTGGATTTGCTCTTGCACGATCTCCAGCAGCTCGATTTCTTGCCGGATGCAGTCTTGGGTTTCAGTGGGCAATTCCTCAATCACTCTTTTCAGTTCCATACTCCACTTCTCGGCAAAGATATCACCGTCTGTATCCACGGAGAGATTGTACTTGGCCAGCGTGGCATGGATCCGATTCTTCAAGTGCCAGCGCAAATCTTGCTGAAGGCCATCCGCGTGCGCGGCAGTTCGCGTTCATCGCGTGTTTCGCCAGGTGCGATCCAGACCGTCGGCAGCGTTCCGTTGCGGAGCAAGGTGGCGAGACCGCGCGCATCCAGTTTGTCGGTCTTGTTCACATTCCCCATCATCACTTTGGCTTTCGCGGCATGCGCCATCAAGGGCTGACAACCGGCCTCTTCAATCTCGTCCACAATCCAGTACCAATTCCCAATGCTTTCCAGAGCCACCGGCGTTCCTTCTGGAAACCCAGCCAGAAAGTCACGAATCGCCCCCGTTTCATGTTCCACCCGCACCTGCTGGAATTTCTGGCTTTGCTCTTCGAAGACCGCGAATTGAGAATAATGTTTATGTGCGTCACATCCGATGAGATAGTCCATAGTAGCTGCTCCTTTCCTGAACACTCCGGAAGATCATCGAACACACATAGTCCAACCGGAGAGGCAGTGTTTTCATATAATCAGCGCAAGGTTGCGAGCGAAAAAACAGGATAATTTGAAAAAAAGCATGGTATCTTTCTCCAATCACTGCCGAGTGAAAAGGAGAGGAAGAACACCATGGTTCGCAGAACGAAACCACTTTGCCGAGAGAAATTGTAACCGAAACCAGACGAGATAAGTGGTCGGGTCGATCCGAAAAGTTTGGTGGTAAAGCCCAGACGCAAGCTAATCGAATTCAACTTGGGACCTGTCCAGCGCCCGAATGTAACCTGTCTACGAAAGATGTGAGACTGTTTTTGAATGAAACGAAAAAATATATGAAGCTGTTCAAAAGTGCGTTTGTGCGAGTGGAGCAAA
>CAVWED010000004.1:0-172720 GCA_963753985.1 uncultured Chloroflexia bacterium
GCATTACGATTACGATGCTTTCAAACGGGAAATCCTGCGCGGTTTACCGGGGCGGCCCTCCAATATGTGGCGCTATCATGATGTGTTACCGCTCAACAATCCGGGAGCTTTAGACCTCTATCCTGCCGGTGGCACGCCCATATGGATCTCACAACGCTTCGGACCTTTGCTTGGAAATGACCACATTTATATAAAAGATGAACGTTACGGCCCAACCAGTTCGTTCAAGGATCGGCAGGCCGCAGTCGCTGTGGCAGCCATGACCGAGGGCAATATCCACGAAGCTGTCATAGCCTCGACTGGCAATGCCGCGGTGGCCTATGCCGCGGCATGTGCGCGGGCAGGCATCAAACTCTGGGTCTTTATGACCAGCCTCGTGCCGCAGGAGAAGTTGCGTGAAGCTGCCCTCTTTGGTGCAGAGGTCATTCGTGTCAGCGGCAATTACGATCAGACAAAACAGATTGCCTCCCGGTTTGCGCAGCGCAAGAATTTGTTTTTGGATCGGGGAGCGAGTTCGATCCCTTCACGGGAATCGATGAAGACCATTGCCTACGAGATCGTTGAACAACTCGGCTGGCGCACACCCGATTGGTATGTTCAATCCGTAAGCGGTGGACTCGGCCCTCTCGGCGCCTATCATGGATTTAAAGAACTGTTTAACATGGGTTTGATCAATCACATTCCCAAACTTGCTGTGATACAAGCTGAGGGATGTTCACCCATGGTCAAGGCTTTTAAAGCCGGAAAGGATATAGCCGAACCGGTTATCCCAGATACGCACATCATCATTTTGGCAACGGGCGATCCCGGGAAATCCTATACCTATCTTTGGAATCTGGTCCAGCAGTATGGCGGCACCATGGAATCTGTTACGGATGCCGAAGCCTTCGCCGCCATGCGCGCCGTTGCCAAAAGTGAGGGAATGGCTGTGGAGCCTGCGACCGCAGTAGCATTTGCAGGTTTAGAAAAGATGCTAAAAGAGGGAACGATCAGCCCGGACGAAACGGTTGTCGTCAATTGCACAGGTCATACTTTCCCGGTGGAAAAACATGTTTTGGGCGATCAATTTGCGGTGGATGTGCATCTTAGCAAAGATCAATCTCCGGCTCCGCGCGAGGGTTTGCAGGCCGCTCTCGAAAATCTTGATGAGAAGACCACCTCCATTTTGCTGATTGACGATAACACAGATGACGCTCTGTTGATACGCCGCCTGTTGGAAAATCAAAAATCATATCGCATCTATGACGCTAAGGATGGCTGGGAAGGTTTAGCCATTGCACGTCAAAAGCTGCCGGACTTTATCGTCTCTGATCTGATGATGTCGGGTCTGGATGGCTTTGCCCTCGTGGAAGAACTTAAGCTCGACCCGCGTACCAAAGATATTCCCATTGTGATTGTCAGTGCGAAGGATATTACGCCCGAAGAACGGAAACGCCTGAACGGGCATATCGAAGCTGTCTATCAAAAAGGCTCCCTGCCCACAAGAAAATTTGTGGACCAGATGATTCATGTTATCGAGGAAAAAACAGAAGTGGAGGATAAACCGTGAAACTTACGATCCTCTGCATTGAAGACAACCCGGACAATCGGATGCTTCTCAACCGGGTTTGCCGGCTTTTCTTTCCGGAGAGTTATTGTTTGATGGAAGCTAAGAATGGCATGGAGGGTCTTGCAATCGCGGAGAGCCAGGCCGTAGATTTGATATTGTTGGATATCAATCTGCCCGATATTGATGGATATGAAGTCGCCCGTCGTTTGCGTTCGGGCACAAAACCTGAATTCGCCCGTATTCCCATTATTGCTATTACTGCCGACGCGATGACGAGTGATGTCAAGAAGTGTCTTGAAGCAGGATGCGATGCATACATATCCAAACCGATCGATATCCAAGAACTTTGGAAAACAGTTGAGACGCTTGTGGCCTCAGCCTAGAATCATGATCGAAATAAATCATTAAGGAAATTGACTATGGCAAAGAATGTTTTGTACGTTGAAGATAATCCGGATAACATGCTGCTTGTCAAACGAGTTTTGATAGCAGGCGGCTACAACGTGTTGGAAGCTGAGAACGGTATGGCGGGGCTTTCCGTTGCAGAAAACCAGGACGTGGACCTGATTTTGCTGGACATTAATCTTCCGGATATTGACGGCTATGAAGTTGCGCGCCGGCTGCGTTCCAATAAGAAACAGGCGCTTGCTTATGTTCCAATTATTGCGATCACAGCTAATGCGTTGAGAGGCGATGCTGAAAAGGCTCTTGCAGCAGGATGCGATGTATATATGTCCAAGCCGATCAATGTCCATGAACTTCGGGCCAGGGTCGAAGCTTTTGTGCCCTCTCCGAAATAGTAAAGAGTAATAACAAAAATATTAATACAAAGAAAATCAAGGATCACTATGCGTGCTAAACCCATAGCTACCACCGCTTTAGGTCCAGGGATAGTTTCGTTCATTTCAGAACTTGAATGTTCAGGCTGCGGGGTTAAATATTTGTCGGAGGAGATCCACACTTTTTGCCCCGCCTGTCAATCCCCATTGCTAGTGCGTTATGATCTGGATGCGGTGCGCAAGCACGTGGATCGCAATGCTTTCCGTTGGCGCCAAGGCAGAATGTGGCGCTGGCACGAATTGCTTCCGGTGAGAGACCCGGGAAATTTTGTTTTTCTGGGGGAAGGTGATACTGCTTTATTACACCTTCCAGCCTTGGGGAAAGAACTCGGATATCCCCATCTTTTTGTCAAGGATGAAAGCTCAAATCCAACCGGCTCATTCAAGGCACGAGGACTTGCAGCGGCTGTATCCAAAGCGAAAGAATTGGGCGTCAAAAAAGTGATCATTCCCACCGCGGGGAATGCCGGCGGGGCCATGGCTGCCTACGCTGCGCGCGCAGGAATCCGCGCTCTCATCTACATGCCAAAAGATACTCAACGTTCAAATATTGAAGAGAGCCGTATGGCGGGTGCAGAGGTTGTCCTCGTGGATGGATTGATCAGTGACGCCGCAGGTATGGCCGGAGAAAAGGCGCGTGCGGAAGGCTGGTTTGACCTTTCCACATTCAAGGAACCGTATCGAACGGAAGGTAAGAAGATCATGGGGTATGAGTTGGCCGAAACCTTTGACTGGACCTTACCGGATGTAATCATCTATCCTACGGGAGGCGGCACCGGACTGGTAGGCATGTGGAAAGCCTTCGAGGAACTCGAGGCACTAGGCTGGTTGAACAATACGAAAAGGCCGCGCATGGTGGTCGTTCAAGCAGAAGGTTGCGCGCCAGTTGTCAAAGCCTTCGAAACGGGTGCGGCATTTTGTGATTTTTGGACCAACGCGCAAACCATTGCATCCGGATTGCGCGTACCGAAGAGTTTTGCCGATGTGCTTATTCTGAAGAATTTGCGTGAAAGCCAGGGAACCGCTGTCACAGTGAGTGATGCGTCCATCCTAGAGGCTCAGCATCAGTTTGGTACTCGAGAGGGGATTTTTCCCGCACCGGAAGGTGCAGCTACTCTGGCGGCGCTCAAAATGCTGGTCCAACAAAAATGGGTCCATCCTGAGGAACGCATTGTATTATTCAATACTGGGTTGGGGTTAAAGTATCTAGATACCTTACATAACCAGTGAAGTGGGTTTGAAATAGTTACAGGTGGATATACATAAACAAACATCGTGGCGCGGACAGCACATGGTGGTATATTATTATCTCTATCAGTAATGCTGTTGTTTGTAATGTTGACTCCATCAAGTGCAAATCATGCCGCCCTTAAAGAATCAATTTCTCTTAAATCCAAAGATTCATTTTCTCAACCACGGTTCGTTTGGCGCGACGCCGAAGCCGGTCTTTCGAGACTATCAGCGTTGGCAAAGCGAATTGGAACGCCAGCCGGTTGAATTCCTGGGACGACGCGCCACGACTTTGATGGCGGACGCCTGCGTCGCACTTGGAAAATATCTGGGCACTCATGCCGATAACTTGGTCTACACTCAAAACGTTACGATTGCGCTCAATATTGTAGCGCGTTCGCTTGAGCTGGGTCTTGACGACGAAGTCTTAACCAGCGACCATGAGTATGGCGCACTTGATCGGACTTGGAGATTATTATCCAAAGAACGCGGATTTAAATATTTCCGTCAAAAAATCTCTCTGCCGCTCTTGACCACCCAACAATTCGCCGATGATCTGTGGCAGGGAGTGACGCCTCGTACGCGCGTAATCTTTCTAAGCCATATCACCTCGCCGACCGCGATTCTATTACCGGTTGCCGAAGTGATTCGCCGAGCGCGAGCGCAGAACATTCTCACCATCATTGACGGCGCACACGCGCCGGGACATATTCATCTTGATCTTGATTCGCTCAGCGCGGATTTTTATGGCGGTAATCTGCATAAGTGGATGCTGCCTTCGGTCGCGCGAACCTGTTGGGGCACCGGCTTAGCGCCGGATGGCGCCGGACGTGCATCAGTTGTGCCCGAGGACTGATCCGCACCGCGATGGGACAAATGAATCTATCGGCGCGCAGTATCTGACTACGGAATATTGAGTAAATCTAAAATTTTGAAAAGGAAGCTTAAATAACACTGCGTGTTCAGGCATGTGATTCTTTACTCGGGTAAAGGTACTAAGCGACTAACTGATCCAGAGTTTTCAAAAAGCCTGTCTATGGTTTATATACGATGAAAAAAAGCATAATATTGCAAAAAGTGGGGAAAAGCAGTCTTTGGAAAGTATAGTTTCAACAGTGTATTACGCTAACTGTACACGATCTGCACACGAAAAGGAAAGGCGACTCTGCTCTATATTGAGCCTAAAAATCTAAGTTGGCCCGCTGAACAATATACTTTTCATATGGATTTCTTATTTATTACCCTTGACTTGGAGTCGACTCCAAGTGATACACTTTCATCCGAGGTGAAGCTATGAAAATCGCAGAGGTAAGTGAAAAGTTTGGTATTTCATCCGATACGCTGCGCTACTATGAACGGATCGGACTCATCTGGCCAGTAAATCGAAATTCAAGCGGCATCCGAGATTACAACGAAATTGATTTACGAAGGGTTGATTTTATTAAGTGCATGAGGAGTGCAGGGCTACCGATTGAAGTGCTGATCGAATATGTCGCGCTGGTCCAACAGGGCGATCAAACTATTGAAGCCAGAAAAGAAATTCTGAAAGAGCAGCGCGAGCAACTTGTGGCTAGGATCAAAGAAATGCAAAAAACGATGGAAATCTTGGATCACAAAATTGAAGTATATGAAAATGCTGTTTTGAAAAAAGAGAAAGAAATGATTCAAATAGAAGATCAAGCCTTGGAAATCATCTGAGAAAAAGATAGGAGTATAGAAAATGCAAAAGCGTAAACTTGGAAATAGCGGATTGGAAGTCTCA
Source organism: uncultured Chloroflexia bacterium (assembly GCA_963753985.1). Lineage (GTDB taxonomy): Bacteria > Chloroflexota > Anaerolineae > Anaerolineales > Villigracilaceae > Fen-1038. The sequence goes on from CAVWED010000004.1 coordinate 5,381, forward strand.
GCGATGGGATTAGGTTGTATGAGAATGAGCTTTGGCGATAAGCCAACTGACAGACAGGAGATGACCACTTTTCTAAGGAAGGCTGTTGAGCGCGGCGTTACTTTTTTCGATACGGCGGAAGTGTATGGTCCGTTCACGAACGAGGAACTGGTCGGTGAAGCACTGGAGCCTTTCAAAGGACAGGTGGTGATCGCCACGAAGTTTGGCTGGAAGCACGGGGAGAAAGGGCCGCATCCTAGCGTTGGCCCGGATAGCCGCCCAGAGCAGATCAAGCGCGTGGCTGAGGCTTCGCTCAAGCGACTCCGTGTTGAAGTCATTGATCTTTTTTACCAACATCGCCCTGACCCGAACGTGCCCATTGAAGATGTAGCTGGTGCGGTCAAGGATTTAATTCAACAAGGCAAAGTAAAACACTTTGGTCTATCTGAATCCAATGCTGATCAAATTCGACGCGCCCATGCAGTTCAACCGGTCACTGCTTTGCAAAGCGAATATTCGCTCTGGTGGCGCGCCATCGAAACGGACATCCTGCCGACCTGCGAGGAACTTGGCATCGGCCTTGTGCCCTATAGTCCGCTGGGGCGCGGCTACCTAACCGGCAAGATCGATGAGAGTACAACTTACGATAGCACTGACATCAGAGCTCACAATCCCCGCTTCACGCCAGAAGCGATCAAGGCTAATCAGGTTGTGATTGAAATGCTCAAGAAGATCGGAACCGAGAAAGGATTTACTCCAGCGCAGATTGCATTGGCATGGCTGTTGGCGCAAAGAGAATGGATCGTGCCCATTCCCGGCTCACGCAAGCTCGAACGTCTTGACGAGAATGACGGCGCGGTAAACATCAAGTTGAGATCCAATGACATCCATGAAATCAACAACGCGATGTCACAGATCAAGGTGGTTGGTGACCGATATTAGAGTAATAGAGTCAATCAGGAAAGGTAAAAACAATGAGTATTAGTGAAACTGCGCTTAAGAACCACTAAGTATTGTTTCCGAATCGCAAATCAAAATTAATGGAAACTGACCCGGAACTAATCGAGGTCTTCGATAATTTTGCCTTTGATGAAGTGATGATGTATGGGAATCTGGATACCAAAACAAGATTGATGGTCATATTGGCATCCATGATCGCCTGCCAAGCGGTCGCCGAATATAAAGTAATGCTGAGTGGTGCGTTGAATGTTGGAGTCACTCCAGTGGAAGTGAAAGAAATCGTATATCAGGCTGTGCCCTATGTTGGCATGGCAAAAGCGTATGATTTTATCCATGCAAACAATGAGATATTGGAAGGTAGAGGAATAAAATTGCCATTAGAGGGACAGGCGACAACTTCATCAGAAACACGTTTTGAAAAAGGCTTGGTAGTCCAAAAAGCAATCGTCGGTGAAATGGTTGATAAGATGTATCAGGATTCACCAGCCAGCCAAATTCATATTCAGAAATATTTATCAGCGAATTGTTTTGGCGATTACTTAACTAGAACCGGAATAGATATAAGAGCACGCGAGCTCTTAACGTTCTCCATGCTTCTATCTTTGGGAGGCTGTGAGCCACAGTTAAAAGGACACATTCAAGGCAATATGAACGTTGGAAACGATAAGGAAAGATTGCTTTCTGTCATTACCCAATTATTGCCTTATGTCGGATATCCAAGAACATTAAATGCAATCAGATGCCTAAACGAAGTAGCGTCAGAGTAATAGGATAAGAAAATTTATCTGTTGGAAATTTTTACGCATCGGAATTGAAGAAAAGAAATGTCAAAAGACCGACTTGAAGCCTTCAGTGATGGCGTTTTTGGAATAGTTTTGAGCTTGCTCATCCTGGAATTGCACGTGCCAAGTGTTGCGGCTCATTCCAGCTTGGGTCAGTATGCAGCAGCAATGGCGCCGCTGCTACCCAATGTGATCAGTTTCGCGCTGACTTTTGTGATGATCTGTATCCATTGGGTGAGTCATCATTATTTTTTCAGCCATCTCGAACGTGTGACAGTTGGACTTGTTTGGTTGAATAATTTTTTCTTGCTATGGATGTGCTTCTTACCTTTTCCAACGGCTATGCTAGGTGATCACCTAACTGACGTATTTCCCATCCTTCTGTATGGTGTGAACTCGCTTTTTTTAGCACTGACTTTTTATGGGTTCAGGAGCTACGCGAGCCATGCCAAGCTGATAAAAGCGGAACAATCCAAAGCTTTAGGGCCGCGACATAGTCTGCCCGCGATCTTCATCTATACATTATCTATTGTCCTAGCGTTTGTAAATGTGTATTTATCTCTGGCATGTTTTTTCATCGTTCCCATACTGTATTTTGTGCCAACGATTCTTCAAAACCTGACAAGGTAGTAAAGGAGTTCAAAAATGGAAATTAAAAGAAATGGTTCACAGCCTTCGGGGAAAGGATCAGCTGAGAATTTTACCGGCAATGTAAGGGTTGACCCACTATTTCAGTCGAATGAGCAGACGCGCGCATCCGGTGCCAGTGTAACGTTCGAGCCCGGCGCTCGATCGGCATGGCATACCCACCCAATGGGTCAAACCTTGATCGTGACATCAGGTTGTGGGCGTGTGCAGAGCTGGGATGGACCAATTGAGGAAATACATCCGGGAGATGTGGTCTGGTGTCCAGCAGGCGAGAAACATTGGCATGGTGCCGCGCCAACTACAGCAATGACGCACATCTCCATTGTGGAACAAGTTGATGGCAAATCTGCTGATTGGATGGAACATGTCAGCGATAAACAATATCAAGCAAAATAATGAATTAGGAAAGCAATGAGGTAATTCAAATGCAAGCAACTATTATGTATGGCGCTGGGGATGTCCGTGTCGAGAATGTTCCTGATGCTCGTTTAATCGAACCCACCGACGCCCTCGTGGTTGTTACCCGTGCCGCCATCTGCGGTAGCGATCTCTGGCCGTACAAAAAAATGGAACCCAGCGAAACAGGCAACCGCATGGGACACGAGTTCATTGGCATTGTTGAAGCGGTCGGCGCGGATGTCCGCAAAATCAAAGTTGGCGATCTCGTCGCTGCGCCGTTTGCGTGGTCGGATGGAACCTGCATTTATTGTCGGGAAGGATTGCACACTTCGTGCTTGCATGGCGGATTTTGGGGCGGCACCAAGCTCGATGGCGGACAGGGAGAAGCGGTTCGCGTCCCACAGGCAGACGGCACGCTTGTCCCGCTACCGGTTGGTAAGGATCACGCGTTGATGCCATCGCTTCTTACTCTGACCGATGTGATGGCAACCGGTCATCATGCAGCCCTCGCCGCTAAAGTCGGCCCGGGCAAGAGCGTGGCAGTTGTAGGCGGCGGTGCGGTTGGATTATGTGGGGTTATCGCCGCGAAACGCCTCGGCGCAGAACAGATTATCCTGCTGGATCGTCATACGAGCAGAATCAATCTCGCGAAAGAATTTGGCGCAACCGATATTGTCAGCGAGCGTGGAGAAGAAGCAGTTACGCGTGTGCGCGAGCTGACCAAAGGTTTGGGCGTGCAATCTGTGCTTGAGTGTGTGGGCTACGAAGAGTCGACGCTGACCGCACTCAGTATTGCGCGTCCGGGTGGTGCGGTTGGCCGTGTTGGAGTTCCCCAGAGCGAGGTGATGCCGGTAGTGATACAAACATTCTATAATAACATCACCATCTCCGGGGGTCCGGCCCCGGCCCGCGCCTATATTGAAGAACTATTACCGGATGTTCTCGATGGCCGGATCGAACCAGGCCGAGTTTTTGATCGAGTGATCCGCCTTGACCAAGTGCCGGATGGTTATCGGGCAATGAATGACCGCAGAGCAATCAAAGCCATGATTGAGTTCTGAAAAAAAAGGAAGTGCTCGATGAATATATGGACAAGCGATGAACTCGATAAAATAGGAAAAGCGGAAGAGTTGCTAATTGCATCACTTCGGCGCGATAGTACGTTGCGAAACTCTGTGACGATTTGGGTCGTTCGCATGGGCGACGATTTATATGTTCGATCCGTGAACGGGCGTAACTCCGCTTGGTTCCGCGGGGTTCAGGCACGTCACGAAGGACACATTCGCGCGGGCGGTGTGGATAAAGATGTTACCTTTGTTGAAGAGCCCGACTCTAATATCAATGAACAAATTGACGCCGTATATGCAACAAAGTATCATCGTTATGCTGCAAGTATTATCAGCCACATTAATGGCTCTGAAGCGCGATCCGCAACTATCAAACTTGTACCACGATCAGCAAGCTCTTAGTTTACAGAGTTGTTCCCAGCGCGGCGCAGTGCGCGAGGGCATAGCTTCCGGATTTCCAGGATTTTCTCGATCACTTCCGTTGGCGTCTGGTGCGGATGATGCTTGGCAACCGGCTTTTTGCGATACAACCCACCTTCCCCTTCTCGATCATAGCGCTGCTTCCACTCATAGAATGTCGAGCGAGGCACATTGAATTCTTTACACGCCTGGGTCACGTTCCCATCCTTTGCAAGATCAAGCACCACCAACTTCAACCTGACCTTCAATTCTTCCTAGGCTTCTTTGTGCATACCTGCCTCCATTTTTCACCTTCGATATTACTGCCTTGTGTCTTGCAAGGTATGACGTATTACACAGAGAAACGCAAAAGCCGATCTAGAACATTATCATATAATTGCCTCATGTCAGCCCTAAAACAATACTTTCTGCTGGATCCGAATGTCGTTTTCCTAAATCATGGTTCATTCGGCGCTGCTCCAAAGCCTGTGATAGAAGCCTACCAAAACTGGCAACAGCGGTTGGAACGCCAGCCTGTATTATTCTTGGCACGCGAATTAGATGGATTGCTGCTTCAATCGCGGAGGGCATTAGGTGAATACCTGAACGCTGATGCAAATGATATAGTATACATTCCGAATGCAACGCATGGAGTGAATATTATTGCTCATTCTCTCCAACTGAAGCCAGGCGATGAGATATTAACTACCGACCATGAATATGGTGCCTGTGATTACACATGGGATTTTATATGTATGAAGACAGGTGCAAAATACGTTCATCAGCCCGTTCCATTACCGGTTCATTCTGAGGACGAAATCGTTGAGCGGTTCTGGTCAGGCATCACCCCTCGTACAAAGATTGTATACCTGAGCCATATTACTTCGTCAACTGCATTACGTCTGCCAGTTGAAGAAATCTGCCGCCGAGCGCGAGAGGCAGGGATATTGACGGTCATTGACGCGGCACACTCACCTGGGCAGATCCCCGTCGATCTTCAGGCGCTGAATGCGGACATCGTTTTTGGGAACTGTCACAAATGGTTACTCAACGTGAAGGGGTCAGCCTTTCTTTATGTTCGGCATGATCTACAGAATCTTATAGAACCTCTGATTGTGAGCTGGGGATACAATCCAACGCCAGAAACAACGACAGATTCCCGCTTTATTGATCTCCTGCAATGGACTGGAACGAAAGATCCAACGGCGGCACTGACTGTCCCAACCGCGCTTCAGTTCATGAGGGATCATAATTGGGATCATGTTCGGTTCCAATGCCATACGTTGCTTCGCCATGCCATTCAACAAATTTGCGATTTGACCAAACTCCCATCGTTATATCCGCTCGATTCAGATTACTACAGTCAGATGGGGATCGCCCCGCTGCCTCCATCAAACCTGACAGCCCTCAAAAACCGTTTGTACGATGAATACAAAATAGAAGTACCCCTGACCGAATGGAAGGATAAACAATTCATCCGCATCTCGGTACAGGGGTACAATGTTCAGGAGGATATTGATGCGTTGTTGTATGCGCTGGAGGTGCTGTTACCTCAGGTGGCTGTGTAGCCTCGTTCTTGTGGAAGCTTGCCCGATGATAAATCGGGCTCCAAGGGTGCAACGGCGATGTTGTTTGCGCATATCACTATAAATGGTTGTGCGCGCCGAAAGGTGCCGGATTTCTGTATGCGCGGCCCGATGTTCAACATCTTCTCAAGCCGTTGGTGGTTTCGTGGGGATATGAGAGTGAAACGCCCAGTGGTTCAACACTGGTTGATTATCATGAGTGGATGGGAACGCGCGATCTCGCCGCATTTTTGTCGGTTCCGGCTGCGATCGAATTTCAGGAGAAACATGATTGGGAGCGTGTCCGCGCCGATTGTCACGGTTTGGCGCGTGAAGCGTTGCGTCAAATCGAAACCCTGACTGGGATTCCATCTTATTATCCCAATGATAGTTGGTATGTTCAAATGTTTGCCGCTCCGCTACCTGACTCTATTAACATTTCACGGTTCAAGACGCGGTTGTATGATAAATATCGAATCGAGGCGCCTGTTCATGAATGGAATGCAAAGAAATTGATACGGATTTCGATTCAAGGATACAACACAACCGAGGATATTAAGGCTTTGATTAATGCGTTGAAGCCTTTACTCTCAGAACACGTATAATTTATGGGTAAGGTTTTTGTGGTGCACAGTATCAGGATGGTGGTATGGATATTTCACTGGCATTAGGCGCAGGTGGTGCGAAGGGGGTTTCGCACATTGGAGTTTTGCGCCAGCTTGAAAAGCACGGGTATCGCATTCGCGCTATTGCAGGGACTAGTTTCGGCGGGGTGGTGGGTGCGGTCCATGCAGCGGGTTATTCTGTGGATGAGCTGGAAGAGATTTTTGCGCGCGTGGATCAGCGACATTTGTATGGATTCCGCCTGCAGGATAACGCTTCACTATATGGCCTGGCAGGAATCGAGCAATGGCTGATTGAAACCATCGGGGATCGCACTTTTGCGGATCTCAAAATCCCGTTTGCAGTCGTGGCTGTTGATTTGAACAGCGCGCGCGAAGTGATTTTGTGCGAAGGTCGCGTGCGCGATGCCGTTCTTGCGACGATTGCCCTGCCTTCGATCTTTACACCTTTTCGTGCCGATGGCATGGAATTGGTGGACGGTGGTATCTTCGATCCAGTGCCTGTTTCAATTGCTCGTTCTCTCGTGCCTCATCTACCGGTTGTAGCTGTGGTTTTGGCCGATCCCATCGGCGAACCGGCGCACGCGCCTTCTTTTCATTTGCCGATCCCTGAACCCATCGTACGTCAATTGACTCGTTTTCGTATTACTCAAGCTTTTGGAGTATTCATGCGTTCATTGGATGTCTCGGATCGTCTACTCACCGACTTGCGTTTGAAAATTGATAAACCCGATGTGATCGTCCGCCCCGATGTCACCGATATTGGTTTACTGGATATAGTGGATATCCATGAAGTAGCCAGGCGCGGCGAAGTCGCATTTGAGGCGGTTCTACCTGAACTCAAACGCGCCACGGCGTGGCCCAATCGTCTGAGCCGCCGGTTGATTGGAGATTGAACGTGAAACGCGACTTGCGTAATTATGCCAAGCGAACAAATATCCAACTCGCCGTCGGCGCGTTCGTTCTTCTTTTTCTCATTGGACTGGGATTGATATGGCTCCTCTATGGCAGAGGCGCGGCCCTCATAGGCTTCTTGTGTTTGCTGGGTGCGCTCGTGCCGATCCTGCTTATTTTCCTGGCCCTATTTGGCATGGATTGGATTGTAAAACATGCGAATTCCAAATGATGCCGAATTGACGACTTTTCATGATTGGACATTACGCGTGCGTCCAGCCTCGAAGGGACCTGCACGTTTGTTGCTTCTCTTACACGGCTGGACCGGGGATGAAAACTCGATGTGGGTTTTTGTGCGAAACTTTTCGTTGGATTATTGGATCATTGCTCCGCGCGCTCCTTATGCGACCGAGCCAAGCGGCTATTCATGGCGAGCATCGCGAGCACCGCGAGCGCCTCAATCCGACGCCCGCGGCTGGCCCAGCCTCGAAGATTTTCATACCTCCGCTGATGCATTGATCGCGCTTGTTGATGATTATGCCGCGCAGAATCAAATTGACGCGCTTCAGTTCGATGTGATTGGCTTCAGTCAGGGCGCGGCGCTGACGAATGCCATGGCTGTGCTTTATCCCGAACGCGTTCGACGCGCGGGTGTGCTGGCAGGTTTCCTTCCAACGGGATCAGAGTCTTTGATGGAGAAACGTCTATTAAACGGTAAGCCGTTTTTCGTCGCGCATGGAACGCTGGATGAAATGGTCAAGATCGAATACGCGCGTCAATCGGTCGAGATGCTGGAACGCGCCGGCGCATCCGTCACATTTTATGAAGATGAGATCGGCCATAAGCTTGGCGCCAATGGCCTGCACTCATTGGAAGAATATTTTTCTTAACACATTCTAAGTCGCACGTTGACGCATCTACTCTTTACGAGTATCCTTGTCCAATCTTTTCAAAGGTGAATGAATATGAAACCAGATTCTTTATCGCGCCGCGAATTTCTTAAGCTGGCTGGCCTCGGCGCAGGTGCGCTTGCATTGAATCCATTTTGGGGTGCGCGTGATTTCAGCGTGCCTGCACTGGCGCAGTTTCCGGCCGGAGACCAATTGGGCAGAATTGCGGTGACACCCTATTTCAATTCCACAGTGTTACACACGAGCCCGGATGAAAATGCCACCGCGATTCGGAATGTTAACCAAGATGAAGTTGTTGTCTGGCTGCGCGAGGTGGTAGGCACCACAGCAACAGGTGGTATCTCTCAGCAGTGGATTGAAACACCTGATGGATATTTGTATCTGCCTCATGTTCAACTGGTTCGCAACTTGCCGAATACGCCGATATCTGCGGTTCCCGCAGGCAAAAAAGGTTTTTGGGCCGAGGTGACGGTTCCTTATGTTGATCTTGTAATCCAAAACCAACCGATTGCCCCTGCAATAAAATTTTTAATGGGACATAATGAGCCGGTGCGGTTGTATTATGGTCAGGTGGTGTGGTTGGATCAGGTTGGAACGGATACGACAGGGAAAATTGCCTATCGTTTCAATGAGTCACCAGGTCATGGTTATGGATACGGCGACCTTTTTCTAGCCGACGCGGCCGCCTTCCATCCGCTGACCCAAGACGATGTTGCACCCATCAGTCCGAACGTTGATCCGGCGACCAAGAAGATTACTGTTGATGCAACGCCGGAACATCAAACGCTTTCGTGCTTTGAAGGCAAGAACGAGGTTTACTTCTGCAGAATTTCGAGCGGCGATGATTCAGCTCAATATTCAACGCCGGTCGGCGATCAAGCTACAGCGCGAAAAATGTTTTCGATTCATATGTCCGCCAATTTAGGGAAAGCGGGAGGCAGTGATAGCGGTTATGATACGATGGCGGTTCCGTGGCCAACGTTTTTTAATCTGAATGTTGGTGCGGCGATTCACGGAGTCTTCTGGCATAACTATTTCGGAAGCCAGAAATCTCATGGCTGTGTCAACGTGACGCCTGAGGATGCCAAATGGATCTACCGCTGGACCTCGCCGTTTGTTTCTCTGGATCAAAGCGAAATACAGATGCAGTGGCCGAATGTTGGTACGCCGGTATCGGTCTCCGACTTGTATACAACGAAGACAGGATAAATTCCTCGATGAGTATTTCGGAAGTCACGCTTGGCCTGGCATTTTTGGCCGGTCTCGCTTCTTTCCTTTCCCCTTGTGTTTTTTCTTTGGTTCCGGCTTACATCGGCTATTTAAGCGGACGTGCGGCTGGCGGAGAAAATGCCGCCTCGAATCGCTGGATCACTTTCACGCACGGCCTGGCTTTTGTATTGGGCTTCAGCTTGGTCTTCGTTATCTTGGGTGCAGCCGCTTCTGCGGCGGGCGGATTGCTTTTCGATGTTCGCAATTGGCTGGCGAAGATCGGCGGAGTGGTCGTCATTATTTTTGGCCTGCACATGATCGGCGTATTTCGTATCCCGTTTTTGGAATATGATGCGCGCGTCCATGAGCTGCCAGATCGAAAGCTGGGGTATCTTTCGTCGGCGCTGATGGGCGTATTCTTCTCGGCAGGCTGGTCGCCGTGTGTTGGCCCGGTATTAGGCACGATCCTGACATTTGCGATCAATGGCGGTTCGATTGCTCTTGGCACGAAACTGCTTTCGGCATACTCTGCGGGTCTTGCCCTTCCATTTCTCGCCGCGGCGCTGGGCATTGGCTGGGTGACAACGATTTTGCGAAGGTATAACAAGGTCATGCATTATGTCGAGATCGCGATGGGTGTGATTATGGTGATCGTGGGCGTGATGCTTTTGACAGGTATATTTGAGTTGATCGCCCAGCGCGCTCAATTCTTCTATTTCAACTTTGGGATTTGATTGAGGCAGAATGCTGAATGTGACACTTTATACGCGCGATCATTGTGAATTATGTGATCAGGTCAAAAAAGATTTGAAGGATTTGGAGAGTAAATTTCCCCATCATCTCGCCGAGGTCAATATTGATTCCGACCCGGCGTTGAAGGAAAAATACGGCGATCAAATTCCGGTGGTGGAAATCGGACCGTACAAGCTCAGAGCGCCGATCACGCTCCAAGCTTTGGAAATGACTCTCGGCGCAGCAAGTGACCGCCGCGGTCAGTTGGAACAAGTCGGTGGTGAAAAGTATCAGGAGCGCGTTCACAAGGGAGAAACTGTTTCAAGAAGCGACCGCATTTATTTTTGGATTGCCCAGCATTATCTGGCCGTCATCAACTGGATCGTTTTTATTTATGTCGGTTTGCCTTTCCTTGCACCCACCTTGATGAAGATCGGCGCTGATATTCCCGCGAAAATTATTTATACGATATACAGCCCGCTCTGCCACCAGTTCGCGTTCCGTTCGTTCTTTCTATTCGGCCAACAGCCATATTATCCGCTGAAGGAAGCGGGCATGGTCGGCGTCAAGACGCTTGAGCAGGTGACTGGATTTCAGAATTTGGCAGACCCGTTCAATGTTTCGCGTTTGTATGCGCGCCAGTTCATCGGCAACGCAACGCTTGGATACAAAGTCGCGGTCTGCGAACGATGTGTGGCGATCTATGCCGCCATTGTGCTCTTCGGTCTCATTTATGGAATGATGAAACGCCGAATCCCATCTCTGCATTGGATGCTGTGGTTTTTGATTGGCATCGTCCCGATTGGCATTGACGGCTTCTATCAATTGTTAAGCCAGTTCAACTGGCCCTGGCTGGCAACCTATCTGCCATATTATGAAAGCACGCCGTTCATGCGCGTGCTGACCGGCGGCTTGTTCGGTTTTATGACGGCCTGGTTTGCATTTCCTTCCATTGAAGAATCGATGAAGGATACGCGCGAGGTGTTGATCAAGAAATTCGCAGTTAGCAATTTGTCATTGCGAGGAAGCTGAAAGCTGACGAAGCAATCTCCTCTCTGTAGGTTGCATGAGATTGCTTCGCTTTGCTCGCGCATGTGCTTGTGGCTTAGTGCAGGCAATGACATTAAATAAAACTTATGCCTTTCACTCATTCCAACGGAATCCGTTATTACACCTTTGATCTCTTTCCGCGCGAGGTGATTCACGCGGTCTTTACGCGGCAGGGAGGCGTCAGCCCGGAGCCGTGGGCTTCGCTCAACGTCGGCGGGACGGTGGGCGATGAAGTAACCCGCGTGCGTGAGAATCGATATCGTTCGTTCGCCGCCCTCGGCCGGAGAATCGACTCGCTCTTCGACGTCTGGCAGGTTCACTCTGCCGACGCCGTCATCGCTGACGCGCCGCGCGATCCCAATCTGCCATTAATTCGAGCTGACGCAATCTTTACCAATAAACTCGAAGTCACGTTATACATGCGCTTCGCGGATTGCGTCCCGATTCTGTTATTTGATTCAAAGAAAGGCGTGGTCGGACTGGCTCACGCCGGTTGGCTCGGAACCGTCCGCGGCATGACGACTGCCGCGGTGTCGAAGATGCACGAACATTACGGCTCGAAGCCCGAAAATATTTACGCGGCCATCGGTCCTTCGATTGGCGTGGATCATTATGAGGTCGGCACGGACGTGATTGCCAAGGTGCAGGAGTCCTTCGGCTCGGATGCCGAACACTTAATAAAGATACGGGACGGCAAAACGTATCTCGATTTATGGCTTGCGAATTTTCTTCAATTGCAAAAATCGGGTGTGGAAAAGATAGAAGTGGCTGGGCTGTGTACTGCCTGTCATCTCGAGGATTGGTTTTCTCACCGTGCCGAGAAAGGCAAGACGGGACGATTTGGGGCGATGATTGCGTTGCAAAGATAAGGCGAATATCACGATGCTTTGCCCAAGGTGACAAAGGTAAAGAATATCTCTCGGTGCCGAAGGGAAAGTAGATTGTTATCCTGTAGTAATAGTAAAACTTCCGAAATCTCGAAGACTTCGGAAGTTTTTATTTAATTTTAGGGAATATTATATGACTGCATCTGATCTTCGGTGCCGGGATAAGCTGTTCCATTCACTTTTACGCCCACCGAGGATTTTACCGTTCCGACGCCCGGAACAAACCACTCGAAGCCGTCCACTGCGATATTATTGGTTCGAGTCGCAGTTGTAGCTTGTGATGTCACATCGATTTGGATCTTCATGGCGTTGAAGGTTCCCGCAGGAACAGTGACCGACTCAAGTCCGATGGCTTTGAAGTTGTAGGTGAGTGTGATATTGACCGAGACCTGCGTGGAGGTGAATGCCAATTGTGCATCCTGCGTCCAGGAGTCTCCGGCGTTGATATGTGTGGGCAACGTCACACCTGTTGTGGAAAGAGTCTTCATCGTTGCATTGCCATAGACGCTTTGGAACGTGGTGGCAAGCGGCCCGCCCAGTAAAACGAGTCCATCAGGCGTACATTTCCACAAATCAGTATAAGTTCTTTGTGTTCCATTTCTCAGCGTCGTTGCAATTTCACGTTCAAAAGAGTCGGTTTCCACGCTGGTGATGGTGCTCACGCGCGTAAAATTGCCTGTTGCACTTTGACCAGCGTATGTCCAGGCCGCGCCCGGTTTGACCGGCAGATAATCGTTCGCACAGCCTCCAGTCGCTAATGACCCAGCTTGAGTCGGTTGACTGGAAGATGATGATTGTGGCGGATTAACATTGGGAACTTGCGCGCCGAAGTTGCATGCAAATTGTGCTAGCGCTAACCCAAGCAAGACGAACATAATCCGTTTGTATAACAATGAGACTTCCATTTTCTTCTCCTTTGATTTACAAGTGTCTGTATGAATCTAATTGAAAACAATGAAGGAACGATTTCTGTTCAAATGCAATCTCTCGCACCGATGATGAATTATTTCCTTTTCACCTCCACCACCGCGACCTTTGTCGAATGATTGAATGGCGCTGGATCAGTAATGGGCTTGCCCATGCGCGGTTCAGGATAGCCTGTGAAATCATCGGGAACAGGAATCAATTCTTTGATTTTCAAATATCCATCTGTGCATAATGCTTCGAGCGTCTGTAGATATTCTCGTCCACTTACATATAGCGCGTTATTGATTGCAACCAAGTAACCGCCATCGTTGATTAGCGGGCGCACCTTGTTGATGAGCCGCGCACTTTCATTGACTTGATCCACGGTTCCTCTCGGCGACGTCGAGAAAAACGGCGGGTCTATGACCACGCAATCAAAGCGTTCACCCGTTCGTTTGAATTTGGCAACCTGCGCGAAGAAATCTGATGTGATGAAATCTTGTTTATGGATGGGAAAGTTATTTAGTGAATAAGATTCTTTCGCGACGTTGAGGAATGGTCGGTTGCGGTCAAGCTGGACCACGCGGCTGGCTCCGCCTGCCGTCGCGGCGACGCCTAAACTGCCAGTGTATGCGAACGCGTTCAAGACGGTTTTACCTTTCACATTTTCGCTGATCCATTTTCGAAGAATACGCGTGTCGAGATAGAAGCTGGCATCTTGATTCAGAGTCAAATCAATGGCGTACCAAATATTATTTTCTTTTATTTTGCGATCCAAGTCAGCACCGAACAAAATTATGCCGCGCTCTACGTCAACAGATTTTGCGTTTCGCGTTTTGACGAGTCCTGCTTTGAGCCACGGCAAACGGTCTCGATAGAATTCCTGTGCTTCTTGAATCAACGATGAAGTTGGCTCAGGATTATCAATATAGTTATGAAAAAGAATCGTTTCTGCGTAAAGGTCAATGACCAGATTCGAATTTCCTTCACTGAATCCGTTGAAGAGTCGAAATGCAAATTCGTGGCGCGGGCCGAATAAGGTCGCGCGCGAAGCGAGGGCTTTATCCAGTAATTCTGCAAGAGACTGAGTCATGGACTAACTGGAGCTGTCTCTGGCGTGCGCGCTCCGTTGATGGCGTTGGTGGCCACGCCTGCAAGGACGATCAATCCACCAATCAATGCGAATCGCCCGGGGGTTTCACCGATGAACAGAAACACCCAAACCGGATTCAAGACTGGCTCGAGCGTGCTGATGAGGTTGGCTTCGAGAGCGGGGACATGTTTGATGGCGTTGGAGAAAAGGATAAAAGAAAGGCCCATTTGAATCGTGCCGAGATATAGCAGGATCAGCCAGTTCGTAACCGTCCATGATTCTTTAAGGATGAACGGGATGCCCAGGATGGCCGTGAAAAGATTCGCAACCAAAATGCTTTCGGCGGGCACGCCATCTTTTTGAGCGCGCAGGGACACGATCATCAACGCCGAGGTGATACCGCTCAAGACCGCCAGAATATTTCCGTAGAAACCACTGGTGCTGAGCTTGTCGCCAAAGAACAACAGCATGCCGACGAAGATGATGAGCATCGAGCTCCAGTCCGTGTGCGAAGGCTTTTCGTGCAGGAACCACAACGCAAGCAAGATGACGTAAACCGGCGCGGTATATTGAAGGAAGATCGCGTTGGCGGCGGTGGTCAGCTTCGTGGACCAGATGTACAGGAATTGCGTCAGGATATATGCGATGGAAGCCAGCAATTTCCAGCGTGTCCATTTGGTGGGAATGCGGCGCAAGTAGATAAAAAGTACAATACTGGAAAAAATACTGCGTCCTGCAAGAATGGCGATCGGCTGCCAGCTGATGATCTTGATCAGCACGCCACTGGTGCTCCAGAGTATGGCGGTAATGACGATGAAGATGATTGATGTGCGGCGATCCAAAGATGAAGTCATTGATGTCTCATATGACCTTATCGTTCTTTCCAGCAAGCTGGCGGAACAATTCCGTCTGACCTACGTGGTATGTTTCATGAAAATATAACGAGAAGACTCGTTGGGTAACAGTTGCCTTGCGGTCACCTGATTGAATTTCGCGCGAAAGAAATTCGTCATCGGCATGATCAAGCGATTCGGAAATTTTGATTTGACCGCGCTCGAACCATTCCACCAATTCTTCGAATCGGATGGTGCCTTTGTCTTCGTGTGTCAACGGTTCGGACTCGTGCTTATAGCGGTCCAGCCGACCCTTGAATAAACGCGGCTCGCCTAAGGCTTCGAGAATATCATCATAATTTGCAACGAGATGACCCAAGACCCAATTCAAACTCTTGCCGTGAAACGGCGGCTGGATCAAGCTGTCTTTGTGAGTCAAATCCTTGGCTTGGGACTTGATAATATTTGTGTTGCGTCCAAATGCCTTTGCCAAATCTTTCTGATTAATCATTTCCTTCTCCATTTCATTGCTGGATGTTCTTTGGATTTAGAATCGAAATCAACTTCGTGGCTTTTCCAAGAATCGGTTCCACCTCCTGATCCAACTCCACCCAATAAAAATTGCGGTGTTCGGAATAAGGATCAATGCGAATCACAGTGCCATCGAACCAGCCCTCGCTCTGCCAATATTTGGAATCCAGGAATATTTTTACGCGGTCGCCTACGATGAAGTTGTTTGATGGCATGCGATGGTCATAAGGAAATAAAAGACTTCCGAAGTCATTCGCTTCGGAAGTCTGCTCGTAGATGACTAGGGTGTAGCTGTTCCCTGAATGGCCGCGCCGACCCACGTGAAGACTCGTTGGTCGCTTTGCGCGCCCGCTGAATTCCAAATAGGTTGTCCCTGGCTGTCGGTTCCGACTTCGCGTACAGGCACCACCCACCAGCGCATCACATGCGCGATATTGTCATTTGGACGGAAAGTGGTCGGGACGATATATTTGGTATCCGTCACATAATCTTCAATACGCCGGCCTTGATCGGTGGTGATGTCTTCAATGGTGACTTCATATTCTTCGTTCTGGCGTAGTGTCCCGATGGAAGCCCATTGCAAAGTAACTACATCATCGGCGAGGGTGAAGGCCGCGCCATCCGAAGGCAGAAGCAAATTTGGGGCGGGATAGGGAGGCGGAATGGTCGGTGTGGGTGTTGGGCCGGGTGTGGCGGCGCGCATGCACAAGGGAATGTTAAGTCTTTGCCCTAGGAAGACATTGTCTGTTGAGAGACCATTGAAATCCTTGATGGCTTGCATTGATACTTGATAGGTTAAAGAAATGCTGGAGAGCGTGTCGTTCGCCTCGACCGTGTATTCCTGCTGGAGACATGCAGCTTTGGTCGCGTCCCCCGCTGCAAGCGTATCCGTCGGAAGCGGAGGCGGCGTGGCGGTCGGATAGGGAATCTTAAGCTTCTCTCCGACCGAGAGAGGACAGCTTGCAGCCAGGTCGTTCAAAATGATGATGCTATTGACCGAGACTCCAAACTGATAGGCGATCCCACTGCATGTATCACTTCCAGCGACCGTATATGTGAATGGCGGCTGAATTGTAAAGGTGGGTTGAGCGGTTGGCAGGGTTGTATCCGTTGGGGTCGGTAAGTCGGTCGGCGTTTCAGTCCCGGTTGGAACCGTAGTGGGCTTAACTAATTTACTTCCGCCGACGCCTGCACTAAGCCCGACGAAAACCACAATTGCTCCAACCGCGAGGAACAAGGCCAACAATCCAAGCGCGACCGGCAGGCTGAGAGTCACCTCCGGCATGCGGGCGGCCTCCACAGAGGGTTCGGATCGTTTCGGTGTCCCGGCTTTTGCTTTGCCGCTTAAGTCTGTTCCGCAAACCGGACAACGATTCGCGGTTTCAGCCAACCGCGTTCCGCAGGTGGGACAGACTTGTGTTTTTTGAGATGAAGGTTCTGAACTCATACGGGCGAAAATTATACCATGTGGCGGGGACAGCTTCGTTACGCTCGCCCACTGATTCGCAAACTATATGCCTTCCACAACCACCATATTGCTTTTTGCATATTGATGGCGTAATTTGCGGGCGGGCGCATACTCCGGTGAATTCAACCACGCTTTAGCTTTGCCTGCATTATCGAATTCCAAAATGACCAGTCGTTTGGCAAGCCAGTCGCCTTCTAGCGTTTCATTGGATCCGCCGCGGGCTAAATAGCGGCCTCCGTATAAGGGCACGGTCCCAGACGCGAGCTTGACATATTCCTGGTAACCTTCGGGGTCGGTCACCTCAATATCAACAATTACATAAGCTGACATTTTCATCTCCTAGAATAAAAACGGGAAAAACGATTTGACCTTATGCTGATATTCGTTAAAGTTTGGATAACGTGCAAGAGATTTCTCTTTGCGAATCATGTTTGGAATCCAATAGAAGATGACGACCGCGGCCAGTGGCAGGAATGCGATCCAGCTCATTGCCAGCGCGGCCATCGCACCATAGATCAATAATTCGCCAAAGTAATTGATGTTGTGCGCCAGGCCGAATAACTTATTAGTGATCAGGGTTTCGGGTTGTAGCTCCAGCGAAGTATACTTTTGCATATCGCTGGCAAAATGGAAGAATACGCCCAAAATATAAATGCTGACACATACCGTTAATAACCATGCTGGCGCCTCCAGCGAACGCGAGAAAATAAGCCAGCCCGGAAGCCAATAGAAAGCCAACGCGATCCAGGTCAACAAGCCGAACCAAAGCGTAGGGCGTTGTTCCCAATGTTTATCGGGAAAGATGCGAGACTTCATTACCCACATCAACCCATAAGTTCCGTGCAGCGCCAGGTAAATCATCGCCGTAGGATTGTTCCATTGCCGGTAATAAACGATCATTCCCAGTAATACAAGGAACGTAATCCCTTTGTTGCTGTCAATGAAATGCTTCAACTTCATTCGTCTGCTCCTGATTGGAACCGACTAATCAATTCTTACTAGCTTGAATCGATTGGGTCAGAGAACGAGACGGCAGGGTGGTTACCAACACCTTGTCAACGCGATGCCCGTCCATATCCATCACTTCGAAGCGCAGGCCGTTCCATTCGAAATGGTCAGACGCTTGCGGCACGCGTCCGAGCGACATCATCACGAAGCCGCTCAGCGTCTCGTATTCGTCTTCGTGAGGCATAGCCTCGACTTTGAAGATTTCCTTGAAGTTGTCCATTTCCAGCATGCCATCCAGCAGCCACGAGCCGTCCTGGCGCTGCGTGGCCTGTGGTTCGACCTCGATGTCGCCAACGATTTCTTCGATGATATCGTTGAGCGTGAGCAAGCCCTGCAAGCTTCCAAACTCGTCGATGATAAACATGATCTCGGCGTTCTTTTCCTTGAATACCTCGAGAGCACGCGAAGCCAACATGGTTTCTGGAATATAAATGGCAGGCCGCAGTTTTTCTTTGAGCTTGAAACTATCGCTCGAAAGATCCGGAGGTGCAAGCAGGTCGCGTGCCTTGACAATGCCGAGCACGGTGTCGAGACTATCCTGACAAACGGGAAAACGTGAATATGAACTTTCGGAAATCTTTCGGCGGATTTCGTCTTGTGAATCGGTGATGTCGATCCAAACAATGTCAGTGCGCGGCGTCATCAGCGAATAGACGCGCAAATCGCCTAGGCTGAACACGCCTTCCACCATATCCTGCTCGGATTCTTCAAACACGCCGGCCTCGGTACCTTGATCAATCAATAATTGAATCTCTTCTTCGGTTACGGGCGGTTCGTTGGTCGGCTTGATGCCCATGATCCGGAGAATAGAATCGGTAGCACGTCCCAGCAGCCAGACGAGCGGCGAAAATAATTTTGAGATAAAGAGCATCGGACCAGCGATCGCAGCTGCGATTTTTTCCGGATTATGCAACGCGATCCGTTTGGGGACAAGCTCGCTCAATACGAGAGACAGGGTGGTGATCACGACAACTACGACGCCCAGCGCCAGCAAATCCGCGTACGGAACCAAAACCGGCCACCGATTAAATAGCTCAGCCAATGGCCCCGAGAATGCCGGTCCACCCAGCGCGCCGAGCAACACGCTGACCAGTGTGATGCCGATCTGGACTGTGGAAAGAAACGTGTTTGGATGTTGGGCAAGATTCAGGGCGGTGGCGGCGCGTTTATTTCCTTCGTTAGCCTGTTGTTGCAGTCGCGCCTTGCGCGCGGAAACGACCGCCATCTCCGACATCACGAATAAGCTATTAAGCAAGAGCAGGAGTACGAGAATCAGAATATCAGTTGGAATACTTGGCATGATTGTCTGGCAGGGATGCAATCCTTGTCCATTCTATTTTACCTGAACCCCCCGGCCTTGTTTCACTTTTCCAATTACCCAGAATGGTTGATCGAGTTCCTTCGCGCGTTTCATGAACGCATCCAGCTTTTCGGGCGGCACACCGAGCAATAATCCTCCGCTGGTCTGCGGATCGAAGAGCAGCATCTGCGATGGCTCATCCAGCAATTCATCGAATTTCACATGCGATGAAAAGTAAGATCGATTATCGAACAGACCTCCGGCAAATGCACCCTTATCTGCATATTTGCGCGCGCAGCTGACAAACGGAATTTTGTTGTATTCAATTTCCAGCGCAACGCTCGCAGCATTTGCCATTTCCCATCCGTGACCAAGCAGACTGAAGCCGGTGACATCCGTGCCGCCGCGCAGATTGAATTCAACCGCGAGTTGACCCGCGGTTTTGTTCAGTCTCGTCATCCAGATCACAACTTCCTTTACATCTTTCTGATCGGCTTGCTCACGCTTCAACGCCGTGGTGGTGACACCGAACCCAAGCGGCTTGGTCAACACCAATGCATCGCCGACTTTGAGTCCACTCTTGCTCAACATTTTTTTCGGATCTACGAATCCGATCACAACCAAACCATACTTCGGTTCCTTATCTTGAACCGTATGTCCGCCCGCAATAACTACGCCAGCCTCGCGCGCTTTCTCCGCACCGCCGCGCAAAATGTCGGCGGATATTTCAATGGGAAGATCGGGCGGAAGCGCGGCCACATTCAAAGCGAGGAATGGAGTCCCGCCCATCGCATAAATATCGGAGAGACTATTCGTCGCGGCAATCGCGCCGTAATCGTATGCGTCGTCAACGACGGGTGTGAAAAAGTCCGTTGTCACAACCAGCGCGCGCGAATCATCGAGACGCCAGACTGCCGCGTCGTCCGGGCCAGCGAGTCCGACTAATAGATCAGGATAGTCGGACGATTTAAAAATGTCCTGTACGGGGCGCAGAACCTGCGCCAGCGTTTCCGCGTTGAGCTTCGACGCTCAACCCGCGCAGGCCGAAAGACTCGTGAGCCGAATCTCTCGTCCGCTTGGTTTGATTGGGTTCATGTGGAATATTATAACCGCTTGCCGCGCCTTGAAAGCCATGTTAAGATGAGATCATGCAAGCCGAAGGAAGAATCATTAAAGAACTTGTTCTGCTCGATGGGAAACCTTGTGCACGGATTCAATGCGATCCTTCTTTGATTCCTGGGCCGGGGCAATATCTCCTTACTTATGCAGACGCATCAAACTCATCGCTGGCGGCTTCCGTTTTCTTAGCCAAATCTTTTGCGGATGGCTTCCTCGCCGCGCCGCCCATGCCGAATTCATGGAATCTTGGTATGCGCCTTCATTTGCGCGGCCCGCTGGGACACGGATTTATTTTGCCGAAGGATGTGAGTCGAGTTGCACTGATTGCCTTCGACACTCAACAAGCGAGCGCAAGCGATTCTCCGGCGCGATTATTGGCCTTGCTTGATGCTGCTTTGAAACAGGAAGCTTCTATTGTGCTGGTTTGTCAGACTCCGCCGGATGATCTTCCTCTGCAAATAGAAGTCCAACCGATGAGCGCGTTGCTCGATATTTGCAATTGGGCAGATTACATTGCCATGGACGCGGCACGCGAATCACTGCCTGAGTTAAAGAAAAAGCTTGGGAGGAGTAATCCGTTTATGGTCAGGAACGAGGCGCAGATTTTAATTCGCATCCCCATGCCATGCGGCGCCCTCGCAGGTTGCGGAGCCTGCACCGTTGAATGTCGCCGCGGACAATTGCTGGCTTGTAAAGACGGGCCCGTCTTCGATTTAAAGGATTTATTGGATTAACGGTTAATACCAAATCCTGAAAGCTGTGGTCGTGCTGCCGTTTAGATCGCCTTCATATTGACAGTTGATATCGATGGGGATCAAACTTCCCGATGGTTTGTTTGCAAATGTAAGTTGGATCGTTCCAATGCCGCTGTTGTTCGTGGTCGCATCAATCGTCTGCGCCGCCTCATTCGGCCAATGGATGGTGGCAGTGCAAGCCGCATCATTGAGAGACTGTCCGCTTTGATCGTTGGCGATGATAAATATGGATTGCTGGTCGCTTCCTACTGTGACCGCCTTCCATACAAACGCGCGCACCTGCAGGGAAATAATCGGCGGCTGGATGCTGGCATTGAGAGGTTGAACCGAGTTCTTCAGGCCCGGGTCTTCCGCCAATTTATCGAAGTATAAACTTCCAAGATCGGTGAGGATGACGCGTTCGCCTTCCGGATTAGAGGGCTGCCATTCCATGCGTGCTCTCTGAAAATATTGGACGATCATACCGTCGTGATATTCAAATGGCGAGATCGGATAACCGAATTGAAGCGGTCCGCCGTATTTATTATAAAAATCAAGGAACGCAAAACATACGGAAAAATTCGTTTGCGGATAGAGCTGGCACGCAAATGGATTTGAGATTTTTAATTGCGTGGATGGCGTATACATCTGTGTGCCGAGATCAGTAGGCACCACGCGCTGACCATCGGGCAGCTCAGGGTGATATTCGAATCGGGCGCGCTGAAAATACTGAACCAGCAATCCGTCTTTTCTGTTGAATTGTTCGGTGATGGGATAGCCGAATAAGGTTGTGGGATCGGAGACGGCGTTATAGAACCGCAGGAAATCCCCTTGAACATTATGGCCAGTCTCTGGAAAATAGCGGATGCTCGCGTCCTGTGCATTCGCAGAAGACCAGGGGATTGCCAGCAGGCAGAAAACGAACAACAATGCCAGCGCGCGGCGCAACATCATCATCAATATGATTATACACACAAATAATTTGGATGTGCATTACAAAGTGCTAAGGGATATCAGGACTTGTAATTTAGCAAGGTTCTGACGATGTTTTGCGCGGCGTTTCCATCGCCGAATGGATTTGTGGCTTTGGCCGTTTCTGCGTATGCGGATTTGTCATCCAAAAGCCGCCTCGCTTCCTCGACGATGCGGTGGCTTGCCGTTCCGACGAGTTTCAAAGTTCCCGCTTCAATTCCCTCCGGCCGTTCCGTTACTTCGCGCAGAACGAGAACCGGAATGCCAAACGCCGGCGCTTCTTCCTGAATGCCGCCCGAGTTTGTGAGAATCAGCGTGGAACGTTTCATCAGGCCAACCAGCGGAAGATAATCCAGCGGCGGAAGAAGCGTAATGTGGTTTACATCTTTCAAGATGCGATACACCGGTTCCTGCACGTTGGGATTGAGATGGACCGGATAAACCATTTCTACATCACCGCGTGAAGCCAATTCTTTGAGTGCGTTACATATCTCTTCGAGCGGTTTGCCAAAATTTTCCCTGCGATGAGCGGTTACTAAAATGAGTTCTTTAACCAATTCTCGATCCCCCATTCCCAATTTGTGCATCAATTTTGTAACTTCTTCCGGCTCTGGCTGTTTTGCCACAAATTGCAATGCGTCAATGACGGGGTTGCCGGTGACTGCAATCGCCTTTTCCGATATGCCTTCTCGGAGCAGGTTTTGTTTGGCCCATTCCGTGGGTGCAAAGTGTAAATCGGCGATGACACTTGCCACGCGCCGATTGATCTCTTCGGGAAATGGCTGCCACTTGTCGTGCGTACGGAGTCCGGCTTCGACATGTCCAACGAGGATGCGGCGATAATAGGCAACTAAGGCAGTGATTGCCACTGTCGTTGTATCACCTTGCACCAAAGCCCAATCCGGTTTGAACTCGGACAGGATGGGATCGAGATATGTGAAGATCGCCGCGCTTAGCTCTGCCAACGATTGATCCTCACGCATGAGGTCAAGATCGTAATCGGGTTTAATGTCAAATAAATTTAAAACTTGGTCGAGCATTTGCCGGTGTTGCGCTGTGACACATACACGCGATTCGATATTCGGCGTTTGCGCCAACTGGCGAATGACCGGAGCCATCTTTACGGCTTCAGGCCGGGTGCCAAAAACGGAGAGGATTTTCATAAAATGCGTTGATTATTTTCTTACGCCCAATCTTGTGATGTTAAAT
Organism: uncultured Chloroflexia bacterium; assembly: GCA_963753985.1. Classification (GTDB taxonomy): domain Bacteria; phylum Chloroflexota; class Anaerolineae; order Anaerolineales; family Villigracilaceae; genus Fen-1038. Next base: position 28,659 of record CAVWED010000004.1, read on the forward strand.
CCCGCGCTTTGCCATTCTTTAACATTCCAGCCATTGACGGTATCGATGATCGTGCGGGCTTTTATTTTTGATGCGATATCAGCGGGCTTCAAGTTGATGAATTCGGTGTGACGGACAAGCAATAGGATTGCATCCGAATCTCTGAGCGCATCATCGAGACTAGATGCCATGTGAATGTCTTCAAGATTTGCATCCGGCTTGAACGGCTCCCATGCTTTGACCTGAGCGCCTTCCGCTTGCAGCAGATGCACAACTTCCACTGCCGGGCTTTCGCGGAGATCATCTACATCGGGTTTATAAGCGAGACCCAGCGCGGCAATTCTTTTATCCTTGAGTGAACCCAACGTGCGCTTCACCAAGCCGACTACATAATGGGGTTGTGCGTCATTGACTTTGCGCGAGGTGTAAATCAATGGAGTCAATTCCGGCGCGGACTCCACAAAGAACCACGGATCCACACTGATGCAATGTCCTCCGACACCGGGGCCGGGACTTAAGATTTTTACGCGCGGATGACGGTTGGCTAGCGAAATGGCTTCCCACACGTCCACGCCAAATTTATCGGCGAGACGCGCGAATTCGTTGGCGATGGAGATGTTCACATCTCGATAAGTGTTTTCCATCAGCTTGACCATTTCGGCGGTGGTCGCATCGGTTTGGATGATCTCACCTTTGACGAAGATGGAATAGAGGTCGGCACCAGCTTTTGCGGATTCAGAAGTGACGCCGCCAATGACGCGTGCATTCTCGATCAGCTCGCGCAGAATCTGTCCCGGTAAAACGCGTTCGGGAGAGTAAGCCAAATGAAAATCGCGACCCGCTTGAAGTCCGGAACGAGCGAGAATCGGGGCGACGAGTTCCATAGTGGTGCGTGGGGGAGAGGTCGAACTCGAGAACGACAAGATTGCCTTTTCGCAAGAACGGAACAATTGCTTCCGCTGCTGAAGTCACTGCACTCATATCTGCCAATTTGAATTGCTGTCCGTTGTAATCCCCGAACTTGTTTTGATGAAATGGAGTGGGTACGGCGATAATGAACGCGTCGGCTTCTTCGAGCTGGGTCGAAACGGTGAAATTACCTGAAGCCAACGCCGCTTTGACGGTGTCGCGCAGACCCGGCTCGTGAATGTGGATCCCGCCATGTTGCAAAGTTTCGACGATATGCGGGTTCACATCCACGCCGATCACTTTGACACCGTGTGCGGCAAAAGTGGAAGCGGTTGGTAGCCCGATATACCCAAGACCAAGAATACATATTTTTTTGAGGTTCAATGGAGGCTCCTGTTATCCCCACCCGACCTTCTTCCTTTTCAATTTGAAAATGAGCGAGGCTCCCTAGAGGGCAGGGGGATATAAAAATCGTAACCATTATACACCGCACATAACTTTTGCTTTGGCTCTACGCGTAAACGCATCCCCCACAGGTTCCATTGTAGCTATGGTATCGTATGCTGCACTTTTGATGCGGCCTCCCCCAACTGGCGGAGATCAACACTCCCCGGTCGATGGATACGGCTGGAGATGATTTATAGTAAGATAAGTTCTGATCAAATCATTCAAGGCGGAACAACCGGCTCAACTCCACAAGTTGAAATTGGCTGTGTTGAATGATTGTTGTATAATAGATTTGACGCCCAGTATGGATACCTTATGGATCTCTTACTAAACCCGAACATTGCTTATATTCTGCTGGTTATGGCAACTTTCCTGGCCATGCTGGCGCTGATCGCGCCCGGCTCAATAATCGCAGAAACTGGCACCATCCTCTGCGCAGTTCTGGCAGGTTACGCGGTCTATCACCTCTCATGCAACTGGTGGGCGCTGGTATTGCTGTTCTTGAGCATTGCACCTTTTGTGATGGCGGCTCGTGGTCCGCGTCGCGAGGTGTGGTTGATTCTTTCCATCCTCGGTTTGATCGTGGGCTCCGTGTTTTTCTTTCCCAATCCAAATGGCCTTCCATCGGTCAACCCTCTGCTCGCAATCCTGACATCCACATTGCTGGCCCTGTTTGCTTGGATTTCTGCACGCAAGGTGCTGCAGATATCGCAGACAAAGCCTATGCAGGATCTTTCGACTTTGATCGGCCAGCGCGGTCGGGCAAAGACTCCTGTTCAAATTGAAGGCTCGGTTCAGGTGGCAGGGGAATTGTGGTCGGCCCGCAGTAAGGATTTGATTCCCCGTGGCAGTGAGGTGCGTGTGATTGGCCGTGAAGGCTTTGTCCTCATCGTTGAGAACGAAAGTTCATGATAACCCCAATGTAACGAAAGGAGTAATAAAAATGACCCAAGTTGTTCTTTGTATTCTCGGTGCAATCGTGATTGTTGTCGTTGTTCTTCTGATCAACGCCATTCGAATCGTGCCTGAGTATCAGCGCCTCGTGGTTTTCCGCCTCGGACGTGTGATGAGTTAGCCGAGGGGCCCAGGTATTGTTTTTCTCATACCGGTTGTAGATCGTCCAGTAAAAGTGGATTTGCGCGAGCAGATCCGCGAGGTTCCACATCAGGTATCCATCACGAAAGATAATGCGCCGATCTCGATTGACTTCCTGTGGTACTTCAAGGTGATTGAGCCGACGGCGAGCATCGTCGCGGTGGGCAACTTTGAACTCTCAGCGGCCGGCATGGCAACCACCACTCTGCGTTCCGTGATCGGTGGGATCGCGCTCGATGAAGTTCTGTCTCAGCGCGAAAATATCAACACGACGTTGAGAACCAAGCTGGATGAGGTGACCGAGCGCTGGGGCGTTAAAAGTAACTAACGTGGAAATCCGCGAGATCATCCCGCCCAAGGAAGTGCAAGAGGCGATGAACCGCCAGATGACAGCTGAACGTATCCGCCGCGCCGTAGTGACCGAATCGACCGGTACGCGCGAAGCGGCTATCAACGTGGCAGAAGGCGAAAAGCAGTCCGCTATTTTGAAAGCGGAAGGCGCGAAGCAGGCCAATATTCTGCAAGCCGAGGGTTCTAAACAAGCGCAGTTATTGCAAGCCGAAGGTTACTCTGCTGCCCTTGAGAAAATCTTTGCAGCTGCCAAGAGCATTGATCAGAAGACCATGACACTTCAATATTTCGATACGTTGAAATCCCTTGGTCAAGGTGCATCCACAAAGTACATCTTCCCGATGGAATTCACCAGCATGATCGAGAACTTTATCAAGAATAAAGACAGCTAAGATTAGTTGCAGGTGATACAATCAAGGCCTCGTGTAAAACACGGGGCCTTTTTCTATGGAGATTACAACCGCTTCATTCCTTGATATCAGCACGCTCAATAAACTCGAACGTGAATGCTTTGAAAAAGATGCCTGGCCATTCCTTGACCTTATCGCGGTCTTGACTTTTCCTGATGTGGTTCGTCTAAAGGCGGTAGATGATACTGGAAAGATGGTCGGTTTCGTGGCTGGGGATCCGCGTCCGTCGGAGGGATTTTCATGGATCGCAACTATTGGTGTTGCCCCGGAGTTCCGCCGCCGCGGCATCGGGCGTGATCTGTTGCGTGCCTGCGAGAGTCAACTCAAAACGCCGCGCGTGCGTTTGTCCGTGCGGGCTTCCAATGATGGCGCAATCAGACTGTATGAACAGGAGGGCTATCACCGCGTGGATGTGTGGCAGTCCTACTATAACGATGGCGAAGCCGCCATCGTTATGGAAAAAGCGCGCGAGATATAATCGTGCTTATGCTCCCCGACCCTCTTGCTCCGCCCGAATTAATTCAATCGTCGAGTCAGCTTGATCGGCTCGTTAATGAGTTGAGTTGTCAGCCGTGCATTGCCGTAGATACTGAATCCAATAGCTTGCACGCTTATCGGGAGCGAGTTTGCCTCGTTCAATTCTCCACTGTCGAAACAGATTATCTGGTCGACCCGCTTGCACTGGATAGTCTTGATATTCTTGGACCTATCTTTGCCGATCCTAAAATCGAAAAAGTATTTCACGCCTCGGAATATGATTTGATCTGTCTGCGTCGGGATTATGGATTTAATTTTGCAAATCTTTTCGATACCATGCAGGCGGGGCGAATCCTTGGACGCAAGCTGGCTGGCCTGGATCGGTTGATTGAAGAAAAATTTAACGTAAAGGTAAATAAGCGTTTTCAAAAAGCGGATTGGGGTGCGCGTCCGCTCTCTCACGACCTGATGCTGTATGCCCGCCTCGATACGCATTTTCTTCTCTCGTTGCGTGATCTGCTAAAAAACGAGCTGGAAGAAAAAGGACTCTGGCCGCTTGCGCAGGAAGATTTCCAGATGGCCTGCCATGCAAACAATTCAAAACCTAAAGCCGAATCGCCCGCTTGGATTCACTTCGTCAACCGCCATGATTTGGATTTGCGTGACCTGACCGTTTTGAGCGAGTTGCTTGTTTTTCGCGAGCAAATCGCCGCACGCCTGGATCGGCCTCCATTCAAGGTACTGGATGATGATCGTTTGGTGGAGATCGCCAAAACGAAACCGTCCACCATCAGTGAGTTGGAGGTTGAACTGACCTCGAGACAGATTCAAAATTGGGGTTCTCTTATTCTCGAAGCGGTTAAGCGCGGCGCGCAGAGTCCGCTCGTAAAACGGATTCCGCTTCAACGTCCGAATGATGCGTATATCAAGCGGCTGGACAAGTTGAAGAGTTGGCGAAAGAAAATCGCAGTGGAAATGGATGTTGAATCGGATGTCGTCTTGCCGAGGCCGCTATTGATGGCGTTGGCTGAACGCGGTCCGCAGGAAATCGAACGGGTGATGGAGTGTTCTCCATGGAGGCTGGAACATTTCGGCGCACAGATTGTAAGTGTGCTTGGAGGCTAGGATGCGAATCAATTTTCATGGCGCGGCGCAGACGGTGACCGGATCACAGCATTTGTTGGAAATCAACGGCGCGACTCTTTTGCTAGAATGCGGTCTATATCAAGGACGCCGCGAGGAAACTTATTTTCGCAATCAGAACTTCCCCTATGATCCGCACAGGATCGACGCGGTGGTTTTGTCTCACGCGCATATTGACCACAGCGGGAATCTTCCTCATTTGATCAAGAATGGTTATGTGGGGCCGATCTATGCAACGCGAGCTACAGCGGATCTCTCGGACGTGATGCTGCGCGACTCCGGTCACATTCAGGAAGCCGACGCGGAGTTCGTCAATAAACAAGAATCTCGTCATGGCGGCAAGCACGTTGAACCGCTTTACACAATGGCTGATGCCGAGCAGGTGGATGAACATTTCCGGCCGATGGATTATGAGCAGTCCTTCGAGCCGATCCCCGGCGTGACGGCCCGTTTTTGGGATGCGGGCCACATCCTTGGTTCGGCTGGTGTTTCATTGGATATCGAAGAGAAGGGACGAAAATTCCGTTTTTGGTTTTCGGGCGACATTGGCCGCGTGGATTTGCCGCTCTTACGTGATCCGGTTTTGCCGGAGGCGGCTGATTATCTTTTAATGGAATCAACTTATGGCGATAAATCGCACGATAACCCGCGCCTTGCGTTTGAAGAATTTCGCAGCGTTGTTTCGGAAACCGTTCGGCGGGGTGGAAAGGTCATCATCCCGGCGTTTGCAGTTGGACGCACGCAGGAACTGGTTTTTTATTTGAACGAAATGATGAGCGATGGAGTCAAACCGGTGCCGGTTTACGTGGACAGCCCTCTGGCGGTTCATGCTTCCGATATCTTTCGCGCTCATCCTGAATGTCTCGATGAAGCAACGAATCAATTTATTCAAAGGCAAAAACATCCTGCACTGGATTTCAAACAACTAACCTATATCCATTCGGTGGATGAATCCAAAGCGTTGAATGAACGGAAAGACCCGATGATTATTATTTCCGCTTCCGGTATGGCGGAAGCCGGGCGCATCCTGCATCATTTGCGAAATAATATCAGCAATCCGAACAACACGATTTTGATCGTCGGTTGGACCGCACCTGATACGTTGGGCCGCCGCCTGGCTGACCGCGAGAAGCGTGTCCGGATTTTTGGCGAGCCGTATGAAGTCAAGGCGCGCGTCGAAACGATTGGAGGATTGTCAGGTCACGCGGGGCAGGATTTGTTAATCAACTATGCAACCGCGGTCAAACCTCAGGTCAAGAAAATTTTTCTGGTGCATGGCGAGTTTAAACCTGCAACTGCGTTGATGGAGAAATTAAAGGGTGCTGGCTTGAGGGAAATCTATTATCCAGAACTTCATTCAAGCGTGGAAATCTGAGATATAATTTCGCCGCACTTATGGAGAGGTGCCAGAGCGGTTGAATGGGACGGTCTCGAAAACCGTTGTGGCCCTTGTGGCCACCGTGGGTTCGAATCCCACCCTCTCCGCAGAATTGACCCTAAGGGTTTCAAGAATCCTTAGGGTCAAAATTTCAGTGGTAAGATTCAGACGATGCAACTTAACCTCGCTCTCGCTCAAATCGCGACCAAACTGGGAAACGTTCAAGCCAACCTCGAAAAGCATCTGGACTACATCAAGCAGGCTCAAGCCCAGAAAGCTGACCTGATCGTATTTCCCGAACTTTCTTTGACGGGATACATTTTGCAAGATTTAGTTTCAACGGTTTCCCACAAGCCGATGGATGATGATCCGGTCTTCAAGCCGTTACTTGAAGCGAGTCAAAACCTCGACATCGTGGTCGGCTTTGTGGACGAAGATGCGCGTCACCGCTTTTACATTGCCTCCGCCTATCTTTCCGGCGGACGCGTGCTGCATGTTCATCATAAAGTTTATCTGCCCACTTATGCGTTATTTGACGAAGGCCGCTTCTTTGCTCATGGTGATTCGATCCGCGCCTTTGATACCCGTTTTGGGCGCATGGGCATGTTGATCTGCGAGGATTTCTGGCATGCCTCACCGCCTTATCTTCTGTGGTTGGATGGTGCGGATATTTTGATATTCTCTTCTGCATCGCCAGGACGCGGCTTGAACGAGCACGATAAACTCGAATCGGCGTGGTGGGTTGAGAACGTCAATCAATCGTATGCAAATTTGTTCACCAGTTTTGTGGTGCACAGCAACCGCGTTGGTTATGAAGACGGCTTGAATTTCTGGGGCGGGACGACGGCCTATGATCCCAAAGGCGAAAGACTGGCTTACGGCCCGTATTTTGAAGAAGCGCTGACGATGGCGACTCTTGACTTGAATCAAATCCGCCGCACGCGGGCACGTCTGCCGTTAATGCGGGACGAACGGGCCGATCTCGTCCAGAGAGAACTTAATCGTATCTTGTCGAAATGAACATTGACCTAAGCATTCATACTGACCTTGCCCAAAAGATCCTGACCGGATTCATCAAGAGTGAAATCACACGCGTGGGTTTTACGCGCGCCGTCATTGGCCTTTCCGGCGGAATCGATTCTGCGCTTTCGTGTGAGCTGGCGGCGGAAGCCTTGGGTCCGGATAACGTTCTTGCAGTGCGGATGCCTTATAAAACCTCGTCCGCTGATTCACTGGAGGATGCTGAAAAAACGGCGACCCGCTTCGGGGTCCGAATGGAAACGATTGAGATCACGCCCATGGTCGAGCCGCTGATTCAGCTTGATCCCCAAATATCAAATGTTCGAAAAGGGAATCTGATGGCGCGGGCACGGATGATTGTCTTGTACGATCAATCTGAAGTCTTCAGGGGACTCGTCGTCGGCACCAGCAACAAAACTGAAATCCTTCTCGGATACACCACCCTGTGGGGCGACATGGCTGCGGCGATTAATCCTATCGGCGATTTATATAAGACACAGGTGCGTCAACTTTCGCGCGCGCGGGGTGTGCCGCCATCAGTGATTGATAAGGCGCCGTCCGCGGATTTGTGGAAGGGACAGACCGACGAAAGCGAACTGGGTTTCACCTATGATGAAGTGGATAAACTGCTTTATCTTTTGGTGGACAGGCGTTTCAGTGTTGATGATTGCATCGCGGCTGGTTTTGGAAAAGAGTTTGTGAATCAAGTGGTCGGGCGAATTCGCCGGAGTCAATACAAACGAATGATGCCACCCATTGCGAAGTTGAGCAATCGCACAGTCGGTTATGACTTCTTATACTTACGCGACTGGGGTACATAATCTTTCAATTCCAATTTTATTGTTGCCTGAAAAATGCATATTCCTCCTGCCTTAAAACATCGTCGGTTCTTCTATCTCTGGCTTGGGCAATTGATCTCGGTCGCCGGGACTCAAATGCAAGTTTGGGCCATCTTTTGGCATATACGCACGCTGACCGATCAGCCGATTGCGATCAGCGGAGTTGGCCTAGCGCGTATTTTGCCGGTGATTTTCTTTTCGCTCGTCAGCGGTGCGGTGGCTGATTCCTATAATCGTCGCACGATCATTTTCATTACGCAATCTAGCGCAATGGCTCTCGCCTTGATCCTTGCGCTGCTGACTTTCTTCGGGCATATCACTATCTGGTACATTTATCTGATCACTGCAATTCAAGCGATGGTGATGTCGTTCGATGGGCCAGCACGCGCGGCATTGATTCCGAATCTTGTTCCCACCGAAGATTTGGCCAACGCCTTCAGTTTGAACTCGATTGCGTTTCAAGCCGGCTCGGTCATCGGGCCGGCGATCACCGGTTTTATCATCGCCGCAAGCGGACTTGCGAGTGTTTACTTTATTAATGCCATCTCTTATGTGGCCGTGATTTTGGCCTTGATCCTCATTGGAAGTGTGCCGCAGAAATCTGAAAGCCGCGCAACCGGTATCTCGCGTCAATCTATACGCGAAGGCATTCATTTCATTGTCAACAAGCCGATCATTTTTTCGTCTATGATTTTGGATTTCATTGCGACCTTCTTCGCCTCCGCCAACACGCTAATGCCTTTTGTTGCGAATGATGTTCTGCATGTGAGCGTGGTTGCATATGGATGGCTGTCCGCGGCGCAGTCGGTGGGAGCCGTGCTGGCGGCTACGATCATTTCGCAAGTGCATCAATTGCGGAAACAGGGACCGCTCTTTAATAGCGGTGTTCATATTCGGCCTGGCGACCGTTATTTTTGGCGCGGCCACTTCCTTTGCCGTGGCGTGGATCGCTTTGGCAGTCACCGGCGCGGCAGATGGAGTCAGCACCATCATCCGGAATACGATCCGTCAGTTGGAAACGCCGGATGAAATGCGCGGACGGATGACGAGCATTAATCAAATATTTTTCAACGGTGGCCCGCAGTTGGGAGAGTTTGAAGCGGGCGCGGTGGCTCAGTTGTTTGGCACGCCGTTTGCCATCATTAGTGGCGGAATCGGTTGTATCATCGGTCTGGGCTTTATCACGGTCAAATGGCCCAGGATTTGGAAATATAACGGTGATGAGCCCATGATGGCTGGGGCAACCGCCGACTGATGCTCACCCTACAATTTCCATACGAATTCATCACAACCGAAAAATGGCGATTGACTTGTCCTCGGATTCTGGCTATACTCGGTGCATAGAGTTTCCCGCTATGCGATTTATGATTGACAATCAGTTGGTTCTTTAATCTGGAAAGACACGCGTTCTTGCGCGTGTCTTTTATTTCAAATCCGAGAGGAGATTGAAAGATGGATTCTGGAATGATCGGAAAGATCGAGAAAGCTAAGCGGTACGCCGAGGAACGGAATCGCTTTCGCTTCAACAAGTTCGAACTTACCTTTCACGGTGACAATAATAATCATCGTGTGACATTTAATGATGGGACCTTCGAATGTGACTGCGAGTTTTTCATCACGCATCATCGCTGTGGGCATACGATGGCGCTCGAGATTCTGTTGAAAGACATGATCCCCGCCTCGGCTCAGGCCTGAGGCGGACAACCGAATAACGGGTTCAACCCTCCAACATTGGAGGGTTGAATTATTAAAAGAGTCAAATTTAGATCCGTACCGTTTTCGAGTACAATCCTTTGCATGTCAAAATATTTTTCCCGGCGTGATTTTCTTAAACTGGGCGGGCTCAGTTTGGGAAGTCTGGCGTTCAGTCGCTTTACACCGAATATATTCGCCCCGGATTTTATCAACTTCGATGATGGCGATCTCGTGCGTGTGGGGACCAGTAGAGGGGTGGCAGTGTATAATAAGCCAACCGATCAGAATGAAGCGCCGGTGGGCTTTTGGAATCGCGATGATCTGGTGCATGTCTATGAGGAAGTTGTTTCTGATGACCCAAAGTTCGCGACCAATCCGATTTGGTATCGCGTGTGGGGCGGATATATGTGGCGTGCCAACTTGCAGCCTGTCAAGACGCTTCTCAACGTTCCATTGACGCTCATTCCCGATGGTACGCGCGTTCTTGCTGAAGTAACGGTCCCTTTTACCGAGCCTTGGAAGCGTGATAAGTCGTCTCCATCCGGATGGAATCAGCTTGGCTGGCGATTGTATTATGAGTCCACGCATTGGATCGAGGCGATTGAGGATGGACCGGATGGTCAACCCTGGTATCGCATTTGGGATCATATCGCCAGTTTTCCATATTATGTTCCAGCCATGCATCTGCGGTTAATTCCATCCGAAGATATTAATCTCATCAACCCAAATGTCCCGTGGGATCAGAAACGCATCGATGTCAATCTGACGACGCAGACCCTGACTGCATACGAATATGATGCAGACGTTTTTCAAACAACCATTGCGTCCGGCATTCCATCCGGCAATCATACAACGACTCCACAGGGTGACTTTAATATCATGGAGAAATTGCCTTCCGAACACATGGGGCTGGCGAATATTTATGCCCAGGTGGATGATTATATTTTGGCCGGCGTTCCCTGGACTTCCTATTTCACGAAGTTTGGCCATGCCTTTCATGGTACGTATTGGCATGATAACTTTGGCACACCGATGAGTCACGGCTGTGTCAATATGCGCACAGCTGACGCAAAATGGCTTTTTCTATGGGCCAACTGGTTTCATCCACAGAGTGTACAGGATGGTATCTCGTGGGATAATCAGGGACTCGGGACAGCTGTGAATATTCACTACTAATATGCCCATTCTCACCTGGCCCTCGAAACATCACGGTTCGGCAGTACGACTGAAGGGAGCAGTCACTTCGCAGAACCATCATTCGGACCCTCAACCGGCTTCGCTGGCAAAGGATTCGATCATTTATCCAGCCGGACGCGGCTATCCAAATAGTCAGCCGGAAGATCGTTTGATCCTTGGCGATAACCTTGCAATTATGTCCGCCCTCTTGCCGGAATATGAAAACCGGATCAATCTTATTTATGCCGATCCTCCGTTCTTTACCAATCGAAAATATACTGCGCGCATCGGACGCGGTGAGGACTCGCGCAAGCCGGAAGAATGGGCTTTAGCTGAAGGTTATCCAGATCATTGGCTCAACCTGGATACGTACCTTGAATTCTTGTATCCGCGTTTGGAATTGATGTATCGTTTGCTTTCACCCAACGGCACTCTTTATCTCCATCTCGATTGGCATGTTGATTCCTATGCTCGCGTTCTGCTCGATGAAATCTTCGGTCAAGATCATTTGCTCAACGAAATTATCTGGACGTATCATGGCCCTTCTCCAATTCGCAGCGCATTCAATCGTAAGCATGATACGATTTTGGTTTATGTAAAGGGGGATGATTACACTTTTAATGCCGATGCTGTGCGTGAGCCCTATGACCCTTCAACGATTCAAACCTTCAAGGCTTCACCGAAAGCTGGTTTTGGAAAAATCCCCAACCTTGAACGCGGCAAAGTGCCGGAGGATTGGTGGTATTTTCCGGTTGTGGCACGCTTGCATAATGAGCGCACCGGTTATCCTACCCAAAAGCCCGAAAGCCTGTTGGAACGAATCATTCTCGCGTCATCCAATAAAGGCGATTTAGTTGCTGATTTTTTTTGCGGTTCAGGGACCACGCCGGTAGTTGCCGCGCGGTTGAAAAGAAAATTTATTGCGTCCGATATTACGCTGCGCGCCGTTCACACAGCCCGCCAGCGATTGGTTGCATCTTCGGCAGAATTGTTTAGCTTTGAACGCGACGTTTGTTTTGATTTGGAATACGCTACCTCGGCAAAAATCAAGGCGGATTTATTGCCCGATGCAGTAAAGATAGATACGCGTCTGTCGATCGACTATTGGGAAGTTGATCCGGCTTGGGATGGGAAAATTTTCAAAAGCGCCGCGCAAGCTCAACGTCCATTACGAAGCGGAGAATTATCCAAGGAAATTAAAATACTTGAACCCGCACAAGTACTTGTCAAAACCGGACGCAAAGTCTGCATCCGGTTTGTCACGATTGACGGGGAAATGTTTCAAATTGTCAAATAGGATGTCATTGCGAGTGAGCATCAGCGAGCGCGGCAATCTTCTGTTTGCATGTTAGCTGAGATTGCCACGACCCCTTCGGGGTCTCGCAATGACAATCAGAATTTATTCTTCCGTAGCGGCAGCGGGTTCTTCGCCGCCATCCACGCCCATATCCAGCGGCAAGGCCACTTCACCGCTCAACGCCTTTTGACGAATGACCGTTTCGATTTCAGCCATCATTCCCGGATTTTGTCGTATGAATTCTTTGGCGTTCTCACGTCCCTGACCGAGACGGGTATCGTTATAAGAGAAGAACGCGCCGCGCTTTTGGACAATCTCGAATTGAGTGGCGAGGTCGAGCACATCGCCAGATTTGGAAATGCCTTCGTTATACATGATGTCGAATTCGGCGGTGCGGAAGGGCGGTGCGACTTTATTTTTGACGACCTTGACACGTGTGCGGTTGCCAATGATTTCCGCGCCGACTTTGATGGCCTGAATGCGGCGTACGTCGAGTCGGATGGATGCATAAAACTTGAGCGCCTGCCCGCCAGTGGTGGTTTCAGGATTGCCAAACATCACGCCGATCTTTTGACGGAGTTGATTCGTAAATACGACTGTGGTCTTTGTTTGATTGATTGCCCCCGAAAGTTTGCGCAACGCCTGCGACATCAAGCGTGCGTGAACGCCCATCGTCGGGTCGCCCATATCGCCTTCGATCTCCGCGCGCGGAACGAGAGCCGCGACCGAATCAATAACGACCACATCCACTGCGCCCGAACGGACAAGAGTTTCGGTAATTTCAAGAGCCTGCTCACCGGTATCGGGTTGTGAGACCAATAAATTGTCAATGTCCACGCCGCACTTGGCCGCGTAACCGGGATCAAGGGCGTGTTCCATGTCAATGAACGCGGCGGTGCCGCCGTGCCGCTGTGACTCAGCCACGATGTGCTGACAAATAGTGGTTTTGCCGGAAGATTCCGGACCATAGATTTCCGTGATGCGTCCGCGCGGAACACCGCCGACACCGAGGGCAATATCTAGCGAAAGCGAACCAGTGGAGATGGAATCAACATTCATCATGCTTTGCGCTTCGCCAAGTTTCATGATCGAGCCTTCACCGTAACGTTTAAGAATATCGCCGACAGCTTTATCCAACACTGCACGTTTGGCACCGTCAACTTGGGGTGCGGAGGTTTCTTCAGTATTTTTGGCAGAGGATGATTTACGTGGGGACATGTTCTTTTCTCCAAATGCAGCAGAATTTTTTATTTCTCTTTTTGTTTTGAATAATCTGTAATTCCCAACCTGTTTCTAAATGGATCCTCAAACTCCGCCGCCAATCCAGTATGAATTTCAAATGGTTCTGACAAAAAAGAGACACCATTTTCTTTCAATTTTCTATACTCCAGGCGGACATCATCAACCACAAACCAGATCGTCGGTTTTGTGTCGGGAAACTTTTTTGTATCTTTCAAAATAATAGCCGGTTCTTGACTATCAACTTGGAATGCAACCATTCCATTGTCTGAGAAATCAAATTTAATGGAGAAACCAAGTTTTTGATAATATTCTTTTGCCCTCTCTAAATCGTCGGCAGGCAAGAAAAAATTGTCGTAATCTTTCATCAGCTTTGTTGATCCACGGAAAGTTGAGTGTGGATTTCCTTTCTAGTTTTATGTTCAAGTCAAGTATATCGTGGGGACAGTATAGCACAAATGTTCAGTGCGTCAAGGGGTTGGGATCGGGGGCGGCGTAATGGGCAGAAAATCCTTTGTCGGCGGAGGCGGAGGCGCCAAATTAAAATTGACGCCGTGATAAGTAAAGTATGTTACCTGTCCGGGATAGATGCGCATCCAATCCTGTTTTTCCTTGCCCTCATAATCGAAATTGACCTTGTAAAGTCCGGCAGGCAGATCGCTCAAGACCAAATTTTCGTCATAATACGGATCGTGGTTGATGACAGATCCAGGCCCGTAGGTTTAACCATGAGGGAGTTATTCGTTACGGTATTGGTGACATGCACTTCCAATTGCTGAAGCGTCATGCCGGTATAGTCGCTGATGTTGCCAACCAAAACTCCCCAGCCTTGAGGCGGTGCCATCCATAGCTCGGGGTTATACGTATCGTAAAAGGAGTCATATCCCAGGCGCACCTCAAAATGCACGTGCGGTCCGGTTACGTGGCCGGTTGCACCGACCTGTCCGATCACATCACCGGTGTTGACATGTTCACCTACGACGGCGATGATCCTGCTCATGTGAGCATAGACTGTGTAGAGCTGTTGATCTTCATAACCAAAGTCCATGCGAATCACCACTGCTTCTCCATAGTCATCGTTATGATTTCCAGGGGTTCCTGTGAGTAATCCCCAATTCGCCCAAACAATCGTGCCGGGTCCGGCTGCCAAAATCGGCGTGCCGTATGGGGCATCAATATCCACGCCTGTGTGCACAAAGCCCGGGATCCAAATTCCACCGTACCGATAATCTGCAAGCGGCCAATTGACCTGGTCAGCGGCAATGGGGCGCGCAAAGTAAAAGTGATCATACGGCGAGATTGCCCATGGAATCGGATACAGAGGGGGACGCCAGCCTGAAATGGGTGCCGCGCCGGGCGTGGGTAGATAAAACCGGAATGGCTCCAAGGTTGGAGTGCCCGCCTCATTCGGAACTTCGGTCTGTACCTGAACAACCGGCGTCGGTGTTGCGCCGTTGAAAATGTTCATGGAACAAGCCGTAAGCAAGAAGGCAAAAGCTAAAATGAAAATGTCCTTGCAAGTGATGCGACATCGTACTCGAAGAGTAAGCCATCTCCACTTAGCCGAAGATGGTTTTATCGCACTTTCTTGTTTATTACGATAACCTATCTGACTCATCATGGAATGACTGTCGCCGGGGTTGGGGTCGGAGCCCGAGTGTTTGTTGGAGTTGGTGTGTTAGTTGCCGGACGCGGTGTTGAGGTGGGCGATGGCGTGAAGGTAGGGCGCGGGGTGTCCGTTGGTGCAGGGGTACGAGTCGGTATGGGTGTGATCGTAGGTGTTAGTGTTGGCGGAAGAAAAGGAGTTGCGGTGGCGAGCGCATCGGCTGGATAAAGTTGGAGCATCGCCGAATGCCAATCCAGTCCGCCGGTCAGTGCAAATTCGGTGAAGCGCGCGCCCGTGTAATAATTGCGCCAGTTGGGTAGTGCGGGCAGACGTTCCCAGCCATAGGCCTGAGCCAAGGCCGTGAAGTCAATCCAGTATCCGGCGGGGACGGCGGCATATTTTCCTCCGGCCTCGTAGGTTACCGGATCAAGTTCGTAACGTGCATTCAAATCCCAGGGTGGATTTTGAATCGGTTCGCCTTCACTCCCATCTTGTTTTTGGGCGCGGACATAAAGTCTCCAATAAGTTTGCGAGCCGATATCTTCACGCACGACCGCCATCCAACCGGCGTCGATCATCAACGAATTGAGGGCAAAGGCGCGGCCGGTGTAAAGCCAGTCGTCACCGAGACCCGGATCGAGTGCAATCGTCAGCGGCACGAAGGCATTCTCAAGGCTGGCCAGCGCGTCCCATCCGGCATCAGTAACGACGCGTTGGCGCAGCGCGTTGAATGAGTCGTCGACCAGAACTTGCAATTGAGGATACGGTGCTTGAACGTTCGGAAGTGGCACCACATATAATCGCTGCGATGGCACCCCGGCATTGGTGGTCACGTTGGACTCCCATAAGGCTGGAGGCGTTTGAACCGCGGCTTGTTGATAGACTTGCGGAAGCGGATTGGGCAATGCAATGTCCGGCCAGATGATGCCGCGCAAAGTTCCGGGCAGAGGCGCAGGCAGAAGCAAAGGATCGCCTTGTGTTGTGTAAGCCGCGAGCAGTTCTCGATTTGCGCCCGTCACGCCCGCGACAATTTCATTGCCGTGCGCGTTCCATGCCGGCCAGTCGCCATCGCCGACCCATTTGGCCGGAAGATTCGGTTGGGTCGAATCCCAAACATAAATACCGCTGTTATCCACGTTCTCCAACGCGGCGGAGGCCCAGGCAAGTTGAGTTCCGTCTGAATTCCAAACGGGGTGACTCTCTGCGGCTTGCGGCGTTTGGCTGATGTCCGTGAAGCGATCCGTTCCGATCTTGTTGAGGTCGGCCAGCCACACATCCGCA
The DNA here is from genome assembly GCA_963753985.1 of uncultured Chloroflexia bacterium. Classification (GTDB taxonomy): domain Bacteria; phylum Chloroflexota; class Anaerolineae; order Anaerolineales; family Villigracilaceae; genus Fen-1038. The sequence goes on from CAVWED010000004.1 coordinate 45,001, forward strand.
TCGCCGCTGCTGTTCGAGATGTAGGCAATCTCCCGTCCGTTGGGCGCCCAGGCCGGTGAATGATTCGATGAAGAATCGCTGGTCAGGATAATGGACTTTTGTCCGGGATTATTCAAAGGTAACAATGCAATTTGCAGGTTGCCGTTCTGATAGGTTTCGTATGCGATCCATGCCAGGTCGGGCGACCACGTGGGCGCGGCATTGTAATTATGGTCGCTCGTAAGCTGCACGACTTTTCCGCTTTGAATATCCAGCGTGTACAGATTCCAAAATCCGTCGCGGTTGGATGCGAACGCGATCCGTTTTCCGTCCGGACTCATGGCGGGGTCCGTGTCGCTCCATTGCCCGGACGTGAGGCGGGTCAGCTTTAATTGGCCGGGGATATAAGCGAAGAGATGCGCGTACCCGTCCTCCTCGATGGACAGGATCATCACATCTTTGGGTACGATGGGAGTGGCGGTTGCAGATGGTGTCGCTGAAACTCCGGCAAAAGTCGGAGTGGAGGTTGGAGTGGCTTGTGGCGCGCAACCGATCAGTGTGAGGGCAAGAACAATGGAGATTGAAATTAGATTTAGGGATTTGTGGGAATGGGTCATTTATGTTCAATTCGTAGGCGGAACATCAAAGGTGTGTAAGACCGACGCGTCATGCGGACCATCGGGATAAAACAATTTGGCTTCGATCTTGAACGGACTGGCCTTTGCGCCGCGCAAGTGCATGGTGAATTCCAATTTCCATCCCATCGGTTCGACAATGCTGGCGGTAGTAACTTCCTCGCCGTTCGCATCGGTGAGCAGGACTTCGATATAGGGCCGCGTTTGAAACGGCGTCATCTCGATGTTTACGCGCACACGCTCGCCATCGGGATATGGCTCGGCGGTCAGGGAGGTGATATGCGTCTCTTCAGGAGTCATCCGTTGTAAGCTATCTTCCGGGAAGAAAAAATCCATGAGCATAATTATAACCAGTTAGGCAAGGTGGGTTGATTTTGTGGGCAATCTGTAATTGTGTTATTCTTAAATGTATATAAGTGTTGCAAGGAGACAACGATGGATCATAGTAAGTTGTTTAGCGTTAATGACCTTGATCGTGTTCGCGACTATGTGCTTCAACTGGCTAAATCCGATCAGCGGGTCGTTGCGGGCGCGGTGGTCGGTTCGCTGGCGCTTAGTGAAGGCGACCGTTGGTCTGATCTCGACTTGACCTTCGCGGTTGCTGATAACTTTTCCATTTTTGAAGTGCTTGAAGATTGGACGCGTGACATCGTCAAGGAATTTGATGCGGCGCAGCTATTCGACCTGCCCAGCGGGGCATCCATCTATCGCGTCTTTTTAATACCTGGCTGTTTGCAGTTCGATCTCTCCTTCACGCCAGCTTCTAAATTTGGTGCGACGGGTCCGAAGTTTAAATTGCTCTTTGGGGATGCGGTTGAAAAGCCTTTCCCTTCATCGCCATCCGCACAGGAACTTTTTGGATACGCCGTGCACCATGCCTTGCGCGCCCGCTTTTGCATCGAACGCGGACGCTATTGGCAGGCCGAATATTGGATCAGTGCTGCTCGTGACTATGCCCTGAGCCTCGCTTGTCATCGTCATGGTTTATTAACATCGAACGGACGCGGCTTTGACCAACTTCCGGCTGAGGTGCGCGATGTTTTCAAGAGCGCGCTGGTGCCTTCATTGGATCGCGACGAATTGTTGCGGGCACTGGGTTGTGTGATCAATGGGTTGTTGGGCGAAGTGGATGAGGTTCAAGAATTGGCGGCCAAGGTTGAACCGCAGTTGCGTACGCTGACGGTTAGATGGAATGGTTGATTTTGTACGTTGGATATAATGGGGAAATTGAGATTTATTTAGAGGCGTATGATTCTTTTTGTCTCAGATAATATTGAAAGGGTTAAAAATGTACTTCAAACCGAGAATATTCATTAGTTCAACATTGGATTTGAAAGGTATCAGACAAAAAGTACGCTATCTGTTAGAGTCTGTTGGTGCTGAGGTTATGTTGTATGAAGAAAACTTAACTCCATCAATCCAGCCAGCCACATATCGGCAAGATGTATTGGACGCTGATTTCATTATATTTATCTTTGATAGCCGATATGGTGCAAAAACAGAGCAAGGAATTTCTGGAACAAATGAGGAATGGTTGATTGTCAAAAACACAAGCATCCCCAAGCATGTATATGTCTATAGTGCCAATAACGATCAGGAGAGAGAATTAAAAGAATTTATATCCACAGAATTATCTCAGACGGGTATATCCTACTATTACTACAAAGATCATCGCGACTTAATAAAACATATAAAAAGTACGGTGTTTTCTGTCGCTAAAGAGATAGCTGTGAGTAAATTAGAAACCCTTAATATTGATAATAAGTTGATTAAGATGGTAAAGACGAAATCTGATTACGCAACGAGTCTCCAATTTATTAAGCAAATAGAGGATGTTATTAATCTTTCGAAAGTCGGAATGTGCGATTTGATTGAATCTACTGCGTTATTATCAGTTATCGAGCCGTGGGACCTCGAACTCAAATTTGATAGATGGGTATTTATTGACGAAAAACTTAATGACGAGTTTGCAGTAATGCTAACGGCATTCGAAGCTTTCTTGAACATTCATAAAACATATTACACGTCTTATAGAATTAGGACAATCAAGTTGCCTGCCTCTGGAATTGAAATTACTTTTGATGAATTAAAAGCAGAATCTAACGATCATTACTCAGAAATTGAGGATGCGCTTAAATCATTTTTACAAAAGTATCGCGGTTTCAAGGAATTAGCACAAGAGTTACGGTCATCTACAGATATATTGACATAGTCAGGCTTTGACTTGGCAAACCAGAGATCGAATATATAAAAAGACAGTCACCTTCAAGGTGACTGTCTTTTTAAGTCTTACCCGTGCTTCTTCTGGAACTCGCGCATGAACCTGGTCAACTCTTCCGCGGCTTTGACGTCCAAGGGCATCGCAGATAGAGTAAAATAATGGTCAAGCGACCAAAAATGAAAATTCAGCATTAGCGCTGAATTGGAGTGTGCCTCATGCAATACAAGGATATTATTACCATTGAACCCGGAAAACGCGGCGGTAAGCCATGTATTCGCGGAATGCGGATCACGGTTTATGATGTGCTGGAATATGGAATACTTGGCTTCAGACATGTCCGAGCAGGAAATCCTGAAAGACTTTCCCTACCTGACGAAAGAGGATATTCTTGCCAGCCTAAGTTTCGCCGCAGCGCGTGAACGCCTTATGGTGGCTGTCCAGCCATGAAGTTGTTGCTATTTGACCAGAACATTTCCTCAGTCTTCCAACCCAATAGCCACACGACCTCCGAGTTTAACTCGGAGGTCGTATTTTATGAAGCTCTGTGTTCTTTGTGGTGAAAATTATCCGTGCTTCTTCTGGAAGTAGCGCATGAACTTCTATAATCGGCATCCGGGGTCTGCTCCTGATAAATTCTGCGGGTAGCCACCACCGCTCATCCTTCGAGCATCCTTCGGGGATCCTTTGACCATCCTTCGACGAGCCCTTCGCTCATCCTATATCCATACCATAATCACCCTATAACTATCCTATATCCTCCTATAATCAAGCTCTGCCCAAGCCATATGCAACCTTGCTCGGTTGCAGTAGATTCGCTGGCAGTGTGTGCAGATGTGAAACTGCTTGGAATACGAAAAAGACCTCGGAGGTCTCAGTTGCCTCCGAGGTCTAACTACTTTGTGTTCTCTATCTAAATCTTTTATCCGTGCTTCTTCTGGAACTCGCGCATAAACTGTGTCAAAGACTCAGCGGCTTTGACGTCCAGCGCGTTATACAGCGAAGCGCGCATCCCGCCGACCGAGCGATGACCCTTGAGCCCGATCAAGTCATTATTCTTGGATTCCTTCGCAAAGGTATCTTCGAGTTCTTCAGATGGCAGGCGGAACGGGATGTTCATCATCGAACGTGCATCCTTGTTGGCGTGTCCGCGATAGAAGCCGCCGCTTTCGTCAATGGCTTTGTAAACCAGATCCGCTTTGGCATGGTTGCGCTTGGCAATAGCCTCCAATCCGCCGAGTCCCTTGGCCCATTTGAGAACCAAGCCTGTGATGTAGATCGCATAGCAGGGCGGCGTGTTGTGCAGTGATCCGCTGCCGGCTAATGTTTTGTAATCGAGCATCACCGGCAGGTTGGCGGGAGTCCGCTCGAGCATATCGTCACGCGCGATCACGATGACCACGCCCGACGGTCCGGCATTCTTCTGCGCGCCGGCATAGATCAAGGCATATTTGGAAACATCTACAGGATGGCTGATGAAGTCTGACGACGAGTCGCACACCAGCGGAACTCCGGCAGGCGGAACCGGCTCCTTGAAAAATTCCACGCCATGAATTGTTTCGTTGGATGTGAAGTGCAGATACGCGGCCTTCGGATCGAGATCGAGTTTGGCGGGCAAAGATTTGAAGCCTTCCGCTTCGGTATTGGCCGCGGCGTGGGTCGTCCCGAGTTTCTGCGCTTCCTTGAAGGCGGTCTTGCTCCATGTGCCGGTCACGATGTAATCGGCGGAACCGGTGGCGCGCAAGTTCATCGGCAGCATGGCGAACTGCAGCGACGCGCCGCCTTGCAGGAACATCACTTTATAGTTGGCGGGGATGCCGAGCAATTCACGCAAATCCGCTTCAGCAGTTTGGATGATGCTTTCAAATTCTTTCGAGCGATGACTGATTTCCATCACCGACATGCCGGTGCCTTTGTAATCGGTCATCTCGGCCTGTGCCTGCTGCAACACTTCGAGTGGCAAGGCGGCAGGGCCGGGATTGAAGTTGTAGACACGCTTTGAATCAGACATGACATTTACTCCTTCATTTGTTTGGACATGCGCAGGGCGCGCTGGGATTTTGTTTTCATCTTATTATATCTCTTTGTCTGACAATTACCAAGAACAATCAGCATGAATCGATACTGATTTCCGTCGTTGACAAAGCATTTTGCGGTGGTTAGAATGACTTAGTTATTGTCGTTGCGCGGAGCCGCTTCGCAGGCGACGTGGCAATCTCCTGTTGATATTTAGTTGAGATTGCCACGCGCCCTTCGGGCGCTCGCAATGACATCCCTACAACAAGGAGAATCTAATGAAGATTTTAGTTTGCGACAAGACCGAAAAAGAGGCCATTGAACAGATGCGCTCAGCTGGCCTGACGGTGGATGTGCGCGATGACATCACGCCGGAGGAACTTCCCAAAGTTTTGCCCGCCTATGACGGCATGGTCGTTCGTTCGCGGACCAAGGTGCGGCAATCGTTAATTGACGTTTGTCCCAACCTGAAGGTCATCGTGCGCGGCGGCGTCGGCCTCGATACCATTGATGCCGATTATGCCAAGTCCAAAGGTATCACCGTGATGAACACGCCCATGGCGAGTTCTGCTTCGGTCGCTGAATTGACTGTCGGTTACATGTTTGCACTGGCCCGCTCGACCTATCAAGCCGCGGCTTCGATGAAATCCGAAAAATGGGAGAAGAAAAACTTCGAAGGCGATGAGATCGGCGGCAAGATACTTGGACTTGTTGGCGTTGGAAATATTGGTAAGGAAGTTGCGAAACGCGCCAAGGCTTTGGGTATGACCGTCGTCGCCTATGATCCGTATGTCAAAGCGGTCGAAGGCGTAAAGATGGTCACGCTTGATGAGCTTCTGAAACAATCCGATTACATCAGTCTGCATCTTCCGAAGACGAAAGAGTTTGCCAACATGATTGGCAAGGATCAATTCGCCAAGATGAAGAACGGCGTGCGGGTGATCAATTGCGCGCGCGGCGGCATTATTGACGAGAACGCCTTGCATGATGCGTTGGTCAGCGGCAAGGTCGCAGGCGCGGCGCTGGATGTCTATGCCGAGGAACCGCCGACCGATTGGAAGCTGGTCAAACTGCCGAATGTGATTTGTTCGCCCCATATCGGCGCAGCGACGAAGGAAGCGCAAGGCCGCGTCGGTGCGGAAGTAGCCGAGAAGCTGATCGCGTTTGCCAAGAACGGAAAATAGTTATTAATGTCATTGGGAGCGCCCGCAAGGCATTCCCAATGACATCTAAGTTAAGGAAGGATCCATGAAAATCATCAGCGATATTGGCATTCAAATTCCACAGGTGTATCTTCCCAAAGCGGGCGTAGATTTAAAGAAATGGGCGGTCATTGCCTGCGACCAGTTCACCTCCGAGCCGGAGTATTGGAATCAAGTCGAGGAGATGGTCGGCGATGCGCCGTCCACTTTTAACTTGACTTTCCCTGAAGTCTATTTGGAGAAGCCGGGCGCGGCGGAGCGCATTCAAGGCATTCAATCTACGATGCAAAAATATCTGGATGCTGGAATTCTTCAACCACACGAAGGATTGATCTACGTCGAGCGCACCGTTGCTGGCAAGACGCGCAAAGGCATCGTTCTTGGTCTTGACCTTGAACGTTACGATTACACCAAAGGCTCCTCAAGTCTCATCCGCGCCACCGAGGGAACCATTGTCGAACGTCTGCCCCCGCGCATGAAGATCCGCGAAGGCGCGGCGCTGGAATTGCCGCATATCCTCGTGCTGATTGACGATCCGAATCGCACGGTCATCGAGCCGTTGCACGCAGCCAGATCCAAACTTGAAAAACTATATGATTTCGATTTGATGCTGGATAGCGGACATCTGACCGGCTACGCCGTCAATTCGGATTTTGAAAATAAAATTATTGAAGCGCTGCGCGGGCTTGCCAAGCCTGAAGTCTTCGCGAAGAAATATGGAATTGGCTCTAAGAGTCCTGTGCTCTTGTTTGCAATGGGCGATGGCAACCATTCGCTCGCAACTGCAAAAGCCATTTGGGAAAAGGTCAAGCCGCAGGTCGGCATGGATCATCCTGCACGCTATGCGTTGGTTGAAATCGAAAATGTCCATGATGAAGGCTTGGAGTTCGAGCCTATTCATCGCGTCTTGTTTGGGTTGAAGAAAAGCTTGTTCGCCTCGCTTCAATCAGTCTTCGGCAAAGATTTCGAATATACGCCTGTCGCTAGTGCAGATGAAATGGTCAAGATCGTGGATCAAGCACACGGTGAGAAGCAGGCTGTCGGTCTGGTGATAGGCGGCAAGGGATTCGGCGTGCTTGAGATCGCGCATCCATCATCCAATTTGCCGGTTGGCACGATTCAATCTTTTCTCGATCCATACATGAAGGATGGCGGCGCGGAAAAAATTGATTATGTACACGGCAAGGATGTCCTTGTGAAGTTGGGAAGCCAGCCGAACAACGCCGGGTTTTATCTGCCCGCTATGAGCAAGTCCGATCTGTTCAAGACGGTGATTCTCGACGGTGCTTTGCCGCGCAAGACATTTTCAATGGGCGAGGCGCGCGAGAAACGTTTCTACATGGAAGCGAGAAAAATTTCGTGACGTGCCAGGGCGACCTTCATGGTCGCCTTTTTGTTTTAGGTGAACAGCAAGTCTGTTTCTATATTGGTCAACGCGGTTTCAAACTCAGCGGGGTAGGGCACAGTGAAAGATATTCTTTCGTTTGTGGTTGGATGCATGAATGTTAAAGAATACGCGTGCAATGCCGGACGCGCAATGATTTTTGTTTCCGGCGCACTATACAGAACGTCACCCAACAGTGGATGACCTAACGCATAGGCATGGACTCGGATTTGATGAGTGCGCCCCGTCATCAATTCCGCTTCAAGCAGGGCGTGATCCGGATACCGTTTGATGATTTTGAACCTCGTTTCGGAAGGTTTTCCATTTTTATCATCCACCATGGTGCGATGCTTGTGTCCCACATTGACGCGCAGTGGATACTTGGCGATCTTCTCGTTCCAGTTGGGATTACCCTCCGCAATGGCGCGATATATTTTTTTGGCCTCGTGCGTTTCAAATTGAATATTGAGATTACGGTGTGCTTCGGCGGTTCGCGCAAAGACCATGATGCCAGAGGTGGTTTTATCGAGCCGATGAACGATGTATATTTTCCCGAATTGTTCTTCAAGCAATTTGACTAAATACGATAAATCTTTTTCCCAGCCATCGGGAAGGACAGGGATTCCAGCAGGTTTGTCGAGAACGATAATAGCTTCGTCAGAATATAGGATGTTCATCAATCAATTTTACTTTATATGTCGTTGCGAGGAGCGTCCCAACGTGGCAATCTCCTGTTTGCATGGTAGTTGAGATATCATCCCCTTGTGGGATTGCCACGCCTCCTGTGGGGTCTCGCAACACTTGCACCTGGCGCAAGTGCTGGTGTGACATTACTTAGCTGCTGGCTCCGCTATAACGTTTTATCCCGAGTTTCCATACCTGTGATGCAACCAGTAAAGTGATGATGCTTACGGAGAAAAATATAGACACTTGTTGTAGATTCAATTCTCCGCGCAGTGCTTGGACGGGTATCGTGGTTGCCAAGCCAATTGGAATAATGAACGTGACGATGATTCTCAGCCACCAGGGATATACCGTGATCGGATAACGACCTGTATCTGTCAGTGCCTGCAGGATCGTGACGTTGTTATCGAACTTGGTGAACCAAAATGTGAAAGCGATCAGTACGATCCAGAGGCTGTAAAGAACGAGCGATCCCGAAACGATCAACAGAAGGAAGGTTGCAAGGTTAAATGGGGTGACAATATCTCCAGCCATTCTGACGCCGATTACAATCAAGATAATCGCAACAATTAAATCCACGATGCGCCAAATCGAGATGCGCGAAAACGTAACCAGGAACAGGTTGTTGACCGGTTGAAGCAACATATAATCGAGCGAGCCATCATGCATCGCGGCATTGAAAAAATCCGTGTTGGGCCAGATCAGCGCCGACATGAACGTGTTGACCATCAGGAGCACGCCCATCAATGCAATCAAGTCGCCCTTGCTCCATCCGCCCAGCGATTGTGTGTTCCCGAAAATGATTTGCAAACTCAGCAGTTCCCAGCCCAGCCACATTAGGTCAAGCAGGAACTCGATCACCGCCTCTGAACGATACGCCAACGACATCTGAACATTGACTTTGATGAATGTCCGTATCAAGCGCAAAGTGTCCATATTATGCGCCAACCGCCGTATATTGCTTCAATCCGCCGCGCCATGCAATGCGGAATAATGCGTAAACAACAACCAACCACATGATGTCCATGCTGTAACCAAGCAGGATGTCATGTGTGGAAAGGTTTCCCAAAATCAATTGGGTCGGGAAATATTTAAATAATTGGAAGGGCAAATAGATCGCCATCGTCTGAATGATTTTTGGCATCAATTGCAACGGAACAAATTGACCGGAGAACAACGCCACTGGAATTCCGTACAAACGGTATAACGCCCAAACGCGCGTCGTCCAGAATGCAACGCAGACAATCGCTGAACTCAGCAGGAAGTTGATTGCGAAACCGAAGATCAGTGAAGGAACTGCCAGCAAAACATTGGTTAAGGTAACGGTGGAAAATGTCGGCTGGAAGAGAAGCGAAAGCAATAACCAAACGGGAATCAAGACGAAGGTGGTCATCACCTTGAATGCGATATTATTCATCAAGGTGCGTGTCAAAAGCGGATGAACCGGAAGGATGATTTCGCTGGATAGCGAGCCGTCCTGGATCTTGTAGGCAAAATTATAGACCACGGTTTCGCCGGTGACCTGATCCACCAGCAGCATGATCATGTAATAAACAATGAAGTCATTGGCGGTGAGTCCGCTGACACTGCCCTGTGCGTTCGCGATGGAAGTCCAGACCGCAATATAAACAATCGGCGTGATGAGCCCATAAAGAATGTACATGAAGAGATTGGCGCGGTATTGCCATTGCTCCGCCCAGTTGACCTGACCCATGCGTTGATAGATGCGAAGCATGCTTATCCTTCAAAGGCTTGCTCGATCACATCCTCGATGGGCGGATCGGCAATCGTGATATCGTGGATGGGCAGTTCGGCTAACATGCGCTCGGTGACTTTTGTCACATCTTTTGCGCTAACCTGAATATAACTTTTCTCCCGATCTTCCTCGTTCTCAACCGGCTTCCCGTATTTGTTCAAATCGTGCACCGCAGCGTCGCGCAGAATCACTCCGATCAATTTGAATGGCGCAATCTTGTGCGAGAGATCAGAGAGACCGCCATCGTATTTGAGTCTGCCAAGATGAATGATGATGACGCGTTCGCACAATGCCGTGACATCTGCCATGTAATGGCTCGTCAATAAAATCGTCGCGCCGGTTCGACGGTTGTATTCCCGCAAAAAGTCTCGGATGCTGGATTGTGCGGTGATGTCGAGTCCGATGGTGGGTTCATCGAGGAACAAAACTTTGGGATTATGGATCAAGCCGACCGCCAGTTCGCATCTCATGCGTTCGCCCAACGACAGATTGCGTACCGGCTTTTTCATCAGCGGACTCAATTCGAGCAACTCATCGAGTTCTTTGAACGTGCGCTGATAGACATCGTCAGGGATGCGATAAATGGCTTGGTCGAGCAGGAACGAATCCGCGGCGGGAATGTCCCACGATAATCGATTTCGCTGACCCATCACCAGCGTCATGGCGCGCAGATAATCAGGCTTGAGTTCCCATGGCGTGAAGCCAAGCACTTGCGCTTTACCTGAGCTTGGATTCAATAATCCGGATAACATTTTCAACGTGGTTGTTTTCCCCGCGCCGTTCGGACCGAGAAAGCCTACGATTTCACCGGGCTGAATCCGAAAGCTGACACCCTGCACTGCGTTCACATCCGTGTATTTGCGTTTGAAAAAGCCGCCCACCGCCGCGCCGAATCCGCCCTCGCGCTCCGAGACTTGATACGTTTTGGTCAATTGCTCAACGATGATGGAATCTGAAGCCATAAAGGTCTCGCTCCTCGAAGAGCGATTGTATCATGGTGAAAAAAAACGAGCTAAAGTTCTCTATAATTTCACGTAACTGTTGCCCTTTGCTTTGGAAAATTCTCGTATCTTTTTTCTATCACCACATGCTGGAGGCGATTAAATCCTTCCCATACTTCACGAAAAGTCGTATAAAGCGGTGCAAAGCCGAGGCGGATATTATCCGGTTCCCGGAAATCGGGGATGAGGTTCATCTCTTCGATCAACGCGCGGCTAATGCGGTAACCTTCTTCGTGCCGGATGCTAATGTGCGAGCCGCGTCTGGCGGGGTCGCGCGGGGAGCCGAGTGAAAAGCCAAGCGGGGCTAGCAATTGATCGGTCAAGTAGGAGGCGTACTCAGTCAATAAAACGGATTTTGTGCGGATGGCTTCTACACCTGCTTCGAGAAGCGGGTCAAGCGCGGCTTCCATCGTAAGCAGGGAAAGCATAGGCTGAGTCCCGATGAGGAAACAATTCACGCCGAGAGCAGGAGCGTAATCGAGGCTGAAGGCGAACGGTTGGTTTTGTCCCCACCAACCCCAGATCGGCGAAGAGACTCTGTCCTGCACGGCTTTTTTCACGTAAAGAAAGGCAGGAGCACCTGGACCGCCGTTGAGATATTTATAGGTGCAACCGATGGCGAAATCCACCTTGCATTCATCAAGGGCGATTGGGACCGCGCCTGCCGAATGACTTAGGTCCCACAACACCAGCGCGCCTTTGCGATGCGCGAGTTCGGTCACCGCGGCCATGTCATAAAGATAGCCGCTTTTGAAAACGACATGCGAGAGCGTGACCAGCGCCGTATCATTGTCGATCGCTGTTTCGAGCGCAGCGAGATCGGGCGTGATGTCCCCATCGTTCGAGCCGATGCGGACGATTTTATGTTTGTCCCCGAGCAGTTGGACACATCCCTGCAGGATGTACAAATCAGACGGGAAGTTGAGCGTATCGGTGATGATGCGCTTCCTTTCGGGAAGGAGTGCCAGCGCGGCCATCGTCAGTTTGAACAAGTTGATTGAAGTAGTGTCACCGACGATTACCTGTCCAGTTGCAGCTCCAATTAATTGTGCGATCATTTCACCCACGCGCGTGGGTGATTCCCACCAGCCTTGATTCCAGCCGCGGATTAATTCCTTTCCCCATTCTTCTCCGATGATCTGTCTGGCGCGTTCGACCGAGGCTTTGGTCAAACGTCCAAGTGAATTGCCATCGAAGTAGACTAAATCGAGATCAGAGATGACGAAGCGGTTACGGTAGGAGGCAAGCTTGTCTTGTTCATCGAGTCGCATAGCATAGTCTTTGGATGTTTGAAAGTTACTGTCCACAGCTACTCATTTCTTTTCGGGTATTTTCGACATTGCGTATTCGGCCAGCGCGGTGATGGTCAGCGACGGATTGACGCCCGGATTGGCCGGCATGATCGCGCCGTCAATGATGTACATCTCCGGATAATTGTGCACTTCAAAGTTTTCGTTCACCACACCTTCGCCTGCATCTTTTCCAATCGGCGCGCCGCCGAGGATGTGCGCGGTGGTCGGTAAGCCCAGGATGTTTTCTCCAATTGACCCGAGCGCTACGCCGTTCGTTCGTTTTGCAAATTCTCGCGTCAACTCGTGCGAGCCTTTCACCTGTGCGTGGATTTCATAACCGGGTTCTGCCTCGGTTACCATGCCATGCCGAAACAGCGTGAACAAACTGCGTCCCATGCGGAAACGCATCCGATTATCGGCGTGCTGCATTACCAGCAAAATCGTCACGTTGTGCGCCCAGCCCGGCAGAACCAACGCCTTCAAGAAATCCATCGGATAAGTCACTGCCCAGCCCAAAAATCTCAACAATCAAATCGGCACGCTGACGTCTGTATCGATCAGCGGGGCGGCAAGAAAACGCATCAGCGATGAGCCATCAGGATAGCGCACGGGCTCGACGCGCGTGATGTCGTCATGGTTGTAAATCGAGGAGATTGCGACGCCTTCCGAATAATTGATGTCTGATTTTCTGGCAACCGATCCGAGCAATGCTTCGGAATTCGTCCGCACCATATCACCGAGGCGCGGTGAAAGATGCGGTAACGATTTTTTAACATCGCGCAAATTCAGCAACAACTTAATCGTTCCCATTACGCCCGCAGACAGGATCACGCTTCTGGCCTGGACCCGCTGCCGGTGTCTGTTTAAGAAGCGTGTGCTTGACTTGAATTCAACGCCATAACCCACGTTGTCAGCCAGCGGTCTGATGTCAATGACTTCCGTTTCCGAAATAATTTCCGCGCCATTCTTTTCCGCGAAATACAAATAATTTTTCGGCAAGGTGTTTTTTGCGTTGTATCTGCATCCGACCATACATCCACCGCACTGACGGCATCCTGCGCGCCTCGGACCTTCGCCGCTGAAGTACGGATCGGGCACGCTTTGATTCGGGTCGCCGAAATACGCGCCGACCTCCGTGGCGCGGAAGGTTTGGCTCATGCCGCGCTCATCAGCTAATTGCATGAGAATATCATCGGCTTTCCATAACTTTGGATTGCGCGCCGCGCCGAGCATCCGCTTGGCAGTTTCGAAATGTGGTTTGAGGATTTGTCCCCATGTAATCAGTTGATTCCAGGCGGGCGTTGCAAAGGTTTCATCGCTGGGAATTTCGAGCACGTTGGCGTAGCCCAAACTTCCGCCGCCGACGCCCGCGCCGTGCAAAACCATCGCACCTTTGAGAATGCTGATTTGCAAAATGCCATATGCACGAATAACTGGCATCCAGAGATATTTCCAGTATTGCCAGTTGGTATTGGCGAAGTCGTTATCGTTAAATCGTTTGCCTTTTTCAAGAACGAGAACTGAGTAACCTTTTTCAGTTAATCTCATGGCTGAAACACTTCCGCCAAAGCCGGAACCGATGATGACGTAATCGTAAATTTTATTCATGCGTGTGCCCTCCGCGGCGAATTGGCTGATTATAACAAGAGCCGCCAGTGTTGGCCTGGCGGCTCTTGACGATTATGTCACGCTTATTGCTATTGGACATCCACCTCATGGGCGTGAAACGTAAGGGAATGGCTCGAATGTCCGGGCAGGTTGAAGGATCCGGTGAATTCCTGTGCGCCCACCGAGGCAACATAGTCGTAGTAGCCGGCGGGTATGGTGACACTGAATGTCCCGCTGACCGGGTATTCGCGGATCACATTGGTTCCGTCTCTGGCGGTGCCTTGGAGCGACACGTAAACTTGGCCGTTGGCTTTGTTGGATAATTGCAGCGTTGCCATTGGCGATCCGGGAGATACCATCCCATAGGCAAGCGGCGTTGTAATCTCGGTGGGGATTGGTACATATCCATATCCGTACCACGGTTGCTGGGCTGGTTGGGGCGCGTAATACTGCGAGGGGGGCACGTATCCGTACCACGGTTGCTGGGCTAATTGAGGTCCGTAATACTGCGAGGGGGGCACGTATCCGTACCCCGGTTGTTGGGCTAATTGAGGTCCGTAATACTGCGACGGCGGCACAGGTGTGGAATAGGATGGCACCGGGATATTGATCACCTGTCCCGGATACAAAAGATCTTCATCTCCAATGTACGGATTGGCATTGGATAAATCGTTTATGCTGACCCCGTAACGGTTCGCAATATCCCCGAAAGTGTCGCCTGGCTGGACCACGTAAGCCCCGTAGGGGCTGGTCGGCGAATAATTGTAGTTGTAGGGATTGCTGTTGGTGCCGTTGTAATTGTTGTAATCATTATTATTGTAGTTACTGCTACTACTGGGGATCGTCAGGACTTGACCGGCATACAAGGTTCCACCAATGCCGGGGTTGGCATTGTAAAGATCGGAAACGGTGGTACCGCAGATTTCAGCGATACTGCCAAGCGTGTCGCCCCATTGGACGGTGTAAGTGCTGCCGCAGGCGCCTCCTGCCCGGACGCTAACCGGGATCACAAGAAATGCCAGCACGATTAATATGACAATGGAAGCACGGGTAAAAGCTTTCTGGATCATGGTTCATCTCCTTTAAGTCAACACCATATAATTCATGAATATCATAATCCAACAAACAAAAATCGTGTACCTCATTTATAGGTATAAAATCCTCTGCCGGTCTTCCTTCCCAAATAGCCCGCGTCCACCATTTTCCGCAACAACGGCGCAGGTCGATATTTATCCTCGCCCAAATCCCTCTGCAGGACTTCCATTATGGATAAGACCACATCGAGGCCGACTAAGTCCGCCAGCGTAAGCGGCCCCATCGGATGATTCATCCCAAGCTTCATCACCGCGTCGATGGCTTCCGGCGTGCCGACGTTTTCCTGCAGAGCAAAGATCGCTTCGTTGATCATTGGACACAAGATGCGGTTGGAGATAAAACCCGGCGAGTCGTTGGCTTCAACCGCTTCCTTTTCCATGACCGTGCAAAGTTTAATCGTGGCTTGGAGCGTCTCTCCGTCGGTCGCGAGTCCCTTGATGACCTCCACCAGTTTTATTAGCGGCACCGGATTCATGAAGTGCATCCCGATGACTTTGTCGGGACGTTTAGTCTGCGCCGCAATCTTGGTGATTGAAATGGATGATGTATTCGACGCGAGAATCGCATCTGGACGCGCGGCGGTGTCCAGGTCTTTGAAGATTCTGAATTTGATTTCGGGATTTTCCGCTGCTGCCTCGATCACGAAGTCGGCGTCTTTCATCGTATCCATGTTGCTAACGAACTGGATTGCATCTGCGCGCGACTTTTGCTCTTTGGTCAGCGCGCCTTTCTCAACGAGTCTCGCGGTGGATTTATCAATGGCGGCTCTGGCTTTTTCCAGTGCTTCGGGCATTACATCCATGCATGTGACTTGATAGCCGCTCGTGGCCGCGACCTGTGCGATACCGCTGCCCATCGTCCCCGCGCCGACCACAAAGATGTGTTGAATGTCCATAACTTCTCCTCTTATCCGATTTCATTGCGAGGGCGCTTAGCATCCGTGGTAATCTCGTCTCATGAAGGATATAGGAAAATTCTTCATTCGGAGCGACTGGTTATTTTTGTTTCTTCACCGTCGCAACCGTTTTCTTGATTTGTTCAATGTGATCGGGAATGTGGCGCGCATAAAGATTGAGCCACCTCTCGAAAGTATAGGGTTCTGAATATTCGGGATGTGTGACCGAATGTGTAAAAACCTCATCAGGCAAAGTCTTGAGCAGGTGATATGTAGTTTGGCGCGCCAGCTTGATGATTTGCAATGCGTCTTCCGCGCTTTGTTTTTTGTAATTGAGTGCGTCGGCCCATTTGGCTTCTTCGTAACCCATCAATGTGCTGCCCGGCTCGACGATCAATTTGCGGACTCTCAGGGCAGACATCGACTCGCTATCTGCCATATGGACGACGATCTCATGCACACTCCATTCATTTGGCTCCGGTCGTACCCCCCATACTTCTTTCGGGATCTCAGCCAATGCAGCGGTCAACAGATCAAAGCCGTGCCCATATTGTTCGATCTTTTCATTTCGTTCTTTCATGTTCATGTTGGCTCCTCGTGTTTTTGCAAGCTGAAAGGTTTGATATTCTAACTTTCCACTTCAATTGCCATCGCCACGGCTTCGCCGCCGCCGAGACACAGCGATGCGACGCCGCGCTTCAAGCCTCGATCTTTCAAAGCGTAAATCAACGTGGTCAATATCCGTGCACCACTCGCTCCCAGCGGATGACCGAGCGCAATCGCGCCGCCATTGACATTGACTTTATTCCAATCCCAACCCTGATCGGCGAGAGCATAGCCATCCGCAAGCACTTGCGCGGCAAAGGCTTCGTTGAGTTCGATCAGGTCAATGTCAATTAATGCCCATCCGATTTTCTTTAACAATTTGGGAATCGCGTATGCCGGTGCGGAAAATAAATATTTTGGTTCCACGGCGGCTTGAGCATGGCCGATGATCTTTGCAATGGGTTTGAGCTGATGTTGCTCTGCATAGGCGTGTGACGAAATCACAACCGCGGCCGCGCCGTCATTCATGCCGGATGCATTCCCCGCCGTCACCTTGCCATCGGCCTTGAACGAAGGCTTGAGCTTGGTCAGCAATTCAAGCGACGTATCTTTGCGCGGACCTTCATCGTGATCGACGATGATGGTTTCACCTTTGTGTCCTGCAGTTTCAACAGAGACGATCTCGTCTTTGAATTTTCCCGCTTCACTTGCATAGATGGCTTTCTGATGACTTGCTAATGTAAATTGATCCATCGCTTCGCGCGTGACTTCATATTCGGCTGCGATAAATTCAGCCGCGCTGCCCATACCCCAATTTTCGAACGGATCCCACAAGGCATCATTGAGCAATGCATCGGTTAATGCTTGATTGCCAAATTTCAACTCACCGCTTCTTCCATTGACCAGATACGGTGCGCGGCTCATCGATTCCATTCCACCTGCGACGAATAATTCCGCGTCGCCTGCACGGATGGCCTGCGCCGCACTCATCGCAGCTTTCAACCCCGAGCCGCAGACTTTGTTGATCGTGGTCGCACTCACCGTGGCTGGGATGCCGGCGTAGATCGCGGCTTGACGCGCCGGAGCCTGTCCAACACCAGCCTGAACTACATTTCCCAGTAAAACTTCTTCGATGTCTTTGGGATTAATTCTCGCGCGTTCCACTGCGGCCTTGACCGCAACTGCTCCAAGTTTTGTTGCGGGCAATCCGCTCAACGCGCCTTGAAATTTTCCGATCGGGGTGCGAACCGCGGAAAGAATCACAGCCTCCGTTTCTTTGCTCATCTCATCTCCTTGGCCGAAATTAAAACGATCATTATAACCGCAACGAAAAGATACATTACCTCGCTTCGCCTTGTGGAGGAATATACCTGATAAAGTAACTTCCACTCTGTCCTTCGGCGAAATAACTAAAAGGCGTGACGATGACTACCCACGTATGACCCGGCTTGAGGGCGGCGGGTGAACCATCTGCATTGATGAATCTGATCGGGCGTTCGAATCCGGTTTTCTTTTCGTAGTCACCCGCAAGCGTGCTCCACTTGATTTTATACATCATCCCATCGCGAAATAGAAATGCATCGTTCGTATTACCCGGGCCAAGATGAATATCGAGATTGGTAGGCTCGACCACATCTGTATCCGCCATCACGATGATCACGTTTTCGAAATGAAGCTGGCGCCCATTGAGACGGTCTGTATCCAAATGCAAAACGCCCGCGCTGTTTGGATCGGATGTATCCGTGGACCTAAGCCATGCTTGATACAACGGATCATACGTCCAGCCCGATTGATCCAGGTTTGCATAGAATACATTGATCTGCGAAGCAGGCACGCCTCCAGCGGGCGGCTGGTCCATGTAAAGATTGCTGTCATAGTTAAAGTCGCTGCTTTTTCTTCTTTGATTGTCCAAAGTGATCTCTTTGAAACGTTCGAGATCGAGCATATTTCCGCCGCCTTCAACATCATGGACAACGCAATAGCACATTGGAATCTTTGCTAAGACTTCAGGCGATGCAAAGGCATAGACGAGTCCGCTGTTTGAAAAGAAATGAGCGATGTATGAATAAAGCAAGCGACCCGAACGCACCGGCCCGATGGAAGCTTCGGGCAATGGAGTCAATGTGCCGGTCGGTGTGGCCGCGTTCGCCGAAACGATCAATCCTGCGTCCCATGAAAGGTCATCGCCAGTGACATGAATCAGTTTTGTTTTCCCGCTGGATGGATCAGCATCGCTATCTTGGTCATCGTCGCCGACATTAGGCTGCGTAAACTCCATGCCATCTGGTTTTACAAATTCAATGGTGTAGTCTTCGCCGCTTTGAACATTGAATCCGTAATAGCCATTGGAATCGGTGGTTGTTTTCTGGATCAGATTTCCGTTCGCATCATACAAGTTGACGCATACGCCGCCGACGCCCTCTTCCCCCGGATCTTGAATCCCGTTTCCATTTGCATCGAGCCAGACCTGATTACCGAGAAGTGTCCCTGTTTTGATGAAGGCTCCCTGACGGACTTCACATCCGCCGGTCACTGGAACTTCGGGATAAGGAAATTCGCCGTAGAACGCGGTGAGGAAACGATTGTCGCCTTGGGTGATGGAAAACTCAAAGACGTAAGGTGCGAATGAAAGTCCGGCCTGGGGACGCGCCGTTGCCGGGAAGTTGGAGATCGAAACGAGCATCACTGGGATAGATAACAGGGATGGATCGGCGACGGGTTGTCCCGTCAATGGATTGATGTTTGCTGGGAAATTATCGGGGCCGTAGGATGCGGGGGTGGAGGTGGATTGCGGTGTTGAAGTAAAAGTCGCGGTGGGTGTTTGTTGTTGAGTTGGCGTGGATGGAGGAGGTGGTGTGGATTGGGGCTGTAAAGTTACCGTGGGCGTTGAATAACTACAGCCATTAAGCATCAAGACAATAATAAAAAGGAAAGTAACAACCCATTTAGATTGCTGACCCATAAGGCTCCATTATTTGTTAATGTCATTGTGAGGAGTGCCGAAGGTCGAGTAGGCGGGGTTTCGCACGTGGGCCTGCGAAGTGACTGCGCTTTTCAGTGGCGGCTCAGTGCAGGCAATGACAACTAAGATCCAAAACCTTCTCTGATGCGCCGCCAGGTATCGTCCAACACTTCCGGCAGGACGCGTGTCTCGGCCAGCGTGGACATGAAATTGGTATCCCCAATCCAGCGCGGGACAATGTGGATGTGAACATGTTCCTTCACGCCCGCACCGGCCGCCTCACCGATGTTCGCGCCAACGTTAAAGGATTTTGTTTTGTAAATCTCACGCAAGACGCGGGTCGACTCCGATGTTAGTTCCATGATTTCGGCGCGCGTCGCCGAGTCCAGTTCTTCCAGGTTCGGTTTGTGGACGAACGGCACGACCATGACATGTCCGCTGGTATAGGGATAGCGATTTTAAAATCACAAATGCCAATCGGCCGCGCTGGATGATCAAATTTTCGGGGCTATCTTCTTTGGCTTGAGCGTTACAAAAAATACAGCCTGCTTCCTTGTTTGCATTGTCAATGTATGTCATACGCCACGGGGACCATAGATAGTTCATGGGAGGATGGGCTGATTGTAGCAGAAAAATGGAAAGCGCGGCGACCTTCATGGCGCGCCCGACTTTATGGTATCCTCGGCAGGATGCAGCCTTCGCTCTTTGCTTCCGTTCAATGGACGGTCTCGGCGCTGACCAAATATGTTCGCGATTTACTCGAAGCTGATGGGTCGCTTCAAGACGTGTGGGTGCAGGGAGAAATCTCGAATTTTTCGCGTCCTGCTTCAGGCCACCTCTATTTCACTCTCAAAGACGCGGGCGCGTCGCTGCGATGTGTGATGTGGCGGACGGACGCGGCGCGGCTCAAACTTCCGCTTCAAGATGGGATGGCGATTGAGACACACGGCAGGATTGGCGTCTATGAAGTCGGCGGGCAATATCAGCTTTATGCCGATCAAATCCGATCGGTGGGCGAGGGCGCGTTGTATCAGGAGTTTCTGCGGCTGAAAGCGATGCTCGAGGCCGAAGGTCTTTTTGATAGCGAACGCAAACGAGAAATTCCAATCTTTTCAAAGCGTATCGGCATCGTGACCTCGTCAACGGGTGCGGCGTTACGCGACATGCTCACTGCCATCCGACGACGCTTGCCATTGGTTGAAGTGATCCTTGCTCCTTCGCTGGTTCAGGGTGAAGACGCGCCGCCGAAACTGATTGAAGCCATTGCATCATTGAATCGACTCAAGCCATTGCCGGCTGTGATTCTTTTAGCGCGTGGCGGCGGTTCGATAGAAGACTTATGGGCATTCAACGATGAACGCGTCGTTCGAGCAGTAGCTTCTTCCGAAGTTCCGATCATCTGCGGCGTGGGGCACGAAACGGATTTCACGCTCTGCGATTTCGCCGCCGATTTGCGCGCGCCGACCCCCACAGCCGCAGCGGAACTGGCAACACAAACTACAATGATCGACCTGCAAGAGAATCTAAGAGCTTTCGATTTGCAGCTCACAACTTCGATGCAGGATATTTTGGAAGAGCAAAATAGCACGCTTGCTTCTTTGCGCGATGGATTAAGATTTTTCTCTCCGTCTCGCCGTATTCAGTCGGAAAGACAACGTGTGGATGATGTGGCTTACCGTTTCGCCGTCGCACAAACTCATCGGCTCGCGCTCGAAGCGAATCAAATTCAAGGTTTTGGTAAACGCCTCAAGGCGCTGAATCCGCTTCAAGTCTTGGAAAGAGGCTACGCAGTTGTCACGCGTCAAGCTGATGGAAGAGTGATCAACAAGACAAAACAAGTTAAATCAAAAGATGAAGTTCATGTCCGCGTTTCCGATGGTAGTTTCGACGCGACAGTCAAATGAGGTGTCTTTATGCCAAAACCTTCCGCATCTAAATCAGTTGAAAGTCTGAGTTACGAACAAGCTTTTGCAGAATTGGAAAGCATCGTCGCCACACTGGAAAACGAACAGCGATCTTTGGATGAGTCGATGGCGCTGTATGAACGCGGGCAGGCGCTGGTCAAGCGTTGCGCGAAAATTTTGGATAAGGCTGAATTGAAAGTAAAACAATTATCGGGTGAGACGTTGACCGATTTCGAAGAGGCGGAATGAATCTAATTGGCATCTTGCGTAATGATGTGTTGCTCAGCGCGCTGGTCGCTTGGATCACCGCACAGGCGTTGAAAGCTCCCATGGAATATTTGCGTTCGCATCACTGGCAGTGGGCGATGATGCTTGCGGCGGGTGGCATGCCGAGTTCGCATTCGGCGCTGATCGTCGGTGCGACGCAAGCAATCGGCTTGCATCAAGGCTTTGATAGTCCGCTGTTTGCATTGGGCGTGATCATTTCGATGATCGTCACCTACGATGCGGCGGGCGTGCGGCGTCAGGCGGGCAAACATGCCGAACGGATCAATATCTTATTCGAAGAGTTGATGCGCGGTCAAATGCCGGATGAAAAAGAATTGCGCGAGGTGCTTGGTCATACGCCGCTCGAAGTAGCAGGCGGAGTTTTGTGGGGGATTGTGATTGCAACTTTGATGTGGTCGCTTGGAAAATGATATTGCTAAATCTTTATTTGCAATCCGGTATCCAATCCAAACAGCCAGTTTCCGCAAACTTCTTATACGCTTCATCCGGCGTTTGCCAATCAGGGTTTTGAATACCTACCGTTTGAATATATTGGTTAAATTCATCTTCCGTGTGTAAACCCTTCGTGATATTTTTGTCGGGGATAGTCACAAACCAATGATAATAATTGTTTTGAATATGAGCGCCAGCCTGCTTATCAACATACGAAGAATATGCCATGATGACACCATTTTTCACAGCAATTTTTTCTAATTCCTCAACGAGAGAATAGGCATAATATGCATTATTGCTGTTAGGAATTTGAACCAATATATGGTTGCCTAATCCTAACTCCCATGGAGAAGTTGGACCCATGCTAAATGCCTCAATTGGATCTATCACCGGAAGGATAACCTTTGGGAAGTCACTATCATTGAAGTTGTAGAACGGATCAGAGTAATGATTGGGATGACCACAACTCGATAAACAAATCGTAGCTAAAGCTAATAGAAGATAACGAGTTAGCCTTTTCATAAGTTTTGTAGAACTTAATTCGATATTCTCATTCTGCGGCGAACCGCTTTGATCAATTCTCCCAATTCAGGCACGCGTAAGATAAACATGATTGCGACATAAATCATTCCGCCTGCGATGATTCCAACCGGCGCAATGATCCACACTGAATATCCCGATGAGAAATGCAGCCAGCCTAAGATGACTGCACTCATCAACAGAGTCGCCAGCGCGGATTGAAGGAGTCCGCGCCCGATGTTCATGGAGTCTAATCCTTTTAATTGGCGGCGCATCAAAATAAATAACGCAGTCATTTCCAATGCTGTCGAAACGGAAAGGGCTAATGCGAGTCCGCCGTGCGGCATCCAACCGAGACTCGAAAATAATGCCGAGAATGCAAAACTAAAAACAATGTTGAGACTCATCGCAATCGTCCCGACGATGACCGGGGTGCGCGTGTCGTGCAACGCATAAAAAGCGCGCGAAAGAATCTCGACCACCGAATGTCCAACCAAGCCAACGGTGTACCAGAGCAATGCCCACGCCACCATGTCGGTGGACTGCACATCGAACTGGCCGCGTTGATATAACAATGCAATGACGGGATAACGCAATAGAATCAAGCCGAGGGTGGCGGGCAATGAAAGAAGCAGAACACCGCGCAACGTCGAAGCGAGCGAATGGCGCATCTCAACCAATTCGCCGCGCGCTACTTGCGCGGAAAAAGTCGGAAGCGCGGCAACCGCAATCGCTTGAGCAATCGCAACTTCCGGCATGGTCATGATTTGAAACGCGTATGTCAATGACGAGACCGAACCTACCGGCTGTCCAGATGCAATGATTGTGCCGACCACAAAGTTAATTTGTACGACCGCTACGCCAAGCAAGCGCGGTCCCATCAATAATAAAACTTCGCGCACCGCGGCATTATCCAAGCCGAGTGAAAATTTAAAATTCCATTTGGGCAGACGCAAGAGTTGCGGAAGTTGAATGCCGATGTGGAGAAATGCGCCCAGCACCGCGCCCCAAGCTAAACCATAAATTCCCATCGAGGGGACGAAGAAAATCAATCCGAAAATGTATCCGACCCACAGCATGGTCGAAGCGAGAGCGGGCAATAAAAATTTTTGATGTGCGTTGAGCGCACCCATCACAACTCCGCTGACGCCGAAGACTGTCGGCGCGATCAACAAGATGCGCAACAAGGATGCGGCGAGTTGTTGTTTTGCCGAATTGAAATCCGGCGCGAGAACGTATCGAATAACTTGAAGTGAAAAAATCGCAGAGAGAATGCTGATGGCTGTCAGCACGAGCATCACCAAATTGATCACAGCCGAGGCCAGCTTCCAGGCTGAGGCGCGATCTTCTTTTTCGAGAAAGCCGGTGAAAACCGGGATGAACGAAGATGCCAGCGCGCCGCCCGCGATGAGATTGAAAATCAAATCGGGATAACGCGAAGCCGCGACAAAGGCATCGTACGCATCGCCCGTACCGAAAGCGCGCGAGATCAGAATTTGCCGCACCAAACCGACCACGTTGCTCAATACGAACGCAAACATTACCGTCCCGGCCGCGCGGGCGATTTGGCGATTGGCAGAATTATTTGTTACAGTATCATCCATGGGATGCAAAGATTATATCATTTGAAATAACCGGGATTTTCACTATAATAATCTTGGAGGGTTCCGATGAAACGTTACACATTTCGTCTATTCCTCGCAGTTTGTTTTTTGCTGATGCCTGCCAACCGATAGCCAACGTCCCGACAGTAGTGCCCGCCACTGTCTTGCCTTCCAACGTAACCGGCACGCCGGGTGCATTGGCCGATATTCCAATGCGGATCGGATACGGAGTCAACGGTGCGTGGTTTGAACTCTATTTTACCGATCCGACCAACCCTGCCAAAAAACAAGAGACCGGTGGGCCGGATGGGCCGCTGGTCTCTTCACTGGATTCTGCGCGCGTTGCAATAGACATGGCCGCTTATAGTTTTAATCTTAAGGATGTCGAGTCTGCGCACCTGCATGCTCAACAACGCGGTGTGCGGGTGCGCCTCGTCATGGAAAGCGACAACATGAATACAGCTGAGGTGAGGGCATTGCAAAACGCCAACGTTCCTATTATCGGCGATCATCTTGCGGGATTGTGCATAACAAGTTTGTGGTCATTGACCGCGCTGAAGTTTGGACCGGTTCGATGAACTATACCGAATCTGGAACTTATAACGATAACAATAACTTGATGCACTTCCGCTCGACGCAAGTGGCCGATGATTATGAGACTGAATTCGATCAAATGTTTGTGGATCATAAATTCGGTTCGCATTTGATTTCTGAAACTCCACATCCTTCCGCGACGATTGACGGCACGCCGTTAAATATTTATTTCTCACTCGCCGATCATGTTCAATCGGCGCTGCTTCCGTTGATCAACAACGCTCAATCGAGTATTTACTTTTTGGCATATTCATTTACGGCCGATTCATTGGGAAACGCGATTCGCCAACGCGCCGCGGCGGGAGTCAAAGTAACGGGCGTGATGGAATCCGAACAGGTTAGGTCTGATATCGGGACGGAGTATGCTGCGTTCCGTCAGGCCGGGTTAGATGTTCATCTGGATGGCAATCCCGGGCTGATGCATCATAAAGTTTTTATCATTGTTAATACAATTGTGGTGATGGGTTCGTACAATTTCACAGCCAGCGCCGAGCAGAGTAACGATGAGAACCTCATCGTGATTAATAACCCGGATATCGCCGCGCAATACATAAAAGAATTTGAACGGGTTTACGCGGTGGCGCTACCATAAGTCTTTTGCTAACAATCATTGATGTGAATACTTGATGAATTCGCGTTGGGGGGTTAATCTGCTTTTCATTATGCTGGGTATAATAAGTGCCAATGTCCGCGCTCTCTTATCCGGCTTCACAACGCACGCCATTGCTGGCTCAACTATTAACTGCTTTTGTCGGCGGCATTGTTTTGTTTCTTGGCGCGATCTTTCTTTGGACTCTCGGATATCAACTGATCTATGCGGGACGCATCTTTCCGGGTGTATCGGTGGCAGGCGTTGATCTTTCGGGAATGTCCCCGCAGGATGCGGCACTGAAACTGAGTCAAACGCTGTCCTATCCGATCAGCGGCAAGGTATTATTTCGAGATGGATCGAACGTCTGGGTTGCATCGCCAGCACAACTTGGCATGGTCTTCGATCCGTCGTCGAGTGCGGAGTCCGCTTACAGGCTGGGACGAAGCGGAGATGTGTTCGCGGCTTTGGATGGTCAACTCCGCGCGCTTGAATTTGGGGAAGATGTCGCACCCGTGATCGTCTTCGATCAGCGCGTGGCAAATCAATATTTGCAAACCCTCGCGCAGAAGATCAATCAACCGGCGGTGGAGGCCAGCCTTCATCTTGAAGGGACCGATGTGGCGGCAACGGCGGGACAGATTGGGCGGGTGCTCAACGTGGACGCCACGCTGACTTATTTGGCTGCGCGGTTGCAAACGTTCACGGACGGTGAAGTTCCGCTCGTGATTCAGGAAACGCAGCCTTCTCTCGTGGACGTTTCATCGCAAGCTGATATTGCGCGCCAGATTTTGAGCCAGCCTCTGCAGTTGGTGATGCCGAATGCCGGGCAGGGAGATCCGGGCCCTTGGGTTTACAATCCGCAAACGGTTGCCAATATGCTCGGAGTTGAACGCGTTCAAAATGGCGATCAAACCGGTTTGCAAATTCTTCTTAATCCGGATTCGGTGCGTCAAATGTTAGCCAATATCGCCACACAAACGGACCGTCAGCCGGCGAATGCACAGTTTCATTTCAACCCAACGACGCAGCAATTGACGCTCATCACTCCATCGGTTACGGGACGCACCATCGACATTGATGCCAGCGTCAAAGCGATCAATGATGCGGTGGAGCAGGGCAAGCATACAATCCCGATTGTCATGCAGGAAACCCCACCGGCCGTTCCTGATAATGTCACGGCCCAGCAGTTGGGAATTACCCAAAAGATCCAGGAACAGACTTCCTACTTTTATGGATCGCCCGCCGCGCGGATTCAAAATATTCAAACTGCGGCCGCGCGTTTCGATGGTGTGCTGGTCGCACCGGGCGAAACGTTCTCCATGGGGCAAACTCTCGGCGATGTGAGTTTGAATTCTGGATTCGCTGAGGCTCTCATCATTTATGGCAACCGCACTATCACGGGCGTGGGCGGAGGAGTTTGTCAGGTCAGTACCACTCTCTTTCGTACGGTATTAAACGCAGGCTTCCCGGTTGTGGAGCGCGTCCCTCATGCCTATCGTGTCTCGTATTACGAAGAGACCTCGAGTGGAACTTCGGATCCGAATTTGGCTGGTATGGATGCGACGGTTTATTTTCCGCTGGTGGATTTCCAATTTAAAAATGACTCGCAATATTGGATTTTGATGGAAACTCATGTAGGTTCAGATTATCTTACCTGGCAATTCTATTCAACGCCGGATGGCCGCAGTGTGACGATCAACACAACAGGTCCGCAAAATGTTGTTCCTGCTCCTGCCGCTTCTTTTGTAGTCAACCCGGATTTGAAACTCAACCAGATGAATCAAACAGATTACGCGGTGAATGGTGCAGACGTGGATGTGACGCGCACCGTAACGAAGAATGGTGCGGTTTATTTTCAGGATGAATACAAAACGCATTACGAACCGTGGCAGGCGATCTGCGAATATGCGCCTGATATTCAAAACCCCGCCGATGTAGCCAAGCATAAAGGCCTGTGCCAGCCGCCTGCGGTGAGCATGGTACAATAGCCCGACTGTCTGCCCAAAACGCAGGCACTGGTGATTGGAGAAAAAATGGTCAGCCAAGAATTACTCGAGATTTTGCGTTGTCCCAATTGTGTGCGCGAGAAAGATGGATTGCTCAAGCTTTATAGAGATGCCTGGCTTGTTTGCCAGGATTGCGGACGCAAATATCCAATTATGGACGATATCCCGGTTATGTTGATCGATGAGGGCGAGAAGTGGATGAAGACGGCGGAAGCTCAATTGCCTGTTCCGCCGCCTGCGAAATAACGAGGTTTTGTGTCATCTCTCGAACCTTTGCTTGAAGATTTAACCAGCGGCGATGAGGCCCGTGCTGAAAACGCCGCGACTCAACTTGCGCAATTGGGCGACTCTGTGTTGCCTGCACTGAATGCGATGTTGAAATCGTCCAATGCGGATCATCGCTGGTGGGCTGTGCGGACTTTGGCACAAGCACACGAGCTCGATGCGGATTGTTTTATCGAGGCGCTGAATGATGTTTCATCGGAAGTGCGTCAGGCCGCAGCGTTGGCGCTCGCCGCGCATCCGACAGAGAAGGCCGCGCCGGCTCTCGTCCGCGCCTTGAACGATGATGATCCGATGGTTCAGACACTTGCATCGAACGCTTTATCCGTGATCGGTAAGCCTGCCGTCCCCGTTCTGCTCGACGCGTTTCCACAAGCATCTCCATCGGCGAAAGTCTATATGATGCGAGTATTTGCTGAAGTCCGTGATCCGCGCGCAATTCCCGTAATGATGAAAGCCATGGATGATGACTCGGCGATTTTGCATCATTGGTGCGAAGTGGGCCTTCAACAACTTGGCCTCGATATGGTATATTTTAGATTGGTTTGAATATGAATTGATTTTTTGACATTTTCAAGAACCTGAAATTCCCGAAGATGGGTCGTCCTTCTGTGCGTCAAATGATATTTTGGATTGGCGCCCTGGTTTTGGCGGTGGGTCTGTATATCTTTGCGAATGGTTTTGTCACATGCTGGCAGTTTACGGCTTTGGACGGCATTCCACCGGCGAGTTGTAATGTGGAAAGTAATGTTTTGGGTACGCCGGTGCTGAATGCACAAGGTACACCGATTGGAGCGGCCACTCCGACTGCGGATATTTCAGCGCCTGCGGTACAGGCGCCGACCTGGGACGGCGGCAGTCGTGTGAATATTGTTTTCTTTGGTTTGCGTTCTGGCAGTGAAAGCCTCGCCACAAACGATTGTCCGGTTTGCACGGATACGATCATCCTGTTTACGGTGGACCCGGTCTCGAAAACGGCGGGGATGGTTTCCATTCCGCGTGATATGTGGGTGAATGTTCCTGGCTTTAATTACGAGAGAATCAACATGGCTTGGACGAACGGTGAAGCCTCCAAATTACCGGGTGGGGGTCCAGGGCTGGCGATGCAAACCGTGTCACAGTTCATGGGTGTGCCGATTCAATATTATGCGGAAGTTGACTTTGACGCTTTTGTTGCATTCATCAATACAATCGGCGGAGTGGATATCCGTACTTATGAGAATCTGCGTTTAGATCCGAATGGTTTGGGCACGGCGGGAGTTGATCCAAAAAACAAATTTATTCTCACATGTTGTGGAATACGCCACTTGACTGGCCCGCTGGCCCTGGCGTATGCTCGTTGTCGTGACCAGGATCAATGTGGTGCGAAGGGTGGTGATCTGGATCGCTCGAAGCGTCAACAGCAGATTATTCTGGCGATTCGCGATAAGGTTTTAGATCCCGCTAATTTTCCGACGTTGATTGCGAAGGCGCCATGGTTCTATAAAACCTTTGGCGCCGGGCTCCATACCAACATGACGTTGGATGATGCGATCAAGCTGGCGTACTTGATGAAAGATATTCCTCTCAACCAAATCCAAAACGTTGTGTTTGATAATAGTGATATGACGATGGCGAATACGACTCTGGCCGGGCAACCGGCCTCGGTCTATAAACCGATTCCTGATAAGATTCGTTTGATCAAAGACGAGGTGTTTACAACCGGTGGTCCAATCAGTCCGTTGGCCCAAGGGGATCCGATCGCGCTGATGCAGGCGGATAAGGCGCATGTAGGTGTCTTGAACGGAACCTACGCCACGAACCTGGATCAACGAACCGCCAACTATTTTACTTCGCTAGGTTTAAGCGTGGCAGGCACGGGGCGTGCCAGCCAATTATATGGGCAGACCACCGTTTATATGTGTTCCCCAAAGCTTTATACCTTGCGTTATCTCATGGCGCGAGGGGTGATTTCCAGCGGGAGTCAGATATACTTCAATACAAAACAATGTCAATCGTATCAGGGCGTGGATGTCATTGTGGTTCTGGGAAGCGACTGGGTACCAAAACTCCCCTCTAACTTCTAGTGATCGCAAATGCCATAATGAAAATTATGGCATTTCTTATTAAGGTTGCTGGAACGTAAGATGAAGCCCGCCCGTATATTTCTGACCGCTGGAATCGGTGCAGGCCGGCGCGATCAAATTGGGGACAGGCGTTCCTGATTCTGCGATACGAACCGTATATGTCACATTGGTCTGCATAATATAATCCGCATATCCGTTTGCAATCTCAGGCTTGAGACCGGTGAAAAAATGTTCTTCGCCGCCGTCCCATGTGATGATGATCTCAATACCGGGCAATTGATGATGCCGGCTGTCAATCACCGAGATCTGCATCAAGCCATCCGTAAGATTTGAATTGCAAACTTTATCGTTGCTCAGCAATATAAACGGCGCGCCTACAGTCGGCGTAAGTGTTTGAGTGGGACGCGGCGTGATCGTGTCCAACGGAAGGGTCGTATTGACGATTCCAATCGTTGGCGAAACTTGCGGCGTTTCGGTTCCAGATAAAGGAGCGGATGGCGTTGAAGTTGGCGATTCTACTATGACAATAGGTGCCGTTTTCGGAGTCGGCGGGACGTTTGCGACGCCCGCTTGCAGATCATCAGCCAACAAGGCAACTTGTTGCACAATATCAAACGGCTGACCCGATGCCAACATTCGTTGAGCCTGCGCGGTCAATGCTTGAATTGGACTGGCATCTCCCAGCAATTCAAGGCGGGATTTTGCGCGAGTCAAATCATGAGTGGCGGAATAGGACGCGGCAATCAGTATCCGATATTGATCCTTGAAATCACTGCGTAAAGTATCCGGCATCGTATTGATATAACGCACAGGAGCGATCATCCATGCATAGAACAAGCCCAATCCGATTCCGACGGCCAGCGCCGGAATTACTTCCCAGGGAAAATGTTTCACGGTGTACCGCCTGTTGGTGCGCTGTCTGTCTGCGTGCCCTCGATCGGGGTAGGCGCAGGCTGATAAGCTTGCAGGGCGCGCGTCAATTCTTGAAGCGTCGAAATATCTTCAGCGGAGTAACCAATGATTTGGCCGGTTTGAAGTGCTTGGGATGCGATCTCTGCAGGAGAGTCGCTTCCAAAGACGGCCAGTCTGCGGATGGCCAAGTCCGTGTTCTGGTCGGAATGATAAGCTTCGGCGATCATCAAAACATAATCTGCGCGATAGTCTGCGCGCATGGATGCGGGAGTGGTGTCTACGAATTGAACCGGACTGATGACCCATCCATAGAGTAGGCCGAGACCAATGCCAATAGCAATCGCAATTACAGAGAAAAGCCAGCGGGGCATGAGATTATTTTGCCACAGGAATCAAAAAGTCGACAGGTTCATTTAGCGCTAAAAATATCCGGGCAGGAGACCGGCGGCACCCAGAGACGCTTTCTTACCGTTGCTATCTTTCGATCCTGGCGGGGTTTGAAAGGCTCTGCCGCGCCGGGCCTACCCGGACAGCGACGAGGATAACTGAATAGAAGGAGGATGTCAACCGGAGCGATTGAGATTAATTCTGTGCAAAAGTATCAATCAGCAATTTGAAATTTCCACCAACGGGATAAAGGATGGGGCAAGTGCATCCTCGTTTTTTGTATTCTTCCACTTTGGTGCGCGCTTCCGCGGGCGTGCCGGATGCCGTGATGCGATAAACCAAATCATCCGGAACAAGAGGTTTGGCTTTGTTGATCTGTTCTTTTGTGGCGGGCCAGCCAAGGGTGGATTGAATTTCGTTGATTACTTCTTGCGACACGCCTGAGGCTTTTGCAATGTGCGGCTGTTGTGCCAAATATTGACAGAGCAATTCCTTGGTGTATTCGATGGCCTTGTCGTGATCCGCGTCCACGGAGCAGACGATCAATTGCGGGCGGTCAAAATCATCCATCTTGCGGCCCGACTTCTTCAGGCCTTTGTCCAGTAATTCCAGGGCTTTATCGTTGTATTCGGGCGGGACGCAATAATTCATCACCGCGCCATCCGCGATTTCACCGGTCAACTCCATCATCTGATCGCCAGTGGCGCCGATCATGATCGGGATGTGACGCGGCTCGCGGCGCCCATGCACAACATCCAGTTCGATGCCTTCCACGTTATGAAATTCTCCGTGGAATGTGACGCGCTCCATGTTCAAAAGACGGCGCATGACATCGACTGTTTCGCGCATGGCTAACGTTGCCTTGTGGCGTTTGATGCCGACATTGCTTGCCAGCGGATCCCACCACGCGCCGATGCCGCAAATAATGCGATTAGGGGCGAGATCGTCGAGCGTGAGGAATGTTGCGGCAAGCAAGCCGATATTGCGCGTCCAGTTATTGATCACGCCTGAGCCGACTTTAATCCGCTGCGTGACTGCGGCGTAAGCGGCCATCGGAACAATGGCATCGCGGACTAGCCGAGATTCCGCCTGCCAAACAGCTTCAAAGCCGCGCGCTTCTGCATATTTGACATAATCTAATCCATCCCGCAGATCGTGGGAATCCTGCAAATATAAGGCTACTCTCTCCATGGTTGCGCTCCTCAGTTCACGTAATGTTAAGTATGGAAGGGCATTATACCTGAGAGTTTGGGAGGGAGTAATGTCTTGATTATTTAGGAGGATAGTCAATAGAATCGGCGGGGAAAATGTTTTATACTGATATTGGAATAGTTACCGTTTGATTTGGAAGTCATACGAAGGAATTTGCCATGAAATCAAATAAAACAAATTTGAAGTCTAAGGATTTGCACAATACAGAAAATTGCTGTGTTTCTGATATTGGGGTGACCGGTTTTGCCGAATGCCAAATGTCCGGGCCAAACCCGTGCTCTTATGCCATGCCATTTGGATATTGCTTTTTGTGCCAGCATCCTCATGTCGATAAAATCATCGCAGAGAGCAAGAAAAGACAGGCCAAGGCGGTTTTGGAATAAACCATCTGACGGGTTCTTTTCTCCCCGATAAGTTCTTTCAAAGATTGAAGGAAAAATAAGAGCTGTCCTCAATATTCGGGGACAGCTCTTTCTATCACTGCCTTGTTGTATCCCGCAAGACTATAGCCTCTTCCATACTTTCGGAGCGAGTTCCCGCGAACGGGCCGCGATCCGCTCCTCGTCGAGGGCAAGGATTTTCTTGTTCTTCATTAAAATCTTTCCCTTGCAGACGGTAGTATCCACGGTCGCATCCACCAGACCGAAGATGAGATGTCCGAGGAAGTTTGCTTCGCTGATGGGTGTGGGCGGCTGATAGTCTATGATTGCAAGGTCAGCCGGACGGCCTTCTGCAAGCTCGCCCAGCTTCAAACCAAACTGGCGTTCGCATATTTCTGCATTGTTCGGCAACAACATTTGCGGTGCTTCCATAAAGGCCACACGCGGATCGTGATTGGCAAGCCGGTGCAGCAAATAGGCGCATCGCATTTGCGCCAACATATCCGAGGACATACCGTCGGTGCCGAGTCCAACCAAAATGCCTTTCTTTAACATATCGAGAATCTTTGTAACGCCCACCGCGTTGTTCATGTTTGACTCTGGATTATGAACCACAGCGGTCTTCGTCGCGGCGATGATGTCCATTTCGGAATCATCAATATGGACGCAATGGATGAACAGCGACTTTTCGCCGGATGCGCCCATTTTGTTCAAGCGGTTCACCGTGGGCATTCCGTACTTTTTGATCGAGTCTTCGCGGTCAGATGCATCTTCAGCCACGTGGACATGACAACCCACGCCGGCATCCTTGGCGATGCCAACGCATTTTTCAAGTGTCTCATCGGATAATGTGAACGAGGCGTGGAGTTCCATCATGGCTGCGATCTGTCCATCGCCTTTACCGGTCTTCTTGATGAAGCGTTCGTTTTCCTGGATGCCACCGCCGGGGATGTTGCGATCCGAGACCTCATAGCACAACGAAGCGCGGATTCCCGCTTGGCGCACAGCAGTTTCAATCAGATCCAATGAACCGTCGCGCATCGAGGGAGAGGCGTGGTGATCGATGACGGTGGTTGTGCCATTTCGTATGCATTCAATCAGCGGAATTTGCGCTGAAAGAGTGATGTCTTCGTCCGAGAGGGCCATGTCGAGTTTCCACCATAATCGCTCAAGAATTTCGACAAAGTTGGAGGCTGGTTCTCCGGGGATAGCCATGCCGCGCGCCATGGTGGAATAGAAATGGTGATGCGTGCAGATGAAGCCAGGCATGACGACTTTGCCTTTGCAATCAACGGACTCCGCTTTTGGATAGCGTTGTTTCATCTGTGCAGAGTCACCAACCGCCACAATCTTTTCGCCGTCCGTAACGACTGAGCCATTTAACCAAATTTTATTCTCTTTGCCTAGAGTTGCAACAATGCCGTTTTCAAATCGCGTTGCCATTGTGTTTTATCCTTTCTTAATGTATGCAATCAATTTTCCTTGAGTACCGCAAGTTCTTGCGGAGTCCGTTCACGCATCGAGATCGCGCCGACCAGACATTTCTGCGCGCAGAGCGTACAGCCGATGCAACGCGCCGGATCGGAGAACGGAAGCCGCTTTTCGTCGAGGCTGATCGCCAGGTATGGACAGCGTGCACAGTTTCCGCATGAGACGCATAAGTCGTAGTTGAAGGCCGAAAGTTTTTTGATCGGCGTAAGCGCCATGAAGTCGGTGACCGGATGAGGTTGAGCGATTCCAATTAATTCGCGCGTGGATTTGATCCCGCGCTCTTGCATGAGATACGACGTACCAGACTCGATTTCTTGAATAACGCCGTATCCGTATTTCGTGGGAAGCGTGCAGAACTGAACGGTCTTTACACCGAGCGCCAGGAAATCCACCGCGGCTTTATAGTTCATCGGGCCGCCGTTGCCGGAAATTGCAATGCCTTCGGGTACGGCTTGTGACAATGTTAAATTCGAGATGGGTGTGACACCTTCGCCGCTCATACCGACAATTACGCCTTCTTCCCAAACGCGGTCATTCGATTTGCGGCGGAAAGCAAGAGTTGGGAAGGAGTTTGCCAGTGTGACACCCGCTTTTTTGTTCGGATATTTTGCGAAGACTTGTTTGATGGCGCGCAGGATTGGCACGATGGATGTGACGGCCGCAGTCAATTTGAAAAGCTTGGGGATGTCGGGATCACCGACTTCCATGACCCAATCAATGATCTTGGCTGTGAGCGCTGCGTTCTGTGAAACGATATCACCTTCGGTTCCATCGCCGCCTTGCGGGCATGACAATGAGTATTCGATTCCCATCGCGCCGGCAGCTTCCAGCTTTTTGGTGTTGGATTGCCATCCGGCCTTATCGCTCTCATCGTGACCCGAAACCGGCCCGCCCGTCGAAGCCATTGTCAAGCGATCAGGCCATTGCTTAACCAGCTGTTTGATTTCACGGCAAACACGATCCAGCGGATGCCCCGAAACGTTATCTGCATTGGCATAAGTGGATTGGCTGAAAGAAAACATGTATGCGGCTGGAATATGGATCGGGACGTTGTCGAAGGCGGTTTTCATGATCGCGCCGGCCCAACCGGCTTCATATGCCTTTTGCACTTGATCCAAGCCATCGGTCATGGGAGAAGCCGATAGCAGGTACGGTGATCGGATCGGTCGTCCGAAGAAATCGGTGGCGAGAGAAACGGGGACTGGATCATATCCAGGAAACACATAATGAGATTTGGTTGTCTTTTCAATCGCTGGCTTGGACTGTTTCTTCAGGGACGCATCAATTTCGAGCGCGGCGTTCTTGCCGGATGCAACAGCTTGAACCACGGTCTTCGGGCCAGTCATCATATCTCCTGCATAGAAGACACCTTCCATTGGATCGCGCGGCAGAGTGGAGCGCATTCCAATTGCAATGACGACTGCATCGAAATCATCGCGTGTGCCTTCGGTGCCTTTTAGATCACGGATGTTCGCGGGACTAAAGGACTGACCTTCGGGCAACTCAACTTTCAGTGTATCGATTCCTGAAACACTTTTTCCATTTTTCTTGATCCGTGTCACACGAATGCGCCCATTGACTTCGATGTCAAAGTCAATTAATTCTTGGCGCTCTTTGGAGGTCAGTGGCATTTCGGAAAGTTTTTCAAGCATAAACATTTCGACATGTTTTGCACCGCGCTGCTTGGCTGTGATGGCGCAATCAATGGCAGTCGCTCCGCCGCCGATAATTGCGACACGTTCATTGAATTGGAACGCATTAGGATTGGAGAGCAGGTCGACCATTTTGAGCGCGCCGCTTTCGTTCTCGATGCCCAATTCAATCGGCTTCCATAAACCGACCGTTACGCAAACCGCGTGATAGCCCTGCTGCAATAACTGTTTTGGATCGTCAACTTTTGTGTTGGTCTTTACTTTGATGGCGCCGAGTGAAAGAAGGAACTCAATATCGGATTTCACCACTTTTTTGTCCAAGCGATGATCCGGGATCATGTTCATCATCCCGCCCAATTGATCACGGCTCTCGTAAATGTCAACCGCGTAGCCCATCTGCGCCAAAGCGGCCGCGGTTCCGAGTCCTGCCGGGCCGCCACCGATGACTGCCACTTTCTTCCCATTCAACTGTGGTGTTGAAAATTTTGGGATGCCGCCATTGCTCTTTGCCAGCTCTACGAGAGTGGCCTGAACCTTTGGGATGTTGATCGCTCCGTCGAAGTTCTTGCGAGTGCATGCCGCCATGCAAAATGTGTCCGGACATACCATTCCGCAAACTCCGCCCAATGGATTCGCATGAATGATCTCCGCCGCGGACCGACGGATGTCCGATTTGTTTCCGAGGCGGGCCGCCATGATAAAGTCAAATGGCGAGCAATTGACGGGACAAGCCTCCTTGCAAGGTTTCTCCTCGCAATACTCACATCGCATCAATTCTGTTTGGAGCTGGCTTTTGGTCATGATCAGAGCATTAGGATGTTCGTTCATTCTTGCACCTCACTTATAGACAAGATTTTGATTGCTGATGCAAACCTCATGAATCTATTTTATAGCGTTCAGCGAATCAAGCGGAGTGTAGAAACTCCATATCTCAGAGGTGATATGTCACCTTACTTGGAAAAAATATAACAACCCACCTAGACATGCCCCCTGATGTATGAAGGAGAGTTGCTATTTGGCGCAAAAATAAATCAGCTATTTGATCTTGAGCTTTTCCATCTTCCTAATCAATTCCAAATCTTCAGGTAAATCCAGATCCAATTCGAGGGAAGGCAAGTTTACAACTTCAAGATGTGCACCCGCTTTCTTGGCGCGTGCGCAATGACGTTCAAAAGAACCTTCGCCAAAATCATATTCGATAATGTTGGATGGTGATAAGAGCAACGCATTCGTGCCTTTTTGGTGACGGTCGGGCGCAATGACAACCACTGGCGGATTGGCCGAGCGCGCAAGCAAAGCCGCGACATCCTCGTGGTTGAGTAACGGCAAATCCGCAGGAACAATCAATACACCGCGCGAGGCATAGACTTGAGCAACGACCGTAGCGCGCTTGAGCGCAGTATTCAAACTCGGCGCACCGTCATCTTCTTGAACGGTACGCGCTCCGAGGTCGCGCGCGAGCGCAAGCGCCGCTGAGTCGCGGCTGACTACAAGGACTTGTTCAATTTCTTTTAAGTTGGTAAGTGTTTGAATAGTGTGTTCAAGTAAGATGCGATTGAGTTCCGCCCGTTCGTCCTCGGACAAGGTTCCGGCGAGTTTGGATTTTCCGCGCCGTAAAGGTTTGACTGGGACAATCGCCCAAAGTGTCATAACTGATTTCCAATGAAGTGTAGCACATCTTCCGCCAAACGTCTGCGTTTATCTGAGTTTTCCATTAACGTTTTTGTAATCAATGTCTTCATGTTTAAACCTTGAATCTCGGCTTCGAGTTTCGCATCCACTTCATCGAGGACGAATCCTGTGATGAGATTTTGATAATGTTTTGCCACAGCCAGCGCCGATGGTTCGATTCCAAGTTCGCGGTACATCTTTGCGGCGGGACCTTTGACAGCTTGCCCGCCGATGATGGGGGTGACGGCATAAATCTTTTTCGCTGCCCCCCCCATTTTCTTAGAAAATGGGGGGTGGTGGAGGGGGGTATGGAGCACCGCTAAAATGGGCGCGATGCTCACCCAGGGATTCGATGGACAAATCACAATGGCATCTGCTTCTTTTATGGCATCTACAATTCCGGGCGCGGGCTTTGCGGATTCGATTCCCTCGAAGCGGAAGCCTTGGACGCGCGGCTCACATTTTCGATGCACAAAATATTCTTGAAATGCAAGTTCACCTTCATCTGTATTTACGATGGTTCTAACTGAATCATCGCTCATCGGGATGACGGTCGGATGAATTCCCCAAGCTTTGCAAAAGTCATTCGTGATTTGAGAAAGCGATTGACCTGTCTTCATTCGCCGCATACGCTCGATGTGGGTGGCTAAGTCCTGATCACCGAGTCGGAACCACGTGGCTCCGCCAAGTTTTTCAATGTTGGCAATTGCGTTAAATGTTTCGTTGATTCGTCCCCAGCCGGTTTCTGGATTCGACAATCCAGCTAATGTGTAGCAGACTGTATCCAAATCGGGGCTGATGTATAAGCCGAGATGTTCAAAGTCATCGCCAGTATTGACGATAACGGTTAAATCTTCGGGTGGGAGAATTTGGGCGAGTCCGTGTGCGAGTTTCGCACCACCGACTCCGCCCGCGAGGGCAACAATTTTCATAAATAAATGGAGATTGTATTCAGCGGCTTCAATTCCTTTGGTTTTGCTTGTTCATTGGCACCACCAATAATAAGCATTGCCTGTGGTTCCCACGTTTCAGGCAACTCCAAAATGGATTGAGTTTGTTTCGTTGCATACAACGGCCAGCAAATCCAATTGCCGCCGAGTCCTTCGGCATGAGCCGCCAACAGAAGTTGCAGTCCAGCTAACGCGGTGGATTGGATATTCATAATTGTTTCTTCGGGGGTATTCACCCGAATGTTAGTTGTGTCGCGGCAGAGCATGATGATGACCGGCGCTTCGTCAATGCGGCGAATTGAATTCGAAACACGCTTGTCAATTTCTGATTCGGCCGCGCCTTCGGCTTGCATATCGAGGCGCATTTTATCGGTCAATGTTTTAGCCAGCCGCGGTTTGACATCCGGATTCTTTATTACAACAAATCTCCACGGCTGAAGATTATGCGCGGATGGGGCGTAGGCCGCAGTGGTGAGGATGCGCTCAATAACGGAGTCCGGTATTGGGTCTGGTTTGAAGCGCCGAACAGAACGCCGTGAGCGCAGGAAGTCGTGCGCGGAGTTCATCCGTGCGCGTCGACTTTGAATGGTTCAACTTTGTAGATTACGCGCGGATGTTCGGGGTTGTGTCCCGGATAATTGCGATTGCCATGATATTTAAAGTTAAGAGTATCAATGTGATCTTCCGCGCCTTCGGTTGAGAACTTGATGATCTTGCCGCGGATTTGCAGATAGCGATAAGGATCCTTCGGATCGGCGATGCACAAGGCAACGTTGGGGCGGGCGCGCATGTTTTTGTCTTTTAGCCGCCCGGTTGCTGAGTTGAGCAGAATATAGTCCCCGTCCATGTTGAACCAGACAGGCGTGACTTGCGGCGTGCCATCTTTCATCAAGGTGGCAAGATAGACGAACGCTTTGGTTTCGTCTTTGAGAAGGTCTTGGTGAGATTCGGGAATTGTTTTCATGTGTACCTCGAATGATTTTTTACGATGATACTAGGCGAATATCAGATTTGCATTAGCGGAACAAATCTTGTTCCTTCGGGCGGATCAATTCTTTGAGCGATCCCTCCCGCAGCGGATATGGGAATCCACGCACGTGGATGATCGGCGTTCCTTCCGATGCTTGCCCCATGACGAGTGAGGCCGCCGCGGCGAGTTCATCCGCCACGCCGACCACGGTGATACGCAAGGTGTAATCAAATAAATCCTTCCAACCGCGCTCATCGATCACGCCGGGAATTCCGCTCAGGCCAATGCAAACTCCTTCTGTGCCGATACGCCAGGCTCGGCCATGTGAATCAATGATCATCACGCCGATTTTTTTATTAGTCTTTGATTCTATTTTGGCGCGAATTTTACTTGCGGACTGATCGGGATTTTCTGGAAGAAGCAAAACATATTCGTCTTCGCCGGTCACATTGGAGTGGTCGATGCCGGCATTGGCGCAGATGAAGCCAAGTTTATGCTCAACGACAATGGTTCCAGGCCGCGTACGTACGACAGAATTGCTTTCCTGCAATATCAGCTCTACGAGCCGTGTATCCTTTTCGATCTGCGCGGCAAGTTCAATCGCGTGCGGACTCGGTATCACGGCTGCGAGATTCGCCATCCGTCCTTCGGCTTTGCTGACCACTTTTTGTGCGAGGACGAAAATATCGTTGTCTTCAAGCGTGATGTTGGTGTGCTCAAGGGAACTGACAATAATATCCGCCAAGTCATCATTTTGGCGGATGAGGGGAATATCTTTTAGCGGAGTCGAGTGTAAGAGTCATATCAAGTCTTGCTGACCCCGGTGATCTTAATCCCGGCGTGGGTCGAGCCGTATTGCTTGTTGATATTGATCAGCACACTGGTCAGTCCTTCGAGGACCACGGAGTTTTCAATCGGGCCGGCGTCCCAGCCGATTAATCCGGCCGCGGTGACAAGTTTCAATGTTTCAGCACGGGCATCCTTCCCCGTGCCTGTGACCAGCACATCGCAATCCACATCCTGATCTTGTAGAAGATGTTCGTACGAAATATTTTGAAATGCGGCGGCAACTTCAAAGCCTTCGCCGAGGATTTGTTTCGCTTCCTGTGCGGCTGAACCGGCAGGCGGCATTTGGACTTTGGTGACTTTGGGAGGCACAATTGGCACGGTTACATCAATCAACAACTTGCCTTTCAATAATTCCTTTACCGATTCGAGCGTCTCGCGATGGGCTGAGTAAGGCACGGTCAATACAATGATGTCCGCTTTCTGTGCGGCCTCCTGATTACCCAATCCTTCAACAAGCGCATTACCATGCAGCATTTTCCACAGATCCTGCGCGGCGGCCTTGGCTTTGTCGGCGGTGCGGGAGCCGATGAAAACATGATAACCGGCTTTTGCCCAACGATAGGCGAGTCCTTTGCCTTCCTTGCCGGTTCCGCCCAGCACAGCAATTGAAAGAAGAATGGGTGAA
Source organism: uncultured Chloroflexia bacterium (assembly GCA_963753985.1). Lineage (GTDB taxonomy): Bacteria > Chloroflexota > Anaerolineae > Anaerolineales > Villigracilaceae > Fen-1038. The sequence goes on from CAVWED010000004.1 coordinate 85,660, forward strand.
TCGTTCATGATTTAATTTGTCCTAAGTGTATTCAATAATCAGTCTTATCTAGTTCGTGGTTTTTGTAAACTTGTCTTGATATCGATTCCAAACTTTGGATGATAACTCGCGCGCCCGCGCCGCAATCTCGGCTTCATCGAGGGTGAGTAGTTTGCGATCTTTCATTAATACTTTGCCATCCACAATGGTTGTGGTGATCATGCTTTGTTGAAATCCGAAGACGATATGCCATGGGATGTTGTCGGCGGTTAATTGTGTCGGCGATTGATAATCAGCGAATATCAAATCCGCGACGGCGCCGGGGACAAGTTGACCGATGGGCGCAGAGGGGAAGAAGATATTTCCCAACGCGGCGTTGTTATAAATGGCCATATCGGCAACGGTCGTTCCGGACATCCGGCGGGGATCGCGATTCCAAACCTTATGCACCAGATAGGCTGCTTTCCATTCTTCCCACATAGCGTTGGAGAATCCATCATTACCCAAGCAAACTTTGATTCCGGCGCGCATCATCGATTCAACGGGCGCGACCCCGACAGCGTTATTCATGTTGGAACGCGGCTGATGCGAAACCCATGTTCCTGCGTCGGCCAGGATTTCCATTTCGCGCGCGTCGATGTGGACGCAATGAGCGGTGATGGTCTTGGGTCCCAATATTTCATGTTTCTGCAACCGGTCAATCACGCGCATGCCGGATTTATTGATGCTGTCCCATTCATCGGCGTCAGATTCAGCGGCGTGAATATGAAAACCCATTCCTTCGGGAGCGGCGGCGCGGCACGCTTGTAAGGTTGCGCCTGAAAGCGTCAAGCTGGCGTGCAAACCAAAAGTCGCGGCGAGACGCGGGTGAGGATTTGCTGTCATTCGGTTGATGAATTGAAGGTTCTCCTTGATTCCAGCCGCTGCTTTGTCCGGGCCGTCGCGGTCGGTGACTTCGTAGCATAGCACGCCGCGCAAACCGGATTTGTCAACCGCATCGGCGATGATATCGAGCGAGCCATCAATGGCGCTGGGCGAGGCGTGATGATCGATTAAAGTAGTTGTGCCGTGTTTGATGGCATCCACAAGGCTAAGCAATGCGGAGTATCGAATATCTTCTTCAAGCAAAGATTTGTCGAGCGGCCACCAAAGCTTTTCAAGGATTTCCGGGAAATCCTTGGGCGCCAAACCCGGAATTGCCATGCCGCGTGAGAAGGCACTATAAAAATGAGTGTGTGCACAGATACCGCCCGGCATGACGATTTGACCGCGTGCGTCCAGCCTCTTCGATTTTGGATATGACTTTTCCAGCTTTACCGAAGGACCGATCTCGCGAATCCGATTACCCTCGATTAGCAAGGCGTGATTTTCCAGAACGCGGTTTGGAGATTCCCAGGTGGCTAGAGTGGCGTTGGTGATCAGCATGTTTATGAAAGTCCGAACTGGGCCGGATCAGGAAGTTTGTAGCCTGAGGTTCCGATTTCCCAAAGGGCGGCATAGGCCGCTTCACGGAGCTCAGGGTTATCTCCATACGCTGCGTGATAGATGCCCATGATTGCGCCATCCGTAAGGTTTCTCTTTAAATATGACAACGCTGCGAGTCGTTCTTCCTCTTTGCCGCTCTTCAATGCGGAGATTAAGATATCGGTGGCAGGAGTGCCAGGCACAATGCCAACTCCCTCCGTTCCTGCGAACGCGATGAGCCAGGGAAGTTCGGAAGGGGCTTTGAGCGGCCGCGGCACGCGTGGATTATCGGCTTGATTCCGTGCATCCAGCACTTCATTTGCTGAATTACGCACCATCCATTGTTGATCTTCCAACTGCACCTTTTGTAATAACTCAATTGACCACGGTTCATCCACACGCGCCAATCCATAGACCGTCGCGCGGCGGACTAAGATATCCGAAAGAGTCGCGCCATCTCTCAACATTGCATGGCCTTCGCCCGGATCATTGGCGAGTGCCTCAGCCGCGGCCCGGCGCAGGTCTTCATCTGCATTCAACAGGGTGTGTGCAACGATCTCGAGCGCGTCGTTGGTCCCAATCGCGACCAGCGCTAAACAAGCAGCACGTCGCGCGGATATGCTGGGGGACTCGAGAATACCCTCCAAAAGATCAATTGACTTTATGTCGCGCATGGCACCGCAACCCAGCGCGGCCAGCTTGACTACTTCAAACGATAACGTGCCCATCATTTGACGGAATAATGCTGTCACTGCCGAATCATCACTGGCGACGAACGCGGCCAATGCCTGTCCGCGCAAGGCCGATGGTAATCCCTCAGTTTGCAATACGTGAGCAAGAGCGGCCATGATTTTTCCGCGCCAAGGAGCATCGCGCGGCGCGTCGCGCAGCCAGCGCGCGGCCGAGATCAGTGGACGATGAATGGGCAGGCGTGACCATTCCAACAGGTTTTGCACGATTTTGCTTATATCACCGTTTGCGCCGAGATAGTGTATCGCCAGATACTTGCCAGACCAATCCGGTTGGTTCAACAATGTCTCAGTGGCGTTGTAGCCGCTGAGGGCGCGGCCCGCTAAAAATCCGCCGATGACCGGATGGAGGAATCGCATCTTATTATCTGGATGCGAAACCAGTAATCCTGAGGATGCCATCTTGCCTAATAAACCGGGTGTGGGCATGGGTGTGATCGTTTTGGATTTCTTTTCCCTCTTCTTTTCCTTGCTTTTTTCTTCCGGGGTATTCGCTTCGGTGGCTTCCGAAAGGGGTTTCTCCGTTTCCTTGTTTTCTTCTGTTTCTTCGGCCGGCTCGAACGATTTGACCCATTCCCGCGCATTCCGTGAATCAAATACGGGCTGTGCGTTTAACACAACCTGCATTGCCAACGTCTCAAGCGCAGCGAGTGGAGTGTTATTGGGTGAAAGCCTCCGGACATGCGATGCAATGGATTCCAAAACGTGCGGTCCCAAGCTATCGCCCGCGTATCCGCCCCATACTTTTAACGTCAGTTCAAGAGGGGAAAGTTTTTGATTATCGATACTGAGCCACGCGTTCAGCAGAATGGGGTCGATCTGTTCGGGCCCGGTCTGCGCCCAGGCTTCCACCGCCACAAATTGAGTCCACAGCTCACCCCATTTCTGAATGAACTGCTGGACATGTGTTTTATTCCACGCCGCGATTGAAAGCGGGACAAAACCTAACTCAATCAACCCGTCGAGATATTCCGGTGCGCCCGTAGTCACGATGCGCGTTTTGGGATAAATTTGCAGAAGTGATTTAAGATAATCTGAAATGATCGGTTGGCCTTCTGCAGTTAATTCGTCGTAACCATCCACCAGAAGCAGAGCGCGGCCTGAGCGGAATGAACTTTCGACGAAAGCAGGGACACGCCCGAAGTCAAAGACCGGTGCGTCTTCTGATGTAAATTCAATAATAGGATCGAGCACATTGTTAGGATCGTTAATAGGCAGTTTCAAGTCTGCCACGTGAACCAGAAATGGAATGCGATCCTTTAAGGTTCCCAATGCTTCACTTCGATTGGCAGCAAGGGAAGCCAAATGCGCAACGGCTACTGTCTTTCCAACTCCAGGTTGACCGATCAAAACCAAATTGCTTCCGCCGGAAAGCGCTTGCGGTAGCGTCAAGGTCGGCGCATGATAAATGGCCGCTAATTCCGGCCAGCCTGGAAGATACGGTAAAGTCTGTGTAACGGCATCCTCGGACGCGATGGGGCCGCCCGGTTCGACGCGAGGAAGCGGCGCGATCAAGCGCGGCTCCTGAACGATTTCATCGAGTGCGAAAAAGGGCGCGGCCAAATGCATTCCCTGCGCCCGTCGTAGTGTGCTGCGGCGGTGATTCTCTTCGACACTGCTGGTGTGCTGCGCCTGCGCTTCTTCCTGTTGTCTCTTGATGTTTTGAGTGATCTCTTTCCATAACGGCTGGGCGCGGCCAACCAGCCACCAAAAAAGGCTGGCGGTAATGAAGCCGATGAGAAACGAGAGTAGATCGACCGAAAAATTCATCTGAAGCTAAACCGAGTACAAAATTCGTCCGCACGATGGACAATGCACGAGTTCAGCGGCGTAACGTGCCGTTTGCTGGATGGCGGCTGTTAAGATTGTGCCGCAGGCACCACACGCATTGTCCGAAACTTCTGCAACGGCCACGCCGCGTCTCTGTTGACGAAGCTCATCATAAGTCTTTAACATATTTGCTGCAATCGTGCTGACCACAGCTTGTCTTTCCGATTGCAGGCGATCCAGTTCAGGCGTCAGAGATTCTCTTTCTTCAAACAGTTGGCGATGCTCACCGCCCAGCCGCGTTTGAATCTGACTTAACTCAAGCTTAGCCTTTTTTACGGCGGCCTGCGCGGCTTCCGTTTTGATCATATCTTGCAGTTCGCGTTCTTCCAATACCGCCAGATGTTTCTTTAAGGAGGCGATATCTGCCTGCAGATCCTGTAACTCTTTTGGATTGCGAACTATGCCGCCATAGAGACTCAACTCGGCCTGCTGGATTTTTATTTGCTGGCTTTGCGCCTCATCCTCCGACTTGTGCTGGGCATGCTCCAAAGCGCGTTGTTCATCCTCCGCGGCTTTGATCTGCTCCAACGCGGACTGAAGCTCCGCGTTATCTTCCAGCGTCTTCTGAATCATCCCCAATTTCGTTTCGACCTGGGCAATCTGGCTGTCGACTTGCTGAAGACGGAAGAGTCCGAAGGACGCGCTCATAGCCTGATTATATACGAAAACGTGACTCTTTCATTAACATTGCCTTTGCTCACAATAGGTCAGTAAACGGATGGTCAGCATCTTTCATCTGTCTGTCATCTGAGTATGCTACTATTCCTGCCAGTCATTATTTCAGCAGAGGAGACTTATGTCGAGAAACAAATCAAGTTCAACCCTGAGCCAGGCGATGAAAAAACTTTTCCTATCCGCTTTCGTTGTGTTTGCATTCATCGCTTACGCCATTCACGAGCGGCTGACAAATTCCAATGCCGGATTAAGTTCCGCTTCAGCCGCGCCGACATCGGGCGCGAGTCAGGATGCGTCCGCTTCGTCTACGAGCGCTCCGACCACCGATCCATCGTCGAGCAATTCTGCTGCTAATTCCTCAACGCAGGCCCCCGCGCCGAATTCCGTCTCATCCAGCCCAAGCGGTTACAAAGACGGAACTTATACCGGATCAACGGTTGATGTGAATTATGGATTAGTGGAAGTTCAGGCGACCATCCAAAATGGAAAGATCGCGCAAGTTCAGTTTCTGCAATATCCAAGCGACCGCCGCACCTCACAGCAGATCAACGCCATTGCCATGCCGTATCTTCAACAGGAAGCAATTCAGGTACAGTCCGCTAATGTGGATATTGTGTCCGGTGCCACGCTGACCAGCGAAGGATTTCAGAGGTCCTTGCAATCGGCACTCGCCAATGCTCATTGATCTCGTGAAACAAACGCGCATTCTAATGGGTATGCCAGTTACGTTGGAAGTCGTTGATCCGACGGCAGGCGAGCGGCTATTCGATGAAGGGTTCGATTACTTCCAATATGTGGACGAAAAGTTCAGCACCTACAAAGAAGGAAGCGAAATATCGCGCCTCAACCGTGGTGAGCTAAAGTTGGAAGAAGCCAGCGAGGAGATGAAGCTCATTTTCGAACTGGCGGAACAAACCCGCTGCGAGTCAAATGGATATTTCGATATTCGTCGTAACGGCATCCTTGATCCATCCGGCATTGTCAAAGGCTGGGCGATTTATAACGCTGCTGAGATTTTTCATAAAAAAGGTTTTGAGAATTTTTACGTGGATGCTGGTGGCGATATTCAAGCTTGCGGAAAAAACAGTCAGGACGAGAAGTGGCGCGTCGGCATCCGCAACCCGTTCAACATGGATGAGATCGTCAAGGTGCTTTCGATCACTGATTGCGGCGTTGCCACCTCCGGAACATACGTACGCGGACAGCACATCTACAATCCCAAGAACGAAGATCAACCCATCACCGACATTTTGAGTCTGACTGTGATCGGCCCCGACATTTACGAAGCGGATCGCTTTGCCACGGCCGCGTTTGCGATGGGCCGATCCGGAATTGATTTCATTGAAGTACTTCCGGGCTTCGAAGGATATATGATTGACAAGGATAAACAAGCCACTTACACCACTGGCTTTGCGAGGTATGTAATAAATGATTCAATTCATTGATAACCAGCTCAACCGCCTCACGATGTACCGGGTGGTGCTGTATTATTTGATCTTCCTAGTGGTCGTCGCGTTTTTCTTGAGCATCTTCAAGGTACTTTCTTATGATCCGTTTTCATTGGCGCTGACGGTTGCGTTTTTGCTGACGGTTTCCGCTGTTACAAATCGTATCTTCTCCAATATTTTTAAAGTACCCGCCAACGTTGAGTCGGTTTATATCACAGCGCTGATTTTGGCGCTGATCATCACGCCGATCCAATCATACAATGACTTATGGTTCTTGGCGTGGGCCGCGATTTTAGCAAATGCATCCAAGTACATTGTGACCATCAAAGGGAAACATTTATTTAATCCCGCAGCCTTTGCGGTGGCGCTGACTTATTTCACGATCAACCAATCGGCAAGTTGGTGGGTGGGCTCCAGTGCGATGCTGGCCTTCGTTGCGTTGGGCGGCCTGCTGGTCGTGCGCAAGCTTGGCCGCTTCGATATGGTTCTTAGTTTCTTATTGATGGGCATTGCGACCATCTGGGTCTCGGATTTGTTCAGTGGCAATGATTTCATTTCTTCAACGCAGAAATTGATCCTTTATTCGCCGCTATTGTTCTTCGCTTTTATCATTCTGACCGAACCGCTGACAACTCCGCCAACTCGTAGATTGAGAATCATCTATGGCGCGATGGTCGGATTCCTGTTTGTGCCTCAGTTCCATGTCGGAGCGCTGTTCATCACGCCCGAAGTTTCCATCCTGCTTGGGAATGTGTTTTCTTATGTCGTCAGTTCCAAGGATAAACTCGTTCTCAAGCTCAAGGAAAAGAATCGCATCTCGCCGGATACATTCGAATTTATTTTTTCTGCGCCGCGCAGATTTGCATTTGTCCCCGGTCAATACATGGAATGGACGCTGGCTCATCCCGAAACCGATGACCGCGGTAACCGACGCTACTTCACGTTGGCTTCTTCGCCCGCCGAACGCAACCTGAGAATCGGCGTCAAGTTCTATCAAAAGTCCAGCACATTCAAGCAGGCCATGCTTTCCATGGACAAGGATACCGAAATCGTCGCATCTCAAGTGGCCGGTGATTTTGTTCTGCCGGATGATCCCCAGCAAAAATGTGTTTTTCTTGCGGGAGGCATCGGCGTCACGCCGGTTAGAAGCATGATCAAATACTTACTCGATAACCGTCAGCGCAGACCGATCACGTTGTTTTATACCGCCACAACTGTCAACGATTTTGTTTACAGGGATGTATTTGATCGCGCCCAGTTGGAGTTGGGCATCCGGACGGTTTACTCGGTGACCGATGATCGCAACTTGCCCGCTTCGTGGATCGGGAATGTGGGCCGCATCACTCCGGAACTGATCAAAACCACCGTGCCGGATTATCGAAACTGCATCTACTATCTTTCCGGCCCGCGCGGCATGGTGGACTCGTTGAAGGATACATTACGAAGACTTGGCGTGGCAGGCTCTCAAATCAAGACCGATTATTTTGCGGGACTTGCATAAATACAAAAATCGTTCATACAAAAAGGTGTACACAGAAATTTGTGTTCACCTTTTTATCTTTATAAAAGCTTTTGTCTAGCTCCTGCTACCATTTCTCCCAATGCGTTATTTCTTCCAACTCTCTTCGCCCACCTTTCTTCGGCGCGGCGGATAACTTCGCCTCATCCGCAGGATAACCGAACGAAAGCACGATCCGCAAATGGAGGTCAGATGGGAATCCCAAAATCTCGCGCGCTTTCTCCGGCTCATAGATCGAGGCCGGGCACGAGCCGACTCCCAATTCCCATGCGGCGAGTTGCATAAACGCCGCGGCTTGACCGGCGTCGAACATGGTTTGGAATTTGGCCGTTGGATCAGGAGTCAGAATCGCAACCGCCAACGCCGCGCCTGCGATGTGTCCCGCAAATTGTCCGCACCCGGACAAAGCCTGTAAAATCTTTTTGTCTTGAATGGCGACGAAGTGCCAGGTCTGCTCGTTCTTCGACGATTGCGATCTGCGCCCCGCGTTTAGAATCGCGGTGACAGTTTCTTTCGTCAAAGGCTTCTCTTGAAATTTGCGTACCGCGCGTTTGGTGCGAATTGCTTCGGATACATTCATGGTTTCCTCGACTTTCAATAAAGAGATTAAACACAACGTATACCAAGGGACACAGGGACCGTAGATTTTTCTTTTATTTGGTGCTCTTTATGTCCTTAGTGTTTAAAACATGCTTTTGTTTACTTGCATTATCTTCTGGATGGTAACCAAGTTCCGTCTCTGCATTTGAAATATCCCAGAAGCGTTTGTGGTTATTGGAAACGCCGTAATAAATTCCAAACTTGACATCTGCCGTCAGACTCTTCCTGACCAATTGAACCAAATCCCGATGGCTAAGCCATGTGCTTTTAAAGCGCGGATCGGTTCTCGGATCATCATCTTGGGTCACCGATCCGATGCGCAGGCAAATCGACTCGAGTCCATACACTTCATGATACATCCTGGCAATCGCTTCGCCCGCCGCCTTGCTGACCCCGTAAAATCCATCGGGACGAATTGGATCGCGCACCGTAATCAGCGTTGGATTTGGCTTCGTACGATGACTTGCTGGAAAGCTTTCGTACGCGCCGGTCGCATGATTCGAACTGGCAAATACGATTCGCTTCACACCCACTATCCGCGCAGCTTCGTAGATATTTTTCGTCCCGCCGATGTTGTTCACGAAAACGGAATCCCAACCGGCGTCCGCGCGTGGATCGCCAGCGAGATGTACAACATAAGTCAATGAAGAGATGCCGCTGAATACCGATTGAACTTGCTCGGGCTTTGAAATATCCGCTTGAAAAATTTTCTCCGATGATTTGCTGGAAGAAACATCTAGACCATATAAATTAAAATCATTTTCTAAATGATCCCACAGAATTCTTCCGACAAGTCCGTTGCATCCGGTAATCAATAACTTGGGAAGTGGCATCCAAATATCTCCTGCGTTTTCATGATTCTCTCAACCGAGTATAATTCACTTGATGCAACCCGCGCCTTCGTTTCGACAATATGTTTTTTCTTCGATCTTTCTGATGATACTGGGCTGGGGCGGACTGGCCTTGCTCATCTTCTTTTTTGAAGTTCCGCCGCTGGTGTGGGCGCGCTGGGGATTCTTTGCGTTATGGTTTATCGCCCTGACCGGTACGGCTCTTCCCGTCGTCTATTTTCTCAATTTGCGTTTCTCGCCCGATCCGCCGACTGAGTCGAACGCCATTGTTCGTCAGGCAATGTGGGTTGGATTCTATGGCGCCACACTTGTCTGGCTTCAACTCGGACACCTGATTACGCTGTGGGCATGGATGGGTCTGGCGGGCGGATTGATTGCCATTGAATCTTTGATCCGCTGGCGGGAGCGCGCCCGCTGGCGGCCGCCGACTCTCGATGTGGAACTTCCAACTTCTGGTTCGCATGACCAACCTCCAGACTCTTCCCTCCGTTGAGCAACTGCTACAAACGCAACACGCCGGAGATTTGATCGCGCATTATGGTCGTCCGTTGACATTGGATGCTTTGCGTTCAACATTGGATGAAGTCCGCACACGCCTCAAACTCGATCCTAAAGCGGTTGCGTCGGAAAATGATTTGATCTTATCCCAAGCGGAATCCCGTTTATCCGTGTGGACAGCGCCGACTCTGCAACCGGTCATCAATGCCACTGGCGTGATTCTACATACCAACCTTGGACGCGCACCGTTATCGAAAGCCACTATCGAAGCCATGAATCAGGTTTCATCTGGTTATTCCAATCTTGAATTAGATCTGGAGACCGGCAAGCGTGGCTCGCGATTAAATCATGCCGAGGATGTTTTGAAGAAATTGCTCGGCGTCGAGGCAGCGGTGGTTGTCAATAACAACGCTTCGGCAGTCTTGTTGGTTCTATCCGCACTGGCATCGAGGAAGCACGTGATCATTGCACGCTCGCAACTGGTCGAGATCGGCGGCGGATTCCGCGTGCCGGATGTGATGAAACAATCCAGTGCGAAACTCGTCGAAGTGGGAACAACGAACAAAGTCCGTTTATCGGATTATGAAGAAGCGCTTCAAGAATCCAGCGGGCTCGTGATGCGCGCTCATCGCTCGAATTTCAAGATGATCGGTTTTACCGAAGAGCCTGCATTGAAAGAAATTGTGGATGTTGCACATATAGCTGATGCGATTGTTCTGGATGATCTAGGCTCCGGCGCGTTATTGGACACAGCCACATATGGTCTGGCTCATGAGCCGACGGTACAAGAGTCACTTGATGCTGGCGTGGATGGGATTTGTTTTTCCGGCGATAAACTGCTCGGCGGTCCGCAAGCAGGAATCATCGTCGGCAAGGCAGATTTGATTGCAAAGATCAAAAAACATCCACTGGCACGTGCCATGCGCGCGGATAAAACTTGCCTTGCCGGAATCACTGCGACATTATTGCATTACTTGAAAGATGAAGCCGAATGCGAGATCCCGATTTGGAAGATGATCTCGATGCCGCTTGATGAAGTCAAGGCGCGGGCAGAGAACTGGGCGCGCGAATTGGGAGCTGGTTCAGTCGAAGAAAGCGAAGCGACGGTCGGTGGCGGAAGCATGCCCGGCGAATCATTTCCGTCTTATGTTTTATCGTTGAATGTGAAAAGTCCTGACAAGTTCTTGAAAAAATTGCGGGGACAAAAGCCGCCCGTTATCGCTCGAACCGAGGATGATAAAATTCTGTTTGATCCGCACACTGTTTTATTGGAACAAGATTATTCATTGCTTTCCGTTCTCCATTCTTTGTCCGTTGAGTTGAAATGAAATCAGACCTTGATGCCCTCATGAAATCTCGCCGTCTTGATGCGCTCGTCGTGTTTGGCAGCGCCGAACATAATCCGCCGATGTATTATTTTGTTGGTGGCGGGCACGTAAGCGACGCGCTGCTGATCAAGAAACGCGGCGAAGCGCCGGTTTTGTTTTATAACGATATGGAACGTGGCGAGGCGGCCAAGAGCGGACTCAAGACGCGGCCATTTAGTGAATTTGATTTAAGTGAATTCAGAAAACAATCCAACGGAAATTCATTATTGGCACTTGCCTTGCGCTTCCAAAAGATTCTTGAAGGCTTCAATTTAGCGCATGGCCGCATTGGTGTTTATGGCCAGGTTGAATTATCTTCGGCCTTTGGCATGATGATGAGATTGCAAAGGCTTATGCCTGATGTGGAGTTTGTTGGTGAAGCAGGCATGGAATCGATTTTCTTGAAGGCGATGGAAACCAAAGATACATCCGAAGTGGAACGGATTCGCAAGATGGGGAAGATTACGACTGAGGTGGTCCAACGCGTGCAAAATCTTTTAACAAATTCTGATGTCCGCGCCGATGAAGTTTTGTTGAACGATGATGGCTCGCCGTTGACCATCGGCGATGTGAAGTCCAAGATTGAATTGTGGCTGGCGGAACTCGGCGCGGAGAATCCGGAGGGGACGATCTTTGCCATTGAACATGATGCGGGCGTGCCGCATTCGACCGGCAACCCAACTGATTTGATGCGGCTTGGTCAGACGATTGTGTTCGATATCTTTCCGTGCGAACGCGGCGGCGGATATTTCTATGACTTCACGCGCACGTGGTGTCTCGGTTATGCTACGCCCGAAGCGCAGGAACTTTATGATCAAGTTTATGAAATTTATAACGAGCTTGCCGATAATTTTGATTTGAATGTGCCCTTCAAAGATTATCAGCGGATGACGTGCGAATATTTTGAATCCAAGGGTCACGCTTCTCCATTAAATACGAAGGCGCCTTTGAATGGTTACGTTCATTCCTTAGGACATGGCGTCGGTTTGAATATTCATGAACGTCCCTTTAGCGCCTTGACCGTAGGCGATGATCATCGTCTCGCACCCGGTGTGATCGTCACCTCCGAGCCGGGATTATATTATCCCGAAAAAGGCATGGGCGTCCGCATTGAAGATACAATCTGGGTGCGACCTGATGGCAGAATGGAAATCCTCGCTGAATATCCATATGATTTTGTTTTGCCTATGAAAAAGTGGAACAAGAAAAGTAATTAGGGAATAACTATGGTTGAATCAAAGCTTATCCGTATTCTTGGTATTGAAACTTCCTGCGATGAAACCGCGGCGGCTGTCATCGAAAACGGACGCGCACTGCTTGGTTCGACAGTTGCAACGCAAATGGAAATCCATGCGCGTTACGGCGGCGTCTTTCCCGAAGTTGCTTCGCGCCAACATGTGCTTTCGATTGTCCCTGTCGTCGAAGATGCGTTGTCCAAAGCGCATCTCACGCTTGCTGATATTGACGCGATTGCAGTTACGCGCGGACCTGGTCTGGCGGGTTCGTTGATTGTTGGCATGAATATGGCAAAAGGATTGGCACTCGGCGCCGGGCTTCCGTTAATCGGTGTCAATCATTTGGAGGGACATCTTTATTCGGCGTGGGCCTATAACGCTGGCGATAGACCACCCGAAGAGCCGCAATTCCCGCTGATGGTTTTATTGGTATCTGGCGGACATACTGAACTCGATTTGATGACCGATCATTTAGCATATAAACGTCTCGGCTCCACGCTCGACGATGCAGCGGGTGAGGCCTTCGACAAAGTTGCGCGTCTGCTGGGACTTGGATATCCCGGTGGGCCCGCTATTCAGCGCACCGCGGAAGAAGGCGACCCGACTCGGTTTCAATTTCCACGTGCCTGGCTGGAGGGGACGTGGAACTTTTCATTTAGCGGAATCAAGACCGCGGTCCTGAAAGAAGCGAAGGGATATGAATCAAAAGGCAGGTCAATGCCGGTGCCCGATATAGCCGCATCTTTTCAAGCCGCGGTAGTAGATGTCTTATTTAATAAAACGATTCGTGCTGCGCGTGAATTTGGTGCCAAGCAGATTCTGGTGGCGGGCGGCGTCTCAGCCAATCGCGCCTTGCGTGATATATTTCGAAATCAGAGCGAATACAAAGTTCACATCCCGCCGCTTTCCCTGTGCACCGATAACGCCGCGATGATCGCCACTGCGGGCTATTATCGCTTTACATTGGGGCATGTTTCAACGATGGATATGGATGTTCAGCCCACATGGCCGTTATCATGAAAGATATTTAAACGCAAACCGCGCTGGAGTCGGCCCAGACCCAGGCGCGGTTTGAAGAGGAGAATGCAACTGTTATTATATTCAGCGACCTGAATCCAACCTGAACAAAACTTAAGAATTGAATAAGAGATTTACTATCTGATTTCGGTCAAGATTTGATTCAAGCTGATCGGTCCCTGCCGCACAATGATAGGTTGGAGGCCTGTGCAATCTACCACCGTGGATGGGACGCCGCCCGGCGTTTTACCGCCATCAATAATCAAAGAAATCCGGCCGTTCAATTGTGCAAAGACTTCTTCTGCAGTGGATGGGCTTGGTTGGCCTGATAGATTCGCTGAGGTCACGGCCATTGGACCCGATGCACGCAACACGCTGCGCGCGACGCTGTGATCGGGTACGCGTACTCCAACTGTGTTCGTCGCCGAAACCAAATCCGGTAAGCCAATATGTTTTGGCAGGACGACGGTTAATGGTCCAGGCCAGAAACGCTCTGCCAGCTTCTTTGCCATCAGCGGGACTTCCGATGATACTTTCGCTACATCTTCGGCATCGCCAAGTAGAATCGGAATCGCTTTTTCGATAGGACGATCCTTGGCTCTATAAATAAATTCAACGGCTTTGCCTTCGAACGCCAGCGCGCCGACGCCGTAAACGGTATCGGTGGGGAAGGCGACCAGTCCACCCGCTTGTAAAATTTTTAGCGCCCGCTGAATCGTATCAGGCGAGTTCGCAGCGACGATTTCTGTATTCATATGGTTTATTCTAAAGGCAATTGGATTTCCAATAGACGATCCTGCTGGGCGAGGTCCTGATAAAGATGAATTTCTGCTTCTTCAAACGCGTCGTATGCCAACGATAACGCTGCCGGTCCGCGCGTCGCTTCGATCTCAAGCAACATGCGTCCAGCGGGGGCAAGCCGCTTGGGTGCCATGGCAAGCAATCTTCGAAACAAATCAAGGCCATCGTCGCCGCCGTCCAGCGCGAGAGTTGGCTCGCGTCCATAGATGGGAAGGCTGTGTAATTTTTGAGTCGGGATGTAAGGCAGATTGGCACAGATCAAGTCGAAGCGGCTTTCACTGGATAATGACTTTGGCAGGATGTCGCATTCGATAAATTCAATTTGATTTTCTGCATGGTGTTTGTTTGCGTTGCGTCGTGCAACCTCCAGAGCCGCACTTGAAATGTCAGTGGCGAGAATTTGCGCGGCAGGAATATTTGCTGCAATGGAAACAGCAATACAACCGCAACCCGTTCCAATGTCTGCGATGGAGCGGCGTTTATCGGAAGATTGCAACCACGGGATTGCTCGTCCAACGAGCAGTTCTGTTTCGGGTCGCGGGATCAATGCATCGGGTGTGAGATCAAAATCGAGACCGAAGAATTCCCAATGACCAACCACATACGGAAGCGGTTCGCCGCGCTCGAGGCGTTGGACCAAACTTTCTAAAACGGAAGCCGATTTTGGGTCAAAGGCTGAATCGTCGTGGGCTAGTAACCAGGTGCGCGGTTGGCCTAAAACAGACGCGATCAAAACTTCTGCATCTAATTGGGGCGTGTCGCTGAGAGGCGAAAGACGCGTCGCGGTTGCGTCGAGTGCATCACGAAAATTTTCAGCGGGCAGTTTACTCTTCGTCATCATCCACGCCTGAGGAGGCGAGACGATCCGTTTCATCACGCGTGGAAAGCTCATCGATGAATTCGTCAATCGCGCCGTCCATGACGGCAGGCAGATTATAGTTCGAGAGGCCGATGCGATGATCGGTCACACGGTTTTGCGGATAATTATAGGTGCGGATTTTTTCCGAACGTTCGCCGGTGCCGATTTGCGCGCGACGCGTATCTTCCAGTTCGGAGCGGCGTTTTTCTTCCTCGATTTCGTAAAGGCGCGCCCGCAAAATACTCATGGCTCGCAACTTGTTTTGCAGCTGCGAACGTTCATCCTGGCAGGTTACTATCATGCCGGTCGGTTTGTGATAAAGCCGAACCGCTGTTGAGTTCTTCTGCACATTCTGTCCGCCCGCACCCGATGAACGATAGACCTCGATCTCGATGTCGCTATCGGGAATCTCTATTTCGACATCATCCACTTCTGCCAGCACCACAACCGTAGCGGTGGAGGTGTGAATGCGCCCCTGGGCTTCGGTGGCAGGCACTCGCTGAACGCGGTGCACGCCCAATTCATATTTCAATTTCGAATACGCACCTTTGCCCTTGATTTCGAAAATGACTTCTTTGTAACCGCCAATGCCGATGGAATTCTCCGACATGATCTCGCTCTTCCAGCGTTTGCCTTCCGCATAACGCGTATACATGCGGAACAAATCCGCCGCAAACAATGCGGCTTCATCGCCACCCGCGCCGGCGCGGATTTCGACAATCACGCTCTTTTCGTCGCGCGGATCCTTTGGGACTAACAGCCCTTTGATTTCTTTTTCCAGCGTTTCGATCTTAGGTGTTAAATCGGTTAGTTCCGTTTCGGCTAATGATTTTAGCTCCGCGTCGCCCTCCGATGCGAGGATGGATTTGGCCTCCTCGAGGCTTTTCATTGCCTGACGATATTCACGCGACTTGGCAACCAGCAGTTCCAAATCCACGCGCTCTTTATTGATCTCACCTGCGCGCTGATAGTTCGCTCCCACTTCGAGCAATTCTTTTCCCAAGTCGTCGTATCGTTGTTCTATTCCTGAAAGTTTATCGAGCATAAATCCCTTTTCACTACGAGGACACGAATACATCAAAGAAAACCTTGTAGTCCTTCGTCGTCAGGTTTCTCAAGCGCGAGCGATTATACCAGAGCGATTTTACGGTGGAGGCTTAATAATACTTTTTGTTTATAGTTTTACGAAGAGCGATAAGACAAATGAAAGAACGATCACGAGCGTCAACACCACAAAGATGATTTGGCTGGCGCTTGGACTCTTTACTTTCTTCGACTGCGACTTTCCTTTTGCCATTTTTACAATGAACCTTTCTGATGTTTCTGGAAGGCCTCATTGAGGGCCTTCTCCAATTCTTCGATGGTAACCGGTTTTGACACATAGCCATCTGCGCCGAGTTCCATAGCCTTGTCAACGGTCACATCGGCAGCTTCGGTTGAAAGCATAATGATCGGTACATCGTTCCATTCCTGGCGGCGTCTTACAAATTCCAGCATGTCCAGGCCGCTGACCTCCGGCATGTTGATATCGAGGAGGATCAAGTCAGGTTGTTTGCCGCTTAATAAAGTTTGTGCCGCCGGACGCGCGCCCAGAAATGCTGTCGTGGTGTAGTCGAGCAGTTTCAGCATCAATTGTATGGCGCGTGTCATTTCTTCGTCGTCGTCAACGATCCAAATGTTTTTCATGGTTATTTTCAACACGGAGGACGCAAAGAGAAAACTTCGTGCCCTATGTGTTTGGCTACTCCAAATGCGCCTTGATTGATTCTGCCGCCGCTCGAGTCATGCCTTGGACGGCAATCAATTCTTCAACGGAAGCATCCCTAATCTTATCCACAGAACCGAAATGTTTCAAGAGGGACTTACGGCGTGTCGGCCCGATGCCGGGGATGGAATCCAATTGCGAAGCCATTCCAAGTTTGGTACGTTTTTTGCGATGCGCGGTAATGCCATAACGATGGGCTTCATCGCGAATTCGCTGGATCAAATATAAACCTTGTGAATGACGCGGTAACATCAGCGAATCCGATTTGTTTGGGAAGAATATTTCCTCTTGTTGCTTGGCAAGACCAATGACTGGCACCTTGCCGAACAAACCGGCTTTTTCCAGCACATTGACCGCGCGTCCAAGCTGGCCTTTGCCGCCGTCAATGATGACCAGATCGGGTAAAAAAGAAAATGAGGCGTCGGGCTTGGACCCAGGCTGGCTTGCCATTTCCTGTGCGGATTGCCATCTGCGGAAGCGCCGCGTTAACATCTCTTCCATCGAAGCGAAATCATCCGGTGCACCGACCACGCTTTCGATGTTGAACTTGCGATAAAGATTTTTGCTCGGCACGCCTTGCTGGAAAACTACCATTGCGCCAATGATCGCTGTACCTTGTGTGTTGGAAATATCATAACATTCGATGCGATTGGGCGGAGCAGGCAGTTGAAGCGCGGATTGCAAATCAGCCAGCGCCTGTTCCTGTTTGTGTGTATCGGCCTGCCATTGTGTTCGTAGCGCAGACAATGTTTCCGCGGCGTTCTCAGCCGCCATTTGAACCAGTTCGTGTGGCTGTCCTTCCTTCGGGACAAAGAGCTCCACTTTCTCTCCGCCACGTTTTGATCTCATCCATTGACCGATGATTTTTGCTTCTTCGATTTCTATTTCCTGCGGCAGCATTACTTGCTGGGGAATGGTCGCGGCTTCGGTATAAAACTGCTTGACGAATTGTGCCATCACTTCGGTATCGGCAGTATCTTCCGTGCCTTCCAAAATAAAGTATTCGCGTCCGATCAATTTGCCGCCGCGAATAAAAAAGATTTGTACACACGCCTCGCCGTCCGAGCGCGCCATGGCAAGCACATCCAAATCTTTGTAATCGGAAGCGAAGACAACTTTCTGTCGCTCGATGACTGATTGAATGGCTTTGAGTTGATCACGTAATGCTGCGGCTCTTTCAAAGCGCATCTCTTCCGATGCTTTTTGCATTTCATTATCCAGACGCGTCACAATCTCTTCGCTGTGTCCGCTCAGGAAGGCCATCAGATCAGAAATCATTTGACGGTATTGAGTTTGGGTTGCCACGCCAATACAAGGCGCGGTACAAAGCTTGATGTCGTAATAAAGACACGCTCGTTTGTCCTGCCCGGTGATCATGCGGTCACATGTCAAATAGGGAAAGATGCGGCGCAAGACATCCAGCGTTTGATAGACCGCCCACGCCGAAGTATAAGGACCAAAATAACGCGAGCCGTCTTCGGCCATCTGCCGTGTCACGGTCACTTTTGGAAATGGATCCGCCCAATGAACTTTGATATACGGATACCGTTTATCGTCCTTGAGTCGGATGTTGAATTTGGGGCGATGCTTCTTGATCAGATTCATCTCAAGGATCAACGCTTCCAATTCCGACCCGACGAGGATCCACTCAATGTTGTTGATCTCCCGCACGAGGCGACGCGTCTTCGCGTCGTGACTCGCATCGGCATGGAAATACGACCGCACGCGGTTTTTTAGATTGATGGCTTTGCCCACATAAATTACATCTCCCGCCGCGTTGCGATAGATATAACAGCCCGGCTTCGACGGAAGTGTGGCAAGGATAGCTTGAAGATGCTCGGCGATTTCCATAGAATGTATTTTACTCGTATCTGTTTGGGCCGATAGGTGTTTTGGGCTATTGAAACGGATTGTGTTTCGTGCTATAAAGATTCAAACTAATTCAATGGAGGCTCTTATGAACATGAATATGCCCGTGTCCAGTGCACCAACGCCGTCATCCGGTGGGTCGAAGTCTTTTTTTCAAGTTTGGATCGATGCGCTAACCAAACCCAATGAGAACACTTTCGCTGAGATCGCGACTTCGCCGAATGCAAAGGCGACCACTGCGTATATCTGGGTGTTTGTTGGTTATTTGGTGGAGTTCTTTTTAAGCGCATTAGTGAGCGGGACTAGGATGGCAAGTTATCGAAGCCTGTTTCAACAATATGGATTGGGCAAGGCAGCCGGCCTCGGGGGGGGCGGTATTGTCACAACTTTGATCCTTGCCATATGCGGCGGGCCGATCTTGGCTGTCATCGCGACTATATTTTTTGCAATTTGGACGGCAATCATTCAATGGATTGCAAAAATGTTTCACGGTCAGGGCACGAATGAACAATTGGCTTATGCGTTTGCGGCGATTTTGGCCCCATTTGCAATTGTTTCTGGAGTCTTATCTTTGTTTGCCGCAATTCCATTCGTCGGTTTTTGTTTTAACGCCATCTTGGCGATAGCAGGAATCTACGCAGTGGTTCTAAATATTATGGCTGTAAAAGGCGTGAACCGATTTGGTTGGGGCGAGGCTTTGGGATCGGTCTTTATCCCGGGCATTGTGATTGGACTCGTGTGCTGTTGTCTCATCGGTGGCATATCTATGGTAGCTGGCGCTGGACTTAAAGGTCTTCTCCAACAAATTCAACAAAATGGAACTGGTTACTAAAGTTGCTGCCTAATAAAAAGTCAGAACCTCCTGCAACTGCAGGAGGTTCTTGATTCAAGATAAATAAACTTAAAGTATTTATTGAAAAGGACAGCGGCGATGCAAAGGTGAGGGAACGAACACGCCTTTTGTCTATCGTTTAATCTGTTTTCTGTGTCGATGGTTTTCTCAAGAAAGCTTGACGGATTACCATCTTTATGTTGCCATAGCATAAATTACTCTTGAAGCCGCAAAATCTAGGAACTTCGGTTGGATACTTTGGCCCGAAAATCGTTTCTTGAGAAAACCATGTTTCTGTGTCTTGCGCCTATTGACTTTACTGAATAATCTATTTATAATGTCAGGTCGCAGTCTTGAAAAACGAGACTGGCATCACTTTTTTAAACGGCATCCGTCCCAGGTCAGGAGAGAACTGAATGGCATCCACCTTGCCTCGAAAAAATTACGCACGTATCCCAGTAACCCTCGGTCTACCCAACCTCATTGATATCCAACTTGACTCTTTTGAGCGTCTCAAAGCGGAGGGTCTTGGCGATCTCTTTCATGAAGTATCGCCCATTGAGTCTTATAACAAGGGAATGAAGTTGTTTTTCCCCGGTCGCAGCCCCGAAGCCAAGCAGTGGGGATTGAAGTATTGGTTCGGCGAACCGAAACATTCCATCGAGGAATGTGTCGAACGCGACCTTACCTATTCCAGCCCGCTATATGTTTCCGTATTGCTGGCGGGCGCAGATGTTCCGGAACCCATCAAGCAGGACATTTTTCTCGGTGATTTCCCCGAGATGACGGATAAGGGAACCTTCATTATTAACGGAACAGAGCGCGTGGTCGTTTCGCAGTTGATCCGTTCGCCGGGTGTATATTTCGAAGCACCCACGGACCGTTCAACGGGCAGGCCGTTGGCGATGGCGAAACTCATTCCCGACCGCGGCGCATGGATGGAATTCGAAACCCGCAAGAGCGATTATATTATCCTGAAATTCAATCGCAAACGCACCGTACCGATCACGGTCTTTTTACGCGCGCTGGCAGCGGTCAGTGACGGCACAAAGGATTCGCCGCTCAAGGCCGGCAGTGATGAAGAGATCCTTTCAATCTTTCAGGATGTGGACAACAACCCTGATCGCCTTTTCATCGCTTCGTCCCTTCGGCAGGAACCGGAGTGGGAAATTAGTGATAAGCAGACCATCGCTGAAGCCGCGCTGATTGAATTCTTCCGCAAAATGCGTCCCGGTGATCCGGCTACGCTGGAGAATGCCAAACAATTCCTCGAAGAGCAACTGTTCGATCAGCGCCATTATGACCTCGAGCGTGTCGGCCGCTATAAGCTGAATCAAAAACTTGATCTCAACATTCCGATTCCTCATCGCACCGTGACGAAGAACGATGTCATTCGACTTCTCCGGCGCATGATTCAAATCAATAATGGTGTCGAACCGCCTGACGATATTGATCATCTAGGCAATCGCCGTGTCAAGACGGTGGGTGAGTTGATCCAGAATAAATTGCGGATCGGCTTGCGCCGCATGGAACGTGTCATCAAAGAGCGGATGTCCATTCGCGATCAGGAGCAACTTTCACCGGTAACGCTGGTCAACATTCGTCCCGTGGTGGCGGCGCTGCGCGAGTTCTTTGGTTCGAGCCAGTTGAGTCAGTTCATGGATCAAACCAACCCGTTAGCGGAGCTGCGCCACAAGCGGACTCTGTCCGCTTTAGGTCCGGGTGGTTTGCGGCGTGAACGCGCTGGCTTCGATGTGCGCGATGTTCATCATTCCCATTACGGACGCATCTGCCCAATTGAGACGCCTGAAGGTCCGAACATTGGTTTGATCGGACGTTTGGCTTCATTTGCGCGCGTGAACGAATATGGTTTTATCGAAACTCCCTATCGCAAGATTTATAAATCTCTGCCGGGCGACGATGAACGCCTGGTGGGTAGAACACTTCGGGAAGCGGTGACCGATCCGAAGACCGAGGAGAAGCTTGCGAAAGCAGGTGAGACCATCGATGCACGCCTCGCGAAGCGTCTGGCGAAAATCGGCAACGAAGTGCCGATCGTTCCGTTCGTCTCGCAGCAGACGGATTATCTTTCCGCGGATGCAGAAGATAAATATGTGATCGCACAGGCCAATGCACCATTGTCTGAAAATAGTGAGTTCCTGCGCGAGCGTAATTCATGCCGTTATCACTCGAGCTTCCTTTTCTCTACGTCTGATGCGATTGACTATATGGATGTCGCGCCACACCAAGTGGTGGGAATCAGTGCGGCATTGATTCCATTCCTTGAACACGACGATGCCAACCGCGCCTTGATGGGATCGAACATGCAGGCTCAGGCTGTGCCTTTGGTGCGTCCTGAAGTTCCTTTGGTTTCAACCGGCATGGAGCGCGCTGCTGCATTGGATTCAGGACAAGTTGCAATTGCTGAGGAAAGTGGTGAAGTTGTTTCTGTTACTGGAAGCAAAATCGTTGTCAAGGAAAGAAAAGGCGGATTGCATACGTATCAGCTCCGCAAATATCAACGCTCGAATCAATCCACGTGCATTGACCAACGTCCGTCTGTCGTTAAGGGACAGGTAATTAAACGCGGCGATATCATTGCCGATTCTTCCTCGACGGATAACGGCCAGCTTGCCCTCGGCCAAAACGTGGTCGTGGCTTTCCTTTCGTGGGAGGGCGGCAACTTCGAAGATGCCATCTTGCTCTCCGAACGTTTGGTGCAGGACGACCGCTTCACTTCGGTTCATATCGAGAAATATGAAGTGGAAGCGCGCGACACCAAGCTTGGACCGGAAGAGATTACGCGCGATATTCCCAACGTCGGCGAAGATGCGATTAAGGATTTGGACGAAAATGGAATCATCCGCATCGGCGCGGAAGTTGGGCCGAACGATATTCTTGTCGGCAAGATCACGCCGAAAGGCGAAAAGGAACTGACTCCTGAAGAGCGTCTACTACGCGCCATCTTTGGCGAGAAGTCTCGTGATGTAAAGGATACATCCCTGCGAATGCCGCATGGTGAACGCGGCAAGGTCGTGGATGTGAAGGTTTTTACCCGCGAAGATAACGCCGACCTTTCTGCGGGTGTGGATATGATGGTGCGTGTCTCCGTGGCTCAGCGTCGCAAGATCACCGCTGGAGATAAGATGGCAGGCCGCCACGGCAACAAAGGCGTCGTATCCAAAGTTGTCCCTGTGGAAGATATGCCTTTCCTTGAAGATGGAACACCGGTGGATTTGATTTTGAATCCGCTGGGGGTGCCGGGCCGTATGAATATCGGTCAGGTGCTTGAAGTTCATCTGGGTTGGGCTGCAAAGCGACTTGGCTTCCGCGCAATCACTCCGGTCTTTGATGGCGCGACCGAGGAACAAATCGAAGCCGAGCTTGCGCGCGCTTGGATCGTGGATCAAGCTTGGAAAGAGTCCGGTCAGGCGGCGTGGGAATGGATCAAACAACAGGAATATGATCCGGAATCCATCCAGGATGATGACGAGGTTCGTCGTCTTTATTTAGAGTCGTGGCTGGGCAAGCGCAAGTATGATGTCTCAGAATTAAACGATGTCGACTATGCGCGTCACGCTGCGGCGAAAGAATGGTTGCGCGATCGTGAACTTGATCCAAAAGTGGTTCTGAGTTCTCTTGATGAAGAAACCGTTCATTACGATCCCGAAGCGGATAAGCAGACCATTCAAGCTTGTCTGCGTCTTTGGATGGAAAGCCTGGGTTATTCCAAGCGAGTGGCTGATGCTAATCTTATGGCAGCGGCTCAGGATGTGACTCGCGAGACAGGTTTCCCGTTGCCAATCCTTGGCAAGCAGGTTTTGCGCGATGGAAAAACAGGACAACCATATGATCAACCCATCACGGTCGGTGTGATGACGATTCTTAAATTGCATCACTTGGTCGAAGATAAGGTTCACGCTCGTTCGACAGGCCCATATAGTCTCGTCACGCAACAGCCTCTTGGCGGTAAGGCTCAATTCGGCGGTCAGCGCTTTGGCGAGATGGAAGTTTGGGCGCTCGAAGCATACGGTGCGGCTTATACCTTGCAGGAAATGCTCACCGTTAAATCGGATGATGTGCAAGGCCGCGTGAATACTTATGAGGCCATTGTCAAAGGCGAGCCGATTGAAGAGCCAAGCATCCCTGCTTCGTTCCGCGTGCTGGTCAAGGAATTGCAATCCCTCGGCCTATCCGTCGAAGCAATCAATGAGGGAGGGGATGTGGTTAAGTTTGGAAAAGATGAAGAGAAAACACATCCGCCGAAGATGGGCACCGGCCTCATGGAACTTGGGGTGGATGCTGAATCATCAAGGAAATAGTATGGCTTTTTTCTTGACTTGCGGGTAACCGCATGTTAGAATAATCTGCCGTTGCCTGCAAGAAGGCGGCAGTTCTCCCGCCAAAACATGGCACCTACAAATGAGGCCATCATTATCGTTTCTGATGGCCTCATTTCTTGCAAAAGTCTTTGTGAAAGAATTTGTTATCGGAGGCAAAGTGCCGACAGTTAATCAAATGGTCCGCAAGGGCCGCAAAAGTAAGAAGGTCAAGAGCAAGGCGCCCGCGCTGCAGTTTACGTTGAATAGTCACAAGCAGCGACGCGTGCGTCAGGATAAAGGTGCGCCTCAGAAGCGTGGCGTCTGCACTGTGGTGCGAACCATGACTCCCAAGAAGCCGAATTCAGCGCTGCGCAAGATCGCCCGCGTCCGCCTGACGAACGGAATTGAAGTGACAGCCTATATTCCAGGTGAAGGCCATCAACTGCAGGAACACTCCGTGGTGCTGGTGCGCGGTGGACGTGTCAAGGATTTGCCGGGTGTGCGTTATCACATTGTACGCGGCTCGTTGGACACGACTGGAGTGGAGAAGCGACGTCAGGGCCGCTCCAAGTACGGTGCAAAGCGCCCGAAAGAAACGAAGTAAGGAGAATATTATATGAGACGTGGAAGACCCGAAGAGCGGCCAGTTCCGCCCGACATGCGCTACAACAGCGTTCAGCTGCAAACCATGGTTCAGCATGTGATGACGCGCGGCAAAAAGAGCACGGCAACCCGTGTTATCTATAGCGCAATGGATCTGATCCAGGAACGCACGCAAAAGAGTCCGCTCGAGGTTTTTGATGTAGCCCTCAAGAATGTGGGTCCTGCAATGGAAGTCCGTCCACGGCGCGTGGGTGGTGCGACCTATCAAGTTCCAATGGAAGTCGCGGCTGATCGACGCACGACGTTAGCAATTCGTTGGATTTTGAGCGCAGCGCGTGACCGCAGCGGAAAATCTTTCGCGGATAAGCTTGCCTCCGAGTTGATCGATGCATCCAACGAAACAGGTGCCGCGATCCGCAAGCGCGATGAGACTCACAAGATGGCTGAAGCCAACCGAGCATTCTCTCATTATCGTATCTAATTGACATTTTAGGAAATCTACTTCGATTAATTGTTAGGAAAGAATGGCACGCGAATATCCACTGGAGAAGTATCGAAATATTGGGATTATTGCCCATATTGACGCCGGTAAAACGACCACTACCGAGCGTATCTTGTTCTATACCGGGAAGACGCACCGCATCGGTTCGGTGGATGACGGTACAACCGTCACGGACTGGATGGAACAGGAACGCGAGCGCGGTATTACGATTGTTTCGGCGGCTATTTCTTCCGAGTGGAACGGATATCAAATCAATGTGATTGATACGCCCGGACACATTGACTTCACCGCTGAGGTTCAACGCTCCCTGCGTGTTTTGGATGGGGGCGTTGTCATATTCGATGCGGTTCAAGGCGTCGAGCCTCAGAGCGAAACGGTTTGGCGTCAGGCTGACCGCTACGGGGTTCCGCGTATTTGTTTCGTCAATAAGATGGATCGCGTCGGCGCATCCTTTGAACGCACCATTCAATCGATTATTGACCGCCTCGGCGCAAGTCCAATCGCTATGCAGTTGCCCATTGGTGCTGAAGCGACATTTAAAGGCGTGATTGATTTGCTGACGATGCAGGGTATCATTTGGGAAGATGATCTTGGCAAAGAACCCAAGACCATCGAGATTCCTGCTGATTTAAGGAAAGCGGCAGAAGAAGCCCGTCACCGCATGGTCGAAGAAATTGCCCAGCTCGACGATCATTTGACGGTCAAATATCTCGAAGGGACGGAAATCAGCGTTGAAGAGTTAAAGCTTGCACTTCGCAACGCGGTTATCGCTAATAAAGCTTATCCTGTTTTCTGCGGTTCCTCTTTGAAGAATAAAGGCGTTCAAGTGATGTTAGACGCGGTGATTGATTACCTGCCATCACCTTTGGATGTTCCTCCGCTTACAGGGTCCGCGCCGGGCAGCAGTGAATTTAATATTGAGCTTCCTGCAAAAGATGATGCGCCTCTCAGTGCTTTGGTCTTCAAAATCGTAACTGATCCTTATGTTGGGCGTCTGGCATATTTCCGCGTTTATTCAGGTGTTATTTCGCAAGGCCAAATGTTGATCAACTCAACGAAGGGCAAACGTGAACGCGTCGGACGCTTGATCCGGATGCATGCCGACCGTCGTGAGGATATCACGGAAGTGCGCGCAGGCGACATTGGAGCGGCCCTCGGTTTCAAGGAGACTTTCACCGGCGATACTCTCTGTGATACGAAACAAGTTGTCCTTGAAAGCATCACCTTCCCTGAACCGGTCATCTCGATTGCAATTGAACCGAAGAGCAGTTCCGACCAGGAAAAAATGGGCGAGGCTCTTCGCAAGCTTTCGGAAGAGGATCCGACTTTCCGTGTTCGCTCCGATGAGAATACCGGCCAAACGATTATTTCGGGAATGGGCGAACTGCACCTCGATATTATTGTGGATCGCATGTTGCGCGAGTTTCGAGTTCAGGCCAATGTCGGCGCGCCGCGCGTGGCATACCGGGAATCAATTACGCGTGTGGTACCGGAAGTCAACTACAAATACGCCAAGCAGACCGGCGGTCACGGTATGTACGGTCATGTTGTGATCAAGATTGAACCAGGTCAGCCCGGCTCAGGTGTCGTCTTTGAGGAAGCGGTTCGCGGCGGAACTGTGCCGCGCGAATATATCCCTGCAGTTGAAAAAGGCGTGAGGGAGGCCGCGGAAAGTGGAGTGTTGGCTGGTTATCCTGTAGTGGATTTAAAAGTCACGCTCTTTGATGGGTCGTTCCATGAAGTGGACTCGAATGAAATGGCTTTCAAACTGGCAGCATCTATGGCATTTAAAGAAGGCGTCCAAAAGGCTGGGCCAGTTTTACTCGAGCCGATCATGAAAGTGGAAGTTGTAGCTCCGGAAGAATTCCTCGGTGAGGTGATGGGACAAGTCAACAGCCGCCGCGGAAATATTCAAGGCATGGATGTTCGACCGGGCAATGCACAGGCTGTGCGCGCAATGGTGCCGCTGGCCGAAATGTTCGGTTATGCAACTCAACTGCGTTCGGCCACACAAGGCCGCGGAGTTTTTAGCATGGAATTTGACCACTATGCGCCTGTGTCGCAATCGGTGGCGGAAGAAATTCTCAAAGCATAATTCTTTTCTGTAGAATATAAGGAGAGTTGAAAAAATGGCGAAGGCGAAATTTGATAGGACGAAGCCGCATCTGAACGTGGGGACGATGGGGCACATTGATCACGGGAAGACGACACTGACGGCGGCGATCACGAAGTACAGCCAGTTTTTGGGGAAGGCGCAGTACCGGGCGTACGATACGATTGACAATGCGCCGGAGGAGAAAGCGCGCGGGATCACGATCAACATCGCGCATGTGGAATACGAGACGGACAAGCGGCATTATGCCCACGTGGACATGCCAGGGCATCGGGACTACATCAAGAACATGATCACGGGTGCGGCGCAGGTGGACGGAGCGATACTGGTGGTGGCGGCGCCGGATGGGCCGATGCCGCAGACGCGGGAGCATGTCCTGTTGGCGCGTCAAGTGGAAGTGCCGAGCATCGTGGTGTACCTGAACAAGGTGGATCAGATGGATGATCCGGAGTTGTTGGAACTGGTGGAAGTGGAACTGCGCGAGTTGTTGACCAGTTATGGATTTCCGGGCGACACGATCCCGATTGTGCGTGGGAGTGCGTTGAAGGCGTTGGAGAGCACGAGCACGGATCCGAATGCGCCGGAATATGCGAGCATCAAGGAATTGTTGCGGGTGATTGATGAGTACATTCCTGAGCCGAAGCGGGAAATTGAAAAGCCGTTCATGATGTCGATTGAGGATGTGTTCTCGATCAAGGGGCGGGGGACGGTGGTGACGGGACGGGTGGATCGCGGCAAAGCCAAGAAGGGCGATGAAGTTGAGATAATAGGCTTGCGGGAGACGAAGAAGTCGGTGATCACGGGGACGGAGATGTTCCATAAGGAGTTAGACGAAGTGGTGGCGGGGGACAATGCGGGGATCCTGCTGCGGGGCATCGAGCGGACGGATGTGGAGCGGGGGCAGGTGTTGGCGAAGCCTGGGAGCATCACGCCGCACAAGAAGTTTTTGGCGCAGGTGTATGTGCTGAAGAAAGAGGAGGGGGGAAGGCACAAGGCGTTCTTCACGGGGTATCGGCCGCAGTTTTATGTTCGGACGATGGATGTAACGGGCAACATTACCCTTCCTGAGGGAGTAGAGATGGTGATGCCCGGGGATAACGTCAATTTGACGGTGGAGTTGATTGTGCCGGTGGCGTTGGAGCAGGGTTCGAAGTTCGCCATTCGTGAAGGTGGCTTGACCGTCGGCTCTGGCGTCGTAACTAAAATATTGGAATAAATCATGGCTAAACAAAAGATTCGCATCCGCCTCAAAGCCTACGATCATCGTGTTCTTGATCAATCCGCCAAACGAATTGTTGAAACCGCTGAGCGATCCGGTGCTCATGTAGTTGGTCCCGTACCCTTGCCAACCAAGATAGAACGTTTTACAATACGTCGCTCGGCCTTTATAGATAAAGACTCGCACGAGCATTTTGAAATCCGCACGCACAATCGTTTGATCGATGTTCTGGATCCAGACTCCAAAACGATTGATATGTTAATGAGACTCAATCTGCCTGCGGGCGTGGATATCGAAATCAAGATATAACGTGTAAATCATGATCCGTAATTATGGATCATGTTTCGACGGCTCAAGAGCCGGGCTGTACGCGGACCAACATATTTGCTTCGCACCAGTCCTGCTTACTGAGTTGCCCGGAGATGATGCAGACCAAGCCCGGTCTGACAGTCTCGCAATAACTTTGAAGGAGAAAAATCGATCATGTTAAAAGGGCTGATTGGCAAGAAGATCGGCATGACCCAGATCTTCGATGATCAAGGTGTCGCATATCCTGTGACACTCATCGAAGCTGGGCCATGTTACGTTACACAGATTCGCAAACCGGAGAAGGAAGGTTATTCTGCGGTGCAGTTGGGTTTCTCGGAAGTTCATCCTAAGCGTTTGAGCAATGGTGAACGGGGACACTTTGCAATCAACAAAATTCCAACTTTGCGTTTCCTGCGCGAGTTTCGCACCAAGACTCCCGATGTCAACGTTGGCGATAAGGTGACTGTTGATACATTTGCGGTGGGCGAGCGCGTGGATGTGGTCGGCGTCAGCAAAGGCAAGGGCTTTGCCGGTGTTGTCAAACGCTATCATTTCCATGGGATGAACGCTACACACGGAACATCGGATCGCAATCGCGCTCCAGGCTCGAACGGCTCTGGCACTACTCCAGGCCGCGTTTATCGCGGTTCGCGCCGCGCCGGTCATATGGGCTCTGATCGCGTTACGGCTCAAAACCTAAAAGTTGTGATGGTGGATGCCGAGCGCAATCTAATCGGCCTGAATGGGGCGGTGCCGGGCGGCAAGGGAAGTCTCGTTGTAGTGAATGAGACGCGCAAGCAATAGGCGCTGAGGAAACAGGAAGAATATATTATGAAAGTAGATGTTCTTAATATGCAAGGCGAAAAGGTCAAACAGGTGGATTTGCCTGCAGCGATCTTTGATGCCAAAGTGAATGTGGATTTGATGCATCAGGCTTATCAGCGCCAGATGGCAAACGCGCGTCTCGGCACGCACGAGACCAAAGTGCGTCATGAAGTTGCTGGTGGTGGCCGCAAGCCGTGGAAGCAAAAGGGAACCGGCCGCGCCCGTCAAGGGTCAACGATTTCTGCGCAGTGGGTTGGCGGCGGACGTATTCACACGCCGCATCCTCGGAAATACACACAAGCCATGCCGAAGAAGATGCGTCTGGCTGCGTTGCGTTCGGCTCTTACCGTGAAGGCCGCGGATTCGGGAATCGTGGTGGTGGACGAAATTAAGGTTGACGAGATGAAGACGAAGGCCATGACCGCCATATTAAATCATTTGGTCGGCGATGCAAGAGCGTTGTTGCTCATGCCGATCAAAGACGCGTTATATAATGATGTGACTCGTTTGGCAAATAACATTCCGGATGCCAAAGTAATGCTAGTCTCTTATTTGAATATTCGCGATTTACTAGGCTTCGATAAAGTCGTGCTGCCGCTCAAATCTCTCGAAGCCCTGTCGGCGCATTTGGGGAAGGAATAAGCCATGACGACTATTCAAGAAGTGCTTCATCGTCCTCTGGTGACTGAAAAGTCCAGTTATCTTTCCGGAAAGCTGAATCAATATTCATTTGAAGTTGCGGAAGACGCAAATCGCACCTTGGTAAAAGATGCGGTTGAAACGATGTTTGATGTGGAAGTGGTGCGCGTCAATATCATGAATACCACTGCCAAGCGCGGCCGCCGCGCAAAATCGCGCCGCCTCTTGGTCCGCAAGTCTGGTTTCAAAAAGGCAATCGTAACCCTTGCGGAGGGTCAGACCCTCCCGATCTTTGAAGGGGTGAAGTAATGGCTGTCAAAAAATATAAACCCACAACCCCCGGTCAACGCGGGATGACGGGCAATACGTTCGAAGAAATCACCAAGTCCACTCCGGAGCGTTCGCTGACGGTTTCACTGGGGCGCCATGGCGGACGTAATGTGCAGGGACGCGTCACGGTGCGGCATCGCGGCGGAGGCCATCAGCGCCTCGTGCGCCTCGTGGATTTCAAACGCGAGAAGCGCGGTATCCCGGCCAAAGTCGCTGCGATTGAATATGATCCGAATCGCACCGCTCGCTTGGCCCTGCTTAATTACGCGGATGGCGAAAAGCGGTACATCATCGCTCCGCTCGACCTGAAAGTTGGCGACACGCTAATGTCCGGTCCCAATGCTGAAATTCGCACCGGTAATTGCCTGCCGATTTCAAACATTCCGGTCGGCACCCTCATTCATAATATCGAAATGAAGGAAGGCAAAGGCGGACAAATAGTCCGCACGGCGGGTGGTGCGGCCCAGCTCTTGGGCAAGGAAGGCGATTTTGCGCAGATCCGCTTGCCGTCCGGTGAGGTGCGTTTGATCCACCAAGTTTGCTATGCAACGATTGGAACAGTGGGTAATCTGGATCACAGCAATATTAAGCTTGGCAAAGCCGGACGCAAGCGCCATTTGGGTGTTCGTCCGACCGTACGCGGCTCTGCCATGAGTCCGCGCGACCATCCGCATGGTGGTGGTGAAGGTCGTCAGCCCATTGGTCTGCCCGGACCGAAGAGTCCGTGGGGCAAGCCGACCCTGGGTAAGAAAACCCGCCGCAACAAGAAGACGAATCAATATATTGTGCGCCGCGCCAGCAAGTCCAATCGTTAGGCGCTGAGAGTAAAAGGTAACTATGTCTCGTTCTCTTAAAAAAGGTCCATATATTCAACCGAAACTGCTCAAACGCATCGAGGCGATGAATCAAAAAGGCGAAAAGAAAGTGATTCGGACTTGGAGCCGCGCGAGCGTGATTTTCCCCCAGATGGTTGGACACACGATAGCCGTCCATGATGGACGCCGCCATGTTCCGATCTATATCACGGAAAATATGGTGGGTCACCGTTTAGGTGAATTCGCCCCGACCCGAACTTTCCGCAGTCACGCGGCCGCGGCCGAAAGGGCAGCTGCTGCTCCCGCACCCGCTGCACCGGCGGCTGGAGGTTAACCATGGCACACGATATTCGTGCTGAACTTAACTTTTTGCCTCAATCTGCCCAGAAGGTTCGCCTCGTGATTGATACGGTGCGCGGCCTGAACGCGAACGAGGCTCTCCAGTCTCTTCGCTTTGCCAATAAGCGGGCTGGCATAGATATTCTCAAGTTGCTTGAATCTGCAGTGGCCAACGCGGAAGAGAATTTCGGCGTTAGCAGAGATGATCTGTATGTGGCGCAGATTTATGCCAACGAAGCACCGACTCGCAAATGGCGCCGTTTTGGTGCACGCGGCCGCTTCAAGCCGATATTACGTCGCCAGTCGCATATCACTGTCGTCCTGCGTGAGCGCGGGTCTTAGGAAAGGACTAAAGAACTTATGGGTCGCAAAGTACATCCGATTGGAATGCGTCTTGGAATTAATCAGCCGTGGCAAGGGCGCTGGTTCGCAGAAGGCAAAACATACCGCGAGCAATTGCATCAGGATTTTGCCATCCGTTATTTGTTATTAGGCGGCACATCCAAAGGTGGCGCGGCGGCGAATACACGTGTACGTGAACTGCGCGGCGAATTGCCCGAGATGTTAACCAACGGTAAAGCGGGCATCGCACGCGTGGATATTGAAAGATTCCCCGGCAAGATTCGCGTTGCCATTCATACTGCGAAGCCGGGCATTCTGATCGGCCGCAAAGGCGAGGGAATCAAAAAGATTCGCGTTGCACTCGAAGCATTGGTCGGCAAAAAGATCGATCTCGATGTGAAAGAAGTTACCTCACCGGATACTGACGCGCAACTGGTTGCTAGGAATGTTGCGGATCAATTGGAGCGTCGTATTGCTTACCGCCGTGCAATGAAGCGTGCGATTCAGCAAGCTATGCGCCAGGGAGCGAAGGGCATCAAGATCATGGTGGGCGGACGTTTGGGCGGTGCGGAAATGTCCCGCGATGTATGGCTGCGTGAGGGTCGCGTTCCGTTGCAAACACTGCGCGCCAATCTTGATTTTGCCAAGACCGAAGCGTTGACCACTTATGGTCAAATTGGTGTGAAGGTCTGGATTTATAAAGGCGAAGCGGTTCCTGAAGAAGTGCAGGAAAAAGCTGAGACAACGACCGAAGGCGTTTACGTCAGCGAATAAGTCGGTTATTTTGGAATGAGGTTATTACTATGTTGATGCCAAAACGTGTTAAGTGGCGAAAGCAGATGCGCGGCCGCATGAAGGGCAAGGCTTTGCGCGGGGCGGAAGTCTCGTTCGGTGAGTTTGGATTGATGGCTCTCGAACCGGGGTGGATCACCGCGCGCCAAATCGAAGCGGCCCGACGCGTCATTGTTCGCGAAATGAAGCGGCGCGGCAAGGTCTGGATCCGGATCTTTCCAGCCAAGCCGTACACTCATCGCCCACCTGAAACCCGCATGGGTTCTGGAAAAGGCGGCGTGGAATATTATGTTGCAGTAGTCAAACCGGGACGTATTATGTTCGAGGTGGGCGGATTACCTGCTGACCAGGCTTTGGCGGCGTTAAAGGGCGCGCAATATAAGTTTCCCATTAAAACTAAACTTGTGAGCAGTCACGAGGCAGGAGGATAGCAGATGAAAGCCGAAGAAATCCGAGCCATGTCTGCGGAACAAATCCGCTCGAAACTCTCTGACGCGCGCGAGGAGCTGATGAAATTTCGTTTTCAGCAGGTGACCGGTCAATTAACAGACACCAGCCGCATTCGTATTTTGCGCCGGGATATAGCCCGCATGGAAAGCGTCCTCCATGAAATGTTGGCATCAGCTGTTACGGAAGGTAAAGCATGAACAATCGTCGTCGAATCACTGGGAAGGTCACCAGCAACAAAATGACCAAGACCGTGGTTGTGGAAATTGTCCGAAAGTTTCGTCATCCACTTTATAAGAAAGTCGTATATTCCAGCAAGCGCGTCAAGGCACACGACGAGATTGGCTGTCAGATTGGCGACGAGGTTCAGATTGTTGAGTCCCGCCCATTATCCCGCGATAAGCGCTGGGTTGTTGAAACCGTTCTCAAGCGCGAGACGCGCACAGCCGATGCAGGCGTTGAGGCCGTCGCGAGTGTTGACGTAGCGGCTGAGACAATTAAGCCGGAGGCATCCAGTCATGATCCAGCATGAGTCTCGGTTGAAGGTGGCAGATAACAGCGGAGCCCGTGAACTGTTGGTAATCCATGTGATGGGCGGTTCGACGCGTAGGTACGGACACATCGGTGATGTTGTGGTGGCCAGTGTAAAGTCTGCATCACCGCAAGGCACGGTCAAGAAGGGCGAAGTGGTCCATGCGGTCATCGTCCGCTTGACGAAGGAATGGCGTCGCGAAGACGGTTCCTATATCCGCTTTGATGACAATGCCGCGGTGCTTTTGGATACTGATGGTCAGAATCCGAAGGGCACCCGTATCTTTGGTCCTGTGGCACGCGAACTGCGCGATAAGCAGTTTATGAAGATCGTGTCGCTGGCTCCGGAAGTGCTGTAGGAGTATTGGAATGAGAGTGAAAATCCGTAAAGGCGATACTGTGGAAGTCATCAGCGGTCGCCTCGAAGACAAAGGCAAGCGTGGCGAAGTCATCAATGTAATGATGAAAGAAAACCGCCTGGTGGTGCAGGGTATCAGCATCCGCACCAAGCACCAGCGTCAGGTGCAGACACAGGCCGGAAGAAATATCAATCCGGGCCGCATCCAATTTGAAGGGCCGATCGACATTTCGAATGTGATGCTGGTCTGTCCGAAGTGTAATGAGGCGGTCCGTGTTGGCATTCAACGTGACGAGGCTGGTGCACATCGTGTCTGCAAAAGCTGTGAGCAATTAATTGATTGAGCCGTGGAGCATGGATGATGAATAGAATGCTAGAACGTTATCAAAAAGAAGTGGCCCCGGCGTTGTTGAAGGCGTTTGAGTTCAAGAACGTGATGCAGATACCACGCATCGAGAAGGTTGTGGTGAACATCGGTCTGGGTGAAGCCATGGATAACCCCAAGGCGCTTGAGGCGGCGGTGGGTGATTTGACCACGATTACCGGCCAGAAACCCGTCACGACCAAGGCCCGCAGAGCCATTGCCAACTTCAAGTTGCGCGAAGGCCGTTTGATCGGTGCGAAGGTGACCTTGCGCGGTGACCGCATGTGGTCATTCCTTGACCGCTTGTTGAACATTGCCCTGCCGCGCGTCCGCGATTTCCGCGGCGTCTCCGCAAATGCTTTTGATGGACGCGGAAATTACACATTGGGTCTCAAGGATCAGTTGGTGTTTCCTGAAATCGAGTACGACAAAATTGATAAACTGCGCGGTATGGAGATCACAATTGTGACCTCTGCCAAAACCGATGAGCACGCGCGTGCGTTGTTGCAGATGCTTGGTATGCCGTTCAGCGGGAAGGAAGCGTAATAAGGTATGGCGAAGAAATGCATGCAATATCGTGAACTCCGTCGGCGCAAGGCCGTACAGGTGCGCAATCGCTGTCAGCGTTGCGGACGCCCGCGCGGATATATCCGCCGCTTCGGTCTGTGCCGTATCTGCTTCCGTGAGCTGGCTCTGCAGGGTAAAGTGCCCGGCGTTGTCAAGGCATCCTGGTAGGTGGAGGTAGATCATGAGTGTTAATGATCCGATTGCTGATATGTTGACCCGCGTTCGCAACGCGGTCATGGCTGGACAGTCGCAGATTGCGATGCCCAGTTCAAAGATCAAAGCCGAGATTGCTAAGATCTTAAAGGATGAAGGTTTCCTCGAAGGCTTTGAGGTGGTGGACGGCGAAAAGGAAAGCTTTAAGGTTCTTCGCCTCAAGATTAAATACATAGGCGAACGCCGCGAGCGAAAGCCGGTATTAAGCGGTATTGAGCGCGTCAGCACTCCGGGACGCCGAATCTATACCAACAAGAAGGAAATTCCTTGGGTGTTATCAGGTCTTGGCGTCGCGATTCTATCCACGCCGAAGGGCGTGATGACTGGTGCGCGCGCTCGTCAATTGGGCGTGGGCGGCGAGATCCTTTGCAAGGTCTGGTAGAAGGCAGGAGGTAAAAAGTGTCTCGTATTGGAAGATTGCCGGTCGAAATTCCGAGCGGCGTTCAAGTGGACGTCAAGGGATCGAATGTCCGCGTGAAAGGACCGAAGGGCGAACTCCAGCGTGTGTTCTCCCCGATGGTTGAGATCAAAATGGAAAGCAATCAGTTGATTATCACGCGAAAATCCGACGAAGCGCTCGAACGCGCATTGCATGGTACAACACGCGCCTTGCTTGCAAATATGGTGCATGGTGTCAGCAAAGGCTTTGTAACTGTGTTGGAAGTTGAAGGCGTGGGATACCGCGCCGAATTGGAAGGAAAGAATCTGGCGT
The DNA here is from genome assembly GCA_963753985.1 of uncultured Chloroflexia bacterium. GTDB lineage: Bacteria > Chloroflexota > Anaerolineae > Anaerolineales > Villigracilaceae > Fen-1038. The sequence continues at coordinate 121,360 of CAVWED010000004.1, forward strand.
TATATGTTGGATATTCACATCCGGTCAAGATGGAACCGCCGGCTGGTATATCCTTTGAGACTGATCTCAAGACTCGTCAGATCAAGGTATTGGGTTTTGATAAAGAGCTGGTTGGTCAGGTTGCGGCCAATATCCGTAAAGTCCGCCCGCCCGAGCCATATCATGGCAAAGGGTTGCATTATCTGGGAGAACATATTCGCCGTAAAGCTGGGAAAGCCGGGAAGGGAGCCGCTGCGAAGTAGCTATGGCTAACAAAAATCGTTCCGTTGCGCGCGAGCGTCGTCACTTTCGCGTGCGTCTAAATGTGGCTGGTACTGCTCAACGTCCACGGCTGGCTGTTTTCCGCAGTGTGGTTGAGATTTACGCGCAGATCATTGATGATGCTGCGGGTCATACGCTGGTTTCGGCATCCTCCGTGGATAAGGAATTGCGCGATCAAATGAAGGATAAGAAGAAGTCGGAGCAGGCCAAGTTGGTTGGCAAGGCAGTCGCCGAGCGCGCCAAGAATAAAGGTATTACTGCGATCGTATTTGATCGCGGCGGTTTCAACTATACCGGGCGTGTCAAGGCGCTGGCTGATGGTGCGCGGGAAGGCGGCCTGAAGTTCTAGGCCGATGTGGAGTGGATTATGGCAGATGCAGTAGAAGTAGTTGGCGAACAGAAGCAGCAACAACAATATGAACAACAGGACGCGTTTGAAGAGCGTGTCATTGAGATCGCCCGCGTTGCCAAGGTAGTCAAAGGCGGCCGTCGCTTTCGATTCCGTGTGACGGTGGTGGTCGGCGACAAAAAAGGCACGGTCGGCATGGGAATCGGCAAAGCCAATGCTGTGCCGGACGCAATGCGCAAGGCCTCTGAACGTGCACGAAAAACATTGCATGTCATGAATTTGGCGGGAACAACCATCCCGCACGAATCACTCGGGACTGTTGGCGGGGCGCGCGTTTTCTTGAAACCCGCCTCCCCCGGGACCGGCGTGATCGCGGCAGGCGGCGTGCGCGCGGTTTTGGAAGTCGCAGGCGTGCGTGACATTCTTACCAAGTCCATGGGCTCAGCTAATGTCCTGAACGTGGTGATGGCAACCTTCGCGGCCTTGAGTGGGTTGAAGTCTGTTCAAGTGGAGGCAGCTCATCGCGGCAAGAAGGTTGAAGAGCTGCTGCCGTTCTGGGAACGGAGAAAACAACATGCCTAAGAAAGAAAATGCCGGTAAGACAATTCACGTGACGCTTGTCCGCAGTCCGATTGGATATACCAAAGATCAAAAGAGAACCGTCCTGTCGCTGGGTTTGCACCGCATGCATCAAACCGTGGAGCATAAAGATACGCCAGCCCTGCGCGGAATGTTGACCAAAGTAATTCATCTGTTGAAGATTGAAGAGTAGGTTGCAATGAAATTAAACGACCTTGTGCCCAATCCGGGCTCTAAGAAAAATCGCAAACGCGTTGGACGGGGTCCGTCTGCCGGTCAGGGAAAAACAGCCGGACGCGGTACCAAAGGCCAGGGCGCACGCTCGGGCGAAGGCGGCCGCATTTACGCCCAAGGCGGAAACCTGCCGTTCTATCGCCGACTTCCATTCATACGCGGCGAAGGCTTTACTCCGCCGAATCAGGTGACGTATAATGAAGTCAATCTCGATCAATTATCCGAGTCGTTCAAGGCGAACGCGGATGTAAACTTGGAATCGCTTGAGGCGGCGCACCTGCTCCGCGATCCACGCAATCCGGTTGTCGTCTTGGGACGCGGCGATTTGAAAGTCGCGCTCAAGGTGAAAGTTCATCGCGTCAGTGCCAGCGCCAAATCCAAGATCGAAAAAGCTGGCGGTTCTGTGGAATTGGTCGAATGATCCGGCGAGGAAATTTCTTATGAAATCATCGTTTTCGGGTTGGCGTTACCTGTGGAAGTCGGAAGACATTCGGCACAAATTGCTGATCACGTTTTTGATTCTCGCCATTTATCGTCTGGCTGCCAATGTGCCTGTGCCGGGCATCAATTTCACTGCATTGAAAGTATTTGAAAGTAGTGCCGCGGCGAATTCCGGATTTCTAGGTTTCCTCAATTTATTATCCGGCGGGACCGTTACTAGTTTTTCCCTGCTTTCGATGGGAGTCTATCCATACATCACAGCGCAGATTATTTTACAATTGCTCATTCCGATTATTCCGGCTCTTCAACGTCGAATGGAGGAAGATCCACGCGAAGGCCAGAAATGGATGGAGCGTTGGACATATTTTCTGGCTGTGCCTATGGCGGCTCTTTCCGCAGTAGGGGAGATCAACATCTTTAATAACCTTTCATCTCAGGCTCAACAGGGAACGATTGTTCCTTTTGGCTTCACCAGTGATTTATGGCTGCCCTCTCTCACCGTTCTGCTTGTGATGGTGGCGGGTACGATGTTTGCCATTTGGCTTGGTGAATTGATCTCCGAATATGGCATTCGCGGACAGGGACTTTCTTTAATAATTTTCGCGGGGATCGTGGCGAAGATGCCAGCCAACCTTTTTAGTATTCTTCAGGATCAATCCACCCGCGTGTTCTTGGCGATTTTTACGGTTATCGTGATTGTCGCGACAATATACGCCATCGTCTTCATTCAACAGGGACGCCGCAATGTTCCGGTCATGTACCCGGGGCGGAGAATGGGTAACCGCATGTCCATGCCAGTCAAAGGCACTTTGCCGTTGATGGTTAATCTTGCCGGAATGATCCCGCTGATCTTTGCAAGCGCTATTCTGCAATTTCCGGCAATCATTGCCAGTTACTTTCTTAACTCCACCAACGCGGGTATCCATGCTTTTGCCCAGGGCGTGGAAACTGCACTGGGCGGCGGGACTGGTTCAAGCAACTGGGTGTACTGGCTGTTGTATTTCCTCATGGTTGTGTCGTTCACGTTCTTCTACACATCTGTTTTGTTTGAACAACAGAACTATGGTGATAACTTAAAAAAGCAGGGCGCGCAAATTCCAGGTGTTCATCCTGGTGAAATCACGCAGAAGTATCTTAACAAAGTTCAACAGCGTATTACATTTCCCGGTGCATTCTTTCTTGGATTTGTAGCCGCGTTGCCTTTCTTGCTTAGCCTTTTGCTGAAAGCGATTGGAATTGGCGGGGCTTCAACGTCCAGCGGCTTGTTCCTGATTACATCCGCGGGCCTGCTCATTGTAGTCGGCGTTGTCCGCGATACTTTCCTGAACATCGAAGCGGAAATGAAACTGCACGGATATCAAGACTCTTTATTGGTGCGCTAGATCAAAGATAAAGAGGATAATCATGGCAACTTATATTGTTCTCCTTGGACCTCCAGGCGTGGGCAAGGGTACGCAGGCAAAAATCCTTGCTGAACAAACCGGCCTTATTCATGTTTCTTCTGGCGACTTGTTTCGCGAGAACATGAAGAATCAAACTGAACTCGGCAAGCTCGCCAAATCGTTTATCGATAAAGGTGAACTGGTTCCAGATGACGTGACGGTTGCCATGGTCAGGGATCGCCTCGCTCGTCCGGACTGTAAAGCGGGTGCCATTTTGGATGGTTTTCCCCGCAATCCGGTTCAGGCCGAGGCGCTGCATAAGATGCTCGCTGATTTCAAAGGCGATGTCGATCTGGTTCCGTTTATCACTGCTTCGCCGGATGTTTTAATCGAACGCATCTGCTGCCGATGGACATGCAAAGCCATGGGCCATGTTTATCACGAGAAGTTTAACCCGCCGAAGGTCGCGGGCAAATGCGACGTAGATGGATCAGAACTTTATCAACGGGATGATGATAATGCGGAGACGATAACGAACCGCATCAAAGTCTATTTCGAACAGACTGCCCCGTTGATTGATTACTATCGCAGGCAGAACAAACTGGTCGAAATTGACGGGACACAACCGATTGAGAAGGTCGCAGACGCGCTTTTATCGGCGACGAAAAAGACGACAGTGGCCTAGGTTGTGGAGTAAATTATGAATTGGGATCGCCAAGTACATATCAAAAGCCCTGACGAAGTAAAGATCATGCGTCAGGCTGGGCGTATCAATGCCGAGATTTTGGCGACCATGAAAAATATGATACAGCCCGGTGTTTCAACGGCGGACCTCAACGCGGCTGCTGAGGAAGTGCTGAAGAAACACGGTTGTTATTCGCCTTTCAAAGGCTACAGCCAGCCGCCGTATCCGGCTTCGATCTGCACCAGCGTCAATGAAGAACTGGTGCACGGAATTCCGAGCAAGAAGCGGATTCTCCGCGAAGGTGACATCATCTCCGTGGATTGCGGAACGGTGTTCGAAGGTTTTGTCGCTGACTCGGCCATGACCTTTGCGGTGGGGAAGATTTCCCCGGAGGCGAAGCGCCTGATGGAAATTACGGAAGGCGCGTTGGTTGCGGCGATTGATAAGATGCGCGCTGGCAATCGCACCGGTGATATTTCCGCGACGATTCAAAATTACGTGGAAAGCCGCGGCCTGCATGTTACGCGCGAATACACCAGTCATGGTGTTGGACGGCAGATGCACGAAGGCCCGCAAGTTCCGAACTATGGTACGGCGGGGACCGGAATTCCTCTTCGTCCGGGTGTGACGATTGCCATCGAACCAATGGTTTTGATCGGCACACACGAAACCCGCACCCTGCGCGACCAGTGGACGGTCATCTCGGCGGACAAGTCATTGACGGCTCATTTTGAACATTCCGTGGCCGTCACCGAAGGAGAGCCCCTCATCCTGACTGTCCCATAACCTGTCCTATCGAGACCGGATACTGGACGGAAAAAGTAATAGCCTGTATAATCACATCTTTGGCTCTAAGAAGCAAGGAGTACCTCATGAAAGTTTCACCATCCGTTCGTAAGCGATGTGCCAAGTGCCGTATCGTTCGGCGCAAGGGGCACGTATACGTGATTTGCGAAAATCCTAAACATAAGCAGCGACAGGGTTGATGTATATGGCAAGAATTGAAGGTGTTGACCTGCCCCGCAATAAGCGGGTTGAAGTTGGCCTAGCCTATCTATTTGGGATAGGCCCCACGCGCGCGAGAGAAATCTTGGCTGCGACCAAAGTGAATCCTGATACGCGTGTCAAAGACTTGACTGAAGCCGAAGTTACGGCAATGCGCGAGTTCATTACGAAAAATTATAAAGTCGAAGGCGATTTGCGCCGCGAACAACAAATGAATATCAAGCGGCTGATCGAGATTGGCTCTTACCGCGGTTTGCGGCATCGCCGCAATTTGCCCGTGCGTGGACAACGCACCCGCACCAATTCCCGAACCCGCAAAGGCAGTAAGAAGACTGTCGCCGGACGCGGACGTCGCCGCGGCGCCACCAAGAAGTAAGACAGGAGTTAATATTTTATGCCTCAGAGTGTACGCTCCGCGCGCCGCGCAACTGGCGGTGCCAAAAAAGGGAAACGCAACTTGTCCTCTGGACAGGTTCATATCTTTGCATCTTTCAATAATACAATTGTGACGGTTACCGACTCGGAAGGGAATGCAGTGGCTTGGGGTTCCGCCGGTTCGGCTGGCTTCAAAGGCTCGCGCAAGAGCACGCCTTTTGCCGCTCGCCTTGCGGCTGAACAAGCCATTAAGGCTGCACAACAATTGGGCATTCAGGAAGTGGATTTGTTTGTCAAGGGGCCTGGACCCGGCCGCGAGAACGCAATTCGTGCTGTTCAGTCCATGGGCTTAAAGGTCCGCTCCATGTCCGATATCACACCGATTCCGCATAATGGTTGTCGGCCTCCGAAAAAGCGCCGCGTGTAATTTAGTTGAGGTAGCGAAAATATGGCAAAAACATTGAGTCCGGTTTGCAAGCTTTGCCGGCGAGAAGGCGAAAAACTTTATTTGAAAGGCGAGCGTTGCTTCACGCCAAAATGTGCGTTTGAGAAGCGCAGTTTCGCTCCCGGTCAGCATGGCAAGACGGGGAGCCGTGGTGGAAACGCCAATCGTACCGGTCAATCCGATTTCTCGCGTCAATTGCGCGCAAAGCAAAAGGCGCGTCGCATCTACGGCGTATTGGAAAGACAATTCCACCGTTATTATGAAGCTGCATTGCATCGTCGCGGCCTGACCGGTTTGAATCTTTTGCAGATTCTTGAATCCCGTCTGGATAACGTGATCTTTCGCTTGGGATTCGCATCCAGCCGCTCACAAGCTCGCATGTTGGTGACGCATGGTCACTTTACCGTGAACGGCCGCCGTACAGATATACCTTCCATGCTTCTGGGCGAAGGCGATGAAATTACGATCCGCGAAGGTTCACGAGATTTGACATATTTCAAGGCCTTACCCGATTTGGCTGAGAAGCGCACATCGCCTTCATGGCTGAATCGGGATATCAACAAGATGTCGGGAGTCATTTCCCGGCTTCCGGAGCGTATGGAAATCGAAGGCACTCTTAGTGAACAGCTTATTGTTGAATACTACTCGCGCCGTTAGTCTTTGGCTGTGTGGAAGTATAGGATGAATCAAAATCATTCTTCACTCATTTGCTTTCTTGTTGCTACAAGGGAGAGGTGAACCGTGACGGGTATTTCGAATATGGTCATGCCGAAGATCGAGCGCGAAGCCGAGGCTCGGAATTACGGCAAGTTTGTAATCAGTCCGCTTGAGCGAGGTTATGGCGCGACACTGGGGAACGCTTTGCGCCGTGTTCTGCTTTCATCGTTGGATGGCGCGGCGATTTCATCCATCCGGATTGGCGATGTACTGCATGAGTTTAGTGACATCCCTGGCGTGCGCGAGGATGTGATTCAGGTAACTCTGCAAATCAAGCAAATTCGCCTCAAGCTGGACGGTGTGGATAGCACTCGCATGAATTTGCAAGTGCGCGGCGAAGGTACGGTGACCGCCGCCGATATCGTGGCTCCGTCTGAAGTCGAGGTGGTCAACCCGGAACTCTATCTGTTTACGGTGGACAATCCGAAGACCAAGCTGGACATTGAATTTACCGTGGAGCGCGGACGCGGATATTCGCCTGCCAACGAACGCAGTGAGCATTTACCAATTGGCGAGCTCCCCGTTGATGCAATCTACAGCCCGGTCAAACGCGTCAATTGGGAAGTGACATCGGCCCGCGTTGGCCAGAGTACGAACTACGATAAGCTTGTCCTTGAAATCTGGACGGATGGCACGATCTCACCGGAACGCGCGCTTGGCACTTCCGCCAAGTTGATCATCGATCATCTGCGTATGATTGCGGGCATCAATGAAGAGATGCTGACCGTTGCGGTAGAACGCGAGGTAGGCGGGAGCCGTTTGTCGAGCGAGCTGGCCGAAACGCCTGTGGAAGCCCTTGACCTTTCGGTGCGCGTCTTCAACTCGCTCAAGCGCACGGGCATCACCACCGTTGGTGATGTGCTGGAATTGCTCGATAAGGGCAAATCGGCAGTCATGTCCATCCGCAACTTTGGCGAAAAGAGTCTGGACGAACTGCGCCAGAAGATGCATGAGAAGGGCTTTTTGAAGGACGAACAATCTTCGGAGTAATGAGAGATGCGACATAATGTAGCAGGTTATAAACTGGATCGAACCAAAGGTGCGCGGATTGCCTTGCGTCGAAATTTAATGAAGCAATTCTTTGAGCACGAACGGATTCGCACCACCAGGGCGAAAGCTGCGGCGATTCGCGGTGAAGCGGAACACATCATTACCATCGCGCGCAACAGCGCCAATGGCAGTGATAGTGACAAAGTCGCGGCGCGGCGCCTCGTGGCTTCGAAACTTGGAGATAATCAGGTGATCAAGCGCGTGTTCGATGAAATCGCTCCGCGCTTCGCGAACCGTAATGGCGGTTACACGCGTGTGATGAAACTTGGCCCGCGGCTTGGCGATTCGGCGGAGATGGTAATCCTTGAGTTGGTGGAAGAGTAAGAATTGGTTAAAGTTTAGTTTTTAGCCAAAAGCTAAACACTAATCTAATATGGTACGTTACAAACTTATCCTTGCTTATGACGGGACGGCATTCGCTGGAAGCCAGAGACAGGCAAGCCATCGGACGGTTCAGGGTGAACTTGAAAAGGCCCTGCACGAACTTGGTTGGTCCGGTCGCTCTGTAACTTTGGCCGGGCGCACCGATACCGGCGTTCATGCCTTGGGACAGGTGGCCGCGTTCGACTTCGAATGGGATCACGGCCTCGAGCATTTGCGTGATGCATTGAACGCCAATTTGCCTTTTGATATCGCGGTGAAGGATGTCGAAGTTGCAGATGCGAAATTCCATCCGCGTTTCGACGCATTGTCACGGTGTTATCGGTATCGGCTTTTCTGCGGCAGTATCCGTGATCCGTTGCGCGAGAAAATTTTATGGCGCGTATGGCCCGCCTTCAACAGCGATGCCCTTGTTGAGACGGCGTGCGTCTTTTTAGGGCAACATGATTTCTCGGCATTCGGTTCGGCCTCGCGTGAACAGGGAAGTCCCGTTCGCACGGTGATGTCATCAGATTGGAAACGGCTTGATGATGAGTGGCAGTATGAAGTTCGGGCGGATGCGTTCTTATATCGCATGGTTCGACGGCTCATCTTCGTTCAAGTAGCCGTCGCGCAAGGAAAATGTTTAAAAGAAACTGTGGTCCAAGCTTTGGACGGGCCGCAGACAAAAGCGGTGAGAGCAAGTCCCACCAAAAATGAAGTCCCCGCGGGATTGGCTCCCGCACACGGATTGACTTTGGTCGAAGTGGCTTATTGAGTCGTCCGAGTAAAGAATACGGAGATTGAAAGTGTATAAATCGTATTATCCGAAGGAAAGCGAGATCGAGCGCAAGTGGTTCGTGGCGGATGCCAACCAACAAAACCTGGGCCGCTTTGCAGCGCGGGTCGCCCGCGTTTTGTTGGGCAAGCATAAGCCGAGCTTCACGCCCGGCGTGGAGATGGGAGATTATGTGGTGGTTGTCAATGCTGAGCATGTAACGGCCACCGGAACCAAGACCAGCTTGAAGATGGACAGCAAGATGTATCATCATCATTCGGGTTACCCCGGCGGCTTGAAATCCGTTTCGATGCGCGAACAGTTGCGTATTCATCCCGACCGCGTGTTGCGCGAAGCAGTATGGGGCATGCTGCCGCACAACAAGATGGGCCATTCGTTGATGAAACGCTTGAAGATTTACGCCGGCCCGAATCATCCGCACGGTTTGCAAAAGCCGGAACCGTTGAAGTAGAAAGGAAAGAGCAATTATGGCTGTTCAATATTTTGAAGGAGTTGGCCGCCGCAAGGAAAGTATTGCGCGCGTTCGCCTCATGAGCGGAAGCGGAAAATTCGTGGTCAACGAGAAGGAAGCGGGCGCCTACTTTACGCGGCTCGGCGATCTCAACGACATTTTGATGGCATTCAAGGCTTGCGGTGAAGAAGCCGGCAAGTATGACGTCACAGCTACGGTGAACGGGGGCGGGGTGACCGGCCAGACGGACGCGGTCAAGCTTGGCTTGGCGCGTGCGTTGCTCAAGATCAACGCCGATTGGACTTCGTCCCTCCGCAAGTTTGGATTGCTGACGCGCGATGCGCGCGTCAAGGAACGCAAGAAGCCAGGCCTCAAGCGCGCTCGCAAGGCCCCGACTTACACCAAGCGCTAAATCGGTTGTAATAAGATTGTTGAACGTAATGCGTGTTACACTTCACGCATTACGTTTTAATTTAATGGTTCAAGATGAGAACCATCATGGAGTCACAATGCCTGGTATAACTCTTCTCGGTCTCGGCCCCGGCGATCCCGATCAGCTCACGCGTGAAGCGTGGAATGTGCTTTCATCCGCCGATGAAATTTATCTCCGCACGCGTCAACACCCGACGATTTCCAGTCTTCCCTCGACGATCAAGATTCATTCCTTCGATGATCTCTACGAAGACGGCGAATCATTCGATGAGGTCTATGCGGCGATCACGAAAAAGATTTTGGAATTAGGGCGGCGAGAGGGTGGTGTGATCTATGCCGTGCCCGGACATCCGTTTGTTGCCGAAGCGACTTGTCCTGAAATTGCCCGCCTCGCGCGTGACGAAGGGCTTGTGGTGCAAATCGTGGAAGGTTTGTCCTTCCTTGAGCCGACTTTCTCCGCCCTCGGCCTTGACCCGTATCCGCATCTGACTCTCTTCGACGCGTTGACGCTGGGCGAGTTGCATGTTCCAACGCTCGCACCGGACGCGCCGGTTTTGATCGCACAAATCTATTCGCTCTTGGTGGCATCCGAAGTCAAATCAACCCTGACGGCGATTTATCCCGATGAGCATCAGGTCAAATTGATTCACGGCGCCGGGACGAAAGAGCAGATCGTCGAGAACGTCCCGTTATATGAAATTGATCGCAGTGAACACATTGGATTGCTGACATCGCTGTATGTTCCATCATTGGGCGAAGGGACATCGTTTAAATCATTCCAGGAAATCGTCGCGCATCTGCGCGCACCGAACGGCTGCCCGTGGGACAAAGAGCAGACGCACGATTCGTTGCGCAAACATTTGTTGGAAGAATCGTATGAAGCCATCGCCGCGCTTGACTCCGGTAACATTGATTCGATGCGCGAAGAGTTCGGCGATTTGCTTTTGCAAATCATGTTGCATTCGCAGATCGCCAGCGAAGAAGGTGAGTTCACCGCCAATGATGTGGTCAAGGGAATTTACGATAAGATCATCCGGCGGCACCCGCATGTGTTCGGCGATGCGAAAGTCAGCGGCGTGGACGGCGTATTGACGAATTGGGAGAAGTTGAAGGATAAAGAGCGCAAGACTAAAGGGGAAAAAGAAAAGGGGATGTTAGATGGCGTGCCGCTGGCTTTGCCTGCATTGAGCCAGGCAGAGGAATATCAAGACCGCGCTGCACGAGTTGGATTCGATTGGCCGGTCATTGACGGCGTGCTGGATAAGCTCGCCGAAGAAATCCAGGAAGTCAAACAAGCCGAAACCGATTTTGAACTTGCCGACGAGATCGGTGATCTGTTTTTTGTTCTCGTGAATTTTGCGCGCTGGAAAAAAGTGGATGCCGAGTCCGCGCTGCGGGGGACGAGTATAAAATTCAAGAAGCGCTTTGGGTATATTGAGCAGACTGCCAAGAAACAGGGACGGAATTTATCCGATATGAAGCTGGAAGAGATGGATGCACTCTGGGATGAGGCGAAGAAGGAAGAGTGAGCGCAGGAGAGTTATCGTGAAGTCTGCGCCCACTTTATTGCCATGTCTCTTTTATACTATTTTGCAGGGAATGATTGCATCTTCATCGAAGCTATAGACGGCGCACAGCCGATGATATCCATCAGCGATGATGAGTTTGCTTTGAGTCGAATCCCGGACGAGCAGGAGCGGGGAAAGCTCTTTTCCTGTTTCGATTTTATGTTGATCCTTTTCCACGTGCGAATTGCTGGTTCCCAGCAAGGACAATCCCGAGGCACGAAAGATATCTTTTGCCTTGAACTGGGCTACTGGCGCCTGCCTCAATTTTTCAACATAGGCATTCGCCAGGTTGTCTTCATATAAAAGTTGCAAGTATGACAAGGCGGCAGGGTAGTCGTGCTCTTCCGGCTCGCCAAGCCACTTGATGTCAGTTACATCCTTTGCCATAATTCATTCCTTCTCGAAAAATATTTTTGGGCCGAGTGCCAGAAAGTGGTTTGAAACAAAACACGCTAGAAAAATTATAGCATCAATTCTTTATGCACACTGATTGTTATGGGTTGCGGGCGGCCAGTTTTGTGCCGCCTTTTTCCTTTTGCAAGGTTCGAAGTTAAGCCAGTAAACTTCCAAGTTAAGCCGCTTAATTTTTTCATCCAGCGGTTCAATTCATCGCATAGCCATTAATCGCTTCTTTTCATAATGGCGAAACGCCAACGTGTAGGCGATGTTTACCGGCAGAGTCCACCATAATCCCACCGGAGAACAGGATAATCTTCGATAAATGCTTTCAGCGGAATAGAACCGTCGGTTGGCACGCCGATAACCTTCCAGTAAAGTTTCGGCGTTCATTTGTTTAGGCTGAAAGACCACATCATCCCGGCCATTGTATTTGTTCCAATCGCGCGTCAAGATTCGTCCCTCCGCCTCGAGACGCTGATATAACCGTGTTCCGGGATACGGAGTCAAGATATTGAAGGTAACGTTTTGCACCCCAGCAGTTTCCAGAAAATCAAGCGTGTCATCGAAGATCACATCCGTGTCGTTATCAAACCCGAATACGATTCCAGCCTGCACCGCGATCCCGTGCGCATGAATGCGTTCGATAATGCGCACATAGCTTTCGACGCGATTGAATCCTTTGTGAACCTCGTTCATACTGGATTGGGAAATGGATTCCAGGCCGATGAATAACTGCTTGCATCCACTGCGCGCCGCCAAGTCCAAAAACTCTTCATCTTCTCCCGCCTGAATACTGGCCTGACTGCTCCACCATTTCTTGTGCGGTGCGATGGCTCGAAATAAGTCTTTTGCATATTCCCGGTCATTTGCTAAATTGTCATCCCAAAAGATGATTACCTTCCCCGGAAATGAAGCATACTCCGCTGCAACGGATGCCACCGGCCGCTTGCGGACTTTGCGCTGATACATCACTGCCAGCGCGCAGAAATCGCATCCGTAGACACAGCCTCGTGTGGCGAACAGCCGGCCTCCCGTATAATCGCGTCGATGATATAAATCCTTGCGTGCCATCGGTGCATCTTCCAGTGTGGGCGGGATGTCGGAAGTATATCGATGAGCATAGTGTCCCATTTCAAAGTCCCTCAGGAAGCGGGGCCAATTCAGCTCCGTTTCTCCTACAAAAACTATGTCTGCATGAGCCTGGGCCTCATCAGGTAATAACGTCACGTGCGGCCCGCCGAGTGCTACTGGAATTCCCCGTTGTCGAAACTGTCCAGCAAGTTCGTAAACATGGAGGGCACTTGGCGTATGAAAGGTAATGGCAACTAGGTCAACTCGTAACGTGACATCAACCGGCGTGATAGCTTCATCAACATGAATCACCTCCCAATTGGAAGGCACAAAAGAAGCCAGATAGGGCATGGTGATCTGCTGAAAGTTCAGCACGCGCGCCTGACGCACTTTTTGGATTGCAGGAGAAGAGGATGTGATTAATAGGATTCTGCGCCGTGCCGACGATGATTGAATAATCATATTTCCGCCGGCATCATATCATGAGATCTGTGTTTGTTTATGCTAGTACTCTTCGGCCTGCACGCGCAGGGGCATGATCATTAGAACAACATCATGTAAGTCGCCATCGGGAAGCATAAAGTAATCATCCAACGTTGCCTGCGTTTTGAATCCAAGTGATTCAAAGGCTTTGATCATTTTTGTTTCGTCTGCGACGATTTCGGCCATCAGGATACTCAGCTCTTGTTTGCGTGCCAAATCAATTAGGGCACGTACCATTTTGACGCCCAGTCCACACTTTCGAAAATCCCTAGCCAGAAACAAACGGACTTCGCCGATGTGCCGCTTAGGACCTTCGCAGAAATGAAGGCTGGCGCTTGCAACAATGCGTTCATTGGCAAACGCGAGGAGGGGAAGAACTTTACCGGAGTCGAGACGTTCACACCACTCTCGAATGATGGCAGGATTCTTGACATCGTGGTGGAGGTAGCATAGATCGTCTCCATTTACCATCGAATAGAATTCGATCAAGCGCGGTTCATCTTCCCTTATCATGGGACGCAATAAGACGTAAGCTTTGTCTTTGAGCGTGACCATTTCCCGAAAGTTTTTAATTTGTTCAGGAAGCATATGCCCTTCTTTCAAATGTCAAGTGACGGCTTCCTTCAGCGTTTTTATTCCTTACCAATAACTTTCGATTCGCGGATCAAGTTTTTTAATTTGCAGGAACTTTCTCGATGTGCGATGGCGGCGCGGCAAAACTTTTTGGTAAAACACCGCCTTCTGTGACGATGCGAGGCACGATCTCCTCCCAACCCACAGCCATGATATGCAAGCCGTTCACACCTTGACCTTTGAACTTCTTGATTTTCTCGATCAGTTCCAGCGCAATCGTCACGCCTTCCTCCTGAGTGTTGCCAGCCTTCTCTGCTTCTTCCATTCGCTTCAGGATCGAGCCTGGGACAAACACGCCGGGAACTTCATTGTTCATATATTTTGCCATCTTTAAAGTCTTGAGCGGGGTGATGCCGATCAGGATATAGACTTTATCCAGGATGTTCCGCTTGGCAAGTTCATTGAGCCAGACTTCCATATGTTCAACATCGAAAACCAGATTGGTCTGGAAGAATTGCGCACCGGCATTGATCTTTTTATGTTCGCGCAAGGCCTGAAACTTTGGTTCGGATGCAAAAGGCGAAGCCGCCGCGCCGAGAAAGTATTGAGGCGGGGTTTTGATCTCGCGCCCGTCGAGGTACTTGCCTTCATCGCGCATCCGGCGCAGGGTCCACAGCATTTGGATCGCGTCGAGGTCAACTACATCCATGCGGCCGCGCGGCGCCGGCGCCATTTTCATCGAGTCCCCGGAGATGCACAGGATGTTGCGGATGCCGAGGTCAAATGCACCGAGTGCTTCAGATTGCAGGCCGATGCGCGTCCGGTCGCGCGCCGCGATCTGCATGACCGGTTCAGCTCCTTGTTTGACGGCCATGGCTGAACACGCCCACGAAGCCGTACGCGGCGTGGCGGATGGGTTATCGGTAAAGTTGATGGCTGCAACGTAAGGCTTAATTATTTCAATGTTCTTAGACATCTTATCGGTCTTGGCTGAAATGGGAGGCGCGACCTCCGCCGTGACCACGAACTCACCCGCTTTCAATCTGCGTTCTAATTCAGAAATAGGCTGAGTATATTTTGGCGCATGATATTGGTTATCGCCCTGCCACCAGTTGGGTTGACGAACCGGTTTAAAGATGCTTTCCCACATTTCATTGCGCATGCTGGCTGATTTGACCAATAATCCTCTGATGACTTTTCCTGCTCCAATCTCTTTAATACGGATCAATACATCGCCCCACGTTTCCGTCCCGACTTTATCCCAATCCAACGGAGGCAGAACCTCAAGCAGACGATCCTCGCGCCCCATGATGAACGAACGCTCATAAATCTTATACCAAATGCATGGACGCGTTTCATCTACATAGCAATGTTCGGAAGTTGATCCACCGCATGGGCCGTTGCGTAACCCCTTGGGACATTCCATTGAGCAAATGAAGGCCGTCTCCTGAAGCAAACAGTTGCCGCACATGCGGCATCCAAACATTGGACCTTTGACGGCCTTCTCAAGCGTTGCCAACGCGCGGCGATTAAACGGTTCGCGCTTGAAAGGTAGAAAAGGTGGTTGCCAGCGGCGGCCGGGCGTAAATCCGGGCATGAGTTCGACTCCTTTTAGGTGTCAGGTGTCATATCCAGCGTTGGCTTGCTTTATTGACACCCAACATTCCAATCTGTAATCTTATTGTAGGCGCGTACCAGCGAATTGCTAGTGTCTTTCGTCTCTATCCAATGGATGACAGACATCATCCTGCTTTTGGCTAAACGGGTTGCCAGAGTTGGCGAAGTAGCGTTGAGAAAGACGCAAAATGTTATGGGTTGACAAAGCCCTCAACAGCCATAGCCTGTATCTACACATTCCTATTCAAATTGAATTGCGCCTAAAAAATCGCTCATAAACATGGTTATTTCTCGTTGCAGAGTGATAAGGACAATCATCACCGTCAAACAAGGATATTCATATCTGGTAGGGTTGTGAGAAAGGCCACATACTTAGAGCAACGATCCGTTAAAGCCTCTAAATGGGCTGGGGAAAGGACGGCGTTCATTCCACTGAGGAGAGGTTGTATGACCGAAGCTCAAGAAAATTTGTTGGCACCTAATTCAGGTTCTCGATCAGCTGAAGATCTTGGATTACTTCATGAAGTTGCCTCGCGCACGGCAGGTATTTCGCGCTTAGAGATGTGCATCCAGTGTGGGACCTGCGGCGGCTCGTGCCCCTCGGCCCAAGCAATGGATCATACCCCGCGCATGTTATTCGCCATGCTGAGGGCGGGGATGCGCGAAGAGGCTCTCAAGAGCAACACGCCTTGGATTTGTGTCTCGTGCTATCACTGTGTAGTCCGCTGTCCGCAGGAAATTCATATCACGGATGTGATGTATGCTCTCAAAAGCATGGCCATTGAAGCCAAGCTGTATCAAGATTTTACTGCTCCGGATTTCTCGCAAACCTTTATCGGCATGGTGGAGGAGTTTGGGCGCAGCTTCGAGCTGGGTCTGGCTTCCCAACATTATCTCAAACATTTTGCGTTGCGGCTGCCTAGCATGATGCCGATGGGCTGGGGCATGTTGAGCAAAAAGCGAATGAGCCTGATCCCGAAGCACATCAAGCACATGGATCAACTCAAGGCGGTTTTAGCGCGCGCTAAAGAATTGGAGGCGAAGCCATGACGGACTATCTTCTATACCCTGGTTGTTCGATGGAGAGCAGTGCCAGAGCCTATTATGATTCGCTCAAAGCGGTCTGCAAGCCTCTCGGAATGAACCTGAAAGAGATCGATGACTGGAACTGTTGCGGAGCGACGGAATATTTGAGCATCAGCCAGACGCCCGCCTATGCCCTGATCGCGCGCAACCTGGCGATTGCTGCGAAAGAGACCCAAACCAGCCGGACACTGGTAGCACCATGCTCGGCGTGTTATCTAAACCTAGCCAAAGCCGATCACTATATGAACGAACAACCCCAGCTGGGAAGGCGCGTCAATGAGGCGCTGGCAGCCGGCGGACTTTCTTATCAACCAGGCTCGCTCGACATTCGGCATTTACTGGATGTCATTGTGTATGACATTGGTTTGGATACGGTGGAGAAGAACGTGATCCAGCCCTTGACCAATCTGCGGATTGCACCCTATCTGGGTTGCATGGTGCCGCGGCCCGATTATGGCCATCGCTTCTCGGACCATGAACAGCCCGTGGAACTGGATCTATTGCTGAAAGCGCTGGGCGCACAAGTAATCGATTATCCGCTCAAGACGGAATGCTGTGGTGGACACATGACCCAGATCGGGCCTGAGACCGCCTTTGAAATGATCCGACGCTTGATTGCCGCGGCCGATGAGCACGAAGCGGACACGATGGTCACCATCTGCCCGATGTGCCAGATGAATCTGGATGCCTATCAGGAAGAAACCAACCATTTCTTTGGCACCAGCTATCACATGCCGATCCTGTTCTTCACGCAAGTCATGGGACTGGCCTTTGGGATCGATCCCAAGGAATTAGGATTCGGAGTCGAACTGGTGAGTGCCAGGAACGTTTTGGAAGCCATCGGCGTCAAAGCACCGCCGGAGACACCGCCTGCGCCGCCCAAGAAACCACGGAAGCCGCAGGGACTCCCCATGCCTGAACCGCTCTCCAAAGGTTCCAAAGTTGATGCGCTGCAGAAGGAGCTGACTAAATGACTGAGAACATAATCGAAAAAGCCACACCAGCCGACGGTCAGGAAAGAATCGGCGTGTACGTCTGCCATTGCGGCACGAACATCGCAGGGGTGGTGGATGTGGTGCAGGTGGCCGAATGGGCTGCCGCCAAACTAAAACATCGCGGCGTCATCATTGCGCGCGAATACAAATTCATGTGTTCCAGCCTCGGGCAGGAATTGATAGAGAAGGATATCAAAGAGCTGGGATTGAATCGTGTAGTTGTTGCTGCATGTTCGCCGCATCTGCATGAAAAAACTTTCCGAAATGCCTGTGCCAACGCGGGACTCAACCCGTTCCTGTGCGAGATGGTTTCGATCCGCGAACAGGTTTCGTGGGTGCACACCGATAAGGTGGCTGCAACCGCCAAGGCCAAAGCCATGATCTCGGGCGGTGTGGAACGCGTCCGGCACAATACGCCGCTTCAGCCAATTACCGTACCAATCCATCCGGCTACTTTGGTGGTGGGTGGAGGTATCGCCGGGATTCAAAGTGCGCTTGAGTATCGCGGACGCGGGTTTCCACGTTTATCTGGTGGAACGCGAACCATCCCTGGGCGGGCACATGGCTCAATTCGACAAAACGTTCCCCACGCTGGATTGTTCCGCCTGCATCCTGACTCCGAAAATGGTGGACGTCGGCTCGCATCCCAACATTACATTATTGACCTGGAGCGAAGTCGAGAAAGTGGAAGGATTTGTCGGCAACTTCACAGTGACGGTCCGGAAGCGGGCGCGCAAGATCGACGAGGAACTTTGCACCGGCTGCGGGATCTGCCAGGAGAAATGCCCGAAGAAAGTCATTGACAATGTTTACGAGGCCGGGCTGGGGTATCGCAAGGCCGTGTACACGCCTTTCCCGCAGGCCGTGCCGAATTTTCCGGTGATCGATGTTCCCAACTGCACCTACTATGAAAAGGGAACATGCAAAGCGTGCGAGATTTTCTGCGCTCCCAAAGCCATCCGGTTTGATCAACAGGATCAAATCCTGACTTTGGAAGTCGGCAACATCATCCTGGCCACGGGCTACGAGCTATTCGATGCACGCCGCGTGACCAACTACGGTTACGGCAGGCTGCCGAATGTGTTTACGTCGCTAGAGATTGAACGCCTCACCAACGCGGCGGGCCCGACGAATGGCAACGTGGTGTTAAGAGACGGAAAAACGGCACCACAATCTGTGGGCATCATTCACTGCGTAGGCTCGCGCGACAAAAACTTCAACAACTATTGCTCTGTGATCTGCTGCATGCAGAGTTTGAAATTCGCGCATCTGATCCACGAACGGACCGGCGCGACGATCTATAATTTCTATATTGACATCCGGGCGGCCTTCAAGGATTACGATGAGTTCTATCAGCGCGTG
Organism: uncultured Chloroflexia bacterium; assembly: GCA_963753985.1. Taxonomy (GTDB): domain Bacteria; phylum Chloroflexota; class Anaerolineae; order Anaerolineales; family Villigracilaceae; genus Fen-1038. The sequence continues at coordinate 140,079 of CAVWED010000004.1, forward strand.
CTGGATGAAGGCACGCTCTTTGTGCGCGGCAAAGTCGCCGAAGTGTCGGATGTGCCGCGCACCGAAAGCGAAAAAGGCAAGCTGATCATTCAGGTGGAAGACACACTGGTTGGCAAACAGCGCCGCATCCCGGTGGATATGGTTGTGCTTTCGGCCGGTCTCGAGCCGCGCAAGGACTTTAAAGAGGTTGCCAAGACGTTTGGCATCTCCTGCTCGGTGAACGGCTGGTACATCGAAAAACATCCGAAGCTCGATCCGATTGCCACCATGACCGAAGGCATTTACATCGCAGGCTGTGCGCAAGGGCCGAAGGATATTCCGGCTAGCGTCGCGCAAGGCGCAGCCGCCGCGGCCCGTGTGATGGGTAAGATCGAACAAAAAGAAGTCGCGCTCGAACCGGTGCGCGCCAGCATTATCGAAGAGAAATGCTCGGGCTGCCGCATCTGCAATGGCTTGTGCCCGTTCAATGCCATCACGTTCAACGCAGATCGCATGGTCACCGAGATCAATCCCGCGCTTTGCCAGGGTTGCGGAACTTGTGTAGCCGCCTGTCCGGCAGGTGCAATCACCGGCACAGGCTTCACCAACGATCAGATTATGGCGCAGATCGAAGGCCTGCTGATGTTGAACGTCGAACCAGAACCGGCAGCCGTTTAGGAGATTCAACCATGACCAATCAATTTGAACCCACCATCATCGGCTTCACCTGCAACTGGTGTTCCTATCGCGCTGCGGATTTGGCCGGGACCGCTCGCATCAAATATCCGCCCAACGTTCGTTTGATCCGCCTGATGTGCTCGGGACGCCTCGATCCGACCTTCGTGTTCAAGGCGCTCGCCAACGGCGCAGACGGCGTGATGATTACCGGATGTCATCCGGGAGAATGTCATTACATCGAACAGAACTACAAGGCTTTGCGCCGCTTCCAGTTGATGAGGCGCACGCTTGAGGGCTTTGGAATTGAACCAGCGCGTATTCGTCTGGTTTGGGCTTCCGCCGCGGAGGGAGCCCGATTCGCGAGCGAGGTCGCATCCTTCATCGAAGAGGTGCGCGCCCTCGGTCCGCTTCATTGGGGAAAGAACGACAATATCCCGGTATTTATCGAAGCGACCGTCCTACAAAAAGAAGAGGTGCCCGCATGACTCCGTTACCGAAACCGAAATTCGCAATGTACTGGGCGGCTTCCTGCGGCGGATGTGAAATCGCCGTACTCAACACGAATGAAAAGATTCTCGACTTGGATGCCAACTTCGACGTGGTTTTCTGGCCGGTGGCGATGGATGCCAAGTACAAAGATGTCGAAGCCATGGAAGACGGCTCGATCCTGCTCACGCTCTTCAACGGCGGCATTCGCAACGACGAGAATGAGCACATGGCCAAATTGCTTCGCAGGAAATCTAAGATATTAGTCGCCTTTGGTTCCTGTGCCACCGAAGGATGCATTCCCGGATTGGCCAACCTGAGCCCTGTGGGCGAGATCATTACCACGGCGTTCAACACGATTACCACGGATAACCCGAGTGGAATTTATCCGATGATTTCCTACGATATGCCCGAAGGTGAAATCCATATCCCGAAGCTTCTGCCGGTCTTGAAGACTCTCGACCAGGTGGTGGATGTGGATTATTACATGCCGGGTTGCCCGCCGGAATCAACCCAGATCGCGGAAGTGATCGATCTGCTCGTGCAGGTTGTGCAGGGCAAGGCTGAGTTACCGCCGAAGGGTTCGGTGATTGGCGCGGGGAGTTCCACCGTCTGTGATGAATGCAAGCGAGCGCGCAATGTGAAAACCATCAAAGCCTTCAACCGCATTTGGGGCATTGCGTCCGATCCAGGATTGTGTCTGCTCGAACAGGGCATTCCCTGCAATGGCCCGGCGACGAGAAGCGGATGCAAGGCGCGCTGTCCGAAAGCGGGTGCGCAGTGCATCGGCTGTTACGGCCCGGCCGACGGCGTCGCGGACTATGGTGCACGGCTGATCTCTGCCTTTGCATCGGTCTTGGACTCGAATGATCCCCAGGAGATCGATCGCATTCTGGATGGCTTGGTGGACCCGACCGGTCAGTTTTATCGGTTCAATTTGGCTGGTTCCTTGCTGAAAGCCGCGGTCCCGGCCTGGAAGGCGGAGAGCACGCCCAAGAAAGAGAAGGCATAAATGACACAACGCATCACCATTGATCCCATTACCCGCCTCGAAGGTCACGGCAAGATCGAAATCTTCCTGAACGAAGAAGGCGATGTCGCCAATACCTACTTCCAAATCCCGGAACTGCGCGGCTTCGAACGATTCTGCGTCGGTCGTCCGGTGGAGGAAATGCCGTTGCTAACCAACCGCATTTGCGGCGTGTGTCCCGAAGCGCATCACATGGCCGCCGCCAAAGCCGCGGACGCGGTCTATCATATCGATCCGCCGCATACCGCCAAGATGCTGCGTGAATTACTTTATTCCGCCTTCTACTTCACCGATCACACCACGCATTTCTATGCGCTGGGCGGACCCGATTTCGTGATGGGCCCCGATGCGCCAGTGGCAGAACGAAACATCCTGGGCGTGATTCACAAAGTTGGTCTCGAGACTGGCGGCAAAGTCATTCAAGCGCGCAAGTTTGGACATACCGTGGTGGAGATCATCGGCGGACGAAAAGTTCACCCCTGCACGTCCATTCCCGGCGGCCTCACCAAAGGCATCACCGAAGACGAGCGAAAGCAAATCGAAGAGATGGGTCGCTGGGCGATTGAGTTCGCTCAATTCAGTTTGAAACTCTTCAATGACATCGTGTTAGGCAACAAACAATACGTCGACATGATCCTCGGCGACTTCTACACTCATCATACCTACTATATGGGCACGGTGGACGAGAACAACAAAATCAACTTCTACAACGGCAAAGTGCGCGTGGTCGATCCTGATGGAAAAGAATTTATCAAATACGAGGCGAAGGATTATGCCGAGCACATTGCCGAACATGTCGAGCCGTGGACCTATCTCAAATTCCCCTATCTCAAGAAGGTCGGCTGGAAGGGATTTGTGGACGGAAAAGATTCGGGCGTTTACATGGCCACGCCGCTCTCGCGGCTCAACGCTTCGGATGGTATGGCCACGCCGCGGGCGCAGGAAGAATACGAACGGTTCTATTCGACCCTGGGCGGGAAACCGGTTCATCAGCGGCTTGCCATCCATTGGGCGCGGCTCGTTGAGTTACTCTACGCTGCGGAACGCTGGGTGGAACTTGCGACTGACCCTGAGATCACTTCGCCAAACTTCCACACGATTCCCACCGAAAAGCCGACCGAAGGCGTGGGATGTGTCGAGGCGCCGCGCGGTACCCTGACGCATCATTACTGGACCGATGAGCGCGGCGTTGTGACCAAGGTGAATCTCGTTGTTGGAACAACCAACAACTATGCGCCCATGAGCATGTCCATTAACAAAGCCGCGCGTAGTCTGATCCAAAAAGGCACCATCGTAACGGAAGGCATGTTGAACAAGGTTGAGATGGCTTTCCGCGCTTATGATCCTTGTTTCGGTTGTGCCACCCATTCCCTCCCGGGACAGATGCCTCTGGAAATCACCATCCTTGATCATCAAGGTGAAATCAAGGCTGTAGTGAAACGTGGATAGAATTTCAATTAGTTTTATAAATTAATGGTGAGAATGTTAAATCTGCAAACCATGAAGACTCTAATTATCGGCCTCGGCAATCCCATCCTCGGCGATGATGGCGTTGGCTGGAAAGTAGCCAATCAGTTAACTACCATCATCGATCCCGATTCTTCCGTTGACATTGATTGTGCTTCATTAGGCGGTCTCAGCTTGATGGAGCGGATGCTTGGCTATCAGCGCGTGATTGTGATCGATTCAATGGAAACCGGCCAAAGTCCCGAAGGACGCGTTAAAGTATTTCCGCTTGCCGCTTTGGAAAATCCATATGCCGGACATTCCGCATCTGCGCATGATGCGTCATTGATGACGGCGTTGCAGGCCGCTCAATCCATCGGCGCGGAAATTCCTGTGCGCGTGGATGTGGTGGCGATCGAAGCCAAAAAGGTGTATGATTTCGCTGATAATCTTTCCCCCGAGATCGAAAAGGCCGTTGCAGTTGCTACTGAAGAAGTATTGAAATTGCTGGACGATTGACCGAGTTAGCGGGCGCCCTGCGTTCTTCCAAAGAGCCGAGGTGATTTACCTCGGCTCTTGTATTGTTATCTTTGGATTATCATTCGCTGGTCATCAGGAAGAGCGGCTTCATCTCAAAGTTCTCATAGATCGGGCGATAACGGTCAGTATCATAGAATTGACTGACGTTGACAACCTTCTTGGTTGCAGTGACTACATCCAAAGGCATGTTGTCGTAACGTCCATTTTTCAATACAATCAACCGCCCATGTACGCCTTTAAGAACCAAATCGAGCGCCAGATTTCCAAACGCCATCGGGACAATGACGTCAATGGCATCGGGATCACCGCCGCGGACCATGTAACCGAGTTTCTGATCGACCACATCCACGGTTTGACCATCGTTGAATTTAGGCGAACTCTCTTTGATCTTGGATGCCACCAAATCACCGATCCCACCCAGCTTGGCATGGCCGTAAGCGTCCGTTGTGGAACCCGCAAAAACCATCTCGCCGTCGAACTTTGCTCCTTCTGAAACCAATACAATAGAATAGCGGCTGGGATTGCTTAGCCGGTCCCTGCTGAGCAATTCGGTCAGATGATCGATATTGAATTGGAATTCAGGAATCACGCAACGATTGGCTGCCCCAGCCATTGTTGGAAGCATGGCCGTGAAACCCGCATAACGCCCAAATACTTCCAGGACGAGGAAGCGTTCATGCGAACCGGCAATCGTCCGTAGGCTGTTTGTCAATGCAATCGTGCGGGTGACGCATGTGCTGAATCCGATACAATAATCCGTACCGGGCACATCATTATCCATGGTCTTCGGGATGGCGACGGTTTTTACACCCTCCTGATAAAGACGCACGCCATAACTCAATGTGTCATCTCCGCCAATGGGGATCAAATAATCCACGCCCAGGAAATCAAGATTCTTCAGCACTTCCGGCGTCAGATCGTTGCGTTCCGCGTTGAACTTATCCCTCAAATGTTCAGGGACATCCACCTTCTTCATTTTGCCCGGGTTGGTGCGCGACGTATGCAGAAAGGTTCCGCCCGTCCGCCCGGCGCGGTTGACAATTTCCTCGGTCAGTTCCTGAAAATTATTCGAGTTATCTGCATCTTTTTCGCGGATGATGTCTACCAGCCCACCCCAACCGCGACGAAGGCCAATGACGCGATATCCCTCGCGCAGCGCGCGTATCGTAACAGCGCGGATGGCCGGATTGAGTCCGGGCACATCGCCCCCGCCTGTTAGAATGCCAATTACGCCTTTTTTCTTTTCCATGCTTTTCTCCAAATGAAAGATTTTGCTTGAAAGAAATTATACGCCTGTAATGCTTCACGTGTCAGCCGATGAAGGACCATGAGGCGCAAAATAGAAAGTAATTATGAAATCAGCCCCAACTGCTTTCCGACTTTTCGGTAAATTTCCAAAGCGTGATCAATCTGTTCATCGGTATGACTTGCCATGTAACTCGTCCGTAAGAGTTCCTGGCCCGCGGGTACTGCCGGTGCTAAAACAGGATTTACAAATACGCCCGCATCAAACAATGTCTTCCAAGCCAGGATCGTTTTTGGCGTATCGCCAACGAAAATTGGAATAATCGGCGATACGGAATGACCAATATTGAAGCCCATCGCGCTAAGTTCTTTGCGAACCCGGTCTCCAATGGCATTGACGCGAGCGCTATGTTGCGGTTCCTCGCGCATGATCTTAAGGGCGGCAAGCGCGGCCGCGGCGTTCGAGGCCGGGATGCTGGCGCTGAAGATCAGTGAGCGGGCGTGATGCTTGATGTAATGGATAATCGGTTCATCACCAGCGATAAAACCGCCGAGCGATGCAAATGATTTGCTGAAGGTGGACATAATCAAATCTACTTGTTCCGTGATTCCAAATTGAGCCGCTGTGCCGCGTCCGCCACCCATGACGCCAATGGAATGGGCGTCATCCACCATCAGGTGCGCGCCGTATTTTTTGCACAGAGCAACGATTTCAGGCAATGGAGCAAGATCACCGCCCATACTGAACAATCCATCCACCACCACGAGCTTGCCTTTATCGTCCGAAATGCTTGCAAGGACGCGCTTGAGGTCAGCCATATCATTGTGACGAAAACGACGCGTCTCACCCCAAGCTAAACGGGCGCCATCTACAATGCTGGCATGATCATCTTTATCGAGAACGACAATATCGCCGCGCATGACCAAAGCGCTGATGGTGCCAAGGTTGGTTTGCATGCCAGTGGAGAAGACGAGGGAAGCCTCTTTGCCCAACCATTCAGCGAGTTCATGCTCCAATTGCTCGTGCAGCTCAAGGGTCCCATTGAGAAAGCGGGAACCAGTGCACGATGTTCCAAAGCGGCGAACCGCCTCAATCGCCGCCTGTTGTACGCGCGGATCAGTGGTCAAGCCGAGATAATTATTCGAACCGCACATAATAAGGCGATGTCCATGAAAGACTGATTCGGTTCCCTCGGTTTCCGTCATCGGAATGAAATACGGATAGACGCCGTCTCGGATGGCGTCCTTGGCTTCAGTATAGCCATAGCATTTTTCAAATAGGTCCATGTGTCTCTCCCGTTGATATATTTTTTATTGGCAATTGAATGCCAATGTTAGTACGTCCTGAAGATTCGGAAGAACCTCCGGTGCACCTCAATTTCTTTTAATTCAACCGATAAACAACTCTAAGTTGAGGGTTTCTTCCTGCGCGCATCTGCGAGCATGAAATCCATGATGGGATAAATTGCGTTGCCCACCAGGAAAACCAAACTATAATACAGTTTATTTTCGAATCCAGGAAGGATGGTGTATTGACCGCGGCGCAATCCTTTTATAGTTTCATCTGCGACAGAATCAGCGGAAATAACCTTCGTACTGAATGCGGCCAGCGTTTCATAAGGCTTGGTCTTATTTTCCCTGTTCAACCCGGGAGTATCCGTATCCGGAGGGAAGACCACCGAAACCCGTATCCCCAATGGCTTCAATTCAAGGCGCAGAGCGTCCGAGAAGCCACGAACTGCATATTTCGTAGGTACGTAATCAAGATAGCCGAAAGGTGCGAGGTAGCCCGCCGCCGATGAAATATTGACGATGTGACCGCTACCGCGCTTTAGCATGTGAGGCAATAATGCAATGGTCATATGGATGGTGCCAAAGTAATTAATATCCATTATTTTGTGATATGTTTCTATGGGGATGTTTTGCACATAATCGGAATAACTTTCGCCCGCCGCGTTGATCAGTAAATCAGGCACGCCCGCTTCACGGATCACATGATCCGCCGCGGCCTGCACTTGAGCCGCATCGGCGACATCTGCGGAAAAAATTCCAACGCTGGCATTCGGCGAAATGGCAAGCAGCTTCTTTTGCGCATCGGCCAGCACTTCTTTTCTGCGCGAGACCAACCATACTCGCGCGCCTTCCTGAACGAACAATTTTGCCAAAGAGAAACCGATTCCGGTTGATCCGCCGGTAATCAAAACAACACGGTCCTTGAATGATTCCTGTGCCATAGTCTTCACCTCTAGTTTTGATCTCTCAGCTTATAACCCAATCATTGGTTATAAGTTTCCATATCCTTGAAATTCAAAATATTATATCAAATCGCACCGGTAAAAGATCAAGGAAACGCCTTTTCGCAGGCCGCAATGATTTTGTCCCAAGCCGCGTTCATTTCACTGTCAATCGTGTGAAATTGCGGATGGTCTTCATGCCACTGAATGGAACGGCGTATGCCTTCCGCCCACTTTACCTCGCATCGAAAATCGGGCACAAAACGCTTGATCTTGGAATTGTCGAATACGACGCTATTCGCCTTATCGCCGATCAGACTGCCAACCGCATGATCCCAATAGGCCGCGATCAAATCCGACGGAATATGAATCCCGTTCAGTTCCAGGCCGAGAGCCTGATACACTTCGGTGTAAATTTGATTCCACGACAGAGATTCGTCCGATGTAATGTGGAACGCTTCGCCAATTGCTTTTTTATTGCCCAGCAAGCCGACGAGGCCTTTGGCAAAATCGGCATTCCACGTCAAAACCCAGAGCGAGGTGCCGTCGCCGGGGATGATGAGTTTTTTTCCGCGCTTCATGCGATCTACAATCGTCCACGGATACACCCAGCTATCCACTGCCAGCGGAATTTGGGATGGCCCATAAGTATGCGATGGCCGAATGATCGTTACCGGAAAACCATCTTCGCGGTAAGCCTTCATCAATCGTTCTTCACTTGCAATTTTGTCACGCGAATATTGCCAGAACGGATTCTCGAGCGGCGTCTCTTCGGTGATGAGGTAATTCTTCGGCGGCTTTTGATAAGCAGATGCCGAACTGATGAAGACGAATTGATCTGCCTTGCGGCGGAATAGATTAATATCGCGCTCGACATCTTCAACCGTAAACGCGATGAAGTCCACCACCGCGTCGAAATGGCGACCTGCTAAGAGCTTGGAAAGACGCGATGCATCAGCCTGGACATCGCCTTGCAGCAAAGTCGCTCCTTTTGGAACAGGATATTTCGTCGAGGCGGAACGATTTAAGATGAAGAGTTCGTGTCCGCGCGCAACCGCAAGCTCAGAGCACGCCGAGCTAATCAGACCCGTGCCGCCAATGAACAATATTTTCATTTATCCTTCTCCCATTTCCGGCGTGGGTTCGGACGCGATGTTGCGACGCGCATACAGCCCTTCCGCCCAGAATAGAATCAAGCCAACCCAAACCAGCCCAAAGCCGATCAAATCGTTATGCGTAAACGGTTCTTTATAAAGCAACACGCCGAGCAAAAATTGCATGGTCGGGTTGATGTATTGCAGAATGCCGATGGTCGTGAGCGGGACGCGCGGCGCTGCGGCTGAAAACAAAAGGAGCGGTACGGTCGTGGCCAAGCCCGCGCCGACCATCATCCAATCCTTGAGTTGGCCGCTGTGCAGGAATGCACCCTGCCCGGTTGTTTCGCAAAAGATCAAGTACGCAAGAGCAGGCAGGAACAACAAACCCGTTTCGAGAGTCAGGCCATGAAGCGAATTGAGCGGCGCCGTTTTCTTGACCATCCCATACAGGCCAAAAGAAAAAGCTAGCGTCAACGCGATCCACGGAAGCGATCCATAAGTTACCGTGAGATAGATCACACCGATGGCCGCCAGCGCAATCGGAATCCATTGGATGAAGCGAAGACGTTCGCGAAAGATAATAACGCCTAATAAAACACTAAATAACGGATTGATGTAATAACCGAGGCTGGTCTCAACGATAAAGTTGTGGTTGACCGCCCATACATACGTGAACCAATTGATGCTGATCAGCACGGCGGCGATCAAGTAAATACGAATTGTTTTTGCGTTGAACGCGACGGAACGAAAATCTTTCCATTGGCGGGTGATCAAGACAAAGAGAATGAGCAGAATGAACGACCAGCCCATACGGTGAGCTATCAACTGCAATGCATCAATGGTTTCGAGCTGCTTCCAGTAAATTGGAAAAAGCCCCCACATCAAATATGCGCCGATGGCATAAAGAATGCCTTTGTTTTTCTCCATGCGTCTCCTGTGATTTGGTCAAGTATACTCCACCCTTTATTTTCCAATCCCCCGATCACGCATATCAAAACGATTCTATAGGTTGACGGCCAGCAAAGCCTGCATCAATCTCGTGCCAGAATGCAATCTGATCCTCTCCGTATTTCCAGCACAGATAAACTTCACGGTCTTCGCGCAAAGCAGGAAAATCAAGCAGGCCGGTATTGATATCCTTGACTTGTGCGCCGGTGTCGAGGATGCGATGCAGCAATTTATCCAGGTGATCAAAATCCTCCACCAGTTTACTGAGCGTCGGATTGCCGCCATTGCCCGCCGACCTTTCGATGGCTGGCCACGCTTCGGGTTGATGTGCGATGATGTTATTACGGATGGATTGAATTTCTTCCATCAAGGGGCGGATGGTTTCCAACGCAGTGTTGGCTTGTTCCAGCGTGAAATAGCGGGGCATAAACTCAATGATACTATATCTTCGCGCCCCTCAACCTCAAACTATTGCTCACCACAAATACACTGCTAAAAGCCATCGCACCTGCGGCCAGCATTGGGTTCAAAAATCCTACAGCCGCGGCAGGGATGAGAATCACATTATAGAAAAATGCCCAGAACAGATTTTGTTTGATCGTGCCCAGCGTTTTGCATGATAGAGAAATCGCACGCGCCACACCGCGCAGATCGCCGCTCATCAACGTAATCGACGCAGCGGCCATCGCCACATCCGTTCCTGTTCCAATCGCAATGCCGACGTCCGCTTGAGCCAGCGCGGGCGCATCGTTCACGCCATCGCCAACCATGGCCACGATATTCGAGATTCGAGAATCGGCATTCGGGCTTTGGAGTTTTCTTACTTCGGAAGATTTTCCTTCGGGCAAAACTTCGGCGAGAATTTGATCAATCCCAACTTGCTTTGCAATCGCTTCAGCAGTCTTACAATTATCGCCGGTAATCATCGCGACCCTCAAGCCCATGCGATGCAGTTCCTCAATTGCATCTTTCGAGTTGTCTTTGAGCGTATCCGCCACCGCGATCACGCCTTCGACTTTTCCATCAATAACAACCAGCATCGCAGTCTTCGCTTCGGATTGCAAACGCGTCACTTCGGGTTCGATTCCGTTTAATGAATACCCGCGAGACTCCATCATGCGGACATTGCCCACTGTAACTCGTCGCCCCTCGACTTCAGCTTCGACGCCGTAACCAGCTTCCGCTTTGAAACCTGATAGTTCATTCAACGTCAAACCGCGATTCGTGGCTTCCGCCCATATCGCTTCGCCGAGCGGATGCTCACTACCTTTTTCAACAGAAGCGGCTAATCGCAGTAGCTCTTCTGCCTTAAACTTTCCGGTCACTACAACATCCGTCACCGCGGGCTGACCTTTGGTAATCGTTCCGGTTTTATCCAGCACAATCACATTGACTTTGCCGGCGCGTTCCAAAGCCTCACTATTTCTAAAAAGAATGCCGATCTCCGCGCCTTTGCCTGTTCCCACCATGACGGCTGTCGGTGTGGCGAGCCCCATCGCACACGGACAGGCAATCACCAGCACTGCAACCATATCGATTAATGCCGTCGCGAAATTATGTCCACCAAGATTGATTGGGACAATGAAATACCAAATCGCAAATGTAATCAAAGCCGCGGCAATCACGGCTGGAACAAAGATCGCAGAGACTTGGTCTGCCAATCTTTGAATCGGCGCCTTGCTTCCCTGTGCATCTTCAACCAATTTGACGATCTGCGCCAGCGCAGTCTCTTTGCCGACTTTCGTTGCTTCAAACTTTAACATGCCAACTTTATTCAGTGTTGCACCAATGACCGCATCACCGGGCTGTTTTTCAACCGGCAACGACTCGCCGGTCAACATTGATTCATCGACAGATGAGCGGCCTTCCACAATAACTCCATCCACCGGAATCTTTTCACCGGGTTTAACGAGAACGATGTCGCCGACGCGAACTTCATCTACGGGCACATCCGCTAAGAGAGGCGGACTTTCCGCTTCAAGTCCAGAGCGAACGACATGCGCCGTTTTAACGCGTAAGCTCATCAGCTTTTTGATTGCATCGGAAGTGCGTCCTTTCGCGCGTGCCTCCAAAAATTTTCCAATACGAATCAGTGTGATAATCATCGCCGAGGTCTCGAAATATACATGTCCCGGAATCAAATGAATCATGATTGCCAGCGAAAAGACGTACGCGACCGAAGAACCCATTGCGATCAGCACGTCCATATTGGACGAGCCGCTCCGCAACGCTTTGAAAGCGCCTACATAATATTGCCAGCCGACATAAAATTGTACCGGCGTGGCGAGCGCGAACATCAGCCACAAAAACCAGGGCTGCATTTCGTACATGCTCATGTCGGGCATATACATGGAGTAAAAGAAAGATGGCAAAAGATGGAAATCCATGGCCATCGAGAGCAGGAACAACGGAACCGTGAAAATCAAACCGATGATAAGCAGGCGGCGTTGTGTATTGATCTCATGCTGACGCGCTTTTGCTTCGGCATCTTCTGCTTCACCGCCAAGTTCTAGCGCTTCAAACCCGGACTTTGAAATGGCTGCCCTTATCTCGGCCTGACTTACCACGGTCGGCACATATTTGACGCGTGCATGTTCAGTGGTGATGTTCACTGATGCTTCGATCACACCCTCGACTTTTTGCAAGGCCTTTTCGAGTTGGCGTGCATCGCTGTCATCATCGAGACGTTTGATGATAAGATCCGCTTCGCCGGTTGCAACTCCGTATCCTGCGCGTTGGACGCGCGCGATCATGGCATCCAAGCCTGTTGTGGACGGATCAAATTGAACCAGAGCTCGTTCCGAAGATAAATTTACAACCGCGCTTTGGACACCGTTGACTTTCTTTAAATTGCGCTCGATGGTCGAGACGCAATTTGCGCAATACATCCCTGTAATTGGCAAAGTTAATTGTTTTGTTTCAGGCATAACATTCCGTTGATGTTGGGGTGGGGGTGTGTCCACATCCCTACAGATTTATTCAGTGACGGGATAATTAATCTCAGCGAGCAAAGCCTTGATCTTGGACTCGTCTGCAGGTGCATCAAATGAAATCTGAACTTTCTTGGTATTAAGATCAGCTTTCACAGATTGGACTCCCTGCAATTCGCCGACTTCCATTTCGACCGTGTGAATGCAATGTTCGCAATCAATGGCCGGCACTAGATAAGTTACAGTGTTCATGTTATTTCTCCTTAAGATGAAATTTATAATCCAAGAATCAAAATCCGATTCTTGTTTATACCTTGTTCGCCATATCGAATACTTCCGTGATTTCTTTTAGAACGCGTTCGCGTTCCTTCTTATCATTTCCCTGCACGGCGGTGATGACGCATGAGTTCAGATGATTTTCCAGAATCTGCGAACTGACTTTGTTCAAGGCGGCTTCTACCGCTTGAATTTGGCGGATGACGTCAATGCAATATGCATCCTGCTCCACCATCCGGATCACGCCTCGCAAGTGACCCTCGATTGTTTTCAAACGCCGAAGAGAAGTTACATCGTTTTTCATAGTGCCTCGATTGAGACTATAGTTTGCTATTTATTCTTACCCCACCCAGGGGGGTAGGGTAAATAGATCATAGCCGATAGTCGGGAAATTCGTCAAGGATGATTGTCACAATCTATCCGGCGCAAAATCAAATCTAAGAAATCCCTGCCGTTAACGAAGTTACGTTCGGTTGTTTCAGGTGCACTGAGGCAGATAACAAAAAAGTCCCTTGCATTGTATAATCAAAGCATGTCGCCGATCATTCGCCCGTGGAAAATATTTGCCAAAGGCATAATCATTTTCCTTGTTTTTGAATTTGCTTTTTACGCGCTTCATCCAAATCTTGAATGGCTGAATGTTTACAACTTTCCGGCTTTGAAGCGACAACGTTTTCCGATTAGCACCGTCGCACCGGAGGATGGCGCTTTGGATGTTGCTAACATCGATGCCATGCTTGCATCCCATGTGGTGTCCGGGCCAAAGGCACCCGATGAATACCGCGTGTTTGTCCTTGGCGATTCAGCAGTATGGGGAATCGGCCTCACGTCCGCACAAACGCTTCCAGGTCAGATGGATGCGCTGGGCTTAAAATGCGGAAATAAAAATGTCCGCGTGTACAATCTAAGTTTTCCGCGTCCCTCAGCGACCAAAGACTTGATGATCCTCGACGAGTCCATGAAATACCAACCCGATGAGATTGTGTGGGTATTATCGGGATTTACATTGATGCCAAAAACGCGCATCGAGCACCCCTTGATCTCTCAGAATCCGGATGAGTATTACAAAGTGGCTCATCGATTTGATTTTTTGCCGAAGAGTTATCGGGCTCCCAGTTTAGTGAGCCAGGTATCGAATCAGTTCATTGATCAGAACCGAACATTTTTCCGTATTCTGCGTTATCAATTTTATAGCTTGGTCAATCTCGCCACAGGCCTTGACCAGATTCCCGGGCCGCCCGAGGAGTTGCCGAGCCAGCTTAGCAGTAACGCGACCTTTGAGGGTCTGAAGCCGCCAAAACTTGATGTTGGGAAGGTGTCGCTGGATCAAGTCCAGGATTTCTATCAAATTGCCGGAAATGTTCCCGTGATCCTTATCAATGAACCGACGCAAGTGCTTACGAACGTGCCTAACAGCAATATTTACTACAATGTTTATTTTCCGCGTTGGATTTACGACCAGTATCGGCAATATGTCAGCGAAGCGGCGCTGAAAAATCATTGGAACTATCTCGATCTATGGAATGTCTTCCCGGCGAGTTATTACACGGATACACCTTTGCATTTGATCCCTGAAGGTGAGACGGAGCTCGCGAAGATGATTGCGCCAGATATCGTCAAGGGATGTCAATGAAATAATGTTTAATTTTTATTCCTATGCTTGGCATGAGATACAAGATCAGCAAGGCAAATAAAATACTTCTCGCACAGTTATAATCACACCAATGTTGCAACCCGTTAATCCGTTTCGAGTTCTGATAAAAGGTTTGATTCTGTTCTTAGCGACAGAGTTTATATTCTATGCCACGCCTCCCGACCTTAGCAGATTGAATGTCTACAACTCTCCCGCTTTGGCGCGGCAGCGTTTTCCTACCAGCACGCACCCACCGCAAGACGCCGCGCTGGATGTGGAAAACCTTGATGCAATGTTCGCGTCCCATATTATATCTGAACCGAAGATGCCGAATGAATTTCGAGTGTTGGTTCTCGGTGATTTAGAAGTGTGGGGGTGGGGCATCCTCACGCCCAGGCAAACGCTTCCGGGTCAGATAGATACGTTGGGTTTGAAATGCGGAAACAAAAATGTCTACGCCTATAATTTAAGTTTTCCCGCTTCTTCGGCAACTAAAGACTTGATGATCCTCGATAAAGCCATGAAATATCAACCCGATGAAATCCTATGGCTGATTACGTGGCGCACATTGATGCCGAAGGCGCGGACTAATCATCCCTTGATTGGTTATAACTCAGATGAGTATTATAAACTGGCTCAGCGATATGATTTCCTGCCGAATAATTATGAAAGTCCAGGCTTGTTCGGACAAATTGCTGACCAGAATCGAACTTTGTATCGCATACTGCGTTATCAATTTTACAGCCTGATCAATCTCGCCACAGGCCTCGACCAGATTCCAGGTCCACCCGAAGGATTGCCGGCTCAATTGAGCAGTGATCCAACCTTTATGGGCGAGAAGCCGCCCAAACTTTACGCCTGGAATGTTTCATTAGACCAGGTCAAAGACTTCTATCAAATTGCCGGCAGCGTACCTGTAGTTCTGATCAACGAACCAACGAAAGTGCTTACGAATGTTCTAAACAGTGACATTTACTACAACGCTTATTATCCGCGCTGGATTTATGATCAGTACAGGCAATATATGAACAACGCAGCAATGCAAAATCATTGGAACTATCTCGATCTCTGGAATATCTTCCCGCCGAGTTATTACACTGACACGCCTTTGCATCTGAATCCGGAGGCCGAGACGGAGCTCGCGAAAAGAATTGCGCCGTATGTCGTCCAGGGATGTCCATGAAATACGAGATCCTTTGCTTACTCCGTTTTCTCAGAATGACAGGTCTTAGTGTTATTCTCGTCTTTACTTTTGCATCCTGCGCACCAAAATCGAACCCCGATGTCCAAATCCAACTGGCAGTCGCACAAACCGTTGCGGCTATTCCAACCTATACGCCCTACCCAACGCCGCACGTTTTTCCAACCGCAACACCGATGAATCTAAGCGGCCTATTCTGCGAATATGAGTTTTGTATCGGGCATCCCGTTTCCATTGCGTTCTTCGACCTTGACGCGCAACATAATCCGTATGCGCAAAGTAGTATTACTCAGGGGATGTTGGCCGCATATGATCCAAGCTTATTCATTCAAGTCATTTGGCAGGACGCAACTGGTGCCAGCGACGCGGCGTTTATGCTCGACACCATCATTGATAGCAAAGTCGATTCCCGAAGTGGAGACTTGAAGGCGTTTCAACTAAGTGGTCTCAGTGTGGATTACGTCCCGATCACAACTACCGCTACATCTTCTTTGCCATATGGCGGCGCAGCCGCCTGGATGTGTGGCGCGCGCGCCTTTGCGTGGAAAGTTTACACGCCTCAAGCTGAACTTGCCACAAACTTGCTTAATGAAGCGTTGCAGAAATTTCAGTGCAAGCTTTAGACGATCCAAACAAGTTGTAACCCGATTCTTGCCGATTTCCTAGTATTGAAGCACATTGCAAATACGTAATTGGTTCTCACTCAGCCAGACCTTGTATTATAATAAAATGAGAATCAATGGAAACGACAGGCTATAAATTTTGTCCTTCTTGTCAACGAAGAAATCGGGCGGATGCAGTTAGTTGCGAATATTGTGGACAACCACTGAAATCCGTTTCTGAAAATGACCCTAGCACCATAGATGTAAAAGGGGATACAAAATCTTTCATCGAAGATTTTAAAGAAAAAATCGATCAGGTGAACCGGGAAGTGCCCCCTGAGGGAATTGCCATTTATCTGTTGGGTCTGACGCAGCCGATCGAAGTCTGCCTGGAAAATGAATTCATTCTAGGCCGAAGCACCCAGGTTGCAGACGAAAAAGTGGTTGACCTTACCTTCTATAATGCTTATACCTTGGGTGTTTCAAGACGACATTTAATGGTTCGACGGTCTGGGGATGGATATGAGGTGATGGATCTTAATAGCTCAAATGGCACCTGGATTAACGGGCAACGTCTTCTGCCCCAACAGCCGTTTCCAGTAAGAAGTGGTTCGCAAATCCGCCTGGGAAATATGCGGCTCTTTATTTCTTTTCGCCAGTAATTTTCAAGGAATTGGCGGCAAACAGGATCAGCCAAGCTATGAACAAATCCTCCGGCCCAATTGAGTCCAAATCTTCCAGGGCGGCATCTGGCCGCGCAGGCCAAGCGAAAAGTGAACCATCCTTGGTTCCCTTAGTGATTCTTGCCTTAGGGTTCCTCGCTTGCAGTCTTGGATTGTTGGTTTTCGCCTTTTACCGCACGAACGCGGGGCGCTTTGTCCAAACCCAACAAATCCAAACTCAAACCCAAGCTCAACCTCAAGCCCAAAGCCAAGCCAATTGCCAGACTTTGATTGAACAGGCCATGTCCTACACCGGAAAATATTGCAACCAGATCGGTGCTAACAAGGCCTGCTACGGAAACACCACTATCCAGGCGCAAATGATAGCGAACGCCAGCCAGCGCTTCTCGCAACGCGGCGATGTGGCGGATGTGAATCAGATCCAAAGCATCTCAGCCTCTCCATTGAACTTGATCACAAATCAATGGGGGATCGCCATTTTCAAAGTGACGGCTAACCTTCCAAGTTCGGTGCCGGGGCAGACGGTCACGATAATGGTCTTCGGTAACACGAATCTGGACAAGAAATCAACCGGGCTGGATGCGTTCTATTTTTCGAGCGAGTTGGGTCAGATTGTGTGTAATCAGGTGCCGATGGATGGCATCTTGATTAACATGCCGAATGGCGTGGGTTGGACCTTCAATGTAAACGGGACAAAACTGACTTTGATGGGGGACGCTGGCCTGAAGGCGACTAAGAATGGCAATATGGTGGTCGGCTTATACAAAGGGGCTGGGCAGATGACTTCCGAGGGGCAGACACAATATTTTGGAGCAGGGCAGAGCGTCTCGGTTAATCTGGGCGGCCCCAGCGGGAATCAGGCCATCAGCCCACCGTCGGCGCCTCAAACGCTTTCTCCCGATGAATTGAAAGTTTCTTGCACGATGTCGGGAAGTTACTGTACGGCTTCTGCCATCTCCACGGTTAATGCCGCACAAGCCCAAGCCATGGTTCAATCCGGCTCAACGCAGAGTTCATCCACCGTTGTCCCAGCCTCACCAGCGTCGACAACGATTGCAGCCCTA
Organism: uncultured Chloroflexia bacterium; assembly: GCA_963753985.1. Classification (GTDB taxonomy): domain Bacteria; phylum Chloroflexota; class Anaerolineae; order Anaerolineales; family Villigracilaceae; genus Fen-1038. The sequence goes on from CAVWED010000004.1 coordinate 158,151, forward strand.
CCTCCCACGAACGTTGTTGCACCAACCCCGGACACGGTACAGGCCCCTGCTGTGGTACCGACCGGAAACGTTACTCAACCGACGACGGTCTCCATTAATACGCCGGTTCCTCCTAATCCGCTGGTTCCTGCTAGCCCGCCAGCTCCTAACCCGCCAGCTCCTCCTAACCCGCCAGCTCCTCCTAACCCGCCAGCTCCCCCTAATCCGCCGGCTCCCCCTAACCCGCCGGCTCCTCCTAACCCGCCAGCTCCTCCTAACCCGCCAGCTCCCCCTAATCCGCCGGCTCCCCCAAAGCCGCCAGTTCCCCCTAACCCGCCTCACCCCTAACATCCGTTCCCTGGTTTGCAGCGCCAGGCGGGTCTTAAGTTTTCTTTGATTTCGGCTGGCAGAGCTGTAATTCCAATTAACTTGTAAAGAACAAATTCCAAGCTATGTATGAAGACCGCATTGTCCTGAAGGACCTAATCCCCAAGTCGCGATTCCTTAACTACGAGTTGCTTGAGCAGATCGGCGCGGGCGGGGAGGGTGTAGTCTGGTCGGGCATGGATTTGGAACATAATCGTATCGTCGCCATCAAGCTGAACGAACTGACCGAATTTGGCGAACAGAATATGAGAGATCGAATGTTTGATAAGCAGGCGGAAAAGTTGTTGTCACTGCGCCATCCGCACATTCTTCCGATCTTCGATTATGGCCTGACGAAAAATATCCACTATTTGGTATCCCCATACGTTCCTGGAGGTTCGCTGCGCGAGCTTCTAATGGTGAGGGAACTGCCTTTCCAGAACGCCCTGAACTTCGCCGCCGAAATCGCTTCAGGACTCGACTTCTTACACGGCGAGAACATCCTCCACCGGGATTTGAAACCGTCCAACATCCTGCTCGATTTTGGCCGCAATTCTTATATCAGCGACTTTGGCTTAGCTCGCTTCATTTCCGATACCACTCAGGCAGTGCATACCGGGCGCGGCACGCCGCCTTATGCGCCTCCTGAACAGCTGGCAACCAAGGCGATGACCAAACAATCCGACATCTTTAGCTTCGGAGTGTTGTTATTTGAAATGTTTACCCAGCACCTGCCGTGGGACGGGGAAAAAATACTCGGGATTCAGCAACTCTATTCGAAGGAGGAGTTACCGGATCCTTGCGAGATTAACCCACGACTTCCACCCGATCTGACGAAGGTCCTGCGGCGGATGACGGACTCCAATCCGGCTTCCCGGCCGGAATCGGCTGGGGAAGCGTTGCGTGAATTATGTCTTGGGTTTGGGCTTGAGCCTCCTCCGCTTCGTTCCGATCAATTCGCAGGAGAATCCGAAAAACGCGAAGAAATGGATGCGCGGGAGCTTCTCAATCGCAGTCTGATACGCAGGGAATCTCATGGAGATACTGTCGTTCTCAACCTAACCAACTTTGCTTTAATCGAGATGGAGCATAAAAAATCGGAGATTGTGGTTGCCCCGACGGATACGCAGCGTTATTTTCTGCATAGCGCACTGGTCTTTGGGCTGGACGATGATTATTGGTGGGGCAAGGTTGAAGATGTTGCATTGAAGATGGATGTGGCCAGTTCGCTAATCGGCACGCATGACGATGCAATCACGGCGCGTGTTGTGGGTCATTTGCTCAGCGACTCGGGATTGACATATTTGAAGGAAATCTTTTCGAGTAGAATAATCGGAGCTTTGATCAAAACTGTTGATGACGTCAACGACCCTCTACTTAGCCAGCAGATTCTGCGGGCCGTGCGTAAACTTTCTCCACAGTCCGATGAATGGCAGACAACAGCCTTCAATGACGAACTAGATCGCGCCGTGGCCTATCTAGCAATAAATGACACACCGCAGGGTGATGAAGCTGCACACTTAATCGGGCAAATCCGTTCCATCACATCCGTCAATGTTGTTGTCCAGAACGCATCGGAAGAAAGGCTTGTCCCAGCCTTACTGGAAATCCAAAAAGTCGCAGGCAGCTTGCCTGCTTCCATTTCAGCCAAAACACGGCTGACCGTTTCAACAAAACATATACTGGGACACTTCATTGATCGGCCGCTTTCGATCCTGACAGTTTTCTTGGTGGCTTATTTCGGCTCGGCAATCAGCGTAGGACTACAGAACTATCTGGTTATTCGCATTCCGGATTACATGGATGCCGTCCGCATTTCAGTTTCTTTGGAACGAGGCCTGTTTCTTGGCGCCTTTTTCGGCGTAGGAATCTCTCTAATTCGATTAATTGTTGAGCGTTTTCCATACTCAAGAGTGTTCCCATGTCTAGCGGTTGCAACCATCATTGGTGGATCGATCTTTTCGATTGGGCTTTTTACGTATGATGTTCTTTTGGTTCAGATCAATCTTGCTGGGATGCTGTTGCCGGCAGGCTGTATGCTGGCAGCTTTCGGTTTTGCTCTAGGCGGCCTGATACGTCACGGATTATTAAGAATGTTAGTTACCGCAATAGCTGTCTTTTTGGCATTGGCTTTAACTTGGATAGTTCATCTTATGCTGCTCCCCGCAGGCGTTAATATCTCACCGTTGTTTTATTATGAATATACTTGGAGCCAATGGCAGATAGGGAGCACAATGCTGATCTTCAGTCTGCCAATATCAATTTTTGGAAATTTGCTCAACCTTGACTAAAAATGATTTCTGCACATCGAATGGAGGAGGCCTTTATTCGACAATAGTATAATGATTCGATACGCAGTACGGAACCCCGCGCACATGGAATTTTTTTCAAACTATCTACGCCGTTATGGTTATGAGACCTTCTCATCGCTTTATGTCCGCAATTACCGTTTGTATTACATTGGGCAGATCATTTCCACCTCCGGTACCTTCATGCAGACGGTGGCTCAAGCTTGGCTGGTGCTCAAACTTACTAACTCTGGTACTGCACTGGGCATTACCAGCGCTTTGCAGTATGTTCCCATCCTGATCCTCGGTCCATATGGTGGGGTAATTGCAGACCGAATTTCCAAACGAAAAATCCTTTACTTCACTCAATCCATATCCGGCATTCTGGCCTTAATCTTGGGTGTGTTGGTGGTAACTGGCCTGGTAACGGTGTGGATGGTTTATATTCTGGCTTTTAGTCTGGGCATGGTTAACGTTTTCGACAATCCCACTCGCCAGACTTTCTACATTGAATTGGTTGGACCTGACAATTTGAGAAATGCCGTTACCTTATATTCGACCTTGGTTAATTTGGCACGCATCATTGGACCAGCCATCGCCGCGGCGTTGATTGCCGCTTTTGGGCTGGCACCCTGCTTTATTATTAACGGGATCTCCTATGCTGCGGTGGTGATTATGTTGAGCATGATGCGCGCCAATGAACTACTCGTAACCCCGCCAGTACCACGCGCCAAGGGCCAAATCCGAGAAGGCTTTAAGTATGTGATTTCCACGCCTGTGCTGGGTTCTACACTTTTAGTGATGGCCATCATCGGTACGCTCACATACGAATTCCAGGTCAGCTTGCCGTTGATCGCGCAATTTACCTTTCACGGGAATGCTAGCAGTTATGCCCTATTAACAGCTTCCATGGGATTCGGTGCTGCTTGCGGTGGAATTTTCTTCGCTAGTCGTAAGGGCATCAGTCTATATAAAGTTGTCAGTGCCTCTCTGCTATTTGGTTTGGCGGTATTAGCAGCGTCCTTCATGCCTAGCTTGTTGCTTACAGCATTCTTCTTAGTGTTAGTAGGGATCTCCTCAATCAACTTCTCCTCGCTAGGCAACAGCATTTTGCAGTTGGAAAGTTCACCGCAAATGCGCGGTCGTGTGATGTCGTTCTGGTCTGTTGCTTTTTTGGGTTCTACCACCATTGGCGGACCCATTGTCGGCTGGTTTGCTGAAGCGGCCGGAGCGCGCTGGGGTTTGGCATTAGGCGGTCTCGCCGCTTTGGTGGCAGCTGCACTGGGAGCGATTACCCTACGCAACGTACACAACGGCAATACCGTCAAGATCGAGCAAGAAAAATAGGCAGTTCTGAACTCGGAAAAGTTTCTTGCGGGGCTATTCGATAAAGTGGGTTTGTGGCTGGCCTTGGTACCTACGTAAATAATCATTGGAGCCAATCAGGTTTTTCGGTCATCAATTAATCCAAGTCGATTTCTATTTTCTCTTGACATCAAAGCAACTATTGGTTAAACTATTAACGCGTGTTAATAACACGCGTTAATATAAAATTTTCTTATTTTTTAGCCACACATCACTCAAAAATGGTAAAGAAACGTATAACGAGTCAGGATGTTGCAGACTTAGCCGGTGTCTCTCGTACAACCGTTTCTTTCGTATTAAACGATGTTAAGGGGTTTAATATTACGTCACAAACACGCCGGAAAGTTCATGAGGCTGCAGAGCGTTTAGGGTACATTCCGGATGCTTCTGCACAAGCTCTTGCTACGCATCGGACAAGGGCACTTGGCTTAGTGATGACTCGGAGTCCAGACCATATTGCAACAGATGCCTTCTTGCCTAGGATTATTGCAGGTTTAATGGATGTTGTCAAAGATCATAAATTACGTCTGTTGATCGAATATGTTGAAATGGAGCATCAAGACCGAGCCTATCTCGCACTTGCTCGTGCGAAACGCATTGATGGCATGATTCTCCTTACTCCCCGCGTTGATGATGCCGGCTTGAGAAAGCTGGAACAAGTTGATATACCAACGGTAATTATGGGAGAGCTTGCGGGCACCAATCTTCATTCCGTGGATATTGACAACCGCCTTGCTGCCCAAAAGGGTGTCCAGTATTTATTAGAGCTTGGCCATCAGCAGATTGCCTGTATTACTAACGCCTCACCATCTTATTATAGTTCAGCAGCCGACCGCGTGTTGGGCTACAAATATGCTCTTAACGCTGCTGGAATTACACCGAATGAAGAGTTGATTCGGTATGCTGATTTTGATCCGAGAAGTGGCTATAATCAAATGAAGTCCTTACTGGACGGTCAAAAGAATTTTACGGCTGTTTTTGTTGCTAGCGATAATGTCGCTATGGGAGCATATGCTGCCTTGCGAGATTCAGGACTCAGGATACCGGAGGATGTTTCCGTGGTGGGCTTCGATGATATCCCTTGGGCTGAATATGCTGAACCGTCACTCACCACGGTGCGTTTGGAAGCGCAGGAATTGGCCCGTAGGGCTTGTCTCGTTCTTACGGATTTGCTTGAAGGGGTAGAGATACCCACCAAAAGGCAGATCCTGAAGACAGAGCTTGTCGTCCGCAAGTCGTGCGCGATATCACCAATCCTTGAAAGGGGGTGAGCTTTTATAAGAAAATCTGATTAAGCATTGTCGTCGATGTAAACTCTATAATTTTCGTGAGGAGAAAAATGAACAGAAAATCATTTCTATGGTCTCTTGTAAGCCTGTTGGTTTTGGCATCTTTGGCGTTGACTGCCTGCGGAGGTGCCGCAACTGCAGCGCCTACAGCGATGCCTGCGCCAACAACGGCGCCTGCGGCAGTGGCTACTGCTGCACCAGCTGCTACTGCTACTAGTGCAGTTGCGTCTAACGACTTCGTGGCGCGCGCCATGGCCGGTGAATTTAAAGGAAAGACTGTAACCGCTACTGGTCCGTTTGTGGCACAAGACGAAGATAACTTCAACGCCACGATGGCAGACTTCGAACAGAAGACTGGAATTACCATTCAGTATAATGGCGATAAGAACTTCGAAGCCGATATCAAAGCCGAAATTGAAGGCGGCACGCCGCCCGACATTGTGGACTTCCCGCAACCAGGCTTGCTCGCCCCGTTTGTTCAGGAAGGCAAGATTGTTGATTTAAGCAAGAACTTGAATATGGATCCAATTAAGGCAAACTACGACCCCTATTGGATTACACAATCCACCTTTACTGGTCCCGATGGAAATCCGATCGTGGCAGGTATCTGGGAACGCATTAACGTGAAAGGCTTCGTGTATTACCCGAAGAAGGCATGGGATGCCGCCGGCTACCAGGTCCCGACCACTTTTGATCAATTGCAAACATTAATGGATCAAATGGTCAAAGATGGAACAACACCATGGTGCATCGGCATCGAATCTGGTTCGGCTACCGGTTGGGTTGCGACTGACTGGATCGAGAATATCATGCTCCGCACCGCCCCTCCAACAGATTATGATAACTGGATCGCGGGCACATTGAAGTTCTCGTCACCGCAAGTTACCAATGCTGCTAACATCATGGCCAAGATCTGGACCAACCCCAAGTACGTCTACGGCGGTCTGCCCTACGTTGTCAAGACCAGTTTTGGCGATTCGACCGCACCAATGTTCGATCCCTCCGGTCCGAAGTGCATGATGAACATGAACGGCAACTTCATTTCCAGCTTCTTCCCGAGCACTGCAGTGCCCGGTGTTGACTACAGCGCTTTCTATTTCCCGCCCATTGATCCACAATATGGTTCGCCGGTGGAAGTCGCTGGTGACATCTGGGGCGCGACGAGCAATCGCCCTGAGGTCATGGCCGTTATGCAGTACTACACAACCGCCCAGCATCTCAAGGTTTGGATGTCCAAAGGTGGTGCATTTGCGCCTCAAAAGGATGCCGATCCGAGTTGGTATGGCAACCCTGTCGATCAGCAGATTGGTCAGGCATTGAAGAACGCCACAACTTTCCGTTTTGACGCTTCTGACTCGATGCCTGGTTCCGTCGGCGCTGGCTCATTCTGGAAAGAAATGACCAGTTGGGCTTCCGGCTCCGAAACCATGACCCAGGCTCTCGCCAACATCGATGCCTCTTGGCCTACAAGCACGACTGCAGCTACCCCAACTCCATAATCTTTTGGTTCAATAAAATGGTCGGCTCACCCGAAGTGAGCCGACCATAGTTATTAATTTCATCACGCTCCATATCGTCGTATGTGATAACTACTGTATACATTTTATGATTTCCAAGTTCTGGATATGTTGAACGATTAAAAAGGAGCAAATCAATGGCCAGTTCGAATTTAAAACATTCTAAGGGATTGGTTTTTTTGCGGATACTAGCCAGCTTTATCCCTTTAATCTTGACAATTTTCCTGCTTGTATGGGGAATGTTCTTTATTCGTGCCGCTCAGACTAGTAAAACCCCTCCACCTCAATCTATTACTGTGGCTATCGCATTGATTTGGGGAGTAGGAGGAATCGTTCTACTCTTTTTCACAGGCGACATTGTGATTGAGCAGCTCCCTGCAAAATGGGCGCAGTACTTGGAACCTGCCCTATTTATCGGTCCCGCTCTGTTGATGTTGACATGGGCGTTGATAGTACCGACTATTCGAACATTGATTGCCAGTTTTTATGATCAGATTAGCAAAAACTTTGTCGGTTGGCAAAATTATATTTATGTGTTTACGAATCCAAACATGCGGGGTGTATTCCGCAACAATTTATTATGGCTAGTATTCGGTACAGCATTCACTGTCATAGCAGGGTTGCTCATAGCAGTTCTTGCGGATCGAAGTAAATTTGAAAACGCGGCAAAATCTATGATATTTTTGCCAATGGCGATCTCGTTCGTGGGCGCAGGTGTTATCTGGAATTTTGTCTATGCAGTACGACCAGTTGATGCCCCACAAATCGGGCTTTTGAATGCAATCTTTGTTGGGTTTTTTCATGGGCAACCCACAGCATGGACGGCCTTCTATGAACCTTGGAACAATTTCTACCTCATTGTGGTTGAGATCTGGCTCCAAACGGGCTTTGCCATGGTTTTATTCTCAGCTGCAATCAAGGGTATTCCGGCTGAAATCTTGGAAGCAGCGCGTGTTGATGGTGCAAATGAGATTCAGATATTCTTCCGCATCATGCTTCCATCCATTGCCGGTACAATCATCACGGTTTCGACAACGATTGTTATCTTTACGCTGAAAATATTCGACGTAGTATGGGTCATGACGGGCGGGCAATTTGGAACGAGCGTGATCGGAACGGAATTCTATCGACAATACTTTACCTATAATCAAAACGGGGTTGGTTCAGCCATTGCCGTAGTACTGTTCATCACGGTGATTCCCGTGATGGTCTATAACTTGCGGCAATTCGCCCGCCGGGAGGCGCTGTGATGAAATCTAAATTTTTTAGTAGCCTCTTGATAAATGGCTCACTAGCTATTATCTGCCTGTTGTGGACCATACCCACATTAGGATTGTTGATTTCATCCTTCCGGGACCGAATTGACATTAGTAATAGCGGGTGGTGGGCGGTGTTTCCTCACCAAGAATGGATTTCCGTGGAAAAAATTACGCCTGCGCCAACTGTGGACCGCTATTCTCCAATGACCTTGGGAGGTATTACAGCCACCTTCGAACAATTTGACGCGGGAATTAACCAAGACGGCAAAAAATACATCTGGATCGGCAATCGTCGTATCGGTTATCTGGATGTCGAGCAATATCAATGGACAGTCGACACAACCTTTACCTTAGAGAATTATAAGCAGGTGCTTGCCAGCGGCCAATATACGGCAAAGCTTGCCAATGGAACCACAGATACGAATCAAGGTTCCGATATGGCTTCCGGATTTTTAAACAGTATTGCTGTCACGATACCGGCAACTGTTATTCCAATTGCAATTGCGGCATTTGCAGCGTACGGATTCGCTTGGATAAAATTTCCAGGCCGCAAGATGTTGTTTGCTCTCGTCGTAGGCTTACTGGTAGTGCCCTTGCAAATCTCATTGATACCTTTACTGCAAAACTTCGTTGCCTTACATTTAAATGGAACTTTCCTGTCGGTCTGGTTGGCGCATACTGGATTCGGATTGCCGCTCGCAACATATTTGCTGTTCAACTATATCAGCGAGCTGCCGCGCGATATCTTCGAAGCTGCGCACGTGGACGGAGCTTCACATTTCAAGATATTCACGAACCTTGTTTTGCCACTTTCGGTACCAGCCCTAGCATCTTTTGCGATCTTTCAATTCCTTTGGGTATGGAATGATTACCTCGTTGCTTTGGTATTCCTGGGTGGAGGCGCACAGAATCAAGTGCTAACTCAAAGATTGGCCAATCTTGTCGGATCGTTTGGCCAGAACTGGGAATTGCTGACCGCTGCCGCGTTCTTCTCCATGGCTGTGCCGCTTATAGTCTTTTTCTCGCTACAAAGATATTTTGTGCGAGGACTACTGGCAGGCTCGGTCAAGGGATAAAGGCCTAAATAAAATAATCTATGTTATTTTCTAGATTTCCCAAATTCACCTGGCAGGGTTGAAATCGGGATTCTGTATGTATATGTGGTACAAAGATGCAGTATTTTACGAAGTCTATGTGCGCGCTTTTTGTGACAGCAACGGTGATGGACACGGTGACTTGCTTGGTTTGGTGGGAAAACTAGATTATCTGCAAGAACTCGGCGTGAACTGTCTATGGCTTATGCCGATCTATCCTTCGCCGTTGAAGGATGACGGGTACGATATTGCCGATTATTATGGCATCCTGCCAGAATACGGCTCTATTGCTAACTTCAATACCCTGCTCAAAGAGGCCCATCAACGCGGAATACGTGTGATTGCCGACTTGGTCATGAACCACACTTCTGACCAGCACCCCTGGTTTCAGAGCGCCCGGTCAAGTCGGCATTCTCCTTATCGGGATTATTATGTGTGGAGCGATGCGGATAAGAAATACGCAGATGCACGCATCATCTTTCTTGATACGGAACCATCCAATTGGACTTGGGATGAACAGGCGGGTCAATATTACTGGCATCGGTTTTATGCGAGCCAACCTGATTTGAACTTTGATAATCCTAAAGTTCAGGAGGAAATGTTCAATATCGCCCGCTTTTGGCTAGATCTTGGGATTGATGGTTTCCGGGTTGATGCCGTTCCGTATCTATTCGAGCGCGAAGGCACAAATTGCGAGAACCTGCCCGAAACACATAATTATCTTAAGAAGTTGCGAACTTTAATAGATGGGCATTATCAAGATCGGATTCTGTTATGTGAAGCGAATCAATGGCCAGAGAATGTGCGCCCTTACTTTGGCAGCGGCGACGAGTTCCATATGGCTTTCCATTTTCCCGTCATGCCCCGAATTTATATGGCGCTTAAAAAGGGCCGTGTCGACGATATGCTTGAGATATTGCGCCGCACACCACTCATTCCACCGAATTGCCAGTGGTGCACCTTTCTTCGCAATCATGACGAGTTGACGCTCGAAATGGTCACGCCCGAAGAACGTCAATGGATGTGGGAACAATACGCACCGGAGCCGCGTATGCGACTCAATCAGGGCATTCGCCGCCGTTTGGCCCCATTACTGGATAACGACCGCCGAAAGATTGAATTGGCCAATTCACTTCTTTTCACTTTACCAGGTTCACCCATCATTTATTATGGCGACGAAATTGGGTTGGGCGATAACGTCTGGCTCGACGACCGCAACGGAGTCCGTACGCCGATGCAATGGGACGATAGTCCGACCGCGGGTTTTACACAAGCGCAGCCATTTGCCCCGTTGCTTGAGGGAGACTACAGCCCCAAGCATGTCAATGTGGCGGCGCAAATGGCAGATTCTGATTCGCTATTCGGTGTGATCCGCCGTATGATCTCTGTCCATAAAGAGCACCGGGCATTTGGCTGGGGCAGCTTTGAATGGATTGATGTGGGCAACAACTCGATTGCAGCTTATAAGCGGACGCACGATAATGAAACGATGTTGATTTTCAACAATCTCAGTGACCACCAGCAAACCATACTTCTTGACGAAGGCCGGGCCATCAACGCCTTCACAGGAGAAAATATTTCGCTCGGTTCACTTACTATTAAACCGTTTGAATATCTCTGGTTCACATTGAAAAGTTAATATGGATGCCTCTTCCCGCGAAACGTCCCGTTCCCTCGAACGCATCTTGCCTCGCGTTGAGACCAGTCTTGCGGCGCAAATCGTTGCTGACCCACAGGGATGGCAGTCATTCACCCAGCGGTTGGATGCACACTTCCCGACCCTGTTCCAACTTTACTTTAACCTATATAGCACTCATTATGATTTCTTTTTCCACCTCGAAGATTTGATCACCAGCCTGGCTCGCGCATGGTTTGCCCGATTTGCTGAGTTGCGCGAGCTGGATTCTGCCCGGGAGTTGGATCCGCTCTGGTTCCACTCGAACAAGATGATGGGCGGAGTAATTTACGTCGACTTGTTTGCAGATAATCTGGAGGGAGTCCGATCCAAAATCCCATATTTCAAAGAACTTGGGTTGACTTATCTACATCTGATGCCATTGTTCAAGATGCCGCGAGGTGAAAATGACGGGGGGTATGCTGTCAGCAGTTACCGTGATGTTCATCCGCCACTCGGTACGATGAAACAGCTTGCATCGTTGTCGCACGACCTGCGCGGTGCAGGGATTAGCCTTGTATTGGATCTGGTTTTCAATCATACCTCCGATGAGCATCTGTGGGCCGAAAAAGCGAAGGCGGGCGATGCCGATTTCATGGAGATGTATCGCATCTATTCGGATCGAAGCACGCCGGACGCCTACGAAAAAACACTGCGCGAAATTTTTCCCGATGAACACCCCGGAGCATTTTCACCTTTCCCAAATGGTGGATGGGTGTGGACTACATTTCATAAGTACCAATGGGACCTAAATTACGCCAACCCAGCCGTATTCAATCGAATGGCAGAAGAGATGCTCTTCCTTGCCAATCAGGGCGTGGAGGTGATCCGATTGGATGCGGTGGCCTTCATCTGGAAGCAGATAGGGACAAGCTGCGAAAACCTACCACAAGCCCACACCCTCATTCGCGCCTTCAATGCGGCCGCGCGGATTTCTGCTCCGACATTGTTGTTCAAGTCCGAGGCTATCGTTCATCCGGATGATGTCGTAAAATATATTGATCCAGCCGAATGTCAGCTTTCATACAATCCGCTTTTGATGGCGCTGTTGTGGAATTCACTTGCGACTCGCAAGGTGGACTTACTCGCTCAAGCACTCGCTACCCGATTCAAAATTCATCCCCAAACATCTTGGGTGAATTATGTGCGTTGCCATGATGATATTGGTTGGACATTTTCTGATGAAGATGCATCTCTTTTAGGCATTAACGGCAGCGACCATCGCCGCTTTCTGAATGAGTTTTATCGCGGACGCTTTCCCGGCAGCTTTGCGCGCGGTCTGCCTTTTCAGGAAAATCCCACAACAGGCGATTGTCGCATTTCAGGAAGTTGCGCATCGTTGGCTGGATTGGAAAAAGCCCTGAGTGAAGAGGGCCCCAATGAAGTAGAGCTCGCCATCCGCCGAATTCTGCTTTTGCATGGAATGATCCTGACCATTGGCGGCATCCCACTGATCTATCTTGGTGATGAAGTTGGCACTCTGAATAATTATACTTACCGTGACGATCCGCACAAGACTCGCGATAGCCGCTGGGTGCATCGTCCATACGTGGATTGGAATAAATATGAAAAACGAAGCGAGTCCAACTCCGTTGAGGGGCGGGTTTATCAAGGCTTGCAAAGTTTGATTAAGTTACGAATGGGAAAAGAGGCCTTCGCTGGAAGTGAATTGGAGATTCTTCCAACCGAGAATGAACATGTGATAGCTTTTATACGCACCTACGATGGACAACGTGCAGTGATCTTTGCCAACTTTTCAGAGAGTCGGCAAACCATCCCGCCCCGTGTATTCGAGCAAAGTTCCATTCAAACAAAGAAACGTCTTCACGGGATGAGCGAAATTTCACTGCCAACGAAATTAACTATTGAGCCTTTGGATTTTCTGGTTTTTGGATGACGCTAAAGTTTTTCCGTCTGGCGGTATTTGATTACGTCATAATAATCGCAATAATACAAATAAAAACATTGTTATTGTCGCGATAGACAATGCAATCAGAGATTGTCCATCGGATCATAGAGTCAGCTAGGCTGACCGCCAACAGCATGAATGGCCAGCCCTGGCATTTCATCATTGTGGAAGATTTGGATACGTTGAAAAAACTCACAGCACTGGCCCGCAGTGGACCTTACATTGCCCAAGCTCCGCTGAGCGGACCTGGACGGTACCGAGCAAGTGCTGCCATGATGTCATCTTCACTGCGGGCATGGATCTCGCGCAGCGTCGAGCGCATCCCCGGACTTTCAATTTAAAAACAGCCGATCGTCTGCCCTGTCTCCACCCGCTCCGAAGTTTGTGCATCATCAGATGGAATGGCATCCAGTGCCGAAACCAGATTGGCAAACTCCCCGGACTTGCTTTCCGAGATAAACTCTCCGACATCACCGAGAACGGTCAAGCCGCGGATGCCGAGCAGGTCGATTTTCACAAGCCCCATGGCCTCGACCGAGTCCAGATCGAATTGAGTGATGATGACCCCTTTACTTCCTGATCGAGTGATTGGAATTAGATCGGTCAAGGCGCCCGGCGCCACGATCAACCCACCGGCATGCACGGATAGGTGCCTGGGTAATGTTTGGATGGCTTCAGCATCATCAAAGATCTGCTGATGAAATGGAGATGGGTGTGAGATTCGCAATTCTGCAAAAGGAGAAGGTGGATCCTGTCTTTCCTGTGCCTCTTCGAATCTTGCCCACCAGGCATTCGGCAATTGATTGACCATCCCGCGCACTTTGGCCGCATCCATGCCATGCGCCTTGGCAACCTCTCCCAATGCAGAACGCGGACGGAAGCGATTGATCGTCCCGACCATGGCCACCCGGTCTTCACCGTATGTGTCGAAGACATGCTGGATGACTGCGTCGCGCCTGCGCGAACATAGATCTGTGTCAATGTCGGGGGGAGTGGTGCGAGCGGGATTTAGGAATCTTTCAAAGTACAAATTGAGCCGCAGCGGATCGGGACTGGTAATTCCTAAACAATGCGCCACGAGTGACGATGCCGCCGAACCTCTCGATGAAAATGGGACGCCGGTCTTGCGGGCGTAATCCAGGATTTCTTCCACAATCAAAAAAATTGGTTCAAAGCCTGCTCGCGCGATTACCTCCAATTCGTGCTCGAGCTGTGCCTGGATCGCGGGCGTGATCTCGCCGTAAATAGTCTGTGCTCCAGCAAAAGTTTTTTGACGCAGGAATTGAGTGGCTGAGACTTCGGAGGGCAGGGGAACTGTGGGCATATGAGCCACTCCAAGCGGCAGGTCGAAGCGGCACCGCTCTGCAATTTCAGCGGTGGCTGCCAGTGCTTGGGGAAAATCCTGAAAATGGGATTCCACTTCCTGTGCGCTCATGAAGTATGCGTCCGCTGGAGCCATCGCGCCCAAGGGAACATCATTCAATGATTGATTTAAACGAATGGCGGTCAGTGTTTTTTGTAAGCGGGCTTGTTCAGGAAAAAGATAATAGACCGGGTGAGTCGCCACAGTGGGCAGTTCCAATTTGCGGGCAATTTCGGAAAGATGATTTGCAGCCGAAGAATTCTGGAGCGCTACATATAAACGATCCGGGAAAATGGGTTGGAGTTCATCAAGTTGATTAACGCCTAATGCGATCAGGTCCCTGGAATATGCTTCCAACATCTCGAGCGTGCAAGCCGCTTCCGGTTCATCTCGAAGTGCTAGTGAACTGCTCAACCTACAAAGATTGGACCAGCCCTCCAGACTGCTTGCCAGCAGCTGCAACGGA
>CAVWED010000005.1:0-114649 GCA_963753985.1 uncultured Chloroflexia bacterium
GAATAACAAATTTTCTTTCCATTGGCTTTTTCGATTAACGATTACCAAGGTCCGCGTCAAAGAGGGATGAATTATGACATTCATATTAAATAATAAAGAGACCGGCACGAATGCAAGTCTCTTTTTTGTAACTCCCTAGCAGGAAATCCTTACAATCCTCAATGACTGACTCTCCCAACAAGAAATGCTTGTGGAAAGGGATTTAATTCTTGTGGAAAGGGATTTAATTAAAGAAGACTGCCAACCTTAGCAGCCCTCTTATTTTGCTACACAAAAAGCCCCTTGGCAGGGGACTCACCGCTCCGGTTAGGCGTCAAACTTCTGCGCAAAAAGGACAGAGAGATAGCCAGAAATGAGGATATCTGTCTCTTTTGATTCTTCATCCCTATTGTCTTTGCAAAAAACAATGATTCACGATAAAAAAAGAGCCGCATTTCTGCAGCTCTATTGGCAAGGTATCGTAAGTGCGCTGTCAAGCCAAAACCCCTTGGCAATGACTTTACAGAAACGCCCAAAACTTTTCACAAATTTTTTCAAAGAACGATGTTTTTTTGATTTTCCAGCTGGTTTTGAAAGTACTACTTTACATCTATAGGAGAAGGGATCCTTCAAAAAAAAGAAAGCAGTTTCAAATCGTTGCCCGATGAACGAACTGTTCAAAATTTACTACTACGATTGTTTTGTCTCAAGGATTCGGGCGGATGAAACAGTCGCCAACACGAGCATCGGCGTACCAGCCAGCATAGGGTGTTCTTGTCTGCTTGCTCAAAGCAAGCTCTGAGTAGGCGAGTGCTTGTTGAACTCCTACCGAAATTCAGGACACACCCGCCTCGTTGCTGTGAGTTTTTATTTATGCTCTCTTCGATTGCGAACTAGCTGTCAATAACATGCTGAACAACCAGATCACAACTGTGATTAGGATGATTCCTACTATGGCGGAAAGTACATATCCCAAATTGGAATTGCCTAAAGCAGGAAGATTATAATCAGCCATGGGCGCACCCCAAAGGGTCGATAACTTCTCCAGCCCGGCTGGGACAAACCCCAATCCACGGCTGGCAAGTTCATCGGTTCCCCACTCGCCCCAAGGTGTACCCGGTGCAAGCAAACCTAATGGAGATGCAATAATCAATACTGCCAAAGCTACCAAGGGTGCACGCAGTTTTTGCAAGCCGCCTGCTTCTGCAAGAGCGGCAGGCTTTTCCGCCGCTTCCAATATTGAAACATTCGAACGCTGTAAATAGGCGACGACCAATGCCGCCAGTAAGCCTTCTGCCACCGAAGCAATCAAAGCATGAGGGATAACCATCGCAGGAATCGAAACGGAGAGCGGATAGGGCGCATATAACGGCATTCCATCTGCAGCTTTGAATAGAAGCGGCTGGATTCCAAACTCAACACCGGCAACGAAAGCCGCGACGGTCAATCCTGCCCAACCGCCAATAAATGCACCTACCAACCGCTTGCGGGAGGTCAGAGCTTGGTTTTTTGAAAAAGCCCAATAAATAGCGTAGGAAATATACGAGACGATAATCGCCATATTGAATATATTGGCTCCCAATGCGGTAATGCCTCCATCGCCGAAGAAAAAGGCTTGGATTACCAATGCAACGGATACCACAATCGTCGCGGCTTCTGGTCCAAGAATGATGGCAACGATGGTCGCGCCAACGGCATGTGCGTTCGTTCCGCCCGGAACCGGGAAATTGAACAACATGATCACAAAGCAAAACGCAGAGAGCAAAGCGATCAGCGGCGCGCTGTGTGCATTCAACTTCTCCCGAATTTTGCGAATGCCAATCACCCAGAACGGTAAAACGATCAGGAACATGATGAAACATGTTACCGGACTCAGATAACCGTCCGGGATATGCATGGCGGTTGTGCTTAACCACAGCAACAACGCGCCATAATAAATGACGAGCACCTTGATTCTTGTAGATCGGTTAAACATCTTACAAATCTCCTTTGGCGTTTTGTTTTTTTTGACACTTCGGATATAAACCGAAGAGAGTCACAAAATAAAAAGCCAGCAGCGTATGCTGGCTGAAGATTTATTTCTGTTAATCATCTACTGGCTAGAGCGACCATATCGGAAGTCTCTTGATCTGGCTGCATGCCAAAGGGCCAGATCAGAATCAGTGCACCCTGCGGGTTCAGCACTTGAACAAGGGCCGTATGATCCACGGAGTAAAACCCCGTAGTTGGATCGGGGGGATTGAGTTTGTAATAGATGCCATATTCCTGCGTTACCTGATTGATTTGGGCTTCTGTGCCGCCCAAGCCAATAAAATTCGCGTTGAATCTCTTGGCAAATGCATCGCTTATCTGAGGAGTATCGCGTTTGTAATCCACTGAGATAAAGATCACTTGGAAATTCTCAGCCTTCTTCGTACCTAACTTTGCCAGGGCTTCTGTCAGCGTGGCTAGCGTAATGGGACAAATATCAGGACAGGAGGTATAGCCAAAGTAAACCAGTACATACTTTCCGCGAAAACTATCCAGGCTCACGGGACCATTGGAAGACTGGAGAGTAAACTCCGGCATGGCTTTGGGTGGATCAATTACTGATCCGTTATAAGTGGGAGTCTCGAAGCGTTTATAGAATATGGCGACTCCCGTGAACACCACCAGGGCGGCCAGAATAAATAATGGGACTCTCAAACTCGGGCGTTGACTATTCACTGGTCGCATCGGCTTGAACGGTAATAGTTCCGGCTTTTTGAAAAACAAGAGTCAGTGCGACTTTGGTTCCAACCTGCGGTATGGATTTGAGATTCATAAACATGATGTGGAAACCGCCGGGTTGAAGAGTCACGGTTTGACCGGCAGGAATGTCAATGGATTGCACTTCCTGCATCGTGGCTACGTTATTACTATCCACAACCGATTTATGCAGCATCGCCATGCCTGCAAAATCAGCGCTGGCACTCATCAATTGATCGTCGGTTGAACCGGTGTTTTTAATGACCAAATACCCGGCAAGAGAAGATGTACCCATGTTCATTCCCGCCATCGGGGTGGAGGAATTGTTCATGTTCATTCCCGGCATGGAGGTGGTGCTGGCGTTCGTTTCCGCGGCCGATGTTGCCATGGCGCTCCCGGCGACCACGATTCGTGCCTGTTCGATCTCGATACCATTTTGGGATGTTGATGAATTGGCAGCTGGAGCGCAGGCAGTTAGTAACGAAATGAACAAGGCAAAGATGAGAATGCGAGATTTGATAGCTGTTTTTCGAACAAACTTTGACGGCATAGCACGGCCTCCAAGAAGGTGAATTATTGATTTTAATTTGAGAAAAAATGATAAAATAAGATAAATTTAGGAAATTTTATCATATCAGTGATAGGAGTGCAAGCATGAATCATCCCACGCCTCGGCAAAAAGAGATCTTGAAACTGATCTCCGAAAAGGAAAATCTCTCCGCCTGCGATGTTCAGAAAACATTGGGAATATCGCAAGCGACGGCTTATCGTGAAATTCAGAAGCTGGTGCAGATGGGGTTGGCGTCTAAAATCCCGGGCGGCATTGGCAAGATTGAGACCGCTTCGCATCGCTGCGTTCAGTGTGGAGCCGGGACTAATTCGCGCACCGCTTTTTTGATTGAACTAAATGATGGGAAGCAGTTGATTGCGTGTTGCGCACATTGCGGTTTAATGGCACTTGCCAACCTTGCCGATATTAAGTCCGCCATGACCACTGACTTTCTTCATGGAACCATCATCAATGCGCGTCCTGCGTGGTATGTTTTGAATAGCGATATAAGTCTATGTTGTAAACCTTCGGTGTTAAGTTTTGCAAGTCGTGATGACGCGTTGCATTTTACCAAAGGTTTTAAAGGGGAAGTCTCCGGTTTGTTAATCGCCCAGAAAAAAGTCGAAGAGTTGATGAAGTTATAGGTAGAGAACGTATGTCTCATATATTTCAACCACTGAGCTAGAGCTTTGAATGATGACAATCGGCAAATCGGTATTAGTGATCCACGATTTTTTCCGATATGAGCAGGCAGCCAACCGCCCCATTCCTGTGGGAAGGCGGCAACATCTTCGTTGATGGGTTTAGTCCTGATCTGCCGCGCGGAACTTTGACGCAGTATGCTGGGCAGCTTCATCGTCTAAACACGTCTAAAAAGGATGTGATGATTTTTGATTATGTGGATTTCGATATCCCGGTCTTAGCAAAAATGTATGCACGCCGGCGAGCGGGATATAAGTCAATCGGTTAAGAGATTCTCGCACCGGAAAGCAAGAATCGCGCCGTTCAGCTCATGCTGGAAAGTCAGTCATCAGACGCCCTCTGATCTGAAAGGCATTCTCCACGCCAACAACAACCTGCACTGCAGATGACAAGACCTGTAGGAAACAAAAAGACATCCAGCTACAATCATCTACAGCAACGATTTCATCGAATCTAATTCGATATGAATTCCTTTCCGGTGACATAAGATTTGAGACTGCATCGTTCTCCACAAACAGTCCGGCCATTGTTGCATTACAGGAAACCGAAATCAAGTCATCAGTAAACAAACGGATACGTTTCGACCGTGCTATAATTCTTCTTTTGAGGCTGCGATGCCAACACAAACGAAACGGTTTAGGATCCCTCGGAAAATGATTGCCACTTTTTGCAAACGCTGGAACGTTTCTGAGTTCTCAGTGTTTGGATCGGCCATCCGGAAGGACTTCGGGCCTAAAAGCGATGTCGATGTGATGGTCGTTTTTGAGCCTGACGCACCAATCGGTCTGTTCGAAATGGCTCACATGGCAGTCGAGCTTGAAACCATGTTTCATCGCCCTGTCGATCTGGTAGAAAAGGCGGGCATCCGCAACCCATATCGGCGTCAGGAAATCCTAAGGACTGCAAGAGTGGTGTATGCCGCCTAAGGGACAAGAACAGTCCTATTTGTGGGACATGCGGGAAGCTGCCCGGAAAGTCATCTCCTACATGAAAGGTGTGAAATTTACGCAGTTCGAGAAGAATAAGCTCTTGCGTTCTGCGGTGGAAAGGCAATTATTGATAATCGGCGAAGCGGCCAACCATATTTCACCGCAATTCCGGAAAGCACATCCTCAAGTCACGTGGCCGGATCTCGTAGCGCTTCGTAATATCCTTGCTCATGAATACGGGGAAACGCTTACCAACAGAGTTTGGTTGGCTGCGACAAAAAGCGCACCAGAACTGTTTGAAGAATTGTTCGAGGATGTAGGTCTTGCTAACGCTATGAGAGAAGGCGAGAACAGCGGTGCTGTCAGTGAAAAGGAAGTGATGAAGGTTCTGAGGTCTTAACTTGGAACTCGAATTTCGAGATAGTTTTCTCAAAGATTTAAATCGTATCAAGGAGTCAGCCGTAAAAAAGAAAATCGCCGCGGTGATAACGGAGGCTAAATCAGCGCCATCATTATCTGCCGTCAGAAATATAAAAAAAAGATGGAAGGTAGTGAAAATTACTATCGTGTCCGCATTGGGGATCATAGAATCGGCGTCAAATTGCAGGGCAAAACGCTGATATTTCTTCGTTGTTTACATCGCAAAGATATATACCGCTATTTCCCGTAAACTGTAGCAACCCAAGCCTTACGCGTTGATTGGCAATCTTCGCCGCCTACATACCGTTTAAATTGATTCGGCTTCTTCATTTATATATGTATTGAGCGGGCAGGAAACCAGATATACCTTCGTTGCGATGGATCAGTTCGGGGATCCTATTCAATCCTCCCTGAAACGCCTCTCCCCCACCGCAGTCAAGGCGTCTGACCAACCCACGCCAGGCAAGGCGCGCTTATTCCTTGCATTACCAGTAGAGTATCGTTTTCTAAAGAGACAGATTCGTTGTAGAATGGACATGGAAAGATAATAAAACCATGCCAGAGATTTCCCGTTTCCTCGGCATTATCATCACGATGTACTACAGCGACCACCTGCCGCCGCATTTCATGTTCGGTATGGCGACTCGAAGGCACAGGTAAACATCGAATCAATTTCAATCTTGAACGGAACCCTGCCGCCGCGCGTTTTTGAACTCATCGCTGAATGGGCATTGGCACATCAGGATGAATTGCGAGAAGATTGGCAACTTGTATAAGTGGACGACTTGGATGCCCCCAACAACCAAGCGGAACGCAAGGTGGTTTCGTACCGCAGAACCATGATCCGACCGGCGGTGATTACCCGGAAAACCAATGGATGTAACCGCACGAAGCCAGGAGCGGAGACCCATGCCATCTTGTCGAGTGTGTTGGTGACCTGCCTATATAATGTCAAGGTTTTGCGCCTTATATCTCCATTGCTACACTTGCACCGAACGCAAGTGCGGTGAAGCAAGGGGCTTTACGGCACTTTTTTGGGTAAACTCATCAAGTTTAAAGGCGTCTTTGTTGCTTTGAAAGACGAGACCTTCTTTGCCAAGGTGGACGTCAACCCTGAATGGGGAACTATCTTCTGGCCGAACGGCGCTGACCTGGATTACTATACAGCCTAAGGACGGGCGAGACAATTCCAGACGCAGCGTCTATGGAAAATAAATAAGACAACCAAGAATCGCACAACAAAAGACCTGGTCTTTCACCAAATCAGGGCGATGTTTTAGTTCCAAAAGAAACGGCTTCCCATTCTGGATTCAGGCAAGATTAATATCTTTCTTTCCTTTATACAACTTTGGTCTATTATTCATTATGTTCTGCTTAGTCTATCTCGCAGATGAGTTCATCGAAGAAAACGAATTGCCGGCTTCAAAACCTGAAGTGAAATATCCGGCTTATTGATGATGTCTATGCTTGATGAGGATATAAACCTATGATAAATTATGCTTTCCTTCTCACTTTGGAACAAGTTGAACGTGTGCACGATGCCTCGCTCGAAATTCTTGAGAACGTTGGCTTGCTGGTGCGGAATGAAAAGGCCCGTTCCATTTTTAACAAGCATGGCTGCAAAGTAGATTCAGAGACGCTCATCGTCAAGTTTCCGCGCGCGGTGGTGGAAAAATATCGTGCTATGCTGCAGCCGACGTTCACATTTCGCGGGCGTGACCCAAAATATGATCGCACGATTCCGCAGGATGAACCGGTCATCATTACAGGAAGTTCCGCGCCCAATATCATTGATCCCATTACCGGTCAGGAACGACGTGCTCGTTCCGACGACATTGCGCGCATTGCGCATCTCATCAATGAACTCACTGCGATTGATGTCTTCTCAGTTTCGACATTAGCCGATGACGCGCCGGAGGGACAATTCACATTGGCGCGTTTATATCCAGCATTGAAATATTGCGTCAAACCCACTCGCATTAATACGAAGGATATGAATGACATCCGGACCATTATGAATCTTCTGTATGTCATTGCCGGAAGCGAAGAAGCCTACCGTGAGCATCCATTTGTGACGCTTCATTATTGCCCGGTCGTTTCGCCCCTGACTATGGACAAGCTCTCCACCGAAGGGATCATTTACTTCAGCGAAAAAGGCTTGCCCGTTTATCCGACCATCGTGCCGAACGCGGGCTTGACCTCGCCGATGTCCATGGCAGGAACATTTGTACAAGGCAACGCGGAATTCCTCGCCGCGGCAGTGCTAATGCAAATGGTACGCGAAGGCACACCTACCATCTATGCTTCGTTGCCAACAGTTGCTGATATGCGCAGTGGCGCATACGCCTCTGGCGGAATTGAGTGCGGGATTCTGCATATGGCTTTCGCACAGATGGCACGTTTCTACAAAGTGCCTTGCGGCGGATATGTTGGACTGACGAATTCAAAAATCAATGATGCGCAATCAGGATATGAAACAGGCATGTCGTCGGTTGCGGGGGTGCTGGCCGGCATGGATATGTTGAATATGGCCGGTCTGCTCGATGCGCTAAAAGTGTTCAATTTTGCCAAAGCTGTGATTGATGATGAAATTGCACAAATGCTCAAACGCGTCAAACGCGGCATCACATTCAACGAAGATGAACTTGCTTTAGATGTCATCAGGCAAACCAAGCCGGGCGGCTCGTTTCTAATGAGTCCGCACACGGCAAAGCGCATGAAGACCGAAGCCCTACTCACGAAAATCGCTGACCGGGACCAGCGCAACATCTGGGAGAAGAAAGGCTCGCTCGATGCGCAAGCACATGCCATGCAACGCGCGAATGAAATCCTAGCGAAGAGCAGTTCCTCGATCTTCCCGCCTGAAGTTGAAGCACGCATCCGCACCGAGTTTCCGGCCCTTGTTCCCGGTGTGCTGGAGATGCCGAAATGATCATTTCCATCACATTGGAATCAATTCCAAAAAATGAATCTCGTTGAGTAAATCACCCCCTGTGATGTGACGGATAATGTCAAGCACCCCACGCCTAAATGGCGGGGGCTTGTGAAAGCAAGCCCGGCTTGACCAGCCCCCAGTCGCAAGAGTGGACTACGTTCACGGGAGAGCTCCAGAACACACTTCAAGATGCGCGAGCGAGTCTTGAACCCTGTAACTTCCCCATTAAACAGGCCGCGGGACCAGGCCCATGTGCGGAAGGTGTACTGACCGTAAACATGGGCGAGGCTCACTTGACCGACCAGCTCGCAAGGGTGAGTCGAGCATACCGGCTTGGGCCTAGCCGCCTATTTGACAATGAAGGGTGGGATGAATACCTTCGCAGTAGGCAGCATCGTTGTCTCGATTGCCTGCGCTTTCGTGTTCATCCTCGCCTTCGTTTTGCTGATGATCCTGCTTGGGCTGTTGAGCAATTTTTTCAAGAGGTGCGCGGCCTTGGAGAATACCGATTGGCTCGGCGTGTTGGGATTCTTCAAAGGTATCTTCTGGCCCGCGCTGCTGGTCTACGAATTGTTGAAATATCTTCATCTGTGATACCATGCTCGCATGAACAACATAGGGCTGTCCTCTTTTTGGATGGCCCCAGCAAGATGTTTACCCGATCACCTTATCCAATCCGCGCCGTGGACTGAATAAGGCTTCGAGCGTAGGATATCCCAATCGAAATGGGCGCAACTGGCGATGAAAGGACAACTTGCTTACCATCATTTTTGGAATCTTTGCGGCAGCCAGCTGGGGCGCGGGTGACTTCGTCGGCGGGCTTGCCAGCCGGCGCGCCAGCGTCTACCAGGCCGCGCTTTACGGGGAAGCCTTTGGGGTGGTCCTACTCCTAGCTGCGATCCCCTTTATCCATGAGCCGGCGATGCCTTGGACCTTATGGATCCTGGATATGATCGCCGGAGCGATCATGGCAATAGGGCTGATGATCTTCTACAGTGCCCTGGCCGAGGGTCAGATGAGCGTCGCCGCGCCGGTCTCGGCTTTGATGACGGCTGGCCTACCGGTAATCGCTACGGCATTGATCCAAGGCCTACCCAGTCCGATCACCTTGGCAGGCTTTGCCTTGGCGTTGCTTGCCGTCTGGCTGGTTTCACAGAGCGGCGGGTCGTCGAAAAAAGCGCTTGTCCGCCTCGCCGACGTGCGCATGCCGCTGATCGCGGGGCTGTTTTTTGGCACCTATTTCATTCTGATTCACATGGGCAGCCAGCATGCAGTACTCTGGCCACTGATCGCGGCGCGCTCCACTGGGACGATCAGTGTGCTGGTCATCTGTGCCTTCCAGGGCAAAGTGCACATCCCGCAAAAAACAGTTTGGCCGCTGATTGCCATGAATGCAGTCTGGGACGTCGGCGGAAATGCCTTCTACATCCTCGCTGGGCAGGCCGGTCGAATGGATGTGGCCGCGGTGCTCAGCTCGCTCTATCCTGGCATTACCGTGATCCTAGCCGGGATCATTTTGCGTGAAAAGCTCACGCGGGTACAGGTTGGCGGAATCCTCGTGGCTCTCGTGGCCATTGTGTTGATGACCATCTGAGCCGCAGTGCAATCCAAAAAATCTTTCGTTCGAGCATATTCGTCCAGGAATTATTTCATGCGGCCCGCGCCAGCTCTTCAGGAGGAAGAATTCCCTCCTGAAGGGAGTAGGCAGAATGTGTGGCAAGGTGGAAGTACATGAGCTTTATTGTACAGGTTTTTTAAGTATATTCAATAAACAACCGCTTGAATTGTTTCTTATACAAGCACAAAAACACTCTACAACCACACCCTTGTCAGATTTGCTGATTGAGCCTGAATACGCCTAGTCGCGAGTCGAACGATGCTAAAATGGATGGCAATCGGATAAAAAATGATCCAGGGATTATCGAAGAATCAGAATGAGGCAAGAATTGCCCCTATCCTTGATATCATTGTACAAGCACTACCCAAACGAATTTTTCAAACCTCTTCCAGCTGTTTTCTGCAAGGAGACTTGAATGACTGCTCCAATTTTCACCGATCTGAATGTTCCATTTCGCACCCTGCTCGGCCCGGGGCCTGGCATGACCCATCCGCGCGTCCTGCGTGCCTTGAGCGCACCCACGCTTGGACATCTTGATCCTGTACTTTTGAAAATCTACGGTGAGGAACAGGAACTGCTTCGCTATGTGTTTCAAACCAGGAACGAATGGACGTTCGCCTTATCTGGAACAGGCACATCCGGCATGGAAGCCGCGTTGACCAATTTGATCGAGCCGGGTGATCGGGTATTGGCTTGCATTCACGGTTATTTCGGTGCGCGGCTAGCCGAGATCGCTGAACGACTCGGTGCGAACGTTGACCGAATTGAGAAACCGCTTGGACAAATTTTCAGCGTCAAAGAAATCGAATCGGCATTGGATAAAAAGAAATACAAGCTCATGACCATCGTTCACGCCGAGACCTCGACCGGCGCTGAACAGCTTTACATCAAGGAGATTGCGGCAGCCGCACACAAAAACGGAACGTTGATCGTGCTGGATACGGTCACATCGCTCGGTGGAATCCCGGTCCACGTTGACGAATGGGACATCGACATGGCTTACTCTGCAAGCCAAAAGAACCTCGGTGCGCCATCTGGATTGGCGCCCATCACCGTTGGGCCGCGGGCACGTGAAGTCATCGAGAAGCGCAAAAAACCAGTTTCATCGTTTTATCTTGATCTAAAACAATATGCAAATTATTGGGGAGGCGCTCACGGATACCATCACACGGCATCTGCCACTCTGCACTTTGGATTGCGTGAAGGCTTACGCGTCATCGCTGAAGAAGGGCTCGACCATACGTTTGCCCGTTTGCGTTCCAATGCGGAATCGTTGTGGATGGGTTTGGATGACATGGATGTTCCACCGTTCATTCCGATTGAGTATCGGCTGCCACCCCTGACAACGGCCAAAGTGCCCACCGGATGCGATCCGCACTAGGTCCGTGCACGTCTGCTGGATGAGTACAACATCGAAATTGCGGCTGGCTTCGGCTCGCTGAAAGATCAAGTTTGGCGTATCGGCTTGATGGGATATTCGAGCCGGAAAGAAAACATCACACTATTTCTCGCGGCATTGAGAGAAATATTGAAAGGAAGCGTTTCGCGTTAGCACAATGCGTCGGATGCATCCAACCTTTATGAAGTAAAACCGGGTTTCTATCCGTCCGAGGCAGTATTGTTTCCCAATCACGCTTAAAGAATTGATCACGATCGTCTGCATTCAGTTTTACACCATATCCAGCGCCACTTTTTTGATGATCGCCGTGGTTCCATCCCGTTACAATCATTAGATGTACCTCCTGATATAAGCTTATTACTTAATATCGATACTGTACGTCTTCAAAGCATTTGGGACATAAGAGTCAAATTACCGGGGTGATATTTCCGACTTGCAGTTTATTATCCTGCTACTAAAAACAGATTTTACCAACGTCTTTGTAGCCATTAATGATGCACGTCAATCACTTGGGAGAATTTCAATTTATTTTTATAAGCTCACCTTCTAATAATAGCTACAAGTGCCGCTATGATTTAATAATGAAGATATTAAAGAACTGGTTGGAAAACGATACACCTTGAACATTCTATTAGCAATTCCCATAAATAACAATCCAGCCGGAAATGATTCGTTAACGAATTCTTGAACCAACTCTTAAATAGCCCATAACACAATGCCAACCCAATGATGCTAATATCCTTATGTATGAATCCGCCTATTTTTCGAACGAAGGAGTATCTCGATGTTCACGTTTGAATGCAAGGATATGAGAACAGATTGTGATTATGTTGCGACTGCCGAGACCAAAATCGAAGTTTTGGATATAGCCAAAACCCATGCGCTAGAAACCCATAATGATTTGTTCCAGGACCTCACTATGGAACAAACCGAGGAGAAACTCGAATTGCTCATTCATGAAAACGCTGAAGAATTGGCGCCAGACGAAAATAAAGATGTGGAAAGCGACGAAGAGAACGATGAAGACAGCGAAGAAGTTGAAGAAGTAGTTGAAATAGAAAGTGATGAAGACAACGAAGAAGAGGAAATAGAAGGCGTTGAAAACACCCAAGAGGTTGAAATAGAAGTCGATCTAGAAGGCGATGAAGACAACGAAGAAGAGGAAATAGAAGGCGTTGAAAACACCCAAGAGGTTGAAATAGAAGTCGATCTAGAAGGCGATGAAAACAACCAAGAAGGGGAAATAGAAAGTAAAAAGAATAACCCAAAAAATGTGGGAGGCGAGACAACCAAGAAAGTAAATAAGAAGGCGATCAAGGCAACAAAAAATGGGAAGAAAAAGGCAGTGAAGACAACAAAAAAAGGAAAGAAGGCGAAGTAGAATGCACGGAAGTTTTTTTAACCTTCCGACGAAATAATCATCGCTTCGAATTGGAATAGAGTATCAATTTTATTAGAGGTATCTAAACTGGAGAAAATAATAATGGGAAAGGCTGATTTACATATTCATACAATCTATAGTTGGGACGGAACCTGCACGGTCGAGGCTGTTCTGAAACAAGCCGCGCATACTGCAGAATTGGATGTGATTGCAGTTACAGATCACGATGATATTCGGGGCGCGCTGGAGGCTGTAGATTTAGCGCCGCGCTATGGGATTGAGGTCATCCCCGGATGTGAGATTTCGACTGCAGATGGTCATCTGATTGCTTTGTTCATCCAAAAAGAGATCCCGGCTGGACTCTCCGTGATGGAGACTGTCTTGCGGGTCCAAGAAATCGGCGGTTTGTGCATCGTGCCTCACTTGGAGGCAAAGTATTCGCAGGGAATGCTTGGGCAGGTGGTTCGCAATGCTCTTATGGATCTTCGAGTGCAACGATCACTCTTGGGCATGGAGACTTTCAACGCCGGCCTTTTTGATCGGTCTTCGAATCGAAAAGCCGTGAAGCTGAGTCAGGAACTGGCTCTGGCAAAGATTGGTTCATCCGATTCCCATTTGAATTGGACTATTGGTTATGGCATTACTTTATTTCCCGGGCATTCTGCTAGCGACTTGCGCTCTGCAATTGAAAGCAAGATCACCGTATCTTATCCCGTAAAAAATATTGCGTTTGCCCTGATCCTGCTTGCTTGGTTGAGAGGCTACTTTCTGCGTAAAGCCGGTTGGATAGAATATAATCGGCATCCTGAAGCACCGGTTAGGTTGGAAAGAATTCCTTCCTTAGCAAGATTTCAATGGAAATAGAGTAGTGGTTAATTAATTTTATAAGATTAAGAAAGTTTGATGTCTTTTGCTGATCGGCATTTTTTGCTGTCTCAGGATAATTGGGTGGTGGGAACGCAAGATCTCGACGAAAAAACGCCACACTTCTTTGGAGGCAAGTTTTGATAAATCCTATCATGTTTACCATTCACATTGGTTCGTTCAGTTGGCCCGTTCGCTGGTATGGTGTGATCTTAATGACGGCGACTGTGATTGCGGCATGGCTGGCTGAGCGAGAAGTTCGCCGACGCGGCGAGAACGGAGATCACATTTGGAATGCGGCAATTTGGCTCATTCCCGCAGGCGTGATTGGCGCGCGCCTCTGGTTTGTGGTCAACGCTACATTGGGAGGTAATCTTCTCTATCTTGACCAGCCTCTGCAAATCCTCAACATCCCTGCGGGAGGACTCCATATCTATGGCGGCTTGCTCTTCGGCGGTATTGCATTGTTTCTTTATGCACGCAGATACGAACTGGATTTGTGGCTTTTGTTGGACTCCATTGCACCAACTATATTGATCGGTCAGGCGTTGGCGCGTCCTGCCAATTTCATTAATCAGGAACTATATGGTCAACCCACAACTTTGCCATGGGGAATCTCCATTTCTGCGGACCATCGTCTTACAGCATACTCGGACTTGTCGGTATATCCTGTTGCTACAACTCGTTTCCACCCGACCTTTGCCTATGAAATGATCTGGAACTTTCTCGCCGCGGCTTTGTTATTCTGGCTTCTTTATCGCTTCGGATCGCGGATCAAGCCGGGCGGGATGTTTGCTGGATGGCTGATCTGCGCCGGAGTCGGACGCTCAATCATCGAGCAGTTCCGCCCCGACCAGCCACGTATTCCCGGACTGGCGCTAACCTATACTAATCTTGTCTCGCTGTTAATGGCATTGGTTGGTGTGCTATTTTTGCTTTGGCGATACGAAGTCATTCATCTATCTTTCCTGCCGGATCTATCGGACGCCTATAAGATTTCCACAAAGAAGATTTCATAGCGCATGCATTTCATCCCCCACATAAGAGGTAATGCTAATCGGTTATAGCGACCGGTTCAAGCATGGATTTTTCCATAGTCGGTGTAGATGAGGCAAGATCGCGTTGATCGAAACCGAAGCGCGCAAAGATATCAGCATAGGAAGCAAGAATCTGTTCACGGGTAAATCCCATTTCTTCGTACGCGTAAACGTGCTCACTTTGGAAACGGTGCATATTATCCACTGCATCCCGCACAATCCGTTCGAGGGCGAGTGGATCGGTGTAACCGAATCGATGATAGAAACTGCGTATCGTCTCTTCGGGCTTTTGAATGAGATCATCATAGAGCAGGATCATTTTGTTCGGCGACGGATTCCGGTCAAAATAATCCAATGGGTGGCGATACCAGTATTGGGTAAAATCCAGGATTTCCTTGCGGTAAGGATATTTTTCGAGCGGGATGCCGAATATATGCCAAGCATAACTCAACCATGAGACGGTGGATGGCAGCATATCGAGTGGGTTGCGGACAAGATAGATGATGCGCGCATCTGGAAAGATGTCCATCAGCGTTTTAATCTTGGCACTAAAAGCCGGGTTCTTGGACACGAAATTCTTTTTCCCGCCTGTGGCGTAAAGATGACGCTGGATGCATCCGCGATAGAACTCCATGATGCGTTTGCGTTCCTGCTCAGGGATGGCATCGTCAAAGAACTGATACGGCGGAAGTTCATCAAAAAAAGGGAACATCACACCAATGAAGAAAGTGGACCAGATGTGCAGGAGAATGTTCTCATCCTCTTCCGGTTCAAAGAAGCTTGTGCGATGGATATTGACGCGGCCCAGTGAGCGCCGATCCATGGCAACGATCAGTTGATGGAATGGACTGCCGAAGTGTGAATCAACCCAGGCGAACAGGTCTACGATCTTGCGCTGCGTAATGGAGGGCGTGATGAAAATATCCCACGTGCGAAGGCTTGTAAAATTTTCTTTGTCGCGCGAAAGCAGGCGATGTAGGAATGTAGAGCCGCTGCGGAAATTTCCCAGAATGAAGAGCGGCTTTTCCACGGGTTGTCGGCGATAAGCAGGAAAAAGAAAATCGTCCAACCAAAAACACAAACCGGTAAAGAGCGTCCACCACGGCCATACACAATAGAATAATAGAACGAAGATCAGGCGCTTGTATTTAAGCCGCGCATGGGTGTTGCTTGTATTGATGAAAGAACGCATTGCAGTGCGCAAGAAAAGATGGAAGTTGTATGGCATAATGTCATAACATTCTAGCGCGATCATTTCATGCAACCTTTAAGATCTTGTTAAATTTTTTATTTCTTATTATTAACAAATGGGAATGAAAGATTACCTTTATATTTTGCTTTAGCATGCAAAATGGCGCCAGCCTGCCACGGGATTGACGCCATTTTGCCAAAAAGGAGGAAGAGAGATCCCTGAAACCACCCTTCTTTTGCCTCGATAATCAAGAGGATGGATTAGCTGTTCTTCATTATAGTATTATTTTTTAACGTGCGTGTATTTCAGTTGTTACAGAGGTTATTACGGTTCGCAACTAATTGGAAATTCAACGAAAGGCTCCGACACTTATTTCTGGAGTAGCCGCGAGAGGGCTGAAAGCAACAAAATAGTATTTTCCCGGCGTGAAGAATAGCCCATCAATCCAATCCGCCAGACTTTGCCTTAAATGCTCCCAAATCTGTAATGATCAGATAAAGGTTGAACACTTGGGGTTACATAAGCCAGAGGCGTTTGGCATATTCATTGGGAGACAAGCCCGAGGCAGGTAGGCCCTGGTGTGGGCGGTCGTTGTATTCCGGCAAAAACAGGAGCAGAAATTGCGATAACTCTTGGTCCGAAAGCCAGGCTTTGTCAGCCAGCCACTCTTTAAGAGTACGAACAAATCGCTCGGCAATTCCATTCGATTGTGGACGGTGACGGGCAATGACCACGTGGACAAAATCGGCATCTTTGGCGAACTGTTGAAACACATCGGCAGCAAAGTGTGTGCCACGATCGGAAATCAGGAACTGCAGATTGGCGGGTAACAGGACTCGCAAGGCTTCCACCACCATCTCGGCCGTGACATGTGAACCTGCTACGAAGAGCGGCAATCCTAAACACTGCCGGGTACAGTTATCGTTAATAACCAAGATGGCAATCCAGGATGTGACAATGGGCAGTAGGCTCATCTTTTCTCGCAAGTTTAGCCGATCCAGGCGCCACTGCTGGTCTTCCCGTTGGCGCTGTCTTGCCTGTTGACGACGTTGTTTTCGCAGACCTTGCCGTTGTTCTTCCTGGGCCTTGCGGGAACCCCAGCGGGCACGCAGTTGGCCTGCCCCGCGTTCTCTTGGGACCTCGCGTTGCTGGTTCCAGATCACTCGCCAAGCTGCATCTTCCAGTTTGCGGCGCTTGCGAATATTGCTCCGCTCGACGCATAATTGGGCCTCTTCC
This sequence comes from uncultured Chloroflexia bacterium, assembly GCA_963753985.1. Lineage (GTDB taxonomy): Bacteria > Chloroflexota > Anaerolineae > Anaerolineales > Villigracilaceae > Fen-1038. Next base: position 16,970 of record CAVWED010000005.1, read on the forward strand.
TGCCGTAACTGCTTGATTTCTGCATGTGGAGATATTTTTTCAGCTTCAGCAACCCCAATTTTCGGGCCGAAAAAGAGGCTGAGAAGCTTCTACGAAAGCTTGGACGGCCTCGGCATATCCCAGTTCCGCATCTGCAAATACCTTGCCAGGGTAGTCCGGCTCCTGGCCGACATCCTTAACCCGTTCGACTACCAAGTGCCCGGACGAGCCACTCACCGCAGGCAGCTTGACATCCGCCAGATGACTCACCGGAACAAAACATAGATCCACGTTGAGCGCCTGGCCTGGCCGATCGGCTGTTCGACTCACCGGATCAATGCGGCTTTTTTTTTATCCCCTTTTCCCCGGGCTTCCACATCCCGGCATCTTCCAGGATCCGCCGCACCGTGTTCGGGCTAACCAGAGGCACCCAGTTGTTGACCTTGGCGATTTCATCCACCATGCGACGTTTGCCCCAATCTGCATGCTCAACGTGCAGATCCAATACTTTCGTTTCGACCTCCGCCGCGAACTCGTCCCGTCCCTTTGGGTACGCCAACTTTCTCGTAGTGCTCCAGACCCGCATACCCCTCTTGGTCAAAACGAGGCTTCCAGAAGTAAAAAGTTGCCCGACCCACATGCGCTTTTCGGCAAGCCGCTGTCACATTATGGGTTTGCTCCCAGATTTCAAAGAGCCGTTTCCGCTGCTGCGGAGTTGTCGGTGGATAGTAGACCCGTTTTGCTTTCATCCCTAAATAGTACTCTATTGTTCAAGCTTTTGCTGACCAATACAAAATGCTCCCAAATCACCTGCAATCTCGATGTTATATTCTTCCAGCAACCGCCGCCGAACCTCTGCTTCATCAATGCCTTCAGGTACCCAAACGGCGGTAAGAGTTGGGATACGGCGTTGAAGCGGCTCGACTATTTTCAAGCCCATATCTTCCAATCCTTCCCAGAGGATCATTGCGTTTTCCAAATGTCGTTTGAACCGGTTTTCAAGACCTTCCTCCTGGACGAGACGCAGCGCCTCGCGGATGGCGAAGTTCATGGTGATAGGTGCGGTGTGATGGTAAGTGCGCTCGTCACCCCAATAATGTTCGATCATGGTTAGATCAAGATACCAATTGGCGACTTTCGTTTTCCTCGTGTGAAGGACCTCACGTGCGCGCGCCCCAACAGTCAATGGGCCGAGGCCAGGCGGACAACTCAAGCCCTTCTGTGTACAACTTGTAGGCCATGTCAATGTCCCATTCATCGATCTTCATGGGCATCCCACCCAGGGAGGTGACGCAATCGACTAGCAACAGCCAAAGTACCCGTTGACCCTAATCAGGATTTTGTCTCCCGGCTCGATAAAATTAGCCATTGTGGATTCCATGGCTGCGCTGCCTGTTCCGGAGATCGGCAAAGTCATCGAGTTATTTCTCGACTTTTGCACCTTAAAAATTGAATAACCAAACGACTGCGCAGGACAGATTCGAATGCCAGCGATCTGAGCCCGGGCAACACAAACCTATCTCACTTGGGATTCGCCAAGCGAGATTGCAACTGCCTGTCAGCAGATGCTGAGCTGCTTCAAGCCCTGCACATGCTCTGGATGAGCGGAGCCATGATTTTGTGCAAGGACTGGCCTTGTGCCAGACCGGCTTGAATGAACAAGCCCAGACACCACAAGCTTTGTGCTTGGGCCGCTCGACGTTCGGAAGCTGGATTGCCTTCAAGATTGACCTTGAGTATTCGTTGAAGCCGTGTGCGAAGGTCGTGGTCGTGTTGGGCTGCACGCAGTAGGGAATACACCACGGCGACTAGGGCGACGTGTCGTTGGATCGCGCCAAAGTCCCGGAGTTGATACTGGTCGAGTCCTTCTGCCTTACCTTCTTCGTGATACACCTCAACAGGCCAGCGGTGACGTCGAACATGGGTAATGCCGGTGGCATGCCAGATCAAGCGGTTGCTGATAAAAAAGGTTGGATTGTCCGATAAGTCCGGCTCGCGATGGTTAATCACCAAGCGCTGTCGTCGGAAGCCATGAATTTGGTGAGTGGCACAGTAGCTGTAATAGATTTCATGCTCTCGCTTGAAAGGGATCCGAATGCGCTGAAAGACAGGTTTCCCGCCGCGGGCGACGGCTTCCAGATGTTCCTGTTTGAGGTGGAGTGCAAACTTTTCCAGGGTGGTTTCACCGGTCTTCAAGTTCACTCGATCGGCACCCGTCAGGGTACCGACGTAGGCCAGATGGAGTTCTTTATCCAGGAAGCGGCAGAAGTCCGGCTGGGTGAACCAATTATCGAAGGTCACTGGCAGGTGTGCGTCAGGATGTTCGCTCACCCATTGGGTGAGCATTTTCTCGACCATGATCAGCTTGCTATCGTAGAGTTCACGCAACTCTTCATGCTTCTTTTGCCGCCTCTGCCATACTCCCAATAGATAGCTCCGCCATTTGTTCGGGTCCGTTTCTTTGAGACTCTCTTTGCTGGCTTTGAGCGGAATCCCGGAGGCTCGCAGTCCGGCTTCAAGTTTTTCCAGTTCCACTGGCTCCCAGAGTTGGAACATGACCGGGTAGTCTGTCTCCTCATCGCTATAATGAACTGTGACCAAGTCATGTGCCCAAACGTAGGTTTGGGAGACATGGTCGAACAACTTGGCGATCTTCTCAAAGTCTTGACCGTAATGCTGAAGCAGGGTGTCATCGACTCCCAACACACCTTTCGGTTTGATCCGCGTCCCTGGTAGACTAGCCAACATGGATAAGCGTGCTCAATTCAACTCTTCCAGCGAAAATGGACTCTCAGTCAGCAAGCAATTCAACGAACTTTGGTTCCGGCTCTCCATCACGAACAGACGGTTGATCCCATCCACCGTCTTATTCTCGGAAACGATCAAACCACTGATATAGCGTTCAAACTCAATGAAGGCTTCTGGAGAGAAAACTTCTTCGAAGAATGGAGCATAATGTTGCACCAGCTCAGGAAATTCCACCAGTGGATACATGCCGCACCTCCATAGCGATTATCGCACCTTATCGATTCTACCGCTTGGTGATAGTTTGGTTATTCAGTTTTTAAGATGCAAAAGTCGAGTTATTTGTCTGGAATGCGTAGCGCAGCAAATCCTGAACTTCCTTCATTAGGTTGATGAACTGCGGATCAAGATGACCCACTAGGGGGTGTGCCAGCGGGCACAGTACCCGTGGAGGCACCATACTTGGACCAGGTCCCATTAAGATCCTTTCAGGTGTGTTTAGTACGACGGAGTGCCACTATGCGCATGGAGATATTGGTTGAGTTGAATGGCGTAAAGCAAGATAATGCCAGGCGAACCATGCAGTTGATTTGCGTTCTGATTCTATCCCTCGAATTTGTAGCCGCCGCCGCGCACGGTCACAATCCGACTTGGATTAGCTGCATCTAGTTCAATCTTCTGGCGCAGCCAGCGTACATGGACATCCACCGTGCGACTGTCGCCGATAAAGTCCCAGCCCCAGACGCGTTCGAGGATGAATTCGCGCGAAAGCATCTGGCTTTTATGCTCGGCAAGAAACAACAGCAATTCATATTCCTTGGGCTTGAGCTGCAAAGGTTTCCCATCCAGAACGACCTCACGGCGCGTGAGATTGATCACGAGATTATCAAAAGTTGAGATTCTGTATACAGGAGCGGAAGTTTTATCATTCTCTTCCATTTCTTCTCGAAGAAGGCGTGTCCGCCGCAATTGGGCTTTGACGCGCGCCAGAAGTTCGCGCATGGAAAAAGGTTTGGTTAAGTAATCATCCGCGCCGACCTCAAGCCCGATTACGCGGTCAATTTCATCATCACGCGCAGTGAGCATCAGGATGGCAGTGGTCAATTCCTTGCGCAAGATGCGCGCCACTTCGAAGCCATCCATCTTGGGAAGCATAATGTCAAGGATAATGAGATCGGGTTTTAAACGACGGGCCGTTTCGAGCGCCGCAAGGCCATCACCCACTGCTTCAACAGTATATTCCTCCTTTTTTAGATTATATGCAAGGGTTTCCTGCAAAGCTAGCTGATCTTCAACAATAAGAATGTTTCCAGACATGGATTTTATTGGACCTTCTTAAGTGCACCATTTGTGGAATATGAGATTCGAAAGGATCAAACTGTATGTTAGCAGGACAATTGAGACATAAGGGGCCGTTTCTCAAAGTGATGTTTCCGGGTTGGAGTATAAGGAAGAGATGGCGCAGATAAATTCAAGATAATGCTGAATAGGCGGTTTGAGAGGATATCCATTTTGATTGCCTGCAGTAATAGCTGCAAGAAGCAGAACGATATATGAGCGTTTTTCATGATACTCGCCGCTTTGAATTAATTTGATTCCTCATTCAGACCAGATGACTATACAGATTTTCGCCCTCCCTTCTCATTTCCTAAAAAATTGTTTACCGCTTCTTAACCGTCCATTTTTGCGATCTTAACATCACCTCGGTAGAATACAAAACATCCATGACTGAAAACATCCTCTTCATTTGCGGATCGCTCAATCAAACCACTATGATGCACAAGATCGCAAGACAGTTGGAAGAGTACAACTGTTTTTTTACGCCCTATTATGCCGACGGAATGGAAGACTTTGGGGCTCGCATTGGATTATTGGATTTTTGCGTCTTGGGCGGGCGGCATATGCAGGAAACCAAGGCATATCTCGCCGATAACAATTTGGCAATCGATTATCGCGGCCAAACTCATAATTATGATTTGGTCGTTATCTGTAGTGATCTGATTGTCCCGAATAATATTCGCGGAAAACGATTAGTGTTGGTTCAGGAAGGGATTACAGAGCCTGAGGGGTTTGTCTATCAGCTGGTCAAACGGTTCAAGTTGCCCCGCTATCTGGCAAATACCGCAGCCACGGGGCTTTCAGATGCATATGATATTTTCTGCGTTGCATCCCACGGTTATCGCGAACACTTCATCAAAAAGGGCGTGAGGCCCGAAAAGATCGCGGTATCCGGCATTCCAAACTTCGACAATTTATCCACTTCACATGAGAACGACTTTCCGTTCCGTGATTATGTTCTCGTCGTGACCTCCCCTCTGCGAGAAACGTTCCGCCCCGACGATCGAGGGTTTTTTCTGCAGCGCTGCATTCAAATCGCTCATGGACGGCCTCTGATCTTCAAGCTGCATCCAACTGAAAACGTAAAAAGAGCGACTCGAGAAATCCATCAACGAATTCCGGAGGCGCGGGTGTTCACGCATGGCAATGTCAATCCCATGATTGCAAATGCCTCGGTGGTGATTACTCAACAATCCACCAGCACCTTTGTAGCGATCGCACTTGGCAAGGAGGTTTACACAAACCTGGATATCAATGCGCTAAAGCACTTGTTGCCGATTCAAAATGGAGGCGTGTCGGCTCAAAAGATTGCAGAAATTTCACGCCGCCTGTTGCACACTCCGATGCCTTTGCTGGAACAAATCCGCAGAGGCTATCGCACCCGGCCAAAATGGGAACACGTCAATTCATTCTAATCATGAACTACATCCTGAAAGTGTATTTCCAATGAAAACCACCATTTCAATTTATCATGTGGTACGACTACGGACTCTGGACATACAACTAGGATTTAGAAAGTTGGCATCGTTTAAATTATTAATTCCCCTGCCCCTGATCTGGCTCACGCATTTCTCATAGTTATGGCTTCAAACCGCGTTTATTTTAAGAGTCGGTGGAATTCTTGAATATTTCTTTATAACCAAATAAACTGAGATTAAAGCCAGATTCCGTTCCTCCAATCCATTTTATAAACACGCAAATCCACGAGCGGGACCAGCCTGCCTGAAGCATAGAGTCGGGTTTGGAGACGATCCATAATCGGTTTGAGGCGGCCTGAGAGATTTTCTGTTTGCTTAATCGCACGACGACTTAGCGCATCGGCGTAGCGGTTTTCTCTGCGGGGAATCCAAACCCACGAAAGCTGACTGAAATCTTGTGCAAGCCTTAATGCCCGCTGATAGAGACTTCGTATGCAAGTTGAATTAACCGAGGCGGTACCCTTCATCTGATTAATAATGAATTTCGCATCTCCTCTGACCTCAATTGGCGCATCACCCACATGCATATCTGCCAAAGCTTCCAAGCCTTCGATCAAAGCCAAATATTCAGAAGAACAAGACGTTGCATTCTTTCGGAGGGCAAAAATTCCGAATCCATGAGCAACGATCAATTCTTGGTGAAATATGATCCAGCCGTATCCCAGCAAGCCGGTCCTTTGTGGCCAGGGGCAGAGCGAACGGAACATACCATCAAAATGAAGAATGTACATTATTGCACCCTAAACGATTGCAAAATGGCGTCAGCTAAACGCCAACGCCATTTTGCAATAAGGAGGAAGATGAACTTGCAAAGTTTTGATCCGTACACATCTCTGCTTTATTTTCCCACAACCTATAAACAAACAGGTTAAGAAATAGTTACCCTTTAGTTAAGAGATATCAGCGTGACTGTCCTTAATTGAATATTAACGGTAAGAGAACTTCCCGTTAACCAATGAACAAAGATTGTTCAATACAATGCTCTTGTCTATAAAGAGATAAGACAAAAATCAAAAAAGGAGATAAGAAGCAATGAAATCACGAAATCTGGTTGTATTTTTTTCTATGCTGGTGTTGGTCGCCCTAGCGCTGGCAGCTTGCGGATCGGCTGCTACACCTGCCCCAACGCAGGCGCCCGCTGCTACTGCAGCCATGCCTGCCGCGACTTCGGCTATGCCGGCTGCGACCGCTGCTATGCCCGCCGCCACCACAGCGTCAAGCGGTTTTGACTGGTCAACGGCCAAATCGGTGGCCGATGGCGGTGGTATGGATGCTCTGGTCAAGGCTGCCCAAGCTGAGGGCGAGTTGACTGTCATTACCCTGCCGCACGATTGGTGCGACTATGGCAAGATGATGGATGACTTCAACACAAAGTATGGCATTTCCATCGTTGATGTGAACCCTGAAGGCGGATCCAAAGATGAAATTACTGCGATCCAAAACAACGAAGGGAACAAAGGCCCCCAGGCCCCGGACGTGATTGATGTCGGTCCCGCCTATGGCCCTTCTTCCAAAGCCAGTAATTTACTGGCGCCCTATAAGGTAGCCACTTGGGATACGATCAAAGGTAATAACGATCCAGATGGATATTTCTACGTCGACTATTATGGTGTCATGGCCTTCGAGGTCAACTCCACAGTGGTCAAGGATATACCGCAAAGCTGGCAGGATCTTCTAAAGCCTGAATATAAAGGTTTGATTGGGCTGGCGGGTGACCCGCGTTCCTCGAATGAGGCTGCCCAGAATGTATATGCAGCTGCATTAGCTAACGGCGGCACATTGGATAACCTCCAGCCAGGTTTGGATTTCATGAAGAAACTGGCCTCAAGTGGAAATCTTCTGCCGTTGGTTGCTGACCCAGGCCCGATCGCCAAGGGCGAAACAGCAATTGGTCTCCATTGGAACTATCTGGCACTTGCAGATAAAGCTGACTTTGCAGGTAACCCGGCAATTACAGTGGTCTATCCTACAGGTGGACCTTTATTTGGTGGCTATTACTACCAGGCAATCAGCGCTTATGCGCCGCATCCTGCCGCCGCACGCTTATGGGAAGAATACCTGTACTCCGATGAAGGTCAGAATACATTGGTTGATGGCTTCTGCACACCGGCCCGCATGGCGGATATGGTCTCACGCAACGTCATACCAGCCGCCCAGCTGGCTGCTTTGCCTCCCGCTTCCCTGCTCGCCAGTGCTGTCATTCCCAACATCGATCAGCTCAACGCTGCTAAGGCATTCGTTGCCCAAAATTGGGATTTTGCAGTTGGCTTGGATGTTAAATCCGGTCAGTAAAACCAATTTTAATTAATCTCTAGGGTGTGGCCCGTCAAGAAGAACGGGCCACACCATTTCAATTTCAATGGCTGTAACCTATGGCTGAAACCTCGATACCAATCAAATCATCCAAAGTTGTGGTTCGTTCGCAGACATTCGACTCCTTAAAAAATTGGGTCGGTGTGTTGCCGTTTTTTTTATTCATTCTAATTTTCCTAATCCTGCCATCCACCAATCTGTTTATCGGCGCTTTTCAGGATCAAAGGGGACATTTTACGCTTGCCAATGTAGGCATCGTTCTATCAGATCCATTTGTTTATGACGCCTATGTGACCAGCCTGAAGATAAGCGTCATTACCTCTATAGCAGGCGGCTTGTTTGGTTTTTTTATAGCATATGCTATCACAATAGGGAATGCGCCCCGTTGGATGCGAGGCATTCTGATGAGTTTTTCGGGCCTGGCGGCGAATTTTGGAGGCGTGCCCTTGGCTTTTGCTTTTATCGCCACTCTAGGTCATACTGGTTTTATCTCTGTTTTTCTAAACCAAATCTGCTTTTCAAGCCCAGCCGGCGTCCGAACCTGCCCGTTCAACATCTACCAAGCCGGGTTCAACCTCTATAGTTTAGCAGGCCTTACGCTATGCTACCTTTATTTCCAATTTCCACTCATGGTGCTGACCATTGCTCCTGCTTTGGAAGGCTTAAAGCGTGAATGGCGGGAAGCCTCGGAGAATTTGGGAGGAAGCTCTGTTCAGTATTGGTGGAATGTCGCGTTGCCAATCCTGTGGCCGTCCATCCTTGGGTCCTCTATCCTGTTATTCGCAAGCGCCTTCGGCGCATACGCCACTGCCGAAGCCCTAACCGGTGGTTTCATCAACCTGGTAACAATCCTGATTGGCGATGAGATCCGCGGGGATGTGTTGAATAATCCCAATGAAGGGTATGCTCTTGCGCTTGGTATGATCGTCGTGATGGCAGTATGTGTGGCCGGCTACACCATTCTCCAGAGGCAAACAGTACGATGGATAAAATCATGAAAACGAAAAATATGAATTTATGGGCGCTCCTCTGGGCCATCCTTGGCATGCTTTATTTTTTTGTGCCTTTGTATGGAACCTTCGACTTTTCCCTGCGCATGCAGAAGGGCGTGCTGGGTTTCATGGCCTACCGAGTGGTCTTATCGGACCCTCAATTTCTGGCAAGTTTCCGATATTCAGCCACGATGGGTATCATCACAATGATCGCAAGTGTTCTCATTTTCCTCCCTACGGTCTACTGGATGTACATCCGCCTGCCCCAAGCCCGGCCAGTAGTTGAGATTATCAGCATCCTGCCATTTATTATTCCGGCGATTGTTTTTGTTTTTGGATTAATCCGGACCTTCGATCGTCCTCCCTTGGAATTGACCATGACGCCTGCCAAGACCGATGTTCTGATCACAATGGGATATATCATTCTTTCGATGCCATATATGTATCGCGCCATTGACGTCGGAATGCGGTCGATCGACGTCCGGAATCTGACCGAGGCTGCCCAAAGCCTTGGCTCGAACTGGTTTCAGATCTTATTCAACGTGATATTACCCAACATGCGAATTGCGGTTTTAAGCGGAGCATTAATCGTCTTTGCTACAGTGCTCGGTGAACTTGTCCTGGGAGAGTTCCTGGTGCGTCCAGCGCTTGGTCCGTATATGGTGGACGTCGGCCGTGATGAAGCCTATCAACCCGCAGCCATGGCACTAATGGCTTGGGGACTAACCTGGGTCTGCCTTGGCTTGATCTCGATCTTCGGCCGCGGCACCACCACTCAAGAGCTCACTGGTCGATAAAAAATAATCAAGGTGAATCATATGGCATATCTAGAACTGTCAAAAATAAATAAAGAATTTGCAAAAGCGGTTGCAGTGAACGATTTCAACCTGAGTGCAGAACAGGGTGAATTCGTCTCGTTCTTGGGGCCGAGCGGCTGTGGTAAGACCACGACCCTGCGCATGATTGCCGGGTTTGAGTTGCCTACCTCTGGAAAGATCCAGATAGATGGCAAGGACCTGACCTTCGTGTCGCCGAGCAAACGCAACGTGGGCATGGTGTTTCAATCCTATGCACTGTTTCCCAATATGACCGTCGCGGGAAACATCGCGTATGGCCTCCGAATGGCTGGAAAACCAAAGGCTGAGATCAAGCAGCGGGTGGACGAGATGCTATCCTTGATTCATATGAAAGATTTTAGCGGGCGGTATCCTTCGCAGATCTCAGGCGGCCAGCAACAACGCGTGGCTCTCGCGCGTGCTCTTGCCATTCGTCCGCGTGTCCTGTTGCTGGATGAACCGCTTTCCGCGTTGGATGCCAAGATTCGCGTCGAACTGCGACAGGAAATCCGCCGCATTCAGCAACAGCTCGGCATCACGACCATCTACGTCACGCATGATCAAGAAGAAGCGCTTTCCATTTCTGATCGAATTGTGGTTATGAGCGAAGGCAGAATCGAACAGATTGGTTCTTCATCTGAAATTTATAACTTCCCCAAAACTGAGTTCGTTGCCAATTTTGTGGGACAACTTAATTTGTTGCCGGTGGAGGTTGTCAGCCTGGCCGAGGGACTCGTAAAGGTCGGCGGACAGATTGTTCGAACCAGTCAGACTTTGGATCATATGAATGGGCATGCGATCCGGTTGGCCGTGCGTCCCGAGGAATTAAATCCGGGTCACCGCGAAGGCGAGAACAATCTTCTGGGGCGGGTCAGCACAGTCACTTATCTGGGACCGGTTGTGCGCGTCCGCCTGGATGTGGATGATCGTCTGCTGACAATTGACATGTTCAACGAGAGACGGTTGCAGGTTCCGGTGGTCGGAGACTCTTTTGAATTCAGTTTTCACCCGGATGCTTGCTGGCTGCTGTAGTAAATTACCCAGTCAAAGGAATACACAATGAACTCTCTTCCTCCTTGGAAAGATAAAGCTTTGTTCACTCCCGGCCCCCTGACCACCAGCGCGACCGTCAAAGAAGCCATGCTCCGCGATCTCGGCTCGCGCGACACTGAATTCATCGCGGTGATCAAAGATGTGCGCCAGAGATTGGTTCGATTGGGCACAAACTCCGATGAATATACTGCCGTATTGATTCAAGGCAGCGGCACATATGGAATTGAATCAACCTTGTCTTCCGTGATTCCTCCAGATGGCAAGCTGCTGATCCTCATTAATGGTGCGTACGGCCATCGGATGTTAAAGATCGCTGGCATTCATCGCATTCACTGTGAAAGCCTGATTTTTACTGAAAACACACAACCAGATGTTTCTGCCTTGGAATCGGCGTTGAAAAATGATCCTGCGATTTCGCACGTGGCTGTGGTTCATTGCGAAACCACAACAGGCATCATCAACCCAATTGATGTTTATGGTGAGATCGTTAAACGATATCATCGTACCTATATCGTGGATGCGATGAGCAGTTTCGGGGCTTATCCCGTGGACTTGAAAGCTTGCGGCATTGATTACCTGGTATCTTCCTCTAATAAATGCATCGAGGGCGTCCCGGGTTTTTCCTTTGTCCTGGCCCGCAAAGACTCACTGATGGCTGCACGTGGATTTGCACGCACCTTGAGTCTCGACCTGTTCGCACAGTGGGAAGGATTGGAAGGCGACGGACAGTTTCGTTTCACGCCTCCGACTCACGCCATTCTTGCTTTTCGTCAGGCATTGCTTGAACTGGAACAGGAAGGCGGCGTTTCAGCGAGAGCCGAGCGCTATCACGAGAATTACGAGATTACTTTATCTGCCATGCAGGCCATGGGGTTCAATCCGTATCTTAACGAAAAACTGAGAGGTTACATCATCACATCCTTTTATTATCCCGAGCATCCGAATTTCAACTTCAAAGAATTTTATGAGCGCCTCAGTGAAAAGGGACATGTGATCTATCCCGGCAAGCTCACCCATGCGGATTGTTTTCGCATCGGTCACATCGGGCGTTTGGGCCCCGGCGACGTAGCCTCCTTGATGGCGGCGGTGGCCAAGACGCTCAACGAAATGAATATTCATATGCTCACGCGAGTCGAGGAATAGAAAATGGATTTTTTGTATCAACGATCTTATCGGGGTCCGATTGAAGCGGTCATTCTCGACTGGGCGGGGACTGCTGTTGATTATGGTTCTTTCGCACCGACCGCGGTGTTCCTGCGCCTCTTCGAGAGTCAAGGCATTCATATCACGGCGGAGGATGCGCGCTCCGGCATGGGCTTGATGAAGAAGGATCATCTACGCACCATTCTTTCGCGTCCGCTCGTTGCTGAAGCGTGGAAGTCCGCGCACGGCGCACCATATTCCGAAGCGGATATCAACACCCTATTCGAAAATTTCGTGCCGATGCAATTGGCGGTCCTAACTGAATTTGCCCAACCTATCCCGGGTTTATTGAGCGTGGTAAAAGACTTGCGCGCCCGCAGCATCAAGATCGGCTCGACCACTGGCTACATCCGTTCGATGATGGATGTGCTCACGCCGAAAGCCAGGGAAAACGGTTACGAACCGGATTGCATTGTCTGTCCCGATGAAGTACCGAACGGAAGACCTTATCCGTGGATGTGTTATCAGAACGCGATTCAAATGAATGTATTCCCGATGCAGGCGATAGTCAAGGTGGGCGATACATTGGTAGATATCGAAGAGGGATTGAACGCGGGTATGTGGACCGTAGGATTATCGCAGACCGGAAACCTGATGGGATTGAGTGAAGCAGAAGTCAAAGCATTATCTGTAGAAGACAGGGAATCCGCAAATCAAAAAATCGCAGCCCAGTTCTATCAAGCAGGAGCGCATTATGTCATCGAGGGAATCTGGGATTTGCCGGTTATCTTGAAGAATATCGAATCTCGACTCGCGCATGGAGAACATCCTTAAAATGCGAACAGCAGATGTGATCGTGATTGGCGGCGGTGTACTCGGGGGGGCCGTCGCTTTTTATTTGGCGAAGCGAAACGCGGGTCGCGTGATCGTGCTCGAGCGCCATTCCGTTGCACAGGGAAATTCCAGCCTCGCAGCGGGATTATTAACACGCGGTCGTTTCAAGTCCTACCTTGTCCCAATGGTTCTTGAAACTTACCAGGCAATCAAAGAGATCGAAGCCATGACCGGCGAAAGCCTGGGCATGCATCGCACCGGATGTTTATATGCGGCTGTTTCGCTCGCTCATCAAAAAGAGATTCGTGAGTTGGTGAATGTTTCCACCCAGGCGGGACTCAAGGCAGATTGGCTCGATATTATCGATGCATCGCGTTTGATCCCCTGGCTGAAATTGCCGCGCACGGCCGGTGTTGTCTTTATGCCGGAGGATGGATATATTGATGGATATACTTTAGCAAGCGGATATATACGAGGTGCGCGGAAATTGGCCGTTGAGATTCAAGAGCAGACTGAAGTCCTATCCATTTGCAACGAGGGTCAGCGCGTGATCGGTGTGAAAACAACCCAAGGAGATTTTTCCGCGGCACTGGTCATTGACGCGGCGGGTGTGTGGGCCGGGATGCTGGCCCGCGAACTTGGAATTGGATTTCCTATGGCGCCGGTACGCAGTCATTACTGGATCACGGAAGAGCATTCATCGTTTTCGCCGCAGCAGCCATTTGTGATTCTCCCCGATGCCCGCGCCTATGCACGCCCTGAAACCGATCGCCTGCTATTTGGTTTTCGTGAAACACAATCCGTTGCAGTGGATCCGCGTGAACTACCGGAAAAAATGAACGGGTATATTTTTAAACAAGATCCACATGGCTGGGAATCCTTGCTGGAAGGCACCCCCGAGTTCAGCAAGTTTTTTCCCTTGATTGAGGAAATAGAAATCACGACTTATATCAAAGGCTTGTCCAATTACACGCCCGATGGAAATTTTGTGTTGGGTGCTATGCCCTCGCTGGATGGATTTCTCGCTGCAACAGGATGCGCCGGAGCCGGGATTGCGATGTCCGGTGGAATTGGGCGTCTCGTCGCGGAACTGGCAACGGGCTGCCCACCTTTTGTCGACGCCGCCCCTCATCGGATTGATCGCTTCGGCGAGATTAATCCTTTCGATCCAGCTTTTCTGCAACGCTGTGCGGATGCCCGGTCAGGTAAAATCACAGGTTGAAAAGGGACAGAGATGACAAATCTTAGCATCTCCGAAGAACTACTGATCCTTTGCATTAGTAATGACAAAGGTTCGATTACGAACTCAGCCAAATCTGTGCTTCGTTATGGGCTAACAGCTGCATTGTTAGCTGACCTTGCCCTGACCAGCAAAATACGCCTTGACGATGATCGGCTGTTTTTGTCAGATTTGATTCCTACGGGAGAAGCGTTATTCGATGAGATGATGACCGCCCTGTCCGATGAAAAGAAGCCGCGTAAACTGAAGCATTGGGTGGACAATCTCGGCCACAAGCATAACATCAAGAGCATTGCCAAACAACTAGTGAAGCGGAATGTAATTTGCATTGAACAAAAGCGCTATTTATGGGTCATACCTTATGAACTCTATCCACAGCAAGATGCCTCTGCAAAATACTGGGTCAAGCAACGTCTGCGTAGCATTGTTTTAGCGGGCGAGAAGGCAGAGTCTGCTGACATTGTATTGCTGAGTCTACTTAAGGCCTGCCGATTGTTATCTTTGGTTTTTACCCGCGATGAGTATAAAGCGGCAGAAAAGCAGGTGGATGAGTTGACAAAAGGAGAAGTCTTTGGTGAAGCGGTCTCAAAAGTGCTTGCGGACAATGAATTAGTTACGGTCGTGGGAGTTATGAGCTAGCGAAGTGACATAACCAATGTTCCCGTATCTTCTGCCAATTGATTTAACTCAGAAGACCGCGCTTGGCCATTAGCGTTTCATCATAAGGTGTCGTACGCACAAGAAATAAAACCGGATAAATCACAACCAGTGTCATGAAATCTCTGGAAATGTCGTATAGATTCATTTCGGGCGGCATGTGGCTGGCCATAAAGAAAAGAATGAAGGAAGCTGGAGCGGACCCTCAGGGAGTTCGGATCCATGATTTCCGCCATTATTTTGTGGCGGCGATCTATGCCAGCTCGAATGACCAGCTGGCCACGCAAAAAGCCGCGCCATTCCACCACAGACATGACTGCTCGCTACGCACACCTCTCTGATGACCGGGTCGACCGCGTCTATGATGAAGCCATCAACTGACGGTACACAAGCCGACCTGAGGAACAATGAACCACAATCTGCTCAATATCTTTTGCACAAGGTTCAAAATACGTTGTAACCAACAAAGTGAGAGAGTGCGGGATTGACTTCAAAAGTTCATATTCCACCTAATTGGAATCATATCTAACACTGGCAAAGAATGTCGATACCGAATTTGATCCCCTTACCTATTGCTTGATTTTTTCCAGCCAATCCCCGAATCAAGCGGTAAGGACGCATAGCAACCTAAGCATTACACATTGATTGGCAAAATCTACGCCGGCCTCCCTCTCTGCCGCCTAAATTGAGCCGGCTCCTTCATATAATGGCTATTGAACGGGCGGGAAACAAACTACTGATCTACCCTCAAAGCTGATCTAACTTTTTGGTTCGGATTGGGAAATGGAGACAGGCCGGGTATCAAAATAGGAATATTATGCTAGCTCTCTCAATTTCAAGAGTCGCTCTTCCCTAGACTAACCTTTTGGTTCCTAAATTTTCAAAAACCGCCGACGGCGTGCGGAACAGAAGCGAATACTCCTTGCCTTGACAGAACAACTATATTAAGTTATTATTTACTTAGATACATATCTAATTAGATAATTTAGATAATCAATTTATTTATAGTGAAAGAGGTTCCGGTAATGAATCCATTTATGAACTTTCCCTTTGGTAAAATTGGCAAAGAAGCTGCGATGATCAACGACGAAAAGTTGTCCCAGCGCAACACTAATCCTATTAGGAACCGCGCCGTGCCAGGCGATTGGGCTTGGTGGCTTGGCAATCTGATGATTCGAATTGGCACAAGATTGACCAAAGAGAACCACCCTATGCGCAACGCTAATCGAATCGCATGACAGGCAAAAAGTTAGCGGACGCCAGCCACACCAGGCTGACTTGGGACGTTGGCACGGCGTATGAGCTCTTTGTCAGTCTGCACGTTCTACATGAGCCGGAATTGTTTGACCTGCGGCCCTCATGGGCGGCCAAAATTCGTTCGCGTATTCCAACTGCAGAGCGCATGTTTCTGGAAGAAACCTATTTCTTCTTAAACTTCCCGCTTGCATGGCTCCATAACCTGCCCACACCCAAAAATACTCTTACAGTAATCTACACTCTGCAGCAAACACCTCCAGCCCAGCGCGGCAGATCCTTGCTCGACTTGGATAAGGGGTTGAAGCCAGAATGTAAATCTTTGTTACAGATCGCGGAACATCGAACTTGGGATAAAGACGACTTGATCATTCTAACTCCCCAGATGTGCAAGGGTGAGACAGGTCACGATCGCGATCAAGGGGCATTAATCAAATTCCTAAACTGGTGGGTGAGGCCGGAAGATTTTGGGAATATGTTACTGTCTGCCCTGCAGGCATACCAGCAGGCCTTTTTTGAACAAGAGGAACAACGTGTGGGACCGGTCCTGCAGGCCGGCCTCGAGCATGCTCAGCAACTTGCCGAGCACATGAGTGTTTCCGACCTGATCTCGGAACTATCACAAGGCGTCCGGTATGAGGAAGCCATTGGGGAGGAACTGATTGTGGTCCCAACCTTCTGGATGACTCCGCTGGTAGATCTGCAAAAGATCAGCCAAGACCAAAAGCTGTTCCTCTTCGGGGCAAGGCCTTCCACTATGTCTGCGATCCCTGGCGAGCTGGTGCCGGATGGTCTGTTGATCACGCTGAAAGCACTGGCCGATCCTACTCGCTTGAAGATCCTCAACTATCTGAGCAAGGAAGAATTAACTCCTTCTGAACTATCCCACCGCTTGAATCTGCGCCCCCCCACCGTGACCCATCACTTAAAGGAGCTCCGTCTTTCGGGGTTGGTCAACCTGACGTTGAGGGGGCAGGAGAAACTTTACCGGGCGAGGCTTGAAGCATTGGATTCAATGCACGCTGATTTGAGGCAATTCTTGACAAACGCAGCAAGCGAGAGCGAAACATAACAAGTTATGGCATTTAGGACTTGGAAGATTAGTCACTCTCGGAAAGCTTATGTTAGCTTTTTCTCCTACCTATATTGAGTCAGCTTCTTCCATATATTATATATATACATTGAGCGGACAGGAAACCAGATATATCTTCGTTGCCATGGCTTAGTTCGGATCCTATTGAATCTCACTGAAACACCTCTCCCCCACCGCAGATGGCCAGACCTGTGGGAAACAAAAAGACACCCAGCTAAGAGGTTACTCACCCATGAATCAAATTAACCCAATCTTGGTCGCAATCGGCGCTCTTTGGGAACTCCCGCCGGCTTGTGTTCACTCTCCATTCAGATGTGAACCACTGTTCCGGTAGGAACAATCCCCCATCCACCCAAGTCCAAACCACCTCCTTACAAAAGGCCGATAATATTCCAGGTTGACTTAGCATATTAGCATAGTATCCGTGCTATCATATTATATATGATCCAGTCCTTCAAATCCTTCAAAGACACTGGCACAGAGGATATTTTCAACGGTAAGAGCACCCGGCATGCACGAAATGTCTGCCCAACGTCTTTATGGAGAATAGCTAGTCGAAAGCTTGATCAGTTAGATTCAGTAACATTGCTTCAAGAACTAAAAATTTCGCCCGGAAATCAACTTGAAGCCTTATCAGGAAACCGGAATGGACAGTACAGCATCCGAATCAATAGCCAGTACCGAATTTGTTTCAAATGGACGGACTTGGAGCCCGATCGCGTTGAGATCGTCGATTACCACTGATAGTGCTTTTTCTTGAGTAAAGGAGTAAATGATGGTCCGCAGACCTACAAATCGCCCTCCCACCCATCCTGGCGAAATGCTCTTAGAAGAGTTTCTGAAGCCAATGTCACTGACTCAGCGCGAGTTGGCTGATGCGATTCACGTTCCTTACCAACGCATTAACGACATCATAAATGGGCGCAGGGGAATAACACCTAGTACAGCTTTGCGTCTGGCAAAGTTCTTCAATATGTCGGCAGATTTCTGGATGAATCTACAGATTCGTTGGGACATGTACTTTGCACAACAGGATGAGATCAAAGTTTTGAAAACTATTGAGCCATTGCGTTCTGCTTAATCTATCTCACATTGGACGTGGCTACTCCCAAGGCCTGAAGGCGGAGGCTTCTAGGGCACCGCCCAAGGATTACAGCAGCTTACAGCTTCAACATCGACAAAAAGTTGTCGATCTTTGGGAACGCTCTCTGACCGAATGAAACCCGCCACAAGCCCCGCTGTTCCCCATTCGTTCGGCTGGAGAAAGGATGGCCCCGATTAACAGGATCTTCGCATGTATCCAAATTCGCTGAGAGAAGAGCCTGTCCTGGCTACTTACGTCATCCGCCCAGATTTGGATAGAAAAAAAGCACGAAGCCGTCGACAATCCTGAACTTTACATGATTTGGTCTTCCATACGTACCTTTTACATTACAATTTCAAGCGGATGAACCAAGTAGCCAGCACAGGTCTATTTGTCTCTACTTCACCATCAGTTTCGCAAAATGAAAATTATCCAATGTTCGCCCCTGCAGACTACATAATCCCCAATAATTTATCCTGGCAAAATCCGCAGAATCCAGGAACGACAACTGCCGCACAGGAAGAGTTGAACAAGGTGACCACTTCTATCCAGCAGAAGGTTATCCAGCCAACACAGAAAGCATTGAACCAGTTAGCTACGACTGCACAAAACGAGATCAACACATTAACTACCAGCGTCAAAAGCGTTTCGACCGGTATTTCCAATGCCGCGCAAAGTGCGGTTAATGCCGTAGAAACTGTTGCAAAAAGCGCAGTCAAGGCGATAACGAATGCTGTGACAAGCGTTACCAAAGCAGTGACAACCGCTGCCAAGAACGTATCCAATACAGTAACCAGTGCGGCCAAGAAAGTCACTACTGCAGCGAAAAACGTTGCCAAGACAGTTACCAAGGTAGTCAAAAGCGTCGCCAAAACAGTTACCACGGTAGCCAAGAGCGTCGCCAAAACAGTTACCACGGTAGCCAAAAGCGTCACCAAGACAGTTACCACGGTAGCCAAAAGCGTCGCCAAAACAGTTACCACAGTAGCCAAAAGCGTTAGTCAAACCGCACAGAAAGCATTGAACGGAAAAAGTTTTTTCAAATGGCCATAAGATGTAAAGGCAGTTTAATGAAGAACTCTCGGATTCAAATCTCATTATTTGTTATCTTGGTTGCGTCTTTGTTTTTTTCGGGATGCCAGCAGAGTATACTTGCGTCAAGTGCGACAGCGACCAGGCAAGCTTTCATAAATGAAGTATCTACCATTGCAGTACAAACAGTGATCGCTTCATTTCCCTCTGAGACGCCTACGCCTTCCATCACGGCAACTCCCACCGCGACATTGATTCCAACTCGCACAGCACCTAATCTGGTTATTTCAAGACAAGAAATCCTGCCCCTCACCACATCGAGCGTCATTTCCAAAGGAGCGCCATCCATGCTTGTAAATGCAAAAATTTCCCTGCCCAAAGCACTTGGCGACTACTTGGTCTATGCATCCTTTGATGGACGTTCATTGTTATATAGCTCACCGGATGGAAATATTAAGGGCACTCTTGTGGACGAAAACATTGATCCAGCATTGATAATACAAGGCAGGACCCCACGATTCGTTTTCATAGGAACGCAGACCAAATACATAGTAGGTCCTTCTTTCGATACTGCTTCCGTATGGGAGACCGATGTATTTGGGAATCTTCTGAATTCCTGGAAGGTGCTGTCCGGATCAAACATGTGCATGAATCCCGAAATCTCACCTTACAGTAACTGGATAGCGATCGATTGTATTAATGAATCAGATAATCGCATGATCAACCTGATTAATTTGAGGACAGGGGATACCAAGTCTTTTACCATCCATTGTGATTCTGACTTCGCTCCAACTCCCTTGCCGGGATCATTTTACTGGTCAGCGAATGAAACCGAGTTCGCTTATCGTTGTCCTGTGGCGGAATATTACTTTATCTCTTTGTCCAGCGATCATGTGACCGCAAAACAATTAGGAGACAGGCCCAATGAATTCGACATCTTAACCATATCTCCGGATTGGACACATATCGCGATCGATATGGGAACTATGCCTGAAAATCCAAACGGAACCATTCGCGGAGAGCGACTCATGATCGCCAATTTAGACTGCATTTTGGCGAATAATTCCCAGTGTAATCAAGGTATAACCTTTGATTTACCAATTAGCGAACCAGTTACCCCCTTCCCTTTTGAGCAACTACAGGCAACTTGGGAGACCGCCATCATTTGTAGGTGGACGCATGATGATAACGCTCTCATATGGACCACAGCGCATGGAGGAATTGGACAAATTGATATGAGAACCAACACGAATAGAACAATAACCCCCGGAGGATCTGCCTATTTACTTGACATTTCACCCGACGATCAGTGGACGATATTTTTTGGAAAGGACCCTAACTCCGATAACTTTGGCTTATTTTCGATGTCCACTCACGATAATTCCATTACTCATTTTCTCGCTGGACCTAACATAGGCGGTCGTATCACCGTTTACGGATGGCTGACCATTCATTAGTGAGGTTTTACCAGTCCATAGGAAGCAAACAATGATTGCCTTTCTTGAATCTCGCTGGAAAATTATCTCCATCCTGCTGGTGCTCATCTTGCTTGCAGTTCTAATCTTCATGCCGAGCATATCAGGCACGTTCTCGGTTTTTGCACTTCTCGTTAGTCTCGGCATGGCCATCGCGTTCATCGTTCGCAGACAATTGAAGAGCTATCGCTCGGGCAAGATTAACCGCGCCGGAATGCTTCGCAACATCACTGTTGAAATCTTCGGCCTATTATTCACGATTGCTCTGGCTTTCCTTATTGTTAGACGCTTTATCGAAACGATGAATTTGTCATCAGGCTTGTGGGAAATGGGAATTGCAATTGCCTTATCGCTTTTGATCGGATTGGTCATCGGCTGGCTAGTCAAGGTAACGTGGGGGAGACTGACAACATCGAAGTCTGATTAATATCTCCTGAATTCTAGATCGATTTTCAAGTTCCATTATCGCCGGATGGAAATAAATTATGTCCCTTCAAATATCAATGGCGACAATGATTTATGAAAGATTAGACATGCACTCTTTGGACTTCGATCAAGACGGGCGCTGAATTGCTCAAGTGTTAGACCATGGCATCTTGAGCTATTTTGATTTTGGAAAACGATTCGATCTTACACTTTCGATTTGGAATTTCTAAAATCCAGGTTTGAATAGTAAGAGCATGGCATTCAATGATTAAGGATTCATGTGGTGCGTGTCGAGAAGCGTTCCAGTTGTGGAAGCGTCCAGCCACCACATGAATCCACAATTGAACTAAGCCGAGCGTAAGACGCCTTGATCTATTTGGAAATTAAGTAAACCATCGCTCAGCAAAAGAGAGTGTTTTTGGGATTCGTCAGAACGGAATCCAATGTGAGAAATTGTAAAAAGAGTAAAAAGAAGTGAAATCTCATCGTTCCAGAAATGATTAGCGTGGATCAGGGTTAATTTTCATCTTTGGACAAAATGCAAAGCAGAGCGCCGCATTCGCTTGCGCTTGATCAACAAGCAGTTATCCATAACATCTGTGGCGGAGATAATCCATGTGCAATGGGCAAGATCGTTGAAGCCGGTTGCATCACTCCTGTGCTGGCTATTTGGTTCATCTGTTGGGAATTGTAATGTAAAAGGAACGCACGGAAGATCAGATCGTGTAAAGTTCAGGATTGTCGACGGCTTCGTCCTTTTTTGATTCAAAATCTGGGCGGATGACTTAAGTAGCCGGCACAGGCGCACGTATAATTGAAAAGGGAAGGGGAATCTGAAGCTAAAACTGGGTGATAAGCATGCCAACGAGCAAGAATTTCAGAAAATTGGCTGAACTGACCGCAATTCAATTATCACCAGCGGATTGTGGCTGTACGAATAGCGCGTACATGTATTGAAGTGATACTCACCTAAATTTATTTGCGGATATCACCAGATTCTGGTGGATCAGTTTTGTATTTATGCCCGCCCTCTGCATTCCTAGTACTACACCACCTGTGACTGGCGGAGTTTCCAGCTTAATAAACCTGACATTTGGTGCCTCCGCGCAAATCGTTTTGCGGAGCGGCTCAATATAAATCTCCCCGCTCGTGAAAACGCTTCCCGCCAAAATCAGATCGAATTCTTCTTTTTCGATATGCAGTTGGCGAATAACAGCGCAAGCCGATTCGCCAAGTTCGCAACCAGACCAGACTATGATTTCACGCGCCACTTGATCTCCATTGCTTGCGGCCTGAAAGATGAGCGGCGCCCAACTTGCGTCGGGATCATAGTAGCCTAAGTCAATTCCTTCGATCAACGAGTTAATGTCCTTCGTTTCTGCTGCATCAATAAACAGATCAGTCATTGATGTCTTTGGTCCGCGGTGTATCCAGTCATGAGAAATTGCCTGAATTGCTTTTTCGACCATATCCGCCGCGCCGCCAAATTCACCGAAGCGGCTTCCTTCGCCGGTAATTCGCGCCTCCTGTCCGTGCCGATCACGGCCGCGGCAGTTGTTGCCTGTGCCAGCAACCAACACAACTCCCCATGCTTGAGAGGCACCTGCCATCAATGCAATGATCAAATCGTTCACCACATCAATCGGACAGTTGAGTCCCAGTGGAGCGATAGTTTTTAAATGGTCCTCAAGCTGGGACGGCCAGTCAAACCCGCTAATTCCAAATCCTGCGCCTGCCATCTGCTCCGTTTTCAAACTAGCTAAGTCGAGCGCTTGGCTGACCACTGCTTGAAGGATATTGCTTAATCCTTGATATCCAATAACCTGATGGTTTCCTGGGCCATCTTCAGCGAATCCCACCACATTTCCCTGATCATCCGAAATTAGCGCATGGGTTTTTGTTCCGCCCACATCCACGCCGAGAAAATATTTTTGCATTTCACCAGACGCCATTTGTTTTCCAATCTCTCAAATTATGATTGGGCAATTCTTAAACTGTGGCAACCAAGTTTTGTTTGTTTTCAGCATATCATCTAATACCATCTGCACCTTATCTGCCTCGGGTCCAAGCGGGTGAGTAAGGAGGGCTTGGTAGGCTGCCTTAAGATCGCCATGAACCGCAGCCTCAACCGTCAGCAGCTCATACATCTTGACTTGTGCAATCAGTCCGAAGCAAGCGGGAGGCAAAGGTGGAGTCGGTAGAGGATGGATACCACCCGCATCAACTTTTGCTGGTAATTCTAGAACCCAATCCGCGGGCCAATCTTTGACCGCACCGTTGTTGCGAACATTCACTACGTGAATCTGGCCTAGATCATTTCTATGGGAGCCAATCAACTGCAGCGCCAAAGTGGAATAATAGGCGCCGCCACGCTTCATGAGATTGGCGGGAGGTTCAACCAGATTCAGGTTCGCATACTGACGCAAAAGTTCCATTTCAATTTGCATGACCTCTTCTGCGCGAGAAGGCGGCCATGCTTCCTGCAACTTGAGTTTCTTATCCATGTAATAAAAGTATTGCAAATAATAATTGGGGATCATACCTAGCGACTCGAGCGTCGGAATATCCCATTCAGGTTCAGCTTCCTTCTTTAAACCCTCAAGATACGCCGGAAAAATTCGGGGCCACATTTCTTCTCCGTCTACCGTAAAGCCGCGATGCCATGTGAGATGGTTCAATCCAAGCGTATTCAGCTCAGCATGATCTGGATCGATCTTTTTGTCGATCAATCTTTCGAGTTGAGCAACGAAACGCATCTTGGCGGTGATACCGACATTGCACACTCCAACAGATGAAACTTCGGGCGCGTAACGCGTCAAAGCCTCGGTGATCAATCCCGCCGGATTAGTGAAATTAACCAATAGCGCATCCGATGCGGTCTCATGGAGATCCCTGGCAACGTTGAGGATTACCGATATGGTTCGTAACGCCTTGGCCATCCCGCCAATGCCAGTTGTCTCCTGACCAATCAGGTTATGTCTTTTTCCAAGATATTCATCCCCACGGCGAGCGGTCATCATCCCGACCCTTAATTGAGTGATTACATATGACGCGTTTGCGATGCTTCTGCGTTGATCGGTGCTCAATATGACTTTGTACGGCTCGCCTCTCGCTTTGACCATGCGTTGAGCAAACCCACCGACGATGTTCAATCGCTCCGGGTCAATATCCATCAACCAGAGTTCCTTGATCGGCAGGGAATCAATGCGATCTCAGGAATCCGTTAATCAATTCAGGCGTATAGGTGGAACCGCCACCAATCACCGCAATTTTCATGATGCACCTCATGAACAATTCAATAATCCGTATCCAGCCGGATAGAGTCCGGGAATTGAAACCGGCAGATGTCCACGGAATTGAATCTGTCCAAACATCGCTTTAGCTAATGCTTGCATGGACGGTGGCAAAATGGAATAAGTACAAATAAACGTTGGCGTTTCTTCAAACGAAGTCAAATCATAAGGGAGTCGCATGGCTACTGTAATAGTTGGAATTTTAATTTTCAATATTTCGCGAACAAGCGATATCTGCGGTGGGTTGTTGAAGGCGTTGATAGTTCCCGCGATGACCAAGTCATATTGCC
The DNA here is from genome assembly GCA_963753985.1 of uncultured Chloroflexia bacterium. Classification (GTDB taxonomy): domain Bacteria; phylum Chloroflexota; class Anaerolineae; order Anaerolineales; family Villigracilaceae; genus Fen-1038. The sequence goes on from CAVWED010000005.1 coordinate 41,525, forward strand.
GAATTTTTTCAAGGACTTCAGCGATTTCGCGTTCGGATGGAGAATGCGGCACAATGAACTCGTCAACCTTGGAATGGTATCGGCGAAGCCCTGTGGCAAGAGTCGGAATGACGTACGATGATGTGTCCGCAGGAGTTAAATCAATAGGTTGCGGGTTGACCACTACGATCTTTTGTTGGTCCGTAAGATGAAGCGGCAACAATTTATTGTGATCTCGCACAAGCGTGATGGAACGTTCCGCCAGCTCATCGGCAAAGCGGCGATGTTCTTCGCAACCCATCACGCTGATATCGGGTTTCGTTAAAGAAAATTCTTCCAGCCATTTCTTGAGTGATGCAATTCGTTCCAACGAAGCATTCATTTCGTTTGGATCAAATCTTTTTTCTGTTGCTGCACGCAAAAGACTCGCATGAACTCTTTTTTGATCCAGAGGCTCTGAAGTCAGTAACAACAAGTCGGCACCAGCAGATATAGCTCGAGCTGCGTTTTCACCAAGTGCCTCGCCTTGAGGGATGGCTTTCATATCCATTGCATCCGTAATTGTGACGCCTGGAAAGCCAAGTTCATCGCGCAACATATTGGTTAATACTTTTCGCGAAAGTGTTGCAGGCAGCGCCGGTAGACCGTCAATCACTGGCAAGGCCATATGAGCGGTCATGACCAATTTAACCCCCGCATTGATTGCAGATTTAAACGGAGGAAGCTCCACGCTTTGGAGTCGTTCCAAGGAATGGGATACACGCGGAAGTCCAATGTGCGAATCGGTGTCGGTATCTCCGTGCCCGGGAAAATGTTTGGCGGTCGCGGCCACGCCTGCAGATTGAATTCCCTTGATCATCGCGGAAGCAAGACGTGCTACCATCTCCGGACTCTCTCCAAAAGATCGAATTCCAACCACCGGGTTTTTCGGGTTGATATTTACATCGCAGGATGGCGAATAATTGATATTGATGCCCATTGCTGCAAGTTCGGTCCCAAGGACTTTGCCTGCGCGTTCCGCAAGTTCTTCTGAATTCGTTGCGCCTAAAGCCATGTTGCCGGGAAGAGGAGTGGCATTCTCGCCAATTGCCATGAGTTGGCCGCCTTCCTGGTCAACAGCAATCAACATGAATGGCAACCCTGCTTGTTTTGCTGTTTTTTGAATTAAATCAGTCAGCCGTTTAACTTGTTTCGGATCATCCACATTGAGAACTCCGAAATAGGGTCACACCTCCCGGCCTTAATTCATGAATGGCTTCTTGGAATTCTGGTGATAATTGATCCTTGCCATGAAACGCCAGCAATAGACGCTGACCGATTTTGTCATTGAGGGTTTGTTCCATTCGGTAGTTTCTCTTTTCTATAACCTTATCGTGGCACACTGTAGCGATTAAGTCTTCCACTGACATCAGATGAAAAATGCTGGATCAGCTCTTGCACGAAAGCCACGGGATTCAAATTCTTGTCATAAATAAGCCGTGTCATATCCATCGCATAGGATAAGCCGGTCGTTGCATCTACGCCATGCGACTCAAAATACGTAGCGTTGGCGCGGCGGCGTCCCATGGATGCAAGATCATATCGTTTGCCGCCCGCAATTTGCGAATCGAAAACTCCAAGAAGAGCAGCTTGTAAATTTTCATGTTCCGATACATCCAAGCAGACTTTATCCGAATCGTCCATCCAATCGAGTGCGCGCCAAACTTCACAGCCGATCAATTTTTGGGGACGTTCCGATTCGGCTAAAGCGCGAATCGTTTCAATGATTCGCAGCGCCACACTGATATGTGTATCATGTTTATCGGCGAGATTGTGAGTGAAAATGATTTGCGGATGAGTCGCTTTAATTAAGCTCGTCAAATCCTCAACCGGTTCACGTCGCGCAGGATCCTTGATGATCTTGCTTGGATAATCCAGCATGATCTGCGCCGCATATTCACCGACGATAGCAGCTTTGCGTTGTTCTTTGAAACGCACCCGCCTCATTTCCTCATCGTCATAATGTTGGTACAGACCATTGCGCGGGGAACCGCGTCCATCGGTCATGACCACACCAGTAAACCATTTATCTTTTTGCTGAAAACATTCCATGATGGGTTGAACTGCCATGATTTCCAAATCGTCCTGGTGCGCGGAAATAGCGAGATGGGTTGTTCGAGCCAAAGCCTCTTCGATAGGTTTATGGTCGGGAATAAAAATCTCGGAAGTGTCAAGATGGAAGCGCATGATAATTCTCCTTTATTTTTCAATAATCGGTAAACTGGCTGCGGCAACAGATTGTCCCACACGCCGAATCTTTTCATCCGGCAAATGGATCTTGAATTGATTCACCAGATCAGGAAAATCCGCTTTCAGGACGGCTTGAGCCTGTTCCAATAAGATATCGCCACCGCGTCCCGATGTACAACGACCCAAAATCAGAACGTGTTTTATATCGTAAAAATCAGCGTAATGAGCGAGCGCGTAACCTAAATAGATTCCCATGCTTTCCCAAATGCGGATTGCGCCCTCATGACCCGCTTCTAATTTTTCCTGAACAAACTTTAATTTGTCCGCCTCGGGGATGTCAGTTGGAATCCGAATCCCCGAGGCGGGTGCAAGGCGGAAGACACATTGTTGGGAGAAATATGACGCGCCGCATCCAATGTCACCTGACCATTCTTCAACCGAAGCGTGAGCATTGTAATCCACTGGCGCAAAAGCCAGTTCATTAAGCCAGCCCATGATTTGCCCGTTCATATCCACATAGCCGACCGCTTCGCTTGACCCCAAAGCGATACCCAAAACACCGTTATCTTCGATGGACATGGACCCAGCTAACGCGGTCACATCACCATCGTTGATGACTTCAAGCGGAACATGCATCTCGTCGCGGATGCGCAAAAATAGATTCCAAATCTCTCCGTACCTCTCAGCGGGGATGGCGCGAAATAGCGATGCCACCATTGGGCAGTTATCAATATATATACCGGCGGAACTTCCACCAATCGCGTCTACGCGTGACATTTTGCTGCTAGCCGTATGAATGGCTTTTACAATCTCGTTGTAATGATATTCCGGGTCGGAATGTTTGCGCGGCTCCCAAATCACCTCTTCACTGTAGATCATTTTTCCGTCGACGACAGCGCTGACTTTTCGGTCGGATGCGCCGAGGTCAAAGCCAATGCGATTGCCATCTAGGTGACGCCCGAGCCGTTGTCCGGTCTCGCGAGCTTGCGGAACCTGCGATGCATCACAAACCACAATCGTGAAAGGCTTTTCATAGACTTGCCGCCCCATGAAATCATAATCAAAGGCTTGTTTGCCGTGAGCAGAATAGATCTTCTGCAAACTTTCGCCGATTGACCTTGATCCGCCCACATACAATTTATGGCCGCCGCGCTGCCAAAGCAAAAATTTAGCCAATCGTTCTATATACCATAGATTGCTTGCAGATTTTGGATGGCTCTCCGGAAAGATCAAGGTTTCATATCGAGAAATCTGCCCATCATTGCGTTCCAAGCCAAGAATCAACGGAATGCCAATTTTCTCAACCTGTTGTCGAAACGCGCGATTGACCAAAGCGGCTGGTTGAAAGTTTTTATCCAATGGCGGAATGATACGCGGCTTGATTGTTTCAAATGAGGGAATCATGTTGTTTATTTTCCATGTTTAGATTTATCGAAGTACTTTCTTTTGAGATTGATCATTTCGGTTTGATTATAATCACCTCTCAAATCTACGAAGGAGGCACCGCAATGAAGTGCAATTTAATTTTAGCTCTCTTACTGATTATTATCCTACAGGGTTATTCAATTGTTCCAATTCCTTCCGCGTCAACCTTGACTGAAACTTTAACGCCTTCACGAATCCAAAATATTTTGTAGGGTGACCCCGGTATGGATTGGGCCCCCTAGTGGCGCGTTTGATAAGTAATTTAACATAGTCCTGTTGATTTTTCCTCAGCCCATTTACGAAGATCGCGGCGAGTCCACGACCCATGGATAGGTTGAGCCCATAGGCGATTATCTTCTGGTGTGCTGGCATATAAATGATCAATCAAATTGAAATCAATATTAGTGAAAACTGCTCCCTAGTTTTTAAGGAAAACACCTATTGACATTCTGTAGCAGTATATGGAATAATGTAACCGGTTACAGTAACCGGTTACAAATATATGACACAAAAGTCAAGTTCAATAACTATTCGAGAAGTGGCCCGTAAAGCAGGCGTATCTGTCGCAACAGTGAGCCGGTATATAAACCATAATGCATCCATATCTCCTGCGGTGGCAGAGAGACTTGAAAAGGTTATGAATGAGCTTAACTATGTTCCGCACGCAGCCGCGCGCCATCTTGCCAGCCGTAAAACTCGTGTCATTGGTTTGTTGCTTACGAACATGCATAATGATTTCTTTGGGCCCTTGCTTAGCGGGGTTGAGATGATTGTTCGAATGATGGGCTATGACCTGATCGTCGCCACTTATCGCCATGATCTAGATGGGGCTGGAGGTCATACCCCAATTGGTGCACATAACAGCGATGGCCTGCTTGTTTTTGCAGACAGCTTGGACGATCAACAGCTCAGACAGCTGTACGAGAAAAAATTTCCCATTGTATTGATCCACCGTACACCTCCAGCTGATCTACCCATTCCCTATGTGACTGTTGAAAACCGCGCTGCCACTCGAAGGCTAATCGACCATTTGATTGAAGTGCACGGACGATGCAGCATTGTTTTTATGCACGGACCTGCTAATCAGGAGGATTCACGTTGGCGCGAGGCAGGTTATCGTGCATCCTTGGTTGCACATGGATTGGCCTTTGATCCGAATCTAATCATTCGAGGAGATTTCGAGCGAGATATTGCTGAGACATCGATGCGGGCTTTTTCTTAAATCAGATCATCCAGATTTTGATGCGGTCTTCACCGGGGATGATGATGCGGCGATTGGTGCGCTCATTGCTCTAAAAGAGGCTGGCTATCGAGTGCCGGATGATATATCGGTGGTGGGATTTGATGACCAAGAATTGTCCGCGTTTTTGGATCCACCGCTAACGACCGTACGTGCGCCAACCGAATTGGTCGGAAGAGTGGCAGGCGAAAATATATTTGCACTTCTCCAAGGATCGTCTGTAGATCCTGTAACCCTGCTTTCCACCGATGTCATTATTCGACAATCGTGTGGCTGCCCGGAAGTAAGTGTACAGAGACGCGAGGAGGTGGAATAGAAGAGAAGATACATGTTTTAGCTTATCCAGAAACTTGACCGTTCAAAACCTAAATCCTAATTCAAACATTTTGATGAGGAGAAAATTCACCATGAAGAAACAACTATTTCTACTGACCGCGTTGATCGTTTCAGTTTCGATGATTCTCGCGGCATGCGGTTCAGCGGCTACCCCAACCTCAGCTCCTGCTACAGCTGTCCCAGCCGCAACGAACACTGCTGCCCCAGCTGCAACGAATACTCCAGCTGCAACTGCCGCCCCCACTACAGCATCGCCGACCCCAACGTTGACTCCGTTCCCAGTAGCTTCCTGCCAATCGGGCAAAACCTGCATTCGATGGTACGTTGGTCTAGGAACGGGTACGTCCGCAAATCAGATTCCTCAACAACAGGCTGTCGTAGACGCTTACAACGCTTCGCAGAATAGCGTCCAGCTAATTCTGGAGGTCGTCCCCAATGCTTCAGCAACTGACGTGTTGTCTACAGAAATTGCATCGGGGAATGGTCCCGATATTGTTGGGCCGGTAGGCTTCGCAGGTTCGAACGCCTTCTATAATCAATGGCTCGATCTAACGAAGTACATTGCCAAGGTTGACACCTCCGACTTCAACCCCGCTTTGCTGAAAATGTTCATTTCAGGTCAAGGCGATCTCGGTCTGCCGTTTGATGTGTATCCTTCGGCTATCATCTATAATAAAACCATTTTTGATTCCGCCGGCTATAGTTATCCGCCCGCGAAATATGGCGATAAGTACAAAATGCCCGATGGTACCATGGTAGATTGGAGTTGGGATACCGTGGCGAAAGTTGCCCAGGCGCTCACCACCGATAAAAGCGGGAACAACGCTGCATCTGCCAAATTCGATAAGAACAATATCGTGAACTACGGTTTCACTTGGGGCTTCGAGAATAGTGTTAACTATGTAGGTTCCTTCTGGCAGAGCGGTACCTTGGTGGCTGCTGATGGAAAGACCGCTCAACTTCCGGATGGATGGAAAGCGGCTTGGCAATGGACGTACAATGGCATTTGGGGTCCTCAACCCTATATTCCGAATGGTAACTACGAATCAAGCCTCAACAATGGCGGAAATGCCTTTGACGGCGGTCACGTAGCCATGATTGATGCCCCCCTCTGGTACACTTGCTGTTTGACACACGTTACCTCTGACGGTACGACCACGGGCAAGCCGGCATGGGATATCGGTATCATGCCGACTTATAACGGAAAAGTTGGCGGACGCATCGATGCGGATACTTTCCGTATCTTAAAGGGATCAAAAAATCCACAAGCAGCCTTCGACGCGATGCTCTATTTGGAGACTCAAGGCGTTCAGCAGTTGCTTATTGGCAGTGCATCTCAGCCATCGGCTTATGGTGCCTTCCCTGCTCGTACATCGCAGGAGAAAGCCTGGCTTACAGCCGAGCAAGCGACATTCCCCGGCGTTCAGAATTGGCAGACTTATCTTGATGGATTGGGTTATCCAGATGTACCTAGCGCGGAAGCCTATATGCCCAACTTCAACAAATCCTTTGCCGATACCAGAACGTTCTATAGCTTGATCCTTAATGGACAGAATAATGGTCCGTTCGATCTCAATGCGGCAGAGCAAAGCTTCCTGAGCACTATGCAGTCAGATTTCAGCGCACAACAGTAACACTTTTACGTCGTAAAATTAAGCGGGCCAGCATGACTGGCCCGCTTAATATACAGTATTCTTTAAGGAGTAGAGCATGGAACAATTAACTCATCTACCTAAATTACCTTCCATGGGATCTTTGCGTCGCATGACGCCAATGGCCAGACGTGAGTTCCAAAATGGCATGCTCTTCCTCCTACCGTGGATTATCGGTTTTATAGCCTTTACGTTACTTCCGATGGTGGCAACTTTGATATTTTCCTTTATGAATTTAAAGCTAACTGATAATCCCTTTGATTTATCCAAATTCAATGGCATCAATAATTATGTAGCTCTCTTTAAAGATCCAACGGTTTGGAATTTCCACTCGAATTCTTCTCCGGGTGCATTCTGGGTCACAATTCGTTATGGGTTGATCGCTCTGCCAATTGGCATTTTATTGCCCATGGGAATTGCTCTTTTAATGAACAATCCAAATCTCAAAGGAAAACCCTTTTTCCGTTCCATGTTTTATATGCCATATATCGTTCCTTTCATTGCCAGTATTTTCCTCTGGAGCGGTGTGCTCAATCCTGAGTTTGGGTGGGTTAACGAAATTCTGCTGCATTTGGGTATGCCCAAAGGCAGCCTTCCCGGTTGGCTCAACGATACCACTTGGATATATCCGGCTTTGGTCATTTTAGGAATATGGGGAATTGGGAATGCCATGATGACCATGCTGGCCGGTATGCAAGCGGTACCAACTGAACTCTATGATGCGGCCAAGGTGGACGGCGCTGGCAGTTTTACCATCTTTCTAAATATCACTTTCCCGATGATCTCACCTGTCGTCTTTTACAATTTAGTGTTGGCGATCGTGGGTCTGTTCCAATATTTCCTTGTGCCTTTGGCTTTGAACGGAGGTACAGGGTTTCCAGGTGGATTTACACTGTTCTACAATTTATATTTATATAAGACATTCTTTGTGTACCAGAACATGTCTTATGGTGCTACGCTGGCTTGGGTTCTTTTCTTAATCATATTCCTCGTCACGATCACCTTATTTGCCACCGCGCGTTACTGGGTATATTATGCCGGAGAAAGGCAATAGCCCAAGGAGATTCGTTATGAGCGCAACTGTCATCCCGCAAGAAAAATTAGTGAAGAAGACGCCATTCAAAGCATCGTGGACAAGAGTAAGAAAAAGCATTCTTTCTCCCATCCTTGTCACGACCCTTACTGCGATCCTCTTGGCCGTTTTCCTCATGCCGTTTCTTTACATGATCTTTACTTCCTTAGAGCACGAAACCCAATCGTCAACGCCGGGAGCGCCTATCTGGCCAGCGAAGAATCCCACTTATGTTTATGCCGGACAGAACACAAAGACATACACACTTAAAGTAAATAAGTCGGGCTTTGTTTTAGATCAAATTGTCAACATGGGCGACTACAAAGGTCAGGAATTGGAAATTTACACCGTCCCCTTAGGGAACGGTGTAACCAAGAATTTGGCGCTTCTAAAAGGATTTCAGAAGAGTAGCATCTTCATTGACCCGGGCAACCCTGCCGCCGACCCTATCGTTTGGAATGGCTACTATGAGGGTTTGTCACGTCCGTGGGTCTTCTCGCCCAATTGGAGTAACTACGCCGAAATGTGGAAGGATAGCAAGTTCCCTCAAGTTTTATGGAATACTTTCTTTTATGCATTCTCCACTACCATAGGCGTTTTGATTTCATGTATTATGGTCGCTTATGGTTTTTCCCGTTTTCGTTTCCCCGGTCGTGACTTTCTCTTCATTGTCTTGATTGCAATTATATTCTTGCCAACCACAGTAACGATCATTCCTACATATACTGTCTTTGAAAAAATTGGATGGGTGGGAACGTGGTGGCCATTGATTGTTCCGGCTTTCTTTGCCAATCCCTATGATACATTCTTGTTGAGACAATATTTTATGACCCTCCCGCGCGATTTGGATGAAGCCGCTATGATCGATGGCGCCGGTCCGTTGCGCATCCTATGGTCTGTGATTATCCCGCAGTCCTATCCGGTCATTGTGGTAGTTACGATCTTTCATGTGGTCTGGGCTTGGAATGATTACTTTGGGCCACTCATTTATCTTTCCAGCAGGATGGATTTGCAGCCGGTCTCGGTGGCACTGGCGCGCTTCAACAGTATATACAGCTCACGCCCGGATCTGATCCAAGCTGGATCATTTCTGACATTATTATTCCCTCTTCTTCTCTTCTTCCTGGCCCAGCGATTCTTTATTCAAGGCATTGTCATCACCGGCGTGGAAAAATAAACCATGATGCTGGCAGCGGCTGGCTAAACGATTTCTTGACTTGGGCCAACGCTTATGCGCCGCATCGCATCTTTCTGGATCTTTGTTTTTATTTCTGTTTTGTTGAGTGCGTGCGAGGCTCCGGCCTTTTCTGCTCCGCTAACTCGAGTTTCTTCTTTCTCTGCGGGTTCTGTGACTACAACCTTCCATTCTTCTCCCACCCTGCTGGCAAGTTCATTTCGCATCGTTGCATATGCAACGGAATCCGTGATTCCAAAAATAATTCCTTATCATCAGATGACGCATATTAATTATGCTTTTCTCATCCCAAACGGCGACGGAACCTTCATACCATTGATCAATCCACGGAAACTTCAACAGATAGTTTCAGATGCGCATACTTATAATATTCATGTGCTGATTTCAGTGGGCGGCTGGGGCGCAGATCAGCAATTTGAGCGGATGGCTTTGGATCCGAAAAAACGTTCGACGTTCGCAACAAATTTATCGGCTTTTATCAATCAATACCACTTGGATGGTGCGGATATTGATTGGGAATATCTAAAGTCGGGACAGTCATCACAAAACTTTTTGTCGTTGCTGAAGGAACTTCGAGTCGCGTTAAATGGGAAACTCCTTACAGCGGCGGTTGTCGCTTATAGTGGCGAGAACGGCCTCGGCGTTCCAAGCGAAGCATTTAGTCTTTTGAACTTTGTAAATGTTATGGCGTACGACGGTCCCGACCACGGAACGATGGATCAATTTGATCGGGCATTAAATCACTGGAAGGCACGAGGCTTAGCCGGTGAGAAGATCGTGATGGGTGTGCCGTTCTATAGCCGCCCTAGCGCGGTGCCATATTCCAAGCTGGTTGCGTCGGATGCCGCTGCGGCCCAAGTGGATATCGCCAATTACCTTGACACGGTACAACATTTTAACGGCATCCCGACTATTCAATTGAAAACAAAAATTGCCATGCAACAAGCAGGCGGTATTATGTTTTGGAATCTGGATGATGATGCACCTGGTGGACTATCGCTTGTCCAAACTATAAATCAAACCGTGCATACTCCATGACGATGTTTTACCTTTTCCATCGATAAAGGAAACCATTCTCATGACACTCGGAGTGAATGATTGGCCTCGCCGCAAAGCAATGTATTGGTGGAGTAATCGCGTGCTTGATGGCCCGTTATTTTTGTCTTTAGGAAAAACCTGATGAAGTATGGTCACTTCGACGACGAACAGCGTGAGTATGTTATTACCCGGCCCGATACGCCCATGCCGTGGATCAACTATCTCGGCTGTGAGGCTTACTTTGGTCTGATCTCCAATACGGCCGGAGGTTATTCTTTTTACAAGGATGCGCGTTTGCGCCGCATCACGCGCTATCGTTATAACAATGCCCCGCTTGATTTTGGCGGACGCTATCTTTATCTGCGCGATGAAAAAGACGGCGCGTATTGGTCGCCATCGTGGCAACCGACACAGCGCGACCTGAATGAGTATTCGTGCCGCCATGGAATGGGGTACACGATCATCGCCTCGACTTTTAGCGGCATCCGCGCCGAGACACGTTATTTCGTCCCACTCGGAGAAAACCTGGAAGCCTGGCAATTGACGGTCACGAATCAGCGTGAGGCGAAAGCGGAATTATCCATCTTCTCAGCTGTTGAGTTTTGCCTGTGGGATGCTTTGGATGATTCGACCAACTTCCAGCGAAATTATTCCATTGGTGAAGTGGAAGTGGAAGACCAGGTGATCTATCACAAGAGCGAATATCGGGAGCGCCGCGATCACTTTGCGTATTTTGCGTGTTCGGAGAAATGCGAAGGGTTCGATACTCAGCGCGAGTCGTTCCTGGGACCCTATCGTTCCTGGGATCGGCCCTTAGCGGTGGAACAGGGGAAGTGTGGTCATTCAATTGCAAACGGCTGGCAACCGATGGGCTCTTTTCATGTCCGACTAGCTTTGCAGCCCGGCGAGCAAAAACAGATTATTTTTCTTTTGGGGTATCACGAGAATCCGAAGGATCATAAATTTGATCCGCCCAATTCGCAAACCATCCACAAGAAGACGGTCAAGCCGGTGATCCAAAAGTATTTGCAATCCTCGAATGTGGATTCTGCATTTGATGCGCTTCATTCGTACTGGGATGAATTGCTGGGTGGTTTTCAGATCAAGACATCGAACCATCATGTTGACCGGATGGTGAATATCTGGAATGCCTATCAATGCATGGTGACCTTCAATCTGTCCCGTTCAGCTTCGCAATTTGAGTCGGGAATTGGACGAGGCCTCGGCTTCCGCGATTCGAATCAGGATTTGCTTGGATTCGTTCACATGGTTCCTTCGCGAGCGCGCGAACGGATCATGGATCTGGCCTCGACCCAATTGCCCAGCGGAGGTGCGTATCATCAGTATCAGCCACTGACCAAGCGCGGCAACAACGATATCGGATCGAACTTCAACGATGATCCGCATTGGCTGGTGATTGCAGTCGCCGCCTATCTGCGTGAGACGGGCGACTGGAGCATTCTGGAAGAAAGCGTCCTGTACGATAATCAGCCGGGGAGCGGGATGCCGCTCTATGATCATCTGCAGCGCTCGATCCAATATACGCTGGATCGTCTCGGTCCGCATGGCTTGCCGTTGATCGGCCGCGCGGATTGGAATGATTGTCTCAACCTGAATTGCTTTTCGGATGTTCCCGGCGAGAGCTTTCAGACCACGACGGGCAAAGATGGAAAGACCGCCGAGAGCGTATTCATCGCCGGACTCTTTATCGAATCGACACGCGCCATGGCCGACCTTGCCGAACATTATGCTTCTCAGGGTAGAAAGAAACTTTCTTCATTTCAAGTTCATCCGCCGAAATATTATCGAGAGCTGGCCGAAACCATGACCCAAACCATTTATCAGCATGGCTGGGACGGAGAATGGTTCGTGCGAGCCTATGATGATTTTGGGCATAAGGTTGGATCGAAGGAATGTGAAGAAGGAAAAATATTTATTGAACCGCAAGGCTTTTGTGTTTTGGCCGGAGTGGGGTTGGAAAACGGAATGGCAAAAAAGGCATTGGACTCGGTCCATACCCGCCTTGCTACGCCGCATGGGATTGTCATTCTTCAACCTCCCTATTCCAAATATTACCTATACTTGGGAGAGATTTCATCCTATCCACCGGGGTACAAGGAGAATGGCGGCATCTTCTGTCATAACAATCCGTGGGTGATGATTGCGGAGGCTCGCCTGGGAAATGGCGACCGCGCCACGGATTACTATCTGCGGATCAATCCATCGGTGCGCGAGGAATTGGCAGACTTGCATCGCTGCGAACCGTATGTGTATGCTCAAATGATTGCGGGGCGCGACGCCCCAACTCATGGCGAGGCTAAGAACTCATGGCTCACCGGCACCGCGGCTTGGAATTATGTCGCGATCACGCAATGGATTCTCGGCATCCGCCCTGAATATGATGGTTTACGAATTGACCCGTGTATTCCGTCAGCCTGGACTGGATTCGAAGCGTTCCGCCGTTATCGGGGTAGAATGATTCACATCACCGTCTATAACGAACAAAGAGTCTGCAAGGGAGTTGTCAGAATGCGAATCGACGGCCGGGAGATTCAGGGAAACATTGTTTCATTCGATATGCTGGATGACGGACAACAAGTCGAAGTTTGGTTGGGTAACTCATGACAGAGGTCAATATGGACAAATCACTACTCGAAATTCGAGATTATGATGGGGTAGGTTTTAAGCCGCTGATTTTTTTTGGTAGTTGGCGCGTGGCGATTCTTCGTTATTTAGATAATCTCCAACCTGATCGCATTGATAGCATGGAACGGCATACCGAGACAGATGAGGTGTTTGTTTTATTGCTCGGCAGCGGAACACTGATTTTGGGCGGCAACGGATCAAAGTGCAAAGGCGCTCTATCGCAACCTATGGAAATAGGTCGGATCTATAATGTAAAACGACTCGCATGGCATACGATCTTGCTCAGTCAAGACGCCTCGGTCCTCTTAATAGAAAACCACGATACTGACGAACACAACTCAGAATATGATACTCTGTCCGCGGAGCAAAGAGTTACCATTCTAAAAATTGCTCAGCGCGACCACTTTATTTGACGTGTAGCATTTTTATAGTCGAGAGACCAGTGGTCTTAATAACCTCGTGAGAGAATTAAAGGGATGCTCTCAAAAACGGCCGTTTTGTAATTGGGAAATGCACCGGTTGGGAAACTGCTGAAATAAATCCGCGGCGCCGTTCCTCCGATGGTTGGATCCCCAGTTTCACCGATGAGTGTTGGGTAGAAAAGCTCGTGATTGGGTTCGAAGCATCCGGCGTTGATGGGCTTGGACCAATGAAGCATGTCTCTCGACGCATGCACCTTAAAGCCATCGGCAAAGAGATAGACCGCGAGATATACATCGAAACTCTTATCGTAGAGCACAACCGGGTCGTACGCGCCTTCATCAGTCCACAGTGGTGAAAATTTTCCTGCTGTCCCAGTAAGGTTGGGCGTGTCGCTCGTCGCGGGTTGTGTCCATGGATCGGGCGATGCGGCATCATACTTACGGAACAGGGTTGCGACGCGGTGCGGGTCGCCGGAGAATGCCGCCGTGACCACATCGGCATAAGATGCGCGCGCAACCGCCATACAATCTGTCGCGGCGCATGCGTCCGGCAAGCCAGGCGAACGATCCCCGAGCCAACTGCCACCACCGAAAAATGAGTGCCATATTTTCCTTCCCGATCACGGATCAATACTTCGATCCCCTTCCCCATCCTATGGCTTCCCGTAATTGCTGTGCCGTTCATTCACCGGTTGGGAATCTCGCAACGCCCGCATGCACACCTGTGCCTGCGGCACGGTGCAGGCAATCCGCCGCGTTTTTCTTTCCATCACTACATAGACGCACCACCGCCGGAATAACCAGTCATATCCCCATAATGTGTGATTGCATATTAATTGCAAAACGTGGATAATGTTACAGGCAAGGAGAGAGCATATGAAACGGTCTTCGATTTTATTGGTAATTGTCGCTCTAATCGCGGCGGTCCTGTCTTGTAATTTTCCTTCTGCTACGGCCCTTCAACAACAGAGTTCCCCGCAGGGAACAACGCCGAACACAGCCGCGGCGTCCGCAACACCTCCAGCTTCAACCTCTACGCCAGCTGTTTCATCAACTCCGTCAATCACTCATGTGATGACACCAGCAGATATCAATCCCACCGGGACATTGATGTATGATGTTGATTCATCGGGAACGGCTTCCCAGCATCGCGCACCCTACGGCGATTCCTATAATATCAATCTCTTTGAGCGGCCCTTTACCCAAAAAGACATGACATACATGCCCAATGTAGATATCACAACTTTCCAAATCACCGCCGATAGTACCTGGTATTACGTTTTCATCACTTTAATTGGTGATAATCCAAACGATCCTGCCAACATAGATTACGGCGTGGAGATTGACAAAGACCGGGATGGCTTTGGCGAAGTACTGGTCTGGGCCCAACCCCCGTATCAAACGCAATGGACAACGGACGGTATCAAAGTTTATACCGCACCTAACTACGTCGTCGGCGGCGCCTCGCCCGAAAAATCAGATGCGAACGCCACGACCGGCGCACCTTATCCGGGACCTGGGTATCAAACCGTGATCTTTGATCAGGGCCAAGGCAACGACCCCGATTTGGCATGGGTGAGGATTGATCCGAAGAATCCAAATACGGTTGACTTTGCTTTCAAGCAGTCGCTCGCCGGGCCGTCGTTCATGTGGGGTGTGTGGGCGGACGCAGGATTGAAAAACCCCGGCATGTTCAATTACAATGATCGCTTCACAAATGCCCAGGCGGGTTCACCGATAGGGAACAGCCCATATTATCCAATCAACGCAATTTATGCAGTGGATAATACCTGCCGCGCGGCATATGGGTTCAAGCCGACCGGATATGAGCCCTTGCTCTGCCCAACCAACGCACCTGCACCTGGCCCCGCTCCAAAATCCACACAGCCCCCCGCCGGAAAACCCACATTGCCTGTCTTCCATATCAATCCATGCCTGATAGATCCGAAGCTCTGCGCACCCACACCGGTCCCCATACAATAGCTTTTGATAGAGGATGAAGCGGAAAATCATCTCAACCCATAAATCGCCCATGCAGTTTGTTGCCGTGTTCCCCGCTCCACGATAACTATTTTCGCAAGGTACTTCCCCGAATTCGGCAAATCGGTAAGTTTTTGGGGCCGGGAACCTTCGTAGCGTTTCTCCGTCGCAAAGCTGGAAACGCTGGCATGTGTGCGAGTGTGGCGTAGGGCCAATCCAGCGGGATATATTCTCGGCGGCAAACGAACCTTCATGTCGCGGACATTTATGTTCACCAGTACTGCAGAATAGCAACCTTATAATAATCAAGCAATTGGCGTCGGCTGTTCGTAGCATTTGCAGCACTAGGTGGTTTAACTTTGATCAAATGGAGCAAATATAAAATGCGAAAAATGATTTTAGTATTAGTTATGTTCATAATGTTCGCATGCACGCTCGGCCAGACGCCGCCGAAACCATCTGCGACCGGACCGACCAGTGCGCCAACTGAATCTAGCGCATCCAACGCACTGCAACCGGCAGAAACTCCTGTGGTGGAATCAGGCTCAACGAATCCAGCGGTGCTTCAGGCAGGCCCGCGCAGGCCGCGCGGTATCTACGCCGAGCTACATGTAGAACTCGAAATTGCACAGCAGGAAAAAACAAAACCATCCATCACACCAGCGGAACTGCATACCTATTTCAAGAATTTATACGATGGAATTTTAGCCAACCCGGCGGTCTCAGGTCTGGCAGTTGGAATAACATGGGGCATTCTCAACCCCAACCCTCCATCGAGTCCTCAACCATACGATTGGAGCTTTATAGACGATGCCTTCAACAGTGTGGAAGCTTGGAACGCCGCAAATCCAACCAAAATACCTAAGACCATTCAGGTACAGATGTCTGCAGGCTTTGGAACGCCTAAGTGGGTGATGGATCAGATCCCAAGTTGTGATGGGTTATTTCAATCTCCTCCACAAACACCTCCGAGCAATTGCGGCAAGGCTACCTTCCTTGGATTCGCTGAAGGAGGCGGCGGGGTTCTCCCAATGCCGTGGAATGCATTCTACAAGAAATCGTTTAGAACATTCATCATGGCATTCGCGGATCGTTACGAACCAAACCCTGCGTTCGTTTCGATGGACATCTCGGGTCCGACGGCAGCGTCCACAGAGATGATCGAACCCACCGATTCCCGTACGCCTCCTCAGTCCCAGTTCGGAGGGCTCACGGCGAATAACATGTGGTTGAAACTCTTGGCATTTGCCTATCCCAACAAACCCGCTTACCAGAAGTCTGATCAGGCGTTCATCGACGAGTGGAACGCGGCAACCGATATGTTCGGGCAAATTTATAGCAATGTCACTCTCGTTGCAACAACCGGTGCCGGGCTCCCGAACCTCAGCAATACCGGTTTCACGGTTCCACCAGCTTTCAAAGACGACTGCCTCACGCCTCTAGATATGGATTGCGCCGCCGAGATGACGATCCTTGCCCACTTTGTGGATCCCTCCGTTGCTACGAAAGATACCAAGGCCACCCAGGAAAGCGGATTGAACGGAGTCGCTGGGCTCAATGCACTAGGGGTAAAACGGCGGGCACAGATTACAATGCAATTGACCCAGCCTTCAGCCCAAATCCTTGGCGGGCTGCAGTTCGCCACATCCGCCGCGCACTTCTCTGTGGAGGAAGGATGCACCAGCAGGTTTCCGCCGGATAAGAATAAAACAGCCAATAATCTCAATCCGGCCACGCTTCCGATAACCAACATACCGCAGGCTTGTCTGGCGCCGGATGTTACTATCACGAGTTTGTCAAGTTACCAGCAATTCAGCAATGTCCCCGCCAACGATTTGATCTCTCCGGAACAGTCGCTCTATAATGTGTTGAGAAATTATTTCGATGAGACACCCGCCGCCGCGTCTTTTGGCGGAACTCTTGGCGCTGCACCGATGAATTACCTGCAAATTTATGTTGCCGACTTCCAATATGCAACGGCGCATACTGAAGTGCGTGCACAGGTAATTAAGAGTGATGGTACCAGCGAGATGGTAACGGCGCAGGATCTGCTCAACCAGGCTAGCCAGAACCTCCTGCAAATCGCAGAGCCCAATTATGCACCGTAGGCTCCATTCCCTCTCTATTAGCCTGTTCGCTAAATTATTATGAACATCAATCATTTGACAAATCAAAAGGAGAAAATTGCATGAACGAATCAACATCGAAACCAAAACGGCCAGACACGTATTCGCTGGAGATGATCATTGTGCTGGCAATCATCACGCTTCATGATTTCCTGCTGTCGAATACGTTATCGATACCAGGAGCGCTAGGCCGCATTGCGCTGGTGAGATTGATATCGCTGGATCGAGTTGCGTCAAGTTTGGAATTCATCGTACCCATTGCCATTCTGGCGACCATGCTCGTCCTGTGGTTTACAGAAAGCAATCAATGGGTACATACCCTTGCAATTGTTTATCTCGCTTGGGTCACAATCCGTTTGACCACCAAGGTCGCCTTGGTCTCTTATGTTATCGCCTCTCGCCCACAAAGCGGAGTAGGTGTATTACTCAAGGATACGATCGTATTATGGGTCGCGAATGTTTTGCTCTTCGGAGCATGGTATTGGATTATTGACGCAGGCGGTCCGCGTGTAAGGCGTGAAGGTCCCGCTCAACGATTCGATTTTGCGTTTCCTCAACGCGTCGCCTCCCTGCCCGGTTGGCAAAACTGGCAACCTGGAATCTGGGATTATGTATTCCTGGGATTTTGTGGAAGCACACAGTTTGGGCTGGCAGATACCTTGCTGCTTTCCGTGCGCGCCAAACTTCTGCTGATATTACAAGCGACGCTGTCCGTAACTGTGATCATATTCATTGCATCAATTGCCATTTCCGTGCTCCGCTAAGCATTTTAAAAATCTAAATGGCGTTTCAAAAGACTGGCAATTTTTTCTTTTTCAGGTTTCCATGGACCCCAGACAGATTGACTCCATTTCTTTATCATTTCTTGTTTTTCATTATCCGGACTTTGTATAACATCCTGCACTGTCAGCCAATTTTCTCCTTTTGGCGAATTAAAACTTGGCCAGGTTTTTGATTTCTTAGCCAATGCCATGTGAACTTGTTGTACGCCGCTGCCTGTATACCTAAGTTCATTTACGAGATACAACCCAACGAGTGCAAATGTAAGAGTCACGGGTTTCGTGTTTTCCCCCGAATGTTGAGCAGCATAGGAATCTACAACTAATTGATGAATAAAATCTTGGTCGCCGAGCGATAAAGTGAAATAAGAAAGTTGAAATACTAATTCCCGACATGCGGCAGAAGCATTGAAATCCTTGTCGAGATTGTTGTTATTAGTTTTTATTTTTGCCCCACAACCGGGACAGACCGCAACTTGTTCTGGCATAAAGGAAGTATATCAAATGTTTCATTTCAATTCTCAAAACAACGAGTCAGCCAGATCGGTCTTGGATTGGGTCGGCGGTCGATCAAGCCGTCGGGTCCATCTTCCTGATACTTTTTGTACCAACAGTAGAAAGTGCTGCGCGGCACTTCCAGTTCATCCAGGGTTTTCTTCACCGGCAATACGGAATGTTCCACGATGTGAATGATCTCGCTCTTCTCCGTCTCATCTCTCCGAATCAATCGTCCCACGTTGTAATTCCCCGGCCCAGCAAGCTTTTTTTTCAACCTGCGATTGTTCAGAGTCAGCTCTGCCACGACTGCTTTGAACTGTTTGTTCTCGCTGCGCAGGTCGTTTACTTCCGTGCTGTCGGCTTCACGTTTGGTGTCGCCCACCAGACGCTGCTTGCCTGCTTCCAGAAATTCTGCTCCATTTGTAACACATGTTCTGGTGGATGCCTTCGCGACGGCATATTTCTGAAATCTTTTCTTCTTCCCGCAAGCCTTCCAATACGATCCGCACCTTCTCTTCTGCAGAATATTTCGCCTGCACTGTGTTCTATCAGAGTGCGCGTTTGTCTGCGAATATCGCGTACGGTTTGTTCGACTGCAGGTTTTGATTCTTCGGCCATTTTGGCTTCTTGAGTTGATTGATTAAATCAGATTTTGCCCGGAACTTACACCTTAACTTTTTACCCTAAACTGTCTCACTGTCGCTGAAACGAAACAATTGTAGCATCGGTTCCCTATAATGACTCTTGCACAAGAACTCGTTAGGTTGAATGAGGGTAACTAAATACTTCATGCACGGAACTGATTTTATGAAACCTCTTTTTCACTTCTTGGAATGCCAGGTCTTTGAAAGCTTCTGTGCATTTTAAGAAGTGCCTAAGTGTCCCCTCTGAAATCTTCCCGCAATAGATTACCAAAAACGTATAAAAAAGTATAAATAAATATAAAGAATAGAGTGTGCAGAAAAACAAAGGTGAGGATGGGCGCCGAATTCGCGTTTCTTGGTTGATTTATCAGAGAATTGACCAGACCCGTTGGATGTTGTAAAACATCCCAACTATTAAAGCGAAGGTATCGACCTATATAGATACCTACGCTGGAGAGAGGTACTGCAATAGTAACCAATGCCCACCCGAATAGAGTTCCAAATTCGCGCTGGACAACCCGGTGCATCAGGAAAAGGGATGTAAAACCCAAAAATAAACCTGTAAAAGCAAACCAAATCACCAATACCACATCGAACCATATCTTTGGACTACCATTGAAGAGACGAAGATGCAGGAAATCAGTCACCAGGTATGGTGCATTGGGGAAGAAGATCAGCCAAATCAGACAGCTGAATGGCAGAATATAGCAAAATATTTTGTGGGGTAACTTGAGACTGTATGTGACTAGTGCAATTAGGAAAGGAATCCAGGCAAGATCTAAATTCCGTAATAAGAATACATAATAAATCTTATATGGTTCTTCGTAATTTTCGGCCATGCGTACCTTTACCAAGATGAAACACACGATGGTACTTATGCCAAGCACAGTGTACGTTATCAGCCTGAATTTATTCAGAAAGAAATATTTCTTAAGGATTCTGGTCATGAGTGACTTTCTGTTTCTGAACTATATGAGCTGCTCAGCAAGTTCTTTTCAAAATATGATTCTTCAAGCTCAGTCCATCCATCTCAACTTCTTGCTCTAAACTGTCTCACTCCCACAGTATCCTAAAAATACAGGATTTCAACAAGTCAGATCGCTTCCAGATTACAAAGTTCTTACCAGATTTTAATTTTCCCATCACAAGGATACTATAATATCCCTTCAAAGGATTAGCGCAAAAGATCATTACCTGCACTAATTGAAGGATAGTTAGAGCTTTGAAGCCAAAATATCCACACCTCGTTTCATTCTTGCTGGCAATCCTGATGATGGCAGCTTTGCTGCTTTACGGAATTTGTTATGCCCATTCGGTGGAACAAAAATACATTCACGCCTTGGCGAATTTGAGAATCCCACAGTCCGATTTGGGCTGCGCCCTGCAACAAATCGCACTTGAACAACCTGACCTCTTGATGATATATGGTAGTTCGGAAATGCTGGGTGGATCCAGTCCTTACGTCGCTCCCCTGTTTTTCCAGAATTATCCAACCGGTTTCAATATCTACACAGTCGCCAGGCCTGGTGACACTTCATTGGATATCGCTGAAGATTTGGCCGCGATTGGGCCGGAATTGCGCGGAAAGAAAATTGTATTTTCGTTCACCCCCACCATGTTCAATGAGGAGGCAGTCAGCCCGGCAGCGTATGCTGGGAACTTTTCCTTATTGCACGCCGAAGCCTTGATTTTCAACCTATCCCTCAGTTATAGCACTAAACAACTCGCAGCTCAGCGGATGAATGAGTATCCTCATACACTAAACGCTGATCCGATTCTCCAATTCGCGGTCCAACAGCTGATCTGTCCGTGTTCCTATGGATCCCCTTTATATGTTCTTACCATACCTCTCGGACAAATCAACACATGGATCATTCGCCTGCAGGACCATTGGGAGGTATTGAATTATATATGGCGTCACCCTCAATTGAATCCAACCGTGACCCGCAAGCCAGCCCAGATTAATTGGGCCAGTGAAATCAGACAGAGCATCCGAGTGGACAAAACATATTCCACCAACAACCCCTATGGGATCGAAAACAGTGCTTGGACAACTACGTACTCCAAAATCCTAGCCCAGCGCAGGAAGTTCGGAAGCAACAACACCCAGTTTATTTGGAATTTGGACCATTCCACAGAATGGACAGACTTTGAGCTGGCTTTGCAGGTCTTAACGGAGTTGAGAGCGAAACCAATCATCTTGAGCAGGCCTCTTGACGGCAGAATATGGAACGCAATGGGAGTGACCTCGTTGGCGCGGAAGACTTATTATGATGAACTTCAAAAGACAGTCGCACCGTATGGATTCCCTTTTGTGGACTTTAAAAATCATGATAGTGACAAATATTTCAGCATTGACCCAAGTTCCCACACCAGTCCAGAAGGATGGGTTTACGTGGATCAAATACTTGATGGATTTTTTCACGGTAATATACACTAATCCGACCCTTAACAAGAAATTAGGCGGATTTCAAAATTGAGACACCCGCTTGGTCCAAGCTTGAAAAACTGCTGTCGATTTATAATACGCCAAACCTCCCCCGCCGCATCCATCGATTAGGGAATGTTTATCTCCCCAGTATGGGGATGAGCCGCCTTCGGATGTCGTCAATGGTAGTAGCACGTGCACCGGGCGGGATCAAGGTCTTCGTTTATGCTTCGGCACGAGGACACCGTCAGCGTACAAACGCCGTTCTGTTCAGGTCCACAGTGATTCAATGGCGGATCGACATGTGCGTTTGCCGGCGGCACAATGCCGTCTTGTACCGGCAGACATTCAAACACGCCCTTGGGCAGCGGTTGAAAAACAGTTCCGGCAGGACAGGCCGGGAAGTTCGCGACCGTATCCGGAGCAGTGGTGCAGCATAACTGAGCCGGATCATATTGGGCTCCAGTCGGACAGTTTTTGCCTGCCGTGCCACTCCCATCCCACTGGCACATAGCATTGACCAGATTGTAGTGAGCTGGGCAAGTGGGGTTGATGAGTATCGGGATGTTGCACAACGAGCTGATGCCGACCTCGAGGCCGCCGGAGGGGATGTTCGTGCAGGTGTATTGTGCGTAATGCGATCCGGGCGCATTCGCTGCACATCCTCCGACGCCGGTAAGGCTAGCATTAGCATCAGCATTGAAGCTGTCATCAAATTTAACCACGGCATATGCCTTGGTCCAGCAACCTGTATAACCGACCGATACACTCAAGTTTGGACAGATGGGCTTCCCGGATGCCGGGCCCGAAGTGCCGCCGAGCGGGGTCAGCTGGCATGACGGTGCGAAGTAGGTCGGATCGGTCACCACGCAGCGAAAGCCGAGATCGCGGGCGTGGTCGGTGGGGAGTTTGAAGAAGCGAGTCGAAGCCACCACCTGATCGACAGTGCTCTTATAGCCGCCGGAGCGTACGGACCGCCAGTTGCCGGCATCCGGGCCCAAGGGATCCTGAGCGGGACCCGTCTGGTAATAAAAGGCGTTGTACCAGTCGTTGACCCACTCATAGACGTTGCCTTCAATGTCGAGTGCGCGATAGTAGCTTTTGCCCTGCGGATAATTAATCACGTTGGTCGTGTGGCCGATGAATCCATCGAAGTTGAGCAGGTTGGTTGAGGGCGCGCTGTTGCCCCAGGGGTAGATGTTTCCGTTGGGGCCGCGGGCCGTCTTTTCCCACTGTGCTTCGGTGGGCAATTGGCCGTGGGCATAATCGCAATAGGCCGCGGCCTGGGCCCAGATGACGCCGACCACCGGGTCATTCTGGTGATTGGGATCGCTGTAGGTTTGATCATCCTGCAGGTCCGGGGAGGTGCATTTCCCGACGGCCACGCACTGCGCAAATTGGCGGTTGGTGACCTTTGTGCTGTAGATCCAAAAATCGCTAAGTGTGATGGTATGTTTGCGGTTATCGGAGCCGCCGCCTCCCATAATGAACGGGCCGCCTGGTACGGCGACCAGCAGGCTGCCGTCGAAATACAGATAGCTTGAACCGACGGTCATCGGCGGGCTGGCCAGGTCGATGGGTGCCGTGGTCGAAGTAGCCTTGGGTGGGGCCGCAGTAAACGTTGCCATTGGAGGCGGCGCGGCGGTTAATGTGTCGGAGGGCGGTGGCGCCGTGTGCGTTGGTGCGCTGGCGGGAGCGCAGTCTGTTACAAGCACTGCCAGCGCTATGCAAAAACAGAATCTTCCCTCCATGAGTTTCATTGGACTCTCACCTTAGATCGGACAGCATGACTCGTCTGAATCAGTATATCGCAATTTAAGAGAAGTACGCAGACACTAGGACAAATTCCGATGGTTTTCTCAAGAAAGAGAATAGGGCCTGGTAAGTAGCGAAAAGGCATCGGAGATATGAGCGGCGAACCAGCGTCTGGCTTGAGCGGTATTTTGGAATTTTGCTTGTCGCGAGAGGGCAATGATGAGATTGTTGATGGATGCCATCACATGGCCGGTGTGTCCAATCGTCATTCGAGTCGCATCTTCTTTGAAGGTCACATCGCGACGATAGTGCAATCCAGTTTCGATCCCCCAGTGCGCTCGACGAATTTTCAAGAGACGAGCTGGAGTCGTGTTCGTGCGGGACAAGCTGGTAATTCCTAACTCCACTTGATTGGAAGTGCGATAACAATGGCCAGAACGAAAATATTGAAATTGACGTTCGAGGCAATACTTGTACCTGCGCAAGTACAGGTAGACTTGAGCCAAGCCCGGCCAGGTGGAATAGGGGTTGAGCATTTCGCTGGTGGTCATAATGCGTGTTTCTAAACGCCCGTGTCCCTTGCTGACTTTTTGTGCCGTGAGGAAATCCGTTTGGATTTTTCTGACTGAAAGGAACAGTCACTTTGCAAAGCCGGGCCTGGGGTATTCTGGCGCAAAGAGCTGTTGAATGTTTTGATACAACCGGAGTTGATTTTCCTTGACCGGAAAAACGTAGTCGCCACCCTGACTGATAATTTGTGCTGAAATCGCTTTTTGGGTGTGTAAAGCGTCTGCGGTGATGATTTTCCGAGAGATTTCCGCCTTTTTCAGCGTCTCGGGTGCCTTCGTGATCTCGTTCTCTTTGCGTCCCACGGCCACCTGGGACATGACCTTGGCTTGTTCCACGTCATACAGGCTCAATAAATAATCCGATCCATCTTCATCTTTTTTACGCACGCCGCGTAGCGCCTTTCCATCCATGGCATAAATCTCGCCGTGTTCACCCCATTCGTTATAAGCCGCCACCAATCGTTCCACTTCTTCTTCATACACAACACGTCCCATGATCCTGCGAATCGTATGGTGACTGGGTAACGCCCTGCGCCCTTTCAGGGTATTAGGTCGCTTCAATTGCAAAAGTTCCACCAATTGCATTTGATGGTTCTTCGCCCAATCCGCAATCGCATACGGACTATCTACTCCACATAACTTCGCCATCACAATGATCATGAGAATGGCATCCAAGCTATAGATCTTCCCCTTGGCTTTCCGAACGTCCGTTAATTTCAATAACCCTGCGTACACACTCCCCAGATCGTATAAAACCCCACTCGGTCCATACTCCTGCCTAACCCTGCGTATGCTAAAATCCATCTCGGATCCTCCTCAGTAGATTGCTTGTCTGCACTTGCAATTGTACCGAGAAGGATCCTATTTTTTACTTTTCGTCAAGCTTTCTTGAGAAAACCATTACAAATTCCGCTGAGAATTGTCGTAACCTCTTCCCATGACAGTCCTTTTGCTAGCCTGTGCCAATCTATATTTGGTGCCGGGTAGAGATGACGCTATTATGCTAAATAGGTTCGGTCCCATATTGGTTAGTTTTCTGCCAAAAGACATTTACCTCCTGACAATGCAATTCATCGGTTTGAAACAATCACTCGCATGAACATGTGGCCGGGTAGAAAGTCAAATGTTGCTTACCAGAAGAGTGCGCACAAAGGTTAGCTGTCAACTTGCAAGGCTTGAGAGTCGGTATCTGCACGGCTATGCATTGATTTGTTCCTGCGCCGTAATACGTTCCGGCAGGACAATTGAAAGAAGACGGTGCCAGCGTGGAGGTAGTCGCTGGAACGAAAGTAGCTGTTGAGGCAACAGTAGCCGTTGGGACACTCGTGGATGTAGAAGTTGCTGGGACAGTGAGCGTGTTCGTAGAAGCGGGAGATGCAGTGGCAGGGACTGAGGTGGCCACTGGAGTCGCCGTGGGTCCTCCGCAGGACGTGAACAACACCGTGGCGAAGAGCAGCCCCACAATCAACAAATTTTTGCGTTTCATTTCTTACTCCTTTGAAGAATCACAGGATCATTCACACTCCTGAATGGCCGGCTTAGTGTCACCAGCCTTGAGTGAAAATAGCGGATGGTTCGGCTGTGGAGGTTGAAGCTGACAAAAGTATGGTGTGGAGTTCGCGAAGAACTGCATGTCGGAAGCATGGGTTATGGGGTAGGGATTGTGTCGGAAGGTTGCTTAATAAGTTACACCATCATAGAAATTTGAACAACGGAATCAATTTAGATACCATTTCGTACCTCCGGTTTCCAACCATTAAAACTGACGCGTTTACAGTGTAGTCCATTTCAATTAACTCATGCTTAATCCATGATTACGCATAACTTAATCTGTTTGGGAAAGCCAATAAGTAAAAGGATAGGTTCTACCCGATTGTCAAATGTGTCCACTTATACTATAGTGTAACCATATTAAGGAGGGTCCCATGACGAACATGCGAGTTGGTATACGCGAACTCAAATCAAAATAAGCGAGTATTTGCGTCGGGTGAAAGATGGAGAGACCATCATTGTCACAGAGCGCGGCAAGACCATTGGACAGATCGTACCCGTCAAGCCAACATTGGAAAAGCAACTCAAAGGTCTGGCTGAATCCGGCTTCGTGGAGTGGAACGGGGAAAAATATCAACCCAAGGGGCCGGCGGCTCGAAACCGCGGTTCCAAACAACTTTCCGACCTGATCATCGAGGACCGTGATGTCCATCATCTATCTTGACACGAGCGCATTGGTGAAACAATATGTACAGGAGAGGGGTTCCAGGGAAGTCCAAAGACTGATTAAATCTGCCGACCATTCAGGAACCAGTTTGATCACACGCTCAGAGATGGCCGCAGCTTTGGCCCGCGCAGTCCGAATAAAGATCTTTCCAGCGGCCGAAGCGGAGGCCGCTTGGAATCAATTCCTTGGCGAATGGTCCACGTTGTCACGGTTGAATATATCCAAGCAAATTGTCGATCGCGCAGCTGCACTTGCATGGGAATTTACCCTGTGCGGCTATGATGCCGTACATCTGGCTTCCGCAATTCTCTGGCAGGAGACGCTGGAAACGCAGATTACCTTGGCGACATTCGATCGGGAATTATGGTCGGCTGGCAACCTGGCAGGCTTGACTGTCTGGCCCGAAAACCTTTCCAACAAATAAACCCAGATCCAACAATTCAAATTTCTATTTAGGCGGAGGCGTGGATTTCACGCAGTAGCAGCCATCATCATGTGCAACGGCTGGCTGATGTTCAAATACAGCCTGTTGCCCGCTCTGGAGACCCTGATAATTATGCACTGCAGGGTCCTGCAGAAAATCATACTGAATACCCGTCATTTTTCACTGACTCAATTCTTTCTGAAATGATACATTTTCAAACGGAAAT
This sequence comes from uncultured Chloroflexia bacterium, assembly GCA_963753985.1. Lineage (GTDB taxonomy): Bacteria > Chloroflexota > Anaerolineae > Anaerolineales > Villigracilaceae > Fen-1038. Next base: position 68,406 of record CAVWED010000005.1, read on the forward strand.
ATTGATGAGCGAAAATAACTTTTCTGGCACTGTGGAAACGCAAAAAGACATTATTGATATCCTCCTGCGCCTGGTTTACCTGCAACGCCGCCTAAGGGGAAAACTGCCCGAGCAGATACTGAACGTCAAAACCAGCATCCAGGAACATAACCTGCGCGAGAAGATTAGGCAGATCAATGACCGGGACGTCTTTTTTACTATTGGCTTTGTATTTTCTCGCCAATCAGAGCCGATCACGATGGGCGACTTGAGCCGCATCCTGGGGGTGCCGTTCAGCACCGCCACACGCACGACAGACTGGCTGGTGAACAACGGCTATGTCCAGCGGCTGGCCGACCCAAGGGACCGGCGCGTGGTGTGCGTGGAGTTGACCGAAGCCGGAAAAGAGCTGTACCGGGCCATGAATGATCTTTTACTGGAGAGCGCAAAGCAGTTCCTATGCAATTTCTCGCTGGAGGAGCGCAAGGAGCTGGGCCGCCTGTTAGGCAAGCTGGTGAACAACCTGGAACAGTATTCGATCTGACAGCTCCCCACGGCTAAAGCCGGGGGTTCTGGAGAACCATCATGCTCTCAACCATCAAACGTATCCAAATGATAGACGCACAGACGGGCGTGCCGCCGTACCATGCCGCGAAAGTATAAACAGATTACTTATATAGCAGCATCGAATAGTATTAACCTGCATCAAAGGATGAAGCGCAAATGATTATGGTATTTGAATACATGTCGGAATATATCGGCATGTTATCGGGAGCCTTGGCGCTTTTAGTAGCACAGGCAATCTGCGACCTTTCGCTGCCGAATTATATGTCGGATATTGTGGACACTGGTGTGCTCAGCGGAAACGTCAATTATATCGTGCAAATCGGCATCAAGATGATACTAATAACCTTGCTTAGCGCTGCGTGCTCTATCGCGGTCGGGTATTTTGCAGCACGGATTGCTGCATTTACCGCACGCGATATGAGAGCGGATCTATTCAAGAGAGTGCAGACTTTTTCGAACCCTGAACTCGACAAATTTTCGGCCGCATCCCTAATCACCAGGACCACCAACGATATCACACAGATCCAATTGCTGATTGTCTTGCTTGTGCGCATGCTATTTTATGCGGCCATATTAGGCACCGGAGGTGCGATCATGGCTATTTCGGAAAGCCGCACCTTATCCTGGACAATCGTCGGAGCGGTTCTGGCGATAGTGGTTGTCATCATCGTCCTCTTCAGTGCGGTCATGCCCAAAATGCAGATTATGCAAACGCTTGTGGATAAATTGAACCTGATCAGCCGCGAAAACCTGGAGGGTTTGCTCGTAATCCGCGCATTTAATTCCCAAAAGTTTGAAGAGGCCAGGTTCGACGGTGCAAACAGGACGCTTACCGAAAACAGTCTTTTTGTCAACCGCGCCATGACGATCATGATGCCGACCATGATGTTTATCATGAACGTTACGACCGTATTGATCGTGTGGGTCGGTGCACATCAAATCGCGGCTATGGCGATGGATATCGGGAAGATGATGGCATTTATGCAGTATGCCATGCAGATTATTATGTCGTTCCTGTTGCTTTCCGTCATGTTTATCATGATTCCGCGTGCGGCGGTAAGCGCAAGCAGAATCAAAGAGGTCATCGAGACGGACACGCTGGTTAAAGACAAGAAAAAGGTGGTTCGACCCAGAGAGGGTTTTGTTCCGGATATTGAATATGATAACGTGACCTTCTACTATCCCGGCAGCGACGAGCCGGTGCTTAAGAATATCAGCTTTAAAGCGAAACACGGGGAAACGACCGCATTTATCGGCGTGACGGGGAGCGGTAAATCGACCCTGACGAACCTGTTGATCCGCTATTACGACGTAACCGCGGGGCGCATCCTGGTGGATGGAGTTGACATACGCGATATGAAACGCAGCGATCTGCGCGATAAAATCGGTTATGTCCCTCAAAAAAGCATACTGTTCTCCGGAACAATCAAATCCAACCTGCTGTATGCAGATCGCAGCGCCACCTTCGATAATATAAAACGCGCGGCGCGCATTGCCCAGGCGGATGAATTCATTTCAACGATGGCTGATGGATACGACGCGCACGTCGCACAGGGCGGATCAAATTTTTCGGGTGGACAGAAACAGCGCCTGTCGATTGCGAGAGCCCTCGTGAAAAACGCGCCCATTTATATATTCGACGATACGTTCTCAGCCCTTGATATGAAAACCGACGCCGCCCTGCGCGAAGCGCTTCACCAGGAAACGGGCGGGAGTACATTGTTGATCATCGCGCAGCGCGTGGGCACCATCCTTTCTGCAAACCAGATTATCGTGCTCGAAAACGGCGAAATTGTCGGTCGAGGAACTCACCGCGAGCTTCTTCGCAGTTGTGAAGTCTACCGCGAAATTGCCCAGTCGCAACTTTCGGAGGATGAGCTTGAGGCGTAATTTCAATTTTAACGCGCAGGGAGCAAAGGCAAAGGATGCGCGCAAAACGCTTACAACCCTCTTGCGTTATCTGCAACCTTATCAAATGAAAATCATCATTGTGATGATTTTTGCCGCCTTATCGTCCATTTTCTCCATTGTAGGCCCAAAGGTGCTGGGCAATGTGACCACCAAGCTCGCCGATGGGCTGATCGCCTACTATTTGGGGACCGGGCTGTATATGGATTTTGCCTACATGGGCAGGTTAATTGTTCTCCTGATTATCCTGTATTCTATCTCTATGGCGTTTTCCTACGCACAAGCTTTCATTATGTCTGGCGTTTCCATGGAGGTCACCTACAATCTGCGCAAGGAAATTGATCAAAAAATCAGCCGCCTGCCGCTAAAGTTTTACGATACCACCATGCACGGCGAGGTCCTTTCGAGGATTACGAATGATGTCGACCTGATCAGCCAGTCGCTGAACCAAAGCCTTTCTCAGCTTGTCACGTCCGTTGCTACCGTCATTGGAGTTCTGGTGATGATGTTGAGCATCAATGTGCTCATGACCGTGGCGGCAATTTTGACGGTGTCGATGTCGTTCGGACTCATCGGCGCGATCATCAAAGCATCGCAGAAATTTTTCAGCGCACAGCAAGCGTCACTCGGCGAAATGAACGGGCATGTGGAAGAGATGTATGGCGGACACACCATTGTCCAGGCCTTCAACCAGCAATCTGATTCCATCGAACGCTTCTACGTGATCAACGAAATGCTGAGTGAAAGTGCGTGGAAGTCGCAGTTTTTTACAAGCATCATGCAGCCGATGATGCAGTTTGTTGGCAATCTCGGCTACGTCGTCGTTTGCATTCTGGGTGGGTACCTGGCAGTGAAAAAGGTGATTGAAATCGGCGATATCCAGTCCTTCATCCAGTATACGCGAAATTTTACGATGCCGATCACCCAGCTTGCATCCATATCTAATACACTCCAGCAGACCATCGCCGCATCGGAACGCGTGTTCGAATTTCTCGATGAACCGGAAGAGAGCCCGGACCGCAGTCTTGCGTCTGTAAGCGAGGTAATGGGAAACGTGTCTTTTGAACATATGGCTTTCGGTTATGATGCCGCTAAGCCAATTATCCATGACTTTTCCGCCTCCGTGCAACATGCGGAAAAGGTGGCAATTGTCGGTCCAACCGGAGCGGGAAAAACGACGATTGTAAAACTTTTAATGCGCTTTTATGATATCAATAGCGGCGATATCAAGATCGATGGGCATAGCATATACGACTATACCAGAAGTGATGAGCGGTCCATGTTCGGCATGGTCTTGCAGGATACGTGGCTGTATAACGCTTCCATTTTGAATAATATCCGTTACGGGACTTTTGGCGCGACACGGGAGCAGGTCATTGCTGCAGCAAAAGCCGCCCATTGTGACGAATTCATCCGGACGCTTCCACAAGGTTACAATTCTGTCCTGAACGAAGAGTCGGACAATATCTCACAGGGGCAAAAGCAATTATTGACCATTGCCCGCGTCATCCTTGCGGATCCGAAAATCCTGATCCTTGACGAGGCGACAAGCTCAATTGACACCCGTACGGAAGTACTGATTCAAAAGGCCATGGATGCGCTCATGAAAGGGAGGACAAGTTTTATTATCGCACACAGGCTTTCAACGATTAAGAATGCCGATCTCATCCTCGTAATGAATAATGGGGATATTATCGAACAGGGGAATCACGTGGAACTGCTTGCGGCAGGCGGTTTTTACGCCGAAATGTACAATAGTCAATTCGAAAGAAAGGCAATAGAACATGTCTATTAATCAAGAAGCGGGCGAATACGAAAAAGATTTCACGCCCAAAACGGCAAACCGGAAGATCAGTAAAACGATGATCATCGCGGCTGCGATTGTGGTTTTGCTTGCCGGCTTAGGTATCGCAGGGTACTTTATTTACGAAGGGGAATTCTATTATCAGACGGATAACGCCAAGGTGGACACGGCCATGTACCAGCTCACCGCAAACGCAGGTGGTCAACTGATAAGAATGAACGTCTCTCAAGGCGATGAGGTAAAAGCGGGACAAATTCTTGCACAGGTGGAACTTAGCCCATACATTCGGTCACCCGTCGATGGCACGGTGACTGAAGTCGATATGCAAAGAGGAGACTATGTTACCCCAACGGATGTTATCTTGGTTGTAGCCAAGACATCGGATATGTATATCACGGCGAATGTGGAAGAAACGAATATTCTAAAAATACATATGGGGCAGAGCGTATCAGTCTATTTGGATGCATACGGCCGGAGTTTTGATGGCTATGTAGAGGATCTCAATACTGTAACCTCGACAGAACTCACCGGTTCAGCCATCAGCTTTACAACCTCCGGTACGTATACCAAGGTAACCCAGTTGATCCCGATCAAGATCAAGCTGCTCGATAACGTGGATCTGGCAGATATCATTGGCACGAACGCAACCGTAAAAATTCGGATTAAGTAAACGCAAATCATGCCTGGTGAAAAAAGGCCACTTTTCGCGGGCGAACTTTTCCGAAGGAATTACGGCAAACCCCACGTGCCCATCCCGAGCGACAAGGAGATTGGACTGCGCGTCTCACTGCGAAAGCCACCCAGAGGTACTAGCCAGGATTCGTATCATCGCATATAGACCCATCGGAGCATTATATGAGAGCGCTGGCACGGGGCTAGAGGGACAAAGAATCCAAAGTTCTGCACGACCGGTCGATATCGAAGAAGACTTGAGCGCAGTCAGGTCACGCCTCTGCTATCATCTCCTACATCATCTTCGGCCTATACTGCAGCGCTTCCGCCAGATGGGCTGCCTGGATGTTCTCGCACCCTGTCAAATCTGCAATCGTGCGGGCCAACTTCAAGACACGATGATAGCCGCGCAGTGATTCATTGATTTACCCTTAATACAAAGAGAACGCACATATTGGAGGATGTCTTATTACAGCTTTTCTGTGTGCTCATCGTTGTCATCAATTTCGCGTTTGCTTATCACCAATGCCCACATTACTATAATGGAAACTAGAGAGATGATGAGACTTGGAAATGTGGTTGTAGGCTTGTGAGCAGTGAAAAGGTTAAAAATAGCGGTCGCACCAAGACCGACCGTAAATAAATAGAACGATGTTCCCGTAATACGTAATGCAGTCTGCTCAAAGCTTGATCGCGGCGCGTCAGTATTCTGGCGGATGTGGAGCACTATCGCGAGAATGCCGATACCCGACACAACTTCTATAAACGAGTCCAGACCGAAGCCAAAGAGAGTCAGAGTTTCATCATGAGCGCCGAAGTAAATGGAAACGAGACCTTCAGCAAAGTTGTAGAAAATGGTGAATAGTGCTAACCAGAGAGCGTATTGCCAGTATTTGTTTATAGATGTTTGAGTCAGAGTGTTCATGGATACTCCTAAAGTTTTTACCATTTGCGGAATAACAAGACTTCGCTATTATTTAGAGTTGTGATGGTTTATTGATTATACCGCCCAGTTTTTGAAATCGAAAATTTGTATTCAGAGAAACTAACATTTGTTGATGCAGTAGCTAAAAAGAACCCAACCGAAGCTGGTAAGACATGGCAACCAACATATTCATAAAGGCGAATATATGATACAATATATTCAAGATCATGAATATGAAAAAACAAACCCTGCCACAAGTCGCCAAACAAATCGCATCCCCTTTGGAAGCCATCGCTTCCCCGGAACGCGTTGCCATTCTGCTTGCCATTGGCAAAGGCGAAGCCTGCGTGTGCCACCTTGAAACTGCACTCGGCTGGCGGCAAGCTTACATCTCACAGCATCTGATGGCACTTCGCAAAGCGGATATTCTGCAAGATCGACGCGAGGGGCGATTCATTTACTACAAATTGAAAAACGCATCAATCCTAAATCTCGTGCTTGCATCTGCCCGTCTAAGCGGACTGTCGGCCGAATCTATTTCTGCTCTCATCAACAAAAAGATCAATCCATCCTGCGAATGTCCGCAGTGCACGACAGAATCGGATTAAATCAAAAGGAGATTTGAATGACCACTACCAATCCATCAGCAAATTATTTTGAAAAGGTCGCCAACCAGTGGGATGATCTTCAGTCTGGTTATTTTACGGAAGCCATTCGTGAGGCGGCCATCGCCAAAGCATATTTGCATCCCGAAATGATTGTAGCAGATGTTGGCGCTGGCACAGGTTTTGTAACTGCCGGTCTTGCATCGCTGGTTAAGCAGGTGCATGTGTTGGATGGCTCGCCTGCCATGTTGAAACTTGCCAAAGAAAAGTTATCGGCATTTCAAAATTTGATTTTTCAAGAAGCGGATGGTCTCTCTCTTCCGCTGCCCGATGCCACAGTAGATGCCGCTTTCGCCAATATGTATTTGCATCACTGCCCCAACCCACAAGAGGCAATCCGTGAAATGGTTCGAATACTCCGACCCGGCGGCCGTTTGGTTATCACTGATATGGATGCACATCCAAACGAATGGTTTAAGACCGAGATGTCGGATGTATGGCTGGGTTTCGAGCGTGATCAAATCCGCGCGTGGTTTGAGCAAGCCGGACTGGTCAATGTGATTGTCGATGATACTGGACAAGCATGTCAGGCGAGCTGTCATGAAAATCAAGAGGAGCGCGCCCATATCAACATCTTTGTCGCAACTGGTACGAAGAAGATCAACACGCGTGATTCTGTCTAAGCTAATTATGCTGCGCGAGCGTTAGGGGCAGACAGTGAGTGCGATCCGGCTTCGGGATGTTGTTCGCCTGGAGTCATATCGCTGGAGGATGTTGGAACGGTCAAAAGAGAGCAAAACTTTTTGCCCTCATGTTATATTTGTATCATTATTGCTAGGTTGGGTATCTTTTGTCATCCGGCAACCACTCTGGAAGGTCCAACTACTTCTGTGGGGAGTTCTCATCAAACTCTATACTTGTTGTAAAGGGATACTCACTTAATCAAAAATCGCCTTGATCTTCTTCCATATTTTTTTCAAGAATATCCCAAGCGAGAAATGTCGCGTGCGGCGATCCGCAAACGCGTTCATGAATTCGATGGCCTGACCCGTGTTCTTGATGTGCGCAATGCGGCCCTCGTCTTTTACTAGTTGGAGCAGGTCTTCGGCTTTTTTAAGAAGATTCCCATCGCGTTCAATTTGCAGGGCCTCGTCAAAACCGGCCGCGAAAAACAAAATCGTCTTTTGCAGATCATTAAGCGGCTCCTCGCGCACGTTCTCCGGAATTTTATAAGAGCGCGGCCTGATGACTGGAAAATCAGCGCGCGGCGTTTTGGCATTAAGCACCTTTTCAAAACTGTTCGCATGGCGGTCGCGTTCCGTGAGTGGCTCAAGCTCCCAGCGCTGGCAAATCGTACGGATGATGGAAGCGTGGTCGTACACATCGCTGATGATTGTACCTCGCTTGATATACGGCGAGATCATCACAGTCGAGACGCGTACGCCAAGGCGGTCAAACTTGAAATCATATTGTCCGATTGGTTGCTTTGGGTCCGGCGGAATAGCAGCGGGCGGCGAGACGTGATCGTAGCAGCCGCCGTGTTCATCGTAAGTGATGATGAACAATGTGTGTTCCCAATTCTTTCCATTTCGCACGGCTTGATAGACGCGATTGATTAGAAGTTCACCAGCCAACACTGATGAGGTCCCGAATATCTCCACATCCGCCGGCGGATGCTGGTCGTTATGATCAATAAACAGACGCGGCTCGATGAATGAATAACTTGGCAAGGCTCCATTGGCGGCATCCATTTCAAAGTCTTCCATATATTTGAAGTTGCTGCCATGATATTTCCACAATGCCGGGTTAAGCAGACCAGCTATCGAGATGACGTCCAGTTTATCGTAATAAACCTTCCAGGTGAGATTGGGATCGTTCTTTTCCTCGATGCGGTTGAAGATCGTCGGCGAGTCATGAAGCAGCCAGTTGTAGTAAGGCGCATTGGTTACCGCGCCGTTCGAAGTCCCGGAGTGAACGAAGGAACGATTGCAGAACGTCTGGCTCGGCACTGAGCAATGCCACACGTCGAAGACCGCGTATTCCTTTGCAAGTTTACTGATCACCGGCACATCGTCTTCATCGAAACATTCCATGATGACCTTGTACTCGTCATAGGTAGGCATGCGATGCTGGAGCATATTAAAGTCGTTGATGTAATCGGTCACAAAGCCGTTCATCGGCGCCCTGCGCGGAAGCTTTCCATCGTTTGGCAAATTATACGGCTTGCGATTGAACGGTTCGTAGCGGTTGTCAGGCGGGTTGACGATGCCATAAAGTTGTGTATTGACGTGATAATACTCTTCGCCGGGATCGGGACTTGGGTTGGTCATCACATGGCCTCGGCTGACCGGAACGGTCTTCTGGCCCTTTGGCTTTTCAGCATACGGTGGAATGGGATTGGATAACTGCTTTCCCGCTACGCCGTTGACCTTTTGTGTCTTTCCGTTTTTCGCTCCCAACCAGCCGAGCATGTTATCAAACGAACGGTTTTCCAGCATGAGAACAACGATGTGATCTATTTTTTCAAGATTCGATGTCATGGTTTTACCTCGCCAATAAGGTATGGGATCATCTCATGATTTGCAATAGCGATGATACCACGTGTGATAAACTCTAAACATGCCTCCGTGATTCTCAAACCCGGACGCGAGAAATCTATCTTGCGCCGCCATCCATGGATTTTCTCCGGTGCGCTTGACCGATTTTGAAACCCGGCAGCTTGATGCGGCGAACTCAAAACGTCTGAGTAGGTGATAGGAATATTCCCTGATACGATTGCCTTATTTGGCATCAGGGTCACAGAATTCACCAATAGATTGACCAGCTTCTCACGGGTGGCAAAGTTGGCTTTCGCCATAGCGCGCTGAAAACGCTTTGAAACGTCTCCTAGATCGTTCATCGTGATTTCTTGCTTTCTCAAGCTTTCTGCATGGCTTAGGATGACTTTCTTTTTGCTTTCCAACACTTTGCGCCGGTTGGCTATATTCTCTCTCTGAACTTTCAACTCATCAAGGCTAATCACTTCTTCGCGATAGGCATCAAGGATTCGCTTTTCCTGAATTGCCAATTGATTCAGCTCTTTATCAAATTCGCTCGTGGATGGGCTAGGCGGTAGCGCGGCTTTCTTCGCCTGCATTCTCTTGTCAAACTGGGTTTTGATATTTTCCGGATCGCTCAATAATTCCGTCAAACCCAGCCACACCTTTTCATCAAATGATTTGTGCTGAACTTGGATCACTTCGTCATGCGGCTTGGTCGTGATATTCCTGTTTCGCTTCGCTCCGCAGCTGTAATAGGTATTTTGATTGCTGACATAGCCGGAAGCCATCGAGCCGCACAGACCACAGACCACCAAGCCGCGCAATAAATATTCATGCTTATTATTGTTTCGCCGCGCTTGGCGGGCATTCTGTTTGAGTCTTTCCTGAGCCTTCTTCCAAATCTGCACTTCCAAAATGGGGGTCACGGATATGCTAATCCATTCATCACGCGCGCGCCATATTTGTGCCGAATTTTTCTTTCTGGGATAAGGATTAGACTTCGGGGTTTTGTGCGGTTCAACGCTATGATGTTTGAACATGTAGGCCGTGCCCGTATAGCTTTCGTTGTTCAGAATTCGATAAATCTGATTTCCGCGCCATTTATTTCCACGACAAGCGACACTCTCCCAATTCAGGCGGTCTGCGATTTGTCTACCTTTTAGTTCTTCGGTCACGTACAAATCATAAATATATCGAACCGTTTTGGCTTCATCCGGATTGACTTCCCAATGTGCTTTTTCTGTTCTGTTCTTTGCAATATAGCGATAGCCAAAAGGTGAATTGCCAGATAGGACTTGACCATTCTTCACGGAATGAATTGTGCCGCGTCTCATGCGATCAAGTATCTTGACTCTTTCATACTCGGCAATTGAACCTTGAATTTGCAGCATCAAATTATCTTCGGGGCTGTCGCTGTAGGATTGAGTCGTAAATAATACTTGGACATTTCGCTTTTTGAATTCATCCAGCAGAATCAATAGGTGTGCCTGTTTTCTTGAAAGTCTATCGGGGGACAAAATCAATACCGCTTCGATTTGTCCTTCCTGCGCCAAGTCGCGGAGATGATCTAATCCGGGACGAATTAACTCTGTCCCTGTGTAACCATCATCGAGGCATTCACGCATGATGGTTAATTCGTGTGTCTTGGCATACTCGCGTAAGGCTTCGATTTGAGAATCAATCGTGCCTTCCTTCGCCTGGGTTTCAGAACTGACACGCGCATAGATCGCAATTTTCATAATCGGTATCCTTTCATGCGCCTACATAGGGCGCGCATTCTAACACTGGTTAAGTCGCGGCGCAACGGAGGCGTCCGGATGGAGCGCAAGCGTCAGCGCGCACCGCCGGACGCCCTGTGCGCGATAGTGGGCACAAATTGCAAAGATGGCAGTAACGCGGGCTGGTGGAAAACTCGCCTGCTGTCGCTCGTCCACCGGTGCAATTTTTCCCACGCCTTCCAAAATTACGGTATGGGATAGCCAGGCTACTTGTCTGGGAGCAATAGTTCGGTAGTTGTCCTTGTTGGCATACCATCATTTGAAATAGCAAGCTGCCTAATCCTTCGGGTACATCCATCTGCGGAGGTTTTTTTCTGGCTTGTGCAAGTGGTGACCATCTGTCACACCGAAAAGAAAAAAATCCAACTAGCGTACTATTGCATGACCTGACGGAAAATCGAGAAGCTGAGCAAGGCAAGTATATAATCCAAGGCGGGGAAAAATTGATCCACGAAACGGGGTTGAGGTGGCGCGGTTTGGGCCAAGTCCCTAAGACTATTAGTAAGGACTTTGAGACAATAGCAAAGTAAAAAGAGAAAAGATTATCTTTCATAGGTCTATGGATAAGGGCGGTAACGGTTCTTCTTTCTTCTCGGTCGGTCAAAGTAAGCGCAATTCCTGCGTCTTTGATTTTCTTCAATTGGGATGTTGAAGACGCTTCAGAATATTCAGTTTTGAGAAATTGTTTGCGAAAATATTTGCAAAATGGCAAAATAATGCTAAACTTAACAAAGTTCCGTCAAAACGTTCACGCGGTTTGGGTAAAAATGAAGGCAAATTTATTTCGACGTGGAATTTCGGTTGTGTTTAATCAAAACATGATGCTAAAAAGAACGGCTTTCCCTGCAATCATTATTGCCATTTTTATAGTAACATCATTTGGGGTTATTTCAATCGGTCACATTCTTTCCAACAAACCCATCTTATTCTTGAATTATGAACGTAGCTATGGGTTGGATTACTGGGACTTTTTTAGGGCATCAGAAAAAATCATTGACGGGAAAAGCCCGTATGATTTAAGCAGTGTCGACAATAATCGCTACGTCACTACGCCCATCCCGGCAATCGTCAATATCGTGTTAGTCCCTTTGGGGTTCGACAATGCAAGGAAACTTCTCTATTTTCTGATACCGCTCTCTTTAGCGCTTGGCTACCAAAAAATAACTTCGATATTCGAATTTGCGGAAGCAGATAAAGATCTGGTTTTGACGGCAGGTCTGGTCGGCTTATTATTTGGTTATCCTTTTTACTTTCTTGTCCAACGCGAAAACATTGATGGATGGGTCTTCCTTTTCTTGAGCTTAGGCCTGTATTGGCTATCTAAACCTAAAAGGGAATTGATAAGCGGTTTATTCTTTTCCCTTGCCATCGTTTTCAAAATTTATCCAATATTAATCATATTACCAATTTTATTTAATAAGAAGTGGCACCTGCTTTTATGGATCGGGTTATGGTTGGCGCTGTGGGGTATTATCACACTTCCTTATTTTTCGGATCTTCGAACTTCATTATCCATGCGTTCTCTATCTTTCTTCAGGTTTGACGAGAATGGCAGTCTAATGGACACGATAAGATTAATTTCATTATCAATAAATTCTCTGGGTATAAAAATTACAGGGTTAGGGGTCAGGTCATCCCGCATCATTTCCACGTTTATATACGGCTTATTGTTCTTTCTCTTACTACTCGCAGATTACAAACTAGGCAGAGCAAACAAGCTTGATTTTTCTTCTTACTCCATGTATTTGCCATTTATGATAGCGGTGCCCAATGTTGTATTTCATTATTCTTTCATTATTTGCCTGATGCTCATTCCGACCATGTGCTATCTATGGAAAATAAGCGGAAGCAGGTTTCAAAGAATAATTATTTCAATTATTTCAATCGGCATCGCACTGACGCAGTGGCAGGCTATTGCAACCTACCATCTGACGTCCAATATTGCTTCTGAATCAATCCCTGGAATTGGTCTACTTATAATCATGACAGGCATCGCAATTTTCAAAATTCTCACTTTGCATCTGACGATGAACAATACCGTCAAAGTGTAGCAAATATGCTTTGATGTAGAAAGACTTTGGATCGTAAATCGCATTCAAGATTTACCACAGCCCTCTGTGACTATAATAGTGAGACAACTCCATCCAATAATTTAGAGTGCAAGGCGGTGGAGAAAACATGGTACAAAATTCTAGCGATAAGGTAAATGAAGAAGTGCCCAACACAGAAGTAGTAGCAAAGGCCAAACGCAAGCGATTCACGGCTGCAGAAAAAATACGTATTCTGCGGGAAGTGGACGCTTGCCAAGGAACCGGGGAGATCGGTGCGTTGCTGAGACGAGAAGGAATCTATTCCTCCTATTTAACGACTTGGCGCAGACAGCGTGAGAGCAGAGAATTAGAAGGATTGGCGCCGCGGAAACGCGGACCGAAGCCGAACCCGGAGGCCATCGAGCTAGCCAAACTGCGCCGCGAGCATGAGCGATTGAAGGAGCGCATGCGGCAGGCGGAGTTAATCATTGATGTCCAAAAAAAAGTTGCTCGGATGCTTGGGGCCACCCTGGACGCGCCCGACCTGGACGATCCGAATTGATTTCTACCACCGAGCAATTAGGCAAGACCATTGGAGTATCGGCGGCTTGTCAGGCGCTGACGATGGCGAGAAGCAGCTTGTATCGCAAGCGGCCCAAGGCTGTGTCGCTTCCGAAACCGGAGCGGCTTCCTTCGCCGCGTGCTCTTCCACAGGCAGAGAAAGAAATCGTGCGCCAGGAACTGAATAGTGAGCGTTTTGCCGATCAAGCGCCGCGCGAAGTATTCGCCACCTTGATGGATGAAGGAACCTATCTCTGCTCCTGGCGGACGATGTATCGCATCTTAAATGAAAATCAAGAAGTCCGGGAACGCCGAAACCAGCTGCGGCACCCCAATTACACGAAACCTGAGCTCTTGGCCACCAAATCGAACCAATTGTGGAGCTGGGATATCACGAAATTGCTCGGACCGACGAAGTGGACCTATTATTATCTCTATAACATCTTGGATGTGTTCAGCCGGTACTCTGTAGGTTGGATGATCGCTGAACGCAAATCAGCCAGTCTGGCTGAAACTCTGATTGCCGCCACTTGTGTTCGCCAGAATATTCAGCCGGAGCAGCTCACAATTCATGCCGACAATGGTAGTTCGATGACTTCAAAACCGGTGGCATTGCTCATGTCGGATCTGGGTGTAACAAAAACGCACTCACGCCCGCATGTATCGAACGATAATCCGTTCTCTGAGGCTCAGTTCAAAACTTTGAAATACCGCCCAGATTATCCAACCCGTTTTGGTTGCCTGGCGGATGCGCGCAGTTGGGCGGGAGAATTTTTCCGCTGGTATAACTACGATCATCATCATGGCGGCATTGGACTGCTAACACCTGCAGACGTTCATTTCGGAAGAGCGCATGAAGTATTAGATCAACGTCGACAGGTTTTGCAGAGTGCTTATCAAAAAAATCCTGAGCGCTTTGTAAAAGGCGTATCTATCCCGGCTCAATTACCATCGGCAGTATGGATTAACCCGCCGCCGGTAACTGCGGCACCGGCAGCGATCTTGAGCCCCTCGTAATCGTAGAGGTTGTGGAAAAGTGGGCGATGATTTCCGTCCACTTTTCCACAACCTTCCCGCCGCTTGAAAGGAGTGTTTTCTATCTACAAATACACAACAAATCTACACTAATCTTTGAAATTAGTTGTCTCAAATCATTGACACATTCCGCAGCTCCTATTTGCAGGGCCGACCCTGCTTATAAGTCGGAAAGAATCCGGTTGTGCTATATGCCGTTCAGGAAGGAATGAAAAACGCTCTCCGTTTTTGAAGAGCGTTTTTTCGTAGTTAGATTTTTATTTCAAGCCCGAACGGGATGAGACGTATTGATTCCGGCGCATTTTGCGGCGGGTTTCAAAATCGGTCAGCATTCGCATGGCGGTACGCACCTACTTTCTTGCAGATAGTTTCAACGCGTTAATACTTGTATGATAGAACTTGCACTATCTATAAAGACATTGTTGCCTTACATATCAAGGCGGAGATAACTATGGTAGCAGGGATGGTCAACGCCCAAGCAGCGGCCATCTCACTAGCCACATTCCATCGGACTTTGTTGATGCGTTCCGCCGCGCCCGCACCCATCAGGGCTGTGCTGATAAGATGAGGTGTGCTGACCGGCATTCCAAAAATAGAAGCAGTTACGATCAACACAGAGGAAGCGGCCTGTGAAGCCAGCGCGTTCAACGGTCGAATGCGATAGATCTTCCCGCCAAGATTCCGAATTTGCCGCCAGTCGCCAAATGAAGATCCCAAGGCAAGAGTTGCCGCGCACATCACCAGGACCCAAGTCGGTATGGCGAACGAGGATAAGTGCCCAGTCAGAACCAGACCCAAAGCAATAATACCCATTGACTTATACGAGTCATTCGAGCTATTGGACATGGCCAGCACCAGCATCGTGATGATCTGAAGTCTCCGGAACAACGTATTGACCTTGGGCGTGGCGCTACTAAAAGCAGATAGCAGAAAGGACATCACCACGGCGCCCAAAATCAATCCAAACATCGGGCCAATCACAAGCGGCAGGAGAACAAAAAGCAAACCGTTGATCAAAATTGCATGAGGGCCGGCGGTAATTAATATCGCACCCAGCAATCCCCCGATTAAGGCATGTGTGGAAGAAGATGGAATTCCGCGCCACCACGCAAATATATTCCATCCGAGTGTGGCAATCATTGCAACCACGATGGCACGCAGCGAAATTGTCGATGTGTTCACCAGGCCAGCCGCAATGGATCGTGCGACGGCCGAGCCAAATAGGAAAGGAGCAATGAAATCTACAATTGCTACCAAATACAAAGCCAGACGCGGCCGAATAGCCCGTGATGCAACAACTCCAGCAAGAACGCTGGATGTATCACGATAGCCGTTCAAAAATGCGTAAATTAAAGCAAGCACAATAAGAAACAGCAACATGGGATACTCTCTTCGACTCTATTTTCTTCCGCAAAGAATATTTTTGGAAAAGGCGCATTTTACCACATAAGTCTAAATAGCCACTCAGACGAGTCTTTCTATAGTCAACAATCAGGTACAATCATCGCACCATCCTGCTTTAGGAGAAGCAATGAAGATTCGCCGGAAACAAACTTTGATTATCGCTCTGGTTGGATTAATCTTACTTCAATCCTGCGCGGCGTTTCCGCGCTTCAACGATAAACGGCCAAACTTCCTGATTGTTCTTACTGATGATCAGCAAATCGGCTCCATGGATTTCATGCCGGTCACAAAATCCATCATTTTTGATCAGGGAGTAACGTTTGATCATGGCTACGATACCACTCCGCTATGTTGTCCCAGCCGCGCCAGCATCCTGACCGGGATGTATGATCATAATAATGGTGTCAGGACAGATGATGATCGTCTCAAGCTGCCCACCTTTGTAGATGCGCTTCACCAGAACGGGTATTATACCGGCCTGGTCGGAAAATATTTAAATTCCTGGGATGGCGATCCACGCCCTGAATTTAGCAGTTGGGTTTCCTTCTTTCGAGGTGAATCCAAATACTATGACCCCTACCTCGATGTCAATGGAACCTGGGCATATCACGATGGCTACATCACGGATATCTTAAGCGATTATGCCATTCAATTCCTGGATAGCGCCGCCAAGCAGCCGCGCCCATTCCTGCTATACTTCGCCCCCAACGCCCCTCACCTGCCGTCCACACCCAAAATAGAAGATAAGCACCTTCTGGATCAATTGCCGCCCTTCCGTCCCCCAAGTTATAACCAGGCGGATGTATCCAAGATGCCACCGTGGTTCCAATCTCAGTTAATGGGTCCCAATGGTATTAAGTTTGTAGATAACTCTCGCCGCAATATGTTGCTGGATTTAATCGACGTGGATCGCAACATGGCAAAAATATTGACCACCATGAAGAACAATGGTCAGCTTGACAATACGGTGATCATCTACCTCTCCGATAATGGCTGGTTCTGGGGCGAACATCGCCTGACTATGAAAGATAGTTATTACGAAGAAGGTGCGCGGATTCCATTTGCGATGAGATACCCGCCCCTCATCCCAAAACCATATGTGGAGGAACGAATGGTTGGCAATATAGATATTGCACCGACGATCTATCAATTGGCGGGCATTCCCATTCCCAAGAATGTGGACGGGTTATCCTGGGTCAATCTATTCAATGGCGGCCCGTGGAGAGATTCGCTCCTGATCGAAGGTTGGCCGCCGCGAGGTGCGTATGATGCCATCCACACCGAACGATACGTCTATGCCGAAACCAAATCGGAGGGACAGCCCACCTTCCCTGAATTCTATGACTTGCAGCTCGATCCATACGAATTGAATAATGCGGTGAACGACCCGGCTTATCAGAGCATTATCGCCAGCTTGAAGCAACAGCTTCCTTTGTTGGAAAAACAATCGGGAGCGCCTACCACGCCATAATTCGGCTGAAAAAGAAATCGCGATGGTCTTCCTCTTGGCTTCCCTTAACCATGATTCATGCTCGGTTGCAAAGGTGCTTCCAAGTTGATAAACAGTGAGGTATGAAAAACGAAACAGATGCCTGGCTAGATTTTCACCCGCCCGTAACTTGCCATTAACAAAACATTGTGCTCTTTCTGCTCATTATAAAGCGCACTGATAGCAACATAATCGCGACGGAAACAGAAATTGAGAAAACGTGCCGGATGACCGGAATTGGTGTGCCAGCAGCCATTAAAACCGGGCGGCGTGTATTACATCAGCGATCTACGCAGGGATATTACCCTGTTTACGCGCGTGCTTCTGCAAATAGCAATCCCAGGGGAAAGAAGAAAAGGCTTCCTTTCATCGCTGAATGCATCCTCCTACACCACGGAAGAGATAGCACCAATTTTGAGTAAAACTCCATTAAATAAAGCGAATGTTACGCGAGAGTTGTGGACAATGGTAATAACCGGAAGGAAGATGTAAGTTCTTTCATTAGAACTGTTCCTATATGCAGTATTCAATGCTTTGAAGGAGCGCGAATGAAACAAAATCAAGCCAGCCGAACGGCAGAGTATATGGCTCTTTTCCGTGCCATTGAATCCTCCCATCCTGAAGGCATCCGGCTCTTTGAAGACCAGTTCGCACAGGAGTTCTTACGGCCTTCCCTGCAAATCGTAGCAACTCTATCGCGCATACTGCTCTTCCATGGTCTGATAACCTGGCTGATTGATAGCCGTTGGCCGGGCGCACGCTCCTCGGGCGTTGCACGGAATCGTTTAATTGATGATGCGTTAGTGAAAGCGCTTCAGGATGGGATCGATCAAGTCGTGATACTGGGTGCCGGTTTCGATTGCCGCGCTTACCGTATTCCGGGAATTGATCGCACACGTGTATATGAAGTCGATCATCCGAGTACCTTGACTGTCAAGCATGAGCGTTTGCGGCGTGTATTAGGAAAACTGCCAACGCATGTCGTCTTGGCCGAGATCGATTTCAATCATCAGCGACTCGGGGATGTGTTGGCTGGGGCGGGTTTTGATGCTTCGCGTCGCACTTTCTTCATCTGGGAAGGGGTGACCAATTACTTGAGCGGAGAGGCGGTTGACGCGACACTTCGGTTCATTAGCACTGTCGAAGTGGGAAGTCTATTGATCTTCACTTATATACATCAAGGCGTCCTCGATGACCCTGCGGGGTTCGCGGGAACCCACAATTTGATACAATTGCTCCAGAAGGAAGACGAGACCTGGACTTTTAGGATCTATCCTGCCGAACTGCCATCATATCTTGAAGAGCGCGGTTTTGCGCTTATCGAAGAGATCGGTTCTGTGGAATATCGTGCACGCTATATAAAATCAGCCGGCCGGCATATGCAAGGGTACGAGTTCTACCGAATTGCCCTTGCACGCGTAATGCAATTCGATGTGAGTATGTTTAATGAAAAAGTATAAGCGTACGTCAAATATAATTTATAAGGTGCGGTTATGAGGAAAACACAGGCAAGTCAAACTGCCATGGGTACAGCGGCCGTACGAGCAATTGAAGCAGAAAAACCAGCCGATGAAAGGATTTGCTACGATCCCCTTGCTCGGAAATTCATTAGTTCATGGTTCTATTTCCAGGTTAGACTTTTTGCCAGAATTAGTGAATGGTTCACCCACGGTGGCTCATCCTTTGTTGTATGGCGTTCCCGGTATATCGACGACTATCTTCAAGAGTGTCGAAAAACCGGAACAACCCAGGTGGTGATTTTGGGAGCCGGACTGGATTCCAGGGCGTATCGTGACGGACTGCTGGCTGGAGCGGTTACGACTTTCGAAGTCGATTATCCTGCCACCCAGGCAAGCAAGATCGAGAGGGTGAAGAAATTATTCGATAAACTTCCCGAAAATGTTGTTTATGCCCCGATTGATTTCAATATCGAGACATTAGACAAACTGCTTGCATGTGGTTTTGACAGGTCACTAAAAAGCCTTTTCATTTGGGAAGGCGTGACGATGTATCTTGAGGGAGAAACAATAGAAGCCACTCTGACATGGGTTCGAACAAACACTGCCCCCGGCTCTTCCATCATATTTGACTATCAAGATACATCCACCCTGACCCGGCGCCACATTGCGTATCGAGTCCTTAATCAGTTAACCGGCGAGAAACGGGTTTTCGGTATTGAAAAAGAGCAGATGGAGGCATTACTCACCAGGAAAGGCTTTATCCATTTGGTGGACGTGACTGCCGAGCAACTCAAATCCCTTTACTGCAAGGGTCCAAACCAGCGACGCCCTGTGGCCAAATATTATTCCATCCTACACGCCGAAGTAGGGTGTCAATAAAACTCCTCGATTTGCTGCCCACGCGAGCTAAGAAGCTAGAAAAAACGTAAAGGAATCCATCAATGAAGGTCATAAAGATATTACTTGCTTTTGTTTTTCTCATCAGCGCAACCTCGTGTGCGCCTGCCACGCCTTTGGCGCCGCGTCCGGAACATCCGAATATTATTTTCATCCTCACGGATGACATGGCCGCCACTGACCTGCCGTATATGCCAAGAACAATAAAATTGATTCAGAATCAGGGAATTACTTTTGATAAGTTCTTTGTAAGCATATCCCTATGCTGTCCGTCGCGAACTTCTATTTTACGCGGACAGTATGCACAGAATACAAATATAAATGACAACGCTCTGCCCGGTGGCGGATTCGACAAAGTATATGCCCTCGGACTCGAGAAATCCATGTTGCCGGACTGGTTGCATCAGGCAGGCTATCGCACCGCTCTCTTTGGAAAGTATCTAAACTTCTATCCCGGCATGGCGGGCAAGACTTACATCCCGCCGGGCTGGGATGTATGGGCAAGCCCTGTGGATGGATACCCTTATACCGAATTCAACTATACCCTCAATGAAAACGGCAAATTGGTTAAATATGGCAATACACCGCAGGATTACGGGACCGATGTATATTCGTCCTTGGCACTGGCATTTATCAAAGATAGCATTAGCCGTAATCAACCTTTCTTTGCCTACATCGCTACGTATGCGCCACATCATCCATATACACCTGCACCCCGCGATGCCGGAATGTATAGCACACTCAGCCTTCCAAAGCCGCCGTCCTTCAATCAAGCGAATTTGTCAAGCGAAAAGGGAACTTTTCTCTGGAGACCGCTTCTTACAAACACACAGATCAACGACCTTCAAACTGATTACCGTCTCCGGATCGAATCGCTTCAGGCTGTGGATGAAATGGTCGGCAAAATTGTGGACACATTAACTGCCGCAGGAAAGCTGAACGACACCTATATTATCTTCACTTCCGACAATGGATATCATTTAGGGCAGCATCGTCTGCCGGCAGGCAAAAACACGCCGTACGAAGAAGACATCCTTGTGCCCTTCCTGGTCAGCGGACCGGCCATCCAGCCGGGAAGTCACGTTAAACAGTTGACTGGAAACATAGATATTGCTCCCACCATTGCAGGATTGGCAGGCGCGAGCGTGCCGAGTTTCGTTGACGGGCGTTCGTTGGTCCCATTCCTGTTTGGTCAGTCTGTAACCCAGTGGCGGCAGGCATACCTGTTGCAAAGAGCCTTGATACCCCAGGGCGAAAAAGACAATGATTCAGTCGAGGAAAGCAATGCATCCGGCGAACCAAGCGGCCTCATTGAACCGGCGGACACCCCTTATGACAATGTCCCAATGGCATATGACGGACTACGCACGCAGCAGTACACATACCTTGAATTTTA
Organism: uncultured Chloroflexia bacterium; assembly: GCA_963753985.1. GTDB lineage: Bacteria > Chloroflexota > Anaerolineae > Anaerolineales > Villigracilaceae > Fen-1038. Next base: position 89,456 of record CAVWED010000005.1, read on the forward strand.
TAATGGCGTCGTCCAAATTTTCGACTTGAATAAAGACCCCTATGAACTCAATAATTTCGTTAAGACTGCTGACCCGGCATTGCTAAAGAAATTACACTCGTGGCTGGCAAAGTTAAAGAATTGCGCAAGCGATTCATGCCGGACTGCGGAAATCAACCCTTAATATTTCGATGTTATATTGGCATTAAATTAGTCTCTTTAACTCTTCGATTGAATTTACAGGTTGCTTGCAGACAAAGTGTTCACAAACATAAACCGTCAGTTTATTTGCTTTCAGCGGACAATCCATTAACAATGCGGGTGCGTTGGGCGGGTTCTGCTTTATTTGGCGGCTTGATTCCTCTCGGGCTCGTGGTTTGACTGGGAGGAACAGGTTTTCTTGCGATTGGATTAGGATTACTTGTGACACTCTCTTATTCTGTCGGTGGTAAAAAAGAATTCAGGCGGCATCACAGGCGATATGCTTGGCATGATAATTGAAATCGTCGAAACAATTTCATTGCTCGTGTTTACGATGAGACTTTAAAGATTGCATTGGCAATTATCCACTTTGAATGGTTATGATATACATGAACATTCCAATTGAAGGCATCTCCATATCTGAAACGCCTGAAGTCATCCATATTCAAAGTGCGTCCCCATTAACGACGCTTTCTTCAGCCATTGTCGGAAGCGGCTTTCAACGTGTTCGCCATGTCTTGAACGCACATGTGGATAAAAACTATGCCGCGCCCAATCCCAAAGCAGATCTGCGCGCTTTGGCCCGCCGTCGAAATATCCGCGAACGGTTTATTGGCCTGTTGACCGCGGTCCATTTACGCAAGGGGCGCGCGGCTTTTTTTGAGTCGGATGGATTAAGTGTGGGCGCGCTGATTACGGCCGGCGTGAGCAATGCAAACTGCGCGGGAGTCACGCTTCCATTTTCGTACCAGCCAGGAACCATCAACATCATCCTCCTGTTGGATGCGCATCTTACGCGCGGCGCAATGTTGAATGCTTTTATCACTGCCACCGAAGCCAAGTGTGCAGTACTGCAATCCAGAAACATCCGCACGCCTGATGACGATCCCGCCACGGGCACCTCCACAGATACGATCACCATTGCCGCGACAGGCAAAGGAGACTTGAATTCATACGCGGGGCCAGCCACACCCATTGGCTGGTTGATTGCCCGCGCCGTACGGCAGGCATTGGAAGATTCTCTTTCTGCGAGTTAACCTTGCCTATTCTGCTTGCCATTCTGCTTGACGTTATTTTCGGTGACCCGCCTAATCGCTTCCATCCCACCGCCTGGATGGGAAGTTTCATCGACTGGCTTATGCGCTTTCGTCCGCGCGGCAATCGCTTTGCCGAATTTATTTATGGGACTTTTATAATTTTGATCGGACTTGGACTCGCTGCCAGCGCGGGCTGGATGATTTCGCGCCTTGCCTCTTTCCTGCCAATCTGGGCCGGATGGCTGATCGAGGGAATGTTTCTCAAGTTGACGGTTTCCCTGCGCGGCCTCGACCACGCCGCGCGTGAAGTTCAAACTGCGCTGGAGAAAAATAATTTACCCGAAGCCCGGCGTTTGCTTTCGTGGCACCTGGTCAGCCGCGACACTTCTCAATTGGACGAATCCAAAGTCTCATCCGCCGCGATTGAATCGGTGGCTGAAAACGCCTCGGATGGAATCATCGCTCCGTTATTTTTCTTTGCCATTGGCGGTCTGCCCGCCGCACTTGCCTATCGTTTCGCCAACACCGCTGATTCCATTCTCGGTTATCATGATACCGAGCGTGAGTGGCTTGGCAAAGTCCCTGCCCGTTTGGACGACGTGCTAAATTTCATCCCTGCGCGGCTGGCGGGATTGTTCATTATTTTGTCAGCGTTTGTAGCTGGCGCAGACGGCAAAAAAGCATGGCAAATCCTGCGGCGCGATGCGCGCGTGACCGCCAGTCCCAACGCAGGTTTTCCAATGAGCGCCATGGCGGGCGCGCTCGGCGTGGAGCTTGAAAAAATCAATCACTACATTCTTGGAAAAGGATTGCGCGCGCCCACTGCTGCCGACATTGTCCGCGCCCGCCGCCTGTTGTTTTTTGCAACTGCTCTGGCTGCTGCATCTTTCGCACTTGGAAGTTACTATGTCCACCCGCGATGAAAATTTTTTGTTGCAAATGATCAAGAATGTGCTTTCACGATGAAACTTCTTCTTGTCCATCACGGACAAACCGACTGGAACCTCAATCGCCGTTTTCAAGGTCAAAGGGATATTCAGCTCAGCGCGATAGGCATCCAACAAGCGACCGCTTTGGCAAATCGTTTGTCGCGCGAACACATCGACGTTATATTAGCTACCTAAGTTTCGCCCAAAGAAACGGCAACTTGCTCGTGGGCAAGTAAGGGAGCAAGTCCGAGCGAGAGTTCCTTTGCGAAGGGATCGGTGGGATTGAGAACGATTTGCAGGAGATCGAGTGATGGATCAAAGATCAGGAAGCCATTCATTTGGAAAACATCGCGAACCAGACGTTTGATTCCGAAGCGAGCGATTTTTGGACAGTGCGGGTACAACCATTGGCGCGCCCAGACCAAGACATTATGGGCCAAGGCTTCCAGTTGGATCAAGACCTGCTGGGCTTCAAACCGTTTCTTGTTGCGCTGGCGGGTCTCCAAACCCTGCTTATCTTCTTTAATCTCGATTTCCACGGGAGCATGTCACGCAATCCCTGGATCGTTTGCGTACCGCGTATGACCTTGTCATCATCGAAGGCGCGGGCAGTCCCGCTGAACTTAATTTGCGCGCGGGCGACATTGTCAACATGGCGGTGGCGCACTATGTTCAATACCAAAGGGTGTTTACCAGACAATTCTTACAATGCTGAGTGGCGGAAGCACAATGGTTTGATTGGGGTTGAGAGTTGTGATTTGTGCAGGTGTATGTGCAGTGGCATCAAAGTTGCTGGCAACGATCATCTGAACTTGAGAAGGCACAGGCTTTTGTCCGCCTTCGGTCGCATCATAGACGTAAGGCTGCGAGGATGCATTTTGTAAGATTAAGGTGGTATGGCTGGCTGATTGGAACACACCGCCCTCGACGGGTAAATAACTTTCTGAGAAGGGGCCAAGGCCTGTGATTGGCGTACCGCTCGCATCTTCCACACGCTGGAACGTGCCGCCGCCGTTTGCAGCTTGGTCGAACCATTGAAGCACGACAGCAAAGGATGTCGGTAGATATTTCCCGTTGACCAGGATGTAGGCTTGAAGATCACTGCCGGCTGTGGAATTCAACGAGAAATAAAGCGCCTTGGTCATTTCGGGATGTCTTAGCATGGCAAGCATCGTGCGGGTCATCAAATGGGCCTGCATGTCTGGTGTGACGAGATCTTTGCTTGGATCATTGAGATCGGTGGGGTTGCCGCCGCGCGGGCTCCATTCGGTGACCCAGATTTCTTTTCCAGGCAGTTTTGAAGCGATATAGTCCAACACGCGGTCAATACCCTGATCGGAGCGGCCCATCAATAGTTGGAATAAGCGGTCTCGCGTGGGTTTTCCCGCCTCGGCGGACATTTTGTCTGGATCCGGATATAAATGCACAGTTACGGCTTGGAACCAATCCGCAGGGGTCAGCGTTGCATCCCATTGGATCAATCGCTGCACAAACGGGCTGGGATCGTTGGGTTGGTATTTGAACGAGGCGCCGCTTGCTTGGATGGCAAACTTAGCGTCCGGTCCAACAATGGGTGCGAACGCCTCTTCGTATTGGTGCATGGTATTTGTTGAGAAGGGTTGGTTGGGCCAAATCTTGACCACATTGGGATCATCTCCCATGGCTACCCAGAACTCATTTCCAAGTTCAATAAACTGCGGCGTCATTTTTTCAGAGGCCAGTTTTTGAAACCAAGCCGTCTGATCGGAGATCGTTGATGTCTCCAAATTGGGCACCAAGAAAATATCAGCACCACCGACTTGCTGGGCAAAAGGCACGTACTGTTCATAATACGCGCCACTCGGATGCTGGCGGGCATAGTATTGGGCGAGATTAACCCAAAGCTTGTAATAACTGGAGCTATTCGGTTGAGGCGGAACGTGCGGAAGACCATCGTGCCAGTCGTAGTAATTACTTTGTGTGCCGCCTGGAAAGCGCAAGTCAGCAGGAGCTGTTTGGGCAATTGCCTGAATCTTGAGGGGATCGTTTAGCAGTTGTTCACTTCCGGCATCGGCGTTGGCGCCAAAGATTTTTGATGGGAGCGGACGCACTTGTCCAATAAATTTGAGATGTAATGGGGTTCCGGTTGTTGCTAGGCTAGCACTAGGCGCGGCAGGGGAATCTTTAATGTCTCTTTCAGAAGCAACATAAGCAGCGTTTACTCCACTTGAGAATACTGCCAGGGATGCCGATTCTGTGGGAACTCGTGAGGGAAACCTGCAACCCAGAGTGACAGACACGATCATCACCAATCCAACAAACCGTAAGAACGAGGAAGAGATTGAGTGTAACTTCAGCACGGGATTCCTTTCAGTTCGTTTCATGAATCGCGATCATTTGAATTTGCATCTGGAAATTTCGCTGAGCCCATGAAACTGTAGTCTAGTCGATAAAGAATTAAGTCTTCAGCATCCGGCATCCAGATTGACACGAATGAAATATAACGCAGAATATTTGCCCTAGCGCTTTCAATCCCCTTTCAATCCTAGATAAGCTTGCTGGTAGATAACGATTATGTCCTATTATCCGCTCTGAGATTGGCCTGTCCCAATATATTTTGAGCCGGCTTCTTCATAAGCGTATTGAGTGGGCAAGAAATCAGATATATCTTCATTGCGATGGATAAGTGCTGAAACACCTCTCCCCCATTGTAGATGGCAAGATCCTGCGGAAAACGAGAAGACACCCGCGATCAACGGTCAAGCTCACCCCTGGAGCATTGAGGATGTGTTCCTCTTTGATGCTCAGATCCTCCTGGACGAACTGAAACGGATTCGGGTTAAGATCGGTGTATCGACCAGTGTTCGGCAGCGCCTCTGGACAAATGCACAAATCTATTCAGCACAGACCAATAACCTGCTGAAGCTGTCTGGAGAACAACGCGGAGCGCTGGCGTTATTCGGTTCAGGAATGGCTGCCTAACAAGAATTTCTTTATAAGAACTTGATCCAGATAGACAAAGTTTTGGATCACAATGATGATAGTTGCTGCAATATCCAATAGTCAAATAAGGACAGAACTATTCTTACCGCTGATTGGTGCTCAAGTAGTTTAGATTCGCAAACAACGGCAGTTCAGCTGCATGGCTTTGATTTAAACCCAACCAGCACGCAGGCAACATATAACTGGCTTCACTAAACATCCAATCTCTCAGAACATCCTCAGGTATGCCCATAGGCTGCAAGACTTCGTGAACCGCACGGAAAATCAGTTCCCTGTATCGAGGAACATCGATCAGAGCGGGGTTGAATTCGTTCGGCAAATCCCAAGCATGCACACCTTCCTCCGTTTTGGCATACAGGAGCTGAATTCTCTGCCCCATACGCACCATCTTCCCCACGGCTTGTAATTGCAGGGCTGCCCGCGCCACAGGGGACGGAACTCGATATTGATCCAATTCGCGGCTCAGGGTTTGGGTCACGATCAATTCATTCAATGCGATCTTTCGATTGCTTAAGGCAGATAATCTCTCTCGCAACATGCTCAAGACATCCGGCAGTAACCCATGTAATTGATTTGGGTCCTTCTCGTCTGCCAGGATTTGCAAGACGCGCAATTGCGTGTCGGATACAAAAAGCGGAGTATCTTCACGGCGCAATGCCAGGCCGCGGATCTTGTACTCCCCATCCGGCTGCAAGCCAAAGAAGCGATTGGCAACCGGAATACTTGGATTGTGCCTTACGGAAACAAAGGCCATCCACGAATAGACTTCTTCCACTTCAATCGGCAAGCGCGTCTTGCGTTCAATCTCTTCCAGGATGAGTTGATAATCCTGTTGCGTTGTTGCATCAGTGCGGTAGATGAAGAGGCTGTCCACATAGATATGCAATACTGTGAATCCATGATCTTCCACAATTTCCTTGGCACGCAGGATCATCTTCCTGCCAATATGCGTCACAGCTTCATGGGAATTGATCCGTCCAAAGGTGGAGTTGGCAAATCCCAATCTTCCGTAAGCCACCACGCACAACCATTTCAGCGCATTCGCCAGTGCTTTATAGTGAACATAACGGTTATCACCCTTGCCGATCTTCTTCAAGAGCCGCTTGATTGCCACCCTTTTTTGCACCATGGGACGGAGAGTAGCGGGAATCAATCCTTCCCGTGAACTGACTCTCACGTTCAATTCGGAGATCAGCCAGGAATCTTCTTCCTGTGTGGCAACGGTTTCAGGGGAGATGTTGTATTCCACCATGATGGATGGATACATCGAGACAAAGTCCAGAATCGCCACGTTTGGATAGATTCCCAACAAGGGTTCAAAGACCAACCCGCCGCGATCTGCCGCGAATAATTGATCGTAGGTCTTGGAGACTTCGCCTTTTTGCTGCTGATAGGGAATGAGTATTCCGCGCGTTAATGCCGTGAGGGTTTGCATAGCAGCAATCCCTGCCCCAGGCGAACGCCGGGCAATCTCTTGAAGAGGCAGCCCGCAGACGCGTGATTGCTCGATAGCCCCCATTAAACCGTAATCCCCAAAGGTCATGCAGTTCTGGTCGTCGATGTGCCAGCGGCCATAGAGATGGACTTGCTCGCCGCGATAATGCGCCTGGCCGTAATTATGGAAGCTGATTTCCTTCTTTCTGCGAATGGATCGGGAGAGGTCGCGGTTGGGATTGAAGGGAATGCCGGTCTCTTCCGAGAGTTCTTCCAGCCGAGTGAAGAGCCAGGTATCGCCGTAACTCGAGAGGATCACATCCGGGTTGTATTGATTCAGAAGGGTATTCAGGATACCCAAAATCTCGCGCGGTTTCTTGAAGGATAGGCGATACTTGAACTGCTGGAATTCAAGGGATAGATATTTCGGTTTAGCATGGGCGGGATTGACATCTGGTCGCAGGTACAGGATGCGCAGGTTCGGTAATTTCGGGTCGAGTTCCCAAGGAGTATCCAGCGCGCTGATGCTGGAAATCTTCCAACCCTGCTCTACTCCCACCTTGCAATAGGCCAGCGGAAAGACACCGAAGGCTGCGGCATAACGTAGGATGAGAGGAATGTCCACATCATAATAAGACAGGTCGGGAAATTGATGATTCACTTCCTTGAACAATTCATCAAAGGCAGATGGACTGGGGACTTCGACTTTTAGAACATCTATGGTTCCTGCATATAGGTCTTCTCGTTGAGTTCGGGATAAGACAAAGGGTTTCTCCTGCAAGGTTTTCCATAATTGGCGGAGACGGTGAAACCGGCCACCCACATAAAACGTGATGCCGAACTCTTGAGTAAAGGAATGAGATTTTCCATCTTCCCCCAGTAACCATACTGTTATGCCATGATTCGGATTGGAGTAGAGATCGAAGAGCCAGCCGGTATATTCCTTCATGGTTTGGATTTGAGAAGTTCGAGTTCTCGATAGAGTTCATCAATCGTTCGTGCGAACTTCTTATGTTGTTCGAGTAAAGATAACAATAACATGGCTTCCAAGGGCAGCAAGTTGGCAGCGTTGGCGATGGCGGCGCGATGCGGACTAATCTCTTCAAAGATGTGGTCAAGGATCAACTGGTCACTGCGGCGCAGGGCTTCATATAACGGCTTGATTTCATCAACCTGTTGCAGGATCAATTGCGAGGCGGGCGGCAGGGTTCGTCCCATATGGATTAGAACAGCGCCCCTTGGCAGACCCGCTCCGGCTCCGCTTCGATATGCAGGACTTCATCTGCATTCTGTGCAAGAATGGAAAGGAAGGCTTCATTATTCTCGGTCTTCAATCCTTGGACGAAGATCACCACCGGTTTGCAGAAAGCCAGTCTCTGCAAGTGTTCGCAACATTGACGTAATACTCGAAAGCGGACAGGCAGTGGAATATCATCATCCTGAAACGTGTTCAGAAAATCCAGAATTAGCAGGGGTTCATCATCAGAACGGATATTGGCGATTAGATCGAGCAGTTGATAGCAGGTGAAGGCACGCGCCGTGCGGACATGCTTCAATGTTTGTTTCACTTCATGAGTTCGGTGCCGGATGAGGCGCGTCAGGCCATAGCTTGGGAGCCAGTCGCTGCCCGCCATGACATAGAGTGGACCGCGTAGGCATAGGGCTGCGATCAGTTCGGTGATATTCTCATGTTCATATCTTTCAGCGACCACCAGAGTCAAACGCCGTGAAGGATGCAGATGGATCGGCAAATTCAACAAAGCATTCATCCTGCCAGCATAGTCATAATGTATGGAAAACAAAATCCCCCAACGGGGGAAGAACGGGTGAATTTCGGGTACACCCGACGGGTGTCCCATATAAAGGCCATGTGTAAAGCAGATTGCCTATCACTGGCGCTCCCAGGCTGAAAAATCCCATCTTGCATTAACCACAAGCATTAAGCGTAACTCATGACGGCTATGGACATTGAATTTTTTGAGAGCGCTTTGCAGACGCGTCTTGACTGTCTCATAGGAGATACCAAGTCGCAACCCGATTTCACGGTTGGAATATTCCAAACAAGCAAGCGCAACTACATCGCGCTCTCTTGCTGTGAGTGATTCCCACAATTTCCGGAGTTCATCAGTCGAATAGTATTGAGTGAGGCCGGCGGCCAGCAGGTCTTGGGCAAGTTCGTTTTCAGGTCGGCCATCGTGCAAAGCTAGGGTGGAAAGCGTGGTTTGCAGGCTTTCGCTAATTTCATAAGTGCGAGGGCTGTGAGTAGGTCGCAAGCCTATCAGGAACAAAAGACGATCCAAGATAGACATGGCGAGGATTGTAATAGAACAAGTGTTCTTTAGTCAAGTTGTAGAAGGAAAATCACAAAGAAAGGAGAAAAAAAATAAACTATCGACCGCACTACCCGCTCCCCGCACCGCAGCAACATAATGATCAGGATAACCAATAAGTCGGGAAATCTACAACGGAGCAGAGATCCTAATCATCATCATGGGGATCGTTGGATATGGACATACATTGTCGTACCAATATGGAAAGATGTTGTTGTCCCACTCTGGAACTGGTAGAAAAGAAGCTTTACCCTAGAGCGTGTTATCTACTTTGGCCTGGGGATGATAGACTCTGGGTATGGAAAAGCAAAGATATCCAAGCGATGTGACGGGTGTATCCCCGCCACTGAAGTGGGGGCTTTACGGCGCTTTTTCGGTAACCATCTCAACTGATGGAACTTAATAAGGACAAGCTGCGTCTGTATAAGGAAAAGACCGTCCAAAGGAGATTTGAAATGAAGCTTTCATTGATCGTACTAATCCTGCTAAGCATTACTGCGTGCGCACCACAGCCAACCGTACATCCGCAACCGACCCAGATTCCCTTTCCGAATGTTGCGACAAGCGAATCGCCTGTTACTTCAGCGACTATCTCGAGTACATCCGTTCCTGTATGCACTTGTCCTACTGGAATTGTTCCCTCAACTCAATCGCAGGGCGGAGTCAGTCTTCCTCCCGTTATTTGCAACTGTCCTGCTATTCTGGTCTCACCTCCGGCTGAAGCCACTGAAACTGAACCTGACTCAAAGAATATCTCAACCAATGGGATTACTCTAGCAGACAATAGGAAGACTTTCACTCTACATCCCGGTGATAGTTTTTTGCTTAACCTTGGCATGGATACTTTCGATTGGACGGTCAATATCGACAATCAAAACGTGTTGAGCAGGGTAAAAGGCGTGATGGTAATTCGTGGAGCCCAGGGAATTTATGAAGCAAACAGTCCAGGACAAGCTTCACTAACAGCCATTGGCAATCCCTTGTGCCGGAATTCAGTTCCAGCTTGTGAGATGCCCTCGATAATGTTCAGAATTACTGTTATCGTCCAATAGCCGCCTCTTGCGTGTTTATCCTTCCTGCATGAATTTCTCTTTCAGCTTCACAACTCCTGTTGGAAAATTATCTGCCAGCGCGATCCTTTCAGGAATTCCTGCAGGCTGTTCCGATAATTGCACATCATGCTTTTTGTACTTCCCAACGTTGACAGCCCTATTCTTGCCAACTATACTGCGCTCAGGTATTTTAGACTCGCAAACAATGGCAATTCGAATTTGAAAATGGAAAAGGAGGCGTTGTTATGAAAAAGGGCTGCGAATGTGAGCAAGTTGAATAATCAGAATCGCTACATCTGTGATAAAAAGGAGTAACAGAATAACCATGGCAGACTCAAAGGCCGCTAAAATCCATTTTTGAAAGTGCCATTTTACATATAACAAATCCGTTCCGCGGAGAAAAAGAACAACGATGCTTAACAAGCCGGGCAAGGCAAAAATAGGCTTCATCACTGCGTTCGTTCGATATACGTATGTATAAAACATGACAAAGGCAATATATCCAACGAACGTCAACAAAAAAAGACCGTAGTTAAGATTTTCAATATCGGCTATCTTTTGTTGGAGTAAACTCCATATTAATTTTATACACTCAACGATAAATCCGAACAACAAAAGAAACGTCGGAACGAGCGCCAAAACAAAAATTGCGCGGGTTAGGTTAAGAACATATTCGCTTCTATTTCTCCAAGTAGGCGGCCAGTAATCGAAATGTAAAGAATAAGCCCTTCCATAAAACGATGTCCAAAATGACGAGGCAGTCGTGGGCCAATTAATATCGATCACCGGATGTTCCAGGATTTCAATGAACTTAAAGGTAAAAAAACCATCCTGGATCGATTCGACCCCAAGCTCTGAAAAAGGAGCTGAGCCAAATAACGGAGGAGGTGATGGCAAATCCATATTGCTCAGGATCGGTGATCCATAATGTCGATAGTTATACAAATATTGAGTAAGCGGATTCACGACACTTATCAGCGGCATCATAAGAGCAAAAATTATTCCAAAGCTCAAAGCCCAAAGGCGATTGACCTTATCGAAGAATCCTTTTATCAGGAAGGTGAGAAAAATTGCGATAACCGCGACCCAGCCATTTGCCTTCGATGCTACAGCCAAGGAAGTAAATATGAGAATCAATATCAGAAGTAATATTGATCTATTGTATTTGTTAACAATCAAATAGCAACCGAAAATGGATAAGGTGGAAAACAATATCACAAAAGTATCATTGGTGGCCTGCGAATTGATCGCGATCAACCCGGGATTCAGCGCAGCCAGCCCAAACGCAATCAATTTCAATCTTTCATTAGCCAGCGGCAGCGTTCTGATCAAAGTAAGAGCAATAAATAGGATAATCAGCCCCGCAAAAAAATTTATGAACTGACCTGTCAAGATCAGCCCGTTCTTATTCCACGGGCTTACATTTAGTCTTTCTGCAAACATCGCAACGATATAATGATACAACTTTGGCTGGTAGGCCTCCCACGCATCATCTTGGGTGGGCAATTTGTGGGTAAGCATAATTAAACGGGCGACGTATATGTGGTTGTCATTAAAATCGCGATTTACAAGAGCCAGAGAAAGGCGCAAAATAAACGAAATACAGAAAATGCCCGCATAGGCAAATAAAAAAGGCTTTGATAATTTCTTCATCAATATCACTTTTCTCGTCTTGATATTTTTATCGTCCAGAGCAGAGCGTCAGGGAATGAATTGTTGAATCAGATCCGAAAGAGTTCTATGCAAAATGGGCCCGGCTGGATTCGAACCAGCGACCAAGCGTATTCTGGCTCAAGGCCAATTCGGCTATGATTTTATCTCTATTCGCAGTACCATGCTTTAATGCAGGCTTAAATTCGTTTGCGATGGGCTGTCATGGGATGCTTGTAACCTTTTTGATTACACAAAATGTCGCACCGGCGCGGCCAACAGTCAGCAGGATTGGTGCGCCGTGAAAGTCGTGCATATCTTCATTGGTGCGTGTGTTGATCAGGACAAAATCTCCGGGTCGGATTCGGCTAGACTGAGGGCCTTCAACTAATATCTTAACATTACTGGCGACGTACGGTACAGCTGCTCCCGGTACCTCATGGATAACAAGGGTCACGCGTTGGGTTTCGAGTTGATTGAATTCTTCTATGGCTTCTTTATAACAAGTCAGCCAATAATCGGTTTCGTATCGACGGAAGACACCGCCGGTTCCACCAATGAAGGAATTGTAATACGTATATTCGTAAGGATGCAATTGAATGATCCCATAGATTCCGGGCGTGAGCAAAGCGACGACCAACAGACTGTTGATCCATGTTCTGTGAATCTTCTCAAAGAGCCAATCGAACGCGAATCCGGCAAAGATGAAGATGGGTGGAAGGATGAAGAGAAAGTGCCGCATCCCATCGTAGTTTGCCGGGTTGAGCAAAACAGTGTATCCAAGCGGAATCATAAACCATATCAGAATCAGCAACGCTTGTGTCAGCTTTTGGAAGTCATTCTTCAGTTTGAGATAGGCTGTGACCAGGCCCAGGGCAAATAAAGGCCATACCGGCTCGGTAAGAGTGAAGAGCAGATAGAAAGGTAGGTAACTGCGGGGAAGAGCTGATACGTTGTAAACTTGGCCCGCAAAGAGAACCAGCGGGCTATCGATCGAATTATTGGCCATGAATTGGAAAGCTTCAATGAATCCAAAAGGGCCTTCCCACAGATAAGGCCAGGTGGCAAGCATAACCAAGATCGAAATCGCCGCGTAAAGAGCCATCCACAAAAAGGTTTGACGCGTGGGTTGACGGGTTAAGAAGTAAATACCGACGAATATTCCCGCCAATGGGCCGAGCACGCGAATCGAAGTGGCGATGCCGACGAAGATTGCCGGAAGGAGAATCTGCAGAAATGTCTTAAGCGCCGGTTGTCCTTTCGACTCAGCCAATTGATCCACCATGCAGAAGCCAAGATAGACAGAGCCCGTCAGAAAGACCAGAAAGGGTGAATCCGTAGGGTTGATAAACGCATGACCCCATAAAGACGGCTGAAATAGAAAAAGTGCCGATATGGCAAAGGCCGCCCAGAATTGCATGAAACGTTCACAAATTTTGTATAGGAAATAAACGCCCAGCAGGAAGGTCAGAAAATTAACCAGATGCCAGGCGTCGTCGGTGTGGACGCGTAGTATTTCAATCAAATAAACCGGCTCACGGGCGAGAAGAAAATAGGCGGGCCCGCGATTCTTATGGTAGTTTGGCATGGGGCCGTACGATTTATTAAGGTCGAAATGGCCACTCAACCAATTGGCGGGATTATACGCATAACCTAACGCATCGGCATATCTGTAGTCAAGCGGTTCGTCCCAGGTGAAGCCGTAATCGCGGAAAATGAATAAGCCGATCACCACACAAATGGCCAGCAGAATTATGATGATTCGCCGTTTCAGAATTAGGGAAAAGCTAATCATGTCCTATTCTCTCCAACTTGTCCAAGTGATCATGAGTTCAATCATGCTTTTGAGTTGTGGCGGAATATCTCATACTTTATTGGCAATGGCTAATCCTATCCAGAAATTAATTATATCAAGCTTCCGCTATAATCTTCATAACCAACTAAGGAAGAATCCTATGCTCGAAATCACCAACGACTTCATCCAGCGCAACAACAGCGGCTTCGTCGAAGGTTTCAACAACAAGGTCAAGGTGCTGAAGCGGCGCTGCTACGGTATCTTCAACCTCCAGCATTTGTTCCAGCGCATCTATTTGGACCTGTACGGCTATCACTTATTTGCCGCGACCACCATATATGCCTAATTCACGGCAACTCCCAGTGAGCCATGATTCACATAAGCCAGGTCGGGTCAGGAGATGATACAATTTTGCCCGTGCGCCAATTGAGAGATCCGCTTTTAATTACCATCCTTATATTGAGTGTAGCACTTGGCTCATTACATCTGACATACGGACAGGATTGGGGCGATGATTTTGCGGAATATATTATGCAGGCAAAAAGCATTTCGCAGAGAAATATGCCGGAGTTTATTCAACGCAATTCGTTCACCACCAATACCTCATCAGATTTCATGGGAGCAGCTGCGTATCCGTGGGGTTATCCATTTATTATCGCTCCGGTTTTTGCAGTGGCCGGCCTCAATCTTATGGCATTGAAATTGCCTACCCTTTTGTGTTATGGGGGCTTTCTTATCTGTTTATTTATTTTGATGCGAAGAAAACTTGACCGTGGCAAAAGTCTTTTGATGGTGGCACTTTTTGCTTTTAACCCCACTTTACTCAGATTTCTCGATGAGATTCTTTCGGATGTTCCTTTTTTATTCTTTGGGACTCTTACCCTCTTGTTGATAGATTTTTTTGTGGATGACCATCAAGCCACTATCGCGTGGGCCTTGGGCCTGATCATTTTTACGGCTTTTTTCATCCGCACCACTGGAATTCTCTTGCTTATCGCATTGTCAATAGTTCAAATTATTCAAATTATTAGATATCGAAATGATCGTGTTTTGATTCGAAAGACCATACAATCGACCCTGATTGTTTGGTTGGTGTTTGGTGCACTTTGTTTGATCAGCGCACTGATTTTCCCGACAGGCTCCGAATCTTATTTTTCGGGTCTTGCTAATTTTTCGGTTCAAACTTTCCTTGATAACGTTTCGAGTTATTTTCAGATTTTTGGAGCGTTTTTTGGAACGGGTATTATCTCGAGCATTATTTATTATTTTACGATCATATTTTTTGCGCTCGGTTTATGGACGCGCAAAAGAAGTGACGTGCTTTTCATTATTTATTTTTTCCTCACAATTGCGAGTCTGATTATTTGGCCATATTTCCAAGGGATACGCCTCATCTGGCCCGTGCTGCCGCTGTTCCTATATTTTGTATTCCAAGGTTTCTCGTTTGTAATTGAGCATCTACCATGGAAGCATAATGCTATTGGGAAAGTTGTTTTTTATGGATTTTGGCTTCTTTTGGTTATATTTTTTTTCTTCACCTCCACTGCCTATGCTTATACCAATATCAAAAACAATAGACAGCTGCCTGGTCCTTTTGATACATACAGTATTCAAATGTATGACTTCATCAAAAATGAAACTCCGGCGGATAGCGTCATCATATTTTTCAAACCACGCATCTTGGACCTGATGACCGACCGTGATGCCTTTGAAAGTACCAAATGCGGACCGATGCATCCGGGAGATTACATTGTGCTTGTCAGAGGAACGAGCCAATATAGGCAGATTCCCGATGGGCAAATTGGAACCTGTCATCTCGATTTGCGAGAGGTTTTTAAAAACGAGCAATTCTTTGCATATCAAATACCAATACCTTCGCAAAAAATGAGGTAATAAAGTAGGGCATCGACCGGATTACGCAACTTAATTCTAAAAGCGGCAATATATTGGCGTTTAGCTGGCGAAAAGCCTCTGGCATCTCCCCTGTTATACAACGGTACTCCCCTGTTATACAACGGTACTCCCCTCTTATAATGAAGGATGGCACATCATTTAGGCTTGGAATCCAGCTGATATCTGCACCGCCTCTTACCAAGGAGGGATATCCTGTTTGGGTGTGTGTTCTGTTCTTTCTTGGATATACAATAATGGCTATACGCAAAAATTGATAATTGTACTTGATTTGATTGTGACTGTTTCAAAATTGGTGGAAGGGGTGTATAAAAAAGGATAACCGGAACGAGTTGAGATCGTTCCGGAATCCCAAAGAAAGGCGTATCGATACTATGCGCCTCAAATTGATTTTACCAATAATCGATCCGGAGCAATTTGAAGAACCAACCCACTGCATCAATCCGAAATGCAAGGGGCGTCACTTTTTGCCATGGCAGGAAGTGAGGAAGAATATACGGGATAGCGAGTACGAAGAAGTTGTCGCCCGTCGATATAAGTGTTTGCGCTGCGGATGCACATTTCGGGTATACCCTCAAGGAGTACAGAAGAGTCAGGTGTCCCAGCGGATAAAGGGCATAGGAGTGATTTTATATTTGCTGGGATTGAGTTATGGGGCGGTCGCTTTGATGATGGAAGTCTTGGGCGTGTACTTAAGCAAGAGCAGTGTCTATCGAACCGTGCAAGCGACGGCGGAAGCGGTGCCGGGGATGAAGCGCGCGGGACTCTTGCAGGGCTATCGCACGAAAGCCATTGGAGCAGATTTGACGAGCGTGAAATGCAATGGAAAGTGGTTGTCCATTGGAGTGGTGGTGGATCCGATCAATGGACTGGTGTTATGCGTGGATCACTTGGATGGAGAAGACGCTCAAACACTGAAGGACTGGGTGGAACCGATTGCCGATCAAGTCGGAGCCGAGACACTCGTAACCGACGACGCCGATGCGTTTAAGGAAGTAGCTGAAAGTGGTAGGTTCGTGCCCTACCACCGGAGTGGCTTGTACCACCAGGTGTGCAAAAGCCACGTGGGACGCAACACCGAAGAATTGATCGAGAGTTCTGAGTTTGGCAATAGAAGCAGGTCAGGATTCTTCCTTGGCTGAATTGCAAATCGAATCGACTCAAGCCCTGGCCGATCTGCGTCGTTTGGGAGAACTGATTCATTCCAGGCAACCTGAGCAACAGGCAGAAGTGCAAGCCTTGTATGAACGCTATGCGGCCGCCCCTCATTCCAAGAAAGGCAAGACCGCCAGTATCGCCTACCGCATGCGTAACTTATTCCTTGACCGTTGGAACTTATGGCCACGCCTGACCTTTTATCGCACCTGGAAGGATCGGGATGGCAAATCCATTTTGGATGGCACCAATAATGCCACGGAGCGAGCAATCGGTTGGTGGATAAAAGAACGCTATCGCACGATGCGAGGCTACAAGCGCGAGCGTTCGGCCTTGAATGTCAGTCGGTTAATTGCCTGCTGCGGCAATCATCTTGCGGAAGGATTGAACTTGGCGACCTTCGTCACTTGATCGCACTTTATCTCAGGGGTTTCTATCCACTTGCCGCTTCATATGCAGTTTACCAATTTTGAAACAGTCACATTTGATTTGAACGTGATCGGCTCCCGCCTGCAGAACGAGATTGATCAGATTTCTGTAGGTATCAGCCATGCCGATGTTGTCTTCGATAACGATCACTAGCGATTTTCTCGTCATACAGCCTTCTCCATGGGGAGTTTTACTCGAAAGGTTGAACCTTCTCCGGCTTTGGATTTAACTTCAATGCTGCCGCCCATCAAATTCACCAGCTCCTTGGTGATCGATAGGCCCAGACCTGCGCCTTGATGCCGCCGTACCGCAAAATCAGGGCCTCGCCGGAGAGGTTCAAAGATGAATTCAAGAACTGTTTCAGGGATTCCGATTCCAGTGTCGCTCACTTCGATGATCCAATGGGTACGACCGCAGGGATATAAGGAAACTTTTACCGTACCCGAGTCGGTGAACTTGATTCCATTATTCACCAGATTCGTCATCACCTGCCAAAGCCGATTCACGTCACCTAACATCCAGCGTGGCAAAGCATCGTCTACTATAAAACACAGATCCACCTTTCCGTCTTTGTCTTCCAGTAGAGGGATTGCAATATCCTTGACTTTTCCAATCAATGAAGCAATGCTGAACGGGGACCGTACGAGTTTCAGCGTACCTGACTCCAGACTGGCGCGGTCCAAGAGATCATTGATCAGCAACAATAGCCGCTGGATGTTGCGGCCAATATTCTCTATTGCCTGCGCCGTCTCGGTGTCATTGATTCTTTTTTGGGATTGCAGTAGATCCACGATCCCTTTGATGACCGCCGCGGGCGTCCGCAATTCGTGGGAGACTACGCCAATGATGGCCTTTTGCATGCGTTCTACCGCAGCTTCGCGCGTGAAATCTCTTAAACCGAGTACTGTACCCACGTTTCGATTCTCTTCCAGCATCGGAGCTTTTGTAACCGCCAAGGTCCTGCCATTCTCCAGCTCGATCTTCCACGCGCCATTCTGGCTCTCGGTTCGATTGGTGGCTTGCAGTAACTCGGCAGGCTCTTTTCCACTCAGCATCTTGAGTCCGGCTCCGTTGATTTGCATGACCTTACCGTTCACATCGAAAACAACAAGGCCATCTGCGGTAGAAGCAAAGATTGTTTTACTCTTGGTTCCTTCGCGAAGAGCAGTGGCGATTGCACTTTCCGCGGAATGGGCAGAGACCCAGCAGATTATCGCAAAAAAGTATATTAGTGCCAAAGAGAAGTTATTGATCGATAAATGTTCGGGGGCAATCAACAAAAACGCCAGCATCTCCAGGAACGCCACAATTACTCCGCTTGCCGGGTAAACCAGCACGCTGGCAAGGAAAATTGGGACCAGCAGTACGAACGATGTCCGGCCGGAAATAACCTCTTCCGGAGTGTCTGATAGAAAGATGAATACCGTCACTGCAAGGATAAACACGGCCGCTGCCACTCGAAGAGCAGGAAGTTTCTTCGCTCGGTTGAGGAGAAACGCGACAAAAGCCAAGACAGACATGCTTCCAGTCGCAATCGCCAGCTGCTTGAGGCTGTCTGTCTCAAAGCCCAAATCAATTTTGGGCATTGCGTTCCCAAAGTAAATCTCGAGAATTGTATAAAAGAAAACGGGAACACAAAGCACAAGAATGGCGACCAGCAACACACTGAACAGACTCCGGCGCCGGTCCTCGTCCGGCTCGTACACTGGGTGGACCTTTACTTTGTCTGTCAAATAAATGCTCATTGTTATACAACGAGTCTTTCTACTTCTTCCTGCAAGTCGTTGAAGTCGATGGGTTTGATCATCACATTCGCGGCTCGGCTGTTTTTCTGCTGCAGCTCTGAAGCCCAATCCTGGTAGGCCGTGATAATAATCAGCTTCGTATCGTTGAAGCGCGGATTGGCGACGATGGCATCCAGTAATTGCGCTCCATCGATATCCGGCAGGAGTAAGTCCAGCAGAATCAATACAGGCGGCGGCAGCTCTTCGGTCAGTCTTGCCATGGCAATCTTGCCGGTGCGGCAAATTTCCGGATAGAGGCCCATCGATGCAAGTAACTGGGCGCAATGATTAGCCAGGCTCTTTTCATCTTCAATGATCAGGACGGTTGCATTCATCATTGTTCTTTCGTATCTCCTATCTATGGGTGCTGTCTT
Organism: uncultured Chloroflexia bacterium; assembly: GCA_963753985.1. GTDB lineage: Bacteria > Chloroflexota > Anaerolineae > Anaerolineales > Villigracilaceae > Fen-1038. The sequence continues at coordinate 108,498 of CAVWED010000005.1, forward strand.
GGGGAATTTCCTGCATAACAGGCCATCAAACGCCCCTCGATGTCCTCATTATACACGCAGCGCGAAGGAAAGAAAACAGCCATGATCAATCACTCAATATAAATATCTCTTAGAATTTGTACAACCATAGCACTTCTGAATCATTTGATTCGTTCGTCATTTGCTTCCAGGCATTGGGCAGCTCGAGATCGAAGACCAACCCCGCATTAAGGATGTCCAGTTGCACCGCTTCGATATTTCGATTCCACTTTCTAAGCGGATGGGAAGAGATGTTGATCCGGTCTGACTTGGTTAAATCTTCGCGTCATCGCGCGTTTCATCCAGCCAGGTTCCACCAGTGAGTAGACCATTCGCATCCCTGAATTGCCATCTTCGAACTGGGCGGATTTGGGTCCATCATAAATTCGCATGCCTACCAACTCCACTGGAGTGCCAAGCGCCTTCGAAGTGGCCGCCGAAAGCCAAGCAATCGGATCCTTTATATCGGTGGAATGGGACATCGTGCCTCGCTTGAGACGAAGGTCATTCGCCGACCATTCATCGATCTCCCTGCGAATTTCGTCCAATGCCCTGCGCTGTCTTTCGTTGCCGAGAGAGAGCAGGATGCCCAGAATGATCAAAGAGAATACCATGATCACAGGGGCAGATAAGGTATTGAGAAGAGTGATAGTCGTCGCGTCCATGAGAAAACTCCTTTACATATTATTTATGATTTTGTTTCATCACCTTACCGATGGAAGCGGTAAGTCTACGAACTGCGTTCGGTCTTGGATCTGTATGAGCTGTAATGGCCAGCACCAATGCAAGGATAATCAGCCACCCGCCCATCTGAACATCTCCTTTGGCGCTTTTCGAATCAAGAATGCCGACTGACGGATCGGACCGAGTGGGGCTGCTAACAGTGGCAACAGGAATAGGAATGCGGGCCGGTTGTGGCTTGGCTTTGGGACTTGTGCGGGCCAGTGCGGGAATTGGCGTAGAAGCCGGAATTGGAATCTCAGTTGCCATCTGCGTCGGAACCGGCGTGGGAGGCGGAGGAAAGTATGAGTAGAGCGGGGAGAGAACTTGATCAACAACCTTCTTGACTTTATGTGGCAGCACAATAATGACGTTCCCATCCATTGTGCTGCATATGTTGTTGATGTCGCAAGCAGTTACAACCACGACGTAATTACCGGGTGTTGCAGGAACTGTACCGAACGCCAGGTTCCAGTCGACGTTCGCTGTAACCTCCAAAGTGGATGGAAGAGGATTGGATAAAGTGATACTAATCGGCTGGTTCGGCCAGCGATGGAGAGGATCTTCGACAGCCACCGACACATTCTTTAGACCAAACCAATTCGGAGTAACCGACAGTGAGCCCTTGCCCGCAGACAACAAGGACATAGAAAACACGATCTTTGGAGAATGGCCGTCCAGTGTCAAAGGCAGTTGCACCGGGGTCTCAACATTCCCGGCCTGGTCAATTGCCCGGACATAAACTGTGTTGTTGCCGTTCGGCACTGAACTTGGATCCACACCGTAGGACCATTTCCCGGCTGCTAGAGTAAGCGCGTTCCAGTTTGTTCCATCCGTGGATAATTGCGCTGCCGATAAGCCCGAGCCCGCATCGGAGGACCATCCGGAAACCTGAAATCCCGCGAGCTCCAGACTCGCGGGTGTAGGAGAAGTGAATTGAGAGACCGGAGCAGTTGTATCCACTTGAATAATGGGTGATGTATTTGTTACCGTGTTTCCTGCCTTGTCCGTAGTAACATATTGCAGACTATGGACACCGTCATTCAGTGTGACCGGGCTGGGCTGCGCGGCGCCTCCATTATCTGCAATCGTGGAATATGCCACCCCCGCCCCGCCATCGCTGGCATTCACGCTGGCTTTTACGTCAGAGATGTACCAGCCGTTGTTTCCTATGGTGCCATCCAAAACCAAATTCTGCGTGGGAGGCGTGGTATCGATATCAGCATTACAGCCTGTGGCAATCGCATTACCCGCAACACTTTCGACAGAGATATTGATAGCGTGTATGCCGTCGCCGGAAATCGAAAGAGGGCCGGTGTATGGCACGTACGTCTTCCCAAGATCCAGGCTGTACTCAAATAACGATATGCCCGAAACGGCGGACGCGCTGATGGCTAGGGAAACATTCGATCGATACCAACCATTCAGTCCGGCTGTGCCTGTAGGAGTGCAAGTAACAGTTGGAGGCTCCTGCTCCAACTTGAAGGACACTGATTGGCTGGTGGCGTTCCCAGCGTTGTCAGTCGCCGTAAACTTCACAGTATGGTTTCCATCCTTTTGAATCAAAACCGAGGCACCGTTTTGCAACGCACCGCCATCACTATTATTCTGGATGGACGACAACCCACTTCCGCTGTCAGTGGCGGTCGCATTCACAAATAACGGTGCAATGTACCAGCCGTTTTGTCCGGTGGGCGCGACGGGACTGGTTGAAATATTTAATGCGGGAGCGATCGTATCCACCTTGATTGTGGCCGATGCTGTGGATTGGAGACCCGCACTGTTTGTTGCCGAGACAGAGATCGTATGTACTCCATCCGAAAGCGACGTGGTGGCGCCGGATGCGTTGCCGGACAGGCTGTTACCATCGACCGTGTACGAGGCGGCTGCTGGCTGGGAGATCGCGTCAGTCACGCTAATCGCCAGGTTCACATCCGAGGTATACCAGCCGTTTGACCCGCTTGTTCCGCTGGGAATAAATGTGATCACGGGTCCCTTTTGATCCAATTTGAATGATTGCGATTTTTCAGTTGTGGTTCCAGCGACGGACGTGGCAAGAAACGTAACCGTGTGACTGCCGTCTGTCGAAATGGTCACAGAGCCATTGAGCGCGCTCGCACAGCTCTCCCATGCTCCCCCATCCACGCTATATTGGAGAGATCCCATGCCGCTGATGCTTTCACTTGCAGTTGCATTCACAGTAAAGGGCGAGACATACCAGCCTCCTGCTCCGTCAGGGGCGGAAGGATTGATGGATAGATCGAGCGTTGGATTTGTGAGATCCATATTGATATTTGCGGATGCGGACACGCTGTTCCCTGCCTGATCCACCGTTGAATACGTCAGAGTATTCGTGCCAGACGTATTGATTTGAAATTGAGATGCAGATGAAACCGTGACACCGTTAATCGTAGAACTCGCCACGCCGGAGATTGCATCGGTTGCATTCACATATGCCGAAGCGGTCGAGATATACCACCCATTGGATCCATTCGGGGCGGACGGAGTAAGCGCAAGAGACTGTGTGGGCGGAGTACCGTCGTAATTCCACGCGGTACTGCCAGAGGCAGTCAAGCCGGACGTGGCGGCAGTGACTGTGTAGTTGACCGTGTACTGACCCTGTGGCAATGAATAGGTGCAAGGGCTGGTGTTGCAGGAGAAATTAACACCTTCGGAAGTAGTGCCATTGATCGTGATGCCATAACCCTGCGGGTCGGATGCGGTCAGGACAATTTTGGCATCAGCCCGGCACCATCCATTCGTGCCGGGCGTGCCGCATGTCACTGCACCAGAGATGACTGGCGGACTTGGTAAAGCTCCCGTGTACAGCTGGTAATTGATGCCGCCCGAGTTGTCACAGTAGTTTGAGTCTCCGATGAACAGCTCCAAGGGTTGGGTGGTTGCAGTAAAAGTGTAATACTCCAGAATGTCAACACTGTCGTAGGGCGGCTGAGTGTAGATCTCTGCAAGAGCCAAGTTGTCTGCATTGTATATGGCTACATCCCCAGCGTTTCCATGCGGTAGTTTAGATGGATCACTCCAATATAGGTACGTCCCCCACATAAGTATTGTGTAGGTCTCACCGGCATTCAAGTTAATATAGACAGGAGCAGGACTACAGCCGTTGTGAGACATCACTTCTCCGCTGGTAACCAGGGTCCCTGTAGGAACCGGGGGAGCCGCGAAGACTTGGCTTACTTTTCCAAACAGTGCATTAACAATGACGAGGAAAAAGGATAAGGCGATGAACAATTTCTTTGGTTTCATATTCATACGTCTCAACCTATTTTGAAAACTCTGCGATGGTCATCGGTTTCGGGGCATAGCGCAACGCGAAAGTCTTGGCCGTGGACGGAATCGAAAAAGTGATCGAGCCGGATGCGGTTTCATCTGGCTTTAAATCTGTGTTTCCAAATTCCCGTTGTGCTCCGTAGACCAAAACGCCAACATATTTATTATCGTAGGTCAAGTCGTAGTCCATTACACTGATATTCTGGCAGCCATCTTTCAGGATACATTTGACGGAAATCAAAACAGTTACATCAGACCATCCCGAATCAGACTGAGGATCCACGGAGGAGTCGGAGGAGTCTGTCCCCCACTTTACGCCATTGACCGTGGTTTGCAGACCGCCGCTGATCTGGTCGGGAGAGAATAAGTTGGCAGGGTCGCCTGCCAGCAGCGCCGGTTCAGGCGAGGAAAGGATAGCCGTCGCGGTTGGAGTTTGCGTTGCAACATTGTTTTCAATTGTCACCACAGCAGGATCTCGTTTTTGGGGGTGGTTCTTCTGACGGTTCACCATCGGGGTACCTGTGCCAGATGAAACCAAACTCATGCTCAACAAAGCGACAAACAATAGAACAGTGCCTGGAAATTGTGTAATAAATCTACTTTTCATTTGTGATCTCTTCCTTCTTCAAGACGGTCGCAAAATACTTACCTCGGCGGGCAATGCTTTCGGGAATATCTTCTTGATAGATGAATTGCACGCTTTTCTTGTCTTCGTCCAAATTAGACGGCGCTTTCTTTTTCGCAATATCCGCTGCAAGGGTGATGCTTAACAGTCCTTGTTGAGATGGGGGGATCATTCCCATTAATGCGCCAACCATGTTCTCCTCTGATTCGGTTGGGATGATATAGTCACTGGGATGCGCCGCAATCACCTCTCGGATTAATTTCTGTACATCCTTAGGATTGGGTCTGAGCAATGGAAGGACTTTGATTAAAGTCGGAGATTGCCATTTTCCCTCCACGCGTGCCCGCAGCCAGCATTGAAGTGTTGGCAGGTCCAGAGTGGAGATGCCGAAGCGGCTGGTAGTATTCAAGGTTTGATGAACGATCTCGGCATCCTCAGAGCCCACCGAGAAGAACGCCTGAGCGGAGGTGTTGGCCAGCAGAGCTTGCACGACAGGCTCGAAGCCCTCGATCTGCCGCATCATCGAAAGCGATTGTGTCAGCACAAACATGCGTGCGCCAAACTTTGCGCCTCCGGCTAACATCAATTCAATCTGCATTCCGGTTGCAATTTCCTGGGCTTCGTCGATGATGAAGTAGAACGGAAACGGTTTTTCCAATGCAACCTTTTGAAATACCGCGTCGAACACGTTGTAGATCACGCCAGCCGTCAGACGCGCAGCTTCCCGGCCCATTTCTCCAGACGGCAAACGCAGGATGATCCAATTTTTATCCCTGATCCATTGTTCCAGATCTACAAAGGTTTTTTGATGCAAGGCGCTGAACAACCACGGCGATAGTTCCAAAGCCATTACTTTCGAAAGCACAGGACTCACCACTTCGGTCACCCAGCTTTGATCCCACCTTTTATTCTCTCCACCGAATTGGCCCAACAGGGCGTCGAGACCAATGGAGCCAATCCGATCGCCGGGAGGAAGGGCCGACATTGCTTCATGCCGCCATTCGGTATTAAATGCAGAAAAGACCAGGTGAATCAAACCGAGCTTGTTGGGATGTTCCGGCTGCTGATTCCAGATATACCCCAGCCGGAACAAACCGAGCAGCGCTGCCTGCATACGAGGTCCCCAATAATCATCCCAAATACGCCTCCCGATCTGTACGAGTGCGCTGCCTGCCCACGAGTAATTACGAAGCATGAGCAGGTTAAGCGGGACAACCTCCGGTTGGTCTACTGTAATAATCCTTAAACGCTGAATCGCTTTGGCTCTCAGGGGATCAGGGAGATCATTGACTTCCTGTAGAAACGCATCGGACAAAGAGAGGTGCGGGTCCACTAGAAAAATACCTGGTGCATCATCACCTCTTTGCGTCAGCTCTTTCAGCACATCATAGGTAAACGATGACTTGCCGGAGCGGGTACCGCCTACCACCAATACATGTCCATCCGGGTCAATCCCAACCGCCTTGTCTGAGCTGACACTTCTACCGACACGAATCTT
>CAVWED010000006.1:0-1251196 GCA_963753985.1 uncultured Chloroflexia bacterium
TCAGGCACTCTATCCATTGAGCTACGGGGGCGTAGGAGAAATTATACACGAAGATTTCTTTCCTTGCTTATCTAATGAATTGCAAGGTAGAATTGACGCATTCACTTTATAGGATAATCATAATGGATATCAAATCATTCGGTGAACGCGTTATCAATAATCTTGAAAAAGTGATCGTTGGCAAGCGCGACGCGCTAGAATTGATCGTGGTTGGGTTGTTATGCCAAGGGCACATATTAATCGAGGATGTGCCCGGCGTAGGCAAAACGATGATGGCTCGCAGTCTGGCACGTTCACTGGCCTGCACGTTCAGGCGCATTCAGTTCACGCCCGACATGCTTCCAAGCGATGTGACTGGCGTTTCGATTTACAACCAGCAGAAAAGAGAATTCGAATTTCGTGCCGGCCCGATCATCGGACAGATCATTCTTGCAGATGAGATCAATCGCGCCACGCCGAAGACACAAGCGGCGTTGCTCGAAGCGATGGAAGAACATCAGGTCACGGTGGATGGCGTGACGCACATCCTGCCGCGTCCATTCATGGTGCTCGCTACGCAAAATCCAATCGAGTACGAAGGCACGTTTCCGCTTCCCGAAGCGCAACTGGATCGTTTCCTTTTGCGAGTCCACATCGGCTATCCTGATTTGTCAGACGAGATAAAGATTCTCGATGAGCAACAGTTCAAGCACCCGATTGAGGTGCTCAATGCAGTGGTCAAAGCAAAAGAAGTGCTCGATGCGGCGGAGACCATCAAAAGCGTTTATCTTTCTCAAGCCGTCAAACGCTATATCACGGACCTGACGCGGCGCACGCGTCAAACAGGCGATATCTATCTCGGAGCGAGTCCGCGCGGCACGTTGAGTTTATCGCGCGCTTGTCAGGCTTACGCCGCGCTCCAAGGCCGCGACTACGTTTTGCCGGATGATGTCAAAGATTTGGCTATTCCGGTTTTGGCACATCGGATTATCGTCAGCCCTGAAGCGCGTCTGCGTGAACTGGGCGCTGACCGTATCATTCAGGATATCATCCATAACATGCCGGTGCCGGGAGGAAGTTTTCAAGCGCCTTCATCAGAATCCAGCCTAAACAAAAAATCGAAATGAATCCCGGACGAGTTCTTGTCGCACTCATGATTCTCGGCGGCTTGGCCGGCTCGCTCGCAGGCGGGGCCGCATTTTATTCGCATTTACTTTATTTGGGATTATTGTTATTGAGCGGCGCGTGGCTTTGGACTTTTTTTGTGGTGCGTTCTTTGCGCGTCGAACGCTTCTCCGACGCGCGGCGCGGCAGCGTCGGTGATATCTTCAAGGAGCGATTCGATATCAACAACGGAAGCCGATTGCCTGCGTTGTGGGTTGAAGTAAAAAACGCCACACCGATTTCTGCTTCCGGTTCGCGTTTGCTGACAACCCTCCGGGCACATCAAAAACAATCTTATGCGGTGCGCATGTGGCTGACGCGGCGCGGCAGTTTCCCACTAGGCCCGACTCTCGTGACGATTTCCGATCCGTTGGGTTTGTTTCGTGTCGAGAAACAATTCGCGGCTTCAAAATCATTGACAGTGCTTCCAATGATCTTTCCTATCGAATCTTTCCTGTCCCCTCCCGGCCTTTTGCCGGGCGGACAAGTGATCCGCCGCAAATCAACGGACATTACACCACATGCTTCCGGCGTGCGCGAATATAACTCGGGTGATCCGATGAAAAGAATTCATTGGCCGACCTCGATTCGACGCGGCCAGTTGATGGTGAAGGAATTCGATCAAGATCCGCAAGCAGAAGTCTGGCTCTTTCTCGATGCGCAGCAAAGCGCGCAATCATCCAAGCCTCATGATGAAATTCCCGAATTGCACGTTCAAGATTTGTTGTTCACACGCCGACCAAAGTTTACGTTGCCGCCCTCCACACTGGAATATGGAATCACCATCACGGCTTCCTTGGCGCATTATTTCATCGAGCAAAAACGTTCGGTCGGGTTTGTTGCGGCGGACCGCGCCTATACGATGATCCCCGCCGAGCACAGCGAGCGGCACGAAAATAAGATTCTCGAAACGCTGGCGTTTCTCGAGGGCAAAGGCAATCTTTCCATCGCGGCGCTGGTTGGTGCGCAGTCTCGGCAATTACCATCCGGCTCAAGCGTGATTCTCGTCACGCCGACCACGGAGCCCGAACTGTTGATTGCAGTAGATGATGTTCAGCGTCGCAGTTTGCGCCCCGTAATAATTTTGCTTTCCGCCGAATCGTTTGGGGGACACACGGGCAGTGATAAACTTATGCATCTGCTGATGGAGCGACGCGTGCCGGTTTGTCTTGTTCGTTGTGAAGACGACTTAGCAAAGACGTTTCCCATATTTTCAGCCAACTATATTTCCAAGGATGTGACCACATGGCAAAGACCGAAGTTATCACACTTGATCTAAATTTTCAGGGCATGCCGCAAGCCATCGCCGTATATCTGATTAAACATTCGACCGGCGCGATCTTGATCGAATGCGGACCCGGCTCGACTCTCCCCGCGCTTCAAGCGGCTCTTAAGGCAAACGGTTTATCCGCATCTGACGTCACTCACGTCTTGCTGACACATATTCATCTCGATCACGCCGGTTCAGCCGGTTGGTGGGCGAAGCAGGGCGCGCAAATTTACGTTCATCCGGTGGGTGCGCCGCATCTATTGAATCCAGAAAAACTCTTGGCGAGTGCGGCGCGCATTTATGGGGATCAGATGGAAACGCTGTGGGGTGAGTTCCTGCCCGTACCGCAGAGTCAACTCAAAGTCGCGAACAATGCGGAAGAGATCGCCATCGGCAATTTGAGAATCACGCCGATCAATGCGCCCGGTCATGCCGAACATCATTACGTTTATTTATTCGAAGATGTTGCTTTCACAGGCGATGTTGGTGGAATGCGAATTCCTGGTCATCGCTATTTGCAGCTGCCGATGCCGCCGCCCGAATTGCAAATGAGCAAGTGGCGAGACTCATTGAGGCGTTTGCGAAAGGAAAAATTCAATCGCATCGCGCCGACCCATTTCGGCATCTTCGATGACTCGCAATGGCAGTTGGATGAGGTCGAAAAAGAATTGAACGCGGCGGAGAAATGGCTGGAAACTGTGATGCCTGCCGGGCCGTCCGCCGAAGAACTGCGCCAGCAATTTACGAATCGAATGAATGAGCAGACGCGTACACAAGGCTTGAACGCCGATACCATAAAGAAGTACGGTCTGGCAAACCCGCTCGGCATGAGCGCCGATGGATTGTCGAGGTATTGGAAGAAGGTGAGGATGGCCGGATAAGTGCAAGAAAGTATTAGGGCGCCGATGTTGCTAGCGGATTATTTTCTTGCTGGGCACTTTCTAACGCTGACTTACACCAGTTATTGTCACTCGTACTGTCCAACTTTACACCTTGCTCAAGAGAAGCAATAGCCGATTCAATATCGCCCATCTTAACGTACGTGAGACCCTGCACGCAATATACATAAGCACTACTGTTCGAATCGTTACTTATAGCGATGGCTTTTTGGTAATCAGGCAATTGCCTGTGTAAATTGTTTTGTATCAACAAAGGCGTTCCCACGCCAAATATAAGCATAGAGGTTGTTAGGGTCAATTTCTATTGCTCCGTTCAATCAGGCATGGCTAAATCGTAAATGCCCTGCTGTGCATAAATCTCTCCGCGGTGCAAATATGCTTCATTGTAGTTTGAGTCAATTTCAATTGCTTTTGTATAATTATATTCCGCTGAGTCTTTGTATCCTTCTTGTTCGTAAACATAAGCACGCTCGAAATATACAAAGGCTACATTTGATCCAAGGCTGACGGCCTTATCATAATTAGTCATTGCTAAGTACCGCTTATTTTCATTAGCAAATGCCATCCCCAGACATGCATATGGATTCCAATCTTGATCGCCAAGCTGGATTGCCTTGTTGCAGTCGGAAAGGGCTACATCATTTTGACCTCGTTGAATATAAGGATTAGTGTAAAAACAACTTCCGTACTTTACCAATTCATTTTAGACGCAAACAGGAAGCAAGCGTGGTCGGATGGTGTAGTTCCAATTGGGGCAAGTTGAGTGCCTTTCCAAGTTCAGGCTTTGAATCACCTCATCCTCCACTTTGATGCCACGAGCATAGACCTGATCCACTTGGAAGGCAGCTACTTGAAGTCCGGCTTGAGTGGTAGTGCCACGGATGTAGGCCAGCATCGTCTCCAAAGTCCGTAAAGGTTTGCCGGCCCAATTGAGGCTGACGGGGCCGAACAAACGATGTTCGATTGGATTCCACTTGGAGGCGTTTTTGGGATAATGGCAGATGATCACTTCCAAGCCTAGCCGGTCCGCCAACTGTTCTTGCACCTGGAGTTTCCACAGTCGCGAACGCCAGCCATTACTACCGCCGCCATCGCAAAGGATCAATAGACCCGGTGTACTGGGAAAATCGTACTGTCCAAAGGTCTGCCACCAGCGAGCGATCATATCGACTGCGAATTGGGCGGTGTCCGCGGATTGACTGACGTAGAGGTAGCCGCGATTGTGGTTCAAGTCATAGATGCCGTAAGGAACGGCTTTGCAAATAGCCTCCGATTCAAAATCGTGGTCGTTGACTGCTTCGGCGGTTTGGCACCAACACCGTCCGGCGTTCTTAAAGTCGCCAATGAGCTCTTTTTTCTTGGCATCTACGCTGATCACGGGCCAGCCGCGGCTCAAAAAGAGCTGCTTTTGGGCATGGATGTACTCAAACTGCGTATTCCGATCCGGATGTTGCGCTCCCGCCAGCCGTTTGGAATTGACCTTGAGTGAGTAATTGGCCTTCTTCAACAGGCGCGCCACGGTTTTAGGACAGGCCGGATGTCCGCTGGCGTTCAGCTTTTTACTCAATTGGCGCAAGCTGCTGCGCACCCATTTCTGTGCGCTCATCGGATTGCCTGCTGTTTCGGGATCAATCATTTCATGCAATGTGGTTTCTATCTGCGGATCTTTTTTTCTACCGGAGGTCGTCCACCGCCCGCCGAACGCACCTGCTGCGTGGGCCGGGTAGCCAAACCTTGTTTCACCTCTTGTTGCCCACGCTCAATCGTCTTCTCGTCTATTCCAAAGATCTGCGACAGCAAGCGCACACCCCCATAACCCAGCCGGTTCGCTTCCACCGCCACATACCAGCGCCGCTGTTGCTCGTCCAACCGGCTTGCCAACAGGTTCATTTGCCGGTGGATCTCTTTATCCGGATGTTCTCCCGGTCCTTGACAATGTCCACATTGACAGACATGAACTGCTGAGATCGGCATGCGTTACTCCATTAGATCGTTTTATCTACCCTATATTCTAAATCGTCCTTTGCTCACAGACATTAAAAAACGGAACTTGTTTTTACACACCTACTAATATTACAGCGCAAGGTTGCGAGTGAAAAGCTGAAATTGAGCGAGTTTTTTCTTGCGGTGTGAACGATACGCGACGAAGTTACGTTGTTGATAATAACGAACACGATCTAAAGCAGATTGAATGTCAGAAATAAATGAAGGCAAAACGCTGCAAAGCAACATGCGAACTTGGTAAATAGTAAGCGCAGGAGCTTGATTCTGAAAACGAATTCTCAAACGTACCAGGAAATGATGAGCTAGAGAAACCAGCAACATATGATGATGCCAACCAATCCAACTCCGCATCTCGTAATGATCCAAACCAACTTCACCTTTGGCTTCTTCAAAGATCGTTTCGATGGGCCAACGCATGCCGCTGATCCGCACGAATTCGTTCAGCGGAGTATTGAGAGGCGCATTGCTGAAAAAGTATTTGATCTCAGTCGGGTCATCCGGATTGCGACGAATAATCAACCAGAGTTCACCGGCAGGCAGACCCCCGCGCAATTCGGTCACGCGCAGAAATGCAAAATCACAAACGATGGGACCTTTGCTGCCTTCTTTGATCACAGCTTGAACCCAATCTTGCTTTTGAATCTTCTTTACCAATTGTTTGACTTGCAACGGATGTTTCCTCGGATCGCTCAGACGCAAGCGGCTAGGATGACGCCCGTGACCGCTCCATGCTGGCACATGAACTTTAGGCGGAGTGGGCCAGATCAAGGTGTTGTCCTTGATAGCCGTGAAATACGATTTCTCCAAGGCGGCTACGCCATCCCGAAAAGCGGGAGAGTCTCCATACAGAGCATCTGCCGCCACCCAGGAAAACGCCAAATTTCCGCGTTCGATCGCATTTTTCAGCAATTCCAGCCCGATTTCCGGCTTCGTTTTGAAAACCAGATCTTTCGGCACACCCGATGCTTGCCTGCGCTCGGCATGTTCTTCATTGAACCATTCATCCGGCATGAACAATTGTCCCTCGATCAAACTATAGCCTTTGCGACTGGCATATCCCAAATACACCCCTACCTGCCCGTTCGCGATCTTGCCTACCGATCCGCAGTATTGTGCAGCTACTCCCACCGACTCAGAACCTTGCTTGACTACGCTCAATTCATCGATCAACATCACCCCGTCTTCTTCGCCCAAGGTCTCGCCCATCAATCCTTGATGGATCGCAATCACAGGTTCTGTTTCCCACGCACTCTGTCCCACAAAATATTGGAGGCTTCGTACTTTCTCTTTCTGTCCCAGTGCAATCTGTTCCACATTCTTGCGCAGGGCATTACCCAGCAAGCCTTGCACATAGGCTTGGCTGCGCGTCATTTGCTCCACTCGCACAAACGCACTTTTGAACAGCTTCATATATTTTTTCGTTTCATTCAAAAACAGTCTCACATCTTTCGTAGACAGGTTACATTCGGGCGCCGGACAGGTTCCAAGTTGAATTCGATTAGCTTGCGTCTGGGCTTTACCACCAAACTTTTCGGATCGACCCGACCACTTATCTCGTCTGGTTTCGGTTACAATTTCTCTCGGCAAAGTGGTTTCGTTCTGCGAACCATGGTGTTCTTCCTCTCCTTTTCACTCGGCAGTGATTGGAGAAAGATACCATGCTTTTTTTCAAATTATCCTGTTTTTTCGCTCGCAACCTTGCGCTGTAATACTAAGTAATCCCACGATTGAGAAACGCTGTTGGTTCATTTAAACGAATACCGATAGATTTGGTGAACTCGGCGATTGCCAAATCATATTTTCCCTGGTCCTCATAAATGGTGGCACGATTGATAATAGCGCTTGTGGCGGTTGGGATAATCCTAATTCCGCTTGTGAAATCCGCAATGGCTTCGTCATATTTCAACAGTTCCAATAAGCCAATCCGCGCTCTTGATACGCATTAAAATAATTTGGCTCAAGTTCAATCGCTTTGCTGCAATCAGTTATTGCCTGTTAGTATCGCATTTGGGCAACATCACTCTCACATTGGTTGGCAGCATCATTCAACTCGCTATTAAGCCCTAAGGCTAAGTTATAACTTAAAGTTCCAAGTTTTTCGTTCTTTGCTGAGAATTCGGCATTGCCTAATTTAATAAGAACTGAAGAAGCTGAGGTGAACACAATAGAAATTAGAACTAAAAGAAAAACGGCTGATATGACAGGGACTACCGCATTTTTTCTGGTAAGCCGAGCCATGATGGCATTGGCAATTCGGGTTTCAAATCTTCATTCATATACAACCCTTGATATTGAACTTTTGAGTACGTTCTGTGTGTTAATGATTATAAGCCAGTATCCGTACAAGCAAGCTTTTTGTCGAGATATACTTCACTTCCAACTATGGAACCTGAAGTTCACCCTATGCCGTCAGGTCTTCATATCATTCAGGTGTCGGTTTAGGCTTTCGCGGGTTGCTTGAGCGTGCGAGGTTTGCGTTCGCTCAGGCGCGTGCCGCGGATCGAGAATCCCCGCATTGGGGATTCCCAATCCGAGCATTGAAGATTGTTAATCCAAGCATTGGGGATTCCGTGCCCTCTATTTCGTAAAGGGATGAGCCTTTTGCGCAGGTAAGCTTCAGTCCATCACCAGCCCGCCATTCACGGGAATGGTAAGACCCGTCAAAAAGCCGCCGTCTTCACCGGCGAGAAAGGCGACGACCCTGGCGATGTCCTCGGGGCCGGCGACCCGCCGAAGCGGCGTCATCGCGGCGATCTGAGCCTTTTCCTCCTTCGGCATATCTTGATTCATTTCCGTTTCCACCAGTCCAGGAGCGACCGCATTGGCTGTGATTCCGCTTGAACCCAATTCCTCGGCAATATATCGCACAAAAGTTGACAACGACACCTTGGCCGTTGCCGATGCCAACTTTCCTGGTATGGGGTGGTGCTTGGCAAGACCACTGGAAATATAGATGAGACGTCCGTGTCGCTGAGCTGTCATTGCGGCCCTAGTAGCCTTGGTTACCTCAAAAGCAGCCTTGAGTTCTCCATCTACAACGGAGCGATATTCTTCCCAACTTATTTCGCGAAAGGATTTTCCGACATACCCTACCGGGGCGTTGCTCACAACGATATCAATCCGGTCGTAAGTCGCTACGGTCTGCTCGAATAAAAGCCGGATCTGTTCGGAGTCCCTGATATCGGACTGGACCGCCAGTGCGTCGCCCCCCGCCTGACGAATTTCGGCAACCAGTTTTTCGGCACGGTCCGCTTGATTGAGATAACTCAAGATAACTCGAACTCCTCGTGATGCCAGGAGCCTTGAACATGCTGCTCCGATCCCGCGGCTACCTCCGGTGACAATGGCAACCTGACCCTGTAATGATGACATAAGTTCCTCCGTTCTATTTCTGCTATCAATCTGAAGAATGGTTCCGTATAATACCCTAAACAAGCATGCATTTTTGTCGACATATGCGTCATTGCCAATCCATGACGATTGAGACAGGTTACAATAGGACTAAACTACTATACTTACGAAGAGGAGCTGGCTATGACGGATTTTCTGGCAATTTCCGATCTGTCGTCCAAGCAAGTGCAAGGCTTGCTGGATTTGGCAATTGAATTGAAGAAGGAACATTTCAAGAAAGGCAATAAGAAAATATTCAAAGGCAAGGTGCTGGGCATGATCTTCCAGAAACCCAGTCTGCGGACGCGCGTCTCGTTCGATATGGCAATGCGTCAATGCGGCGGCGACGCCTTGTATCTTTCTCCGAACGAGATCGGACTCGGTCAGCGTGAGTCGATTGCGGATGTGGCGCGCGTGCTTTCGGGGTATGTGGATGCACTGATGGCGCGCGTTTTTGCGCACGAGCATGTTCTGGAATTAGCGAAATGGTCGGATATTCCGGTAATCAACGGCTTGAGTGATTACAACCACCCTTGTCAGGGCATGGCAGACGCGCTCACCATTGAAGAGAACTTTGGCAAAAAATCCAAGGGCTTGAATGTCACGTTCATCGGCGATGGAAATAACGTCGCGGTTTCGATGATGCATGTCTCCGCCAAATTGGGCTGGAACTTCACGCTTGCCAGCCCGGAAGGCTATGATTTGAATCCGAAAGCAGTTGAGGTTGCACAAGAGATCACGAAGAAGACTGGGAGCAAATTGAACTTTATGCGTGATCCTCACCAAGCGGTCAAAAGTGCGCAGGTGATTTATACGGATACATGGACCAGCATGGGCCAGGAAGAAGAAACGGCCAAACGCGAGAAAGTCTTCTCGCCTTATCAGGTCAATGCAAAATTGGTCAGTGAAGCGGACAAGGATGTGATCGTGATGCACTGTCTGCCCGCCCATCGCAACCATGAACTGACGGATGAAGTTGCCGATGGTCCACATTCGGTCATCTTCCCGCAGGCTCATAACCGTCTGCACGCGCAGAAGGCGATCCTTGCGCGTCTATTTGGCGTGGCATAGGAACGGAAATCAAGATTTATGAATACAAAAGATTACATTACCCTAGAAGAACAGTATGGGGCACATAATTATCTTCCCCTCGACGTGGTCATCACGCGCGGCGAGGGCGTGTGGGTCTATGATGTTGACGGCAAAAAGTATTTGGATTGCCTCAGCGCTTATTCGGCGCTCAATCAGGGGCATGTCCATCCGAAGATTTTGAATGCATTGCTTGGGCAAGCCCAAAAAGTCACGTTGACCTCACGCGCCTTTCGCAATGACCAACTGCCGCTTCTTTATAAAGAATTATCCGAGATGACCGGCTACGAGATGTCGCTGCTAATGAACTCCGGCGCAGAAGCGGTTGAGACTGCCGTCAAGTTGACGCGTAAATGGGCTTATCGAGTCAAAGGTGTGCCGCGCCACCAAGCCGAGATCATTACTGCCGCCGGAAACTTTCATGGGCGGACAACGACCCTAGTCTCTTTCTCCACCGATCCCTTGTACCGCGACGATTTTGGTCCGTTCACGCCGGGGTTTGTCACTGTGCCTTACGGCGATGCAGCCGCCATTGAAAAAGCGATCAACAAAAATACCGCAGCTGTAATGCTTGAACCGATTCAAGGCGAAGGCGGAGTTATCATGCCGCCTGCCGGTTATTTGAAAAAAGTTTCGGAGGCTTGCCGGAAGAATAACGTCTTGTTTATCGCCGATGAGATTCAAACCGGATTGGCGCGCACCGGCAGATTATTTGCCAGCGAATATGAAGGCGTTCGTCCGGATATCATGATTATTGGCAAAGCATTGGGAGGAGGCTTCTATCCCATCTCCGCAATTCTCGCAGATAAACCCATTCTGGGCCTGTTCACTCCAGGCGAGCATGGTTCCACTTTTGGCGGGAATCCGCTGGCGGCGGCAGTTGCGCGCGCAGCGCTCGCGGTGATTCGCGAGGAGAAATTAGCCCAGCGCGCAGAACAATTGGGAACCTATTTTATTGAACAATTGGCAGAAATCCCCAGCCCGCACGTGAAGGAAGTACGAGGCAAGGGTTTGTTGATCGGCGTTGAGTTGAAGCCGTCAGCCGGGGGAGCGCGGCGTTTTTGTGAAGCCCTGCAAGGTAAAGGAATCCTGGCGAAAGAGACTCATGAAAACGTAATCCGTTTTGCACCACCGCTGGTCATTGAAAAGAGTGAAATTGATTGGGCGCTGCCATCCATCCGTGAAGTGCTCAATATGAAATAATCTCGAGTTGGAGGCACTATGAATATTGGAATACCAAGAGAAAGACGTCTGTTTGAGTGGCGCGTGGGATTGTCGCCGGCCGGTGTGGAAATGCTTGCTCAAAGTGGACACAAGGTTTTCATCGAGCATGAGGCGGGATTAGGAGCAGGCTTTAGCGACACTGAGTTTGAAAAGGCTGGAGCGAGTTTGGTTTATTCCGGTGAAGAAGTTTTTGGCCGTTCCGATTTTGTGCTAAAGGTCGCGCGGCCACTGAAGGAAGAACTGGATTGGATCAAACCCAAAACCATCCTTTCAGGTTTCCTGCACCTGGCTTCAGCACGACAGGATAAGATTGATGTTCTGCTCGAAAAAAAGGTTACATCCGTTGCCTATGAACAGGTCAGGGCCGAAGATGGGTCGCTGCCTGTTCTATATCCGTTCAGCCAGATTGGCGGGGCAATGGCCGCTCAAATCGCGGCGCGCCTTTTGCAGAACAACTGGGGTGGCAAAGGGATTTTGATGGGCGGTGTGCCTGGCGTTCCGCCAGCCGAGATCGTCATCATCGGTGCGGGCGTGGTTGGCACTTATGCCACACAGATGTTTCTAGGAATGGGTGCGCATGTAACGGTCATTGACCATAGTATCTTCGCACTACAAAAGATTTGGGACCGCTTCCCATCCATCGTCACGATGCTGTCGACGAAACGCAACATCGAGCGCGCGGTAGCTTATGCAGATGTAGTGGTCGGCGCGGTGTTGAATCCGGGTCAACGCGCTCCGATCCTGGTCACGCGCGAGATGGTCCGTTCCATGAAGCCACGTTCGGTCATCATGGACATCAGCATCGATGAAGGCGGCTGCGTCGAAACCTCTCGTCCTTCCACGCACGAACATCCGGTGTTCATCGATGAAGGCGTGCTACATTATTGCGTTCCGAATATACCGGGCGCGGTCGCGCGTACGGCAACTTATGCGTTCGTCAATTGCGCCATGTCGTACATCATGGAAATTGCCGAGAGCGGTGTAAAAGGAATACTCAATAATCCTTCCCTTGAAGCCGCGGTCAACACACACGATGGAAAGTATAAGCATCTTGTGCGTTTGACCAATCACACGGAGGCAGAAAATGGATTGGATTAACCAATACAAATCACGGGTGGTGGAGGCCCAAGAGGCGGTCCAAGCCGTTAAGTCGGGCAATCGCATCTTCATGACCGGTAATGTTTCGGTGCCCCAAAAGTTGCTGGCTGCACTGGTGGAATATGCCCCAAACTTGAAGGATGTTGAAATTTGCCAGGCGTTATCCGTTGGTCCAGCGGACTATGTCGGCCAGGAAATGGAAGGTCACCTGCGGGTTAATACCTTGTTTATCAGCGCCAATGTCCGCAAGGCAGTACAGTCAGGTCACGCGGATTTCACGCCAGTTTTGCTCTCGGAATTCACGCTGTTATTCAAGAATAAGATACTTCCAGTGGATGTGGCGCTCATCCATGTTTCGCCACCGGACGAGCATGGATTCTGTTCGCTTGGCGTGGAGGTTGGCTTAACCAAAACTCCTGCTGAATCAGCAAAGATCATCATTGCAGAAGTCAATGAACAAATGCCGCGCACGCTGGGCGATTCGTTCATTCACATCAGCCGTTTGAATTACATGGTACCGGTGAATTATCCAATCGCCGAACAGCCTATGGGCGATGGAGGCGATGATGAGATCAGCCGAAAGATCGCTGGTTACATCGCGGAATTGATTCCCGATTACGCTACGATGCAAATGGGCATCGGCGCCATTCCAGATGCGGTGCTGAGTTTTCTGGGCGACAAGAAAGACCTCGGCATCCACAGTGAAATGTTCTCGGACGGGGTCGTCCGGTTGGTGGAAAAAGGCGTGATCACTAATGCCCGCAAGACTCTGCATCCCGGAAAAATTGTGGTCGGCTTTATCCTCGGCACTCACGCGCTGTATAAATGGGCGGACGATAATCCTTTGTGTGAGTTCCACCGCCAAGAATATGTCAATGACCCATTTGTGATCGCACAGAATGAACGCATGGTCGCGATCAACTCTGCCATCGAAGTGGATTTGACGGGCCAGGTGTGTGCAGATAGCATCGGCCCCAAGTTCTTCAGCGGCATCGGCGGACAACTCGATTTTATCTACGGAGCCGCGCGTTCCAAGGGCGGCGTGCCCATCATTGCCCTGCCGAGTACCACCATGCTCAAAGATGGGACAACCGTAAGCCGGATCGTGACGATGTTGAAACAAGGCGCCGGCGTGGTCACGGGACGCAACCACGTTCATTATGTTGTGACCGAATTTGGCGTGGCGGATTTATATGGCAAGACCGTCCGGCAGCGCGCACAGCAACTCATCAAAGTCGCTCATCCCGATTTTCGCAAGGATTTGGAGAAACAAGCCAAAGAGTTATGTTGGCTTTAGCATCCGAGCTGCTGCAATTACGCAGGGCGCAACCATTCAACCACTTGCAGTGTTGCGCCCTGCGTAATTTGTTTTATACTTGGCGCGTATCTTGGGATGGACTTGGGGTTTTTATCTGATGATTATTCATTCCGTTATCGAAAGGGAAGTCAATGAATTGAAAAGCAAAAATTGTTGCGACCATCGGCCCTGCCAGCCAGGACGAATCCATTTTGGAGCATCTCATTCTGGCGGGTGTCAATGTTGCCCGTATGAATTTTTCGCATGGCACACATGAGGAACATGCAGAACACATTGCCGCCATTCGACGCATTTCTGAAAAGCTAAACATTTCAGTTGGCATTTTACAGGATTTGCAAGGCCCGAAAATTCGTGTGGGCCAATTGCCGGCGCCCCTTCAACTCTCCGCAGGCGAGATCGTTCATCTTTATGCGGCTGAATCAACTCCTCCAGTGGAGGATGGACAAAAGATTCCCGTGGATTTTCGTCAGCTTTTCGATTCAGTCCGGACCTCGGATCGGCTCCTGCTCGATGATGGACGTCTCACACTGGAAGTCGTTTCCGTTAAAGAACGTACATTGGCGGCGCGCGTGGTTGTCGGTGGGCCGCTTTCGTCTCACAAGGGAATCAACTTGCCCGGTGTTCATCTCCGCATCGCGGGCTTCACTGAAAAAGACAAAGCTGACTTGGCCTTCGGCATCTCGCAAGATGTGGATGCAGTTGCAATATCCTTTGTCTGTTCGGCAGAGGATGTAAAGAAAGTCCGTTATGCTATCGAAAGATTCTCGAATGGCAAACGCCAGCCTTTATTGATCGCCAAGCTTGAAAAGCCGGAAGCGATGGATAATTTGGAAGCCATTCTCGAGAACGTGGATGGCGTCATGGTGGCGCGCGGTGACCTAGGCGTGGAACTTCCGCCGGAGCGCGTACCGGCTTTACAAAAGAAGATTATCCGCGCGGCGAACGCACACGGCAAACTGGTGATCACCGCCACGCAAATGCTGGAGTTGATGATCAACAACCCGCTCCCCACACGCGCCGAAGCCTCGGACGTCGCGAACGCCATCTTTGATGGAACAGACGCGGTGATGCTGTCTGAAGAATCAGCATCCGGCAAATATCCGGTTGAGGCCGTTCAAATGATGGATCGCATCATGCGAGAGGCGGAGAGCCATTTCTTCGAATGGGGCAAAGCAACGAACACCTCCGATGAATTCAGCACCAACGATGCCGCTTCGATGGCGCGTGCCGCGCAAGCCCTGGCAAACGATAAAAACGTAACAGGGATTGCTTGCTTTACAATGCAGGGTCAAACGGCCTGGCTCATCTCAAAGATACGCCCACGGGTTCCAATCATGGCGTTTACGCCTTCGCCTGAAACATGCCGACGGCTTGCTTTCTTGTGGGGCGCGAATCCGCATCAAGTCCCTTTTGCGAATTCGCTCGAGGAAATGCTTAGCTACGTTGATTCAGCGTTGATGCGCTCCGAGGCGGTTCAATCTGGCGAGCAAGTTGTATTAGTATGTGGATTTCCCGTGGGTGCAGTACGTCCGCCCAATATGGCATTGCTGCATACCGTTGGCGAATAATTATTCTATTGAAGCAACGATCAATCCAATTGCAATCAATACGCCGCCAAAGAGAAAGAGCGGCGTAATTGATTCTTTAAGAAACATCCATCCCAACAAACTGCCGACAACCGGCTGCGCGAAAAACGTCAATGATGCAACCGCGGCTGGTAATTCTGCAAAAGCATAATTCCACAGAAACATGGCGATGGCAGTGGAAATGATGCCAAGGAAAAGAATCCCGCCAATGATCCCCGGTGTAATCGTGCCCATGCCCTGAGTTTTTATTTCCCATGCACTCAAAAGAAAACCAGTCGGCAGTCCACCTGCCAACATGATCGCAGTTGAAGTAATCACATCCGCGGTCTGTGTCACTTTTCGAACCAACACGGAATACAGCGCCCAGGTGAGCGCGGCGGCGAGCAGACTCATATTTCCCCAAAACAAGGTCGGTGAAAGTTCGGCGTTGCGCGGATCAATAACCGCGATCACACCTAGTGTGGAGATGATCAGCGCAATGATGCGACGTGTGGTTGTTTTTTCAGCAAGCAAAAAAGGCGCGAAGATCAGGATGAATGCCGGAGTGGCAGAGGTGACCAAGGCCCCATTGGATGCGGTAGATAGCTTGGTGCCGACAAATTGAAATCCCAGTGAGACGCCGTAGCCCACAAAGCCAACCAAAAATATCTTCCAAGTATCCAATGTTTTGATGCGGGCTTTGGGCCTTAGCACGATGACGATTCCCAGAGAAAGAATCCCAAGTACGAGCCGCATGGTCAATAATGTAAATGGCGGAATAACATTCAGAACCACTTTGCTAACCACGTACATTCCGCCCCAAATGGATGCCGCCGCGAGACCGGATAATAGACCGGGAAGAATTTGTTTGTGTGACATTGTCCGATTATATCCCTGAGACCTTTAGCAACCCGCTGTTTTTGAACTACGGCCATACGATGATCTTCAGGCTTTCCTGGACTTCAGGCAAATGACAAGATGGCTGGATTAAGACTTTCAGCAAGTCGAAATCGGAATCCGTTGGTGGCATATAGGCAACATCGCAACTTCGTGGATCGTCGAAAGATCTGTGCTTGGTTGAGAACCAAAAATAATTCCTGCCGATCGGGAACGTAACTGTCCCGATGGCGATGACAGATCCGCTCACGATACCGATTGTTTCGCCGGAGGCAATATTGCTGTCAGGCCGCATGGATCGAGTCAAAACAAATCCTTGAGCAATCGGAACGCGCCCACTCGAAAAGCCAAGTGGAGACAACGAATATGATCCTAGCCAAACTGCAAGAAGGATCAATCCGATGTCCATTCCTGCAATCCAAAGATAACTATTGATCCGATAACCTTTGAATGCAAGATATTGCACTACAAAGGCAACACAAATCGCGAGGATAAAATTTTCCACCAAGGGATACGTACATGGAAGCAACTGCGGAAGCGGCATGAAATAGAATCCGGCAAACAAAATTGCGAACAATGCTAAATTGACAAGGAAAGGAATCAAGATAGTATGATTTTTTGAAGTTGAGTTCGGAAATGACATTGCGTCACCAGTAAGCAAGGGTATGAATCAAAAGCGGACAAAAGTATAAAGACGAGACATCCGCATCAGCAACTGGAAAATATTTTCCTGAGTATAATCAAAGCAATCACATTCAACAAAGGAGAAACCATGAGCGAACTTGTACAACTTGGAGGCGTGTCCGGCCATCTCGCTAAACCAAAAGAGAATGGTCCATGGCCCGGTTTGATCGTTATTCAGGAATGGTGGGGACTCACTGACCACATCAAATCCGTGGCGGATCGCTTTGCATCGGTTGGCTATCTGGCTTTCGCACCTGATCTTTATCACGGTGAACTTGCGAAGCTTGGCGATAATGATACTGCCATGAAGTTGACTCAAAAATATGGTCCAACCGCGGTTGCAGATTTACAGAAGGTCTTCGACGCGCTCAAGAAAGATTCGAACTGCAACGGCAAAGTCGGAAGCGTCGGATTCTGTTTTGGCGGACGCATGTCACTGGCGCTTGGCATCAGCCGCCCGGTGGACGGGGTCTGCGTCTTCTATGGCGGCGGAATGCAACAGCTCTTCGATCAACTCGGAAATCTTCATGCGCCCGTGCTTGGAATGTTCGGCGATAAAGATCAATCCATTCCGGTCGGCACAGTGGAAGAGTTCGATAAGCTCCTAGGCAAGTTAGGGCTTGAGCACGAGGTCATTGTTTATCCAAACTCCGGCCACGCCTTCTTTCGCGATAACGATCCGAATTCGTATCGTCCCGAAGCGGCCAAAGACGCGTGGGAACGATCGACAAAGTTTTTCAAAAAGAATCTCAATTAACATTTGACGGATGGCATAAAAGCCATCCGTTTTTCTTGTTGACAAATCTCCCTGCATCCGCTAACCTTGATATGTGAACCGCATCACTCTAACCCGAAACCAGCTCACCATTATTGAAGCCGATCCAGGCTCGAAGCTTTTTCTTTCTGGCTCCGCGGGAACGGGTAAATCTACTGTGGGTGTTGAGCGACTCAAATATCTATTGTCGAATGGCGTGAACGGCGATTTGATTCTTGTTCTCACACCGCAACGGACTCTACAAGGACCCTATCTCGAAATTATTCAATCATCTGAGAGAATCGCGGGCGGCGAAGTGACTCCGGCGACCGTCGGCGGATTGGCACGGCGGTTATGCGATTTGTTCTGGCCGCTCGCCGCGGATAAGGCCGGCTTCGCCCGTCCTGAGCGTCCGCCCATTTTCCTGACACTTGAAACCGCACAATATTACATGGCGCATATCGTCCGGCCATTATTGGATCAAGGTTATTTTGAGTCAGTGACGATTGACCGCAATCGTTTATATTCCCAAATTCTTGATAACCTTAACAAATCCGCCGCAGTTGGATTCCCTTATACCGAAATCGGTTCGCGGCTCGACTCGGCTTGGTTTGGTGATCCGGGCCAGCGAAGAATCTACACCGATGCGCAGGATTGTGCGACGCACTTCCGCGAATTTTGTTTGCAAAATAATTTGCTCGATTTTTCTTTGCAACTTGAAATCTTCTGGGAACATCTTTGGCCCGATCCGCTCGTGCACGATTATCTTACTAAAACATATCGCCACTTGATCTATGACAATATCGAGGAAGATGTCCCGCGTGCACATGATCTAATTCGCGAGTGGCTGCCGCAATTTGACTCAGCGCTATTGATCCATGACGAAGGCGCGGGCTATCGCCGCTTCCTCGGCGCGGACATAGATACTGCCTATGCGCTGCACGAGTTATGCGATGATCAAGTGACATTTGACGAATCATTTGTTGTGTCAGAGGGGATTACACGATTAGCGAATTTACTTACTCAGGAAATCACTTCGATCGCTTCTCCCCTTACCACTCATAGAGACAAAGCACAAAGGGCAAGCGAATCAACTTTATCTATCATCAACGCGCGTTTCTATCCCGAATTGCTAGATGAAATCATCGAACAAATTCATTCAATGGTTTCTGATGACAACTTGCTTGCATCCGAGATTGTAATTCTTGCTCCTTATCTTTCAGACGCCTTACGCTTTGCCATCACGAGTTCGACTCGAAGCGCGTGGCATTCCCTGGCGAACACATCGTCCGTCGCGTTCGTTACACGATGAACCTGCGTCGCAAGCATTGCTCACGTTAGCCGCGCTGGCACATCCTTATTGGAATATTCGTCCATCCAAATATGATATTGGCTATGCGCTTAAGCTTGCCCTCGATATGGATTTAATCCGCGCACAATTATTGGCCGAGATTGTGTACCGCACAAAAGATTTTACGCTTTCATCTTTCGATCAAATCAATCCCGATAAGCAAGAACGCATCACATTTAATTATGGCAAGCGCTATTCGACTCTTCGATATTGGATTCTGAATTATCGCGAAGAGCAGCCTCTGCCCCTCGATCATTTCCTGCGGCGCTTCTTCGGCGAAGTTCTATCTCAGCCCGGGTTTGGATTCCATCGCAACCTCGACGCGGCCCGCGTCGCCTCCAGTTTAATCGAGTCGGTGCGGAAATTCCGTCTGGCGATGGAGCCGTCGTTCGTGGATCGAGATCATCCTGATTTCGATTTCGGACGCGAATATATCGCCATGCTTCAAGAGGGAGTCATCGCCGCGCAATATTTGGAATCGTGGAAAGCGGAAAATGAAGAATCTGTTTTGGTCGCGCCTGCTTACACGTTCCTGATGATGAACCGGCCTGTGACCGTTCAGTTCTGGCTCGACGTTGGTTCGAGTGGATGGTACGAGCGCCTTGACCAGCCATTGACGCATCCGCAGGTGCTCAGCCGCGAATGGCCCGTTGGCAGACAATGGACATTTGCCGACGAAGAGCAGACCAACCAGCAGACGATGGCGCGTTTGGTTTCGGGATTGTTGCATCGCTGCCGCGAAAAAATTTATCTGGGCATCAGCAGTTTGGGCGAAAGCGGATTTGAACAACGCGGCGCATTGTTGAGGGCGTTTCAGCGCGTGTTGCAGGAAAAAGTGTAATCATGAAAAATGGAAGACAAAGAATTCTAGCAAAAGGTAGGATAATATTCCCATCAAGCCCAAAGAAGGTATCTAAATGAAATATAGTAACTTAAAAGCTAACAGCCAAATTGAGCTTTGGGTAGCGCAACAGTACCTTGATTTAATTCAACTTGATCAATCACATCTGATTGAACTCGAACGTGAACGATACATAATCCAGGCTAAATTATTTACGATAGACAATAAGGAAGAATATATTGAACAAGCCAATCTAATGGGAGAGTTGTTAGAAAAATATGTCATTCCACGATATGTTGGCAATACTTTCATATTAATTCTGTGGTCTATATTCGAAGACGCGATGACTGAAATCGCAAAATATGTACAAGAAAGAGATATGCCTACAATTTCGTTATCCGATCTAAACGGAGATTTCCTTCATAAGCTAGAAAAATTCTTTGAAAATAAAGCTGTTTTCTTTCAGACAAACTCATCCGAACTAAATAGCCTCAGATCTTTATATTTTAATTCGAAATCAAATTGCACACAAGAATTCAAGAGTAACAGATACCACTGATAGGAAAATAATAGAACTGATTGACTCGGACATCGGGTTTCAAAATTATTAGAAGGAATGATTGTCGAAGAAAAATATTGTCGGTCAGTGTTTGAGCTTGTCAATATGGTAATTCTCAAACAACTTGATGTACTCCCAGAATGGTTTCCATACGATCTAGCGTGAAATGTAACGTTTTGTTTATCTCATTTCATCACCCAGCTCTGAATTATCTGCTCTTCAACTTTCTAGTTTTAAAGACTAACGCATGATTTTTACTCCTCGCCCCTCGCAACGCGAAATCCTGAAATACGCAGCTGGCACACTTGGCATTTCGGCTGTGCCCGGTTCAGGTAAAACACACACACTTTCTGCGCTCGCCGTGCAAATTATTTCGGGTGGTCAGCTCGAGCCTGAGCAGGAAGTGCTGATCGTCACGCTGGTCAACTCGGCGGTGGACAATTTCAAAGCGCGAATCGAAGAACGATTTGATAATCCTTTGGAAGCTCTCTACAAGTATCGTGTCCGCACACTGCACGGGCTGGCGCACGACATCGTCCGTGAGAATCCACCGCTGGTTGGTCTCGACAAAAACTTTTCCATCGTGGATGAGACCGCTTCATCGTCCATGATTGCCGATGCGGCGCGCGCCTGGGTTCAAACTCATCCCGACTTTCTCGATCAATACATCTCATCCGCGCTCGATGATTATCAAACTCGCCGCGTGCGCGATAAGGGTTGGCCCCAACTCATTGAGACTCTCGCCTCGAGTTTTATTCGATCCGCCAAAGATAGACGCCTCACGCCGGATAAACTCCGCCTCGCACTCGACCGTCAGCCTACTCCCCTTTCGTTGGCTCATATGGGGCTGGATATTTATTCCGATTATCAGCGCGCCCTCGCCTATCGCGGCGCAGTGGACTTCGACGATTTGATTCAACTCGCCTACGAGATGCTCGATACCTCCGATGAACTTCTCGAACGATTGCGTTATCGCTGGCCCTATATTCTCGAAGACGAAGCGCAAGACTCTAGCGATATTCAACAAGCAATATTGGGAATGCTTGTAGGCGAAAAAGGCAATTGGATTCGTGTCGGCGATCCAAATCAAGCCATCTTTGAAACCTTCACGACCGCCAACCCTGAACTTCTGCGCGCTTTCATTCGAGACAACAAAAATATTCCCATGCCCCAGTCCGGACGCAGTCAACCATCCATAATCAATCTTGCGAACCATCTCATTGAGTGGACGATGACCGAACATCCCATTTCCGAAGCACGCGATGCTTTGTCGCCGCCATATATTGAGCCGACATCCGAAAACGATCCGCAGCCCAATCCACCTGACGATTCAAGCGGAATCAAACTCATCAGCAAGAAATTCTCGCCAGATGAAGAAGTGAATGAAGTCGTCAAGTCTATCGCGGACTGGTTGTCCAATCACAAAGACTCAACGGTTGCAGTGTTGACGTCAACGAACGATCATGCCGCGAAAGTTGCTGAAGCTTTGAAGCAACGTAAGATCGAATATCGCGAATTATTGCGCAGCACCTCGCCAACGCGTGCCGCGGCGGGCGCATTGAGTTATGTACTAGCATATCTTGCCGCGCCCGATTCTGCATCGAAGCTGGCACAAGCCTATCGAGCCTGGCGGCGTGATTGGCGTGAAGATGAAGAACATGAGCCGCTGGTTGAACATGTTGCAAGTCGTATTCGCAAATGCAAAGAAGTTGAGTCGTTCATAGCGCCGCGTCCCGATCAAGATTGGCTGGTCGCTCTCAGTCCTGAAAGGGAAGCGGATGAAGTCGTCACCGAATTAAACGCTTTCCGCGAAGTCATCATTCGCTGGCATGGTGCGACCGTCCTGCCGATTGATCAATTGATTCTCACGTTGTCGCAAGACATCTTCACATCGCCCACCGATTTAGCATTATCACATAAACTCGCGCTGGTGTTGAGGCAAGTCGCAGACGAAAATCCGGGTTGGCGATTGCCTGAACTGACGCCAAGCCTGCACGAGATCGCACGCAACGAACGGCGCTTCATTGGCTTTTCGTCGGACGATGCAGGCTTTAATCCCGATGCTTACAAAGGCGTGGTAGTGGTCTCAACGATGCACAAAGCCAAGGGCCTGGAGTGGGACCGCGTGTATCTGATGTCGGTGAACAATTACGATTATCCATCGAACCAATCCAATGACCATTTCATCTCGGAGCGCTGGTTCGTGCGCGATAATTTGAATCTCGAAGCTGAAGCATTAGCGCAACTCCGCGCCGCGATTTCGACTGATGAATATGATTATTACGAAGAAGGTTCAGCCACGCGGCGCGTGCGGTTGGATTATGTCCGCGAGCGATTGCGGTTGTTATATGTCGGCGTCACGCGTGCACGCAAAGAATTGATCGTCACCTGGAACACTGGTCGGAAAGGCGATGCCACACCATCGCTAGCATTTGCCGCGTTGATGGGATGGCAAGAACAAAAGGAATAATAAAAAAGGTTTCGACACAAAATCATCGAAACCTTTTTTACCTATAAGCCCTATTTCACTGGCGTTAACACAATGACTGGAATCACGCGCGTGGTCTTTTGTTGGTAGTCAGCAAAACCGGGCATCATCTCGACCATCTTGTTATACAGCCGCGTTCGTTCCGGCTCTTCAGCAACTTTCGCATGAACCTTATGCTTTTCTTTCCCGACTTCAACGGTGAGTTCCGGGTTGGCGATAATGTTGTAATACCAATCGGGGTTGGTCGGCGCGCCGCCTTTGGATGCGATCACTACGAACCGATCACCATCCCTAACATAAGCAACTGGATTGATGCGTCCCTGCTTACTCTTTGCTCCCGTTGTGTGTAAAAGAAGCAGCGTCCTGCCTTCAAACGGGCCGCCGACCTTGCCGCCATTTGTTCGAAACTCGTCAATGATTTTCTTATTGCGATCGTTAGCTTCACTCATATTCATCTCCTTAAAATCCAAAATTACGATGCGGCCAAAGCATATGTTCTTACCAGTTATTACAATCCAACTGGCAGAAGTTCTTGGGAAATGATATTCAATTTGATTATATGCCAATCGTTGTTTATAATTGGCTCATGAGCGAACAACAATTGTATGGCGGCATCGAAGCGGGCGGGACAAAATTCGTTTGTGTAGTTGGCAATGGGCCAGAAAATATCGTCGGGCGAACGCGCATTGATACCACGCTGCCCGAAGAGACATTCGGCAAAGTAATTCAATTCTTTCAGCCTTACACAACTACTGGAAAAATCACAGCGATTGGCATCGGTTGTTTTGGCCCGCTGGATTTAAATCCCGATTCGCCGACTTACGGATTTATCGTGTCCACGCCCAAGCCGCACTGGAGCAACACCGATGTGCTGGGAACCATTCGGCGCGAGTTGAAAGTCAAAGCGGCAATTGACACAGACGTCAACGCCGCGGCGTTCGGGGAATTCCGCTGGGGCGCAAGTCAGGGACTCGATCCTTCAATTTATTTCACCATCGGCACCGGAATCGGCGGCGGATACATCAAGGATGGCAAGCCGTTGATCGGATTACTGAGTCCGGAGATGGGACACATCCGCATCCCCCACGACTTGAAGCGGGACCCGTTTCCCGGAGTGTGTCCGTTTCACGGAGATTGCTTCGAAGGGCTGGCCAGCGGACCTGCCATCGAAAAACGCTTCAATTCGCGTGGCGAAACAATTTCCGATGACGATCCATTTTGGGACGTCGAAGCGGATTACATTGCTTGGGCCTTATCCAATACCATTCTCATGCTTTCGCCCAGGCAAATCATCCTCGGCGGCGGAATCATGCAGCGCACTTATCTCTTTCCACTTGTCAGATGCAAGGTCTTGGAAACGTTAAATGGCTACGTTGCAAGTGAAAGCCTGCTGAAGAATATCGATCAATATATCGTGCCACCCAAATTAGGAAGTCAATCCGGCAGTTTAGGCGCGATCGCGTTGGCACAATTAATCAGCTAAATCGATTTACCGCAAAACATAAAAGTTCTTACTCTAAACTTAAGCACCTCGCTGAAGCATGACGGCAGGAGGTAAGACTTTCGAGTCTAAAAGCGACAAAAATAGAGCTTTAGAAACAAGGAGAAATAGCCCCAAAATGGAAAAAGAATATTCGTTATTCGGCAGAAAGATTGCTTATAAGTGGATCGTATTAAGTGTGACCACTATCGGATCACTGATGGCCGCCATTGACAGCACGATTGTCATCCTCGGCTTGCCTGATATGATGGTCAAACTGCACGCCGACCTGGTTTCAATGATCTGGGTCATCATGGCGTATATATTGGTCAGCACGGTATTTCTGTTGACCTTCGGCCGCGTGGCTGATATATTGGGCCGCGTGCGCATGTACAATTTGGGATTCGTGGTTTTTACGGTTGGCTCGGCACTATGCGGCTTCTCTGGCAATGCCACGCAACTGATCATCTTCCGTTTGATACAAGGCAGCGGCGCGGCGATGATGGTAGTCAATAGTGTGGCGCTCATCACCGAAGTGTTCCCGCCCAACGAACGCGGCAAGGCTCTGGGACTTAACGCCATCACCTTCTCCATCGGCGGCGTAGCCGGGCCCATCCTGGGAGGTTTGATCTTGACGCTGGCTGATTGGCGCTGGATTTTCTTCATCAATGTTCCGATCGGACTCTTCGGAGCGATTTGGGGTTATCGCGCGCTCAAAGAAATGTCCATCCGCAAAAAAGGCGAGAAGTTTGACGGCATCGGGGCAGTAAGCTTCAGCCTCGGATTGACCGCGTTATTGATCGCGTTAACTCTCGGCATCGAATACAGCTTCACATCCACTCCGATTGTAGTGCTGTTTATTTTATTCCTCATCGGCGTGGCATTTTTCATTTGGTGGGAACGCCGCGCGTCGAATCCTGTACTTGATCTTTCGTTGTTTAACAACCGAGTCTATAACTTCTCTGTTCTCTCGGCGATGATTCAGTCGCTCGCGTTGTTTGCAGTCAACTTTCTGATCGTCTTCTATTTGCAGGGTGTGCGCGGCTTCGATCCATTGAAAGCCGCATTACTGCTCATCCCGTTGCCGGTGGCCACATCAATCATCGCACCGCTTGGCGGAAACATCGCGGACCGAATCGGGCGCGCGTCCCGGCAACGATTGGCTTGCTGATTCAGGGCGCGGCTCTGATCTGGTTCATGCAATTGACTCCGACCACTTCGCTGTTCAACATCGGCGCCGGTTTAGCGTTGATGGGAATCGGCGGCGGCTTGTTCTATCCGCCTAATACGAGTGCTGCCATGAACGCAGCGCCAAAAAATCGACTTGGCATTGCATCCGGCACACTGGCTACACTTCGTCAAGCCGGGATGGTCACCAGTTTTGCGCTCGCACTGGCCGTGGCGGCTACCAGCCTGCCGCGTGATGTGATGATGGCCTTATTCGTGGGCACCAATGTCGCACTCGGTTCAGCGCCGATGCAGGCTTTCGTTACCGGTATGCATAGTGCGTTCCTGGTTTCAACTGTTCTGGTTTTCGTCGCGGCGGGCATTTCATTCGTGCGCGGCAAGGAAGATCGCAGTAAACTGACAGAAGAACATGCCGCCGCTGTAATGGGCGATTAATAACTTCTGATCTGCGTTCAATAATCCTGTCAGTGAATTACACGGTGACAGGATTATTCTTTTTCAGGTGACTGTTTCAAAATTGGTGGAAGGGGTGTATAAAAAAGGATAACCGGAACGAGTTGAGATCGTTCCGGAATCCCAAAGAAAGGCGTATCGATACCATGCGCCTCAAATTGATTTTACCAATAATCGATCCGGAGCAATTTGAAGAACCAACCCACTGCATCAATCCGAAATGCAAGGGGCGTCACTTTTTGCCATGGCAGGAAGTGAGGAAGAATATACGGGATAGCGAGTACGAAGAAGTTGTCGCCCGTCGATATAAGTGTTTGCGCTGCGGATGCACATTTCGGGTATACCCTCAAGGAGTACAGAAGAGTCAGGTGTCCCAGCGGATAAAGGGCATAGGAGTGATTCTATATTTGCTGGGATTGAGTTATGGGGCGGTCGCTTTGATGATGGAAGTCTTGGGCGTGTACTTAAGCAAGAGCAGTGTCTATCGAACCGTGCAAGCGACGGCGGAAGCGGTGCCGGGGATGAAGCGCGCGGGACTCTTGCAGGGCTATCGCACGAAAGCCATTGGAGCAGATTTGACGAGCGTGAAATGCAATGGAAAGTGGTTGTCCATTGGAGTGGTGGTGGATCCGATCAATGGACTGGTGTTATGCGTGGATCACTTGGATGGAGAAGACGCTCAAACACTGAAGGACTGGGTGGAACCGATTGCCGATCAAGTCGGAGCCGAGACACTCGTAACCGACGACGCCGATGCGTTTAAGGAAGTAGCTGACCGGAGTGGCTTGTACCACCAGGTGTGCAAAAGCCACGTGGGACGCAACACCGAAGAATTGATCGAGAGTTCGAGTTTGGCAATAGAAGCAGGTCAGGATTCTTCCTTGGCTGAATTGCAAATCGAATCGACTCAAGCCCTGGCCGATCTGCGTCGTTTGGGAGAACTGATTTATTCCAGGCAACCTGAGCAACAGGCAGAAGTGCAAGCCTTGTATGAACGCTATGCGGCCGCCCCTCATTCCAAGAAAGGCAAGACCGCCAGTATCGCCTACCGCATGCGTAACTTATTCCTTGACCGTTGGAACTTATGGCCACGCCTGACCTTTTATCGCACCTGGAAGGATCGGGATGGCAAATCCATTTTGGATGGCACCAATAATGCCACGGAGCGAGCAATCGGTTGGTGGATAAAAGAACGCTATCGCACGATGCGAGGCTACAAGCG
Organism: uncultured Chloroflexia bacterium; assembly: GCA_963753985.1. Lineage (GTDB taxonomy): Bacteria > Chloroflexota > Anaerolineae > Anaerolineales > Villigracilaceae > Fen-1038. Next base: position 26,918 of record CAVWED010000006.1, read on the forward strand.
CGAGCGTTCGGCCTTGAATGTCAGTCGGTTAATTGCCTGCTGCGGCAATCATCTTGCGGAAGGATTGAACTTGGCGACCTTCGTCACTTGATCGCACTTTATCTCAGGGGTTTCTATCCACTTGCCGCTTCATATGCAGTTTACCAATTTTGAAACAGTCACCTTTTTCAGGCATACTTGTGGTAAATTTGTAATAGTAACCATGATGGCGCTTCCAACTCCTTTCACGTTCTCGCAGTCTTCCTTGCAGGATTATGCGGACTGTCCGCGCCGATTCCAATTGCGCTACATAGATCAACTTAGTTGGCCTGCCATTGAATCGGAGCCGGTGGCGGAGAATGAACGCCGTCAGCTCGAGGGACAAATCTTTCATCGGCTCGTTCAACAATATTTATTGGGACTACCCGCCGAAAATCTTTCACGCATGGCAAATACGCCAAACCTAGCAAGATGGTGGAATAACTTTAAGCAGGAATTCGGAAGTCTCGGAGAACTTCACCCCGAGTTGACGTTATCTTCTCCGATTGAAAATCATCGCCTTGTAGCAAAATACGATTTGGTCGCGGTTCAAGATAACAAGGCCACCATTTACGATTGGAAGACTTACGCAAAACGTCCGCATGCCGAGTGGATGTCAGCGCGGTGGCAGACACGTGTATATCGTGCTTTGCTGGTTCAAGCTGGTGCGCATCTGAATAACAGCAACCCATTCGAGCCAGGGCAAATTGAAATGATTTACTGGTATGCCGATTTCCCATCCGATCCGACAAGATTTAAATATGATGCGAATCAATTTAAGCGCGATTGGTCGGCAATTCAGAAAGTTGTTAAAGAAATTTCATCGTCAAACGAATTTCCTTTGGCTGAAGATGAAAAGATGTGTCGCTTCTGCACCTATCGTTCCTACTGCAATCGCGGCGCGCAAGCCGGTCAGATCGCTGAAGCGGAGACCGAAATGGACTCTGAAGCCGCATTCGATGTCAATTTTGAACAGATCGGTGAGATCGAGTTCTAATTCAAGAATTTATTTATCCCAATAATCTTTCATTTGTCAGGCCCAGATGATTTAACTGTTCCTTTTGGAAAAGTAGCAAAAGTGGGTATTTATGTTCTTATAGTCTTGATATATAATTATAAGAAACCAATTCGGTGAAGCATCTGTGTAAACAGCGATCAGCGAGCGATAAGATGCAGACCAAGCCCAAATGAAAAAGGATGCGATATGGTTGATATTCTAGATCCAACCAAAGTAGGCGGCGCGGATGTTTCGAGTTACGAATTTAGCCCCAATTTATCGACAGGGAGCGGTATCAATTGGAATACGATGGTGAAAGCCGGTGCCAAGTTCATATATACCCGGGTTTCCATCGGTCTCAACAACGACGGTGCATTTTCAAAGATCTGGAGCGAGTTGAAGGGCCTGCTACCACGCGGCGGATATCATTTTTTGTATCCGTCTTCGACTGGACTTTCGATCCGGCAACAGGCAAACCTATTTGCCAGCCTACTGAAGCCCGATCCCGGCGAGATGCCCCCATGCGTGGATGTAGAGTATCAGGGTACCGATTCCAAGAACCAACCCGTAGCGTTGACATCTGCAGACGTCTTCGGGTTTATCACCTACCTTCATGAAGCTCTCAGCCCATGGCCGTGGAAAGATGACGTACTCATTTACACGGGCTACTATTATTGGAAAGATACCATTGCTTCCACAGATTCCTCCTGGCTCGCGCACAAATTATGGATTGCAGGTTACCAGGTTACTCAGCCGGCCATTCCTCCGCCTTGGACAAATTGGTTCCTTTGGCAGTGGACATCCAACGGTGATGGCGAGACGTACGGCACGGTTTCAAAAAGCGTCGACTTGAACTATTTCAACGGGACAGCGACCGATTTTGCAAATTACATTGCCGGCGTATTCCAGCCGAATCCCACTCCCGCGCCTACTCCTCCACCAACTCCAACGCCCACACCTACGCCGACTCCCGTCCCAACACCTACGCCCACACCAACTGTCAGCGCATATTACCAGGTGACACCTGCGGCTCTGAACATTCGATCCGGCCCGGGCACTACGAACCCCGTCATCGGGACGTTACTGCAAAACGCAGTCGTGGGCGGACTCGCTCTTTCCGCCGATGGAGGCTGGATCGAAATCCGCCGCAGCGACGGCCTGATTGGTTGGTGTTCCGCCGCGTATTTGACTGCTTACAGCGGACCTGTTCCCACACCCGCGCCGACAACAGTCAAGGCCTATTATCAAGTCACCGCTACAGCTCTAAACATTCGATCCGGCCCAGGCACTACCAACCCTGTCATCGGAACATTACTCCAAAACGCGATCGTGAGCGGACTCACTCTTTCGGCGGATGGCGGCTGGATTGAAATCCGCCGCAGCGATGGCCTCATCGGCTGGTGTTCTGCCGCGTATTTGACTCCTTACAATCAGCCCGTTCCGACTCCGACACCAACGCTTGATCCTACACCAACTCCCATGCCTTCTCCTGTGCCCACTCCTACGCCGACACCGACACCTATACCCGTTCCTACACCAATACCAAATCCCCCATCAGGTTATGTATTATCAGCAGAAACTGGCCCTCGCAATACGACTCTGCACGTATTACAAATCGATCCCAAACAGGCAAAATTCTTTGTCAGCCCCCAAGCTGGTCTCCTCAAAACGTCTGATGCCCTCGTGAAATATGTATTGAAAGCGTGTTGGAATGGCGACGGATTTTCGGCTACAACACAGTTACCCTTAGGAACTTGGGCGAGCGAGGGACAAGTTATTCAAAAGAACAACGTGGAAGATACCTTGTATATCGACAAGAACAATGTCTTTACTATCTATCCTCGTCCGTCAATATTGTGGAATGCAGTTTCGTTTCCCAATCGTCTGATTACAGATGGTGTGATCAATACTGGTCTGGAGGCAACGAGCATCACGCCTCGTACCGCTTTCGGCTGGAACGGTACGAATGTCTATGTAGTCGTATGCGACGGGAACGAAAAAACGGAAATCGGGATGACGAAACCCGAAATCGCCAATTATATGCTCGCTTTAGGCTGTGTTCAGGCAGTAAATTTTGATGGCGGTGGTTCATCCGCATTAGCCATTCAGGGACAAGGATTGGTAAGCGCACCTAATGATGAAGGACAGGAACGGGCCGTGGCAAATCATGTTGGCTTTTTCATAGCCAACCCATCCCCGACGCCTACTCCTTCGCCGACACCTGCTCCCACGCCAACGCCGACTCCTTCGCCCGCGCCCAACGGCACGATCACACAATTGAGTTTTTATCCCAACATCGAAACAATCGGTGTTGTTGCCAGTGGCGTTAATTTGCCATCAACCGCACAACTGATGTATCGGCAAGATGAGAATGCGCCGTGGCAGACCGGTCATCCATTGATGCAAATCCCCGATGGCCGTCTCGTTGGCAGCTTGTTCAATCTTTCTCCCTCCACAAAATACTTCATCCAAGTTTCCAACGGCACAAACCAGATCACCGACTCTACAGCTACCCAGCCAGATGAGTTGCAGTTTACGCCTTCAACGATTCTCTACGTAGACAGCAAAGCGGCTGCAGGCGGAAATGGTTCATCATCAGCACCATTCCAAAAAATCCAAGATGCGGTAAACCATGCCAGCGCTGGAACACAAGTGCTGGTTGCAGATGGTACGTATACCGAAAATGTCACGTTCCTAGCATCAGGCACAGCAAATAATTGGATCCAAGTTAAGGCTGCAGGGAGCGCCGCAATCCTTGATGGGTCAAAAGGATTGATAGGACAAACATGGAACGCCATGAGCGGAATCAATAAGGTTTGGTATTTAAAACTCGGCAGTGACATCGCATATCTAGCGCGTGACGGACAGCGCTTCTATAATTACGATAGTCTGGGTTGGTTGGAAAAGAGTCTTGGCCACAATTATCTCCCCAACAATCCCACACCACAAATAAATGAGGGTTGGTATTATGAGTCAAGCACCAAAACCCTTTACGTTCGCAGCCTTGACGATCCATCACACCATTCCTGGCAGGTACCAATTATCAATCACACCTTCGACATCACCGCTCAGGATTGTATATGGATCGAAGGATTCGAGATGCGGTATTATGGCACCCAGCTGGACGGCTGCGGAGTGCGGACGCACAATGCATCACACATTGTTATTCGGAATAACAAGATTCACAATTTGCAATTGGGAATCTTTGTTGATTGGAATGGCACGGACAGCCAGGGTAACGACACGCGCATTGAAAACAATGAGATATACGATCCGCCAGTGGATCAATGGCCGTGGGCTGCTGTCAAAGGCTCCTCAATGGAAGGAGAAGGAATTGTTATGCGGGGCCATATCGGTGGGATTGTGCGCGGCAACGAGATTCATAACATCAACAACGGAATTTACACTGGTTCAGACGCTGCCGATGCAGTTCAGAATCCAGATGTTGCTTTCGACCTTGATATCTACAACAATCACATCCATAACATCGGCGATGACAGCCAGGAACCAGAGGGTGCCTGCGTCAACCACCGTTTCCGCAATAACATAATTGACACATCACTGACCGGTGTATCTATTGGACCCGTTACGCAGGGTCCGACGTGGGTTATAAGATGCTTGTGGACCAACATCCTCGGGACGAGCATCAAATGGGCCGATAATCCCGCAGGGCACGTCCTGATCTATCACAACACGAGCTATATCAGCGCGCCGGGTTTAAACGCAATGAGCACCATTACGCCGATGCAAAACAGCGTAATGCGCAATAATATCTTCCAAGGCAACGCTTTCGCCTTTGAAGCGAGTTTTACTGGCGCCAAAAATAATGATTGGAACTACGATAACTGGTACACCACGCGCGGCACGAGCGGCCCTCATTTTATGTGGGAAGATATCAGTTACCAAACCATTGCCCAGCTATCTGCGGCGACCGGCCTGGAACGCAACGGTTTCGAGAATCCGCCCGGTTTCGTCAATCCGAGCGGAGGCAATTTTACGCTTCTCCCCACGAGTCCGAACATTGACCGCGGAGTGCTCATCCCCGGCATCAATGACAACTTCAATGGAAGCGCACCCGATATCGGGGCATTTGAATACGGAACTAGCTAAGAAATCAAGTTACGCCGGACGATTACCATTTAATCAAAATTTCCGAAGTCTTTGAGACCTCGGAAATTTGCTTATTACACTAACAACCTCAACGGCTCTTCCAAATATCTCGCCAAGGCTTGCATGAATTGCGCCGCTTCAACTCCATCGCTGACGCGGTGATCGACAGAGATCGTGGCTTTCATTCGCGAGCCAGCTTTGAGCTCACCGTTTTCCACTACCGGCACTTCGCGCGCTGAACCCACCGCAAGAATCGCGGCTTCGGGCGGATTGATGATGGCGGCGAAGTTCTCGACGTCATACATGCCAAGATTACTGATCGAAAACGTCGAGCCTTCTATATCATCCGGTTTGACTTTGCCTTCGCGTACACCTACGGCCATGCGTTTGACTTCCGCAGAAATCTGTCGCAACGGTTGTTGATCGGTGTTCCTACTAACCACGGTCAGTAAACCGTTTTCAACAGACACCGCCACGCCGACATTGATCGCCCTGTGATGGATAACTTTATCGCCCGCAAACGAAGCATTGAGATTCGAGAACTCGCGCAACGCAAGCGCTACTGCTTTGACGATGAAATCATTCACCGAAAGTTTTTCATCCTCCGGCAGATACCCATTGAGCTGTTTACGCAAAGCCATCACGGCGTCCATTTTATATTCATGCGAAACATAAAAATGCGGAACAGTGGTCTTTGACTCCGCCATGCGACGCGCAATGGCTTGACGAAGTTTGGTCAGTCCAATGGTCTCATCGGTGGGAGTGGTTTGAATTGCCGGTTGATAAGATGGGCTACTTGCACGGCTTGTAGTTGGACCAGCAGACAAAATATCTTCGATATCTTTGCGAACGATCCGTCCGCCGGGACCCGTGCCTTGAACGTGGGCTAAATCAACTTTCGTATCGCGCGCCATCTTCTTCGCCAAGGGCGAAGCCCTGACGGGACCCGCTCGCGGTGCAACAAGAGTTTGTATAACTGGAGCCACCTTCGGCGAAGTCAGCACCGCTGCGTCTGCTTTGGCCGCGGTTTGTGGTTTAGTATCCGCGGCGGCTGGCATATCAATCTTTTCATCAGCACTACCGATAATTGCAATCGGCGCGCCAATGGGAACGATCGCGCCCGCGTCCACCAACAACTTGCGAACCACACCGCCTGCCGGCGATTTAACTTCAACCGTTGCTTTATCGGTTTCGATCTCAGCCAGCACATCGCCTTTGTTGATATTCTCGCCCTCGTTCCTCACCCAGCGAACGAGCGTGCCTTCAGCCATATCAAAGCCCAGCTTGGGCATTGTGATGGTCTCAGCCATTACAACACCTCCTTCACTGCCGCAATGACATCTTCCGGTTGAGGAAGCGCGGCTTGTTCGAGCGTACGATTGTATGGAAGCGGGACTTCATCCTGCGCGACCCGTTTTATCGGTGCATCGACATAATCAAAACATTCCTCATAAATGCGGCTGGAGATTTCACTGCCAACGCCATAAGACTTCCAACCTTCTTCAACGACCACCGCGCGATTTGTTTTTTGAAACGATTGAAAGACGGGTTCCATATCGAGCGGACGAAGCGTGCGGAGATCAACGATCTCGGCTTCGATTCCTTCCTTGGCAAGTTCATCGGCGGCCTTCATTGAAATCTCAAGACCTTTCGAATAGGTGATGACGGTGACGTCTTTGCCTGCTCGTTGAATTTTCGATTTGCCAATTGGGATGGTGAAATCGCCATCGGGAACTTCGCCGCGCACCTGATACATGGTGGCATGCTCGATAAATAAAATCGGATCATTCGAACGGATAGCGGACTTGAGCAATCCTTTGGCATCTTCCGGCGTCCCCGGCGCGACCACTTTGAGCCCGGGAAAATGAGCGAAGATCGCGTCGGGAGTTTGCGAATGCGTCGCGCCAAGCTGACGTCCGCCACCGCCAACAGTACGAATCACCAACGGGAGTTTGAACTGTCCCGCAAACATATAATGAAATTTGGCCGCCTCGTTGACGATGTGATCCATCGCAGAGAAGGCGAAGTTGATCGTCATCAATTCAGCCACAGGCCGCTGACCCACTAAAGCCGCGCCGATTGCGGCGCCGATAATTCCCGCTTCCGCAATGGGTGTATCGCGCACGCGTTCGCCGCCGAAGTGATCATAGAAACCTTTGGTGACGGCATATGAGCCACCCCACACACCGACTTCTTCGCCCAAAATAAACACAGCAGGGTCGCGTTCCATTTCTTCCCAAAGTGCCTGCGAGATCGCCTCGCGCATTGTAATTCTAGTCATTATGATTTCCTCGTAAAGTAGTAACAACGACTTTGATCGCCATTACACATCCGCGTAAACATCCTTGTACAAATCTTCTATCGTCGGTTCGGGAGAAGCTTCGGCAAACTCAACTGCCTTCTGAACTTCATCCATGACCTGCTCGTCCATTTCATCCAACGATTTCAAACTGGCAATTTTGTTCTCCGTCAAATACTTATGATACACACCAATCGGATCATGCTCCTCCCATTGCTTGACTTCCTCCTGCTTACGATAACGTTCGGGGTCGCCCATCGAGTGGCCGCGGAAACGATAGGTTTGAATCTCCAAAAGGAACGGACCTTTGCCCGAGCGAACCGTTTCGATTCCCTTATGCGCGGCTTCATAGACTTTCATCACATCCATGCCATCGGCTTGACCATTCGGCATATCATAGCCGCGCGCTTTCACAGCAATGGATGAAACTGCCGAGGCGCGATCCACGGCAGTGCCCATCCCATAAAGGTTATTCTCGCAAACCCATAATACCGGCAAATCCCAAACCTTGCTCATGTTCAACGCTTCATGGAAATAGCCAATATTGGTCGCGCCATCGCCAAACATGCAGATCGTAACATTTGGACGGTTGCCATACTTATCACCGAGCGCCATCCCCATTGCAACCGGAAGATGCGCACCAACGATGGCGTGTCCGCCCCAGAAATTTTTGCTTGGGTCCGCCATATGCATCGAGCCGCCTTTGCCATGCGAAACGCCTGTGGCTTTGCCCATTAATTCTGCAATCACCTGGTTGGCAGGGATGCCGCAGTTAATCGCAACGCCGTGGTCACGATATGCAGTGATGACTCGGTCATTCGGCTGGCGGGCCGCGATCAGTCCCGTGGAGACCGCTTCCTGCCCGATATATAAGTGCATGAAGCCGCCGATCTTACCTTGCTGATATAACTCTGCGCCGCGCTCTTCCACGCGGCGGATCAACACCATTTGATGATACAGTTCCAGTTGTTCCTTCTTATTCATTACGTCTCCGTTAGCTTATTCAATACATAACACCGAGCAATTGATTCGGTGTTACAAGTTGGGCATTATATCAGAGAAATTCGGTGCAATTTTCAACCCGAGAGTTTTTGACGGGAAGTAAATCAGGGCCGCGCAAACACTATCATGCCTCCCAAAATTGGGAGGCATGATTTTTATTCCATCCAGACGGTTCGCTCTTCAAAGCCGGCGCGAGGCACGGCATCGGGCACTACATCGGGATATCCAATATAAAGAAATGAAATGATATGTTGATCCTCGGCAAAACCTAAAAACTTTTTGACCGCCGGATCCTGGGCCGCATCTCCAGTCCGCCACTGAGCCGCGAGGCCCAGCGCGTGCGCAGCCAATAGAATATTTTCACAGGCCGCGGCCGTTGCGCAGATATTTTCGATCTCAAGAACTTTGGATTCGGTAGGCTTGTCCACGCCAACCGCGATCAGCATCGGCGAACGCAGGGGTTTGGCGCGCTCTTTATTCAGCGCTTCTTCGGTTAACTGGGGAAATTTGGCTTTCATGGATTGGGCCATCACTTCGCCCAATTGGTTGCGTCCGTTACCGGTCAAGACCACGAAGCGCCAGGGCCGGACCAGATAATGATTCGGTGCTTGAACCGCTGCGTTCAATAATTTCTCGATCACCTCGCGCGGCACGGCATCCGGCTTGACCTTGCCTACGGAATGGCGGTTTTGAATAGTTTGCAATGCATCCATGGTTCATCTCCTTGACTAGGACAAATTGAAATCTGAAAAACTTACGATTCCTTCAAAATTTGATCTGCACTCCATTGAAGCGTTTGGACTTTGCAATCTTCACCAAATAATTTTGGCAACAATGATTGAACCAACCTTGCATCACCTGAAGTAAAGAATTTGACTTCGCCCCGACTGCCAGTTTCGCGTTTCAAGCTTTGCACCTCAAGCAGACGTTTGGTCTGGCGCGCCACCGCCGGAGCCGGATCAATCACTCGCACCTTTTCCCCGACAATCTCCTGAATGAGCGGAATCACAAAGGGATAATGCGTGCAGGCCAACACAACGGTATCAATATTTTTTTGGAGCATCGGATGAAGCGCGTCTTCCAAAATTTTACGCGTCGCGGCTCCGTTCAAATCTCCCTTTTCGATTTGTTGAACCAATCCGACACAAGGGTCTTGCAACAATTCCACTCCATTCGCAAAGCGTTCCACCACGGACGCATATAACGCGCCTTGAAACGTAGCAGGCGTTGCCAGCACACCGACCACGCCCGTTTCAGTATGTTCCGCGGCAGGCTTGACGGCCGGTTCCATTCCGACAAATGAAGCATCGGGAAAAGTTTGGCGCAGATAAGTCAATGCCGCGGCGGAGGCCGCATTGCAAGCGACCACAATAATCTTCGCGCCCTTATCGAGCAGGAAGCGCGTGATGGCTTCAGAGAAATTTTGAATTTGCCCCATCGGGCGCGGACCATATGGAATGTGTCCTTGGTCGCCGAAATAGATAACCAACTCTCCAGGCATCTGCTGGCGAATGGCGCGCAGGACGGAGAGTCCGCCAACGCCGGAGTCGAAGATGCCGACAGGTTGTTGAGAATTGATCGAGAGCATTATTGAATGATAAAGCGCAAAGCGCAAAACGTAAAGCTAGATTGTATGTTGCGCTAAATCTTACTCGGCTTTATGCTATAATTTTCTCATCCTATTTTAATCCGCCACCGTCTAACATCCGAACCTCTCTTGGGCAATTAGACGATTCGCACAAAAGTAATTATACAGACCGAACATACACTAGTTGGGCGGGCATCCGCAATGATTATCTCAGGAAGTAATAATCGGGGAATGCATGATAAAGATAGATTCATTTACCCCAGCAAATAATTTCGCCAGAACATCTTGGGAATTCCATGATGACCAGATGGTTGTCAAAACAAAATCACTCTCTGCTGATTATCGATTTGAACTTGAGTATAAAAAAATCAAGTCCATACAAAGTAAGAAGATGTCGGATGTAAGTTGGATCTGGGTATCCGTTATTACTTTTTGGTTACTATTTATGATTGGCTTAGGGCTTGGTTGGTTTAATATCATTATTCCACACTTTTCGATCATCCAAAAAATATGGGTGGGCTCGGCCTTGCAATGCTTCTTCCGGCCTTCCGTAGTTATGAGTACTATTCATTTCTTGATGGAGATAACAGATTCTTAGCGACAGTCAGAGTAAACAACAAGAACAAACATACGCTTAGGGAAGCTATAATACTTATCAAACAAAAATCCGAAATAATCAGTGAAACCTATTTTGACAATTCTCTTCCGAACACCTCTCCTGTTTTCCAGCTTACAGAATTTGATTTTGCAGACTTTCTGAACACATCCAAATCTAGTTTACGTTGATGAAATAATTGACGTTGAAAAAAGTTTAGTTGAAGAAGTTATGACTGTGATAAAGTTCGATGAATTAAGCGGAAAAACGCAGTTCGCTAAAATAACTAATGAAAAATGGGATTGCATTTGGTCGTACTGGCTGTTTTTTGTGTGCATGTCGAGCATTACAATATTTACATTCTTTGCTCAACAGTTAAAAGGAAATTTCCTTATGGTGAATTTAGTCTATGTCGGCCTAGCTTTAGTAATTCCTCTATACTTTTTCAGATACATAAAAAGTGAAATTTTGGTTTTTTACAACAAGCACGATAACGGTGTTTTTTGGGTAAGAGTAAATTCGGCAAATCGAGAAAGACTGAACCAAATTACCAAGTTCATTACAGGTAAGATAAAACCCTAAGAACAAAAACGCCCAACAAAGCGTGCACCATTGCGCTTTGCGTTTTGATCTTTATTTTTCTGCCGCTTCAACAAACCTTCTAAACAAATTCCGCGTAGACTGTTGATCGGTCAGCCATTCGGGGTGCCATTGCACTGCGAGTCCAAATGGATGATTCTGCAATTCAATTGCTTCGACAAGTCCGTCGGGCGAATGTCCCGCAACGCGCAAAGATGGCGCAATATCCTTCAAGCCCTGATGATGATGGCTGTTGACTCTGACAATCGGCTCGCCCAATACGTCCGCTGTGCGAGTGCCTTCATCAAACTTCACTTCATGCACCAACACCGTCCGCATGTTGCCGGGATAAGAATGGTCGAGCGCGTTCGGCAATTGATCGGGAAGATGCGTATAAAGCGTCCCGCCGAGTCCAACATTGACCAGTTGACAGCCGCGGCAAATGCCGAGGAACGGTTTGCCGTCCGCGACCGAAGCGTGAAGCAGATTCAATTCAACGGTATCCCGCTCCGGGTCCACATCATCGATGCGAGGATGCGGATCGCCTTTAAAGTGATCAAGCGAAATGTCACCGCCGCCGGTAAAGAGAATCCCATCGAGGCGAGGATAAAGTGCATCCCATCCATCATTCGCAATCAACGATGGAATCAAGACCGGCACACCACCGGCTTGCAGGATCGCTTTGACATAAGCCTGAGTCAACAAAATAGTTGTTTGGCCGTAAGCGTTGCTTGAATGATTGGTTGTAATTCCAATAATGGGAGGCATGAGCCAATTATAAACAAAAAGAGCGCAGATGACTGCGCTCTTTTATGACTAATCAAACTTTTGTTTGAGGCGTGCCGACTTGCCGGTGCGTTCGCGCATGAAATACAACTGTGCCCGGCGTACCTGGTTGTGACGTTCCACCACAACCTTATCAAGGCGCGGCGAGCGAAGCAAAAACGTGCGTTCCACACCGATGCCGTTGGAAGCCATGCGCCGCACGGTTATGGAGGAGTCATTGCCGCCTTTGCGGAGTCGAATCACGGTGCCTTTGAATTCCTGAATGCGCTCGCGGTCGCCTTCCTTGATCTTCACATGCACATTGACGGTATCGCCAGGGCGCAACTCGGGAATCTTCTCGTTCTTTTTGGCCTCAACGGCCTTGATCATATCTGCCATTAGCTTTCTTCCTTACTCACAATAGTTTCGTTTTTAGCGGGCGGATTATAGCATGTCCGTTCACAATTCACAAGGTCAAATTGACTCAAGTTCTGCTCACTGATACCTTCTCACGGCCAGCACTGCGTTATGTCCACCGAAGCCAAATGCATTACTGATCGCTAAATCAACTTTTTTCTCGCGCGCCTTGTTCGGGACGACATCCAGATCACATTCTGGATCGGGAGTCTGATAATGAATCGTCGGTGGGAGAATCCCGTCGCGAATGGCCTGCACACAAAAGATGATTTCCAATGCGCCGGTCGCGCCCATCATATGGCCGGTCATAGATTTGGTGGATGAAATCGGAATCTGATAAGCCAGTTCGCCAAACGCACCTTTGATCGCGCGCGTTTCAGACTGGTCATTCAACTGCGTGCCCGTGCCGTGTGCATTGATATAACCCACATCTTCGGGAATGGCCTTGGCAGACGCCAGTGCCATGCGAATCGCGGCCTTGCCGCCTTCGCCCTGTTCATGCGGCGCAGTAACGTGGAAAGCGTCCGCTGTGGAACCGTAACCGGCAAGCTCCCCCAAAATATTCGCACCCCGCGCCTTTGCGCGCGCCTCTGTTTCCAACACAATGACCGCCGAACCCTCACCCATCACCAAGCCATCGCGATTCTTGTCGAAAGGCTGAGGCGTCATCGAATAATCGTCGTTGCGACGCGACATCGCACCCACGCGGTCGAAAGCCGCCACGCCGGTCATTGTGATCGTCGACTCTGTCGCGCCTGCAATGGCCGCATCGATCATTCCCGAACGCATCATCATCATGGCGATGCCAATTCCATCCGCGCCCGAAGCGCATGCCGAAGCAACAGAGAAGCTTGGTCCCTTGAACCCGTAGTCAATCGAGACCAACCCCGCCCCGCCATTCGACATCAGCATCGGGATCATGAACGGGCTGATCCTGCGCGGGTTATCTTTATTGGCAATCAACACCGCTTCCTGCAAAGTGGTCAGCCCGCCAATCGCCGATGAAATGACCACGCCGATCCGTCCCGCGTTCGCCTCGGTGACTTCCAAGCCTGAAGAATGAATCGCTTCCTTGGCCGCAGCCGCCGTCAATTGCTCAAAGCGGTCACGCCGCCGCGCTTCCTTCGAGTCCATATAGTTTGCGGGATCGAATCCTTTTACCTCCGCCGCGATATGCACCAGCAACGACGAAGAATCAAAAAGAGTGATCGGCCCCACGCCGGACACACCCTCCGTCACATTTTTCCATGTTTCGTCAACTGTCAGACCAAGCGGGTTGACTGTTCCCATTCCGGTAATAACAATTCGTTCCATGAATTCACTCCTCTATGAAAGGTACTTCAATCCCGAACCGGTTAATACGACGACAACGGGATCGGGTAAATTGAAAATCAATTCTTCCAACGCGCGCCATACCAATGCCGAGGTTGGCTCTACATAAAACCCCAAATGCGCCAAGGCGTCACGCCCGGATAAGATAAACGCTTCGTCCACCGATACAAAGCGGCCCCCGCTTCGACGCATAATCTCCACGACAGCTTCGGCACGAACCGGCCAGCGTGTGCGGACTCCTTCTGCAATCGTCAGAGACTCTACCACATCATTCATCGTTCCGTTTTTCCATAATGCATACAACGGAGCGCAAGCCAGTGCTTGCGCTCCGATCATCATCGGCATCTTTTGGATTTTATCAGCGCACAACAAAGCTTCAAAGCCGCGCGCGATGCCGAGCAAAAATCCGCCCTGCCCCGCGGGGACAATTATCGCGCCGGGTTCGCGTCCGAGTTGTTCATATATTTCATAAGCACAGGTTGCATACCCCGGCAGATTGAAGGGTAAAAAAGCGTGACTAGCATAAACCATTCCTGCATCTGCGGCTCGCATCACCGCTTCCGAGGCTTTCGAGCGTGGGCCTGGAACCGGAATCAATTCCGCGCCATATGCTTCGATTTGTTTTCGCTTTGGGCCTGAAGCAGAGTCGGGAATATATACCCGCGCTTTGATTCCTGCGCGTGCTGCGTAGGCCGCGAACGACGCGCCTGCATTTCCCGATGAATCTTCGATAGCTTCTATTATTCCACGCGAGCGAAGAAATGAAATCAGGGCTGATGTGCCGCGGTCTTTGAATGATCCGGTTGGATTTACATATTCGCATTTGAAATAAACTTCGCGGTCAAAAACTTTAGCAGAAATTAATGGAGTACTGCCCTCTCCTAGAGAAACGCTTCGGTTCGACTCACTCAAGGTCAGTGGCTCAACATAATCAAATAATCCACCGCAGTTGAGACATTTATATGACGCACCGGACTCAGGATAAGGTTGTCCGCAATGGACGCATGCAATCTTCATTACTCACCCGCTTTAGGAATGTATTCACCCTCGACCCAAAACTCGCCGTTTGGGCCAAATTCTTTTTTCCAGATTGGAACAATTTCTTTAAGGCGATCAATGCCGTAACGCGCCGCGTCGAAGACTCCAGTATCGCGGTGTGCAGCGGTGCATGCAATTAGCACCGTCGGCGTTTGCGGATAAAGTTTGCCGACGCGTTGAACGATGGCAATCCCCTCAACACTTGACCATTTGGAGCGAATCTCTTCGGCAACTTGTTTCATCTTTGCTTCCGCCATCGGGACATAAGCTTCATATTCAAGATATGCTGTTTGGTGCGGATCATCCCGCCTCGTTACGCCGCGCACCATACCTGTGAATATTGCAGCTGCACCCGTTGTTGGCAACGTGATCTTTGCAAGCAAATCGTTGAGATCGATTTCTTCTTCGGTGATCTTAAATATTGTAGGAAAGTTTGAATTTTCCATGTTCAAATTCATCCACCGCTGACAGGCGGAAACAGTGCTACTTCCGCATTTTGCGGAATTGCCGCTTCATCAAACGAGTACTCTTTATTGACCGAAACCAATACCGTCTTCATCGATTCTTTAAGGTTGGGATAATCGCTGGCAAGCTTATCTTTCAGCGCCCGCACAGTCATATCAGCAGAAATTTCAATCTCGGCAGATTTTATCCCAACGCGATCGCGAAGAGTCGCGAAAAATAAAACCTTTATATGATTCATCATTTCTCAATTGTAGGGGCACAGCGACTCTATGTCCCTGCACCATTATTCATTCACCACATCACCTGAACGACCGCCATGTTTTTCGACAAGCCGGATGTTTTGAATACGCATCGTTTTTTCAGCAGCTTTCGCCATATCATAAACTGTTAATGCCGCGACCGAGACCGCGGTCAAAGCCTCCATCTCAACACCAGTCTTGCCTGTGACTTTGGCAGTTGCAGTGATCAGAACGCCGGGTAAAGAATCTTCGAGTGCGAGGTCGACATCCACTTTGGTGAGCGGCAAAGGATGACATAACGGAATCAAATCCGAGGTCCGTTTTGCAGCGGTGATGCCCGCGATCTGGGCAACGGTCAACACATCACCTTTTTTGATTTGCCCAGCGCGAATCAAATCAAGCGTCTCTTTCTTCATTTTCACCTCGCCTTTGGCAATCGCCATACGCGCAGTGTCCGGCTTGCCACTGACGTCCACCATTTGTGCATGGCCGCCTTCATCAAGGTGAGTAAGTTTGTTTGGCATGGACCAATTATAACCGAGAGATTTATGCTAAATGATATAATCCTGCCACCATGGATAATTTGTTAGGGCGACAGACAAACTATACCGTTCACACGCCCGTATATGAAGGACCGCTCGACCTACTGCTTGATCTTATCGAGCGTACCGAGCTGGACGTCACGACCGTTTCATTGGCGATGGTCACCGACCAATACCTTGTTTACATTCACGGGTTGGAGCAAGCGCACCCCGACGAAATTTCCGCGTTCCTTGTGATTGCCGCAAAATTATTGCAGATCAAGTCCGAAGTGTTGTTGCCACGTCCGCCAGTACACGAACCCGGTGATGAAAATATCGGCGAGGATTTGGTCAGACAGTTAAAGTTATACAAACGATTCAAAGAAATCGGCGGATGGTTAATGGAAAGACAAGAGGAGGGACTGAGAACTTACCTGCGCGTCGCTCCGCCGCCGAAAGTGGAACCCAAGCTCGATTTATCGGGACTTACTCTGAGCGCTTTGGTCGCTGCGGCGGAATCAGCTTTTGCAAAAGGGAAAGACAAGGAGCCGCTAGCATCGGTGATTGCCGCGCCGAAGATCACCATCCGCGAAAAAATCGATCTCATATCCAAAACATTAAGAGAGATTCAACACACATCGTTTCGCGGCTTATTAGGGGACAGTCCCTCGCGTCTCGAAATCGTCGTCACCTTTTTGGCCTTGCTTGAACTGGTCAAGCGTTATCGCGTCGAAGCGCGGCAAGACGGCTTATTTAACGAAATCGAGATCGATCGTCTTGAGGGCTGGCAGGACGATGAAGAAATCGAACTGGAATTCGAATAGAATAAACCTCGCGATTTATAGAACCTTATCACACGTCGAAAGCACGGATTCGAATCGCGCCAAAGCATCATCAATCACTTCGTCGGTATCGGCCATTGATGTATACATGCGTGAACCGGCCAGCGTGATCACTCCTTCCGCCATGTAAGCCGCGCCCATTTCTTCCATCATATGCTCGCGGGGGTGAACCTCCCGCAATAAGCGAAAAATATTCTTGAAGTCAAGCAGCATCGTGCCAGAGGTTTCCAGATGGACAATCGAGCCTTGATTGTATGCCACAAAAGGCAATGCATATTTTTCGATGATTTGATTCAAACCCTTGGTCAATCGGTCACCGGCTTTACCTGCCAGGACCGGCGCATTCATCCGTTCCATTTCAAGCAAAGAATAATAACCGGCCACACACGAAAGCGGATTGGCCGAAAGCGTTCCACCGACATAGGCGCGTTCGCCGGTTCCGCCAAGACCAGCCGCAAAGCTCAGAATCACTTCACGCCGTCCGCCAACTCCACCCGCCATCGGATATCCGCCTGCCACGCATTTGCCAAACACCGTCAGGTCGGGTTTGATGCCGAAGAATCCCTGCGCCCCGCCCATACCGAGTCGAAAGCCCGTGACGACTTCATCGAAGATCAACAACGCACCGAACTCATCGCATAATTCCTTGACCTTTCGATTGAAGTCAAACGGAACGGGCCGCGTGCCGCTTTCAGGTCCGACCGGTTCGAGGATTACCGCCGCTGTCCCGCCGCGCAGACGATTGAAGATCAAATGTCGTTTGAGCGCGCCCAGACTATTCGGATAAAACTCTTGTGTGGTGCTGCTGGCTCCACGCGGAATGCCTTTCGCTTCCATACGGCCTGTGCCGGGGACGTGCAAGCCATATACCATCTGATCGCTCCAGCCGTGATAGGCTCCGCCGACCTTGATAACGTATTTCTTTTTCGTAAATGTCCGGGCCGCGCGAATTGCCGCCATGACGCTTTCTGTTCCCGAGCCCAACATGCGGAACATTTCAACCGACGGCATAAAACGCTGGATCAATTGCGCCAGCTTAAGCTCATATTCATGAAATAAGCCAGTGATCGGTCCGCATGACCTCAGCATTTCGAAAACTTTTTCGCGCACAGGCGCATAGTTGCTTCCCAACATGGTTGGGCCGCCTGCCTGCAAAAAATCAATATAACGATTTCCATCCACATCCCACAAATAAGCGCCGTCCGCTTTATCAACAGCAATGGGAAACGGATAGTTAAACGCCAAGTTATGCTGAACCCCGCCCGGAATGATCTCGCATGCTGCATTGTTCAACTCTTTTGACCGTTTGCATTTCGTCTCGAAGTAATCGAGATAAGCCTGCATCTTTTCGCGTCGCACCGGTCGAATCGGCTGGCTGATCAATGAATTCAAACGCGCATAGACTTCGTCCACGTTCAAATACTCAGATATAGCATATTGTTGTTGGCTCATGTCTCTTCTCTTCGATGTGATATGAATTACTCTCCGCCTGTTTCAAAATTACCGGCTTCGACTTTCTTTTGGTCAGCGCGCAATTTCGAGAAGGCGATTTCACGGATTGCCAGCGGAATCTTGCTTACAGGTTTTTCAGCGCACAACGCCAGCAGATAAGCCAGCGAGCATTTCTCCAGGATTTCCACGTTATGTTCGGCGCGCTCCGCATCATGACCAAAACATAATGCACCATGATTCTGCATGATGAAAGCATTATTATGATTCTTCACGTGCTTCGCAATGGTATTCTTCAGGAAGGGGGTTCCTGAAGGAGCATACGGGATAATCTCAACGGTGCGTCCAAGGAAACGCGCTTGTTCATCAAACAAGGCTGGAATGGGCGCATGAATAAGTGCCAGCGCGCTGGCATAAACTTGATGCGTATGCACAACCGCGTTGACATCCGGGCGCGCTTGATAGATAGCGCAATGCATGGCGCTTTCCACCGATGGCTTGAGCTTGCCTTCCAATATATTGAGTTCAAAGTCCAGAATACACACATCGTCGGGGCGCATTTTCATGTAATCATAATCGGAAGGCGTAATAGCAAACGCCTTTTCCTGAAGAATGCGAACCGATACATTTCCTCCTGTTGCAACGAGATAACCTTTTTGCGTTAACTTCTGCGCAGTCTCCACGACCAGTTTCTTAGCAGAATCATACGTTTGCATATTGTCTCCTGAATATTAGCGAGAATTATAATTCAACGCTGCGTCATCGCACCTCCAGAAATAATAAAAGGAGAAAGAGCATAGCTCCTTCTCCTTTACTTAACACGCGCTTGCGATTTTAGTTACTTCGCCGCAAAGCGACTCGCCACCGTATCCCAATTGACCACACTCCACCAGGCGGCGATATAATCCGCACGGCGGTTTTGATATTTGAGATAATATGCATGTTCCCAAACATCAATGGTCAAGATCGGCGTCGCGCCCTCGGACATTGGGTTATCCTGATTGGCAGTTGAAACTACAGCCAGCCCACTGCCCTTCTTGACGAGCCATGCCCAGCCCGAACCGAAGCGGCCAATGGCAGCCTTGGTAAATTCCTCTTTGAAAGCATCAAACGATTTGAACGATGCATCAATTGCTTTGGCAAGTTCGCCCTTCGGCGCGCCGCCGGCTTTGGGCGCCATGATTTCCCAGAACATACTATGGTTCCAAACGCCACCGCCCTGATTACGGACCGCAAGGCGAACATCCTCGGGCACGGCGTTCAAATCTTTTAACAATGCTTCAAGTGATTTACCCGCTAGTTCGGGATGCTTCTCAATCGCGCCGTTGAGATTGGTAACATAAGTCTGATGATGTTTGTCGTGATGAATGGTCATGGTCTGTGCATCGATGTATGGTTCAAGCGCGTCGACCGCGTACGGAAGTTTAGGTAATTCAAATGCCATTTTTCTCTCCTTTAGTTGGTGGCGCGATTGTATTCTTGCGCGCGATGAATGTCAAGATAAAAACACCAACTCTGATAATTTGCTAACAGAGGCAGTATACTTGCCGGAACCGATGACCAAAGAACGCGTTCGCTTCATTCTGCC
Source organism: uncultured Chloroflexia bacterium (assembly GCA_963753985.1). Classification (GTDB taxonomy): domain Bacteria; phylum Chloroflexota; class Anaerolineae; order Anaerolineales; family Villigracilaceae; genus Fen-1038. Next base: position 46,762 of record CAVWED010000006.1, read on the forward strand.
CTTTGCGCTTTTTCTCGCAATCCTGGCTGTTTCCACATCTTCGATCTTTATCCGGTTCGCGCAAACGGATGCACCGTCGCTGGTTATCGCCGCGTTGCGATTGGTCTTTGCCAGCCTCGCACTTGCGCCCGTTGCATTGACTCGCCATCGCGCTGAACTAGCTGCGCTGACTCGCCGTCAGCTATTGCTTGGATTGTTATCGGGCTTGTTCCTCGCTGTTCATTTTGCCACTTGGATTTCGTCGCTGGAATATACGACGGTTGCAAGTTCGGTGGTCTTCGTCAGCACGGGACCGTTGTGGGTGGCACTGCTCTCGCCTTTCTTTTTACGGGAGCCGCTCACTCGTCCGGTAGTGATCGGGATGAGTCTGGCATTGGTCGGCGGAATCGTGATTGGTCTGGCTGATGCGTGTTCGTGGAATAAAGGTCTTGTGTGCCCATCCATGAATCAAATCCTGCACGGAAGAATGTTGTTTGGAAATTTTCTGGCGCTCATCGGCGCCTGGATGGTGGCAGGTTATTTGATGATCGGACGCAAGTTACGTGCGGGAATATCGCTGGTGCCCTATATCTTTTTGGTCTATGGTATGGCAGCTATATGCTTGTTAATCATCGTACTTGTTGCAAGAGAAAGCCTTTTCGGCTATCACTGGTTGACGTACGTTTGGATTTTGCTGTTAGCACTTGTGCCGCAATTAATAGGGCACTCGACTTATAATTGGGCTTTGGCATATTTGTCTGCGGCTTTCGTGGCTGTGATGACGCTCGGCGAGCCAATCGGTTCTTCCATTCTTGCCTACTTCATTTTGCAGGAAGCTCCGACCATCACCGTGATCGCAGGCGGAGTTCTGATCCTGATCGGGATTTATTTATCAACGCGGGGCAACAAAAGTAAATCTAAGATTGAGCAAACGTCCGATTAGTAAACAATGATTGTTATCATCATGGGCGTTTCAGGCGCCGGCAAAACAACGGTTGGACGATTGCTGGCTAAAGAATGCGGCTGGAAATTTTACGACGCCGATGATTTTCATTCGGCGGCAAACAAAGACAAGATGTCACGCGGTGTTCCGTTGGCAGACAAAGACCGTGCAGATTGGCTGATGAGTCTGCACAATTTTTTGAATCAAAACATTGAAGTAAGTCAATCAATCGTGCTAGCGTGCTCTGCATTGAAGCAAGCGTATCGAGATGTTCTACACGTCAGCGATGAAATTCATTTCGTTTATTTGCAAGGAAGCTATCAACAAATTGAAGTGCGAATGAAGGAACGCAAGGACCATTATATGAAACCTGATATGCTGGCCAGCCAATTTTCCATCCTGGAAGAACCAAAAGATGCGCTGATCGTTGATGTTTCCAAGACGCCAAAAGAAATTGTTACATTGATTCGCAAGGAATGGAAACTATGTAGGTGTGTAAAAACAAGTTCCGTTTTTTAATGTCTGTGAGCAAAGGACGATTTAGAATATAGGGTAGATAAAACGATCTAATGGAGTAACGCATGCCGATCTCAGCAGTTCATGTCTGTCAATGTGGACATTGTCAAGGACCGGGAGAACATCCGGATAAAGAGATCCACCGGCAAATGAACCTGTTGGCAAGCCGGTTGGACGAGCAACAGCGGCGCTGGTATGTGGCGGTGGAAGCGAACCGGCTGGGTTATGGGGGTGTGCGCTTGCTGTCGCAGATCTTTGGAATAGACGAGAAGACGATTGAGCGTGGGCAACAAGAGGTGAAACAAGGTTTGGCTACCCGGCCCACGCAGCAGGTGCGTTCGGCGGGCGGTGGACGACCTCCGGTAGAAAAAAAGATCCGCAGATAGAAACCACATTGCATGAAATGATTGATCCCGAAACAGCAGGCAATCCGATGAGCGCACAGAAATGGGTGCGCAGCAGCTTGCGCCAATTGAGTAAAAAGCTGAACGCCAGCGGACATCCGGCCTGTCCTAAGACCGTGGCGCGCCTGTTGAAGAAGGCCAATTACTCACTCAAGGTCAATTCCAAACGGCTGGCGGGAGCACAGCATCCGGATCGGAATACGCAGTTTGAGTACATCCATGCCCAAAAGCAGCTCTTTTTGAGCCGCGGCTGGCCCGTGATCAGCGTAGATGCCAAGAAAAAAGAGCTCATTGGCGACTTTAAGAACGCCGGACGGTGTTGGTGCCAAACCGCCGAAGCAGTCAACGACCACGATTTTGAATCGGAGGCTATTTGCAAAGCCGTTCCTTACGGCATCTATGACTTGAACCACAATCGCGGCTACCTCTACGTCAGTCAATCCGCGGACACCGCCCAATTCGCAGTCGATATGATCGCTCGCTGGTGGCAGACCTTTGGACAGTACGATTTTCCCAGTACACCGGGTCTATTGATCCTTTGCGATGGCGGCGGTAGTAATGGCTGGCGTTCGCGACTGTGGAAACTCCAGGTGCAAGAACAGTTGGCGGACCGGCTAGGCTTGGAAGTGATCATCTGCCATTATCCCAAAAACGCCTCCAAGTGGAATCCAATCGAACATCGTTTGTTCGGCCCCGTCAGCCTCAATTGGGCCGGCAAACCTTTACGGACTTTGGAGACGATGCTGGCCTACATCCGTGGCACTACCACTCAAGCCGGACTTCAAGTAGCTGCCTTCCAAGTGGATCAGGTCTATGCTCGTGGCATCAAAGTGGAGGATGAGGTGATTCAAAGCCTGAACTTGGAAAGGCACTCAACTTGCCCCAATTGGAACTACACCATCCGACCACGCTTGCTTCCTGTTTGCGTCTAAAATGAATTGGTAAAGTACGGAAGTTGTTTTTACACTAATCCTATGAAACTACCATCCCATCTTTTTCTTGACTCGCTTGCTATTCCATATAAGGCGAAAAGTTTTCCTGCTGAAACGGAGAAAGGCGCGGCGAATGTTGCGAACGCGTTAGGATTCCCTGAGCGGCAAGCTGTCAAAACCTTGATCTTTCAAACGGATACCGGCGAGCGGGTGCTCGTCATGCTTGGCGGAGACCAGAACGCGATCTCGGGCAATCTCAAGAAAGCCATCGGCTCGCGCAATATTCAAATGGCCGCGCCGGAAGTGGTCAAAGATACGACCGGTTATGTGATCGGTTCTATTCCGCCGTTTGGCTGGCAGCCCGAAGGCTTTCGTTCCTTCCTTGAAGCGTCGCTCGTGAATGAACCAATGTTAGGAGTCGGCGCGGGGCAATGGGGAAACGAGATCATGATCACACCGGAGAATCTGATCAAAGCCAGCAAGGCGCTTGTGGTTAATTTGACAGACAGGGAAAAGCCAGTGTCAGTATCCTGACTCAGAGCTTGTTTAACAAATCAGCGGTATGATACGAGTTATGAAACGCAAACCCTACCCGAGTGATTTGACGAACGAGCAGTGGGCGCGTCTGGCGCCGCATCTGCCGCAGGCGCAAGTGCGCGGGGCTCCGCGTCGAGTGAACCTGCGCGAAATCATCAATGCGCTGTTGTATTTGTCGCGCACCGGCTGTCAGTGGAGAATGCTGCCGCACGACCTGCCGCCGTGGGAAACGGTGTATGCATATTTCAGTCACTGGCGTGGCGATGGAACCTGGGAACGGCTCAACCGCGAATTGCGGATTGAAGTACGAGTGGGTGCAGGCAAGGATCCGGAACCGAGTGCGGCGATCGTGGACAGCCAATCGGTGAAGACGACCGAGAGCAGCGGGATGCGTGGATACGATGCGGGCAAGAAGGTGAATGGCATCAAGCGGCATATCCTGGTGGACACTTTGGGCCTGATCCTGAAGGTGGTGGTCCACACGGCAGATGTTCAAGATCGCGATGGAGCGCGTCTTTTGTTGGAGAAAATCAAGAGGTGCTTTCCACGCTTGCAACTGAAAGGCGCAGTTACTTCGCAGAAGATCTGGGCCGATGGCGGGTATGCCGGAGCCTTGGTGGACTGGGTTCAGCAGACCTGTGGCTGGATTCTGGAGATCGTGAAACGGAGTGATGTTGCCAAAGGTTTCAAACTCCTGCCGCATCGCTGGATTGTCGAACGTACCTTTGGCTGGCTAAATCGTTCGCGACGCTTGAGCAAGAATTACGAACGCCTTACCGCTTCGAGTGAAGCGATGGTGTATCTGGCGATGTTGCCGTTGATGACTCGCAGATTGGCCAAGCAACAAACTTGCTTTGCCTAACCCGAGCCTTGTCGTATTGCGCCTGTAGGTTGAAAGGAAGTTGATTTTGAGCTCTTGAAATGACTGCGCTGTGATCTTCAGCATATGCTTCCTTTTTCATTAAGCTTCGCTATCAAACACTCTCATGCATTGATTTGTTAAACAACCTCTCAGATGCAAGCCTTATATTCAGTTGAACAACAAAGAAAATAATGACACTGCTCACTGACTTGACAATAACCTTAATGGGTTATCTTATTCTGGCTATCTCATATCTTGGCTTAGGATGGGCCGGTTCGCGAAATCTTGAGAATTGATTTTCCTGTCAAAGAGAAACCGTTTTACCTAATATGGTTAGGTTGGGCTATTACACTTTTCCTGCTGCAGACACTAAATTTATTTTTTCCTATCAACCTGTTCTCTAGTATCCCGTTCTTGCTGCTCGGAACAATCTTGGCGATCGTCTTCTTTGAAAATGAAATCAGGAAACAAAAAGCGTTTACCTTTTCAAGGATTTACCTGGTATTACTAGTGCTTACAACCATTTGGATTGCCGTTTTATCTATGTCTTCACCCACAATCTTCGACGACGGCCTTTACCACTTTAACTCAATACGGTGGCTGAATGAATATCCCATTGTATTAGGGCTGGGCAATTTGCATAGCCGGCTTGCTTTTAATCAATCCTTTTTTGCATATGCCGCTTATCTCAATCTTTATCCATTCTTTAATCATGGCTACAATCTTGCCAATAGTTTCCTATTGTTAGTCCTGTTGGCCGAATGTTTGTGGCATGTCTCAGGCTTCGTTTTCCATAGAGACTCTGTTGAAGATTCCTCATCATTCAGGCTTATTCCCATCTTTTTTTTACCCGCTGTGACATATATGGCATTGGTATTTGAGGTGTTCAGGACCGGCATATCCTCTCCCAGCCCCGATATCGCATCATTATTTTTGCAGATCCTTCTATTTTTTCATTTTGTCCGTGATATCGAGGAAAACCTGTCGAATAAAAGCAACAATGCGCGTCTCGCTTTTATCCTCATCATGTCAGCAACCATGATCACGATCAAGTTGAGTAATTTATTTTATGTCGTGACTATATTTGCGATTTTCTTATTAATCAGGATAAAATCCTGGCAATTGCCCTCAAAGCAAATTGTCCCGATCATCGCCAGGCTGATGGCATTGCCAATCCTCATCATCGCGCTATGGAGCTTTCGCGGCATACTCTTGAGCGGCTGCCCGGCATACCCATCCACCTTCGGCTGTTTACACGTAGCTTGGGCAGAGCCGATTAACACGGTCAAACTAGAGGCGAACCGCATCTACAGTTGGGCGCGGGAAAATGGAATGCCGCCTGTTCAAGTGTTAAATTCATGGGCGTGGCTGGGACCATGGTTTTATGGAATAATGCAAGATAATGTAATCACAGTTGTTTATCCTGCAATTATTTCACTTTTGGGCATCATTGTAAGTGTTATCTTATGCACACTGAAGCCATTCAAAAAAGTCAATTGGAAAATCTTCTTGATCCCTTTACCAATTTGGGTAGGTTTGATTTTCTGGTTTGGATTAGCCCCTGACCCTCGTTTTGCGAATGCCTTGTTCTGGATTCTTCCAATTGCCACCATAATCGTACTCGTGAAAGTTCTTGAAGCTTCGCAAAAGGTCAAAAGCGGCATGATCCTGGCAATGTTTGTAATAATAAATGCTGGCATTTTCTGGTTCTTTGTCAATAACCCTCAAATATTCACTGCCATCCCGGCCAATGGCTACGCCCCTCTCCCAAAAGACCGCCTAGTGGAAAAAAGAACTCTTTCGGGCTCGGTGATTTGGACACCTTTAAACGGCAATCAATGTTGGGATTCAAGAATTCCTTGCACGCCTGACTTCAACAAGAATTTGAACTTTATCGACAATAAGATTTTTCCCGAATTTACAACGGGCAAATAGAGAATACAGATCGAGAGGAGCCAGTTATCTGCTTATGTCATTGCCTGCACTGCGCCGCAGGCACACGTGCGAGACCCCGAAAGGGTCGTGGCAATCTCCTTGAACAAGCAATTGATGTTATAGGAGGATTGCCATGTCGTGGTGCTAAAAACGCCACTCCTCGCAATGACAGACATAAAACAATATGAACAAACAATACTTTGAAGTTCGGAACTCCCCCATTCACGGATTCGGTGGATTCGCCACGCAACGCATCCGCAAGGGGACGCGTATCATCGAATATATCGGAGAACGCATCATGTCTGAGGAAGCCGACCGACGCTACGACGATGATAAATCGGAGCATCCGCATGTGCTGCTATTCGTCGTGGACAAGCACACCACCATCGACGCGGCGGTTGGTGGCAATGATGCGCGCTTTATCAATCATTCCTGCGAGCCAAACTGCAGGGCAGTCCTCGATAAGAAGCACATCTATATCGAGGCCATAAAGACCATCGCCGAAGGCGAAGAGCTGACCTACGATTACAATCTCACGCGCGATGGCAAGGAGGACGCGGCGGCAGAAGAACAATACGCCTGTCACTGCGGCGCAAAGACCTGCCGGGGCACGATGCTCGCACGCCGCAAGCGCAAGCATCGGGCATAATATAATCTGAATATCTATGTTCACAACGTTTCAGTAATGTCTCTCATCAGTAAGTAAGGAGGTAAGTATGGCAAAGCTGATCCAAGCAGTAACCGAGTTCGGTCCACGTATCGCGCTGGGACGCACGGCGCAAACCCCCGATATCGCAGAAATGATCGTCTCACGCATCTCGATGAACCCCGGCGAGGTCGGCAACACCTTGAGTGAATTCAAGGCGGCACTACACTTTTACGCCAAGCAGGGCCAGCCGGTCAAGCTGGAAGGCAATCTCGACGTGGGCTTCCGGCGGATGCGAGCATTGATGGCGCCTTGAACGTTCCGGGAGTATTCAACGGCGACGTTCTCAATCGCGAGAATATCGGCAAGACCAGTGCCGACCTGAAAGCCCTCTGGAACGCCCAAAATCCTACAGATCCAATTCAGTAACGGCTCGATAGGGGCGAATCGTCGAAGATACTCGAAGAGTGCGATTCACCCCTATACAACAAAATAAAGGGCCCGGAATCCCCAATGCGGGGATGGATCATCCGAGAGCCTTGGATGGGTAATCCCCAATGCTTGGATTGCCAATCTCAAATGCTTGGATTCCAGATTCCCAATGCTCGGATTCCAGATTCTCAAGGCGGAAATGTGCCTTGCCTCGGTACGATGCTTGCGCCAAGGAAAGAAAAATAGAAGCAAGCAGGAATGTGACGGCTATCATGAGAAGCAACAGCATTTCATAAAGAACAAGATATTCTTTTCCACCCCGTCGTACTGGGAAAGGTGTTCCTTTACTTCGTGAACAATCTGCTTTTTAAAACATATTGGCCTTCAGTATTAACAGGCAGACTCAGCGATTTCACATGGTTGTTTTTTACTCCTATTGTCATCTGTCTGCTCTCTTGTCACATGATTATTTGCGAACCGACAGTACGTTGCTGACAATCAAAAGTCACTCATGGACCGACAGTACATTCCTGACATAAAGGTGTGTGGTAACCGCCAGGTTGGGTGACATTTAGGGTTGGTTACTTGTGCAAGAAAGGATACGACCAGCGTTTGAAGATCCGGCCTTTGACGTAGACGGTCAAGTGAGCGCGCTTCGTATCCAGCACGGCCTTGACGTATTGTCCCTTCATTCGTTTGCCGATCTTGTAGGTTTGGCCAAGCAGATGCACGTTGCCGTGCGGGGTGACTTGGCGAATGAAGGTCACGCGTCCAGCCGAAACAGGTAGGGATTCGGTGGGAATGGTGTAGCGGGAGGGAAGTTTCTGAAGTTTGCGCTGGCGCCGGTATTTCTCAGGAGTTAAGCCTCCCAGACGCCGCTGGACGTGTTGAGTATTGACGGTCTCTTCCAGGCGTTGCAGTTCGCGCCGGAGAGTCGCAACGCGGGTAAAATGGCGTTGCAGCAATCGCGGTTGGAACCAGCCGTTGAAATTCTCCACGCTGCCATCGTATTGAGGTCGGGCCGGTGTTCATCCCACCGGCCCGACCTCAAAATGTAGACAGAGACGGATCACCCGCGAAAGGTACCGTGCGGCAGGACCCCAGCCGAGGTACTCGCGAGCGTTGTCCATCTGAACTTGGTCGGGGCGTCCGAGGCTCTTCCAGGAGTTGCCGAGGAAGTTGAGAATGGCTTCCATGTGGCGGGAACGGCCTAATTTTAGGCACACTGCACCGTCAAAAACGTCTTTGCGAAAAGACTACTCCTTTCAGTCGCACACATAGGTGTAGTAGCGTTGCCGGTTGCCTTTGAGGTAGATGGGGCCTACCAAATCCATCTGATGCAGTTGATTGGAGTCGTGGGCTTGGGGACCTGGATAGCTGTGCTCGGATAGGGAGGGCGCCAGGTGCACCCGAGGCAGCGTTTTCCCGTTCCGCTCAAGCACGCGCTCAATCGTGCGTGGACTGGGCAAAGGCCGAATGTGCAAGTCCTGCAGTTCGGCCTGGATTGCGCCCGCTCCAATGAGACCGTAGCGGGTGTGTGCGTGGAGCGGCGACTCAAGCCGTTCTCGAATATTGAGGATGGTTCGCTCCAGGTCAGGAGAAATATGAGGTGGCTGATGCCGTGCACTGGTCAGGTCATAAAGGCCGACCGCACCCAGAGCCAGATAGCGGCGCCACCAAGTGTGGAACCACTCTCGCGATCGTTTTAGAGTCTGGCAAATCTCCTCAACCGACTGACCAGCCAAGCGCATCCTGATCGCTTGATGCCGGTCTGAAAATTCATCGTTCATCTTTGCCTCCATAAGGTAATTTCTGCCGATTACCACACGAGGCAACTGTAAATCAAAAATGCAGGCCTGTCAGGATGGTTTCAAGGTCATTTCGAACCGACACCAATGTCAGCAAGGTACTGTCGGTGCAAGCGACCTTTTGTGTCAGGAACGTACTGGCGGAAAAATGTCAGCAACGTACTGTCGGTTCGCAATTATTCCTCCAAAATTCGTGAAGAATGCCAATATTGATACCATTATCTAGCTTGGCACAGGTTTCTTATATACCTTGGTCAAGGTTGTGCCATTGGTCAATAGCTTTGTTATTAATACGATCAGTAAAACGGGTGTTCCCATCGCTATTGTAAGAGACCCGACTGATTTATTAGCTCTAATCTCTTTATTGATCAGTTTTTATTTCTGGCGAACAACGTATGGCTGGTCCAGAGGCCCATCGTTACCGCGAAACCTGTTGTTTTTAACTCGGGTGGCATTGCTTACGATGGCAGACATGGCAGCGGAAAATTATGGTATTTCCTGTTTCAAACCTGTGGACAATGGAATTGTCGCAGCATCAACGTATATGAATTACATCAGCACCAATGGAGGAAAAACATGGAATGCATATGGCGGAGAACCAGTATGTGGGTGGAACGTTTCCCAAGAAACACAAACCACCGAAATCGGCAATGATAACTTGCGGGCTCGCTTTGAGCCCGGCAAACCAATTGAGATCTCTATAGACGGCGGGAAATCATGGAGAATAGAGTATCAGTTCAAGTTGATACACAAGCCCAGCAAACATATTAAATGAAATTTCGCGAAGGAAATCCGGTATATCGCCCAGAGCCATTTGATGCGATACTTGAGCCGCATACAGGGAATCTCTTATTTGCCATGGGCCATGAAGGCGTTCTAATTCGCCTCCCAGATAATACGTGGCAATGGATAAATGTGGGCAAATATAAAAAGATAGATTATTCAAGTCCTAACTTGTACATCTTGCTCTGAGGCGAGGGAGTATTGGCTTTAGTTAATGGCTGGCTAATTTTTGTTTTTCTTGAAATAATGGTGGCTACCGATACGAAATTGCAGATAAGGATCGGCGAATTTATTTTTACTTTTCTAGCCTGGATTTCACTCGGGATCACTGCTTTTATTTTTCCTCCAGCGCTTTCATTCGGTTACGCAGCTGAGGTTTCGGCAGGTGCCATTGTGGGCACTATTTGTATATCCCTTGTGGCTTCGATGATTACTGCTTTTCACGTAAAGCAGAATCTTGCTCTGGAAAAGAAAGCGATGTTTATTTCATTTGTAGGTATTTGCTTATTTTTCATCCCGTATTCTTTGTGGCTTGTTAATTTACTCCCCAATTACTCCTTTGCACCTGTATCTGCGTTCATACTCCAAATAGGAGTGGTATTTTGGGGTTGGAGGAGCCAACACACCACTCAACTCCGGCTGCAACAAATGGTTGGTCCTTTCCTATCTCTAAGTAGTACTGTTATCTCTGATACAAATAATTTATCTCTTGCAATCTCGCAGCAAGTAAATCATTCATATCATCCTCGCTCATTCTCCATTCCCAATTCCCGCCCAGTCGGCTCGGATAATTCATGCGCGCTTCACCGCCGAGGCTCAACACATCCTGCATCGGCGCCACGGCAAACATCGCTACCGAGGACCAGATGGCGCGGATCAAATCCCAGGCGAAGTCATGACCATCCGAATGAAGATAACGCAGCGCGAACTTGCGTTCTTCTTTTGATGCCGCCGCCAGCCAGCCCAACGATGTATCGTTATCATGCGTCCCAGTATAAGCCACGCAATTGCGCACATAACCATGCGGAAGAAACGGATTATCGGGGCCGGAGAATCCAAACTGCAAAATCTTCATGCCCGGCAATCCAAACTCTTCACGGATCGCAACCACGTCCGGCGTGATTACGCCCAAGTCTTCAGCAATGATGGGTAAATCATTGCCCAATGCAGATCGCAACACGTGGAACAAGTCCGCACCGGGGCCAGGCTTCCATTGTCCATGCTCGGCAGTTTCATCCGCTGCCGGGATTTCGTAATAACCTGCAAAGCCGCGGAAATGATCGAGACGGATCATATCCACCACCTTCAACGTGGCTTTCACTCGCTCGATCCACCAGGCGTAACCGGTGCGCTGGTGTTCGTCCCAACGATAAAGCGGATTGCCCCACAACTGTCCCGTTGGCGAAAATACATCCGGCGGCACGCCAGCCACCACGGTTGGATTGCCATATTCATCGAGAAAGAATAATTCAGGGTTGGCCCACACGTCCGCGCTATCGCCTGCCACGAAGATCGGTAGATCGCCGATGATTGTGATTCCTTTTTCATTGGCATACTTTCGAAGCGCGTTCCATTGTCTGAAGAAAAGAAATTGATAAAACGAAAAACGTAACACCGATGATGCAAGAGATTCACGTGCCTTATCAAGCACAAACGCTTCGCGCTTTTTGACTTCATCGGGCCAGCCGCTCCACGCGCCCTCCGCCGTAAGAATCTTTCAGCGCCATGAAAAGAGCATAGTCATCCAGCCAGGATGAATTCTCGGCACGAAACGAATCGAATTCAGCGCGCAAAGATTCAGGGTTGGATTGATACCGGTCAAAAGCCTTTTGCAGAAGATTCAATTTCCACGGGATGAGCAAGCCGAAGTCCACGCGTGACATCGTCCTCGAAGAGGAAGCGGCGAAGTCCGGCTTATCCGCTAAATCGGAATCAGTCAACAATTCATCGCGCAGAAGAAAGTCAGGGCTGACGAGAAATGGATTTCCCGCAAAAGCAGAGAAACATTGATACGGTGAATCGCCATAACCGGTTGGGCCGAGCGGCAAAATCTGCCAGAGCTTGCAACCCGCGTCAATGAGAAAGTCCACGAAGCGATAAGCTTGCGGGCCAAGATCGCCGATGCCATCAGGGCCGGGCAAACTGGTTGGATGCAAAAGGATTCCACCTGAGCGAGGAAAGTTCATCATTCACCGTTGAAGACTAAGAGTTGGATTTCAACGCGCGGCAAGTTGAGCAGCGACGCGTTGATAAAGTTGAAAATATTGCTGAGCCGAATTCGTCCACGAAAAATCCTGCGCCATACCAGCTTTCTGAATCGATTCCCAGCGGGCGTGGTCGGAGTAGATCGCCAAAGTTTTTTTGATGACGGTTGCCAAACGTACCGCGGTGGGCTTTTGGATTATGAAACCAGTCTCGCCATCATAAATCGTATCCTTCAAACCGCCCACCGCACTGACAATCGGCACACAACCATAACGCATGGCGATCATCTGGGAGAGGCCGCATGGTTCATATCGAGACGGCATCAGGAAAATATCCGCGCCCGCGTAAATTTGACGCGCCAGCCCGGCATCATATCTGAATACCGCGCAGACGCGCTCCGGAAATTCGGTTTGCAAGAGACGGATCAACTCTTCGAGCTTCGGATCGCCCGTGCCGAGAATGACGAATTGCCAGGGCGAATCTTTAAGCCGGGTCAAGGCCTTCGGAATGAGATCCATTCCCTTTTGAGGGTCCATGCGCGAAACGACGCCCAGCAAGGGTACATCTGCATCCTGCGGCAGACCGAGGCGCACTTGCAAAGCCGTCTTATTCAATGGACGTTTATCCAACGTAACGCTTCCATAATTCATTGCCAGCGCGGGATCGAGGGCAGGATTGAATGATTCCGTATCAATGCCGTTCAAAATCCCATTCAACGATTCTTTGCGTGCGTGAATATAATCATCCAACCCACAGCCGAATTCGGGAGTCAACATCTCGCGGGCGTACGTTGGAGAAACAGCTACCAGCGCGTCGGCCGCCCAAAGTCCAAGCGGAAGCGGGCGCGCCCGCGCCCACTCCGGCAGGCCGGTCTGAGCGATGGAAAGACCATATCCTTCGATCAACGCCGAAAGATCGGGCCCCATGAAAGGCAGGTTATGAATCGTCAATATCGAAACCACGCCGGGGAATTCTCTTTCCCAGCGTTTGATCAAAAGCGCATAACAGGCCAGCGCCGTATGCCAGTCATTGGCATGGACGATATTGGGCTTCCAATCCAAATGGCGCGTCAACTCCAAGGCGGCCAGCGAGAAGAAAGTATATTTCTCTGCATCCAACGCCGAGTCCAGAGAATATACAGAGCCACTCGTGGCAATAGGCTCGCCGCCGATAAAATAAACGGTCATACCACCCAAATTGGTTTCATGAACCTGAACCTGCAAATCACCGCCCTTATACGATAACGGGAAGATCATCAACGGACGAAGACCCTCGGGCTTGATGGCTGAATGCAACGGCAAAACAAGGCGGATGTCCAAAGCGGTTCCGCCCCTGACCTCAGGCGGCAGACCATGCAACGAGCGCGGCAACGCTCCGGCCACATCTCCCAACCCGCCCACCTTGATGAAGGGATCCGCCTCGGCAGCTAGAAATAACACGTTTAGGTTTTCAGGCATCGCGCCCAATTGTACAACGAAAAAAGCAGCCTGACGAACGGTTTGAAGAAACCATTTATCGGTATAATAAAGTCGGAGTCAAAATGGATGAACTTAAATATGAATTACTCACAGAAGTCAATGGCCGCATGCAAGCCGACCTCCTCAAAAGTTATCTCGAAGCAGAGGGAATTAAAGTTGAGTTATTTCAAGAGGCAGTTGGCCATCATATTTATCCCGTCATGATTGACGGACTGGCACGCGTACAAATTTTTGTTCCCAAGGCGCAGGTCGCGGACGCGCACAAACTGCTCGATGAGGATGATCAATCAACACCAACCTCCGAGGATAAAAAATGAAAGACACTGTGATTCTTGTAACCCGCTATGGAATGGGTCATTCCCAATTAGCAGACCTGCCTTTAAAGTTGATCGAAAAATATTTCAACCTACTCTTACAAGGCAATGAATTCCCCAAGGTGATTTGCTTTTATACCGATGGTGTAAAGCTGACCGTTGCAGGCTCACCTGTATTGACGCAATTGAAAGAATTGGAAAACAAGGGAGTGCGCCTGATCATCTGCTCCACCTGCCTCGAAGCGATGGACTTGACAAAGAACGTACAAGTTGGCATCGTCGGCAGCATGCCGGATATCATCGAGGCGCAAATGAAGGCAGATAAAGTTATAACAATCTAATCGGGATCAGAAAGGCCAAGGACCCCGTAAGTGATCACGTTACGGGCCAACCGTGATTAAACTTTGAATCTTATCAAACGTTACAGGGCCAATTCCCGGGACATTCATGATATCGTCGATATGCTAGAACGGTCCATGCTGTTGACGATAGGTGACGATGCTTTGTGCAGTCACCGGGCCAATGCTCGGAAGAGTATCCAGTTGTTGAGGGGTCGCCGTATTGATATTGAGAAGGCTGGCGGATGAAACAGCAGTTGACGTCAAAGTTGAAACCACGGTAAAGGGAGCACTTGTCGCGGTTGGCACCGATGGCGCTAACGGCGCGGATGGTGCCGATGCCCCTGAACAGAACCAGTTTGGGAAGGAATATTGATCTGCTGTCCGTCTTCCAAACGAGCGGCAAGGTTAGCAGAATTCGAATCAGCGTCAGCCAGCAACCCACCCGCCGCGTTCACCGCATCTTCCACGCGGCTTCCATCCGGCAGCGTATACACATCGGGTTTCACCACCTCGCCAATAATTTGAATCACCACCGGAGCCTCAGTCGGAGCCGGTTGACGCGTCTGACCGGCGGTCAGCCGGTCAGACGCGTCACAATCAGAAGGATCGCCGCAAGCACAAAGCCCGCCATCAATCCAATCAAAACATAAAGAATGTTTTTCATAATCTGATTTTACATCAACTTCATCACGAGCATCTTGTCGTCTATGAACGCACCGATTACGTTTACAAGACGCGACAAGCGGCGAAAGTAAGCAGGCATCTCATTGGGCTGGATGGAACGAAAGCCCCACTTTTCATAAAACGATCCAAGCCTTGAACGACAAGTCAAATAAAGCGGGCGCGGCCCACACGCGATTAGACTCTCGATGATAACGCGTGCAATGCCTTGATGTTGATACGACGGCTCAACCGCAATGGAGGCCAGCTCGATCACATCCCGGCCATGCGGCTTCAATTGACCACAGCCTAGCATCTTCCCGGACCCGTCAACAGCGACGACAAACCGATGCCAATCCAAGTCCATTGGGTTGATTCCGACGCGGTGAATTAAATCTTTGATGAGGAGAGAATCATTTTCAGTCGCGGGACGAAGCGTAAAGTCAACCATGGATTAAGCCTGCTGCGACCACAATTGTAAACGATGCGACGAACCAATGGATCAAAAATGGATAAACAAACGAGCGCGTCCGATAGGCGACCCACCCAAAGGCAAAGCCGCCAAAGATAGTAGAGAGCGTTTCGATTTCCGGCTTGCCGATATGCGCCAGTGCAAACGGCACAGCTTGCAGCCAGAGTGCCTCTACCCCAAATTTACGGACGAAAGCAAATAGAATAAAACCACGAAACAAAAATTCCCAGCCAAAGAGATCAAGAAAGGTGTTCCACGGCAAACCGTCGACCTGCGGCTTGTAATAAGATTGCATGGCAGGATTTTGTGCAACGAACCATAGAATAATCGCCATGATGACAATCCCAATCGTCGTCAGCATGATTCCCGTTTTCCAATCCCCGAAGGTAAAACCGTATGTGCGGGGATCTTCTCGAAAAATCAGAACGATAATCAGTAAGGGAATAAAAAGATAAAAGATCGTGCGATCATAATCTTTGTTCGGCGCGAACTGGTGATAGAAATCAACGATGAGCAATAATGTACTGACGACGATTACAGTTACAATTTTCCAATCAAAATGAAGGCGTTCGCCGAGCAGAGTTTTCATTAATAAAAATCTATCGGAACATATCGTCGGGATGAATGTCGAACCGACGCGCCGACAGGACGGGGATCATCCGCAAGCCGAACGCAATCAAAAAGATGTGCGCGGGAAAAGAATTAAGCGAGTACTTCTTGTTTTTGATGAACCTCTTTTTTCAAAGCGGCGATGCGACGTTGAAGATAGGGCGAGAAATATCCTTCATAGCGCTCCCACAGTTCAGGACGTTTCCAGTCCTCACCGGTGACGCGGCCGCGACAATTCGGCGCTCCGCATTGGCAATCGAACTCATCGTAGTTCGATCCATCGCACATGGCATAATCAAGACAGATTTCCTCGCCCGGTTTAATATCCCGCATCGCGACCAATCCGATCTGGCCAGTCAGTCCTGCGTTCGGATCGCATGAATGATTGAAGCCGTCGGATGGTTCCTTGGAAGGAGTCATCAAATAAAATCCATCCTCGATCTGCAAAACCTGCTGGGTGAAGTTTTCCATATCAGGGTCGATCTCATCCACAGAAAGAATCTTTCCACCCCACAACGACAGCAATTCCCCTTCCTTAACGGCCCTGCGCGCAAACACGCCGCAGTCGCCCTTCTTCGCATGCGGACGATTTTCGAGCTTCGGTGAAAGATAGGAAAAATATTTGCCGGTCATTCTTCTCCTTGTACTTTATTTTTGGCCCGGCTTTCGGGCCGCTTCAAAATCAGAGACCATCAAAAAATCAGCCGCTTCTTTCGCGACCTGAATCTGCGTCCCGTTAACTACATCCGCCGCCTCGCTGAGGGTTGATCCTCAACAGGCGGCGGTTGTGCAATCACTGCACGGAAATGTCGTCGCAACGACGTAAGCGGGCAAGGTTCTTTATGATGCTCCTATAAGCGTCACATTTTACTACAAATTATTCTGAAGACGCGGTTATTTTCACTTAACGCTCTTTTGAATTTTCAACTCGCGCAGGGCGTCTTTGCCAATCCATCGTGCCGATTTCGAATCGCATTCCGATAAATCTTGCGCGACCTTCACTGCTTTCGCGCGCAGATGATTATTCCGTTTCCCAATTTGGCGCAAGGCCCAATTCACTGCCTTACGAACAAAATTGCGGTCATCGTTCGCTTCACGGATAATGATCGGCAGGAATTTTTCAAACGCTTCATCTCCCGACTTTTTATCGTGTACCGCCAGACAAGCCATCAACACAAACCCGGCACGCTTCACAAACTCTTCCGGACGCTTACTCCATTCAATAGCCTTGTTATATGCCAAAGGAATCTTGTCGAATAATCCGCTGCAAACCTGATCACAAACATCCCATGAATCAAAATCTTTGACCCATGCTTCCATCTGTAATTCGGTAACCTGCTTTGGATCATCCACGAAGCCGGCCAAAATGCGCGCTTCATGGATTCCGGAATTCCATAGATCCAAAGATAAAGCGTGGTCAAGGCGATGGGATTTGGCAATCTCGCGCAAAGTCGAGATGGAGACGCCCAGCGTATTCGTTGGATTGATGCCAAAGCGCGCCATCCCTTTAACATTGGCCGGATTGGAAAACTTTTTCAATTCAGCCCGGACTTGTTCTGAGGTAGCGGACATTATCGTGGATAAGACATCAATACCAACGCGCGAAATGCTGAGTAAGCCTTTGGCATATCTTCCTCCGAGAAAGATAGCTTCAAGCCATCGCGCGTAACGCCGGGCATCGACATGGCCTTATCCGCCATATCCGACGAATTCAATTCAACGGTTACCTTGATCGGTGTTTTCAACATAAAAGGTTTAGGCGCGGTTTTCTTGATCAAGTTTTTGGTTGCGCGTTGAGCCGCCGCTTCGATCATCTTTTGAGAAACTACAGGGGGAAGGCAATCGGCAGAGAAATGTCCGCTTGCCTGTTTGACAACCGCAGTTTCCAAAACACCGATTTGTTCCGTTGCCTGAGCGCAAACCGTTTGATCGCCGCTAATCATCAGCACTGGCACATTGAAATGTCCCGCCAGCGCGGCATTGAGTGTGTATTCACCAGCGAACTTGTCATTCAGCCAAACATTCGACACACATGTGTTGGACCAAGTATGGTCAAGCACGGCCCATTGCGAACCTTGCCGTGCATGGTAACCGACGAAAAATACCCCATCCACATTTTGATCGATGCCCTGCATCATTCCAAATGGTGCAGGCGACCCGCTATTCAATCGAGCGCGCGGATCCAGTTCTTCGATCAATATATTGGAGCCGTTCCAATGTCCATCGGCAACAACAACTTCATTTACGCCCGCATCGAACGCGCCGCGCACCGCGGCATTGACATCGTCCGTCATCAATTTACGAAAGCGGGCATATTCGGGATGTCCGGGCGTAACCTGATCCCAATTTGTGACGCCAGTGATCCCTTCCATATCTGAAGCAATTAATATTTTCATAGCTGCCCTCCGTTGATTGACGTGATTGTATCACCTGGCGGTATAATCTCCATAAATTCTTCTTTCGGAGGTACGGATGAGTGATGCTTTATTTCCGCTAAGCAATGAACACGTCATGATTCGGGATACGACTCGCGACTTCGCGCAAAAAGAGATTGCGCCTATTGCGTTGCAATTCGACGAAAGCGGAGAGTTTCCCTATGAGACCGTCAGGAAAATGGGTGCATTGGGTTTGATGGGCATCGAAGTGCCGGAAGAATATGGCGGTGCAGGCCTGGATACTTTATCCTATGTGCTGGCCGTTGAAGAGGTCAGCAAAGTGGATGCATCGCATGGCGTGATCATGTCGGTGAACAATTCCCTTTATTGCCATGGCATCTTGAAGTTCGGAACCGAGGATCAGAAGTGGAAATTTTTAAAGCCGGTCGCTTCGGGAAAAGCCATTGGTGCGTATTCGCTCACCGAACCCATGTCGGGATCCGATTCGGGAACGATGAAAAGCCGTGCCACGCGCGACGGTGATAGTTACATCCTCAACGGACGAAAGCTTTGGGTCACATCCGGGCCGGTTGCGGATTTCGTTATCGCCTTCATGGTCACCAACCCCGAGAAAAGACAAAAAGGAGTCAGCGCATTTCTGATTGACGCCAAAAATACACCCGGCTTTGTGCGCGGCAAGAAGGAACCGAAGCTCGGCATCCGCGCTTCCGCCACTAGTGAACTGATCTTTGAAAATTGCCGCGTGCCGGTGGCTAATCGTTTAGGCGTAGAAGGAGACGGATTCAAAATCGCAATGACCGTCCTCGATGTGGGGCGAATCGGAATCGCATCACAAGCGCTGGGAATTGCAGAGGCCGCGTATGAAGCCAGTGTGGCATACGCCCGCGAACGTGAAGCGTTTGGTCAAAAGATTGGTGAGTTTCAAGGCATTGGCTTTAAAATCGCAGACATGAAAACGCGTATTGAGGCTTCGCGGCTGCTTCTTTATAATGCCGCAATCGCAAAGGAACGATCCAAGAAAACGGGCGATCGTTTTACATTGAAATCATCCATGGCGAAATTGTTTGCGTCGGAAACTGCCATGTTCTGCGCACATGCGGCTGTGCAAATTCACGGCGGAATGGGCTACAGCAAAGAATTACCTGTTGAACGCTATTTCCGTGACGCGAAGATCACAGAAATTTATGAGGGCACCAGCGAAATTCAACGGTTGGTCATCAGCCGTACTGAATTGAATCTTAAATAACAAACAGTGGATAACAAAACATGAAAGCAATTCTGTTCCATCAACATGGCGGACCGGAAGTCTTGCAATATGCAGACTTTCCAACGCCTGAACCGAAAGCAGGCGAAGTATTGGTGCGATTGCAAGTTGCAGCATTGAACCGCGTCGATGTAACCGTTCGCAGAGGCTGGCCTGGATTGAAGTTGGAATTCCCCCATGTCAATGGCGCGGATGGAGCGGGCGAAATTGTTCAACTAGGCGATGGCGTTACAGATTTTGCGATCGGTGATCATGTTGTCATCAACGCAAACATCGGCTGCGGAAAATGCGAGTATTGCATTTCAGGCTCGGACAATATGTGCCGCGATTGGAATCTGCTCGGTGAAACGATGCGCGGCACGTATGCAGAATATATCAGCCTGCCAACTCAGCAATTATATAAATTACTAACACGCTTTGATTTACGCATCGCGGCGGCATCGGCATTGGTGTTTCAAACCGCGTGGCATTCATTGATCACGCGCGGAAACTTGCGTGCTGGCGAAACCGTGGTTATCGTGGGCGCGGGAGGCGGGGTCAATACTGCCAGCGTGGGCGTCGCGAAATTTAGCGGCGCCCGCGTGATCGTCGTAGGCTCGGACGCGAAAAAGTTGAAGATGGCCGAGTCGCTCGGCGCAGATATCCTGATTGATCGCTCAAAGGAAGACGATTGGTCGAAGGCAGTCTATTCCGCAACCAATAGACGCGGAGCTGATATCGTCGTGGATAATATCGGCATAACGTTCCCACTCAGTTTGCGCTCACTTCGCAAGGGTGGAAGGCTGCTGACGGTTGGTAATAGCGGCGGGCCCAAATTTGAAATTGACAATCGTTTTATATTTTCCAGGCATCTTGCGATCATAGGCTCGACCATGAGTCCGATCAAAGATTTCATTACCGTAATGGATTTGGTCGCAGCTGGTAAACTGCACCCTGCGCTCGATCAAACCTTCCCGCTGAAAGACGCGGCGGCCGCACAGGCTCGACTTGAAAAAGGTGAACAATTTGGAAAGATCACTCTGGACATAGGATAACCAATGAAACGATCTCATTGGTTTGAGATTCTTCTGATCATCGCGGTATTGGTAATCCAGCTGTATGCGGCATTTTCATCGGGACCCAATTTTCCCCGTAACTGGTTTATTCGCGATGATGCTTATTATTACTTCAAGGTGGCGGAAAATATCGGACTTGGGCACGGTAGCACGTTCGATGGAATCAATCCGACCAACGGTTATCATCCGTTGTGGATGCTGATTTGCATTCCAATTTTTGCTTTAGCGCGTTTTGATCTAATCCTGCCTTTGCGCGTGCTACTGATCGTGATGAGTCTATTCAGCCTCGCCACGGCGCTTCTGCTTTATCGCTTGGTCAGCACCGCCCTATCTCCGCCGGTTGGGATGCTGGTCGCTGTTTACTGGGCCTTCAATTTTTACATACAGGATATCTTTTACGATTCAGGACTCGAATCCGGGATTGCATTGTTTTTTATAGTTGTACTGATATACATGCTGTATCAACTTGAATTAAACAAAAGCAAATTATCGATGAGCTGGCGCCAAGTTGCGTGGTTCAGTATGATTGCAACATTGACCGTATTCAGCCGGCTCGATCTCGCATTTCTTGCGATCATCGTCGGACTTTGGATTGTGTTCCGCGATGATCCCATGCGCTATTTAATGCCACTCGATATTTTAGCCGTTATCACGGCAGTCCTGGTTGCGTTCCTAATCCGATTAGGGCTGCCAAAGTATTATGGGCTTTCCAGTGCGGCGCTCATAATGATCTTTATTGGATTGATTATAAAGATTCCAGCCTTTTTCTTTCTGGGTTTATATCAACGACCTGCAACCTGGAAACCGTTGGAAATGCTCAAAAATATTTTTCTTGCCACACTCATCAGTTCCGGCGTAATGGCGATTTTGATTCTAATCGGCTCCAAGTTGAACATCCTGCCGTCCATCCCGCGCATCACTCTTCTCACAGATGCCGCTCTGACATTGATCGCCCTGATTCTGATCCGAGCCATGGCGTTTGGATTACGCGGAACCTTTACAGGCTTGAAGGCTTATTCACCGCTGGATAATCTCAAACAACACTGGCCGCAATGGATCAAGGAAGGTTCCATCTATTATGGAATCCTGGGCATTTCATTAAGTCTCTACATGCTTTGGAACAAACTAACCTTTGGTACATTTACGCCAGTCAGCGGGCAGATCAAACAATGGTGGAGCACATTCTCTACCAATATCTACGGCTCGCCAGCCTTATTTTTTCAATCCTTTTTCGCGGTAAGCCCCAGCGCCGGCTTCGACGCTTGGGAACCTGCCCTGTCCATAATTGATACATGGAACAAGTCCATCATCGGCTTTCTGCCTTCCACATTTCTGCAAGTAGATGGGCAGATTCCCTTCTTTGTTTTTCTCGCTCTTTTAGGTGTGTTGGCTTACCTGCTTTTATTTCTTGCCAAAAAGCAAAAGACACGCGCCATCCTGCAAACGGGAGTGATTCCCCTTTTTGTCGGAAGCTGGATTCAAATCTTTTCCTATAACAGCACCGGATATGTTTCTCCGCAGGAATGGTACTGGCTAGCTGAACTGGTATTCATCATGGTTTTCATCGCGCTTCTTTTAGATATTTTCCTCGATCTCTTCCCCAGAAAATGGCGTGCCGTTCATTTCGGCATTTGGCTTGTCATCGGTTTAGTATGCATCTCTTGGATTACACAATATTATCAGAATACCATAGAGAAAATGACCTATCAACCAGCGCCTGACAATATGCCTTACGTCAGCGAACTTCCGTTTTTGGAAAGCAACACACAGCCCGGTGATTTGATCGGTATTTCAGGAGGCGGCAACATCGGATACTTTATTCACAACCGTACGGTAATCAACATGGACGGTTTGATCAACAGTTATCCTTATTATTTGGCCATGAAAAATGGAGCCGGCGCCGATTACCTTTACAAGGAAGGCGTAAGATATATCTTTGCCAACCCAGGGGTGTTGAAGGCACATCCCTACAGCGGACAATACGACGGGCGACTCACCATCGACGCCAATTACGGCGGCAAAGATATATTGAAACTATCTGCTCCAAACCCGTAATGCGAATCCAGCATGCACCGTAAATTACCTACCCGTATCCTTCTGTTATTAGGACTAGTCTTTGGCACCACGTGCTGGCAAGCGGTTCGAACCGTAACCAGCATCACCTGGAGGGTTACGCTTGAGACCTACGAGCCTTATCCGGGACCAATTTATATCGGAATCACCGGTACGTTTTGGGCTTTAACGGGTTTATTCTTGTTATGGAGCACATGGCGTGGCCGCCGCTGGACACGCATGGCGTTCGTCCTCGCTTCCAGCTTGTACGCGGCTTGGCTGTGGGCAGACCGCCTCTTCGTCCAGAATCAGATGCGGGCGAATTGGCCTTTTGATCTGGTCTTAACCATTGTGTTGATCGTTTTCACAATCATTGTTGTGCTCGATCCTCGCAACAAAACTTACTTTGAAAGAGAGACTTATGAACGAGAATCCTAAATCTAAACGACTTGAAGAAATGAGAGCCAGATCACGGCTCGGTGGTGGCGCAGCGCGTATCGAAGCACAGCACAAGAAAGGCAGGCTTACCGCGCGTGAACGCCTCGACTTATTGTTGGATAAAGGTTCATTCCGTGAAGTGGATGCTTTTGTAGAACACCGCACACATGACTTTAATCTAAATGAACAAAAGTTTCTCAGCGACTCCGTGGTGACCGGCTGGGGAACCATTGAAGGCCGCTTGGCCTATGTCTTCTCACAGGATTTCACCGTGTTCGGTGGTTCACTCGGCGAAGTTCATGCCGCCAAGATTTGCAAGATCATGGATATGGCAATGAAAGCGGGCGCACCCGTTATCGGCTTAAACGACTTGGGTGGTGCGCGCATCCAAGAAGGCGTGGTGTCGCTCGGCGGCTATGCAGATATATTCCTGCGCAACACCCTCGCCTCAGGCGTGATTCCGCAACTAAGCGCCATCATGGGACCTTGTGCCGGAGGCGCGGTCTATTCGCCGGCTCTCACCGACTACATCTTTATGGTGCGCAATTCTTCCTATATGTTCGTCACCGGACCGGATGTGGTCAAGACCGTGACGCATGAAGATGTTTCGTTTGAAGATTTAGGCGGCGCCAGCGTTCATTCGGAAAAATCGGGCGTTTGCCATATCGCTGGGGATAATGAAGCGGATACGTTGTATCTGATGCGCAAGATGTTGAGCTATCTTCCGCAGAATAACATGGAAGATCCACCATTCGTTCAAACTGGAGATGATCCGCTCCGGATGGAAGATGCCCTTGATGATATCATCCCGGAATCACCCGATAAACCATACGATATTAAAGAAATTATCCGTCTGATCGTGGATAATGCCGAGTTCTATGAAATCCAGGAAAACTACGCGGCCAATATCGTGATTGGGTTTGCGCGCCTCGGCGGACATTCCGTCGGCATCGTTGCGAATCAACCAGCGGTGCTGGCAGGCGTGCTCGACATTGACGCCAGCGAAAAGGGCGCGCGTTTTGTGCGCTTCTGTGATTCATTTAATATCCCCATCATTACTTTTGAAGACGTCCCTGGTTTCCTGCCCGGCACATATCAAGAACATAATGGAATTATTCGCTCGGGAGCCAAGCTGTTATTCGCCTATTGCGAAGCGACTGTTCCAAAATTAACTGTGATCACTCGCAAAGCTTATGGCGGTGCGTACATCGTCATGTCGTCGAAGCATATTCGCGGTGACATGAACTTTGCGTGGCCAACCGCAGAGATTGCGGTCATGGGCCCCGACGGTGCGGTGAACGTCGTGTTCCGTAAGGAACTGGAGAAGGCCAGGGACCCGATTCAAAGAAAAGCCGAACTGGTGGCGGAATATCGCGAGAAATTTGCCAATCCATTTATTGCGGCGGAGCGCGGCTTTCTAGATGATGTAATCGAACCGAAGGAGACGCGCCCGCGTTTGATCAACGCGCTGGAGATGCTCGAAAACAAGCGCGATTCAAATCCACCCAAGAAGCACGGCAACAATCCCTTATAGGATGAGGAGCAGCGATGTTCAATAAAATCCTGGTTGCTAATCGCGGCGAGATTGCGGTACGGATTTTGCGGGCTTGCCGTGAATTGGGTATCCCAAGCGTTGCCGTTTATTCTGAAGCGGACCGCGGCGCTCTGCACGTTCGTTACGCCGACGAGGCTTATTTACTTGGCCCGGCGCCCTCGCGCGAATCCTATCTACGTGCCGATAAGATCATTGATATTGCCCTCAAATGCGGAGCCGATGCGATCCATCCCGGCTATGGTTTTCTGGCAGAACGAGAAACTTTCGCCGCGGCCTGCATGGAGGCCGGCATTACCTTCATTGGCCCAAAGCCATCGGCGATTGCGGCGATGGGCGATAAGATGGCTGCGCGCCGGACTGTGATGACTGCGGGCGTACCCGTTGTACCTGGAACTGAAGGCACGGGCGCAATGAGAGATGAAGAATTGCTCGCAGAGGCTCCCAAGATAGGATTTCCATTATTGATCAAAGCCAGCGCGGGCGGCGGCGGAAAAGGCATGAGAGAAGTTTCATCACTGACAGAAATGCCCGCCCTGCTGGCATCCGCACGACGCGAAGCGGAGTCCGCATTCGGCGATGGAAATGTGTATTTGGAAAAACTGCTCGAGGGTGCACGTCATATCGAAATTCAAATCCTCGCCGATCAGCATGGCAACGCAATTTATCTAGGCGAACGGGATTGCTCCATTCAACGTCGTCATCAAAAGCTGATTGAAGAAGCGCCTTCACCTATCATGGACAAAGCGCTTCGGAAAAAAATGGGAACGGTGGCGGTCAGAGCCGCGCAGTCGGTGGATTATGTCAATGCGGGAACGATTGAATTCCTGGTGGACAAGGATAAGAACTTCTACTTTCTTGAAATGAATACGCGCCTGCAAGTGGAACATCCCGTCACCGAACTGGTAACCGGCATTGACATCGTGGCGGAGCAAATCCGTATCGCACGCGGACGTCAATTGAGTTACAAACAAGAGGATGTCGTCATACGAGGACATGCCATCGAATGCCGCATCAATGCCGAAGATCCATATAACGGATTCATGCCCTCCACCGGACGCATTACTCATAGCCTTTTACCCACCGGCCCCGGCGTGCGCGTCGACACCGGCGTGTATCCCGGCTTTGAGATCACGCCGTACTACGATCCGATGATCGCCAAGCTAATTGTGTGGGGCGAAACACGCGGCCAGGCCATTTTGCGGATGCGCCGCGCATTGGAAGAGTATCGCATTGTCGGCGTGCGCACCAACATTCCGTTCCACCAAACCATGATGGACAGTCACCGCTTCATGGGCGGACAATACGATACGCGCTTTGTCGAGGAACGATTTTCAATGCCAGAGCCAGACGACGAACACGAAACGAATCATCCGGAAATCGCAGCGGTCTTCGCCACGCTGGTTGCTCATCATGAAACAGAACGCGCCGCCCAATTCGTCATGCGGAATGAACGCGATACCAGCAACTGGAAATGGGTCGGACGCTGGGAGCGCCTGCATAGATAGGCGGAACCAATATGAAATATATTACAACCATCGATGAAAGAGAGTTTGTCGTTGAGATCATTGACGATCATCATGCCCGCATCAACGACAAAGTCTTTGAAGTGGATTTTGAATCAGTAAGCGACCAGCCGGTCTATTCCCTATTGTTAGACGGCAAATCCTATGAAGCGTATGTTTATGCCCTGGAAGATGAATGGCAAGTTCTTCTGTTTGGAAAGCAGTATCCAGCCAAAGTGGAGGATGAACGCGAAAAACGCCTGAAGACTTCAGTGGGCGGCAAGGTGCAGGAGTTGGGCGAATTCCAATTGAAGGCTCCGATGCCAGGTCTGGTGGTTGCGGTTTCCGTCGATGAAGGACAGCAAATCGAAAAAGGTCAGGTGCTAGTCATTCTTGAATCGATGAAAATGCAAAACGAATTGAAGTCACCGCGCACCGGAAAAGTGGAACACGTACGGGTGAAAGCTGGCGAGAGTGTGGAACAAAGACAATTGCTGTTGAGCATCATATAACTCTTTGCGTCAACAACTTAGTGATAGAATTATTGGAAGGTCTTATAGTACAAGGCCCTCCAATTTTTGTTCTAAGGGAGCGACGCTGATGGAAAATAAATACATTCTGTGCATTGACCTGGGGACATCCGGTCCCAAGGTTTCGCTGGTCAATGCGTTGGGGGAAGTATTGATGCACGAGTTCGAGCCGACCCCAATGTACTTTCTGCCTAACGGCGGAGCTGAACAAAAGCCAGGCGATTGGTGGAATGCGGTAAAGACTGCCGCCAAACGTTTGATCGCACGTCGTCTCGTGCCAGCACAAGACATTATTGCCATCTCTATCACCAGCCAGTGGTCTACGACGGTGGCAGTAGACAAGAATGGTCGTCCGCTGATGAATGCGATTTCCTGGATGGACACGCGCGGCGCCAAATATGCCAAGAGCGTCACGGATGGGTTAATAAAAATCGAAGGCTATGGAGTTACCAAATTGCTCACTTGGTTGAGTCTCACCGGCGGGATTCCCGCCCATTCAGGCAAGGACTCCATCGCACATATTCTATACATCAAAAATGAACTGCCGGATATTTATCGCGACACTTATAAATTTCTCGAACCCAAGGATTATCTGAATCTGGAATTGACTGGAAAATTTGCATCATCCTTTGATGTATCGCTTTTGCTCTGGGTGACGGATAACCGCGATCCGAATCACATTCATTATGATAAAAAACTTTTGAAGATGGCTGGTGTGGACGTCGATAAACTTCCCGATCTGAAACAATCGACCGACATCCTCGGAACCATCAAGCCGGAAATTGCCGCCGAACTCGGAATTCCGGACGATGTGAAAGTAGTCCTCGGAACTGCCGATACCCAATCTGCTGGGATCGGCTCCGGTGCAGTCAAGGACTACGAAGCCCATTTGTATCTGGGCACTTCCTCATGGCTCTCCTGCTTTGTCCCCCAAAAAGGAACTGACATCGATCACAATATGGCGGCGGTTCCATCAGCCATACCCGGACGCTACTCGATTGCCAACGAACAGGAATGCGCGGGTTCCACGTTACTGCATTTGCGCGATAGTTTAATTTTTCCAGAAGACGAATTGAAAACAGGTAAAGCGCCTGAAAACGCCATGATCGTTTTCGATCAAATCGCGGAACGCGTTCCAGCAGGCAGTGACCGCGTCATCTTCGCGCCGTGGCTTTATGGCGAGCGAACACCCATTGAAGACTCCACCGTACGCGGCGGATTCTTCAACATTTCATTAAGTACAAAGCGCGAACACCTGATCCGCGCAGTGATGGAAGGAGTCGCCTATAATTCGCGCTGGCTATTGCAAGGCGTGGAGGGATTCACCCGTCACCGCTTCGAAGCGGTGAACATGATCGGCGGCGGTGCGCAGGCTGACATCTGGTGTCAGATTATGGCAGATGTGTTGGATCGTCCCATGCGCCAAATGAAGGACCCCATCCGCGCCAACAGCCGGGGCGCGGCTTACGTTGCATTGGTCGGCTTGGGCTTGATGTCCTTCGACGATATTCATAAAAACGTTGCCGTCAATCGCGTATTCCAACCCAACCCTGCCAACCGCGCAATCTATGACGAACTCTTTGCCGAATTCTTGAATCTCTATAAGAACAACAAGTCCATGTATGGGCGTTTGAACCGGCATCATGGGAGTGAGTGAACATACCGCTTCAAACATACCTTGTTAAATTCCCATAGGCAGAATGCCGCTTAGGAGCCGCAAAATTAAGGAGATATTTGAATTCAAATCAATTTGATCACAGAGTCCGATTTCCTTTGGGAGGGCAATCGGATTCCTGAATGGTGGAAGGAGTCCATATGGACATAAACGAAATGCAGAAACGTCTGAAGTGGGTGCCATCGGGGATATTATCCGTCGCAGAGCGTTATCTCAAACGCATGCCGCACGTCAAGGCCATGATCGAAAAAGAATACGATGAAATGCTGGGCGGCATCGAAGGCTCGCTCAAACCATATCGCAAAGATTTCACAACCTATTCCAAGCTTCCGCAAGTTGGAATAGCGCGCAGTGAAATTATCGAAGAAGTGAGTGCCATCAAAAAGCGCGAAGAGTCACGATGGCGCGATGGCTTTGTCTCCGGCGCGGTATATAACAACGACCCAACCCTCATCGATTTTTTGAATCAAGTCTATGCAATTCAATCGCAAAGCAATGCGCTTCATACTGATGTGTGGCCGAGTGCCTCGAAGTTCGAAGCGGAAGTGGTGGCGATGACTGCGGACATGCTGGGTGCTTCGCAAACCACCGATGCAATCTGTGGATCGATCAGCTCGGGAGGCACTGAAAGCATCCTGTTGGCGATGAAGACCTATCGCGATTGGGCACGCGACATGAAAGGCATCAACCATCCCAACATCGTCGCGCCGAGCACGGCGCATCCCGCCTTTGACAAGGCCGGAAATTATTTCGGAATCAAAGTGATCCGCGTGCCTGTGGATGAAAATTTCAAAGCCGTGCCGGCCGCGATGAAACGGAAGATCAATCACAATACGATTGCGATGGTTGGCACCG
Organism: uncultured Chloroflexia bacterium; assembly: GCA_963753985.1. Lineage (GTDB taxonomy): Bacteria > Chloroflexota > Anaerolineae > Anaerolineales > Villigracilaceae > Fen-1038. The sequence goes on from CAVWED010000006.1 coordinate 75,940, forward strand.
CAGGAACATATCCGCATGGCGTGATCGATCCAATTCCGGAACTTTCCGAGATCGCTCGCCAGCACAAAATCGGCTTTCATACCGATGGATGCTTGGGCGGATTTATTCTGCCGTGGGCAGAAAAGCTCGGATACAAAGTCACGCCCTTTGATTTCCGCTTGCCAGGTGTGACTTCCATTTCTGCAGACACACACAAATATGGGTACGCCGCGAAGGGAACTTCGGTGGTGCTTTATCGCGGCTTGGAACTGCGGCGGTACCAATACTTTGCTGCGATTGATTGGCCCGGCGGCTTTTACACTTCACCCACTTTCGCAGGCAGTCGCTCCGGCGCGTTGATCGCAGTGTGCTGGGCCGCGTTGCTTTCCACGGGTGAAGACGGATATTTAGCAGGCGCAAAGAAAATCCTCGAAACCGCGGCCTGCATCCGGTCCGGCGTCGAAGCGATGCCGGAATTCCACCTGCTAGGTGATTCGCTGTTCACCGCTGCATTCACATCGGATGAATTAAATATCTACGATGTCATGGATTTTATGTCATCGCGCGGCTGGAGCTTGAATCCGCTGCAGAAACCGGCAGGGATTCATCTCTCGGTGACGCTGCGACACACGCAACCCGGAGTGAGCGAACGCTTCATCGAGGACCTGAAAGCGGCAGCCACTTACGTCAACGCAAACCCCAGCAAGCACGGAAATTCCGCGCCACTTTATGGAACTGCCGCCACCATCCCCATGCGCGGACTGGTCACGGATTTACTCAAGCGTTATATTGACTTGCTATCGAAACTTTAGATGGCGCAAGATCAAACAGAAACTGAAGTCAAGTTTTGCGTCTTCAACTTATCGCAGATTGAAGTGACTCTCCGTGAGTTGATGGCGCATTTGTTGGCGCCGACAACACTCGAAGTCAATTTGCGATTCGACACTTCCAACGGCGACTTGCAACGTGGGGGCCGCGTCCTGCGTCTGCGAAAGGATGATCGCGCCCGCCTGACGTATAAGGATAATAGTCAAAACATCGCAGGAGCCTTGACTCGACGCGAAATAGAATTTGTTGCGGATAATTTTGATTCGGCCAAACAATTCATCGAGGCGCTTGGCTATCAAGTTGCTTTTATTTACGAGAAATATCGCACGACTTATGAATACAAAGGAACTCAAATCATGCTCGATGAATTGCCTTATGGAAACTTCGTCGAGATCGAAGGTGGGTTGGATATGCTCCGCCCCATCGCCGAAGAACTGCGACTCGATTGGGATAAATCAATCCCAGCCAGTTATCACGCCTTGTTCGAACGACTTTGCAAAGCGCGCGGCTTGACCCATCGCGACTTGACGTTTGAAAACTTCAAAGAGATCAAAGTATCGCCAATTGATATGATAATTGAATATGCGGATCACGAGGCAATGACATAAAACAGATCCAACATCATATGGTTATGCTGAAATTTCTCAATATTCTGCTTTAGAATATATACACACACAAGAGAAGGGTATTGAACCGATAAAACAGAAGCAGTTCTTTGGAGGTAGTACTATCCGGAGGCTTTAGAAAAATCAAAATCCTGGTGTGTATTACTGCAAAATACTATTCGGAATAGAAAATCTGTTGCCCAAAGCCGGCTCCGGCGGACAGCGGCCGCGACAGCCTTAGTTCGCCATGAATAGAGCAATAATAGCTAGAGTCTCATCAACCCAGCCTTAACACTCCGTGTTAATGAGGGCGTCGCGGTGTGCCAACTCATTCAAAGCGCTTTTGTCCGCCAGCCGATACCCTAACCCTGAAGCATTCAGGGCTTAGGTTCCTTCTCCCTTCAGGCGTGCTTCGCAAGCGAACGCAAACCGGTAGACTGTAATTGTTGCTTAAAAATCAGACTTCCGAAGTCTTGGAGACTTCGGAAGTCTTTTTGTTCGTTATTTACGCTTTGCGGTCTTCGCTTTAGCTTTATTCACCGCTTTCTTAGCAACTGCTTTTTTCTTCGGTGCTGCTACTTTCTTCGGCATATGTTTCAACGCCACATGCGCCGCGGCCAGGCGCGCAATCGGCACACGGAACGGCGAGCACGAAACATAGTTGTTGCCAATCATATGGCACCACTCAATCGAGTCGGGATCGCCGCCATGTTCACCGCAGATACCCACTTCGAGTTCAGGTCGTGTCTTGCGTCCATCAGCAATCGCCATCTTCATCAAGCGGCCCACGCCGTCGCGATCCAAAGTCTGGAACGGATTCTTCGGCAGGATGCCCTGCTCCACATACGTCACAAGGAAGTTGCGTTCAGCATCATCGCGCGAATAACCGAAGGTCATCTGCGTCAGGTCGTTCGTACCAAACGAGAAGAACTGTGCGTGTGTGGCGATCTCCTCCGCGGTCACTGCGGCGCGCGGGATTTCGATCATCGTTCCAAATTTATAATCCAGTTTCTGGATCTTCTTCTCAGCCAACACTGCCGCCGCGATGCGGATCAGGCGTGGCTGAATCCATTCCAACTCTTTGACCGTACCGGTCAACGGGATCATCACTTCCGGCTTGACCACGATGCCGCGCAGAACACAATCCGCTGCGGCTTCGAAGATGGCGCGCACCTGCATCTCGACGATCTCCGGCATGACAATGCTCAAGCGCACGCCGCGCAAGCCCATCATCGGATTCGATTCGTGCATGCCTTGGACCGCTTTGAGCAACTGCTCTTTTTCATCCAAACCAGCGGTCTCACCCTTGACGCGCATCGTAATGACTTCTTCGAGTAATGCTTCTTCTGACGGCATGAACTCGTGAAGCGGCGGGTCGATCAAGCGGATGATGACCGGATAGCCATCCATCGCTTCGAACAGACCGTCGAAGTCTTTGCGCTGGGTCGGAAGCAATTCATTCAATGCCTGCGTGCGCGCTTCGCTTGTCTTCGCAAGAATCATCCGCTGGACAATCGGCAAGCGCTCCGGCTCGAAGAACATGTGCTCGGTTCGGCACAAGCCGATGCCGACCGCGCCGTACGAACGCGCCCTGCGGGCGTCTTTTGGATAATCTGCATTGGCCCAAACTTGCAAGCCGCGCGTCGGCCAACCTTTCGGCGCAACACGAAGATCTTTGCGGGCGCAAATTTCATCGGCCCATTTCAACAGCGTCATCAATTCGGTTTGCTCTTCCAAAGACGCGGCAGTCATCGGGACTTTGCCTACAAAGACATTGCCGGTTGTGCCGTCCACCGAAATCCAATCGCCTTCGCGCACGGTTTTATTATCAACAGACATGACGCGTGTTTCGAGATTGATGTTAATCATGGACGCGCCCACAATACACGGAATACCAAACTGCCGGGCCACCACCGCCGCGTGGGAAGTCGCACCGCCTTCGCTGGTCAGCACACCTTTCGCGGCGATCATGCCATGCACATCATCCGGTTTGGTGAACGGACGTACCATGATGACATCCTGTTTCTGTTCCTTGGCCATTTTCTCAGCGGTGTCCGCATCGAAATAAGCCTGACCGACTGCGGCACCCGGTGAAGCATTCACACCTTTGGCAAACAGCGTGCCTGCTTTGTCTGCGTTCTTCAACGCCTCCGCGTTAAACTGTGGATGGAGCAACGCATCCACCTGCTCGGGCGTGACGCGCTTTACTGCTTCGTCGCGCGTGATGAGTCCTTCGTTCACCATATCTACGGCAATCTTGGCCGCGGCTTTTGCGGTACGCTTGCCGACACGCGTCTGGAGCATCCACAACTTCTTGCGCTCGATGGTGAACTCCACATCTTGAATATCCCTGTAATGCTTCTCAAGTTTGGCAGTGATGTCCATGAACTGGTGATAGGCTTCGGGCATGTGGTTCTTAAGATTTTCAATCGGGTCGGTATTGCGAATGCCGGCCACCACATCTTCGCCCTGCGCATTGAGCAGATACTCGCCCATCATCTTCTTGTCGCCCGTAGACGGGTTGCGCGTGAATGCCACACCAGTTCCCGAATCATCGCCCATGTTTCCGAAAACCATCGTTACGATATTGACGGCCGTGCCGAGATCATGAGGAATGCCTTCATGGTTGCGATAATCCACCGCCCGCTTCCCATTCCATGACTCGAAGACGGCTTTGGTTGCGAGTTCCAACTGCTTGAACGGATCCTGCGGGAAATCAAAGCCCTTGTGCTTTTTGACCACTTCGCGGAAAGCGCTGACCATCGCCTTCCAATCGTCGGCGGCCATTTCCGTATCGAGTTTGTAACCTTTTTGACTCTTATACTCTTTCAGCGGTTCCTCAAAAGCCTCATCCGGAATCCCCAGCACCACCGTTCCAAACATCTCGACCAAACGCCGGTATGCGTCATAGACAAAGCGCGGATTGCCGGTCAATTTGACCATGCCGGCCGCGGTCTCGTCAGTGAGGCCGAGGTTCAGCACCGTATCCATCATGCCAGGCATGGAAAACTTGGCGCCGGAGCGGCAAGAAACCAGCAGGGGATTCTTCGGATCGCCAAACTTCTTGCCGGTCGCTTTTTCGATCATTTTCAAGGCCGCCAATTCCTGTGCCCACATCCCGGCCGGGAACTTTCCGGCCTTCTGGAATTCGTTACATGCTTCCGTCGTGACCGTGAAGAAAGGCGGGACAGGCACACCGGCGCGAGTCATGTCCAGCAACCCCGCACCTTTTCCGCCCACCAAGCCCTTCACTTCATCCCAATCGCCGCCCCTGATTTTTTCGACTTCCTTTACCTCATCAAATAGGTAAACCCACTTCTTCATTCGAGCCTCCAAAGTTTGAAATTTCTTATTAGACCGTGAAGTATTCTACCAAAAAAAAGCCTTTTGCACACTGACAAAAATCATCCCCGGCACCTCAATTTGTAAATAACCTGCAAAGTAAAAACCATCCTGAATGGATGATAATGGAGCGCATGTCCACGAACAAAACAGTTCTTGCGATTGACGACGAATATGCTATCACCGAATTGCTCTCGATCATTCTTCAGTCACACGGCTTTAGTGTGCTGACCGCAAACAACAGCGAAGACGGTTTGCGAATAATCTCCGAGGAATCCCCGGATGCGATCACTCTTGACCTGATGATGCCTGATATAAACGGCCTTGAAATGTGCAAGCAAATTCGCGCGATCAGCAAAATCCCGATCCTGGTACTTTCTGCCATCAACGATCCCGCCATGGTGGCCAGTATACTGGATGCAGGGGCGGACGATTTCATTGTCAAGCCGGTACCGAGCGCGGTCTTGATCGCGCGCTTGAATATGTTGTTGCGGCGCTCGGCTGGGACCGGAGACCTTCAACAACCACCCAACGCAAAATGGCTAAGAGGAAGTGCCCCAGTATCTTCGTAAGGTCCACAAAACGGAAGCCGCTAGCGGCTTCCGTTTTCTTTATTTTTATTTAGCAGGACCTGATACACTTTTACGATCTGAGCGGCGATTTTATCCCAGGTATAGGATTGAGCATATTCAGCAGCGCGCCTCCCCATTGCCTCGCGCAGGGATGGATCATTCAACAGCGTTGATAATTTATCGCAGAGCACCTCGGGGTCGCCGTTGGGAATGGTGTAACCGGTTTTGCCGTTTTGCACCAAAAAGCCCAGTCCGCCTACTTCAGAAGCGATCACGGGCGTACCGCAAGCCATGGCCTCCAGTGCAACCATCCCAAACAATTCATAATGCGAAGGCATGACCAACACCTCGGCGGCGGAATAATAATAAGGCAAAGTATCCTGCCCGCGCTTGCCCAAAAAGACCACCGTCCTGCCCATTGCAAGTTCATCGCACAACTTCTGCAAACGCGCCATTTCGCTGGTTCTCTGTTCGGGGCTTACATCCGGTTCACCACCGATGATGGCAAGATCGACCGGTCTGTTAGAATCCATTAATTTCAGGCAGGACATGGCGCGAATCAACGTATCCACACCTTTCAATGGTTCGATGCGGCCGACGAATAAAATCATGCGATTATCGGGTCTAAGACCGATGAACGCCTTCGCTTCATCAGATGGGATTGGATAAAAATGACTGGTATCTACACCCGGCGGAATGGTGATCAGTTTTCGATCATCCGCTTTGTAGAGAAAGCGTAATTGAGTCCGCTCCGCGAGTGTCGCGGTCACGACGCGATCCGCGCGCGCGAGCACACGCTTTTCGCCCGCGATCCGTTCGGGGCTTTCCCGCTCCTCATCCGATTGAGCGACGCGGTTCTTCATCTCACCCAGCGTGTGGAACATGTGAACGATCGGAGTTCCTCCCCAGGCATCCGAAAGCAATTCAGCAGCCAACCCTGACATCCAGTAATGGCTGTGAATGAGATCGTAATGAATTCCTTTTTCCGCGGCAAAGGCTTTGATGCCTTCAACGAATTGAGGAAGATAATTGGTCAGTTCCCGCTTCGCCAATGGGACCTCGGGACCGGCCGGCACATGGACGACGCGATTTCCATAACCAAGATCATGCAATACGTGCGGCACATGTTCATCCTGCGAACGCGTGAATACATCCACATGGATTCCCATGCATCCCAGTTCACGGGTCAAATCGCGGACATAGACGTTCATCCCGCCGGTATCTTTTCCGCCAAGGATTGCCAGCGGACAAGTGTGATAAGAAAGCATCGCAATGCGTAACATTTTTCTCCCGACCATTATAGACGATGCCAGTCAACAAAAACTTGCGAGATTGGTCTTTCTCCTTTATAATCCCCGCCGCTAAATCAATTGCCACCATAGCTCAGTCGGTAGAGCAGACGTTTCGTAAACGCCAGGTCAAGGGTCCGAATCCCTTTGGTGGCTCACATGCAAAACTTCCGAAGTCTCGCCGCTTTTTGACGCTTCGGAAGTTTCATGTTTAACTCGTCCGCAATTACTTGATAGTCTTTTTCAACGCGCTTTCGAATATCTTAAGTCCGTCATTGATTTGTTCGCTCGTAACATTCAATGGTGGAATCCAACGCACCACATTATCATATGTGCCGCACGTCAACAATAAAAGGTTCTGATCTTCGGCGGCATGGACAATATCCTTGACCATCGGCTTGGCTTTCTCGGGCCGGTCACCCACCATAAACTCCACGCCGATCATCAAGCCTTTGCCGCGCACATCGCCAATTTGCGGATATTCTTCCTGGAGCTTTCGCAAACCAGTCATCAACTGCAAGCCGCGTTGGTTGGCGTTCTCCAGCATCATTTCTTCTTTCATAGCACGGATCGTCGCAACACCTGCCGCACACGCAACTGCATTGCCTCCATACGTCCCTCCGATGGAACCGACATCGACCTTTTTCATAATTTCGGTGCGGGAAAAAACACCAGAAAGCGGCATCCCGGATGCGAGTCCTTTCGCAACGGTCATAATATCCGGCACGATGCCGTAGTGCTCGAAGGCGAACCACTTGCCGGTACGACCAAACCCCGATTGGACTTCATCGCAAATCAACATGAATCCATGCTTATCAGCAATCTCGCGCAGCCCTTTCATGAACGAAGCAGGCGGGACAATATATCCGCCTTCGCCCAAAACGGATTCAATCAAAATCCCGGCAGTCTCTTTGGGCGCGGTCTGCGAAGCAAGCAAGTATTCAAGCTGTTCGAGCGCGTACGCTGAAGCCCGCTCTTCGCTCATACCGAGACGAAAGGTATATGGGAACGGAGAAACAAAAATACCAGACGGCAACGGACCAAAGCCGGTGCGATATCCGGTTTTCGATGTAGTCAATGCCATCGTCGCGGCCGTGCGCCCATGAAAGGAGCCACTGAACACGATGATGTTGGGTTTGCCGGTTGCAGCGCGTGCAACCTTGACCGCATTCTCCACCGCCTCCGCGCCAGAGTTCGTGAAGAAGAAACTGTCAATCGAAGCCGGGACAATCTTTCGCAGTTCTTCGATCAATTGCAACAGAGGTTTATGGATGACGATGTTGGCCTGCGCATGAAGGAAAAGTCCAGCTTGTTCGCGAATCGCTTCGACTACCTTTGGATGGCAATGACCGGTATTGGTCACGCCAATGCCGCAGGTAAAATCCAACAATTTCCTGCCATCTTCCGTATAGATATACGAGCCTTCAGCGCGCTCCGCAACGAAGTTGAAGATGCAACTCCATGCCGGAGTCATGTGTGGAAAGTTTTCTTCGTAAAGTTGACTCATTATCATTCCTTTTCCATTCAAAAAGGGACAGAAATATTTCTGTCCCTTTCCCAAGAAAGTTAATTTACCGCGCGATCATCACATGCTTGGTCACTTGATAGTCGCCAACCGCCTCCGCGGAAAGGTCCTTGCCAAAACCGGATTGTTTGAATCCACCATGCGGAGTTTCAGATGCCAACGGGATATGGTCGTTGACCCACACCGTTCCAAATTCCAACCGTTCGGAAACGCGCATCGCTCGTCCGACATCTTTAGTGAAGACCGAGGCAGCGAGACCATAGACAACATCATTGCCCAGCATGATTGCTTCTTCTTCATCCTTGAATGAATTGATCGTAAGAACTGGCCCAAAGACTTCAGATTGAATGATCTCAGATTTTTGATTTGCATCCGCGATGACCGTCGGTTCGTAATAATATCCCTGCTGGAAATCTTTGGGGACGCGTCCACCGGTCAACACTTTTGCCCCGTCCTTCTTGGCGCGTTCCACAAACCCATTCACCGATTCGCGTTGCCCGCCGGAGATCATCGGGCCGATCAACGTATCATCGGCAAACGGATCGCCAATCTTGGTATTGCGAACCGCTTCCATCAGCGCCTCTTCCACTTTCTTGCGCAGACTCTCCGCAACATAGACACGCGTCGCGGCAGTGCAATCCTGACCTGTGTTGATGGTTCCCGCTAATGCCACTTTCGCAGCGACTAAATCCACATCCGCATCGTCAAAGACCAACACCGGCGCCTTCCCGCCCAACTCCAAATGAACGCGCTTGATCGTGTCCGCGGCGGTCTTCATGATGGTTTGACCCACTTGCGTCGAACCCGTGACGCTGATCATCCGAATATCGGGATGTTCAACCAGCAATTGACCAGCTTTGCGTCCGGTGATGACGTTGACCACGCCATCGGGTATACCCGCTTCTTTGATAATGTTCGCCAGCATAAGGCTGGTCAGCGGCGTCAGAGATGCGGGCTTGAAGATCGTTGTGCATCCCGCCGCGAGCGCGGGACCGATCTTCCAAATTGCCATCATCAGCGGATAATTCCACGGAGCGATCTGACCCACAACCCCGACCGGGTCGCGCCGATACATGGATGTGTAACCGGGCCAATATTCCCCAGCATGCGAACCGTGCGTATCGCGCGCGGCCCCGGCAAAGAAGCGCAGGTTATCAATAGAGAACATTAAGTCCGCACCGAGGCTGACAAACTTATACGGCTTGCCAGTATTCTCCGATTCGAGTTTCGCAAATTCCTCAGCATGTTTTTCGAGAAGGTCAGCCATCTTCCAGATTGCCTTTGATCTTTCCGATGGAACAAGCCGCGACCAGCGGCCATCATAAAAGGCCCGCTTCGCCGCGGCTACTGCCAGATTCACGTCCTCCACGTTGGCATCCACAACCTCGGCAATTTTCTTGCCGGTTGCGGGATTCTCAACGGAGATCTTGCCGCCACCTTTGCTATCCACCCATTTGCCATCAATCCACAATTTAAATTCCATAGCTCTCTCCTCGGTATGAAAATTATGAACTTTGACGAATAGCGACCATTTGAATATTGGTCATATCCTCCATCGCAAACTTGACGCCCTCGCGTCCCAACCCACTCTGACGATTGCCGCCATACGGCATGTGATCGGTACGAAAGTTCGGCGTATCGTTGATAATTACGCCGCCAAAGTTCAGGCGCTTGACCGCTTTCAGAACACTGTCAATATCTTTGGTGAACACGCCTACCTGCAATCCAAACTTGGTATCGTTGGCTTGGCGCAATGACTCTTCAAAGTCAGCGCACGAAATTACCGACGCTACCGGTGCGAAGACTTCATCAGTAATAACTTTCATATTCGAGTTAACATCCGTCAACACGGTTGGATAATAGATCACGCCATCACGTTTGCCGCCCGTCAAAACTTTGGCGCCCGAATCCTGCGCTTCTTCGACCCAGCCTTCGATGCGATCCACTTCCTTTGAGTCGATCATCGGCCCGACATCGACGCGCTCATCCAGCGGATCGCCAACTACCATCGCATCCGTCGCCTTGATAAATTTTTCTGTGAATAGCTCGTAAACTTGTTTCTGGCTATAGATGCGTTGAACTGAAATACAGACTTGACCCGAATTGTAATAGGCCCCGACTGCGCAACGCTTGGCGACGAAATCCAAATCCGCATCAGGCGCGATAATAACCGGCGATGTATTTCCCAATTCAAGTGTAACCTTCTTGATGCCTGCGACCGCCAAAATATGCGCGCCGATAGGCGGACTGCCAGTAAACGTGATCTTGTCGATGCGCGGGTCGGTGATGAGCCACTCGCCCACCGTTCCACCCGCGCCAACAATCAAGTTGATCGCGCCTGCGGGCAAACCCGCATCCTGCAATGCCTGACATAATTTCACCGCCGCGAGCGGAGTGGATGTGGCAGGTTTGAGAACCAGTGAATTGCCCGAAGCAAGTGCAGGTGCAACTTTATGAGCAACTAAATTCAACGGAAAGTTGAATGGACTGATTGCCGCAATCACGCCAACGGGACGGCGCACCCAGAAGCCAAAATAGCCTTCGCCGGATGGAACAGCATCCAGCGGAAAAGTCTCGCCATGTATACGCTTTACCTCTTCCGACGCAATCGTAAATGTGCTGATGGCACGATCCACCTCGGCGCGCGCAAACTTGAGTGCCTTGCCCGCTTCCGCGGCAATGGTCTTCGCCAAATCTTCGGAACGCTCCCGCAACAACGACGCGGTCTTAAGAAGAATCTCAGCGCGCTTATGGGCAGGCATATCCGCCATCACCGGCGCGGCGCGTTGAGCCGCGGCAATTGCCGCATCCACATCTTCGCGGCGTGCGGTCGGCAAGGCAGCAATGGTTTGGCCGTTATATTTATTCTTTACTTCCATGATCGGGCCGGCGTTGACCCATTGTCCATCAATGAAAAGTTTGTACTCCATCGTTGTGATCCTCCTGAATATTCAGAAAAAGTTTCAGTTTATGCAGCCCAGGTCAGATCCAACTTCTTTAACGTTTCAGTAGTCGGGACACCGTTCGGAGTCCAACCTGCCAGCTTGTAATATTCATCAATGGCGGAATCAATTTCCTCGTGAGTCAGAGCGATGCCCGCCGTGGGGCCGGTTCCCTTCAAGGCCTTGAAGAATTTCTTCGGCAGTTTATCCTGCTTGCGGTCGAATCCCTCACGGGCATTGAACACCCGCATGAGATTTAATCGGCGCGCGCCAACCGTCATCATTTCATCCAAGGTCACATCCCAGCCCGTCACTGCTTTGACAAAGTCTACCAATTCTTTCGGACCGTAAAGCGTCCACGCCGGCCCCCATACGAATTGACAAAGCTCGACCGTATCGAGGATCGAATAAAAGACTTCGGTGAGATACGCAAACTTCACTTTGTCCGGGCCCAGTGAGAGTGATGGAAGTTTATCGGGCATACCCATCAGCGTGAGTTTGCTCATATAAAGATCGGACGCCATGCCTTCCTCGATCATCCAATCGTGTTCGCTGGACTGATGATCCGCACCAAACGGATTGACCGCATAGATTAAACCGAGACTTCGTTTGGCTTGCGGCATATGCGCGGGCGCTTCTGCACCCTTGACGGTGATGAGACATTCATCCGCGCCATTGCCCCACATCTGCGCGGCGCGCTCCGAGCCTTGCGACAAGGCTTTGCCCAATGGCCCCTCGGCTTTGACAATCGCATCCAGCGCGGCCAGCATCGCATCGGCGTTACCGAACTTTAGATCAATGCCATTGGCTTGTTCTTTGGTAATAATGCCTTTCTCATAACATTCCATCGCAAAGGCAATCGTCGCACCGCAGGCAATCGTGTCCACACCTTGTTCGTTGCAGATTTGACTCGCAAGCGCAACCGCGGCGAGATCATTAATCCCGCAATAGGAGCCGAACGTGCCAATAGTCTCATATTCCGGCCCGCCATAATACGGATCCACTTTATATGGACCATCCTTGATCTCGACGACGCGTTTGCAACGCACCACGCATGCATAACAAGTCTCGCGATCTTTCAAAACCGTCTCGGCCATTTTCTCACCGCTGATCGGCTCGGGGTTTTCAAACTGACCCTCGTTATAATTACGTGTGGGAAGCGTGCCCATTGTGTTTTGCACCATGACTACCGCAGCGGTTCCATATTTGCCAGTGCCATCTACGTCTGGATTATTGGGCATTATCCTTGGGCCGGTGCGGTTCAATGCCGTGACCCCTTTCGGGTCGGCCACTTCAACCTTTTTCCTGCCTCGAACCACCACTGCTTTTAAGTTCTTGGAAGCCATCACGAGTCCCATACCCGTGCGTCCATTATTGCGATTCGACATGCTTAACAGCGAGGAAAATAGCACGCCATGTTCAGCCGCGGGACCGTGTTGAAGAATCTCGATATTATTGTCGCCTAATTCCTTTTTGAGAATCTCATCGACTTCCCCCGTGATCTTGCCCATCAAATGCGAAGCATCGCGAAACTCAGGTTTGCCTTCGATGATCGTAAGATAAACCGGCTTGGACGATTTGCCCTTGATCACGATCCCATCGAAGCCTGCAAACTTCAATTCAGCGGGAAAATATCCGCCGCCCTGCGAATCGCCAATCGCTCCGCTAATCGGCGATTTAGCATTGGCATTGATTCGACTTTGTCCTGAGATCGCTGCCCCTGTGGTGACACCGCACATCAGGGTCAAAACATTATCAGGTCCGAGCGCATTCGCGCCCTTGGGCATTTCGTTCAAAATGTAATACAGCCCCATCGCTGATCCGCCCATATACGTACGATAAAAAGATTCGGGCGGGGTCTCCACTTCCAAGCTGCCGTGTGTCAGGTCAACATGCAAAATTCTACCGTTATAACCGAAGGGCATGGCGTGCTCCTTTGGATTCCAAATTTATCTTATTATACGGATATGACAGATAAACAGCAAATCCAATTTTCCTAAAGCGACGCTTTTATGAATCTCGGTTCACGATCTCAAATACCGGATGTTTAGGCGCCTCGACAAGATATGCCTCTTCGGAAGAGTCCGTTCCAACATCGAAATAAGGCCTTGTGATCTCCACATTCATCACATATTTTCGCAAAACCGGTGCGGCTTGCTCTGCGGAACATTCTCGGATCGCAGCACTTTCGGACTTCCCATTTCTGGTGAGGATTACTCGTCCCGAGGCCCTCACGTTATGGACCCAACTCACATTCCCAAACGGGGAGACCAGCCAGCGACGATTTCCTTCCTCAATCAAAGTGACGGGGTTTGATCTGGAGATTCCAGTCTTGCGCCCGATGGTCGTCAGCAGATAATACCCCTTTGGAGCAAGATGCAAAGAGAGCAATACTTTTGTAACCGTATCAGCCATGCGACGCGATGCATCTACCTTGAATTTTAGGGCCACGAATCAGAACTCCGCCAACAGAGCAATGATTATCGTTATATTCTCAGGAGGTTCTCTGCATTGACGTGCGCAATTCGCTCTTTATCGGCGGCGCTGACTGGCAATTTATTTAGGAAATCCCGCCCTTGTGCCATGGACGCATAAGGATAATCCACTGAAAACATAATCCGATCCACGCCGACTTCCAATAATAGGTCGAGGAATGTCGAAGTGTAATTGAGTCCGCTGAAGCTGTAATGAACATTTTCCCGAAGATAGGCGCTGATCGGCCGCTTTAGTTTCGTCGTTTCTGTGTCCATAATGCGATCCATTCTCTGCAACATAAAAGGAAGTGTCTCGCCCATATGGCCAATGATGATTTGTAGCTTTGGATACTGGTCGAATACTCCACCAAGCATGAGTTGAATCACATGAACGGCTGTTTCAATATGCCAGCCCCAACCGGCACCGATCAGCATATTGGTGATTGCCGGATCAAAGCCTGAATAGGAAGCGTCGATCACGGCCTTTGGAGGTTGTGTCGGGTGGAGATAAATTGGGACATCCAGCGCTTCAGCCCGCTCCAAAATCGGCCAGAAAAACTTATGGTCGAGGTAGCGTCCTTTGGCATGTCCATTGATGATAGCGCCCTTGAAACCATAATCCCGTACCGCGCGTTCGAGCTCGATGGCTGCTGCTTTTGGATCAGCAGTCGGCAATGTGGCAAAGCCGGCAAAACGTTGGAGATGACTTTTGACTGCACTGGCAAGAAAGTCATTCGTTTCCCTTGCAATCTTTTTTGCCTCTTCAGGATCAAGCTGCTCCACCCCCGGGGAGTTGAGGGACAAGACTTGCACATCGATGCCTGCGGCGTCCATCTCCGAGATTCGCTTCTCGCCAAGATCACGCAATTGTTCATATATTTTGCCGATGTAGCTTTCAGGATTTTTGGCCTGCTCTTTCAAACCTTTCCCTGGACCTTCCAAAAACGACGGGCTTACATAATGTTCTTCCAAAGTGATTGTTTTCATAGCGTCCTCGTATTTTCAATAAGCTATTACTTGTTATTTCATTTCTTTAATTATTGTACTTGAAAGTGGTTCGACCGCAAAGAAGGTTAAAGATTACTCATAAAAATAGGTGACAGTCACTTTGAAAGTGACTGTCACCTATTTATCAGAACCCTATTACGCCGTTTCCTTTATCATCTCTTTGATGCCATACGGGAATTCGTATTCCGCCATCTTCTCCATAAACGGAATCGGATCGAATGCTTCCGGCCCCAGCGTGCCTGCACCTTGCCATTGACCGTGCTCGATCAAATCCCAGCCAATCACGGCGCTGAACGCCGTCTGCGCTACCACCGCCTGACATCCCCAGCGCTTCATGCACTCAGTGTTATCCGTAACTTGATACAGGTACACCTCACGCGGACGACCATCTTTGATTCCTTTAACCCATGTCCCCGCGCAAGTCTTGCCGTGCATCTTATCGCCCAAATGAGCCGGGTCGGGCAAACACGCCGCGACCACATCGCGCGGTGAGACCTCTGTTCCCTTGATCTTGATTTTCTTTTTGTTATCTAGGCCGAGCATGTGAAGCGTCCTCAATACGCCGATGAACTGGTTGCCCAATCCATACTTGAACGTGACCCGCTTCGCCTTCACCCAGCGCGGCACCAGTAAAACTTCTTCATGTTCCACATTGACCACTTCCACCTTTCCGATCTCGGGAAAATCAAACATCTCCGGTTCTGAAAACGGTTCCGTGGTGAACCAGCCTTTTTTATCTTCATAGATCACGGGCGGGTTCAGACATTCCTCGATGGTGGTCCAAATGGAAAAGTTCGGTGCGAACTCATATCCGTCAATCGCGATATTCGATCCATCTCGGATGCCGATCTCTTCGATCTCGTCAAAGAGATAATCCTGGGCATAACGTGCAAACACATCCGCCATGCCCGGCTCCACACCGAGACCGAGGATGGCAAGCAGGCCTTCCGCTTCCCACTCTTTGCTCTTCGCAAATTGATAATCGCCCAATTTGATGCCCGGCTTATGAAATGGATCGGTCGGATTCGGCTCTGAAAGCGTCATCGCCATATCCATATACATGGCGCCCGCGTTATATGCCGCGTCGAAGATCTTCTCATTGAAAATCGGCTCCACCGCATTCATGATGAGATCAACGCTATATTTCCCGGCAAGTTCTTCGATGCTCGCTTGTTTACTCGCGTCGATGAACTCGGCGGGAAAACGTTTTGGATTGCCTAATTTTTTCTGGACTTCTTCCGCGCGCGCCTGGTTATAATCTGCCAGCACAATCTGTTCCACCCATGGACGTTCTTTCGCGATCGCGGCAATGGCTTCTCCCACGCCGCCTACGCCGACCAGCAAGACTTTCATAAATCCTTTCGATTGGCTCCGCCGCCCGGCTTTTGCGGGTGCGGACAAGTTTTGTGCCGCTTCATGCTTCAATTATGAAGCGGGTGACACATTATTTGTGTCAGTGCGAGGAGGGTATATTTCCCGACGTGGCAATCCCCGCGTTAATCAGGAGATTGCTTCGCTTCGCTCGCAATGACATCATCCTAAAAATATATCTCCTTGACAATCTTCAAATGCATGAAAGTTTCCAATTCACGAACGCCATCAATCGCGTACAATTTTTCCGTAATGAAATTTAACAAATCTTCGTGATCACGGCATATGACTTCTGCCATAATGTCGAATCGTCCGCTCACCACCACCAGGTAAACTACTTCCTTCAAATTAGAAATTGCATCCGCGACATCCAGCATCTGATTGCCATCAGTCCGAATACCGATCAATGCCATGGTCTTGAATCCACGCTGCAGTGGATTGGAAATGGCGACCACTTTCAACATGCCCATATCCACCAAACGGTTATAGCGCTGACGAATCATGCCCGGCGAGACTTTGAGCTTCGCGGCGATTTGGGCAAAGGCTGCACGTCCATCCTTGCGCATGGCATCCAGGATGTGCTGGTCAATTTCGTCGAGCGAAACCATCTTCTCTGTAACGATTTTTTTGCTCACAGACCAATTTTATACCGATTTTGCAATAGAGTCAAACATACTATAACTAATCATCACAAACACAGAGTTTTTGATGCACAAAATGATGGCAATATCCTTTGCTGGCAAGTATCTCCCCTGCTCTCAGCCAAAACAGGCAAGTAACTGACTTTCTTTCGAGCATCACTCATTTGGAATGAGTGAATGTATAACGAACCAATAATACAGGGCTATTCGAACCATTGGATATGCCACGATCAAATAGTACATAAGCCCTCTTCGTTCTCATGGTTTCAACGTTGCTAATCCTAAGGCGAAATCGTGTGATACCTCGCAAGTCAAAAGAATGAATTGCATCCTGATGTAGAGCTACTGTATACCAACCGTCGTTTGTATTTTTTTCGAAGCTTCCAACATTATCGACGCAAGTCAATCCATTGCTCAACTCTATCGTTAGATGTCTGGCGGCCTCCAGACCGCGCGATGGACATAAATCCAAGACCAGCTTATTTTGATGATTCGCCAAGTTAAGACCTGCAATCCCGGTCATTTTGAGTTTCAATTTAACGGAGGTAATGATTGCCTGATCCGGCAAACCGGATGCATCAAATGCTAGGATGGAGCGATATTGTTTTCCATCAGGACCCTTGCCAACCACGAGAGATGTTTCGTCAGTATTTACAAGGCAGCGCTCTCCACTTTTTCCTGAACATTCCTGTACCCAAAAATGGGCACCATTTCCAGCAGTAAACAATCGATAGCCCATCAAATCCCAACCCAGTAATTTTGGCTTCAGGTTCGAATGAAAGATTCCCCAATGGGGCTCAACGGCGGAGTTAATCTTGGATGGTTGATCAAATGCTTCAAAATACGCAAACCGAACTTCCGTTTTCGCCAGCCCGCTATAGAATAAATCCTGGTTTGATTCTGATAAACCATTTGCACCAGCAGTAGGCAATCCGGCTTCTTCAAAAAACACAAAGCGATTGGTCTTTTCGATAAAGGAATCATATTGATCTTGTTCCCATTGGATGGCCCGCTGCGGTTCCTCGATCGCGTGCCAGTACGGATGTGCGATGGGAAATAACCAATCCCCAACCGACAAAAGTCCAGGTCTGTAACTGTAGGTATCGAC
The DNA here is from genome assembly GCA_963753985.1 of uncultured Chloroflexia bacterium. Lineage (GTDB taxonomy): Bacteria > Chloroflexota > Anaerolineae > Anaerolineales > Villigracilaceae > Fen-1038. Next base: position 93,624 of record CAVWED010000006.1, read on the forward strand.
ATCCTCCGCAGTCGCAACAGGTTTTCCTGTGCTTGTTCGCAAATCGGTAATCGCCGCGCAGAGATCGGAAAGCGTATATCGGTCTCTGGTACCGGAAAGACCTTCGTTTCCCACGACGTAACCCAATACGATCGGCAAACTCGCTACAGCTTGGGCGTTTTTGAGTTCGTCCGGATTATCGGGCCTCCAAATGCCCATGATGATTCCCTGAAACCCGAGGGATTGGGCAATGCTCGGAAACTGTGTTCCCATAATGCCGGCGGAACCATAGGTGATCAAGCCCGTGAATTGTGCTTGTCGTAATACCTTCAGGTTCTGATAAAGGGTTTCGGCCGTCGGTTGATAGAATCTCAAATTCAGATCAGGATTGGGCGAGCTAAATGCAACCCATCGGATGCGACTGACCTTCTCGATCCAGCTTCGACTCACAGGCAAGCTGCAATCAACGGGGACTTGTTCTGAAATAATAGCCTTGGGCGCTGGGTGTGGCTCGCCCTGACTTAATGAAAGCAAAAACAACATCAAAACGGCAGCCAGCACAGGCCAACGATTGGACATGAAGTTCACACGCCCTATCCTCTTATACAGAGACTTTTTCACTAAGAAATAACACGTGGTTCAAAAATTAATGTATCGCTTTTCCCCCAACCTTGCTGGACGGTTTTGATACGATTGCTGTACGTTTTTTATACTTTTTCCAAACGGTTATCTTATATAGTTTTACGCCTTCTTATGGAAGGAACGGAAAGCATGATGACACACCGGAAATACTCTAAGGAAAGCCAGGAGAAAATCTTTTAACATTCCCGATGCCATAGCCTTTTACGCCAACTGTACACGAATTGCACACGGAACAGGAAACGCGACTCTAAACTTCTCTCTCTAGCCGGCTTATTGGGGTGGGCAGTTCGGTTCGAGCTGATAATCAATCGAGGTACCATCCCTCTCTTTTCTCATTAAGGCTGGCAATATAGTTCGACCGGCTACATTCCGAGCTATTCCGTACCACACTTTCAATTGGCCGTTGCTTATCCATTTAACTTTCAGATAATCGCATCCGTAACTTCCGATAAACACATTGCCCCGTTGAAAGTGATACAGCTTTTGCCCAGTCCTAAGTATGCTTACTTCGTGCGCGTCGGGTGCAGGTGCTCCGCCGCAATCGCTCCGGAATATGACATCCTGATATTGTCCGACTGGCGAAAGGAGTTTGTTGTCGCCGTAGTCATAACAGCCAAATTTTTGCCACAGGAAAGAGAATAGCCAACAACAGCCGGCGCAGAAAAGAATCAAGACAGGAACGATTAGCCAGAGGATAACAGTTTCTCTATTCCTGAAGGTAGCGGAGCTTGCTTCTGTCGTTTGCAATTGGTTTGATTGAGTATCCACTCTAACCTACCGATTTGAAGCCTCGAATAATCTCGCACATTGCTTCTACAGCGTTTTACCCCAATGCACACGAATTGCGCACGTATAGAAAAGGCGACGCTTCGAGCGACAAACCAGCATATCATTGTTCGCCATCTATTGATTTCCAAGGCTTTCAATGTATCTCTTTGCATTTCTTGCAGACATCTTGAAATGCACATATATCGAATAGCGGCTATAAAACTTATGATGAAAAATCACTTCGCCTGAGTTACCAAAATTGACTCGAAATGAATATATTACCTTTGGATATGGTTTGGGATTGGCAGACCATCCGCCATACCAATTTAGTCTATCAAGCTCTAATATTCGCTCATCGTAAATCTTATATATCTAAAGCACTTCGTCAGCGTGCATAGATGGCACTGGACTGTTAGATGGAAATCTGTTGGCTCCAAACCTTTGCTCTAGACCAAGCAATTGTTCGGCTAGCCGAGCCTATCCCGTTGTAAACGAGACCTGCCGTAAGTAGTCGAATCCATGCAAAAATATCCACTTGTGGAACCAAATAAGCTACATCAGGTAAGTCTGTTAGCTCAGGGGCATGGTCCTTGATGAACGAAGTCCTAACTGCACTTCGCTTTGCCTTTTCAAAAGATGGGAGTGCGGCGTGGATCGCTTGTTTGACTTCAGGCTCCAATTGATATTGTTTTTGACCTGCGTACAGCGGAATGAGAAAGACGCTAACAACAGCTTGATCTTATCCACCCTTCTTTGTATTATGTTCACCACAAGACGGTACGGTTATGCTATCGCAATTGAACGGTTAAACATCTGTTTCGGCGGTATGTGTTCGCCGGAAGTAATTGGTCCCCACAATAATTGCATCTCTCACCACTTGTCTTCTTCATAACGAGCCTTTATTCTAGGACGCTTAAATCGCGTTTATGCGGACAGTATAATACCTTTCGGACAGGTCGAATAACAACCTAAACGATCTAGGATAAAACTGCGCTGTTAGCGTGCTGTCAAGAGTGGAACAAATGCACGCTAGAGGCGCTCAATTATTATGCATGATCGTGGCATCAACCATGCCCAATCTTGATAGCAACCCGCCCTGGCCTATTTTGCCGCACCAACCCCCCGGTCATCCTTCGACGACCCTATGCCCATCCTATAATCATCCTATATCCGGCCTATAACCATCCTACATCAATCCTTTATACTGAACATATCAGCTTTCCCTAGTCGGCAAGCCATAGTAACTCAAAATAAAGAACACCCGGCTATTCCAATCAGCCGAGCGTTCAACATCTAAAATGAATCTCTTACTGGCCGGACTTCACTTCTGTCCAAATCTGGTCGTACAACGGCGTCAACGCCCCCACATCGTCTATGCGATGAGCGGCCTGGATGGCGCTATGCGGCGGATTGGTAATCGGCGAGTTGATATAAGTGTCATAAACAGCACCCAGCGTGGTGGAATTGCCGTTGATGTCGGTGACCGGCATGGAATTGCCCTTGGAATACACCAGGGCCGCGGCGTTCGGATTCGTATACATATAATTCGTCAACATCATCCAGAACATATCGGGCTGATTGGTGTAATTCAGCCAGGCATAGGCCGCGTCCGCATGACGGGCATCCTTAAGCATAGCCCAGTTATCTTGCCAGATAATGGAGCCTTCCGTTGGATAGATAAACTGAATGGAGGGCAGAGCCTGCTGAGCCATGAAAGCTTCGCCAGTCCATGTTTCGCCGAGGTTTACATCGCCGGCGATCAAGTCGCTGTGCGGGCTGTCGCTATCGTACTTCTTGATGCCAGGTGTCAATTGAGCCAGTTTCTGTTTGGCTTGATCAAGTTGGGATTTATCCGTTGTGTTGACGTCAAAGCCAAGGGTCAGCAAGGTCAGTCCAATCACGTCGCGCGAATCGTCTGCGAAAACCATCTGGCCTTGATATTCAGGCTTCCATAGATCGGCCCAGGATTTGGGCACATCCTTCACCGCCGCCGTATTGACCACAATCGCATCCAACCCATCCTCATACGGAATCGTGTACTGATTTCCCGGGTCAAAAGCCAAATTCAAAGAACCGGGGTCGAAGTTGGCAAGCACCGGCAGTTGGCTGTGATCCAGCTTCTGCAGCATTCCCTGATGAATCATCATTGACGCCGCATAATCAGTTGGCTGGACGAGATCATAAGAATCAGCTCCTGATGAAACCTTGGCGATCATATCTTCATTGTTGGAATACTCATCATAGTTAACGCTAATTCCGTAAACCTTTTCGAAGCACTCATAGAAATCCTGCGGAACATAGGTAGTCCACACAAAAAGGTTCAATTCTTTTGAGGTAACTTTCATATGCGGATTCGCCGCCGGACAATTAAATCCATCTGCCGCCGACTTGCCGCTGGGCTGAGAAGTAAACGCGGGAGGTGCAAAGGTCGGTACCGGAGCCGATGCGGTGGTGGACGCTTGCGTTGCAACAGGTACTTGAGTAGCGGCGGGCGGCTGGGTTGCGTCTACTAGTTGTGTTGGAGCTGTTGTCGGCGCGGCTTGCGGCGCTTGTCCTCCGCCGCAAGCGGTCAGCAAGATGCTCAATGCCAGCAATCCCGCTGACAGCTTAACAAGAATTGATCTTTTCATTTTAATCTCTTCCTCCTTCAGGAAAGATTTTGCTTCCACGTTCTGATAATTCAGAACGAAATACCCGGTTATTTCTGATGGGCTTCCAAACGTTGAATCAAGAAAACCACGACCAGCACAATCAAAATCCAAACCGTGGAGAGGGCATTCAATTGCGGAGTGATCACGCGGCGCAAAAGCCCATAGACGTAGATCGGAAGTGTGGTCGAGCCGGGGCCGTTTGTAAAGAAGGTGATGATGAAGTCATCAATCGATAAGGTAAAAGCCAACAATGCGCCTGAGAGCACGCCGGGGAGAATCATCGGAAAGGTGACGCGCTGAAAGGTTGTCCACTCGTTCGCTCCGAGGTCCATAGCCGCTTCTTCATAAGATTTATCCAGTCCCTGCAAGCGTGCCTGCACAACCAGAGTTACAAAAGGAATCATGAACGATATGTGGGCAAGGATCACTGTCCACAACCCAAGCGAGAGTTGCGAATCACCAGCAAGATGCAGTGAGCTGTTTAGAAAGGAGAATAACTGGCTGAACATCACTAGGATCGTTATACCCATGACTACCTCCGGGATAACGATCGGAATATAAAGCGAAACCTGCGAAAATGTCCGGAGCCGGAAGTTATATCGCTGGAGAGCAAGAGCCGCCATCGTCCCGATCACCGTCGAGATAATGGTGGCAGTAAACGCAACCGTCAGCGTGTTGCGAGCGGCACTTAAGACTTCCATGTTTTTGGAGAGGTCGCAAAACCAATGGAAGGGTCCGCATGGGCTTTGTATCACATTTCCATCCACCAACTGGAACGGGCCGAACTTGGTAATAGCGCCGGTGAACAGCGGGCTGATCCTTGAAGCATTGAACGAGAAGATGACCAACACGGCAATGGGCGCGTATAAAAAGAAAAACACCAGGATGGTGGAGGCAATAATCCATGGAGAGCGGCGGAAGGGATTCATGCTCCTACGATGTCCTCACCAAATCCGAATTTGCGCGTGTAGAAGTAAGTGACTACGATGGTCATGAACATCAACACCAAAGAGGCCGCCGAGCCGAAGGTTGGATCGCGCGCATCCAAGAATTGCCGCTGGATCAAGTTACCGATCAAAATCACCTGCGCCCCACCCAAAAGATCGGACACGATGAATGTCCCCATGACCGGGATGAAAACCAGAATCGTTCCGGCCACAACACCCGGCATGGAAAGAGGTAGGGTCACGCGCAGGAATGTACGGAATGGCGAAGCGCCCAAATCCGCGGCGGCTTCATAAAGTGAATTATCAATTTTTTCAAGGGAAGCATAAATCGGTAAAATCATAAAAGGCAGGAATTCATAGACCATGCCCACCAGCACTGCGCCGGGTGTATAAAGCATCCCGAGCGGCTTGAACGGGATATGAACCAGCCTGGCCAACCATCCCAGCAAGGAATTGATCACGCCTTGGTCGCGCAGGATCATCATCCAGGCATAGACGCGGATCACGAAGTTTGTCCACATCGGCACTAGCACCAGGAACATTAACGTGTTCCGCCATCTGGGATGCGCCCTGGCGATAAAGTAGGCCAGCGGAAATGCCAATAGAATATCCAGTGCGGTTGTGTTGAATCCCAACACAAGGGAACGCCATAAGATTTCGAGATAAAGGGAAGTAAAACAAGTTTGGATTCCGGTCGGACAATCGTTGGTGAAGCCAAGCAGGCGTATATAATTGTGCAATGAAAAAGTATAAATCACGCCGCCATCGGCACTGCGCTGTCCGAAGCTGACGACCAATGTTAATAAAAGTGGAATGATCAACATTCCGATCATGAAGATCAGCGTCGGGATGATTAGCAGAGTGCCTTGATCGGATTTGTTCTCGCGCAATCGTTTGAGCACGGCTAATCCTTCGGCAACACAAGAGTATTTTCCGAGATCAGACTCAACCAAACCTGTTGCCCGCTTTGATAATAGGCACGCGGGTCAAGTGTAGAGATGCGATTCTGTTCCCAAACTTTTATCCGCTGCCCGCGCACATCCAGATAAACATGGGTATCCGAGCCAATATAAGTGCTGTTCACAACAATCCCATTGAGACCGTTCCCGTTCGGTGCTGATTCATTGGAAAGGCGAATCTTTTCGGGACGAATGGAAATGGCTACTTCATCGCCCACATTCACCCTGCTGGTTACGACTCCTGTCAACTCCTGCTCCCAGGCAGGAATATAAACCACGGCTTGATCCTTCTTAACGGATTTAACCTGGCCAGCCAAGAAATTGGATTCGCCAATAAAATCTGCCACGAAGCGATTTGCGGGACGTTCATAAATTTCAACGGCCAGCCCCATTTGCAAAACCTTGCCGAGACTCATGACTGCAATGCGATCGGACATGGTCAATGCTTCGCCCTGGTCGTGCGTCACATACACAAACGTAATGCCCACTTCCTTTTGCAGTGACTTGAGTTCGAGTTGCATCTCTTTGCGAAGCTTCAAATCCAACGCGCCCAGCGGCTCATCCAAAAGAAGAACCTTCGGGCGTTTGACCAAGGAGCGTGCCAGCGCCACGCGTTGTTGTTGTCCGCCCGAAAGCTGTTTAGGGTGGCGCCGATCCATGCCGGTCAAGCGCACCATCTCCAGCGCTTCACCCACACGCTTTTTGATATCGTCCTTCGAGGCTCCTTCCATTTCAAGGCCAAAGGCCACATTCTGGAAGACGGTCATATGCTGGAATAAAGCATAGCTTTGGAAGACGGTATTGACGGGACGAAGGAAAGGCGGTTTATGTTCCTGAGCCTCGCCATCAATATAAACTTCACCTTCCGTCGGCCATTCAAATCCCGCGATCATGCGCAACGTGGTGGTCTTTCCGCATCCGGAAGAACCAAGCATCGAAAAGAATTCCCCGTTCTTGATTTTCATGGTGACATGGTTGACAGCTGCTAACTCATTGCCCTCAGGAGTTATAAAGTTCTTAACAACGTCCCGTAATTCGATTGCGAACTCGCTCATCCACAAGCTCCTCAGTCGGTCTAATATGGTATTCGCGTGCTATTGTCCCATAAATTCGCGCAAAATGGATGATCATTTTATGCGACTTATTCTAAACTAAAATTTTCTACTCCATTCCTTCGGCCAACGCTCCACCACAACTTTCTTCTGGGTAAAGAACTCCACCGCGTCCATGCCCTGACCATGCATATCGCCAAAAAATGATTCTTTCCATCCGCTGAACGGGAAGAACGCCATCGGCGCGGCCACGCCGATATTGATTCCGATATTGCCTGCTTCAGCTTCATATCGGAACTTGCGCGCAGCGGAACCGCTGGAAGTGAACAAGCTTGCCTGATTCCCATACGTTCCGCTGTTGACCAATTCAATGGCTTCATCCACACTATTGACGTGCATGAGACTCAACACCGGTCCAAAGATTTCTGTGCGTGAAATCTCGCTTCCGCGCTGGACATTGGAAAGGATCGTCGGTCTGACAAATGATCCACGCTCATACCCTTTCACCACGGTCCCGCGCCCATCCACCGGAATCGACGCGCCTTCCTTCGAGCCGACACCGATCAATTGCTCAATGCGCCTTTTGCTGGCCGCGTTGATGATCGCCCCCATTTGGACGCCTGCGTCGAGTCCATAACCGACCACGCGCGTTGAAGCCGCATCACAGATCATTTCTGTGAAAGTGTTGCGTGCATCCGCAACGGTTACTGCAAGCGACACAGCCAAGCACCGTTGACCCGCGCAACCAAACGCAGAATCAGCAATGATTTTCGTGGCCATATCCATATCTGCATCCGGCAAAACAATGACAGGGTTTTTTGCGCCGCCCTGTGCTTGCACGCGTTTTCCATTTGCAGACGCTTTGTTATAAAGATATTTTGCCGTTGCCGTCGAGCCGACAAAAGTCACCGCACGAATGATTGGATGTTCGAGAATCGCATCCACTGATTCCTTTGCGCCGTTGACCATGTTAACTACGCCCTTTGGCAATCCGATTTGCTCGATGAGCTTGAAAATCAACTGCATGGTCATCGGCACTTTCTCAGATGGCTTGATGACATATGTATTTCCCGCCGCAAGCGCGTAAGGCAGGTACCAGAATACGATCATGCCAGGAAAATTGAAAGGTGCGACCGTTGCGCACACACCCACCGGCTGGCGGATCATGATCTCATCAAGGCCAAGTGCAATATCCTCAATAATCTCACCCTTCGACAACATCGGCATTCCACAAGCGACCTCGACATTTTCAATCGCGCGTACCATCTCGGCTTTTGACTCTTCTAAGGTTTTACCGGCTTCGTCCGTGATCGTACGAGCAATCTCATCCATGTTGGCTTTGAGCAGGTCGCGCAACTTGAAGAGGTATTGAATCCGATCTTGAACGGGCGTCCGCCTCCAGGCGGGGAAAGCAGCGGCCGCGGCTTTCGCGGCAGAGTCCACTGCATCGAATCCGCAAAGCGGCGTTCGCGCCATCAACTCGCCAGTCGCGGGATTGATCACATCAAAATATTCTTTAACCTTCGGCTCGATCCATTCACCATTAGTATAGTTAAGAATCTTTTGCATATCTGCCTCTAAATAACCAATTTATCCGTGAACTCCGATAAGCCTTCATCGATCAAATTCAAGCCTTCATCGAGTTGCTTTTCATTGATGATAAGCGGCGGCACAACAAACAAAATATTTTTGAAGTTGAAAACATATAAGCCATTGGAAATCAGGAAATTTTTGAGTGGCGTCAAATCCAGCGGCTCCTTCGTTTGGCGATCCTTGACCAACTCAATTCCGGAGAACAATCCGATATAGCGCACATCGCCCACAGATGGATGTTTCGTCTCCAACTCTTCAAGCCGCTTGCCAAGATGCTTGCCAATTTTTTTGGAGTTTTCAAAAATCTTTTCTTCTTCATAAACTTGGATTGTTGCCAGCGCCGCGGCGCAAGCGAGCGCGTGACCGTTATACGTCAAGCCTGCGTAAAGATATTTATCATCAAAGAATTTCGCAATCCTCTCGCGGACAATCACCGCGCCGAGCGGCACATACCCCGACGTGATTCCTTTGGCCGTTGTGATAATGTCCGGCACAACATTCCAATTATCGACTGCAAACCATTCGCCCGTTCTACCCCACCCCGACATGACTTCATCAGAAATTAGAAGGATTCCGTATTTGTCGCAAATCTCGCAAAGGCGCGGCCAGTAATCATCCGGAGGAACGATCAAGCCATTCGAGCCGGTCACACCTTCCATGATGATCGCGGCGACCTGATCGGGACCTTCATACTGAATTATTTCTTCGACGTGGCTGATGCATTCCCGATGACAAGTCTCGCGCGTCCAGCCGAACGGGCAGCGATAACAATACGGATCAAGAAAATGAACCACGCCTGTCATCGCATGATCCACCGGATTACGCCGATAATCGCCGGTCAATGCAATTGCGCCGTGAGTCGCACCATGATAGGAACGGTAGCGCGCCAAAATCTTAGGCCGACCCGTGTAGAAACGGGCAATCTTGACCGCGTTTTCGTTGGCTTCCGCACCGCCCAGCGTAAAGAACGTTTTCTTCAAATCACCGGGCGTGATCTCCGATAGTTTCTTACCCAGCAAACCGCGCGGCTCAGTAGCCATCCCCGGCGCGACGAATGTCAATTGTGCGGCTTGATCCTGAATGGCCTTCACTACTTTCGGATTCTGATGCCCAACATTGGTATTGACCAATTGGGAAGCAAAATCGAGATAGCGCTTTCCATCCGCATCCCAAAAATAAACGCCATCGGCTTTGACGACCGGGATCGGATTCATCTGTCCTTGCACCGACCAGGAATAAAATGTATATTCCTTGTTCATATCCACGATTTCTTTCGCGGTCAGACTCTTCTTTGTTCCTTGCAAAACTTTAGTCATTCTGCCTCCAAATCAAAAGTAATACATCGAACACGCCTCGGCATTCGACGTTTCAAGAGCTACGATTTCACTTTCTTGACAATATCAGCATAGACACTCAACGTTTCATCGATGTCAGAATCCGTGTGCGAGTAACATAGGAACCACGGCTCACGCGCATCATGCTCCGGCATGACGCCGCGTTCGATCGCCATCTCAACCAGTTTCAGATAGGCCTCTTTATCACTATCATCCCAATCGCGCTGGCAGGTAACGGCGTTCACTCCAAGTGCGAAGGAAAACATGGTTGGATAACCGCTCATTGCCACTGGGATATTGTTATCTTCAAAGATGTCTTTCAATCCATTCATCAAACGCTTGCCGCGTTTTTGGATCGACTCCAAAATCGGTTTTGTTTTGAGCAATTTCAAAGTGGCATACGCAGCGGCAACTCCAGGCTTGTTATTGGTGTACGTCCCGCCCTGTGAGACGCCGTGTCCAATAATGGACATGATCTCCCGCTTGCCTCCGAACGCCGCAATCGGGTATCCATTGCCCAAAGCTTTGGCATACGTGGTCAGGTCGGGAGTGATGCGATAGTATTCCTGCGCGCCGCCATTCGCGATGCGGAAGCCAGTCTTGACCTCATCCAAAATAAAAACCACACCATATTCTTCCGTCTTCTTGCGGATCCATTCCAGGAAACCAGCCTGCGGTTCAATCGCCCCGCAATTTCCCTGACACGGTTCGGTGATGACCGCCGCGATTTGATCGCCATACGAACGTATTACGCGTTCGAATCCCTCAAAATCATTGAACGGCAAAGTAATAACAAACTCACCCATTGATTGAGGAATCCCCGAAGAGGCCTGCACCGGAATCGGGCTTCGACGATTGCCATAAGCTTCCACCGGCGCATACGTGGACCACAACGTATGATCGTGAAAGCCGTGATAATTTCCTTCAAACTTTAAAATGATTTCGCGTCCCGTAAATGCACGCGCTACACGGATCGCATGCATCGTCGCTTCGGTTCCCGAACAGGAAAAGCGAACCATATCCACAGCCGGGCACATTTCCACTATCATCTCGGCAACCTCGACTTCAAGTTCGCCGGTCATTGCGAACAACACGCCGTTCTTTACTTCCTCAATGACCTTTGCATCCACGTCATCGTAGGCGTGACCCAAGATGATCGGGCCAAACGCCATGCGATAATCAATGAAGCGGCGGCCATCCACATCCCAAAGATAAGCGCCCTTGGCTTTATCCACATAAGGCGTGAGACCTTCGCCCCAATAACGAAAATTGGAATTCACACCCAACGGCAAAACTTTCTCAGCTCGTTTTTGCAATGCTTGACTTTTTGGACCTACCAGACTCATAGCACCTCAAAATGAAAAGATAATCTTTGGAGTTCACCTTGTCATATTTATTTATATATTTTCGTTATTACTTCTACTTATAAGGGAAAATATGATTATCAATATACTCAAGACGTCGTAACGCGTCAAGCCAATGGGTGTGGATTTAATCGGAATTCAAAAAGGAAAGCATTCCTTTTGCTTCAAAATGTTTTCAAAAATTGTATCGTTTTTCACATTGACGCTCACATGCCAGGCAGGTATAATCAGCCTCCGGTATTATTCCCAATTTTCAGGAGAAAAAACAATGGTTACTACAGATACAATGCCCGAGGTCGAGCTTGAACCGAAGGCCAAATTAACAGGCAAAATTCTCAAGACCACTCTGGCAGGTGCGCTCGTTGATATCAGTCAACCGATTCCGGGCGTATTGCACATTTCTCAGCTTCAAAAAGACCCAGTGAATAAAGTTGAAGAGGTTGTCAAAGAAGGCCAAACTGTAGAGGTGTGGGTGAAGCATGTACGCAAAGATCGAATTGAGCTGACCATGATCCAGCCGCTCATGTATGATTGGAAAGATCTCCAACCCGAGATGGTTGTTAAAGGAAAAGTGGTCCGACTTGAGCCGTATGGTGTATTCGTTGAGATCGGTGCGGAGCGGCCCGGCATGATTCATATCAGCGAACTCGCACGCGGTTATGTCAAGAACGCCAGCGACGTGGTCAAGGAAGGCGACGAAGTGGAAGCCATGATCCTCAAAGTGGACCGCAAGAAGCGCCAGATCCGTTTGAGTATGAAGGCCATGCAACCGGAAATCGTCGAAGAGGAAAAGCCTGAGCGCGAAAGCAGGCACGGTAAGAGAAGCAAAAAAGCTGAGAAAGAGATTGAAGTTCAGGCAGAGGAAAATCTCGAGCCCGAGCTGACTGCTATGCAGATTGCATGGCAAACTGCCCAGGACCGCGCCAAGTCACACAAGGCCTATAAAGGCAAGAGAATCAAATCAGCCTCCATTGAACAGGAAGATATTCTCAGCCGCACCCTTGAAAAACGAATGCCCACCGGCGCGTAAGATAAACAAAACTAAAATCGCCTCTATTCACCCGGAGGCGATTTTGTTTAGAATTGATTTGAATATTTTTCTGCGAAGAGCGCAGGTTGACCACCCGTATGCCAGAACAAAACGGTTTCATGTTTCTTGAAGAATCCTTTGCGGATCAAATCAATCAGACCGGCAGCGGCGCGGCCCGTGTAAACCGGATCGAGCAACAAGCCTTCTTTGCCCGCAAACAAGCGGACAGCTTCGCGTTCGGCATCGGTCAGCACGCCGTAACCCGCTTTGCAATATTGATCCTTTGCCAGTACGTCATCTGTTGTGAAATTGATTCGCTCGCCGAGTCGCTCAGAGGTATCCGAAGCCAAAGCCGAGACATGAGCCTTCAACCACTCTTCTGATTCATCAATACTGATTCCGAGCACTTTCCCTTTATAGCCAAATACTTTTTGACCCAATACTAATCCCGCGTGCGTTCCACCAGATGAAGTCCCAAACGCAATCCAATCCGCGTGGACATTCTGCTTCATGAATTCTTCCATCGCGAAGGCATATCCCAAGGCACCGGTTGTGCTCGATCCACCGTACGGAACGAGATACGGTTTCTTTCCATCGGCCACGGCCTGATCAAACGTTTCTTTCAATACACGATCACGATCCGCGCGGTCGATCACATTGACAATCTGCGCGCTGAATAATTCGTCGAGTAACAAATTGGCCGAGGCTTGTTCGGTAAGTTGACCGGTCAATACTAATGTACATTCAAAACCAAACTTCGCCGCCGCGGCTGCGGTCTGACGACAATGATTCGATTGGATCGCGCCGGCCGAGATCAACATCTTCGCACCTTGCGCCTGTGCTTCCGCGACCAGGAACTCCAGCTTGCGCGTCTTGTTGCCGCCGAAAGCTAGACCGGTTTGGTCGTCGCGCTTGACCAGAATCCGCGGTCCGCCCAATATTGCGGAAAGACGCGGCAGTTCTTCAATCGGCGTCGGTAAATGAGCAAATCGTAATCGCGGAATATCCATTAGGCTCCTCCAATCGCTTGCCTTGTTCTTTGTTTCCCGCGCGAACGCATCAGGTCTAAAACACGCGGAATGATTTCGGAATACATCTTATACCAAAACGGATTAGGCGCGAAGTCCCACGCCCCAAGTGTGCGGATCACTTCGCCGCCCAATCCTTCTTTGAAACGGAATACGCCCCACAACGAATTATTTTCATTGAATTCATCTGGCGCGCCCCAAAGATCATAGACGAAACAGCCGCGTGCCTTGGAGCGTTTCATTGCTTCCCATTGCAAAAGATAATTCGGCATTTTCTCACGGTAAGCTTCACGCGACATGCCATAAACATAATAAGCTCGTCCTGCAAAATAAAAGATAAAAATCGCGGCGACAATTTCACCATTGACTTCCGCAATTAAGGGTTCCGCGTCCGGTTCGGATGATTGCATAAATGTCTGCCAAACGGTTTGATAATATTCTTCGTTGCGAATCACAAAACCATCGCGCACCGAGGTTTCTGCATAGATCTTGTAAAGCATCGGCAGGTCAGCTTGTGCTCCAATGCGAACCGTCACGCCTTTCTTTTCCGCGAGCCGAATGTTATAGCGCGTCTTCTGTTTCATATGCGCTAGCATTTCATCTTCGGATGCGGATAAATTAATCTGAACTGTATTTTTGAATTGGATTTGATCCGATGAAAATCGCCAACTTCTGCGCTTCAACTCGGACGTCACAATTTGTCCGCCGTTATCTTCGCGTGAGTCTTCGCTTTCAGGGATTCCCGTTCCCAGCAGGACATCAGGATCGATCTTCAAAAAGATCGCGCCTTGTTTTTTTGCGAAGGATTGCAAATCATCCAAGACTCGGTTACGAAGTGATTCTTTCGACCAATTCAGCAGCGGGCCTTTGGGTATATAAAGAACATTCGCCTGAAACAATCCGCGAAACGAAATCGTTCGCTTCAAAACAAGGCAAGCAGCGTTTATGTTTGATTGGTCTAATTGATCCAGTTGATCAGACATGTAAGATTGAAAAGCCCTGTCCGACCAAACGAGATAAATCGGCTTCCAACCATATTTTGATTTAACTTGCGCCCATTCGTGGGTTTGGAGAAAGTGCGAGTTAGGCAACAATGAAATCAGTTGATTCCAAATTGGTATTTGCATTATCCACCCTCGCGTCCTGCCAAACGCCAAAGATAAAGTCGGTATAACAATGGGTCATATATTTTGTCCATTGCCTGCGCGGCGCGCTTAAGTTCACCGCCGAAGCCGCGCTTGAAACGATAGACGCCCCACAAACCATCATTGCGATTTTCAAATTGGGCTTCGAGCGTTGCTTCATCTTCATCAGGCACGCCCCACAGATCATATTCTTCCGCGCCTTTGGAGCGTGCCCAGCGCATGGCTTCCCATTGCAACAAATAGGTTGGCATGCGATTGCGTTCTTCATCATTCGATGCACCATAGATATACCAGGCACGCTTCCCACGCGCGAAAACCATCAATGCCGCGAGTGGCTTGTTTTGCAACTCAGCGACCAACAATTCGCCAGTGCCCGTTGGATGAAACAATTCATACGCGCGGCGATAATATTCCAGCGAATGCACGCCAAAGCCATCGCGTCCGCCTGTGACTTGAATCATTTTATGAAACCCATTGAGATCATCCCACGCGCGGACAGTTACGTCTTTCTTGTCAGCGAGGCGAATATTGTAGCGGCATTTCTGTTTCATGCGCGCCAGGATGTCCTCTTCGCTTCCGCGTAGGTCGACGATAATGGTGCGAGGCGGCTGAATGTTTTGTTTGGAATTGATGAAAGATGAAAGCTCAAGACTAACATTATCTTGCCAAGTATCAAGTTCAATCTTTAAAAAAATTGCTCGACGTTTTTTACAAACTACATCGACTTCTTTCCAAAATTCTTGGCTAAACGCTAAACTCTGATCGCTAAATGCTAACTTAGGAATATAGCCTATCGTAAAACCCAATGGCAATTTGCGAAAAAGAATTTGTATACCGACATCGCCGTGCACAACACGGATCGCTTCCCACCCAAATGCAGACTTCAACTCACCCCATTCGCCGGTTTGCAATAAATGTGCATTGGGGTGTCCTTGAAGGAATCGATGCCACTCAGCGAGCGATACTTCTGACATTACACCACGGAAGTGATTTCAGGGGAGGGCGTTTCGCGGATCGCCGCGCCCGGGATGACTTCATCGAGCAGTGAAATGATCTCGTCGGCGTGTCCGCTTTCAGCCAAAGAGATGAGGCGTTGAAGAGTCTTCTGCAGTTTTTCGTTCATCATGACATCTTCATGTTCAGAGCGGAAGATATCGGGGTGAGCAGTCTTATCATAGGTCTTCTCCGGTTCCCAAAGTTCTTCGCGCAATTTCTCGCCGGGCCGAATGCCCGTGAACTCAATCTCAATATCGCGTCCCGGCTCCAGTCCTGAAAGCCGAATCAAATCTTCTGCCAGATCAAGGATGCGAACCTGCTCTCCCATATTAAGCAGAAAAGCTTCGCCGCCCTGTCCCATCGAGGCCGCCTGTAAGACTAGATGAACCGCTTCGGGGATCGTCATGAAGTAACGCTCCATATCGGGATGCGTCACTTTGACCGGCCCACCGTTTGCGATCTGTCGCTTGAAAATTGGAATGACACTGCCGCGGCTTCCTAAAACATTACCGAATCGAACTACCGAATATTTGCGCTTGGTCCGATGAGCCGCATCGAGCACGATCATTTCCGACAGTCGTTTCGTTGCACCGTACACATTAGCCGGACGCACCGCTTTATCGGTTGAGATCAAAACCAATCGTTCGACCTTATTTTCGATTGCCGCCTCGACCACGTTGCGCGTGCCAAAGACATTATTCGAGATCGCTTCTTCCACGTTCGCCTGCATCAGCGGAACGTGTTTATGAGCAGCGGCATGAAATATTACTTGAACGTTTTCGAAGACAGAACGCAAACGCTCAACGTCTTTTACATCCGCAATGACCGGAGTTAATGTAAGCGATGGATAATCTTCTTTTAGTTCAAGCAATGTTTCAAAGATGCTATTCTCGCCATGACCAAGAATAATTAATTCACCTGGATTCCAGCGGGCAATCTGACGCGAAAGTTCGCGTCCTATCGAACCGCCCGCACCGGTGACGAGAACGCGTCTGCCGGTCAAGGCCCGACCGATCATTTCTTCATGGAGGCGAGTCGGCTCACGGCGTAAGAGATCAGTGATATCGACCTCGCGCAAACGGCTCACGCTGACCTTGCCGCCAATCAATTCGTAGATGCCGGGCATGGTCCGCGACGGAATGCCTTTGAGTCGACAGGCATCATTGACGAGACGCACCACGCGTCCCGGTGCGGAAGGAATCGCAAAGATCACTTCGTCTACATGCTGGCTATCCAGTACATCGGCAATATCGTTGACCAATCCGATGACCGGCACACCGTAAATCTCCTGTCGTTGTTTGGCGCGATCATCATCGAGAAAGCCGACCGGCGTCAAATCAAGTTGCGATGACTTTTGAAGCTCGCGCGCCACGAGCGCGCCTGCGTCGCCCGCGCCGATGATTAGCGCGCGGCGCGCCTTGCCATTTCGCGGCGCAGTTGCAGGTTGTTCTGCCAAGATGCGAAGCGCAAAGCGCGAACCACCGATCAGGACCAGCGATAGTAGCCAATCAATTCCAAAAGCCGAACGCGGCATTCCCGGAAAAACAACTTTGGTCGAAAGCAAGAGCAGCATCACGCCCGAGGTCAACACGGACGCCGTTGTCACCGCGGCAGTGATAAGCCGCAGCTCATTGGTGCTGGCATAGACCCAAATGCGGCGATACAAACCAAAAAAGAAATACGTCGGGGTCTTGATCAACAGCGCCACACCACACATGACAAGCATCGCCGGAAAATAAAACGGCAACTGCGCTACATCGAGCCGCAATGCAAAACTTCCCATCACCGATACGATGATGAGAATCAGATCGCCGATTAACATATATCGATTACGAAAATGAGGGCGCAGTTTTATTGCATCCAATTTACAGTTTCTTCCAATCCACCTGCTAATGAAGTCTGTGCTTTGAAGCCAATTGTATCCTCGGCGTATGCGGGACTTCCCAGCGATTTATAAATATCGCCCGCGCGCGGCGGCGCAAATACCGGCCTGAGCGAGTTTGGAAAAAGTTTAAACAGCACATCTAGTAGATCGAGCAGGCGCGTGCTTTGACCGGTGCAAATATTAAAGATTCTTCCCGCCGCAGACGGATGTTCCGACGCCATTAAATTGGCGCGCACCACGTCACCGACGAAAATCAAATCGCGCGTCTGACCACCGTCGCCAAAGATCGTAATGGGTTTGCCATCTCGCAGACGGCGAATAAAGATTGGTACTGCCGCGGCATACATCGAGTCCGGGCGTTGACGCGGGCCATACACGTTGAAATAGCGCAAAGCAACCACTTCCAAGCCAAACGAACTCGTATAAAGTTGGGCAAACATTTCGTCCACGCGTTTTGAAACCGCATAAGGCGAAAGCGGCCTCAAGCACGTTTCTTCTTTCAACGGCAACGCATCCGAGTCGCCATATACCGCCGCGCTCGATGCGATCACTGCGCGGCGCACTCCGGCCTTGCGCGCGGATTCAAATAAAATGGAGGTGCCCGTTATATTGACATCAAAACAATCCTGTGGCCTCTCCATCGATTCGGGAACGGAGACGAACGCAGCTTCATGAAAGATGACTTCAACACCGCGCACTGAATCCGCGACGCTAGATACATCGCGCACGTCTCCTTCCACAACTTCAAGGTGGTCACCGCTTTCTGAATTAATCAATTCCTCCAAGTTTTCGCGCTTCCCGCTTGAAAAGTTGTCAAGCACGCGCACGGCCGCGCCTTGCACGAGCAGCGCACGGACAATGTGCGATCCGATAAACCCAGCCCCGCCCGTGACAAGATAACGCTTCATCCTACCTGCCCTTTCGACTCAAGACGGTCCCAATGGTGCGCAGGACAATCATAATATCCATCATCAATGAACGGTGTTTGATGTAATAAAGATCATATTCAAGCTTCACAACGGTCTCAGTCACATTGGCCACATAACCATAGTTGATCTGTGCCCAGCCCGTCAATCCGGGCTTGACCAACAAACGCGCCCGGTAGAACGGAATCTGCTTTTGAAATTCAGCCACCAGTTCCGGGCGTTCCGCGCGCGGGCCGACCAGACTCATCTCCCCGTTCAGGACATTCCAGAATTGCGGCAATTCATCCAGGCGCGTCTGGCGCAAAAAATTTCCTACGCGCGTCACACGCGGATCATTTTCCACGGCGAGTTTCGCCTCGCCATCCGCCTCGGCTCCCCGATGCATCGTGCGATATTTGTAAATCTTAAAAACCCGTCCGCCATGACCCAGCCGAGTTTGCGCATAAAAAATTGGGGAACCGCTATCGATCCAAGTTGCAATCATAATAAACGGAAAACTGATACCAAACAATAATAATCCAGCCGCCCCGCCCACCATGTCCATCAAACGCTTGACGAACTCATAGAATCTGCTGACCCGCATTTCATCTGTGAAGGAGCGGATCATCCAGTCGGCCTCCAAATGATGAACCGGGACGCGTCCAGCCATTTCTTCGTAAAGGATCGGCATGCGAGTCACTTCGACGCCGCGCTCTTGCGTGTCCAGAATGGCTTGAAAGGTTTCGCCGCGGATTTCACCCGTGATGGCGATCACTACATCGGTAATATGATGATCGTCCACAATCTGCAGAAGACGGCGGCTCGAAGCGACGACTGGGAAGCCTTCGAAAGTGCGCTTGGATTTATGCGGATCATCATCAATAAAACCGATCAAATTAAACGGCGGCGGACTCAGTTTGTTAAATGTCCGGGCTAGGGTGAGGCCCGCCTTGCCTGCACCGATGACCAGAACCCGGCGCATGAGTCCGGGAGCGGTATAAAGCCGAATATAAAATGCGCGCCATCCCAACGTCAGCAAAGAGGCAATGATAAGAAATGCCCCAAACCCAATGCGCGGCAGATCATTCGGATCATGATATCCAATAAAGATCAACGAGTAAGCCACAATTCCGATAAAGGCCGCAATGGCAATGCCTCGCAAAGTCTTGCGCCAATTCGCGGCAATATGCGGGTCATACAACTCAACCATAAGAAGTAGCCAGCCAAGCGGCAAAAGATAAAACCAAAATGGAATCTTAACGCTGAGTGTTACTAATGACCATGCCCGCTCGGGTCTCAGATGTACGGTAATCAATTTGTAATATAGATAGAGTCTCCAGACATAGATGGCGGCAAAATCGGATGCAATGGACGCGACCAAATCCCCGAGGACCAGCAAAATGCGATGTTCACTGGGACGCAACCGAAAACCGGGGCGAGATGTATTATCAGCCATGATTTTGATTCAGAGGTGACAAGATGAGGCTGAATAAAAAACCACTGCCCCATGAAAGATGCATAATCAAAATGGACAGCGGCAACCCGACGATGAGAAATGGCTTGTGATTGCGAATTGCAGTTTGAACACTTGCGGCTATCAAAACAAGAAGATACAAAATAATTTCAATGGACAAAAACCAACGAGCAGAAGAGAACCAAACAGATAACACCGCCAACACAATCAAGCTTGCAGTGAATAATGGCGGGAGCGCCTGCCGCCAGCGAAGGGTGCTTGTATAACGCTTGAGCATTTTCCATTTCCAAAATCCATATCGTCCATATTGACGGGCCAATTCGAAAAGCGAGGCGCGCGCAAAATATATCGAACGGATTTGCGGATCGAGCCAGACGACACCGCCGGATCGACGAACGCGCGTATTGAATTCGTAATCTTCATTGGTCAACAATGTTTCATCAAAGCCGCCAATTTGCTCAACGAGTTCGCGCCGGAATGCGCCAAATGGAACGGTGTCCACGGCACCAGCCTTGGGATTCAGCCGATACATCGCATCGCCAACACCCAGCGGATGTGATGCCGCGGCAGCAATCAATTCAGCCATCCAGCCCTTGCCGCCCGGAAGAATTTCCCACACGCCGCCAACATTCGCACCTTTGCCTTCTTCCAATGCTTGCACGCAACGCGCCACATACTCAGGATTCGGCTGCGAATGTGCATCGAGGCGAACAATGATCTCGCCGCGCGATTCTCTAATAGCCAAATTCAAAGCCGCAGGGATGATGTGCCGCTCGTTGTCCACGACGCGAAGCGAAAGACTATCATGATCCCGCTGGAACATGTTGATTCGTTCGCGGGTCTGGTCCTGCGAAAAAGCATCAGCAATAATGATTTCCATTTGTGATTGAGGATAAGTTTGGGCCAGCACCGCATCCAATAATTGAAGGATGGTGGCTTCTTCATTGTAACATGGGACGATCATCGAAACGAAAGGCGGCATAGTCAACTTGCGTTTCACGTTTTACTTCTATATCTAAATTCCCAAAACGCAAAACTATTTGGCTGGGCGGCCGTCCAACGGCAGATGAACAATGAAAGCCGTCCCCCGCCCCAACGCACTGCGGACGCTAATTCTACCACCATGAGCGGCTACAATTTCATGGACGATCGCCAGGCCCAGGCCCGCGCCATGATGTTCGCCGCCTGCCCGTGCCGAATCCGCTTGATAGAAGCGGTCAAAGATGTGCGGTACATCATCCTTCGGAATGCCTTTACCGGTATCGTCCACTGCAACTTGGATCTCATTGCGATCATGGATGGCACGCAGAGTGATGCTTCCACCTTTAGGGGTGAATTTCAAGGCGTTGTCCACCAAATTGGTAAACACCTGCGCGAGTTCGATCTCCATCTCCTAATATAGGCTGAAGATCATTTGCGAATTTGGCAGTCAATGAAACGCTTGCCTTGGAAGCCATCGGCGAGAACTTCTCGACGATACCATTCAGCAAAGCGTGGATATCCACCGGGGACATTTGCAAATTGATGATACCCGCGTCGAGGCGCGCGAGGTCGAGGAGGTCAAGCGCCATGCGATGCATTCGCCCCAACTCGTTATAGATGACCTCAGCCGCCTGCTTGCGGGCCTCGGGCGTATCGACCGTCCCATCTATGATCGCCTGCGCAAAACCTTGAATGGAGGTCAGCGGCGTCTTGAGCTCATGAGAAACATTTGCGACGAAATCGCGCTGGGATTTTTGACTCGCCTGCACGCGCGTCATCATGGCATTGAAAACCCGCGTCAATTCCTGGACCTCGTGCGGGCCGCGCGCTTCGATGGTCATTGCCGTCCCTTGAGGAAAAGCCCGTGCCGCGGAAACAAGTCGTTGCAATGGATCCGCTATCCAATGCGCGATCACAAACGCCAGGAACAATGACAGCAATAACGCAATCACACCTCCCTCCAATAATGGAGCCAAAAGCTCATCCGTTAAAAGTGCAAGGATCGGCGTTTTCGGCCTCGGTGATGCGACCATCAACCAATTGCTGTTGGGAAGTTGTTGCAAAGTGTAAAGCCAATTTTTTCCCGTTCGATCGCGGATTGTTTGAGTGATACGCGCTAAAATTGTCTGAGAAGGCAAGGGGATTGGGGATGAAGCGGGGTTTGTATCCGCAAGCAAAGTGCCGTTTGAATTAAAAGTCAGCACGCGCACCTTCAATGCTTGAGCGATGAAGTCTGTATTGCTATTCGGCTGATTCAGGAGGTTGTCAGCAGCTCTCAATTGTACGAAAGTCTGGCGATAGAGGACTGGATTGCGCAACAGGTAAAGAATTAAAACAAATGCTACA
Organism: uncultured Chloroflexia bacterium; assembly: GCA_963753985.1. Taxonomy (GTDB): domain Bacteria; phylum Chloroflexota; class Anaerolineae; order Anaerolineales; family Villigracilaceae; genus Fen-1038. The sequence goes on from CAVWED010000006.1 coordinate 115,704, forward strand.
ACACCCAGAGCCGTAACAATGAGCATAGCATAACTCAACCAAAGCCGGGTGCGCAGAGAAGAAAACATATTTCTTACGAATTACAGGATTCGTAATCAGACCACCAATTTATATCCCACGCCTGTAACGGTCTCGATCTTGATCGCGCTCCCCTCAAGCTTCTTGCGCAAATGCGCAACATGGACATCCACGGTGCGTGTCTGCCCATAGAAATCGAAGCCCCATGCCATTTGAAGCAATTGTTCGCGGGTGAACACGCGTCCGGGCTGACTCGCGAAAGTCAGCAGTAAATCGAACTCCTGAGTTCGTAAATCGAGAAGCCGCGCTGCCACACGCGCTTCGTGACGAACAGGATCAATCACCAGTTCGCCAAGGTTAACAGGTCTGTCGGCGGCAACCGGTCGGCCCTCGCCACGGCGCAAAATGGCTTTGACGCGCGCAACCAGCTCGCGAGGATTAAAAGGCTTGGTGAGATAATCATCCGCACCAAGTTCGAGGCCGAGAATCTTATCAATGTCTTCATCGCGCGCGGTCAGCATGAGAATCGCAACAGAATTGTTTTCAGCGCGGACGCGGCGGCAAACTTCGAAACCATCCAGCTTCGGCAGCATCAGATCCAACACTACTAGCGCCGGCTGAAGACGCGTGATCGCTTCCAGCGCCGCCTCGCCATCCTTCGCTTCCTGAATATGAAACCCTTCCCGCTCGAGGTACATGCGCGCTAATTGTAAAATGGACGGCTCATCATCCACAAGCAGAACAAGTTCGTTGGCCACTCAGTCACCACGCGGGGATTTGAGCAAAGCAATCACCTCTATCTCGACCAACGCGTTTTTCGGCAGGGCCGCCGCGGCGATAGTACTGCGCGCTGGAGGATTTTCAGAAAAGAATTCGCCGTAGATGGCATTCATCTTGGCAAAATCATTCATGTCCTTTAAGAAGACTGTGGTCTTCACCACAAAATTTAAACCCGAATCAGATGCCTCCAGCACATGCTTAAGGTTGGTTAATACTTGACGTGTTTCTGCTTCGATGCCGCCCTTCACCAATTCGCCAGTTGCAGGATCAAGGCCAGCCTGGCCTGCGGTAAATACCGTCGACTCGGTTTGTATGGCTTGCGAATATGGACCAATCGCTTTGGGAGCTTTGTCCGTATAGATAACTTTCTTGCCTTCTGCTGTAAACATTCAACCTCCGAGGGATACCTAAATTGACTTCAATGGGATTATTGAACTTCAACGAGTATACAACCGAGAAGCAAGACAAGCAATACCGGCGCGCAACGACACGGCTTGTACCGTGTCGTTGCAAAAATTGTTATTCTCGATTATCCGCTCGCTCCGCCCGACGATGGAGCTGGCGTAGGCGTGACCGGTGAATTGGTCTGGCGAAATGCCTGCATCGCCTCACGCAAAGCCTTGCGTGCCTCACTCACTCCAGCTTGACGAATCTGTTCAGCGTTTGATTTAAAACTCTGGACGGTCTGAAGGGCCTGGGTCGGATCCGTTACATTGCCCGAATCGTCAAACCCTGTATGGGATTGGACGATCGTTTGCAAGTCCGTATAAATCGGCTGCACATTTTGGACTGCAGTAGAAAAAGCGTCCAGTGCGGTTTGAACGGCAGACACATCCTTTCCCTTAGCTTTCGCGGCATCCAACCTGGTTTGAATTTTAGAAATCACAGTATTGGCGCTATCCAAAATTTTACCAATCCGGGCATAAACAGTTTGGTCCTTCGCCCAAACTTTTTGCAACCGGTCGTTTGACAGCTGACCCGGCGTGGGTGTTACCGGCGGATTCGCCGCCTGTGCATACGCGTTGACAAGCGGCAAGGCACTAAGGCCCATCACAGCTACCATAGCCACAATCAAACTTTTCTTTAACCACATCACAATCATTAACATTTGAATCTCCTATGTTCTCTTTTATGATTGTGATTTTAGGATAGGTCAGTTATGAAAGTATGGCTGGGATGTAAAAAGATTGTAAAATCTATTTGCGGTGTACGACCAACATCGTCAGATCATCGGATAGTGGAACAAAATCGATAAAATCAGTGAGGCTGGCTTCAATAGAGTCAAGCATGGCATTCGCAGAAGACGAGTTAGAGCGAAGCGTTTCCACTAAGCGAGTTTCACCAAAGAGATCGCCGTCGGGCGAAAATTCTTCGGTTAGGCCGTCGGTATAAAATAGAACGCTCTCTCCGGAGGCAAGGCGGATCGTACTCTCCGAAATTGTCCGCGCTTCGGTCGCACCGAGCGCAATACCCGTACGTGTCAATCGCTCGATTTCTCCATCGGCTTTCATCCACAATGGCGGATTATGTCCCGCATTGGCATAGGTTAATTCGCCGGTGCTCGGATTGAGTACCGCATAAACGGCGGTAACAAACATGCCCTGCCTGGTATCGGGAATCAGCAAATCATTGACGCGTTGTAATGCTTCGGCCGGAGAAGGAGTTTCGACAACGGCTGCCCGCACAAGGGTCCGCGTGAGCGCCATAAATAGCGCGGCAGGCATACCCTTATCAGCCACGTCGGCAATAAAGAGACCGAGTTTCTGATTCGAAAACTCCATCACATCATAAAAATCCCCGCCCACTTGCCGGGCAGTTTTCCAGCGGGCGGCTAATTCCCAACCTGAAGGCTGCGGGAGCGACTCGGGAATGAACGTCTGCTGGATTTGCCGCGCCAGTTGAACTTCTGTTTCCAGACGCTCACGTGCGACCATCTCTTTTTGCAAGCGATCATTTTGAATTGCAAGCGCGGCTTGTTGTGCAACTCCAGTAATGATTTCCAAACGCCGTGCGCGAAAGCGACGCCCTCCGGTTGCTTCTTGAAGCAGAAGGACTCCGAAGACATCTGACTTAGCCGAAAGCGGAACCGATAAAAGAAGCGGTGTATTACTTTGGCTTATTTCAGCGTCTTCGCGCCGCCAGAATTCGTTAAATTGAATCCACGTTTCCGGATCATCCTCCGCTCTTAGCGGATGAACCAACAAGCTATTGGAATCTCGAGTCGCATCCAATAATGAAAACATGCCTTTAGCAATATCTTTATCAATCAGGCGGCGAGCTTTACCTTCAAAACCATATGCATGAATCGGATGAAACAATTCATGTTCGGCATCCCAAAGATATGATGCAGCGCGTTCCACGCCAACCAAAATCGGCATGATACGAACGATGGCGCCTAGGATTTCATCCAGTTCACTTAGGCTGACCACCGCTTGCGCGACCTGCAACAACGCAGCAGAGGCATAAGCTTGTTCCTGCGCGGAATCATAGAGACGCGCATTTTCAATTGCAACCGCGGCGTAACTTGCAAAAGTGGTCACCATCGCCTGCGCTTCATGACCATACTGCCCCGGCATGTGATGCGCCAATGAAATAACTCCCAACGGTTGATCGCCGATATGTAATGGTGCAGCCAGCGAAGAATAGTTGGATTCAAATCCCGCGGCTTGACCGGACGGCCAGAGTGGATCAGCGGGTTTGCGAAGGACGGAGCTATTCGATAACATCGCGCGGGTAAAAGCAATCGAACCCTCAACATTGGAAAGACGCGCCTGCTCAATTGCTTGTGGATCGCCGCCATGAACCGCCGCCAGTGAAAGATCGCCATCGCTAAATAACCAAATAGCCGAGACATCCACGGGAAGGTTGCGCTCGATCTCGGTCAGGATGGAATCGAGAACTTGATCCACGTCCGCGTTCGACGATAGCAAGCCTGCCACTTCGCGCAGACTATCCGATACCTGACGCCGCCAATGTTCCGAGCGATATAGATCCGCGTTGCGGATGGAGGCCGCAATCGTCCCCGCAACCGTCTCGAACATCATCCGGTCGTCTTCTGTGAAAACGTTGAGCTTATCCGATTGAATATCCAGCACGCCAACCACTTTTTCATTGAACAGCAAAGGCACGCATAGTTCAGATCGTGTATTCTTCGGAGGAAGAGGAGAGGAGCGATAACGCATATCCTTTGAAACGTCATTGGCAAGGACGGTTTGACCTTCCCGCGCCACCCACGGAATGATGCCATGTGAATCATCCAACGGGATGGAATGCCCTTCGAGGGCCTTGCTTCGCTTTCCACTTCCTGCTTCGTATTCGATCATCCGGCGGTTCGGATGGACAGTGAACAAATGGACGAACGGAAAACCAAATTGATCATGAATCAGTTGAGCGGTGTCGTTCATCAACTGCCGCAAGTCAAGTGTGGATGTGACGCTTTTACTGACTTCGGCCACCAGCGATAACTGATCAGCGCGGCGGCGGATATCACCATACAGACGCGCACCCTCCACGGCACGCGCAATATTATCTGCTAGAGATTCGAGCAAGAGCAAATCATTTGGATGGAAGGCGTCGACATGATTGGATTGGACATCCAGAACACCGAGAATGCGATCTTCGATCTTGAGCGGGATGACCGCTTCCGAACGCGTTTCGGGAAGACGATCACTAAATTGAAAACGGTCATCCGTACGGACGTCGGAGGCGACGATGCGTTCACCCGAGGCGGCCACTTCGCCGATCAGCCCCTCGCCGATTTCGACATCCAGCGCAATCATAATTTTCTTTTTCCCTTTGCGCGGCGCGGACGCACTGGAGCGAAAGCGCAGACTCTTGGTTCCAGGACGAACCGTAAAGATTCCAACATAATAGTAGTTGAAAGTTTTTTGGATGAGCTCCGTCACACGCTGCGCCAGTTCGTTGACGTTCAACACATTGGCAATTTGCGCGCTCACTTGCCGGACAAGGTTGAGTTGTCCAAGCCGGAAACGTTCTACCTCAGCGCGATGCGACGCATACAATCCAATCGCGACGATGCTCGCAAGACTTTCAATCAGTTCAATCTCTTCTTTGGAAAAATTTGGGCCGCGCGGACGTGTCACCTGCAATGCGCCAAGAACCAATCCATGATCTTCAATCGAAACGGCAACCAATGCTTTTTTTATTTTCGCTTTTTTACTGGCGTTTCTTAGATACGGTTTATGAATCTTTACCGCGTACCGCATTCCTCCTAACGCCGGTTGAGATGGAAACAAACGCTCGGCATCCCAATCCGGCAAGCGAAACAAATTTTCATGGAGCCAGACTTCCACTTTCCCCGGGATAAGTCGCCCTGTCATCGAAACAATCCGATCACGCTGTGCAATCAGGGAATTCGCACTGATCAGTTGCTCTCCGAGACTAGCAATCTCACGCCAATCAAACGGTTCGGGAGAACGCATTGCCTTGGGCATCGCTATCTCTTTCGCTTGACCAACGTCAGACGATTTCCCGCCTGAGTGGATTCATAACGAACTTCGTCCATCAGTTTACGCATCAGATAAATGCCAAGTCCGCCAATCTTACGGTCCGACAAATCAGCTTTCAAATCCGGTTCTTCCACCTGCGAAGGATCGAAGGCCTTGCCGTGATCGAGCAAAATGACGATCAGGCGACCTTCCTGAAATTCGCAACTGACTTCAAATATTCCATTCGGCTTGCTCTCATATGCGTGTTCAATTATATTGGAAGCAGCTTCATCAGTAGCTAATTGAACGGAATAAATATCCTTGGCATTGAATCCCACCTCCCACGCTTGATTCCCAACAAATGTACGTATCTCGTCGAGGACATCAAACGTGGTCGAAAAAGTTAAAGTCTGCATTGTGCAATGAAAAGCCGCCTCACGTTGGATCGGAAGCGGCCTCCGTTCAATCAAATGATCTTGCGCCCATCGGCTTACAAACTACCAACCGCCTCAAGCGGATCGTTCGATATCCTAAATAGCTCGGTAAAGCCGGCCAACTCCAGCGCTTCGCGGATTCGAATCGGTACGGATGCCAGCACCACTTCGCCGCGGTTGTAACGTTTGCAGGCACGCTGAGTCGCTAGCAGAGCGCGAAAGCCTGCGCTGGACATGTATTCCAAATTACTCATGTCCACCACGATCTTGTAGACATCCTTTGAAACCACGGCATCCAAGGCTTTGCTAAATTGGGGCGCAGTAGCGCTGTCCACGCGCCCCTCGACCAGGACCAGATCACAATGTTTAAATTGCTTGGTACTGATTTCCATACTCTCGTCCTCCATTTGTAGAATGCAAGTTTATCTTGCGACGGAAAAATTATATCACGAGAAATTGCTTCCTATTTATAAACCGAAAGATCAAGAGCAATCAAAAGTGTCCACTTTCTTTTGCCTGTTATATCCTTTCAATGATAAAATCGGAAATGTGATCGAGGTCTCTGAATAAAACAGAATCTGATTGGAGAACATATCCTCATGGATTTCGGATCGAAATCAGTTTTACCGCAAGCAGATGTGGAGTCAATGAATGGAGAGCTTATCATGGTCATGCTCGTGGAAGATCACCTCGACCACGCAGAATTGGTGATACATACCCTGGAACATCGCTACTACTTCCGAGGCCGAGAAAGACCCGGTGCAGGCCTATAACCAATATGCCAATAGCTACCTTGTCAAGCCTCTTGGTTATAAGGAATTCAGGGAACTCATGAACGATTTGGGATTCTATTGGTTGGGGTGGAATATGCGCCCGAATGTCCGAATTTTTCGTTGAACGGAATGCTAAACCTCCTTTCTGTTGAAATCCTCTTGATCGAAGACGAGTCGGCACATGCCGAGTTGATTGAACGTGCCTTTGAAGACCAGGCGCCGAATGTGCATATCGAATGTGTCTCGCTGCTTTCCCAGGCGCGCGCATATCTTTCCAATCGGAAAGCTGATCTCATAATTATAGACTGGCGCTTGCCGGACGGCGACGGATTGGAACTTCTATCAGGGCGGGAAAATCCTTTAGACGCGCCGGTCATCTTCATGACCAGCTATGGAAGCGAACGCATCGCAGTCGAGGCTATCAGATCCGGTGCGTTGGATTACGTGGTGAAGTCACCCGAATCCCTGATGGACATGCCACACATCGCTGAACGAGCCATACAGCAAGGGGTGGCCAAGATCGAACGCGCCCGGATGCAGGAAGCTCTGGCAAGAAGCGAGAGTCAATTTAGACTGCTTGCTGAAAATGCCAGCGATATGATTTCCCGCCATGATATTCACGGCATGTTCCTGTACGCTTCTCCCGCATCCCGGACCATCATTGGGTTTGAGCCCGAAGAATTAATCGGCCAACGAGCAATGGAATTCATCCATCCAGAAGACACGCCAAAGATTATGGCAATGACGAAGATCCAACCCAAAAAAGATTCGGCGTACACCTTCTCGTATCGAGCCAGACAAAAGGATGGGCAATATGTATGGCTGGAAACGTCCGCCCGCGCCATCCTGGATGAGAAAACAGATTCCGTGATCGAGATTCAAGCCGCGTCTCGTGATATCACAGAACGAAAGCGGACCGAGGAAGCTCTGCAGATCGCCCATCAAGATTTGGAGGAGGCCTACGATCGTACGATTGAAGGCTGAACTCGAGCGCTGGACTTGCGCGACCACGAAACGGAAGGCCATACTCAACGCGTCACGGAAATGACTCTCAAAATGGCGCGCGCACTCGGTCTCCCAGAATCTGAGATCATTCATGTGCGAAGAGGCGCTTTGCTTCATGATATCGGGAAGATGGGTATTCCTGATGAAATCATCAAGAAAACTGGGCCGCTCAATGAGCAGGAATGGAATCTTATGCGGATGCATCCTCAATACGCCTACGACATGCTTTCCCCCATTGCATATTTGCGGCCGGCTTTGGATATTCCCTATTGTCATCACGAACGGTGGGATGGAAGCGGTTATCCGCGCGGATTAAAGGGAGAAGAAATTCCGATCACCGCGCGCATGTTTGCGATTATTGACGTATGGGATGCACTCAAAAGTAATCGCCCTTATCACAAGCCAAACTCCCACGATGACACAGTTACCTATCTCAAGAAAGCGGCGGGAAAACTATTTGATGCGCGCCTAGTCGAATTGTTCTTGCGTGTTTTAGGACAAGAAACAACTTCGGACGGAAACCAAAGATAGCTTGGCCGGCATCTAAGACTTGCCTAACTCATAAACCTTAGGGTTTACACAATTCGGTAAGCGCTCACCTTTCAATCCAGCGATCAAATTCTGCGCGGCGAGATATGCCATCATGTCGCGCGTATGTTTGCTGGCGCTTCCCAAATGTGGCACGATTAAACAATTCTCCAATTCCAAAAGCGGACTATCCATCGGCAAAGGTTCCGGGTCGGTCACGTCCAACGCCGCGGCAAAGATTTGTTTTGATCTCAAGGTGTTGTGCAATGCGGATTGATCGACCACGCCGCCTCGCGAGGTGTTAAGTAAAATTGCATTTGATTTCATCTTTAATAAAAATTCAGCGTTCACCAAATGGCGCGTCGCCAACGTCAGTGGAACATGAAGCGAGACGAAATCCGATTCGTGCAACAACGTATCGAGATCAACAGGCGAAGCGCCAAATACTGGTTGAGCCGTTGGATCATGATAGATCACGCGCAGATCAAATCCTTGTGCGCGCTTTGCAACCGCCTGACCAATTCGTCCGAAGCCGATAATTCCCAGCGTTGCACCAACCAAATCCGCGCCGAGCAAAAGTTGTGGACCCCACGTAATCCATTTTCCCGAACGAACATACTTCTCGCCTTCCACCACGCGCCGCGCGGCAGCAAGCAGTAAAGCAAAAGTTTGATCGGCGGTCGCATCGGTCAGCACGCCGGGCGTATTGCCAACCGGAAGTTTGCGCGCAGTAGCCGCCACGACATCCACATTATCCACACCCACCGCCATGTTGCTGATGACTTTCAAGCGCGGCGAGGCGTCTATCACGCTCGAGTCTATCTTATCTGTTAGCAAAGAAATAATTCCTTCTGCATCGCGGACGCGCTGCATGATTTCTTCGTGCGACGGTGGAAGTTCAGCGGGCCAAATATCGAGATCGCAAAATTCTCGGATCAAATCCAGACCTTTCGCGGGAATCAGCCGGGTGACAAAGACTTTAGGTTTTGCCATGCTCGAAGTATACTGCAAGCATGGACGTCAATCGTTTCGTCACTCATAGCCTGCACGACTCGCGCATTGCGCGCATCCTCGCCGCGGCAATTGACGCAGTGAAACCAGGGAAGCTTGTGCAGGAATATTTGCAAAAGGCGGATTTGCCAAAACATGATCGTGTTTTCTTGTTGGGGATTGGCAAGGCATCTGAATCAATGACTCGAGCCGCATCTGAATTCTTTAACGATTTCGCCGATGCACTCGTTATCACGAAGCACGCCTCTTCGTCGACTCGCAATCAAATCATCATTATCGAAAGCGGACACCCTATCCCCGACGAACGCAGCCTCGCGGCAGGAAAGGCCGCATTGGATTTTGTTTCCAACCTTAAAGAAAACGATTTATTGGTTTGTTTGATCTCCGGTGGAGGTTCGGCGTTAGTCACTACACCGCGCGAAGGCATTACGCTGGAAGAACTACAATCAAAGACATCATATCTTCTGGCCAGTGGCGCAACAATTCACGAGATCAATATGTTACGTCAACAAACGGATCGCATCAAGGGCGGAGGATTGGCAAGAGCCACGAAGGCAAAAGTCGTCAGCTTGATTTTATCTGATGTCATCGGCAATTCGCTGGAAACAATCGCATCCGGTCTGACGGTTGATCCGTCGCTCAGAACGCGTGTACAAAATTTTATCGTGGGCGATATCAATATCGCCGCGCAAGCCGCGCGACGGCAGGCCATCGCTGAAGGATTCGATTCCGAGATTTTGGATTTGCAAATACAAGGCGAGTCAAAAGATGTTGGATCATATCTTGCCAAAAAATTGAAACAAGAAAGAGAAATCAGAAAGGCTCCGTTTTGCCTGCTTGCAGGAGGCGAGACAACCGTAACGCTCCACAGCAATGGCAAGGGCGGACGCAATCAAGAATTGGCATTGGCCGCGGTCAATGAATTGGCCGGGCTGAAAGACGCGATATTAATCTCGCTTGCCAGCGATGGCGACGATGGTCGAACAGACGCGGGGGCGCGGTGGTTAACGGCGAAACTTGTCAGCGAGCAAAAAGGCTTGGAATGTCCGCGTCCGATTATTTGTCGCGGAATGACGCGTACATGTTTTTTGAACCGCTCAACGACCTGATCAAATGTGGCTACACTGGAACCAATGTCAACGATCTTATTTTTCTGATTGGCTTATAAAAGCACTCCAATAAAAAACAGGAGGCTGAATGCAAGCGCGGCCTGCCCTGTTCCAGCTAACGCGGCATTCAATGGACGGCCGCGTTGGGTTAGAACCAATTGCGTGGACCTCCACGCCAGCGGCAAGGAGAACCAGGCCAGCAATGTAGACGCGGGCAACACGCCACTCCAAATTAGAACTGGCAACAGCAAGAACGAAGCGGCCATGAGAACCACATATTGAATGCGCGTCCAACGCTCGCCAATCAACACGGCCAGTGTATGTTTGTGCGCAACATGATCATGCTCGAGGTCGCGCAAGTTATTGACCACTAAAATATCCGTAACCATCAACCCAATCGGCACAGACATCCACCACGCGGCCAAACTGACCAATCCGGTTTGCACATAATAAGTCCCGGCAACACACATGAGACCGAAGAATATAAAAACAAATAGATCGCCAAGCCCATAATAGCCTAAAGGAAATGGGCCGCCTGTATACGCAATCGCCGATGCAATAGCCGCCACTCCCAGCACAATGACCAGCCAGCCATGCAGATATGCAAGATAGAATCCAATGAACACCGCGCAACTAAAGATGATCCACATGCCGCGCTTCATCTGAACCGGATTCAGAAATCCAGCCTGAGTGACGCGCAATGGGCCATAACGTTCCGATGTATCCGCGCCGCGCTCGAAATCATAAACGTCGTTGGCGACATTGCTGCCCATCTGCAACAGAAGCGCCACACCTAATGCAGCAAACGCCGGCAGAATTTGAAACGAATGATTCATCCAAGCCAACGCACAGCCCATCACCACGCCGGATGCGGCGGCAGGCAATGTCTTCGGACGAATTGCCAGCCACCAAACCTGCCAGATATTCGTCACACCATTTCCTTGTCTCGACATTCAACTCTCCATAAGAAAAAAGTATAACATGCGTTTATAATATTCATCGAAAACTCAATGTTCCTTGAGAAACAAATGACAAATCTTACGGGTAAAGAACGCTCACAATATGTACAGGGAATGTTCACGCGCATTGCCTATCGTTATGATTTTATGAATCGCTTGATGACAGGAGGGCAAGATCTTCAATGGCGCAAGGAAGTGATTGGGCTGGCGCAACTTAAATCATCCGCTTCCTCTTCGAGGACGATGTCACTCCTCGACCTTGGAACGGGCACCGGCGATTTGGCCCGTGAGGCGCTGAAGCAGAATCCAGAAAGCCGCGTGATCGCCGCGGACTTCACGCTCGAGATGATGCGTGTTGGACGCAAGTCCGGCGATGCTCCTTACTCCGCCGCCGACGCGTTGAATTTGCCATTCAAGGAAGTAACCTTTGACGCGGTAATCTCAGGCTTCTTGATGCGCAACGTGACGGATGTGAATCACGCTTTGAAGGAACAGTATCGCGTCCTCAAGTCCGGCGGACGAATCGTCATCCTTGATACAACGCGCCCGAAGAAAAATATCTTGTCGCCCTTCATTTGGTTTCATATGCACTTTATCATTCCGATGCTTGGAAAGTTGATTTCCGGCAGCGGAGACGCGTATCAATATCTGCCCGAATCCACAGAAGGATTTCTATCTGCCGAAGAACTGGCCGCGCGCCTGACTGCGGTCGGTTTCAAGAACGTCCATTTCAAAAGACTAATGTTTGGCACGATTGCCATTCATTGGGGAGAAAGATGATATGACCAACAAGCGCATCAAACAACCCAACTCAAAAATGTGTTTCATCTGCGGACTGGAAAATCCCGTCGGCCTGCATTTGCACATTTACGAAATCGAACCGGGCATCGTCGAATCAACCTACACCGCACCGGAACATTTTCAAGGTTACCCCGGTGTTTTGCATGGTGGTATCGTCGCCGCGCTGCTCGATGAAATCAGCGGACGCGCCCACATGGGCAGTGATCCCATCAAGCCGCGCTTCATGTTCACGGGAAAACTCGAAATCAAATATCGCAAGAATGTGCCAATTGGCAGGCCATTGAAAATCATCGGCAAAGCAGGGAAGCTCAGAAGCAAGATGGCTGAAAGCTGGGCCGGCATTTACGATCCAGAAACTAATGAACTGCTCGCCGAAGCGAACGCCCTGCACATCAATGTGCCCGAAGAGCAATTCGATCTTTCGCTGCTTCCGCAACTCGGTTGGAAAGTTTATCCAGACGACTAAACGAATTCAGGTCAGGTATCTTGTATAATAAAGGTACCTGTCCTTATTTTGGAGCAAACCATGATCACACAATATCATCGCCCTCAAACGCTTGACGAAGCCCTAAAGCTTCTTTCTCGACCGAATACATTTCCGCTCGGCGGCGGGACGCTTCTTTCTCACCGACAGTCTGATTCCGTTGAAGTCGTTGATCTTCAAGCTCTCGGCTTGAACTCGATAAAGAAAAGCGGCAACAACTTGGAGATTGGTGCAACCGCGACGCTTCAGCAATTATTTGAAGATCCGAATTGCCCCACCGGATTGAAGCCCGGGCTGAAACTCGAAGCACCGCTCAACCTTCGCAACGCGGCGACGGTCGCGGGAGCAATTGTCGCTTGCGATGGACGTTCGACGTTTGTAACCGCATTGCTTGCTTTGGACGCGAAACTCACGATCATCAAGTCAAAACTTGAAACTGTAAATCTCGGCGACTTTATTCCTCTCCGTCCGCGTGGACTTATCACTACCATCAGTATTCCTCTGCAAGCCAAGATTGCTTCTGACTATGTCTCACGCACGCCTGCCGATAAACCCATCGTGTGCGTTGCGTTGGCTCAATGGCCATCCGGTCGGACGCGGCTGGCAGTCGGCGGATACGGCAAAGCTCCCATGCTTGCCATGGATGGCACCGAAGCCGAAGCTGCTTCGACGATAGAGGCCGCGGCGCGCAACGCCTTTCACGAAGCAAAGGACGAATGGGCCTCCGCTGAATATCGTCAAGATGTGGCCGCGACGCTAGCGAAAAGATGCAGGGAACACGGTATGAAACCGGCATAGATGCGCAGCAATCTACTTTTTCTTTCTTGCTGCATGATATTTACGACTACGCACCTGTTGAATTATAAACAATGAAGAAAAAGCCGATTTTTGTGTTTTGGGCTGTACTCAGCTTGATCGCCGTCGCTAACCTATTGGTTTTCGATTTATTGATCCTCCTTGCACCTGACAAGCTCCGTGTGCAATTTGTACCTGACGATGCATATTATTATCTTCAATTAGCTAAGAACTTTGTAAAATTCAGATACTGGACTTTTGATTCTGGCCTAAGTGTCGCTTCGGGCTTTCATCCGCTGCTAGCTTATCTTCTCAGCCTAATCTATAAAATTTTTCAACCCGATGCCGGTACGTTTGTTATCGTTGATGTCGCATTGGATTCGATCATAACTATATTGTTGGTGGGTTGGGTTTGGGTGAGGAGTTTCGTACAACAGAATATCCTTTTCTTGGTCTTTTTAGCTCTTTGCGTAAGTGCGCGAAGTTTCCTATTTAATTCAGTCTCTGGCGTGGAATGGCCATTCGTTATTGCATTTACATGTATTTATTGTATGGCGTTCTATAAGACCACAGGCTCGGTGAAGAGATATGTAGGGATATTTATCACAGGTCTTTTATTAAGTCTGGCGCGGACCGATACCGGCTTATTTCCTTTTACTCTTTTTCTTGCATTCCTCATTCTATCGGTTTCGGGATCGGACAAGGACAAAGCCGCGCTTATAAGCTCTCTTTCAGGTTTGGCAGGAGCCATTACCGGATTGGGCATTGCCTCTCTAAATACTTACCTGTCATCAGGAAATGTCATTCAATCAAGTGCTCGTATGAAATTTTACTGGTCGCAATTTGGCAATTCCCCATTGACATTGACTTTTACTCTGCCGCTGCGCGGAATTGGTTTTGATTATTATTTCGATAATCAATATAAATTGGTTCAGGGGATTCCATTTCTCTGCCTCTGTATTCTACTCATATTATTAATCCTGCGAATACGAGGTCACCCCATCGAATTATCAGATCTGCATAAAGATCAACAAACATCTAGAAGAGCTGCTCTTTTCTTCGCATCGCTAGCCTGCGTTTTGGGTTACACAATTCTTTATACATTTGATGGAGTAATTCAAAATTGGTATACAGCCAATTTCATTGTGCCGGTGTTCATCCTCGGTGGTGGAGCGACAAGCTATCTGCAAAAAACCGGGAGAAACAAAAATAATTTTGCAATTGTCTTCTTTTCTTTACTCACACTGATCACTTTTTTCTTCAATTTGATTTCAACCTATCCTATTGAGAACCATTCACCCTGGCCTCATCAGCAACTTATGCTGGAAGCAGGCAAATACCTCAATCACCATCCCTTGGACGGAAGAATAGGTGCGTGGAACGCAGGTATTATCGGATATTATCAAGGTGGAACAGTCGTTAATCTTGACGGTTTAGTCAACGACGATATTTACTACTACGCCGTCAACAATAGTCTACCTTCCTATCTTGAAGAAAAAGATATTCAATACGTGGTCGATTTCCAACTCATGTTCACTCCGAGATTTCGGCAACGTGGTGGGTATGACAACCCCATCTTTTTACAGAAGCTTAAACCTGTCATTACTTTTGATCAAGGTCAGTTCCCTCCTTGGCAATTTCTAACGGTTTACAAGATAAGTCGTTGATACTATGCTCATCAATTCACATAGATTAGGTTAATGCAAGTTCATCCAATATGATTGACATCAAATCTACAACCACTACAAAAATATTTAAGGGATTCATCATCGTTTTTTGCTTCGCGTTTATCGGATTTGACCTTTTCATCATTTTTTCGCGCATGTTCTATCCGTATCAACTCGAATGGATGGAAGGCGCAGGACTGGTTCAAGTCAGTCGTCTGCTGGCGGGCAAAACATTATATGTTCCGCCTTCGATAGACTTTGTTCCGCTCATTTATCCGCCGCTATACTTTTATATGTCAGCAGGTATTGCAAAAATCATCGGCCTCGGATTTGGCGCGTTGCGGCTGGTTTCATTTCTGTCGTCAGCTTTGTGCGCGGCGAGTATTTTTCTAGCCGTTAAAGAAAAGACGAATAACAAATTTGCGGCGTTGCTCGGTGCAGGTTGTTTCTCATCGACTTTTATGCTCACCGGTCAGTGGTTCGACATTGCCCGCACCGACATGCTCGCCGCAGCCCTTTCAATGCTTGGAATTTATCTCTCGCGTGAATCCGCCAACAATGTAACTCTGCCTGCACCTGTGGCGCAGGCACAGGTGAGCAAAGCAAAGGGTCTCAAGCTGCCAAAAGACGAGACTTTTCAGTCGCTCCACTCCTTCAGAGTGACCTATAAGGATTTACTTTCAGGCCTAATCTTTGCGCTAGCTTTCCTGACCAAACAGAGCGCGCTTGGCATTGGTCTTGCCGTGATCGTTTATTATTTGATTTTCAACTGGCGACGAGCGATTTGGTTGACGCTTTCCTTTGTTCTATCCGCCGCGATTCTTTACAGCATCTTTTGGATCAACAGCACGGGCTGGATCAATTATTATCTATTCACCATTCCCGCCGCGCATGCTTTCGATTTCAGCATTGGCAGAATCATCAGCGTGCTGATTGGTCAATTCGCATCCATTCCCGTTTTTCTGATTGCGGGTCTTCTGCCAATACTTATTTTGCCTCGCAAAATATTCAACAACAAGTTATATCGTTATTACATTGTCATGGCTGGCGCGCTGATCGCAACTGGAGTCATTGGACGACTGAATGCTTTTTCGGGACCAAATGTTTATGTTCCGTCGTATCTTGGTGTTGCGCTGCTCGCGGGACTAGAAGCGGGTTGGCAGACTGAACAAGCGCAACAAACCAAAATTAATCCAGCGCTGGTCGTACTCGAGTTCATTTTATTATCGGCGCAATTCGGTTTTCTCATCCCCGCTTATTTTCAAACCCAGACCATTCCAACTCAACAAGATCACGTGGCAGGTGATGTACTGGTCGCCAAGATTAAAAGCTACAGCGGCGATGTCCTTCTATTGGATAACAATTATCTCGCGCTCTATGCCGGCAAGACGCCTTACTTCAACGAGATGCCAATGTCTGAAATCAGCGGACAAGGCAATTTATATCCAATGCCACAATGGACTAAACTCCAACCGCAAATCAGTTCATTATTTCACGCCTCCACTACATCTGCGGTCATTGTCGACTTCGCGTCGCCAATTAAATTTATGATCGCCAATTGCAAGCAACAATCCATTGCATATCCTGATAAAATTGTTTTCCAGCCGGTTGCCGGCCCGCCAGATAGCCGTCCCAGCCTGATCATCACTTGTAACTAAAATAAGGAATGTTTATGAACCTCCAATTAAAAATCAACGCAACACTTTATGAAGTTGAAATCGCTCCGAGCGAAACTTTATTCTCTGCGATTCGCCAACTCGGTTTTTACGGGATCAAGTTCGGCGATGAAGACGGCTTGACCGGCGCCGATACCGTTTTAGTGGATGGCAAGCCAGTTAATGCGGGATCCATGCTGGCCGCGCAAGCCGAGGGACACAACATCGCAACAATTGAGGCGCTCGGCGAGCATCCTGATCAGGGTTGGAAGAAGACCGATGGTTTGCATCCGCTTCAACAGGCATTCGTCGAATTGGGCGCGATCCAATGCGGCTATTGCACTCCTGCGCAAATCCTCACCGCAAAAGCATTACTCGATAAAAATCCAAGTCCAAGTGAAGATGAAGTCCGCGAAGCAATATCCGGCGTCTTGTGCCGATGCACCGGTTATCTCAAGCCCGTTCAAGCCGTTTTGCGCGCGGCTGCAATTATGCGCGGCGATGAAGCCATCAACTGGGAATCGGTCCATTGGGATTTGGGAAAATGGGATAACCAACCCGGGAGCAATCAGCCAAGCAATATGCCCAGCGACCAACTGATAAATATACAAACAAAGCCGAAAGTCGTTGTGACGTCTGAAACTCAAAAATATCAAACCGTTGGCAAACCCGAAATAAAGGTGGATGCAATCAAGCTCGTGCAAGGCAAACCGGCATTTACGGCAGACATTGAAAAGCGCGGATTATTGCACGCCAAAGTTTTACTATCGCCGCACGCACATGCGCGCATCAAAAAGATCAATGCCAGCAAAGCGCGCGCCCTCGAAGGCGTCGCGGCTGTGTTGACGTGGCAGGATCTTCCGCGGGTGGTGTATTCGACCGCCGGTCAATCCGATCCGATCCCGGGTCCGCTTGACGCGTTTTCACTCGACAACAAAGTGCGCTTCGTGGGCGACCGCGTGGCCTTCGTCGCGGCCGAGACGCCGGAGATTGCAGAGAAAGCTCTCAGCTTAATCGAGGTCGAGTATGAAGTATTGGATTCGATTCTCGATTCGCGGCAAGCGATGAGTCCGGGTGCGATTCGAATCCATGACGAACCTGAATATGTCAACTTTGCCGATTCGAATCCGGAAAAAAATCTGGCCGCAAAAATCCGCATTGACATCGGCGATGTAGCAAAAGGATTTAAGGAAGCAGATCAAGTCTTCGAGGCCGAATATGAGGTTCCGAAGGTCCAGCAAGTTTCAATAGAACCGCATGTCACGGTCACGTATTGGGATGAAGATGATCGCTTGGTCATTCGCACATCAACACAGGTTCCATTCCATGTTCGGCGCATGTTAGCGCCCGTGCTTGGATTGCCTGTTAAAAGAATCCGCGTGATCAAACCGCGCATCGGCGGCGGCTTTGGCGGCAAACAGGAAGTGTTGATGGAAGATGTGGCTGCACATTTAACCATCGCTACGAAGCGCCCTGTGATCTATGAATACACGCGCGAGGAAGAATTTATTGCAGCGCGCTCGCGTCATCCGATGCGAATCAAAATGAAAACCGGCGTGAAGAAAGATGGGACCATCACTGCCAATGAAATGTACGCATTATCGGACACCGGCGCATACGGTTGTCACGCGTTGACTGTCACAGGCAACACCGGACATAAGTCCATGGCGTTATATGTCGGCGATGGCACATATCGAAAGTCGCCAAATATCCGCTTCTATGCCGATGTGGTTTACACCAACACGCCGCCCGCAGGCGCATTCCGCGGATACGGTGTGCCGCAAGGCTATTGGCCGGTTGAGCGCCACATGGAAAAAATTGCGCGGGCCTTGAATCTCGATCCGCTTGAATTCCGATTGAAGAATGCGATTCGTTCCGGCGAATATCATCCATTTTCTATTGCATGGAATGAAGGCCGTGAACCGCGTCCCGAGATCATTAACACAGTAGGGCTTGAGCAGTGTGTCCAACAAGGCAAAGCCGCGATTGATTGGGATTCGAAATATGGAAATCAAGAGTGGCATAACCCTTCGACTTCCGCTCAGGGCGAATCACATTTTCGCAAAGGCATTGGCGTTGCAATGGTAATGCAAGGCACAGCGATTCCATATCTCGATATGGGCGGCGCGTCGATCAAGATGAACGACGACGGGTCATTCAACCTTTTAGTCGGCGCGACCGACCTCGGCACCGGCTCGGACACCGTGTTGGCTCAGATGGCCGCTGAAGTGTTGGGCGTACCGCTTGACGACATCCTCTGTTATTCATCCGACACGGACTTTACTCCATTCGATAAAGGCGCATACGCTTCTTCGACGACTTATATCTCCGGCGCGGCGACGGTAAAAGCCGCGGAGATGGCCGCAGAGCGAATCAAAATTCGCGCCGCGAAAATGCTGGAAGTAGCAGACTATAAAACGATTCGGTTAGCTAACAAAACAGCGATTGCCCCAAACAGCAAATCGGTATCGCTGGCCGAAATTGCATTGGATACTCTTCACAGAAACGATCAAGAACAAATCATGGGCATCGGTTCATATGTCTCGCCATCCTCGCCGCCACCCTTCGCGGCACAATTCGCTGAAGTAACTGTAGATAGTGAAACCGGCGCAGTGAGAGTGGATAAGCTGGTGATGGCAGTTGATTCCGGAGTCATCGTCAATCCATTAACCGCATCCGGACAAATCGAAGGCGGAATGACTCAAGCCTTGGGTTACGCGGTCTGCGAGGAAATGCGGTACGATGAAAAAGGCAATGCCCGCGAACGCGACCTGGATCGGTATCACATCTTCCGCGCAGATGAAATGCCCGAACTCGAAACCATCTTTGTGGAAACCTTCGAACCGAGTCATCCGTTCGGAGTCAAGGCGGTTGCGGAGATTCCGATGGATGGCGTTGCGCCTGCAGTGGGCAACGCGATCCTCGATGCCGTTGGTATCAATATTGACGATAATCCAGTCACGCCCGAGAAAGTATGGAGGGCGATGAAAGGCAGATAATTGCTTTATTAAATCTGTAGCCAAAATTATGGAATTAAAATGGGATTCTATGTCAATCCAGAGAAAAGTGTTTCTGTCCACCATATTGATCTTAACGCTCCTAGCACTCTTTTATGTTCAATATGACTTCGCACAAAAGGAACCGGGGGGAGACGATTCAGTACCTCGCTGGTTGGGCGCCCAAGCATGGTTATACAAGGGCATCAGTCCTTACAGCGATATTGTGAGCCAACAAAGCCAGACAGTTATCTCAGGGAGGCTGGCCCAGGGGAACCAAGACAAACAATTGTTTGTCTATCCCTTTTACGTGATTATTTTTTATTTGCCGGTTATTTGGCTCCCGTTCAATGTCGCGCGAGCGATCTGGATGGTATTGCTTGAACTTTGTACAGCAGGCATTGTTTTCTTCAGTGCAAAAACATACAATTGGTCTCCTCCTCCCTGGTTGCTTGGCGTTTCAATAGTGCTCACGGTGTTCATGTACAACAGCGTCCGCACGATCATCCTGTGGCAAATGGCTGGCGTCGTTGCATTCCTCATCACCTTCGCTTTGTGGGCTTTGAAAAGCAATAGAGATGTGCTCGCTGGAATCTCACTTGCGCTGGCAACAGTCAAACCTCAAATGGTTTTTTTAATCCTGCCCTTATTGGTGATTATGTGGAGCATTCGCAAGCGAACCCGGTTCGTTTTATCCGTGGTCATATCTCTTGCCCTACTGGCAGGTTTCTCGTTTCTTGCGCAACCCACCTGGCTTGCGGACATGCTGGCCCAGATGAAAGTATATCCGAGCTATAGCGTGATTCCAGCCTTATTGTATATTTTTACAGGTTTTTTTCCGGCCAGTATCAAGACAGTTCTTCAATGGGCGTTGCTCGCAGTATTTATCATTTGGCTGCTTTGGGAATGGACACCTGTCTTATTGCATCACCGGGAAGCGGATTATGCCATTGTCTTGACGTTGCTTATCACCAATATCATTGTGATCCGATCTGCAACGACGAACTATTTGATGATGGTGCCTGGTTTTTTCTTTATCTTCGCGATCATGGAGAAAACAGACAAGAAGAAATCGTATTTCTATGTTCTTTTGTTACAACTTTTCTATTTCATTGGCATATGGGTTTTGTTTGCCTCGACGGTATATCAAGGGTTTGAAACCTGGCCCAATTATTTCCCGATGCCTCTTTTGCTCTTAGGCGGGTTGATTTGGGCAAGACACAATCCATATTTGATATCAGAACTTAATGCAAAGGACGAACAAGGCATAAGTTCTTCAGGCCTTTGATAAAACAGCAGGATGCAAGGTCAAATCTTGGGCATTGGCCTCGCCAAGGCTTGAATAAGAATACTTGAAATAAATTATTAGATGAAATACAACTCCGGCAGACACCGTTCCCACTTATTCCGACAGAATCGACGCGGGCCGCTTCTACCGATAGGTTTGGTGATTGTGCTGGTTTTGCTCGGCGTTTTCTTCTGGCTGATCCCAACGGACTTCCTACGAAATTCCCTTCCGATCAACGTTTCAATTCCAACTTTCACTCCCATTCCAATCCAACCAACGGCCACACGCACGCCGCGCCCGGTCAATGTGCACGGCGGGACCATCGTCTTCACCTGTACTCGCGGCGACACAAATCATCTTTGCGAAATCAACGCCGACGGAAGCGGCTTTCAACAAATTACGAACGCGGAGCGGAACGATTACTATCCGGCCTTTGACTCGCTGAGCAGTAATGTTGTCTTCGCCGCAAGCTATCAAGGTGGATTCGATCTATTCAGCATTACCCTGGATAATAATCAGATTTCTCAATTGACCTATAACATCGGAAATGTTTTCTCGCCCAGCTTTTCGCCGGACGGAAAACAGATCGTCTTTGTCAACCGCGTCGGCGGTGGACCCTATTCGTTGTGGATCGCAGGACGCAATGGAGAATACCCGCATTCGATTTACACCGGCACGAACACCATCGTCGCCGTGTCATGGTCGCCGAGCGGAGATCGCATTGCCTTTGCTATGGCAGTTGACCAGCAAAACTCCTATGAAATATTTTTGCTCGACGCAAATGACCTAACGCAACCTCCGCAGAGAATCACAAAAGGCTTGCCCGGTATCGACGGCAGTCTCGTCTGGTCGCCCGATGCAAAGAGTCTACTCTTCTGCGCCGGGCCGGATAAACTAAAAAACATTTATCGCGCCGACATCAACAACGAAGTGCCGATCCAATTAACGAGCGGCGGATTCAACGACGCCGCCGCGGCGTATTCTCCTGATGGACAATTTATTGTCTTCAATTCTCTTCGCAATAATGTCAACGCCAATCTCTACATCATGCGCTCGGATGGATCGGATGAACATCAACTCACCAACGATACCGAACCGGATTGGCAACCCCAATGGGGACCATAAAAATCGGATACAATCATCTCTAGCAAATTATGAAAACCATCTACCAGGCCCTTCAAGAACTTGAGAAATCCAATGAGCCAGCCGCGCTATGCACGGTGGTGAAAAGCGAGGGTTCCACACCTCGGCATGTAGGCAGCAAAATGCTCGTCTACCCGGACGGGCATTTTATCGGCACCGTTGGCGGCGGCGATCTTGAGCATCGGGTCATGGATGAAGCCTGGATGGCAATGGCCGATGGCAAATCGCGTTTGCTTTCTTACAACATGTCCGACCCAACGCGCGGCGACCCCGGCGTGTGTGGCGGACAAGTGGAGGTGTTTGTGGAACCAATTCTGCCCCCAGCGGCAATCGCGATCGTCGGCGGCGGACACGTGGGCAAAGCTGTGGCTCACCTGGCAAAATGGCTTGGCTTCCGCGTCTTTATTTCGGACGACCGGCCTGAGTTTTGCAACAAGGAAATCATTCCTGATGCCGACGCGTTTTTCATCTGTCCTATGAACGACCTGCCTAAACACATGAAGATTGACAAGCGGACGTATCTGATCCTGACCACGCGCGGTTCATCTGTTGACGCGGCAGGCCTCGGTCCCTTACTTGATTCCCCCGCCGCTTATGTTGGCGTGATCGGATCAAGACGTCGCTGGGCAACCACGGTCAAGGATTTGAAAGCCCGCGGTGTGTCCGAGGAAAGAATCGGGCGCGTCCACTCACCAATCGGATTGGAATTGCAGGCCGAAACGCCCGAAGAAATCGCAGTCAGCATCATGGCTGAAATCCTGATGATTCACAACGGTGGAACTGGCAAGGCAATGAAGGGATAATGTCATTGCGTGGCAATCTCTGCAACGCCGCCCCAGATTCTGCGTATAAAAATAAGACAAATGGGTGCTTGTAACTGCCCAGTCCATCGGCTATAATCAGGCCGATATAAAAAACAACTGAGCCAAAACGCAAAGGAGTCAGACATGGCTAGAATTTTTGATGTTATCGAATACCCAAACGAAATGGCCGACGAACTTGTCCACCGCTTTCCGGATGACAGTTCCATTGGCGATTACAGAATCGGTTCACAGCTGATCGTGCGCGAAGCCCAAGCGGCGGTCTTCTTCCGCGACGGAAATGCACTGGATGTGTTCCACGCGGGACGCCATACTATCACAACCGCCAACGTCCCCGGGCTGATCAATTTCATCGGCAAAGCATTCAACGACCGCACGCCCTTCCCCGCTGAAGTTTATTTCGTCTCGATGAAGGAATGGGCTAACAAGAAGTGGGGCACGCCGCAACCGATCATCGTGCGCAATCCCGGCGTGGGTTTGGGTGTGGCACTCCTGCAAGGCTTCGGAACCTATTCCTTCCAAATCAGCGACCCACAAATGTTCGTGACCAAGATCGTGGGCACGCAGGGAACATTCCACACATCTGATATCGAAGATCGTCTTCGCACCATGTTATTATCCAAACTCCAAGACATCCTCGGCGAAACCGGTGCCAAGCATTCAGTCCTGGAAATGATCGGATTGACCGAAGAACTTGGTGCCGGTGTCCGCGCCAAGGCACAGGATGATTTCGCGGCTCTCGGCGTCACGCTCAAGACCTTTTACATTGGCAACCTGAAACCATCCGACAAGTCGGCACAGGAATTGCGCGATATGGGCATGCTCGACATGGCAACCTATACTCAACTGCAAGCGGCAGACGCGATGCGCGACGCAGCCAACAACCAAAGCGGCGGTGCGGGCCTGACGGCTGGTATCGGCGCCGGAATGGGCATCGGCAATTTGATGGGATCGGCACTGCAAGGCGGCATGCAAAACAATGCCCAAGGCGGTTCAGCAGCTCCTCGACCGTCCGGCGGTGGCGGCGGAAGCATGCCCGATGTGATGACTCCATCCGAAGCAGCTGGCTTCTTAAAAGTCTCCGAAGAAGACGTGATGGCGGCCATCACCGACGGATCGCTCAAAGCGAAAAAACTCGGCAATGCTTATCGCATCAGCAAAGAAGCTGTGGAAGATTTCTTGAAGAGCTAAATTTTAGAATCAAAAAGAGTCTGGCTTATCCAGACTCTTTTTGATTCCGAATTCTAGAATCTATTCCAAATCGCTCAACACATCTACTACCGAGTTCAACACATCGCTTGCCAACACCGACGCGGTTGTTCCCAAATCTTCCGCGGCATAAAGACCAGCCTGCGCATGGATCCACGCGCCAGCGACGGCAGCGTCAAACGCCTCCAAGCCTTGGGCGCGCAAACCCACGATCAGCCCGGCCAGAACATCGCCGGTTCCGGCATGCGCTAAAGCCGGCGATGCAACCGGAATCACCATCACGCGTCCATCCGGCGACGCGATCAAAGTGAATGCGCCCTTCAACACCACAACGTGATTCCACTCTTTCGCGAATCAACTCGCAATTCCAAAACGATCCTGCTGGATTTCTTCCATGGATAGACCGGTCAACACCGACATTTCGCCCGGATGCGGAGTCAACACGGCAGGTGCAGGCAACAACTTGTACCAATCTTTAATGGACGACAGCAGCTTCAAACCATCGGCATCGAAAACAAGTGGCGGCAATTTAAGGGATGGAGATTCTTTAGCTTCACCCTCCGCGTGAACAAAACCAATTCTTCCACCCGCTTTCTTCGGCATGGATTTCCCGGCCAATAAATTTTCAATAAACTCTTTGGTCGTATTCTCCAATCCAAAGCCGGGGCCAACCAGCATGGCAGTCGCGCGCTCCAAATTCTTCACCAAGACTTCCGCCGCGTTGGCAGACACAACGCCTACTTCATGCGGCAACAAAATCCACGTTGCTTCGGGGAACTGACCCGATAGCGCGGCATGAAGCGGAGACGGAACAGCCAGCGTGACCAGTCCCGCGCCGACGCGGCACGCGGCCTCACCGGACAACAAGGCGGCTCCTGTATAATTGACCGATCCCGCGACGATCAACGCGGTTCCGAATGTCCCCTTATGTGAATTGAGCGGACGCTCCGGCAACAATCCCGCCACCATTTCTTCTTCTGCGACTTCGGTTTGCAAAGATGCCCAAGATTCCAAATCGTCGGGCAAACCAATATCAACCACTTGCAAATCACCGACCCATTCATACGCCGGAAGTTTGAGCAAGCCTTGCTTCACCGCCGCCATCGTGACGGTCAAATCTGCGGGAATACATTCGTCCGCGGCCTCGCCGGTATCGCAATCCATGCCCGATGGACAATCCACGGCAATCACGAATGGCGGCTCATCGGCCTCTTCAAGGATGGTCAAGGCGTGAGCTAGAACATCAGCAACCTCTTCTTTCAATGGCAATTTGATCCCGGTGCCGAACACACCATCCAAAAATATAGAAGCAGTCTGAAGAAACTCTGTGAGACTTGCGAAGTTCTGATCATCATCCAGTGAGGTGATTTCGCCGCCAGCATCTTTCAGTCGTTTGACTAGCGCATCATTTTTGCGTTTGACCAGATAGGCGCGCACCCGCCAGCCATTCGCGGCGAGATGTGATAACGCCACCAGCGTGTCGCCGCCGTTATTGCCCGCGCCGACCAGGCCGAAGATTTCGCGGTCACCTTCTTCGATGGGCAAATCCCGAACCGCTTCCGCCAATCCCTGACCGGCATTTTCCATCATTTGATCGTAGGTCAAGCCGTTGGCATCGGCTTCTTTTTCAATCGCCTTCATTTGAGATACGGTAACAAGTTTCATTGTATGTTTCCTTTGTAACTATCAACAGACTGTATGCTATAATATTTTCGAGAATATTTTAACCCCAAACAACTTAACATCCTAGATGATTTCGGATAATATACATGGTCTTTCCAAGGTCAGGCATTTCGAGCGGGAATCCAGCAGATGACGCAAAACTCGTCGATATTCTGCCCAAATGGCTCTCATGCGCCACAAAGTTAGAAATCCGTCAAGCGACCTTGGAAAAACCATGGGATAATATACAAATCACCTATAAGGCGATACGCAGTCTCTGCAGACACAAGTTTTTTGTTTTATCGAGTCAATAATGTTCGAAGAAAAACCTTTTTTGATCAATCACCATTCAAAAATAGAAGCTGCTTACACCGAATCATTAAAGTATCTATCAGATGAGCCAGAGGTGCTCAAGCAGATTGCTGACCATTTTAATGCCTATCGTCAAGTTGGTAATGTGATCCCACAAACAGTTGAAAATTTTGGTTCGGGCCATTTCTTTCCACACGCCGAGTCTTATTATGAATTTGAAGCATCTTACGAATTTGCTTTACCGGGTTTCTATAGATATTCTTTTATCGCCTTGCGCTTAGTGCTTGAATTAGGTTTGCTCGGCGTTTATTTCTCAGTAAACGGTAAAGAGCATCTTGAAGTTCGCCCTTGGATTACTTCAAAAGAACGAACTCCTCAGCGCAAAGATATATTTAAACGACTTTCGAAGTTAACCAATTTCCAAGTATTCGACCAAAAGTTCCAACTCCAAGAGCGCATCGATTACCGATTGATGAAAAATTTGGAATGAATGGACCGGTTGGTGGATTTCTTGAGGAATACGAAGTCGAGCTTATTACATCCGTCATTCCGACCGACGAACGAAAACTTCTTCAAAAACTTAGCGACGAAGATGTAAATGTACAACAGACTCTTGAATACATCAATAATCTACCAGATCTAATCAACGAGCAATGGAAAGAGCAAATTGTGGAGTGGGATAAAATGATGAAAGAACATAATGGTTCAGATTCAACCGCCGTTTAACAAAGCGCATCAGAGTTATCAATTATTAGCTCCGCGAATCTTTAGCGACATCAGGCAGGTCAACTCATGAAACCCAATAAAGTTACTACAATTGATGAATATATTGCAACCTATCCTGAAGAAGTGCAACAAATATTAAAAGACATGCGCACGACCATCAAAGCCGCTGCGCCGGAGGCAACTGAAAAGATCAGTTATCAAATCCCCACATTCTATCTGAAAGGCAATTTAGTCCATTTTGCGGCGTTCAAGAATCACATTGGGTTTTATCCCACCTCTAGCGGGATTCAAGCATTCAAAAAAGAATTGTCCGTTTATGACGGCGCAAAGGGTACGGTAAGATTTCCAATGGACAAACCCTTGCCGTTGAAGTTGATTAGCAAGATTATCAAATTCCGAGTTGAAGAGAATCTTAAAAGAGAAAAGATAAAATCAAGCAAGAAGCACTAGTACATCTTGGCATAAATAATTAGGCAGTAAGTGCTCTACCCTGATAAGTCCACTTGAATGGTTTAGCCACCCTGAAAGGGCGCAGGGCGTTTGTGCGGTTGTAGTATTCGATGAAAGCCAGAACCTTTCGCTTCAAATCATCGACTGAAGTGAAGTTGCCTCGTTTGAGGACTTTTCGAACTAGGATGCTGAACCAAATTTCGATCTGGTTCATCCAGGAGGCATGGTCACACTACAAACCACTTTGCTTGGGTGTGTAATGAAAAACAATCCGATGAGTGGGGTCGCTCAGAAAGGCAGTTCGCGAAGCCTTGGATTGCGACTGGAAGGAGCAGTCACTTCGCAAAATACCGGATTGGCCTTTCACGCCCAAGTCGAGATCCAGGTCCAATTCTTCTGCGACGTAGCGCACCAGCGACGCCGACATATGCGTGTTGAGATTATCGCTGATAAAGTCCCAGCGCAAGGTGAGTGGATCTGATTCTACGCGATGTCGGATATGCTCCACAAAATCCTTTTCGTTGCGGGTTGGGTTGGCTGTACAGGCAGTTAGTCCTCCATGCGCTACGTCCAAGTTGCAGGTGAAAGACAAAGTACCGTGTCGTTTGTATTCAAATTCGCGTCGTTCGACTTTCCCCTTCGACATCGGCAAATCCGGGTACTTACGTTCCAAGGCTTGAACGCCAGTCATTTCATCCACACTTTCCGTGCGGTTTCCTTGTTTCGCCCGTTCCGGAGCTTGTTGGTAAAGCTGGTTGATCGCTTTCACTTTGTCATCAAAGTCGGCTTCGTAGGCGGGCGTCAGCCAATACCAATTCAATGCGGTTGGAGATCAGCCTCTTTTTAAAAGTCTCGCCGCATGGCGTGGAGAAATGTTCGTAACGATCTTGCGCTTCTTCAGTTCATCGGCAATTTCGCGTGCACTCCAGTGCGTGATCGGTCGCCCTGATTTTTCAGGCGCTTCACAAGCCAGCGCTTCTATCTGGCAGCGTTGATCGGCCGTGATCCTCGCTGGCGCTCCGGGTCGTGGCGCGTCCTGCAAACGATCTTCTATACTCAGGTCATCATACGAAATACTTTGTAACTTTACCCAACAATTCCTCCACAAGCTGACTGTATCCAGAGTCGCTTGGTAGGCTTGTGCAATCTCTTTGTTCTTTTTCCCTTCTGCGGCTGCCAAAACAATTCTTGCTCGCTTTGCAATTTGTTGTCCCACCTGATGCCGCTTGATCAATTTCTCTAATCCTCGCTTTTCAGCATCTGACAGATTTACAACTTGGGCTTTGGCTCCTCGCATTTTGTCTCTCCTCAATAATTTCCTTATCCTATCCCAAAGCCTCATTTATGCCAAGATGTACTAGTCTCCCAACCGGATCCAAGGCAATCCGGGGTTAGATGGGATGTGTCGTTGAAGAGATTCGGGAATCGGGATTGATCATCTCATTGATTCATAGACAACTTAGTCAGGCCCTTTTCCGGTCCTCGTTCGCAGTCTAAAGCGGCGAAATTTTAATCTCCCCAACTCTTGCATATTCCGCAAAATTAGTCTATGCTTGAATATTTGATAAGCAACAATCGCTGAATTGATTGAAGAAACAAAAATTTTCAAAGGAGTGAGAAAGATGAAAAAGGTTTTTGCACTTTTAAGTTCAATAGTTCTTCTAAGTCTCGTATTGACCGCCTGCGGATCGCAAGCTACGCCCGCCCCGTCAGCGCCTCAAGTGGTGACTGTAGTAGTTACACAGGCCCCGGCCGCTACACCGACCTCTGTGCCCGCCACTGCAGCTCCAACGCCGGTGGCAACAGTTGATCCTTCTGTGCTGGTACAGCCAGGAAAGTTGGAAATCTGCAGCGATATTCCCTACCCACCAATGGAGTTCTACGATAACAACGGCAACCCGGCAGGATCCGATGTGGAAATCGGGAATGAAATCGCAGCTCGACTGGGGCTTCAACCGGTGTGGATCAATACCGTATTTGACACGATCATTGAGGCGCTGAAAAGCCCAAAGTGTGACTTGACTCTCAGTGATATGAATATCACGCCCGACCGGAACAAGCAAATCAGCTTCATTGAATATTTCCAGGCAGGCCAATCCATGCTAGCGGCCAAGGGCAATCCTCAGAATATCAACTCCATGATGGATCTGTGTGGACAAAGTGTAGCGGCGGAGAGCGGCACGACAGAAGTTGATTATCTGAATGGAACCGGCGATTACGCCACAACTGGTGGAGTGACTCAAGATTGCACGAAAGCCGGTAAACCCGCGCCGAACGTCGTGATTGCTCAGAAAGACTCTGATGCTCTGCAACAACTGCAATCAGGCAAGGTAGTTGCTTACTTCACTGATTCACCAGTTGCGGCTTATTATGTAGTACTGCACCCTGATCAATTCCAATTGGTCGGTCAGGTTGTTGGGTTAGCGCCAGTAGGTATCGGTCTGTCCTGCGGCAGTGCGACCGATTGCACCAATGCACCTCTAACGCCGCTTGGTCAGGCCGTGGAAACAGCTCTCAAGAGCATGATGGCCGACGGTACCTACAAAAATATCCTCGACAAATGGCAATTGTCGAGCGGGGCTGTCACACTGCCATAATGCTTTATCAAATTGGCGATATGTTGCTGTAGCAAGAATGCAGGCTGGTCGGATTTTTAATCCGGCCAGCTTGCCTACCTCATTCCAACACACGAGGCATCCATGTACCATTTCGATTGGGTTGTATTCTGGAAATATATTTGGCCCCCGTCTGCCCTTCAAGATCCTTTGATTCGCAACGGCCTGATTGCCACAATCCTTGTAAGTATCATCGCACAAGTAGTGGGCGTAATATTAGGGCTGGTTGCGGCGCTTGGAAAAATGTCGAAATTTGCGCTGTTCCGATTGCTTTCAGAAGTCTACATCTGGTATTTTCGTGGCACGCCTTTACTGGTTCAAATGTCTCTTTTTTATTTCGGGTTAGGGGTCACCCATATTTACAATTTTCCCGATATAGTTATGGGCGCGATAAAAATCACAGGCGCAATCCAGGCGGGCACACTGGCTTTGGGAATCAACGAGGGTGCTTATATGGCCGAAATCGTTCGTGCCGGGATCGAATCCATTGATCCGGGTCAGATGGAGGCCGCCAAATCACTGGGCATGACTTACGGCCTATCTATGCAGCGCATTGTTCTTCCACAAGCTGCCAAAGTCATCATCCCACCCCTCGGCAACGAATTTAACAACATGATGAAGACGACCTCACTCATGGAGGTCATCTCTGCAGGTGAATTATTCTTTGGATTCAATCAGATTAATGCACGCATCTTCCAACCTTTTGAATTGTTCATCGCGGCCTCGTTATATTATCTGCTGCTGACCACGATCTGGTCATTCGTTCAAGCGCGGATCGAATCCGGGTTGGGCGAACGAAAAGGCATACAGCGCGGCCCGAACATGATGGAACGCCTCTTCTCCGGCTCGAGCGGGACAGGAGCGCACTGATGGTTACTCCAAATGTAAAGCTGGCTGACAGCAACATCATCGTCAAAGCCGAAAAGGTCAACAAATATTTTGGCTCGTTGCATGTGTTAAAAGACATCGACATCGAAGTGCACAAGAATGAGGTCGTGGTCGTCATTGGCCCCTCCGGTTCTGGTAAAAGCACATTCCTGCGCTGCATCAATCATTTGGAAAAAATCAACAGCGGGCATATTTATGTCAATGGGCATATGATCGGATACCATGATCGGAGCGGCAAACTTGTGGAAGATAGCGAACGAAACATCGCGCGACAACGGGCCGAGATCGGCATGGTATTCCAGCGATTCAATTTGTTCCCGCATCTGACGGCAATTGAAAATATTATCGAAGCGCCAACGCGCGTACGCAAGATTCCGCTCGAGCAAGCGCGTACTGATGCCGAACGGCTACTGGCTCGTGTCGGCCTGGTCGATAAGCGCGATCAGTATCCGAATCAGTTATCCGGCGGACAACAACAACGTGTCGCGATTGCGCGCGCGTTGGCGATGAAGCCAAGTCTCATGCTCTTCGATGAGCCAACATCCGCTCTCGATCCGGAAATGATCGGCGAAGTTCTCGACGTGATGAAGGAACTCGCCCATGAGATGACAATGATCGTCGTCTCGCATGAAATGGGATTCGCACGCGCGGCGGCGAATCGAATCGTGTTTGTTGACGAAGGGCAGATCATCGAACAGGCTTCTCCAGAGGATTTCTTTACCAAGCCGCGCTCGGAAAGGACGCAGCTTTTCTTAAGTCAAATCCTTCATTAGTTTTCCACTCAACCTAAAATACAAAGTCCCCGGATGTTATCGGGGACTTTGTATTTTGCCTGAGAGAAAGCAATTTGAAATCCAACGGCTTCCCACAATTAGGCAAGCTGCCAAATTTGTCGAAAGCACGTTAAGGGATTCAGACCAAAAAGAATAAACTAGCGACAGAACTTGACATTATCAGTGAAATAATTTACAATAAATTTGTTGTAATCAACAAAAATTGATAATTTTCATCAATTCTGGAATTCAGAAAACCTTATGACATCTTATGCACGCCGCCAATCTCTGGTCGAGTTGTTGCGCAAGCAACCTGGATTGCGCGTTCCAGAATTGGCAAAGGCGTTGGATGTTTCGCAAGGTACCATTCGAAACGATCTCAACGAGCTTGAGGCGGAGTCGCGCTTGAAGCGTGTGCATGGGGGTGCAATTTTAAACAATCAGGATCAATTCCAAAATAACTCCTTCCTGCGTCGCTTTCAACAAAATGCAGAGGCCAAGCTTGCGATTGCTCGAAAGGCAGTTGCACTGATCAAAGATGGCGAATCGATTTTGCTGGACGCCAGCAGTACAGCGTATTTTCTAGCGCGCACCTTATCTGAACGAAGTAGATTGCGCGTGATGACCAACGGCTTTGAAGTTGCGCGGGAACTGGCCCAGAATTCATCCAATACCGTGATTCTCATCGGTGGTGTTGTTAATAATGACAGTTCTTCTGTCACAGGCCTGTTGAGCGAGCATATTATTGCAGAACTCCACATTGAAAAAGCATTCGTATCCGGCAGCGGTTTCAGCCTGGAGCGTGGAATGACCGAAGTCCATCTGGCCGAGGCGCAACTAAAGCGTAAAGCCATTGAGTCGGCACAACAGGTGATTGCGTTGATTGATTCGACCAAGTTTGGCAAAGAAGATCTGACTCCCTTTGCGCGCCCGGACCAAATCACCCACCTGATCACTGATCATGGCTTGGCACCAGATTGGATCGTAAAACTAAAAGATGCGGGAATAGATTTTTTGATCTGTGACGAAGAGGCGGTGGTTACTCAATGAGCGAATATGTTCTTGAACTAAAAGAGATTTCGAAGCGCTTTGGAAATGTGGAGGTCCTGCATGGAGTATCCTTCGGTTTGAAGCCGGGCGAAGTCCATGCACTGCTTGGTGAGAACGGCGCGGGAAAATCCACGCTGATCAAGGTGATCACCGGTATATATCAACCCGATGGAGGCGAGATCTATCTGAATGATCACCGCGTTCATTTTGAAGACCCACTCCAAGCGCGTCAGGCAGGGATCGCGGCGATCTATCAGGAACTCAGCCTTTGTCCGGATCTGAATGTCGCAGAAAATATATTTCTCGGGCGACAACCGACTACGGCTGGAGGGCGAATTGATTGGAACAATTTATATAGTGAGGCTGATCGCCTGCTCAAATCCCTGGGTGTGCACCTCGACCTAAGGACAAAAACACGTAACTTGAGCATCGCCCAAATGCAAAGCGTTGAAATTGCGCGTGCCTTTTCCTTGAATGCACGCATCCTGATCATGGACGAACCAACTTCATCTCTGACGCTCAACGAAGTCGCGGAATTATTCGGATTGGTGCGTCGCCTTCGCGACGAAGGGGCGGCGATCATTTTCATTTCGCATCGTCTCGAAGAGCTTTTTGAAGTGGCGGACCGCGTCACTATCCTGAGAGATGGTTCTTACGTCGACACGCGTTTGGTCAAAGATGTGAGTCGCGACGAGTTGGTCCGTCTGATGGTAGGGCGCACGATTTCCAACCTTTTCCCAAAGCAAGATGTCAAACCAGGAGAAATTGCGCTCAAGGTGGAAAACTTATCTCAGGCCGGTATATTTGAAGATATCTCTTTTGAACTCCGTAGAGGGGAGATTTTGGGGATGGCAGGATTGGTTGGTGCCGGACGCACAGATGTCGCGCGGGCGATTTTCGGCGTGACACCGCCGACTAGTGGCAGAATCCAAATTGAAGGTCGGTGGGTGGAAATTACATCGCCTCAGCAGGCGATCAATCTCGGACTGGCGTATGTCCCGGAAGATCGCCAGCTACATGGCTTGATTCCTGCCATGAGTATCACCTCCAATATCAGCCTTCCGATTCTAAAAAAATATGCGCGCCGAGGCTGGCTGATGGATAAGGCCGAGCGCTCAGCCGCCTTCACTGCTGCACAACAAATGGAAGTACGCGCGAGTACGATCTGGCAGATCGCTCGTACACTATCGGGCGGGAACCAACAGAAGGTGGTATTGGCAAAATGGCTTTCCACCAAGCCGCGTATTCTCATCCTTGACGAGCCAACGCGCGGCATCGATGTCGGTACGAAAGCCGCAGTGCACGCCTTGATGAGTAAGTTGGCATCAGAGGGGATCGCTATTTTGATGATTTCGTCCGAACTCCCCGAAGTGCTGGGGATGAGTGATCGTATTATTGTGATGCATGAAGGTCAGATGACCGGACACTTTACCCGTACTGAAGCTACGCAAGAAAAAATCATTTCCGCAGCCACACAAACCGTGACAACAGGAAGGGCAATGTGACCGTAAAGAATCTTACCGCCACCCATTCGAATCCATTTGGGACGATGGCTCGTTATCGCGAAATAGGGATTATCATATTCATACTGATCCTCGCTATTATTGTCAGCTTGCGCGCCTCTGATTTCTTGACGCTAGGAAATTTTAGAGACATCCTGCTTGATATCTCTATTTTGGTGATCGTGGCACTGGCGCAGACGATGGTCATCATCACTCATGGGATTGATCTGTCTGTTGGCTCAAGCATCGGTCTGGTTGCCATGATGGTGACCTATACGGTCAAAACCTATCCCAGTCTTCCGCTGGCACTTGTTGTGTTGCTCGGCATAGCACTTGGCGCTGTACTGGGAAGTTTCAATGGTTTGATTATTACTGTTGGAAAGGTGCCTCCCATTATCGCAACCCTCGGCACATTGAGTATCTATCGCGGGATGGTTTTCTTATACAGCCAGGGATATTGGATTTCTCCCTACCAATTGCCGGATGCCTTTAAAATGCTATCTAAAGGCACGCCGCTGGGCATTCCCAACATTATTCTTTATGCCATCGTTGTCGCCATCCTGGTTTATTATTTCCTGAACTATACTCGTGCCGGGCGCGACATTTATGCTGTGGGAAGCAATCCGGATGCCGCCGAATATGTGGGGATCCGGAAACAACAGATCATTTTTCTGGTCTATGTACTTACCGGAGTTGCTGCAGGACTGGCCGGTGTGCTCTGGGCGTCCCGATTTGAATCTGCTGAAACAAGCACTGCACTCGGTTTCGAGCTTCAAACCGTAGCCGCTTCTATCGTGGGCGGGGTAAGTATCAGCGGCGGTGTCGGAACCGTGCCGGGCGTACTCTTAGGGGCGTTGGCGCTGGGAATGATCAATAATGCGGTTACCCTAGTACGCATTTCTCCATTTTGGGAACAGGCTGCGCAGGGGTTGCTGATCCTGGTTGCAGTTGTCTCCGATACGCTAATCATGCGCGGTGTGCAGAGGAATAAATCCAAATGAAAGAGACATCTATCTCATCCACTGCCGGTGCCCAGCCGGCCAATCTCATTGGCGCAGGCGCACCTCGAAGAACTTTTCTGGCTCATTTCCAACGCTGGGAATGGATGCTGGTTGCTCTGGTCGTGATCGCGATTGTGATCAACACTAGGTTAACTCCTTATTTTTTGAATGCTCAGAATCTGTCCCGCACCTCAGCAGACTTCATGGAGCTGGGCCTGATGATGCTACCGATGGTGTTCATTATCATCACCGGTAATATCGACCTTTCAGTGGCATCCAACTTGGGAATGTGTGCCTCATTGATGGCTGTATTGTGGAACCTGCATATTAACATTTGGATCGCCGCCGGTGCGGGCTTGGTGGCGGGTACGCTAGGCGGCATGCTCAACGGTTATCTCATCGCTCGGATAAAACTACCCGCCCTAGTAGCAACACTCGGGACATACGCATTTTTTCGGGGCATAGCATATGTTTTGCTGGGAGACCAGGCTGGCCGCGGCTATCCTCCGGCCTTTACCTACCTTGGGCAGGGAATGCTTCCAGGCACCCTCATCCCATTTTCTGTGGCTTTATTTGCTGTCCTGGCCGTGATATTTGGCCTAGTATTGCACAGAACCACATTCGGGCGATATTTATTTGCAATCGGAAACAATGAGAACGCCAGTATCTACGCAGGTATTCCAGCGGCGCGCATCAAAATAATCATCTACACGTTATCGGGATTCATGTCTGCCCTGGCAGGTTTAGTTTTGGCAGCTCGCTTTGGTAGCACGCGCCCGGATATCGGCACCGGGTTGGAGCTTTCAGTGATCACGGCGGCAGTACTTGGCGGTGTGGATATCAACGGCGGCGTTGGTACGATGATCGGTGCAGTGCTATCGCTGGTATTGATCGGCTTGATCACCTTTGGCATGGGGCTCAAGAATATTCAGGACCAAGTGCAGACCATTGCCATCGGTGGGTTGCTTATCGGATCGATCTTACTTGCATCGGCAGTTCGCGCTATTTCCGCTCGCGGCCTGAGAATGAATTGGCGGACGGTCGCCCTGACAATCCTATTTATCTTTATTTTTTCCGCTTTTTTCTTTTTCTTTTTCTGGTCACGCGCACCGGTGCTTAAATCGGTATCGTACTAACCGGGCGTGATCATTTCAGCAAGTTACAACAGGTATGTACCTGTTGGCTTGAAAAATTCCTAATTCCTTAAAGGAGGAAGATATGAAACGCAACACGTTTTACCTTGCCATGACGGTAGTCGTAGCGCTGGGCATGTTGCTGAGCGCCTGCGGCTCGGCTGCCACACCCACGGCGGCACCCACTATGGCGCCCGCTGCCACCACGGCACCCACTATGGCGCCCGCTGCCACCACGGCACCTACTATGGCACCCGCTGCCACCACGGCACCTACTACGGCACCCGCTGCTACTACGGCGCCGGCAGCCCCTGCCGCGATACCCACCGCGTCAACACAGACGGGCAGAACCTATGTGTTAGTACCCAAGAATCTGGGCAACCCCTATTTCGACGCCGCCAATTCAGGTGCACAGATGGCTGCCGCGGAGCTGGGTGTGAAGGTTCTCTATCAGGGTCCAACGACCGCTGATGCCACAGCGCAGATCACCATGCTTGACTCTCTCATCGCCCAAAAGGTCAACGGCCTAGTGATTTCGGCCGATGATGCGGATGCCTTGGTCCCGACCGGCAAGCAAGCAATTGCTGCTGGCATTCCAGTAGTGACCTTTGACTCCAATATTTCTGCTGGTGGTACGCAGCTGTTTGTCAATCAGGCCAGTACGCAAGGCATTGCGGACGTTCAGGTTAAAGATGGCCCTTGATCTAACCGGCCCAAGCGGAGGCGAGATCGCCATCCTCAGCGCCACAGCCCAAGCCCCGAACCAGAATGCTTGGATCGCGCTCATGAAGACTGACTTGGCAACGCCCACTTATTCCATGCTCAAGCTCGACACGGTGGTTTATGGAAATGACGACGATACCACCAGCTACAACCAAGCCTTGGCCCTGTTCAAAACATATCCGAACCTAAAGGTCATTATCGCACCCACCACTGTTGGTATCGCTGCGTCTGCCCGTGCCGTCACAGATCAAAACTTGATTGGCAAGGTGTTTGTCACCGGCCTAGGCACTCCGAACCAGATGCGCGCGTATGTGAAGAGCGGTGCCTCTCCCGAATTCGCACTTTGGAATGTGCCGAACTTAGGCTATCTGTCCATCTATGCACTTGATGCAATCGCCTCGGGTAAGATTAAGGGAAATCCCGGCGATACCTTCACGGCCGGCAAGCTCGGTTCTTATACGATTGCGTCGGATGGTACGGTGCTGCTTGGCCCGCCGACAATCTTCAACAAGGATAACATCGATCAATTTAACTACTAAATCTCCGGCTTTCCGGATTTAGCATGATTAGACTGTCACTTCGGCAGTTGGCCGTCATCACGCTAGCTGCCGAAGTGATTGACTAAGGTAAAACCATGAAACGTGTGGGCTTTCTGTTCAAGGTCCGGCCAGACCGGTTGGACGAATACAAAGAACATCATAAACACGTTTGGCCCGAAATGCTGGCTGCCCTGCGTGAGAGCGGCTGGCATAATTATTCTTTATTCCTGCGCAAGGATGGCCTCATTTTTGGTTATTTTGAAACCGAAGAAAGTCTCACTGTTGCACAGGCAAAGATGGCAGCCATAGAAATCAATACGCGTTGGCAGCAATTCATGGCTCCCTTCACGGATGCCAACGCCCGTCCCGATGAGAGTTTTCTGGAACTCGAAGAATATTTTCACTTAGATTAGAATATGACGACCAACTGCAATTATCTAGCCCTTGACCTTGGAGCCGAAAGTGGCCGCGCCATCCTTGGCGTTTTAGATGGTACCAGACTCACTTTACAGGAAGCACATCGCTTCAGCAATAATCCAGTGAGGCTGCCCGAAGGTCTCCAGTGGGATGTTTTGCATTTATGGGAAGAAATCAAAACCGGTATCGCGGCTTCCGTGAAAAACGGCGTGAGGCTGGATAGCATTGGCCTTGACACTTGGGGGGTGGATTTCGCGCTGCTCGATGGGAATGGCGCCTTGCTCGCCAATCCATTTCATTATCGTGATGCCCGTACAGACGGAATGATTGATGAGGCTTTCCGGCATATGCCGCGCGCCGATATCTTTGCTAACACCGGCATTCAGTTCATGCAGATCAATACCCTCTATCAACTGCTTTCAATGTCTGTGAAAAAATCTGCCTTATTGGATGTAGCGCAGACTTTGGTTACGATCCCAGACTTACTTAATTACTGGTTGAGTGGTCGAATTACGAATGAATTTACGGATGCTACCACAACCCAATGCTTTGATCCAAATAAGAGAAGCTGGGCAATACCCGTGCTGGATGCCCTCGGCATTCCGTCACGGTTATTTCATTCAGTTACCGAATCAGGATCGGTAATTGGAACACTCCTTCCCGCTGTAGCCGAAGAGACTCGGGCCGGTGAAATTCCCGTAGTTCTTCCAGCCTGCCACGACACGGGCTCGGCCGTTGCGGCAATCCCTGCCCAGAATCAGGATTTCGCCTGGATCAGTTCCGGGACGTGGTCAATTATGGGCGCAGAGGTGCTCAAACCGGTCGTAAATGAGAAAGCGCTGGAATACAATTTTACGAATGAAGGTGGAGTATTCGGCACATGGCGACTCTCAAAGAATATTACAGGTCTTTGGCTGGTACAGGAATGCCGCCGCACCTGGCAGCATCAGGGCGAAGACTTGACATACGATGAAATCACTCAGTTGGCATCAACAGCAAAACCGTTCCTTGCTGTAATGGACCCTAATGATAGCGTTTTCCTTCATCCCGGCAATATGCCGGAGCGTATTCAAAAATACTGTGCAGACACAAATCAAGCTGTACCGCAAACCAAAGGTGAAATTATACGTGTCGTTCTCGAATGCATGGCCCTGAAGTATCGCTGGGTGTTGGAGCGGCTGGAAGAGCTTAGCGGCAAGCGCCATGATCCGATTCACATCATTGGCGGAGGCACGAAGAATCGGCTCCTCAACCAGTTCACGGCGGATTGCACTCAACGCAAAGTCATCGCGGGACCCGTGGAGGCCACCGCAATAGGCAACATACTCATGCAGGCAATCGCTCTAGGTCACCTTGCCTCGCTGACTGAGGCGCGCGCACTTATCCGTTCATCTTTTGCTCCAGAAGTATACGGACCGAATCCAAATGCCGGCTGGGATAAAGCCTATGCCCAGCTACAGAAAGTGATGAAATAATGTTACAAGCCCCTTATCCCGAAATTGATGATCTGCTCGAAATGATGGGCGAAGCAGGCCAACGCCTATCCGATATCGAAGCTAGTGAAGGAGCCGCCGGGAATATCTCCGTTTGTTTGCGCTGGCCGATTGAGCCGCGCACACGTTTTCCGCTGATGGAGGATTTCGATCTTCCTCAAGCTGTTCCGGAACTGGCCGGGGCCACGTTTCTTGTCTCTGGCTCGGGACGCCGCTTGAGGGAAATTATCGATGAGCCGATTGCCAATGTGGCCTGTTTGGTGGTCAATCCGGGAGGCAAAACCGGCAAGCTTTATACATCCTATCATCACTACTTCGAGCGCGTGACTAGCGAATTTAATTCTCATCTGGCTGTTCACTACGACCAGATCCTTTCTACAGGCACGAATTTTCACGCCGTTATCCACGCTCAACCAGTGCATCTAACCTTTCTTAGCCACATCCCACGTTATCAGGACGAAATGTATCTAAACAGCCACTTGTTGCGCTGGCAACCTGAAACCATCATCAACTTGCCGGAAGGAATTGGGTTTATTCCCTTCCGTCTTCCAGGTTCGCCGGAACTGATGGCTGGCAATGTGGATGAGTTGCGGAGACATCGCATTGTGGTTTGGGCCAAACACGGCGTGATGTCTCGTTCTGACCTTACTGTAAAACGGGCAGCCGACCGGATCGAGTATGGAGAAACTGCGGCGCGATACGAATACCTCAACCTAACCGTTGGAGAAATTGGCGAAGGGTTAAGCTCGGATGAAATGCGCGATATCTGCAAGACCTTCAATATTCAACAGTCCATTTTCTAGAGGCGATCATGACTTCACTTGAATCGAATTTTGAATCCGCGTATACACTGGCCAAGGAACGCTATGCCGCCTTGGGCGTGGATACGGATCAAGCCATTGCCCGCTTGAACAAGATCTCCATTAGCCTGCATTGCTGGCAGGGAGATGATGTTGGCGGGTTCGAAAACCCCGGCGGGGAATTGACGGGCGGCATTGCAGCCACCGGCAATTATCCAGGCAAGGCTCGCAACGCAGATGAGCTTCGAAAAGACCTCGATATGGTCTACAGTTTGCTTCCCGGAAAACACCGGATTAATCTGCATGCGATCTATGCGGAGACTGGCGGCAAAAAGGTGGAGCGAAACAAGTTGCGCCCGGAGCATTTCACGGCTTGGAAAGATTGGGCAAAGGCCAAAGGGCATGGCGTAGACTTTAATCCCACTTGCTTTTCGCATCCGAAAGCCGCCGACGGTTTTACACTTGCGCATCGTGACCCAGCCATTCGTCAATTTTGGATCGAACATTGTATTGCCAGCCGGAAAATCGGGGAATATTTTGGTAAGGAACTGGGTGTACCCGCCGTGACCAATATCTGGATTCCAGATGGGATCAAAGATTCCCCGGCTGATCGCCTGACTCCCCGACGCCTGCTTCTCGAATCCCTGGATTTCGTCTTGGCTGAAAAAATTGACCCGCGCTATAACCTTGATTCTGTGGAGCCCAAACTTTTCGGCATTGGTTCGGAAAGCTATGTGGTTGGCTCAATGGAGTTTTACAGCGCTTATGCCATTGGCCGCAAAATTTTACTTACTTTGGACTCAGGCCATTTCCATCCTACAGAGATGGTTGCAGATAAAATCTCAGCTCTGTTGATTTATCTTGACCAGCTGTTATTGCATGTCAGTCGCGGCGTGCGCTGGGACAGCGACCACGTTGTTGCATTCAACGACGACCTTCAAGCCATTGCACAGGAAATTGTCCGCAACAATGCATTGGAGCGAATTCACATTGGCTTGGATTATTTCGATGCAAGCATTAATCGCGTCGCTGCCTGGACCGTCGGCGCTCGTAACACGTTGCGGGCGCTGCTCAACGCCTTGCTTGAACCGTTTGATACGCTTAAGCAATATGAAGTAAGCGGTGATTACTCAAGCCGCCTAGCGTTACAAGAAGAACTCAAAGCCATGCCCGCTGGTGCGGTCTGGGATTATTATTGTTTGAAGCAGGCTGTACCGGTGGGAATCAGCTACATGGATACTATCCGCGACTATGAGAAGAGAGAACTCTCCAAGCGAGTTTGAAAGGATTATCATGCCAGCCAAGGATATCTTAGAGCAACTAGTTAAACTCTCCAATAATCTGGGACAACCTGACAACGATTATGTCATCCTTGGGGAAGGCAACACTTCAGCCAGAGTCGATGACCAGACTTTCTGGGTGAAAGCGAGCGGTACTGAATTGCGAACTATCAACGCTGACGGTTTTGTCCAGGTGTCTTTTGAGCGCGCCTTGACCATGCTCAATGGCCCGGTGTTGAATGATCAGGAAGTGAAAGAAGCGCTAACCGCCGCCAAAGCCATTCCCAATGCCCCCGGCCATCCTTCAGTAGAAACGTTACTTCACGCCCAACTACTTTGTCTAGAAGATGTAAACTTCGTCGGTCATACGCACCCCACCGCCGTCAATGCCCTAGCCTGCTCGAGGGCTTTCCCCGACATCTACCAGGGGCGCATTTTTCCAGATGAAATTGTACTGTGTGGGCCAGCGCCCTTACTCGTTTCTTATACTGATCCCGGTCTGCTCCTTGCACGCCACATTCAGAAGCTGATGCAGGAATATCTAGGCCAGTATGGTCAGCCGCCTCGAGTCATCATCATGCAAAACCACGGCTTGATCGTCTTAGGCCGT
Source organism: uncultured Chloroflexia bacterium (assembly GCA_963753985.1). Classification (GTDB taxonomy): domain Bacteria; phylum Chloroflexota; class Anaerolineae; order Anaerolineales; family Villigracilaceae; genus Fen-1038. Next base: position 157,602 of record CAVWED010000006.1, read on the forward strand.
ACTGCCAAACAGGTTGAAGATGTGACCGCAATGGCAGTCAAAACCGCGCGCGTACTCTTGGGGGCCTATTCCGTTGATGGGCCGCGTTATCTCTTGCCCAAAGATGTTGACCGCATTCACACTCGGCTAGATGAAGTATATCGTCGTCAACTCCTTGGCTTGGAGAAAAAGGATTAATATTGTCATGGAGGTTGCCGATCGGATTGCCGAACTGGAGACAAAGCTCAATGATTTCTCTGCGCCGAATCGCGCCCAGGCGCTAACGGATCTGATGATGCTGGTCCAGCAGAGAAGTATGTCTTTAGGATTGGAAACTGAATTAATCAACCTGCACTGTCATACATTCTATTCCTATAACGCTTATGGTTATTCACCCATCGCACTGGCCTGGCTGGCCAAGCGGAGTGGCTACAAGGCACTGGGCATCGTGGACTTCAATGTGTTGGATGGGGTCGATGAGTTTTTGAACGCCTGTGATTTGTTAGGAGTACGCGGGAGCACAGGATTGGAAACGCGTGTCTACATTCCGGAGTTTTCCACACGCGAGATCAACTCGCCCGGGGAACCCGGTGTATGTTACTACATGGGTATCGGTTTTACTTCCACTAAGACACCCGATGCAGTGGCCCCTATTCTGTTCGACATGCGTCACCGCTCTGACCAGCGCGGACGGGAAATCGTCAAACTGCTTAACCGGCATCTGGCGCCGGCGGAAATAGATTACGACCGGGATGTGTTACCCCTCACTCCTGGTGGAAATGCTACGGAGCGGCACATCCTCGTAGCTTACATTCAGGCTGCCGCCCGTTGCTTCACAGATACAAGGCCATTTTGGGCCGAGAAGTTGGGCCTTTCTATCCAACAAGTAGCTGCCCAGATGGAAGACAGATCCAAGTTCGAGAATCTGGTGCGGATCAAGTTGATGAAGCGCGGCGGTGTCGGCTACTTGGAACCCAGTCCTGAGACTTTCTCTTCTCTAGAAAGTGTTAATCAGCTTGTAACGTGCTGTGGCGCGTTGCCCTGTGCAGCCTGGCTGGATGGTACTTCAGCAGGTGAACAGGCCATCGAAGAGCTTTTGGATTTGCTTATCGGCAAAGGCGTGGCGGCGTTCAATATCATCCCCGACCGCAATTGGAATATTCCCGACCCGGAAATACGTCGAATGAAAGTACAGAATCTGTATCAGGTTGTAGAGCTAGCTCAGAAACTGGATCTACCCTTGAACATTGGAACTGAAATGAATAGTTCCGGCCAAAAGCTTATAGACGATCTGAACGTGCCAGAACTGGTGCCCCTGCGCGAATCGTTTTTGGCAGGCGCTGATTTTATTTATGGGCACACCCGTATGCAGCGTACTTTGGAATTAGGCTATCAGAGTGAATGGGCTAAGACCCACCTCCCTACTCGCCGCGAACGCAATACTTTTTATACTCAGGTAGGACGCCTCATATCGCCTGGGAAAGTTGGGTCTATCCAGCTAGAGAAGGTTACGTCTACGCTTTCGCCGGAGGAGATCTTGAGAAGATTCGCTCATCCTGCTTGATGGAAGCTCTTATGAATAGAAGTTGTGAAACCAAATTTAGATGACTAGCAGATTGGAGAAAACCATGTCCGACAAACTGAACGACTACCGCCGCGGTATTGCTTCACTACCTGCCACGTATCGGTTGTGGCCGCTATATGGAGCTGGCTTTGAAAATCTTGGACGCGAGGGAAAGCCTATCGAGACATCAATGCCAGCATACGGTCCGGATGAATTGCTGATTCGTCACGATGCTTGCGGTATCTGCTTTTCCGATATCAAGGTGATTGCCCAGGGACAAAATCATGCACGCATCTTGCGCGACATGAAAACCGAACCAGTAGTATTGGGCCATGAAGTCTCGATGACCATAGTCGCTGTGGGTAAGAATTTGAGTAATCAATATCACGTGGGCGACCGGCTCACACTGGAGACGGATATTCTAGTCAAGGGAAAATCCCTGGCTTACGGGTATTGGTTCCAAGGTGGCCTTTCACAATACTCAGTGATTGGCCCTGATATTTATGCCAGCGACTTGGGCAACAATCTAATTCATGTCCAACCTGATAAGAGTTACGCTGAGATTGCTCTTTCTGAACCATGGGCGTGCGTGGTGGCAGCTTACACACTAAACTATCGCACCGGATTAAAACCAGGTGGAACCGCGTGGTTCATCGGAACGGGAGCGGATAAGCAGTACATGATAAGTGAAGGCTTCGAAGTGAATTCGCATCCCAAGCGTTTGTTGCTCACTAATGTACCCAAGACTTTTGCCCATTGGTTGAAATCGCGAGCCAAAGAGCTGGGCGTGGAAGTCTTTGACGTACCGGATGTGACTGCCCCGCCCGTGGAGCTTGTGGATGATATCGTGCTGTTGGGTAGTGACGCAGATTTGATCGAAAAGGCCAGCCCACACTTGAATCAGTTTGGAATCATGGCTATCGTGGCTGACACGCCATTAAGTCGCAGCGTGAACGTAGACGTGGGTCGCATTCACTACCATCGCTGGCTGTATGTCGGGAGCACGAGCACTGATATTGCTAAAGCCTACAACGAAATCCCGGTGCGTGCCAGTCTGAAACCGGGAGGCAAGGCTTGGTTTGTCGGTGCGGGTGGACCCATGGGCCGAATGCACGTCCAGCGGGCCATCCAGTTTGCTAACCCGCCCGCTGTCATTGTCTGCAGCGATGTAAGCGACGCACGGTTAAGTGACTTATGCGATTCACTTGGACCTGAAGCCAAGTCAAGAGGAATCGAGTTTATTTGTCTCAATCCGACACAAGAGGTGGATTATAACGCAGGCATGGCCGCCTTCCAATCTATTGGTTTCGACGACATTATTGTACTGGTTCCAGTTCCGGCAGTGATTGCGGATGCAGCTTCCCATCTGGCACGTAGGGGCGTAATGAACGTCTTTGCCGGTGTGGCCCGCGGCACACAAGCTATATTAAATCTGACTGATACCTACCTGAAGCAGGCCCGTGTCATTGGGCATTCAGCTTCTGAGATCGGCGATATGAACCTGGTTTTAGATAAAACCAACTCGGGTGAGTTGTCACCCAACCGTTCAGTAGCTGCCATCGGCTCACTCAGCGCTGCCCGTGATGGCTTACAAGCAGTGAAGGATGCTACTTTGGCAGGGAAAGTTGTCATCTTTCCCAACATCAAGGAATTTCCTCTTACTCCATTGACTGATCTGAAAGACCGGTTGCCGAGTGTGTACGCCAAGCTAAGCAACGGTCGCGAATGGAATAAGGAGGCCGAGGACGAGTTCTTGCGCTTGATGTTGCAATAGACCATGTTTCGTTAGCTTATCCAGAAGTATTCAAAACCAAGTCAGGACGGTTCAACTGGCTCAAACAAACTAAATTCCCATTTCATATGAGTATCTTGAAAATGCTAACAGTGTAAGGGAATGTAGAGGCCTTTCCCCGTCAAGTTGAAAGGCCCAAAATGATACAATCATCGATAAAGGAGATGTGTGCATGGCAAAGACGGTTGGTAAGAAAGTGCGTGTGGCGATCATAGGTGTGGGCAATTGTGCATCATCGCTTGTTCAAGGCGTGGAATTTTACAAGAATGCTAAAGAGGATGATGAGGTGCCCGGCTTAATGCACGTAAACCTTGGTGGGTATCATATTCATGACATAGAGTTCTCGGCTGCTTTCGATGTGGTTGATACGAAAGTCGGACTGGACCTGAGCGAAGCAATAGCCGCTTTTCCTAATAACACCATCAAATTCGCGGATGTACCCAACTTGGGCATCAAGGTTCATCGCGGTATGACCCACGACGGGTTGGGCAAGTATCTAAGCAAGGTGGTCAAGGAAGCTCCCGGGGCCACAGCAGATATCGTTAAAGTTTTGAAGGACACCCAAACCGATGTAGTGGTTAGCTATCTGCCAGTTGGATCGGAAATGGCAACCAAATGGTATGTGGAGCAAGTGCTGGAAGCGGGTTGCGGCTTTGTGAATTGCATTCCCGTGTTTATCGCGTCGCAGCCCTACTGGCAGAAACGCTTCGTTGAAAAAGGCCTGCCCATCATCGGCGATGACATTAAGAGCCAGGTAGGCGCCACAATTACTCATCGAGTATTGACAACATTGTTTGGTGAGCGCGGCGTGCACCTGGATCGCACCTACCAGTTGAACTTTGGTGGCAATATGGACTTTTACAATATGCTGGAACGTGAACGACTGGAGTCCAAGAAAATCTCCAAGACCCAGGCAGTCACTTCGATGTTAGGTTTCGAGATGGACCCCGACAACATCCATGTTGGTCCATCAGATTACGTACCCTGGCTGACCGATCGCAAGTTTTGCAACATCCGAATGGAAGGTACCACCTTTGGAAATGTGCCGTTGCTCCTGGAATGCAAGTTGGAAGTCTGGGATAGCCCGAATTCAGCGGGGGTAGTGATCGACGCTATCCGGTGCGTGAAGCTCGCACTTGATCGCGGCATTACCGGACCGTTGGTGGGTCCATCCTCATACTTCATGAAGTCACCAGCCGAGCAATATAACGATTCTGAAGCGTTGCTCAAAACTCAGGAATTTATTGCTGGAGAATAGACTTTTCTAGAATTGATTTTTCCTCCCCCTCGCATCTTTCCGACCAGAATGTTTGGGCGAGGAAATCGAGAACGGATTCTTTAATATGAATGCAGGATTACAGGATAAAGTTGCTTTAGTAACCGGTGGAGCACAGGGATTGGGACAAGCCATCTGTCATCGTCTGGCCATGGAAGGCTATCATGTCGCGGTCGCGGATCTGAACGGGGAGAAAGCAGTCGAAACATCCCAGACGATTCCCGTGATGCCCGGTCGACACGCTATTGCCATCAAAGTGGATGTTAGCGATGAGAGTCAAGTGGAAGCCATGGTGAATCGGACCGTTCAAGAATTCGGTCGCCTTGACCTCTTAGTATCCAATGCCGGCATCCTCATTGCCGAGGAGATTACCGAATTTCCGGCGGAAAAATGGCGCGCAGTAATGAACGTCAATCTGTTTGGTTATTTTTTATGCGCCAAGCACGCCGCCCGAGTGATGAAACAAAGGAAACATGGAGTGATCATTGAGGTCAACTCGAAATCGGGTAAGAGAGGTAGCTTCAAGAATTCTGCCTACGCCGCATCCAAGTTTGGCGGCATAGGCCTAACGCAAAGCATCGCTCTCGACCTGGCAGAATTTGGCGTGCGCGTCAATGCTGTTTGTCCGGGAAATTTGCTTGACTCACCCTTATGGAATGATGGTCCAAATTCGCTTTTCAAACAATACGCCCGTAAATGGGGTATCACGGAAGAAGAAGTGCGGAAGAAATATGTTGACCAGGTTCCCATGAAGCGTGGCTGCACTTACGATGATGTGTGCAATGTCGTAGTCTTCCTAGCCTCCGATCAAGCCAGCTATATGACAGGACAAGCAATCAATGTGACAGGTGGTCAGGTGATGAACTAATCGTCCATCTTAAAAGTGAGCGTTGAGCCTGTACATTTCATTCGTAAGAGCAAACAAGCCCCGGATGTGGTGTCAGTTTGAGAAATATGGAGCCGCCACATCAATCTTATGGGTTTGATCTAATTCAATAACGGAGATTACCACACATATGAAAACTATCACCAAACCAATGAGTACAATAGAAAAGGTGTCAGCCATGATCGAAGAACAGTCGCTGACCAAAGACGAACTGATCGGTTACCTGCGCCAGGTCATGGAGATCCGGGCGTTGGAAGACAACATTGCCAACTTATTAGGCAAAGCAGTATTAAAAGGTGCTTCACACTTATACGCCGGGCAAGAGGCTGTGGCAGTGGGTGCCGTCTCGGCCTTGCGCGACGATGATCTGATCACCAGCACGCATCGTGGGCATGGTCATGCCCACGCACATGGCGATAAGGCAGCCAAAACACTGGATGCCAAGCAGAACCACTACAACAAAATGATGGCAGAAGTGTTGGGCAAAAGCGGCGGCTACTGCAAGGGAAAGGGTGGCTCCATGCATATTGCCGACGTGGAGCATGGCAATCTGGGAGCCACCGGCATCGTCGGCGGCAATATTCCCGTGGCTGTCGGTGCGGCACTCGCCCAAAAATTGGAGGGAACCGACCGTGTGGTCGTATGCTTCTTCGGGGATGGTGCAGCCAATGAAGGCACTTTCCACGAATCGCTCAACATGGCAAGTATCTGGGACCTGCCCGTAATCTTCGTTGCAGAAAACAATATGTATGGCATGTCTGTGCCGTTCAAAAAGGTCACCAAGCTACCGGATATCGCCAGTCGTGCATGCGCCTATGGCATCCCGGGTGAAGTAGTGGACGGCATGGATGTGCTTGCAGTGCGCGGGGCAGTGAAAAAAGCCGCCGAACGCGCTCGTCGCGGTGAAGGCCCCACGCTGATCGAAGCCAAGACCTATCGATATTATGGCCATTCTCATTCGGACCCGCGTGCCTACCGGACTCGGGAAGAAGAAGCAGAATGGAAAAAGCGCGATCCCATCCTTGTGATGAAAGAGAACCTTCAATCCGTAAAAATGCTCACGAATAGCGAGTTTGATTCGCTTGAAACCGACGTGGATAAAAAATTGGATGAGGCAATGAAATTCAGCAACGCATCTCCCGCGCCGAAAGTTGATGAGGTGAATACGGATGTTTTCGCACCCGCGAAATTCACGGCCGCTGATTATGAAACCGATCGCCGCCTGCGCATCGCAATTGCCAAAGGTGAAGTAAAGCGCGAAATCTCGTACGCCGCGGCGTTGGTCGAGGCCGCTCGCGAAGAAATGTTACGCGATCCCAAAGTCTTCGTCATGGGTGAAGATGTGGGTTTGTATGGAGGCGCCTATGGCGCCACTCGAGACCTCTTCAAAGAATTTGGTGAATGGCGCGTCATCGACACTCCGATCTCGGAGGCCACCATCGGTGGTGCGGCTGTCGGCGCAGCCATGGCTGGTATGCGCCCCATTGCCGAGATCATGTACGTGGACTTTACGCCCTTAGCCATGGATCAGGTTGCCAATCAGGGTGCCAAGAATCGCTATATGTTCGGCGGCAAGACTAGCGTTCCGATGGTAATCCGCACTGAAGGCGGGGCCGGACGCGCTATCGCTGCCCACCACTCGCAGAGTTTGGAGTCATTATGGACCCATTTTCCCGGAATCTACGTGGTCATGCCCTCCACGGCCTACGATGCCAAAGGCCTGCTCAAGGCCGCCATCCGTGACGACAACCCGGTCATGTTTATTGAGCACAAGATGCTCTATAAAGAGAAAGGTTTTGTCCCTGAAGAAGAATATATCATCCCATTCGGTGTGGCTGATATCAAGCGTCCCGGTAAGGATGTGACCCTGGTCACCTATTCCCGTCAAGTGCTTAACTCACTGGAAGCCGCAAACAAACTTGCAGCAGAAGGTATTGATGTCGAAGTCATTGACCTGCGCACTCTCAAGCCGCTCGATATTGATACCATCATCACCTCGGTTAAGAAGACCGGGCGGCTGGTGGGTGTTACTGAATCTTATGAAAACACCAGCTTTATCAACGAAGTCATGATGCAGGTGAACGAGCAAGCCTTCGACTATCTCGATGCACCGATGGTGCGGGTCGCTGCCGCTAATGTTCCTGTCCCTCGTTCTGAAATTCTCGAAGATGAAGTCATCCCGAACGTAAGCCGCATCATGGCCAATTGTCGAAAGGTGATAAGCTAATGGCCGAAGAATTTTTCATCCCTCAACTAGGACAAACTGTCGAAGAAGTTGTCCTTGTGAAATGGCTGGTGCCCGACGGTGCCCAAGTAAGCCGCGGCCAGGAAGTGATGGAGGTCGAAACCGATAAAGCCACCTTCCCCGTAGAATCCAATGCAAAAGGCTATATCCATATTGGCCCATACAAAGAGGGTGATGTGATACCGGTGCTGACCGTGGTGGCAATGATTGGCAAGCCCGAAGATAAGTTTCAAGTGCCATCAGGGCAGGTGGAGAGTGATCATACAGCCGATAACGAAGCAACAGGCCTGAAGGAAGGTAACTCTCAATCGGTGGTCGCGCCGATTGAGACTTCCACTCAATTTGCATCGCCCCGCGCTCGGAAGTTGGCTGCCGAGAAAAAGGTTGACCTTGATCAAGTTTCCCCTACTGGCTACGGAGGGATGCGCGTTGCCGAGCGCGATGTGGTAGCCTACCTAAACCAGATGCCAAAGGCTACTCCCGTGGCCCAGCGTATGGCGGCTGATACTGGCGTAGACTTACGCGCTCTCACAGGCACAGGCTCCGGTGGGCGGATCGTCAAAGAAGATGTCACGCGTGCCGTCCCGAATGTAGTAACCGTAGATCGCCCCGCAGCCTTTCCCGGCACAGAAGTCGTCGAACGGATTCCACTCAAAGGCATACGAGGCATAATCGCGGAACGGATGGGCATTAGCGTACATACTACTGCGCGCGTGACTCTGGTCATGGAAGTCGATGCCACCGAGTTCGCCAACGCACGCGAACGGTTGAAGTCTAAAGTCACTGAAGCATGGGGCTTCGCCCCCGGGTATAACGATCTATTGGCAAAAATCGTCGCCGTTGCGTTACGCCGATTCCCCTATATGAATGCCCGCCTTGCTCCGGACGCAATTGAGATTATGTCGCATGTCAACATTGGAATGGCGGTGGATACAGAGCGCGGTCTGCTGGTTCCCGTGATCCGTGACGTAGATCAAAAGAACTTGCGCCAGTTCGGGGATGAATTCCGATCGCTGGCTGAAAAAGCCCGCAACGGCCGCTCCCTGCCTGACGAACTGAGCGGAGGAACTTTTACGATTACCAGCCTTGGCTCGTACGAGATCGACGCCTTCACACCGGTTATCAATTTGCCGGAAGCCGCCATTTTAGGAGTAGGTCGCATCGCCCCGAAGCCACTCGCACTGGGCGATCAGGTACTCATCCGCAAAATGTGGACATTGAGTCTGGTTTTTGACCATCGCTTGGTCGATGGCGCTCCGGCTGCACGATTCCTGCAACACGTCAAACAGCTTATTGAAGAGCCTTATTTGTTGTTGGGCGAATGACTTTCTAGACTGGCCGGCTCTAAGTCTCCATGGTTCAATAAGCAAAAGCAATTGGCTTGCTCCACCCTCTTTCCGCGGTAAGAATCCATGGTTTTTCCAAGGTCGATTGACAAAAAGTGAAAAATAAGATCCTTCTCAGTACAATTGCAAATGGACACAAGCAAGAAACTGAGGAGAATCTGATATGGATTGTAGCACGGACAAAAAACAGGGGACTGGCAGAATCAAGCAATACTACGGAGCCAGTGGAGTACTCTACGATATTGGGAGTGTATATAGGAGATTGTTGAAGCTCAGCGATGTTCGAAAAGCTCGCGGGAAGTTATATGCCTTAGAAGATGTGCTGATGATTATCTTGATGGCGAAATTGTGCGGAGAAGATCGGCCATCGGGGATCGCCAAGTGGGCGAAGAATCACCAAGAAGCATTAGTTCAATTACTCCACTGGAGCCGACCTGCATCTCCCAGTCACAGCACGTATCGTCGGATCCTGGCGTACATTGTGTATCAAGAAGAAATCGAACGGCTGGTGAGCGCGTATAACCAAGCTGGAGAACATGGAGAGGTATATGCCATGGGTAGGGTCAGGGGATGGTGCCAGAGACGTAGGCAAGGTAGACCTGTTGCTCTCCATTTCTTCTGAGAGTGCCTCAGTACCAATGCCATATCCTGGTTGCCCATCCCCTGCCACATCGAACCGGACGTGAGGTTTTTCCTCATCCGGCTCTCCGACAATCTTCTTCGAGATCGGGCAAATGCTGTGGGGCGAAGAAAGTGAACAGACCCAATCTTGGTTGAAAGACCAATTGCATGAATTGAAACATCACGGCCCGGCGGCCTTGCTGGATGAATTGGACCGCATGAATACGCAACGGCCCTCAATAGAAGTTCTACAAACCAATCAGGCCTATCTGGAGAAACGGATCGATCACCTGCAATACCCACGCTATCAAGCTCAACACTTGCCAATCGGAAGTGGGACCACCTTGGAAGCGCGCCTGAAAGGCGCAGGCATGCATTGGGAGATCGCACATGTCAATCCCATGCTGACCTTGCGCAATCTCCTGTGTTCGGATCGTTGGCAGGCAGGCTGGCCACAAATCGACATGACCTTACGCCAACAAGAACATCAGCGCCGCAAAGAACTTCATCAAAAACATAACCAGCCATCTCAACCCCAAATTACATATCCAGTTCTTGCAACGCCTCGATTGCCCAAGCGAACCCCTGCCTCTCCGGCTACTTCAGAAATCCACAAGTCCTCGATTCCTGCTCCGAATCATCCTTGGCGTCGTTCGCCCATTGGCAAAGCTAATCTCTTACATCCCACTCAGTTCCCAAAAAACCTGACGCCCACCCCACCAGTCTGTTTCAACTTGACTTTCCGCTTGTCTCGTGCTAATATGTGGTTGAAGCGCTTCGACTATTCGCTTCGATGACATTGCAAATCGTTCACGATCCTTAAAGTGAGGTGGTGCGTTTTGTCAACCATGCTTGACGTGGCTAAGCGTGCTAACGTTGCTCTTAGCACTGTTTCCTATGCTTTGAACGGCACACGCCCGGTTTCCGATGAAACTCGGCAACGTATCTTTACGGCAATGCAAGAACTGGGATATCGGCCACACGCGCTCGCACGCGGGCTGGCAAGTAGACGGAGCAGGATTATTGCTCTGCTCTTTCCAGCTACTGAGCGTGGATTGGGTATTACAGAACTAGGATTTGTAACCAGCGCAGCCGACACGGCCAGAGAGAACGACTACAACATGATGCTTTGGCCGTCTGAAATGCACGATCCCAATGAACTAAGACAATTTACACAGCAAGGGTTGGTAGATGGCGTCATCCTCATGGAAGTACGCTTGAATGATGAGCGCGTAAATTTACTCCGTGAGATTGGTTTTCCTTTTAGCATGATCGGGAGATGTGAGGATACCAATGGTCTCGGATATGCTGATATTGACTTCGAACGAACGACACAAGAAGTAGTCAACTATTTAGCAGGGTTGGGACACAAACAGATAGCCTTTATAAACCAATCACAATCAGCTTTTAAAGCGGGGTATGGCCCAGCCGTTCGTGCCGAAGCTGAATTCCTGAAGGCAATGCAAACGGCTGGGCTGGAGGGGGTTGTGCGCTTTTGTCGATCAACGCCGCAGGCCGGGTATGAAACATGCAATGAATTACTAACTGAGCGCCCAGAACTAACGGCACTGGTTACAATGAATGAGCGTGCTATTCCGGGCATTATGCAGGCCATTACCGAACGAGATTGGCGTATCCCTGACGATTTTTCTTTGGTTGCCATCGTCTCATCAGCTCGAGTAGCCGAATTGATGACTCCGCCTTTGACCACCTCCGATACACCGGCCGCTGAGTTAGGCCGCTTGGGCGTCGAGTTATTAATCCAACAATTGGAATCAGAAGAACAAGGAGTGCTCCAAAAACTGGTGCCTTGCCGCCTTACTGTACGCGGTAGCACCGGCCCATGTCTCCGAAACTTAAATAAACCCGGGAGCATGCCACTCCAAGTAGAAGGAGGCAAAATTTCTGGGATTTGACCCCGCCCCATCTCGTTTCGTTCTTTGATTCAAGATCAAGGAGTTTTCTCGAAGAGGCAAAAAGTAAGGAGATACTGCCGACCGCAAAGTAAGCTAGTATCTCCTCAAAGAGCAAAGCGCCGTGTCAAATCCCCGACTTGGTTTTCGCCGGGCCTGACTAGGCAACCCTGCCTGTTTAATTATACACGATATCAAATGCGTTATGTGATCGCTTGCCGAGTTGCCACGACCGAGCTATAAGAATTTCAATTTTTCACGGATGTTTTGTTCTCCTAATGATCCTGTTTCAAATTCTTCGAGAAAGCGCCAAATTCGATGAAAGGAGGCAGAAAGATTACGACCATAAAAATCGCGATTTCGACTTTTTGCTCAGAGTTGGCAAGTTTAATTGCTATTTCCCTCAAATTAATAAAAGGAGAATGAGATGATCACGAAAATATTTAAGCTGTTTTCCATCGTACTTGCAGCAGCCATGTTGTTGGGAATGACTGCTTGTGGTGCTGCGACACCAACTGCTGCTCCGCAATCAGCAGTCCCGACTGCGGCACCGGCAACGCAAGCACCTACAGCGCTACCAGCACCTACAGCCACGTCTCAGCCGCGCGTTCTCGACCTGTGGTACTATGAACCGCCCGATGGTGCTTTAGGGAAAGCCTGGGCAGCGGCACAGACACAATTCCTGGCAACCCATCCGGGAGTCACAATCCATTTTGAGCTACATACCTTCGAGCAGATGCAAGCTACTGCCCAAATGTTCCTGAATTCAAGCAGTGCACCCGACGTGATTGAAATCAACAAAGGCGCGGCCAACGCCGGCACGTTTGCTACTGAGGGCTTGCTCACAGACATGACAGCCGAGGCAACAAAACGCGGTTGGGATAAGATTCTTTCTCCCAGTATCGAGGCTACCTGCCTTTACGATCCAAAAACCGGCATTCAGGGCAGTGGCAATCTGTATGGGGTCACCGATTACGGTGAGTTTGTCATGCTCTACTACAATCAAGACATGTTCACCAAGTACGGAATACAGGTGCCCACTACATCAGACGAGCTTTATGCCGCGGCCGATGCATTCGTAGCAAAAGGCATCACTCCCTTTGCGACGGCTGGCGCCGAGTATCCAGCTCAACAAATCTTTTATATGTTGGCCCTCAGCAAAGCTAATCGGCAATTTGTTACGAACTACCAGCTTCTCAAGGGCATTGATTTCCACGGACCGGAGTTCACCTATGGCGCGACTGAGCTGGCTACCTGGGTCCAGAAGGGCTATATCAGCAAGAATGCCGTCAACATGAAGGCCCAGGATATGCAGAATGCCTTCCAAGCAGGCACGAACCCTATGATGATGGGAGGCAGTTGGCTGTTTGGTGGATTGCAATCTGCTAATTTACCCTTCAAGTGGAACGTGGAACTATGGCCAGGCAATACGATTAGTCCAGGCTCCGGCGGCAATCTATGGGCCATTCCTTCTGGTTCAAAGAACAAGGATCTGGCCTACGATTTCATTGATATTACCTTAAGCAAGCCAATTCAGACTCTGATGGGCAATGACGGCGGTCTTCCAATCAATGCCGATACCTCTCAGATCACCGACCCCCAAATCCAACAATTCAACAAGCTTTTTGCACAGTTGGTTGCTTCTGATGGGATCGGGTATTATCCGGATTGGCCGGTCGCTGGCTACTACCAAGACCTGGTCTCAGCCACCCAAGAACTAATGAACGGAACAAAGACACCATCTCAGTTCCTTGACGAGATCGCGGCTCCTTACAACGCAGCCCTACCGAAGTAAAAAGCTGCGGCTTTCGAGATTAAAATCCAAGGCAGTGCTCTTCCCCAAAGAGCACTGCCTTAGGAAAGGAGAGTCTAAGAACTTATGAAAAAGAGTACATTATCTATCGATAAGGGATATGGCGTATTTTTAATTCCAGGCATCATCGCATTCTTCCTCATTATTATCTTTCCGTTCATGATCAATCTTGGGATCAGCTTTACCCATTGGAACGGCATAGGCAGGCCGGTTTGGATCGGCCTCAAGAACTTTCAGACGTTGATCAATGACAGCATCTTCTGGCTTTCCTTTAAGAACGACCTGATTTTGCTAATCGCCATGACCGTTATTCCGATCATTGTTGGCTTGTTATTGGCAACATTTCTCTTTGATTACATCACAAGTAATTTCAGCCAAAAGGTTTCGAGCTTTTTCCGGGCCGGGTTCTATTTACCTCAAATCATACCGGGGGCTGTAGCTGCCATCGTATGGGAATGGATTCTGCAACCCGATTGGGGAGTAGTGAACTATGTACTCAAAGCTGTGGGACTCTCTTCTTGGACCCGCGACTGGTTTGGAGACCCTTCTACTGCGTTGCTGGCAGTTATGGTTGTCTTAGTATGGGTTCAGATTGGCTATCCGGTCGTGATCTTCATGGCCGCCCTGCAAAGGATTGAACCCGAAATATTAGAGGCAGCCTCGATTGATGGAGCCTCCTGGCTTCAGAAGTTCTATTACATCACGATCCATTTGATCCGGCCGGAAATATTAGTGGTCCTGTTGACAACCTCGATTTATACGCTTAAGATATTTGGCCAAGTTTACGTTTTGACAAGAGGCGGGCCAGGGAATGTCACGAACGTTCCATCCTATTATGCTTATAAGAATTTCTTTGAAACGCAACAGGTGGGATACGGATCCACGGTTTCATTGGCAATGGCTGCCATTATCATCCTACTTACCGTTGTCTTTATTAATGTGCAATCGCGACAAGAGCGTGAGGGGAGTATCTGATGACTTCGGTAAGGCATCCCAACCTGCATGGCGTGACGAAATGGATTGTTTTGATCATCCTATCGGCATTCCTGTTGCTCATGCTCATGCCCTTTGTTCTAGTCACTCTGAACTCTGTGAAAACTGAAGCTGAGTTCGGCCTGTATGGTCCGCTCAGCCTGCCTCACGGATTGAACTTTACTAGCCTTATAGATTTTTGGAACCGAGTAAATTTTACACAAGTATTAATCAATAGCACTTACATTAGTTTAACAGTGGCGATATTTGGCGTTATGTTGTCGCTATTAAATGCATTCGCCTTGGGAGTCGGAAAGATAAGAGGAAGAGTATGGATCCTTGTGTTTTTTCTAATGGCTAACTTTCTTCCTCAAGAAGCGCTGGCCTATCCTCTTTACTATTTTGCCAAGTTCTTTCACATATATGATACGGCCATATCTGTGATTTTGGTTTTCACTGTGATTCAAAGCGCTTTTGGCACATATTTGTTATCTTCGGTATTTAGCGCGTTCCCGCGTGAATTGATCGAAGCCGCCACATTAGACGGGTGCAGCAAACTGGGTTTGCTGGAATATATTGTCGCACCGCTGAGTCTTCCAACGCTCTCCGTATTGTTTGTGTTCTTCTTCATCTGGACATGGAATGAATTCTTCCTGCCTTTGATTCTCCTGCCATCGAATGCAAATCAAACTGTCCCGCTCGCCATGGCCATCAATCAGGGACAATACGGTATGAATATCACCGCGCAAAGCGCGTCTGGGCTACTGGGTATGCTTCCGTGCATAATTTTCTTCCTGATCTTCCAGCGGACCCTCACTCGAGGAATTACAGCGGGTGGCATCAAGTAGTTTGATCGCACGCCGCTTTTAGAAATGGCATCACAGGTGTTTCCTCTTTAGCGGTATCCAAATATTTCCCTTCAAGTCGGGCGTCTGACAGTTATCTCTTTGCATCTTGATTCAGAAAGGATGTGGCCCTCTTTTCATGGCTTATGCCAACAAGCCGTAGTTGCCACTAGGAATTTATGAAATTCACAGACGGTTACTGGTCCTTACAGAAAAACATAAAGGCTTTTCATCCGGCTCATGTTTACGATGTCAACATCGCCCCTGATGCGTTCACGGTTTATGCACCCACAAGTCCCATAACGCATCGAGGTGAAACACATGATAGCAAATTGCTTGCTATTCAATTTTCTTCACCGATGCCAGGTGTCATCCGTACAAAACTTAGTCATTTTTCCGGCGAGCAACCTCGGCCGCCACAGTTTGACTTGGTCGAACATACCAAGGCACGTATTGATATTCAAAACGACGATCAGGCGACAATTCTCAAGAGCGGGCAATTGTCTGTCCGGGTCCCTCATGGACGGCCTTGGAGTGTAGAATATATAGCTGGCAACAAGGTTATTACAACAAGTGGAACGCGCGGCATGGGATTTATTGAGACCGAGGGTGATGGCCGCTACATGCACGAGCAACTTTCGCTGGGGGTAGGGGAATATGTCTACGGATTGGGTGAACATTTTACTGCTTTCATAAAAAATGGTCAGGCGGTGGATATCTGGAATCGGGACGGCGGCACGAGCAGCGAGCAGGCATATAAGAATATCCCCTTTTACATGACGAATCGAGGCTATGGAGTTTTTGTTAATCATCCCGAACTTGTTTCGTTTGAAGTGGCATCCGAGAAAGTTTCACGAGTCCAATTCAGTGTTGCAGGTGAGTCTCTTGAATACTATGTGATTTTTGGACCTACACCCAAAGAGATACTTCAAAAATATACTGCCTTAACCGGGCGCCCAGCGTTGCCCCCTGCATGGTCGTTTGGCTTGTGGCTCACAACATCCTTTACCACCTCATATGACGAAGCTACGGTGATGAGCTTTATTCAGGGAATGGCAGATCGTAATTTACCCCTGCATGTATTCCATTTTGATTGTTTTTGGATGAAAGAATACCATTGGTGCAATTTCGAATGGGACGAGCGCAGATTCCCTGAACCGCGGGAAATGCTGAAGCGGCTCAAGGATCGCGGACTGCACATCTCGCTCTGGATCAACCCTTACATAGCCCAACGATCCCCTCTCTTTGCTGAAGGAACGCAAAACGGATATCTCCTAAAAAAACAAAACGGTGACATTTGGCAAACAGATAAGTGGCAGGCCGGTATGGGAATTGTGGATTTTACGAACCCAGCAGCTCGGCAGTGGTATGGCGATAAGCTACGCGCATTGATTGAAATGGGGGCGGATTGTTTCAAATCCGATTTTGGAGAACGCATTCCTACCGATGTCGTGTATTGGGACGGTTCCGATCCTGCCAAAATGCACAACTACTATAGCTATCTTTATAATAAAACAGTTTTTGATGTATTGAAGGAACGACACGGCGAAGGCGATGCAATCCTCTTTGCCCGGTCCGCTACCGCCGGGGGTCAGCGCTTCCCCGTCCATTGGGGCGGAGATTGCGAATCGAATTTTGAGTCGATGGCGGAAAGTTTGCGAGGCGGTTTATCCCTTGGCTTATCCGGTTTTGGATTTTGGAGTCACGATATGGGCGGCTTTGAGGGCACTCCGCCCGTCGCAGTCTATAAACGCTGGCTCGCCTTCGGCCTCCTTTCCTCTCACAGCCGTCTCCACGGGAATCAATCTTACCGCGTTCCATGGTTGTTTGACGAGGAAGCTGTTGACGTACTGCGAAAATTTACGAAGCTCAAGAGTTGTCTGATGCCATATCTGTTTGCCCGCGCGCTGGAAGCTAAGGAGAAAGGTACTCCATTGATGCGGGCTATGATGCTTGAGTTCCCCGAGGATCCTACATGCGATTATCTGGATCGCCAATACATGTTGGGAGAATCCTTACTAGTTGCGCCAGTCTTTTCGGACGATAATACAGTATCCTATTATCTTCCTTCGGGACGCTGGACGAATTTCTTTACCGGAGAAATCCTAACGGGTCCAGGCTGGCTGGGTGAGACACATGATTTTATGAGTCTTCCGTTGATGGTGCGGCCCAATTCGGTAATTGCCATGGGAGAAAATGAAGATCGACCTGACTATGATTACGGCGAGGATGTCACATTACGCGTGTATGAACTCGAGGAAGGAAAACAGCTCTCAGTAGTCATCCCTTCCGTAAAAGGTGACATCGATATAAAATTCGAGATCAAGCGTGAAAATGGAAGTTTGACTGTGGAGAGACAGGGAGCTTCTAAGCCATGGAAGCTCTTGCTGGTGGGGATCAAAACGGTCAAGTCTGTAGATAATGGTACCGCAGAAGGCATACCGATCGGTACACTTGTGACGCCTAACATGAAAGCAAATCATTTAACGATTTTGCTAACATCTTCGGAATAAATTATTGCTAAGGAGTTTCCAATGTCTGATTCATACGCGCCCAAGCCTGAGCACAAATTTACTTTCGGTTTATGGACCGTCGGGAATATTGGCCGCGATCCTTTTGGCGGCCCAGTCCGCGAAACCAAATCGCCCGTGGAATTGGTAAACCTGCTTGCCGAAGTTGGCGCATACGGAGTCAACTTCCATGATAACGATCTTGTCCCAATTGACGCTTCGCCCAGCGAGCGCGACCGAATCGTCAAGGATTTCAAATTGGCTCTGGAGGAAACCGGGTTGGTTGTGCCGATGGCAACCACCAACTTGTTCAGCGATCCTGTGTTCAAGGATGGTGCATTTACATCAAACGACCCGAGCGTGCGTGCGTACGCCCTCCAAAAGACGATGAACGCCATCGACTTGGGCGTGGAACTCGGAGCAAAAGTCTATGTGTTTTGGGGTGGACGAGAAGGGACCGAAACAGACGCTAGCAAGAATCCTTTGGATGCGATTAAACGCACCCGCGAAGCTATAAACTTTTTGTGTGAATATGTGCTTGAAAAGAAATACAGCCTGAAATTTGCATTGGAAGCCAAGCCCAATGAACCGCGCGCGGATATGTATAACCCGACTACCGGACATATGTTGGCCTTCATTGGAACGCTCGATCATTCCGAAATGGTGGGCGTCAACCCTGAAGTGGCCCACGAGCACATGTCGGGCATCAACTTTATGCACGGTGTGGCCCAGGCTTGGGAAGCGGGCAAGCTATTCCACATTGACCTTAATGACCAGTATCCGGGCCGCTATGACCAGGATCTACGTTTCGGCTCGCGCGATCTCAAGGCGGCTTTCTTCCTAGTGAAGTTTCTCGAAGATGTGGGATACTCCGGATCGCGTCACTTCGATGCTCATGCCTATCGCACCGAGGATTACGAAGGTGTAAAGGATTTCGCCCGTGGATGCATGCGCACCTACCTCGTTCTAAAAGAAAAGGCTACGCAATTTAACGCGGACAAAGAAATTCAGTCCCTTCTAGACGAGATCAAGGCGGATGACGGCAGCATGGATTCTTATTTCGGCAAATATAGCGCCAGCAAGGCAGCGGCCATCAGATTCCATAAATTTGACCGGGCCGCCATAGCCAGCCGCGGACTCAAGTACGAGCGGCTTGACCAGTTGACTATCGAACTCCTGCTTGGAGTCCGATAAGCACATGATATGCAAGGTATGTAAATCAAATTTTTGACTCTTGTTGAAGAGGCTCTTCAATGACAAAACAGTATTTTCTTGGCATTGACATATCCACGACATCGAGTAAGGCATTATTGATTGATGAACGCGGTGATGTAATTGCGGTTGCATCATCGCCGCATACGTTGCAGACGCCGCGTCCGCTGTGGTCGGAACAGAATCCATCTGAGTGGTGGAAAGCCGTTTCAGAAAGTATCAAGTCTGTATTGCGGAAAGCCGGTATAAGCGGGGAAAGTATCGGAGCCGTTGGCTTGACCGGCCAAATGCATGGACTGGTGTTGCTCGATGAAGCAGGAAACGTTTTGCGTCCCGCAATCTTGTGGAATGACCAACGCACGCAAAGGCAATGTGACGAAATCCATCAGCGAATTGGAAAAGAAAGGTTTATTCAAATCACGGGCAATGTCGCACTGACCGGTTTCACGGCGCCCAAGATCTTGTGGGTAAAAGAGAATGAGCCCGATGTGTACGCAAAAGCAAAGCACGTTTTACTGCCGAAGGATTACATCCGATATAAGCTGACGGGCGAATATGCAATGGATAAAGCCGACGGCGCAGGCACGGTGTTGTTTGATCTGAAATCGAGGGCTTGGTCGCGTGAAGTTCTGGATGCGCTCGACATAGATGTATCGTGGATGCCGCCAACTTTTGAAGGACCCGAATTCACCGGACATGTGAATGAAGAAGCCGCTTCACTCACGGGGCTGAAAGTTGGTTCACCCATCGCGGCTGGCGGCGGCGATCAGGCCGCGCAGGCAGTTGGAGTGGGCGCAGTGGAGCCGGGAGTGGTGGCTCTGACAGTTGGCACAAGCGGCGTTATTTTTGCAACCACGCCTTCAGCCTTGATCGAGCCGGAAGGTCGGCTGCATGCTTTCTGTCACGCAGTGCCGGGGATGTGGCACTTCATGGGCGTAATGCTTTCAGCGGCAGGAAGTTTGCAGTGGTATCACGATACGCTCGCGCCGAATATGGACTTTGATGAGTTGTTAAAGGAAGCTGAATCTATTCCGGCGGGATGTGAAGGTTTGCAATTCCTGCCATATCTTTCCGGGGAACGCACGCCTCATCCCGAACTCGTTGGCGCGCGGCGCGTTCATTGGCTTGACTCTGCGTCATGGTCGCGGCCACTTGACCCGTGCCGTGCTTGAAGGCGTATCGTTTGGATTGAAGGATAGTTTTACACTGATTCAAAATGCCGGCTTGGGGAAGATCGTCCAAGTGCGCGCCTCCGGTGGTGGGACAAAGAGCGCTGTGTGGCGGCAAATTCTCGCATCGATATTGGAAGCAGAACTGGTCACAGTGAATACCACCGAAGGTGCGGCCTATGGTGCAGCCTTGCTGGCAGGTGTGGGCGCGGGGGCCTGGAAAAATGTTCCATCCGCGTGTGCCGCAACCATAAAGTTGACAGGGAGTACCTCACCCGACCCGGTTCAGGTAGAAGTTTATCGAAAAGCTTATCCAGTTTATCGCACACTCTACCCGGCGCTAAAGCCGATATTTCAAGTTATGTAGAGAATATAAAAGTCGGGTTTCGAATCGCTTTTGAAAAAATCAGAGACTCGCTAAACAGTCCGGATGTCACCTCATCCTGATTGCGATAATCAACTCACGATTTCTCAATTCAAAAATTATTATTGTGGACGCACCGTCATATAAAAGAAATCTCGGTCACTCGGCGTGAGATATAAGGTCGGATCGTTGCTCATCTCGCTCAATAATGGTTGACCAATCAGCGGTAATCCCGTACCGGAGTTGTTTGTTTGATATGTAATGAAACGCTGATAACCCGAATTGATATCCAGTTGCATGGCCCAATAAGCCCCGCCTGTCTGCAAAGCTGATGCCAGTGAGGGGGCTGTAGTCGCATTGCCCACCGCATAGATCAAATAACGATTGTCCTGAGTAATACCCAAACCAGTGCGCCACGTTGCATCGGCGGCCTGTGTCATTCCCCAGAGTTGGCGGCTGGGGTTATTTACATAATTTGTAATTTGTCCATTCTCGATCAGAGGCGGGCAATTTTGACGGTAAGCAATGATATCCGATGAAGGCATAATGTCTTTGCCCCATACACCGATTCGTACATCGCCGTTTTTATAAACCGCCACGGTTGCAATTCCATTGATGGGATCGATGAGAGTTACATTGTCCACCATCATTCCATACTTGCCATGAATTGCCTTGAATCCTCCATTGAATGCCGCGACCAAAACATTCCATTGAGAAGGTGGAACCGTTCCTTGGTTGGGAATTGTCTGGGGTATGTCACCCAACGGGACGGGATCTTTAATACCGGGCATCATATTCAATTGAAGCTGGGTCAGATCCATGCGGATCAATGCCACAGCCTCGTATGGACGCGTGGGATCAGCTGTTACCAAGGCACGTTCCAGGACCACTTTTCCGTTCACCATTTGACCGTAAGGCTGCCAACCCAATGCAGATGACGGGTCCGAAGACGGTAGAGCTGTTGGAGTAGGCGATGCATCCACGCTGATCGCCAAGGCTGTTGGCGGGACGAGGGTTTTCAAAGGTTCGGCTACAGCCAAGGTGCTGACTGGTGTCGGCGCAACGGGCTGCGAGGTCGCACTCCAGCTGATCTGGGCTTGACCGCCACTGATTTTATACCGATATTGATTTATGACATCCTGAATGCGAAAGGATACGCTTTCTAAGTGCGCGACTGCATTAGGACCGATGATCGCGCGCAAAATGTCCGCGCTGCGCCCAGCGGTGCTAGGTGCTACGGCAGGAATAACGACAATCGCAGAGATTGCCGCAAGAACTATAAGTGCCGCGCCCACCAAGAAAAAAAGCCAGCTGTGTTGTTTCTTTTTCATCGAATGACTCCTTGAAAATCTCACTTATCTTTTCCTTTCTGATCTTTTGGACAATACTATACTCCTGGTCGCTTAGAATGAACTGAAGCTGAAGAAATCTGCGGTGAAACCAAGCAAGCCAGGAATCTGATCTGTCAAAAATTCATGGAACACAATGTCCATTGTAATGCTATAATCGTTTCCCATGAAAAAAACTTTACAAAAATGTTTGCTTTGTTTATTTCTGCTTAGTCTTTCGGCGTGTGCAACCAATCTGCCATCTACAGCTTCACCGGTGATATTACCACCTTCTCCTATATTTACCGACCCACCAGCGAGCAGCTTTGCTTCAACACCTTTGCCATTACCGACGATTACAGAAACACCGGTACCAACTGCGACTCCTAGTATCCCTTCGTTTGCTGATGATTCGCTAAAAAACAGAATAGACCAACTTGCGGCCACCTTTATCGAACAGAATCATAGTTCAGGGTTATCGGTCGCTGTGGTTAAACGGAATCCGCAAACGGGTCAGTTGGAGGCGATGCTTTTAAATTACGGGGAGACATCCAAAGATCATGGCCAGCCCATCACATCCGATACGGTGTATGAAATCGGTTCAATCACCAAAGTCTATACCGGCATTCTGCTCGCCCAGGCGGTTTCTCTTGGAATCATCAATATAAATGATCCCGTGCAGAAATATTTGCCCGACGGCGTACAACTTGCCGCATATAAGAACCAGCCAATTCGAATAGTTGATCTGGCAACGCACCGTTCTGGTTTTCCGCGCGAATTTGGGTCTGACGATCCCACCGATCTTTACGAATGGCTGAATAATTTTAAACCAGACCGCGCACCCGGGGCTGAATACGTTTATTCAAACCTGGGTTACATGGTATTAGGCGATATCCTTTCAAGATTATCCCAAACTGATTTCGGCAATTTGGAATTTACATCGATCAGCCAGCCTCTAGGGCTGTTGGACACACGCGAAGTCTTAACCAGCGATGAACAAAACCGATTAGCGCTTGGATACGCTTACGACGGTTCGGTGGCAAGCTATTTTCCGGACTCTGGAAACATGAGCGGAGCCGGTTACCTGCGTTCCACGCTCAACGATATGACCCGCTTCCTGCTCGACAACATGCAGCCGGATTCAACACCCCTGGCTTCGTCTTTGCAATTGGCACAAACCATGCAAGCTGAGGGTCAAAACCCGGGAACGGGAACCGGTCTCGGCTGGGAAATAAACCAGCCCGGCACACCCAGCGAAACGATCTGGAAGGATGGTGGGACGCTAGGCTTCACCAGTTATATTTCGTTTATGAAAGATGGAAGTTCGGGCTTTGTCTTATTGAGCAATGGGCAGTTCATTGATAACCTGGCGTTAAAGATGAGCGCGTTGTTGGATGAAAATGGAAATTAAAAGTTCTCAGAGGTCAAAGCTTCGGTTCTGGAAATAAAGTTGATCGAAAACCATCTATCGCGAAAAGAAACTAATGAGTTGGTTCCACACCAACGGATCAAAGCTTCGAAATGATGGTGCGTTTGCCGATAGGGCCAAGAGAATACTATTAATATTCGAAATGACCATTAAACCGATTCCAAAGGTCTGGTATAGTTTTAGGCTAATGGGCCTTTCAATCAGACGTCGATATCCCTGCCAAAAAATTATTATGCCAAGCAAAGCAAGCGGCGGCATAAAATCTGCTACATAGCGTGTTACAACCCAAAAACATGTAATAATTAGCCCAAATGCGAAAAGAAATGATCCTAATAAACTAACCATTATCCACGGTAACAAATATTTATCGTCATCGCGTTTGTTCTGATTTTCCTCCTTCCTTTTCCGGATCAGGATAAAAAATATGGCAGCAACTGCCACCAAAAGAAAGAACGGCGTGCTAAATATCATCCCCGTGATACTATCCGAAAAATAAACCTTGGGTAGCAGGGTGAAGGGAAATTTTGAAGCACCCGTTCCAGCAACCGATCGAATAAAGGGGAAAGCCTTGAGGATTCCTGGTCGCATAGCCAGATAATCATACAAATTAGGCACGATGTAAACCGGAGAAAAGAGAACATTGTGATATTTTTGAAGGTTGGGTCCCGCCAATTGATAGGAAAAACCCGTCTCCAAAATGGAGTTAAAGCGAGCCCAGTCATACCATCCCAGAATGGCAATCCCGATGATGAGTGGTATTGCCAGACAGATTGTTGCATATAGGAGGTTGGAAAGCAATTTATTCTGGCGATAATTTCTTATTAATAAAAGAACAACCATGAATATCAGAAAACCAATTGGCAGGGCCTGTGTCAACCTTGACCCGATGGCAAGTGCCCAAGAAACACTTCCCATAAAAAATTTAACCAATGAAATGGTTTCCTTATGGAATGCGGTGAAAACAAAGTATAGCCCGGCCAGGAAGAAGAATTGACCTCCAGAAATTGCAGCCTCATAAACTCTCGCCTGCATCAAGAGCCATGGAAACGGTGAAATCAAACCTATAAATATAATACAGATTGACATCACCCAGGCTGGCACGCTTTGGAAGAACTTTTTCCAAATTTCCAGGATCAGCAACAACTGGAATAAGAATATTCCAGAGACAAATGCGAAAACAAGATATTGGTCGCCAATTGCAGATATAGTCAAGGGTTGAATAATTGCTAGTATGAGGCCCGGTGTCGGTCCAAAGTAAAGATAGTATTTGCCTTTGTATAAAGAAAGGTCTAGTGGATATTTTAGTTTGGCACGCGCCAGCGGATCGTATGGATTGGGCAGCGCAAGCAAAGCTGGATCAGGGTTTCTTTCAAGTGCCAAGCTTCCATGCTCAAAGGCGATGGCGAGTTGGTCGTATTTATTGGAAATAGTCGGCCAATTCTTCCATCGCCCAAAACTGACAAACCATACATAAGATGTCACCACAAATAGGACACTCAGGGATACAAGAAAAGCGATCCTAACAGTTTTTGATAAGAAAAAGTCGGCAACAATCGGTTTTATCCTGGATGACCAACCTGTAACAAAAAAGTGTTTAAAGCGATTCATGCGGAGAATACCTGATCAAAATTATACACTGAAACAAGACTCAATCAGGCAAAGATATACATGACTGTGCCTATTATCCTTAAGAATTCTCCTGGAGAAGTTTCCTAAAAACATAAAACAATCGGAATCATCTCCGTACTGCGCAACCACCAGCCTTTTGATTTCCGAACCATGCATCCTAACTTGTAGAAAAAGATCACTCGGCTCGTTGACGAGTTGGGTGATGGGTTTTGCTTATGCTTTGGCAGTTTGTGCGCGGCGGGCCGGCCTTTTGCGCTCAGACTTCTTCGTCAGGCCGAGCGATTGCAACGCAGCTGAATCGATCTCGCGCTTGATCATCTCGTGCTCTTATAGCGTCCCCTACTATGCTAATACCGGCGGCTGTACAAGCAGGTGTGAAGTCCGCAGTGCAGATATCAGAGACTTGCCAGAAGCCATCAATAATAACAGTTGTTTCAATGTTGTCCTTAGTCACTACAACTGGCGCCAAAAGAATGGAAGGGACATCAATCGAGCAATTGTTGGTTGTGCCACTCATCATCGTGGAAGGCACGGTAGCGCCAGTTGCAAGATCGTAAGCCAACTGAGCAGCATCCCCCGCTTCCGCCTTGATCGCTTTGTAAACGGTCATGTATTGTTGTCCACTAAGAATGGGCTGGATTCTATCAACCTGTGCATCCTGACCCGTCATAGGCGGAAAGGTTGTAATGCCGGCAGCCTTCATCGCGGCGAAAGCGCCGACCGCCGTACTATCATTAGCAGCATTAACGCCGTCGACCTTGTTATTCAAAGCGGCGAGTGCCTGCGTCATTTCGGTCTGGGCCTGATCGGGGCTCCAATCGGGGCGTATCCTATTCTTTTGCAATCGTTAACTTACCAGCGGCTACCAGTGGATCGAACACGTTGTGTGCACCCTGCTTGAACTCCGCGGCATTGTTGTCGGTCGAATTGCCGTTGATCATAGTAATAGTCGGGTGGACAACACCGCTCAATGCCATCATCAATGCAGTGGCTTGGAGCTTGCCAACTTTGACGTCGTCGAACGAGATGTAATAGTTTACGTTCGCAGAACCTGTGATCAGACGATCATACGAAATGACTGGTACATTTTGTGGCCCCGCGGCATCGGCGATAGTACCGGCGGCAGCGGAATCAACCGCGTCAATCACCAAGACTTTGGCGCCATTGGTCAAAGCGGCCTCAGCCTGTTGTTGCACGGATGCATCCTCATTGGCAATGCTGTAGATCAGTTTACGGTCACATCCTATCCCAGGGATGTTAGTTTAGCCTTGAAATTGAGCAAATCCTGCGATCCATAGCGTGCAGTCGAAGATCCCGACAGCAGGAAGGCAATCTTTCCAGCTGGTGTGTGTGCAAGAGTTGGAGTCGGAAAAGGCCATGGCAAAATATGTGCCGCTACCAAGATAGCATAAGCTCCAATCATTGCAACCAAAATAGGAACAAACGCATTTTTCACAGTCCATCCCATACAAGATTTGTCGGGATCTTTTGTTTTGTTGTTATCAGATGTCGGGCTCGTTTTTTCTTCAATCATATTACTTTGCCTCTACAACCTTAATTTTATCCTCTGACAGCCCATACAATTCATAAACCAGTTGATCAAACATTTTGTCTGGCCCTCTCCAAGTTCAATGCAAGTAGCCCTTCCAAAATTTCTTCATCACTCAAATCGGACTGCCAGCCATATGCGGCACAGACAGCTTCATCGAGTTGCTTGTGAGCGAGATCAAGCCAGGTGGGACGCTGGTTATATAAATTCGTCAGGGTTCGTTTTTTCTTTTCAGCTTCACTGAGTTCCTTCGGCATTCAACCGTCTCTCTCTTTGCTCAACCAAGTCTTTCGTGGCTTGTGCAATGGCTTTGACGCGTGGATCATCTTTCGGCTCTTTGCTGGGAGCCCATGGAAACGGGAGGGTTTCAAATATTCTTGAAGATGAATAACTTGGTCTATCTTCTAAAGTTGAGCCCATTTCAAAGACCATATTTCATGGATTCTTGATTGCAAGATACCTAAGAAGTATCCATCATCACGCACAATTACATGAAGTTTATGGTCAGGGATAACAGATGTTTCCATCCAGATAAAAAGTCGGTATTTTGAAACTTCCGGCGTGACAATGCAACGTTTAATATTTGTAATAGCTCTTCTTAGTCCGGTGCGATTTTCTCCAAACAACCACCATTTTTGTTTCATCCTTTCACGACGATTAGTATCTCGCAAAGGATTAACGTTTTTCTTTACATATTCAAAGGGTTCTTCGTACTTTGCTGCTTCTTCTATTGGCATATCTGCAAAATCAATAACCTATACATCTCTGACTCTGTCTGTGACATCTTGTCCAGCTATTCTAGGCTTTACGACATCAGAATTTGATTTGCCATTGGGATTTGGCTTTGAGATCATGCTTCGAGCCAAGGCTCCATCAATATCAAATGGTCCGGCTTTCATCATGCCCAAATAGCAGATCCCAAAATTTTCTGAAAGTTTGTTTGCCTGCACAATATTTGCATGTGCTGATAAATCCGAGTTAATAGTATTACAGCGCAAGGTCAAGAGTGAAAGACGCCAATTTGGTCAGCCTTGTCTTGCGATGGGAACGATACGCAACAAAGTTGCGGTGCTGATAATAGCGGACTCGATCAAGAGAGGATTGAATATCCAAGATGGACGATGGTAAAACGGAAGCGAGCAACATACGAACTTGGTAAATGGTAAGCGCAGGCGCTGGTTCCTGAAAACGAATTCTCAAACGTACCAGGAAATGACCCTGGAAGGGCGCAGGGCGTTGAGCCAAAGAGACTAACAGCATATGGTGATGCCAACCCTGCCAACTGCGCATCTCGTAATGATCCAAACCAACTTCACCTTTGGCTTCTTCAAAGATCGTTTCGATGGGCCAACGCATGCCGCTGATCCGCACGAATTCGTTCAGCGGAGTATTGAGAGGCGCATTGCTAAAAAAGTATTTGATCTCAGTCGGGTCATCCGGATTGCGGCGGATGATGGTTCAAAGTACAAAACCACTTTCAACCAGAGTTCACCGGCAGGCAGACCCCCGCGCAATTCGGTCACGCGCAGAAATGCAAAATCACAAACGATGGGACCTTTGCTGCCTTCTTTGATCACAGCTTGAACCCAATCTTGCTTTTGAATCTTCTTTACCAATTGTTTGACTTGCAACGGATGTTTCCTCGGATCGCTCAGACGCAAGCGGCTAGGATGACGCCCGTGACCGCTCCATGCTGGCACATGAACTTTAGGCGGAGTGGGCCAGATCAAGGTGTTGTCCTTGATAGCCGTGAAATACGATTTCCCCAAGGCGGCTATGCCATCCCGAAAAGCGGGAGAGTCTCCATACAGAGCATCTGCCGCCACCCAGGAAAACGCCAAATTTCCGCGTTCGATCGCATTTTTTATCAATTCCAGCCCGATTTCCGGCTTCGTTTTGAAAACCAGATCTTCCGGCACACCAGATGCTTGCCTGCGCTCGGCATGTTCTTCATTGAACCATTCATCCGGCATGAACAATTGTCCTTCGATCAAGCTGTAGCCTTTGCGACTGGCATATCCCAAATACACCCCTACCTGCCCATTCGCAATCTTGCCCACCGATCCACAGTATTGTGCGGCCACTCCCACCAATTCAGTACCTTGTTTGACCGCACTCGATTCATCGATCAATGCAACTCCGTCTTCCTCTCCCAAGGTCTCACCGACCAATCCTTGATGGATTGCGATCACGGGTTCTGTTTCCCACACACTCTGTCCCACGAAGTACTGCAGGCTCCGCACTTTCGTACCCAGGTTCAGCGCCAACGCCCTGCGCCCTTTCAGGGTCTGTTCAACATTCTTGCGCGTGGCATTGCCCAGCAAGCCATGCACATAGGCTTGGCTGCGCGTCATTTGTTCTACTCGCTGAAAGGCAGGTTTAAACAATTTCATATATTTCATCAATTCGTTCAAGAACTGCCTGACATCTTTCTGGCTCAGATTGCATTCCGGTGCAGGGCAGGTTTCGATCTGATTTCGATTGACTGGTGCCCTGCTTCCGCTCCTCGCTCGAGCGGCACGACCCAATGGTTTGTCGCGTCTCGTTTCGGTTACAATTTCTCTCGGCAAAGTGGTTTCGTTCTGCGAACCATGGTGTTCTTCGTCTCCTTCTCACTCGGCAGTGATTGGAGAAAGATACCATGCCTTTCTTATCTCAAGTTATGCTGTTTTGCCAAAATCAACCTTGCGCTGTAATAATAGTTTCAACTTTTTTCTGATCTAAATATTTTCTTTACCACTGCCATCGTCAAAACCTATCATTGACACATTGACAGCTGCTCCATCTAATGTCCACTCATGATCTGAGAGTGCCCAGAAAATATCACCTGTTTCTTTTATTCTCGACACCCACAGTATTATCTGCATCGTTCCTAATTGAATTGGTTGCAAGCAATCCAGCACGCATTGCTTTTCCTTATTCAATCATGGCGCGCGCTTTTTCAAACCAATAACAAACCAAGTCGCTTTGGCCTGGAATGCGATCGCCATAAAGGTTTCGCAAGTCTTCTACATATTTGTCACCAAGTTCAGCGCGCATTTTCTTGTCACCCAAAAACGGCGGGTTGCCAATGACGACATCCACCGCAGGCCATTGAGGCTCATAGACTTCGGAAGTCTCGGAGACTTCCGAAGTCTTGTGAGCAAGGATTGCATCTATGTGCTGTATCGTCACGGCTGGATTGAGAATCGGTTCTTTTGGCAAGCCATATCCGTTATCCCTCAGCCATTGAATGTATCCGATCTAGATCGTCATCTGCGCCAGTTCGTAAGCGTATTCGTTGATCTCGATGCCATGCACCTCTGAAGGCGTGACCGTAATGTAAGGTCTGCCCGCGCCCATTTCATCGGAGAAGGTGAAGACTTCGTTTTGCAAGTCAAGCAGCAAACGCAATGCGACGTATAAAAAGTTGCCGCTTCCACAAGCCGGGTCTAAAGCTTTTATGGCGGCGATCTCGTCCGCAAATGCCTGAAGAATATCCTTGATATTTTTCTTCCCTTTGGATTTCTTTCCTTTCGCTTCTTTCTCGTCTTCGGCTTTTATCTTCCTGACTTCGTCCTTGATCTCGTCCCATTCGCGGCACAACGGCTGCATCAGCACAGGTTCCATAATCGCAGACTACGGCGAGGTTCTGTCCATTATTCCGGCTGCGGAGGATCCAATCCAACGAGCATGAGGTTCTTTAAAGATTCTCCCTCATTGACGAATGAATCGTTAATTACGTGCCTATCTCCAAGATGAGCCAGCGGCGCCACGCGTTGCAAGGCTTTTGGAGAATGCTAAGAAAGAAAAGTGCCGTCCTATGATTTCTATCATCAATCTTGGGGAAATTTTGTATATCACGGACCAAAGAGGCAGTGTATCCAAGGCACAGAGTGCCCCGGCGCTGATTTAACAATTACCTATTAAAGTCCTATCTGCTGATGAGAAGGGTGTTTTCTCCACTGCACACGTCAAAGCAAATTACGCAATTTCTTACGCAGATTCCTTTGTGGTCGCCGCCACAGTTGAAAAGGATGCGGTAATACAACCAACGATCCTGAATTTGAATCTGCAGCGTTGATCCTGCAGGTTACACCTACATGGTTGGCTCCAGCGACCAGCAAATTATCGTCAGTCCCCATCAAGTAGGGTACCGGGTGATTTACCAGTACCGATCCGAACAGGCGACCCTTGATCTCCGGAACATCGAAAAGCAGGTAGCCAAGGCCAACCAAGTCATCCGCGCGAAGGTCCCAGCTTTCAAAACAATATTCTTGAGCATAAAAGCCGACCACAAACAGCTCAACCAGAAACTGATTGACAAGGCTTGGTGCGCCCTGAAATCGGATAAACAAGAGCCGTCACCGGAAGGCTCAACCAGAAACTGATTGACAAGGCTTGGTGCGCCTGATGGAACTTCAGGCGACAAATTGGAAGCTGCGACTATCCGATACGCTCTTCCCGTTTGCCATCCAATTTCTCGCTCCCCTTTCCTCACTCTTCCAGCCCGGCCTCCGCAAGAAAATCCATGGGCAATGGATGGAGTGGCGGCCGGATGGAGTACATTCCCACAGAATCAGGGGTAGCTCCTTGTGCCAAACAGGCTTGCATGATCGCCCCTGTAACAGAGCGTTCGCACATCCGGCCCTGACAATTACCCATCCCCGCGCGGGTGACCATCTTGACTTCACCTAGAGTGCGTGCCCCATTTGCTACAGAAGCTTTGACTTCTGCCAGGCTGACCTCTTCACAGCGGCAGAGCGGAGTTTCATCGCGCGCCAAAGAGATCCAGCCCGGCTTAGGCGAGAAGAGTTCCCCTAGCAAACGACCAAAGCGGCGTTGTCGGGCTAACTCGGGGCCGATTCGTTTAATTATTTTTCTAGCTCCCTGATTACTCAAATGCCCTGTTAGGAGCGCGACCGCTGTTCCCGCAAGCCTTCCTTCCCACCGCGCATTCTCCGCCCCACAAATTCCAGCACCGTCTCCAGCCATATAAACACCTGGTAGGCTGGTTTGCAACATGGAATCACGCAGGGGTATCCAGCCACCCTTTTGGGCTTGGTATTCCATCCTGCACCCTATCATGCGTGCCAAGCCCGTGTTCGGAGTAAGTCCAAAACCACAAACCACCGTATCCACGCGTTCTGTCTGGATGTTGCCTAAGAGAGGAATGCCTTTCGAATCCACCTCGGCGATCACTGCTTCCTCCACATGCTCTTTGCCGTGCACCTCGAGGATTGACCAACCAGTCCGGTAAGGCACCTTCTTGCAGAGGAGAAGGCTGAAATATTGCATACCCTCCTGCAGGCGGTGCAGCTGGCCCAACATGGTCGGGGCATAGACGATCCCTTTCGGGAAAAGCCGCGAGGCTTCACACACACCGACCACCTCCACACCGGCCTCAATCAAGTGGGCAGCCGAAGAGAGCAGAAGCGGGCCGCTTCCAATTACCAAAGCCCGTTGACCGGGCGCTACACCTTGGGATTTAACCAAAATCAAGGCTGCCCCACTCGTAATCACGCCCGGCAAGGTCCAACCTGGAAACGCCACGGGTGTGTCGTAAGCACCGTTTGCCAAGACCAAGGTACGGGCGTGCACCCATTTGGGAGCATCCGGCCCGTAAAGGCCTACCAACCACCCTTCACCCTTTTCTTCTTTAAAGACGCCCCACGTCAGGGCATTAAAATTTTGGCCGCCGACGCCCCTACAAGACGCTTAGCCAAAAGGTCTCCTTCTTTTTCCACAACCGTCTTTCGGGAGGCTGTGAAAGCTGGTGCAGGCTTCCGGTAATATTGACCGCCTTCTCGAGGCAGACCATCGATGATGACAGTCTTAACCCCTGCTTCTGAAGCTGCGATGGCGGCTTCCATTCCCGCCGGACCTGCTCCGATCACGGCCAGTTCATAGTTTTCGCTCATAATTCCCATTCCCGGCAGGTCTCCACCTGCATCCCTTCCGCCACCGGCGTCAGGCAAGCCTGGACGGCGTGCGTCCCATTGACTGTTACCAGACATTCATAACAGATACCCATTCCGCAAAAGAGACCGCGCGGTTCTTTGTTTTTTTGGCTCAAACGGAAGGTATGGATTCCCGAAGCCAGCAAGGCTGCAGCGATCGTCTCCCCTTCAAACGCCTCGATCGCTTTTCCATCCACCTGAATTTGGATTGACCGGCCGCGCTGCCACTCAGGCAGAGTTGAACCGAATGATTTAATGCGCATAATCTGGATTCCTTTCCGGCAGGAAATTATCAATGTTTAAATCACATTCCCCATCTGTTACCAGCTTCGTCACCAGCTCGCCGACCAGCGGCGTGATGACCACTGTAGAGCGGAATGCCGTGGCTAAAAACATCCCTTCTATTCCTGGCACCGGACCCAGCCACGGACACCAATCCGGAGTATAAGCCACCGGCGCCGACCAACTTCGCCGGACGCGCAGCCTGCAGAATGAGGGAAAGTAGCGTAAAACATGTCCGGCTATAGCCTGAAGTGATCGGCTTGGCAGTCGCCTCTGGAAGGTTTCGGCAGCCATCATCGCCTCGCCCAGCAGTAAGTGCCCATGGAGGGACTGGCTGATCGCAAGTCCCACCCTTATCAATCCTTCTTGGTCTGCGGGTGTCTGTTCAAAAAAGGAGGCGGATGAAATATGGTTGTGCAAGACCGGCTCGGCTGGATCTGTCACCATCGCCTGCCCGAGGATATACTGGATATCCCATTCTCGTCCCAGCAATCGGCCCAACTGACGAGTATATGCCCCAGTACATAAGACTACCCTCCTGGCACTATAATACTCGTGGGGCGTAATGATCCCCTCTAACCGACCGTTTTTAACATCGAAGCCGGTCACTTCAGTGAAATAAAATTCCTGCAGCCCCAAGCGTCGAGCCCGCACCAGATATCCCCAGATCAGCTGGAACGGGTCGATCTGCCCTTCCTCATCGTGATAAAGCCCACCCAGAAGCGTTGAGGCATTGAGGCGCGGCTCCACCTCCCGCAAGTACGCGGCTGGCACCAACTCGGAGTGAATGTCCTGCGACCGCAAAGCCTTGAGCCTAGCTTCC
Organism: uncultured Chloroflexia bacterium; assembly: GCA_963753985.1. Lineage (GTDB taxonomy): Bacteria > Chloroflexota > Anaerolineae > Anaerolineales > Villigracilaceae > Fen-1038. Next base: position 191,088 of record CAVWED010000006.1, read on the forward strand.
ATCATTTGCCATTGACTTTCGTTCTCGATGAGTAAAAGTCCGCCGATGCACCTCAGCCCCACTTTCTGCTCTAGATTTTCCTCCAGCGTCGCAAGGCGCGTACGGGCCATCCTGATTAGCTCCACACTCTTGCTCAATTCCAGATCCTGGATTTGAATGCTGCCGTAACTGGCGCGCGAGGCCCCCGCCGCCATTGAGCCCTGATCAAAAAGAGCTGTTCTCAAACCTGCTGCGCACAGGTGATAAGCCACCGAACTACCAATGTAACCGGCTCCGATCACAATGACATCAAAAACGTTGCTCATCCAACGAAACCTGTCCTTTTCAAGTAACACTTGGGGCAACTGCCCAAGTTATGGCTTGATTGTGTTGAGAGCCGCGACTCCTGATTCTGCCCAGATAAATTTGAACCAGAGAAAGATCCCTATCCCTTGATTGCGCCTTCGACCATCGCCTCAAAGAAACTGCGACGGAAAAATAGGAAGAGAACGATGATCGGCAAGGAAACCAATATACAAGCCGCGCCAATGACTTGTAAATTGATGATATTCTGACCGAGGAAATTATAGAGGCCGAACATGACCGGCTTATATTGATTCTCACTTACTAGCAAATAACCGGCCAAGAACTCATTCCATACATTGACAAATGTAAGCAGAAAAATCGCCAACAAACCTGGAAGGGCCAGCGGCATGATCACCCGAAAGAGAGCACCAAGATGGCTGCAACCGTCTATCAGCGCAGCTTCATCCAAATCACGCGGTATAGCATCGAAAAAACCTTTAGCTATCCATACACTCATTGGTAGGAACAGGCCGACATACACGATGATTAGATATGCCCGATCATCATAGGGAAGCCCAGACTTGCGAAGTGTAACGCCCATTTGGTAAAGACCCAGCAAAATGGTGAGCAATGGCACGCCTGTAAATGCGATTAAAGCAGTCATTAAGGTTCTCTTGCCGCGAAAATTATAGCGAGAAAACGCATAACCAGAAGCCGCGGCCAGGAGAACCACCAGAAGCGAGGACGTGGTTGCATACAGCAATGTATTTTCAAGATAAACACTGATTATGGTGCCGGTAATGTCAAAACCCAAGAGCGATTTTGGATCGGGCTTGATATCCAACACACGGGCATAACCTTCCGTAGACCACCGACAGGCGCCCAGGTTGAAGGATTGAGTGCTCGTATCACACGGGAAAAGTATAGGAGGATTACGCTGAATGTCTTGCTGAAGCTTGAACGATTCAATGATGGCGATGAGGATGGGGAACATCATCACCAAACAGATAACAATAAGACCACAATGAATCAACCAATGATTGTTGTGGTGAGCGCGCTTAATTTTATCAGCCATTCTCCTCCAACCTGGTCACGCGCAGCGTGCCAATAATTAATAATAAATTGATAACTCCGACGAACAGAGCCAATGCCGCTGCCCAGTTGAAATTAACCTCGAGCCAGCCAATGGAGTAAAGTAGCCACGGCAAAATTTCTGTCTCCGTTCCAGGTCCCCCGCGGGTCAAACTGAAGATCATCCCCACGCCGTTCATTCCATTGAGAGTGAGGCTGAAGATCACAACCACCAAAGTGGGACGCATGATGGGAAGCATAATGTGCCAAATGACTTGCAAAACATTCGCTCCATCGATGCGAGCGCTTTCGATGATTTCCAGCGGTATCATCTGAATGGAAGCCAGCAGCAAGAGAGAGACAAAAGGTAATGCGCGCCACGCTGTAGCAAGAATGAGCAAGACGAGCGCAGGCGCAGGCGGAAATGGGAAATTCCCAATCCACGGATTGGGAGGTGCGGCAGTTAATACGGACAATCCATTGGGAGGAAATACTTGCGGATTTTGCAAGGTAGCAGACAAGACGCCATAATCCGGCAATACCAGCAAACGGAATACCTCTCCACCAATGATATCGGAAAGAACCCACGGGATGAATATCAATGTAGTATATAGGCCTGTAAAGCTTATGTTTCGGCTCAACAAATAAGCAATGGTGAAACCACCCACCATGGTAATAATCACAAAAATAACGAGAAAAACAACCGTCAAACCAATACTTTGCTGGAATAAACTGGTAGCAAAAAGTTGGGTAAAGTTCTTAAGGCCAACAAATATCCACCCCTTCGGCTGGCGCTGTTCCACGCTGAGCCAGATCGTATACAGGAAAGGATAAATTTGGATTGCGAACAGAACAACCATAGTAGGCAAAATCAACCAAAAAGGCAGGGAGTTCTCTAACCACTTAAGAGATTTTTTTTGGAAGGATGGTGTTTTTACCTGTTCCATAAGTTACATATCCTATTCGCATAAATTTAAAATTTAACACTCTACAGGGTGGCAAGGATATTACCTTGCCACCCTGTCAAGAAACTTACACTCGCTTATTCAAAAGGTGCAAGAAAAGCGGCCTAGTGATTTGAATTGTATTGAGCTGCAGCCGCATCCAGCGCGGAGGCGATATCAGCGGTCGGAGTTTGTTTAACCAGCTGATAGAAAACAGCCGCGACTAACGGTTCAGCAGCTGACTGATCTGTCAACGTGCCATACCACGGTTTGCAAGATTCTTGCGTCGTAACCTTGGCCAGCTCTTGGAAGTAGGGGATCTGGAACACTGGTTGGGCTTGGCCGGATTTGAGAGCGGAGACGCCGCCAATACCGAACGCGAACTGAGCGTTCTCCTGCGTACCCATCATCCAGTTGATGAATGCTTTCGCTCCATCAACATTCTTTGCCCCAACCGGGATGGACAAGGCCGTTGAGAAGATATCGCAACCAGGTTTCTGACCAGGAACGTTGGAGTAGAATGGCGAGAGGTAGATGTCACCAGCCGCCACCGCATCCAAGAAGTCTTGTTGATTGCCTTTTGTGTATTTCTTGCCGCTCGGCGCGGTCAGCGGGGTCAAGTAATTATATCCATCTGCTCCGGTCGGGAAAGCGCCCGCCGAAGAATCACTAAACGCCGACTCTTCCTGGAAACCGCCTGCGAAAGCGATGTCCGGCACATATCCCTTGGCAACAATAGTGCGCAGGAATTGAAGCGCCGCGATGTTCTGAGGCGTATCGAGCAGCATCTTACCATGGCCATCATCAACGGCCCCGCCATACGACTGAAGCACATCATCATAGGCGCGCGTAGTCGCTTCGCCATTTTCGTCGGTTGAACCGAAGAAGGTGAGGGCGTAATGCCCCTTGGCTTTTAGTGCCGCAGCTTGGGTCATAAAGTCAGCCTCAGATGTGGGAAAGCCGTTCGGATAAAGATCCTTCCAGACGTAAACGACCTGAGGCCGTTCGGTCACAGGAATACAGTAGAGCTTGCCATCCGGCCCTGTGCAAACAGGAAGCACATTCGGGTCAATATCGCTATACCAAGGCTGGGCCTTAGCCCAATCCGTAAGATCTTGCAGCGTTCCATGTTGATAGAACGAGTTTATACCTAGGGTAGCTTCAAAGACGTCAGGGACCTGGCCCCCCGCCTGGACGGCGGCAATCAATTGAGCATCCTTCTGGTCAAAAGCCACTGGGTTATTCGCCCAATTCCATTGCCCTGCAAATTGTTGGTTAAACTGCGGGATCGCTTGGCGTATAGCAGCATTCCCAACGGCTTCATCGGCTTTGGGATCTGTGTTAGTTTGGTCAAACTCAAACCATGTGACTACATCTTGCGCCTTACCCATGGTTGCGGTTGCAGAAACTGCGGCCGGCGCAGACGTAGCAGCAGATGCTGGGGCGGTGGTAGGTGCAGGTGCAGCAGTTGGCGCTGCAGGAGTGGTCGCTGGCGCACAGGCGCCCAATAGTGCCAGGAGCGCAATTACGGCAAACACCTTAACGAACATATTCGGGATTTTCATTTCTTCCTCCATGACTTTTTCTTTCTATTGGATTACCAAGTAGTAGTTGCTGGAATGAACTAGAACCTATCATGAATTGGTTTCATCAAGGATTTTGAACTTAGGCGATCACCTCCTTGAAGAATAGATTTACTTCCGCACACGGCGTTTGATTACTCTTAAAGTTTTCTACAGTCCACCAGAATTCATTCTGGTTAAATCTGTATTCGGGATAAATAAAACCATGGTTGCCAAGGTATGAGCGGAGAGTGCAAGTCAACAATTTAATTTCCCGCCGAGAATGTGATGAACGAAATCGGGCCTTTATCAAGCCATCGAGTTTGGACCGCCTGATCAATCCAAGCAATTACCCCTCCTTTATTATGGAAAAGCAAAGCAAAGCAAATTTTGGCGTTCTTCATTCATTTCCTTTTTTAGGATCTAGGTAAAACGCCCAAATTACGGCCAAAACTATAATATTATTACTAAAAAGTGGTAATGATTTACATTTTGGACTATTTGTGATGTATGTCATTATTTTGAATAATGATATACTATAGTGTATGAATGTCAAGTGCTGTTTGACACATATTTGAGGGTTACAGTTTTTATGCCGCCCTACAGTTGAGAGCGGGAGATTGTAGCCGTACTGCTTCCCACTTAAATACTTCTTGCTTTGCTGCTGTTTCCCGCATCGAGTGCAAGCGCGTCGTCGAAGGCGATAGCGACTGGTGATTGCCGTGCACGAGAATAGTTTTCTCTTCGCCCGTCAAGAGCTTGTTTACGGACGAATATACCCCAAACAAGATAGGAGAACCCCATGGAAAAGGCAGACCTGATTGTAAATAATACAACCATCGTCACTATGAATAAGGAGAGTCAGGTTTTAGAGGACCATTCCTTGGTTGTGAAGGCGAGTGCGATCGCTGCCATTGAACCGTCTCGATCAGTATCCCGGAAATATGAAAGTTCCAAGGTGATTGATGGTCGGGATCAATATATTTTTCCCGGTTTCATCAATACTCATACCCACCTTTTCCAGAACGGCCTAAAGGGATTGGGCCGTGACAAATCGTTGTTTGACTGGCTGGATAGTTCGGTTCGAAAGGCTTTGCATGAAATCCGTTATCCAGATGTATACGACGCGGCCGTTGTAGGGTGTATTGAAAATATGCGTAGCGGAGTAACCACTGTCCTAGATTACATGTACGCACATGGCAGCCAAACTGGATTGGATAATGCCGTTGTGCAAGCCTTTGACGAAACCGGCATTCGTGGAATTTTGGGAAGGACCCATACGAAAACTAATAGCTTTGCCAAAGGGAGTGAATGTCCCATTAATGAAACGGAGGACATGTTTTTTCAAGATGTTGACCGGCTGGCAAAAGAGTTGCATGGTCACGAAAGAATAACCTTAGCTTTGGCTCCAGGAATCGTCTGGGATTTGGAGGAAGAAGGCTTCCGAAAAGTTCGTCAATACGCCGACCGGTACGGGTTTCGTATTACGATGCACTTGGATGAGACGGAAGATGATGATAAGTATTCCATGGGAAAGTATGGGGTTAATACCGTTGAACTATTGGATCGCAACGGGATCTTGGGTGAGGATTTTATTGGTGTTCACCTGGTTCACTTGGATGAGAAAAGTCTCGACATCCTGGAGAAACGGCGCGTGAAGGTTTCTCATAATCCCGTTTCAAACCTGGTGGTGGCTTCCGGCTTTGCGCCCATTCCGGAATTAAGAGGAGGGGCCTGGACGTTAGCCTTGGCACGGATGGTGCAGCCGCTAACGATACGCAGAATATGCTGGAAGTTATCAAAACGACTGCTATTTTGCACAAGTGCATTCACCGTGACGCCACCCTGTTTCCGGCGATTGAAGTGCTAAAAATGGCGACCATCGAGGGAGCAAGGGTCGTCGGCCGCGAGGAGGAGATTGGGTCACTTGAGGTCGGGAAAAAAGCTGATTTCTTCCTGTTTAATCCCAAGAATGTTGCCTGCGTTCCGATCGCTGACCCGATCACATCCATAGTCTACTCAGCGAATCCGGGGTCCATTGATACGGTGGTAATTCACGGCAACGTTGTGATGGAGAAAGGGGTCTTACTTACGGTTGATGAAGAAGCTGCAATTTACAATCTGCAGGAATCCGCATATCGGTTGCGCGAGCGCGCGGATTTAGGAAACTCATTGAATGGAATTAGAATGGCTGTTCCCCCCTTCTATAAATAATAGACTTTACCGATGAAAATGATTTATTCAACAATCAGCCTACCGTCGCGCGCAGCTCCGCCAGCTTCCGTCAGCCCACCATATTTCTGGATGTGGGCCACTGTCTGGTTACGTAGAAAAAGATCTGAGGCTGTGTAAGGAACGTCAGAAACATGGAAGACCGAAAAGCCAAACTCCTTGGCCGCGTAAGCCTCCCATGAATGGGATAACTCGCGTAGAAAATTTGGATAAACAACTCGGAAAGTCTGGTCAAGCATATTCTCTATTGGATTACCTAAAACGAAGATCTTCACCGCTCTGGCTTTTGATCTTTCCGGCCCCAAAATGGCCTTATAACGGATTCCCCGACTGAACTGGAGAAAGCCGCGCTCTGTATTTGTCTCATCCGGACGATTGATCCGCAGAACGTTCTCCTCCAACAAAACCTTGAGTTGAACCCCGGTAATATTACAGAAACGTAAGGTGTTTGCAAAGGGTAAAACATTGAACCAATCACCGTACGTAAACGCCTTACCGGGTTCAAGGCCCGCGCTCAGTAAAGAGCAGTCAATCATGGCAAAGGCTACCTGCTCGCCGAATCGATGGCAGCTAGAAAAGATAGCATCGGTGACAAAGTTAGCCATTGCCGATTCGCCTTCTGCCATATAGTTAAGGACCGAGTCGGTACTAAGATCCGGCTGATTCGCAGCCAATCCCAGAGGCCGTTCAAACAGCCTTTGCGCTTCTTGAACCAATGGCTGAACTTGTTCCTGTTCAAAATCTTCATCGGGGAGCATCTCGGATGTCAGCCAAAGCCGGCTGTTGGTCACGACTGCTTTTGGACGCAAGGTAATATCCACCTCACCCAGATACTGGCCCATGGTTCCTGCTTGAACAATGGGAATGCCATTGACAATATTATCGAGGCTCAGTCCTATTTCGTTGATGACCTTGTGAGTATGAGCACCAATAATCAACTGAACATAACCATAGGGCAGGCCGCGAGCGAGTTCAAGATCGCCTGCCCCTTGCATAATTGCTGTTCGGGTTGCCATGCTAAAGCCAAGGTGCGTGAGCAGGACCAAAACATCACAGTGCGGTTTCAATGCGGGCAAGATATTATGTGCAACATTAGCTGGATCTGCTATTTCAAAATTGGATCCACTCCGCTGGGCTATCTCCGCAGGTGTGGTTAAGCCCACAATACCAATTCGAATTCCTTTCGTGACTATTATGGCCGCAGGGTAATAGTTTCTAGTGATACTGGAATGGTCTATGAGATTGGCGGACAAAAGAGGAAAATGAGCATCCCGCTGTATGGCTTTTGCCAAAATTTTGGAGCCGAAATCCAGATCGTGGTTGCCTATGACTCCCACGTCCACTCCAGCAGCGGAATAAAGCTGATACGCGGCGTGCACATTAGAAGCATCTCCCCCTCCAACCAGAAGCTCATCAAAAACCGAACCAACCAGGTCGTCCCCACCGGATATCAAAAGGGCGGACGTTTGGGGATCAGTTTGGCATGCTTGGCGAACTTTTCGCATTTTCCAAGCAATCCGCGAGAAGACAGGTGAGCTTCGGTCATGTGTGATGCTAACAAGATGGTGATGCAAATCATTGAAGTGGAAAATTTTTACAAGGGAGGGGAAGCGATTGGAACGGGAATCCGTCCCGAGGAAGTCCACACCTTCTTCCGGCGATATTTCATGGATTGGCCCGCGGGTAGCATCTCCAACTAATAGATACAGAGAACTGCAACTCCCCTCCGGGTTTGGATTTCCTCTGATCAAGCGCATTGTACCCGCGGGAATGTCTATCAAAGAATCCATAAGTTATACAGAGCAATTCAGAATCAACTCAATGGCATCCGCTCACCTTTCAAGAATACGACAAGGCATCTAATTCAGAACCGCTTGGATAATTCCAAGGTACCCATCAGCAGCTTTTGAAATATCACTAACTTTCATTCTTTCGTTGACCGTATGGGCATCGGGTTCAGTACCTGGACCAAAGCCGATCGTCGGGACACCCGCAATACCTGCGCTATAAGCAGCGTTTGTGCAAAACCCAAAGGAGCCAAGCTTGGGTTCAAACCCGCTGGCACGAAGCCCTTTCAGAGCTGCCATTACCAAGGGATGATCCTCTTCAAATACCCAGGCTGGAAAGAATTTCAAGCCTTTGAGGGTTTTACCTGTGTAGGTTTTTTCTTCGCCGTCCAGCACAGTCAGGGTATATTGGATGTCTTTCAACTTGGGTAAAGCCTGGATTTGAGCAAGAACGCTTTGCGAGGTCTCACCCGGCACCAAGCGACGGTCATAGGAGACCCGGCAGCGATTGGGCACCACCGAATGTCCAGGGAAAGGCTCGGAGATGATATCCGTCAGGCAAATTTGAGCTTTCCCCATGGCCGGGTGGGAAGGCATGGGGATGGCTTCCACCTCCTGCATCAATCGGATCATTTCATGGACCGCACACAGGCCTGCTTGTGGCGAAGAGGAATGGGCTGATTTTCCAATCGTTTCCACCACGATTTCTGCGCGGCCGCGACCAGCTCGGTTGAGCGCAAAATTGGTGGATTCGCCAATCAGCACGGTATCAGGTTTAACCACGTTCATCACCTGCTGAAGCGCCACGCCTTCCATCACTTCTTCCAAGACAGTTGCACTGACAGCCACTTTTCCCACCAGCTCATTGCGATCGACGCCGGCGGCAGCGTAAATCATAGCGGCGAGGGGGCCTTTCATATCGGCCACACCCCGCCCGTAAAGATAACCGTCCTCAATGACTGCTCCAAACGGATGATGTTTCCAGTCTTCTACTTTGGCGTCCACAATATCACAATGGCCATCCATCAGCAAGGTCTTGCCGGGTTTCTTCCCTTCGATCACACCCACCGCGCTGCCGTATTCGTCCGCCCATACCTGGTCGAAACCCAAGGCTTTCATTTCAGCCACGACTTTGGCAACCACCTTCTGTTCTTCACCGCTCATGCTTCGTTCACGGATGAGCTCTTGAGTGAAGGCGATGAGACGTTGCTTATCCATTAAATTCTCCCGCCCATGGTAAGCGCCATAATCGCTTTTTGTACATGCAAGCGATTTTCAGCCTCATCATAGATGACCGAATGCGGACCATCCACGACTGCGTCAGTGGCTTCGTAACCCCGATCAATTGGCATGCAGTGCATATAGATCGATTTCTTTTTCGACAAACTCATCCGCCGCTCGTTGCAGATCCAATCCTTATGTTCGTCACACATGGCCTGAACTGCTTTTGGATCTTCAGTTTCCGTAATGGGCCCCCAAGATTTGGCATAGCATATATCCGCACCCGCGAACGCCTCATCCATATCATCGACAATCTCAAACTTGGTATCGTTTTCCTCTGCGTGGTTTCTGGCCGCTTTCAGGCATTTGGGCATCATCTCGAAGCCTTTGGGGTGCGCCAGGGTAACATTCATTCCGAAGCGCGTCATAAGCATGATCAGCGACTGCGGCACAGAAAGTGGGCGCACGTACTTGGGTGCATACGTCCATGAAATTACAAACTTCTTTCCTCTCAGATCATTGCCAAACTTCTCGCGGATCGTCATCAGATCGGCCATGGCCTGACAGGGATGGTCCACATCGTCCTGCATAGAGATGATCGGGATCCCAGCATATTTTGCCATATCATACTGATATTCCTGACCAATGCCGGTACGGCAGTCACGAACGGCCATGCCATGCCCGTAGCGCCCCAGCACGGTGCCGGTATCCTTGGCATTCTCACCATGTCCTACCTGCGTGCCGGATGGGGTTAAATAATGTGCGTGCCCTCCCAATTGGGTAATTCCAGCTTCGAAAGAATTCCGCGTTCGCGTGGATTCTTCAAAAAAAAGCATGAACAGGGTTTTGCCGCGTAAAATGTGGTCATGTAGTTCGCCGATCGAAAAGCGGCGCTTCAAATCTCCGGCCACATCCAGTAAAGACTCAATCTCATCGTTGGACCAGTCTTCAGTGGTGATGAAATTCTTGCCGAACAGGGTGGATTGCATAATATTTTCTCCTTAATAGTTTTTATATTTTTTCAAGTTGTATTAGGATTCAACTGCACCAGATATATCGCAAAGACTTTTGAGATATTTTTTAAATTCAGCTCCAATCTGCGAAGGCATCAATTACTGGTTTGATATCATCCATCATGGGATACAGGATTGGGCAGGTAATGCCTGCGTCGATATATTCTTTAACTTTTGCGCGGCACTCCTCCGTCGTACCAACTGCCATCACATTCCGAACCACTTCATCCGGAATAATTTTACTAGTGCGGATATAATCTTCCTCCGTCGCGGGCCAGCTCATCATCGCTTGTACTTTTTCCAGCAATTCATCACTCACTCCAGAGGCTTTCATGATGTGCGGCTCAGTTGCAAGGTAATATGCCACCAGCTTTTTGCCCTCGGCCATGGCGGCTTTAGGATCCTTGTCCGAATGGCAGCAAACCAAGAGTTCAGGTCGATCAATATCTGCCAAGGTTTTCCCTGCTTTTTGTGCGCCTTTTTCCACCAGGGCAATCGCCTTGCGGATGTAATCTACTGAGACTACATAATTCAGCACAACGCCGTCGCAGATTTCCCCGGACATCTCCAGCATCTGGTCTCCGGTTGCACCAATATAAAGAGGAATATCACGCGGGCTGGTATCGCCAAAAGCAACGTCGAGGCGAATCCGATCCAGATGGACGAACTCTCCCTGATAGGTTACTTCCTGCATGGTGAATAATTGCCGTATGGCTTCGATGTGTTCGCGCATTGCTTTTAGGGGCCTGGTGCGGTTGACGCCTACCCGTCCGGCAATTGGCTCCCACCAGGCACCAATCCCCAGCATCACCCGGCCTTTTCCATCGACTTTGCCTGCCAGCTCCCACATCGTACTCCATGAGGCGGCGATGACTGCCGGATTGCGGGTCCAGATCGGCAGTACAGCCGAGCCAAAGCGCATCCTCTTGGTGCGCGCCAAAAATGCGCTCATCATGACGATGCAATCTCTGGCCAGGCGCGTATCCGCCTGCCATATTTCACTGAAACCGCGTTCTTCGGCATAAGCTACAATTTCCAACTCATATTGGATTGGATGTTTATCCTGCATGTACAGGGCCATTCTTTGCGACATTCATCCTCCGATGATTATTTCGTTTTCCTCAGGGTCGCCCCGACCTTCAATGAATATCGGGGAAGAGGGTATAACTTCTCGTAACAACGTCTTTCTATGTTAAGACGCCGATCATCCATTCAACCTGAGGCTGTCTTTTTTTCAAAAAGGCGTCTCCCAGCTGAGCGATTCTCAGACTGGGATTCCCAGGCCCTTCTTGCAGGCGTTGGAAGTATCTAAGTCGGGATTATCACTGCCCTTTAGAATCACCTGCGGGGTCAGCGGGAACGTCCGCCAGCGTTTGCCAGTTGCCTGGAAAATCGCGTTAGCAATTGCAGGAGCAGTGGAAATCATCATTGGCTCAGCCAGATTTAGCGCGCCAAAAGGCCCGTCTACATGGTCGCATTGGATGAAATTGCAGTCAATTGGCGGAACATCATTCGCACGGGGAATATGGTAATCATGAAAGTTCAGCGCTTGAGGATATCCTTGATAATAGCTAAAATGCTCAGTGAGTGCATAACCAATCCCCATGGCAACTCCGCCGTACATTTGCCCAGACGCTCCCTGGGGAAAGATGATTCGGCCTCCGTCGTGGGCGGCCCATACTCCCAGCATCCGTGTTGTTCCACTCTCAAAATTTACTTCAACCTCGGCAACCTGTGCCCCGAAGGTATAGCAGTGATACGGCACGCCTGTCCCTGTATCAAAGTTCCAAGTAAAAATCGGCATCTGCCATTTCCCCTGGACGTAAAGGGAAAGCCCCATCTGGCGCGCCAGGCTGATTACTTCATCAAACTTTAACAATTCTTCGTTGGGTGAATAGAAGAGTTCACCCTGGCGGTTGATCTGATTGGGCTGGCAATGAAATGCTTTTGCCGCCGCCCAGTAAAGAACCTGATTGAGACGCTGCGCAGCCACACGGGTTGCATTTCCCCCGACCATCGTCGACCGTGAAGCAACTGTCGGTCCTGATTCGATCCCGGTTTGGGTATCTGGGCGCATGATTCGGATGCGTGCGATGTCTATCCCCAATTCTTCTGCAGCAATCAACATGAAGACTGTCCGACTTCCCTGTCCGTAATCTGTAAGTCCGGACGTAAGGGTGATCAAGCCATCTTCCTCTATTTTGAGCGTGGTGGTGGCATAGTCTGCTCCTTCACCACCCAGACTGCTGCCGTGGAAATAACAAGCCACTCCGATGCCCCGCCGCAGATTGCCTGTCTGATTAGAGGCGTACAGGCTGCGCTTCCGATCCCAGTCAGATCTCTTCTGCACCATCCGCAGGCATTCCGCCAGATTGACCGTTTGGTTGATGGTATTTCCGGTCATGGCGACATCTCCAGTGGTCAGGCAGTTTTGCAAGCGAAAATCAATCGGGTCCCGCTCCAGTTGATAGGCCAGCTCGTCCACTGCCTGCTCAATAGCTCCAAGCGCCTCCGGGTTGCCAAAACCGCGCATGGCGCCTGAATACCCGTTATTAGTATAAACAGATTTTGCGTCCACATGCACAGCCTGATATCGGTAGGCCCCTGCCGCGTGGACCGAGGCCCGCCAGCTACAGAGCGGGGTCATGGACGCATATCCCCCGCTGTCCACCAGCAAGTTAACTTTGGCGGCTTTCAGCTCGCCATCCTTGGATGCGCCCAGTCTAATCTTTATTTCCATCGCTTCCCGCCGATAGGATGCCAAAAATGATTCTGTGCGGGTCAACACCAGACGCACCGGACGCTGCGTCTTCAGTGCCAGGGCACCTGCCTGCGCAGCGGACTGATAACCGACATCATCTTTGCCGCCAAACGAGCCGCCCACATACGCCTGGATTACGCGCACCTTCTCTACGGGTAAACCTAAAAGCGTCACCAGATTATCACGGTTGATAAATGGGGACTGATCATTGGCATAAACCGTCAGCCCGCCATCCGGCTCGGGAATAGCAAGAGCGCCTTCTGTTTCCAAATAGGCGTGTTCCTGATGCTTAAAAAGTAAGTCTCTTCCAATGCCACGTCGCAGTTTTCCAGAATCGGATCCGGATCGCCAAAACGCACCAGATGGCTGTTGGTCAGGTTTCCGGTACCAGGCGCATCCGTATCCGGAATGATTGGCGCATCGGGGTCCAGAGTGCGGTGAATATCGCTAACAACCGGTAGCGCTTCATACTTAATCAGAATAGCTTGGATGCCGGCCAGAGCACTTTCTTCGCTTACTGCAGCCACCGCGGCAACAGGATCACCTAGATAGCGTACTTTTTTCCAAGCAAGGGCATATGCATCTTTGACCGGCCAGCCAAAGTTGCTGTGGTTAATAAAATCCTCAGCCGTAATAACTGCCAACACCCCAGGTACTTGCAACGCCGGACTGGTATCCAGCTTTGCAATACGCGCGTGTGGGAGAGGGCTGCGCAATATTTTGGCGTACAACATTTCTGGAAGATAATAATCTCCCACGTAGCGAGCTTTACCTGTTACCTTTTCCAGCCCGTCTTCAGGCCGGGAACGCTTGCCAACATACTTAAGCTCAGCCATTTGCACTCTCCATGTCTTTCTCTGGCAGATTTTTGAGTTTGGTTTTCCTCATAAGCGCGGTTTCTTCAATAGCATCAATAATCTGCTGGTAACCCGTGCAACGGCACAAAACGTTCGAAATTGCTTCTCGAATTTCATCACGCGAAGGATTTGGATTCTTAAGCAGCAATGCTTCTCCGGCCAAGATCATGGAGGGAATACAGTATCCGCATTGGACCGCGCCGTTGCGAAGGAAAGATTCTTGTAAATCGCTCAACCTTCCGTTAGGGGTTTGCATCCCTTCAATTGTGATTACCTGGTGCCCTTCCAAATGGGATACCGGAACCAAGCATGAATACACCAGTCTCTTGTCCAACAAAATCGCACAGACTCCACAATCACCCGTGTCGCAACCGCACTTCGTACCCGTCAACCCGAGTTGCTCACGCAATAGGTTGAGCAGGTTCATGCCCTCTGGAGCATCCACCTTGGTTGGCCTTCCATTTAATATGAATTCAATTTTCATCAGGTTATTCCCTATAACTCGTATCAACAAAAAAGGGCCGCTGAGTGCCGGCTCAACTCAAGCCAGCCTCCATAAATTTTCCGCCGCCTCATGACTACGGCTTTGGATAGAGGCTTCATCAATCCCAAATACTAACCCATCCCGCATTAATACCTTTCCAGCCACTACTGTACCGGTCACATCTGTTTGGTGGCAATACAACAAGCTTTGGTCGTACAAGTTATGTTCTTTGAGTGGCGTGGGCAGGCTGGTTTTGAACACTTGCAAGTCTGCCTGCCAGCCTGGTTCTATCCGACCTACTTTTTCCAATCCAAGGACTTTTGCTCCGCCCTCAGTAGCCAGGTACCAAACCATCGAGGCTGGCATTACCCTTGGGTTTTGCTGATAAGCTTTATGGATCAGAAACGCGCCTCGCATCACCTCGAAAAAGTCGGTGATATAACCGTCCGATCCCAATCCTACCTTGACGCCTGCTTCCAACAAGGCAGGGATAGGGGCGATCCCGGCGCCAACCTCACAATTCGAGAGCGGCATATGGGTGACGCGCGCCTTCCGGCGCGCTAAAAGTGTAATTTCCGCTGGGCTGATCTGAACGCATTGGGAGAGCAAGCTACGCTCTCCGAGTACACCCAAGTCATCGTAATACTCGATCGGTCGTTTGCCAAATTTCTCCTGCACATAGTCTGGTTCGTATATGCCTTCGGAGCAATGGGAGTGCACAATGGCGCCAACCTCCTCTGCCATTCGGTAGGCTTGCTGGATAAAGCGTGCGTTACAGGTAAAGGTCGTATGGAAGCACATCAAGCCACTGATCATCCCCCCATGTGCACGAGCGGCCTTAATAAAATCAAGGTTCTCTTTCAGGCCAAGTTGCCCATTCTCTTCACTAACTCGCTGGGTCGCCTCGAAAGACAAAACCCCTCGCAAACCACTTTCTCGAACTACTTGAAACTGGGCATCGAGTATCCCAGGTAGGACGTTTGGAGCTTCTTCACAATCATAAAAAGAAGTAATTCCAGAACGAACCATTGACAGGCAATTGCTGTTTGTAGCTGCACAAATCATCTCGCGATCAAGGTGATTTTCAACTAACGGCCACCAAAACTCTTCCAGAAAAGGCATGAAGCCACTTGGAGCTTTTGAGTAAGGAATCCCGTGTGCCAGAATCCCATATAGATGAGTATGGGCATCCACAAAACCGGGGGCCAGAACCTGTCCCGCAGCATCCCAAATATTTTCGCCAGGATAGCGCTCCCGGAGCATCTTATTCGAGGCAACATCGGTAATTTCACTGCCGATAATCCGAACTCCCCAATTTGCCAAGGGTTTTTCTTTTGCCGAAGTAATTAACCAAGATGGAAGAATCAGCATTAGATTCGAGTTTCCAATTTACTTTCTGTTGGTTAGGGTAGGTCTACCCCAAAATAGGAGCGCGACAGCACTTGCAAGTTGATTTGCCCGCCCACAAAGGAATGTCCCGTTTGCAGGCTGTTGATAATCAATTTGGCTGGAGAATCTATCAGGTCGGGTACTTCAAACCAGTTGCAATGGAAATGTCTGAAGATTGAGACAAACGGCGTTCCCCAAAACTCGCCGGAATTAACATCAAAACAGAACCCCTCAACAATTGGTGCAATAACCTCATCTGGGGCATCAGCGTACAGAACTGTCGTCGCGCCATAGAACAAAGCATCATTGGCGCGTCCCATCGCCTCAACCTCATCCTTGACCAGCGGAGCCACCGGCGCCATGCCAAAGCCATGTTTAACACTGTGAATATCAAAACCACGCAGGAACAGTTTGATCATCACCTGTTCTACAGTGCGGGAAGCTACCTGAACGGCACCCACCAGACATGCAGTAGGTGCAAAGACCACATAGACCTCTTCCGGAGAAACATGGCAGGCGTTAGCAACTGTCAGACATAGATCGTCAGATGGGACACGATTAGTTTGCAACTGCACAACTACCTTCGTGGCTTTCATATCCCGGTAGCCATGCCCGGCCCAACGATCAGCCAGAGCCACAGCCCGTGCAGGTCCGGAGCCGATCATCGCCAGCTCACCAGTTCCCAACTCCCAACAACCCGCCTGGGAAGCAACCACTGCCAAAACCGGATGATCGACCCATACATCGATGGAGGGCACTGTGAAATGACCGAGCTCAAATTTGCCATAAGTTGCTTTTCCCAACCCGCCAAAGCCGGCTTCGACGAAAGCCTGTCCGGCCTTCCAACTTCCTGGGCAGTTCAAGCCCATATCGACCAACGTGCTACCGCACTTCGCCTTCCAGGCGTGGACTTGATATTCATCGGCCTTGGTGATCACGTCTTGGATAATTTCCACCGCAGCCTGGTTGAGGCTATAATCTTGCATTTCTTGCATTCTTTTCTCCTTAAAGTTACTCGATAAAATCATTCAATGAAAACAGACCGAGCAATGTTTTTATTTTTCCGAATCCATACTTTGGAGTACCCGTGAAATGTGTTGGTATTTAACCAGAAGTTGCGCATAAAGATCATTCACCTTTGGATTGGGCTTGAGGCTTTGTAAGTGAGGTTGAAGATGCGTGATGCCCTCTTGTAATGAAGAGTAAGCCCCAATCCCCCATCCCGCCAGAATCGCCCCCCCTAGAGCAGCCCAATCCGTGTATTCTGCAACCTGCAGAGGTATCCCACACACATCCGCCAAGATCTGTGGCCACACCGGGCTGCGGTTTGCCCCGCCCGCGAGCCATAACTCCTCAACCGGAATTTCAGCTAAACGCAATTCGTCTAACGCCCAGCGCACCTCGTAAGCACAGCCTTCCAAGATTGCGCGACACATATCCGCTTGAGTATGCACAAGTTCCATCCCGACAAAACCACCTTCGGATGTTGCATTCATGATCTGAGAGGGTCCACTTAACGACAAGAATAACAAACCCTGACTTCCTGGTGGACTGGAGCCGACTGCTTTATTCAAGTGCTCATACCGATCCTTCTGGTTCGTGCCTTCGCCAAATGCCTGGCTCAACCACCAATCAACCGTAGCACCGAACCCGCCAACCAATTGCCCACCCAAGCGCTGCTCGGGAACAGCATGAAAATATAAATTTACCCACTCTGGAATCGCCTTGGTTGAATCTGTATTAACTACACTCATAACGACCCAAGCTGTGCCGGTGGACAACATTACTTTTCCTGGAGCTGTCATGCCCATCCCCAAACCTGCACACGGCTGATCGTTACCACCGGCGATTACAGGAGTGCCATCACTCAGACCTGTTAGAACAGCTACCTGTTTATTAATCTCACCGACTTTCCGTCCAGCCCAGCCGATCTCCGACTGTAGGTCGGGGTTTACCCCGCCAATGTCACACAGCTCTTCACTCCACCGTCCAGTTTTGATATCCACCAAGAGCATTTCCGAAGCTGCCGAAAGGTCCGTGGCAAAACGACCTGTCAATCGATGGATTAAAAAGTCTGCAGGCCCGAGAAAACGTTTAGCTTTTTGGTGCACATCGGGCCGTTGTTGGCGCAACCAACTAATTGAAGGAAGAGGCAGTCCTGCAAAAGGCTGCCAGCCACTCAGCCGCCGGATTGTGGCGGCGGTACCGTCTGCCTGCCACTGACGAGACAGTTTCTGGCTACGGGTATCCAGCCAAGTGATCATGGGGTAGACTGGGTTGCCATCCAGATCAACCGGTATGATAGAGCCAGCTTGGGCAGCAATTGCCAGAGACAGGATTCGGCATCCGCTGGATTGATTAACAATAACCTGTAGAACGTGGATGAGCGCCTGCCAGACCTCTTCAGCGTCTTGTTCCACCCAGCCTGGTTGAGGCGTCAGAAGCGGATAGGATTGTGCGGCGCTGGTCAGCTCATTTCCGGCAAGGTCAAATAGAATGGCCTTTGTGGAAGAGGTCCCAACATCAATACCAAGAATGGCCTCTTTCACTCTCGGAGGCTCCCAGAAACAGGCCCAGACTTATTAAGTGAGGAGTGTGTTTGGTCATAGATTACAAATGCCTCATCAACATTAGCATTTTGGTGAAGTATTGCATCCAATGCCTTCACCACTCCACTCGGATCATCTGCCTGAAAAATGTTGCGCCCAATGGCTATGCCCGCTGCTCCGGCGTGTTTCGCATCCCAAACCATCTCAAAAAGTCGCCTTTGATCATTGACCTTTACGCCGCCCAGCATCACTGCAGGAACATAGCAGGATTGGATTACCTGCTTGAACTGATTCGTGTACGGGACCTTTACCCAGTCCGCCCCAAGTTCGGCCGCAATCCGAGCGGAGATACTTACGGCTTCAGGAGTACAAACATCAGGCCCAGCATCAAATCCGCCTGGCTGCATTTCAGCCATCACCGGCAATCCCCATGGGTGAGCCTCCATAATTACCTTTGCCAGCGTTTCCAGAGTTTCTTTTTCCTGAGGCGTTCCCGGAAAAGCGGAAACAGCGACCGCATCTGCACCTATGCGAAGCGCGTCCTCTACGCGAAAATATTGAGAGCCCGGGCCCATCTTGCCAAGTTTTGTGCCGCCCACATCCAGTCGCAATATCAACCCCAGAGCGGCGATTTCATCAATAAAACGGGTTGCAATCCCATAGCTGGTCAGGATGGCATCCGCCCCGCTTGCAGCAAGTTTCATCAATATTCCAGCCGGAGTTTCCATGCCTTTTACGGGCCCTTCGGTCAATCCATGATCAAAAGCAACAATTAAGGTTTGACCATCATTTTGAAAAATTCGTTTGAGCCGCCGTGTCAACATCCCAGAAAGCTCCTTTAGTCTTTTCTTTAAAATTCAAACGTCCTAACTTGAACAGAAACCCATATCAGGCCGGAAAAATGGTTTTAACCCTTTCCAACGCTTGGGCTTCATTTGTGGAGGGATAGAATTCCAAACCCACAAAACCGTTATAGTTGAGTTCAATCAACTTGCGGTGGATATTAACAAAGTTTATTTCACCTGTGCCGGGTTCCTGCCGCGTGGGCGTGTCTGCAATATGTATGGACTGGTAAAGACCTGCGTACTGCTCCAACCCCCAGGTCAGATTTCCAGAGCCACGTTGTTGGTGATAACAATCAAACACCATATGGAATTGTGGATGGTTCATCCTGCGTACCCAATCCGCGGTCAACTCGTGATTATTTACCAGAATTCCACCTTTGATATGAAATTCGTTGAGGCCCTCCGCCCAAACCTGCACCGGCGTTTGCTCAACCAATTTGAGGATCTTTTCAGTTTGTTTCAAGGTATTGGCATACTGTTCTGCCATCGTGAAGTTGGACGAAAGCCGGCGGGTCCATGTGTGCCCATTAATCAGATCCACCTGATTCGAAAAGATAAATAGATGCTTCACCTGATATCGGCAAGCCATTTCCAGACTTTCGGACCAAGACCTCAACGTAAGCTCATTGTCGCCTGGATCGGCCAGACTCCCCATTTCATCATCAAAAACCGAGTTCAAGACTACATCCAGCCGCCTACACTCTGCGGCCAGTTCGGCCATCGGTTGTTGCCGCCAAGACCATACTTCCACTCGACGAATACCCAGTTTAACCATTGGCTCAACCCGCTCCACTATGGGTCGGTCTGTAAACCAGAAATCAAGATAGCCTGTGTATTCCATGGACATTTTTCTCCTTGCTTGCGAGATAGCGAAACAAATGCGCGTCAAATAATTTGAAAGGCTATAGCCCCTTCACAAAGAGAATCCATAAGGTCGCGGAAAATTGGACAGTTTGAGCTTCTCTTCAGAATTTTACGATCCTGTAGAATGGAGTCCGAGCTTAGTTTGAGGATTGAAACATCCCTGCAAGGTACATCTAATAGAGTTAATAAGAAAGGATTAATGAGAAATACCACAATAATTATATTACCCTGCACCCACCACTTTGTCAACTCCCTATTTACATTTGACATATTATTGCTATTATAGTTTACAACCATCCAGCGCTATGCTCACTTTATATGAAAATGCGAATCGGTTTGAATATCAAATTACATTTCAATACTTTCCTTCGACCTAGCAATCCCTGTTCCTTCCCGCCGCGTGCGCGCCGCAACAACCGCTTCTACTACGACTGTTCCCGTCCGATTAAGCATGCACAAAACGAGTCGGTGAATATAAGTCGAGCAACTCCGGCGGTGTCTGCCCCTGAATCATCATCGCCATCCATTGACTCAACACAGGAACCGCAATGATCGTTTCGAAAAGGCTGGTAGCTACATACATATTGTCGAGTTGTGGAACCCAACCAACCAAGGGTTCCCCATCAGGGGTGAATGAGGTAGGACGACCCCAGGTTCGAATTATCCTTGCCTTTCCAAGAATTGGAAAAAGTTTAACCAGCTCCGCGGCCATCGCACATACTCCCCATGCGCTGGTTCGTTGGTGTAGCTCGTCCGTCTGGGTCACCGCCTCGGCGACATCCAATGTCCCATTGGGTTCAGGAAAAATCCCCATGGCACAAGCCTTTTCTTTTTCATTGATAATCTCATAGCTATCTGCCATTCCGATATTGTGAAAAACCACTGGAGGAATGGATTCCGTGATGAACGATTCCGCGTGGGTGGGTCGAATCGGGACGTCAACGCCGGCCATTCGGGTGAGCGGGAGTTCCCAAGCACCCGCCATTACCGCGACGACACCCGCTGTATAGGTCTCACCGACAGTCTTCACTGCTGTAACCTTGCGGTCATGGACGTCCATCCCTATGACCTCCGAATTCCGGAGAAGGACTGCTCCTTGGCGCGCCGCCGCCCCGGCATAGGCATGAGTAAACCTTAATGGGTTCAACATACCCTCTGTCGTATAAGCAGCCCCTAACACATTTTCTGTGTTCAAATTCGGTTCTGCTTTTTGCAGTGTCTCCCGGTCAATCAGCTCGGTCGGGATTCCCCATGAAGTTAAAATTGGGGACCGCTCTTTCCAGAGCTGCCACATTTTTCCGTCTCGCAACAACAAAAATAGCCCAACTTTACGCCACTCGTAATCAAACTCCAATTCTTCTTCAAGAGTCTGGTGAAGCTTAAATCCTTCCAAAATCAATTTAATATTCAGCGGGTCCAAGTGCCCTTCACAAACCTGTGCCCGACCTGAACATGCGCCAGAGGTTCCACTTCCAATATCCCCTTTTTCCAACAGGAGAGTCCGCACGCCGGCCTTGGAAAGTTGGTATGTTGTAGAAACACCAAGAAAACCGCCGCCGATAATAATGACATCAAAATTTTGCACAATATCCTCCAGATTGGGATGGCCGCTAAAACACAGGCGGCGTGATCACTGAAATGTACCTGGCCTCTCTACCTCCCATCGCAATAATACTTTCAAGGTTGCCTCCTTCAAAGTAGATGCTATCACCAGCTTCCAGCTCATAATTCTGACCAGAAATGCAAATACTGACCTGACCCGAAAGCATTACCAGACATTCTTCTGTCGGCTGCGGCAGCGGTCCCGTCACAATATTGCCCTGTTCGGGTAAAATGTGCGCCTCAAACAAAACCATTTTTTTGCTGAGGGTCGGGGTCAGGATCTCATAACGAATCTGCCCATTCAACAGGTTGAGATGGTGGCGATGATCATGTCGCACCACCGGATTTGCCCCTTGCAACCCATCCGTCATATACAGAATAGGAGTATTTAATGCATTGGCGACTTTACGCAACGATTGAAGAGTCGGGTTTGCCACGCCTCGTTCAAAATTGCTGAGGAAGGTTGCGCTGAGTCCAGTAGTAACGGCAAGGTCTCTCAAACTGAGTCCAAGCTCTATGCGTTTGGCCTTAATATAGGCGCCCAGCTTTTGAACTTCATCATCAGCTTCTGCTGTATCGCTCATATCAAATAGTCCTTCCCCAACAGGCAAATAATTTGGTGTTGACAACGAATGAAACGACTTTTCTCCAGAAACTTGGGGCCATAATAATCATGCTTTTTCATCAAGACACGAGCCCTTTCCAAATTTCCACCAAAGAACAACGTAGCCACTATTGAAGCCATCGTGATTTCCTCATTGCTCATCCCCTTTTATTGATCCTCGGGATGGTGAGATCCTTTCAGAAAATATTTACAAATGGAGTATACAGCTACAATCTCATTCTTCCCTGGGTTTGCGTTCGGCGTCAAAACCACAACATTAACAGAAACCCAATGGAGCCCAAATCAACCTAGCAACTCAGATCATATTGGGAATTGTACTGTTAATCTACAATTGCGTCAACTAACAGTTTACAAAAATAGAGTTAGTTGATGCCAAGAACATTAGGTGATTTCAGGATGTTAATAACCATGCCTGATAACATAAGGAATAACACCTTTTTAGAAATAAATCAATTGGTTTGGAAAAGTTCTCCTCTTACGAAACATCCTCCCTGTTCATCCCCTAACCAAACACCATCCCGAACCAACACTTGCCCACGCAACAAGGTGGTTCTTACCTTTCCTGCCAACTTGATCCCCTCATAGGGGGTATAGTCCACGTGTTCGTGCAGCGCGGAATGGGTCACTACTTCAATGCAATTCGGATCAAAGATGACGATGTCCGCATCTGCCCCTCGCACCAGCTCACCCTTGCGAGGGGAAAGCCCAAACAGGTGTGCCGGGGCGGTGCAGCATAGATCCACCCACTGCTCCAATGTAAGTTTGCCTGTTTTCACGCCATAGGTGTATAAGAGGGCGAGGCGTAACTCAACCCCGGGCACCCCGGAGGGGATTTCCAGAAAAGAGTTTTTCCCCAAGTCCTTTTGACCCTCAAAATTAAATGCACAATGATCCGTACCAACGGTTTGTAATTTCCCTTCGGTGAGGCAAGCCCAGAGGTACTCCTGATCCGGCTTCGTCCGTAACGGCGGACAGCAAACGAATTTGGCTCCGCTAAAATCTTCCGTTCGCACGCGATCTTGATCCAATAACAAATACTGAGGGCAGGTCTCACCCCAAGCGGACTGTCCCTTCTGACGGGCACGGGCAATGGCAGCGGCCGCAGAGCGGGTGGAAACATGCACGATATATACTGGTGCGCCCGCGTAACTACTCAGGTTCAGTACACGTTCCACGGCCTCTTTTTCAGCGGTCGCCGGCCGGCTCATAGGAAAATCCTTGACACTCAACCGCCCGGCGTTCTGCAACCGATGAACGGCATTCTGAATGATGGCATCTGACTCGGCATGCACCATTGCTAATCCCTTCGCATTTGCGATTGCTTCTAAGGCTGTCAGCATTTCTTCATCGGACAGGTGGAAACCTGTATAGGTCGTATACATTTTAAAGGAAGGCATCCCGGCTGCCACCACTCCCGCGATCTGCTCCAATGTCTCGGTATCCGATTCGCACAGGGTCATGTGCAGGCTAAAATCAATTGCGGATCGCCCTTGGGCCTGGCCCAAGCGTTCCCGAAAAGATTCCAAAAGAGGTTGTTTGGGATATCTGGATTCAACAAAATCAACCACGGTCGTAGTTCCGCCAAAAGCAGCCGCTTTCGATCCGGTTTCCCAAGTATCGCTGGTGACGGTCGTTGGAGTGGGCATTTCAAAATGCACGTGGGGATCCACCCCGCCCGGGAGAACCAGCATCCCTTCTGCGGATATTTCCTCCTGGCCCTTTATGGCTGGTGCAATTTCCGTAATCCTTCCATTCTGGATACCAACATCCGCCTGGTGGATACCGCTACGGGTAACGAGGTTTCCATTCTTAATCACAAGATCGTTAAACATAGAACCTTCCAGGTAGCCATTTGTCAAAATCGGATCGTTATTTTGCGCTCGCTTTAATATTGGATCAGACCAGCCTATATACCAAAGCCTGCCCGTTGCTCAAGCGGATCAAGTTCTGGTAATCGTCACCGCGCAATTCTTTATTGGTAGATGGGAGCGTACCTGAGGCAATGTGTGGAGATAGAATTACATTCGCTCCTTTTCGACGTGCTGGCTCCAAAAGTGGACAATCCTTGCGGATTGGCTCCCATGTATAATTATCAACCGCGGCTCCATACAAACGCCCAGACGAAATTGCATCTGCCAAGGCTTTTTCGTCTATCACACCGCTGCCACCTGAGCTGACAAAACATGCCCCTGACTTCATCTTGTTAAAAATTCTTGATTCAGGATTTGCTGTGTTTCTTTCATAAACAATGGCAGAAGGACACAGACAAAATCACTGGTCGAAACCAAGTCATCCCAATCGGCATATTGGATATTGAGTTCACGTTCAGTATGATCCGGTAATGGATTTCGTTTATTATAGAGGATTCTGCAACCGAAGTTTTGCAGCCGACGGACAAGTTCGAAACCAATTTCACCCATCCCTAAGATCCCCACTGTGGATTCCCACAAGCCGCGGATATCTTCACGTTCGGACCAGTTGTAGGCAAAAACATCCTCGGTACAACGAGCAGGCTCTTTCCCGAAGTTGTCAGCACTCAACACCACTTCCCTCATCTCGTTAACGCGTTTAGAAAGTCCCAACATTTGCATCATCATATGCTCAGCAACCATAATGCAAGTGCGAATGGGTAAATAACAAACCGGAATTCCTGCCTGTTTGGCTGCATTAAGGTCAATATCGTGTATTTGCGAACCTAGCCTCTGGATCAATCGTAGGTCTTTTCCGGCCTGAATTATTTCGTGGTCGATATTTCCAGATCGCTCAGTAATCAAGAACTCCTTGCCGGGTAGCAGTCTTAGAATTTCTTCCTTTGATGGAGACTGGACCATGGTAACATCAAAACCCGGCGGTGCCGCCTCTAGGGCTGCATGTTGGTGGAGTAGTCCTCGATGGGTGATAAATAGGGTGGGATGGATGCTCATATTTTCCTTTGATTCTGCAAAACTTAACTTTTTGATTCCGCTACAAAGAGCAGATTAAATATTTTCAATCACGCACTGGATACACATGACCTTTGGGCAGAAAGGTCTCATAAGCCGCAATCCATTGCACAAGATCATCCTTTGAAATCGATCCCAGCTTATTTTCGAGATCAAGACCGATCAATGCGTTTCGGATTTCCGCGTAGGTATAACGAATATTTTTAAGCGATTTTTCCACCTCCCCAAACCTGATTGGTGTTGCAAAATTACCCGTGAGGTAGCAGAGTTGGATGCATCCTTTTTCTAATTCGAGGTGGATTTCCAAGATGCCCTCCGGCAAGGGGCGGAATCGGTGAATCGTTGAACGCGGATTATTCCCGAAATTCCAGCTCCAGGTCTCGTATTTTATTTTTACTAATTCCTGAATAGCGTCAAGGTCATCTTTGCATGGAATATACATCACCGGGGAGGCGCCTGCAAACAGGAGTTCTTTCAACCTTTCCTTGAACTGGATGACTGTCATTTCCTCGAAAAGATATTCTTTAAGATTGGTCACTCCGCTTCTGGCGGATTGGACCCCCTTGGACAGGATCTTAACCTCCGAGGTTTTTAAAGCCCTCTCCAGCATTTCCAAATCCGTATCGAACAATAGCGTGCCGTGGAACAACAGGCGGTTTTTGCGCAAGGCCATCGCATTCCCTGAAAATTTTTTTCCGCCAACTGCCAAATCATTCCGGTGGGTCAGCTCCGCATGAACTCCTAATTGAGCCAAAGCATCGACTACGGGACGTGTGTATTTCGACTTATCGATGACGTTCGGCTGGGTGTCGTGCAATATAAAACTAAAGCATACATTTCCCAGATCATGATAGACAGCGCCGCCTCCAGAGATGCGCCGGATCACTTGGATATGATGGGCTTCAGCAAAACCGGCATTGACCTCCTCCAGAGTATTTTGGAATCGGCCTACCACGATGGTTGGCTCACTTCGCCACAGCATTAATAAATCTTCCTCCAGGTCCTTGCCTTTCAGAAAATATTCTTCATAAGCGAAATTTACCGCGGGTGCGCAGGACCCTGTTTCAATATATATCACGGCAATTATAAAAAAGCGAAAGAACAACAGGCCGGTCACGGAGGTCGGAACCCACTTCCCAACCGCTCTTCCTCATATTCTTCATCGTTTTTTTGATCTGCTTAGTTCAGATTAAAGTAACTCTTCTTGATTAAATCTTCGCGGAGGCGCCCAGCTTTGAACATTTTGCCTGAGTTCATATTAACGATTTGGACCGAAGCGGGTGAATGAATATCCAAGTCCATTTTGTAAAAATCCCGGCCGGCATCAATGAACAGCTCCCGGAATAGTCTGCCATAATCCTTCGAGGATTCAGTGACGAGCTTGGGAAGAATTTCTTGGATTTTATGGTCGTCCCATTTTACCCAGAACTCAGATCGGCCGCCATATAGCAGGCTGTCGTTAATCTTGCCCATAGCTGCCTCCGGATCCAGATCCAAAGGGGCGACCAGGCAGAAACCGCGCGCATATTCCAATGTACTGAGATCAAATCCTTTCCTGATCATTTTATTAATTGTTTGTTCCAGTATTCTTGCCGATACCTGGATGGAGGCCACAATGCTGCTGGTTTTATGAGCCAGAAAATAAATATTTTCCGGGACCACCCGGCAGTCCCGCTCTACCTGTCTAACCATGTCTTCATCTGGAAAATGATTGGCTTGAATTCCAAAAACGACTTCATCGGAATTATCCCGATAGTCTGTAAAATGAAAACTGTGATCAATATCCAACGCAGCTTTTGCCCGCCCTGGACCGGAGCCGATGGCTGCGAAATCCCCGCTTGAGAGAGGGTATCCTCCGATTTGGCTGCATAAGCACGCCAGCAACGGTTCCGCCGTGTACATTTCAACGGCTAGCACCGAGATATCACTGGGCAAAACATAGTTAGTGAGATGACAGGTTGCCAGGTCGGCCATGGTAATTTCTGCAAAGAGTCGGCCGGCCTCAAAGCCTCCCTTTTGCTCCACACCCATGTCGATGATATGTGCTCCGCTTTCCAAACGGAAATGGCGACACCCCAGTTGTTCCGCATGTTCGATCAGGTATCTGACTTTGGGCATTACGTTTTTGTTTACGCTTATCATTGCATTATTCCTAATTCACAAATAAGGACTCACACTCATTCAATATTTGTTGGATGGTTTGCAAGAAACGGGCCGCCGGAGCGCCATTGACCACACGGTGATCGTGAGTTAGGCTGAGGTTCAGGACAGGCTTAACAAATATTCTACCATTTTGAACCTGCACAACCTCTTGGATGGTTCCCACACCCAGAATTCCACTTTCACCGGGCTTCAGGATCGGAGTGAAGTATTTAATGCCGAACATGCCCAAGTTGCTAATGGTGAAGGTGCCTCCAGTCATTTCTTCCTGGGTGATGGATTGGTTCTTTGCTCGATCTGATAAGGCTTCCAGCTCAGATGCAATTTGTGGCAGGTTCTTATGATGGGCATTTTTGATATTTGGGACTATCAAGCCATCCGCGATATCGATCGCGATGCCGATATTAATCTCAGCGCGGGTCACAAGATTTGTCCCCTCGATCACGGTTCTTAGGAATTTGTGCTCAACCAAAGCCGCAGCTACAGCTTTCACCAGAATGACCGTATAAGTAAGCTTGATGCCTTTTTGGCCGAACTCGTCTTTATGCGACTGGTACGCTCTAACCATGTCTGTAGCATCCAGTTCCATGGAAATTGTGGTCTGGGCGGTTGATTTCAGGCTGGTATCCATGGCATTGGCTACGCTGAGCTGCATCATGTTCATTTTCTGCGTTTCACGGCTAGCTACTGTTCGTGCGATTTCAGCACCGGCTTTGGGCAAAAGCCCAGCATTCTTCGCTGCAAGGACATCCTCACGAGTGATCATCCCAAACCGGCCTGTACCCTTGACGAAATGATAATCTACGCCTAATTCTTCGGCTAACTGTAATCCCTTGGGTGTAATCTGTGGAGATTCGCGATATTCGGCATGTTCGGTTTGCATGGTCCTGCTCGGCTGTCTGGACGGTACGCCCATTTCTTCACTCTTGGGGAGTAGAGTTCTTTCTACTGAAGGAGTAGCTGGAGCTATGGCTTCCAAGGTTTCTCCTGCAGCACCCAAAATCAAAATGGGCTGGCCACAGGCAATCGTCGCGCCTTCCTCAGCCAACAATTTTAGGATGGTCCCGTCTTCCTCTGCCAAAAGCTCATTGGTGAGTTTTTCAATCGCAATCTCACCCAACACATCACCTTTTGAAACGGTCTGTCCTTCTTTCACTGACCAGAAATTGATGGTACCCTCCTCCATGGTCGCGCCAAACCTGGGCATTACAACACTATGGGTCATTTTCAACTTTCCTATTCCGGCTAAAAAGCCATCACTTCTTGGCAGGCCTTCACAACGTCCGAATATTGCGGCATCACATAATCCTCCAAGACCGGCGCAAATGGAACGGGAGTATCCAACGAAGTCACCCGCCGAATAGGTGCTTTCAGATATTCAAAAACATCCTCATAGACCATGGATCCGACTTCCGCGCCGTATCCCATGAATTTTGGCCCCTCCTGGATTACCACCAGCCGTCCCGTTTTGGCCACGGAATTAATAATGGTCTCCTTGTCCATGGGGAACAGGGTACGCGGATTGATAATCTCGCAACTCAGCCCTTCCTTTGCCATCTCTTCAGCGGCTCTTTTTGCGAAGTTTAGCATGGTCATTCCTGCTACGAGAGTGATATCTTTTCCTTCTCGTTCCACATTCGCTTCATACAGGGGCAGACTATAAAGTTCTTCGGGCACGTCACCCTTGGTGTTGTACAGGCCTTTGTGCTCCAAAAAGACGACCGGATTATTGCTGCGGATCGAGGAGACGAGCAACCCTTTGGCTTCATAGGGTGTCGCAGGCGCAACCACAACCAGCCCAGGGACATTCATTAGCCAAGGTTCAATACACTGGGAATGTTGATATGCACAGCGGATCCCGCCGCCAGTGACAGCCCGTATCACTAGTTGGGCGCTAGCCTGGCCGTTATACATGTAGCATAGCTTGGCTGCATTATTAACGACCTGGTCGTAACAAACTCCGATAAAATCCGCGAACATCATCTCGGCCACCGGCCTCAGACCGCAAATGGCCGCCCCGCAAGAAAGACCGACAATGGCTGATTCGGATAGGGCTGTATCGTAGGCACGCGTCGGCCATCGTTTCCAAATACCGCTGGTGATTCCAAAATCACCGCCCATTTTGGCCACATCTTCGCCGATAATAAAAACCTTCTCATCCTGCTCCATCTCCTGTTGGAGGGCTTCATTCAGGGCCTTCGAAAAAGTAATGATCCTAGACATTATCTTGCCTCCACTTCGATATCGGTATATACGTGTTTCACGGCATCTTCCGGGTCCGGATTTGGACTTTCCAGTGCAAATTGAATATATCCAGAGATCTCGGATTCGACCCGGGCATGAATTGACTGCACGTCTTTTTCTTTAACTCCATGCTCCGATAACAATCGGGCCTTCGTAAGTTTGATCGGGTCTTTTTCTTTCCAGCGCTCCAACTCACCTTCCGGACGGTATGCAGCTGGATCGCCAGAGAAATGTCCCTGCCAACGGTAGGTCATAAATTCGATCAAGGTAGGTCCCTGACCTGCCCGCGCCCGGGCCACTGCCCGCTCCACCGCCGGAATGACTGCTTCAATATCGTTACCGTCGACCACTTCATTGGGGACACAATAACCATCTGCCCACATTGCAAGTTGCGGTTGCGGGTGCGATTCCGTAAAACGGGTTGAAATGGCATATTGGTTATTTACCACACAGTAGATCAGGGGTAATTTCCAAGTGGCAGCCATATTGATGCTTTCGTGGCACGTGCCTTCCCCTAGTGTGCCGTCGCCCATAAGCACCGCGGTGACATCCTGCGTATGATTGTAAATCGAGGCAAAAGCGGTTCCGAGGCCCGTGACCACAATGGAGCCTTCAATGGCATTGAAGCCCATGTTACGCACTTTTAGGTCATTCACATGCATCGACCCACCTCGCCCGCCGTTGATCCCTGTTTTCTTGCCGAATAATTCAGCCATGATCCGCTTGCGATCTTCGGGGGCGCTGGAAAGAATAATTGCACCGTGGCTGCGGTGGTCGGGAAATTTGTAATCCGTCTTACGCAGGATATCGATGATTCCGGCTTGAGTGGCCTCTTGGCCAACCCCCAGATGGATGAAGCCTGGAATCGTTCCGTTCTTGGAATATTTCTCGACCTCCTCCTCAAATCGGCGGATCAAAACCATGTCTTCGTACACTTTCAATAAATGTTCTTTTGAAATTGTCATTTTAATCTCCTTGAAATCATTTTTTAGCTCAGGAAACTCTTTTTGATCACATCGTAATTGATTTCCCCGGCTACAAAGCTTTGACCTGTGCGAACGTTATGGATCTGCAGTTTGGCAATTGAGTGAAAATCATGATCGATCCTGTAAAAATCTCTTCCGGCTCGTTCGAAGACCGTGGCAAATAACTCCGGATAATAAGGGGAGGAGGTCTTTGATACCAGTTTTTCGATCACTGCTGCGATTTCCTCATCCGCAGCATCTACCCAAAATTCTGCATCGCCGCCATATAGGATGGCATCGTTAATCCTGCCAATTGCTTTGACTTCATCCAATACCAAGGGTGCAATCGGAGCTCGCCCGCGCGTATTGACAACTTTTGCAACCTCAAAACCTTTTTCATGCATTTTATGGCAAACCTCCTCAATCATGCGGGCGGTAACCTGGATTTCCCCGACGATCGAGGCGCTCGGTGCGATCAGCAAGTACACAGCTTCCGGTGGAACTTTACATGCCTTTGCCACTTCTAGTGCGATCGAATCATCGGGGTAGCGAATGTCTTGGATGCATAAGACGACTTCATCGTTCCGATCGCGGTAAGGGGTCATTTTCAAATAGGCATCAGTTGGGATCACTGCCTGGGCTCGGGCCGGACCTGATCCAATCGTGGCAAACTCACCCACCCCGAGCTGCCAGCCTGCGATCTGCGAAGCCAGACAGGCAATCAACGGTTCGGTTACAAATAACTCGACAGAACCAAAGGAATAATCATCGTTGAGTCTCCAGGTGCCCAGATTGACAGTCGCCATGTCACCCAAGGTCACCCGCGTAAATAAGATGCCCGCTTCGTTGCTACCTTTGGCGTGTAGACCCATGTCAATCAAGGTGGTTCCGCACTTCATTTGGATGACTTTGACCCCGATTTCTTCTTCACGGGCGATAATTTCTTTGACGACTTTGACAGCAAGTTGATTTATAGATTTTTTCATTGCGCATTCTCCTAAAAGCGATTCCCAAATACGTCCACAGCCGCGCCCTTGATCGGACTCGCCTCATCCGACACCAGGAAAAGGACCACTTTCGAAACTTCATGGGGCTGAAGCATTTCATCGAGCGGAATGGTGACAGCTGCGTCGCGATTCATTCTTTCGCGGGTATATTCGGTATTGGTCATTCCTAAAAATATGGAATTGACATTGATATTCCTATATTTGACTTCTTCTGAAAGCACATTCGAAAGACTGACAATCCCTGCTTTTGACGCCGCGTAAGCTGCAAAGCCAGGGAAGTAGACTTTGGCTGCCGCAGAGGCAATATTCAATATTTTTCCATACTGTCGGCGCAGCATATCTGGGAGGACGGCCTTGATGCAATAAAAAGTGCCGTTTAAATTGGTATCAATCTGCATTTTCCAGTCCTCCAGCGAAGTTTCCACCACCGGCTGAGACTTATGGAAAGCTGCATTGTTGATTAAGATATCCACCTTCCCGAATTGGTGCACAATCTCAGACACGGTCCGTTCGATCTGGGCCGCGTCGGTAATATCTGTGGTAGACGGGATTGCCCGTCCGCCTTCAGCTTCTATGTTGTGCCTGACTTTTTCCAAATTGGCCGTGTGGATATCCCAAATGGCAACGATGGCTCCCTCGCGAGCGAGGTCCTGAGCATACTGAGCACCCAATCCGCGGCCTGCCCCAGTGATAATCGCTACTTTATCCTGAAATCGTTTCAACTTCTTCTCCTTTAGACTTGGATGACTTTGAGCAGAACTTCTTCGCAGTTTTCGACATGAGCATTGATCACTTTGCCAATTCGATCATAGTCTGCGTGCTTGATTACTTTGATAATGTTCTCGTGATCCACGATCAGGCATTTGATTCCTTCTGGATAGCAACTTGCTCCTTCCCGATACCAGATTTCATGCACAAAAACATTCTCATGAAGAATCTCCGTTACCCGGGGTAAAGCCGCCAGGGCATAGAAAGCCTTGTGAAATTCTGCGGAGGATTGGGTATATAACACAGGAGTTTTATGTTTCATCGCTTTCCAGCTTTTTGCAACTGCCTCCTCCAATTTTTCAATCGTGTTCGTTCCATCCTGGATAATCTTTTTTAACACAGCCATCTCGAGCGCCCCTGTGATGGTTAAATTCTCGCGAATATCATCCTTAGTCAGTTCTTTGACTTTAAAACCGACTCCTTGATATAGAATGATATATTTACGAGAGGCCAGAATTTTGACGGCTTCGCCCACAGGTGTTCGGCTGATTCCGAGGCTCTGGGCAATCTCCACGATGGTATAGACCTTGTTTCGTTCCAGGTAACCATTCGCGATTTTATCTTTCAGTAGTTGGTAGACATATTCCGCTTTGCTAAAGAAAGGCTGTTTCAATTCAATTTCAGATTGTTCTTTGATAGTCATAAGCTCATATACTCAATTCGGGTGACCGTTTATTCCCAGATTATTTGTGGAAGGGAGGAACTACCAGCTTTTGTCCGTTTAATGAAACTCCCAAGCCCACTCGTTCCCGCAATCGATACGCGGATTCTTGGAGGGTACAGATTGCAGCCTCTTCATCTCTGGCTAGAAATACCCCGTTCTCCAGAACGACGTTGCCGTGGATGACCACCGTATCAATGGCAGTTGGATTCGCGGAGTACACCAAGCAAGCGATAGGATCCGCGACCGGAACGCAGGCGACATTCTTGGGATTGAATAGCAAAAAATCAGCTTTCTTCCCGGTTTCAATCGATCCAATCTCTTCTTCACGACCGACTACTTTCGCTCCGTCGATGGTTGCCATTTTTAGTACATCCATGGCCGAGAACAGTGTCGCATCGCGGTGAATACATTTATGCAAAATTGCCGTCGTTTTTATGACCTCCAGCATATTCTGCGTATCATTACTGGCTGCGCCATCTGTACCGAGACCGATATCCAATCCCCTCTTTTTTAATTCGGGGATGGGAGCAACTCCGGAGGCGAGGATCATATTGGACACCGGGTTATGGGATCCCTTGATTCGCCTCTTCTGCAGGATATCAAGACTGGTCTCATCCAAATGAACCAAGTGGACACCAATGAAATCCTCCCCCAACACGCCATTGCGATCCAACAGTTCGACGCTATTGACGCCATACTTTCCCCGTGAGTACTCATCATCCTCCTCAGTTTCATCCAGATGCATCGTGATACAGAGTCCATATGTATCTGCATATTGGCGGATTTTTCGGAAACCCTCCTCGCCCAGATCCCAGACGATGCCCGGGGCCAGAGCCAAAGTAATTCTTTCGTGACCCCGCAGGTCTTTTACCAGACGTTCAACGTCCTTAAAAAACATGTCTTCCGTTTCATTAATCGGGCATTCGCTGCCATTGGACAAGCTCTCGGTTTTCGTATGAGCCCGGCCCAAAATCCCACGAATCCCAGTTTCATCATAGGCTTGCACTACGGCATCATCCAACCCCAGTTGGCTGCCATGTGCGTACATGTAATCCAGGACGGTGGTTACTCCGCTGCGTATGTTTTCAATGCAACCTACAACAGCAGCGTTGTAGACATCCGTGTAGCGAATTTCGTGCAAGGCTTTTCGAACTGAACTGTCCAGCCAGTCAAACAACAGCTTATCACGGCCTAATCCCTTGAGACCATTTTGGAAGAGATGAGTATGGGTGTTAATAAAACCGGGGAAAATATATTGATCCCGGCCATCGATGACTCTGGGACTGTCATATTTCTCGAAGACAGATCTGGACGGTTCGATAGCAGCGATCCGGCTGCCTTTCACGACGAGCGAATGATCTTCCAGGATTCTCATCGCCTTATCCATGGTCACAATCGTCGCGCTTTTTACAATCAGATCGGCATTTTCCATGAGGGTTTCTCCTATT
The DNA here is from genome assembly GCA_963753985.1 of uncultured Chloroflexia bacterium. Lineage (GTDB taxonomy): Bacteria > Chloroflexota > Anaerolineae > Anaerolineales > Villigracilaceae > Fen-1038. The sequence goes on from CAVWED010000006.1 coordinate 225,377, forward strand.
ATTTATTTGCGAGTTATTTCTGCGCAGGCAATCCGTACACGAGTTTTTGACGGGTGAAAAGAAAACTATTTCTATGCAATGCAATTACCAGAAACTGTGAATGGGGATGATCGAGATAAGAAAAACCATTTCCATACCCGGGCGTGATCGAACCGCCAATGAATAATGAAGAATAATCGACAAAAAATTCGTCTAACATCTGTTGATTCATCAGAAGCCACATATAGGTAGGGGATTCGATCAGTAAATGATCAATGCCAATTCTCCTCAGGATATACATGAACAACTTCGCGTCGGGTTCGTTTTCCCCCGTCATAAGAACAACCTTCCTGCCGCTCTGATGTCCGTTTTGTATTTGTCGCGAGATCCATTCCTCATTCACTTCCACAGGGGTGTTGTACGGGCCAATCAGCATCAGTTCATCGTTGTCAAGTTTTCCTTTTAAGAACAAGCCGCCTTGATGCGAGGTCGCTATGATCGTTTGAATTTCAGGGATAGAGAAGACCGAGTGAGTCAGCGGGACGTCCTTGCCGTCGAGAGAAACAATGATCGATAATGGATATAAATTTTCTTTTCCCAGCTTCTCTTTTCGTTCCCCAATGAGGTCGGGATCAAAGCAGGTTAAGACAACATCTGGTTCAGAGGTGAGCGTCTTTGCGCCAACAACGATTGCATCCGCGTGGGCTCTTAAAACATTTAAGATCCAAAAATCGGTCAAGCCACCCTCTGGATCTATGGAATTCGCAGAAGCAACCACCGGACCTTGAGGATTATCCAGAAAAGCCATCTTGCCATCCAATGACAAAACCATGGAGGAAAAAATATAGGGCCGGTCCGGCGGGGGAGAAGGAAAGTATAGTTCGTGATATACGGCGGCCACTTTGGATAAGGCCTTTTTAGTGATAGAGCTTGCTTTAGTTTTTTCTAACTCGCGCCGGTCCTGGTACAGCAGAACTAATTGCAACTTATCAATCGGGAAAGACAATTTTGGGATCATCCATTCACCTATTTCACATCCTACATGTTGCATACATCTTAGGCACTAAAAAAATCTCAAATAACTTTACCGTTAAAATCAATTAAATTGAATATCTGGTTCGAAAATACTTTCGGCCCCATCCCCTTTTCCTCTGCTTAATAATTAGGCCCAATAAATAGGGCCAATCACCATCGAAAAATTATATCTTTATCCATGCAAAATTGCAATAGACGTATTTGAAGGTTCCGTAACGATGCAAACGCTCGCTTATGCATTTTCATGCGACTTGTCAATTCTTAATAGTGCCTTTCTTGCTTCTTTGCGAATCCAAGACCTCTTTGGACAAACACCCATGTACACGAGGCTCTCTAAAGGGTCTTCCCTTATTAACTAAAGAATTATTGAGAGAACGCGCCAAAGACCTCAGACGAGAAGAAGCGAAGACTAAACTACACTATGGCTGATCTACCCACCTTTGTACTGGGCAGTTTTGCACTCCTTGACTATCTCCAGGATAGGCCAGCCGCGCCACGTATTGAAACGCTTTTAGAGAATGCCAAGAAAGAAAAGTGCCGTCTGATGATTTCCATCATCAACCTCGGAGAAATTTTGCATATTACAGAGCAAAGATGCGGCTTATCCACGGCGCACGGCGCTCTGGCACTGATTCAACAATTGCCCATTGAAGTCCGACCTGCTGATGAGAAGGCTGTTTTCTCCGCCGCACACATCAAAGCAAATTATGCAATTTCTTTCACAGATTCTTTTATGGTGGCTGCCGAAGTTGAAAAGGATGCCGTTATATTAACCCATGATCCTGAATTTGAATCTACAAAGCTGATCGTGAGAGTTGAATGGCTACAAAGAGTTGACTAATAGCTTAAACTTCGATCAGCATAGTGCACCCATTCGGTCAGACTTCATACAAGGCCAAACCATCAGTTTAAGATCATGTGAAGGGGCAACCAAAAGGTTTCCTCCATATGATATCCATTCACAGGATAAATGATTTCAAAATCCAGGATCACACTATACTTCAATTTTGGTTGCATATGCAACCACTTGTTTATACTATTTCTGCAAAGGAATAAGCTATGAACACTCTACATGTCCGAAGTGTGCCCGAAGATTTATATAATCAGCTCCAGCAGTTAGCCAACGCCCGAAACCGCTCGCTTAGCGCACAAGTCATCACCATGCTTGCGCAGGCGGTTGAGGATGAAGAACGCCGCAAGAGACAAGCCAAAACGTTGACGTCCGTTCAGCACAGACGTTTCAAGGCTCCTAAGAAGGCTCCTTCAACGCTTACTCTGTTGCGCGGGGATCGCGTCAGATGAATAAGATTCCCTTTCGCTGTGTTGTCGATGCCAGGGTTGTAATAAAATTGTTCATTGAGGAAGAATTCTCTGACAAGACTCAAAGCTTGGTTGGCCATCTTGCCAGTGAAACTCCCGCGGAACTTCATGCCCCGATTTGTTTTACATCGAGTGTGCCAATATCCTGCTCAAATACACACGTCGGTACAAATGCCCTATCGAGGATTCCCAGGCTGACCTTGCAGATTTAGACAAGCTTGCTCTTCAATCCACTCCAACGGCAGATTTGATGGAAGATGCGCTGACCCTAGCGCATGAGAAGAAACTCACGGCGTACGATGCCTGTTACGCGGTCCTTGCACAAAGGTTGATTGTCCCGCTGATCACGGCCGATGAAACTTTAGTAAAAGCTATTGACCGAGCTGTGTGGATTGGGGATTTAAAACTCGAGGAGATCTCATCATGAAGTTTTGGGCTATTTTCTGCGGGATTTTCATGATCGCCGCTGAATTCAAGGTCGATAAGTTATTCCCAAAGCCGAAAGAGATGACCTGTCGTTCGTTTAGCAGAAGCACAAAAATGTGAATGAAGATTTGTGCGTTAAGTTACTGATTTACCTTGTGTACAAAGAAAAAGCACATATTGGAGAACGTCTTATTATCGCTTTTCTGCATGGTCATCGCCGTCAATACTCGAGGTTTTTTCAAAGGCCTTCTGCCCTTGGTTTATTGAAAAATAGATCAAACCTAGTGCGCCGAGGCTATCCACAAAGCCAAAGCCAGCAAGTTGACAAATAAGACTAGATACTGAAAAACTGATTCGTCCTTAGTTTAATTATGAATCGTCATGCGCTTCGCATAAAAGCGGTCGCGGCCAGAATCAAAATCGCTAAAATTAGATTGGCGCGCATCAACCAAAATTCGCGGCGTTGAAGTTTCATTACTTCGTCTTGACTCGCTTTATCCTTTCTTGTTAGCAAGCGGCGGATCGTAGGCGTAGCATCCCATGTTTGTATTGCGCAGACTACGATCAGTGTGATGACCAAAATATGTTTGACCAAAATGGCAATCGTCCATTGACTGCTAACGGATAGGAATCCGTTGTAATGAACGTTGACGCTCATTTGGAATAAGCCCGTCACGATCAGCAGACTCAAACTGAGCCATATCGCTGGTTCCATCCGCTTTTGAAGGTTGGCAATTAAAGTCAATTGATCTAAAGTTTCAAGCGACCGCGCGGCGGGCAGGACAAGAATCGAAACGATCACGATGCAGCCGACTAACGTCGCCGCGGATATAAAATGAATCCAGAATAGAAACGTTAAAGCTAAAGGTGGAATCTCAGGCATATTATTTTTTATTCCGAATCGCTGTCATCAAACTTGAAGTAATCCATCAGTCTTTGATCTTGCATGATTTGCTCCTGTGGCTTTATTTTGCTTCTGAAATTAATTCAGCGAAGAGGAGATGGACCAGGTCCTTGTTATCTGGACATTGAATTCTCAGCACAACTCTTACACAGCGGATGAGACAAATAGCCAGAACAAGGCATTCGTCAATATAGAAAGTAGTTTGAAACTCAGCCACCTTATTCCGCGTCGGCTTTCGGTTGTGGCATCAGTCGAGTGAACAGAAACAGGATTCGGGTCCGAAGTGATGCGAAGAATTTCCGAATGAACGGTAATCGCAAAATCAACAACAATGCAATGACGATTCCATAATTTACTGGTGCGCTGATATCTCCGGATAAATGGAAGAGATCACCCTTTACCGCCATGGCATAATGCAACGCTGCAATAGGCGCGGTTAGGTACACAACCCAATGCAGGCGCTTCCAATTTTTACCGAGGCGCACTTTCCAAATATCGAATGAAGTTATCCCCAACGGAATCAGCAAAAGAAAAGTTGCCATGCCGTAAAGAATATACGACTTTTGGATCACCGTCTGGATCAGCAAATTCCACGCAATCCCATTATCCAAGTCCATAAAGATGATAACGTGTAAGACGGCATATATCAGCGCATATAAGCCGAGTGCGCGGCGGCGCTTGAGCAGATCACGCCAGCCGAGAAGTGTGGTCAACGGCGTACATGCTAATGAAAGCACGAGCAATGCAATGGCGTGACGACCCGTGTCGATCTCCATTGCTTGAATCGGATTGGCGGTCAGATGATGCGTCAACACGCCATAGATGATGATCGCCAATTCCGACCATGCATACACATGGACGGCGATCTGTGCCGGAGTATATGGAAATCTTTTGATCCAATTGATGAATGACATTTTGAAAATTGTACCTGGATAGATGATGCGGAACTTGTTCGTGATAAAACGGGTTCCGCAGCTTTATGTACATGCGTTTCCAAAATCTTTAGTAATTGGCTTTCAAATCCATGCCTTGATAAAGATAAGCCACCTTATCTCCGTAGCCATTGAACATCAGTGTCGGACGCATGGACAACTCACCAATGCGCCGCTCCTCCGCCTGCGACCAGCGCGGATGAGGCACGTTGGGATTCACGTTGGCATAGAAACCATATTCGTGTGCATCGATATCCTGCCAAAATGTGTTCGGCTGATCAGCCACAAGTTCGATCTTTACAATCGCCTTGATGCCTTTGAAGCCGTATTTCCACGGCACGACCAAACGAATGGGCGCACCATCTTGTGCGGGTAAAGGAGCGCCGTATAAACCCGTGACCAACAATGCGAGATCGTTCATCGCTTCATCGAGCCGCAAACCCTCATGATAAGGCCAGGGATATGTACTCTTATCCGCCTCGCCTGGAAGCTGAGTCGTGTCCATCAAAGTTAAGAAGCGAACATATTTTGCATCCAATGTTGGCTGGACTTCCTTCAACAAACTTGCAAGCGGAAATCCCTGCCACGGAATGACCATGCTCCACGCTTCCACACAACGCAGACGATAAATGCGATCTTCCTGCGGGAACATCTTGAGCAGATCATCAATGGCATACGTTTTCGGATTGCTGACCAAGCCCGAAACTTCCACCGACCACGGACGAGGTTTGAAATTCTTTGAAAGCGGAGCCACTTGGTCTTTAGCTGTGCTGAATTCATAATAATTGTTGTAATTGGTGATGTCGTCATAGGAATTGAGTGGATCGCCCAACTCATCCTTCTTGCCCGCATAAGCGGCAACGCTGGCGGGATCGGCAGAAGATGTACTACCTCCTGTGGGAGCGCAGGCAGCCAGCACAGCGCCTCCAGTCACAATACCCGCGGCTTTGAGAAAGTCGCGCCGGTTGAAATACAACGATTTAGGTGTGATCTGGGATGAAAGAACCGGAACGGATTTGTAAATATCACTCATAGGGACCTCTCATTCTAGGGATACGATTCAGCCAACAATGCCTTGATGTTGGTTTCGATTTCATCGTAAGCGCCTTCCCCAATATGAACATAACGGATTTCGCCGCGTTTGTCAATCAAATATAGAGTGGGCCAGTACGAATTATGATAGGCATTCCATGTGGCGCCATTATTATCCTGCGTCACCGGATATTCAATGCCATCATTGGCAACGGCGGTCTTTAAGTTATTGAAATCCGACTCATAACTGAATTCCGGGAAATGATTGCCGATGATTACCAAGCCTTGATCCTTATATTTTGCATACCAGCTTTTGATATACGGCATGACATGCTGGCAGTTGATGCACTCGAACGTCCACATCTCCAGTCCCACCACTTTGCCGCGCAAGGCGGCGAGACGTAGAGGCGAGGGAGTATTCAGCCAAATCGTATTGGTCAACTCAGGAGCTGGACCAAGATCAGGAAGAGATGAGGTGGAGGTGCTAACACTCTTAATTGGTTGAATAGCGACAGTACCGCACGCGGTCAGCCCTAGGAGAACAAGTGCATAAATCCAAAAATATTTCATCTTACGGGTAATGATGAAATGAAACTATGGAATCTTCCTTAGAAGGATATAAGAGTTCGCATATGTATTACAAATGGAATTCTGTGCATCGCGCGTGAACTTCGATTTGTTTGCCGCGATAAAGCGTCACACCGCCCGCGCCGTATACTGTCCGCACACCATCCCAAGCAGCGTTGATGATTCCGATTTGTTCATCAATACCCAGCAAAGTCGATCGTGGAATCAATGTTCTTAAGTGAAGCCCAACTTTTTACAAAGCGATTGCGATGAGGTAGGATGCAAATATTCTTCAGGAGGTTAAGGCGATGCAAAAGTTTATCTTCGTGGGGATCATAATCATGTCCGCATAAAACCATCGCTCCGATTAGAGCGATAAGAAGACAAAGACCATCAACGAATTAGTCCGAAGAGCACTTCGCATGATGTATGCCGTTTAGGCCGGGGGGTAAACATTGCAACTTGCTCATCAACGCTATATGAACACCAATCATACAACTCGCGGTATGCCATCTTTTTTCAAGTTTCAGTAGATCACAGGTTTAACATTCGGTGGATCAAGCAGAGCGACCGTCGAATATATGGCCTCAACGGCGCGGGATAAAAAGCGTAGCATACGATCCTGGCGAAAATACTGGCGAGCAACGCGTCAGGGGCCGCGCCCGTGGATGCGCAAATAGATCCAGTGCAAGGCGACCCAGACATTGAGGATGAGCAAGGCCAGGCCCATGAATAGGAAGCGCAGAGCTGCATTGTGAGAAGTGGTCCGGGCGCGGGTCTTTTCCATCATGCGATAAGAGGATTCGATTCCAAAACGACGGCGATCCAGTTTGCGAACTCTTCGGACAGGCAGATCGGGACAGTGGAGCAAGGCATAGACCAACCACGGGGCTTTCGGAGGACAATGACGTCGTTTAGCAAAGGTGCGCACGACGGTGACGGGAATCGTGAGTTCGCCTTGGAACTGGCTGTGAAAAGTATACGCAGTGCGGTAGCTGCCCCAGCTTTGGCCCAGGGCTCGCGTGCCGCCTTTCTTGCCGCGAACGGGAACGGCCATGATGACCGGCAGCTCGACTTTGGCTTGCAGGTGTCTCAGGATTGGAATCGAACAGAAGCCTTTGTCCAAATATAACCGCTTGGAAGCAATCACTAGAGCTTGTACCCGCTGCAACAACCGCTGCAAGATGCCAAATCGATCGTTTTTCGGATTGACCAACTCGAATGCCAAGGTCATGCGCTCCGCTGGACGAAGAATATATGCGGTCGCACAGCGATAAAAATGGCTCGTGCCGTCCCACGCTTCGCCGCCACAGACCCAATTGTCAGGATCTTCCCCACCGTAGATGCCGTAGTAGGGTTCATCATGCAGGTCACAAGCGATTTCTTGCGGGTGTTCCGTGAACCAAGCCAGTAGCTGGCTGGCCAACACCTCGTTGCATGCCTTCTGCAGCGCTCCGATTTTCTCCACTTTCAACTGTTGGTTAAGATAAAGCCGGACAGTGTTGCTATCGGGAGCCTTCAGCAGATCATTGCAGGTCGATTCGTTCGTGCTCTCTCGCGCACAGACGGCCACCAGCACTTGCCATAGCTCCTGCGTCTGGCGCAGGTAGCCTGCTGCCGAAAGATCAAAATGTTGCTCCAGCACTCCAATGAAAGAATCCAACGTGCCGCGTTCAGTTAGTTCGACCCGTTGTGTCGGGGTGAACTTGTTCATAGCACTTCCTCCTTTCCTAGTTGGGAGCATGCCACGCCAAGTTCACCCTTTCAAGTTCAATCGGCGATTGGCGGAGACTGTAGATGCATTTACCTAAATATACCGATGTACTCACTTCTGTGCAGTACCGTATCTTGACTAAAAACCGCCTCATCTCTTTGGTGTGCGCCCAGCAATTGAAATCCACTACTCAAACCGACGATGACGTTGTCCTTTCCATGACCTAGAGTGAGTTGGAAGATCTTATTGGATATGTAGCCGCTGAGGCCAATCATGCCAAAAGCAATAAACAAAGCCGGGAACTAAATAGGATTTGTGATCACCTTGAATCCGCCGATCACGATATTCAGCGCCGGAAGTAATCAGAGTCCACCTCCTAGCCGAAGACCTGTCCGCCTGACGTACGAACCTTCCAAACGTTCAAATTGTGATCTACTGAGTTTCCTAAATCCCAAACTGCTGGCCCAATTAAGATTGGTAACCCCAACCGTATTTAATATTTAGAATGTATGGCTGAGTCGTTACGATCGGTTGCATACAAATCTCAAGCCTTCTCGTAAGAATGTTCTCAGTGAACCTATCCAAAAATAGTAATGGTAGACAATCTACAATCTATGATGCTTCTGGAATAATAAATCTTATGAATGACAACACCAACCTCTCGCTTCGAGAGCAAATCGAGGCGTTTCAGGCGCAATTAGCGAGCCGGGTTTCGCCGGAAGTTCAGGAACGAAGTCAGACACGGCGTGCCCAATTGGTAGCATCCGGCATTGCTGACAAAAGCCTCAAAGCTGGCGATGCTGCGCTCGACTTCAGTTTGCCTGATGCTTATGGCGAACCTGTCACGTTGTCTGCATTGCTGGCACACGGTCCGGTTGTGTTGACTTTTTATCGCGGTGATTGGTGTCCCTTCTGTAACCTCACGCTACGCGCTTATCAGAAAATATTACCTGAAATTAACAAGCTTCATGCGACGCTTGTCGCGGTTTCTCCGCAGAATCCCGATAATACGCTCCTCACCGTTCAGCACAAAGAATTAACTTATCCTGTCCTCAGCGATCTTGGAAATCGGGTTGCGCGGATGTACCGATTGGTCTGGACGGTGCCTGAAGAACAGCGAAGTACCTCTGCCAACCTTCCCCAATATGATGGTGATGACGCTTGGGAATTGCCGATGACCGGTACATTTGTTATCGCGCCCAATAGCATGATCAAACTTGCTTCGGTGGATGCCGATTGGACACATCGTTTGGAGCCACAGGTTATCGTAGAAACACTCCGGCAGATAGATTTAATACAGGATTAATTTTCATCAGCACAATAACTTGGTTGGGAAAATCGGCCTTAGCCTATGGAGTGTTTGAAAAGTAATTTAACATGATAAGTATCCGTTTGCGAGAGGTTTTCGCCAAAAAGACAGCTTTGAAAGATAATAAACAGAACATCAAAAGTCATCAATGGTGACAAGGGATAATTGCCTTATATAAAGAGATCCGCATTTCTGCGGCTCTCTCAGCAGTACTTCTTGCGATACACTGGCATGTGGCCCCTTGGCAGTGACTTGATACAATCGCCCAGCGCATTCTTCTTGGATAATGCGCGTAAATTGCGGATTTTTGTGAACAACACCTCTTCATTTCCCCATTCTTACCCATCACGCCATACCCGACAGCAACCGGTGCAATAACTGGTTGACATTCTGCAGGCCATCGGTGTTTCAGTCATCCAATCTCTGTTGCACCTGAAACCAACAATTGGATTACTTTCTGAGCGGCAAAGTTTCATCGCTTCTTCAGGCGCCTTTCCCTACAACGATAACGAGGATATCTCGAGGTTGAACGGTCGTTTCGCCGTGAGAAAGAATAACTTTCGAGCCGCGTTAGATCGAAGCAATCACGGATTCTTTTGGAAAGGAAATTTCCTTCATTTGCTTCCCAGCAATAGGCGCTCCCGCTTCAACGATTGCATCCGTAATGTCCACGAGGTCGGGCGTCATGGCATCGAGGCGCACATTGCCTTCGCGGTGCCGCTGCTCCACGCGGCGCGCCAGTGCAAGATTATAAGCATGGATTACGTCCGCCCTTCGGCACTCGGTTGAGCGGTCCGAAAATCTGTGTAAACAGGACGTCAATCAATATTAATTCAAGAAAAACCGTTCAGTATTTTTGAACGGGGTTTGGTGTTTAGCCTGTCACTGGATTGGGATCAATGTGAAAAGCCCGCCGCATTTTGTGGAGGGCCAACTGCATCCGAGCGAAACGCAAAGGCAACTCTAATCTATCTTGCACTTAGAATTCATATCAGATTGACCGTGATGACTTTCTTATTTCTTACCTTGGCAACCACGACGCAAGCTGGCAAGACCATCAGCTGCTTCCGGTGCAATGACCGCAGTAATTCGAGTATGAGCATCCATGCGAGTCGACGCGATAGGGATAAACTCGCGTCCTGCTTCAATACAGCGGATAAGCCCTACCCCGGCCGGCAATCCAAGCATTCGAACTTCTTTTCCTATAAATGGTGCAACTCGCTCAATCTCAAGTTCAATAACCATTGGTTCTTTCAAACTAACCTGAGTGCGATCGCGGGCCAGGTCGCGTTCCAGCAATGCTTCGTAGATTGGCAAATCCTTCAATAACTCTGCGACTACATAAGCGCAAGAGCAAGTGACCAGCAGAGGCAATATCTGCTGATAATCGCCAGTCATTTCAATGATCAGCACAATCGCGGTAAGCGGAGCGCGTACAATCGCGGCGAAATACGCCGCCATGCCGACGACCGCGAAGACCGCTGGTACGGGCACGATTGTCGGTGCAAAGGAATGAGCAATCTGGCCGATCGCATCCAAGCGCGATTAAAGGCGCAAAGATTTCGCCGGCCGTACCGGTCGCATAACTTGAACTACTCAGGAGAAACCGGATTATAAAAAAGAGCGGAATGGCCGCAAGCGCGAACTCTCCTGCGACGACAATTTCTGCCAGTGCACGTCCGTCACCGACCGCTATTGGAGAAAACCAACTGGTGAGGCCAGCGATTGCCCCACGGTCGCGACAATGCCGAGACCGAACCGGCTCTGTAAACCAGCAAATAAATCCATCGTTCCCAGTAAGACTCGGTTAAAGGCTACTCCCAGTAAACCTGCCAGAATACCCAAGATGGCGAATATGGGCAATGAGGAGAGAGGAGGGAGTGGATAATTTGGAATTGCAAACACAGGGACGCCTCCGAAAAGAAAACGCACCACAATATCCGCAATAGCTACTGCCACAAAAGCCGCGCCAAGCACGATGGAATGAAAGTCGCGCCTTATTTCTTCGAGAACGAATATTACTCCTGCCAGCGGCCCATAAATGCCGCCGCAAGACCGGCACTCCGCCTACGGCGATCAACGTTCGCTTTTCGCCGGGCGACAATTTGGTCCAGCGTGAAATCGTATCACCGATCGATGTGCCCATTTGAACAGTTGGCCCTTCGCAGCCTAATGCTAAACCGCCACCGATTGCTAATACCCCTGCGCTAAACTTGACAGGCCGAACGCGTTTCCAGTTCAATGTTCTGAGGCGGTACATCACTGCTTCGAGCTGCGCGATACCACTTCCGCTCGCTTCGGGCGCATTGCGCTGCACCAGCATGAGGGATGATCTGATTACCTTACAGAATGGTTTTGGAATGCAGAAAATGGTTTTAGGACGCAGAAAAACGTTATTTTTCGCTGATTCAAAAGGGAAAAACTGCGTTTTTAACATGAATCAGCATCTCGAGTTTGAAAGTGTAAGGTAACCAGAGGGATGATATAGACCCAGCCATGCTGAAGAGTATCGGAAAAAACCAACCAAAGACTGGGAAGTGATGTGCCCAGATCAAGAGTTGATTCCGCACTGCGTTTGCCTCATTCAGCGTTGCGCGGAAAAGTGCAGCGACCAATCCCGCGCCGAGACCTACCAGCGCGGCGCGCGGAAACAAGCGTCTCCGGCATTCACTTGTAGATAGATACTCTTGGATTTCAGAATCTGCTTCGGTTTGAGAAGTGGTTGAATCAGAAGATGGTTTGTTGATTGATTTGTTTTGCATACGGGATATTTCTAGACGACTAAGTTCGTGTGCTTTTTGAAGCACTCACCAAATCATAAGGCGGTTTCCTTCGACAGAGTCAACCCACTATTAATTTGCGAACTGTTCATAGAGTGGTTCAGCAGCCATTTTCGGACCATCCCACTTTTCCATTATCGTTGAAAATTCTTCAGCTTTATTTTACGAACCCTCCAAGGCTGTGCTTCAGCCATCCAGCCTGATTCTTGAAGCAAAACAATATGGAAGCAGTTATTGGATTCGCATCTTATGTCGATTTATTGTTCATTTACAACATTCAAGCAATAGCTTGATAGAGGTTTAAACTGTTTCTGCCTTAAGGCATCTTGAGTGGATGTAATAGTCGAATCATTTCATGTCTGATCCTTTCGACCATCCCATCCAGATTATGTTTAAAAATTTCTGCCGTTATCTGAATACAGAAACGCTTGAGCAATAATCACTTTTTAGGGCGATAATCACTCAATGGCAACATACTAAAAAATCATGATCCAGTAGACGGTATAGGTAAATCTTGAGTTTCAATTCCCCATTCTCTCTTTCTTTCAGTACATGGAAAAAACCATGTAATGGTAGTTATAGCCAACTTTGATGATGCATCCCCATTTTCCCTTTCTCACGGCACATAGCTTTCAAATATCACAACCCATGTGCCGTGCAATAACATTTTTTTGTGCGCTGGGAGGGACTTGAACCCTCACGCCTTGCGGCACATGGCCCTCAACCATGCCTGTCTGCCAGTTCCAGCACCAGCGCAAGTGCAAACACTATCATGCAAGCAGGCGTATTATAATCGGCTTGCTTTGCCTGTCAAGCAAGGAAACTTTTTGAGGAGATGGTGGATGGCCCGAATTGTGGTCGATGCAATGGGAAGCGATAATTTCCCAATGCCAGATGTGGAAGGATCAGTAGAAGCCGCGCGAGAATATGGAGTCGAAATCATTCTTGTCGGGGACCAAGGAAAGCTGCGACCCGCGCTGGACGCGCAAAACCCTGGCGGTTTACCTATCCGAATCGTTCACGCGCCCGAGATGCTGACAATGGAAGATAAGGGCGAAACTTTAACATTCAAAGCCCGGCACGGAAAAAACTCAATGGCAGTGGGTATGGACCTCGTCAAGAATGGTGAAGCGGATGCCTTTGTCACGGCGGGCAACACCGGCGCAGGGATGGTCACTGCGCTCTTTCGTTTAGGCCGCATCCGCGGTGTGGATCGCCCAGCCATTGCCCCGATCTTTCCAACCGCAACCGGCTCCTGCATCATCCTGGATATGGGCGCCAACCCGGATTGCCAACCGGAAAATCTTTTACAATTCGGAATCATGGGAAGTGTCTATGCCGAAAAAGTGCGCGGGATCAAAAATCCTAAAATCGGATTAATTTCAAACGGCGAAGAGGAAGGAAAAGGAAACGAATTGGTCAGGGCGGCAACGCCATTATTCAAAAATTCAAAGTTGAATTATTATGGCAACGTCGAAGGCAAGGAAGTCATCGGCGGGAAAGTGGATGTCGCGGTAACCGACGGCTTCACCGGCAATGTGATGCTCAAAACAGCCGAAGCGATCGGCAAATTAATTTTGTATCAGATGAAAATCAAGATCAAGAACGGCGGCCCGTTAACTATGCTGGGAGGGCTGCTCGTCCAACCGGCGCTGAACAGCCTCAAGAGTTTGCTTGATCCAAGTGAACAAGGTGCGGCTGTTCTACTCGGCGTAAACGGATTAGTGCTGATCGGCCATGGCCGCTCGGACGCAACTGCAATCAAGAGCGCGATCCGACTTGCGAAGAATGCCACAGAATCAAAAGTGTTGGATGCAATGAAAACAGCCATCGAGGAAAATTTGAAGAAAGGATAATGTCCTTCCTTGCCGCCCCGTGGCTCAGAAGGATAAATCTAAATATCATGAAAATCATCAAAAACGAAAAACTTATTAAACGGAACAGTCAAATTGGTCAATATACAAGCATTGGTGCGCTGGTCGTGCTTGGCATCGGAATGTATATTTCATTCACGAGAGCCGATTTGTTCGTGTGGTCGGTCACTTCTCTAGTAGTCGGTTTCACCATGACGCAAGTTGGAATGTTTTTCAGCAACCGCTGGGGACGCAGTCCCAGACCCGATGAACTATTGGATTCAGGCCTGAAAGGTTTACCGAATGAAGATACAATCTATCACTATGTGACATCTGTTTCGCATCTTTATGTTGGCACAGCCGGGATCTGGGTTTTGCTTCCGCTTCATCAGCGCGGACGTGTGACGTATCAAAAGAATCGCTGGAAAATTTCCGGCGGCGGATTCATGCAGGGATATTTATCCATTTTCGGTCAGGAGGGACTCGGCCGGCCTGAACTCGAGATTACCAGCGAAATGGATTCCGTCAAGAGATATCTTGCCAAGAAATTGGACAACGAAAATGATGTTCCTGAAATTCAAGGCGCGTTGATCTTTACTAACGACCTGGTCGAGATCGAAGATGGGGATGCGCCGACACCTGCCTTGAAGCTTAAACGGCTTAAAGATTTTATTCGGCAGAAGTCAAAAGAGAAGTCAGTCGGTCCATTCGCACTTGAAAAGATAAAATCGGTTTTGCCAAAAGAAGACTGAGGTAAGACTTAAAGTCTATATGCAAATTCATTTAATGTCATTCTCCCGATGTCCTTGGGGAGAATGACATTAAAATGAATCTGCATATAGACTGTGGAAAAATCATCACTTATGAAAATCGTTAAGAAATATGGAATACCGGCAACTTCAATTGCCATCATAGTGATGGCAGTGGTGCTCCGGCTTTACTTATACGGAGACCCTCGGCTTGCCATCGGAATGGGGGATACAACATCCTATATTCAATCTTCGCATCCCACTGTCTTTTCATGGGCTTCGCTTACTGGCCGACGGCTCTTCACTATGAATCTGGTATATCACATTTTCGTCCAGGACCCAAATAATTGTCCACTGCCCGTAATGATTGACCCGTCGAAACAGCGCCAAGCCAGTAGAGAACTTCAATCCTGTTTTGACAGGATTGCTCTTTTACAAAACTTATTATCGATAATAGGCTGGTCCTTTTTGGCGTGGGAACTGTCCAGTCGCGTAAAGACTTCCTTATACAAAATTCTAATAACGATCATTATCTTGTCCTTCGCTATTAGTCCTCAAATTGCAGAGTGGGACAGTATTCTTAGTTCAGAATCGCTAACGTTATCATTGTTCGTAATCTGTCTTGCATTATTGATAGAGATTGCTTTTCAATTATTGGACGACGAGAATGAAAATAAGAGAAGAATCTACATCATGCTGGCAGGCTGGTTGATTGTTTTCAGTTTATGGATATTCGTGCAAGATGCTAATTTATACTTTGTCCTGATAACCCTGGTTCTTTTGATGCCTTTAATAATAAAAGGGCAGCTAAAGAATAAGGCTCCTATGATTACGTCTCTTTTTCTGATTGGAATCCTGGTTCTTGGATTAGTATCTTCAGAAAATAGCACTCGATGGCAACCATCAATTGAACATTCCTATGAAACGTTCATCTTTCCTTATCCAGCACGGGTTAATTATATAAAAGGTTTGGGCGCTCTCGATCCCAACTCTGCTAGCTTTACAAATTGGTTTAACAAACGGGCACCCAGCGTCTATCTTTTGTTTTTAGCTTCCCATCCCGGATTCGTGGCATCAAATGTGTTCGAGCATATGTATATGTTTACCTCGGATTATCTCCAGCCGTATTTCAATGATCCAAGTGTAAAATTCGCTTCGTCCCTGATAATCTGGGGCAGAATCTTCCATCCCGAATCAGGCGATGTATTCCTGATTGACACCCTATTACTTGCGTTCCTTTGTTATACGGCGCTTAAGAATAAGGAAAGGACGATGACCATCTGGGCATGGATTGGACTCTGGTTATATATTTCGTCGGCAGCCGCACTATTTATCAGATATTTTGGAGACACTGAAAGTGTTTTGCGGCACGTCTTTCCCGCCGTGGAATTCTTTCGACTTCAACTTTGGATACTATTGATTGTCCAAGCCGATTTGCTAGCGACGAAGAAAAACCAATCAGATGTGTAGCGCTCCACATAATTCTAAGAATTACTACGCGGGAAATTACATACTGTAAATGTACTTGTTTACCGTGATTATCGTTCATAACTGTCAAGAGCAAAGATCTTGGAAAAAACAGGCTGAAAGACCCTTGGCAAGAACGCGATGCGGTTTGTAAACTGATGAGTATTATGACGCGACTGGATCAAAACGAGCTTGCGGAGTTGTAGCAACAGTTGGCTGAGGTACTGGCCAACAACGCGAGCTTGCGACAACAGAATGAAATGCTGCAAGAACAAAACGAACTGTTGCGGAAGCAAAACAAGAGTCTGCAAAAACAGGTAGGACTTTTGCAAGCCGAAGTGGAAGAATTGAAACGAGTCGGGAAGCGACAAGCGGCGCCGTTTGCGCGGCGACATTGGGTCAAGCATGGTCAAAGTACCAACCACTTTCCGAAACGGCCGGGACGCAAGGCTGGGCAAGGCCGTTTTGTGCAGTGCGCCAAGCCGAGCTTGACGGAAGTGAACGAGACGAAGGTAGCGGAATTGCCTTGTTGCCCGGAATGCGGCGGCAAATTGCGACAGAGACAGGAACACGAGCAGTTTGAGATCGATCTTCCAAAAGTGGAACCATGGATCACGCGTTACCTGACCTTTTGTGGGTATTGTGCTCATTGCCGGAAACGAAGGCGATCGTGGCATCCGGATCAGACTTCGCGAGCCACGGGAGCTGCGGGAAGTGTGGTGGTGGGTCCGCGCGCCAAATCCTTGGCGAGCGACCTCAAACACCGGCTGGGAGTCTCATATGCTAAGGTGAGTGAAGCACTCAATGACAGTTTCAGTTTGTAAGTCAGTCGCAGCGGGTGGTTGGTGTCGCGCCGATCGCAAACGGGCTCGCACCGCTCGACCGATCTATGAGCGCTTGATTGAACTAATCCGCCAATGCAGTGTGGTTCATGCAGACGAAATCGGTTGGAGAATTGGAACGCTTTCGGCTTGGCTCCCCTGGAAGGGCGCAGGGCGTTGCGTGTTCACCAATCGCGAGATTACCGTCTACGATATCCGTGCCAACCGGAGTAGCGATGTGGTGATCGACATACTGGGCGAGAAGTTCAAAGGCATTCTGGCCAGCGATGGTTTCCTGGCTTATGATGAGCGACGACTGAGCGATTGGCTGAAACAAAAATGTGTTAGCCATTTGCTCACAGACTTGAGGGAGATGCGCGAGAGTAAAACCGGTAGGGCCGTGCACTTTGCCCGGCAGATGACCGCCGTGCTGCAGGAAGCTCTGCGTCTCAAATCCGAAAAACCCACTCTGGATCCTTTTACCTTCGCCCAGCGCGCTCGCACCCTCGAAACCCGGCTGGATCAGTTGATCGCACCAACACGCAGACTCACGGATCAGGATAATGCCCGCTTCGCTAAACGACTGAGAAAACACCGGCCGCATTTGCTGCGTTTCCTCTATGCCGACAGCCTGGAGGCCATGAACAACCAAGCCGAACGCAAGGTGGTTTCGTACCGCAGAACCATGCTCCGACCAGCGGTGATCACCAGAAAAACGAATGGCTGCAACCGCACCCAACCGGGCGCCGAGACACACGCGATTCTTTCGAGCATCTTGGTTGCTTGCCATCAACATTCCATTCCAATCTTGGAGTATCTCGTCCATCTTCGACTGAAAGGAGCAGTCACTTCGCAGCGAGCGGGCACGGCACCGCCACCTCTCGCATCAAGCTTTTCTTATCAACCTCAAGCACTTGTTGTGCCGCAGGCACAACGGTAAACAAGTACCAGTAAATTATGGTACACTTGTTCTATGAATTCAATTGTCGCAATAGATATTGAAACCACTGGCTTGGACAATGACCGCGAAGCCATCACCGAAATTGGAGCGGTTAAATTCAAGGGCAATCGCGTTGAAGACGAATGGTCTTCGCTAATCAATCCCAATCGTCACATTCCCGAATTCATCACGGGGCTGACCGGCATCGACGATGCAATGGTTCGTGAGGCACCACGCGTACGCGACGTCGCCCATGAACTGGAAGCCTTTGTCGGCGACGCGCCTATTGTGGGACATAATATTCGTTTTGATCTAGGCTTCCTACAAAAACAAATTCCATTTTCATTCAACGAAGTCATTGACACATACGAGTTGGCTTCCATTCTCCTTCCAAATGCGAGCCGTTATAACTTGGGTGCTCTTGGAAAACAATTAGGCGTTGCGCTGCCAGCCACTCATCGCGCACTGGACGACGCCAGAGCCACGCATGGCGTCTTTAATCGCCTCTACGAGATGGCGCGGGCTTTGCCGCTCGATTTAATCGCAGAAATCGTCCGCTTGGGCGAGCCAATTGATTGGGATGGAAATTATATTTTTCAGGAAATTTTGCGAGCGCAGGCAAAAGAAGGCATTCAAGCAAAGAAGATAAAAAGCAAAAAGCAAACCTTTGATGATGGAAATGATCGTTATCCGCCATTGGAGAATCCAGAAACGCCGAACGCACTCAACGCCGAAGAAGTCGTGTCGATTCTCGAATACGGCGGCCCGTTCTCCCAATACTTTGAAAGTTACGAGCATCGTCCAGAACAAGTGGAAATGCTCAAGGTGGTGACCAACGCGCTCTCCAAGGGAAACCATTTAATGGTCGAAGCGGGAACCGGTGTTGGGAAATCATTTGCATATCTTGTGCCCGCCGGGTTGTTCGCGATCCAAAACAATACGCGCGTCGTCGTCTCGACCAACACCATCAATCTGCAAGATCAATTGATTCAAAAAGATATTCCTGATCTGCGTGCCGCATTGAAGCTTGATCTGCGCGCGGCGGTGTTAAAAGGACGCGCCAATTATCTTTGTCCGCGCCGCCTCGAAAATCTTCGACAATACGGTCCGCGCAGCGCCGATGAAATGCGCGTGCTTGCCAAAGTTTTAGTGTGGCAAATGCAGAACGAATCGGGCGACCGCAACGAACTCAACCTTAACGGAAATCCCGAGCGCGAAGTCTGGTTGAAAATTTCCGCCGAGGACGATGCCTGCACCACTGACACCTGTATCAAGCGCACGAGCGGCGCGTGTCCGTTCCATCGCGCCAAGAGCGCGGCGCAAACCGCGCATCTGCTCATCGTCAATCACGCCTTGCTTTTATCGGACGTTGCCACGGGAAGCAAAGTTTTGCCGGAGTATTCTTATTTGATCGTGGACGAAGCACATCACTTGGAATCCGCCACCACGAACGCGCTTTCGTTTCGTTTGACCCAATTCGATATGGACCGAATGTTAAAAGAAATTGGCGGCTCGAACGCGGGCGTGCTCGGGCGCGTGCTCGGCGAGACAAAGGACACGCTTCGTCCCTCGGACTTCGGCTTGCTCCAGCAAAAAATCAGCCGCGCCACTGACATGGCTTTCCGTTTACAAGAACAGAACCGCGAATTCTTTAACACATTGAGTGAGTTCGCTACGCTTCAACGCGAAGGACAACCACAATCGAATTATTCATGGCAAGCGCGGATACTTCCATCTACTCGGACTCTGCCCCACTGGGACGATGTGGAGATCAAATGGGATGCAACCGGCGGCACGATGAATCTTTTGTTGAATGCACTGGAGGAGATTCACAAAGCCGCGTCAGATTTATATGCAGACGGACACGATAATCTCGAAGATGTGATCGGCGATATCGGCAACCTCTATCGCAGATTGAACGAAGCGTATAACAACATGACGGGCATGATCAGCCAGCCGAATCAAGCACTGGTGTATTGGATCGAGGTCAACCCGCGGGGCGAAAAACTTTCACTCAACGCCGCGCCGCTGCGGGTCGGGCCGATGATCGAAGAAAATATCTGGCATCAAAAAGCGAGCGTCATCCTAACATCTGCCACATTGACCGCGCATAACGAATTCCAATATCTGCGCAACACACTCGGCGCGGACGAAGCCGATGAGCTGCAACTCGGCTCACCGTTCGATTACGAGTCGAGCACCTTGCTGTACATCGCCAACGATATTCCGGAGCCGAATGCTTCGGGTTATCAACAAACGCTCGATCGATCAATCATTGCTACAGCCAAAGCCACGGGCGGACGAATGCTGGTGCTGTTCACATCCTACACAGCGTTGAAGAAGACCGCGCAAGCCATCACGGGACCGCTGGCGCGCGAAGATATTTATGTTTACGAACAAGGCGACGGCGCTTCACCGAATGCCTTGCTTGAATCGTTCAAGTCCACCGAGCGCGCCGTGCTGTTGGGCACGCGTTCGTTTTGGGAGGGCGTGGATGTGCCGGGCAGTGCGTTATCGGTGGTCGTGATTACCAAACTTCCGTTCGATGTTCCCACTGATCCATTGATCGCGGCGCGCTCTGAAATGTACGAAGACTCGTTCAATGAATATTATTTGCCCGAAGCGATTCTGAAATTCCGTCAGGGCTTCGGACGATTGATCCGCACCGCATCCGACCGCGGCATCGTCGCGATTTTGGATCGCCGGGTGCTGACCAAGCAATATGGACGATTGTTTTTGGAGTCGTTGCCGCACTGCACAATCAAACAAGGGCCTTCGGTCAATTTGGCGCGCGAGGCTGGAAAGTGGTTAGGAATGTAATAGGACACCTGCGTAGTAATTCTTTTTCTTTGATGCCAGGCATCGTCCTGTGGCAAGTCTTGCCCTATAATGCTCTCTTGGAGGCTGGGAATGCACGGATTGGGAATGGCCAATCCAAGCATTGGGAATCATCAATCCCCGCATTAGAAATTGTCAATCCAAGCATTGGGGATTACCCATCCCTGCACTGGAAATTATCAATCCGAGCATTGGGGATTCCGCATCCAAGCATTGGAAACTATCAACCCCGCATTAGGGATTCATCGTTGACCAGCTGACTCAAGAACGCTTACGAACTGGGCGAGTCAGGACTATAATTCGACGGCAACCAATTCAGGGCATGGGTGTTTCCACATCTGTGCCGAGACATCCTCGATCTAACCGGAGCAAGCATGGCTGATAAAGGTTATCGTCTATACGGATACCGCTGGGTAGTGTTGGCGGTTATCATGTTCGTCAATCTCACCCTTCAAATCTTGTGGATTTCCTACGCACCCATCGTCACAGTGGCAGGAAAATTCTATCATGTCTCTGACACTCAAATCGCCGCGCTGGCAGTAACTTCCTGGTTGATTGCCTATTTGTTTTTAGCCATTCCGGCCTCATGGGCCATTGACACATATGGCATTTACCTCACTGTTGGTTTAGGCGCGGTCCTGATGGCCGTCTTTGGCGTCTTACGCGGTTTTGCAGTGAACTACACACAGGTTTTTTGGATGACAGCAGGGATTGCCATTGCTCAACCATTCCTGCTCAACTCATGGACGAAATTCGCGGCGCACTGGTTTGGAATGGAAGATCGCGCCACCATCGTTGGATTAGTCACGCTTTCCAATCTCCTTGGCATTGCCATCGGCGAAGCCGTGCCTCCAATTCTTCTACAGGGCGGCATGCGCATCCAGACCCAACAATTGATCTTTGGAGGAATAACCGCGTTTTCAACCATCCTCTTCTTATTGTTGGCGCGCGACAAGCCGCCTACACCACCCTGTCCTCCGGGCCAGGACGCCCGTTCAGTAATGTTTGACGGGTTGAAACATGCAGTCACGGTCAAGGATTTTTGGCTCTTGATATTTATTGTATTCGTTGGGCTTGCCATCTTTAACGGGGTTTCATCTCTGGTCGAAGACATTATCCTGCCGCGAGGGTTCACGTCAACGGATGCCGGCACGCTTGGTGCTTTGATCGTAGTCGGGAGCATCCTCGGATCGGTAGTTCTATCCTACTTTTCAGATAGACAGCAGAAGCGTCGGCGGTTTTTGTTTCTTGGAATCCTACTTGCCATTCCCGGTATGCTTGGCCTCGCCTATGCAACAAGCTACTGGTTGTTGATGATCTCAGGATTTTGGCTGGGCTTTTTCTTGGTTGGTCTCGCCCCTGTTGGTTTTCAATACGGAGCCGAGATTGTCCACCCGACCCCCGAAGGAACCTCCAATGGATTGATTCAACTGTTCGGTCAGACATCCATCGGCTTCTTCTATCTTATGGTAGCGATGAAAAGTTCCACTGGTTCATTTACATCATCACTTTTGCTGGCTATTGGATTGTTAGTCATCTGCCTGCTGGTCGCCACGCAGATGAAAGACCCGGTTTTTGTGAAAGAATAGGTTTCCAAAACACCAATCTCGGAAGCGAACACTTCCGAGATTTTTTCGATTCGACATGGAACAAATCTTTATCTCAGATCGTCTAAGGTCTTTGATACGGCATACTGTCTAACAAGGAGATTTGGAAATGAAACCATTCGATAGCATTCAAGTCCTCTGGAAACCATTCATTGCTTTGTTTACAATATTCATTGCGATTGCTGCATGTACCGGCTCGAATTCTGCTATACCAACGACTTCACCCAACGATGTTGCGACTGTCGTTGCCGCGACCATGCAAGCGATTCAAGCACAGGCTACGCCGACCGCGCTGCCGCCAACACCGACGCTCATCGTCGCTTCACCGACCGCCCCGCTTCTTCCTCCGACCCCGGTCCTGCCCGCCGCGACCCGCATCAATTTCCTCGCTGACGCAACCGCTGGGGTTGTGACCGGAACCATCCAACCGGGCCAGAGTTTATATTATGTCCTCAACGCCGCACAGGGACAGCCCATGATCGCCATGGTCGATTCATTCAATCATGATGTCACGATGACGATCAAAACCGCAGGCGGTACATCCCTGCTTAACAATGGACAAAATCTCAATGCATTATTGCCTGTCTCCGAAGATTATTACATCACGGTAATGGGCGGTGCGTCTTCGGAAAACTTTACACTGACCGTGGAAATTCCCGCTCGAATCAGTTTTGCAATCGGTAAGAACAACTCCATCCTATCGGGCAAGACTACCGGAGGCTACGTGGTCTCCTATGTCATCTTTGCGCAACAGGGCCAGAACATGGAAGTGGACCTGAACGGTGTGGGCAAAGGCGCGGCGCTTACGGTTTGGGGTTTTAGCGATGGACAACCCTATATCCGTTCCGTCACGGGTGCGACCACTTTTAGCATGAAGCTTCCCATTTCCCAGGATTACATCATTGACATTGTGCCAACAAACCCCGGTGATGAAGTGGGCTACACTCTGGTGGTAACCGTGAAATAACATAGCCACTCATCGCCAACCATCCCGCACTGAGGCGGGATGGTTGGCATATCAAGGCCAATATGAATCATCTTATTAATACCACATCGCCATACTTGCTTCAACATGCAACTAACCCAGTTGACTGGTATCCTTGGAGTCAGGAGGCATTGGCAAGAGCGCGCGCCGAAAACAAGCCAATTTTTCTCAGCATCGGATATGCGGCTTGTCACTGGTGTCACGTGATGGCTCATGAATCATTCGAAGACCCAGCGATTGCCGCGCTCATGAATGAGCACTTTATCAATATCAAAGTGGACCGCGAAGAACGCCCCGACCTCGACAGCATTTACATGCAAGCCACACAAGCCATGACCGGCTCGGGCGGCTGGCCCATGTCGATCTTCCTCACACCTGATCTACATCCGTTTTATGCGGGAACCTATTTTCCGCCCGTGCCGCGTTACAATCTGCCGTCCTTCCGAGACCTTTTGGTTGGTATTGCCAACGCCTGGGCCAATGAACCGGAGGAGGTTCATCGCGTTGGGGATCAACTGATTCAACAACTACAACAGAATTCATCAATCGAGACCCAACCTGATCGCCTCTTGCAGGAAAACTTGAATCAAATCACTTCGGCGATCCTGAAGAATTATGATTGGGGCTATGGCGGCTGGGGAGCAGCGCCAAAATTTCCTCAGCCGATGACCATTGAATATTTGTTTCACCGATCCTTATCCGAGTCAACAGAAAGAGAAAACATTTTGAATACTGCCTTCCACGCGCTCCGAGCTATGGCACGCGGCGGTATGTACGATGTGGTCGGCGGAGGCTTCGCACGCTACTCCACCGACAACTTCTGGCGCGTCCCGCACTTCGAGAAGATGCTTTACGATAATGCTCAACTCGCGCTCGTTTATCTTCATGCCTGGCAAATCACCCGAGAACCTTTCTTTAAACGCATTGTCATCGAAACGCTTGACTTTGTGATGCGTGAGATGACTCATCCTGAGGGTGGATTCTATTCATCACTGGATGCTGACTCGGAAGGTGAAGAAGGCAAATTTTACATTTGGACAAAATTAGAAATTCAAAGGGCAATTGCAAATGATTCAGATTTTGAATTTTTCATTGCAGCCTATGGAATCACAGAGAAAGGCAATTGGGAAGGCAAAACTGTTTTACAACGCGCACTAGATGATGCATCTCTCGCCGCCGGCTTCAAAATGAACGAAGAAGCGGTTGCTATTAAACTGGCCGATTGCCATTCCAAGCTTCTATCTGCGCGCGCTCGACGAATCCGTCCCAACACCGACGATAAGATATTGACGGCATGGAACGGTCTGATGCTTGGTGCGTTCGTGGAAGCCGCGCGTATTCTTGACGATACGGAAAAGTCATCCCAATACATTATATTGGCTACCCGCAGCGCAAACTTTTTGTTGAACAACTTATATACAAACGATGAATTACATCGTTCGTGGCGCGACGGAAAAAGGACCAATGAAGTTTTTCTTGAAGATTATGCTTCGCTGATCATCGCCTTGCTAGAACTATATCAAACCGACTTTGATAATCATTGGTTCACTGTAGCGGTGAAATTAGTTGATGATATGCTTCTTCGCTTCAAAGATTCAAGCGGAGGATTTTTTGATACATCCAATGACGGAGAAGTTTTACTGCTAAGACCAAAAGATCTGCAGGACAATGCGACGCCATCCGGCAACGCACTGGCTTGTGAGGCTTTGTTGAAATTATCTGCGTTCACGGATAAAGGCGAATATCGCGATGCCGCGGAGAAAGCGCTTCGGTCAATAATCGATATGGCATTACGCTATCCGATGGGATTTGCGCGCTGGCTATCAGCCGCAGACTTTGCTTTAGGTAACGGCAAACAGCTTGCAGTCGTGTTTGACGCGAAGAATGAAGACGCGCAGGCAGTGATTCAATTCATCCAAACAGAATATAGACCCAATAGTATCATCGCTGCATCCACTTATCCCCTGTCGAAAAGCGCGCCTGCATTATTAATGGATCGTCCGCTGAAAGAAAACAAACTGACGGTTTATGTTTGTGAACACTTTGTATGCAAGCAACCTGTAAATTCAATCGAAGAGCTAAAGAGACTAATTTAATGACACTGTAGCACGGCAACCGAAGTAGCGGTGCCAAAGCGAGAGAATTGCATTAAACTGGGGATATGAAACCGACTACCTCTAAGACGCCGAGCAGGCCAGGCCCAGGCGAGTAAATCCCCGGCACGGCGTACACGCGCATCGAAGACCTGCCGAAACCCGAAATTATCAAAGAGTCGCGGAACCAACTGGAGCGGCCCTGCCCTGGTTGCAAGAATATGGCGCCGCGCACCCATGTTGATCTGCGGTGCCTGCACGACCTTGGCGACCTAGTGTCGGGGCGGCCGCGAGAGCTGCACATCAGCTACTCGCAGCATCACTGTAAGGTTTGTGGCAAGTATTTCAGTCCCAGCCTGAACGATGTAGCACCGCCGGGAAGCCGCTACACCCATCGTGTCATCGCTTTGGCCATGCGCATCGTGGTGGAAGACGGCATCCCGTATCGGAATGCGAGTTGGCAGTTGTGGCGCGATCATCGCGTGTTCGTGCCCTTCGCAACCATCCAGAATTGGGTGGAGGCGGGGGGAAAAAAAGGCGGGCGAAAAGTGGGAACGCGATTATCTGGCGTGGGCGCTGACCGACTTCTCCGGCGATCTGGCCGCCGATGAATTATACGATGGTCCATTTTGTGTCCTATCCATCGTGGACAACCACACCTTCAAGCGCCTCTTTTTCCAGGTACTCGACCACCATCCGACCCAAGAGGCTATGATCGCCTTTTTCCAGCGCTTTCAACTCGCTTTACAAGTACGAAACTTGACGGTGCGGGGAATGACCACCGATGGTTCGAACTCTCTATCCGGCCGCCATTCAAGCGGTTTGGGGGATCTGCCCCATCCAATCTGCGAATTCCATATTCTGAAAGATTTGAACCTGGCCATTTTGCGGGCAGTCTCGCCCAAGTGCGAAAGCAACTGGCTGCCAAGCAGCCTAAACTGAAGCGCGGATGTCCCACGGCCGCTCAGCGGAAAAAGGTGCAAAAACGCCAGCGACTTCAACAGAAAATCGCGGACCTCTTATTGAAGTAAGAGTAATCCAACCAGAGTGATAATCAAAATTTGTTTCCGGCAAATCTTCATTGCTTCTCCTAAAGCAGGATGGCGCGATGATTATACCCAGTCGGCTATTAAAAAAGAGTAAGAAAAAAGATGGTGATTGCTGTTAAATTACGGCAGTACGATATAATTTGCTGGCATATGTAAGAGCCATCTCATTGGAGAAAAATGTTTTATATAAAGACCAAGTTTCTTATTGTGGTTTTCATAGCAAGCATGATTATTGCGTTGACAGCTTGCAATACCACAAACAAAGTCACTGCCACCCCTACGCCAGATCGCTCGCCAGATGTGCGCGCTGATATGGGAAAATATAATCAATGCTTTTCACAAATGAACACGGATTGCATGGCATCCCTGTTTGCTCCCAATGGGGCCGTTTACGACACCGGTTTACTGCAAGCCAGCGGCCCCGATGCAATTCGCCGTTATATGAATCAGTCGTTCAGCATCTCACACATTGACTCGCTTACCCCAACGATTGATTCGATTATGATTAACGGAGCCGTAGGCGTCGCGCTCGGCACATATGATGAAAAAACGACGAACGCAACGGGGCAAAGGAGCGAAACGAAACTGCAATATGTGGCAGCGTGGATTAATCAATCGAACGGCCAATGGTTGCTGAATCGCGTGAGTACTGTTATATTGCATTAATAAAGGCAGTGCCCTTCCGCAACGGATTTCAATTTTAGGGATGAAAACCCAGACATCGAACGGTCGATGGTTTTTCTCACTTGCGGCTCTCGAAGCGGGGGCCGCTCTCCTTTTATTATTTCTCGTGCCGCATGAGGGAAGTAGTTTTTCTTTGACTCGGCTGGCGCTGTTTGGCGTGCTGATTGCTTTTTTTGTTTTATGGATTTATTTCTTTGTGCGCCCTCCGAAGCGGTTGGATTTCCTGATCCGTCCATCGTTCGCATTCGTCTCAGCGCTTCTGGCTGTGACGTTGGGCTGGTCTCTTTTCTTCCTGCGTTACCTCGACCCGGAACGTTTGCTGCCTTATTATCAACGCCTTAGCCCGATCCTGTTCTATTTGCTGATCCTTGCTTTTCAATTTTCCATTTTCATACTTATTTTGTGCTATGGATTTCATCACGAGAATCTGCTTTCACGCAAATCCGTTTATCGTTTTGCGTTGATCGCGTTTGTTGTTTTACTTTGCATTTTATGTTTTGTTGCAATTACCCATCTTGGATTTACAAAAGATCCGGCCTATTGGGGTGAACCCGGCGTTCCATTGCTTGGATGGCAAGTCGTGGTTGCGATTCTCATGGGGGGCGCAGTATTGACTCTCGGCTTGCGATTTGCCCTGGATCGAGATACAGGCTCGGCAGTCCGAACCGATGTAATCTTGGCAGTGGTTATCTGGTTGGTTGCGGTATGGATTTGGCTTTCTGTCCCGATGAGCGTCATGCAGAATAGTTTTTATGCGCCTATGCTGCCGCCGACCAATCAGCCGTTCCCCAACTCCGATGCGGCTTATTACGATTATCATGCGCAGTCGGTTTTATTGGGCATGGGTTATCTGGGAGACATTCCCACGCGTCCGGTCTATATTTTGCTTTTAGTACTGTTGCATATTTTGTTTGGACAGAATTATGCTCTGATCATCGCCGGTCAATCGTGTGTGCTGGCATTGTTCCCTGTGACCTTGTATTTCCTCGGACGGAAAATTCATAGCCGTGCGGCGGGCGTGACGATTGCATTCTTTGCCATCTTCCGCGAGGTGACTACCCTATGGGTTTCGTCTGCCACGCGCGTTTCAGACACGCGCACTTTGCTGACGGATTTGCCCACCGCATTGATGATCACGCTGGCGTGTCTGGTGGTGATGCGCTGGTTGGAAAACAGGAGCATTCAGCGCGCCCTGGTCGCAGGCGGCATCTGTGGTGTGATGCTGCTTTTGCGAACGCAGTCCGTGATTATTTTGCCGCTCGCGCTTTTGTTGGCTTTCTTGGTGTTCTGGCCGCAATGGCGGGATGCGGGACGGAGGATGGCCTGGTTGGTGCTTGGCATTGCGGTGACGGTTGCGCCGTGGCTTATTCATAATTATTTGGCGATTGGTCAGTTTGCTTTTGACGATCCGCGACAAATGGCAGTGATTTCCAGTCAATATGCATTGACTGGAAACCTGGATACATCTGAATTTAATATTCAGTCTCAAAGCCTCACCGGGAATTTACTTTCGTTTACTTTAAAGCATCCTGATGTGGTAACCCAGTTCATCACCAATCATTTTCTTGCCACGGAAATTGGCGGCGTGCTGGCATTACCGTTGATTGAACCTTTTAAGAGTCTGCGTGCACCGATTGATATTTACTGGTTTGATTGGAACGGACGTTTGGTTTGGTACAACTTTTTAGTTGTCCTTTTATATCTTGCGATCATTGCAATTGGCTTGGGTTCGGCGTGGAAACGTCTGAGCTGGCTTGGGCTGGCGCCATTGGCTTTCAGTTTAGGATATGCTCTTGCGAACGGTATTGGCCGTTTCTCGGGCTGGCGATATGATCTTCCAGCGGATTGGGTTTCTTATTTTTATTTTGGAATTGGCGTCGTGGAAATCTTGTCGTCTTTCGCACTTTTTATGGGTGCCTCTGCGCAACGTTTGTTTACAAAAATTTCCTTGGAACAGTCCGCCACGAAATTCAATACAAAATTCGCTTTACCTATCATGGCCGCTTTCATCTTGATTGGTTCTCTGCCATGGATTGCAGAACATGCCGTGCCGCCACAGAATCTTTTGCTGCCAGAATCTGCTTTGATGGAACAGGCGTCTCAGGTGCCGGCTGTGCGCGCCGCGAATGTGACACAGGACGAGATTGGCTTCTTTCTCACAGAAGGTGCAAACTCCGAAAATGAGGTTTTACAGGGCAGACTCTTGTATCCTCGCTTCTTCTGGCGCGGGCAGGGCATCGCACAGGGATATCTTTCTCTGGCATCTCCAGCTTATGTTTTGCGTGATTATTCTCGGCTTGGCTTTCTTTTGATCACCGATCAGGTCACGCCGTTTGTATTTCCAAGTAAAACAGTTCCATCTAATTTTCCTGATACGGGCGATGTGATTGTGTTTGGGTGTAAATATTTTGATCACATTGAAGCCAAATTGATTATCTTTCCGGCGCAAAATCTAATCTTTCAAAGCGGTTCACTTTACGATCAATGCAATATTGACGACCAATGAGCACGTTCACGCGTCGACTTTTAGCGTGGTATTCTGCCCCGCCCGCAATTTGCTGTATAAAGCCGCTAATTGAACAGACATCAAAAACAACAAGAGAAGTATGGCATCCTCAAAGGGATAAGGCGATGAAACCATTTTCAGACTTTACCGTTTTTTTGCGTTATACTTCATTGCCGTGTCATCAGAAAATGCTCTTGAGGTGACAAGTTACTTGCTGACAAGAAAAAGTGGAGAACCATGAGCAAAACATATCGCACTCTAATCACTTTCATCTTGTGCCTTCTAATAAGCGGCTGTTCTTCGTCTCCCGCTATATTTCAGAACGGATCATCATTGCAAGGCATTCACAAAATCCAGCATATCGTCATCATCATGCAGGAGAATCGTTCGTTCAATTCTTACTTCGGCACTTATCCCGGCGCAGATGGAATCCCAATGAAGAACGGCGTTCCCATTGTCTGCTCACCGGACCCGGAGACTAAACAATGCGTCAGACCTTATCATGACCCGAGTGTCACCAACACCGGAGGCGGTCATGGTGTGGGGGCATATCTCACGGATCTGGATGGCGGCAAAATGGATGGGTTTGTCGAAGTTCAACGATATGCAGTCCAAACCTATTGCCAGCACAACGATGATCCGAACTGCGTCCAGGGAATGATGGGAGGCCAGCCCGACGTGATGGGTTACCACGATGCACGCGAGATTCCGAACTATTGGACATACGCGCAGAACTTCGTACTTCAAGATCACATGTTTGAACCAACCTCATCGTGGAGTCTCCCGGCGCATCTTTTTATGGTCTCGGAATGGTCCGCGAAATGCACCAGTCACGATCCGATGAGTTGCACGAGTGAGATCGATAAACCTGATAGCATCGTCATGGGTGTGACGCCTTACAAGGCGCCCATTTATGCCTGGACCGATTTGACTTATCTGCTTTATAAAAATAACGTATCATGGGCTTACTACGTGGCCCCTGGAACCCAGCCCGACTGCGATGACGATGATGCCGTAGCTTGCAGCCCCAAGCCGCAGAAAGCCACTACACCGGAGATTTGGAATCCCCTTCCTTATTTCGATACAGTCCACGAGGATGAGCAGTTGGGCAATATTCAACAACTGGATAAATTCTATACTGCCGCCCAAAATGGCACGCTTGCCAATGTATCCTGGGTCATTCCAAACGACAAAACCAGCGAGCACCCGCCGTCATCCATCATGGTTGGACAGACATACGTGACCGGCTTAATCAACGCCATTATGCAAGGGCCAGATTGGTCGAGCACCGCGATATTTCTGGCATGGGATGATTGGGGTGGTTTTTACGATCATGTCATACCGCCCACAGTCGACGAGAACGGATATGGTTTCCGCGTCCCAGCGCTTGTCATCAGTCCTTACGCAAAGAAAGGCTATATTGATCACCAGACTCTCAGCTTTGACGCGTATGTCAAGTTTATCGAAGATGATTTCCTTACGAGTCAGCGCATTGACCCGCAAACGGATAACCGTCCCGATCCTCGTCCAGACGTACGCGAAAATGTTTCCATTCTCGGCGATCTAACCAAGGATTTCGATTTCAATCAGGCGCCGCGCCAGCCATTGATTTTGAATCCGACTCCCGGTCCGGGGCTGATCCAAAATATCAAAACGTTTTTTAAGCGCGTTCTGCAGATCATTCACATCCTTCCAAGTTAGAATGCCTTGCCATGTAAATAATGAAACTAAAAAATCGAGCCCGCTTCAGACTCGATTTTTTATAGTTGGAACCGATTCAGTTGTTTTTGTTTTCCTTATCTTTCGAAGGCTCCTGTTGGACTGCCATGCGACTTTGCCCTCGCAAGCTTGCGCGGAAATCGCGAATCCCTCTGCCAATGCGATCCGGGCCGAACAGCAGGATGAGGATGATTATTAGGATAATCAGTTCGGGAATAACTATGGAAAACATAATCTCCTTCAGGTTAGGAATTGCGGCCCCAGATCAACCCTTCGACAATTCGAATCAAACGATTGAATATGGAGCGAACCCGCGCCCAAACTCGATAGCGCTCAGGATGAACTTTATGCTCAATGGGCAGCGGCCCGGTCCATTCAGCCACCAGCGCGCCCCACGTCAGCCCTGCGCCAAAACCGACCAGCACAATTTTATCACCCGATTTAATCAGTCCTTTTCCAACCGCTTCCACCGTCGCAATGGGAATAGACGCGGTAGACGTGTTGCCATAACGATCTACATTGATAATGAATTTATCCAACGGCATCTTTAAATATTTGGCAGCTGTTTCGATGATTCGATAATTGGCCTGATGAGGAACGATCCATTGAACATCATTGGTCGTCAAACCGGCCAGATCCAACGCCTCTTTGGTGGCATGCCCCATGACGCGCGTCGCAAATCGGAAAACTTTATTGCCATCCATCTGGATATAGTGCTTTCCCTCGCGTATGGTTTCTTCGGTTGCAGGATAGTGGCTTCCACCGGCAGGCAAGGAAAGCGATTCGCCGCCGGAACCATCCGAGTGCATCACCGCTGACAAAACTCCGCCGGGCTGATCACTCGCTTGCAAAATAAATGCGCCAGCACCATCACCGAACAAAATGCAGGTATTGCGATCCTTCCAATCTACAAACCGCGAAAGCGTCTCAGCACCGATGACGAGTACGGTTTTGATCGAGCCGGAACGGATCGCCTGCGCCGCCATATTGACAGCATAGATGAATCCGCTACAAGCTGCCAAGAGGTCGAATGCTCCCGCCTTGGACGCGCCCAGTTGATCTTAAATCAAGCAAGCCGTCGCGGGAAAGATATATTCAGGTGAAGATGTTGAGCAGATGATCAAATCGATATCTGTGGGCCGTATATTCGCAACTTCAAGAGCTTTCAGGGAAGCCTCGACACCCAGCGTGGATGGAAATTGATTTTCGCAGGCAATATGTCGTTCCCGAATACCGGTGTGGTCGCGAATCCAGGCATCGTTGGTCTCTATCATTTTGGATAGATCATCGTTGGTCAACACAGTTTCAGGAACGGACATTCCCCACCCCGTGATATGTGCATATGGCATAAGATTCCTTTTCAAACAACTAATATCAATGGATCAAGCTTTATTCCAAAAATCACATTAGGACTCAAAGCGGCTCATGATCAACGTCGCATTATGACCGCCGAAGCCAAACGAATTGGACATCACATGTTTCGGCCTGGCCGGGCGCGCAGTATTCGGAACATAATCCAAATCACAATCCGGATCGGGCGTTTCGTAATTAATGGTGGGAGGTAAAATATTTTCCTGCAATACCTTGGCGCAAATCACGGCCTCCAGTGAACCGGATGCACCGAGTAAATGACCGGTCATGGATTTGGTGGATGAGACGGGAACTTTATAAGCATGTTGACCAAAGACCGTTTTGATCGCGGCGGTTTCGCTCTTATCATTTAATACCGTTGAGGTGCCATGTGCGTTGATGTAATCAATATCCGTAACATTGAGGCCTGCCTCTTCGAGAGCACACCTCATCGAGATGGCCGCACCCGCGCCATGTACATCCGGCGCAGAGATGTGATATGCATCGTCGGAAGTTCCATAACCCTTCATTTCGCATAATATCTTCGCCCCACGCTTCTGTGCATGTTCAAGGGACTCAAGGACGACCATGCCCGCGCCTTCGCCCATCAGGAATCCATCCCGATTCTTATCGAAAGGCCGCGAAGCCGTTTCCGGCGAGTCATTGCGCGTGGAGAGAGCCGTCATGACGTTCAACCCGGCAATCGTCAGCTCGACGATGGCCGCCTCTGAACTACCCGCGAACATAACATCTGCTGCGCCGCGCCGAATCATTTCTGATCCCTCGCCAACCACATTCGTGCCAGTTGCACAAGCGGACGTAATCGCCATGTTGGGACCGCGTGCCCCGGTGCGAATCGCAAGCAGACCGGCAGCGCTGTCGGCTATCATCATCGGAACCAGAAATGGACTGACGCGTTCCGGGCCGCGCTGACGCAATGTGTCAACGTTTTCCATGAACGTAGTGATTCCACCAATGCCCGTGCCGATCAGAATTCCCACACGGTCACGGTTCGAATCATCAATCGTCAAACTGGATTGTGTCAATGCTTCCTGTGCGGCAGCAATTGCCAGTTGGGCATAACGATCAAACTTATGTGCATCACGTGCTCCCAGCAAGGCCACAGGGTCAAAGCCTTTTACTTCCGCCGCGAATTTCGTTTTAAACTTGCTCGCATCAAATCGAGTGATGGGGCCGGCGCCGGATTTTCCGGCCAATAAGGAAGACCAGGTATCTGGGACATTATTTCCCAATGGGCTTACGCATCCCAGCCCGGTCACAACAACTCGTTTCGTCATAACACTCTCCTAAAAAAATAGGACAAGTTTAGCTTGTCCTATTTACTCATGGCAGTAATAACACTCAAAAGGATAAAGCGATGCGGCCTAAAAAGTCTTTAATATGTTCGAGGCCTGCTGGATATGCATACGGTCGTGGTCAGCCATAAAGCCAATGACTTCCTGAAAATGTGTTGGGCCAAATATTGCATGACGCGCTTTTTGTTTCCAAATCGCTTCGTCCAGCCCTTTTAACTTCGCCAGTGTCTCCAGGCGCGCAGATGCAAACTCCTGCAATGCCTTCCGGCCATCTTCCGTCAAATAATTCCGCTCCTTGGCCCACACCGTGCTATCTGGGCGCGGAATAAACGGTTCATTTCCATCCAGCAATGTATTTATCTGCATCTGATGAATCTCACGCTCTGTATCTCGTAAATGGCAAATGATTTCCACCAAAGCCCATTCGTCAGCGATGGGCTTGCGGGGCCAGGCTCTACCGGGAACGGGTGCTACGAGGCTCTGCAAGACAGCCGGAGTGGATAGCATGACCGCGAGGATCGCCGCTGGATTTTGAATGGACGGCTCAAGCGATTCATAATCGGTGGACTCCAACCAGGAGCGTAGATCAGATAATTTGCCACCGCCACCCGTTTCGGGCCCAGTCCCTGAAGCGGGCTCTTCAGCTACGTGATATGTTTTCAATCCCAAACTTTGCGCGGGTTCAAGATCGCGATCGACATCATTGCCCACCATCAGAACCGGCTCATTGGGCCAACCGAGTCGACCCAGCACTTCCGCGAAATAAGCCGAATGCGATTTGGTGAAATGGAATGTTTCAAAAGAAGACACCAGCTCAAAAAGTTCGGGGTCGAGTCCGGCCCAACGAATGCGATGATAAACAGCCTTCCGCGGAAAAATCGGATCGGTGGCAATCGCCACGCGATAGCTTTTTGAAAATGCCCAATCCACCAATTCAATCGCGCCTTCGCGTTTTCTGGTCACGCTGCCAATGGACGGAAATACTTCATCATAAAACTGCTCGATCACATGATTGACCTGCACTTTAGAAACGCCCAAATTTGGATAGAAATAAGCTTCAAAGACCTCCTGCAACGTGTGCGTCGGATCTTCGCTGGCAAGCATTAATTCAGTGCCCTTCATCAATGCAGGCAACATCTTGTCGGGCTGGACATATTCTGCAATGTGCTTCGAGAGCGCCTGAAAATAAGCAGGGATGAATGCGCCCATGTTGGTTTCAAGCAGGGTATCGTCAAGATCAAGGAGAAGCGTGAGTGTCATATTTAGTTTTCTTTGATGGCGAAAGAATCAAAAGTGCTTCGAAAATTTATTTTGATTTTATTTCAAATACAGGTGGAAGCGGATGGCATTCCCCGCAACCAATGTGCGGCTCTTTTACATTCCTGTGAGTCTTCTCGCAATATGCCGTGACCTGAACGCGTCGTTGAAACCCGGCCGCCAAGGGACGATTCGCAACTCCGCGCAACTGCAAAAACTCACAAGCGTTGGCTTGCAAAATTTCCGGCACAGGGCAGGTGCGGCACAGATCCGCGGACCAGGTTTGATTCGAGGCTTTAAGAAGATTACATTCTTCCAGGTTGCGGCCTCGGTAGTAATCTCCATAAAAATATTTGCAGTCTTTGCCAGCCGGAGTTTTCATAAGATAAAACGGATAACCTTAGGCGTCAGCGCTTTGAGTTATCCGTCCTAGGTAATCAGATGGGATGAATATTAGACGCGTGTTACATATTCGCCGGTACGTGTGTCCACGCGGATCACATCGCCCAGTTTGACAAATTGCGGACATTGAACTTCGAGTCCGGTTTCGGTCTTGACCTTTTTTGTCACGCCAGTGGCCGTATCACCTCGCACGGCTACATCCGCTTCAACCACTTTCAAATCGACCGAGGTCGGCAATTCGATGTCCAAAGGCTCGCCTTTATAGAAAGTTAATTTAACTTCCATACCTTCTTTTAGATACAAAGCGTCATCGCCCAGCACATCCCCTCGAATGGCAGGCTGTTCAAAAGTTTCGCTATCCATAAAATGATAGAATTCGCCGTCACCGTATAAGTAAGAGACATTGTGGAAGTCGAGACGCACATCTACCACGCGGTCGCCGGACTGAAAAGTCTTCTCAATATTGGAACCAGTCAACATATTGCGCGCTTTGATGCGAATGGAGGCGTTGCCGCGTCCGGATTTGTTATGGCTGTATTCCAGCACTTTGAAGAGCGCATCATCCAGTTCAAAAGTTACCCCTTTACGAAGATCGTTTACATCAATCATACATCGTTCCTTGTTTGATTATTTTATTCCTTCACCAGTGAGTGATTTCGGATGAAGCGAAAGGTTTCAAGCGGCGGGATTATACTACAACTTTCTAATGCCCTTTTTCCGCGTCGGGGTTTTCGCGCAACAACTTTACCGCGTGTTCCAACGCCGGAATAACCACCCGAAAATTTTCAACCGCGGCTTTGGGACTCCCAGGCAAGTTGATGATCAACACCCTGCCACGAATGCCGGC
The DNA here is from genome assembly GCA_963753985.1 of uncultured Chloroflexia bacterium. Lineage (GTDB taxonomy): Bacteria > Chloroflexota > Anaerolineae > Anaerolineales > Villigracilaceae > Fen-1038. The sequence continues at coordinate 261,858 of CAVWED010000006.1, forward strand.
CACCGCGCGTGAAAGCATCGCGTGAGGAGACTGGGCCGCGCTCGCCGTTCGCATCGCTTCAGCCAGTCCAGGCGCATCGCGCTCGATTACCGCACGCGTCGCCTCCGGAGTAACATCACGCGGGGAAAAGCCCGTTCCGCCGGTCGTCAAAACAACATCCACATCGTCACGATCCGACCAGCTCTCGAGTAATTCGCTCAAGAGGCTGAAATCATCAGGCAAAACATTTTGACGGATCACTTCCCAGCCATGATGCTTGATCATTTCAATCAACGCCGGGCCGGATGCATCAGGGCGTTCGCCTCGTGCAGAACGATCAGAAACAGTAAGTACTCCAAAACGGATGCTCATTTGAATTCTTTTCCATAAATCAAATGCCCCTCCATTAATTCCCAGCCAAGATGTTCATAAAATGCAGTTGCTTCAATGTTATCTTCCAAGACCAGCAAATAACTCTTTAGACAGCCTTTTGCATATAACCGGGCTTCAACTTCGCTCATTAATCGGTTGCCGATTCCCTGTCCGCGAAGCGAGGCGACGACCGCCAAATGGTAGATCATGCCGCGGCGCCCGTCAAAACCACCGATCACGGTGCCGACAATTTCATGATCCAACTCGGCGACCAAAAACAGATCCGGGTCACGTTGAATCTTTTTTTGAATTTCGGCTGGCGAGTCCGAAGCGCCGAGGTGAATTCCCTTTTCAATGTCCTGCCAAAGTCGGATTACCGCATCATAGTCATCGGGAAAACGAAACTCACGAAGATCAACGCGCGAGGAGTTCACGACAGTTTTGTATCTCCTTTTAACATTTGAATCAGGTCATCCGGCATAAACGGTTTGAGAAGGAATCCATCGGCGCCGCGCTTCATGCATTCGTCCTTGACATTGAGGCCCGACGTCATGACAATGCGAGCACCACAGCCATCTGCCGACTTCCGAATCGAATCCAAAATATCCAAACCGTTTTGATGCGCAAGATGAACATCCATCAGCAAAACATCAGGGCAGTGATCATTAAAACCCTTCAAGACGTCTTGATCCGCTTCGAGCGCGAGGACATCGAAGCCTTCCATCTTTAATAAGGTTTGCAGCAGATTAACCATGGTGAGATCATCTTCTGCCACTAAGACTTTTAACTTTGCCATTTGCCTTTCCCTTTTTTGGTAGTTTCTTGATTTCCTTCCTTGCGGAAACCCTTCTCCCATGGGCTGGCTTCGGCGCCGGTTCCAAGGCGGCGTTCAGGACATCGTCGACCGTCTCGACGAAAATAAATTCCATGGACTTCTTGATTTCATCGGGAACATCCTCGAGGTCATATGCATTGCGCTTCGGAAGGATCACTGTCCGCAGACCATTGCGATGCGCAGCCAGGACTTTTTCCTTCACGCCGCCAATCGGAAGGACTTGTCCTCGCAGCGTGATCTCACCGGTCATTCCAAGATGCGGTTTGACTTTGCGTCCCGAAATCAACGAAACCAATGCAGTTGCCATCGTCACGCCCGCCGAGGGTCCATCTTTTGGTGTGGCACCTGCCGGAACATGTAAATGAATATCATTCTGCTCAAAGAACTCGTTCGGCAAGTGCATTGCTTCCGCCCGCGAGCGGACATACGATAATGCCGCCCGTGCGGATTCCTGCATTACATTTCCGACCGAACCAGTGATCTGAAAGCCGCGCCCGCCAGGCATGCGCGTTGCTTCGATGAACAAGATGTCGCCGCCAAATGGCGTATATGCTAATCCTGGGACAATGCCCGGAACCGACGTACGCTCATTCAGTTCCTCGGAGCCAAAATAAATTGGATGTTCAAGAAACTCTTCGATATGTTCAGGCGTGATATCAAACTTATTGCCTTTGCCTTCCGCAATGCGGGTCCCGACCTTGCGCGCGACTGCGCCGATCTTTCGTTCCAGATTACGAACGCCGGCCTCACGCGTATAGTCGCGGATGATCTTTTGCAAAGCCTCGTCAGTGAAACTGATTTCTTCGGGGTGCAGACCATTCTCGCGAATCTGGCGCGGGATCAGATATCCTTTTGCGATGGCAATCTTCTCGTTATCGGTGTAACCGGAAAGCCAAATGATTTCCATCCGGTCAAGCAAGGGACCCGGAATCGTTTCCGCGGTGTTCGCAGTGGTAATGAAGAAAACTTGCGATAAATCAAAGGACACTTCAAGATAATTATCGCGAAACTCGGAGTTCTGTTCCGGATCAAGGACTTCTAATAGCGCCGAAGCCGGATCGCCATGAAAATCAAAGGTGAGTTTGTCCACCTCGTCTAGCATAAAGACAGGATTCCTGGTTTCAGCGCGCCGAAGCGATTGAAGAATCCGCCCCGGTAACGCACCGATATAAGTACGACGATGCCCGCGGATTTCTGCCTCGTCGCGCGTTCCGCCCAGCGAAGCGCGGATAAACTTTCTTCCCATGGCGCGCGCAATGGATTGCCCCAATGAAGTCTTACCGACCCCCGGCGGGCCAATGAAACATAAGATGACGCCTTCGCGCTCGTGTCGGATTTGATCTTTGGATGGTTCTTTGACTTCATCCCTGCGATCCAGCCGCAACTTTCGAACTGCAAGAAATTCAAGGATGCGATCCTTTACATCTTCCAAGCCGTAATGATCGGCATTCAATATTTCGCGGGCATGAGTAATATCGAGGTTATCTTCGGTGAATTTCGACCACGGCAAGGTCACCAGCCAGTCGAGATACGTCCGAATCACACCGTATTCAGCGGCAGCGGTTGGTAAGCGAGCGAGACGATCCAGTTCAATGTGCGCCTGCTTCCCGGCTTCTTCCGGCATCTTGGCATCGTCAATCTTCTTGCGAAATTCATCCACCTCAGCAGCTTGTTCATCCTTCTCGCCAAGTTCCTTTTGGATGGCTTTCATCTGCTCGCGCAGATAATATTCGCGTTGAACTTTTTCAATCTCGCCGCGCGCCTCGTTCTGGATCTTCTGCCCAAGAGTTAACACCTCGGCTTCACGCACCAACAAGCCGATCAACTTGCGGAGTTTCTCGCTGACGGAATCGATCTCAAGTATGCCTTGAGCGTCCTTCAAGTCCATTCGCTGGAAGTTGGCAATCGTATAAACGACTTGCAGAGGATCTTCCAGCGTCGTGATCGAATTGACCAATTCCTCAGGGAACGAAGGAATCATCTGCGTGATTTGCTGGAATTGATCGCGTGCATTACGTGCCAGTGCATCAACCTCCAAGCCTTCTTCGATCACTTCGGGCGCAAGCTGAATCTTGGCCTTAAGATATGGCTCTTCAGTAACGAATTCGCCAAGCCGAAAGCGATCCATCCCCTGTACCAGCAAACGGACGGTTCCATCAGGCGCACGCAGAAGGCGATGCACCGTTGCAACCACACCGACTTTATATAAATCATTTGGACCCGGCGATTCAAGCTCCGGGTTGATCGCGGCCACGAGGCCAACCAATTTATCGGCGGCTACCACATCGTCCACGAGACGAATCGAACGCGGCTGTCCGACGGTAAGCGGTACCGCCGTCTGCGGATAAACCACGACACCACGCAACGGCAGGATTGGAAGTACATCAGGATATTTCAGCGCGTCATTCTTTTGTGCATCGTCCTTTTCAGGCAAATCTTCTTTCTTTGCGAATTGAGAAAAGACCGACGGTACAAGCATCTTCAGCTCATCGTCGGCCTGTCCCATCCAATCGAATAATTCAGCCATGCTGGTTTGCCAGCGGGAAGCAGGCATCATTCCTCGATCTTGCTTTCCTTGGGTTTCGCTTTCGATAACAAAACCGTCATAAAGCCGTCTTTATATTCGGCTTCGGAGTGATCCAAATCAACCGGTCCCGGAACCGCGATGGATGTAGAAAATTTTCCAAAGCGGATTTCCATTTGATGATAAGCGCGTCGCTCCGATGTTTCGGAGCGGACTCCGCTAATGAACAAAAACCCATTCTCAAAGATGACCTCGAAATCCGCTTCACGCATTCCAGCGATTTCGACGCGCACAATGTAGTCCTTTTCGGTTTCATATACGTCCGTTGGCGGACTCCAGATGCTTTGTGTCACCTGCCAGCCCACCGCATGGAGAATCTCGCGGCGTTTCTCGGTCAACGTGACTGTTTCTGATCTGCGTATCACCGTAGGCATATTCCTGCTCCTTGCATCGTATCGTTAACTCAATGCCTTTTTCGCGGCTTCGATAACCTCAGCGTAATTCGGTTCGTCGCCCAGGACGGACATATAAGCCGCATAAGCAACTTTATCATTGCGTCCAATCACAAAGACTGCCCGTCGGCAAATGCGCCGCTCCTTGATCAGCACCCCGTACTTCTCGCTAAATTCTGCAGCCATGTGATCCGATAAGACCATCACTTGCTCCACGCCAGCGGCACCACACCAGCGCTTTTGCGCGTATGGCAGATCAGTACTGATTACTTCGATAACAATATCCTTGCTCAACGACGCGGCTTCTAGATTGAAGCGCCGAGTTTCCCGGTCACAAACATCGGTATCGAGCGAAGGGACCGCCGCGATGATCCGCACTTTGCCAGCAGTATCCGCCAAGCCGCGTTTCACCGACCAGTCCAACGCGTGAACTGTAAAATCCGGCGCAGCCTGTCCCACTTTGACATCGTTGCCGACCACCGTGGAGTCCTTGCCGCCAACTTTTATTAAACCAAATCGTTCAGTAGTCATATATTCACTCCTATTTCTCAACCAATAAATTTTTCTAACTCAGCGCCCCTGGCGGGATTCGAACCCACAACCATCTGCTTAGAAGGCAGGTGCTCTATCCGTTGAGCTACAGGGGCATCTGCCCTCATGCCTCAATTGTAGACGCCTCGTCCACTATATTTTCTTCCGGCCTCGACAGGCCAAATGGCCGCAAACCTCGATAGATTCGTGGTCCGCTCAACGTTCTTAGAATGGTTATCGCAGGACGATTCAACTTATTGGACAAATCTTCAGCAGTCATGGGCTGGTTGCCATTGGCTAAAAACATACGGAAGACCGCTTCCACCATCGCAGTATGCTCGTCGACGAAATCAGGCTGAAGCGCACAATGACTCATCAGCGCGTGTTGTATTCCGTCCACTGATTTAACCTCGGCAGTCTGCGGATCAATCCAATCGATCATCTCACCCTCTTCTACATTTGCCAATGACTGCTGGTGCGCAGGGCAAAGGAGTGAGCGCAGAAATACATGCCAATCGCTTTCGTTCTGTTTCCACCAATCAAAGTCAATATGAAAGGGTGTCTGGATACCAGGCTTCAACAAACTCATTGCTGCTCCTCCAGACGGAAATGCAAATCACCAACATGAATGAAGCGCGGTTGACTGGCCAGCAAGGCAAACAACGGCGCGGGTGGTATCCTCCGAACTAGATTCACAGCCGCATATAATTCCTGTGCGTGGACATGTCCTTGCGGGTTAAGTTTGGTCAATTCGCGCATCACAATAACAACCAAATCTTCGAAGGAACGCTTCTTTTCCCAAAGCGGATCAAGCACTTTGAAATCAGACACATAAATCGCCATCCGGTCATTGAACTCCGCTGTGATTGGCTGCTTCAACATCGCAAACACCAGACCGCCATCAGCGCCGACGATCACTGTCCGCACCCAATCTTTGGAGGACCTTTGTGTTTTGGCCTCCACAATCACTTCTCCGGGTTTCTGGCCGCGCCGCACTGCCACCAAACTCCCAGGCATCAGTTGATGGGATTTGTACCATTCGCGGAGTCCAAAAACATATCCATGTTCGCGCTCAACCCATCCTGGCATCTTGATGCCCGATCTGGCATCCACCAGTGTAAACCGAACGCGCGGCGATTTATAAGCGGTCGGAAACAAAGTACGTGTTCGAGTCGATAGAGGCAAAGTGCCAGCGCGCAAATGCGGATAGATCAGGCTGATTGTAACTTCCTTGATATCCTTGTGACTGATTACATTTTCCTCGCTCAACTCATCGTCCAGTTGAGTCTCGAGCTTCAACATGGATTCATCAAACACGGAGCGATCATAATCAATTTTCTCGTACTGCAAAAATGACGGCAATTCGCGTACGCCATTCGGCTCCAATCGGCGAAGACACCATATCACTTCGCCTACCGGACCCACTTCATCGAAGCGCTGATCGGATTGCAAGGCATAATTCAACGAAAATTCAGCCAACTTTGGGTTGAGACCCGCAGGCAACTCGATATCTTTCAATAACGCCGATGCGGGCTGAGGCTCTCCCTGTGCCATGTCCAGGATGGCTTCCGCCAAATTGAGATGACCTTCATTAATATCGATCAACAATCCGCGAGGAAACCAACGGCCTGCAATCCTGACCAACTCATCATCATTGGCAAATGCCGCTTCGATCTTTTTTTCAACCTCTTCGCCATACTCACGAAAAACAGAATCTGCGTTGAGATCCGTGGATTGAGAAGCCTCCACTGACATGTTATTCAAGTTATGATTCACCAAAGCGGAAGCAAAGAGGCGCTGGGCGCCATCTTGCATTTCCACAGTCACGACATCAAACGCGTCCACATCCGGATTCCGACCGGGGCGCGTCGCCAATACTTTTCCCTTTGCCCAGCCCATGTTTGGAAATACAATATCATCGCCGACCGTGTAACGTGCATTCGGCAAATATATCTTCCCGCCAGATTCGCGTTTCTTGCGCTCCGCGTCCATCTCCATCTTGACACGAGTCTCAACCAAAACCGGCGCCAACTCGCGTGCCGTCAAGGGAGTTTCGGCTTCAAACAAATATGTATGCAGAGTTTCAACGTCTTGCTTGGTGATTTCGAGCGTTTTCCAGTAATCCGCTGGTAATGAAAATGTGCTTGCCATAGAATCCTTGTTGCGTAGTATGCAGAACTTGCCTTCTAATTATACACTACCTTGTTAAATTATCTTCGATGCGGAGCCATGAACCGTTATATATCGGCCTTGGGATTATTAGCACCCTGCAGTGCGCCACTCCCCAAGCCAAAGTTCCTTAACTCATCCATCTAGTAGGATTATACTACATTTCTAAGAATAATCAGATTAATCAGATAATGTCCAGCAAACGGTCCTCGATTGATGTTTCTGAGTTTTTATTCTACTTGGCTTCGCACAAGGAAGCCGAGGGGAGCTTGCCCGCACTGGCCGAACTCAGCCGGGAACTTGGTATCAGCGTAGCGACTTTGCGGGAACAACTCGAAGTGGCGCGCGCGCTCGGTTTGGTGGAAGTCAAGCCCCGCACGGGCATGCGGCGAAAGCCCTACACCTTTGCATCCACGGTCAGACAAAGTCTCGGGTATGCGTTGATGCTCGATGACGGTCACTTTCAAAAATTCTCCGAATTGCGAAGTCATGTAGAAGCCGCGTATTGGGATGAGGCTGTCAAGAAATTAACCAGGGAGGACAAAAAAGAACTTAAGGCATTGATTTCCCGCGCACGGGAAAAACTTCTTGGCCCACCAGCGCAGGTGCCACACGAGGAGCATCGCGCTTTGCATTTATTGATTTACAGCCGTTTGAACAATCCGTTCGTTACCGGCATCCTCGAAGCATATTGGGACGCGTATGAATCGGTGGGACTGAACATGTACGCAGGCAGTATAAATTATCTGCATAAAGTGTGGGATTATCACGGTCAGATGGTCGAAAGCATTTGCAGTGGCAACTATTCGGCGGGACGTGAGGCGCTCATCGCACATACAGATCTGCTGGCTCAACGCCCGTCCTCATCCAAAGGAGACAAATGAACAAAGTAGTCAACGATTTCTCGATCACGGTTGGAACCGTGAACGGCTCAGGGAGTCAAACGGCCAACACGACGATCTTGCGCGCACTCTTCAAGATGGGAATCCCCGTGTCAGGCAAGAACTTATTTCCATCCAATATTCAGGGCTTGCCCACCTGGTACACTATACGCGTTAACAAAGATGGATTTGTTGCTCGTCGCGACGAGACAGAGGTGATGGTATCTATCAATCCCAGTTCGTTCGCACGCGACCTTGCAACGGTTTTGCCGGGTGGAGCTTTCTTCTACGCTGACGATATTAAACAGGCTGTCACACGCACGGATATTTTTGCTTATCCGATGCCTGTCAAACAAATCGTACGCGGTGATCCGAATGTTCCATCGGATTATCGCGATCTGGTCAGCAACATGGTTTATGTCGGCGTGCTCTCAACCATGCTAGGCATTGATATCGATAAAATTTACGCAGCGTTGAACTTTCATTTCAAGGGCAAGCCAAAGCCCATTGATATGAACTTCAACACAGTCAAGGCCGCGGCGGAATGGGCAAAGACAAATCTCGAAAAGAAGGATCCGTTTTATGTCGAACCCATGCATAAAACCGATGGGCTGATCATGGCGGATGGAAATACGGCGGCCGCCATCGGGTCCATTTTTGGAGGCTTGCAGTTCGCGGCGTGGTATCCCATCACGCCGGCGTCCTCATTAGCGGAAGCGCTTAACGATTATTTGCCTCAGCTCCGCAAGCGCGAAGATGGCAAACATACTTACGCGGTCCTTCAGGCAGAAGATGAGCTCGCGGCCATCGGCATGACCATTGGCGCAGGCTGGAGTGGATTGCGCGCCATGACGTCCACATCCGGGCCGGGACTGAGCCTCATGACTGAATTTGCGGGCCTGGCTTATTACACGGAAGTTCCGATTGTGGTTTGGGATGTCCAACGAATCGGACCTTCGACCGGCCTCCCTACTCGCACGTCGCAAGGAGATTTGGCTTTTACAAACTTTATGGGGCACGGCGACACGCAACAGATCATCCTTCTGCCGGGCGGCGTGGATGAATGTTTTGAATTTGGCTGGCGCGCATTCGATATTGCCGAAAGAATCCAAACGCCGGTGTTCGTTTTGAGCGATCTCGACACGGGCATGAATCAATGGATGAGCCAACCGTTCAAGTATCCGGACACGCCAATGGATCGCGGAAAAGTTCTATGGGAAAAGGATCTGGAAGAACTTAAAGGAAACTGGGGCCGTTATCTCGACAAAGACGGAGACGGAATTCCGTATCGCACTTTCCCCGGAAACAAGAACCCAATGGGATCCTATTTCCTGCGCGGCACAGGCCATGATGAACACGCAAAGTACAGCGAAGAGGCGCCCATGTGGTATCACAACATGGAACGCTTGAAGAAGAAACACGAGACGGCGAAAAAATATGTACCCGCGCCGGTTATACATAAAGTCAAAGGTGCGAGCGCAGGTATCATCGGCTTTGGATCAACCGAAGCAGCAATCCTCGAGGCTCAACAACAACTCGCTACTCAGCATGATATCCAAGCCGATTTTATGCGCGTGCGCGCTTTGCCATTCACGAATGAGGTGACTTCGTTCATCAAGAAATATGATCAGGTATTTGTCGTTGAAATGAACCGCGATGGACAAATGAACGAATTGCTAAAAATCGAATATCCGGAATACGGACTGAAGTTCAAATCGGTCGCGTTTGGAGACGGCTTGCCCGCATCTGCAAAATGGGTTCGGGAAGGGATCCTTGCCAAATATGAAGCCGCGAAGAAACCGCGGAAGGCAAAAGCTGTTAAATCGAAGAACACAAAAACCTTAAAGAAAAATACTTCCGCCAAAAGGAGATAAGACATGACTCAAACACTTCCAATGGCTGGCGCATCCGCGCAAATCAATCTGGCTGGACTTTCCAAGAACGATTATCGCGGCAACCCAAGCACGCTCTGCCAGGGCTGTGGACATAACTCCATTGCAAGCCAGATCATTGCCGCATTGTATGAAACGAACGTTGTCCCGGAAGGTATCGTCAAGTTCAGCGGCATCGGCTGTTCCAGTAAATCGCCTACTTACTTTTTGAATCGCTCATTCGGATTCAATGGTCTGCATGGACGCATGCCATCCGTGGCGACCGGCGCGTTGTTTGCCGATCATCATTTGAAAGGCATCGGTGTTTCCGGTGACGGCGATACAGCCAGCATCGGCATGGGACAATTCAAGCATGTAATGCGACGCAACGTGAATATGGTTTACATTGTCGAAAACAACGGCGTTTATGGATTGACCAAAGGACAATTCTCAGCCACCGCCGAAAGGGGACTTGAACTAAAAAAGCAGGGCGCCAACCAATACATGCCGGTGGATATTTGCATGGAAGCGCTGGCATCGAATGCCACGTTCGTGGCACGCTCATTTGCAGGCAACTCAAAACAAGTCAAGGAATTGCTCAAGGCCGCATTGGCCCACGATGGCATCGCCGTGCTCGATATCATCAGCCCATGCGTTACTTTCAATAACCAAGACAACGCCTATCACTCATATGCATGGGGCAAGGATCATGAAGAGCCGCTTCACGATATTACTTACATCGCACCACGCAACGAGATCGTGCTGGAACGCGAAATGGAAGAAGGCGAAGTTCGCGAAGTCAATATGCACGACGGTTCTGTCGTGATTTTAAAGAATCTTGAGAAGGGCTACGATCCGACCAACCGCTTCGAGGCTTTGCGCGAGCTGGAAGAAGCTCAGCGTAACAACTGGCTCATCACGGGACTTTTGTATGTCGACACCAGCAAACCATCACTGACCGAAACTTATAACCTGACCGATACTCCACTCAACCGCCTCACCGAAGCGGACCTGAGACCGGCTCCCGACATGATGGACAAAGTCAACGCCTTGATGTTCTAGCTCCCATTATCCTCCCCCAAAATCTTCGATTTTGGGGGAGGTGTCGCTTTAGGCTTAGCCGAAAAATAACTTTGCCGATTCGAGCCGTTTTTATGAGCAAAAAGCGCTTAGAACGGAAAAATAATTTTTCGGCAGCGCCTTAGTGACGGAGGGGGTTATACTTTATGCATGCAAGACATTGATCAACTATTTCTAATCATCCAACGCGAGCTTCATTTTGAATATGTTCGCGCTTCCGGCCCGGGCGGGCAGAACGTCAATAAAGTCGCGACCGCCGTTCAACTTCGCTTCAATATCCGCAATTCATTTCTGCCGGAAATCATCAAAGGCCGCCTGGTAAAAGTTGCAGCCAAACGAATATCGAATGAGGGCGAACTGATCATCGAAGCAAAAAGATTTCGCACACAAGAACAAAATCGTCAGGACGCCATGCAAAGGCTTCTCACGCTGCTACGCAAGGCGTCTAAAGAATCAAAGCCGCGCAGGAAAACCAAACCGACGAAAGCATCGAAAGAAAAAAGGCTCGCGGCTAAGAAGCATCTATCGGGGGTCAAGAAGATGAGACGAAACGAAATCTTTGATTAACAGAGTTAGACTTGACGGTCATAAAATGCTATAATGACTTCATGGCAACACCACTCCCTCAAACACAAACTCCACCCACGCCACCGCCGTTAACGCCTGAAGAGATCGCCGCGCGCAAAGCTCAGGAACAGCAAATGAGAACCGTGGTGATCACTGTTTCGGCCATTGCGGTCGTGGTTCTGGCTTTATTGATTACAGCAATTTATTTTCTGCTCCGTCCGGAAACACCTGCCGATGAAGTCAGCCGGATTCGCGATGTCTTCATAATCGTTGTGGGATTAGAAACATTGATCATTGGCGTAGCGCTGGTCATTTTGCTGATCCAACTTGCCAGCTTGATCAACCTTCTGCAAAACGAGATCCGCCCAATCATCCAGGCTACGAACGAAACGATCAACACCTTGCGCGGCACCGCGGAATTCCTCGGGGAGAATTTAGTCGAACCGGTCATCAAACTTAATAGTTATCTGGCAAGCATTCAACGTGTGTTAGAATTGATGGGACTAAAACGTAAATAAGCTCGTTACCTCAAAAGGAGAGATACTATGGCATCTGATAGCGATGAATTTGGCGCATTCCTAGTTGGCTTTATCGTCGGCGGCGTGGCGGGAGCCGTTGTATCTTTGCTGTTTGCACCGCAAAGCGGCGAAGAGACGCGTGCACTGCTCCGCGAAAAAAGCATCGAACTGCGCGACTACGCATCTCAATCTGCAGACGAAGCCTTGGCCCGCGCGGAAGCTGCAGCGGCGGAGGCCCGCGCGCCGCGGAAGAGCTGACAAAGGTCGCTCGCGCTCGCGCGGAAGAAGTGGCGAAAGAAGCTCGCATTCGAACCGATGAGTTCACCAAGGAAGTTCGCGCGCGCGGCGAAAGCGCGGTCGAATCCCTGCGCAAACCTTCCGGCAAAAAATCAACTGACTCGCCTAGCGCATCTTAATTAAGATAGTTCACCCACAAGGGTTTGACGAATGTCAAACCCTTGTTTTATTTGAATCCCATGCGTTTCATTCCGCGCTTCATGCGGTTCTTCTTCCATCACTTTTATCATTCCCTTGCCTGGACCTACGATTTCGTCGCGGCCATTGTATCCATTGAGCGATGGAATGATTGGACACGAACGATTATTCCGTTCGTTCGAGGAACGACAATATTGGAGATTGGCCCCGGACCCGGACATCTTCAAGGCCTCTTGCGTGATAGAGGCTTATCGGTCACCGGATTGGACGAATCGATGCAGATGATTCGTCTCGCAAAAAGCCACCTCGAAAAAGCAGACTATAAAACAATTAATCTTGCGCGCGGACTTGCTCAAACGCTTCCATTCCCTGACGCAAAATTTGATTCCGTGATTTCGACTTTCCCTTCCGAATATGTCTCGGATTCCAAAACGCTATCTGAAATCTACCGCGTTCTTCGAGATGACGGGAAATTCATCATCGTGCCTGCCGCCTGGATTGTAGGGCGTAGAATCGTGGACCGAGCTGCAACTTGGCTATTTGAAATTACGGGTGAGACGCCCAAGAATATTCTCGAGATCGTCACAAAAAGATTCGTTCCACCGCTGGAACAAGCGGGGTTTAGAGTTGAAGCTCAAGAGCTGGAAGTCCGTTCCAGCGTTGTCCTAATGCTTACTGCTATCAAAGGATCAGCGCTTCACCAGGATTTGAAATAGGTTACTATAATCATCGGTCCACAGCGGAATATTTGTTGAGTAGTTACCAAGAGGCGTAGCCGCGCTCAATATAGCTGGAATTCGGAGGAATGAAGGATCACGCGATAACAAAGCCCACAGGGCCGTATTATGAGTCGTGCCATTGCCCTCTGACAGGATCAAAGCCAAGTTCAAATGGTAATATTTCGCCAGCTCAAATACGACCGGCTTTAGGTCCAAGTATGTGTTAGTGATATGAACCGCCAGAACTCCTTTGGGTGCAAGTTAACGCAGATATACAGCAAAGGCCTCTTTATCAAGCAGATGCACCGGAATCAAATCACTGCTGAAGGTATCCAACACCAAGACGTCATAGTTTTGTAAATTGCCGCTGGCGATCTCCTGTTCCATCGAAATGCGGGCATCGCCCGGAACAATTTCAACTTTGGCCTTGCTGTCAGATAAGAACGAAAAGAACCCGCCCTCTCCCTTGGCCAAATCAATGACCACCAAATTGATTTCGTAAAAGCGGAAACATCCCCGGGCTGACCATAAACCGCCAGGGTCCCGGCTCCGAGCCCTAGAACCCCCACGCGCAAAGAGCGGCCAGAGCGCGGATAGTTGAGCAGCGCTAGCCCAATGCCACTTTGTTGGTAATAATACGCGGTCGGCAAATCTTTGAGCAAGGCATCTTGTACTTGTAGTCCATGGACGGTGATCCCGCTCACCATGCTATCGGCTTTTAACCCCGATCCGGGAAACACCTGTTGCTGTACGCGCTCCACCCCATAGAAATTCCGAGCCGAAAACAACGAACCAGAAGAGATCAGGAAGATATAACGAATACCAAGGATCCCAAATAAAATTACGCCGCTCAGCATCAAAGTTTGATTCAACAAGTAGACCGAACGTGATCGGCGCGGTAGTGGGCGAAAAGTCATAATCATAAACAAGAGTACCCATACAAAAATCATGCCAAGAGGAAGTTCCCAATAACCGCGGAAGAGATAGGGCGCGACAAAGTTGACGAAGATTCCGCCCAAGGCTCCGCCGATTGAAACCATTAAATAAAAGTTCGTGAGGTAAGCCGGATCAGGGCGTAGCCGATAGAGTTCGCCATGACATACCATACAGGCAATAAACAAAGCAATCGAATAAACGATCAACTGGAGTGGCAGGCCTAGCGTTGGACCTGCATAAAGCGCCCACACAAACGCGATGCTTGCCAGAAAAAACAATACCAGAAAGATCTGCCGCGAATACCATTTCTCAGAAGAAAATGCGAAAATAAATGTGAGCAAATAAATCGTCAACGGCAGGACCCACAGAAATGGAATCACAGCCACATCCTGCGTGATAGGGCTGGTGGTGGCCAGGTATAAGATCGATGCACAGGCGCTCAACAAAAGCCATAACGCACGGACCAAGCTTGGGCTGGGTTTTCTCTCAGGTTCAGGATTGGCGTCAACGGTTTGGTCCACGTCCGTTTTCAGTCGAGCGATTCGAATCGTCCCGATTGCTGCCCACAAAGCAAATAATCCAAATCCTACCGCCCAAAATATCCCCTGCTGTTCGACAGTAAATTGAGGCTCTACAAAAATCGGATAAGTAATCAATCCCAGCAAGGAACCGATGTTGGAAAGTGCGTATAAAACGTACGGCGATTTATTCGGTGATGTGCGATGGAACCAAGTCTGCATCAGAGGGCTGTTTGCCGACAGCAGGAAATAAGCTGGTCCCACTGAAATCATTAGCAACTTGAAGATTTCCCACATCGGATTTACTAGGCCGCGCGGCTCCCAAGAAGCGTCCGGAGTGATGGGTGAATCCCAGATACGGCCTAGGATTACGAGTTGCAGAATTACCAAACATAGCAATGCAAGATGAATAATCTCACGACGGCGTCCTCCTTTGCGTTGGGTCAACCAATGAGCATATGCATACCCACCCGTCAATAAGACCTGAAAAAAGAGCTGGACAGTTGACCAAACCGCAGAAGTGCCTCAAAACCAAGGCAGTATGTATTTGGCGATCATCGGCTGGACTTGAAACAGCATAAAGGCAGAAAGAAAAACACTCAAAACATAGTAGAACATGAGATCTCCAGGTTCTAATTCTACACTTAGAATCGCCAAAATTCAGCGTTACAATTCGATCGCCAATAATCTCCTCTGATGATAAAATGCGAGAAGGAGCATACAATGCTTACAAAACTTCGCGAACCGATAAATGGACTGACACACTTCTTTGCCACTATCGTCGCCGCCATCGGCTTGATCGCATTACTGATCATCGGCTGGAATAGTGCGGTCAAAGAAATTTCATTGAGCATCTACGGCATCAGCCTCATCCTTTTGTTCGCGGCCAGCGCAACCTATCACATGGTCAAGGCCAAGCCAAGGGTTATCGAGAGACTCCGGAAAATCGATCACTCCGCCATCTATATACTGATTGCCGGAACTTATACGCCATTTTGCATTTTAATGTTCCAAGGCTTTTGGAAGTGGGGTCTGCTTTCCCTGATCTGGTCTCTGGCTGTGATCGGAGCCGCTGCCGAAGTGATTCTGATCAAAGCTCCGCGCTGGTTGAGAGTCAGTGTATACGTCATGATGGGATGGATTGTTATTGCTGCAATTGGAGAGATGTTAAAGGTCATGCCTATTGGCGCATTGGTGTGGCTTTTGGCAGGAGGGGTTATCTACACTTTAGGCGCAATCCTCTATGCCACAAAAAAGCTTGACTTATTCCCCGGCAAATTTGGCTTCCACGAGCTCTGGCATATCTTTGTCATTCTCGCCGCGCTGACACATTTCATTGCCATCGCAGTGTATGTTGCGCCGCGCGCGTTGTAAAACAAAACTCGCTACCCTGCCCCATCGGCAATCTGACAAAAATTGGTTGAGATGAATTAACCAAGTCAATTTGCCCGCTGTTAGAAATTCACAGGGTTGTGAATCTTGACGCAACCCTGTTTTTAATATAGAATAATTTAGGATAACCTAAATTATGTTTTAGCCATCAAAATAAGCAACAACGAGGCGCGCATGCAAATCATCATAAAACAGCAAGCGTTGGAAGCATTGGGTTTTTTATAGCGTTTGCCCTAGCTTTATTTCTTCCAGCTGGCACTCTTGCTTGGCCTGCCGGTTGGATTTTTCTCCTGTTATTCTTCGGCTTTTATCTTGCGCTCACTTTTTGGCTTTAAAGGCACAACCCCGGATTGATGCAGGAACGGATGCGTTTGGGCACACCTGACCAAGAAGATCGGGATAAAGTCCTCTTTCCTTTAATGGAAATCTCTTTCATTGTGTGGTTAGTTTTTATTTCGCTGGACGCGGTTCGCTTTCACTGGTCGTCGATGCCGCTCTGGGTCCGGATCATCACGTGCGCCGTCCAATGTATATGGCAATCCTTATTTTTATGGTCGGAACCTCCCTATTGCGTGGCTCCTGGTATGGATTGATTTTCGTGATCATTTGTATGGCAATACTTGCGCGGCGAGCGGTCTTGGAAGAGCAAATGTTATTGAAAGAGCTTCTCGGCTATGCGGACTATAAGGCCTAGCTGAAATATCGTTTCATTCCATATTTTTTGGTAATATTCAGAAACTATGTCGTGACAATTAACCGTAAAAAGCATTATGTCTGTATCTCTAACCGATTCCATTCAAGACTATCTGAAGGTTATTTACGAATTGACTGAAGATGGTGAAGCCGCCAGCACCACCGCAATTGCAACACGCCTCCATATCGCGCCAGCTTCGGTTACGGGCATGATGCAAAAGCTCGCCTCAACCAAGCCCGCGCTGGTTGAATATCGAAAACATCAGGGTGTGATATTAACAACCGCGGGCAAGCGCGCCGCGCTGGAAGTTATCCGTCATCATCGTCTGATTGAAGCATGGCTGGTACAAACTCTTGGTTATTCATGGGATGAAGTTCATAACGAGGCAGAAAAGCTTGAGCATGTTATTTCTGAAGAGTTCGAAGAACGGATTGCTTCCGCAATGGGATATCCTGCGCGCGATCCGCACGGCGAACTTATTCCCTCTGCGGATTTGATCATGCCGAAAGATCAGGGCATTGCGTTGACGAAACTAAAACCGAATCAACTGGCATGTATTCTCCGGGTACATGCACAAGACGCAGGCTTCCTTAAATATCTTGAGGAACGGGGTCTGATTATCGGAGCGCGCGTCAAAGTGCTTGAAGTGTCGCGCTACGATCAGATAATGAGCATCCAGCTTCGAGGGCGGAAGGACGCGATTGCACTTGGTCCGGCAATTACAAATCGAGTCTTCGTCGAAATCTTAAAATAATTGGTGATTCATGAAACGATCTACTTCCATCGCGAACGATAAATCCACACTCAAGTCTGCCGATGAAGTGCTTTCGGGAAAAAGCAAAAAAGGTTGGCTGGCACGGCTACTGCCATTTCTTGGACCTGCTTTCATCGCCAGCATCGCCTACATGGACCCGGGCAACTTTGCCACCAACATCCAGGGCGGGGCACAGTTTGGTTATGAATTATTATGGGTCATCCTTGGAAGCAACTTGATGGCGATGTTATTGCAATCGCTTTCGGCCAAACTTGGAATCGCCACCGGACAGAATTTAGCTGAGCATTGCCGAAGTCAATATTCACACAAACTTGTGATCGGCATGTGGGTTATCGGCGAATTAGTGGCGATTGCCACCGACCTTGCCGAGTTTCTCGGCGCGGCCTTGGGTTTCAATTTGCTTTTCGGGATACCACTTTGGGTGGCAGGCTTGCTCACTGCTGTAGTAACGTTCCTTATCCTTGGGCTTGAGCGATACGGCTTCCGCCCTCTCGAAGCGGTCATCACTGCCTTCATTGCTGTGATCGCAGTTTGTTATCTCGCTGAAACCATCCTCGTGCGGCCGGATGTGCCGACTGTTCTCTATTACACCTTTGTTCCGCATTTCTCGGGCACAGAGAGCGTGCTGCTTGCAACCGGCATCCTCGGCGCGACTGTAATGCCTCACGCACTCTATTTACACTCGGCGTTGACACAGGGCCGAATTGTGACAGACAATCCAGAACAACAACATCGCCTCTTCCACTTTGAATTGGTGGATGTATTCATCGCCATGGGCATCGCCAGTTCCATCAATGCCGCGATGCTCATCATGGCCGCCAGCACATTTTTCAATCATGGCTTGACCAACGTCGGCACGATTGAAGAAGCGCACCTCACATTGGTGCCCTTGCTGGGTTCCGCAGCCTCGTGGGTGTTTGCCCTCTCATTGCTAGCCTCTGGGCTTTCGTCCTCATCCGTTGGCACGATGGCTGGTCAGGTGATCATGCAAGGATTTCTGCATCGCCACATTCCGCCGTGGATTCGGCGGGTCGTCACCATGCTTCCATCCTTGATTGTGATCTTTATTGGTCTCGACCCAACACGAGTCCTCGTACTGAGTCAGGTTGTGCTTTCGTTTGGCCTGCCATTCGCCATCATTCCGCTTGTGACATTTACCAGCAGACGTGATATTATGGGAGAGTTGGTCAACATGAAAATCACAACCGTTACGGCGAGTGTAGTTGCTGCCCTCATCATTGCCCTGAACCTATTCCTGCTCTATCAGCTGACCTTCAGTAGATGAGATTATGTTCAAGCATATTCTTGTTCCCCTTGATGGCTCAAACCTATCCGAAGCATCGCTGACACCGGCGGCAATTCTGGCTGAGAAATTCAAGGCGCCTGTCACCCTCTTGCACGTGATCGAGCAGGATGCTCCCAGCGAAGTCCATGCCGACCGCCATTTAACAGAACCCGATGAAGCACTGCCGTATCTTGAAGATATTGCCAAACGGGCTTTCCCGCCAAAAGTCAAGGTTACAACTCACGTTCACACCGCGCCGGTATCGGATGTGACCCGCAGTATCGTCGAACACGTAACGACAGAATTCCAAACGGATCTGATCGTGATCTGCACTCATGGCAAAA
Source organism: uncultured Chloroflexia bacterium (assembly GCA_963753985.1). GTDB lineage: Bacteria > Chloroflexota > Anaerolineae > Anaerolineales > Villigracilaceae > Fen-1038. The sequence goes on from CAVWED010000006.1 coordinate 280,735, forward strand.
GCGGAATCCGTGATGCACTTTTCGGGAACATCGCCCAGCAGATTGCCGCACAGGGAAAGACTCCGCTTCTGATTGTCAAGCCGGTTTCGCCTCGCTTCAAACTCGAAAAGATCCTCCTGCCGCTCGATCCGGATTCGGCTCACGATTATAGTTTCCCATTTGCAGAATCACTGACTCAAGCATTCAATGCTGAACTCCATCTATTGAGTGTAATCCCAACCTTCGCAACGCTGGCCGGTGAGCAAGCCGCCGCAGGCAACCTGATGCCGGTTACCGCACAAGCCTTCCTGGATATGAAGGAAGAAAATGCGCGCGTGCATCTTCAGGGACACGTTGAAGCGTTGCGCGAAAATAGTCTGCTTGCCTCGGTTGAAATCGTGCGTGGCGATCCCGCCTCGGTGATCGTCAAGACAGCCGAGAACACCGATATGGATTTAATTATCTTATCCACGCATCGAAGAAAAGGAATCGGCGCATTTTGGGCACGCAGTGTCGCGTCGAAGGTTGCACAAAAAACCAAGATACCATTACTGCTCATTCCCCTTTCCCAAAACGAATAAATTACTTCCTGGAGAACGAAACATCGAAAACATAATATGAATAACGAAGATAAATCAAAATTCATCAAAGGGCTGAAAGTTGCTCTGCAAAAAGAGCGGACAGCTCACCGAACTTATTTAGCTCTTGCAAAAAACGAATCCAATGAGGCGCGGCGGAAGGCGTTGATCGGTCTATCCGAGACGGAAGCCAGTCACACCGAACGATGGATGACGCGTCTGAAAGAACTGGGCGCGGAAGTTCCTCCCGATCGCGAATCTCTAAGTGAACGAATCTGGCGTTGGGTGCTGATTCAAAGCGGAACGGACAACGCGCTCAAACAGCTTGAAAACAACGAAGATGATGACACGGTGATGTATGCAACTTTAGCTGCAGCCGCTCCCACGGATGCGGATCGCGTTTCAGTCAACGAAGTATTACATGATGAAGAAACTCATAGCGGGGCGTTTCAAAGAACGAGTCAATCTCCGAGTGCGCCGGTCGGTCCGCAAGCCATGCTGGATATTATCCTGCATCGCGAGAGTTGGCATAAACGCGGCGGCGGTTGGATTGGCCAGGCGATTTATGGAGCCAATGACGGCTTGGGTTCAGTATTCGGAATCGTGACCGGAGTTGCAGGCGCGACTGCAGGCGGTCCCGCTGTTTTGATCGCCGGCCTCGCAGGCATGTTGGCATCCGCTTTATCGATGGGCTCCGGCGCTTATCTTGCGACCAAGACCGAGCGCGAAGTGCAAGAAGCTGAATTACGACGCGAACGTCGAGAGCTGCAAACACATCCTGAAGAGGAGGAGGAAGAGCTCGCTCTGTTCTATCAACTCAAAGGTGTGCCGGAAGATGAAGCCAAGATGCTCGCCTCGCGTTTGATCGCTCAACCCGAATCCGCTCTCAAAACTTTGGGAAGCGAAGAGCTGGGACTATCCGAGCAATCATTTCCAAATCCATTCATAGAGGCTTTGTCTGCTTCCCTCTCAACCGCTATCGGAGCATTCATTCCGATCATTCCTTTTTTCTTCGCCAGCGGTTATAAGGCGATCATCGCTTCATTTGTAATTAGCACACTCGCTCATTTCATCATCGGCGGGTCCAAGACCATTGTGACCGGTTTGAGTCCGTGGAAGAGCGGCGCGGAGATGACCATTATCGGCTTGGGAGAGGCCTTGATTACATATTGTTTAGGGCTTGCCTTTGGAACGGTCATAAAGTAAACACACGAACGCGGCTTTGATGAATATGAGAAGGATTTTATTCATTGCTGCTACTCATCCACTAAATCAATCAAGAAAAGATCAGGATGACGCTCCAATACAGTAACTACTTCGCGGCTATTCTGCCAATCTTGTTTACATTCCTGTTATTCGTCCTCTTCTCACAAAGCTTCGGATGGAGAGAGGCGTTTTTGTTGTCATCCGTCATCTGGGGAACCGTTGTCGTACTCGTCACTGAAGGGTTAAGCCTTTTCAATCAACTCACCTATTCAAGCCTAACTATTTCTTGGATAATCCTTGATATGCTTGCCGGGTCCATCTTATTAAACAATGTTATCAAGGCTGGCTTCAAGCCAATCAGATTGCAATTTCCAACCCTTCAGCGTTTTGAATACTTTATGCTCGCAGCTATCTTAATTATTATTTTGACCACAGGCTTGATTGCGTTGGTTGCTCCGCCAAACAGCTTTGATTCAATGAATTACCACATGAGCCGCATCATGCACTGGATTCAGGACCGAAACGTTGCCCCCTTTCCAACCAACATCACAAAGCAGGTCAATTTGACGCCCGGCACTGAATTCGAAATTTTACAATTCCAGTTATTAAGCGGCGGCGACGGCCTAGCAAACCTAATTCAGTGGTTAAGCTTTATTGGGTCGATCATCGGAGTTTCCCTGATTGCCAGAGAGCTTGGAGCTGATTGTAGTGGACAATTTTTTTCAGCCGCATTCTGCGCAACCATTCCAATGGCAATCCTTCAAGCCTCCAACACCGAAAATCACTTGAGTACTGCCTTTTGGTTGGTTTGTTTTGCATACTTCGCTCTACGTGCGTTCAAGGATTCGAGCCTCATTGATATTATCGGAATCGGTCTCAGCCTTGGCCTAGCCATTTTATCCAAATCAACCGCCTATTTCTTTGCCGCGCCGTTCGTGATTCTCATAATGCTGTGGGTTTGCTTTTCCAAAGAGAGAAGCAGGATTTGGCTTTGGGTTGTAACGGGTCTGCTTGTTCTAGCTATTAACAGTGGTGAGTATATTAGAGATTATTCGCTATATAAAACTCCCCTTGGACCTTTAGTCGCATCGCAAGAATATGGATATAACAATGAGATAATTACGCCTGCCTCGATCACATCCAACATTATTCGCAATATCGCATTACAAGTCTCAACGCCCTCAGATAGAGCAAATAACTATCTTTACAAAATCGTTCACAAAATCCACAATGCAATTGGCATCTCGGAAAACGATCCGAGAACAACCTGGAGCGGCAGCCTTCATTTTTCTATTCCTCCGATCCAATTTCAAGAAGGTCTGGTAGAAAATCCGCTTCATCTTTTATTAGTCATAGCCACATTTATATATTGTGCGGCGTTCTTGAAGAAAATGCCGCGAGTCATTCTTCTTTATGTCCTTGCAGTGACAGGTGGTTTCCTGCTTTTTTGCATTTTCTTGAAATGGCAGGATTGGAATCGCCGTCTTCAGCTTCCATTATTCATATTGGCATGCTCAATATTAGGCATCACTGTTGCAAAAATCGGCGCAAAATATATTTCTAATGCAATCGTATGCCTCTTCTTTGTTGCCGCTATACCGTGGTTAATAGCAGGACAACCCCGTTCTTTAATTGGCAATACCAATATTTTTGACGTAAGCCGAAACGAGCAATACTTTGCCGAACGACCAAATGCATATCTCCCCTATCAACTTGCCGCTCAACAAATCGAACAAATGCAAGTATCCAACGTTGGTCTCGTAATGGGACCGAGCCATTATGAATATCCGTTATGGGTTTTTCTCAGTCAATCACACCAGCCTCTTCCCCGCATCGAACATGTCGATACTAATAACGAGACCAGTGCGTTAGCCGACGCTGGCTCCTTCCGATCCTTTTCACCCGATGTTGTGGTGGTAACCCTTTCGTCGATCATCGCCGATGATATCTATAAAATAGATAACAAGACCTATCAACGCATCTGGCAATCATCGAATGGAATCGCACTGTATGTTCCAGTTACGCCATAGTTCTCCTAATCTTCTCCTGTCAGCAATTTGATCCGTTCCCAAGGCTTCAAATCCGCATCATCCGCCAGGATCGCTTTCAACTCATACATCTCGTCGCGCAGCGCGGCGGCTTTTTCAAAATCCAAATTCTTCGCAGCTTCTTTCATCTGCTTTTCCATTTCAGAAATTATTTTTTGCAGTTCGCCGCGCGACGTCTTATCATGTTTCGTTCGATAATCCGCCTTTGATTCACCCATACCCAAGGCTTTGTCTTTCGCATCACCGGATAATTGATCGGTGATATCGCGGATCGCTTTGTGGATACTCACCGGCGTAATCCCATTTTCTTCATTGAACTTGACTTGCTTGGCGCGGCGGCGACTTGTTTCACTGATCGCGGCATTCATCGAGTCGGTTAAGCGGTCAGCATACATAATGACGCGTCCGTTCACATGACGCGCGGCCCGCCCAATCGTTTGGATCAGGGCCGTTTGTGAGCGCAGGAAACCTTCCTTATCTGCATCCAAAATCGCGACCAACGAAACCTCCGGCAGGTCGAGCCCTTCGCGCAAAAGATTAATGCCGACCACGACATCGAAAACGCCGAGCCGTAGGTCACGCAAGATGCCGACACGCTCGAGCGTCTCCACTTCCGAATGCAAATAATGAACTTTGATTCCGAGTTCCATCAGATAATCGGCCAAGTCTTCGGCCATGCGTTTTGTTAATGTTGTGACCAGTACTCGTTCGCCTCGCTCGACCCGTGAGCGGATTTCGCCGACCAAATCATCCACTTGCCCTTTGGTTGGTCTCACCTCTATTTCCGGGTCAACGAGTCCGGTTGGACGAATGATCTGTTCTGCAACTTGTTCGGCGCGTCCCATTTCATAGGGCCCCGGTGTGGCCGATGTATAAATGGTGTAGCCCATCGATTTTTCAAACTCATTGAACTTGAGTGGACGATTGTCCAGTGCGCTCGGCAAACGAAATCCATATTCAACCAGCGTTTCCTTGCGTGCCCGGTCGCCATTATACATACCGCGGATCTGAGGAACAGACATGTGGCTTTCGTCGATGATCAGCAAATAATCGCTCGGCAAAAAATCGATCAATGTCCACGGATGCGTCCCCGCCGCGCGTTGATCCAAATGACGGGAATAGTTCTCGACGCCGGAACAATAGCCAACTTCCTTTAACATTTCCAAATCGTAACGGGTACGCTGCTCGATCCGTTGAGCCTCGATCAATTTTCCTTCGGCGTTGAAAAGCGCAACGCGTTCTTCTAGTTCTTTCTCAATATCAGTAATGGATTGTTTCATGCGTTCTGCATCGGTGAGATATTGCTTGGCAGGATAAATGGAAATTTCCTTTGGCTCATCAAAGATCTCGCCCGTCAGCGGATTGAATTGAGTCAATCGCTCGACTTCATCGCCGAAAAATGTGATGCGAAAACCCCGCTTATCCTCATAGGCGGGAATGATCTCCAACGTGTCGCCGCGCACGCGGAAAGTACCAGGACGCAACTCCATATCGTTGCGTTGATATTGCAATTCGACCAGTTGACGGATCAACGCATTGCGGCGATACAACTGACCGATTTGCAAGACGACCGTGCCTTTGCCAAATTCTTCCGGACTGCCCAACCCATAAATGCAAGAAACCGAGGCAACGATGATCACGTCACGCCGTGAAACCAGAGACATCGTCGCAGCCAGCCGCAATCGTTCGATCTCCTCATTGATCTCGGTTTCCTTCTCGATATATAAGTCGTGCCTGGGCACATAGGCCTCGGGTTGATAATAATCATAATAAGAAACAAAGTACTCAACCGCGTTCTCAGGAAAGAACTCTTTGAATTCCGCGTAAAGTTGCGCGGCAAGAGTTTTATTATGTGCCATAATCAACGCGGGCATTTGCAACTGCTCGATAACGGATGCAACGGTAAAAGTCTTACCTGTGCCGGTCGCACCCAATAAAACTTGATTTCGCATCCCTTTGCGGACGCCCTCCACAAGCTGGGCAATCGCTTCGGGTTGATCACCGGTCGGTATAAATGGAGCTTGAAGTTTAAAGGTCATTGGATTCCTATTCGATAAATCAACAAGAACGTGCGTTCTATTATAACACAATGAAAAACATTGTATTGAAATGATATACTCTTTTAGAAAAAGGTAAGGTGAAGCCATGGCTCACAATAAGATGACAATGAAACCGGATAAAAAAATTGCATTGGTCGCCCACGACAACAAGAAGCAAGACTTGGTGGAGTGGGCCAAATTCAACCGCGACCTGTTGGCGCATCACAAAGTGTTTGCAACGGGCACCACCGGAGAGATGTTGGAACGCGAGCTTGGATTCAAAATCACAAAATTGCAGAGCGGCCCCTTAGGCGGCGACCAGCAGGTCGGCGCGATGATCGTCAATGACGAGATCAACTTCCTGATCTTTTTCTGGGACCCGCTCGAACCAATGCCGCATGATCCGGATGTCAGAGCACTTCTGCGAATGGCTGCGGTCTGGAACATCCCGATTGCCTGCAATCGCGCCCTCCGCCGACTTCATGATCTCCTCCCCACTCATGGATAGCGAATACAACCGCCTCGTCCCCGACTATGACGGATATCGAAATCGAAAGATTCCTGCAGCCGAGACGACGTCTAAAAGCGCGCGAGTTATTGAATTGAAAAAGAGTGCAGGGTAAGATTGTAGATACTAAAAAATTGAAAGGTTGTAGTGATATGGAAAATTATGAAGGTGTATACTTAGCATTTAAGGTTCTGCAGCCCCATCTCTCCAAAACAATTTCAGGCTTATATGATCGGTCTATTGGGATATAATATGTTTTTGGTAACCGGGAATTGTACATGTCCACAGTTCTACGAGCTTTGAAAATAAAGAACCCTCGACTGTATTTAGCCATTCTTCTAGGAACCGTCTCCGGTCTGTCAATTTACGCTTACTGGTTGATAGACATTCTTCCGCCAACCAGCCGGTGGATATTGTTGTGCACCGCGTTGATCAGCCTTGTCGCAGTCGTGGGTTTTTTCTTCCTGATCGAATTATGGCTCGCTCCTTGTTTTTCTAAACTTTCACAACTCCAAAGGTGGCTTTTGCTAGGCCTAAGCGTCTTGACTGGCGCCTATTTATTATTCACTGGAACGAGTGCCTGGAAGGCCCCTAAACGGTATTTAGTCTTTTTATTGCCCAATGAAAAACTCGAAATCACAGCGCCCGCTTCGCTAAATTCCTCGAATCCCAATGTCGCAATTCAATCGTTTTCAACTTCCATTGAGGGCATATCATATAATTCTATTAAATACCAGGGCTGGCAGAGGAAGGGCAGTTTGTTGGTCTTGTCTGATTTAAAGAATAATTCCTTTGAATGGACAGGGAAAGTGGGCGGGCAAGCGATGATCGTTTTTCTTACTTCCCCACAAGGAGGGATGGTTCAAATCTCAACAGAGGCGGGCGATGAAACAATTAATCTATTCTCGAAAATCAACGGAAAATATTTTTATGTACACGATTTTTATACTCCCTTTTACGCGTCGCGACCAATTGTCATATTGGTCGGCGTTCTTGAGTTTAGCCTTTTTTGTTTTTTGATGGGGTTATTAATTCTTGAAAAAAGAAAAGTGATTCTGGCTTATCTCAACCAATCAATTTCAATTCTACCCACAGGGAGAAAAGACTTGGCCGGGGAAGGCAACGAGAGATTCTCCAGAAAAAGGGTCATAGCTCTAGATTGGGGAATTGTCATTGGAACAATTACCTTGGCCATTCTCTTGCGCGTCTTTAATCTGGATCGCCTTTCCCCCCTAACAGACGAATATCGTCATCTCCTAGCCGCCCAAGCACTAGCAAGCGGCTCATCACTAAACACAATTTACCAGCGCAGCCTGCTCATCGTCACTTTCCCCGTGGCCCTCTTCTTTCGGTTTTTGGGCTATCAAGTATGGGTTGCTCGATTACCCGGTGTTTTATTTAACTCCTTGGCAATTATCCCTTTATATCTAATTACGAAAAAGATCAATAGGTCAGTTGCATTTTTATCCTGCATACTGTTTGCAACAAACCCCTGGCTGATCGCGGTTTCAAGATATGTGCGCGAATACGGGTATTATCCCTTCTACTTTTACTGGATAATCTACGGAATGGTTTTATTTTATGAAAATTTTCCAAAGAATTTTCTCAAGGAGGGCTGGAAAAAGACTTTTAGATCAGAAATGATCTTTTTGGCTGCAGTGCTTCTTCTGCCGATCATTTATTTGACAATCATTGACCCGGATTCAACATTCAAACTAATATCAATTGCATACGGGGTTTTTAGTTTATTCATGCTGTCGAAGATTTTCGTGAAAAGCAAGGCTTTCATAGGTTTTTTAACAATCCTCGCTATCTTGTTTCTTGGTGTTTTATTTCTTTATGGCCAAAAAAGCGGTTATCTCTCATTTCATTCCATGCAGAATTACTGGCTTCGTTACTTTTTTTCCAATCCTCAGCAACAATGGTATTTTAATAGACTAGCCATTGTTCCGGGCGTCGGGCTGGCTTGTGCAGTTTTTCTAGGGATGCAGGTTCGTAAGACGAATTTTATTCCATCCTTCTTTTTGGCACTTTTTTCTGTATCCTTATTTTTCTACATGTTCTTCTTCAATCGTTATATTCAGGCTCGCTACTTACTCGATGTTGAATTTTGGTTCGTTCCATTAGTTGCTACCGGTTTTTGGTGCATTTGGATTTTTCTGAAACTGATCTTCTCTGGCAAAAAACTTCCGGTGGTATTAATATCGTTGATACTCCTGGCTCTGTCAATAAATGGTTCTCAAATCTTGCTTTCGACGTTTTATGATAACTATGGATGGATGCCGATCACAGAAGAGTATCACGATGACGTGAGTAAGACGCAGTCTTTTCTGCTCGACAAAGTGAAACCCGGTGACGCGTTGATTTCGACGGATTATGGTCACTATGCTACTTTTGAAGGAAATAGCACATTCAGCACAGTCTACTTCTACAACTTCCAGGTTAATAATCCTGGGGGATATGTTTTGTCCATCGTTTCGCAAAACAATTCAGGATGGATCGTGCTCGATGATCAGAGATATGATGCGACCAAACCTCTACCCCTAAAGACGATTTTTGTAGGCGATAAAGAAATTGAATATATGGGTGAGATTGCCAATGAATATATCTGGCGTTGGGGCGTAGAATAAATAACCCGATCAACGTCTAAGTATTAATTTAGAAATAAGGAGAATACGAAATGCAAAAAATAGTTCCATTCCTATGGTTTGACGATCAGGCTGAGGAGGCGATGAAGTTCTATACCTCGATTTTTAAAAATTCAAAAACCGGAAGTGTTACGCGCATGGGAGATGAAGTGCCGGGACCCAAAGGGAAAGTGGTGACAGCGTCCTTTCAACTGGCGGGGCAGGAATTCATGGCGCTGAATGGCGGACCAATTCCCGGATTCAAATTCAACGAGTCGATATCGTTCTTTGTTAATTGCGAAACGCAAACAGAGGTAGATGAGTTGTGGGAAAAGCTTTCCGCTGGCGGCGAAGAAGGACAATGCGGCTGGCTGAAAGACAAGTTCGGTGTGTCATGGCAAATCGTGCCAACGGTTTTGGGCGAACTGCTTGGGGACAAGGATCCGGAGAAGGCGCAGAGAGTCACGCACGCCATGCTTCAAATGAAGAAACTTGATATCGAAGTCTTGAAGCAAGCCTATCATCAAAAGTGAATGGAGATCACAGAAACTTTCTACGCTACTACGCGCCTCGAATGGCGAAAGTGACTCAAAAAGAATTACAAATCAGAAAAAGAAATCTGGTTGGTATATTACAAGAAGACGAGCGGAAAGCGGCGCGTCGAATATAACGCCGCGGTGGAGGAAGCATTATGCTTCGGCTGGATTGACAGCACCGTCAAAAAGATCGATGACGAATGCTTTGCCCAACGATTTTCGCGGCGCAACCCAAAGACAGGATACTCACAAGCAAATAAGGAGAGACTGGGAAAACTGATCGCCGAAGGCAAAGTGAGCAAAGATGTTCCTGTTACGCTCGGCGATATTTCTACAGACAATTCGAAATCCAAAGGATATTCTTGCGGCAATCAAGGTCGACAAAGAAGCGTGGAAGAATTTCCAAGAGTTCTCGGAAACGTACAGGCGAATTCGGATTGCTTTTATTGATGGAGCCAGAAACCGACCCAAAGAATTCCAAAAGCGATTGAATTACTTTATCAAGATGACAGAGAAGAACAAGCAGTTTGGATTCGGAGGAATTGAAAAGTATTATTGACGCTGGTAAATGGAATCACATGCTGTTAAATTATCATATTGGAAGGAATATTGAAATGCGGAAAACCTGGTGGAAGGAAAGTGTCGTTTACCAGATCTATCCACGGAGCTTCTATGACAGCAACGGCGATGGGATCGGCGATCTACGCGGCATCATACAGAAACTGGATTATCTCAAAGAGTTGGGGGTCGATGTTATCTGGCTTTGCCCGGTTTATAAATCTCCCAACGATGATAATGGTTATGACATCAGCAACTATCGTGACATCATGGATGAGTTCGGCACGCAGGTGGACTGGGAAGAACTGCTTGATGGGCTTCATCAGTTTGGGATCAAGCTGGTGATGGACCTGGTCGTCAATCATACATCCGATGAGCATCCCTGGTTTATCGAGTCTCGCAAATCCAAAGATAATCCATACCGCGATTACTATATCTGGCGCCCCGCGAAAGGTGGGCACGAGCCAAATAACTGGGCATCCCGCTTCGGAGGTCCGGCCTGGCAATACGATGAAACGACTGATCAATATTATCTGCATCTCTTTTCAAAGAAGCAACCTGATCTTAACTGGGAAAATCCAAAAGTGCGCGCAGAAGTCTATGACTTGATGCAATTCTGGCTAGCGAAAGGAATTGATGGTTTTCGAATGGATGTCATCAACATGATCTCCAAAGTGTCGGGGCTGCCTGATGCGCTGATCACGTCCAATGACCGCTACCAATTCGGCGATGAAAATTTCATCAACGGCCCGCGTCTGTTGGAATTCCTTGACGAGATGAAACAAAAAGTTTTATCGAAATATGACATTCTCACGGTTGGTGAGACACCATCCGTCTCGCCGCAAAATGCAATTGATCTGACAGACGAAGACACGGGTGCATTGAGCATGGTCTTTCAATTCCAGCACATGCATTTGGACTCCGATTCCGCGGACGGTTCGGGGCGGCGGAGCGTCAGGCCGCTGCATCTCCCAGACTTGAAGCGGGTCATAACCAACTGGCAGCAAGGCCTGCAGAACCGCGGCTGGAATAGTATCTATTTGACAAATCACGATCAGCCGCGCGCGGTCTCGCGTTTTGGAGACGATGAATCCTATCGAGTTCGCGTCGGCCAAAATGCTTGCCACGTTTACGCTGATGCTACAAGGCACGCCATACATCTATCAGGGCGAAGAGCTCGGAATGACCAACGTGGCATTCGAGTCCATTGAAGATTATCGCGATATCGAGACGCACAACATCTATCACGAGCTGGCGGAAGAAAAAGGCTTGGAACCACAAGCCGTGATGAAAATCATTCACGCCAAAAGCCGCGACAACGCCCGGACTCCCGTCCAATGGGATGACAGCCAAAATGCCGGCTTCACGACCGGCTCACCGTGGATTAGGGTCAATCCCAATTATAAGGAAATCAACGTCAAGCAGGCGCTCGCTGAGCCGAACTCCATTTTTTATTACTACAAGAAATTAATTCAACTCCGCAAGGAGAATCCGATCATCGTCTACGGGATTTATGATCTCATCCTTGACGCTGATGAGAAAATCTATGCTTTTACGAGGACATTGAAAGACGAACGATTGCTGGTTATTCTAAACTTTAGCAAGGACACACCCGCTTTTAGATTACCTGCTTCTATTCGCTTTTCGAATTCGCAACTGTTGATCAGCAACTATGATGTTGAGTCAACCACAGATATTCATCAGTTTACTCTTCGCTCTTTCGAAGCGCGCGTCTATCGTTTGTTATAATATGATTTTGAGAATCGGAGGGAAGCATGGACATTAACGGTATGGAACAACTTTCCAAATATGTGCCTGATTTGAACACGAAAAGCGGCCGGACACGAGTAGGTCTGTACGCTTTGGGTTGGTTTCTTCTGGTCACTTTCTACTTCGTGGTTTCAGACCACATCCCCACCTGGAGTATTGACAGCGAGATAGTTGTTATCGCGCTGGGATTTATTGTATTACGCCTTTTCTTTACCCGCAAAAAAGTCTATCAGGAAAAATACAAGGAACTAGCCTATCGTAATGCCTGCGTGCATTACGGCATTCCGGGGTTGGCGATCATCATGGCCGCGGTGGCCCACGCCGGATACATGAACGGCCCGTTCGTGCCGCGCGGCTGGTGGACGGTAGCATTCATTACATTAGGTATATGGTGGCTAATCGTCGGTGCGGCGTTGTGGATACGCGGTATCTTCGCCTTCGGGATGGACAACCTCGCCCTGCTCTACGTTTATTTCCCCGAAGAAGGCAAGTTCGTTGACTCGAATATTTACAAGATCCTGCGACATCCCGTTTACGCGGGCACGCTGCGCGTGATCATGGCTCTGGCCCTGCTCAATGGAAACGGTAATTCGATTGCCTTCATCCCCTTCGTCCCGCTCGGATTATTTGGCTGGATTCGTCTCGTCGAGGAAAAAGAATTGATCGAAGGCTTCGGTCCATCCTATTTGGATTACCGCAAACGCGTCCCGGCTTTCTGGCCGCGCCTGCGTGACTACGACAAATTTTTTAGGTTTTTGTTGAAGGGCAAAAAAGATGGCGAAGAAGAAGAATAAGCTGTTTGGGTTTGGATAAGTTGAGAAGTATTATTGACGATCATTGAGTTCCTGCAATGCTATACTACAAGTAATCTCGAATTTACAAGGGACAAAAAATCATGAATACGAGACAACAAAATGGATCGTCAGCAGATGGTAGAGGCGTGCTTATCACTGGGTGTTCTTCGGGAATAGGACAAGCAACCGCCGTTAAATCAGCAGAGCATGGCTTTACTGTGTTTGCCACAGTCCAGAAAGAAGCTGATGCCGAGAATCTGCGCAATCTGAATATGGTTAATCTCGTACCTGTCTGCCCTGTTGACCTTACCAACCTTGACCACATTACTAACGCGGCCAAGATAGTTACCAATGAATTGAACCGCAGAGACAAGAATGGCCTGTATGCACTAATCAATAATGCCGGTGCGGTTCGCCAGCGCCTATCGAATTGATGGAATTGGATCAATTCCATCGGGAGCTGCAAGCACGCATTTTGGGATCCGTTGCAATGGTGCAGGCTTTTCTACCGTTGATTCGTCAAGCCAGTGGAAGAATCGTATGGATCATGACCCCGGCGCTGATTCCAACTCCGTACGTAACCAGCATTCACGCTTGCGATTTTGCCCTTGCGGCGGCATCCAAACTCCAGCGGGATTACGTACCACGACAGATGTAGAAACGCTTCTCCAATAAGAGCCGCGTGAGCGGGTTGCGCTCTATCAAAAGGCTCTGCAGAAATGGGGTAAAGATATGGTGGATTTTGACGAAAAACGAACGGAATCCGCAATGGTAGCCGGGATCATTCTCAATGCCCTATCAACCAAACAACCTAAACGTCAGTACTCGATTGGTCTTATGGCAAAAGCTGCCAGTTTCCTTGAGGCGCTGCCTCAATCGGTTGCGGATTGGATTCTTAAAATGCGATTCTAATTTGGAAAAAGATTCATCTGGTGATTTCATTTCGTCACAAGCTCCAACGTTTCCAACAACCTCTCCATCCAATCATCATCTTTCGCAAACATACACCAGTACGCGCCCTTGCCGCCGCGAATATCGGGGCCAAGGTCATGCAGGCGTTTCTCTTCATTGCCATTCGCGGCAGACGGATAACGCAAAACGATCTGACCGGTTTCCATTCCAATCGCAGCAAGCCCGACCTTTTCTGCTCGCAGCTTCACGCGCATCTGATAAAAAAGATTCTGAACCATTTCCGGCAATTCGCCAAAGCGGTCACTGAATTCATTTGCCAAGGCATCGATCTCGGATTCATCGCGTAAGTCAGCCATGCGGCGATATAAACGCAAACGCAAATCCTGGTCAGCAATATAATCGGCAGGAATGCCAACGGCTAACGGCAAATCCACATTGACTGGCATCGAGATTGGCTGATTGATACTTGTCAATTGAATCGCAGGCGTATCACCCAATTTGAGTTTGTCGCCACCCGCAATCCGAATTCGTCTAACAGCATCAGCCAGCAAACGCGTGTAAAGATGAAAGCCCACGGCTTGAATATTCCCGTGCTGACGAGTGCCCAGCAGGTCGCCCGCACCGCGGATCTCCAAATCGCGCATCGCAATCGAATAGCCCGCGCCAAGCTGCGTGTTCTCGGCAATGACTTCGAGCCGCTGTTGGCCTTCGAGCGTCGGGGAAAGTTTTCGGTGGCGGAAAAAATAGGCGTAGGCGCGCGCCGCTCCACGTCCGACGCGGCCGCGCAGTTGATAGAGTTGAGCGAGGCCGAAGGTGTCGGCGCGATCCACGATCAATGTATTCGCGTTCGGGATGTCCAATCCAGATTCAACAATGGTCGTCGAAAGCAGAATATCCACATCGCCCGAATTAAAGCGGTGCATCACATCGGCCAGTTCATGCTCCGGCATTTGGCCGTGGCCCACATCCACGTGCGCTTCGGGCACAAGCTGACTGAGGTGCGCCTTCATCGCATCGATGGTGTTGACGCGGTTATGCACAAAAAAGATTTGGCCGCCGCGTTCGAGCTCGCGCAAGATGGCCTGCCGCACCAGCTTCGGCGAATACGGGCCAACATGCGTGACGATGGGCAAACGTTCTTCCGGCGGCGTGTTGAGATTGGAAATATCGCGCACGCCGGTGAGCGCCATATACAACGTGCGAGGAATCGGCGTAGCCGTTAGCGTCAACACATCCACCTCGGTGCGAAGTTTTTTAAGATGCTCTTTATGAGTCACACCGAAGCGTTGCTCCTCATCAATGATGACAAGACCAAGTTCCTTGAATTGAACGTCGGATGAAATCAAGCGATGCGTGCCGATGATGATGTCAATCTCGCCGATGGCAAGCGCAAGCAAAATATCATCCTGCTCGCGCGGCGAACGAAAGCGTGAAAGCATTTCGACTTTTATTGGGAAGGCCGTCAGACGATGTAAAAAAGTTTCGTAGTGTTGTTGCGCCAACACGGTGGTCGGCACAAGCATCGCAACCTGCTTGCCATCCATTACTGCTTTGAACGCGGCGCGCAAAGCAACTTCGGTTTTCCCATAACCCACATCGCCGCACAACAGCCGATCCATTGGGCGCGGCGATTCCATATCGTGTTTGATGTCGGCAATTGCGCGCTTCTGATCATCGGTCTCGACATAGGGAAATAAGTCTTCCAACTCCTTTTGCCATTGCGTATCCGGCTTGAACGAATAACCCTGCACCACGTTGCGCCGCGCATACAAGTCGAGCATCTCCTGTGCGACTTCGAGCACCGCTTCTTTCACGTGAACTTTTTTCTCGTGCCATTCCTGGCCGCCCAACCGATCCAAAGCGGGTTCAACGCCTTCCGCGCCGACATAACGCGTCAAACGGTCCGCTTGATGGACGGGCACATATAACTGTCCACCGCCATCGTATTCGACCGCTAGAAATTCGCGATTATGCGAATCCAATTCACGTTGCACCAACCCGACAAATCGTCCCACACCATGATCAATGTGAACGACGTAATCTCCGGCCTGCAAATCGGCATACAGTGACTCGGGCGTTTCGGCAACTTCGCGTTGTTTGGTGCGCGGCTGAGGACGCTCCCAGCCAAAGATTTCAGAGTCAGTGATTAGATGAATATTTTCAACAATAAAGCCTTCGGATAATGACGCTTCGATAAATTGCGGATTATTATCAGATGGTGAACTGGATTCTTTCCACAAGTCTTGCAAACGTTCGCTTTGCCGCGAGACGATGATCACCGTTTCATTCTTCGACACCAAATCGGATGCGTGCTCAACGAATGGTTTCAACCTTCCGCCGAATCTTTCATCATGAGAAAAACGATTTGCTATGCCCCCCTCGTTCCTTTGGGGCACTCCCCCAAAATTCTCCGAATTTTGGGGGAGCTGAAGAGGGGTCGCCGTTGAATAACCTAACTCAAGCATTGTATGATCATGGAAATCATCTAGCAGTTCGGGCCAGGTTATATAGGGAATCGGAAAGTCCGGTGAGAGCAAGCCCTCATCCAAGCTTTCCTGTCTGAGCTTAACGGCCTGCTCTTCAACTTCCGCTACCATGCTTTCTACTACGGATAAATCATCGATCAACACCAATGCTTTGGACGGCAGATAATTCAAAAGGCTTGCAGGTTGTTGATGAAGCAATGGAGTATGAAATTCGGAAAACTCAGTCTCGGGCGGTTGATCATTTCCTACAGCAATAAATTCACGCGCAGGCGTGATCAAAATCGAGTTTAACTTCTCCACTGTCCGTTGCGAGGCCGGATCAAATTGCCGGATCGTTTCGATCTCATCGCCGAAGAAATCCAAACGAATGGGCAACTTTTCTGCAGGCGGCCACACATCGAGAATTCCGCCGCGTTTGGAAAATTGTCCCGACTCCAAAACCGTATTGACGCGCTGATACCCGATCTCAGACCAATTTCGCAGAAGCGCATCCGATTTCACATCCTGATTCACAGAAATCTTTTTGCAAGCCTTAAGATAATCTCGGCGCGGCATGGTGCGCGTCATCAAGGCGCGCGCGGAAGCAATAATGATTGGCGGGGTCTCCGGTTTTTCTGCGAACGGCAACTGATAGGCGGCCAAAGAGGTCAGAGCCTGCAAACGCTCGCGGCGGGTGGTCACACTCCACGCGGCCTGCTCATAGAAAAGCGGATTCGGTTCGGCAAACAAATAACGCGGCGACTTGGTCCAAAATCCCAATTCATCGAATAAAGATAACGCGTGGTCGGACCGGTCGGTGACCAGCAGAATCGGTTGATTCAAATCCTGATGCAGTGCGGCCAGGATCGGCAGGCGCGCGGCGCGCGGCATACCCAAGCCGGGGATTTTTTCACCCGTTTCAATTTGTCTCAGCAGTTGCTGATATTGGGATAGCCCGCGAATTATATCGAGGAGAATTTGCATACACTTATGGAAATGACTCTATGGTAGTTCTGCACGTTAACCAGCTCTACCTATGATTCAATCGAACCGTTATATTTATTCATTGCCTTATCCAATCCATCCGTTACAAAAGTCAACACTGCATCGGCGGCGCGGTCAAGGATGGAGGATAATTCTTTCATTTCATCTTTGGAAAAGTTCTGCAAGACATAATCCGCCGCGTCGATTCGTCCGGGTGGACGGCCAATGCCCATTCGCAAGCGCGGAATGTCTTCGGTGCCAAGTTGTTCAATCGTGGAAGCAAGACCTTTCTGTCCACCGGGGCCGCCTCCGGGCCGCATACGGATCGTGCCAAATGGAAGATCAAGGTCATCGTGAGCAATCAACACATTAGTCAGCGGCAACTTATAGAAATGAACCAAGCCCTGGGCGGACTGACCGGACAGATTCATATAGGTCTGCGGCTTGGCAAGGATGAGCTTATGCTCGTCATAAACCGCATCAGTGACGATGGCTTTGGATTGTAGTTTCATGCCGCGCGCGTTGAGTCGGACAATGAGGCAATCCACCAGCATGAAGCCAGCATTATGGCGATTATCTCTGTATTCGCGGCCGGGATTTCCGAGGCCGATGATAAGGAAAGTATCCAGTGTCATATGTCAGGGTTCAGGATCGTCGCAAACGAATCAGAATTGCAAAAATAACGAAGAGACCAGCGATCACCAATGCACCGTGTTGAATGCCCGCATAGATTTCATCTGGCTTTACTTCAATTGGATTGGCAGGAAGCGGAGTCAGCGTGGGAAAGAGTGGCGACGATGTAGGAGTTGGAGATGCCATAGCAATTGGCACTTGTGTTGATGTCAAAGCTTGCGACGTGAGGGCTGAAGTGGAAGTGATGGTTGGCGTGATTATCGAAATAACTGTTGGTGTGATTGAAAAAGTAGCCGTGGGAAGTTGCGTTTGGTTCTGCACCTTGACCTTTACCGTAGCATCCTGAGTTGAACCATCCTGCAACGTCACGCGCAGGCGCAGAACGTAATCGCCGTCGCTGATCGAAGTCGTATCCCACGTCGCGATGGCGGAATTGACGACGGGCTGGGAAAAAGTTTGGATAAGGAACCAACTGCCGGTTGAGTCGGATGCGTAAGCGAAATCCAATTCAGCGGAAGCAAAGTTCGGAATGTCCGTTGTGCCGGTTATGGAAACTTGCCCGCGCAAAATCTGACCCTCAGTCGGCGCGGTGATAACCGGCGAAGTCGCTCCCTGGGCCATCACCGCAGAGGGAATGATCGCCAACGAAATGATCACAGCGAATAACCATCCGCGCATCAGAATGGACGAAGCCAACTGGTATGAGTAAATATGGAAAGAGCGATGAAGATGAACAGGATAAGCATGATGAAGCCGCAGCCGCAGCCGCCGCACGAACAACCGCGTCCAAAACCAAACCGCCTCTCGAGCCAACCAAATGCCCGATCCAGAAAGAAAAGTTCAAGCAGACCCGCCAAACATCCCTGACGATTGCGCATTGCAACCTCCTTGACTTGAAATTTTGAACATTCGAGTCTAACATGAAGCGAGACGACGGTCAAATTCAGGTGTTACAGTTTTGGCAAAACAATGGATTGTTGTTTTTGATACTTGCCCTTTTTATCGGCATAGGAAGTTTCACATACCTCGTCCGCTTCAAAGAAAAGAACTTGCGCAAGTCCTTCGTTGGCATAAATCCTGGCCGGCAGCGGAGTTGTATTCGAGATTTCGAGTGTGACAAACCCTTCCCACTCCGGCTCGAACGGCGTGACGTTGACGATGATGCCGCAACGCGCATACGTCGATTTGCCGATGCACAACGTCAACACATTGCGCGGGATGCGGAAATATTCGACGGTCCTTGCCAACGCAAATGAGTTCGGCGGGATCACACAGACCTCGCCGACAAAATCAACCATCGATTTTGGGTCAAACTGTTTCGGGTCAACCGTCGCGCTAAAGACGTTGGTGAAGATTTTGAATTCATCTGCCACTCGCACATCATAGCCGTACGACGAAACGCCGTATGAAATGACGCCGTCGCGAACCTGGTGCTCGATGAACGGGTCAATCATTTTATGTTCCATTGCCATTTTGCGGATCCAGTGATCAGATTTCAAGCCCATGTTTGTCCTCCAAAACAAAATGTCGAGTCATTGCGAGGAGCGTTCGTTGCGACGAAGCAATCCCCAACTTAATAGGAGATTGCTTCGCGAAGTGCGCCCGCAACACTTGCGCACCTGCCCCACGAGCTGCGCGGGGTGCGCGCAAGTGCAGGTGTGACATATCAAACTCCACCGCGTTCTTCCATCGTCTTGCGGATTTCCTTTTCGATCTTATCGGCCTGCTTCTCCAAATTGGCCAATTCTCCTAACATCTTCTCCCCCGCCGATTTATCCTCCAGTGAATTCAGGTTGATGCCGACATTATATCCCGCAGCAGTGAGCGACGCGCGCGCCATCGCTGCGCCGGACATCGCATCGCTGATCGCATTCAGATTTCCATCCTTTGCACAGCGCGCAGCGAGTTCCATCACTTTGATTGCATTCTTGGCAGTTTGCAATGGAACATATGCGGCATTGATAGTCGCGATATGGATCGCGGCCGCGCGCGCCTTTTGCTGTTCTTTATTCTCCTTTGGAAGTTTGAATGCACCCATCACCGCCTCGAACGCCGCCGAATCGTCTTCGACCGCGCTGGTCAATTCTTTTCGCAACTCTTCGGCTTGCACGCGGATAGCTTGCATCTCGGCTTCCACCGCCACATATTTTTTCTTGCCAATCGTCAAGCCCGCGACCATCGCGATCAATGCGGCGCCCATCGCTCCCACATAAGCCGCGGCAGATCCGCCGCCCGGTATAGCGGTCGCAGCCGCCAAATCGTCGAGGAACGACGCATTTGATTTTTGCGATTGAGAATCACCCGATTGATAAAGTCGCGAACTCGAGTATTTGTTCGGGGCTAAACTGATCAACCTGTGTGTACCAGACCGCGGCGTCGACCAGTGCTTCTTGCGGAATCAGCCCGACCAGTTCACTGTGATGAACAGCGACTCCATAGCGCTGTGCTTCGCGGCGAATCGTCTCCACGACGCGACCAAGTGGAGTTTCGCGAAAGTTCGTCAGGTTCATTGAGACTTGTGAGCGGCCTTCGACCAACAAGCCCAAAGCTTTAACATAGCGCAATCCACCCGAAGACTGGCGAATGGCTTTGGCAATTTTCTTGGCGATGTCAACTTCAGATGTCGTCAAATAAACATTGAACGCGATCAACGGATTGCGCGCGCCGATCACAGTTGCGCCCGCAGTTCCAAGCATCGCGGGACCGTAATCGGGCTTGCGCTCCGGATTGGATTCAATCTCAGATTTGAGTCCCTCATACTGTCCTCTGCGAATGTTTTCGAGATTGGTTCGTTCGGGACGCGTCGCCGCCGCTTCATATAAATAGACCGGGATGTTGAGTTCCTCACCGACGCGTTGACCCAATCGTTTTGCCATCGCGACGCAATCTTCCATCGTCGCGCCAGAAATCGGAACAAACGGTACGACATCCGTCGCGCCAATGCGCGGATGTTCGCCGGTATGCTTGTTGAGATCAATTAATTCCGCGGCTGTTTTGATAGCACGAAATGCCGCCTCTTCAACAACTTCCGGTGAACCAGCATAAGTCAGCACGGTGCGGTTGTGATCGAGATCGGAGGAACGGTCAAGCAAACGCGCGCCCTCGACCGAGGTGATTGCTGCGGCGATCCGATCAATGATTTCAGGTCGGCGAGCTTCAGAAAAGTTGGGAATGCATTCGATAAGGGACATAGGCTTCTTATGAAAGTGGTTTTTGATACACAGGCAATTATAATCGCTGTATGCCCATTTCTAATCGTGTCATCATAAAGACAAAGCCATACTCGCGGCAACTAAAACGCGGGCTGCTTAGATTTATCGGGGACTCTACTACTTTGGGCTAACACTTAGATGATCGGGCTTGACGACAAAAGGAAAACAGGCTATACTCAGTACTGAGTATATGAAAGAGTCACATAAAGTCCCGTTCTATATCTTAGGCTTTCTCCGACGATTCGGACCAATGCATGGATATCAAATCAAAAAATGCATCGAAGAACAAGCGAGCGATTTTGCAAAAATAAAAATGTCCAATCTATATTATCACTTGGGTGTAATGTGCAAGAATAAATTAATAGAATTAAGTCAAGACCAAGATATTACGCATCCTGAGAGGGAAATCTATGAAATTACGAAAATCGGGGAAAAGAAATTTGTTGAGTATTACGATCTTTGTCTAAATGACGAGACTGACTTTGATTTTCCCATCGATGGAGCATTCTTCTTTTCAAATCTTGAAAATATAAAAAATATTAATACTAAGTTGCTTCAGCACGAAGAAAAAAACCTGAAAAGGTTAAAAATACTTGAAAATCACGAAAAAGAAGTTGATGCGAAATTATCGAAGCGCCAAGCAGAGATTTCCAAATTGATATTCCTGCACCATGAAGTACATTACACAGCTGAACTGCAATGGATTGAAATAGCCAGTAACCAGTTGGGCAAAAACAAACATAAGAGCAAAGAGGAGTTAAAATGATTAATGACCTAACATTAAGTGAAAGGAACTTTAAGGTAAATTATATAAAGAATTCTGAAACGGAATGGCTGGCTGCCGCCGAGCTAAGGGACGATCTTCACCAAATTCAGACGTGGTTGAAAATTGAAACGCCCTCTTTTATTGTTAAAGATGCCGGAATTGAATTCAGAAAAAAACCATTAGATGAATGTTCTGCGATATGTATCACAGCGAAAAAGTTGATAGGAACAAATGTAAGCAAGTTAGGTTTTAAATTGTTTAGAACTTTCTTGGGGAAAAACGGTTGTTCGCAATGTTATTTGCTTTTTGGATTAGCAGGGCCTGGGTTCATGAATATTTATTACCTTAATCAAGTCAGTAGCGGAAAAATATCCCAGGATGAGTATAACGTTATCATGAGAAAAGACTGCTTGGCACATATGTTAGAGCTGAAAAATAATAAATAAAAAATCTGATAACATTATTCCTTACAAAGGCATCATGAATAAATCCAAACTGGTTGAGATTCGCTCGCCGCACTTCATGACTCTTTGCGGACGAATCTTTCACAATACCGATCCGCAGTATTTTCCGCGCACCGAATATCGCGGGCGGACGATTTATTTTTGCACAGAATCATGTCTCGGCGCGTTCAAATCCGATCCCAAAAGATTTTATGCCGCGCATCGCAAGTCAGCGCATAAAACCGCTTTACCAATCAAATAAAACTAGAGTTGAATACCCATGAGTTTCTAAAACTGGCGGGCACGAACAGTTATCCAATTACTATATAAAACTGATTTGACTTTTTGGTAAAATCATCGCCATGTCTCTTCGACGATTGGGCCTATTCGCGATCCTATTCGCAATCTTATCAGCTTGCTCTTCCACTTCAAGTTCGAACAACCCGTATCCCACCTACAATCCGTTCGTGCCGCTCAGTGCTACGCCAAATATCAATGACACATCAACTCCAGCTCCAACGCGCACGCCGGGGCCAACGCCCACGCGGGCCGCGTTATCGGTCACGCTGCCTCCCACGCGCGATCCAAACTTGCCGATGACCACGCCGACTGCGGACTCGCCTCATGCCCTGCCCACCCTGCGTCAGAATGCGGCGCAATACACTGTCCAAACCGGAGATACGCTCGGAGATATCGCGCAGAAATACGGCATCAGCGTCGACGCGCTGGAGCAAGCCAATGGCATTAGCGATCCTAATTTGCTTGCGGTTGGGCAAACGCTCAATGTGCCGCAACCGGCTCCGGGTCACGTAGGATCGTCGTTCAAGATCATCCCCGATTCCGAATTGGTCTATGGCCCGGCCAGCGCGCAGTTCGATGTGGCAGCGTTCATCCAAAATCAAGGCGGATATCTTTCGAGTTATTCGGAAGCCGTCAGCGACCCGACCTCGCCCGACATCAACGGGAAAACGTTGACCGCCGCACAGATCGTCATTGAAGTGGCGCAGGATTATTCGGTCAATCCACGCCTTTTGCTGGCGCTGATCGAATATCGAAGTCATTGGGTCACACGCACCAACCCCGATCCGGGGACACTCGATTATCCATTAGGTTATAGCGAGCCGAATCACGTCGGCCTATATCATCAACTGGCATGGACTGCGAACGAGCTCAACCGCGGCTTCTATCTTTGGAATGCAAATGCCGTTGACAATTGGGTGATGGCCGGCGACGGAAGCATCGTGCCGATTGACCCGACCATCAATGCCGGGACGGCTGGCGTTCAAAATTTTTTCTCCAAACTCGATGACGTCGCAACGTGGGATACGGATGTCAACGCCTTTGGTTTGTTTCAAACGTATTCATTCCTGTTCGGCAGTCCGTTCGATTACGCGATCGAGCCGTTGATCCCGCCTGGTTTGACTCAGCCCACTTTGCAATTGCCATTCGAGCCCGGTGTGATCTGGGCATTCACCGCGGGTCCGCACGAGAGTTGGGATACTGGTACGAATTGGGGCGCGCTTGATTTTGCACCGACTGATCTTCAAGGCTGTGCAACCGCCACTGAATGGGAAACCGCCGTCGCCGATGGCTGGATCGTCCGCGCTTCGAACGGCGCGGTGATGGAAGACCTCGATAACGATGGATATGAACAGACCGGCTGGGATATTCTTTACATGCACGTGGCCGCGCAGGACCGCGTTAACGCTGGGACTTATGTTTATGCCGGTGGCCGGATCGGACATCCCTCGTGCGAAGGCGGGATCGCCAACGCCAGTCATCTTCATCTCGTCCGCAAATATAATGGCGAATGGATCGCGGCGGACGGCAATCTTCCATTTATATTGGATGGCTGGATCTCAAGCGGAACCGGAACGGAATATGATGGTTATCTAAAACGAGGGAATGTCACGCTCGAAGCCGATGAAGGCAGCAGCGCTAAAAATCAAATTTCAAGATGACGCAATGTCATTGCGAGTGGGCAATAGTAAGCAATGACATTGGCATACTTTTTACACATTTCAATTTAATCAAGGCGGTTATAATTCTGAAACGGATTCATTGTGAAACGCCTTCTACCCATTCTGTTCATCACATCCATGTTAGTGACTGCTTGCGGGCAAGCGTCTTCATTATGGGGGACCTATTCAACTCCTACTGCTGAAAGTGCAATGTTCATTCCTTCGCTTTCTCCGACGGTCCCTTTGCCGGCTTCTGATACGTCCACTTTGATGCCGACAGACACTGCCACCTTTACCATCACTCCAACCTCCATTCCATTTGTAACATCCACGCCCTTGCCAACCGAAAGCACGCCGAATGTGTCAGGGACCGCTCTTCTCCCCACTTTCGATGTTCCCACTATATTATATTACTCGCAAAGCGGGGATACTCTTCCGGCTGTCGCTGCCCGGTTCAACGTCAGCCTTTCCGACATTCGTTCCAATGTAGATATTCCTCAAACTGATTTGATCAATCCCGGTACATTGCTCCTGATTCCAAAGCGCATCACGGATCCGACCACGCCGAATATCCAACTCATACCCGATAGCGAATTGGTCTTTTCTGCGACGGCGGTCAAGTTCGATATTGCAGGTTACATCAATCAGTCGGGCGGCAACTTAAGCACGTATCGCGAATATCTGGGCTCAACCGGTTGGACAACGGGCGCGGACGACATCAAACGCGCCGCGATTGAAAATTCCATCAACCCTCGGCTTTTGCTGGCTGTGCTCGAATATGAAAGCCACTGGGTGCGCGGCCGGCCACTGGATGCCTTACATACCGATTATCCAATGGGTTATGAAAACCAATTTACAAAAGGCTTATTCCTGCAATTAGAATGGGCAGTCAATCAATTGTCCACCGGATATTATGGCTGGCGCGCCGGTACATTGACCACGCTTACTTTTACAGATGGCACCACCCTCCGCATTGACCCACGCCTGAATGCAGGAACGGTCGCCCTTCAATATTTCTTCGCACAACTTCACAGTCAATCGCAATGGGCGCAGATCGTTAGTTCCGATCAAGGATTTTCCGCGTTATACAATATCATGTTTGGGGATGCGTGGTCACACGGCGACAGTGCGAATCCGATCTTACCTCCAGGCTTGACTCAACCCACACTCACTCTTCCATTCGAACCGCATTTTGAATGGAGTCTCACCAACGGACCTCATGGTGCATGGCTGCCGGCCGGTGCAATGGCGGCCATTGATCTCGCGCCCACCAGTGATCATGGAGGCTGTGCTGCTTCACCTGCATGGGTCGAAGCCGCCGCGCCCGGCCTGATTGTCCGCTCGGAAAACGGAGTTGTAGTCGAAGACTTGGACGGCGACGGATACGAACAAACCGGCTGGGACTTAGTCTATCTGCACATTGCCCCAGCGGCGAGCGTCCAGGTTGGAAAGTGGGTCAACCGCAATGATCACATCGGACATCCGGCATGCGTCGGCGGTTATGAAACTGGCACCCACTTGCATTTCGTGCGCAAATATAACGGCGAATGGATTCCGGCAGGGGGGCCAATTCCAATGGTGCTCAGTGGATGGACGGTTCATGTCGGGGACCAGCCTTGCGATAACGGTTTCTGTTCCGGCTATATGACACAAAATGGGCAAACGATTACTGCCAACCCGTTTGGGGAATCCCAGTCCATCATTTTTCGCAATCCGAATGATTAAACCGATTACGCTTTTTCTGGTATTGGGAATACTTTCGACATTAATCTCCTGTAGTTCATCCCCTCCCATACAACCCACTCCGCAACTTTCCGGACCGGGTACGGCACCCGCACAAAATAACCCGACCGCCATCCCCACGCGCCCACTTTATCCACCAGGCCAACTCGTGGATTACATCGCGCAAACCGGAGATACAATCCCAGCGTTAGCCTCGCGCTTCAACACCACAACTCAGGAAATCATGGCGGCCAATCCCATCGTTCCTCCGGACGCTACGACCATGCCGCCTGGCTTGCCGATGAAGATTCCGATTTATTATCGAGCATTATGGGGAACATCTTATAAGTCCATTCCAGATAATGCTTTCGTCAACGGACCAACGCTCATCGGTTTCAACACTTCCGCTTTTGTCGCCTCGCAACCGGGATGGCTGAAAGATTATGTTGGTTATGTTGCCAGTGATGGAGGGTATCGCACCGGTGCAGAAATTGTGGAATTTGTCGCCACCAACTTCAGCGTCAGTCCGCGGCTCTTGCTGGCGCTTTTGGAATTTCAGGCAGGCGCGCTGAGTTAGCCTAAAGAACCAAAGAGTCAGTATATCCTTGACTTCAATGTACTTTATTCCCAAACAGTTTATTATCAACTGATCATTGCCGCTCAGACACTCAACAATGGATATTACGGATGGCGCGCCGGAAATTTGATCGAGTTCGAACGGCCTGACAAAACCATCGTCCGCCCTGACCCGTGGCTGAATGCGGGATCGGTGGGAATCCAATATTATTTCGCACAACTTTTCTCCGGGTCCGAGTATGATCGTGCGGTTGGTCCGAATGGCTTGGCGAAAACCTATAACGAGTTATTTGGGGATCCATGGGCAAACCATTCTGTTCTGATCCCGGGAAGCCTCAAACAACCCGAATTGCTTTTGCCGTTCGCCCGCAACCAAACTTGGAATTATACCGGCGGTCCGCATACGGGCTGGGGCTCAGGCGAACCCTATGCGGCAATTGACTTTGCGCCTCCTTCGGAATTCCACGGTTGTTTCACCGTTGACCCTCAGAATTATGCCATCGCTGCGGCAGATGGACTCGTAGTTCGCGCGGACATCAATGGACTGGCCCTAGACCTGGATGGAGATGGCGATGAGCGAACCGGGTGGGTTATTTTTTATCTGCACTTGGATCCGGCGTCGGTCGCGTCGGCCGGTAAAGAATTGCACGCAGGTGATTTGATTGGATATCCATCGTGCAAGGGTGGAGAAGTGACCGGAACGCACGTTCACATCGCGCGAAAATATAACGGTGAATGGATTCTGGCTGATGGGCCGCTGGCGTTCGATCTCGAGGGTTGGATCGCTCACGCGGGCGCAATAGCTTATCAGGGCACATTATCGCGGAATGGGATTACGGTTACCGCTTGCCAATGTTCTGATTTCAACAGCCAAATCAGATCGGGGACCGGCCCATAAAAATTACGGCGCGCTTGCGTGCGCCGTAATTCAATCAGTCCTGGTACGTTCCTGTCTTAATCAGCTTATCATCTTCATATATTGAATAAGTCAATGCAATCGGAAATGAATCTTTGAGAGTGGCATGAACCGAACAATACTTAGTCACCGATAGTTCAATCGCGCGCCGAACCGCAGTCTCATCCACCCCATGACCGCGGACAACGTATTCCAGAACAGCTTTTGTAATCCGCTTTGGCGGATCGGCAGCGCGGTCCGCATAGACCTTAACTTCAAAACCAGTTACATCGATTTTCTTTTTGACGAGTATTGAAATCACGTCCATGGCGGTACAGCCTGCCAAGGCCAGGGCAACCATTTCCACAGGACCCACACCGGTTTCGGGACTTGAATGGCCATCAATCTTTATCGGGAATCCGCTTTCGGCCATTCCCACAAACTGTAATTCCTTTTGCCAGGTCACTTTTGCGTTCATATCATTACTCCTTTATGAGAGGCTCAACATATTTTTCCAAATTTTGTTCACTGATCGCGCCCACCCATTCCAGTCGGATCACGCCGTTCCGGTCTATGACATAAGAACTAGGCAGGTTCATCGTCTTGAAAGCATCGTGGGCCGCCAGAAATTTCGGATCGAGCCATATCGGGAAATTCAAATCATGCTTCTGTACAAACGAAATCACGTCCGATGTTGGATCGCCATCCTCAATTGCGACAACAGTAAATCCTTCGTTTTCATGATTATTAAAATAATCTTGAAGATTAGGCATCTCTGCCTGACAAGGCGGACACCACGTTGCCCATAAATTCACCAGCACGACCCGTCCGCGATAATCGGATAGGGAATGCTGAGTGCCGTCAATATCAGTGAGAGTCAGGGCCGGCGCTTCGATCTGGACTTTGGTCGGAATGGCAGAAAAATCCGTCGGCGATTCAGCCCTGACATTATTTTGGGCCGCCAAAATTAGCCCATAAGCGCCGAAGCCAGTCACGATCAAGCCGATGCCAAGCGCCGTTAAAGCAATCACCCGAGAAGTACGATGCGGCACTTTTCCCGTTCAATTTTTTGAGATGGATTGTCGTTGAATTTCATTACCCGCAGTATAACTCATCCAAACCCGCCTCATACCAAGAAAGGACGAATGTCCATCCATTCAGGAAGTTTGATACTATAAAATCGCCACAACTTCGAGATAAGATGTTTGTAAATGCTGGAAGTAGTAAAACGAATTCCGCTTTTCCATGATCTAAGCGACGAACAGTTGGAGTTGCTTGCACCAATGTTCGAAGTGTTCACTTGCCCTTCCAACCAACCCATCTTTGAGCAGGATGAACCGGCAACATATCTGTATCTTCTCGTATACGGAACGGTGGCTCTTCACTTTAAACCCTACGATGGTGCGGGCATGATTCTCACTCACCTTCATGCGGGAGATGCGTTTGGCTGGTCGTCGGTTGTGGGAGGCGCAATATATACTTCCGGCATATCCAGCGAAACAGAAATCGAGGCTGTGCGAATCCGCGGCCGCGATTTACGAAAGCTGTGCCGCCAACGTCCTCAGTTTGGAAAGGTGATACTCGACCGGCTTGCCGAAGCAGTTTCAGGCCGCTGGACGAATTCCCGGGAACAAGTACAGGCCATATTAAATAGAAATCTAAATACTACAACAAATTAATCGAAATAGCTGCTACCCATCCATACTCATAAAGTCTCTGCGATGCAGGGGCTTTACTTTTACTTGGGCCGCACAAATTGAAAGATCAGCAAAAGCCCCATCAGAATCAGCGCCGCGGGCCAAACATAATTGAGCGCGCCAGTCATGGATGTATAACCCAACGCAGCGCCCATCAATAATAAAATGACGCCTGGTATATAAGCCCATTGCATCCAAGCCAGAGCCGCCACCAAGAGGAAAGTCAGACCCAGCCCAAGGAAGAAAATTCCGCCTGTCTCGCGAGCGCCATGCACATCCGTCAACACAGCAACACATCCCAAAGTGATCAACACACCGCCGGGAATGATTGCCCACCAGCGTTGACGGTCAGCCAGATAAATTGCAAAGAAGCTTATTCCAAGAAAGCCCAGAAAGGAAAAGCCCGACCATTGCCCAGGCAGAACGATGGACGCTCCCACGCCGATCAAGGCCAAACCGGGAATCACGGCCCACCATGCACCCTGCACATCCAGCGCAAAGCGGTATAAAAAATAAACGCCTGCAGCGAGAAATATCACGCTCCAAAAAATATCCGTTGCAGCGCGGAAAATACCGAAGCGGTCCAGCAACATCAACACACCAAGCAGGATGAGCGCGCCGCCGATCAAGATACGAAAGTTAATTCGATTCATCGTGACTCCTCATTTACTCTGATCGAAGTTGCGCCGCCCTCGATATTAACCTCGGCACGATACTTCGCCGTATCATAATCTGCGGATTGATAAACTCTGCCCTCACGCGGCACGAAACGATTCTCGTCAATCTTGAGTGTGCCGACGCTTTTCAAACGCAAGCGCAATCCGACACCTTGAGGTAGGTTCAAATCAATGCTGGCCGCACCCGCTTCCAAATCCGCGACCATATTCTCAACGCCAGCGGGCAAAGTTAAAGTGATGTGGCTGGCCCCGCCGTCAAATGAAAGATATCTAACTTGCAGGTCGCGCAGATCAAGATTCAGGCGGCTGGCTCCGGCGTCGATATCGAGAGACGTGGGCAGGTCCGAATCGAGGCGAAATTGCCAGACGCCTCCTTCCGGCCCGATAAATGGCACGAAGCTCGGGCCTGCATCAATCTCGACTTCCAGTTTATCTCCATCCAGATGAGATGATTGATTCATCCCGACTCCGGAAACACCGGTCAGAAAGTCTCCTGCATCCGCACCCGCCGACAAATTAATCTGTCCCGCGCCATGATTGATTTCCAACCGCGCTTCCTTCGCACTTTGCAACGGGATAGAGAATTTTTCGGCGTTGTTGAAGTCGATGCGAGCCATAAAGTTGCCCATCAAAATCCACGCACCGATTGCAATGATCACGAACGGCCAGAACCAACTGAATACGTCACCTGCCAGATATCCGGCAGCGTGAAGGAAAAACAATACGCCAAGCAGGACAAGCAAACTTCCCCAGAAGATTTCTCCGCGACGCATACTAACCTCCACGACGCGAGCTCATCAGGCCGCGACCAATTACGTAGAGACCCAGCAGGATCAGAAGTCCTGCCGCTCCGTAATTTCCAAGGATGTTGATTCGGTTGAAGATCGCAGCAAAGATCAGAAAGAGCACTGCGCTGATCACGATCAAATTGATGCCGCGTCCAATGTTATGACGCGTGTCGTCGCCAAACAAACCGGCCAAAATATTGCCAACGCCGACAAAGCCCGGAATCAGAGTCCACATGAAATTCCAAGACTCCCAATCCTGGCTGATGTTTTGGTAATATAAAATGCCACCAATCCCGGCCACGATTGCAGCGGGAATGGCCATGCGTGGCGCCTCAGTCACCAACCCAATCAGAAGCAGAATCGCTCCTGCTCCGATCACATAAAAGGGCCAATCCAAATTCAAATTAGAAAACGGTTTCAAGATGGGTACTTGTCGCACGGCGATAAACCACCCACCGATCAACACCAGCAGAATGCCAAGCGCAAGTTGGGTACGGTTTTGTCTGCTCATCCTATTCTCCTCGTAAGATTTACAAATTCAATGTATAACAAACCTGCCAAGATATACGTGCGAAATTTGAGCGCGTTGCACTTTAGACATTCATTCCTTGCACAACTTCGCCAACGCCAGCCATTCTCCTCCTTGTTTTGGGTGCTCGGCGGTTTTCAGCTTTCCGCTTTCGATCAATCGGGTCAACGCGCGCGACGTCAATTCGGTTCCCCAGCCAAATAATTTATGCGCGTCCCGCGCTTGCGCCGCGCCCACCGAATCGAAATAGAGTTCCAGCAGCTTCGTTCGCGCCTGCAACTCGCTGATCACGCGGGCCCGCTCAGGCAAATCAGGATAATAGCGCGCTGTGATCTGATAGATGAAGGCATATTTCCAAGTGCCCGCTTCAGCAACTCCAACCGGTAAAATCTTGAAATCCTTTTGCAAATCTTCAAGCGCGCGATTCCATTCTGATTCTTTCGCGCTGGTCATACGCGCGGCTTTGCGTAGCGAGATCGAGATCCAATGCGCCTTCTTTTAACAAGGCATCGTAGATATTTTTCGCGGCTAATGTCAAACGGCCTTCTTCATACTCCACGAGATAATCTTCTTCCGGCGAGCCATAATTTTCTGACAATGCATAAAAGTATGGAACTACGTCCAGCGAAATCATCGTCGCTTTGCGGCGCAGGATTTTCGCATAATACCAAATGCGTTTGGGCAACGCATCATCCTTCCAGCCCCACGTAATGTGAGCCGGATCATCATGCGCATCGGCAACCGGACGATCTCCGGCAACAGCCATCCACAGACTTGGAAGATCAATCCCTTTGATCGGCCAGAAATAAATGAAGCCGCGTTCATTGACGAATCGCAAAGCCTGGGATTGGGATGAAAGCGGTTTGGCGAGCAACAGATGAAAGGTCCGCGCGCGATGCGCAGTGAGTCGTTTGAAGTCAATGATAGTCACGCGGCGATTTTAGTCGATGCGAGGTAAATCTGCAAATGGACGTATAATCTCGCAATGGCAAACACGAAACCGAATGTTCGCGTCTTTGAGAATCTTGATTCCTTAAGTCAAGCCGCAGCTGAATTTGTTGTTGAAACTTCGGTGCAGGCTATTTTTGGGCGCGGACTTTTTCTCATCGCGTTGAGTGGCGGAAACACGCCAGCAGAATTATATAAGTCACTTGCCCAATCACCATATAAAGAACAGATTGATTGGCCGCGCGTCCATGTATTTTGGGGCGACGAACGCTGCGTTTCAATTGAAGATTCAGAAAATAGTTATCGACAAGCATATGATGCGTTGCTGAGCCATGTCCCAATTCCAGCAGAAAACATTCATCGTGTCAAATCGGACCTTGAGCCTGCTGAGGCTGCAAAAGATTATGCAAACGTCCTAAAGAGATTCGCCTCCCCTGCGCTCGATTGGCCACGCTTCGATCTGGTTCTGCTTGGAATGGGCGAGGACGGACACACCGCTTCGCTCTTCCCGGGTTCAGAAATGAACGTATCCATACCTACACTTGCGATCACGGCGCAATACCAGAACCGTCCTGCCAACCGCGTAACATTGACTCCGCTTGTGTTTAATTCCGCGCGCCGAATCGTCTTCCTTGTCAGCGGAGAAAGTAAGGCGCAAACTCTTGCAAACGTCTTATATGGCGGATATCATCCCGAACAATTGCCCGCGCAGCGCATCGACCCGACAGATGGTGAACTGATCTGGATGGTGGACAAGCTCGCGGCAATGCAATTCTAGAATTATTTCTTAGGAGCAAACATGGAACTCGCAATAATTGGATTAGGCAAGATGGGTTTAAATATGACCACTCGCCTGGTGCGCGGCGGACATCGCGTGATTGGATTTGCGCGTACGGCAGCGACAGTACAAACAGCCGTTGATAACGGTGCAGTCGGGGCGCACACGCTCGAGGAAGCAGTAAGCAAACTCAAAGCACCGCGCGTGGTTTGGACGATGGTTCCTGCCGGTCAAACCACGGACAATACGATTCAGACCTTATCGAATTTATTAACCAAAGGTGATACCATCATTGACGGCGGCAACTCAAATTATAAGGATTCGATCCGCCACGCGGCACTGTTGGAATCGAAAGGAATCGAATTCCTCGACTGTGGCACAAGTGGCGGAGTTTGGGGCATCAGCGAAGGCTACAGCTTGATGATCGGCGGCAAACCCGAAGTCGTGGAAAAGATGCGTCCCATCTTTGAGACGCTCGCTCCCGGCAAAGATCAAGGCTGGGGCCGCGTCGGACCGCACGGCGCGGGGCACTTCGTCAAAATGATTCACAACGGAATCGAGTATGGCATGATGCAGGCTCTCGCCGAGGGATTCAACATCATGAAGGCAAAGAAAGACTTCGACTTGAATCTGGATGAGATTGCAGAAATTTGGAGATACGGAAGCGTGGTACGCTCATGGCTATTGGACCTGACCGCCATTGCCCTAAAAGATGACCCAACTCTTTCTGACATCGCGCCATGGGTCGCGGACTCTGGTGAAGGCCGCTGGACAGTAGCCGAAGCCATTGATCAAGATGTGCCAGCGCCGATCATCACGCTGGCTCTGCAAATGCGCTTCGTCAGCCGCAACGAGGAGAATTATTCGGCAAGATTACTGGCCGCCATGCGAAATCAATTCGGTGGACATGCTGTGAAGAAAGAAAAATAATTTAGCAATAAAATCACAGACCCACGAGTTTAGATTTTTCGTGGATTCTGTAGAATAAGGTTTTATGAGTAACGATCTTCCCACTTCCATTATCATTTTCGGCGCGTCCGGCGATCTGACTCAGCGCAAGCTGGTTCCGTCACTGTTCGATTCGTTTCTCAAAGGACGCATGCCCAAAAAATTCCGTATCGTCGGATACGGAAACACGGCTTTCACCGATGAGCAATTCCGCACACATCTCAGCGACGGAATGAAACAATTCGCGTCTTTCAAATACAGCGAAGAAGAATGGAACGCGTTTGCGGCTGATTTTGCATATCAGCCAGGCCGCTATACCGATCTCCTTGATTTCAAAAGATTGAATGATTTTATCAGCAAATGGGAAAGCGGTTCCAGCAATCGTCTTTATTATATGGCGACGCCGCCGGACATATTTCCCAGCATCATTGATCTGCTCGGCCTAACGGGTCAGCTTACGGAAAACGGCGGCTGGCGGCGCGTGGTGATCGAAAAACCATTCGGCACCGACCTGGCTTCGGCGCGCAGTCTGAATCTCCAGATCCATAAGGCGCTGAACGAGAATCAAATATATCGCATCGACCATTACCTCGGCAAAGAGACCGTTCAAAATATATTGGTGACCCGCTTTGCAAACACGATCTTTGAGCCGCTCTGGAATCGAAATTATATTGATCACATTGAGATCACCGTCTCGGAACAGGTCGGCGTGGAACACCGCGCTGGCTATTACGACACTGTCGGCGTGGTGCGGGATATGTTTCAGAATCATCTACTTCAGTTGATGTCGCTGGTCGCGATGGAACCGCCCGCTTCGTTTGAAGCCAATGCGTTACGTAACGAAAAAGTAAAAGTTCTGAGTTCGATCCAGCCTATTCGTGGAGCAGCAGTAGCGGCGAACACCGTGCTGGGCCAATACAAAGGTTACCTTCAAGAGGAAGGCGTCAATCCAAATTCGACAACTCCAACATACGCCGCGTTTCGTCTGCAGATTGACAACTGGCGCTGGAAGGGTGTGCCATTTTATTTGCGATCCGGAAAACAACTCGCAGAAAAAGTCTCACAGATTGTGATCGAGTTCAAGGAGCCGCCACATCTGCTTTTTCCCAGCAGTGCGCGCGGCGGAATGGCGCCCAATGTGCTTGTTCTATATCTTCAGCCCGATGAAGGCATTCACTGGCGATTCGAAGCGAAAGTTCCAGATACCGCGGCGGACACACGCTCCGTGGATATGGAATTCCATTATGCAGATTTATTCGGAAAGACTTCGATTCCCGAATCTTACGAACGCCTTCTGCTGGACGCTTTAGCGGGTGAGGCTTCCCTGTTCACCCGCGCTGATGAGGCGGAGACCGCCTGGGGTTTGATCGATCCGATTCTCTGAATCATGGGACTCGAAAAAAACGCCTCTCGCAGTTTATGAATCCGGTTCATGGGGTCCAGTTGAGGCTGATGAAATGATTGCGCGGGATGGGCGCACGTGGTCGCGTTGGCAAGGACACCAAATCAACACACATTGAATAAACAGCAATAACTGCAATGCGATGATTAATGAAATTATCTGGCTATACGGGACAGCAATTACACCGCAATCTCTTTTCAACAACGCGGGCCATGTTGTGAACATCAAAGCATAACTCGCAGCGGCTACCCGCAGCGCCCAGCTGCCTGCCCCAGTTGGTCCTGAATTTGGGATAACGAACTTCCCGTTTATCTTATATAATATTGCTTACCAAGTGCTTATCATGCGCTTATGATGAGCTTATGTCCCATGCAAGGAGGTCATTGCCTACACTATGCAGGCAAGACTAACCCATGAATGCATTAATCCAATTTGAATCTCGTCTTCCAGTTGAGGCGCGCCGCGAGATTGAGCAAATCAAATCGCCGTACAATGTGCAAGAGTTTCTGCAAAATATGGCCTATAAAGCGGAAGTACGCAATCGGTCACCGTTGAACGTGGTCCTGGATAAACAATGCCACTGTCTCGATGGTGGATTTTTGGGCGTGCTCTTGTTGTGGAAATTGGGTTTCAAACCGCTAGTGATTGATATCGTGCCCGATCCTGGCATGGATGACGATCATGTGCTGGCGCTTTACCGAATTGATGGACGCTGGGGCGCAGTGGCAAAAACCAATTACATCAATCTCGGATTCCGCGAAGCCGTTCACAAGACACTGCGCGAATTGGTGATGACATACTTCGAACATTACGTCAGCATCCACCAGCAAAAAGTATTGCGCGGCTACACGCGTCCCCTGGACGCATCGCGGTATGACGGCCTGAATTGGGCCTGGGACGAAGATGGAGCCAATCAATTATATGAGAAACATTTCTACAGAAGAAAATCCATCCCCTTGATCACGCCGCACATGGCAAATCGTTTGCAACACGTCACGGACCGCGCCTACGCCTCGGAGACGATGTTCACCAATTTGAAGGAGTCGTTTGGCAATAGAGAAGAATGAGTTGACCGCCCTTCCGATTGATAGAGAGAACGAGGTGGGCTAATGAACATACATATCGTGCAAAATCTTTCCCATTAGCTGCACAGCCATTTTACGCGGCAGCAAATGCCGCATGATAAAACTTGAGAACTGATTCATACGGCCCGGTATGATGTAAGGCCGTTTGCCTAAAGCCGCCAACGCTTCGTGAACAACTGGTTCAGGCTCCATGATTGCATCCGAAAAACGGCCAGTCTGCTTCGGTTGGCTTGCAATATAATTCGGTGTCCGAATCGCGCCCGCCACACAGACCATCACATCCACGCCATAGCGTTGCCATTCCTCCCACAATCCTTCAGCCAGTACAATATTGAAAGCTTTCGTCGCTGCATAAGTGGATATATAAGCTGAGCCCTGAAATGCGCTGAGCGAAGCCATCAAAATGATTCCGCCGCGCCCACGCCTCACCATGCGTTCCCCAAAAAGATAGAGCAACTTTAACGGCGCGCGGACGTTTGTATCGATCTCTTTCAAATGATCGTCAAGCGATTTTTCGAGGAACGGACCAACAGCGGAAAACGCGGCATTATAGACCAGCAATCCAATATCCAGACCATCCGCAATTTCAAGAATTTGACCGGCTGTATCCAGCAGAGATAAATCCAGTGCGACGGTTTTTGTTTCTACATGATATTGATCGGACAATTTCCCGGCGAGAGATTGAAGCGATTCCGCGCGCCGCGCGATCAGGATCAGGTTCAAGCCGCGTGAAGCCAGTTTTTTGGCGTACTCCGCCCCAAGTCCCTCGGAGGCGCCGGCGACAATAGCCCACTGCCCATAACGAACACAAAAGTTAGAATTGTTTTTCATGTCGACATCATTAATCTCTAAATTCAAATGGATGTTGTTTCTGCAATCGCAAGGTCAGGAAGATCGGAACAAGCAGCCACGGAAGATTCAACATGAACACAAATGGAAAATCCGGCGCAGCGTGCGGACCTGCAGCTTCTTCGCCGAGGATAATGAATACGTCGGCGAACATCATGCCGCTGTAAAAAATAGCAGGCATGCGAATCCAATTCCTGCCCTTGATAAAAGCATAGATCGCGAAAACATAAAATGGCCCGTAGAACAACACATCGAGCCAGATCGTCATCTTCCACCATTGCGGGCGCGCCATCACCAGCGGATCATACGTTTGCCCATAGCTGTGAATCAGGTTGACCATTGCAGCAGGCGGCCAAGGCGGTTGTTGATAATGATACGGATTAGGGATGATGAGTTGTTCAATGTCAACGATGTAAGTGACGAAACATAAATTGACCAGAAAGAATGCGACGAACACCCAGTCCAATTTGCGCTGCAAAAACGGACGAACATCCGATCCCATGTCTACTCTCCACAATAAAACTTGCGTTCACTTTGCTACAGAATAGGTGTCACCCGCACAGGATGCACCTAGATCGCCTCGCATCAAACATCTTGGAAAAAGTCTTGTCCTCTTCTCGCCCCAGCATCTCTTCGCTGACATCATCCAATTTCAGACTGACAATTTGACTCGCTAAGTCGGCGCATATGAGCGGTTACTTGATTATTCCACGATCGTCCAAGAACTCAACGGGGTCTTTATCTTTGCCATGCTCCCACATCAATGAGAAAAACCAAATGGCGCTTTCGCCGATCCAGAAATCGGCGGGAGTAAACGTCATCTTTGAGTTTAAAGGCTTCTTATCGCTCTCAGGAGTATATTCTGCCTGCCAGCCAAAGATTTCTCCTCGCCAATGTTTATCGAGAGAATGCAAGTGATTCGCAAATGCTTTTATTTCCTTCAAATCGGGTACAGCCAGTGGAAGGATGGGTTCATAATCTGCGTGGGTAGGAATTTTTGCTTTAACCGTTAACATGTTTGTCTTTCTCCTTTTCCCATGCGCCCAACAGAAAATCGTAATTGTCTCCGATGATGCGTTCGATCTCGCGTAAGTCGCTCTTTCGAAATCTACCTTTGCGTTCAACCTCGATAGGCTTTAACGAAAACTTTGCTTCGTTTCCTTCTTTGGTTACGTGAACGTGAGGAGGTTCATTGGCTACGTCCACTTCATAGAAAAAGAATTTGTAGCCACTGACGCGCAAAACGACAGGCATGAGAGCTCCAAATAAAAGGTAAAAACATTATAGCACTTGCATATGAAAAATTTTCACTTTCCTGTTCCCAACATCTCTTCGCTAACTTCATCCAATTTCAAACTGATAATTTGACTGGCCGAGTCGCGGCCCATCGTCACGCCATAGATCACATCCGCGGCCTGCACCGTGTTGCGGTTATGCGTGATGACGATGAACTGCGTATCCTTGCTTAAGTCCACAAGCAGATCACGGAAGCGGCCTACATTCGCTTCATCGAGCATTGCATCCACTTCGTCCATCACACAGACCGGCGTCGGCGAAACTTTGAGCAATGCGAAGACCAGTGCTATGGCAGTCAGACTGCGCTCGCCGCCGGAGAGCAATGACAAACCCTGTTCGCGTCGTCCCGGCAAACGCGCTTCGATTTCGATTCCCGTTTCGACCAGATTATCGGGATTGGTTAGTGAAAGATGAGCCGATCCGCCGCCGAACAAGCGTGTGAAGATGGCGCGAAATTGTTTATCCACCGCTTCATACGTGCGCGCAAATTCCTGACGCGTCAATTCATCCAACTCACTGATCACTTGCCGCAAATCTGCTTCAGCGTGATTCAAATCCTGAACCTGCGTCGACATAAACGAATAACGTTCCGATTCTGAATCGTATTCTTTCTTCGCATCCGGATTAATGGCGCCCATTCTGCGCAATTGCGCGCGCTGTTGGGTCATATGTTCTTCAAGGTCGGATGGCAATTGCATCACCACCGGCAATTGTTCCACCAATCCTTCAAACGGCAATGGCACAGGTCCTTCGATGTTCGTAGCATATTCAAAAGAGACGAGTCCAAAATCGTCCGCGATCTTTTGGCGCAGATTGTCCAAGCCTTCTTCGCGTCTCACCAAGTCCAATTGAATTTGTCCCACCATATGCTCGATCGAGGCGAGATTTCTCTGCGCGTTCGTTTCCATTTCCTGCAAGCGCGTCTCTTCCTGTTCGGCAGTTTCCAAATCTTTTTCCGCGGGTTCGATTTGAAAGCGCAGTTCTTCAATTTGATTGTGCACCACACCTTCGCGTTCGCGCAAGATGGATTTTTCTTCGTCCAGTTCTTTCAACAAATTCTCAGTCTCGCCCAACTTCGCTTGCACATCCTGCTGTTGCGAAACAAAACGATCCACCGATTGTTGTCTTTCCGATTTTCTGGATTGAAGGCCCTTGACCGATTGCTGAATCACCGCGAGGCGCGTATTCCAATATGCGACTTGTTGTTGCGCTTCATCCAGATTGAGTTCATTCAATTGACTGGTCAAAAGTCGAATCGACTCCTGGGCTTGCACAGCCTTCGCTTCATTCTCTGACGCCAAAGTAGCGAGCCGTTCCCGATCTGATTCCGCAGCTGAGACATCCTTCTGCAATTCATCCAATTGAGATTTCTGCCAATCCCAGTGACGGC
This sequence comes from uncultured Chloroflexia bacterium, assembly GCA_963753985.1. Lineage (GTDB taxonomy): Bacteria > Chloroflexota > Anaerolineae > Anaerolineales > Villigracilaceae > Fen-1038. The sequence continues at coordinate 320,334 of CAVWED010000006.1, forward strand.
GCGCGGTCTCAAGGCCAATGGCAGCTTTCTGCTCCGCGGATTGAGCTTCCTCAAATTCAGCGCGTGCTTTTCGTAATTCTTCTTCACTTGCCATCTGTTGACGTTGAGTCGATGTCAGCTCATCGGAAAGTTTTGTAATCTCATTATTTAATGTTTCGAGGTGACTTGTTAGGTCAGCCAGGGATTCAGTCAATTCGCGTTTTTGGCGCGGCCGACTTAATGTCGACTCGTTCGGGGTTGCAGATTTACCGGCCACAATAAGTCCATCACCGCGAAATACTTCGCCACGCAAGGTTACGATACGCGCATGAGTCGGAATCTCTGCAGTCAAACGACGCGCCGCAGTCCGATCGCGGACGATAAGCGTATTGCCAAGCAATAAATAAACTGCCGCGTGCAAATCATCCGACACATTCACAAGTGACGATGCAACACCGAGGCAATCCGCGTCGTTGGGTTGACTGAGCGAATGATTTACATGGCCATCCAGCGGCAGCAACGCCGCGCGCCCGACCTCCTCCAATTCAAGCAAGCGCAGCGCTTCGTCGATTTGATCAGATTGCAACAAAACAGCATCGAGCGTATCGCCCAGCGCCGCGGCAATCGCAATTTCCAATTCAACTGGAACATCAAGTGCCGCGCTGAGCGCGCCGCGCGCGCTCAGGCGTGATTGACGCGCGGCATCCAGCAAAAAGCGCGCACCTTCTGCATAACCCGCCAACGATTGTTCAGCTTGAATCAAAATATCGAGTTGGGCCTGCGCACGCGAATACTCCGCCTGTCGAGCAACGCGCTTTTCCAACTTTGTGCGGCGCTCGTTCTCCCGCTTTTCGACTTCACTTCTTTTGCTTTCTGCCTCAGCAATAGTGCGTTGAACCACTTCACCGGCTTGGACGCGTTGGGTTTTCGCGTTCTCATAAACTTGCTCTGCTTTTCTCCTATCGGCTTCCGCAGATCGAATGGTTTGTTGAATAGCATCCAGCTTTTGCTTTTGTGATTCAGAGCGCGCGGCAAGTTCATCGAGGCGCGCTTGAGTTTCAGCATGTTGCGTGTGAATGGAATCAATCGTCTCACGGGCGACTTGCAGTTTTTCATCCGCGGCAACGCGTTCGGCTTGACGCGCTTGCAAAGCTTCCTGTGTGTGCGCCAGTTGATTCTTGGCTTCGTCGAATTCACTTTGAAGGCTTGCAGCTTCCTGATCAATTTCGGAGAAACGTTCGTGTGCAAGTTTCTCTTCGTTGATCGAGCGTTCGAGTTCCGATTGAAGCGAAGACTGAGATGCGACCAACGCGCGGCGGCGCTCGTCCAGAACCGCCAAGTCGCGGCTGACCGATTCGCGCTGGCTATGTAATTCAGATGATTCACGATGCCAGATATTTAATTGAGCACGTAATCCGCTCAACCGTTCACGGAAAGCGGCGTATAATTCCTGGGCTTTGGCATAAACATCCCGCGCTTCATTCACGCGCGTCTCCTGCTGATGCACCACCGCGCGCGTTTCATTCAATTCAATTTGAGCGCGATGCCAATGATAGCCATACCAATCCAAAAGCAGGACGCGCAGATCGGCTTGTGCGCGCGAATATTCAATGGCGCGGCGCGCTTGCCGTTCTAAACTCTTGAGACGGGGTTCCAACTCCGCCATGATATCCTGGACGCGTTCGAGATTATGTTGCGTGTTTTCCAGACGCTTGAGCGCGTCTTCGCGTCGGACGCGATAGAGTCCAACACCTGCAGCTTCTTCAAATAGACGGCGGCGCTCGTCCGCCTTCAAAGCGAGGGACGCGTCCACCAAACCCTGACCGAGAATCGTATACGTCCGTTCAGAGAGTCCCGATGCGGCCAGCAATTCATTCATATCGCGCAAACGGACTTGCTGACCATTCAATAAATAATCATTATGACCATCGCGATAGGCGCGGCGCGCCATGCTGACCTCGGCAAAATCCACCGGCAACCAGTTGGCGCTGTTATCGAAGATGATTTCTGCGGAAGCCATGCCCGCGCGCGGGCGATGCTCCGAACCGGAGAAGATCATATCTTCGGTTTTCTTGCCGCGCAACAATAAATATGATTGCTCGCCCAACACCCACCGCAAAGAATCGGCAATGTTCGATTTACCGGAGCCGTTTGGCCCAACAACCGCGGTAATGCCGCCCGCAAACTCAAAGACAGTGCGAGAGGCAAAGGTTTTATATCCGTGCAATTCAAGGGATTTAAGACGTAAAGGCATCAGTTATCGGGTACTTGAATTTATTCTTTGAACCACCAATAGCTTTTCTATTTGGAAAGTCCCAGCGCTTCAAGCGCGGTCTGTGCTGCGATCTGTTCAGCAACTTGTTTGCTCGGTCCGTTGCCTCGTCCATAAGCCGTGCCCTTGACACGAACTTCAATTTCAAAGACCTTGGCATGATCCGGCCCGCTGGATGAAACGGTTATGTATTGTGGCGTCCCCAATTTTTCAGCCTGCGCCCATTCCTGCAATCGGCTCTTCGGGTCGTAAATCTCGGCTCGTTGAATGACGCGTTCCTTAACGCTCAGTAGCAGCGGCTCCATGAACGTTTCAACGGCAGGCACTCCCTGGTCAAGATACAAGGCGCCGATCACTGCTTCAAACGTCGAGCCGAGCAAATTATCGCGGTTGCGTCCGCCCGAAGCGGTCTCGCCGCGTCCCATCCGCATCGCCCGACCCAAGTCGAGGTCGCGAGCAAATTCGGCCAATTGTTCGTTTCGCACCAGCGCGGAACGCGAACGGGTCAGTTCGCCCTCTTTCATCTCAGGACAACGGTGATAGACCCATCCTCCAACCACGAATCCTAAAACTGCATCGCCAAGAAACTCTAACCGCTCATTATCTTCCAGCGCGGCTGGATTCTCGTTGAGATAAGAGCGGTGTGTTAAGGCTCGGGTCAACAAAGATAAGTTAGTAAAGAACAATCCCAATCGCGCGGCAAGTTCCGCCGACGATTCGGTTGGTCCGTCTGAATTCGAGGCCATAATTTCCTCTCTGAACTCAGGGAGCGCCAAGCCCACCCCACCTCTGGTCACCCTCCCCATTTTCTTTGAGAATAGGGAGGTATAAGGGAGGGGCCTCGCGGCCCATCAGTTCGGTATGATTTGCGCAACGGATTGTACTGCTTCTTGCATGAAAAGGCAATTATGAGTAACTGGTGATTACCCATAAGTGTTGAGGATGAAAAAAGCTCTGCCAACTGTGGTAGAAATTTGTTTGGACACAAAAGCTATCACGAGAGGCAGAGCCATGAAAAATATACCGCTGAGCGAAGTTCTTGCCAAGTTGCCGGTTGGCCAATTGGAAGAGAGTTTGAATGATTTTTTGGGGCCGGTCAGGGAATTGCTCGCTGAAGAGCGGTTGCGCAGAGTGGTGACGCAGGCGGTGCGTGGCATCTTGGCACAGGAGACGCCCGTGATTGCGGCTATGGCCCAAAGTATCTCTCGACAAGAGATGGATTGCTGGGCGGCCGCGAAACGGATTTATCGGTTTGTGGAAAATGAGCGGTTTAATCATCATCGGCTGGATAAGGGCATGTATCGAGTGGGCCAACGGACGGTCTGGGAAGAGCATCCGGAATATCTGGGGGTAGCGCTGGATCCGGTCCACTTCGAGAAGCCGTACACGAAGAAATCGGAAGGAGTGAGCACGGTTCATAAGAGCACCCTGCCAGACTTGAACGGAGAGGTGCGACTGGCGCATGGCTATCCGGCCATGACGGCCACGGTGGTCAACACTCGGGTACCGGCCATTTCCTATGCCAGTTGGTTCTCTTATAAGACAGCTGATTTTCTTAGCCAGAATTGGGAGATCCAACGGTCGATTTGTATGACCCGCTGGGTATTTCCGGATCAAAAAAGGCGGTTTGTGATGGATTTGGGTGGGGACGACCACACCGGTGTCCTTGCCGGAGAAATTGTTTGCTTTTTTGCAACCGGATGAATTTATTATCACCGCCACTCATTTGGAGCGGCTGGTGGAAATCTACAATCCTCGCCTGAAGCGTTGGGAGACGGAGCATCTCGGAGACTTGGTCGACTGCGTGCTCTGGCAAGCCACCTTTCAAGCCGCTTTCCATCACGCCGGACGCACCCGCCTGGCCAAGATCAAAATGGGGTGGTTCGCCATTTGCCTCCCTGAGACTCGTCAGAAGCTTTGGGTGCTCGTCGCCGAAGATGACCTCGAAAAACGCACTTTGGTATTGCTCACGAACAGCCCCATCCGAACCCAGTGCACGGCCCAGCAGATTTACAATGATTGGCGCTTGCGCGGAAGAATCGAACATGGCTATCGCTTTGACCAAGAGCAAGGCTTGGATGTCGAAGACCTGCGCGTCCACACTCTCGAACGGATGCGCCGCATCTTCGTCCTCGTCCTGCTGGCGGCTCAGTTCGTTTTCCACCTCAACCAGCATTGGCCGCCTCGGGCCGTACTTTGGCTACGAAAACTCGGCGGCAAATTGGGATTGCCATCCGATCGCGATGGTCCTTACATCTTGCTGCGCGGCTTGAGTGCGATCTTCCAAACCCTCGCCACTCTTTCGTTGGCCAACATCCAACCCTTCCCTCATCACCTCTTCCAGGAAAATGTGAGATGTGGGTAATCACCGATGAGTAATTCAATGTGCAGGATACATAACCCGAGTCACGAAGGTTGGCTGTAACAAAGGTATTTTTTAGGATACAATAACAGCCATAATTCGGAGGGCATATTGAATAACATGATCAGCAGCGAAACTCGTTTTTTGCACGCCGTCGAAATGGGGTTGGGAGCGTGGCAGTGGGGAGACCGTTTTGTCTGGCAATACGGACAAGGTTATAACGATGACGATATCCATCAGGCTTTTCTCACTTCAATAGCCGAGGGCATCCGCTTCATAGACACTGCCGAGGTATACGGTTCAGGACGTTCCGAACGATTGACCGGAAAATTTCTTAAGGAAACCGATCAACCGATCTTGGTCGCGACCAAGTTCTTCCCCATGCCGTGGCGATTTACGAAAAATTCCATCCCTGCCGCGCTGAAAGCAAGTCTGGACCGCCTCCAACTCGAGACCGTGGACCTTTACCAAATCCACTTTCCGACTCCACTTCTTAGTGTTGAAACCATGATGGAAGGCATGGTTGAATGTGTCAATCGTGCGTGGACTCGGACCGTCGGTGTGTCAAACTTCAACCAATCACAGATGATCCGCGCTTATTCGACCCTTGAGCGGAATAGTATTTCGCTTGCGTCGAATCAGGTTCACTATAGTCTGCTCCATCGCGACGTGGAAAAGAACGGATTGCTAGCGCGTTGCAAGGAGCTTGGTGTGCGTCTGATAGCGTATAGTCCGCTCGAGATGGGACTGCTGACGGGTAAATACTCTCCAAAAAATCCCCCGCCTGGCAACCGCGGCGCACGCTATGCAAATCTGTTGAACAAAATCGAGCCGTTGCTCAAGCTGATGAATGAGATCGGCCAGGAGCACGGCGGGAAATCAAATTCGCAAGTGGCATTGAATTGGATCATATGCAAAGGTGCCTTGCCCATCCCCGGCGCGAAGAACGCATCACAGGCCCTACAGAATGCCGGCGCGCTTGGATGGAAATTGACCGACGAAGAAGTTGCCAAGCTGGATGAGGCCAGCGACAAAATCTTTCAATGAAATTTTCTCCATTTCAGATTCTTTATGCTATAATACCGCCACCATGAAGAACAATCTGAACTTCGCCAATAATAACAACGATAATGATGATAATAATCCCCGTATGGTTGGGCGAAGCTCTGCAGGTTGAACCATCACTCCAGTCAAACCAATCGCCCGACGCAAAATGCGAAGGGCGATTTATTTTGTCAATATAATGTCATTGCAAAGCGGTATTCTTCCGCTGAAGCGATCTCCTCTTCGAGTCGGAGATTGCTTCGTTTTCCTCGCAATGACATAGAATAGTTTTCGGAGGAGCATTATGTACAAAACTCATTCTTGCGGGGAACTGCGACTCTCTCACATCGGCCAGAAAGTGACACTGGCCGGCTGGGTGCATCGCCGCCGCGATCATGGCGGGGTGGTCTTCCTTGATCTACGCGACCGCTACGGACTTGTTCAAATTACCATCAATCCTAATTTGTCAAAAGAGACGCTTGATACCGTAGCTAATATTCGTTTCGAATGGGTATTGCAAATCACCGGCACGGTTCAGAAGCGTCCGCAGGGTATGGAAAATCCAAACATGGAAACCGGCGAAATCGAAGTGATTGCCAGCGAGATCAACGTACTCAACCCCGCCAAGACTCTGCCGTTCATGGTCAATAACGGCGATACCAATGAAGCGGATGAAGCCACGCGCCTCAAATATCGCTATCTCGACCTACGCCGCGAACGAATGCAAAATAATATCATCCTTCGTCATCGCATCGTCAAGTTCATGCGCGATTATCTCGATCAGCAAGGCTTCATCGAAATCGAGACTCCTATCCTATTCAAAGCCACACCCGAAGGCGCACGCGATTATCTTGTGCCGTCGCGCGTCTATCCCGGCCAATTCTACGCCCTGCCCCAATCCCCTCAACAGCTAAAACAATTATTGATGGTGGCTGGAATGGATCGTTATTTTCAAATTGCGCACTGTTTCCGCGACGAAGATCAACGCGGCGACCGTCAGCCTGAGTTCACGCAGCTCGATCTCGAAATGTCGTTTGTCCAACGCGATGATGTGCTGGCAATGGTCGAGGGACTTATCACTGCAATGATTCCTGCCGTCACGCCGCACAAGCACATCCTCTCATCACCGTGGCCGATGCTTTCGTACACCGAAGCCATCGAGAAATACGGATCGGATAAGCCCGACTTGCGCTTTGGAATGCAATTGATGGATGTGAGCGACATCTTTGCTAAGAGCGATTTCCGCGTCTTTCAATCCGCCCTCGAAGCGGGTGGCGTAATCAAGTCCATCGTCGCGCCTGACAGCGCAAACATGTCCCGCAAAGAAGTCGACGAGCTGACCGAGATTGCGAGATCGTTCGGAGCGAAAGGCTTGGTCACTTTGGCACTGACCGTTGAAGGTCCGAAAGGAAGCGCCGCGAAATTCGTTAAGGTTGAAGAAATCGAAGCGGTCAAATTAAAAGTCGGCGCGAAGCAAGGCGACTTGATCCTGTTCGCCGCGGATCAACGCGCGATTGTCAATAAAGTCCTCGGTGGTTTGCGATTGGTATTTCGCGATGAACTTGATCTGGCTGACAAAGATGTGATGGCGTTTGCATGGGTTGTGGACTTCCCGATGTTCGAATGGAACGAGGAAGAAAAGAAATGGGACGCCGCGCACCACCCGTTCACGATGCCGAAGTTGGAAGACCTGCCAAAGTTTGAGACGAATCCGGCTGAGATTTTTTCGGATGCGTATGATATGGTTTGCAACGGTTACGAAATGGCGTCAGGCTCGATCCGTATCCATCGCCGCGATATTCAAACAAAAATTTTCCAATTGCTTGGTTTGAAGGATGAAGAAATTCAATCGAAGTTTGGTCATATGCTCGAAGCGTTTGAATACGGCGCACCGCCGCATGGAGGCGTGGCTCCGGGCATCGATCGTCTCGTGATGTTGCTGGCCGACGAACAAAACATTCGTGAGGTGATCGCGTTTCCGAAAAACTCCAGTGCGCGCGATGTGATGGCCGACGCGCCGTCCAGCGTGGAGCCAAAGCAGTTGAAGGAATTGCATATCAAGATAGTTGAATAATGTCATTGCGAACCACCACAGGCCGTGTGGCAATCTTGCATAACCTCCAAATATTTATTTAATGGTAAGTGGAGATTGCCACCTCGCTTTGCTCCTCGCAATGACACTTGAAAAGAGGAGTTGATTATGCCAACGATTCGTGTGGATGAAATCTCAAAATATGATGGACAGGAAGTCACGGTCCAGGGCTGGGTTTATAACCGCACTGACAAGGGCAAGTTGGTTTTCTTGCTCGTGCGCGATGGAACCGGCTTCGTTCAATGCGTGGCCTTCAAAGGCGATCTCGACGAAAAGCTTTTTGATCAGGTGATGCGCTTGCCACAAGAGTCAGCAGTGATCATCAGCGGTCCAGTCCGCGCCGACAAGCGCGCACCCGGCATCCCCGGCGGATACGAAATCGGCATAAAGAGAATCGAGATCGTGCAAACTGCCGACGCGGATTATCCGATGTCGCTCAAGGATCACGGCGTGGACTTTGCGCTTGACAATCGCCACTTGTGGATTCGCATGCCGAGCCAGTGGGCCATCCTGCGCGTCCGCTCGACGGTCATGGCGGCAACGCGTGAATGGCTCGATGCCAACGGTTTCATCGCGATGGACACACCGATTCTGACTCCGGCCGCGGCGGAAGGCACAACGACTTTATTCGAGACCGAATATTTCGACGAAGGCAAAGCGTATCTCGCGCAGACCGGTCAACTTTATAACGAAGCGAATATCTTCGCGTTTGGAAAAGTCTATTGCTTTGGGCCCACCTTCCGCGCGGAAAAATCAAAGACACGTCGTCACCTGACCGAATTCTGGATGCTCGAACCGGAGATGGCTTTCTGCGATCTCGACGGCTTGATGAAAGTCGAAGAGCAGATGATCACGCATATCGTCCAGCGCGTGCTTCGAGATCGAAAACCCGAATTGCTTTCACTGGGACGCGATCTCACGAAACTCGAAAATATCAAAGCGCCGTTTCCGCGTATTTCCTACGATGACGCAGGTAAGATGCTTGCAGAACTTCGAGCAAAAGAAACTGATCCCGAAAAGAAGGAACTGCTCAAATTCGATTGGGGCATTGACTTCGGCGCGCCGCATGAAACCGCCATCACGAATCAATTTGATAAGCCGGTGTTCTGCTATGGTTATCCAACTGCTGTAAAAGCATTTTACATGGAGCCGTGGCCGGGCCGGCCGGAAGTCTGCAAGTCGGTAGATTTGCTGGCGCCCGAAGGCTATGGAGAAATTTGTGGCGGCTCGGAGCGCATCAGCGATTACGACTTGTTGTTGAAACGCATTCGTGAACAAAAGCTCCCTGAAGACGCATTCCAGTGGTATCTCGAATTGCGAAAATATGGTTCGGTTCCACATTCGGGATTCGGCATGGGCGTGGAACGCGTCACTTCATGGATCTGCGGCATCGAACACGTGCGTGAGGCAATTGCATTTCCAAGAACGATCAAGCGGGTGTACCCGTAAACAAAATCTCCGAGGTCCTCGCGAAGCACCTCGGAGATTTAATTTAAGATGGTATTACCAGCACTTGCCCAACTTGAATCAGGTTGGGATTAGATATATTATTTGCCGCCGCAATCGCCTGCACGGTCGTTCCATATTTGACAGCGATTGCATACAGCGTATCACCAGGCTCAACAGTGTGGGTCACCGATGGAGGTAGAGTCACAGGTTGAGGCTCAACCAGTGTAGTTGTTGATGCGAACGCTGTCAGATCATTAAGAGAGCCATTGAAGTAATTGAAGTCCACCAGCTGGGATGATGGGAAGCCTGCCAGTTGTCCCTTCGGTGAATATTGCCAGAACATCCAGGGTTGAAAGCCAGCCGGTTGCTGAGGCATCCCGGAAGTTGGCGTGGGCATCGTGGACGCGCTGGAGTATTCGTTATTCGTGCCAGGCACATAAGGATATTGGGCCACCCACAACGGATAATCGCTCAACCACGAAGCGTTAACACTCTGTTGATTTCAGGAAAAACGCACTGGCAAAAATCATGGGCTTGCGCCCAAACGCGCTTTCCACGGGATCGAGCCATTGTTTCATTAAAGCAAGCATCGCATCGCCGGTTGGCATTGCAATCGGATTGCCATTCACGTACACCTGTTCAACGTCGAGAACCGGAGGCAATTCGCCCTTATCTACTCCCACAGCTTGGATGAACGTACTTGCCTGTTGAGCTGAATTATTCGTCTCGGGATGAAAGAAGTGATATGCGCCTCGCAACATTCCAACGCTCTTGGAGCCTTGCCAATGTTGTGAAAACTTTGGATCAGCAAAAGTATTTTCCGAAGCCTTGACGAAAGCGAACTTTACGCCCAGGGCACTGACCGCGCCCCAATCGGGACTTGCAACCCATCCAGAAACATCGATTCCAAACACAGATGCCATGCTTTGCCTCCTTATTGATGTTCATATTAATTGATGAAGGTTTTTTTGCTCAAAAGAGCTTTGTTTCCGAGTGATTTTGATGCGAAAGAATTAAGCAACTTTAGTAAATGTCAATAGTATTGATCGACAAACTCATACTAAACACGCTGGTTGTAGAACAATGAACTCTATAACAGATTAAGCTTAGCATATATTTTGGACAAAAGCAATGTCGATAGAGTTAAATTTTTCTCTCCCCATGCTCATGCGATTATGGTATAAGAATCCTGCCCTGCTGTGTTCGTGATATTGCACTCTCGGTTTTGAGCCAACACCAATTTTATGGGGCATCTGTCTCACAGAAATCACGCGATAGGCCTGAGCCAAGGCGGCGTTTCTGAGTCGGAGCCCACCTGCGAAAGCAGGTTCAAAACTTCGCAATACACGGCATGCGCGGGGTATTTTTATGGCTTGACGGTTCTTTTATGGTACCGCCAGTGAAGCAAGAATCGGGTATGCTAAACAGAGAGAGGCTCCTACAATAGAGCAATCTTCAAAGGAGAAACCATGAACAACTCTCTCACTGATTACAAACAGCTTTCCGAGGATTATCTGCGCATCGAGCAGGCAATCCAGTATCTTGAAAACCATTACAAAGATCAACCCAACCTTGATGACGTGGCAGCTAGCATCGGATTGAGTGAATATCACTTTCAACGGATGTTCACTCGCTGGGCGGGAGTCAGCCCGAAAAGATTTTTGCAGTATCTTACGAAGGAAGGCGCCAAGGAATTGCTCAATCAATCCGAAAACCTTCTGGATACCACGTATCAAATCGGACTTTCAAGCTTGGGCCGCCTTCACGATCTTTTCGTCACCGCCGAAGCGATCACCCCTGGCGAATACAAATCGCGCGGCCTCGGCCTGACCATTCGTTATGGTATCCATCCCACGCCATTTGGAAAATGTCTCATTGGCCTGACCGAGCGCGGGATTTGCCATCTCAGCTTTGTCCAAGCTGGCGAAGGCGACGCGATCGATACGCTGGTTGCAGATTGGAGGGAAGCTAAAATGATCGAAGACCATCGAAGCATCGCGCCACTGATTGCGCCCATCTTCGATTTGAACCAACGCGAGAAAACAGCATTGCATCTGCATTTGAGCGGAACCAACTTTCAACTCAAGGTTTGGGAGGCCTTACTCAACATTCCGGTCGGCGCGGTGACCACGTACGAACACATCGCATCGGAAGTTGGCAATTCAAAAGCGATGAGAGCCGTGGGTACCGCGGTCGGACACAATCCAATCGCAGTGTTGATCCCATGCCATCGGGTGATCCGCAAAGTAGGTGGGTTTGGCAACTATCGTTACGGCGTGCCGCTCAAGATGGCATTACTCGGTTGGGAAGCGACCAGAACTCAAAACTACGGCATTGGAGAAAAGTGAAAACAAGAATCTGGATAGCATTGATCGCGTTATACATCGTCTGGGGTTCAACCTATCTTGCGATTCGATTCGTGGTCGAGACGATTCCGCCGTTTATGTCCGCGGCTTTGCGTTTTCTGATTTCAGGCGCGATTCTCTTCGCGTGGCGGCGCATGGCAGGCGATCCGGCGCCGACCAAACAACAGTGGATTTCTACAGCGATTGTGGGTGCCGCGCTGTTGCTCGGCGGCAATGGCTTGGTTTCGTGGGCTGAGCAACGCGTGCCATCCGGTATCGCGGCATTGATGGTCAGCACCATCCCGTTATGGATGGTGGTGTTCGAAGCGTTTAGACCGGGCGGAGCAAAACCCAGCCGGCGCGCAATCATTGGTTTGTTGATTGGATTCGGCGGTGTGTTCCTGTTGATCGGTCCTGCCGAATTTAGCAGAAAAGCGACAACACAGTTCGATACGCTCGGAACGATTGCCTTGCTTTGCGCTGCATTTATTTGGGCGTTCGGATCAATCTACACCAAACACGCTGATATACCAAAATCATCCTTAATGAGCACGGGCTCGGAAATGTTGACGGGTGCGGTGGCGCTATTCATCGTCAGCGCGGGGAGCGGCGAGTTCAACGGATTCCACTTTGCAGCCGTCTCGATGCGCTCATGGCTGGGTCTGGCCTTTTTGATCTTTGTCGGTTCATTGGTTGGATTCGTTTCGTATGGCTGGCTGCTGCAAAACGCGCCGATTTCTTTGGTGTCCACCTATGCGTATGTTAACCCAGTAGTAGCAGTGCTGCTTGGAAGTTGGTTGGCCAGCGAATCATTGACGCCGCGCATTCTTTTGGCGGCAGTCATCATCATCGGGTCGGTGGTTTTTATTAATAGCGGACAAAGACCCGGTTCAAAAATAGAGACGAAGAAAGGGTCAGAGCAAGTGATCAGTACGCAGTAACCATCCTCTGCGCGCTTGCGATGAGAAAGCCTACCCTATGAAGACCGGCAAGGAATTATTCGACCACTGGGCGACCAATTATGATCAACTACTCGCGACCGGAAGCGCCCCTGTCTCGTTTGAAGGATATGAAGATGTTTTAACTGAAGCAGTAAAGCAGACTCAAGTTACGCCAGATATGAGCGTGTTGGATTTGGGTACCGGTACGGGCAATCTGGCGGCCCGTTTCGTAACCTTGGGCTGCGATGTCTGGGGTATGGATTTTTCTGAAAACATGCTGGTGAAAGCCCAAGAGAAACTTCCCTCTGTACATTTGGTTCTGGCTGACTTGCGCGCCGAGGCATGGCCGCCGAGTCTCGATCGGCGTTTTGACCGCATTGTATCGGCATACGTCTGGCACGATTTCGATCTACCCTATAAGACCAAACTTTTGGAGCGCCTGACCGGGCAGTTTCTAACCGGAAAGGGTCGGATTGTTGTGGCAGATATTGCCTATCTAGATGAAACTGCCCGAACGCAGGCAGCGGCATATTGGGGAAGACTGTGGAACCAAGAAGAGCACTACTGGGCCGGCGATGAAACGATTGCAGCTTGCCAAGCCATTGGTTTGAGTTGCAGTTATCAGCAAGTCTCAAGTTGCGCGGGTGTTTTTGTCATGCAAAAGCTCAATGATCCTGCTTACCCTTGAATTAGTGCTCCCCTTTTGCGAGCGCTTCGATTTCGGAGCGCAACTTGTATTCATTGACCAGTTTTCCATCCCGCATTTGTAATACCCGATCCACATACTTGCACATTCGTAGATCATGCGTGACCATAATCCCGGCGCGTTGATTCTCGTGGATCAAGGTTGCGAAGGTTTGAACCACTTGCATGGCGCGTTCGGTATCGAGGCTGGCCGTCGGTTCATCAGCGAGCACAACGGCCGGGTTATGAACTAGGGCACGCGCAATCGCCACGCGCTGCTGCTGTCCGCCGGACATCTGCGCGGGCAAGCTACGCAAGCGATCTTCCAATCCGAGTCGGGCCAGCAATTCCTCGGCGCGCAGGCGATTCACTTTCCCGAGCGTGCCGTTCAAGCGCAGCATGAATTCCACATTTTCCTGCGCCGTCAAATACGGAATCAAATTATTGGATTGAAACGTAAAACCAATCCGTGACCGGCGCAGTTTGACGCGTTCCGACTCCCTCATCGCCGAAAGTTGATGACCGTCAATAAAAACATCGCCGCTGGATTGAGTTAGCAACGCCGCCAGTATCGAAAGCAACGTGGTTTTTCCCGAACCGCTCGGGCCTACCAACGCTACAAACTCGCCGGAATGAACTTGAAACGAAACGAGATCCACGGCGTTGAGCGCGGAGCCATCCAAGATAAATGTCTTGACCAAATCGCGAACTTCCAAAACAACTTCTTTCATCGCATCCTCACTGTAACCGCAACGCTTTGAGCGGTTCAATACGCACTGCATATATCACAGAGACCAATCCGGCGATGGGACCGATCAGCAACAAGGCGACGATCGCAAAGAGTGAACTGGTTCCATTGAAGACCAATGGGATGGTCGGCGGGAATCCGAGCGAGAAGAGATACGTCAATCCGCCGCCGATGGCAACTCCCATCGCTGTGACAATGATGATTTGAATCACCGCCGAGGCACCTACTGTTGCATTGGATGAACCAATCGCTTTCAACACGCCAATCTGCGGAACTTTTTGAAGGATTTGAATTTGAAAGAATCCGCCAATCACCAGCACGCCAATCAATAAAGTGAAAACGCCTTGTGTTTGAACCGTGCCCTGTTGCGCGGTATATCCGGGAATGTTATTGATCGTGGTGGGAATGTCAGCAACTTCGATATTCTGCACATTTGCCAACAATTGTGTTTCCATCGAATTGATTTGTGTTGGATTGGACAACCGAACCGCAATCACGTTTGGATAAGGTGTGTCATCCTTCAACTCCGCTGCGGATTGCGGCTTGACGTTCTCCCACGTTTCCGGCGAAGTAAAAATAGTAGGCTGAAAAAAATAGGATTGATTGGAAGTCAACCCGACTACGCGTAAATAAAAGAACTCATCGGTTCCGCCTTGCGTAGAACGGATCGTGATTTCATCGCCAATCTGAATGCCGGCTTGAAGCGCCGTGTTCTGGTCAATTACCACTTCGCGCGAGTCGCCGGTATGAAAATCGCGACCTGATAGCAAAGCTGGCATTCCGGGTTGACCGGGCTGGGCGGCAAGCAGAGAAACTTTCAGCGGACCTTTCGTGGATTCGATTTCAGTGGAGGCAGTATAGATCGGACCGGCAGCCGCCACCCCGTCGACGCGCCGAACCTGATTGATGGTATCCACTTGCAGTTGGCTGGACGCAATAATGTAATCCGATTTTTGCAGGAACACGATCAACTGCGCGTCGATGCCGGATACATATTGACGATTAGCGGTCGCCAAGCCCTCGCCCAGGGCGGCGATGAACAGAACCAAAAGCGTAATCAACGCAATCACCAGGCTGACCACCAGAAAACGTCCGCGGTTGCGCCAAACTTCTTTGAATGCAAGATAGCTAGCAATGGATAATGCTCTCATTTTTTTGACCCCGATCTCGCGCGGGCGTGCGCCGGAAGGAGCGGCTTCTCCAACGGCTTTTTCCAATTCACGCCCATCACGCCGTGTAAAAGCAAATCCAGCGGCGGATGATCGGCAATATCACCGTAATAATATGGCAAGCGGATGAGTCCATCCGTGCCGATCACAAACATGCCCGCCATTTGCATCGCATCGTGACCTTTGGGCGGGAGCTCGGTTCTCCAGCCTTTTTCACGCCTCAAGCGCGCATTGGAAGCCCAGACACGCGGCGAAAGAAATGTTTGCAATAGATTTGCGCGTGCCAAGCCATAAGCGCGATAGGCGCCTCGTTCAGGATCAGAAAGACACAAAACTCCACGCGCATACTTTCTCCAAAAAGCTTTAGCTTCCTTCGGCGTTCCTTGTGTGACCACAACCGGAAGCAGACCATTGGCTTCCATATCTTTGGAGGCATGAGCCACCATGGTGACCATTTCCTTGCATTGCGGACAACCGAAATGACGCGCAAAAGCCAGCACAAGCGCTTGCTTCTTCCATAACGCTGAAAGCCTGACGGGCTTTCCATCAGCATCCAGCAATTCAAGGTCAGGAGCACGATCAGTGAATTTGAGATGATTTATATTCGTCATGAGTTTATTTTAACCACTTCACTGAAAACAAGGATGCTACCCAAAAGATTGATAGGTTTTGATAGAGGCAGACGTTTGGAAACCGGATAATTGAATTGCATAAATTTTGCTTTAATCATGTTGTATTTAGACCGATGCAAGCGTATGATCCATATATGTTAAGAGACATAAAACTTGAAACCGGAAAGTTGGGAGCACAAGAATATGTCCAAAAAGCGAGGAGATCTTATTAAGTTTGATGACAAAAAACGGATAGCTCAAAACACCAAGAAGGCACTATCGTTATTGATCACATTTTTGATTGCCATCATTCTGGGTTTGATATTTAAAGTAGGTGAGTCCTGGTGGCCAACATGGGTTATTAATTATCGGAAAGCAATCACAGGCATCCTATTATTCGTCGTTATGTATTTAATTCTTTTGTCCCCAATTATGATTGAATTTAATAGCAACCCACGACATCTTTCCGGACCAGGAAAAAATCCTAGGGAAGGTTGGCGACCCTGAACTGCCGTCTACCTTTTCTCTTATTAATGTTCTCCTTTTGAAAGCGCTTCAATTTCAGTGCGCGTTTTATATTCATCCACAATCCTCCATCAACTCGCTAACTACTTTTTACAAAAACTTTACAAACCGTTGGTGGGCATTTCAGGAGAAAACATGACTTGGAATTTTCTCGGCGTGGTGCCCGAAGGACAAGAATTCAAAATAAATGGGATTAATGTTTGGTCGCAAAAATGGACTATGCTGAAAGACGAATTCGCAGAAGTTAAAGATTCCACTTACAATCGAGAGTTCAAGTTCCACGTGTACATAATCAGTCAAAGCGATATTGTTATTAAATTTGTAGCTGGCGAGTTCTCAAATTCAATGTGGGGTTTCTATATAGAAGCGGAAGTCTGAGCTGTCTAATACCGACATGCAATCCCAGCGCCGTGCGAACTTAAATCATTACCCGCCAACTTCCATCAATTCACTCACGACTTTCTGCACTAGCTTTCGCATTCTCGGCGGATGAAGCGAAGCAATATCGATTCGTTTCGCATTCAATAATTTTGCAAACCGAATCAGTCCACGCGCGAAGGCGTTCGCAAATTGAACATCTTTGACGGGCGCGTCATCTTCAAACCAAAAGCCTTTGATCTGCAAAGTCATCGTCTCTCGATCCAGTTTCGGATCGAGCCGCGCCACCAAATCATCGCCGTACAAAATCGGCAACACATAATATCCCCAGCGGCGTTTGGGCGCGGGCACATACACTTCCCACTTGTAATCGAAATCAAATAACTTCTGCGCCCGTCCGCGTGCGCTGACAATATCCAGCGGCGAAAGAAAGGTAACTTCCTCCAGCGTGGTTGTTTCTTTTGGATTCCATCCTTTGGGGATTTTTTCCTTTTCAAGCGACTCCAACGCTGGAACATCCTCCGTTAGAACGAGATAGGTTTCGCGTCCGCCCTCCACCTGAATCTGCGTGAACATCCCGGAGGCTTTTTGCTCCTCCATTATTTTCCTCACCTCCGCTGGAGAATAATCGCGGCGCATATAATTATTTAATTCGGGGCTGCGCATCTTTGACTCGCGCTTCAATCCCATAAACGCAATTGATTTCCGCACAAAAAATTCTTCAGCTTCATTGGCGTTTGCAATGTAATCATATTCCTTGGGCGCAATGTTCTCGCGAAAATCATAGACTCGATCAAAGCCATTGCGATGATGCATCATCAACTCACCGTACAACCACATATCGTACAAGACCAAGGATGTCTCTTTGCGCCCGCGATAATTCCAACTCCCTAAAGATTCTCCGGTAAAATCACGATTTCCTAATGGGCCCCGTTCTCTCAATGCTTCGCGCACGTGCTCGAACAATTCCAAGTTTGATAACACAAAATCTTCCACGCGCTTTTGATGCCGACGCCTTTCCATGTGCACGCGCCAATATGGCAACTCAGACATCGGATATACCGCCAGCCATCCGCCGTAATCGAAGAACTGGCGGTCTTTGTATAAAGCTTGTTGAAGATAATCCGGCTCGTAATCCAATACGCGGCTGTGCAAAACAATATCCTGGCTGCGACCCACCACATTTAATGGATCGAGTTGAACCGCCTCGCAAGTGCGCAGCGCCTCAAAGGTTCCCCGCTTGCCCTTCCAGCGACGCCCGGGCCAAAGCCCCTGTTTGCCAAGAACAAAACGTCGAGCTGTTTGTTTTGAAATCGTGATTGGACTCATCGCACAGCAATTTTTGCAGCGCGGGTTTTTACTTTTTCAGACTCGACTGTGATTCCAATTCCGCCGCGCACGCTAAAGATGCCGGTCACTTTGCAGTAGTGCGGATTCATAGTCTTGACCAGATCATCGAGAATCGTATTGACCACATGCTCGTGAAAAACGCCTTCGTTGCGAAACGACCACAAATATAATTTGAACGACTTTGATTCGACGATCTTCTTATCGGGAACATATTCCACTCTGATCGTGGCAAAATCGGGTTGACCCGTTGCGGGACATACACAGGTGAATTCATCACTCTCGAGCGTGACCAGGTAATAGCGATCCGGGTTGTGATTGGGAAAAGCTTCCAGCTTTTTACTCGGCTGAGACTTGTGACCCAACAGCGTCAAGTCCTTCAAATCAGATGATTTGGTAGGCATGAGATAAATCTCCTTTATTTTGATGTCATTGCGAGCGCCCCATCGGGCGCGTGGCAATCTCAACTAACCGGGAAACATTTGTTGGAAATGATAATGAGATTGCTTCTCGAAGACTCGCAATGAATTCATTTCATAAATTACTAATTAGCGGCAATTGATCCGCAGCTTTTTCCATCATACGGCAAAACGAACATAAGCCTGGCGCAGAGGTCGGCTGTCCGCAATTGGTACAAGGATGCAAATGGAGAGCCGAATCGTTACGTTCAGCAAACAATCCGCTCTGACGCGCTTGGAGGAAGCGCAGATAAAACGTCAGCTTGGCACCGGGACGATCATTTTCCAATTGGTTGAGCACTTCTTTATAGTAAATCGAAGTCGAGCCTTCGGCGAATGGACATTCTTCATAAATATATTCGATGCCGCGCAACAGCGCGTAAGCCGTCATCTCGCGTTCGTAGAAGCGGCAGAGCGGCTTGACTTTGCGCGCCAAGCCTTCGGTCGAGGGAAGAACGGGACCTTGTCGAAGTAAATAATCACCCGACCAGGATAACGTATTTCCAAAAAGAACCGCGGCCTCATCATCGAGATTATGACCGGTTGCTAGAACATCATAACCAAGATCGCGCGCAATGCGATTCATTACATGACGCTTAGTGAGTCCACAGACCGCGCACGGCTTGCCATATCCGCGATGCGAAATCTCAGAGAGAACTGGAATAGGCTGACCATATTCTTTTTCGATGTCCACGACATGAAGCTGGAGATTGTGTTCGTTGGCAAATGTATCGGCAAGACGATGGGACTCGCCTGAATAATTTATTCCCGCGTCGATGCCGAGACCGATGTAAAGTCCGTCCGCTTGATAGCCGAGGCGAATGAGGATATCCCACAGCGACAGCGAATCTTTCCCGCCCGAAACCGCGACGAGGATTTTTTCGTCGTGGCTAAACATTTTATATTTCTCGATGAAGCGCTCCGTTTGTTCCGGAACCCATTCGAGATAATGTTCCTTGCACAAGGCCAGTTTATGCTGGCGCATATTGACTGATGCTTTCTCGCCACATTTACGACATTTCATAAAATACCTATATTTCCAAACACCAAGCCCACGAAGGACTCTAAGGTAAAAAACTTGGTGCTCTTTGAGTCCTTTGCGTCTAAATCATCCACCGGAAATCACCGCGATCAGCTTGACCACATCGCCGTCTTTCAGAATTTCATCTTCCAAGATCATCTCGGAGTCTCGTGTGGCAATGATGGACTCAGGCAAGACATTGATCTTTTGCAGAGACGACAACAACGTCATGCCGGGTTTGACTTCAAATTCCTTGTTGCGCAAAATCAATTTGACCAAACTTTCTCCTTGACGCGTCATTCTACCATAGCCGCCTTGACACCGCGCCTCCTTGACTGTACCATGTACTCATGCGCATCGCAATGATGGCCGATGTCTACAAGCCGCATGTCAGCGGCATTACCAATTACATTGACCTAAACAAACGTTATCTCGAAAAAGCGGGGCACGAAGTTTTTGTGTTCACGTTCGGCGATCAGGATTATCACGACGAGGAGCAGCGCGTCATCCGCTCGCCCGGCCTGCCGCTGGTAGATACGGGCTATTATCTTTCCTTTCGCCATACCGCGGCCGCGAAAAAATTATTGCAGACGATGGACATTGT
The DNA here is from genome assembly GCA_963753985.1 of uncultured Chloroflexia bacterium. Taxonomy (GTDB): domain Bacteria; phylum Chloroflexota; class Anaerolineae; order Anaerolineales; family Villigracilaceae; genus Fen-1038. The sequence goes on from CAVWED010000006.1 coordinate 340,363, forward strand.
CCACGTTCATCATCCATTCATCAGCGGACGCCTTGCCCTGCGTTACTGCGAACCTCTGCAAATTCCAACCGTGTTCACCAATCACACACGCTATGATTTGTATGCGCAAGCCTATCTCCCGATGGTGCCCGAAGATATCAGCGATGGATTGCTGCAAGCGTACATGCCCCCATTCTGCGAAGCGATGAGTTTGGTGGTCTCGCCCTCGGCGGGCATGGAGAAAATTCTACGCGGGATGGGCGTGACCAGTCCGATCTTGATCATCCCCAACGGCGTGGAACTTCAAAGTTTTTATCAGGCCGAATCGTTATCACGCGCCGATTTCGGATTCAAAGAGAACGATGTCATTCTCGTTTATGCCGGGCGCATCGCAACCGAAAAAAATCTTTCCTTCCTGCTTCAATCTTTTGCGGGCGTGGCGCAGGCATTCAGTCATGTGTATCTGATGATTCTTGGCGGCGGGCAAAAGCAAATCGAGGATGAGACGAAGCAACTTGCAGCGCAGCTCAAGCTCAGTCAGCGCGTCCATTTTACCGGTTTTGTTGCATACGAAAGGCTTCCAACTTATCTCGCCATGTGCGACGCGTTCGTGACTGCATCGGTCACGGAAGTTCATCCGCTTTCCGTCATCGAAGGCATGGCTGCGGGGCTTCCGGTTGTTGGAATCGATTCGCCCGGTGTTGGCGATATCATTGAGGATGGCAAGACGGGATTTCTGACTACGCAGGACCTAGCTTCCTTCACGGCGAAACTAACGCGTCTTTGCCTCGACGCAGGCCTGCGCAAGCAAATGGGCGACGCGGCGCGCCAAGCCTCGACCCGTTATGCCATCGAGCGGACAACGAAGACGATGCTGGAACAATACGAACGGCTTGTTTATGGTTCACGCCCGCGCCGCGAAAATTGGGAAGTCCGTTTGCGCGGATTGCTGGAGAAATTTTTGCAATGAGCGGCAACCAAGCTATTAGGCGCTGGGGCGAGCAAGCCGCGGCGGATTATTTATCCGCCAAAGGTTATGAGATCATGGCGCGCAACGTCCGCACGCCGCACGGCGAGATTGATTTGATCGCGCAAAAAGATGGCTTCACGATTTTTGTGGAAGTCAAAGCACGCACATCAAGTTCGTTTGGCCCGCCGGAGATCGCGGTCACGCCGCGCAAGCAACATATGCTTGCCTGTGCCGAACATTACGCCCAACAAAACGAGATTGACCATTGGCAGATTGATGTCATCGCCGCGGAAGAAGTAAACGGCAAAGCAGAAGTTAAACATTTTGAGAATGCAATCTAATAAACAACATCTCATCTTAATTGTTGGTCCAACTGCCGTTGGCAAAACCGAGGTCGCCGTTCGACTCGCCGAGCAAATCAACGGTGAGATCGTCTCAGTGGATTCACGTCTCTTTTATCGCGGCATGGATATTGGCACCGCCAAGCCTACGCGCGAAGAGCAAGCGCTCGTTCGTCATCATTTGATTGATATTGCCGACCCAGATGAAATCTTATCTTTAGCGGTCTTTCAGGAAAAAGCACGCGAAGCCATCGCAGATATTCACGCTCGGTTCAAACTGCCATTGCTCGTTGGAGGAACCGGACAATATGTCCGCGCGGTCACAGAAGGCTGGAGTCCGCCGGAAGTAAAGCCGGATGAAAAATTGCGCGCTAAATTAGAAAAAGAACATCAAGAAAAAGGAAAAGATTTTCTCTACGAGAGATTGAAATCGCTCGATCCCAAAGCTGCCGAGAAAATTGATGCGCGCAATGTGCGTCGAACCATCCGAGCGTTGGAAGTCATTTTGACGACCGGCAAAAAATTTTCGGAGCAACGCGGACAAAGTGAATCGCCCTATCATCTCATCACGATTGGATTAACGCGTCAGAGGCCGGAACTCTATGCAAGGATTGATGCGCGCATCGAGTCGATGTTTGAGAATGGATTATTGGATGAAGTTAAGGGTTTGCTATCAAAAGGTTATTCGATCGATTTACCAACGATGTCAGCGATTGGATATCGCGAATGCGTCAGCGTGATTGAAGGCCAAATCACTGTCGAGCAGGCCAAAGTCGAGATGCGACGCGCCACGCGCATCTTCGTCCGCAGACAAAGCAATTGGTTCAAAGAGTCCGATCCTAATATCGGCTGGCTTTATGCGGGCGATGAAAATATCGTCGATAATATCATTGCCATCATCCGCCACGCGATTCCCGAATCTTGATTTGACTTTTGATTTCGTTTTGTTATATACTTTGCCTAACTCGCAAAGGAGGAACGCCGTGAACGATCATCCTTGGATTGCACATTACGACCAGGGTGTACCTGCGTCCATCGATTACCCAAAGGAGCCGCTCTTTCACTTACTGGAAGAGTCCGCCCGCAAATATCCCGACCGCGCCTGCACTATCTTTAAAGGTGCGGTCATTTCATACAAAGAGATGAACGACAAGACTGATCGCATTGCCGCGGCGCTGGCTGATATAGGCGTGAAGAAAGGCGACCGCGTCGGAATCTTCATGCCCAACACGCCGCAATTCGTTGTGGCATATTTCGGGATTCTCAAAGCGGGCGGCGTTGTCGTGGCAATCAATCCACTTTACACGCCGCCGGAAATCGCGCAGCAAGCAAGCGATGCGGGAATAGAAGTCATGTTCGTCATGACCAACTTCTACAAAACCATCAAAGCCACACAACCCCATACGAAGATCAAAAAGCTGATTGTCACAAATATCAAGGAAGCCTTGCTGCCCGTCACGAGTCTGTTGTTCACGTTGGCACGCGAGAAAAAAGGCGGTTTCAGAATCGAAGGCGGATTAGCTGAAGGCGATATCTGGATGAAGGATTTGCTTGGCAAATATCAACCTGCGCAACGACCCAAACTTGATATTGGGCCAGACGACACCGCCCTTTTCCAATACTCCGGCGGGACAACAGGAGTCTCGAAAGGCGCGATCGCATTGCATCGCAACGTTGTGGCGAACACACTGCAAATGAAGGAATGGATCACCACCGCGCAAGAAGGCAAAGAAACCGTACTGATGGCAATTCCTTTGTTCCATGTCTATGGCATGGTGGCCGGCATGAATTTTGCGTTGGTCTCAGCGGCAAGCCTGGTGATGATCCCGAACGCGCGCGACATTCCTGATGTACTAGAAAACATCAACAAATATCACCCGACCATTTTCCCCGGTGTCCCGACGCTTTATAACGCCATCAACAACCATCCCGAAGTGAAGGCAGGCAAGATCAATCTGCATTCTATCAAGGCTTGCATTTCAGGCTCTGCCCCATTGATGCGCGAGACGAAAGAAAGATTTGAAGAACTGAGCGGCGGAAAAGTCTTCGAAGGTTACGGCTTGTCCGAAGCGCCGACCGCCACGCATTGCAATCCATTAATGGGAGTCAACAAGACCGGTTCCATCGGGATGCCGATGTCGGATGTGGATTGCAAGATCATCAGCCTCGACGACGGCGAAACCGAAATGGCATTGGGCGAAATTGGCGAGCTGGTCATCAACGGGCCACAGGTGATGAAGGGCTATCACAACATGCCGACTGAAACAGCCAACTCATTGCGCAAGTTGAAGGACGGAAAGATATGGTTATTCACCGGTGACATCGCCCGCATGGACGAAGACGGATATTTCTACATCGTAGATCGCAAGAAGGAACTCATCAAGCCGGGCGGATTCCAAGTGTGGCCGCGCGAAGTGGAAGAAGCTATCGCTGCGCATCCAAAAGTTTTGGAAGTCGGTGTGGCTGGCATTCCCGACCCCTATCGCGGTGAAACAGTCAAGGCTTGGATTGTGCTCAAGCCGGGTCAAACTGCGACCATTGATGAGATCAAAGCTTTCTGTAAGGAACGGTTGGCCGCGTACAAAGTGCCGACGCATTATGAATTTAGAACCGAGCTGCCGAAGACAACCGTCGGAAAAATCTTGCGGCGCGAGTTGGTGAAACAAAATAAGGAAACAGAGAGCGCGAAGGCTTAATCAAAAAAACGCAATAAAAAATCCCTCCACATATGGTGGAGGGATTTTGCTTTATATTCTTTGTGTTTTATTTTACGCTGGTTGCGGCGTCCCGCTCTTCTTGGGGAACGGCGGCGGGAAGATCGCTTCGAACTCTTCGCGCGTGATCGTTTCCGCTTCCAACAATTTCTTCGCGACCGCATCCAATTGAGCGCGATAACTGGTTAACAAATTCTTGGAAAGCTTATAAGCTTCATCCACCAAATTGCGGACTTCCTGGTCGATCTTCTGGGCGATCGCTTCGGAATAATCGCGCTGTTCGGAAATCTCGCGTCCGAGGAAGATCAACTCCTCTTTTTGGCCGTAGACCATGGGACCCATGGCGTCACTCATGCCAAGCCGGGTGACCATGGCGCGCGCCATATGCGTCACCTGCTCGATATCGTTTGAAGCTCCGGAAGTAATATCATCGAACACCAGTTCCTCGGCCACACGCCCGCCGAGTGCACCTGCCAATGTAGCAATCATTTTCTTGCGCGAGAACAACAAGCGATCGTCATCGGGGCGATACCATGTTGCCCCGCCCGATTGGCCGCGTCCCACAATCGTGATCTTCTGAACTGGATCCGCTTCGGGGATAGCATTGGCAACAACAGCATGACCCGCTTCATGGTAAGCGATGATGCGCTTCTCTTCATCCGAGATCAATCGGGACTTTCGTTCGGGTCCCATCACCACCCGTTCAATCGCCTCTTCCAATTCCGGCTGACCGATGGATTTCTTGTTGCGCCGCGCCGCGAGAATAGCACTTTCATTGATCATATTCTCCAAGTCTGCGCCGACAAAACCCGGCGTGCCGCGTGCTAACGATGCAAGATCGACATTCGGCTCAAGCGGTTTGCCTTTGGCATGAACTTTGAGAATTGCCTCGCGTCCCTTGACATCCGGACGGTCCAACGTCACACGGCGATCAAAGCGGCCTGGGCGCAACAGCGCGGGATCCAAAATGTCAGGGCGGTTGGTTGCGGCAATAATGATCACGTTGGTATCCGTATCGAAACCGTCCATCTCTACCAGCATCTGATTGAGCGTTTGCTCGCGTTCATCATGGGAACCGCCGAGACCTGCGCCACGTTGTCGTCCGACTGCATCTATTTCATCCACGAAAATAATACACGGCGAATGACGCTTGGCTTGATCGAACAGATCGCGCACGCGGCTTGCGCCCACGCCAACAAACATCTCAACAAATTCAGAACCTGAAATGGAAAAGAACGGCACACCCGCCTCACCGGAAACAGCTTTCGCGAGCAATGTCTTACCGGTACCGGGAGGCCCGACCAGCAAAACGCCCTTCGGAATACGCGCACCGAGTTGAATAAACTTCTGCGGCTCTTTCAAAAACTCAACGACTTCCGCCAGCTCCTGCTTGGATTCTTCGATGCCGGCAACGTCCTGGAAAGTCACCGTCGGATGTTCACCACTAAACATTCGGGCGCGGCTTTTTCCAAACGCCATCGCGGCATTGTTCGATCCCTGCGCTTGACGGAAAATGAACCACAACACGCCCGCCATAAATATCACCGGCAGGATATAAAGCAGACTGCTCAGGATCCCTGCCCAAGGTGACGGCGGTTGAACTTCGATAATCACATTGTTAGGCGAGAGTTGTGCCGACGTGACACCCAGGCTGACTAATTGATCCACCAAGGTAGCGCTTGATTCTTTGTTCGAGTCCGCTTCCTTGCCAGACTTATAAACAATATGGATCTGAGTATCGCTTTGAATGATAACTCGGGCTACGTCGCCATTTTGTATGGATTGTGCCACCTGATTGATCGTCAGCGGTGGCGGTGTATTATTATCCTGCCTGAAACCGACATAAAGCATCGCACCGATGGCTACGATCAACAGAAAATAGATGATAAACGATTGAGTACGTGAATTCACAAATTCCTCCGAACCTTAGAGCGGAAATTATACCAACCTACGCGCCCAGCGAATAGCCCCAAGTGATTATTTATATAATTTTCTAATATATTGTTCATGTTATCCGAAGCTCTCATATGTTCCATTTATTACTCGATGACAATTTCAACCGGACAATGATCCGATCCCATTACATTTTCATGAATGATTACATCCTTGACACGCGGCATCAGCACGTCGGAGACGAGGAAATAATCAAGCCGCCAGCCAATGCCGCGTGCCCGTGCTCCAAAACGATAGGTCCACCATGTATATTGGACTCGGTCCGAATATAACTGGCGATAGGCATCCACAAAATTGTGATCCAGAAATTTCTGCACCCATTCGCGTTCTTCAGGCAGGAAACCTGAAGTTGATTCGTTCTCCTTGGGATTCTTCAAATCGATGGGCATATGTGCAGTATTGAAGTCACCGGTGATAACGACCTTTTCTCCGCGTCGATGCAATTCATCACAGATCTCGAGCAGGCGGGCATAAAAGTCCAATTTATATTCCACGCGTTCTTTGCCGCGTTGACCATTCGGGAAGTACACGTTATATAAAACGAAATCCCGCTGGCGGGTCCGGACGACGCGGCCCTCTGTATCAAATCTCAAATCATCCAATCCGAATTGGATCTCATCCGGTTTCTCGCGATAAAACGTCGCTACACCGCTATAGCCCGGACACTGTCCCGGATTCCATGCAAATGGATATTTCAATGCCTGACGCTTTTCCTCTTCCAACTGTTCGGGCCGCGCCTTAACTTCCTGCAGGCACAACCAATCCGGGTTTTGCGCAAAGGCCCAAGCCAGTGCATCCTTTTTCAACGCGGCACGAATGCCATTCACATTCCAAGTAATGATTTTCATCTATCATTGAATCTGGCATTATGGTAAACTTATCCACGGCGAAAATGGAAGAGAAAGTAGCAAAACGAATCCTTTGTATTGAAGATGAGTCAGAAATGATTGACCTGATTCGGCTCATCCTTGGTCGCCGAGGCTTTGAGGTATTGGGCGCGGCCGGTGGAACCGCCGGGATTAAAGCTGTGCGCGAGCAACTGCCTGATCTTGTATTGCTCGACCTGATGATGCCCGATATGGACGGTTGGGAAGTATACCAACAAATGAAGGCCGAAGAATCCACACGCAACATTCCGGTCATTATTGTCACAGCAAAGGCACAAAGTATTGATAAAGTTCTCGGCCTGCATATCGCCAAAGTGGACGACTATATTTCCAAACCGTTCAGCCCGCAGGAATTGATGAACAGTGTGGAAAAAGTCATTGGTCAAAAAAAGGCGGCTTCCTGAATTGAACCGATCATGAACTTAACGGGGCGTGTTCCTGACTCAAACCAAAGGAACGCCCCGTTTTCATTAGACGATGTCATCCGATATTTTTATACAAAACCAGAACCAACATCTTGACGATCCAGCCCGCGTCAAATTTTGTGATTCGTTCCTTTGCCGTTTGCGCGGCCTCATGTTCCGTTCCGTTCTCGCACGGGACGAAGGCCTGCTTCTCGTGATCGGAAGGGATTCGCGCGTCGATTCTTCCATTCACATGCTATTTATGTCCTTTGATATAGCGGTATTTTGGATCAACTCTGAAATGAACGTGGTGGACAAAGCGATCGCCAAATCATGGAGACCGGCCTACTTTCCTGCCAAGGCCGCGCGTTATACTTTGGAAATCCATCCCAGCCGATACAACAATTACGAGGTGGGTGATAAAGTATATTTTGAAAATGCATAAACGCTTTTTGATTTTGATTCTCCTAATTTCCATCTTGTACGCGGCACAACCGGCTTTCGCACAAACGTCAACGCCGCCGTCAACACCACCATCCGGGCCGACCTACGTCATTCAACCTGGCGATACACTTTCTTCCATCGCAGATCGATTCAACGTTTCATTGAACGACTTAATGACCGCGAATAGCATCACAGATCCAAATGCCATTCAGGCGGGTCAGCAACTTGTCATTCCCGGCTTGGTGGATGTGACAGGAACACTGGATACCGAGGTGATCAATTTTGGAGATTCCTTCCATAGCCTTGTCCGCCAGACGCGAATCCCAGCAGACCTGCTTGAAAAACTGAATCACATCATCAGTCCCAGCGAGTTTTATGTCGGTGCGAACATGATCGTGCCCCAACAAGACAACGCTTCCCCCTTAACGAATCGCTCCACGCCTCAAGCCGGAGAATCCCTTCTTGAAGTAGCGGTCCAGCAAAATACGGATCCATGGACGCTGGTTGGAATCAACGGATTGAGCGGGACCTGGGATGCTGTACCCGGCGATGTGTTGTATGCACCCGGTTCCACCTCCACGGCCTCTGCATCGGGTCAGATCGCAAGCGGCTTGCCGTCGGCATTCGCTGGCGTTCAGATACCTGTTCTGCCTTTCAAACAAGGTGGAACCGCCGAGATCATTGTCAAGCCAGCCAATGGCGTAACGCTAAGTGGCATCCTTGTGGACCAACCGCTGCACTTCTTCCCGATGGGCGATGGGCGCATGGTAGCGTTGCAAGGCATATATGTTTTGCTTGATCCAGGAGTTTATCCCTTGGAATTGGATGCCACATTACCAGATGGCTCCAAGCAATCCTTCGAGCAAATGGTGTTGGTAGGCATAACCGATCAGCCAAGAACGTTAGAAATTGTGCCTCCTGATGATCCCGCTGGAATTGCAGCAGAAGACAAAGAAGTTGAATCAATTGCCTCCATAGTCACTCCAACTAAATATTGGCAAGGAAAGTTTAGCGTGCCAATTTATTTGCCCGCCAGTGTTCAACTTGCTGACTGCGAAACCGACTGGTTTGGAAGACCTCGTACTTATTCTTTCAATGGAACTAATTATAATTATTTCCATTCTGGAGTAGATTTTTCGGCATGCAATTCCCCTCACGCTCTCGATATATACGCCGCGGCCCCCGGCAAAGTGGTCTTCACAGGCATGTTTGCTGTACCAGCAAATGACACGGCACCACGCGGAAATGTCACTATGATTGATGATGGCTGGGGAGTCTATACACTTTATGCTCATCAAAGTGAAATTGAAGTTACCGTTGGTCAGCAGGTCCAAGCTGGACAATTGATCGGTCAGATTGGAGCAACCGGACACGTGACAGGGCCGCATCTTCATTTCGAGATGTGGGTTAATAATGTAAACGTGAATCCGCTTGAGTGGCTGAACAATGCTTTTCCATGATATCTATCCGTTGCGTTTCACAAGTCTTTGTGCTAAACTCGCACGAGTTAAAGATGAAGACACCGATTAGTCTCCTCAAACAGAGCGATATTTTTTATCAACTCACGCCAACCCAATTGGAGTTGGTTGCAAATTTGTGCGAGGAGGTCATCTATCAGACCGGGGATGTTATTTTCAAAGAGAATAGCAGCAGTAAAGAACTCTATGTCATTACGCAAGGCGAAGTTGAAATTACGATCAACGCCGGGGCTTCTGCATCAGGTTCTCCAGAGGAAGAGGTCGTGATCGCAAGGCTGCGCCGCGGGCAATCATTCGGGGAGATCGCGCTGGTGGATGAAGGACTCCGTTCTGCATCCGCGCGAGCAGCACAACAGGACACCGGCTTGATCATTATTCGTCGCGATCAGCTGATCATGTTATGCGAGAGCTATCCCCAGCTCGGCTATCGGTTAATGCATAATTTGGCAGCGGACTTGGCGATGAAAATTCGCAACACTGACCTGCACATTCGCGAACCCATGCTTTATACAGCCCAGAGAAAATAAATGTCTGGAAATAAACTCTTGACCACAATTCAAATTTCCTTTACTATTGTCGTTTAATTATAGAGTGAGAAGTAATTTAACTTTAATTGTATCCTTTGAAAGCCGCGAGAAAATCCATTCTGCAAATATGGGATTTCTCCGGCTTTATGTTAAATGGAAATCCTTCATTGAAAAGGAGGTGAGGTTGACAATAAAAAGTTTTGTCGACTTGGCCGTCATACCCGCACTGCGGGTTATCAATCATAAAAAAATAATATTCGGAGGAGTAAGAAATGTCTAAACGCTTGTTTGTTTTGGTCTCGCTCGTGATTGCTGCAAGCATGTTGCTCGCGGCTTGCGGCGGAGCTGCAACAGCTGCTCCCACAGCGATGCCCGCTGCAACTACAGCACCTACAACGGCACCTGCTGCTACGGCAGCTATGCCCGCCGCGACCACGGCACCTGCCGCTACGTCAGCGATGGCTGCTGCAACTACAGCTCCTGTCGCGACAATGGCAGTAGTGCCCGCCTATTCAGGATCACCCGTTGCAACTCTTAAGATCGTCTCTGATTTGCCGATGACGGGTTCATCTCTCACCCAGACCCAGACCATCGTCAATGCTGAACAGCTACGCCTAGCGGAAGCTAATAATCTGGCCTGCGGTGGCAAATATGCGCTGAGCTACGAAATAGATGATGATGCTACAGCCGCTACTGGTGCATGGGATGGCGCAACTGAGACCCAAAACGCTACGAAAGCCGCAGCCGATAAATCCGTGATTGCCTATCTCGGAACCTTCAACTCTGGCGCCGCCAAGCTGTCGATCCCGATCACCAATCAAGCCGACGATCTGCTGATGTTCTCGCCCGCAAATACCTATCCTGGTTTGACCCACGTGGCCGCAGGCATCACTGCCGCCAATGAGCCGAACGTGTATTATCCAACCGGCATGCGCAACTATGTACGCCTCGCCGCCGACGATGACCTGCAAGGCCCCGTCGATGTGAACTTCATGGTCTCCCTGGGCATCAAATCGTTGTATATCCTGAACGACACGCAAGCTTACGGCCTCGGTATCGCGAATTCAGTCGAGCAAGCTGCAAAAGCCGCAGGCATAAACGTGATCGATAATGAAGGCTATGATACGAAGGCTTCTAACTATCAAGCCTTGATGACCAAGATCTCCACCAGCAACAACGGAAATCCGCCGGACATGATCTTCCTTGGCGCCGTCGTAGATAGCAATACTGCCCAGGTCATGAAAGACAAAGTCTCCATCATGGGCGACAATACCAAAGTCAAATTCATGGGCCCGGATGGTCTCTATACTCAGGCCTTCATCGATGGGTCCGGTGCTACCGTAGCCGAAGGCGCTTACGCTAGCACGCCTGGTGTGCAACAGAAGGACCTGAACGCCATTGGTGTGAAGTTCTATTCGGATTACGCTGCCAAGTATGGCCCAACCAATGAACCCTACGCGGTCTATGGTTACGACGTCATGAACGGCTTGCTTGCCGCCATTAATGATGTCTGTGCTGCAGGCGGTGACCCCACCGACCGACCAACCGTGACCAAGGCCGTCTTTGCCCTCAAAAACTTCCAGGGTGCACTTGGAACCTGGTCGATTGATCAGAATGGCGATATTACACTGCCGTACTTCCTGATCGGTCAGGCACAAAGCGGCAAGTTCGTCGGCATTGGCACCTTCTCACTTAACAAGAAGTAAGACCTACATTTCATAAATAGGGGGCAGCACCTAAGCTGCCCCCTAACTAATCTTATTTGACTTTAGTTATCCCAAGAATATGACGCTTGGTCCTGTAAGTAAATCGAGCAACGGAGGCAGTCGAGAATGAACGAGAAATTACAGCGAGTCTTTCGTCCCCTCATCGTCATTTTAGTAATTTATTTGGTCCTGCTGATCGGGCCGGTGGCCTCTTTGGATATTCCATCCATTGCAGCTGCGGCTGCCAAGAATCCCCTGCAATTAATCCAGTTTCTGATCATTGGAATCGCAAATGGCGCAATTATGGCCATTATTGCCCTCGGATATACCTTGGTATACGGTATCATTGAATTGATCAACTTTGCGCATGGTGATGTGGTCATGGTGGGCACATTCACTTCCCTGACCGTATTATCGCTAACGGGTACGCTCAACACCAAAGATCCAGTTCACATTATTCTTGGACTTTTATTGGCTTTGGTTATTGCCATCGTGGTTTGCGCACTTCTCAACGCGGGCGTCGAACGGTTGGCGTATCGTCGCCTTCGCAATGCCCCACGGCTGGCGCCTCTCATCTCCGCCATCGGCATGTCCTTTATTATTGAAAATTTCGGTTTGATGTGGGCAGGACAGAGCTGGCTGGTGCCATCCTTTGGTACAAGCGGCGGTGCCTCACAAAAAAACTTTCCTGATTTGCTGGTTAACATGTATACCAACCGTGGGCTGAACGTGAATATTCTGGCATCCACCGGAATTCACCTGCGCCTCACGATTACAGGACTCGTGGTTATTGTCCTTGCAACAATCCTTATGCTAGGCCTGCGATTCTTTATTCAAAGTACCACTCTGGGGAAGGCTATGCGCGCCACGGCTCAAAACCGGGATGCCGCCAAAATGCTGGGCATCAATATTGATAATGTCATCAGTGCCACATTTCTCATCGGCGGTGGTTTAGCGGGAGCAGCGGGCATCATGACGGGAATTTACAACAACACAGCCTGGTGGTTTATGGGCTTCCGCGCCGGTTTATTTGCATTTACCGCGGCCGTACTGGGAGGCATTGGAAACATCACCGGTGCGATGCTCGGAGGGTTTATCATTGGCATAGTAGCCTCCTTTAGCGATGGAATTCTGGATGCGCGCTGGACAGAAGCCTGGGTTTTTACGATTCTCGTTCTCATTCTGATGTTCCGACCCAGCGGTTTGCTTGGCGAGCAAGTGGGAGACAAGGCTTAATGAAAGCCTAGAGAGGCAATCACATGAAATACATAAGATTGGGTTTGATCTTCGGAATCATCGGCGGCTTATTTACCATTACCTTCGGGGGCTGGGGCGTAGCTGTCATGGGCGTTGCGATGGGTCTCGGCCTTGGACTGTCACTCAGTGGGCGACTTGCCCGGAAAGAACCATCCAAGTTGATAATTGAAGCCCTGCCGGCGGCGGTTGTTGCGGGTGTGGTTCTTCTCATCATCAGTCTGCTTGAAAACCGCTATATCGAGAGTGCTATCGGCAATACTCCTGCCCCTCTAAAACTGGTTATTCCCGCCAACCTGATTGGCGTATTAGGCGGCATCGTTCTAGCACTGATAGTAGTGGCTCTGCATGGCCTAACAGAGGCCCAGGAACGTATCGGCAGGCTCGTCTTGCTGGCCGTGATAATCATTGCATTTCCGTTTTCAGATAACTTTACTGGATTAGGCTGGACGTCCCTGATCATCTTTGCACTAATCTACGTGATCCTGGCAATGGGGTTGAACATTGTGGTAGGTTACGCTGGATTGCTCGACCTAGGCTACGCTGCTTTCTTTGCAATTGGCGCTTACACAACCGGCATTCTTTCGTCAGCACAAGACAACATCACACTAAACTTTTGGCTGGTCATTTGGATCGCCGCCGCGGTGGCAGCGGTCGCTGGCATCATCCTTGGCACACCCACCTTACGCCTGCGCGGTGATTACCTTGCCATTGTGACCCTTGGATTCGGAGAGATTATTCCGGTCACGTTCAACAATTTGACCTCCGTCACGATCAAAGAACCCCTTACCTGCTGGATCATTCCGGGATTACAACGATTGTTCGGTACAGTACCTATGAACTCCTGCATTGTCCTAGCCAATAATGTAAACGTGACAAATGGTGATTTGGGCATCAACCCGATTGGGCGGCCAGCCTTGCCTTTTATTGGAGAGTTCACTTCAAATAATACCATCCCGTGGTATTTCCTGATTATGGTGATTATCCTGTTCTCGATCTTCCTGATCAATCGTTTACGCGAAAGCCGGCTGGGCCGCGCCTGGATGGCGATCCGCGAAGATGAGTTGGCCGCGTCCCAAATGGGTATTGATCCTGTCCGCACTAAACTGCTGGCCTTCTCGATGGGCGCCACTTTCTCCGGTTTCGCTGGGGCCTTCTTCGCCGCATATATCGCCGGAATCTTTCCAAGCGCATTTCAATTTAGCACTTCCATTATCATCCTGTGTGCTGTCATTTTGGGCGGCATCGGCAATGTCTACGGCGTGATCGTCGGCGGTCTGGTTATAGAATTGGCCGATCGTCTGTTCCTACCAGCGCTTAAGGACTTCTTAACCAATCTCTTAACCCATACCGTGTTGCCGGCCCTAGCCTCCAATCACACCCTGCAGTCCATCGTCGCGCAGAACGCGGACCCTATCTTATATCGTTACCTTTTATTTGGCGCAACGCTCGTGATCATGATGGCGGTGCGACCCGAGGGTCTAATCCCAAGTTCCCAACGACGAATGGAACTACATGAGGCGGAGGATGCGCCCAACGCAGCCGCATCGAAGAAGAATTAGGAGACCAGCCGTGAACCTCTTTCAAGCAAAAAAAGTTACTAAGGCGTTCGGCGGTCTGACCGCCGTCAACAACGTAGATTTCGTGATCGAAAAAGGGATGATTGCCGGACTCATAGGTCCGAACGGCGCCGGAAAGACAACTTTCTTTAATGGCATGACCGGAATTTATCAGATCACCAGCGGTGAGATGACTTTTGATGGTCGCGATATTACAAAACTCAAGCCATTCCAGATCACCGCGCTTGGTATAGCACGTACCTTCCAAAACATTCGTTTATTTGCCAACATGACTGCCATCGAAAATGTGCTGGTTGGAGAACATGTGCGGCTGCATTCAAACTTGATCGGGCAAATTATTCGTGACCCTGGCACCATGAAAGAAGAAGCAAATGCCCGCTCTAAAGCATTGGATTTGTTGGAATTTGTCGGTCTCAAACGTTCGGATGCAGACGTGACTGCCAAGAATCTTCCTTATGGCCTCCAGCGCCGTCTTGAGATCGCCCGCGCCTTGGGCACGGATCCAAAGCTTCTTCTGCTGGATGAGCCGACGGCGGGCATGAACCCCAACGAAACAATTGATCTGACAAATTTCATCCAACGCCTACGCAAGGAATTAAGCCTGACCATTCTGTTGATCGAACATCACATGCGCGTGGTTATGGGAATCTCGGACCGCGTTTCCGTATTGGATTATGGAGAAAAAATTGCCGAAGGCAGTCCGTCTGAAGTCCAGAAGAATCAGCGGGTGATCGAAGCATACCTCGGCAAAGGCACATCTACCAAGTAAAGGCAAGGAATCATTATGCTTGAGCTAAAAGAAGTCCACACTTACTATGGCAATATCCATGCCTTGAAAGGAATCTCGCTAAGAGTGGAAGACGGCGAGATCGTAACCCTAATTGGGTCGAACGGCGCAGGGAAAAGCACTACACTTCGCACCATCCAAGGCATCAATCGTCCGCGTTCCGGCACCATTCTGCTCGACGGGACAGCGCTAGAGACACTGCCGCCACATGAAATCGCCATGCGAGGAGTGGCTCAAAGTCCCGAAGGCCGCCTCATTTTTCCACGCATGACCGTGTTGGAGAATTTAGAAATGGGAGCCTATGCGCGGAAAGAGAAAACAGGTTTCGATGATGATCTTGAACGCGTTTTCACCTTGTTTCCTCGTCTCAAAGAACGAATCTCTCAAAAAGGTGGAACGCTTTCCGGCGGTGAACAGCAGATGCTAGCGATGGGCCGCGCTCTCATGGCAAGGCCGCGTATTCTTTTACTGGACGAGCCTTCGATGGGACTCTCCCCCATCCTAGTTGAATTGATCTTCGATACCATCGTAACGATCAATAAGGAAGGCACCACTGTATTGTTGGTGGAACAAAACGCATTGATGGCCCTCTCGATTGCCAACCGAGGCTATGTCATCCAGACTGGCGAGATCCTGCTTACGGACACTGCAGCCAATCTCAAACAGAACGAGATGGTACGTAAATCCTATTTAGGCATCGAATAAACTAGAGAAAAGGCAATTCATTCCCAGACCCGTGGCATGCCACGGGTCTCCTTGCAAATTAGAACAAGTGATTCCCTTAATAAATCGAAGTTATAATTATTTCTAATATTTTATGAATGAGATTAGAGGTGCAGAAGCCCATCATCTGATTGCAGGGGAATTATGCGTGGATTTTGCCAATACCCTCTATGGACATTCTGACGCCCCTATCCACGAATACCTGTTGGATTATCGCGATCTCGTTCTCTGGGGGCGCCACGCGGGAATCTTAACCGAGAAAGAGGCGCGCATACTGCTCCAAAAGGCGCATCACCGTTCAAATGAGGCCAAAGCGGCCTTTCACCGTGCCATTGCTCTTCGCGAAATGATCTACCGTATCTTCGCCAACCTTGCTCGAACGCGCCCGCCTATGGCAGAGGATCTATCTGCATTGCATGAAGCCTGGCTGGAAGCGTTGGCCCATTCGCACTTGTTCAAGACTTCCACGGTCTTCCGTTTGGATTGGAAAAACGAATATCCGCTGGATCGTATGCTGTGGCCAATTATTGACTCCGCTAACAAGTTGTTGATATCGGAAGAAGTGCGAAAGGTCAAGCAGTGCAATGGGTGTGATTGGTTGTTTGTGGATAGAAGCCGCAACCACCTGCGTCGCTGGTGTTCTATGAAAGTATGTGGCAATCGTGCCAAAATGCGACGCCGCGACGCGCGTCGTAAACTTGGATTGAAATAAACGTCTGGACACACAGGTCCTGACTTCTTGTTGGTCGTTCTTTATCTTGACAGCCCCTAGGCTTCTCCGATATAATGACACCAGTATAATGAATTTTAACGGTGTTTTGATTATGGAACAACTCGTGGCGGGAATTGTGATCATCCGATGGAAACGCGTTGTTCAGCGCACTGAATAGTTATTAAGATCAACCACTTTGTTGACCGGCCAATTTCTTGCCTAGGGAATACTTACCGTTATGTCTCGTCAATGGCTATTCATTGTTCTTCTAATCTCTATCTCATTCCTTGCGGCATGTTCGACTGCGGGAAAATCTGCTTCAGCTAGTTCCACACCTCTACCTGGGAAATATGACGGCAACTGGCAAGCTCACATCATTACAACAAATGGGCTGGAAATAAACCTGTTCTTTAGGGTCAGCGATTCTGTTATTAGTTGGCTGACCTACACCTACAACGGCCAGGCGGATCAGACCTGTACAGTTCTGGTTCCCCCCAAATCGCTTCCAGCCATTTCAGCTGATGGGTTTGCCGTCCAGGTGATCTCTGCCACCTCAGCGGACACCACATCCATTAGCGGTAGGTTTGATTCGGCTACGATTGCCTCAGGAAATATTTCCTTTGCAGAGGCAAATGGAGTAGCGGCATTCAATTGTGTGGCGAACGTCAATACTGCGTGGTCTGCAACAAAGGAAGAAGAAGCGGCAACAGCACTCGCACCGGTAACCAGTGCGTGGTGCGGAAAGAACGTCAATTGCGGTAATCTGCTGATCCAGCTCCTGATCTTTGGCCTGGTCAATGGCGCAATCCTGGCTCTGAACGCCATCGGCGTGACGGTGATTTATAGCACGGTCCGTACGATCAATCTGGCACACGGCGATGTGTTTGCATTAACCACCGTACTGATCACTTCCACCATCAACGTGATCGGTCTCAACCCAGATTGGCCGACAGGAACGCGATTGTTGATATTAGCTGGCATCCTTTTGGCCGCGATTCTGTTCGGCGCATTGCTCAGCCTCGGCGTGGAGGAAGCGGCGTTTCGTCCCTTTCGAGGACGCTCACGGCTAGCTCCAGTAATTGCTTCGCTTGGCCTTTCATTTATTCTTTATCAAGGCTCGCTAGTCTGGCGCGCATATCAGGAATCCTTTGTGCGAGGCGAACATCGCAGTGTGCCCGGCCTTAACGAAGTTCCGACCGATGGTATTCCGAATTTCCTGCCCACTGGAAATCTACTTCCGGGCAAAGTAGTGCTGCAATACGGCGACCTGTTTGTCTTCGTTGCAGCGATTCTATTTGTTGTAGTAGTCAGTTATATTTTGATTCGCACCAAACTCGGACTTTCTATTCGTGCAATTGCTCAAAACGAAGAGCTGGCTCAGGTCGTGGGCGTGAACCGCGACAGTGCCATTCGGCGCGCATTTATTTTAGGCGGCGCGTTGGCAGGCGCGGCGGCATTTGTTTTTGCGCTCTATTACTCGCGTCCGTTCGGGCAGGCAGGCCAGGAAAGCGGCCTCATGGCTTTTGCCGCTGCACTGCTCGGAGGCATCGGCAGTCCGATTGGCGCAATGTTCAGCGGCCTTCTGCTTAGCGTGGCAGGTTCATTCAGCGATTATTTCCTCAGCGCACAATGGACTCCCGTGCTGGTACTCGGCTTGCTGACTTTAGTATTGCTTTGGAGACGTGGCGGGTTGACCGGCACCGAAGAGGTGGAGGAAAGCACAGCTCGCGATTCAGTCGTTTTGACGGCGGCCACTGAAAACCCGCGCGCGAAGCGATGGTTGATTGTGCTTTTCGTCGCGGCTGCAATCCTCCCAATCCTTTCCGACAAATTCAACTGGGGCGATGAAATCATCCTGCGCGGCGCAGGTATCTTCATTCTGCTCGCGCTTGGACTAAATATTTTGCTGGGTCTGGCTGGCGTGCTCGATTTTGGTTATGCCATGAGTTATGCTGTTGGCGCATACACCGCGGCCATATTGACCAGCCGCTTCGGCGCATTCGA
Organism: uncultured Chloroflexia bacterium; assembly: GCA_963753985.1. Lineage (GTDB taxonomy): Bacteria > Chloroflexota > Anaerolineae > Anaerolineales > Villigracilaceae > Fen-1038. Next base: position 358,826 of record CAVWED010000006.1, read on the forward strand.
TTTCACGTTGGTGCTGTTGCTGAGCGCAGGCATGGGCGCGTTGTCCGGCTTGCTTAAGGGAGGGCTTGCAGCACGCATGCGTGGTGATTATCTGGTAGTAGCCACGCTGGCATTGGGCTTGTTGGCGCAGGATGTAATAATCAATTTGGGTGTGACCGGAGGACCAAATGGATTCAGCAGCCTGCCTCCTCCGCATCTGTTTGGACTTACGCTGGCCGCGCCGTCTGCAGAATATTATCTTGTCCTTGTGTTTGTCCTGCTCGCCGCATTCTTGAGCCTGAGGCTGATCTCGTCCCGCACTGGCCGCGCCTGGATCGCTTCCTCCGAAGATGAAACCGCGGCGATATCCTTTGGCGTGGACGCAGCGCGCTATCGCTTGTTGGCGTTCGTGCTCAGCTCTGCGCTGGCCGGGATTGCGGGCGCGTTGTATGCCAGCACATTCACCTACATTGATCCAACTATCGCGGCCTTTGATGTCTCCTCGCTGATTCTGGCAATGGTCATTCTTGGAGGCGCCGGAAGTGTAAGTGGAGCTTTACTGGGAACAGCGTTGGTTTATTTTTACGACAAGATCTTCGTTCCACAGTTATTTGGATGGCTGGCATTGCTCTGGCCGCAAGGCGTTTACATCGGTATGGTACCTAATATTCGCGGGACGAACTTTTTTAACTTCGGCATCGTGCTCTATTTAACCGTACTGTGGAGAGCAAGGAAAAAGTAATTTGGCAAGTTCATGGAAGTTTCGATACTTTACCCAGCACATTTCCACGAGGGGAAATTGATTCAGAGTACAATGTGGTTTAATTTTTGGACAGCCGGTAAAAGGAGATGTATGAAGAAGTCAGCGTTCTCGGCGATTATCGTGTTGGCCCTGACAAGCCTGTTAATGGCAGGTTGTTTAAGAAAGCCATACGTGTGTACGGATTCGCTTGGCTGTGTGGAAGTGGGCAACGCGGAAAGCATCAAATTGGGAATCTTGTTGACCTTAAGCGGATCAAACAGCCCTTTGGGAAATGATGCGTTGCGTGGTGTGGAGATCGCGGTTGCAGACAAGAAACAGGTTTTTGGTCATTCGGTCGAATTAGTCAATGAAGATGACCAATGCAGCCAGGCCGGAGGACAAAAAGGCGCTACGCAATTGGCGGCCAACACAAAAATTGTAGGCGTGATTGGTGCAACCTGTTCCAGCGCGTCCGAACCGGCGGCCAAAATCCTGTCCGAGGCAGGCATGGTGATGATCTCACCGTCCAGTACCGCACCTTCCTTAACGGATCCCGCCACTCATCAGCCGGCATTTCTCCGGACCATTTACAATGACAAAGCACAGGGCCAAGCAGTTGCCAGTTTTGCTTTCAATGTTATGGGAGCGCGGCACATGGCGACCATTCATGATGGCACATCCTATCCCGAACAACTACAAGCGGCTGCCTGCCAAAGTTTCGAGCAATTCGGCGGAGAATGCACACAACAGATTCAAATTACCAGCGGGCAAGATATGGCTGCCACTCTGCAATCCATTGCAGCCAATAAGCCGGACGTGATTTACTATCCAGTCTATACGGCAGACGGAGTGAAGATCACGCAAGAAGCCGCGGCCGCGGGTTTGGCGAACGTCATCCTCATCAGCTCGGATGGTTTGTTCAACGCGAGTTTTATTCAACAAGCTGAGCCGGCTGCGGAAGGGATCTATCTATCTGGCCCGACAATGGTGAAGGAACCACAGGATTTTCTTGCAAAATTCAAGGCACAGTTTGGACAGGCGCCAGCCGCAGCTTACCATCTTCAGGCGTACGACGCCGCCATGATGTTGTTCGATGCCATTGAGAAAGTGGCCATCCGGGATTCTTCAGGCACCAACAGCATCTCGATTCCGCGCCAGGCACTCCGGCAGGCTCTATATGCAACTCAAAATGTACAGGGCCTGAGCGGAACGCTGAGTTGTTCATCGACCGGAGACTGTGCACCGTCGAACATAGAAATTTACCAAATCGTCAATAGCAACTTCAAGCCGATCTATCCTTAAAGAGTGATATCGAAGAATGCCTTCTGCAGAAATCATCACCATCGGAACCGAGATACTGCTCGGTGAAATTGTAGATACGAACACCCGTCACATCGCGTTGACCTTGCGTGATCTGGGCGTGGACTTATATCGCACCATCACCATCGGTGACAATGTGGAGCGCATTGCCTCCGCCATCCGCGAACTCGATGGAACATGCTGAGATCATCATCACCACCGGCGGGCTTGGCCCTACCGTGGATGATCCGACGCGTGAAGCGGTTGCGAAGGCCGCTGGCGTAGAAACAGAATTCCGGGAAGAGCTTTGGGAACAAGTGGTTGCAACGATTTCAAAATACGGCCGCAAACCAGCAGAAAATCAGAAGCGGCAGGCCGTTGTTCCAAAAGGCGCGCTCGGTGTGCTCAACCCCGTTGGCACCGCCCCATCGTTTATCGTGCAGACCGAACGGACCGTGATCATCTCCTTACCCGGCGTTCCCAACGAGATGGAACATATCCTTCACGAGTTAATTGTTCCCTATCTTCAAAAAAGATTCGACCTGCACGAGGTCATCAAAGTGCGCGTGCTGCACACCTCGGGACTCGGTGAAGGCACCGTGGATGAAAAGATCGGCGACCTCGAAACTCTTGCGAATCCAACGGTGGGGCTTGCCGCGCATACTGGCGTGGTGGATATTCGCATCGCGGCAAAAGCGGAAAGCGAAGTGGACGCCAACGCGATGATCGCTGATATTGAAAAACAAATCCGTGAGCAAATCGGCGATGCCGTGTTTGGTGCGGATGAAGATAGACTCGAAGAAGTGGTTTTAGATCTGGTAGCCAAACGCGGCTGGATATTGGTCGCAGTCGAATCCGGTTTGGACGGCTTGCTGGTGCGAAAAATTCCTCATGTCGCATCCTTCCCCGGCCTGACCGCGGCTTCGTTAATGGATGCTTTGCATGCCGCCCGTGCCGATTCCAAAGCGGACGCCGCGCTCGGCATCACGGTTCATATGGAAGATCATTCTGCCGATATGGCTCTCATTACACCGCGCGGCGAAAAGATTCATCGCATTACTTATGGCGGCCCGCCGCGTAGTCTGCCCCGTTGGGCCATGAACCTAGCCTTGAACTGGCTTCGAACCGTTGCGCAGGAATCAGATTGAGATGTCCGCTCAACGTCGAAGAAAAGACTCGAAATGGACAATCGTAATCTGGGCAATCAATATCATCGGTGGACTAAGTCTGCTCGCCGTGTTGATCGTTTATTGGTCACAACAATCCGCTAAAGCCTCTCCGCAAGCGTCAGCGGCTTTGGAAAGTACGCCCTACCCGCCCTACCCTACATTGACCGCGGTGCCGACGCGATATTATCTGCCATCGGTGACGCCTAATCCGCTTTCAACTATGGTTCTCGCAACGACCGCGACTCCGTTTGATTTACCGAATGGCCCTGCACCGGTCCTGATCGGTTTTTCCGCGGAGGGTCGGCCACTCGAAGTTTACATATTTGGTCAGGGCGAAATCGAGGATATGATCATCGGCGGGATTCATGGCGGTTATGAATGGAACACGATCGCATTGGCCGATCAACTGATAACTTATGTCAACAATAATCCTGATGTGATTCCGAGCGATGTGACTCTTTATATTTTGCCCGACATGAATCCGGACGGTGATGCGCGCAGTCATGACGAATGGGGACGCGTAAACGCGAATGGCGTGGACTTGAATCGGAATTTTCCAATTGGCTGGGCGCCGACCTGGAATCGCAGCGGCTGTTATGATTTGACGTTGACGACCAGCGGAAGAGGCCCGGGCTCCGAGCCGGAGACGAGGCTAGTAATGAATTTTATTGCCTCGCATAAAATCAATGCAGTGATCGATTATCATTCCGCCGGATTGGGAATCTTTCCCGGCGGCACGCCTTGGGACGCAGCCTCAATCCAGCTTGCTCGCGAACTGAAATCAGTAACGACCTATCCATTTCCGCCCATCAACACCGGCTGTATTTATTCCGGCACGCTTCCTGACTACGCTGTTTCAGAGGGTGCCGCGGCAGTAGACATGGAATTAGCAACCCATGATAGCACTGACTTCTCGATGAATTTGCGTGCGCTGAACGTACTGTTGAATTTTTCGAAATGAATTTTTCGATATATGGAGAAAAAATGACAACGATTGTTGACCTCTTACTCACCAATGCCCATGTTTTGACGATGGACGAAAATTTGAATCAATACAACCCGGGCGCGGTGGCCGTGAACGGCGACAGCATCGTCGCCGTGGGACCTGAGTTTGAAATCAGCAAGGAATACTCTGGCAACGAGGCCGTGGATTGTAGCCGAAAAATATTGATGCCCGGCCTTATCAATGCGCACACTCATGTCCCGATGACTCTTCTGCGCGGCCTCGCCGACGACTTACGGCTCGATGTTTGGCTGATGGGTTATATGATGCCGGTCGAACGCCAATTCGTATCACCGGAATTTGTCGGGCTCGGAACATCCATCGCTTGCGCTGAATTAATCCGAAGCGGGGTGACCACCTTTAACGATATGTATTATTTTGAAGAAGACGTTGCCAAAGCCACGGCGGAAGCGGGCATGCGCGCAGTCTGCGGACAAACCGTGCTTAAGTTTTCAACACCCGATGCGGCTTCCTATGAAGACTCGATGGAAATGGCCCGTAATTATATCAAGCGCTGGAAAGATCATCCGCTCATTGTTCCATCCATTGCGCCGCACGCGCCTTTTACGACCACGCCCGAAATCCTGCACGAGGCGGCAGAGCTTGCTCTGGAATTCGATGTACCGCTTCACATTCACATTGCGGAGACGGCCTTTGAAGTTGAGAACATGCGCCGCGAGAATGGCATGCCAGTGGTGCCTTACGTCAAGAAGCAGGGCCTGCTGGAAGCCAAGGTAATTGCCGCACATTGCGTTCACATTGATACCGGCGAGATGCGCACACTCCTTCACGCCGGAGCGGGCGTAGCGCACAATCCCTCCTCGAATCTTAAACTTGCATCCGGTTTCGCGCCGGTAACCAAAATGCTCGAGACCGGACTCAACGTCGGCATCGGCACGGATGGAGCTGCGTCGAACAATGACCTCGACATGTTCGAAGAAGTTCGGCTGGCTGCCTTTGTGGCCAAGGCAGTGACCAATGATCCAACCTCGCTGCCCGCATCCACCGCGTTGACGATGGCAACTCGTCTCGGCGCGCAGGCGCTCCATATCGGACATTTGACCGGATCGCTAACTCCGGGCCGCCGCGCCGACCTAATTTTAATTGACCTCTCGCCCCTCCACAATTCACCATCCTTTCGGCGCATACACGATACCGCATACGCGCAAATCGTGTATGCCAGCAAATCTACGGACGTAAGCGACGTAATGGTCAACGGCAAATGGTTGATGAAAAACCATAAACTCCTGACCGTACATGAGGAGGAACTGATCGCGCAAGCCACTGATATCGCCAAGAAGATTGATTCGTTCCTGATGGAACGCGAGCAATCTGTGTTGTCCAAACTGATCGCGCTGGGCGGTTCGATGGAAGAGGAATCGTTCGAGGCGCAGGTCAAGGTCAAGATAGCGGACAACCAGCCCATTATCGAGGCTTTGAAGCGGGATGAAATCGAAATCGTGCGTTATCGTCATTATAAGGAACACGACGCCTATTTCACGTTCGATGATCCGGCCCAAGGAAGATTGCGCTACCGCGAAGATGATTTTCTCAACGAGCAGGGTAATGTCACCATGACGCGCGCACGTCTGACTTTATTGGGTCAAAAACGCGAAGGCGCACTGGCGCAGAATGTGTTGTTGTCGCGCAGTCGCTTCCTGGCACCTGCCACGCAAAGCCTGCGTTTTTATCGCGAATACTTCCAACCGAAGGAGGAGACTTCCATCACGAAAGACCGCGAACGCTGGCTGATCAAATTCAAGGACACGGAGTTTTTTGTCAACGTGGACGAGATGATTGAACCCGCCATCGGACATTTCGTCGAGATCAAATCGCGAACCTGGAGTCGCAAGGACGCCGAACATAAAGCTATCCTTGCGAATGAATTGCTGACTGCGCTTGGAATTTCGGAAGCGGAGATGGTCACGGAAGATTATATCGAAGTGGTGAAGTCAAAATGAAACGCTTTGCAAATGGCGTATTGAATGCCATCGCGAAAATCATCGCTGTTCTGTGCGCGTTTCTCTTCGTTGTAACAACGCTAGCCGCGCTGCTGCTTTTCAACGTGGAGCGGCGCGCGTTCAATCCGAATCCGTATAAAGCTGCGCTGGCCAATGAAAACTTTTATCAACGCCTTCCATCCATATTGGGCGAGGCATTGGCAAAAGATGCAAGTCAAAGCAACTTGCCTTTTGCCCGGCAGCTGACCAGCGAAAATTGGGCGACGATCGTTCAAACATTATTGCCGCCCGCACAATTACAAGTCGTGACCGAAGACGCCATTACGCAAATCTTTGCTTATCTCAATGATGAAACCAGCAATCCACAGGTTTCTCTTTTACTGCTCAAGCAAAGACTTTCCAGTTCCGCGGGATTGGACGCGGCCATCAACCTGATCCATGCCCAGCCCGATTGCACTGCCCAACAATTGGTGCAATTGATTGCCTCGTTCGGTCAGGTTCTTTGCAATCCGCCGCAGGATGTGCTTTCTCTGGCAAAGCCAATTCTCCAGTCGCAATTGAATGCAACGGCGGCAGAGATTCCCGATCAAATATCATTGATAGGAACAGGCAATCAATCCCTGAGCTTAGGCAATCTCAGACTGGCTCGATTCATCATGCAACTCAGTCCGCTCATCCCGCTGGCATTCTTATTTGGGATTACGATTTTCGCGGTGCGAACATTCAAAGGCTGGCTGGCATGGTGGGGCTGGCCGTTTCTCGTCGCAGGCGTGACCGGCATGGTATCCGGATTCAGCGGCGCGCCATTGTTCCGGACCGCCCTTGAAAATTTTGTTTTGCACCGCACGCAATTGACGATCCCGCCAGAACTATCCGATGTTACGCGCGCCGTGATGGATGATGTGCTGCGGGGAATATTCCAACCGGCAGGCTGGCAGGCAATGATATTGGCGGGGATCGGCCTGGCAATGCTGGTGATCGTATTCTTGATCTCAAGGAGAGAAAAGAATCAGCGCATAAAGAATTCAGAAGCCGAGACGGAGATTTACAATTAGTCGCGGCCAAGCTGCTTGCAACTTTTTTGCGAATTCCCCTGTAATACATTGTAGAAATGTCCCCCGCACAAGAGCGTGATCTGGTTCGCCGTGCAAAACAAGGCGACCGTGACGCCTTCGGTGAAATTGTGCATTGCCATCAACAGGCCGTCTTCAACGTTGCCTATCGCCTGCTTGGCAATGTTCACGATGCGGAAGATGCAGTCCAGGAAGCGTTCATTCGAGCCTATCAGTTCTTTGATACGTTCAATGCGGATTGCCCGCTCGCGCCCTGGCTAAAACAGATCGCCGCCAACGTTTGTTTGAATCGTCTCGAGGGACAAAAATCCGCCTCGCTTCTAGACGATGAAATGGCTCCGACGCCCGATCCAAATCCTGGCCCCGAAGCGCTGACCGTTCTCCGTGATCGCGATCAGCGCATCCGCGACCAATTGCTTCGCCTGCCGCTGCGTTATCGCATTGTCATCGAATTGCGACATTTTCAGGATTTGAGTTACGAAGAAATCGCAAAAGAAGTGAATCGGCCAGTGAGCGACATCAAGAGTGATTTGTTCCGCGCTCGCAAGCTATTAGCGGACAGACTCAAAGACATCCTATGAACGCACGCGTTATTCAAAACGCCAAAACCACTTTTATCTTTTTGCTTGGGTTATGGCTGACGTTCAGCACTTCGCTCGTACTGGCTTTTACGTGGGGCAACCGCATTGCCCACGCAGAGATCTGCATGGGCACGGGCCTGATCGTTTTATGGATTTTTCTTTGTGGTTCGTTGATGTATGTCTTTCGTGAGCCGATAAAAAGTTTCGTTCTGAGCATTTCTTTGAACTGGCAGATCAAATTTGTTTTGTTTGCGACTTTGCTTGCCATGCTCGAAGAAGCGATCACCACCACGATGACCAATCTCGCTCCGGTATTTGGTGTAAAAGTCGGCGAGGCGTACATCACCGCCTCGGCCAATTACCTCGATGTCATTTTGCATCACAGCGTGATCGTTTTTATTCCGTGGTTCATCGCCTGGGCATGGATTCTCAAACGCTATGCCTTCAGTCCGTTCTGGGTTTTCTTACTGACCGGGCTCAACGGCCTGCTTGCCGAAACAATGACGTTCGGCTTGCAACATCTTACCGAATTTGGATTATGGATTTTCGTCTATGGTCTCATGACTTATCTGCCAGCTTACACGGTTCCGAACGAAAGAAACGCAAGTTCACCAAAACTTTGGCACGGATTACTAGCCTTCCTCATGCCGTTTCTATTCAGCATTCCCTGGGCGATCTTTCTCCATTTTCTGTTTCCCAATCACCCTGCCATCCACTTTCCACCCATAAAGCCATGAACCATCTTTCGGACTTTCAACTCAACGAATATCTCGATAACATCCTCGACGAGTCGACACGCCGCGCATTGGAATCGCACGTTGAAACATGCCCGGATTGCCGTGCGCGGCTGGAGGAAGTTCGAACTCGTCTCTATCGATCTTGAAAATTTGCATGAAGTTAAACTCTCGCATGACTTAACTCCATCTGTGATGGTGCATTTGCCACAAGGAAAACCTCGCACGTGGACGCTTTTCTTCACTGCGCAGCTCGGCGCGGCACTCGGGGCTTTGCTGTTCATCATCTTTGAGCTCGCACAAGCCGTTCACCTTCCACCTGCATCAACTTTCCGCTCCTTCATTCCGGAATTTGGATTCGAGATTTCACGTTTCCAACAATCATCTCTCTATCCTCTATTCGCCACTATGAATCCATCCTCCTTTTTCACTTATTCTCCATTCCGGTTTCCGCAACTGCCCACGTTCCAGTTTCCATTTTCTAACTTCCAAATATCCGTCATCGTCCTATTTACTTTACTGCTTTGGTTGATTGGAAACGCCATATTATTGCATGAACGCTCCGAGGTCCAAAAATGAAACGCTTGTTGATTCTTATTCTCGCTTTAATAGTAGCCGCCCTAGCTTGCGGCACGCAAACTCCCTCCGCGCCAGCCGCACCATTTCCCACGTTGACGAGTTCAGTCTTCGACTCAAGTCACACGGCTTATGGATTTTTTCCAACGCCGCCGGAAGTTTCGATTGATAGCGTGATGAAAATTTACAAGGATCTTGGCAATCATGCCGACTTTGTTATGATTTAAGAAAATGTTCCGTGGAATGATTTCGTCAACAGAGTGGACGGCCAATCGCAAAAGCGCACAGACATCATCAATCAATTTACGCTTGCTCAGCAAAATCATCTGGATGCCATCTTCGTTGTGGATGGCTTGGATGGTCTCAATCGCAGCCAGTTCAGCGGCCTGCCTTTCGGCTGGGATGCCAGTTTTGCCAATCCCAAAGTCCGCGCCGCGTACACCAATTACACGTTATGGGTCGTGCGCATGTTCCATCCACGTTATCTCGGCCTTGCATCCGAGATCAACACATACATGGACACACATCCGAGCGACGCACAAAACTTCATCAGCTTGTACAATGAAATTTATAAAGCGGTGAAGGCCAAAGCACCTGATACAAAAATTTTCGTCACCTTCCAATGGGAGGAATTAAATAATTTGGTACCACAAGTCGCGAACGGCCGTGCGCGTCTTCAGCCGGATTGGGATCAAGTGGAAGCGTTCGAACCAAACTTAGATGTTTGGGCAATCTCGTCCTATCCGTTCATTGCGTTCAAATCCGGCGCGGACATTCCCGCTGATTATTACACTCCGCTTCTCTCGCGGACCTCGAAGCCGCTCGCCGTTGCCGAAGGCGGATTCACATCCAAGCCGGTCGGGCCAGTGAACGGCACGCCCAAAGATCAAGTCGCGTATTTGAACGCGATCCACAATCAAATGGGGTCACGATTGGCTTTTTGGGCTTATCTTCTGCTCGAAGATTTCAATCTCAATTCGTATTCCAACTACATGAAAGCCAACGGCGTTAACTCAAACGACATCAACACGCTGGGCATGTTTGCCTCGGTCGGGCTTGGCAGCTCAGACGGCTCGCCCAAGCCCGCATTGGATTTGTGGGATTCGTTTCGTACGAATAAGTAATCGTTTGTTAAAAGGAGAAAGCATGAACAACATCATTGGTTTGCTTTTTATCATTATCTTCGGCGGCCTTGGACTGATTTCAATCTTCGTCGTAATCAATCTGTTGTTGCCTGTCCCCATTGAACGGACGCGGGCCGCACTTGAAACCTCTCCGGCACGATCCTTATTGCTCGGTCTGATTAACTTTCTGTGTGTCGGTGTGCTGGACGCGTTATTGATCTGGTTGGCACAACTTACCAGCAGTGTAAAAGTCGTTAGCGGCATCCTGGTCATCATCGGAGGACTGATCACACTGGCTCTGACTTTGTTGGCATTCCTTGGGCTGGCATCGCTTGCAGATTTACTTGGTCAACACATGGGCGAACCAAAAACCGAATTCCAAGCAATCATGCGCGGCGGGGTTTTACTACTTCTCGCGGCGCTCACTCCGTTCATCGGCTGGTTCGCTTTTACGCCGCTTGTTATTTTTGTTTCGCTGGGCGCGGCCATTCAAGCCATAGTCCGGCGAAATGAAAAAGCCGCGTAGATTCAATAACGGCCACTTAGAAGTGACCGTCATTCTTATGGACACAAATTTTGCAATTGCTCTTGAAAGGTTTGCGCGAAGTTGTGATAGCCGGAGTCGTCGCAGCGCGCGCTGAAATAATAATAAGATGAATCGGCCGGAAAAGCGACAGCGCGCAAAGCGGACAGCCCCGGATTGGAAATCGGCGTCGGCGGCAGGCCATCAATCACATAGGTATTGTAGGGTGAATTGAATTTCAAATCATCCATGCTCAACGGATTCGTCCACCAAGTTTGTTGAGCCGTGTTGTATCCCAAGGCATACTGCGCTGTTGGATCAGCTTCCAGCCTCATACCGATTTTCAAACGATTCAGATATACCGATGCGATCATCGGGGCTTCGTCAGCATGCACCGCTTCGCGCTGGACAATCGAGGCGAGCGTGACCGCCTGATAAATGGTCAACCCCTGACGGCTGAACCCGTCACGAATATCGCTGGTCAGGTGCAAGTCAAAATTCCGGACGAGGACCTCAATCAATTCATCAGTAGCGGTGACGCGCGGCAGGATATAAGAATCCGGATACAAGAAACCTTCTGTCGAATCTGCGCCCACTAAAAAGTCAAAGCCAGGACGCGTCTTTTTTGCGGCGGCGAGAAAAGCATCCGGTGTGATGCTCAAGCCGGAGGTTGAGAGTGATGCGGCGATCTCTTCCATCCGCCAGCCGGGCAAAACAACAAAGGTAACCTGCGTGGAGGTTGCATTTTGCATCTTGTGCGCAATATCAACGATAGACATTGCCGGGCTGAGATCATAATTGCCTGCTTGAACGGATGTATCGAGACCCGTGTAAATTAGATAATCACGAAACATCCTGGCATCACTAATCAAGCCGTTTTGTTTAAGACGATCCGCAATGGATGCTACCGACTCGCCTTCTTGAACTATAAAAGATTTTTGAGGCAAATTTGAATCAAGCGGCGTGGTCAACAGCCCATCATCCCAAATGAGTTCTGCGGAATATTCAATGACTTGAAGATATGAGAGCCTTCCTGAAGGCGAACCATATAATTGTGCAGCCTTCGATGGAATTACAAAGACAGCGAGCACAACACAGAGAACAATCAAGGCAATAGTGATGTATGGAATGAAACGGCGCATGACAAATTTTTGAGTCACTTTTCTTGATGGTCAAGATAAGATTGCAAAATAATGGTCGCCGCCAATTCATCGAGATGACCGGCGCGCTTTCTCCGTGAAGCACCCATTTCGATGCGGGCTGCACGCGCGGATTGCGTACTGAAAGATTCGTCCCACATCAAAATAGGAATTTGCGTTTGCGTTTTGAGTGCCTCGGCGAAGCGTGCCGCGCGCCGACCTGCCAGATTGGATTTACCCTCTTCGTCGAAAGATTGACCGACGACGATCAACTCAACTTGATTTTGCACAACAGCATCGGCAACTTGAGCCGCATCTATCATACGCGAGACGTGTTCAATCACTTTCAGCGGATTCGCAATCGTGCCCGTTGAATCAGAAATAGCCAGCCCAATTCTCTTTTCGCCATGATCAACGGCAAGGATTCGCATCTTATTATTGGACAGTAATCCGAAACGGCATCCACGGCCACCAGGATGGACTCACTTCAATTTCTGGCGGCGCAGCCAGCGGAAGCTTGGACTGCAAAGTTTGTTTTGCGCGGGCCGGCGAAAGTCCGCGCACCAAGAAGATCACTTCCGCAGACGGAATCTGTTGAATCACAGTGCGCTCCGCTTGCAGGCTGAAATGAATCGAGCCGGATTGATCCACTGTAAAAACATTCGTTGAGTTGAATTGCAATGTATCCGGCTTGGGAACAAAACCGTCAGGCGTGGACGCGTCCAATATGGTTTGGGCCAATTGCGTTAAATCGTCAGCGGTTACGTATTGTGCATTATATTGAACACTCACGGTTAATTTCAGCGTATCTCCCGGTTGTCCAGCAGGCGGATCATAGACCTCCTGCGATGGTGCATCCGCTTTCAATGTGTTGGGCAAAAGAAAATCATGCGCGCCAATCGAAGCATTAATCTCCTGCTTTGCCTGTTGATCCAAAGCGGTCATGACCAGATCATGCAAATGCTGGCGGTCCGCGTCCGCCGCCTCGGTCGCGGTCAGATCCGTGCCGCCCGCAGTGGGATCGGGATTGGTGACCGAAGCCGCAAGCGCCAGGTCTCCTTCGATGGCCTGAATCGCTCCCGCCACAACATTGCCGGAGGAGCCGGCTTCCACCGCAGCAATCGGCACTTCCACAAATTTTTTCGATCCGCCGGGTAAATGCGTTTCGTTCACCGTTTGGAACTTAACAGACGGAGAATCAGTCGTGTAAATTACAGTCGCCGCAGGAATCGTCAAATCATTTGGAGTCAGATTTGTGAAGCGGGCGATGCCCTCCGCTTTATCACCGGGCACCGGGCCTTGCGACGTAATCGTCATCGCCTGCGTAACGGTAACGAGCACGCTGGTTTGACGCGCAGGTACGCTGCCTGAAATAAAGACGGATTCAGTATCCGGATTGGCAGAGACCGGGATCGTGATGGATTGCTGTTGAGAGATGGGAGTCAACTTGATAGTTGCGCGCGGGATGAATAAAGTGGCTACCGTTAAAACTGCCAGCACTCCCACTGCGAAGAATCCCACGCGCACAATTGAATTAGATCTCCAGCGCGCTTCCCTGACTTGGCTTTGCTCTTTTAACGCACGCAAATTAGGCCTAGCCCTGTAAAGTTTTAAGGAGTTATGAACTCTGCGCGGCGGCCAAGCCTGACGCTGAGCTTCAGCAGTTGTCTCGAAGACCGGAATCCCAAATCCCAGCGCGTCGCGTTTGACATTGGGGATTCGAGTCACGAGTTCCCAATTCCGAGCCGAGGGTGCGCGCATGACTCTGAAGCACGCGCAAGTCCACCGGTCGGAGAATGACGCGCTCAAATTTCGGCCACATCAGCAAAATGCGCGGCGACTTGGCCCATGACATACGGTCGCGCACGGAGATCAAATCGTCATGCGACTCAAGCGTGATAATCTGCGTTTTCATTAATTTACAATTATACAGCACGCTTGACATGCCTTTGCTTTACCAGTATAAGGAGCTGTATGAAAGGTATTTCGCGCGTCATTCTTGGGTTTGCATTGACTATAATTATATTGGGCTGTGCAGTGTCTTCAAATATTCCAGCTATGATTCCCAGCAGGGCAACCTCCACCCCCAGCCTTACACCAACACCCCCTTCATCCCCTACTCCGGCTCCTACATACACGCCCATTCCCAGTGTCCGGATCGAAAGCGCTGATAAAGCTTTCTTCGATGGAGACATCCAAGGCGCCACAACAGATTATCGCGCGGCGTACGCTGACTCAAGTGATCCAGCGCTCAAAGCTGCGGCGTTGTGGGGTTTGGCGCGCTCTCAATACACCGATGGCCGCAATGCCGATATGCTCGCCACGCTCAGTCAATTAAATTCAACTTATCCGAGTTCACCATACGCAATGGGCCCATCTTATTTTTTACAAGGGCAGACGTACCTCCAGATGAAGGACTATACCGACGCCGCGCAGGCTTATCAAATGTATTTAACACTTCGCCCCGGTGTGATTGATTCTTATGTCCAAGAATTGCGCGGCGATGCGCTCACAGCAGCCAGCGACTATCCCGACGCACTTACGGCTTATAAAGCCGCGCAGTCCGCACCGCACCTCGACGATGCGTTTGCCCTGCAAATCAAGATCGCACAAACTGACACCCAGATCGGAGATTATGCCAGCGCTATTTCGATCTATAACTCGATCATGTCGAGCACCAACAACGATTACACCAAATCGCAAATGGATTATTTATTAGGGGAAGCGAATCTCACATTGAATAAAACCGATGTGGCGTACGGCTTCTTTCGGGATGCAATTGCAAATTATCCGATCTCATATTATTCGTATCAGTCATTGGTCGAATTGGTCGCCGCCAATGTCACCGTGGACGATCAAGATCGCGGCCTGACGGATTACTATGCAGGTCAATATACTCCGGCATTGAATGCATTTGATCGTTATATCGCCGCGAATCCCGGCAACGATGGAACGGCGCATTACTATCGGGCGCTGACGTTACAGGGAATGCAAAACTACACCAATGCAGTCAAAGAATTTACTTATTTCATCCAGCATTATTCATCCAATCCGCATTGGGCGGATGCATGGAAGCAAGAGGCGAATACGCAATGGAATAACCTTAACGATTCCAAAGCAGCCACAGATACCCTGCTTGGATTCGTAAAGACCGCGGCCGCGTCGGATCAGGCGCCGGATGCACTCATGAGCGCGGCAAGTATTTTTGAACAGGATAACCAGCTCGAACAAGCCGCCTTGATTTGGGAACGCGTCCCCAATGAATACCCCGGCAACGATCAAGCCCCGACCGCGGCGTTTGAAGCAGGGATCATGAACTATCGCGAATCCAAATACAGCGACGCGCTCAAAGACTTCCAACGCAGTTTTACTCTGGCCACCCAATCGGATGATCAGGCACGCGCCGACCTGTGGATTGGCAAGACCGAAGGACAACTCGGCCAAAACAACGTTGCACAAACGACATGGCAACAATCGCAAAGCATAGACCCTGGCGGTTATTACAGTTTGCGTGCGCGTGATCTACTTTTGGGTCAAGATCCCTTCACATCCTCTTCGCCCACGAAGCTCAGTTTTGATTTAGCGGCGGAACACAAAGATGCAGATTCATGGATGCGCCTGACATTCAATCTTCCGGCGGGAACGGACCTCACCGGTCCCGGTTCGCTCGCCCTCGACGCGCGCTTTGTGCGCGGCACTGAATTATGGGATCTGGGCCAATTGGAGGATGCGCGCCTTGAGTTCGAAGATTTACGTAATTCGATCAACGATGATCCAGTATTGACTTATCGTCTTGCAAATTATTTGCTTGATATTGGGTTATATCGTTCGGGCATCTTCGCGGCGCGCCAAGTATTGACGCTTGCTGGAAAGAACGACAATCCGTCCTCTCTGGAAGCCCCGGCATATTTCAATCACGTCCGCTACGGCTTATATTACAACGATTTGGTCGTCCCCGCCGCGCAAGCTAATGGTCTCGACCCGTTGTTTTTGTTTAGCGTGATTCGGCAGGAAAGTCTCTTCGAAAGCTTTGCAGGCTCGACACAAGGAGCCATCGGTCTGATGCAGATCATTCCCAGCACGGGAGCAAGCATTGCTTCATCACTCGATATGCAAACGAATTACGGTTCGGATGAACTTTACCTTCCGCAGATCAGTGTCAAGTTTGGAGCAAATTATCTTGCATCCAACCAGCGCCTATTCAACGGCGACTTATATATGGCGCTAGCCGCTTACGATGCCGGCCCGGGAAATGCATATCAGTGGTCCAAGCTTTCAGGTAACGATCCTGATCTCTTTGTTGAAACCATCCGCTATGATGAGCCGCGGCAATACATTCAAAGCATTTACGAGATTTACTCCATCTATCGCACGCTTTATAGCCCTACGCCTTAAAATAATTGTGGGGACGGAGGAATATGTTCCGCCCCTACAATTATTAAATTAATCCATGTGGGCCAACAGACGCTGATGAACCGTTTCAACATCCATGTCGAGCACGGAAACCAGTTTATCCCGTCCGGTCATGCCCGCCACGATTTCAATGCGCGATTTGGCGATGCTCAATACATCTGAAAGAAAAGCGATCAATTGTTCATTCGCTTCATTATCCACCGGCGGCGCGGCCAAATGGATTTTCACCGTTCCATCATTAAGCACCTCGGTAATCTTATTGTTGCTGGCGCGCGGCGTGACACGTATCGCAATGGCCGCACCGCGCTTCCCATCGTGCAAATGAAACTCTCTTTTTGGCATATCAACCTCTTACAGACTTCGAAGAATGGATGTTAAAACCCAGTCAACCACTTGAATTAGAATCATTAATATCAGTGGGCTGAAATCGAACATGCCCACCGATGGAACAACGCGCCGAATGGGAGTTAGCAATGGATCAATGATTCGGTCAATCGCCATGCGCACGGGATGGTAAGGTGCCATAAAAAAAGACAGGATGACCGCAACAAAAACGAGCAGGATCAAGATCTGTGCGAGCAAATCAATCAGTTGAGCCAGGATAACAAATACCATTTAATCTCCGCGTTGGGGCCTCTGACCTACAATGGCCTGCCCGACCCGAACCAAAGTTGCGCCCTCTTCCACCGCGACGGTGTAATCGGCGCTGGTGCCCATCGAGAGTTCGCGCCAGTCGACTTGCGGCGCGTGCTTCGCAAGAAAATCTCTCAGCCGCCGCAGAAGCTGAAAGTATGGCCGCGCCGCTTCCGGTTCCGTGAAAAGAGGCGGCATCGTCATCAAGCCGCGGACCTGCAGATGCGTCAACGATGCGACCGCGTTCACCTCGTTCAATAAATCCGTCCAACGCGCTTCGTCCGAGGCGAGCCAGCCCGATTTGCTTTCTTCCTCACCGACGTTGAACTCCAGCAAAACGGGAAGCACACGATTGAATTCGGCGGCGAAGCGGTCGACCCGTTCAGCCAACTTGAGGCTATCGAGCGATTGGAAAAGGGCGAAATGCTCGGCCACGAGGCGCGCCTTGCGGCTTTGCACATGACCAATGATATGCCATTCTAGCCCAGTTGGAGATTTCAATTCCGTTATTTTTTGGACGGCCTCTTCGGGATAATTTTCGCCGAGGATGCGTGCGCCGGCTTCGATGGCGGCCTGAACGACTTCAAGGGGTTGCAGTTTAGTCACAACCACCAGCCGCACAGATTCGGGTGCGCGCCCAGCTTTGCGCGCTGATGCGGCAATGGCCTCCAGTGTTTTTTGATAACTTTCGCGGATGGATGAGACGAGATCAGACATCGAATTTATTATATACTAGCATTTAGGCACCTCAAAAATCAATCTGTGCGTTTGTCACCTAGAAAGAAAAGCGCAACAGTGCCTGGTCCTGTGTGCGAACCTATTACCGTTCCAACACTATTGATCATGACTTTGCCATTCAATTGCGGGAATCTATCCTCGACTAGGTCGGCAACCATACGCGCATCTTCATAACAGGCGGAGTTAGAGATGAAGCACTTTCCCGAATAATTCGTGCCGCCTTCGGCGTGCTCCTCCATCCTTTTGACGATTTCGGAGATGACACGCTTTTTACCGCGAATCTTCTCGCGCGGAATCAGTTTTCCCTCGTAATTCATGTTCATCAATGGACAGATATTCAGCAGGGCGCCCATCGTTGCAGAGGCAGCCGATATTCTCCCGCCACGCCGGTAATGAGTCAGGTCCGTCGAGAAAAACCAATGATGGACATTGAGTTTATTGCCTTCCACCCATGAACGCACTTCTTCGAGCGTTCTCCCGCTATCGCGCAGGTCGGCAGCCATATCAACCAGCAACCCATAACCGGAGGAAGCTCCCAGTAAATCAACAATCAGCATTTTTCGGTCGGGATATTTCTGCAATAGCTGTTCACGCGCTATGACTGCAGAATTATACGTCCCTGACAAACCGGAAGAAAAAGAAATGTGAAGTATGTCTTTCCCGTCTGCCAAATATGGCTCGAAGAAGTCGACGAACTGCGCTACGTTCACTTGCGACGTGGTCGGCAGCGCCCCCGCCGCGATCCTCTTATAAAATTCCTCGAAAGACATGGATTGCCCCAGGTCATCTAAATATTCCTTCCCATCCATATTGAAATGAAAACAAAGAAACGGGATGTTCCTCTTCTGGAAGTATTCAAGGGGCATATCCGCGGTGGAACAACAACTGAGAATATAATCTGACATTTTTGGATTTTCCTCAACAAATATTAAGGTGAGTATCATTGGGAGGACATGGTCAATACTTGTTGCCAATTGTACCAAACCGGATGCAAGCCAACTCGGCGATGATGAAAGCCGCTCGCGCCTTGGCTAACTGGTTACCGATCCGTCGCCATTCAAGCACTCGACGAAGATCGAGGTGATAGAAATGAAGCGCAAGCCCTGGCCGAAGAAAATACACTCAAATTGATTGGTCCATTCTCGATTAGAATTTATGCTAGGATATTCAATCCATGGATGAACATACGCTCGCGAATTTGCGTCAACGACTAGGCGCTGAACACTTGGGAAAGCGTCTCCGCGCGCAGATAGATCTTATTACCAGTGTAATCGGTCATGGATTGGGATCGTTCCATTATGAAAATATCCCAGTGTTTGTTCGAATCGTGGATCTTTTACTCCGCGTCAGCGGGTTAAAAAATATAGCGAGCGTAACGCTTTGCAATTTGTAGTGCGTCAAAACCGCATACAGTTTTCCGATTTGCCTGAGTCGTTTTCCGGACTGCGTATCCTGCAACCTTACAAATCTACATTTAGATGGTTTTCCGGGATTGGGCAATCGTGTTGCGCAGGCGCTCGCAGCCTTATCCTTCGATGTATGCGTTCTCACAGGAGATTATCGCTTTTCAGATACAGGGAAATATCTGTACCTGAAGGATGAATTGAATGCACTCGTTCCGGCATTGAAATGCCGGTTGGGTATTTATGGCATCCTGGGCAATCATGATTTTATCGAGATGGCACCGTTAATCGAGGCGGCGGGCGTTCAACTGCAAATAAATGAAAGTGTGGCTTTGGATTCAGCCAATGAGAAACTTCGGTTGATCGGCTTGGACGACGCTCACCTCTACGGTCTGCACGATTTTGATAAGGCATTGCAGAATACGCCCGACCGCGCGGCAAAGATTTTACTTGTGCATTCTCCAGAATTGATCCCTGAAGCGGCGGAGCGAGATTTTGATTTATACCTGACCGGACACACGCACGCTGGACAGTTTTGCTTACCTGGCGGCTATTCGATCTTATTAAACGCCCATTGCGCGCGAAAATATACCGCTGGATCATGGCATTTCAACGAGATGAGCGGATACACTTCAGCGGGCGTCGGTTCCTCCGGGATTTTTGCACGATTCTTTTATCCGCGAGAGATCGTCATCCATGTATTAGAAAGCGAAAGTACCTAAATTGAGAAGATGACATCTATTCTCCCGTCGGCACCCAGATATTTTTCACCTGCGTCGCCTCGTGCAAAAACTCGTGACCTTCGCCTTGCTCGCGTGACATCCAATCACGCGGCAAGCCATAGCCAACCCACGTGCGCTTCATATTCGCGGCGGATTCGTTTTCGACATGATAACTTCCTTCCGCTGATCCAAAATACCAGACCGAATCTATATCTTCGTGCTGAACGAGAGTCTTCATCAGATGATCGCGGTCACCGGTTACGATGTTGACCACCCCGCCAGGTACATCCGACGTATCCAACACCTGATAGAAGTCGGTTGCGCTCAATGGGAACTTTTGACTCGGTATCATCACCACCGTATTGCCACGCGCAATCGCAGGAGCCATCAATGAAACAAATCCTAAAAGCGGATGTTCATCGGGACAAGCAATACCAATCACACCAATCGGTTCATTGACCGCGACGGTGATGCCGCGTAAAGTTGTTTCTTGCACGGTGCCGCCATATTTATCCGACCATGCTGCGTATGTAAATAATCTTTCGACTGACGCATTCACCTCGACTTGCGCGGACTCTGGCATATGTCCCGTCGTCTCAACAATACGATTGACAAATTCTTCATTGCGCGCATCGAGGTTCTCGGCGATGAAATACAAAATCTGCGAACGGTTATATCCATGCCGCATTGCCCAACCGGGTTTTGCCAAATGTGCGGCATGCGCGGCTTCAACCGCGTCACGGATGTCTTTGCGATTGCCATCGCCAACTTGACCGATCACTTTTCCGTCGGCGCCAATCACTGCAATCGTATACGCACCATCCGGACGAACTTGTTTGCCGCCGATATACATCTTCGGTGTGCGGTCAATTTGCGGCAGATCGCGCCCATTGGCTCGAGCCGTTGTCGGCGGAGCGGGACGCGCAGGAATATGTTCACCCCACTTCTTTGATTCATCCAACTTAAATTCCGGGCGCGGACGATCCATCCATTTTGGTCGCACATATTCAAACAATCCTTCTTTCCCGCCTTCGCGTCCGAAACCGGATTCACGATAACCGCCAAAGCCCGAAGCGCCATCGAAAAGATTTGTCGAGTTGACCCACACTGATCCAGCTTTGATCTTGCTCGCCACATCCAGCGCAAGATTGATGTTGTCGCTCCACACGCTAGCGGCGAGTCCATAGCGCGTGTTATTGGCGAGTTCAATCACCTCAGCGGGAGTTCGGAATGTTAAAGAAACTAAAACGGGTCCGAAGATTTCTTCTTGAACGGTAGACGCCGCCGGATCGAGTCCGGTGAGAAGCGTGGGCTTATAAAAGAGTCCCTTCGATGGCAGCTGAATATTCGGTTGATAACATTCCGCGCCTTCGCTCACGCCGGTCTTCACCCAATGATCAATCGTGTCCCATTGCGTTTGGTCAACGATGGCGCCCATATCAATTGCTTTATCGAGCGGATCGCCGACGCGCATATGTTCCATGCGCGCTTTGAGTTTGCGGATGAATTTGTCCGAGACATTTTCCTGAACCAATAATCTTGATCCCGCGCAACAAACCTGACCTTGATTGAACCAGATCGCATCGACCACGCCTTCAATGGCTCCATCCAAATCGGCATCTTCAAACACCACGAACGGACTCTTGCCTCCGAGTTCAAGTGACAACTTTTTCCCGGAACCCGCGGTTTGATGACGCAATGTGCGACCAACATCCGTTGAGCCAGTGAACGCGATCTTGTCCACATCAGGATGCGTGACGATCATCGAACCCACGCTGCTGCTTCCGGTGATAATGTTGATCACGCCCGCAGGCAATCCCGCTTCGGCGACGATCTCTGCAAATAACAACGCCGACAAACGCGTATACGATGCAGGCTTCAAGACGACGGTATTGCCCATTGCAATCGCAGGCGCGATCTTCCACGCCAGCATCAACAGCGGAAAGTTCCACGGGATGATTTGTCCCACCACGCCGACCGGCTGATAATCGCGCAATTCGGTTTCCATCAATTGCGCCCAACCCGCATAATAAGAAAAGTGGCGGGCCAGCAATGGCACATCAATATCGCGCGACTCGCGGATGGGCTTGCCGTTGTCCATCAACTCAAGCACTGCGAGTAAGCGATGATGTTTCTGGATGTTGCGCGCTATCGCATACATGTAACGCGCGCGTATTACACCGGGAGTCTTGCTCCAAGATTCAAACGCAGTTCGCGCCGCGGCAATTGCCGCATCTACCTCTTTTCTTCCTGCTTGAACTGTTTCAGCAAGCAACTCGCCATTCGATGGATCGTGAGATGCATAATGTTTCGCGCCCTTCGGCGTGACCCATTCGTTGTTGATGAACAGTCCGAATTTGCGATTGTGTTCATCCAGCCACGTATTCACCGCAGACGGAGATTCGGGCGCAGGTCCGTATTCCATGGTTTTGAAGATTTCAAGTAAGGTAGTCATAACTTTGCTCCAATTTATAACAAGCAATAAAACGCGGATAAACGCTGATCTTGAAGATCAACGCGGATTCTTTTTTTGATTTTCTCCGCGCGAATCAGTTTTATCGGTGTCATCCGCGTTCTATTCATTTTTATCCCATCGGCATGTGATGTTTCGCGGCGTAGTGTCCTGTAATGAAGTGATACAACTGCCGTTCGAGATCGGTCAGCAAACTGCTGGCACCAATGCGGAACAAGTTATTCATCAGCCATTCATCGCCGAGTTCTTCTTTCATCAGCGATTGCCATGCCATCGTTTGCTTGGCAGTGTTGATTCCGCCTGCAGGTTTGAAGCCAATTTTATGACCGGTGCGTTCCAGATAATCGCGAATGGCGCGCACCATCACCAAGCTGACCTCCAGAGTGGCATTGACCGATTCTTTTCCGGTCGAAGTCTTGATGAAATCCGAGCCTGCCATCATCGCAATCAAGCTGGCTTGATAAACCTGCTTGTACGTGCCGAGATCACCCGTTGCTAAAATCGTTTTCATGTGTGCTGAGGCGCCGCAGGTTTTGCGGAACTGTTTGAGTTCGTTGTAAAGCGATTCCCAATCGCCAGTCAAAACATGATTGCGTGAGATGACCACATCAATTTCGCGCGCACCGGATTCGATGGCTTGCTCGATCTCCTGAATGCGTTGAGGCAAAGGAGTCTGTCCAGCGGGGAAACCGGTCGCAACCGAAGCAACTGGAATTCCAGATCCTTGAAGCGCTTCAACCGCATCTTTGACTCGACCCGAATAAACGCACACCGCGCCGACCGTAATTCTCTCATCGCCAACACCGAGTCTCTCCAACATATCGGGGCGGATCGGTTGTTTGGCTTTGGCGCACAGGCGCTTGACGCGTCCGGGCGTATCGTCACCTGAAAGAGTCGTCAGGTCAATGCACGTGACGGCGCGCAAAAGCCAGGCGGCTTGCCATTCTTTTTAACGGTGCGCCGCTTGGGAAGAGATTCGACGCGGCGTTCCACCGCGCTCTTGTTGATATGCGCGCCCATCACCCAATCTAGATCGAGTTCCATGCCGGGATTGCGTCCTTGATGAGCGGTTTCCAAAGTTTTTTGCAGGTTAAGAGTTGCCATATTTCGCTCCGTTCTCATTATACAACCTGATTGAAATCCGATTGGGATATAATCATCAAGAGATGGATTATATTGGGAAGGACCGCGACGACAAGATGATGTGGGGCCTCATTCTGCTTGCAATCATCGTTGGGGGGTTGTTTCATTTCCTACACACGTTTACCGGCAACGATGAAGTGGACGGACTCTTCAGTGTATTGCTCGGCTTGTACATTTGCTCGAAGCCGGCAACCCATGTGGTGGATCTGATGATCTTGGGGCGCGACATTCGTCATTGGATTTCGACGATCCAGTCGAACATTTGGTGGGTGATGCTGAACCTGCTGGTAATGTTCAGCGGATTAAGTCTCATCATGACGGGAACGACGCGCTTCTTTCGCGGCGGCTGATAAATTCTCTGTTCGTTGTATAATAGTTGAAGACCTGCAAATAGGAGCATGGATATGTTTGATAAGACTATTTTGGAACTCAAAGAAAGAATCGAAAACGCTGAATCCATCAAAAGCGAAGAGAGATCCGCTTTGTTGAAGTTGATCGGCGAGCTAAAGGTTGAAATCACGGCTCTGTCCAAAACGCATGACGAGGACGCCAAGAGCATCGCGGGCTTTACTCAAATCGCCGCACATGAAGCCTTGAGAACGAAGAGGAACGCCGGATTATTTAATATTGCAAAGGACGGTTTGGAAAAATCCGTGGAAGAGTTCGAGCTGACTCATCCTACACTGGTCAATACGATCCGCGAGATCAGCGACACCTTATCAAACCTGGGAATATAAAAATTCCAAAACAAAAGCGGCGCATATTGAATGCGCCGCTTTTTGATTCACAAATCTTTTAGAACTAAACTGCTTTAGCGACCACCTCTTCGAGCATCTTGGTGGTCAATGACTTGGGGCGTTCAATCGGCGAACCGAGGGCGCGCGCCCAAACATAATTGGCAGTCACGCCGAGGGCGCGGCCCACGCCAAAGAGCACGGTATAAAAATCGAATTCGCGCACGCCATAATAATATTGCAAAGTGCCGCTGATGGCGTCCACGTTCGGCGCGGGATTCTTGGCCTTGCCCTGTTCCTTCAACACCTGCGGGACAACATCAAAGACTAAATCAGCGAGACGCACCAGTTCATCATCCGGAAAGTATTTCTTGGCAAATTCCATCTGCGCCATGTAGCGCGGATCGGGCACGCGCAGAACTGCATGTCCATAACCCGGAATCACATGGCCGCCATCCAGCGTATCCCATGCGAACTTGCGCAACTCTTCGCGGGACGGCACGCCGCCAAATTTATTCTTGACTTCGATCAGCCAGCCGAGACATTCCTGATTGGCGAGACCATGCAATGGACCGGCCAACCCATTCAATGCAGCGGAGAAGGAAAGATATGGGTCGGACAACGCCGAGCCGACCAGATGCATGGTATGTGCCGAGACGTTCCCCGATTCATGGTCGCTGTGCAGAATGAAATACAATCGCGCCAAATCAGCGTAACCTTTTCGATCCGTAACGCCCAACATCTTCGAGAAGTTCAAACCATAATCCCATTTGGGATTGTCTTTCGGCTTCTTCGTCTCGCCAAAATATTTGTAGCGATAGATGAACGCCGCGATGACCGGAAGCTTCGCAGTCAATTCAAGGCTGTCTTCCAATGCGGCTTCCCAGTAGACATCCTTCTTCATGCTATGATATTTCTGCGCGAAGACGGAATTGTTTTGCAAAGCCAGGACAGCCTGGGAGAACAACGTCATCGGATGCGTCTCTTTCGGCATGGCCTTGATCATCTTGTAAACATAATCAGGAACCACCGCGCGCTTGCCCCATTCGGCTTCGACTTCCCAAGCCTCTTCCTTGGTTGGAATTTCTCCTACCATCAGAAGATAAAACAGCCCGCCGACCAGCGGCATCTTTCCGCCGCGCGCCTTAGGAAGTTTCTTTAACACTTCGGGGATGGACATGCCGCGGAAACGGATGCCCTCTGCCGGGTCCACGAATGAGACGTCGGTCAACAACGATTTGATGTCGCGCATCCCGCCCACGATCTGTCCGACCGTGACGTGATCCACGACGACCTCCGCGTGATCCTTTGCCAGAACCTTCATGCGTTCACGCCATGCAGGAAGTTGAGCAGAAATCTTTTCGTGCAAAATCATAAGACCTCCAATAGGATTTGTCATTGCGAGCGAAGGCGACATTTTCACCTGCGCTGCAAGTGCAGGTGAGCAATCTCTTTATACCCAAACAGGAGATTGCCACACTGAGAGAACGCAGTGCATCGTCGCTGCGCTCTTCGCAATGACCTTAAATTTTTACCAACTTCTTCAACGCGTCGTGCGTTTCCTTGACCGATCCGGCGGATTTTTCAAATAGCGTTTTCTCGTCGGCATCGAGTTTGTATTCGACGATCTTCTCCATGCCCTTGCGGCCAAGCTGAACCTGCACGCCGAAGAACATGTCCATCAAACCGTATTCGCCATTCATATAAGCCGCACACGGAACGATCAAATGCTTATCTTTGAGAATGGCTTCCGCCATTTGGGTGACCGCCGCGGCGGGCGCATAATAGGCCGAGCCCGTTTTCAGCAGGTTGACGATTTCGCCGCCGCCTTTGCGCGTGCGATTGACAATCGCCTCGAGTTTATCCGCAGGCAGATAATCCTTTAGCGAAATGCCCGCAATATTCGATAAGCGCGTCAATGGAACCATTTCATCGCCGTGTCCACCCAACACATAACATTGAATGTTCTCGACGCTGACGCCCGTTTCCAGCGCGACGAAGGCGCGCATGCGGGCTGAATCCAAAATGCCGGCCTGTCCCACCACCCGGTCACGCGGGAGCTTGGTCAACTTCATGGTCAGATAGGCCATCGTGTCGAGCGGATTAGTCAACACGATGTAAATGGCATCCGGCGAATACTTCAACGTTTCGGTCGCGGCCTTGCCGACGATCTCGGCGTTGGCCGTCAGCAGGTCGTCGCGGCTCATGCCCGGTTTGCGCGCCAAACCCGCAGTGATGATGATGATGTCCGAGCCTTTGGTCGCGGCATAATCGTTCGACCCAACGATCTCCACATCCTTATTGACGATGGGCATGGCTTCGAGCAGGTCAAGCCCTTTGCCTTGCGGCATTCCCTCGACCACATCCACCAGCACGAGGTCTGCCAATTCGCGTTCGGCCAGCCAGTGAGTGGTCGTCGAACCCGTCATGCCTGCACCGATGATCGAAATTTTATTCATCCGTTCCTCCAAGAGATTCAGTGTGCTCTATTCTATCCGAAAGTCTTGCGCATAAAAAGTACAATTTGTCATGTTTTTCACGAAAAGAACGAAGGGACTTCTCCTGAGTTTCATCAATAGAAGTCCCTTCGTTCTTTCGTGACTTTAGTTTGTTTCCGCTTCGAGGAAATGGGTGGCCTGAATGGCGGCCGCGGCGCCCATTCCCGCCGAGGTGACAACCTGACGAAAATGCAAGTCGGCTGCCTCACCTGCTGCGAAGACTCCAGCTTGGCTGGTCTGCATCTTATCGTCAACCTTGATGTAACCGAGATTGTCCATCTCCAGCTGGCCTTTGAACATCTGTGTGTTCGGCGTGTGACCAATGAAGATGAACACGCCATCGGTCTCGAAGATGGTCTCATCGCCGGTCTGGATGTTCTTCAATCGCACAGCCTCGACCTTTTCCGTACCGATCACTTCGGTCACCACCGTGTTCAAAATGAAATTCATCTTGGGATGTTCCTGGGCGCGCTTCTGCAAAAGCGGACTGGCGCGGAATTCTTCACGGCGATGGATGACGGTTACCGATGAAGCGTAACGCGTGATGAAGAGTCCTTCTTCGAGGGCACTATCTCCTCCGCCAACGATGATGACCTTCTTATCCTTGAAGAACCAGCCATCGCACGTGGCGCAATAGGAAACGCCGCGTCCGGTCAATACTTCCTCGCCCGGAACTTTGAGCTTGTTCGGGTCGGCGCCGGTGGAGACGATGATCGTATCCGCGGCGTACTCGCCGCTATCGGCTTTGACGACGAACGGGCGTTTGGACAAATCCACTTCACTGGCCGTGTCGAATTCCACCTTCGCGCCGAAATGTTCGGCTTGCTTCTGGAACAACTCGCCCAACTGTGCCCCACCCACGCCTTCGGGAAAGCCCGGATAGTTTTCAATCGTATATGTGAGTGCGGCCTGCCCGCCAAGTTGAATGCCCGTCAACACCACCGGTGCGAGTTCGGCGCGCGCCGCGTACAGCGCCGCAGACAACCCCGCCGGGCCGGAACCCAACACCAACACTTTGACATGACTTGCATTACCGTTTGAATTCATTGGAATAACACCTTATCTCAATTTTTGCCTTCATTGAGACGCCGCGTGCAACGCGCTTATTACATATACATTTTATCAGATGCCGAAGAAAGCAAAGGAGTGCAGAAGGCATAACATTTCCCATCGGCCAGTCGAATGGACCGTGTGTTTTGTCGAGGTATACCATCATTGTCCACAACGCACTTTGTAGGTATAATGCATGCTGGTTATCCGCCTAAAAAACCGCACGTGGAGCAAATATGATTGTTTGGGACGCCAATACCATGAGTACCGGCGTATCAATGATTGATGCGCAACATAAAATGCTTTTTGAGAAATTCAATGAATTCTCTGCAACATTTTCCATATCCCCTGAGGCCGCGTCGCGGGAAGCCGCCGGAGAACTTCTGGATTTTCTCCAGTTCTATGCAAACTGGCACTTTGGTCGGGAGGAGAATTGCATGGATCGATACAAGTGTCCAGTGGCCGCAGACAACAAAAAGGCTCATGCCGAATTTTTGAAAACATTTAGCCAGTTCTACGAGGAGTGGCAAACTGGAAATATGACCCCGAAACTGGTGAACGAGACTTATTTGAGTCTTAAATCGTGGCTGGTAAACCACGTTGCACGAGTGGATACCCAGCTCCGTTCGTGTGTGAAAGGCTAATACCAACTGAAAAGAAACTTGCTTTTTACGAAACAGCCACTAGCAAAGTGGCTGTTTCGTTTGTATTTAACGACCGTTCGTGCTCTGGTGGAATCATGTCACGCCCGCACTCCCCGGCACTTGACCTAACCTCCATGGATTCGGCTGTGGCAATTTTCCCTTTTCAGTGTAAGATTATAACATTCAGAAAAGGATAACTATGAAAATTATCGTTGCAGGATCGTTGGGTCACATCAGCAAACCGCTGACGGAAGAATTGGTGCAAGGAGGTCATTCGGTTACGGTCGTTAGCAGTAAAGCCGAAAGACAAAAGGATATCGAAGCCTTGGGCGCAAAAGCCGCTATCGGCACGATAGCAGATGCGAACTTTCTCGCAGCTACCTTTACAGGTGCAGATGCTGTGTATGTCATGGAAGCGCTGGGTCCCGGTAGTTACAATGAACCAAACCTTGACATCATGGCTGCCATCAGCAAGCTTGGCAATAATTACAAACAGGCGATTCAACAATCGGGCGTGAAGCGTGTCGTTCATCTCAGCAGCATTGGCGCGCATACCGATCAAGGCAATGGTCTGCTTGCTTTTCATTACCATGTGGAAAAAATTCTCAATCAATTGCCGTCCGATGTCAGCATTACTTTTATGCGTCCCGTTGGCTTTTACAACAATTTATTGGGCTTTATCCCTGCGATCAAAACGCAAGGCATGATTGTCTCAAACTACGGCGGAGATGATAAAAAGCCCTGGGTTTCTCCCATCGATATCGCTGCTGCGGTTGCGGAGGAAATTACCACCCCGTTTGTCGGCAGGAAAGTGCGCTATGTGGCCAGCGAGGAAATTACCTGCAATGAGATTGCGAGTATTTTGGGCGCAGCCATCGGGAAGCCCGATCTGAAATGGATCGTTATTTCGGATGAACAACTGCTCAAAGGGATGATTACCTCCGGGATGAATCCAAGAGTTGCAGCCGGATTGGTGGAAATCAATGCAAGTGGAAGGACGCGCAGTGGCAAATTGTATGAAGATTACAACCGCAACCGACCGGCACTGGGCAAAGTGAAGGTCAAGGATTTTGCAAAAGAATTTGCCATCGTTTATAACCAAAAATAAGGGTCATTGCCGTCTGGCAAATGCCAGGCCAGCGGGGAATATGTTCAGCCGTCGCTTGACTAATTCGCGCGCATTCTCTTCTTGGATCGCATCAAGGTTGATATCTTCGAACATCGTGACGTTAGTTTACCTGCTTATTCTCACTCTGCAAAGCATTCTGCATCCTGATCCTTTCCCCCATTTATTGAGATGATACGATTTTTGGGCGTATTGTGGGAGAGTTTTTAAGAGAACTTTCCAAACGAGGAGTTTTTCGACAGTCTCGTTGGGCGGTTACCTTGTAACCGAGTAAAGAAGGAGAGCACAATTCATGGAAGAGAAAATCTTGCTTGGACGAGACAAAAACATAATTAAAGCACCAGAATCAACCTGGAAACAACATCTGACACAAATTTCGCAGCACAGCCAGTCGAGATTGAGTTTCATGACGGAGACTCACCATCAAATTCGCTATTTCGTTGTAAAGGAATTGGCGAACAGGCAAGAACCCATTGAACCAGAGTTCATTTCCAAAGAATTGAACATTCCGTTTGAACTGGTGAAGTCAATCCTTGAAGAATTAGAGAGAAAATTGTTCTTCCTGGTGCGGAATGAAGGTGGTGCTGTTGCATGGGCTTATCCAGTAACCGTCGAAACTACGCCGCACAAATTGAGTTTCGCCAGCGGAGAACGTCTTTACGGTGCCTGAGCAGAAAACGCGATCGCGGCGCCCTTGGTGCAAGGGCAGTTACGAAAGGAATATGTTTCAATTGCAATCGAAACAAGGTGTAGCCATTGCGATCAAATAATGCACTTCACAATCGATAACGATATGCGGGTTTCCGTTCGCGAAGCAGACGCAAGTCCATTGGTGTTTATGCCAGATATCGATTGGGAGCATTTCGCAGAACAAACCATCATTGATTCTTACTGACGAAATTCAATTTTCTTCTGGTCAGAGGAACACGCAAGAGAATATAGAACAAATATAACGCAGGTGAGTGGAGTCTACTTGACTTTGGAACAATGTGCGTATATGACTCCCATTACACAAGAGGCCCTATTGGCTTTTAAGTAGTCCTCGATGAACATCGCCCAACACAGCGTCACGGAAGATTCACCGGGAGATGCACCTGATTGGCGGCCAAGGCGGGAGTGCACTAGGCTCAAACCAATTGCGTCAAATCAGCTTCAGCTCGTCCTGCCTACCAACGGATAGCATATCGTTGGGGCCTGTGATATATTTGAACCGGAGAATTGAAATGCCAAGGAATATCTATGTCGTGCTTTTCGTTTTGATCATGATAGCTGTTATCGTTAGTGTAGATGTACTGTTCTTTAGGAATCAATTCTGGGAACGGTTGATAGCGAATATCGGCATTGTTTTGGTTTTTCTAGCCTTCTATTTGAGATTCCTAAAGAAGTCGTAAACAAGATTTTGAAAAATCAGAAGTGGTAACATTTCGAGTAAAAACTACCCAACACAGAGAACACACTTCATCTCACCATCAACCCACATAGGAGATAACATGAAACGAGTTACAGGTATTGGCGGCATCTTCTTCAAAGCCAAAGACACTCCGGCGCTACAAGCTTGGTATAAGCGGCACCTGGGAATCGATGTCCAAGAATGGGGCGGAACTACCTTCGATTGGACCGACGCCGAGGGCAAGCCGGTTGCAGGCACAACGGCTTGGCTGATCGATCCGCAAGAAAGTGATCACTTTGCTCCGAGCTCTGCTTCCTTCATGGTCAACTACCGAGTGGAAGACCTCCACGCCTTGGTCAAGGCCTTGAAGGAAGAAGGCTGCGATGTGCTCGAGAAGATTGACGAATCCGATTTCGGGAAGTTTGCCTGGGTCATTGATCCAGAGGGAAACAAGGTCGAACTCTGGGAACCACCAATCGGTCAATAATGTCGCAAGCTTAAGAGTATCCACCGCGGCCTAACACAGCATCACGGAAGATCACCGGGATAATGCACCCGGCTGGCAGCAAAAGCAAGAGTACACTACGCTCAAGCAAATTCCGCCAAAGCGGCTCATCTTGTTCCGCCCCAGCGTCATGCTCCGCGATCCCTTACGGGGACAATGCCGCAAACGGTTGGGTGTTCGTGCTCAAGGAGTGATTGATGAATAAACGCGAACTTCTCCAGTGGTTCACGGAAGAACAACAAAAGTGGGAGTTGCTTCTCGCTGCAATTGGTCAAAACCGTATGGACCAATCCGGCGTAAACGGCGAATGATCAATGCGAGATGTAGTCGCTCATTTGACGGGCTGGCAATGGTGGGCTTGTAACCCGAGTGAAAGCTGCGAAGGACGGGCAATCCGATCCGCATCCATCCTGGCCAGAGCACTTGAAGACTGACGATGAAATCAACGCCTGGATTTATGAAACAAATCGCAGGTGTAATGCGCGTCAAGTATTGGAAGACGCCCATCAGGTTTACGAAGTTATGCGGACCTTGATTCAAGATTTGCCTGACGACGTCGGGATTGAGACAATCGAGTCAAAATTCCACGTCGTCTGGCTGAACAACCAGCGGTTCACGGTTGGGAAGTTCTTTTACCATTTTTACGATGATCACCAGGCAGATGTGCGGGCTTGGTTGTCGCGAATAGAGAACGGATGATTGTGGCCGCATTATCGACCTCTGCTCGCCTAAAGACTTGATCCGACGCCCAAACATTTTCTGTATAATAAGCATGGACGATGCTCGCCCACGCTCCATGAACGCAAACCGTTGGGCAACAACAATTCAACATTATCAGCTATAGGAGATTGGATATGAAAGCAAAGGGAACGTTTACTGTCAAAAAATGGGAAGAAAAAGACGATGAAGAAATTTCTCCTGAAATGAAAACGACAAAAGCAGCTGTTGAATATGATTTTGAAGGTGACGCTCAAGGAGTAGCGTCGATAGATTATTTGATGTTCTACAAATATTTTGACCCGAATGACCCACACAAAGCTTCAGCCGTTTTCGTTGGATTGCTCCAATTTAGCGGCAAGTTATTGGACAAAACTGGAAGTTTTTTTGTGAGAGAAAACGGCGTTTTTGAAAATGGATCTGCCAGTTCTACCTATGAGATCATCGCTGGGTCAGGATCGGGAGAACTTAAACTAATAAGCGGAACCGGACATTATCTTGCCGACCAGGCCGGTTCTCATTTTGAGTTTGATTACACCTTATAGCGAAATATTTAATGAGAACGGAATTTGTTCATTGCATGCTGAGAGGCCGCAGACCGTTGGACGCTGAGCCATAATTCAGATTGTTTTCAAAAGATACAGATAAATAATGAATCCTTATGCATCGTTTCTAGGCTCAGTTGGAATAGTAATTGGCTTGGTCCGAGCCGTCCCCCAACTGGTTAGACTCCTGCGTACACGAGAAGCTTACGGAGTTTCCCTCGACTCATCCGCAACCAGTTCTATCGTGAGTTTTGGATGGGCAGCATATGGTCTATTGACCCATCAAATATATGTAAGTTTCGCCACCGGCTCATCAGGTGTTATATTCGCCATAATTACCTTTTTTGCTCTGCGATTTGGGCGAAGTTCCAAAGAATTCAAAGTTGCCCCGTTCTGGTTTGTCGTTTTACTTCTATCAGGACTATTGATTGGAAAAAGCGGACTGGGCATCATTTTGCCAATCAGCGTTTTGGCGTCGAACATACCTCAACTTTGGGTCGCATATCAAGAAGGTGACTTAACCGATTTATCACTAGGCACTTGGGCGCTATCCATCACGGATGGGATGGTCTGGGGTATTTATTCGCTGATTCAGCACGATATTTCCATCATGATATATGGTTTTTTTCAACTAGCCACAAGTGGACTCATTGTGTTATTAAAATTCTTGCGCCCTTCAAAAGAAGAGAAATCTTAGATAGCAGTGCCGTTTTACGATCCTGCTTGCATATTTCCTCGAACCGCCTATAATCTATTCTTATATTTTCTCACCAGCCATACTACCAAAAAGCGATTTGCCACCTCAAGGATTTAGATGACTAATTTTCACATAACGAAGACTTACATCTTGATTATGAACAGAGAGAAAAACATAAAATGAATCGCTCCATTCCATTCACAATGCACGCTGTTCAATTAGATAAGCCGGACGATAAATTAACCTTGCGTGAAATTCCAGTGCCGCGACCGCAAGCGGGGCAGGTTCTCATTCGTATCGCCGCCGCACCTATTAACCCCTCGGATCTCGGATCGCTCTCGGGCATGAGTTACAGCGGCCAGCGTCACTTCCCGTTCACGCCGGGGTTGGAAGGCAGCGGAACTGTTGTCGAAGCCGGTGAGGGCATGATGCCTCGCTTATGGAACGGACGCCGCGTCGCATGCTCTGCGCTGCTGACGGGGAATGGAACGTGGGCGGAATACATGGTCACATCTGCGCACCTATGCATTCCGCTCAATAAGAATGTGAGTATGGAACAAGGCGCGACGCTCCTCGTGAATCCGTTGAGTGCGCTTGCCATCCTTGAAATTGCGCAACGCGGCAAGCATCGTGCCGTTGTCAGCACTGCAGCTGCCAGCGCATTGGGGGGAATGATCTTGCGTTTAGCGAAGCGTCGCGCCCTTCCCGTGATTAATGTCGTGCGTCGTCAGGCACAGGTGGATGGTGTGCGCGAGCGCGGTGGCGAATATATTTTGAACAGCAGCGATGCGGATTTTATCGAACAATTGCGGGCGATGGCCGATAAATTACAAGCCACCTTGTTGCTCGATGCAATTAGCGGCAATATGACGCAGCAACTTGCCGAAGCCGCTCCGTCAGGTAGCACCATTCTGTTGTATTCGCGTTTGTCGGATGAAGAATGCATCATTGATGCGCGTACGGCGCTGATCAAGAATTTGCATTTCGAGGGTTGGTTTCTTGCAAATTGGTTAAGCAAAAAGAATCTCCTACAGGCGTTGCGACTTTCCCAACGAGCACAATCCCTTTTGGCAACCGACCTGCAGTCTCCAATTCACAAACGATTTGGATTGGAAGAAACGCAACAGGCGCTTGAAATGTACGTCAACCAGATGAGTGCCGGGAAAATATTACTGATCGCAAATCCGCAGGAAGTCAGGCTCGATAGTTGACATAAGCTCACGGTATGAACGTCCCGCCCAAAATAGAGAAAAGGCGTTTATGAGCACAAAATTCGTAATTCAATCATCCGATCTAAAACTTCTGGAGAAAGCAATCCGGATCGCAAAAGAGTTCGTTCAAAAATATATCTGCGATGATATGGTAGGCATCGTCTTTCTAGGAGCAATTGTCCGCGGTTACTTCGATCAGTATGCGGACATTGATATTGCAATATTCTAAAAGGAAGGATCGCAAACTCCGATCACACAGAAGGTTTATCAAATCGAAGATATGGAAGTGCAGATATGGTTGTCAGATTATGAAAGCGAACTTACAGACACCTGGGATATGGCAAGACGTTGGACATATTCCCAGGCCCAAATCTATTTCGATCCACAAGAAAAGATCGCCCAATTGCTAAAAGAGAAGGTCCCGCTAGAGCCGGAAGAAAAGAGATGGCTGATGATGTCTGGATTAACTCTTTCTGAATGGTATATCAATCAGTTGACCAAATCATGGGTTGGGCGAGGCAATCTGATAAGTGCCCATCAAATGTTCGATCAGGGCCTGATCTATTTCTCCGATATGTTGTTTGGCCTCAATGATGAGCTGGTCGCGGATATGAAGTGGCGATATTATTGCGTAGAGAAACTGGAACGATTACCCGACAATTTCCAGGAACAGATCAAGGACAGTATGGTTCTGCATTCATTTTCATTGGAAGAGCTCGAGCGACGGCAGAAAGCGTTCATGGGAATGTGGAACGAAATGAAACCGATGATTGAAGAAGAAGTGCAGATGTCCTATGATGAAATTATCCAACTCGTTTAGCAAAGCAGTTGAATAGGACTACGCACAAACCTTACATTCTAAAATTGGAGATTTTATACAATCGCAAACATACCTGATCCATCCCTGCCTCCCTTCCTGATGACCTCTGACCCCGGCTCGTTCGCGCGCGCCACCATCCTCGAGCGTAAGCCGCAAATCATCCGGCAGGTACTGGCTGACAATCCCTACCCGCCCGAAATAGTCGCCGCGCTAGAGGACTTCCGCGATGAGATTGCTAGTCGTACGATCCAGCCACTAACTGAGTCTGCCTCGGATGTCCCTGACTGGAATCATGAACTGGCGCAATACTCCGGCAAAACCTGGCTTGAGATTCCCTGGTATTTTGCCGAGACCTATTTCTACCGCAAGCTATTGAGCGCGGTACATTATTTCCAGCCCGGCGAATGGCAGGGGGGGGATCCATTCCAAAAACAAAAGCAGAAACAGATGGAGGCCGATGTTCAACGCCTAGCACCCGTCTGGGAACCCCTATCGGCTCTGGAACCGGAAACGCGCTTCGAGGCCTTGTTGCACTCCAACCTGTGGGGCAACCGCGCCGACTTGAGCAATTTCACGGTGAAAGTCAAAGCCCGTAGCGGGCTGGCAACCGCTACCGAGCGCCACTTGATCCTGATCAACGACACCGAGCAGGTTCGGAGCCTGCTGGCACGCGGCCTGCCGCGCGTCGACTTCATCTGCGACAACGTGGGCAGCGATCTGCTCTTCGACTTGGCGCTGGCAGATTTCATGCTGAGTCAGGGCTGGGCAGAGGCAGTCCATCTCAACTTAAAAAAACAACCCTTCTTTGTTTCAGACGCCATGCCGGTGGATGCGCTCCACACCGTCCAGCTGTTGAAGGCCGCCCCCGGTTCGGGATTACAAGACCTCGGCGCGCGTCTGGACGAAAGCCTGACTACCGGGCGATTGGTCTTCGCCACCGATCCGTTCTGGACGACCAGCCTGATGTTTCGCCAGATGCCGGCCGGCTTACGAAAGGAACTGGCTTCCTCGGGTTTGGTACTGATCAAGGGCGACGTCAACTACCGCCGCTTGTTGGACGATCGGCACTGGCCGCACACGACCCGCATGGAAGAGGTCTGCGCTTATTTCCCAGCTCCGTTCGTCGCCTTGCGCACGCTCAAAGGCGAGATCATGGTCGGGCTGGAGGCCGGGCAAGCCGAGTCGCTTCAGGCCGAAGACCCAGATTGGATGATCGATGGAAAAAGGGGCGTGATCCAGTTGGTGATCCCATGAGGGTACAGCCATTGAATAATTCAAACTTGTGAGGACCAGACATGCCAGATAATGTTACAGTCTCTTGGAAAAAGAATTTGGAAGAAGTTTTTATCGATGGTAAATACAGCAGATCTCACACGTGGATATTTGATGGCGGAATTGAGCTAGCCGCATCTTCTTCGCCGCACCTTATACCACTTCCGATGTCCATCGAATCTGCGGTTGACCCGGAGGAGGCCTTTATTGCTTCGCTCTCAAGTTGTCATATGTTATGGTTCTTGTCGATTGCAACCGAGAAAGACTACATCGTCGAGAGTTATGAGGATCATGCCGAAGGAAATTTGGGGGAAAATAGAGATGCGAAGTTGGCAATGACAAAAGTTACCTTGAAACCGAGGATTATTTTTAACGAGAAGGCTACTCCATCTCGAGAACAGGTGGATGAATTACATCATTTGGCACATGAGAAATGTTTTATTGCAAACTCTGTAAAAACAGAATTAACCATTGTACAAATTTAAAAAAACCCTGAATGAAACAAAAACATTACATCACAGTTATTCTTAGTTTAATCTTATCAGCTTGTGCATTTGGATGTATATCCGGGGCTGCAATTTCGCTATCACCCACTAATAATAACGCACAAACGGAACTCCCCAGCCTGGGAACCGCGCCCATACCCAAAACGACAAGTACCACCCAAACATTGTTGCCAACAGCAACCACTGCAAGCACACCATTTGCGACACAAGTCAGCAAACACTCTGTGACGATCAATGCTGTGAATCCGCCAATGCAACCGGGTGACAGGAATTATGAGGACTTTGGCACTTACATTCTGAACAGTCCACTGGTGGATGGCATCAACCCGCCGCTGGTCTGGTCCGCCATTGACAAAGGGCCAAATGCCGCAGGCGGACAATATCAATTCGGCACTTTTGATCACGAGATTCAGCAATTCATCAATGCGGGTAAAATGGTCAATCCCATCGTCTATCCCATCGGGTACAG
Source organism: uncultured Chloroflexia bacterium (assembly GCA_963753985.1). Classification (GTDB taxonomy): domain Bacteria; phylum Chloroflexota; class Anaerolineae; order Anaerolineales; family Villigracilaceae; genus Fen-1038. The sequence continues at coordinate 396,438 of CAVWED010000006.1, forward strand.
CCCACTTCAAGCTGCACCGGCCTATGTGATGGATGACCGGACACTTGATAAGGTGAGCTGTAATCCGCCAGCCTTTGCCAACTGGCCGGTCGTCTACGAAGCGCCGTTCAAGAACGCCTATCAAGCCTTTATCGCCCAGGTCATTAAACACTTTGCCGGGAATCCGCATATTGGCTACATCCGCTTTGGGTTAAGTCGAGGCGGTGAAATCTATCCGTTCTGCGCCCAACAGGAGGCAGCTCTTTCCAAAATTACTCTCGCACAGTGGGGCACTCAAGTTTGGCTGCATTATGATAAAGACATGCTGGATTACGAAAAATCCCTGGGCCTTGCCATGCGAATCATGGGACCGACCACACAATTTGGTATGCCCGATTTTGCCGACGCGGAAGCCGAAAACGCGGTCAATGATGGCTTTGGATTTGGCAGCCAGGGCTTGCAGAAAAAGGATATCTTCGATTACCCGATGTGTACCGCGGACTGGTGTAATTTGTTCAATCAGTATGGCGGACAGGTGGCGCTTGAACTTCAAACGTATGGCTCCAGTGATCCAACCGGAGTTTGCGGCACCAACGGAAACGCAGCCTGCCCGGGAGGGCCGCTTCAAGAAGCAACCGGCCCATTACCGCCGCTGATCACATTTGCAGCCGCGCATCACGCCACGATTCTTGAGATTTACACCAACGATCTATTGCTGGCGCTTGACCCCAGTTACCCAGGCAATGCGGCTGCCGGTGCCAGCTATGCCCAGGCACTCATGGCGGTTCATGGAAAATAGCATGTGGGTATCAATCCCAATAAAATGGAGCGTTTCAAATATTGGATAATTATGTGACAAGGTATTACCATGATTCCTGAGGCAAAACAACCCGCAGTGAGGCGCGCGCTCCATAAAGTGTTTGGGGTGAATGAACCCGAAGAACTTCGCCTGTTGACCGGAGGGCTTAGTTCGGCCCTGGCCTTTAGAATCGTCGTAATAAAAAATCCCTACCTCCTGAAAATCCTGCGTACGGAGGTGATCAGCGACCCCGCCAATGAGTTCGCTTGTCAGCAAGCTGCGGCCGAGGCCGGCATTGCTCCGCGGATTTTGTATGCAAGCGTGGAAGACCGGATTGTGATCACCGATTACGTGGAGGCCAAGCCATTTCCCGAAGATATGGCGCTGCGAATGGCTGCGACCATCCGAAGGCTTCATTCCCTGCCTGGTTTTCCAAGTCCGAAGATGGGAAACTACTTTGACGCCATGAACAACGGCTTCGTTCGCCGCTTTCAAGCGGCACAGCTCCTGCCGAAAAGCGCGACCGAAGAACTGTTCCATCGTTACGGCGAAGTGCTCAGGGTCTATCCACGGAATTACAGGGACCAGGTCGCGAGCCATAACGATCTGAAGCCGCAAAATATGCGCTTCGATGGCGAGCGCATCCGGCTGGTTGATTGGGAATCGGCTTTCCTCAATGATCGCTATGTTGATCTGGCCGTCGTGGCGAACTTCTTTGTCGAAGACGAAGCCCAAGAAGAACACTATCTGGATGCCTACTTCGGTGAGCCGGCTGGCGAGCGCAGCGAGTATCGGCGCGCCCGCTTCTTCCTGATGCGCCAGGCCCTTTCCATGTTTTATGCCGCCTTATTATTTCTGGAGGCTGCGCGGGCAGGCTTATCCATCGATGCGAATATGAGCACGCCGGACTTTAGGGAATACCATGAAGAACTTATCTCAGACACAGTGGACATGCTGACCGCCGAGGCCAAGGCACAGTATGGAATGATCCATCTGCGCGAGGCGCTGCGCAACATGCGGACGCCGCGCTTCGAAGAGGCCGTGGCCTTAGTGGGCAAATTGCATTGGACTGAATCCGAATGATCAACCGAGCAATATGAAGGAGACAAAATGTTTCAAGGTTTGCGAACCGTCATCTATCATGTGGACGACCTGAATAAAGCCAAAGCGTGGTATACGGAGGTTCTTGGTGTAAAGCCATATTTTGATGAGCCATTTTATGTTGGATTCAATGTGGGCGGCTTCGAGCTGGGGCTTGACCCCGACATGAAAGGTGTCACGAAAGGCAATAACGCCGTTGCCTATTGGAGTGTGAAGGATATAGATGCTTCCTACCAGAAGGTTTTGGAGATTGGTGCGCAACCGCAGTCAGCGGTGCAAGAGGTCGGAGACAGTATCCGCGTAGCGACTGTGACCGACCCGTTCGGGAATGTGGTCGGCCTCATTGAAAATCCGCATTTCAAAATAGATAGCGTTGCCTGATAGAGTGATCGTTTCAAAATTGGTAAAGTGCTTATAAACTGGCAAGGGGATAGAAACCCCTGAGATAAAGTGCGATCAAGTGACGAAGGTCGCTAAGTTCAAGCCCTCCGCAAGATGATTACCGCAGTAGGCAACCAACCGACTGACATTCAAAGCCGATTGATCGCGTTTATAGCCGCGCATCGTGCGATATCTTTCTTTTACCCACCATCCAATTGCGCGCTCGGTGGCATTGTTCGTGCCGTCCAAAATGGGTTTGCCATCCCAGTCTTTCCAGGTGCGATAAAAGGTCAGGCGCGGCCATAAGTTCCAACGGTCAAGGAATAAGTTACGCATCCGGTATGCAATGCTGGCAGTCTTGCCTTTCTTGGAATGAGGGGCAGCCGCATAGCGTTCATACAAGGCTTGCAGTTCTGCCTGTTGCTCAGGTTGTCGGGAATGAATCAGTTCTCCCAAACGACGTAGATCGGTCAGGGCTTGAGCCGGTTCGATTTGCAATTCAGCCAAGGAAGAATCCTGACCCGCTTCAATGGCCAGACTCAAACTCTCGATCAATTCTTCGGTGTTGCGTCCCACGTGGCTTTTGCATACCTGGTGGTACAAGCCACTCCGGTCAGCTACTTCCTTAAATGCATCGGCGTCGTCGGTCACGAGTGTCTCGGCTCCGACTTGATCGGCAATTGGTTCCACCCAGTCCTTCAAGGTTTGAGCGTCTTCTCCATCTAAATGATCCACACACAACACCAGTCCGTTGATCGGATCTACGACCACTCCAATGGACAACCACTTCCCGTTGCATTTCACACTCGTCAAATCCGCTCCAATGGCTTTTGTACGGTAGCCCTGCAAGAGTTCCGTGCGCTTCATCCCCGGCACCGCTTCCGCCGTCGCTTGCACCGTTCGATACACACTACTTTTCCCGAAGGACACCGGGACGGTGTACTCAAGTACACCCCCAATGCTTCCAACATCAAAGAGGCTGCTCCGTAACTCAACCCCAATAAATACAGCATTACGCCCATGCCCTTTACCCGCTGTGAGATCTGACTCTTCTGCACTCCTTGAGGATACACTCGGAATGTGCACCCGCACCGCAAACACTTGTATCGACGGGCGACAACTTCTTCGTACTCGCTGTCCCGTACATTCTTCTTCACTGCCTGCCACGGCACAAAGCGCTGGCCGCTACACTTCGGATCGACGCAGTGCTCCGGTTCTTCAAATTGCTCTGGATCGATTATTGGTAGAATCAGTTTGAGGCGCATGGTATCGATACGCCTTTCTTTGGGATTCCGGAACGATCATAACTCGTTCCGGTTTTCCTTTTTTATACACCCCTTCCACCAATTTTGAAACAGTCACCTGATAGAGAATAACAATGAATTAGTGGTATTATGTCAGTATTCATTAGCTTTGAGCCTATGAATCAGCAATGATTTGGGATCGTCCTAACAAAGGAGAGCGCGATGATTTCGACCCAATTGTTACGATACTATCCTCATTTTTCAGGCCTCAGCGAAGACTACCTGTTGCAAATCTCGAATATCAGCAACAAAGGGCAGTTTAAAGCTGGAGATGAGTTGTTCGTCGAGAGAGCTCCTGCAACTCACTTCTGCCTCATCATGTCTGGCGAGGTCAATATCGTCTACACGCTCGGTGATAACCGAACTGTAGTCGCTGATGCGTTGATCAAAGGTGATTCTTTTGGCTGGTCAGCATTGATAGAGCCTCACCGGATGACAGCAAGCTGCGTTGCCAAGACCGATGGTGAATATATCGCAATCGAAGGGGAAGGTTTGCGTCGTTTATGTGATGCGAATCCGGTGTGTGGCTATCATGTATCCATGGAGCTAGCCAAGCTCCTTAGAGACAGACTGAGTGCACTGAGGACTCAAATTGCAGCCTCCCGTTGAATTGCAAGAATCCAGCGCGGAGCCGCCTACCGCGTATGCACGAACTTTCCCATTACTTAGGGCTTCGTCACGTTATCCGTGATCTTCAAGGCTTCATCCAGCGCATCGAAGCCTTCCTTGAATTGCTCTTCGGTAATCATCAGCGGCGGGATGATTACGGATTCGCAGATTGGTGCACACCGGTGTCATACTTGGAATGCGGCGGGCTATGATGTTCCCCAGCTTTTGAGAGCACTAAGGAGGACGTATGGTATCATCTCCAAAAAAACGGGGTAATGAGAAGGGACACTCTGGTACACTGAAGCCAGCATGTTTGAGAACATTGACCTGAGCGCCATCCTGGAAGAAAAGACCCACGAGTTGGTCAAGGGATTGCTCAATTTCATTGAGCAGTTGTCCAGCAAGTTGCGTGAGTCGCAGGCGGAGAACCAGCGGTTGCGCGACGCGGTCAATCGATTGAAGGGTCCTTCGGCCAGGCAAGCCGGATATCCAAGCGAGTGTGAAAGCGAAAGCGCCGAAGAGACACTCATCGGAAAAGGAGCGGCATCAAGCGCGCCAACGTCATGGAAAAAAGAAGACTGCGAACCTTATGATTGACCGCGAAGAAGTGGTGAAAGTGGATCAAGCCGTCTTGCCATGGGATGCACTCTTCAAAGGGTACGAAGAGCTTGTGGTAGAGGATTTTTTGTTGAAGACGGACAATGTTCGTTTTCTGAAAGAAAAGTATTACTCGCCGTCGTTGGGGCGCACCTATCTGGTTGAATTGCCGAGGGGCTATGCCGAACAATTTGGTCCGGGTATCCAAGCCTTGTGTCTTGTGTTTTATCATGGCGGGTTGATGACGGAGCCACGGAATGACTGCGCCTTTCAGGCGAAATCCACGAGTTTTTAGAAAACGTCGGGATACCGATGTCGAAAGGCACGCTATCCAATCTGTTGATCAAAGGGCATGAGGATTTCCATACTGAAAGTACACAGCACTTTTCTGAGAAAGAAGCGGTGTAGGCAGCAGGCTTGGCGAGTAGTTCCTATCAACACTTGGACGACACACCTACACGTTTCAACGGACAAAACCAGTCTTGCCATGTGATCTGCAATCCGCTGTACACGGCGTATTTGACCAAGCCCGGCAAAGATCGTTTGAGTGTGTTGGATGTGTTGCGTCAAGGGCGCCAACGAGAATATTTGCTCAACGCCGAAGCCTTGGCATACTTGGAGGGGATGCCATTTTCCAAAGAGACGCGGCGCACTTTGGAAAGCTGGTGTTCGGAAACGATTATAGAAGAAGAAATATTTCTCCATGAGTTGGATATTCGTCTGCCGATCTTGAACAAACAACACCGGAATGCAGTTCTATCTGCAGCAGCAGTCGCTGCTTATCATGTTGAACGCGGCGTTTCGATTATACAAACGCTGGTGTGTGACGGTGCGCCTGAGTTCAAATGGCTGACACGCTGGCTAGCATTATGTTGGGTTTACGTAGGGTGGCATTACAAAAAACTGGAACCCATCGTTGCCCTGCATCAAAGTCTATTGAAAGATTTTCTGACACACTTCTGGGCCTACTACAATCAACTGCTGGAGTATCGCCAGCGGCCTAGCGCACAGGCAGCATTGCGTCTGGAGGTGGAGTTTGACGCTTTGTTCGGCGCCCCCAGCGGGTACGCCGAGTTGGATAAACGCATGGCGGCCGCCCGCTCGAACAAAGACGCTTTACTGCAAGTTCTGAAATTTCCAGAGCTACCCCTCCAAAGCGCAGCGTTCTTCCCGTCGCACGCCGGCGCGCCCGCAAGCGAGATGTTAGTTTTGGGCCACGGACTGAAGACGGCAAACAAGCTTGGGATACATTCATGACCTTAGCCGCCACCACTAAAAAATTACACATCAGTTTCTACGAATATGTGCGTGACCGCATTTTGAAGAAAAACGCCATCCCGCCCCTTTCCAAAATAATTCAAAAAGCTGCTCGTGAACTCATACCAGCGCATCCCTATTCGCTTGCCCCTTATTTTTGAGATGATACAACTGATGTTTGAAAAGTGGGACAGAAACATTGAAAAGCGTCTTGTTTTTTTGTGCTCTAGCAAAATTTTGGCGATTTTTGGTATCATCTCAATAAATGGGGGAAGCCGGAAAATGGCTACCCCCACATCTGCCAAAAATACAGCTAACCGGCAATACCGCATAACTTACTACGGACGAATGCCAGATCCGTTGTTTCAGTTCCTTGAGTGCCCGGTTTGGTAGCATGGAAGCCAGTTTCCACGTTTTTGAGGCGGTTTTTGACCTCAATACGGTAAAGAACGCCTACGAGGGCCGAGGCAATAGTAACTTATGCGGTATTGCGCTAACCGAATGTTTTCGCCATACTTGGCGGCTATTTTAAACACTCAATGGGCAGTTACCCCCGATTATTGAGAAGATACGATTTTTGGGCGTATTGTGGGAGAGTTTTAAGAGAACTTTCCAAACAAGGAGTTTTTCGACAGTCTCAGTAGATCACCGATTTGATATTAGGTGGGTCGACGAGAGCAACGGCAGAATAAATAGCTTCGACGGCGCGGGATAAAAAACGCAACATGCGATCCTGGCGAAAATATTGGCGAGCGACACGACGAGGTCCGCGGCCCCGGATACGCAAATAGATCCAGTGCAAGGCGACCCAGACATTGAGGAGGAGCAAGGCCAGACCCATAAATAAGAAGCGGAGAGCGGCATTGTGAGAAGTGGTTCGGGCTCGGGCCTTTTCCATCATGCGGTAGCTACTTTCAATTCCAAAGCGACGGCGATACAGTTTGCGAACTTTTCGGACAGCCAGCTCGGGACCGTGTAGCAAAGCATAGACCAACCACTGGGCCTTGGGCGGACCACCATGGCGGCGTTTGGCAAAAGTGCGCACCACCGCCACAGGGACGGTGAGCTCACCTTGAAGTTGACTGTGAAAAGTATATTCAGTTCGGTAGCTGCTCCAGCCTGGGCACAGGGCTCGCGTGCCGCCTTTCTTGCCGCGCACGGGAACGGCCAAGATGACTGGCAACTCGGGCTGAGCCAGCTGGTATCTCAGGATGGGAATCGAACAGAAGCCTTTGTCCAAATCCAACCGCTTGCATGCAATCTCAAGAGCTTGCCTGCGCTGCAACCACCGCTGCAAGATGCCCAAGAGATCGTTTTGCGGTTGCACAACGATAAAAATGGCTCGTGCGGTCCCGGGCTTCGCCCCCACACACCCAATGGTTTGGATCGTCCAAGTCGTACTCCCCATCATACGGCTCATCATGCAGATCGCAGGCAATCTCCTGCGGATGATCCCGTAACCAAGACGGCAGTTGACTAGCCAACGCCTCGTTACACTCTTGTTGCAGTGCATCGATCTTCTCCACCTTCAACTGCTCGCTCAGATAGAACCGCACCGTATGGCTGTCGGGCGCCGTGGCCAAATCATTGCAGGTTGATTTAATGGTGCTCTGCCGGGCACAAACGGCCACCAATACCTGCCACAGATCCTGGGTCTGGCAAAGATAACCCTCGGCCGAAAGATCTAAATATCGCTCCAATACGCTAATGGTAGAATCCAATGTGCTGCGGTCGGTCAATCCGACCCGCGGTGTGGTCGGGGTGAACTTGTCCATGGCACTTCCTTCCTTGTCAGTCGGAAGTATGCCACCGCAAGCTCACCCTTTCAAGCTAATTTTGGTAACTACTGAGACTCGTTAGGCAGCATCGACAGAACATGTTTCTCACAGATGAGTTGATATACTTTAAAAAATAAAGGAAGCTAAATATGAGCAAATACATACCTAGCCCACGGCAATGGGTGGCAGAGCAAGTTGAACTTTATGAAGGAAGCGGAGGTGCCGCAGGTTTAACTTTGAGAGATACAGGTTTACCGGTCATCATTGTGACAAATCATGGCTGGAAAACCGGGGCTATTCGCAAAACCCCACTTATGAGAGTCGCGGACGGAAACAACTATATCCTCGTGGCATCTCAGGGCGGCGCACCAACGCATCCCAAGTGGTATCATAATTTGAAGGCAGATCCCAATGTTGAAATTCGCGACAAGGCTAAAGTTTATGCCATGCGAGTTCGAGAAGTAATAGATTCAGTCGAGAGAGAACGTCTCTGGAAGATCGCCATAAAAGCATATCCGCCTTATCAAGAATACCAAAACAAAACCGAGCGTATTATCCCAATCTTCGTAGCAGAACCTGTAAAATAAGCTCAAAGTCAAGCAGTTTCGTAGTGGAGATGCTGCTGCGGTTCATATTCTTCAACTCAAAAGCTGCCTAACACAGCGCGCACCTGATTGGCGGCCAACGCAGGAGTAAATTACGCTCAAAGCAATTCCGTCAAATCGGCTTCGTCTCGTTCCGCCCTTTGTGAGGACTCACCATGCAACTTTATGCCTATACCGATTCCTGGGAAGAACATGATCCACACGCCAACTTCAAAGCCGATGTAGCCCATTACACCGTTGTAGATCCTCTGCCAACCGTTGAAGGATTGAGCCGGAGTACGGGCATCCCTGTGCCCTGCCTGATCCGCTATATTCTGGTAAAGTATGCCGCCTCCAACGCGGATGCCCTACTGGCAATGGGGCCGCTGGTCATCCACCAAATGGAGCAACAGATTGCGGCTGCCGAAGCCGACGGCACTGACGGAGCACGGCTGAAGGCATACGATGCGTTGCGACAAATCGTATCCTGGCTCCGTGCTGGCATGGGCCAATAAACTCACATTCACTGCCGTCTACTTTCAACACGGTTCACGAATACATCGGAGGCCATGTGAAATCTGATTCACTTGAAGGAAAGGTTGCATTGGTAAGAGGTGCAGCCAAGGGGATTGGAAAAGCATGCGCTCTTGCCTTGGCAGATGCAGCAGCAAATATAATATTTGGACTAAGAGATGTATCCACGATTAACGGAGCAACGCTAATGGTTGATGGCGGTTGGACGATTCTGTAGATGGAAGTATGTTGTGCGTGAGGTTCAAATGGCAATTACTTCGCAACCTGATCCGTAAACTTCAACGCTTCGTCCAGCACAGCAAAGCCTTCCTGCAATTGCTCTTCCGTGATAATCAGTGGTGGGATGATCAACGCGGTGTGCCAGTGAATATCCAAAAACAATCCGTGATCGAAGCAATATTTCTTGAAGGCGGTCATCTCCGGGCTTGATCCATTCCACGGCGCCATCGGTTCTTTTGTTTTGCGGTCTTTGACCAACTCGATAATCCCGAACAACCCAATCGAGCGGACCTCGCCGACCGATGGATGCAACTCGCCCAAGTCGGTCAACATGCGCTTCAAGGCCGGACCCATAGCGGCCGCGTGCTCGACGATATGATCTTCCTTCATGACGTTAATATTGGCTATTGCGGCGGCTAGCGAAATGGGATGCGACGTATAAGTCAATCCCGATTTATAAGCGACCTCATCAAAGTGCGCCGCGATCTCGGGCTTCATCTCCACTGCACCCAATGGCGCATACGCAGATGTCAGCCCCTTCGCCATCGTCATAATGTCCGGCACGACATTCCAATGATTCACTGCAAACCATTTGCCAGTGCGACCGAAGCCGCTCATGACTTCATCGGCAATCATGACGATGCCATATTTATCACACAAGGCGCGCACACCCTGCATATATCCTTCCGGCGGAATAATGATGCCATTTGTGCCAGTGACTGATTCAATCAAGATCCCGGCAATCGTCTCCGGCCCTTCATATTGAATAATCTCTTCAAGATGATTTAAATAATCGCGCGTGAAGTCTCCTTCGGAAATATTTGGGTTACTTCTATGGAACGTTGAGCGATAACGATACGGGTCAAGGAAATGCACCACGCCCGGCATCAGCATCGGCTCCCACGCCACACGCCGTGGATCACCGGTCACGGCCATTGCACCCGCCGAGGCACCATGATACGAGCGATAGCGCGCCAGGATTTTATAGCGTCCCGTGTATCCGCGTGCTAATTTGATCGCGTTCTCGTTAGCGTCCGCGCCGCCAAGTGTGAACAAAACTTTCGTCAATTGACCTCCCGGCGAAACCTCCGCGACCAATTTACTCGCCAGCGCGCGGACCTTGTTTGTCATCGCTGGTGCAGTGTATGGAAGCGCACGCGCCTGTTCAACCATCGCTTCGATCACGCGCTCGTCGCCGTGACCAATGTTGACGCACATCGTCATCGAATTGAAATCGAGATAGCGCTTGTCATTCACATCCCAAAAGTAAACGCCTTTGGCGCGCTTCACAGGAATCGGATCGACTTTCGCCTGCGCCGACCACGTCCAAAAGACATGTTCTTTGGAAAGAGCCAGGATTTCATCATCGGGAAGATCAAACATGAGAGCCTCGTTTCAAAAAACATAAGGAGCAAAGCCCAATTGCTTTTATGTTTTCGTTTTACAAATTATAATCCTCTGCTTTATGAAATCATTTCCCTTCAAACGCGTGGTTGTGATCGGCACAACCAGTTCAGGAAAATCAACGTTGGCAAGACGGCTGGCGGACCAGTTTGCGCTGGACTTCATCGAACTCGACGCGTTGCATTGGGAACCGAACTGGCGTGAAGCTCCCGATGAAGTTTTTCGAGCACGAGTTGACGAAGCCACCCGCGCCTAACACTGGGTCGTGGCTGGGAATTATCTGCGCGTCCGCGATATCGTCTGGCCGCGCGCCGAGGCTGTGATCTGGCTCGATTATTCGTTTCCGCGCGTCTTCTGGCAACTGACTGTCCGCACATTTCGACGCGGCGTATTGCAGGAAGAGTTATGGAATGGCAACCGCGAAAACATCTGGTGGCATTTCAAACTGTGGTCAGATGAATCCCTTTATCGTTGGCTGGTCAAAACCTATTGGAAACACAAACGCGAATACCCGCAGTTGTTTGCAGAGCCGCGTTATGCTCATTTAACGGTCATCCGTTTTGGATCGCCACACGAGGCGAATGAATGGCTGGCAAGTGTCCAATGAACTCCAAAAAACGAAACGTCCTCTTCAACATATTGAAGAGGACGTTTCTCATTCCTTTATCGATTAAGGAGTCACTAACACGGTGGCAGCAGGCGCATCGAGATTCGCAATGGCACGATCGCCGTTCATTGAAGTGGGTTCTTCGGTCCATGAAGAGCCGTTCCACGCCATGATAGAAGCATCACCCGACGGCTTCAAATATGAAACCTGGATACTGGCCCCGGCGGGCAGTGCATCGACTGCCTTACCATCCTTCAGCAATGTGATTACAACGCCGGTTACAAACTTCTGGTTTTGATGCAGGGCTCCGGGCAAATCTTCTGCTGTTGTCGGCGCCAAGACCACTTCGTAGCCACAAAGCCCGGTGAGGATGGCATCAGTATTACCGACCTCCACTGTCATGGTCGGACTGCCGCAGTCGATGGTGGTGAGCTGGCCGCCCGTAATTGGAATGATTAGGCTGCTCAGTTCTCCAAGACCCAAACTGCCATTTTCGCCTGAAGTGGCAAACGGATTCGCGGTGAACCAAGGATCATAGCGCACACATGGAGTGACGCCATTTCCCGTACCGGAAGGGTTATTCTGGGTCAAGCCGCAGGCATCCGGAACAGTTTTATTGTCCATTGGACCCACAAAACTACCCCACCAGTTCCCAACGAAATCTGCCAGCGTGGTCGTATTGTTTATCACGCCTTCAGGATTTCCAACGAACGAATTGCCAGATCCGTTGACCACAGGGTTGTACAAATCACCCGAGTCCTTATCCAAGCGGATTCCTGCCACAAGAGCATCACTGATCTGGTTGCCAGTGAGATTGACAATCGTATTCCCTGTGTCCCCAGCAAAAGAATAAGCCCAGACGCCGTAATTGCTGCCGGTAATGGTGTTATTCTGGAGATTTAGCGTGCCCTGGTCGGCAAGGATATTTTCATAACGATTATCTTCATACGTATTCTGCGCTACAGAAGCCGAGCTACCCAGGACTGTGACAAGGCTATAGAGACCTATATCATTATTGCTGACTGTATTATTTTGGATGGTCACATTCCCGCTCTGATACAAAAGGATGCCTGCCGATTGATCCTGAGTGTCGGCATTCGGCCCGCAGGATGAATAATCACACAGGTTGCCGCCAACGATATTGTTCAGGACGGTGGCCGTGGCTCCGCGGCTGATTTGAATCCCGTTCTGGGCAATGGCTGTCGTAGCGCCCACGCCTTCGACGGTATTTCCTTCGATATCCGCATAGGAGCCGGTATTATCAATCACAATGCCACCTTTTTGATAATCGCTAATGGTGTTGTTCGTGATCTTCGCCGTTCCAACCTGATTCACTGCCACTGTTCTAGAATAATTGTAATGACTACCGACTCTGATGGCAACGCCATTCTGACAACCGCCAAGCGGATTATCGCGAATGTGTGTAATGACATTCTTGCTGATATTGGCCGTAGCGCCGCCCCGCACATAAATGCCATTGTTGATACTGTCGCAACCAGATGGCCCCGGCCCGCTGATCGTAAATCCGCTGATATTTACAACCGTTGCGGAGCCCTCGATCAATACAAGGTCCTGATAACCATCAGGATCAGTTGCCAATATGCTTGGTGCTTGAATGATAGTGGAAGTGGAACCAGCGCCTATTAAGGAAAGGCTTTCATTGATCACCACTTGTTCTGTGTATGTTCCGCTCTCGACAAATATGACAGACCCTGCGGACGCAGCCGCTATGGCAGAAGTTATCGTTGTGTACCCGGGTTTACAACCAGGGGCACTAGCGTTTGCTGAACCCGCTGGGCAGACAACCGGATCTGGCTGCGATTGACCCAAAATCTCAGCCGCCTGCGTGGATGCCAGCGGAATTGAATTTCCATTTTGATCAGTCAACACAGAGCCGGAATCAGCAAGAGCGGCTACTGTAGATGCTTCGCTCCCATTAACCGTGCTATCAGATACATCCGTTGAAGAAGTCTGTGTCGGCGCGGGTTGAGGAGCCACTGCATCTGTAGGAGCGACATCTGTCGGTGCGGGTTGATCCGTAGACACAGCATTTTTTGGCGCAATATCGGCTGATGCTGATTGAGTCGCCGCTGCATCTGTCGAAGCAACCTCAGTCGATGCTGGTTGTGTAGCCACCGACTCTGTAGGCGCAGCCTCAGTCGATACGATATCCGTTGATGCTGGCTGCGTAGCCGCGGCATTAGTCGAAGCGATATCAGTCGGTGGCGGTTGCGTAGCTACGACATCGGTGGATGCCGGTTGTGTAGCCGCCGAGTCTGTGGACGCAGCCTCTGTCGATACAGATTGAGTAATCGCAGCATTTGTCGACGCAACATCGGTTGATGCTGGTTGAGTCGCAACCGCATCTGTCGAAGCGGGTTGCGTAGCCGCCGCAGTTGTAGACGCTGGTTGAGTAGCCGCCACATCTGTCGATACAGCATTTGTCGAAGCACTGTTAGTCGAAGCGGGTTGCGTAGCCGCTTCATCCGTCTGCGCTCCCGTTGCTCCGGCAGCCGTCGTCACCACTGCCGGAGGCGGATTGGTTGTGGGCGGCGCATCATCTGCCCATGCCGCGGTCGGCACAAGCAGGGACGCCACTAAAGTCGTGATAACAATGCATAGCAAAGAAATATATCGAAATTTGTTGTGCATCCAAACATCCTTATCTCAAACAAAAGAACATGAAAGCTTCCAAATAGTTCGGAACATAAAACGACCGATTTCCGGGTCGTCCTGTGCCGAGATGATCAGCATCTGCCAAGTCGCATACAAGATGATCCGCGCCTGCAGACACTTTGCTCATGGCATCATTATCCATAAGTTATTCAAGGTGCCCGATTGCAAGATGGAAGGATAAGTTGGCAAATGTTGGGGAACTTAAAAATTGTCTCCGGCCCAAACCGGGGGCGGACGCCGCTCAAGAAGCTAAACGCGATATCTGTGAAATCACTTATGAACGAAAGCAAGGTTCATTTCTTCCCCCGCCAAATCCACACCAATTAAATCATTCCAAAGGCAGCGACGATGACCAATAACAAGGCCCATTCAAAAGTAAACTGCAATTTGATGAGCATGGCAAAACTCGCCAATATCATGCCGAGGCTGGTCAGGAAAGTGATTCGGAGGAGGTGACCTCTCTCGAGGCCGCGCCGCTCCTCGACGGAGTCAATGAAGCGCACTCGATGCCAAAAGTAAGTCAAGTCGAAAGCAAACAGCCCGCCGATCGCGCCCGCGAACATCCAGCCGGGTGGAAAATTCAAAAGCCACAGCCCCAAAGCGGCTATCAGCATGTTGAAAGTAATCCCAATATATGAAAACCAGCGCCAACGCTGCCAGATTGCAATCAACCAAAGCGCGCCGAAGAAAATGATCCAGCGCTCGAATTGTGTGAAGCCCGCCAAGCGATAGCCGAAGGCCAGCGAACCAATGCCAAATAGAATACTGAACAGCAAGGCAAAAAGAGTCACAACCTGTTCCCCATCCGATGTCAAAGCTTTTGATTCATGTTAGGAAATTTTACCACCGGCTGGAAAGATAACCGTGTTATACTGCCGCGAGCATGACCGATTGCGATGGAACACTCCATCCCCGCGCTCGCGAAGGATTGATCCTCTTTAACGAGGGAAAATATTTTGAAGCCCATGAGGAGTTGGAGGCCGCTTGGAGAGACGAGCGCGGCAAGGTGCGAGAGTTGTATCAGGGAATCCTTGAAGCCGGTGTGACTTATCTTCATATCACGCGCGGAAATTATGCGGGGGCGATCAAAGTCTATGGACGAAGCATGAGATGGCTTAGACGGTGGCCTGAAACTTGCCGCGGCGTGGAAGTGCGGCAACTACGAAATGATCTGGACGCGGCAATCGAGGAAGTTGAGCGATTGGGCGAAAAACGAATCACAGAATTCAATCGAGATTTGTTGAAGCCGGTGATTTGGAAGGAAGATCAAAATGGGAAATGAAGAAAATAGTGAAAGCGTAAAAGACGAAGAACAAAACGTAAAACGCAAGGAGTATGATGAAAAGCAGAAGTTTATTTGCGACCGATGCGGATTTGAGATGTACGAAAGCAGCTGCAAGATCATTTGTCCCAACTGCGGCAATCGCTTTGACTGTTCGGATTTGAATATATATTTTGATTGAGAAAAGTCGGGAGTTGGTTAATGGATAATTCTTTTCAAAACAAAATTGTTCTAATCACCGGCTCAGGCCGCGGCATTGGACGCGTCATTGCGTTGCATTTCGCCCAACGCGGCGCAGATGTGATTATCAACTTTTTTCGCAACCGCGAACCGGCGGAAGAAACCGTCGGCGAGATCGAAAAGCTGGGACGCCATGCACTGCTCGTCAAAGCGGATGTGGGCGATCTCGACGATTTGAATCATTTATTCGATGAAGTCGAAAAGGAATTCGGCGGGCTGGATATTTTTGTTCATAATGCCGCATCGGGATACAACCGTGCCGCGCTGGAACAAAGGCCCAAAGGCTGGGATTGGACAATGAACATCAATGCACGAGCTTTGTTGTTCGCCGCGCAACGCGCTGTGCCATTAATGGAAAAGCGCGGCGGTGGATATATGGTCAGCATCTCAAGCGCGGGTGCGACGCGCGTCCTGCCCGATTATGTGGTGGTCGGTGCCAGCAAAGCCGCGCTCGAATCGTTGACGCGTTATCTGGGCGTGGAATTGGCTTCGAAGAATATTATCGTCAATGCGGTATCGCCTGGCGTAGTCGAGACCGATGCACTCACCCATTTCACCGCGATGAAAAGTAAAGAAAACATCCTTCAGAAATTTATTGAACAGGTTCCGGCGGGAAGATTGGTCTCACCGGAAGACATAGCAGAAGTCATAGCTTTTTTGTGTTCTTCGGCCGCGCAGATGATTGTTGGGCAAACAATTGTGGTCGATGGCGGCTACGCGCTACAGCTTCCAAAGTGAAATTTGGGGCGGATTTTCAAGCCTGACGAAATTCAAAGATTCCACCGTTGACCTCTTGACAGTTATAAGCCTTTCCAGTAATATATCTATATAGATATATTACTGGAAAGGAGCAATTATGCCACTCGCCCATGCCATCCTTGGCTTTCTCGAATACCAGCCCATGACAGGTTATGACTTAAAAAAATATTTCGACCAGTCGATCGCCCACTTCTGGTCCGCCACGCAGAGCCACATCTACAAGGCGCTGGAAGATTTGGAAAAAGACGGCTTCGTCGAAGTCAAAATAATCCCACAAGAGAACAAACCGAACCGCAAAGAATATCACATCACTCATGCGGGCCGCGCCGAACTGCATCGTTGGATCACCACGCCCCTTCCGCTGGCAATGGTGCGGGAGGCTTGGTTGATCCAGATCTTCTTTTCTCACGCCAGTACCAACGAGGAGATCATCACCTTGTTGAAGGCACGGGAGAATGATATCCAGACCAAGCTTGACAGGCTTCAAACCGAAACCCCGACTTTGATGGAGGAAAACGCGGCCCGCGTCGGTGTTGAACGCCCGCGCCTATTGTGGCAAATGACAGCGGAGTACGGCATTGCCTATTATAAATCTGAACTCAAATGGATCGAAACGGCGATCAAACGCGTCCGCAGGCTGCCACCGCTGGAAATCCCAAAACAACTGAGCAATCGTCAAAGAAAATCATAACGAGAGGTTTCGTAATTCGGAGGACTTCATGCTGCAAGTATTTGTCGGTTTCATTCCTTGGATTATTTACTGGAGTTTCTCAGGGCCGGGTCTTTGGGGTATCGCCATCCTCGGCGGATTGATTGCCGCGGCGGCCTTGGTCACGCGGCGCTGGTTCAAACGCCGCGATCTCAAAACAATGGAGATCGTCACACTGGGATATTTCGCTGTCCACGCAATTGTCACACTTGTCTTGGGTTCATTGTTTCTAAAAACATACGGGCCAATTGCAAACAGTCTTGTATTGGCCGGAATGGCATTTGGCACATTGGTGATGAAAAAACCGTTCACCTATCAGTATGCAAAGGAAGACTGGGATAGATCCTATTGGAGCGATCCCGCCTTCATCCGCATCAATGAAATCATCACAAGCGTTTGGGGTTGGATTTTCACATTCAATGCGGCGCTCGGTGCGCTGGCCGTCTTTGTCTTCCCCGCACAAGAATTATGGCTTGTGGTGATTTTGCCAAATGTAGGCATTGTTGCGGGAATTATTTTCTCATCACGCTTCCCAAATTATGCTGTTCAAAAACGCGCTCAGAAACTTCTTGACGCGTCGGATCTATACAAATGGCCCGTGCCGAAATTCAATGGCTGCCCCGTCAATGAAAACGAACATGATGTAATCGTGATTGGTTCCGGCATCGGCGGACTCTCTGCCGCGGCTCTGCTCGCCAAACGCGGACTCAAGGTTGCTGTGTTCGAACAACATTATCTGCCCGGCGGATATTGCACTTCGTGGGAACGACGCGTCCGTCCACCCCGATCAATGCCCGATTCAAAAGAACGCTGGACTTACGTTTTCGACGCGGGCGTGCATGACATCAGCGGACTCAGCGAACGCGGCGGTATCCGTTCGCTATTGAGATTGCTGGATATCGAAGACGCCATCGAGTGGAAACTCAACGAGCAGGAATATTTTATTGGCGAGACTCATTTCAAGGTCCCGCATGATGCGGATGAATTTGTCTGCCAACTGGGCGAACGTTTTCAATCCGAGTCTGAAAACCTCCACAGGTTCTTCGACGAGATGAGGCTTATCCTGTGCGAGATGTACGCGGACCTTGAAAAGACAGGCGGCGCGCCGCGCCGTCCCGATAATATTGAGGATTTGTTGGCCTATCCAAAAACACATCCGCACGCATACCAGTGGATGGACCGGCCTTTCATTGAGATACTCGACGAATTCTTCATCGACCCGCGTGTGAAGGATTTGCTTACTGCGCTCACAGGTTATCTCAGCGACGATCCCAAGTCTCTCACGGTTGGAAGCATGGCTCCCATCCTCGGTTACTATTTCAACGGCGGATATTATCCAGTCGGCGGTTCGCAAGCCTTGCCCGATGCGCTCGTTGGCGTGATCGAAAAACACAACAGCAAAGTATTTCTTCGCACACCGGTGCGACGCATCCTTGTCGAAAAAGATCGCGCGGTTGGCATTGAACTCAAGAATGGACAAGTCCATCATGCCAAAGCCATCCTATCAAATGCCGACGCACACAGGACCTTTCTTGAATTAGTTGGACAAGAACATCTTCCTTTCGATTTCACAAATCAGATCGAATCGCTTAAACCATCCACATCGGCTTTTATTGTGTTTTTGGGAGTGGATATCGTCCCGGATATCGCCCCGATTACAATACTGGATGATATCGGAATCATGATCCCGTCAAAATTGGATTCGCATCTCGCCCCTGCCGGACATGCTTCCGTTACATTGCTGAAGCTTCTCCCTGAAACTGATTTCGCCAAATGGGATCGTAAGTCCCCTGGGTATTCTCAACGCAAGCACCAATTCGCCGATGCGATGATCGCTTCTGCGGAAGAAATCATTCCCGGCCTAAGACAACACATCACGTATCGGCAGGAAGGCTCGCCCACGACTTTTGCTCGTTACGCATGGACAACAAACGGTTCGATTTACGGTCCCGCCACCGGACAAAAACGCTTGACGATCAAAACGCCGGTCAAGAATCTCTACGTTACCGGTTCCGGCGTGATGGGCGGAGGAGTCGAAGCCGCGGCCATCGCAGGCATCCATGCCGCAAATGAGATTTGCAAAAAACAACCTGAATGTACAACGGAGGTTGAAAAATAAATTTTCAATCACGGTGTCGGTGTGACTTTGGGCATCGGCGTATAAGTCGGCAGCGGAGTGAAGTTCAGCAGTGGATATAATGTTGGGGTTTGCTCCGGCGCGGGCGTGGGGATGATCGGAATCCATCCGCTGTAACCGAAGTACGCGGTCAGGAATGCGGCGCGTTCATCAGGGGTCATCGGGCGCGGCATCGCATAATCTTCCAACATGGCCGTCAACAGTTCGGTGCTGATGTAACGGTTATCGTAAATCACATGACGATCAATGAATTCATAGCGCTGCGCGGGCAGAGGCGGAAGATAGGGACGGGTTGGATCGGGCGGCTGGTTGCCCATTTGATCATAAAAGAAGTTGCCCAAGCCATAATGAATGAATGCGCTGTTATAGAACTCCATTTTAAGCGGCACATGGGATTGGCTCCCACTGACGATCATTGCGCCATCCTCTGCAACTTGCTGAAAGGCGGCTACTTGCCATGACATGATTAGGCCCGGCGAAAAAGATTCTTTATATTGAAACGTAACAATGGGCAAATAACCTTGTGCGCGGACTCGACCAATCTCTACCGCAAGCTGTTTGTAATTACATGGATTTGCACCGGGCGTATGATCCGTTGCGAAGGGATGTGGCGGTTCGCCGTCGTTGCAGCCGATGAAGGCGATCTTGTTTCCATGATTCTGGATCAACAGTGGCTTGCTCGCCTCGGCTAGATTGGCACCGCCGCCATAGTATTGTATGTTGTTTTGCTTATAAAGATTCAACGTGAATAAAAACGGATCGACACCATCATCCAAGATATGCGGACCAGTAAGTTCCACAACATTGATATTATTATCAAGAAACAATTGAATATATTTCGGGTCACTGCAACGCGGCCACAAGTCATCAGGATTGGGAGCTGGGCAACCAGGGGCAAACGATGTCTTGTTGCTCACATGGACGATGTCTGCCTGACGGAGCACATCGCCGATATCTTGTGCCGGATAGTCAATGCCTTTCACTTCCATTTGATAGGCGATGGCATTTACCAACGACGTGGTGCCGGTCATAATGACAGTCGTCAATTTGGATGGGTCGCGGTTGGACGCGGGCAAAGCTGGTAGGGGCGACTGGCTTGTCGCCCCTACTACAAATGACTGCAAGGCAAATGTGATTTGCAACGGATAGTGTGATGGATCGAAATCTTTGCGAATGGGCGATTGGCCATCTACAGTCAACACTTTCCATTTTGGATCAAGTGATTCAAACGGAACAATTCCCCATGAGGGAAGATTCTTCCAAGCATCATCAATCAATTGATCCGCAGGTGCGGTCTGGACTGCACCGTCAGCGGGCGCGCCCCAAAGAGCAGTAAACGCCGCCAGAGTCAAATCCGCCATCCATAACGGATGGCCGGCAAACGGTCCAGATGATGCACCTTGCCACGCGGCTTTGAGATCATCCGAAGTCACTCCATCCATCACCGTCGGGAACGGCGCAACGAGCGCATATGTCCAAACCGAATTTTGATTCGCGTTGGATGATGGCGAAGTAGCTACGTTCAGACGAACAGACGCTTGCGATAAATCAGTAACAACCGGGATCCCCGAGCCTTGCGCAGCCTGACGAAGCTCATCCGGCACAGCCGGACTGATCCAAAGCGTATTGCCTGATGGCGTTGTGGTTTTCGAAGCAGTGGCAGTGGCTATGGATTGTGGAACTGGCGATGATACAGTTGAAACAGGAGTAACAACAACTTGGGGCGTGCTCCCTTTCGAGGGCAGGCAAGCGCTCAATAAAAGAATGAGTATTGGAATGAGTCTTTTCACGAAGTTTGATTATAGCTGGAGAACTTCGGTTGAAAATCAAAACTCATTCTAGCTTAACATCATTTTCATAGGCAAGGATCATAGTTTACCAGCCGCTGAGGGAAAAATATTCGGTCAAAAAAGCGGCACGCTCATCGGGAGTCATTGGACGCGGGCGCGAGTAATCCTCGAGCATCGCTGTTAATAATTCGGTGCTGATATACCGTCCGTCATAGAAAATATGCTCGTCAATAAATTCTCGCCGAATGCCTGGAATTTTGGGGTCATTACCCATCTGATCGAAAAAAAGATTCCCAAGCCCATAATGGATGAAGGCGCCTTGATAGAACTCCATCGACTGCGGGAAATGAGCCTGGCTGCCTTGTACAATGGTTGCCCCGGCTTGAGCCATCAAACGAAAATCCTTGACTTGGGCGTCAAACGGTTGGGAATCAAGGGTTTCGTAATATTGGAAAGTCATGATCACAAGGTAACCCTGGCTTCGCAATTGAGTAATCTGCTGGGTCACGTAATCGTAGTCGCATGGTGCTGCTCCGGGACGATCATTTGCGGCAGTTGGATATTGTCCGATGTTCACCGAATTACATCCGATGAAGGCAATCTTATTTCCGTGATTCTCAATCAGCAACGGCTTTTGCGCATCGCTAAGATTGGCACCCCCTCCATAATAAAGAATATGGTTCTGGCGGTAGATTGCCAAAGTATCTAAAAAGGGTTGTGGACCATAATCGATCAGGTGATTACCCGTTAACTCCACCACATCCGTGCCCACGTAATTGAGCAGTGCGATATAACGGGGGTCGCTGCAAAATTTCAAGCCTACCTCCATCACCGGTGGAGGACATCTATCATAGAATGAAGTTTCGTTGCTGATATGCGTGATATCAGCCTGAGTGAGCCAAGCTTGAATATCGCGACCAGGATAAGTGATGCCTTTGATATTCATCATATAGGCTACTCCTCGCACCAAAGAGGTTGTACCCGTCATGACCACGATTGTCATTTTTGAGGGGTCGCGGTTGGATGGAGGCAGAACAGGGAGAGGCGAAATAGAACAAGGCTCAACACAATATAATCGGAAGGAAATCATCAAAGGATATGCAAAGGTGGTCCCTAATAGAATTCGAGAGCTGAAAAAGTTCTTATAAATCGGCGAGCGACCATCGATTGACAGCACCTTCCAGCGCGGATCTAGAGTTTCAAAGGGAATAATTGCCCAAGACGGTCTCTCACGCCATGCGATATCCGATAATTGATCCGCAGGCGCCGTCTGAACGATCCCCGGCGCGGGCGGACCCCAGACCTCACTAAACGCTGCAAGAGTCGCTGCAGCCATCAGGAATGGTCTTCCACTTAATGGACCGGACGATGAGCCATGCCAGTCATCGATTAATTCTTGAGAGGTGACGCCATCAATCACAGTTGGAAAGGGTGCAACCAAGGCATAGATCCAATCGACTTTCTGATCATCTCCCCATAATGGCTCGTTATCAACATCGAGTCTCAAATTGGAATATGCTGAATCGAAAACGACTGGGACACCCCACTTCTGCGCAACTTGACGAAGCGAGTCAGGAACTGCTGGACTGACCCACAACACTGGCATCCCCTCGTTCGAAGAAGCTTTCGGCAGCACGTGCCCCGGCGAGAATAACGAAGGTTGAACCGTAAATTGAGGCGCACAGGCACCGAGCAAAATGGCAATGATTAGACTAAGTTTTTTCACAGTGAGCGCTTACAGTTGGAGACGCTTAGGCAAAGCTATAAACCCATTGGGCTTAACATCATTTGATAAATTCGCCCTTCAATAGGCTCATGCCTTCCTCCGCGCCCTAACAACTTATAGTGACTTAAGCTCAAGGCAATTCAATGTAAATGAAGCTAACGCTTCTTCATCAATCGTCACTCCGAGACCTACGCCACGCGGCGTATCAATCGTACTATCTTTATTGAGCGAAAAACGTTCGTGGGTAATATCGCGCGTGTAATAACGGTCGGACGCCGATATATCACCGGGCAACGTAAAACCAGGCAACGAAGCCAACGCCAAATTAGATGCGCGGCCAACTCCGGTCTCCAACATGCCGCCGCACCACACGGGCATGTTTTGTGCGCGGCAAAGGTCATGTACTTCAACGGCCTGACTCACGCCCCCTACGCGTCCCGCCTTGATATTGATGATGCGGCAGGCTTTCATCTCAATCGCATAACGCGCGTGGCGCGGAGAAAGAATGCTTTCATCGAGGCAGATCGGTGTGTGGAATTGTTCCTGCAATTTGTGGTGATCCCAAATATCGTCTTCGAACAACGGCTGCTCAATCAGTAAAAGATTTAGGTCATCGAACGGTTTGAGCGATTGCGCCGATTCGAGGGAATACGCTGAATTGGCATCAACCTGCAAACGGATGCCTGGGAATTTTTTCCGCACCGCAGAAGCATCGCCGACATCGCGTCCCGGCTTGATTTTGATTTTGATGCGCCCATAACCGCTCTCCACATAATCGGTCACGGTTCTCACCAGGACTTCAGGTGACGGCTGCAATCCAACCGATACACCCACTTCAATTTTATCCCGCTTGCCGCCCAACATCTCGCGCAGAGACTTTTGGTCGCGCTTCCCAAGCAAATCCCATAACGCCATCTCGACGCCTGCCTTGGCAAGATGATGGCCTCTTATGCCAGAGACTCGTTTTTGAAAATCCGCCGCGTCTTTAACATCCTGTCCGAGAATCAACGGAGAAATAAAATCTTTAATAATATGCCAGGCTGTGCCGGTCGTCTCGTAGTTATAGCCGGGAGACTGATCGGCGACGCATTCGCCATAACCGATCAATCCATCCGAACACATCGAAACGATGATACATTCACGGTCCAATTCGCGCCCAAACGAAGTTTCGAACGGCGCGACCAACGGCATATTGAGATGATGAAGGGTGATGGATTCGATTTTCATTTTTATCCGTTTGCTTACTCAGAAGTCCTTGCACGAAAGAGTTTGCTTGACTTGATTGATTATTCTTACATCCGGCGATGGCAGTTGATTTAAGCGCGACCAATTATCGCACAACAGCGTCTCGAGATTCGAAGTTAGTTTTTGAGCCACAAGTGTCAAATCATATGCTTTCTGCCAGTTCCCCGTTTGAGCATAAGCTTCAATGAATGGAACATATTCCGTGCCATATTGGGGGACTAATCCTTTTTGCTGCGCCTGTTGATAAAGCGCGATGACCGTTTTCCAATCTTTTGATTGGCGCGCAAGATCTGCCTTCTCAAAGAAGTAACACCAATCATGATTGGGTTCAGGGCCAAAAATATTTGGGTCAGGCGCGGCAGATGCGGGGACGGAAATGATGCGGGAAAGATTGGAAACGGAGATCAGTGCTCTTTGCTCGTCGGAGTACATCGGATCGTCCGCATAAATCACATCCAAAACTCGCAGACAAGTGGCGTTACCCTGATGCAAAACGACAATACTATCAGAGGTATTGCCCTGAAATTGAAGATTGCGAACGACGTGACTGATGGGAACGCTCGATTTGAGACCAGAATACATAAATCGTTCGTTCGTAAAAAACCAATATGGAAGCGAACCATCCTTAGTTTGGTAATGATATAAAACATTCAGGGCAAAGCTGGCATCGTTCTCCGGAACCGAGAGAGATGGTTGGTCAAAAGACAAGAGGGCCGTGCCCTGTTGAAGTGCAGGTGTGCGCCAGTAAAGCTGCCAATAGTAATTACTCTGAACCCCCCAGTCAAGGCGATATTTGTTGACCGCCAAAACTTGCGTTGCAATAGAAAAGATGAGCAGGAGACTCAGAACGATCTTTTGTTTTGAAGCATGAACAAACCAGAGCAGAAGAGCAATGACAATGAGACCTGCGCCCAGCATCGGAGCAAGAGCAAACCGATCGTCCCAGCGGCCACCCCCGCTGACTAATTTACCAGTAGCCCATATCGGCAAGGCGCCGAGGATAAATGATAAAAGACCAATCACAAAAATAGAAACCGGAGACGAGCGTTCTTGTACTTCTCTTTCCTTCGCATCGAGGAAAATCGCAAGGAGGACGGTAAGCAAAATGCCCAACCCAAAAGCCAACCATGTCACTTTGCTTTGAAATGTAAAACCTTCGATGCTGGCGATGGCGCTGGTCCAAACCTGAAGCGTGGAATAGAGCAAGTCGACAAATGTACGAGTCAGTAAGATGAGTGCGCTACCAATCAGCGATTCGAATCCGCTATATGGTAACTTGATATCGCCAGCGTGACCCACCACTTGCTGAGGAAAAACAACGAACCGCCACCAGAAATAAAATGCCACAATTAGCAAGTAAGGTAAATATTGGATTGCAGTCTGACCCAGCGACCGGAAAAACTTTTTATTGACCGCATAGACGATCATCCACAATAAAATCACCCGAATCAATTCGAGACCCGCGAAATATTCGATGGTAAAGAGATGAATGAAAGTCGCCAGCCATGAAAGCGGAAAGAAAATCCAGGCCCATTTAGGACGTTTCACCGCGAGGAACATCAAATAGATGGATAAAGCAAAGAAAAAAAATGCCGCAAAATGGCGATCGAATGCAGTGGATATGGATTGTTGAAGAAAACCCGGATAGACCATCAGCAACACGCCGAGCCATCGAAGATAAGCCTCGTAGCGCGGCCAGAGTAATATCAATGCAAGGATAAAGAAGAGGATCCCTGCCCAACGATAAAGTAGTGTGACGATATGCCAGCCTATCGGATTTGAACCGACGAGAAAAAAGGTCGACAGGTAAGTCCAGGGAAATGGACGATCCGAGGCATAGAAGCCAGGCTGCAATAATGGGTTAAGCTTCGTAAACATGACGACTTCCCAGTCGTCCCAGTAAAACCCTAGATACGTCAGCGAATATCCGTATGTAATAAAGCCAATTAATAGCAGAGCGGTTGGATAGAACCAGGACTTTTCGGAAATCCTTTTCAGAACGTGTGTCATCCGATCTTTACTTCCCCATCCTCACCCATTTGAAGGTTGCGCAAAGCTTCATCCATACTGATGTTTTCCTGTCTCATGCCGGGAACCGGTGTACCGCAATACGGACAAATATTCCACGGCAATTCCATCAGCTTGCTGCAATGATGACAAGCTTTTTTTAGCTTGGTATTGCAATTCGGGCAGACTTGCCAATCATCTTTGACGCGTCGTTCGCAACCCGGACAAAGCGGCAGATCCTCCAGCGATTGGAGCAAGGTCTCTTCTTCAAGCGTGTGCTGATATTCCTCTTCCAATGTTCTCGCGGGACGTAGAATCAAATAGACCAGCACGCCCGGCAAGTTCAACACCGCGACCAGCAAAGCCGAAAGAATATGCACCAACGGGTCGCGGGCGCGGGCGCGGATATCACGATACGTCCAAATGACAAGTGCAATCCATAAGGCGGCTAAAAAGGCCCCACCAAATCCGGTTAACACAAGCACGAAATTACTGATGAAAGTCGGGTCGAAGTTCATAGCTTCACTTCCTCTTGAATTGTACCCTCCAATGGCAGGTTATGGCAATAAGGTCGGGATGAATCCTCCGGAGGCAAGCATGGTTGTCTGGCCGCTTTGGATATTGATCATCCAAACATCAGAATGTCCGATATTGTCATATGAATAGCGCGTATAAGCCAGATAAGTTCCATCGGGCGACCAGTTCAAGTCAGTGTAAGAAACATCGGGTTCATTTAATATCACGTGAGATTGAGTTCCATCAGGTTTGACCAACCAGACTTGATCGCCTTTCTTGCTGCTGTCAGATGTGGACAAATTCCGATCAATGGCAATCCACTTTCCATCCGGCGACCAGGAAGCGGAATAATCCGTCTGATCCTGCGTTCCACCCAGATCAATCTTCTGACCAGAATTCAATATATATCGATTGACATGGATCGACGATCCTGCTTCCGGGGAAACAGCATCCCAAAATAAAATGGAATCGGATGCAGGACTCCAAACCTCCGGCATCAAGCCCTGATAACCGATGGGAATGGAAATATTTTTAGCATCTTGAAGGTGATAGATTTGAATTGTATTATTCGCCGGAGAGATATAACTTAACCATTGGCCGTTCGTAGAAAATGCGGGAGCGGAGCTTGGAAAAGTTTGATCCTGAAAGACCGGCATCGTCTTGCCTGTTTGCAGATCCAACCACCAAATGCTGAATTTCGATAAAGCCGAATCTCCGGCATAATCGAGTCGCTGATACGCAATCTTCTGACCGTCCGGATACCATTGCGGGTCGCCGCATTGGGAAGTGGGACAATTCAATACCAAGCGTTGCTGCGTCCCGTCCGTATTGATGGCCGAAATCGAAGAACTGCCATCCACTTTGAATGTAGTATATAGAATTGTCTTTGCATCCGGCGAGACCGAATATCCGGCAATGCCAGAAGGTTCTTTTGTATATTGATTTGGAGTTCCTCCGCCTAACGGCATCACAAATAATTGGTCTTCGCTTTGAGCCTGATTGTCCGGCGCAAGATAAACCAACTTCGCCCGTTTGACATCAAAAGCCGGCAACGAGTTTGAACTTGAATCCGATGAAGCGTTCTGACCCACCGGAGAGCGCGACGCCGCTGAAAAGAAATTCAGCGAGTTGAGGGCGCTAACCGTCAACACGATTCCCAACCCGGATACAACCACTGCACTGACCACTGGAGCATAGACGCTAAAGCGCGATAAGATATCGCTTCGAGTAATGAAGCGAACTCCCTGAACCATGGCAATCCCAATTGCGATCAATACAAATGCCAGACCAATACTGAAAGCCAGTATCAAAAACATGCCGAAAGGAATCCGATTCACGGCAACCGCAACGAGCAGAATGGCAATTGCATCGGGACAAGGGACCAGGCCTCCGCTGACGCCCAAGGTCAGCAGTGACTTCCAGGTAATCTCGTTCGCCGGCACGGCATGGGTATGAGGGTGAGAATGATCGTGTTCTCCAACGTGAGTGTGATCATGAGTATGTAGCAAACTCGATTCTTTGTCGTGGGTATGATCCGCTACTTTGATCGAAAATCCTTGTGCGGGTGGCTTTATTCGATTGGAGGCAAAGCGCGCCAGATCGTGCCTTCTTTGAATCAATAAATTGATTCCAAATACAATCACAAGCACGCCAGAGATCACTTCCAGCCACGGAGCAATCAATGCCGGAAGAATATAATGCGAAGCGATCAACGTGATCAAGCCCAGCAATAAAACGGAGCCGGTATGAGTGATCGTAACAATCGTACCGAGAAAAACTGCATCGAGAGTCCGACCCTGCGAGCCGACCAGATATGCGCCGACCAATGCTTTCCCGTGTCCGGGTGTCATGGCGTGCAAGCTTCCCAGAATCAGCGATAATAGAAATGCGCCGAGTAGAAACAGCGGGGAAAACTGTTGTGCCTTCACCAGCCCCGTCAGCGCTGAGGTAACCATCGTCGGGCTGCCTGCTAACTGCGGAGATAGATTCGAGTTGGAAAAATTCCCGGCCAAGTTTGAAACTGTCGTTGTAAAGCTAGGAAGGTTCGGAGTGCCGCTATTCCATGATGTCAAAGCAGAGGTCCCTGCAGGAGATGAACCAGGAAAATAAATATCGAAACCGAGCAGGCCATTGTTCTGCGCAGGCTGATCGAACGCCATACTTTGCTGGCTCGCAACAGAAAACCAATTGAGGCTATTGAGTTCCAAGTGCGAATTATGAATTACGACCGAATGCTTGCCGCTCAGCCCCGCTGGAAATTGAACGAGCAAATGCATCTCAATCGAATCTTCGCCAGTGCGCATCACATCCACCGTTGCAGGCCAATGGATGTCTTGCGTCTGAGTCAAAGCGATTGGCTGATTGTCGAATAAGACCTTCTCATCGGAAAGCCATGGTGCTGTCCACGCCTGCACCTCCTGCGAGCTGATGGAGCCATCCTGGTTTTGATCCGCCGCGCTCCAAATCGCGTCTGCCAGTAAAGGTCCCGGCGTGATCTTCCAATCGATTTGAATGCCGTTCGAACTCAATCAGGATGGATTGGGTCTGGGCGTACATATCAATGGGATGTGCGCTCGCGACCAGAGTCGGATAGAAGACCGACAGAAGGATTAAGAAAAGGGCTGTTCCTCGTAATAGAAAAGGCCAGCCCTTGAAAGTGTGTCTCTTCATCATGGAAATAATCTTATTATGAACCGATTAAAAACTTCTGAGATTAATTTATTTACCACGGAGCGCACAGAGAACTCAGAGTCTTTTATTTTTCTCCGCGAACTGTGTGTTCTCTGCCTGCACTTGGTGCAGGTACAAGTGTGGTGAATTCAAATTAT
This sequence comes from uncultured Chloroflexia bacterium, assembly GCA_963753985.1. Taxonomy (GTDB): domain Bacteria; phylum Chloroflexota; class Anaerolineae; order Anaerolineales; family Villigracilaceae; genus Fen-1038. Next base: position 425,506 of record CAVWED010000006.1, read on the forward strand.
CCTCCGCCACCACCGCCGCCACCCGCAATTCCGCCTTCAGTTAATTTTCGCAAATCTAAAAGCGCGGCATTGATTTCATCCTCAGCCACAGGCCGATCTTCGTCGCGATGTTTGAGCGCCCCTGCCTTCGCTTTCTCCACGGCCAGCTCGCGGATCGAAGCGTTCTTCGCCAATGCCTCTTTCACCAGTGCCGCGCCTTGTGAATAACCAATGACCGGATTCAACGCAGTCACGACGATAGCATTTTTAGAAAGCCAACCTTCCGCCTTCTCGCGGTTCGCAGTCAGACCTCTGACCGCGCGTTCGGTAAACGCATTTACCGCGCCGATCGTCACTTGCATCATCTCGAATAAATCATGCGCAATGATCGGCATCATCACATTCAACTCTAACTGCCCGGCTTGCACCGCCATCATGATGGCCGTATCGCAACCAATCACATGGAACATCGCCTGGTCGAGCATCTCTGCCATCACCGGATTCACTTTACCTGGCATGATGCTCGAGCCGGGTTGAACTGCGGGCAAACGAATCTCATCCAAGCCGGTAGATGGACCCGATGCGAGCAAGCGAAAATCATTCGCAATTCGAATCAGTGTCAATGCCAGCGTGCGAATGGATGCAGAGAAATCTATCGCGTCCGCCATGGATTGCATCGACTCAAATAGATTATCCGACTCGTAAAGCTTCAAACCGGTCAACTCGGATAATTTCTTGATCATCCGCTTGTGATATTCGGGATGTGCGTTCAATCCGGACCCGACTGCGGTGCCGCCGATTCCGAGCCGTCTCATCCCCTCTGCGGATCGCGCGATGCGATCCGATTCACGCGCGACCGCTTTGGCATACGCGCCAAACTCCTGACCGAGTCGAACCGGTACGGCGTCCTGAAGATGCGTGCGTCCCGATTTGACAACGTCGTCAAATTCGCTCAACTTCATCTCCAGCGCGGATTGAAGTCCTTTCAGCGCAGTCAGCAATTCATCCAAGCGCCATATGCCACCGAGACGAATGGATGCGGGAATGACATCGTTGGTGGACTGTGCCATATTGACATGGTCATTGGGATGAACATAATATTTCCCAAGTTCACCGCCAAGAATTTGGGTGGCGCGGTTAGCGATGACTTCATTGGCATTCATGTTATGGCTCGTGCCTGCGCCGGCTTGAAATGGATCGACTACAAATTCCGAATCCCATTGTCCATCCATGACTTCCTGGGCAGCCTGTGTGATTGCATCGGCCAATTGCTTTGCCGTAAATTTTCTACCATCCACTTCACGGGCATTAAACAGATCAAGATCGTAATTGACTTCGGCAGCAGCGCGCTTGATCGCGGCAACCGACCAAATGAATGCGCGCCACGGACGCAGGCCCGAAATGGGAAAATTTTCCACGGCGCGTTCTGTCTGTACGCCATACAAAGCTTTGGCTGGGACTCGCAGTTCGCCCAGCGAATCTTTTTCAATACGGAATTCGTTCTCGGTCATTTCATGCTCCTGAATTCTTGGATTCAATGACAGATGCTCAAATCTATTTTACACCTACGGCGTTTGGTATACAAAATGCCAATCGGTGCCATCTTGCGTAACACTGGAAGTCTCGCCAATGACTTGAAAGAATGTTTGGCCAGGCTTCAAAGAAATGGGCGAGCCATCCAGATTTGTAATTAATAACGGTTGATTAATATCTGTGCGAAACCAGTAGGCGGGAAGGACAATGTCGTCCCGAAAGACAAACGCATTGCCAGAGTCGATCAAATCGATATGATAGACCTCGTCTTTCTGCTCATCTGCACTCGCAAAAGTATACGGGACAAACAATACAATCACGTTATCCGCTGAAACCTGACGGCCGGTCAATGCATCCATGAGCGGCGCGTAATTCCTCGACGGATCATCCCACGCATCGTTCACATCCTGATAGCGCAGGTAATGACCAGAGGACGGATCATACTGCCAGTAATTGTAACTTTCCGCGGTATAAACTGTGTAAATACGATTGGCCGTTGGCGCGTTGGAGGGAGGTGTCTCGTTGAAGAAGGTGCTGCGCAAGGTCTGAGGGGAATTGTCGCGGCCAAGTTTTTGGGCGCAATCGTTCCACTTAGTCACATCGAAAAATGCATCATTATAGGTTTCATGAAGCCTGGGATTGAAAAACGGCGGGCAACTTCCAGCTCCCTGCAGTACAAGGAACGGATTCAAATCGCCGCTCTTGAAATAGGTAAGTTCACGCGGGTCTGCATATTGAAAGACATAAAAGGCATGATACATGCGAACCACATGTTCGTCAAAATAACGACCAGAACGCACCGGGCCGACCATGTTCGGATTGTTGCCATAAAAGACCGCGATAAAGCGCGTCTCAAATTGCTGGGCGTAATATTCAAAGGCCACATCTGCCAAAGTCAGTCCATATTGCGGACGGGTATAACGCGGAAAATTCGTGACCTTGATCGCAAGCGGACGGCGCTGAAGCAGACTCGGATCGGCCGGCGGCAGGCCGGTTAATGGATCGATGATGTTCGAAGGCGTATCAGCATTCGATGAAACCTGTGGCGTAGGAGATGTTCCGTTTTCAGGAACAACCGTTGGATAAGGAGTTAATGTGGCGACATTTTGAGAATCAAAAGTTGGAGCAGAAGATGGTGAACTGCCAACGCCTGGCTGAAATGCCGTCGGTGAAGGAATGGCAAAAGCATCAATCGCCGATTTCAGGTCGAGAGAAGAAGCGCAGGAGGACGCAATCAGCAAAACCAACAAACAAATTGTTATCCAAAAGGGACGTCGTCGCATGGATGGAATTGTACCAAGCATCTTCTCCGGCAAACATGGCGATTGATTATCAAAACTGATAAAATACTCGCATTATGTTGATCCTGGTAACTGCCTTATTGTTGTTTCTCACCGCGCTGGCGGTCGCGATCCTTCAAATCACACGCCCGGAATTTCGATTCACCTGGCTGACGGCGGTCGGCGGCGCGCTCCTTGCATGGATCAGCGTTCTGCTATGGCAGGCACAGATGCCCTTATCATTCAACTTTCTGCCCTGGAAACCTGCGAGCCTTTTTTCCGAATCACCTGCATTTACTGCTGAGACGATTATCTGGCCCTATGCATTAAGTATAGTCACACTGGCAGTTTCGATTTTACTGACCGCTTCAGTAAATGAAACATTCACCAGTGCGTTCGCCTGGGCCGGTTCATTGACTTTGTGTGGATTGGGATTGCTGGCAATCACTGCCGCCAATCCATTGACGTTGGCGTTGGTCTGGGCTGCGCTTGACTTTACCGAATTAATTATCATGCTTCGTTCGGTCAATAATTCAGCGGCCAGCGAACGCATCGTGATTTCTTTTTCGACTCGCGCTACAGGTATCGGACTCTTGATATGGGCCAATGTGGTCACTGCCGCATCGGGCAAGAGTCTGAATTTTTCGACGATTCCTACACAAGCAGGCCTATACCTTTTGGTCGCGGCGGGATTGCGCCTCGGCGTGCTGCCGCTTCATTTGCCGTATAGTTCTGAATCAATTCTGCGCCGCGGCTTTGGTACAACCTTGCGTCTGGTCTCTGCCGCATCGAGCCTGGTCCTGCTGGCACACATTCCCGCTTCCAGCCTGGCATCGCCGCTCACACCGATATTATTAATCCTCGCGGCTGTCGCTGGAATCTACGGCGGATGGATGTGGTTGCGCGCACCAGACGAGTTGGTCGGTCGTCCATTCTGGATCATCGGGCTTGCGTCGCTGGCGGTTGCGGCCGCGCTGCTTGGAAATCCAATCGGGGCAGTCAGTTGGGGAACAGCCTTGGTCCTGACCGGCAGTGCATTGTTTCTCGCCTCCGTACAGCAAATCTGGATTAGCCGCGCTTTGTTGATCGGAGCATTCACTTTATCTGCACTGCCGCTCTCGCTCACCGCCTCCGGCTGGCAAGGGAATGCTCTTAGCTTTTGGTACATCCTGCCTTTTCTGTTGATCGCTCAAGCCTTGCTGATAACCGGTTTGATTCGAAGTGCATTGCGCCCTTCGACGCGCGCCTCGCTGGAGTCACAACCGATTTGGGCACGAAGCATTTATCCAATCGGAATTGGACTCTTGCTCTTCGCCCAGATTTTAATAGGCGTATGGGGATGGGATGGAGCCTTAAAAATCGGCGGATGGGAAGCGGGTCTTTTCGCTTCTTTGCTGACCTTAGGTTTGCTGTGGGCTATCCCGCGTTTCCCAGTCCTGAATCCGGTACCCGCTCATTGGGTCCGTCCATCTTTTACGCCGCGGCTCGACCGCCTCTATCAAAATCTGTGGACTCTTTATCGCTGGCTCGCGCGTCTCAGCCAAACTGTTTCCGATATCCTCGAAGGCGATAGCGGCATCATGTGGACTCTGCTTTTCCTGGTGCTATTTATTTCGCTTATGACTCAAAGGCAGCCGTAATCATGGTTACCACCATTTTGTCGTGGACTGCGGTTGTGGTTCTATTGATAACGTCCACCGGACTTTTGTTATATCGAGATTGGCGGTGGGGAATTGGTTTTTTAGCTGGACAATATATAGCCGTATTTTGGCTCGTTCTCCAACATTGGCCGATAGGAATGGCTGCTGCAAAGCTGGTTGGTGGTTGGATTGCAACTGCATCTCTCAGCATGACCCTGCTCAATCTGCCAGTGAGACAGGAACCAATTGAGAAATACTGGACACAGGGACGAACCTTTCGTCTATTTATGGTTGGCATGGCCGCGCTTCTGGCAGTGGCTACCGCGCCCCGTATGGAAGAAATTCTGCCCGGTACAGGAATTGCCGTCGCGGTTGGTGGAATTTTATTGACAGCGATGGGCTTGCTTCAGCTCGGGATGACGACCCAAGTTTTGCGAGTCATCCTCGGCCTCTTGACAACCCTTTCCGGTTTTGAAATTCTATATGCGGCTATGGAAGGTTCCATTCTCGTGGCAGCATTATTGGTTGTTGTCAATCTCGGTCTAGGATTGGTGGGCGCGTATTTTCTCAGCGTTTCATTCGAGGAGAAAATTGCATGAGCGCGCCGCTCCTATGGATTTTCCTGCCCTTTGTCATCGGCGGATTATCTCTCTTTATCACGCGGGAGCGCTGGGCAACAATGATAGGCGGGGTGACTGCGATCACTTTAACGGGAGCCGCCTTGCTCGTCCCGATTGATGAAGCGTTGAGTTTCGGCTCGTTCTCGATCAAAGTCGCATCTTCATTTCAAATACTCGGTCGCAATCTTACGCTCAATTCATCGGAAGCGCCTTTGCTGGCAATCTTATTTGGAGTGGCCGCGCTCTGGTTCGTCGGTGCAGAAGCTGTAGGTGTCGCACGCCGCCTAACACCCTTCGGATTGATGATTATCAGTTTACTCGTGGCATCCATCGCCGTGCAACCATTTCTCTACGCGGCCCTATTGATTGAACTTTCTGTTTTGGTGGCAGTGCCCTTGCTTTCGCCACCGGATCAAACCCCGAGCCGCGGCGTGATCCGTTTCCTGATCTATCAAAGCTTGGGAATGCCATTCATCCTAATCGCCGGTTGGCTGTCGGCAGGAGTGGAAGCCAGTCCGGGTGACTTAACACTCACCATTCAATCCACGATGATGCTTGGATTGGGATTTGCATTTTTGTTCGCCATCTTTCCCCTCTACAATTGGATTCCACTATTAATGGAAGAAAGCTCGCCTTATATCGTAGGCTTTCTTTTATGGCTGTTACCCAGTGTCACAAGTATTTTGGCGATGAGTTTTCTTGATCGCTATTCATGGTTACGAACATCAGCGCAAGTAATCACCGCCTTGCGTGTGACGGGCCTGCTTATGGTTGTGACCGGCGGAATATGGGCAGCGTTTCAGCGTCACCTTGGGCGGATGATGGCATTCGCAGCGGTCGCCGAGACCGGTTTTATTTTATTATCGCTCAGCCTCGACCTGAGAATTGGATTGCCCCTCGTCTTCCTTTTGCTCATCCCACGCGGAATCGGGCTGGCGATGTGGGCATTGTCGCTTTCCGTCCTCGATTCAAATACAGAATCTCTCCGCTTCTCTTCTGTGCAGGGAATGGCTCGCACCTACCCGCTGGCATCAGCTGGTTTGATCTTATCTGCGTTATCCACGGCCGGCTTTCCGCTTCTCGCCGGATTCCCGCCGCGTCTTGCATTATGGAGCAGCTTGGCGCAACAATCGCTAGGCACCGGCTTCTGGCTTTTGATCGGTATCGTTGGACTGGCAACGGGCGCAATCCGTACACTGGCGGTGATGGTCATGGCCGATGAGAAAACGGCCTGGGTTTCCAGGGAATCATGGGCACAGCGTGGCATGCTTGGCATCGGAATGATTGGACTTTTCATCATGGGATTATTCCCCCAAGCCGCGAATCCCATCTTGGACAAACTACCTCTGATGTTCCAGCATCTGGGACACTAACGCGCCATGCTATAATTCATCCTCTGCTGGAGGATTTCATGGAATTCGAACAAATCACAAAGCGTTTGGAATGGTTGGATGATCAGGAACGCAAGAGCAAGGCCAGCGTTTTTGAGATTGGAAAGAGTCTGGCGGCGCTCGAAACAACGACTAATGCAATTTCCAAACAGATCAAATCGCTGACGAAAGAAGTTGCTGATCTTGGTCCCGCGGCCGCGCGCCTGAATCAATTCGATCAAATCCTTGCAAAACAGCGCGCTCGAATTAAATAAAGCGTTTGAAGAGATTGAGAAAAACGCACAACGCCGCGAGCGCGAAGCGGCAAAACAACACCAAAGCGAGGTGAAAGAGATCAATGCATCGATTGATGAATTACGCGCCTCTTCCGATTTAGAGCCGTTTAGAAAACAGCTCAAAGATCAAGCGCTGGAAGACAAACGCCTGTCCCTTGCCATTCAGGATGTACAACCAAAAATTGAAGAGGCGCTTAAACAAATCGAGGCGGGGCTAAACATCTCAAAGGAGTCGGAGGAAACCAACCGTCAGAACCTTAAGCAAATCACGGATATTCAAGCGGAAATGGCGGCCATCCGTAAACATGCCGACGAGGCACGCGACAAAACCACATTACATAGCGATAGTATCCGCAATCTGGAAAATCGAATCACGGAATTAATCGGAATCCGAAGCCGGGCGCAAAGAAGCACAGACTGCCTTTCTCGACCAGCAAGTTCTAGCACAAGTCGAACGGGATCGTGCTTGGAAGGATTGGCAGGCAAAATACGACGTCTTCAAAAAGCAAGCCGAGAACATGGAACTGCAAGTTGCCGCGTTAGATGATACGATCCGCGCGGCAAAACGCTCACAGGACGCCTACAACGAACTCAATCAAAAACTGGAGCGCCGTATTGCGGAAATCAGCGAAATGCAGCGCTTGGCCGAAGACCGCATCCGTCAGGAATGGGTAGCCTTCAAAGCGGATGAACAAAAGCGTTGGACGAGTCACTCGCTTTCCCAGGAAGAGGCAATGCGAGATCTGCGCAAAGATTTGGACAAGCTGGAAGGCCGCGTGACGGTACTGGACAATTCATCGCAAACTCTTCAGGACCAATTGCATCAAACGTCCAGCACCACTGAGCAACAATTACAGGAGCTGATGAACCTCAGTCACGAATGGCTCACTGCCTATGAACAAATCATGGGCCACAATAAAACCAAACCAACGAAGAAGGCAGCCAAATAGTTTCCTGTTCTCGCGACCAAAAGGCATGAGATAACCGTGCGCATTATTGGTACCGCAGGCCATGTAGATCATGGCAAGTCCACTCTTATCGCCGCGCTGACCGGCACAAATCCTGACCGATTAAAAGAAGAACAAGAACGCGAGATGACCATTGAGCTCGGCTTCGGTTGGCTCACAATGCCGGACGGCGAGGAGGTTGGCATTGTGGATGTGCCCGGCCATCGCGACTTCATCGAGAACATGCTGGCAGGCGTGGGCGGAATCGATGCGGCGTTTCTCGTCATCGCCGCCGATGAAGGCATCATGCCACAGACGCGCGAGCATCTGGCGATTCTTGATCTCCTGCAAATCTCATCGGGCTTAATCGTCGTTACAAAAATAGATTTGATCCACGATAAAGATTGGATGGACTTGATTGAATCCGATGTGCGTGCCGCGCTGAGAAATACAATCCTGCAAGATGCGCCCATCGTGCGCGTCTCTGCCCGAACCCGCAGCGGACTCGACCAAGTCATCACGACTCTTAGCGACATCCTTAAACAAAAACCTGCGCGTCCTGATCTTGGCCGGCCGCGCTTGCCGATTGACCGAGTCTTCACTATGAGCGGATTCGGAACCGTCGTAACCGGCACATTGATAGACGGCCACCTTTCAACCGGTGATGAAATTCAAGTTTTACCATCAGGGTTAACCGGACGAATCCGAGGCTTGCAAACCCACAAGAAAAAAGAAGAGCAGGCTATGCCCGGTTCGCGGACAGCCGTAAACATTTCCGGCATCTCCACCGAACAAATTCAACGCGGCGAAGTGCTGGTTCATCCCGGTCAATATGCGCCCACCCGCCGCGTCGACGCGCGCTTTCGTTTGCTAAAAGATATTGTTTCGCCGTTAAAAAATTCAAGCGAAGTCAAAGTGTTTATCGGCGCGAGCGAGACCATTGGGACATTACGTCTGCTCGACGCCGAAGAACTTGAACCCGGACAGGAAGCCTGGATTCAACTTGAATTGCGTGGGCCCATTGTAGCCGTGCGCGGCGACAAATATATTTTGCGTCGCCCATCGCCGAGCGAAACACTCGGCGGCGGAACAATCGTTGATGCACAGCCCAAGAATCGTCATAAACAATTCGACAACGAAATATTGAAATCACTATCTTCACTCGCCAAAGGTTCACCGATAGACGTTTTATTCGAAGCCGCGCTTGCAGTCCAAACTTCAACAGCCGATGAGATAATCCAACGCTCACGGCTTGCAACTGAAATTGCTAAAGACGCATTGAAAGAATTACTCGCGGACGGACAATTCATTGCTCTGGAAGACGATTTGATTATCGTTCAGCCGTTATTTAATGAATTGCAAATCAAAATTCAAACAATGATCTATGATTATCACGATCAATTTCCGTTGCGGCGCGGGATTCCGCGCGAAGAATTGAAGAGCAGACTGAAACTTTCGCCGCGCGTTTTCAATGCGATTATCAAAAGACTGGTCGCTCTGCAATTATTGAATGAGACCGGAAGTTCTGTTGCAAAGCCCGGGCACGGGATTCATTTCGATAACGGTCAGCAGGCTCAGGTCCAGACGCTGATGCGGAAGTTCTTGGAAAACCCATTTGCACCGCCAACCGTCAAGGAATGCAAAGCCGAGGTCGACGAGGAAATCTTTAATGCCTTAATCGAATTGAATCAGTTGGTCGCGGTTTCGCCAGAAGTCGCGTTCCGAAAACAGGATTATGATTTGATGGTGAACAGAATCAAAAGAGACTCTCGGAACGAAAGGACAGATTTCGCTAGCGGAAGTGCGCGACCTGTTCGATACCAGCCGCAAATATGCTCAGGCGTTGCTCGAACATTTGGATGCAATCGGCGCTACGGTGCGCGCCGGTGATTATCGAAAGTTGAGGAAATAATGTGCGGACGTTTTACTCTAACCGTTGATCCTGCCGAATTGAAAGATGCGTTTGCGGATTTTAAATTTCCAAAAACATTTGCACCACGCTTCAACGTCGCGCCGACCCAGCCCGTGCTGGCGATTCCGAACGATGGTACGAGTCAGGCCGATTTTCTTGTCTGGGGATTGATCCCTTCATGGGCGAAAGATCCATCGATTGGAAATCGACTCATCAATGCGCGCGGTGAGACGCTGGCCGAGAAGCCTGCCTTTCGCGGCGGCTACAAATACAAACGTTGCCTCATCCTAGCAAGTGGATTCTATGAATGGAAATCCGAGCCGGGCACAAAAACCAAAGCGCCGTATTTTATTCATCTCAAAAGCGGAAATGTATTTGCGTTTGCAGGATTATGGGACGAATGGCATGCACCGGATGGTTCAACGGTTCGGTCTTGCACGATTGTCACAACTTCGCCAAATGAGTTGATGTCCAAGATTCATAACCGCATGCCCGTCATCCTTCAACCTTCCAACTATACGGAATGGCTGGATGCGACGCCTCGGACTCCGGAAAGCCTCGCACATTTTATCCGACCACTGTCCGCTGGATTAATGGAGGCGTATCCCGTTTCGACTTTGGTCAACAGTCCAGCCAATGATCGAGCGGAATGTATTGCACCCTATACAAAAAATTAGATTTGCATTCGTCATCACTTCTTTACTATTAAGCTCGTTTCAAAACCTTCCATTAACGTTGGTTAAGCGGGCTTGCTTGACGCTCGATTCCCGGCATGTTATCATGCTTCACTGGAGTACGAATGCAAAATAATTTAAATGACAATTCAAAGACCGATAAAGGGGAGAAAACAAACGGTCGGTTTACCGGTTGGATGCAAAATCTACTTCAGATTGGGTTGGGCGATTCCTTATTGCACACGGTTACGAATATATTTTCCATACTCGCAATCATCGTTGTGATCTGGATGGCGGAGGTGTATTTCAATCAGCCGCGGTCACAAGCCCAGGCAAACAGCACGTTGCTTCCAGTTCCGACTCTGATAGCGGTTTCCGGGATCGATTCTTCGGGTGGGCCGATGGATCTCTCTTCCGTGGGGATCGTTCGAGAAGAAAATATCCATACCAACATTCCGACACGGCCGCGTCAGGAAATAATCCAATACACAGTGCAACAGGGCGATACCGTCGCCAGTATCGCAGATAACTATGGCCTGCAACCAAAGACGATTTTTGCCGCAAACTATAGTGTTCTGCAGGATGATCCTGAAAGTCTAAAACCGGGCCAGACCCTTAAGATCCTGCCTGTGGATGGAGTATATTGGGAATGGCTGGGAGGCATCCCCTTCGGCCAATGGGCGGCATATTTTAATGTCAAGCCGGAAGATATCATAAACTATCCTGCCAACCATTTAGATCCGAATGCGGTGGGCGATCCGGCCAACGCGAATATTAAAGTGAACACCTGGTTGATAGTGCCCGGCGGCGCCTATCAATATCACACACCAGGCCAGATCGGTTGGGTTAGTCGTACAAGCCCAGCCACGGCACAAGTCGCTGGTGCGGGCGCTTGTCCTCCAACGAATAGCACCGCGGCGGGAACGGGCACTTTTGTTTATCCCACCGACAGACATTATCTTTCAGGGTTCGATTACTCCACTGTAACCCATCATCTCGCCATTGACCTAGCCGCCAATTTGGGTGATAACATTTATGCTGCCGACGGAGGCGTGATCGTTTATGCCGGCTGGAATAGTTATGGATATGGCAATATGATTATGATTGATCATGGCGACGGATTCCAAACGTTATATGCCCACTTGAGTCAGATCTTCGTGAGTTGCGGTGAAGCTGTCACCAAGAGTCAAGTCATTGCCGCGGCAGGCGCAACGGGCAACGCCAGTGGCCCGCACTTGCACTTTGAGGTCCGTACGTCTACCACCGTCATCGATCCTTGGAACGTATTGCCTCCGCCCTCTCCTGCTCCATGGGCATCTCCGTAGTTGCAGTGAAGGCATCGTATTTTAATGGTTTTCTCAAGAAAGCTTGACGAAAAGTAAAAAATAGGATCCTTCTCGGTACATTGCAAGCGCTGACAAGCAAGCTACTGAGGAGGATCCGACATGGATTCTAGCATACGCAGGGTTAGGCAGAAGTATGGACCGACAGGCACGATCTACGATCTGGGGAGTGTAGATGAAGGGTTGCGCAAATTAACGGATGTTCGGAAAGCCAAAGGGAAGATCTATAGCTTAGACGTCTTTCTCATGCTGATCGTGATGGCGAAGTTATGTGGCGTGGACAGTCCGTATGCAATTGGGGATTGGGCGAAGAATCATCGAATGCAATTGGTGGAACTCTTGCAATTGAAGCGACCTAATACCCTGAAAGGGCACAGGGCGTTGCCCAGTCACCATACGATTCGCAGGATCATGGGACGAGTGGTATATGAAGAAGAAGTGGAACGATGGGTGGCAGCCTATAACGAAATGGGGGAGCATGGCAAAGTGTATGCGATGGTAGGACAAGAACCTACCACTTTGGATGGAAAAGCGCTACGCGGTGTGCGTAAAAAGGATGAAGACGGATCGGATTATTTATTGAGCCTGTATGACGTGGAACAAGCCAAGGTCATGTCCCAAGTGGCAGTGGGACGCAAAGAAAACGAGATCACGAAGGCACCCGAGACGCTGAAAAAGGCGGGAATCTCTCGGAAAATCATCACCGCAGACGCTTTACACACCCAAAAAGCTATTTCGGCCCAAATTATCAGTCTGGGTGGCGACTACGTTTTTCCCGCAAGGTGCAGCGGACTTCTGGCGGTCAAGGAAAATCAACTCCGGCTGTATCAAAACATTCAACAGCTCTTTGCTCCGGAATATCCAAGGCCCGGCTTTGCAAAGTGACTGTTCCTTTCAGTCAGAAAAATCCAAACGGATTTCCTCACCGCACAAAAAGTCAGCAAGGGACACGGACGTTTAGAAACGCGAATTATGACCGCTAGCGCAATGCTCAACCCCTATTCCACCTGGCCGGGCTTGGCTCAAGTCTACCTGTACTTGCGCAGGTACAAGTATCGCCTGGAACGTCAATTTCAATATTTTCGTTCTGGCCATTGTTATCGCACTTCCCATCAAGTGGAGTTAGGGATTACCAGCTTGTCCCGCACGAACACTACTCCAGCTCGTCTCTTGAAAATTCGCCGGGCACATTGGGGGATCGAAACCGGATTACATTATCGGCGCGATGTAACCTTTCATGAAGATGCTACTCGAATGACCATTGGATATACCGGCCATGTGATGGCTTCGATCAACAACCTGGTCCTGGCTCTGATCCACCAGGCCAAATTCCAAAATGCGGCTCAAGCTAGACGTTGGTTTGCGGCCCACATATCCGATGCTTTTTCGCTACTTACCATGCCCTATTCTCTTTCTTGAGAAAGCCATGCCCGTGAAGGGAATGCATCTTGCGCAAGAAAATTATCTCGGCTATAATCTAACTCACTCCGGGCGCGTAGCTCAGCTGGTTAGAGCGCATGTATCACACACATGAGGTCCGAGGGTTCGAGTCCCCCGCGCCCACAAGTCATAACCACCTCATGGTTGGGCAAAATAGCCTAACATGAGGTCAGATGTAGATAAAACGGAGATCAAGCGTTCTACCAGCACCTACATCTTTTCAGAAGAAAATACGCTGTTCGTAAAACTCCCTCGATTTTTGTGCATTATCGAAAGACTTTTTGCAAAGTCGAAATAGTTTTTCGTTTGCCGAAGAGTTTGTGGATTTCCTGCACCGCCGCCGCAAGGACTGGATCAGCATACTCAAAAAGAACCGCCAACTCGAAACGAACAGCTTCGTGCTCAAGGATGCGGAGGGAAAGCGCATTCCCCTGGAAGGACCGCATATCAGCGTAGAAGACTTGGTGCCGCTCATCCCCGCCCATGCCTACCGGCCAGTGCAGGTGGGCGATCAGACCTACTGGACCTTCACCATGGCGGTTCGGATTCCAGCTTTGGGCAAGGTGCGCCTGGTCATCAGTTTTGAAAATCAGGAACTCACTGGCACCTATGCGGTGCTGGTTTCCAATCACGTGGAGTGGACTGCGTATCGGATAATCGCGACTTACTTGCAACCCTGGCCGATCGAGACCTTTTATCGGGATGGCAAAGAACATCTGGGCTTCGACGAATATCGCATGCGCGACGCTAAAGCCATTCAAAAACACTGGTGTCTGGTATTCGTAGCCTATTCGCTTTTGCACCTGGATTGTTTGCCTGCCTCCCTGAAACAAAGTCATACCCCCATCAAAACTATTGGGGAAGCCTGTCGCCAACCAGCACAGTCGCTGATCCAGGCGCTGATCCTCCATGCCTCTCAGCAACTTGAACGAGGACAGAAAGCCAATGACTTGTTTGCCGATCTATTCGCCAAACAACAGGTATTAGCCGTGGCTTGACAATTTGCTATCTAATGCCAAAATACAACACTCAAGTAATAACATATTATTCCTTTGGGTTAGACAGGACAGCCCTCCGGGGCCACTGTTATCGGTCATAATTGATCAATAATTAATCATAAACCAACATATCACTTCATTCGGCAGACTTCAAGGAAAACTTAGACGGCATCGGCAACTCGCTGAAAATCATTCAACCGCTATAGCATCACTTGCGGTGAGTAATCTTCGTAGCTGAGTGCATGCAGGTCTTGCCAGCTGCGGTTGCGGCGGGGAGAGGTGTTTCAGAGAGATTCAATAGGATCCCCGAACTGATCTGTCGCACCGAAGAGATATCTGATTTCTTGCCCACTCAATACACATATAAATATGAAGAAGTTGGCTAATTTAGGTGGTGTGGAGGCGGCGAAGATTATCAGTCAAGGCGTAATTGCAAACTATTGAAATCTTAATCTGTTTTTATGATACCATTCCAGATAAGTGTGATGGTGAAGTGCAAATCTTACAAAAAGCGGGGTTCATCAGCAAACTCATCGGGGTTTCGATCCATAAGAGTAGTCGATGAATCCATAAGAACTACTTTGCCCGAATCTCGATGACTAGGTAAGAGGACAAGCAGGAAAAGGAGACATTCTGTTACTTCATTAGTGCTTCGTCGAAAAACTCAGGCTCCAAATTAGTAGGAGGCTCTTCATGACCCGTCGAACGGAATGTGTCAATGATTTGAGACAACTAATTTCAAAGATTAGTGTAGATTCGTTGTGTGTTTGTAGATAGAAAACACTCCTTTCAAGTGGTGGGAAGGTTGTGGAAAAGTGGACGGAAATCATCGCCCACTTTTCCACAACCTCTACGATTACGAGGGGCTCAAGACCTCTGCCGGGACCGCAGTTACCGGCGGCGGGTTAATCCATACTGCCGATGGTAATTGAGCTGGGATAGATACGCCTTTTACAAAGCGCTCAGGATTCTTTTGATAAGCACTCTGCAAAACCTGTTGACGTTGATCTAATACTTCATGCGCTCTTCCGAAATGAACGTCTGCAGGTGTCAGCAGTCCGATGCCGCCATGATGATGATCGTAGTTATACCAGCGGAAAAATTCTCCCGCCCAACTGCGCGCATCCGCCAGACAACCAAAACGTGTCGGATAATCTGGGCGGTATTTCAAAGTTTTAAACTGAGCCTCAGAAAACGGATTATCGTTCGAGACATGCGGGCGCGAGTGTGTTTTCCCGAAGGACATCGGGACGATGTGGTGACACCCAAATCCGACATGAGCAATGCCACCGGTTTGGAAGTCATCGAACTACCATTGTCGGCATAAATCGTGAGCTGCTCCGGCTGAATACCCTGGCGGACACACGTGGCAGCAATCAGAGTTTCAGCCAGACTGGCCGATTCACGTTCGGCGATCATCCAACCCACGGAATATCGGCTGAATACATCCAGGATGTTATAGAGATAATAATAGGTCCACTTCGTCGGTCCGAGCAATTTCGTGATATCCCAGCTCCACAACTGGTTCGATTTGGTCGCCAATAGCTCAGGTTTCGTGTAATTGGGGTGCCGCAGTTGATTGCGGCGTTCCCGGACTTCTTTATTTTCATCCAGAATTCGATACATTGTCCGCCAGGAGCAAAGATAGGTTCCTTCATCCATCAAGGTGGCGAATACTTCGCGCGGCGCTTGATCAGCAAAACGTTCACTGTTCAATGCTTGGCGCACGATTTCTTTCTCGGCCAGTGGAAGGGCACGCGGTGAAGGCAAGCGCTCCGGTTTCGGAAGCGACACAACCTTGGGCCGCTTGCGATACAAGCTGCTTCTCGCAGTGGTCAACGCCTGACACGCCGCCGATACTCCAATGGTTTGGGCCAATTGCTCGGTGGTGGCTATCAACTCGGATCGTCCAGGTCGGGCGCGTCTAGGGTTGCCCCAAGCATCCGCGCAACTTTTTTTTGGACATCAATGATTAACTCCGCCTGCCGCATGCGTTCCTTCAATCGCTCATGCTCGCGGCGAAGTTTGGCGAGCTCGATCGCCTCCGGGTTGGGCTTCGGTCCGCGTTTCCGCGGCGCCAAGCCTTCTAATTCTCTATTCTCACGCTGCTTACGCCAAGTCGTTAAATAGGAAGAATAGATTCCTTCTCGACGCAGCAAAGCTCCGATCTCCCCGGTCCCTTGGCAAGCGTCCACTTCCCGCAGGATACGTATTTTTTCTGCGGCGGTGAAATGTCTTCGTTTTGCTTTAGCAACTACTTCAGTCTTGGGCACTTCTTCATTTACCTTATCGCTAGAATTTTGTACCATGTTTTCTCCACCGCCTTGCACTCTAAATTATTGGATGGAGTTGTCTCACTATTGTAGTCACAGAGGGGAATGCCAATTCTTGCCACATTAATAGGCCTGACCTGTTGGCTAGTAAGTTGCCAGCCAGCACCTCCCTCAACATTAGGACCACTTAGCAATGTATCCACAGCCAGCCCCTCCGTTATCGCTGGCGCTGCAACATCCATTGACACACCCATGCTTGCGGTGACACCGACCACATTTACGGTTCCCGCTTCACCTGATTCATCTCCGCTTGCAATCACCGTCATGCGAGCGAAAGTCTATCCCGGAAGTAATATCGTGATCGAGAGTACACTGTCGGCGGCACCAGACTACAATCGTTATATTGTCTCGTATCAGTCGGATGGATTGAAATTGTTTGGTCTGCTCACAATCCCGACTGGCGTTAAACCGGCTGGAGGTTGGCCCGTCATTCTGCTGAATCACGGCTATATTCCTCCTATCGAGTATTCGACGGACCAGAGTTATGCAGAGATTGTCGCTCCGCTCGCGGCGGCAGGGTACATCGTGTTCAAGCCCGATTATCGCGGTCACGGCAACTCACCGGGTATTCCCAATCAAAGCTATGTATCTCCCGATTACGTTACAGACAGCTTGAACGCGCTGGCGTCGATCAAGATGTATAAAGATGCTAACCCCAATGAGATTGGCGTTTGGGGCCACTCTATGGGCGGCAATATCACACTGCATGAATTGGTGATAACTCGCGATTTCAAAGCGGCAGTAATCATGGCGGGAGTTGTTGGTTCTTACAGCGATATTCTTGACTGGTGGAAGGCCCGGGTTGCAACGGGAGTGCTCACTACGCAGAATGATCTGCAAACGGATCAACTCTTACAACAAATGGTCAGTCTTCATGGAACACCCCAAACCAATCCCGGTTTTTGGAATGCCATTGATCAGACATACTTCATCTCTGACATAGAAACGCCTGTGCAGATTCAAGTTGGCGGCGCCGACGTTGAAGTTCCTCCGAGTTTCTCGCAAGGATTAGCAGTTCAATTGCAAGATGCGGGTAAAAGCGTGACCTATCATTCATATCCGGGTGCGGATCATAATCTAGCGCCTGATACAGCTGCAGCAATGGCGGAGGCCATCTCATTTTTCAATCAATATCTGAAATGATACATGGGTAGATTTACAATAAAATAACCTATATTGGCAATCACAGCTTAAAAATTGGATCAGTCATTGGGGCAAGTCACACTATTTGTCAGCATGTTCAAGAATGCGTGCAAAAGCCTGGAGATAGCTTGCGTCCATACCCTGCTTTCGTAGAATCCAATACTCGGCTCCCCAAAAGAGGTATGCAAACAGCGATGCTTGCCCGTACCAGTCTATGCAGTTGTTGTAATTGGTTATGATTTGTTCCGGCAAACAACTGTACATGCCGTACTTGCCCGGATTGGGTGGAGTCGTGCTCGTTTCCCACGGCTCCGCTTGTCCTTCAGAAATCATCAGCTTTTTTTCGTGGGAACTAGCCCAGGCGAGCAATCGCCTTCGTCTGAGGTGGTGCCAGAGACTCTGACTTCCATCCAAATAGAGTGTTTTGTTTCCAATAGCCGTGAGTGCGTGACGCGGATAATAATCGATCCCGACCATATCCGCCAAGTGCTGGGCGACAGCCAGTGAATCCCCTTGGTCACGCGTACTCCACCATTGAGAAAGCAGCACGGGTAGAGATGTTGGCAAAAAACCGTTCATCATGACTGGCCTGGTAGGATCAGCTTTCTTAAGAGCTTCCATTTCCTGTTCAACAAGGGCAACATCCAATCGCCACGAATGTTCTACCCCAAGGGGATCTACGGCTTCGTGCTCAAGCTGCCAAGCGACAATACTTTTGTGCTGTTTATAGCGCTCTACAAGGCGAGCAATGAACTCTCTGGTAATTTCTATGAGTGAAGCGTATGCAGCGGGTCTAATACGGATATGTTCTGGAAAAGGGTACTTTAAATGCTGCTTGGGCACAAAGAACTCAGGATAGCCAAAGGCTTTCAATGGACCCACACAAAGAATAATCTGCTTTCCAGCACTTTCTGCGGCATTGATTTGCCAATCAAGCGCGTCAAAATTAAATATTCCTGGCTCAGTCTCTATCCGATTCCAGTAAGCTCCCAAGCGAATGAGTTGAAATGGATAAGCAAGTAGCTCTTTTAAGGTTTCGCGTTCATTCAGTCCAAAACTTTCCGCTTGAAGCGGGCGAAAACTGATACCTAATAGGGTCGAATGACTTGGTGCGATTGGTAGATTTTGCCACGCATCGGTCAGGGGTTGTACAGCTTGTTTCAGCTGAAATTCTAAAAGTCGCATATTCTTTTTTCGATATTGCTTGGTTTGGGCCTTTCTAGTCTATTTGCCTTGCTCTAATTTCTGCTAGAACACCAGCGGGATGAAGCGTTTAGTGTGTTGCATATAGTCTATATACGGTTGTCCGATGTAGTGGATAAGCGCTTCCTCCTCTATCCTAACCCGGTAAAAGTGGCCGAGGAATACACACAACAGCAAGGAGATCAGGCTAGCCCAGTTGGTCATCGCCAG
Source organism: uncultured Chloroflexia bacterium (assembly GCA_963753985.1). Lineage (GTDB taxonomy): Bacteria > Chloroflexota > Anaerolineae > Anaerolineales > Villigracilaceae > Fen-1038. Next base: position 444,427 of record CAVWED010000006.1, read on the forward strand.
CCCAAGGCCTAACATGGTCAAGAATGTGCCGCTATAGGCAGGATGACGAATCAGACGATATGGACCGCTCTGCACCACCTGTTGATCCAAAGACACGGCAAGGTCGCGTGTAAAATAGCGTCCCAATTTCCAAATCGCAAACCAACGCAACCCCACACCCGCGATCATGCAGAGGATGCCAAGCAGAAAGACTGCGGTTCTATGTGGGAGAATCCTTGCTGATGGGAATAACCAAGGTAGTAAAAAATTCAGGACGATGCCCGCCCATTGTAATCCGACTAAGATTACTAAAGAGCCGCGATCTTGAACCACAGCTGCTTTTCTGGAAACCGTAGCCATTTGCCGGAACATACCGATCGTTTCCGGCAACAGCCAAATCAAGCAAGCAATCGTGAACGTAAAGGTTGTTACAGTATTGGTGTAAATCAAGGGGAGCAAAGTATTTCTCCTTACTATAGCAATGGCTGGAAGATGCGACGATAGAGGTCCGATTGGAGCAGCCTTTCCGGATCATAGCGTTGTTTGATCTGGAGGAAGGTTTCAATAACCTCATCTCCAACGCTCTGGCGATACTGAGTGGGCGTCATAAAATGGTCCTTGGCAAGATAAAACTTTCCACCCGCCTCAATCACGGTTGTAATCATATGCTGAAGCACCCGCTGCAATTTGTGGGCTCCTTGATACGTGCGCTGATAATTCAGTTCCAGGGAAAATCCGTCTACCTGATAGCTAAGTAAGAATGGATCGCATTTATGCTGCTTGATAATACACCAAATTGGCAGACAGTCCTGTTGTTGTGAGTAGCGCAACACTTGCTCAAAAATTTCCCTGGCGTGTTCTCTAGGAACGAATGCTTGGAATGTCTCAACTCCTGTTGGAAACATGGCGTGATAGGCCGTAAAAGCTGCGGAGGGCCAGTAGGTATAAGACAAAAGTCTTCGCTGCTGCCCAAGCGTTTTGTGGCTCTGCTTGCCCCACCAATAATTAGCTCGGGTTGCTAAACGCACACTAGGCATCAGCATTGCCCGCATCAAGGTAGCTGCCAGGCTGACGAGTGGTTTTTCAAAATGTGCGTTCGCACCAGATTTTGTCAATTTGGATGAGCTCTCCTCACTGGTTTTGCTCAATGTTGCGCAGGTGATGTGACCGCGCCCAAGCTGCCTTCCTTCCGCAAATCCATCGAGCCAGGCTTCCATGTAATCACTCTCGTGCTCTTCTTCAGCGAACGTATTCAGGATATCGCTCAAGGATATCGCAGAATGCCTCCGAACGAAAACGAAACCAGGACTACGCTGAAGCTGAAGGGTGATTGAAGTAATGATACCTAGTAAGCCCAGACTCCCAACAAACGCGCGAAAGAGTTCCAGATCTCGTTCTTGCATAATTGTGCATAATTCTCCGGTCATGAGGAGAACATCAATCGAGATAACATATTCACCAAAGGGCCCAAACTTCCAAGCGTTCCGATCATTCACGTTCATCGCCACACAACCACCAATTGTGACCTCCGGGGAGGAAGGCGATACAAAAGGCCACCAGCCATCTTTAGACGCGATCTGTACCAATTCTCGCAAGGTGACTCCTGGCTCAACTTTCATGATGCCTTGAACGGGATCCCAGGCAAGAATTTGGTGCATCGAAGTAGTATCGATGACCAGTCCGTTAGTATTCAAGGCTGCATCAGTATAGCTGTGGCCCGCACCATGTGGAATCATGGAGAGATGCTGTGCCCGCGCGATTGCTAGCGCTTCAACAATTTCTTCCATGTCTTTTACCTTGTAGACAAAACACAGAGAACGCGAAGACTTGCTCCAACTTGTGATCTCAGAGCGTAACCCTGGAGGAGAACCCATATTGACCTAATGACCTTTAACCATATTTGCGGCGTTATATCCTCGGAACATTTAAAGCAAAAGCAATTTGGCCACAGTGGTGTTCCTGAATCTAAATTGATTATACTGTGCCGATTTGCAAATTCTGCATGCGTCGTTGGTAAGAAAAAGTTAACTTAGTTTCTGGTGCAAAAGGTGCACCGCCGTACTTTAACAATTGACAAATGAAATGCCTCTTTCGTAGATATAAGGTATTCCGAACCAAACACCTACCAAGGAGGCAGCTCCAATGGTGTTCTTCCTCTCCTTTTCACTCGCCAGTGATTGGAGAAAGATACCATGCTTTTTTTCAAATTATCCTGTTTTTTCGCTCTCAACCTTGCGCTATAATATTAGAAGGTGGTTATAAGAATCGACAAGCAACTTCTTTGTCGAACTCTCCCAATCAAGACTATCGTTTTGTAACTGCCTTTCCTCTCTATCATGTCTCCCAAATTGAAATGCGTAAACAGCTACTTGTAAGGCACATGGCAACTACTGAATCCGGTTCGTCTGTTCTCAGATCGCTCGAACCAGAAACCTAATTTCACACTTGCAATCTATCATCGATTCTGCTGAATTATTTTTGCTTTCATCTACGATGTAACTTTAGAGTTTAGTTTTTTAGCCAGTAGGTGTGTTAGTTTTGTCGGACGGCGCGCTGATTTTTGATTCTACACATAGTCAGTTATACGAAGGGGAGTTACAATGAGCTTTTCCAAACAGATCGTAACTCGACAGCTCATGCGCGGAGACATCCCTGACTCGAACTGAATCTCAATCTTCTCCAAAAAGCCATTTTGTTCGCTCACTTGTGGCGCTCATGATCGGCAGTCTACTCTTGCGAGCCGCATCTAGCTCCATGGGTGAAAATATCCAGTTTTATTTCAACGCCATTAATGAAGCATATTTTTCAGTCGGCCATCCGCTAAGAGCGATCGTCGGAGCCAGCAATGTCTATCCTGTCTCTTATACTTTGGGCGGGATCATCATCGCAATCTTTTTCGTTTCTGAACTACTCGGGGCCTTGTTGCTGGGTGCATGGAGTGATCGGTTTGGCCGGAAACCTTTCATCACATTGGGTCCGCTCCTAGGTGCGATTGCAGTTCTAATCACCTCAATGACCACGATCATCTGGCTGTTGGCCTTCACCCGTCTACTGGAAGGACTTTCAACGGCCAGTAACGCGCCGGCTACCCTCGGATATATTGCCGAAGCGACCTCGGATTCGCCGAAACTTCGTACGCGGATCGCTGGCTTTTACGAAATTGCCACGATCGGAGGGATTGCTATCGGTTTCTCCCTCGGCGGATGGTTGTGGAAAGCATTTGGAACGGCCGCAATCGTGGGAGGCCTCCCATTGACCAGTCCTGCTTTTGCCGTTAACGCTTTGATCTATATCCTCAGCTTGATTATTCTCTGGCTGGGCTTTCACGAAATTCATGAACAGAGTCAGCCAAAATCTTTGCCATCCGTATCACTGCGGACAACCTTGAAACGTTACAGGGCAATCCTCAGCAGTCCAAGGGTAGTTGGTTTTGCTCCCGCCTGGATCGCCGTCAATGCCGTGTTAGGCATCTGGTTCAATCTGGCTGCACGTCTATTGACTGACAAAACGGGATTCGCCCATCAACTTTTGGTCGGGCGCTTTAGCAGCGTTCAGACTGGGAATATCGCTGCCGGTTACGCAGTGTTTTTCATCCTAGGCATTTTGATCTGGAACATTTTCTTTCCACGGCTGAAAAAGACGAATGCAATGTTCATTGGCATCGGCGCACTTTTAGGATCAGGCTTGCTGGTTTTTGCGATCAATCACCAGCCAGCGCTTGATGCGCCCCTGGTGCTCCCTCTGACGATCATGCTGATACTGTGCATAATGATTCAAAGCGGCTTTACACCGGCAGCGCTGGCATATCTGGCGGACATCACGGAGACGCGTGAATCTGATCGAGGGGCAATCATGGGATTGTATTCAGTTTTTCTTGGCTTGGGACAGCTCCTTGGCGCAATTATCGGTGGAATCTTTATCGATTGGCGCGGAGCGGATGGCATGGTGCTGATCATCGGATTGCTGTGTTTATTTGCCGCTTTCCAGATCTTCAGGATGCGCGCAAGCGAATCTCTTGATAAAGAGATTCGGTGTTGACTTTCACTGGCTGAGGCTACTTTCCTTAAGAATTCCTCCCGATGTAGATTCCCAAAAACATAAAACAAACTGTAAATAAAGATCGGGAATAGTATGTGAAGACGCGTTTTCAACGATCACTTCCACGGCGCAACAATAATAGAAGTCTGTGGATCAGCAGAATATCCAAGGTATGGAAGCCATGCCATGCCGACTCGATAGTCTTCAACAGCGAATAATGAGTATAGGGCATATTGTCTTGAAAGCCGTTTTTTGCTTGACGAGAAACCAGGATGGTCGCGATTCGACTTCCCGCCTCAGCCGGTAATCCGCAACAAGAATGGTTCCCCTGCCCTTCATCCCAAGTAAGAACAATTAAATACGATTGATCGCTCTGTTCCAAATGAGGCATGGGCTGATTCATAAAACTTTGCAACCAGGCATCCGCGATCGGCATATCGCAGTCATGCGCGTCATTACAAATGTCTGGTGTGACGAAAATAAAATTTGAAAGCGCACGCGCCGCGATGTCCGAAGAAAGCTGCGTGAGCGGCACGATGCTTCGTTTGCACTGCGAGGCATGCAATCGAATCGGCATAAAGTAAATGAACGGATCATGTTTTATGGCATAGTTGCCGGCTTCAGCACCGGTAAAGCAAGGCGAGGGCATGTCTTCCTGATACATTTTCCAAGTTCGTCCGCCAGTCTCGATGAGATCGGGCAACGACTGATTATTTACATTACAACTGGTGCAATCAAAGGTGATTCCAAACGTATCACCGCCGATTATCGCAAGATAATTAGGGAGGCTCGGATGGGTTATAGCGTAGTACTGAGTAAGCAAAGTATAATATCGCGCCAGCTTATTAAAATCTGGCAACTTGGCACTGCCAATCACCGTGCCGAACTCCTTATTTTCAAAGACTACAATGACAATATGTTGAAAGTTCGGCACCAGTGGGGTTGGCGTGGAAGTGATGCTCGCCGTTGGAGACGCAGGCAAGGTCGGAAGTCTGCTTTCATGAGTCAGATGCCGATTTCGTCCTCAGTGCCTTTCCTCGTACGTATGACAGCAACTTCGAACTGGTCGGCCCAGTTTCGATCTCGGTAAACCCGGCCGCCTCAAGCAACGGCACGTAATTCCTTACATCCACATGCGCCATTGGTGTCAGGTGATTCTCTACCATCAGGCGCAGCAGGCCCGACTTGGGCGGCTCAAAGTCTACGATCAGGCACACGCCGCTCGGCTTCAAAACTCGCCGCATTTCAGCCAAGCCGCGCTGCTTGAGATCCTCCGGCAAGTGGTGCAGCATCAGCCGGTTCAGCACCACATCAAAGCTTGCATCCCGAAAAGGCAGACTTTCCGCCAGGCCCAGCTCAAATTTCGCCTTCGACCCAGCCCGTTTTGCGTTCTGCCGGGCAACCTCGATCATTTCTGGGGATGGGTCGATTCCGACCGCTTCGCCTCTCTCACTAGTCCACTGCTGGGCTGCCAAAGTTAACCGTCCCGATCCGCAGCCCACGTCCAAAACCCGATCCCCTGCTTTGATCTGCGACAGCACGCCGATGCTCTTCTGACTCGGCTGCAAAAGGTGCTTGGTCACGGCGTCATATGGCCCCGCCCAATGGATCACATTGCCCTTGGTATCCAGGGTTTGTTCGTCTGTACGTTGGTGAAAGTGAGACATGATTTTTCCTTTCTAATTTTAGGAAGACAATCTTTAGCTTTACATGGTCCTGCTTTTACGTTCTATAGCATCAAGGTAAATTCTTGATCCGCTTAGTTGGTGCAATATGATGCTCGGTCAATTCATGAGCTGAGCCGAGCGGATTTTCAAGGGGATCGACATGCACGGTCACTTCCTGCAACGATGTCATCGCGTGGAACAGAGCGTGCCTCACCGATTCAGCAATTTGGTGGCTTTCGGAGGTAGGAAGCTGCGCATCCACCATGATATGAAGATCCGCCTGCTGCCAACGTCCCAACCAGCGGATGCGGATATCATCGACCGCCAGCACCCCTGCAACCGCTGCAGCGGTTTGTTCAACAAGCGCAGTCACCTGCGGATCAGTTGCATCCATGAGCCGGTACCAGAGTTCACGTCCGCTATTCCAAGTGACTATGAGGATAGTCGTCCCGATCACGAACCCGATAAGCGGGTCAGCCAGCGGAAACCCCAGCTTTATCCCGATCACTCCTGCAATCACCCCCAAGGAAGTAAAACCATCCACTTGGGAATGCCGCCCGTCCGCCACTAGCGCGGCTGAATGGATTCTCTGTCCAGCCCGCAGCCTCAAGAGCGCCGCAAGCTCATTGCCCAAGAAACCAATTCCGGCCGCGGCTGCAACCCAGCCCAGATTACTGACCGTTACCGGATGAATGATTTTCTGGATAGATTGGGCGTACACCTCGATGGCACTGATAAATATCAAGGCCACAATAGCCGAACCCGCCAAGTCTTCCGCTCGACCATAACCGTATGTGTAGCGTGAATTGCGCAACCGCCGAGAAAGACTAAACGCCAGCCACAGCGGGATAGCCGTCAGCGCATCCGCAAAGTTGTGGATCGTATCAGCCAAGAGAGCCACACTTCCGCTACTGATCGCTACACCCAGTTGGAGAAGCGCCGTCACAAGCAATACGACCAGGGAAGCTTTGACCGAGAAGATGCCTGCGCTAGTCGCTAGAGTCGGGTCGGACAGCGGTGTAATCGCGGCATGCTAGTGGCCATGCGGTACTTGATCGGAAACGTGATGCTCATCATCCTCTTCGTGATGATGGTCATGCGTCGCGTGATTCGCTTCGTGCGGGTGCAATGGATCGCTCATACGACTTACTCCTTCAGAAAATGTGTCATTGCGAGGGTCGAGAAGTTCCGTGTTTTTCTAGGCCTATCAAGACCTAAAGCAATCTCCCCAATGGCAATGAGACTACTTAGGCGGCCCGTGCTTTTGCATCGCATTAATCAGATACATAAAAGCCTTTTGCACTGTGCGCAACTGTTCAGGCGAAAGCTGACCCATCAATTCTCCCATCTGCTGGCGTTGCACCCCTAGGCCCTTCTCGATCAGCCTCAGGCTTTTCGGCTGAAGCCGGATCTTCCTGGCACGCCGATCACTTTCATCCTCCATCCGTTGGGCCAAGCCTTTTTGCATTAGCCGCTCCACCAGCTGGCTGGCGGCAGCCTTACCCACATCCATCAGCACGCCGACATCGGATATACGTACTTCCCCTTCATGATACAGTTACATCAGCGTATAGATTTGTGGCATGGATAGGCCGTCCTGCTTCATCGATCCCATGATCTCCCGCAGAGAGCGTTGCATGAAGACCTCGAACTGCCGATGGATATCCAGTTCTTGGGATCGAAGTGTGCTATTTTTCCGATTTTTGGGCCGTGAAGTTATTTGGTTCATATATACATACTATACATATATATAAACTAAATGACAAGAGGAAATCCGGACCCAATCATCACCAGAAATACTTATAAACGAATGTAGATATATGGATCTTCGGCACAATATAGCCATGCCTGCTCAGCGAATTCCACAATGGAAAAGTCTACCATGCTGCAATAAGACAAAGAAAGGATAGGGTTGGTTGCCCCGAATGAATTTTTATGTGCAAATTTGAAAGTGATTATTCTCTATTTCATTGCAAATGTTCGCTTTAATCACTTCAACAAAAAACAACAACGCCGAAAATTGATCCTCTAATCCTGATTATTCTGAATACATACCGTGTACGTCCTCAAAGATAGTTGGACACATGGGTCAAATTGCTAAGGTGCAATTTTCCGGTCCGTTTATAGTGATTATACTGGTGCAACTTGCATATTTTGTAAACGTCTTTGTTGTATGGTTCTTTTCTTGATTTCGTCTCGTTTTGAAAGCACCTCCTTGGCTTGGCCAAAATAGACATCGGCCGGTGTGAGATTATCCAATGACTCGTGATAGCGTTGGTTATTGCGAAGGGACTGCTCCTTTCAGTCGTAATAGGCCACGAAACTGGCAATCTCAGATTCAAGATTTCTCGGAAGAAAATAATTTGCAGGCTCACGATGTTCTTCATGGATTGGTGATAGCGTTCGATCTTTCCTTGCGTCATCGGGTGGTATAGCGCGGAATGCGTATGTTCGATATGCTTGCGTTCCAAGAAATCTTTCAGTTCCTTAGACACATAGCATGAACCATTATCCGAAAGCAATCGCGGTCGATGGTCCACCAGCACATGATCCAAGCCGGTCTTATCCAATGCCATGAGTAAGGTCTCTTGCACGTCGGTCGCGTTCATGGTGGACGTCAGCTTCCAGGCGATGCTGTAGCTTGAGAAATCATCCAGCCGCGTGGACAAGTAAATACCAACCCCAACCCAAGATCCTGAAATACATGAAGTCGGTCTGCCACAGCTCATGCACATGGGTCGTGGGATGTTGGAATTTCTCTGCGGCACTCATCACCGTGAAGGCAGGACTTTCCACCAGGTCATAGCTCTTGAGGATGCGATACGCGCTGGATCCCCGAAAGAACACAGGGTACCAATCCGAGATGAATTAGCCTTTTTCATCGGTGAATAGCCATGAAATCTCGCGCGGCGCACGGCCCGCATGCTCCAAGGCCAGTTCCACCACTTGCTGCTTCACTTCCTGCGGAATGCAATTCCAGATCTGTCTTGGATTGGGTCGGTGATCGATCAAGCCATCGGGTCCATCTTCTTGGTACAGTTTGTACCAAAAATAGAAAGTGCTGCGCGGCACTTCCAGTTCATCCAGGCTTCAATGTTTTTCTTTACATACTCGATCACTTCATACAGAGATACAACCACAAAATCCGAGCTGAAATTTTGAGATTCCATGGCAAGCCTGAGAGCCTTCACGATTTGCAAGGCTTCTGCCATCACAGGTGACTCAGCAAGCGCAACCGTGGAAACAGATGGAACTCCCGGAAAACAAGCGCTGAGAATGTTGTTCAGGACTTCGATGTCTTCCGCATTGACAACCTGAGGAGTTTGAGAAATGGAGGCGGCGTCGGTCTTCATCAGCAATTCGATAGTCGCCTCATCGCCCAGTTTTTTGAGCTTCGGGAGAGTTTGCCGGACGGATTTTCCATGGCAAGCGCTTCTATGAGAAGCTCTTGTTGCCGATCTGTTAGAGCGAATATTTCATCGACATAACGAATCGGCACCTGCTGCAAGGCTATTGGAAAACCGGCCCGTGTCCTTAACCGCCGTGTGAGTTTCTTGTCATAAGATTCCATGCCCCACATATACCAAGGTCCAAATGACGCCAACCTTAAAGCGTATTATAAGGAATCGACGTTCCCTCATGGGGTGTGGTAATTTCCACCCTTCCCACACACCTGCATTGCGGGAAAGAATTTCTTATTAATATTACATCTATGAAAACGCTGGATTTGTCAAGGGTTTGAATGGATCTTCCTTGAAAGTTAGCGAATGAGTTGAAAGAGGGTGTCAAAGCGAACATATTTTTGCTGAACCACTTCGTAAGCAGAGCAAATGCCCGAAGGCCGGGGCCCAGTCAAGGGCGGCGCAGCCGTCCCGTAGGGATGCGAGCGTAGCGGAGCGTCCTTGACGGGTCGGCCGGAGGGCGAATAATTGCTCTGCAGAAGTGGTTCAGCTCTAGTCAGACAAGAATACGACTCCTTATATGATGCACGATTTCAAAAGAGCAACTTGTTTCAGGTTCCTGCGTAAGGCAGGGAGGAAACGTCCCATTCAATCCAGTCTTGCCGGAATACATCTATACGCTGTCAAAGCAGCAAGAAAATGTTCAACAAGAGTGTCGCAATCAACGCACGTATCTCGATGGATACAGTAATACTTCGCGCTCACTCTTGCTGGAGCAAGACTTTCTTGGAAACAGGTTCCAGATATGCTTGGTTCCTGGTCAACATCCAATAAGTGGCTTCTGCCAGGTGACGTGCCACCGCACCCACAGCAACCGCATGTCCTTTCCGACTGCGCACGCGTTTATAAAGTTGGGTCACGTGTTTGGTTTGCCAGTTCGGGTGTTGATAGTGGCGGGCCACTCCGTTAGCAGCTTCAATGAAAGCCCATTTGAGGTAGTGATTGGATTGAGCGGGCAAGTGGCCATAGCGAGATTTGCCACCACTGCTCTTCACGGTCGGAGTGGTCCCGGCATAGCTGGCCAGCTGTTCAGCTCTGGCAAATCGTCCGACCGAACCAATTTCGCTGGAGATCACGATGCTTAAGATATCACCCACCCCCGGCAAGCTTTTCAGCAATTGCATGCTCGGAGTAAGCGGAATCCGCTCGTGCATCCGTTCTTCCATGGTTTGGATTTGCTCTTGCACGATCTCCAGCAGCTCGATTTCTTGCCGGATGCAGTCTTGGGTTTCAGTGGGCAATTCCTCAATCACTCTTTTCAGTTCCATACTCCACTTCTCGGCAAAGATATCACCGTCTGTATCCACGGAGAGATTGTACTTGGCCAGCGTGGCATGGATCCGATTCTTAAGTGCCACGCCAATCTTGCTGAAGGCCATCCGCGTGCGCGGCAGTTCGCGTTCATCGCGTGTTTCGCCAGGTGCGATCCAGACCGTCGGCAGCGTTCCGTTGCGGAGCAAGGTGGCGAGACCGCGCGCATCCAGTTTGTCGGTCTTGTTCACATTCCCCATCATCACTTTGGCTTTCGCGGCATGCGCCATCAAGGGCTGGCAACCGGCCTCTTCAATCTCCTCCACAATCCAGTACCAATTCCCAATGCTTTCCAGAGCCACCGGCGTTCCTTCTGGAAACCCAGCCAGAAAGTCACGAATCGCCCCCGTTTCATGTTCCACCCGCACCTGCTGGAATTTCTGGCTTTGCTCTTCGAAGACCGCGAATTGAGAATAATGTTTATGTGCGTCACATCCGATGAGATAGTCCATAGTAGCTGCTCCTTTCCTGAACACTCCGGAAGATCATCGAACACACATAGTCTAACCGGAGAGGCAGTGTTTTCATATAATCAGCGCAAGGTTGCGAGCGAAAAAACAGGGTAATGCGAGAAAAAAGCATGGTATCTTTCTCCAATCACTGCCGAGTGAAAAGGAGAGAACACCATGGTTCGCAGAACGAAACCACTTTGCCAAGAGGAATTGTAACCGAAACAAGTCGAGGTAGATCGTTGGGTCGGGCCAAAAAGATCAGTGGTAAAGCCAATGCGCAAGCTTGTCGAATTCAAGTTGAAACCTGTCCGGCACCCGAATGCAACGTATCGACGAAAGATGTGAAACTGTTTTTGAACGAAACGAAGAAATATATGAAGCTGTTCAAAAGTGCGTTTGTGCGAGTGGAGCAAATCCAGAAAAGCCTGACCTATCTGCATGGCTTGCTGGGGAATGCCACACGCAAGAATGTGGAACAAATGGCGCTGGGACAGAAAGAGAAAGTGCGCAGCCTCCAATATTTTGTTGGGCAAAGCCAGTGGGAAACGGAACCAGTGATCGCGATCCATCAAGGCTTGATCGGAGAGACTTTGGGAGAAGAGGATGGAGTGGCGTTGATTGATGAATTGAGTGCGGTCAAACAAGGCACTGAATCGGTCGGGGTAGCTGCGCAATACTGCGGCTCGGTGGGAAAGATCGCCAACGGGCAAGTCGGAGTGTATTTGGGATATGCCAGTCGCAAAGGCTACAGCTTGATCGAAGGACAATTGTTCATGCCGGATAAATGGTTCGATGACGAACACGCCGAACGAAGACAAGCATCTGGTGTGCCGGAAGATCTGGTTTTCAAAACGAAGCCGGAAATCGGGCTGGAATTGCTGAAAAGCATGATAAAACGCGGAAATTTGGCGTTTTCCTGGGTGGCGGCAGATGCTCTGTATGGGGACTCTCCCGCTTTCCGGGATGGCGTGGTAGCCTTGGGGAAATCGTATTTCACAGCCATCAAAGAGAATAGCCTGATCTGGTGTACTCCGCCCAAGGTTCATCTTCCTCAATGGAGTGGTCATGGACGTTATCCCACTCGCTTGCATCTGAGCAATAACAGGAAGCGTCCCATTCCAGTCAAGCAACTGGTGAAGAAGATTCAAAAGCAAGATTGGGTCCGCACTGTGATCAAAGAAGGCAGCAAAGGTCCCATCGTTTGTGATTTTGCATTTCTGCGCGTGACCGAATCGCGCGGTGGTCTGCCCGCCGGTGAACTCTGGTTGATTATCCGTCGCAATCTGGATGACCCGACTGAGATCAAATACTTTTTCAGCAATGCTCCCATTGACACTCCGTTGAATGAGTTCATTCGTATCAGCGGAATGAGATGGCCCATCGAAACGATCTTTGAAGAAGCCAAAGGCGAAGTCGGGATGGATCATTATGAGATGCGAAGCTGGATAGGATGGCATCATCATGGTTCTGCAGTCCTGAACCATCATATGCTCTTAGTTTCTCTAGCTCAACGCCCTGCGCCCTTCCAGGGTCATTTCCTCGTGCGCTTGAGAATTCGTTTTCAGGAACAAGCTCCTGCACTTACCCTTTATCAAGTTCGCATTTTGCTTTGCAGCGTTTTGCCTTCATTTATTTCTGATATTCAAGCTGCTTTAGATTGTGTTCGTTATTATCAACAACGTAACTTTGCCGCGTATCGTTCACACCGCAAGAAAAAACTCGCTCAATTAGAGCTTTTCACTCATAACCTTGCGCTGTAATATTAAACTCTAATAAAATAAGAAACGCATTTTGCCGACCCGTATCGCCACTATTTCTTTAAGCATGAACTTGTGGTTATCTTTGTAAATTAATCCGTTTTCTTTAGGGCCCCTCGATTGATTCAGGTTTTGATATTTGTTTGTTGTTTAAATTTGATTTTGGATTTTGGTCTTTTGTTGTTTTCTCCACTCCTGATTCTTTCTTGCTCTCCTTGCAACTTTGTCATTGCTAATTATTTTTAGTGCACCTCATGACAGGGAAGGGCTATAAGGTGGTATGCGTGGTGGTTTCATGTCACACCTTATGATTGTCAAAAAAGTGGCATTATACTGTTGCCCTGTTGTGTGCTATTATTTTGCCATGTCAAATAATCCTGATTGTACTACTCTTCACAAGTTTAGCAAGGCAGGTAATTTGAATTTGTTCTATCAAGCCGGTGCGTGATTGAGATGGCTTCTCGTTCCTGAAAAACGTAAAGTTGAATGAAGACTTTCCATTTGTTGTCGCAAGACGAAAGTGTTGGGCGGCCCTTAAAGGGCTGCCTGGATGCGTGATCATGCCGAACTATGGTCGCTATTTAATTTCATTTCATGAAAGGACACAAAATGAGGACCATGGCACTCACGGTCGTGATCACTGCTCTTGCGGCGTCGTCGCCGGCTCATCTGCTTGGGGTCATGCTAAACATGTCGGTGAACCTCGCCAAGTTGTTTGTTCACTAGCAATCGGTTAAACGATGCACAGCCGGGACAGAAATTCCGGCTGTGCTGACCGCTGGTTTTCTCCATAGCCTCAATCTCGATAACACGGGATTATCTGCAACAGGATAAATAAAAATGGCGAGTATCCCTTTAACAACATGTACTAACGCCAGCTCCAACGGACAGCGGCAGCGCCGCGCGGAAACCGGCGCGAATTGCCAGAATGTGCAATAATTGGTGAGGTGTCTCGCCTGCCCCGCTGCCATGGTTGAGCCATTCGGTTAGCCGCATTAAAAACTTCGGAGTATTTCCATGCAATTACAGGTTATGCACACACTGGTCTTTGGTGTATCCCAGACAACCGGTAACCCTGCCCCAGTTGTTTTCAATGCCGATGCTTTGACAACACAACAGATGCAGGCCATTGCAGCCCACTTTGGGCAAGAAACAGTATTCGTTCTCAAGCCTCTCGAGCCAGCTGCCGATATACGGTTGAGATATTTCGTTCCGCGCCACGAAATGGAAATGTGTGTGCACGCTACTGTAGCGACTATCACCGTTCTCGTGCGTCGGCACTTCTTGGACAAATCTCCTGCGCATGTGGAGACTGCATTGGGTATTATCGACGCGCACTGGCAACCAACAACAAAGGAACAAATACTCGTGATGGCAGAACAATTTCCTCCCACTTGGGCGCTGCCGAAAAATTATTTTTCCGTTCTAAGCGCTTTTTGCTCATAAAAACGGCTCGAATCGGCAAAGTTATTTTTCGGCTAAGCCTTGGTCATCACAAAATCCAGACAAGGAGCAGGTCGCTCCCGCCTTGCATATCTCATCCGAAGCGATTGTCGATTCCGTGGGCCCTATCCAATCTGTCTCGACTTCACGCTTCAAACTAATTATCCCGCTCAATCATTGGAATGATCTGGATCGTCTACAACCAGATTTCGAGCGTCTTTGGGCGCTGTGTGATGCTTTCAATACTACTGGCTTCTACCCTTTCACACTGCAAACGCTTGACCAGGCAGTGCAAGTAGAAGCCCGACAATTTCCAAAACGTGCAGGCTACAACGAAGACCCAGCCACTGGCGTTGCGGCGTCCGCCTTAAGTGCTTATCTTGCCAAATACAAAGTTTTGGGAGAACCATCAGACGGATGGCATCGCATGGTAGTTGGACAAGGGCGAGCCATGAAAAGCCCCAGCATTATCCAGACAGAAGTGCTTACGAAAAATGGTGATGTGCTTTTGACACGTGTTGGCGGAACAGCACTTATGATGGATGATGAGACTTTGGATTACCCCGATTTCAAAGAGCGACTAACACAAGTAAGCCATTTTGAAAGTTCCAATGCGGTATCTATAGCCAACGGATTAATCTTGTGTAAAAACCACATGCATCAACAATCTGATCCACTTTACATCTTTCATTTCGCATGTGAGCCAATTTGTATTCCCCTGGGCCAAAACCAATCGTCGGTATTCCCATGCCGACCGGTGTAACGGCATTGGTGCTGAAATCCCAAAATTCGTACGCGGTGGGTTCAATCCCAAAATTTTCACGGTAGGCCGCAATACATGCCTTTGAAAGTTCGTGATCCAGGTCAATCTTCCAGGCGAGGTGAAATGGCTCATACTTGATTTCCATGCCTGTCCAACTTTTTCTGTACAGCGTCCCCACTTCCCATGTAGCCTTTGTGTCCTTTATGATTTCGATCCATTTCCTGCTTGATCCCATCTTCGGTTTCTCCCGGAACCATTCTTCGATCCAAATAGACTTCACATTCAGAAGGGACAGCATTCAAGGAAACACTAACGCTGGAAATTCTCGACATCACCAAAGTTCCTCTTGGTCTATCTCTTTTCATCAGCTCGAGATTGGTCTTCTCTACCCGTTGGATGATTTCAGCCATTTCATAAATGGCATTCAATCCCTTTTCGGGGGCAGAACCATGAGCCGAAACGCCATGTGTTTTAATCGATATTTGCGCTTTTCCTTTATGGCCTAATGCAATTGTGTTGTTGGATGGCTCGCAAATCACCACATAGTTTGGTTTGAAATTAAGTTCCTTGAACAAATGCTTCAAATTCTCCCCGTCACAATCTTCTTCAAACACGCTGCCGGAAACATAAATGGTCTTGCCGCGGGTGAACCCCATTTTCTTGGCAATCGCACCTGCATAAATAGAGGCTGCTGCCCCTGATTTCATGTCGACCGAACCTCTCCCATGCAAGCGTCCTTCGACAATCTCACCACTGAAGGGTGGAATGTCCCACTGCCCTTCATCTGGTACTTCTACTGTGTCAACATGAGAATCAAACATAATGGCCTTTTCACCATGGCCTATTCTCCCCACAAGATTTCCCATGGAATCAATGGTTACTTCATCATATCCAAGCGCAATCATTTTTGCCTTAATGAATTTGATGATTTCTCCTTCCTGCCCGGAAAGGCTTTTTATCCTGACCAGGCTTTGGGTAAATTCAATAAGTTCTTCCTTGATTTCAGATGCAAGTAAATCGGTTGAGTTCATGATTTCCTCTTTTTACGTGTGGCGGTTACTGTAGAAAGGAACCATTTTTATATCACACCACCGGATAAATAGCCTAATGAATGATGAGCTGCTTTTGGTCGACGTTATTCAATAGGCAAGTACTGGCACACAACTTGTTTATCTACCCAACCGCCACTCAAGCGCCGTGAAGCGATGCGCAACCTTGTTGTTCTTCACGGCCATGCCAATGGCGCGCCGACTCCCAACCAGCACACACAACTTGCGAGCGCGCGTGATGGCAGTGTAAAGCAGATTACGTTGAAGCATGGTGTAATGCTGGGTGACGATCGGCAGAACCACCACCGGGAATTCCGACCCTTGAGCCTTGTGAACCGAGACAACATATGCAAGGGTCAGCTGATCTGCATCGCTCCAATCATAAGTGGCAGAGCGTCCATCAAAGTCCACAGTGAGCGTCTGTTCGGTCAAATCCAAGGATCGGATGAAACCGATATCGCCGTTGTACACATCCTTGTCATAGTTGTTCTGAGTTTGCATAACCTTGTCGCCCAGGCGGAAGATGGTTCCAAATAGTTTCCGTTCGGGTTTGCTGTTTGCAAAAGGATTGAGCTTTTCCTGCAAGCGTTCGTTCAAGGCGGACACTCCGGCAGGACCACGATAAATGGGAGACAGCACTTGGATGTCCCGCATGGCGTTAAAACCAAATTTCTGGGGGATCCTTTCCGTGATCACTTGGATCACCCAGCCTCCAGCCGTATCCGCATCTTCGGCCGGGAAAAAGAAGAAGTCGCCCTCGCCTTGGGAAAACACCGGAAACTTTCCTTGATTGATGAGATGGGCATTGGTAATGATCTTTGAATTTGCCGCCTGGCGGAAAATGGTGGTCAGCCGCGTGATGGGCGCAATACCGCTGCGGATCAGGTTGCGAAGCACATCGCCTGCTCCCACCGAGGGAAGCTGGTCTACATCCCCCACAAACAACACATGGGTCTCCGGACGCACCGCCTTGAGCAAGTGATTTGTGAGCAGAAGATCCAGCATGGAGGCTTCATCCACAACCAGAAAGTCCAGATCGAGCGGGTGTTCTTCATTGTATTGGAAGCCGTCAATCGGGGAATATTCCAGCAGGCGATGGATGGTACTGGCCGGATGTCCCGTTGCTTCCGAGAGTCTTTTTGCGGCGCGGCCGGTGGGAGAAGCCAAGGCAACCTTTTTGTTCTGCGCTTCGAGGGTCGTGATGAGTTCTTTTAGGCAAGTAGTCTTTCCGGTTCCCGGTCCACCAGTTAGTATGCTGACGGGATGGGTCAACGCCATTTGGATGGCCGCCTGTTGTTCTTCAGAAAGGCTTTCGGCGGGAAATAAAACCTGATTGATTGCTTTAGAGGTTGTGCCCACCAGCGCTTTGATGCGCTCTGCAACTCCCTGCTCGCCAAAATAGAGCGGAGTCAAATAAATTACCGGCATATCATACAGGATTTGTGATTCTGAGATAGCTTGGGAAGTTGCTTTCTTATTGCTATCCAAAGGAATCATTTCGGGACGGATGCGATCTTCCTGTGCCAGACGCTCCAGGGCAGGTGGAATTAGTTCCGGAGAGACTTCCAATAGTTCGACGGCGCGTTGCGCCAATAATTCTTGCGGAGCGTACACATGCCCTTCGTTGATGGTTTCATTCAAAGCAAACACAATCCCGGCTTCGATACGTGAAGGATGGTCAGCAGGCAGACCCAATGCTTGAGCAATTTTGTCTGCGGTCTTGAAACCCACACCATAGATGTCGCGCTCGAGTTGGTATGGATTCTTTTGAACAATCTCTAAAGCAGAATCACCATAGGTCTTGTAGATCTTGACCGCCAAATTGGTGCTCACGCCGTGACCATGCAAAAACACCATGATCTCCTTGATTTGTTTTTGCTCCTCCCAAGCGGTGATGATTTTCTTCGTGCGGTCCACACCGATGCCGGGCACTTCCAGCAAACGTTCCGGTGTGCTCTCGATCACATTGAAGGTCTCTTCCTTGAAACGACTTACAATGCGTTCAGCGAACCGCGGACCGATCCCTTTGATCATGCCGGAGCCCAAGTAACCTTCAATTCCAGCAAGGGTAGATGGCAGGGTTTGTTCGCAGACTTCCGCTTTGAATTGCAAACCATATTTGGGATGGTTATCCCATTGTCCCTGCAGACGCAGGTGTTCGCCTGGCGAGAGTTCAGGCAGATTGCCCACCACGGTGGCAAGCCCTTGTGAATTCAAGGAAGATTTGTTGGTGAGGCGCTGGCCCAATTTGGTATCTGGCCGCAGGCGCAGTACGGTGTATCCATTTTCTGGATTGTAGAAGGTGATGCATTCCACGGCACCGGACAAAGTATCCATGCTTGTAAGTATACACTGCATGGATGTGAAATCCATTTAAGGGAAACATTGTGCGACGATTTTTTTGGGAGATGGGGGAATATCAAACTGGCAGGCTTACCTTGATTTTTCTCTCCGGTAGTTTGCTTTTCAAGGATATGTTCAAAAGCGGTTGAGAACAGTTCGGCTTGAACATTGAAAGCGGAGGCTGGACTTGCTTTGTGTGCGGGCGGTCAGGAGGCTCTCTCGCGAAGCTGGCAAAGGAGCTTGGAAAAGAATATGTCCCTCGCACCATTCCCGATGCCCTGACATATTATGCGCCGGCTCACGAGAGTCACGTGAACTCCGTTTCGAGAGCACTGGAAACGTGCAGGGCGAACTTCATACACTCTCCTGCCCAGGTATACGTCAGGGATCGCGGAGTCAGACCGCTCATGGCTGCGATTTATGGCTTGGGATATGGGATACCTAACCCGGCGGTAGATCATGGTACATACCAAGCCGCTCTGCAATCCGGTCTGGTCATGAAGAAGAGTGGAACCTGGCTGTGGGCAGAGTCAATGGTGTACTCAGATCCACCGACCGGGATACCCACCGTCATCAACTGCCGGTATCTTCCAGACCGATATCTGGAAAGAAGCCGGCCCTTTACAGTGGAACAGAATCATCGCACGTGGGGAACCGATCGGTTCCGCTTGGGTCCTGGCGCATCGGGCCGGCCACACAGACCATCCTGGTTGTGGAAGGCCTGTTTGATATGCTCGTGACGGCGCAAACCATTCAAGATAAAACGCTGCAGAGAGAAGTATGCGCCGTTTACACCAATGGTGCGATGGTCGCCGGCACAATGCTCAAGTGGTTCAAAGTACATTCACGAGAATATGACTTTGTGCTGATCCGTGACCCGGATGAGGCAGGTCGTTCCTGGGAGAATCACTTGAAAGATGCGCTGGCCGATGGCAAGCCCATCACGCTGACACCGCCTGACAATCTCGATCCGGACGAAGCCTTCCTCAGTGGATGGTGGCCGTCTGGAATATAAACAAAAAAAAGAGAAGGTGATGTTCAATATGGAGAGTAATGTGAAACTCAGCGCTATGGCATATCCCTCCTCAAGTAATTCGAAGGAAGCCGCAGCACCCCACGAAAGCCATCCAATTGGATGGATGGCTTTCTGGTTTTTCCTTCCTCGAAATAAAGTCTTTCTGTGCAAAACGGGAATTAGGACAATCGTGTCGGATGAACGAACTGGTTGGCAGGTTGCCTTGGTTTGTTTTCCTGCAATAATCCGGCGGATGAGCAGTAGAAGTTCCGAGTCTTGTCAAGAGATAAAGCACCAGATTTCAACACAGATCTATCTGGATACCATCATTAGGGTGTTCTAAGCCAGCCGTGTAAATAGCCTTTCGGCCGTTCCTCGATTTATTCCATATCGCTGTTGATTGCCCAATTGATAACGGACAAGCTCATTGTTAAATATATTTACCGCCGCTGTGGGAGCAAAGGGCCAGTCACTCCCGTAGGTTATGTGATCAGCGCTCACTAAAGAAAGAAGACTCGGCAAAACAGTTGGACTGGCAGATAACGCGGTGTCATAATAAAACTTACGGAAGACACTTAACTCCTTGCCTAATTCATGTTCTTGATTCAGCCCAATCGAGATGCGCGTTACGAAATTAGTGCGTTGAAGCTTGGGTAATAACAGACGATATGCGGCATAAGGCACAAATCCACCGGCATGTGCCAGAATCATTTTTATATCAGGATACCGATCCATTGCTCCTGATAAAACCAAATTTACAACCGCTCGAGTAGTATCGAGTAAAAAATCTGCTGCAAATGCAGGTATGCCACGTATGGTTGGACCAGGCAATTCGCCCGGATGAACGAATGCAACGACTTTTCTACGGTTCAACTCTGCCATCAACGGTTCAAATGTTTTGTCTCCCAAATAGGTGCCGCGTGAATTTGCCAGCAAGATGACGCCATCAGAGTGTAGTTCATCCAATGCATAATTAAGCTCGATGATTGACCCTTCCACATCGGGCAGAGTTAAGGTTGCAAAGAAGCCGAACCGGCTTGGGTTTGATTGAACGACATCCGCAGCATATTCATTGACCTCACGGGCTTTTGTCCTTGCGATTGCATTGTCGCCAAGGTTCACCCCCGGGTCAGATACTGACAAGATTCCGGTTTGAATGCCTTGCTTGTCCATCATTTCGATTGCCGCAGCTTTTGACCATTTAGGCAGATCAACATCACCCGGCCTGATCCCTTGATCGGCCAGCCATTTTGCATAGCTAGGTGGAATGTAATGTTGATGTGTATCAATTCTGTTTGTTTCAGTCATGGAAATATCCTCATAACAATATTTTCATAGATTTTGCGGCGTGAAAACCAGCCGCTTGAAGCGGGTGCGTAGTTGACTTGCCATTTGTTGCATAAAAATTTTCACAAAAAACGGTGATTCTACAGCTTCCCCGGTCATAAAAAACATTGTTTCTGTATGCTTGCTGTAAAAAAGAAAGTTCTATGCAAAATCTATGCAAAGGAAAAACAGGGATCGGGAGAATAGTTTCAAATGATCGAACTGGTCAGGATCTTATCGCTTCTCCTGTCTCAAAAATCCAGGCGGATGAAACAAGTGGGCAAGGCAATGGAATTAGCGCTCACTGTCGAGGCTGGACATTCCCTGGGAATTGTAGCGCGTGCCGGCGACGGCGTCTGGCGGCACGGCTTGTTCAATTTGAGCGAGGTCGGAGGCGGTAAGGGAAAAATCCAGAGCGCCAAGTGCTTCGGCCAGACGGTCCCGGCGGCGTGCGCCAATGACGGCGATGATGTCTGTGCCGCGGGAGAGAACCCAGGCGATGGCGGCCTGTGCGACAGTCATGCCTTTTTGGGCGGCGACCGTGCGCAGCGCTTCGACTAAGCTGAGGTTTTGATCTAGGTTTTCAGCGGTGAAGCGCGGGGCGCTGTTTCGGAAATCATTGGGTGCGGTCAGTTGGTCTTTGGTCCAATGGCCGCTTAATAGGCCGCGGGATAAAACGCCGTAAACAGTCAGGCTAATGTTTAATTCACGGCAGACGGGCAGGATTCCAGCTTCGATGTTGCGTGAGAAGAGCGAGTACTCGATTTGCAAATCGGAGATGGGATGGACGGCGCAGGCGCGGCGGATCGTTTCAACGCCGACTTCCGAGAGGCCAATCTGGCGGACATGGCCGGCCTGGATCATATCCGCGACCGCACCGATGGTATCCTCGATCGGAACGGTTGGGTCGACACGGGCCGGGCGGTAAATGTCGACATAGTCGATGCCGAGGCGTTTGAGAGTATAGGCCAGGAAATTTTTAACGGCCTGGGGACGCCCATCCGTGCCAAGATAACGGCCATCGGGATCGCGCATGCCGCCGAACTTGACGCTCAAAAGAACCTGCTGGCGGGAACTGCCCTGCAAAGCCTGGCGGATGAGCATCTCATTGTGGCCCATGCCGTAAAAATCGCCTGTATCGATAAGGTTAACGCCAGCAGCCAAGGCGGCGTGGATGGTGGCAATGCTCTCGGCCTCATCTGAGGGGCCGTAAGCCCCGGACATACCCATGCAACCGAGACTGATGGCAGAGACTGGGATACCTGTTGAACCTAATAATCGAGTGATCATAAAGGACCTCCATAAACAAAATGAATAAGATCGAGAGCCAACGATCGGCGAGCGTCGAGTCGACGGTCCCTTCGATCACACGCTCGAGACTACATCCCCAAAGGATTGTTTTGTTTTCCAAGCGCGTGATCGTGTCTCTGTCAACCATTCGGGCCGAGTAGCGCCATGGCGAGCGTCAAAGCGTTGGCAGCGGTTTTGGACGCGGGGTAGACGGAGCCGAAGTTCCCGCGCTGGGCGTCAGTCGAGTCCGAGTTCCTACTCAGCGACCCAACGTCGGTCGACACGTTGACGATGCCGGCTGTCGGACCTACTCTTCCAAGATGTCGCTCTCGAAGTATCACGGCAGAAGATAAAAATGATAATTTGCGAGCTTTTTGTTAATCGTCCAATTGCAAATGAACGGGAAAATCCAAAATCAAAAACGCACGCCAAAGACATGTAGCTATGAACTGGCCGTATCATCCTTTCTTCTCATTATACTTTACGCCCTCAATATCTTTGAAGTAAGCATCTTGTTTCCATACAATCGCATCGTTGGCACGGCCCATCGCAAGGATAAGATGGTTCCTATTTCGCAGCTCAATGTGTGACCTACTCTTTGTCGGGGTAGGGACAGCCCTTACGGGCTGCCCCCCCACGGATCCGGACGAGCAGATTTGCCGCATCCGGTTCTTGTCTTGGGTATTGACGAATAGGTATTGCGACATTGCCTATTCGTATGCGCACAGCACCAATCTGCATCTCTTCAATCCGGCTCTGTGTCCGGTGAGATGGGTGCTTATGCACATTCCCCTTGACTGGCGACCTTTCCTCCATCCCCTCCGCCTTTTGGGAGTTGTTCGGGGACTTCTTCGGTACTATGTCGCCATGCGACTGCCCGTGTCCGTCTATCATTGGCTTACGTCCTTGGACTTCCCAATGCAGCCCGGTGTATCATCTTCCGAGCAGACGCGGGCTCTCCCAGTTCCCGGCAAGGTGTTTCCGAGCATGTACAGGGTCTTAGACTGCGCAGAGATTCCGCCAGTCTCGCATAGCAACTGACAAAATATTGCCTTCCGTATCGGGGACAACGTCGGCTCTCTGAAGTTTCGCGTTGATTTCGCAGCTCAATACCTGACCTACTCTTTCTCCTGTCAACGCTTCGCCTAGATGATTATTCGTCCACACGCATGACTTGGGGCCATTCCGGTTTGCTAGACCTTTGAATGTCGGGACTTTCACCTTTACCACCTTGCCAGTTAGACTGGCGCACCCCCGGTCAACGCTTCGCCGAGGTCCCTGCTGACCTCCGCGCATGATTTGGGGTCATTCCGGTTCGCTAGACCTTTGAATGTTGAGACTTTCACCTTTTACACCTTGCGAGTTTGACTGGCACACCTGTAGTCGTGAACTGTCGTCCAACATGGATAGCAGCATGAAAGTCAGCGCTGTGGCATCCCTCCTCAATTAACAAAGAAGCCACAGCGCGCCACGAATGCCATCCAACCGGATGGCATTCTGGTTTTTCCTTCCTTTGAATATTGCTCGAACATCTGGCGTGTTAGGAATGTAATGTAATCGGGCGGAACAGCGTTGTCCCAATGAAACTAGCAAGGCGCTGGTTTTTTCAAATTCCGCTTATTTCTTCATCCAGACCTGTAAGCCTATATCGCCCGTATCGATCTTTGCCTTTCTGAATGGGGTCTGCGCAATCATGGATTCCATCTCTGAAATGCCATAGGCAGTTTTTAACAGCATAAGCTTAAACGTCCAGCGTGTCATCACCTCATCCATGCGACGCAGACCCATGCCTTTGATTTCGTGTTCGATCTCTTCTGGTGATGCGTCGCAACGCAAGTCAACAATGACCGCGGTTCCGCCTGGGCGTAGGACTCGATACATTTCCGCAATCGCTTTGACCGGCTCCGTAAAGTTCTTGAAAGCGGCTTGGCAGAAGGTGAAATCAAAGGTCTCATCTTCGAAAGGCATGGCAGATGCGTTTCCCTGCCGGAAAT
Organism: uncultured Chloroflexia bacterium; assembly: GCA_963753985.1. Classification (GTDB taxonomy): domain Bacteria; phylum Chloroflexota; class Anaerolineae; order Anaerolineales; family Villigracilaceae; genus Fen-1038. The sequence goes on from CAVWED010000006.1 coordinate 468,315, forward strand.
TGATTTTGAGGCCAGCCTCCGCCGCGTTTTTGCGCGCAATCTTCACAAATGATTTACTGATGTCGAGTCCGGTGATCTGATAAGTTCCGAGCTTGGCAAGCTCGATGCAGAAATATCCTGGTCCCGGCGCGATCTCCAACACCTTTCCATTGGCTGGGATTTTTTCAACCAATTGCTTTGCCATCAGCTTATGCCGGTTCAAATCCTTGAGAGTGATTTTGGCGTACCAGCTTGCGATAGGTCCCTCCATGCCAACACCTTTATAGCCTTTTTTCGTCTTGATGGTTTCCATTTTCGTTTTCCTTTCGTTTTGAATTGATTGATTTCTATTCTGATAAAACTATCAACTACACTTTCAACCAGGCTGATACTGATTTTTTCAAGCTAAGTATCCTCACTCAACAAAGAATCGGCGAAGTTCTTGCGCCACCTGTTCCGGTTTGCCATATGGATTCCTTTGTCGGTCGTAATTCCATGCAGCTGAATGACCAAGGCCAGGGAACTCAATACGCGTGACATGAGGCAGAACCTTTTCCAAAGCATCCAAGTCGCCTTTCAAGAAAGCCGGACTCTTGCTGCCGCCGAGCAAAAGCACCTCGGCGTGTACTGCCTTGAAGCTCTCCACCTTTCCATTCATCTCAACGACCAGATGAAAATCATAGCGCAGCGTCGGCGCCAACATTCTCATGGTTACATCAGCGCGAGTTGCCGTCTTATCCTCCTGAATCATCATCTTGTTCGTGAGCCGCTCCAGCAGCCAGCGGGGTATCAAGTTGAAGATCGCGGGTCCCATCTGTGTGGCCTGCATAGCGGTGATGAGTGCTGCCGCCAGTTTCCCTTCGTCCATCTCCTTTTCATAACGTCGCAACAAAGCAGTGGGCATGCCATTGACAAACAGCGGCGGTTCATAGATTACCGCTTTGTGAATGGCAGGTAGAGTGAGCGTTGCCTGGAGTGAGATCAGGGCGCCTGAGCTAAGCCCGAAGATAGAATAGGCGCCCGTTTTGGCCAAGAGAGCATCCAAATCTTCAACATCCTTCTGTATGGTGTAATCCTCATCAAAGGGGAGCGGACTCAGCCCACGCCCGCGGCGGTCTGGTACATAGACAGTCAAAGTATTGGCCAATGACTCGGCGAGTTCCATAAAGTTAAGGGCTGTCCCCATAGCGCCCTGCACCAGCACCACGCCCGGACCGTGTCCAAGTTGACGATAGCCGATGAGAGTACCGTCTTTGGAGGTTACGCTATAAGTTGCATATTTCTCTCGGCTATTAACTGTCAATCGATCTTTGGCACGAGCTTCCGTTTTCAGATCTTTATTCATGCAGGCTACTCCTTTCCGAATTTTGATGCCAGCATCCTTGACTGGATATCAGTGAGCTGCAATTTCAATCGTCAAGTCATCTTCCATAAGGTCAAACATCAATACTTCTTGTTATTTGAAGGCGGCGATATGCTCACGTACCCAGGTCTCAAAGGATCGCGGCTTTCGCCTGGTTACTTTCTCAACATCCTCTGTAAGGTAGGCGAACCGCCCGCCTCGGACGAGCGAGAAAGTTTCTATCAAACCATTCACTGTATATTTCGGAAGTCCCATCTTGGCAAAGATTTCTCCTTGCTCAACTTCGGAGATTTCAGCGTGCCGTATTGGCCGTCCCATCACTTTTTCGAACATTGCCGCCATATCCCCAAAGCTCAAAAGTTCAGGGCCGGTTAATTCGTAAGCAATGTTCTCATGACCGGGTGCAGTAAGTGCTGCCTTTGCAACTGCTGCCACATCCCACGGATCAACTGCTCCAAGTTTGCCGCTGCCGCCGGCAGAAGTGATTGCGTTCTCAAGTCGCAGGCTGGGTGCCCATGAGAGCGCAAAGTTCATGTACATGCTGGGCCGTAAAAAGGTCCAAGTCAGGCCTGAGGAACGAATCAACTCCTCACGCGCCTTATGCCAATGCCCATGACCTTCTACCGGATTCCATCCGGCTTCTTGCGTTGAAATCTTGACAACGTGCCGTGCACCAGTTTGCTTTGCGGCCGTTAGCGCGTTCTTATCTTGTTGTGTGCTGGCCGTGATGAGGAAGAACCGATCTACTTCCTGCAAGGCTGCAATCAAGGATTCTTGATCGTTTAGATCGCCCATAACAACCTCAACATTATTTCCAAACTCGGCGGCTTTTTGCGGATCTCGCGTGAGCGCACGCACACGATAACCTTCCTGCGTGAGCTGAGCAACCAATTGCGTTCCGACCGTCCCTGTTGCGCCAATGACTAGAATCAAATGAGAATCTTCTCCTGCCATCAGATCGTATCTCCTTGCTTTTTTAGATGTGCAAATCATATCTCTGGGATAGTGAGTACACATCACCCCACGCGGGTGATTGCGAGGGTGATTGGATATTGAATGAAAATCACAACGCCCTGCAAAATGCAGAGCGTTGTGATGAAGGTATTATGGAATGATCATGCCACCGAGGGTTTCTCGATCTTTCCTAAAACATGGTTCGGTGGCAAGGATTCCACCTTTTGATCGGTCACAAAAGTGACATCGCCGCCGGATTTAAGATAGACCGATTTTCCAGCATCGCCCATACGCGCTTCCCAGTAGCCGCCCAAATCCTTGACCCGTAAACGGAGGCTGGTCAAATCAACGACATGAAAACGTAAATCACCGCCCGAGGCAAAGTTAACATCGTTGCCGATCATGGTTTGGCAATCCACATTCATTGAACCGCCTGCTGAAACGATCCCCAAACAGAAAACATCCTGCAAATTCAGATTGTGCCCTGAATATGCGTCTACCCGACCTTTTATACCTTGGGCCTCGATATCTTTCCCGGCATAGATTTTCACATTCGATGAGAACGGCACCAGCACTTCACCCCCTCCGCCCATTTGGACTTCGATCACCTCATCGTCTGCCTTTTTCTCTTTCAGATTAGGCATTTTCATGCGCACATCGAAAAGCACATGTTCACCCACCACAGCCCGCGCCCGTCCAATTTGTGATTCACTGCGTCGTTCCAAAGTCAGCCCCCATCTGCTGCCTCTGGTCTCCGCCATGACCAGATCACTATCATGTCCCTTCACGGACACACTACCTCCCACTTTGATAATAATGGTTTGGTTTGTTCCCGCAAGAATTGATCGTTGTGTCATTTTCAAGATCCTTCTTTATGAATTGAATGAGCACATTCTAGTGCCATATCAATTTCTGCGCTTCACCCCATGCGGGTGATTGCACGGGTGATTCAACTCAACAATTTCAAGTCTCGTGCCACTTCACGCGCTTCATCCCGCGACTTGATGCTCAATTTACGATAGATGCTTTTGACTTGTGTCTTGATCGTATTCGTAGAGACGACCAATTCCTGTGCGATGTCGGCATTGGATAAACCCGCGACCAGCAAGCGCAGGACGCGCAATTCCTGTTGGCTTAGCGCCTCGATCTGGACGATTGAACTTGCGCCCGTTAAATGTGCAGCTGCTTCAGGAGAGAAGGAATGCAAGAGAGTGGTGGCGAACAACTTCAGGGTCCGGTTGGGAAGCGAAGGAAGGATTGCCTGAATCCGGGCGGCCATGGGCATCCCTTCATCCAGAAATATGCGACAAAATCCCAATGCATGTCCGATGGTCAGCGCTTCGATCAGTCGCTCATTGGCTTCCGATGAATTCAAAGGATAAGCCAAGGTCTCGATGCACAAGGCTTCAACTCGACTTCGCACGCGCCCATTTTCAGCGGAGTCCTTTTGCCAAGTGCTGAGTATTTCAAGTCCTTTTTCCGTCTTGCCCTCTGTAATTTGCAGGCGCGCCAAAGTGAATACTTCGCGTTCTTTCTGCAAGTGCAAGGCATTACGACTTTCTGTAGCAACGATTTTTATCCACCATTCCAGCGAGGCGATATCATGAGCTCGAATGGAAAACAGGGCTTTCATATCCTGAAGGTCCCGCAATAAGGTTGGATTTTGAATTTTGGCGTCCAGTGATTTCAGCAGCTCGTGGGCGCGTGATCGTTCGCCTTTAGCCGCGTGAACATATGCGAGTCGAATGACTGCCTGTACTTGAAGCATTTCGTTCGCACGTTGTCGACCCAAATTCAATGCGCGCCCTGCATATTGCTCAGCCTGTTCAAGTTCATTTCGTTCATAAGCAATATGAGCAAGATTCAACGCCGCGATTCCCTGATCATCCAGCATTGACTCATCCCCCACCGCGTCAATCAGAATCTGCTGGTTCAGTTGCTCGGCTTGTTCGAATTCACCCTGCCAGTAGAAAATCTCAGCCAAAATTTGAGTGGTTGCCAGCACGCCATAGATATTTTGTGCCGCGCCCAGCAGCGCCCGTGCTTCCAGGATTTGATCCTGGGCCTCCAATATACGGCCCGCGTTCAAGGTCTCATAACTCACGATCAGCAGCGCATTACCCCGCCACAGCGCATCGTGTTCCGGAAGTTCATCCAACGCCTGATGCCCAAATTCAAAAGCCTTCTGAAGATCCGCCTGCCACCAACTAACAATCCCACGAAACGAGAGTAACTGTCCCAGCCGTGAATGATTCTCTTCCGCGCGCCAAGCCTCTTCTGCAGCGCGCAAGAATGGTTCAATGCGGCTCGCGGTGACGGCCGCGAAGCGATCCATCGAATAGAGAATCACCTGGGAGTACGTAAAGCAAATCACGGGATAAAGTAAAATCTCGCGCTCAGGAATACTTTCCAACCAACGGCCAAGTGTTTGTATCCCACTCAAGTCATGAATCTCGATGAACTTTTCAATCAACATCGCCACACGGTCAAATAATTTGGCGGTCAGCGCAGCTTCGATCGCCTCGTCGTACAGGCCGTAATACTCATACCAGCCGCTAGCTTTTTCAAACAGCGATCTGATATCAGATTCGCCAAGACGCTGTTTGGCGAGGTATTGAATCGACTCGGCGAACAAGGAGCTATAGCGATACCAGACCCGATCAGTACCGCGCTCGAGCTGGACGATAAACAAATTGTCGCGCTCGAGACGTTCGAGTATGACCGCGCTATCCCTCAGTTCGCCCACCTCATCACACAAGGAAGCCGTGAGGCGAATCAGAAAACAGGTTTTGAGCAGGAAATTCTGCACCGAGTCTGGCTGATTTTCAAAGACTTCATGAATCAGATACTCAGACACATAACGATGACTGCCGGAAAAGGTCCGAATGAATTTTTCGGTTTCTTCGACATTTTTGTCTTGCAGGGACAGGGCGGCAAGCTGCAAACCAGCAGCCCAACCCTCGGTACGCTCCTGCAATCTCGTAACAATGGCCGGCGGAAGTTGGGTGGATAGGGTAGCACGCAAGAATGTTTGCGTTTCTGTTTCATCGAAGCGTAAATCGGCGGCAGTGACCTCCATCATCTCTGCGCGGGCGCGCAAAATACTTAACGGCAGTGCAGGCTCACTGCGTGATATTAGTATCAGATGGAGCGACTCAGGCAAATGCTGGATCAGAAAGGTAAGGCCGTCATGGATCGCCGCTGACTTGATGACGTGATAGTCATCCAGCACCAAGACACATGATTCTCTCCATCGCGCCAGATCGTTGACCAAAGGCGAAAGCAAAGTTTGAAAGGAGGGCGGCTGAGGGGTCGTCAGCGCAGACAACGTGGATTTCCCTGCAGCAGCATCAAAGCTCCGTAAGGCTGAAACAACATAAGTCCAGAAACGAACTGGGTCATTGTCGTTCTTGTCCAAAGTTACCCATACTGATTTAAACTTGCGGCTTGCAATCCACAGACTGACGAGAGTCGTTTTGCCGAATCCAGTGGGCGCCGTGATCACTGCCAGCTTCTTGGTTAGGCTCGCATCCAGACGCGTCAACAGAATATCACGGGGTATGACCGTTGAATGCAGACTCGGCCGCATCAACTTGGTGTGAAGTAGATTCTTTGAATCTTTGGAATGCGTGCGCTGCGCTTCACTCATTAGCAGGCAATCATAGTATGGATGGGTGGAGGCGTCAAATAATATCTTTCACGCAGCAGATACATATACGCAAGAGTTGGGCTCGATTCGGTTGAAAACTGTAATTCCCCGCCAGGGCTTGAGCTATCGCTGCTCTAGGCGCGAAAATGCGCCCGAGGAGGTCCTCGACGAGCTCTTGAACAGCTAAATATCCGTAACTTCCGAATCCGGACTTGTTCTTAAGCGCCTTATGTAATGGACGTAAACAAAGGCTGCAAGGCCTGCCACGATTGACCCTATGGCAGCCAATCCCACAAAAGGCAGCAGGACAATCGACAATATCAATGAGATCCAGGGAAAGATCCTCTGCAAGCCCCTTGCCTCAAGCAATCGAATGCCCGCCGCGGAACCAATGATGTACACAAGGATTGCCGCACCGCTCGGTATCTGAAGAGCTGTCTGAAGATTCACTTGGAAGAAATAATACAGCAGGAGTGCGAGGATGCCTAATCCGGAAAGCAGCATCAAACTTCGCGTTGGGGTCCCAGACTTTTGATCGACATGATCCAGCCATATCGGCAATCCCCGGTCCCTGGCGATCGCAAGTACGACCCGCGACATTCCTGCTGTATAGGCGTTCACCGTAGCGAAGATAATCACAATGGCAAGGATTGCCGTCCCAGCCCCTCCGTAGTTTCCCAGGACATTCGAAAACATCGCAGCAAAGGGTGCGACGCTTCCACCGGCTTTGTACGATAGAGTGCCGATGGTCACGGCTGCAATCGCGAGATAAAGTGCGCTAATGAGAATAACGCTTAGAAGAATGCTGCGGCCAAAGTCTCTCTTAGGGTCCTCGAATTCCTCAGCGACATTCGAAACATTCTCATATCCCAGGTACGACCAGAACACAAGAGCGGCAGCCGTTCCAATTGCTAAAAGTCCATTGGGTGCAAACGGGATAAAGTGGCTGGCCTTCATGGATCCAAAAGAAAACACAACGGCGGTGAGAAGTAACGCGATGATGGCTACAATCACTGCCAGCTGGATCCGGTTGCTGAAAACGATCCCGCGGTAGTTGATGACAAAAGCCAGGCACAGGATGACTCCAGCGATTACGAACATTGCGAACTTGCTCATCGGAAATGCATATGCGAGATACGATGCTGCGATCAAGGTGGCGGCTGGTGCACCTGTGATATACCAGAACGCGAACAGCCACCCGCTGACTACCGCAGCAGAAAAACCAAAGCTCTCTTTTGCGAAGCCGTAGATCCCTCCGGATTCCGGGTGGCGAGAAGAGAGTGATGCAAACGTGTATGCAAATGGATAACTGGCAACGGCCAAAACGGCCCACGCCACTAGCGAGGCGGGCCCGGCAATCTGTGCGGCAAGCCCAGGCAGAACAAGAACTCCCGATCCCAAAACAGAGCTCACATATAAAGCCACTGCGTGGCGAAGTTTAATCACTTTCTTCAGATTATGGGATTGTCCTAGATTGTTCTCCAAGGCGTCTCTCTCCTTCCGGAGAACTTAGACGCGGATCCAATCCCAGTTCTTACACACTCCTTGCTTTGGCGGCCTTTACCGTTCCTCAAAATTAGAGGAAGATAGGTAAATAAATCGCGAGTATCAAAACATTCCTTTGGATCATCATTCGTACTTCATTCGTTTATGCTTCATACATCCTATAGTCATCCTGTGCTGAGGTGATTCAATGTCAACCATGTTTTGCTCTTTCGTGATCTACAGAATGGCAAAACAGTGCTAAACTTTAGAAAAGTTTCGTCAAAGTTTTCAACCTGCTTGGGCGAAAATGACGGCAAATTTATTTCAACATGGAATTTCGGTATCACTTACTTGTTGATAGGAGCAAGCATGATTAATCTCACACCCTTCTTATTGTTTGACGGCAATTGTGCTGAAGCCATGAAGTTCTACCAATCCTGTTTCGGCGGAGAGTTAACTCAGACGAAGGTCAGTGACACCCTATGAAAGAGCAGATACGGCCAGAGCACCAACACAAGGTTATCAACGCTTACCTGAAAAGCGGTGCCATCGAGTTTACAGCTACAGACTGGATGCATACAACAAGAACACCGAGAGAGGGCAATATGGTCTGCATGTATATCAACGGTGGAAAACACAGTGAACTGAGAGCCATCTTCGACAAACTTTCCGTGGGAGCAGACAAGGCGCTCCTGGACGATCTGCGGGATCTGCCCTTTGGCAGCTATGGGCCTCTCGCCGACAAATATGGGGTACATTGGTTCTTCCAAGGAGAGAAAAAGCAGGAAATCTAAAGATTTGGCTGCCGGTAATTCCATAAGAAGCACGATTGCATTTTTCGTTGAAGCTTGCTTCCGCTGTGCTTGCTACTTACGTCATCCGCCCAACTCTTGAAAAAAATGAGTTCTCAAAACACCACAATCGAAACGGATGAGCCAAGTAGCCAACACAGGCGCGCTAGTCCGCCGAGAGGGGGCGCGTATGTCCTGCTCGTAGTACGTAGGCACACTATGAAAGACAAAGTCAAAAAGGTCAAGACGTTCGTTGAACCGTCACTGGAAGTCTCAGAGCTTCGTTACCGTCGTTCGTTTGAAGCGGCCCAGGATGGGATTTTGATTCTAGATGCCAGGACTGGAGCTATTACAGATGCCAATCCTTATCTGACCGACATGTTGGGATACTTGCACCACGAGCTTGTAGATAAGAAGTTCTCGGAAATCGGTCCATTCAAGAGTGTTACGGCTAATAAAGCGGCGTTTCAAGCCTTGCCGCTCAAGGCGAACGGCGGTCATCTTGTCCAAGTGGAGTTTGTCAGCAACATTTATCTAGCGAGTCGCGAAAAAGTGATCCAGTGCAACATCGGCGATATCATGAAGCGCCAGCAGGCTAAGAAAGTGGTGGGACTGAAGGGAGGCGCAAAATGGGCAAACTGAAATATCTTAGCCAGCAACCCAAGGCACTATTGACCGTCTTAGGATTTGTGTTGGTCCTTCTGGTGGGGGTTGTGGACTACTTGTCAACTCCTCAGATTTCTATCTCAATATTTTATCTCCTGCCAATCTCTGTTGTTACTTGGTTCGTAGGGAGAAAGGCAGGAATGGTGGTCGCTGTCGCGAGCGCCGCAACCTGGCTTGTGGCTAATGATCTACTGTGGGCAGTGCACTATTCACATCCAGCCATCCCTTATTTCAACGCGATGGTGAATCTGGGCATCTTTTTGATAATTGTTTTTCTTGTCGAGAGGTTGAAGTCGCTGAACGAAAATCTCGAGCAGAGAGCGGCAGCCCTAACGCAGGAAATCGAAGAGCACAAACAAGCGGAAAGGAAAATTTTACATCTCAATCGCTTATATGCCACTCTTAGTCAGATCAATCAGGCGATTGTGCGCGCGAGGGATCGGCACTCTCTTTTCTCGGAGATGTGCCGCGTGGCAGTTGAGCATGGCAAATTCCGTATGGCTTGGATTGGCCTGATCGACGAAGCCAACGACTATGTCAAGCCAATCATTTTCGCAGGTGAAGAACAAGGATATTTGACGAGTATAAGCATCGCGGTTCACGAACCGATACTGGGCGGCGGTCCAACAGGCACAGCGATACGCGAAGGGCGCTGTACCATTTCCCAGGATATTGCGAGTGATCCTAGCATGACTCCGTGGCGGGAACAAGCACTGCAACGCGGTTATCGCTCATCGGCATCTGTGCCAATTCGGGAAAAAGGAGATCCCATCGGGGCACTGACAGTCTACGCATCAGATTCACTAGGCTTTAGTGATGATGATCAGAATCTATTGAATGAAATTGGGCAGGATATATCCTATGCCATAGATACGATAGATACTGAAAACGAACGCAAGCAGGCGGAGGAGGTGTTGCGCGAAACCTCCGAACACCTGACCTACATGCTTGCCAATAGCCCGACTATCATCTACGACCTCAAGGTGGATGGTGACCAGGCCATTCCCATATGGATTAGCGGAAACATCGAGTCCATCTTGGGGTACAGCGTCGAGGCAGCCTTGCAGTCCGAGTGGTGGCTGGGACAGATTTATCCCGCAGACCGCTCAGCAGCCCTGGCTTCACTGGAGCGCATTTTCGATGATTTGTACCAACATGAGTATCGCTTCGTGCGTAAAGATGGGCAGGTGATCTGGCTGCATGATGTACACCGCTTGTTGCGCGACGAGGACAACCAGCCGCGCGAGATTGTCGGCGCCTGGGCGAATATTACCGAGCGCAAGCAGGCCGAACAAACAATCCGGCAACACATTACCGAGCTTGAAACGCTTTATGAAAGCGGCCTGGAATTAGGCCAGCTATTTTCACCCAAGGTGATCGCCCACAAGCTGATTGACCTGATGAGAACAAAACTGGAGTGGCACCACACAGTGATCCGTTTGTATCATGAAGAAGATGAAACCCTGGAATTACTGGCTTTCAACCTGCCAACCATGATAAATACAGCGGAATACGAGGCAATCAAGGAACGATTCAAGACCTTGATCACGAAGGCTGGCGATGGCTTGAGTGGTTGGGCAGTTCAACATGGCCAGGCCGTGCGCGTGGGCGAATTGGCCCAGGATTCTCGTTATGTAGAAATCCAGCCAGGCCTGCATTCCGGAATGTATGTTCCGCTAAAGGCGGGGGAACGCATGGTGGGTGTGATCAGCATCGAAAGTGAAATATCCAATGCTTTCAGCGAGGCTGATGAACACTTGGTGATCACTCTGGCCAACCAGGCCGCGGTGGCTCTCGAAAACTCGCGTCTGCATGAAGAAACCATGCATCAGATAAAGCGGCTTGAGGCGCTTCATGCGATTGACCAGAGCATCACCGGAACCTTCGACCAACGTTCCACTCTCGATGTTTTGCTGACACATACACTCGATCAACTGGAAGCGGATGCGGCGGTTGTCTTTCTGCTGGAGCCTTACCAGCAAACCTTGCAATATTCTATTGGCAAAGGCTTTCATACCCATCTCATTGAGACTACCAACTTAAAACTGAGTGAAACGTTTGCTGGCCGGGCAATAATAGAACGCCGAATGATCTACGTCAGCGATCAGGAAATCTGGGCTTTGGACGCTAGGAAAACGAACCCCGCACTCGCCAAACTCTGGTTGGAGGAGGGGTTCAAGTGCATGGATGCGGTCTCCTTGATCTCGAAGGGACAAGTCAAGGGCTTACTCAGCGTTTATCATCGCAAAGCCTTCACTCCCAACCCGGCTTGGAGCAGTTTCTTTGAAACCCTCGCAGGTCAGGCCGCCATCGCCATAGAGAGTACGCAATTGTTCAACGGCCTGCAAAAGGCAAATATGGAATTGGCGGTCGCGTACGATGCCACCATTGAGGGTTGGTCACGAGCGATGGATTTACGAGATAGGGAAACCGAAGGACACACCGAACGCGTGTCGGAAATGTCCATGCGATTGGGAAAAGCCATGGAACTCGGCGAAGAGTACCTCGTTCAACTGCGACGGGGTGCATTGCTTCACGATATCGGCAAGCTGGGTGTGCCCGATAACATCCTGCTTAAAGTGGACAAGCTGACAGATGAGGAATGGCAGATCATGAAACGGCACCCGCAGTTCGCTTACGATATGCTCAATTCCATCACCTATCTACGCCGCGCCCTCGATATCCCCTACTGCCACCATGAAAAATGGGACGGTACGGGCTATCCACAAGGCTTGAAAGGTACGCAGATCCCGCTGGCAGCCAGGATCTTTGCAATCGTCGATGTTTGGGATGCGCTGACCAGCGACCGTCCTTATCGCCAGGCCTGGAGCAAACAAGAAACCTTGAAATACATCCGTGAACAAAGCGGAAAGCATTTCGATCCCCAAGTAGTGGATATCTTCCTCAAAGAGTTTGAACATGAATGAGGTCTAGCCACAATCCGCGGGTGATAACTGAATGCGGTCAGTTCAGCCAATTTTCTGAAATTCTCGCTCATTGGCATGGTCGCCACCCAGTTTTAGATTCAGATTCCCCTTCCCTTTTTCTATTAGATATTCACGGCAGCGGATAACTGATGAGCTCCACCACACTCCATCGCTTCGTCGTGATCCCCGCTGCCATCGTTGGCGTTCTTCTTCGATATTGTTTCGGTTGCTGTTTTCCTTTGCATGCCATCGGCTCATCCAGTTTTACCCGCAGACTTTCGTGGTATCTCGCAAAGCGATAATACGCCAACCACCAGGAAAGATGTTCTCCCAGTTCCGTCGGATACTGTGTTATTTCCCAAGTTCTTCGCATCAACTTTGAGACACACCGGCGGATGGTTAGGTTCGCTCGTTCCACAAAGGATATGTTGATTCGTCCACTCAATCCCAAGGTTGTCCTGGCTACTTACGTCATCCGCCCAGATTTTTGAAGCAAAAAAGCACAAAGCCGTCGACAATCCTGAACTTTATACGATCTGATCTTCCGTGCGTACCTTTTACATTACAATTCCAAGCGCGGATAAACCAGCCAACCCAGCAATTTTACGATACCGCACAAACTGGACAATATTAATTAAGAAAATACTTGTGGTTTCTTCATCAAAAACAGAAAGAGGACAGTATTTTGTTTTGATCGCTTCAAGAAACACTCTTGCAAAATTCAATTTCTGGACATTATTTGACACAAACGGATACAGATCTCTTTGGCGTCTGCACAGTACATTTTTATTTCCAACTGGATCGCGGTGTATCAACAATAAATTTCTCTCCCGCTGACCAACAGCGGGCAAACGTCAGACAGCGGAGATTGATCAGTCGGAACAATGTACACATCGGTCTTTAGTATCCACGGAATGTCACAGCCCGACAAGGAACGTTAGGTGGTTTTGCGCGGTTGTCAAATGTGTCCACTTATACTATAGTGCAACCACATTAAGGAGGGTCCCATGACGAACATGCGAGTTGGTATACGCGAACTCAAATCAAAATAAGCGAGTATTTGCGTCGGGTGAAAGATGGAGAGACCATCATGGTCACAGAGCGCGGCAAGACCATTGGACAGATCGTACCCGTCAAGCCAACATTGGAAAAGCGACTCAAAGGTCTGGCTGAATCCGGCTTCGTGGAGTGGAACGGGGAAAAATATCAACCCAAGGGGCCGGCGGCTCGAAACCGCGGTTCCAAACAACTTTCCGACCTGATCATCGAGGACCGTGATGTCCATCATCTATCTTGACACGAGCGCATTGGTGAAACAATATGTACAGGAGAGGGGTTCCAGGGAAGTCCAAAGACTGATTAAATCTGCCGACCATTCAGGAACCAGTTTGATCACGCGCTCAGAGATGGCCGCAGCTTTGGCCCGCACAGTCCGAATAAAGATCTTTCCAGCGGCTGAAGCGGAGGCCGCTTGGAATCAATTCCTTGGCGAATGGTCCACGTTGTCACGGTTGAATATATCCAAGCAAATTGTCGATCGCGCAGCTGCACTTGCATGGGAATTTACCCTGTGCGGCTATGATGCCGTACATCTGGCTTCCGCAATTCTCTGGCAGGAGACGCTGGAAACACGCAGGTTACCTTGGCGACATACGATCGGGAATTATGGTCGGCTGGCAGCCTGGCAGGCTTGATCGTCTGGCCCGAAAACCTCTCCAACAAATAAACCCATTTCCAACAATTCAAATTTCTATATAATCGGATATTTTTCTGTGGCAGGGTCAATATTGCGTAACAAACTGCAGAAAGACACAGATCACCAGCGTTCCGATCGTGCCGTTGACCACCTCAACCAGCAGAAGCCGGAATGGGTAGGTTGTCTGAATCCACATATTCCAGAATCTGGGATAGACCCGGATGGCAGCGAACAAGAGTCCCAGAAGCAGCGCCCCGCCATACCCGTTCAACCCCACCAAAGGCCGCAACCAGACGAAAGCAAACGTCAGAATATAAACCTCAACCTGAGTACCGAAAAATTGAGTTACAAAGTATTTAACTTTTGACGGCCATTTTTTTACGGCCGGACTTTCCGCTTCGGCCCCGGCGGAAAGTCGATCGGTAAGCGGATTCCCATACAGAATTCCGATCACGACAAAATGAACCAGACCCGCCACTGCACCCCATAACAAGACTGTGATTATCATTGGTTGCTCCTCAAAATAAAATTAAGATCGGATGGATATGGATAGTACCGAAATTCCACGTCAAAATAAATTCGCCATCATTTTCGCCAAACTGGGCGAAAATTTTGATAGGATTTTGTTTAGTTTAGCATTTGTTTTGCCCTTCTGAGTAGTGTGCTGCAACTCATTGCTTAACTATAAAGATTGCCATGTGTAACCCTGTTTTCTATTTAAATAACATATATCATGGTAAGCGAATAGCAGAGGCCAAGGGCAGGTTGAAACCTTTTCCCTAGCAGTTTGTCGGGGAACTCAGTTGGAAAGTAGTAGACTTGGGAGATGAGCCGAAAATTTAGGACTGCCAATTACGAAGAAATCCTTAATCTCGATATCAAGGTATCGGAAATATTGCCACCGAATCATCTAGCCCGCTTTGTGGTGGACACGATCAGTCAGTTAGACTTAAGTTTGATTTATGACCGTTATTCAGCGGAGGGCGGAGAAGCGATCGCGCCGGAAGTTCTGCTGGGGCTGCTTTTCTATGGGTATGCTACAGGAGTGTTTAGTTCGCGCAGGATTGAAAAAGGTACCTATGAAAACATTCCGATGCGCTATGTGGCGGGCGGACTGCACCCGGATCATGACACGATCGCCCATTTTCGTAAGACGTTTCTCATAGAGATCCAGGAATTGTTCGTGCAGATCTTGCAGTTGGCGGAGGCGGTTGGAGTGTTGCATTTGGGGAATCTCAGTATCGACGGCAGCAAGATCCATGCCGATGCTTCGAAGAGCAAGGCAGTCAGCTATAAGCGGCTGGTCGAAATCCAAAATCAACTGCGCCGGGAAGTACAGGAACTGATTGAACTGGGGGAACAAGCGGATCAACAGGAAGTACCCCTTCCCGCAGGGTTGGATATTCCAAATGAACTGGCGATCCGTGAAGAACGGTTGGCGAAGTTGGCGAGAGCGAAGACGGTGCTGGAAGAGCGAGCCAAAGAGCGCTTTGAGGTGGAACAGGCCGAATATCAAGCCAAATTGCAAGAACGAGAAGCCAAGGGACGCAAACGCCATCAAAAACCGCGCGGACCCAAACCCCAACCGCCTGAAGGGGGGCCGCACGATGGGGATCAATTTAATTTCACGGATCCTGAATCACGAGTCATGAAGAACAGCACAAACCAAGGGATGGATCAACACTACAATGTCCAAGTAGCGGTCGATCAAGAAAGTCTCTTGATCGTAGCCCCGGCCTTATCAAATCATCCCAACGACAAACAAGAGGCGGAGTCTACGTTGGATGCCCTCTCTCCCAAGCTGGGGAAACCCAAAGCGGCCGCTCTGGACAATGGCTATTTCAGCGCTGCGAATGTCAAGGCCTTGGAAGATCGTCATGTGGATCCTTACATCGCTACGGGTCGGGAGCCGCATCATAAAGATTGGCATACTTTCTTTCAGGAACAGCCTGAACCCCCTGCGGAAAATGCCAGCCCGAAAGTCAAAATGGCCTACAAACTTCAAACTCAAATTGGTCGGGCCATTTATCGTTTGCGCAAGTGCACCGTCGAACCGGTCATCGGTCTCATTAAAGAAGTGTTAGGGTTCCGCCAATTCTCATTGCGCGGATTGAAAGCTGCCGCTGGTGAATGGCCGTCTCGCCCCGACGGGCTCCCGGCCCGAACGGGGTACTTGGTTTGTTTGGCATACAATTTAAAACGGATGCACACGCTATGGCTGAAACAGGGATGGCTTCCGCTCGCCTGAGTTGAATTCATGGAAGGAGATTACCCTTTGAAAATGGGTCTTTACACCGTTTCTGACAAAATCCATCTCTAATTCAGATCAAAGCCAGCTATTCGAATCGATAGAAAACTTAGTTCTCCGACAAACTGCTAGCCTCGATTTTGAACCGCTGCATTTTCGCTGTCAAGCATAGCTGCTCACTCGGTTGTAGCACATTTTCATGCTCGATGGTGAACTCCGTTCATGTTGACTTGGGTTGGGCATAATGAGAACGCTTCCTTCTGACTCTAACCAGCTTTTGTCCTGGAAGTAGGTTTCAGGAAGTATAGTTCAATGAAATAAAAGCCAAAGGCCAGGAGGAAATTAGTAGCCATCCCATGGGAGTAATCATTATCCTGGAAACCGGAGAGAACGAAAAGCACTCCAGTGATCTCTGCCAAAGCCATGCTGAAGAAGGCCAAGACACCGAAGATTTGCATGTTCCTGATCTTCGAGACCAGCGCCAGCGCCAAGGTGATCAGAGCGAGGGTCATCAAAATAGTTCCCAATCCGGCATGAATTTAGGAACAAGGCCTGCATGATTAAGGGCACCCACGATGTTAGGGAAGGAGAAGCCGAAAGGAGAATGAAAAGGTAAATTCGAAAGATTGACCGAATGGAACCCGCCGCAAGCCATGCCGTTTCAACGGCAGTGGATAAGGCGGGTTTCTCGAATTACCACGATGGGTTGAGCAAGCGGGTCTCCGAGACATTGCGAGGTTCCGACATGATCTTTTCGCCGTCGCCATGGAAAATCACCTCAGCCCCACTTTCCAGCTTTTCAATCACGCCCGGGATGTATTCCGCCACGGAAATGCCATAATGGCGGTTCGGGTTGCTGGCGCGCCCGGCGCGGTTCAAGTCGGTCTCCACGGCTGGGGGCAACACCTCCACCACCCTGACGGATGTGCCTTTGAGCTGTGCTCGCAGCACCATGGAATAGGTATGCATAGCGGATTTGGTGGCGCAGTAGATTGGCATCCGTGACACGGGCATAACCCCGAGTGCCGAGCTGACATTGATGACTGCGGCAGCCGGTTTTTGCAGGAAATGGCTGATGAACAATCCTGTCAGCTCCACCGCACCGGTAAAGTTGATGGCAATCTCATCTTCGCCTGATCTGATCTCCTCGCAGCCTTTCTTCAGGTCAATGGTGCGCTGTACGCCGGCGTTGTTGATCAGGATATCCAGACCGGGAAAGCGCTGCAGCACATCCTGCGCCAGCGCTTCGCATTGCCGGGCATCGCCTACGTCGCAGCGGAGAGCGCTAAGGCCGGGCAGGAGCTTCTCAGCCGCGGCCAGCTTTTGCGGGTCGCGTCCGCAGACGATCACCTGGCTGTTGCGCTGATGAAACGCCTGTGCCAGTCCCAGCCCTATTCCGCCTGAGCCGCCAGTGATAAGTACGGTACGATTCGATAATTCCATAAGTTGGTTTATTCTCCTGAAGCAGATGATGGGCTTTTCCCTTGGGAGGCCCACCCGTCATTATAACTCCGCGGATGTATTAGAGGTTGTTTAGCAAATCAGTGCTATGCTCCATTTGCCATTAAGATTCACTATGGGCAACGATCCCTTTGATCATTCCCGCTGCGCCATTGGCTGTAGCAGTATACTTATTCACTATGATTGAAGTCGTGAGGTCTCGTGGTTTCTTTGTTCCGAACTTTCAAAAGATTTGATTCACCGTCCCTTCGGCTAGCCATCATTGGATTGGTAAGTCTGGTCATTTATTTGATAGCGTTCATCGTCCCTGCCAATCTCCTCAAGTTGTACAGTGAGCCACATCTGGATGGAATCTTGCTGGCCCATCAAGGTTTCCGCCCATACTTGCAATTGATCCTCGCATTTACTTGCTTGGGGCTATTGTACTGGCTGAGCTATCACGTCGCGGCGGTGGCGGAAGGCAAGGCAGCATGGATCGTTGTGATCGGCGGCACCCTGATTTATTCAATCACTTTCCTGTTCATGGCGCCTTTCGATGCTGTCGATATTTACGACAACATCCTGCATGGGCGCATTCTAGGAATCTATAGTGCCAACCCATTTCTCCAACTGATTGATAACTATCCTTGGGACCCTTTCTTCCATTATGTCGGTTCACCGCAAACCCCATCTGCATATGGCCCCCTATGGGAATTGCTTGCCGGTTGGACGGCCCGACTAGCTGGGAACAACATTATTGCCAACGTAATGGCTTTTAAAGTGTTACCCGGATTATTTCATTTGGCCTGTGTTGGCATGGTGGTTTTGATCTTGAAGAGACAATTCCCAAAGCAGGCCCTTGGCGGGGCACTGCTTTTAGGATGGAATCCAATCATTCTTTATGAAACCTGGGGTAACGGGCACAATGATATGGCGATGGTAGTATGGCTGCTCGTGGCGGCGTGGTTTCTGAGCTTTCGTCACTACACATTGGCCGTCTATTCGCTGATTATCGGCGCCTTATTCAAGTTCATCCCAATTTTGGTCTTGCCCATTGTTGTGATGACTGGCTGGCGTGAACTTAATAAGTTGGGCAAACGACTGGGATTTATCTTCACCGCTTTCGCTGGATCTTTCTTGATTATCATTGCCGCCTATCACCCATTTTGGTATGGATGGAGAACTTTGGACGTATCTGGCCGAATGGCAATGTTTACAACATCCATCCCTTCGGTGACGAACAGAGCTTTGTCAATGATTTTCGGCGCACAGGAGGCTGGTCAATGGGTCAGCTTGTCGGCGCTGGGCTTGCTGCTCGTGTTCATTGTTGTTCAGGCATTACGAGGTGGAAACGATCCTTTCAAAGAATATGTGCAATCGGCATTCAATGTACTCGCCTTCTATTTGCTAGTTGCATGTCTGTGGTTTCATCAATGGTATGGAGTTCTGGTTGATCACGCTGGCACCCCTTCTACCCAAGCAGAGCCGCCGTCTGGCGCTCCTCTTTGGTTTTTGGGTGTTGGGCCAACAATTATTTTTTGGGCCGCGGCTAGTGCCAAAAATCCTAACGTCTCCACCCGCACGTGCAGTTTGGTTGGAGGCTCTGCTGGCTTGTGGAGTTTTAGGTGTACCTTGGGCATATGCACTTTGGAATCTCTGGATTCAAAGACGCTCACCAAACGAAGAAAAACATGAGATCCAAAAAGGACGCTTTGATCTTAGTCGCTAAACGCCCGGTGAACTGCTCCAATAATATGTACCAATGTTTATGTTAATCCTGGCTGCATGTTCGTAGACAACTCCTGCGCAAGGACGACTCGATCATTCATCTTTTAGATTATAGGTAATGAGTGAGATGATCGCACCAAATAAAGGGTAATGTGAAGCAGGAGGGTATAGTCCGAAACTTCTTAAACTAAAATGACACTTAGCCAGCAAAGTCGGGTCTTTTTAGAGCTTACCGAAAAAGCGCCGTAAAGCCCCCGGCTTCAGCGGTGGGAATACACCGCACCTGCGGTGGGTGCAGGTGTAAGGCGTGATGGTGTGATAGGATCGCATCAGCCCCCTAACCAGGATGCGGTTCGGCAGAGGAATCTGTCTGCCGATAAAACTTGAACAGTGGAGTGCTTCCCGATGGCCCTTTTTAGGCGCGGTGCGGACAACGCTCCTGGCGGACGCGCGGGAGGCCAGACTCAAGCTACGATCGACCTGCGGGTCAACGTCGAAAGACGTAGGAGTTGCTCGTTGGTAAATCTGGCGATCAATGATGTAAGGCGTCCATTGGATACGTTTGATGGTTGAGAGCATGATGGTTCTCCAGAACCCCCAGGCTTTAGCCGTGGGGAGTTGTCAGAACAAGGAAGTCACAAACCGCCAAGATTAAATCACGCAGGTATTCAGGCGTGTACTCGGAGGCGCGTGATAGCTTGCAATGGTAAAGGTAGAAGGAAAGGCGACTCTCATCTATTTTGCGTTTGAAATGCACAACTTGCTTTTCGAAATAAGCAGTTAGAAAAGGACTTCTGAGCCATTGCCCGAAAGTCCTCTTCATTTCCGTCCATGCGTCGAATTTTTCTTAACCAACCTAGGGCACGTAGTAGGTGACGATCAACTGCGGCTGATATCCAGTGGGAGCGTTGCCGGAATAGAACTTATCGTAATCTGCAATCCTATTATTATTGGTGGCCAGAGCGAAGCGTAGACGGAATTGAGTCCAACCGTTCTGCCTAATGAGTCCGAGGTTAGCGGCGGATAGATTAACACCATACCAGTTGTACGTGATGGCTGAGATATGCTCCTGATAGGTGCTCAGGCTGGCCGGCGCAGAAAAGTCGGCGAGTTCCAAGCCGATGCTATTACCGAAATAACCACTGTGAATGTCGACCAGCAGGTTTCCAAATCCCGAGGTGAACGGGTCGGTTCCCACCACGCTCTGTAACCGGATCTTCAACTGGGCTGAAGTGATGACTGCATTATTCGGAATGAATCCGGTATGGAAGGAAAGGATGCTTCGGTATTGCCGGTTACCCGAATCGTCACCTACATTAATGGTGGTGGCAAAGCCATCTAGTGTTCCGCCCACGCCACTGTTTTGATAGGATTCCAGAATGGTGCCATCGTTCGCGGCTTCCGAGATGAAAGTGACAGAAACCGGCGTGATGATCCCCGGAATGTAACGCGCCAAGACGATGCCAGTGTTTGTACCGTTGCTGGTTGAACCTGCAGCAATGATCTTGCCATCGGGTTGATGAACGACCGCATGCACATCGTCGGAGGTGCCGAACGCGGTGATAATTTCTCCTGCCAGGCCAAAGGTAGTGTCTAGGGAGCCGTTGCTGTTGAAGCGCGCGACAAAGAACTGACCATTGGAAGTGTCGCCAGCCACAATCAGCTTGCCGTCCGGTTGGATGGCGAGGAGCTTATCACTTCGGTCGGGTGTGGAAAAGTCTACATTGCTCAAGTCGCTCAGGTTGGTGATGGACAATCCGTTGGTGCCGAAGGTGGTATCGAGGGAGCCGTCACTGTTGAAGCGCGCCAGTGAGAATTTATAACCGCCACCGTTGATTAGGCAGCCACTATAATTGAGTGGGCAGCCATATTCGCCAACTGCCACAATCTTGCCGTCTGACTGAAGAGCAGCAGAGTAATCAATAAATCCCACCTTTCCGAAATCGGTGACCGAAATACCGTTTCCACCAAATGTGGGATCAAGTTGAAGGGATGATGACCCATCAGAATTAGTTTGGTAGTAGGCGCGCACAAACCCGATTCTCGGTCCCGAATAATCAATAAAGTCGCCGGGGAAAGAAGTCCCTGCCAAAAGAATCTTGCCATCGGGTTGGACGACCATGGCGGTGAGATTGTCTTCTGTAGATAGGGTAAAATAATTCCAAGCGTCCAATGATCCGTTGCTGTTTAGGCTCACCAAAATATAGCTAATATTCATATCTCCATTAGGGAAGTCTCCTGCTACAAGAATTTTGCCGTTCGGCCCGAGCGCGATGGAATGCCCCGTTGCCACCTTGTTGGCACCCTGATTCTGAAATGTTAGAGGAATTGCGATCCCGTTTGTCCCGAAGGTGGTATCCGGCGAGCCGTTGCTGTTGAAGCGCGCCACATGAAAGCAGGTAAATAACCCACCGCCGCTAAATCCTACCACGACGATCTTTCCATCCGGTTGGATAACAAGATCCATGCCGCGATCAACCCCGCTGTTCGTAACGATCCCGTTCTTGCCGAAGGTTGTGTCCAATGTGCCGTCACTGTTGTAGCGTACAAGTAGAGGGATGCCTGCCACGACGATCTTGCCGTCCGGTTGAACAGCAACCGCATTGGCAAAGCTGTTCGAATTACTAACATAAGTCGTTACTTTTCCGCCGTTGCCAAAAGTCGGATCCAACCCACCAGCCGCAGCTAGTACAGCCGTAGATATTACCAGTGAGGCGACAATCGCCAGTGCCAAGCCAGCAAGGCAATTCGTTTTGAAGAACGGACTTCTTGTTTTCATGGTTTTGCTCCCTTCTATTAGATGAAACGCTGATACCCACAACCATACAATACGCCGTTCGTGATTAAATTACAAGTGGCAATTCCATGGGAATTTTATCCACTCTTGATTTCTATGGCGCTGACCGCGCAGTGCTCACACTGGCTTATCCTGGACGAAGCAAGCGAAGCTGACCGAACGAGGCGCGCACTGCGAATACGATAACCGGTTAGTATTACAGCGCAAGGTTGCGAGTGAAAAGCTGAAATTGAGCGAGTTTTTTCTTGCGGTGTGAACGATACGCGACGAAGTTACGTTGTTGATAATAACGAACACGATCTAAAGCAGATTGAATGTCAGAAATAAATGAAGGCAAAACGCTGCAAAGCAACATGCGAACTTGGTAAATAGTAAGCGCAGGAGCTTGATTCTGAAAACGAATTCTCAAACGTACCAGGAAATGATGAGCTAGAGAAACCAGCAACATATGATGATGCCAACCAATCCAACTCCGCATCTCGTAATGATCCAAACCAACTTCACCTTTGGCTTCTTCAAAGATCGTTTCGATGGGCCAACGCATGCCGCTGATCCGCACGAATTCGTTCAGCGGAGTATTGAGAGGCGCATTGCTGAAAAAGTATTTGATCTCAGTCGGGTCATCCGGATTGCGACGAATAATCAACCAGAGTTCACCGGCAGGCAGACCCCCGCGCAATTCGGTCACGCGCAGAAATGCAAAATCACAAACGATGGGACCTTTGCTGCCTTCTTTGATCACAGCTTGAACCCAATCTTGCTTTTGAATCTTCTTTACCAATTGTTTGACTTGCAACGGATGTTTCCTCGGATCGCTCAGACGCAAGCGGCTAGGATGACGCCCGTGACCGCTCCATGCTGGCACATGAACTTTAGGCGGAGTGGGCCAGATCAAGGTGTTGTCCTTGATAGCCGTGAAATACGATTTCTCCAAGGCGGCTACGCCATCCCGAAAAGCGGGAGAGTCTCCATACAGAGCATCTGCCGCCACCCAGGAAAACGCCAAATTTCCGCGTTCGATCGCATTTTTCAGCAATTCCAGCCCGATTTCCGGCTTCGTTTTGAAAACCAGATCTTTCGGCACACCCGATGCTTGCCTGCGCTCGGCATGTTCTTCATTGAACCATTCATCCGGCATGAACAATTGTCCCTCGATCAAACTATAGCCTTTGCGACTGGCATATCCCAAATACACCCCTACCTGCCCGTTCGCGATCTTGCCTACCGATCCGCAGTATTGTGCAGCTACTCCCACCGACTCAGAACCTTGCTTGACTACGCTCGATTCATCGATCAACATCACCCCGTCTTCTTCGCCCAAGGTCTCGCCCATCAATCCTTGATGGATCGCAATCACAGGTTCTGTTTCCCACGCACTCTGTCCCACAAAATATTGGAGGCTTCGTACTTTCTCTTTCTGTCCCAGTGCAATCTGTTCCACATTCTTGCGCAGGGCATTACCCAGCAAGCCTTGCACATAGGCTTGGCTGCGCGTCATTTGCTCCACTCGCACAAACGCACTTTTGAACAGCTTCATATATTTTTTCGTTTCATTCAAAAACAGTCTCACATCTTTCGTAGACAGGTTACATTCGGGCGCCGGACAGGTTCCAAGTTGAATTCGATTAGCTTGCGTCTGGGCTTTACCACCAAACTTTTCGGATCGACCCGACCACTTATCTCGTCTGGTTTCGGTTACAATTTCTCTCGGCATGGTGTTCTTCCTCTCCTTTTCACTCGGCAGTGATTGGAGAAAGATACCATGCTTTTTTTCAAATTATCCTGTTTTTTCGCTCGCAACCTTGCGCTGTAATATTAGGGAATCGAGAAATACTTGGTTGCAATCATGTAGTTTGGATAGATAATATGCAGACTAACCGCATATCTCTCGCAACTTGCATTATAGTCGGAGGCACTTTTGACCGTCTTTGTGCCAGCTGTAGTGAAATTCACATTCTGTGTCGGAGTACTATAAGTATTATTTTGGGTATTATTTTTGCCCCATCGTAACAGCCAATCATATTCAACGGTAGCTGAGTCGTTTGTCGTGATGGTGCCAGTGAATTGAACAGGCGTGATTCCAGTGCAGGAAGCAAATGTGAATGTCTCGCCAACCGCAAGCCCAGTCACCGGTTGCCATGAAGATGGACTGGTCGGAGTAGTTACGGGGGTTGGAGATAGGACAGTAGACGTTGCTGAGACGGCTAAAGAAGCCGTTGGGTTCGGTCCAAGGGTCAGGCCGAATGTCGATGTTGGCAAAGGCATCAGCGTGGATGTCGTAGTCGGAAGAGGTGTATTGGCGCTTGTAGAAGTATTGGTGGGGACCGTCGTGGACGGAGAACAGGCTGCGATGAGGATCGAGCAAACGGTGAGTGCGATGAAAAGATTCTTTCTCATACAATCTCCTTCTCAAAGTAAAAAAATTGTAGCAAGGGTGAGGAAGAAGGAAATTAACCCTCTCTAAATCGCGGCCTCCGAGTTTCAATGAGCCGGACGTTTCAACAAAACCGAGATGGCTACAGAGCAAATTCCTTTTGCCGCGCAAAATCGCTGGAGACGATAGATTCCGACGCGATCAGCTCCTGACTTTATGGCTTTGGATCGTGCCGATGCAAAAATCTTTGATGCGATGGAGCGAAATGGTCAACTCGATAACACCATGATTATTTTTCTGACTGATAATGCACTATTTTGGGGCGAGCATCGCATGACACAAAAGAATAATTTGTATGAAGAAGGGGTCCATACACCGTTTACGATACGGTATCCGCCGCTGATCCCAAAGCCGGTGGTGGAAAATCGTTTGGGATCAACGCTTGATATCCCGTTCACTATATTACAGCTAGCTGGAATCCCAATTCCTTCCAACATGGATGGATTATCGATGGTCAACCTCTTTGATGGAGGACCATGGCGTAATGCACTGCTCCTGGAAGGCCGGCCTCCGCGCGGAGTACATGCGGCCGTCCACACGGAGCGTTATGTTTATGCAGAAACAACGGGTGACAAGTCTGAGTTCTATGATTTGCAAACAAACCCCTATGAACTGGGAAACCAGATCGATGATCCTCAGTACCAGCCGATTATCCAGCAACTGAGGATTCAGCTTCATCTGCTTGAAGCGCAAAAGGGAGCGCAGCCCACTATGGCTCCAGTGTGGATTCCAACTTTGAACCCAATAATCGTTCCCACACCTACACCGTGATTAGCGATTTGGAGTGGGAACCCGCAGGTTTATCTATCAATCTGCCCTTTTGACAGCAAATACTGTTCCGTAAAGGTAACCTTATGATGCCAAATTTCTTTTCTGGGTCTTCTCGACCCCGTTCTTTTCATCTCATGGTGAAACCACGTGGCTCCATCTGCAACCTGGACTGTCAATACTGCTTCTATCTCAAAAAAGAGAAGCTATATCCGGGTGCGGGTTTCCGCATGAACGACGATATATTGGAAGCATACACTCGTCAGTATATCGAAGCACAGCAGAGTTCGGAGGTGGTTTTTGCCTGGCAAGGCGGTGAGCCCACTCTGATGGGATTGCCTTTTTTCCAAAAGGCGGTCGAACTTCAGGCAAAATACTGCAAGAGGGGCATGCGCATTCAAAATGCTTTTCAAACCAACGGAACCCTCCTCAACGATGATTGGTGTGAATTCTTTTACCAGAACCATTTTCTGATTGGTCTGAGTATCGATGGTCCCCGTCCATTCCACGATGCTTATCGACAGGATAAAGGCGGCCAACCGACCTTCCATCGGGTAATGAATGCCGCGGAACTGCTAACAAAGCATGAGGTGGAATTCAACACGCTGACCTGCGTCAATGCTGCGAATGGTAATCACGGGCTTGAAGTTTATCGTTTCCTACGCGATGAGCTCGGTTCTTGCTTCATGCAGTTTATCCCTGTCGTGGAACGCGACAATCCATCTGGCAATCAGGAAGGCAACCGGCTCACGTCGCGATCGGTCAATGGCCCTCAGTATGGTTCCTTTCTGATTGAGGTTTTTGACGAATGGGTGCGGAAAGATATTGCCAAGGTCTACGTGCAGATCTTCGATGTCTCCTTGGCCGCTTGGGTAGGGGAACATCCAGGGTGGTGCATCTTTGAAGAAACCTGCGGGTTGGATTTGGCGATGGAATTTAATGGGGATGTTTATTCCTGTGACCACTATGTTGAGCCTGGTTATTTCTTAGGGAACATGCAGCAGACGCCAATGGAAAAACTGGTCATGTCTCCCCAGCAGGTTTCGTTCGGAATGCATAAGAAAACAGATCTGCCTCAGTATTGCCGCGATTGTGAAGTGAGGTTTATCTGCAACGGGGGCTGTCCGAAAGATCGGCTACTAAAAACACCTAGCCAAGAGCCTGGACTCAATTACCTGTGCAGCGGTTACCGGACATTCTTTAACTATATCGATCAGCCGATGAAGCAAATGGCTGCTTATCTGAAGTTCAAGATGGCTCCTGCAGAAATCATGAAAAAGATGGCAGCCCTGCCGCGACTGAGTGAAACTCCATCTGGTGCTCCCTGCCCATGTGGCAGCGGTAGGTCGGTGGAGCAATGCCACCGAAATCCACGCGGTTTTGTTCCAATCGGCCATAATGTTCCTCCACCCAGTCAGTTGCCCAACACAAAACACCGTCATTAACTACACGAAGGTAAATCAAATACTCACTCATTAATAAATACAGGATTTACGCAAAACTGAGTAGTTGACGGAAAGAGAAGAAGCCTGTAAATTTCGGCAGAAGACGAGCGCATTTACCAAAAAACCTCCTGGCAAACCAGGAGGTTTTGATAACACAAAACATTCCTACTAATATTTTCCCTAATCTACTGTATCCAGTCAACGTCAATGGTTCTCTCAAGGACGCCGATGGCAAACACATTCCCTTGGAAGGACCGCATATCAGCGTAGAAGACTTGGTGCCGCTCATCCCCGCCCATGCCTACCGGCCAGTGCAGGTGGGCGATCAAACGTACTGGACCTTCACCATGGCGGTTCGGATTCCAGCTTTGGGCAAGGTGCACCTGGTCATCAGTTTTGAAAATCAGGAACTCACCGGCACCTATGCGGTGCTGGTTTCCAATCACGTGGAGTGGACCGCATATCGGATCCTCGCAACTTACTTGCAACGCTGGCCGATCGAAACCTTTTATCGGGATGGCAAAGAACATCTCGGGTTCGACGAATATCGCATGCGCGACGCTAAAGCCATTCAAAAACACTGGTGTCTGGTGTTCGTAGCCTATTCGCTTTTGCACCTGGATTGTTTGCCTGCCTCCCTGAAACAAAGTCATACCCCCATCAAAACTATTGGGGAAGCCTGTCGCCAACCAGCACAGTCGCTGATCCAGGCGCTCATCCTCCATGCCTCTCAGCAACTTGAACGAGGACAGAAAGCCAATGACTTGTTTGCTGATCTATTCGCCAAACAGCAGGTATTAGCCGTGGCTTGACAATTTGCTATCTAATGCCAAAATACAACACTCAAGGTAGGATTATATTTATTAGGAAAGGCATGTTCTATAAGCGTGTTAAATATTTTTTATCGGAGTACTTTTCCCAAAATTTCCGGAATGATTCGTTGTACTTGGGTAGTTGTAACTTACCAACCATGGATATTTTATTAGCAAAATGTTTGATTTTAGCTGACGGGTCAAAATAAGCAATAGCATTATCGGCCGAGAGAACAAAAGGAGCGTATCCGTAAAAGACGCTAATCCAATTGGCAATAAGGTTGCCTGTGCGATGATTACCCTCTATGAATAGTTGCGGACGGGCAAGGATACTTACATATACTTCGGAGGCTAGCTTCTGAGGATGATCGCCCCGCTTTTTATGTTTTTTATACCAGTGACTGATTAAATCAACTCTCTGAAAGAACTGCTCCGAAGACGTCTTTGCTGCCGAGGAATACTCTCTTTGCAACCGCAAATCATTTCCATAATGAACCTTATCATTCAGAACCAACATTTCAATGATGCTGTCTTTCGAAAAAGGTTCGGCTCTTTGCTCCAACAGTTTATCCAAATAACCATAAGCAACAAGAAGCCGATCCCGAATAACCGGAGTAAATGCGTCTTTCCTGCCGATCTTTCGTTTATCAAGTTCATCGTCGATTTTTTTCCAATGTGCCTCAACTGATTTAAGAGATTGATCTATTAACCCAAGATTGAGCCTCTCGATATGGTATTGTAGATGTTCTTGAGACATATTTAACCTAAGTTGCTACCTTGACTGGACACCCATGGAGTTTCTGCTAAAGTTGTGGTTACCAGACCTAACGAAAGCAGAGGTACCCCATGGACACTCAAATTGTAGCCGTTTATTGCATTTGTGACGATATCTTGAAAAACGTGCATCATTGCGAAGATCGGCAGCGACAGATGAGCGCTGCAGAGGTGATCACCCCCTCGATCGTGGCAGCTTTGTTTTTTGGCGGAAATATGGAACGGTCGAGGATCTTCTTGCAAGCGCAAGGCTATATTCCTCAAATGCTGGAGAAAAGCCGGTTCAATCGTCGTCAGCATAAGATTGCAGGTTTATTTCTAGCCATATTCAGCCTGTTGGGCGAAGTCTGGAAGGAGTTGAACAGTGAAAGCGTGTATGTGGTCGATAGTTTTCCAATCTCGGTGTGCGATAATGATCGGATTCGGCGTGGCCACATCTATCACGGCGAAGACCGGCGCGGCTAGCCAGCCAGCAAGAAACGGTACTACTATGGGCTCAAGATCCATTGGATGGTCACCTTGCAAGGCCAACCGATTGAATTCTTCCTGACACCTGGCTCTTGGAGTGATACACGCGTCTTGAAAATGTACGACTTCGATCTTCCCGAAAGCTCGCTCGTCACGGGAGACAAAGCCTACAACGACTACGAGTTCGAAGATATCCTCGAAGTCGCTGGTCTCGAGTTAGAACCTTTGCGAAAGAAAAACTCACTTCGTCCAGCCCCTCCGTGGATCAATTATCTGATGTCTAGTTATCGTAAAATGGTCGAAACCTCCGGTAGCTTGATCGAGCGATTATTGCCCAAACACATCCATGCTGTCACTCCGCAAGGATTCGAACTCAAACTGCCATCTTTGTCCTTGCGGCTAGCTTCAACTACTTGTAAAGGTGGCAACTTAGGTTAATTATATTCTGGGATTTTACTGAACAGAAAGGAGTCAGAATGTTTGAAAAAATATTACTCGCAGTGAATGGTTCCGAACATTCCATGCGCGCCGCAAAGGAGGCAGACAATCTTGTGCGCGCCATGAAGTCCAATATTTTGCGTATTGGCGTAGCCTTCGATAGTATTCCGCGCTATTTGGGCGAACCAAATCGGGAACAAGCGATTCAAGCGCGCCTAAAAGAAGCCAATGAGATTCTTCAGAAGGCGCAGGATGCGGTCGGAAAAATTCCGGGCGAGCTGCCTACCGAACTGATCGAGGGTTCGCCAGCCGAGGCGATCATCAACGTGGCGGAAACGCGCGGAAGTAGTGTGATCGTGATGGGTTCGCGCGGCCTAAGCAGTATTGCCGAACTAATGATGGGCAGCACCTCTCATAAAGTGGTCAGTCACGCATCGTGCTCCGTGTTGATCGTCCGGTAGAAAGTCTTTCGACTTTTGCATCTTCGTGCCGCTTTTCGGCGCTCTGATGGGTGATCCGCAAAAGTTCATGTAGCAAAGTAGGGCAATCAATACGAATCAAATCCTCTTCAATAATACTGAACGGGATTGATGGTCATTCCTTTACTGGATGGGGATCAATGTGGAAAGCTCGCCGCACTTTGTGGAGGAAGGCCAATTGCATCCGAAAAGGAGAGGCTAATCTACTCTCTTTTGCACTTGAAATCCCCCATGGGTTTACTTTTCTGAGCGGCAAAGTTTCACTGCTTCTTCACGCGCTTTCCCCTGTGCAACGATGACGAGGATGTCCCGAGGTTGAACGGTCGTTTCACCATGAGGGATGATGACTTTCGAGCCGCGTCGGATCGAGGCAATCACACATTCCTTTGGAAAAGAAATTTCCTTCATTTTCTTCCCCGCAATCGGCGCCCCGGCTTCAACGATGGCATCAGTAACATCTACGCGGTCGGACGTCATGGCATCGAGGCGCACACTACCTTCGCGATGCCGCTGTTCCACGCGGCGCGCCAGCGCAAGATTATAAGCATGGATGATATCCGCGCGGCGCAGAACGCCCAGTAATTTTTGTTTATCTGTGCGCGATACAATCGGCAGGCGTCCGATATCATGTTCACTCATTTGCCGCAATGCCAAGGAAAGCGTGTCGTCTGGAAAGGCCACCAGAGGATCACGGGTGTAAATCTCCGCAACTTTAAGTTTTGAATCTTTAGCCCGATCAATGTCCTGTACTGAAAGCACGCCGACCAACCTGCCGCGCGCATTAACAACGGGCAGGCCATGATGGCGTTTCTTTTCCAAAAGGTCAGCGGCTTTCTTCAAAGAATCAAACTCTCGGATTGCGGTTGCATCTTTCTGCATCACTTCGCCAACGGTAATAGATTCCAATACATCCACATCGCGGCCGCGGTCGAGACGGATGCCATGACGCGCCAAGCCAATCCCATAAACCGAGTTCGCGTTGGAAACGTTGTGCAATCAACAAGCTAACCGCCACTGAAAACATCAGCGGCAGGATGATGCGATAATCGTTGGTCAACTCAAACAGCAGGATGACTGCAGTCAACGGCGCACGCACCGCGCCTGCTAGGAGAGCAGCCATGCCGACCAGGGCAAACGCGCTCGGATCAATCCCAAGCCCAGGGAATAAATGGGTCGCGGCCAATCCAAATGCGCCACCTAAGGCCGCTCCGATAAATAAGGATGGCGCAAAAACGCCGCCCTTGAATCCGCTTCCGAGACTAAGGGGCGTCAGGATTAATTTTGCAACGGCAAGGATTAGCAAGAAGCTCAATGTGAAGCCGTTTTTGTTTAGAATTTCTTCGATGGAACTGTAACCCGTTCCGAGCGCTTGTGGAACGAACAGCGCCGCGATCCCCAAGATCAAACCCGCGCTGGCGGGCTTGATCCAATCTGCTGCATGCCATGCGCTGTAAATATCCTGCAATCTATAAAGCAGGTCTGCATATAACGCAGAGATCGGGCCTGCAACCATGCCCAGCAAAAGATATAAAGGCAATTCCCATGCCGAATGAAATTGATAAGCTGGCACTTGAAAGGCAGGTGCGTTTCCTGAAACGGCTTGCGTGAAAACGGCAGAAACAACCGTTGAAACAAGAATCAGCCAAAGTGCGTTTCCGCTGATTTCTCCAAGGATAAGTTCGAGGGCAAAGAAGACGCCTGCAATCGGCGCGTTGAATGCTGCCGCAATCGCGGACCCGGCGCCCGCCGCCACCAATATCTTAACTCTCTCGTCTGATAAACGAAGCCATTGCCCGAACATGGATGCAATGTTGGCGCCGATTTGAACCGCAGGATCTTCCGGTCCGACGGATGCTCCGCTTCCCAACGAAAGTGCGGCAGCAGCGGCTTTGGCAGGTGCGCTTTGATAAGGCAGTCGTCCTCCCGATAACGCAACGGATTGCATGACCGCGGCCGTGCCATGCACTTTCTCTTCCCTGAGAAAATAATGATTGAATAGCCCAACAACCAGGCCTCCAATTATGGGAATCAATACTAGAGTCCATTTGCCCAATGGCGCAAGCCATCCGCCTGCAGTTTGGAACATGAATACCTGCAGCAGGTTGTAGATTAATTTGAATAACCAGACGCCAATTCCTCCACCAAGCCCGACCAGAATCGCCAGAACAATCAGCAATAAAGTCTGTGATGTTCTCACTGCCGCGATCATCTCGGTGAGATTGGTGATAATGAAGTCGGCGAATCGTTTCATTGATGGATTTGCTTTAGGCAGGAAATATTTTTAGACCGCAAAATTAGCGGCGATTTTTAACGGCTCGCTAAATTATAACTCGACTGCAGCACTTTAACAACTGAATAACCAAGCGGACCGCCGGGGACGAGCAGAACCGGTACAATCCAGAGGAACGGCAAACTCGCGGGAGGTACCTATGTATCCTCTGGTGGAATTTCCGAAATTGGTTCAGCACTACGCAACTTTCTTCGAAGATGATTTCTCTGCAGAAGCGTTCATTGAGTTTGAGCGCTATGTCAGCGGACTGATCGTATCCGAGAACAAGACGGTCGACGGGATCAACCGCTTGATGGTGATGGAAAGTAGGAGCTAGAGTTCGTTGAACCGTCTGCTGACGGGAAGTCCGTTTTCCTTGGAAGCGGTGAACCGGGATCGATTGCGCCTGCTGGCCAGCCTGCCGGGGACGCAGATCAAGCCGAAAGGAGTGTTGGGTGTCGACGACACGCTGCTGATCCATTATGGTCAGGACTTTGAGAAGATTGCCAAGTTGTTCGACCACGTCACCCAACGTTACGTCTGGGCCCATGACCTGGTGACCATCCATTACGACTGAAAGGAGCAGTCGCTTCGCAGCGATGATGACACGGACTACCGGGTCTGTTTTCAACTCTGGGAACCCGTGGAGCTGGAGAAGTTGGAGGAGGGTTTGCGAGCTGCAGGGATCCGCTCAAGGTCAGTAAAGAGAGCTTGAAGGAAAGCGATCCGAACAAGTGGCGAAGCTACTTGCTGGGAGCGTGGCAAAGACGGCAGAAAAAGCACGAAGAGTTGCGTGGGCTCTATGACAGCAAATTGATCATGGTGGAGAAGATGCTCAGCGATTGGGTGGTGGAACACCCTCACGCCCGCTTGCCGGTCACGTTCGACAATTGGTTCACCCAGCCGGACTTCTGCCGTTATCTGGATCAGGAGCTCAAGCTGGCGTATGTCGGCACCTTGGCAGGTACCGATCGCGTGAACTTGAAGACTGGCGAGATGACCCTGGCCGATTTCGCGGAGCGTTTAAAGCAGGAACATTTAGCCGCCCTGCCCAAGGGCAAGAAACCCGTCTTCCATCGCATCACCATTCCCTTCAAAGGCGATCACGAAACCTATTACGACCGAAGGGAGCTGTCGCTTCGCAGCTATTGCAGCACCCGCCAAATCCATGGCTTCAAGCGCCATCGCCTGGTCATCAACCATCGCGAAGCGGACTTATCGGACAACCCCACCTTTTATATGAGCAATCGCTTGATCTGGCATGCGACTGGCAACGCACTGCGCACTTCCAGTGTCACGCGCATTCGACGTCACCGCTGGCCTGTTGAGGTGTATCACGAGGAAGGCAAGGCTGAAGGACTCGACCAGTATCAACTACGGGACTTCGACGCTATCCAACGTCATATCGCCTTGGTCGCCGTGGTGTACTCCCTACTGCGTGCAGCCCAACACGACCCTGACCTTCGCACACAGCTTCAACGAATACTCAAGGTAGATCTTGAAGGCAACCTAGCTGCGCAGCCTCGAGCTACCCAGGCACAAAGCTTGCGGTGCCTGGGGCTGTTCATTAGTGCCGGTCTGGCTCAAGGCCAGCCTCTGCGCGAGATCATGGCTCCGTTGATCCGGACCGTGTGCAGGGCTTGAAGCTGATCCGCAGATAAGCGGTTGTTATCTTGCCAGAGAATCCAGGCAAGATAGGTTTGTGTTGCCTCGGCTCAGACCGTTGGCGTGCGAATCGGCCCGGCACAGCCGTTTGGTTATTCAATTCTTAAGGTGCAAAAGTCGAGGTATAAGACGGTTTTCTTCAACAGAGTCAACCCACTAAGTCTGGTGATTACCCATAAGTGTTGAGGATGAAAAAAGCTCGGCCAACTGTGGTAGAAATTTGTTTGGACACAAAAGCTATCACGAGAGGCAGAGCCATGAAAAATATACCGCTGAGCGAAGTTCTTGCCAAGTTGCCGGTTGGCGAATTGGAAGAGAGTTTGAATGATTTTTTGGGGGCCGGTCAGGGAATTGCTCGCTGAAGAGCGGTTGCGCAGAGTGGTGACGCAGGCGGTGCGTGGCATCTTGGCACAGGAGACGCCCGTGATTGCGGCTATGGCCCAAAGTATCTCTCGACAAGAGATGGATTGCTGGGCGGCCGCGAAACGGATTTATCGGTTTGTGGAAAATGAGCGGTTTAATCATCATCGGCTGGATAAGGGCATGTATCGAGTGGGCCAACGGACGGTCGGGGAAGAGCATCCGGAATATCTGGGGGTAGCGCTGGATCCGGTCCACTTCGAGAAGCCGTACAGAAGAAATTGGAAGGAGTGAGCACGGTTCATAAGAGCACCCCGCCAGACTTGAACGGAGAGGTGCGATGGCGCATGGCTATCCGGCCATGACGGCCACGGTGGTCAACACTCGGGTACCGGCCATTTCCTATGCCAGTTGGTTCTCTTATAAGATGGCTGATTTTCTTAGCCAGAATTGGGAGATCCAACGGTCGATTCGTACCCGCTGGGTATTTCCGGGTCAAAAAAAAGCGGTTTGTGATGGATTCGGGTGGGGACGATCACACCGTCCGGTGTCCTTGCCGGAGAAATTGTTTGCTTTTTTGCAACCGGATGAATTTATTATCACCGCCACTCATTTGGAGCGGCTGGTGGAAATCTACAATCCTCGCCTGAAGCGTTGGGAGACGGAGCATCTCGGAGACTTGGTCGACTGCGTGCTCTGGCAAGCCACCTTTCAAGCCGCTTTCCATCACGCCGGACGCACCCGCCTGGCCAAGATCAAAATGGGGTGGTTCGCCATTTGCATCCCTGAGACTCGTCAGAAGCTCTGGGTGCTCGTCGCCGAAGATGACCTCGAAAAACGCACTTTGGTATTGCTCACGAACATCCCCATCCGAACCCAGCGCACGGCCCAGCAAATTTATAATGATTGGCGCTTGCGCGGAAGAATCGAACATGGCTATCGCTTTGACCAAGAGCAAGGCTTGGATGTCGAAGACCTGCGCGTCCACACTCTCGAACGGATGCGCCGCATCTTCGTCCTCGTCCTGCTGGCGGCTCAGTTCGTTTTCCACCTCAACCAGCATTGGCCGCCTCGGGCCGTACTTTGGCTACGAAAACTCGGCGGCAAATTGGGATTGCCATCCGATCGCGATGGTCCTTACATCTTGCTGCGCGGCTTGAGCGCAATTTACCAAACCGCCGCCACTCTATCGTGGACCGCCATCCAACCCTTCCCTCATCACCTCTTCCAGGAAAATGTGAGATGTGGGTAATCACCGAACTAAGTAATTTGCGAACTTTTCATAGAGTAGCTCAGCAGCCATTTTCGGGCCATCCCACTTTTCCATTATCTTTGAAAATTCTTCAGCTTTACGTTTGGCATCCTCATTGTACAGTAGAAGCCGAATGGCCTCCTGCACTTTTTTTGATGGGTCTTTTGATTTTGCCACTCGTATCGCAAATCCCTTGCGTACCAGACAGGCAATATTCGCTACTTGTTCAAGCTGCATCCCCACACCGACCACGGGTTTACCGGCATAAGCCGCAGTCATGACTGTTCCGATGCCACCATGGATCAAGGCAAGATCTGCAAGTTTATTTACAAGATGTGCAGGGAGCCAGTCCGTCACCATGACATTTGAAGGGGTTTTAACGCCGGGAACCTTGTCAAGGTGCTGTTTTACAGGGGCAATAACACGATAAGGTTTCCCCTCAAAACTCTCAATGATTTTCGCAATGATCTGCGGAGTCCCTGAGCTTCCCATCGCGAAATAAATAAGTGGTTTATCCCGCGGGATATTCTTGATTTCCTCCGGTAAAGGAAAGTCTTGTCTGGCAATGAGAGGACCCGTGTAGTAATAATTTGGTGGAAGTTTCACTCCAGAGAACTCGGCCGGTTCAGCAACCATGGTAATATCGCCGCGCCAATACTCAAAAATGGATTTATATCCGGCGACACCATAATGCTTGGCAGCTTGGTTCACCGGACCCAGGAACCCAATTCTGATCCAGAAATTGATGAATAACAGGATCAGCCAGTCAGCGATTTTCTTAAGAGGCGGGAAGGTTATTCCATCGGTCATCCCCGCTCCATGGGCAAAAAAGTCCTCCAGCCACGTGGATTGGACGACCCAGACGAGTGGAATACTCAAGATCCGGCAGGTAACCGGGATGGTCATGTAGGAACCAGTAACCACTACTGTCGGCTTCAATTCTTTTAAGTATTTCACCTCGTTGTCGATCATCGCAATCATTTCCTTTTGGGAGAGAGCGGGAGCGAATTTTTCCCCCTTATCCACTTTTCCAAGGAGTTCGATCATTTCCGGTGTATAGCGTGGTTCTAATCGCTTCAACGGAAAGCTTTCATCCTCAATCAAGTGCTCCAGGTCTCCACCGTTGGAAATGAATTGGATGTCGAAGACCTGGCTTGCCAAAGGATGATTGATGATTCCTTTGGCTATTTCGATCATTCGGGTAGTTTCGGCAAGATCGAAAGTTACCGGTGCAAACAGTAAAAGCTTCTTCGTCATCATAGACTCCAATCTAAATATTGAAAGCTTTCATCTGGGTCGAAAAGCAACCATAGGCATCATCTCTGCCAAACGCAGACTGGATTCCCGGCCAGGTTGCAATTCTTCCTTGAGAAACATCCGAGTTAACTCTTTGAATGCCAGCGGGTAGCGACGCGTATATTCCTCGAGGATATCAACCGCTTGAGAGAGCGGAATATCTTCAGCATGCACTCGTAGCTTTCGCGCACCCACACTGATGATCACATCCGGATTCTTGTGAATGTTCTGATACCAATCAGATTGATTTCCCCAGCCTGAAACAACATAAAAGCTATTTAACTCCTTATCGTGTTTAACCACTTCGATCACAGTTCGACGCGGCAGGTCGCTTTTTCGCCCCAGGTGTGTCAGCAAGAGAAAGCGATTGCCTAATAACCAGCCCAAATGTAAACGATAAAGCCAGATTGGAAGTCGGAGGCCAAAACGCAATAGACCATGTGGCGCAGTTGCAATTGCAGTCTTGCTCATAATGCTCCTTAGGAAGGATAACTAACTCAAGTTACGGCTTTTTTAGCAGACAAAAGGTGTCGGCAAAAATCATGACCCAGATGCACGAAAAGGCGGGCATCCCGTCTGGATGTCAGCGCGAAAGCCATCGAAAGGCACGCTCTACGAATGGCTTCGCATCTTTCTCGATACAGGCACCATGCGCGATGATTAACTTGTCGAAATCCCATGAGAGCAGCTTTTCAAGTGATTGCCGCGCGAGATTTCGCTTAATGAAAGACAACTTTAAGTCGAGTCCAACGCCCCCGTACTGAGATGCAACTCCCTCGACTTTGAACAGCGCATTGCGAAATGGTTTTCCTTTCACGGTTGGATGAATCTGGATTAAATCATCCAGGATGACTGTGCGAGAATCTTTATGGAAGAAAAAGACCTCTTCGATGAGAGGGTTACCCTGGAAGGCAAGTTGATCGAAGTCATTAACCCAATCTTGATACGCCGCTTCTCCTAAAAGGCCGGTAAATGACAGGTTTCCCTGCTTCAGTGTAAATGGTGTAATTCGTGATATCCATAGTTGTGCTTCAGGAAATAACGTGTGCCATCGTTCAAGGCGCCAGACGTGTCGCGGAGTTGCAGCAATAAGATATTTAACCGGTCCCAATTCTGTGATGCGTTTGAGCGTTTCAAACGGTACGGGCACAGGAGATTCGATCCACACCGAACCGTTGGCAAGTTTAACGACTGTCATGCGAGTAGTAAACATAATGCCCATATCTCGGACATTTGGACCCTCGACGATCCATATATTTTTAGCGAAAGCCTGAAGTCCAGGAGTGGGAAGAGATTTCACATTCTCCTGAAGATCAGGATTCGATCTCGGTTTAGAATCGTGAACCTTGAGATTGTTGGTATTTGGTTTCATGATCAATACTCCTAAATATTTGCGTGAATTTGGTCATTCACCTAGCGCGTCCACCACGTTGGAACAATCTTTAATAGATGGCGCTGAAGCATTAGGTTCGGGTTTGAACCCCTTCAAGCAGTAGTTTCATCCCTGAGCGAATATGGCGCTCCGGATCAATGATGCTCTTATCGTAAACCCAAAGCAGCATTGTTCCCTCGATGATGGCACCAGCAGCAATTGCCACCTCGCGTACATCCACGGAACGAAATTCTCCCGCGTCGATTCCACGCTGGATGATGGGAATAAGAATATTCAGATAATGGTTGATGTAATCCTTTAAAGCTCGCTGCACATACTTGTTGCGAAATGCCAATGCGAGAAAGTTATAAATGATGGGAATCAGCCGAAGCATTGACACGATATCTTTGGTTATTAGATCGGTAAGTTTCATCATTGCGTCCGATGCACTAATATCATCCTGCTGCAAGTGTTCTAGTTGCCGGAACTCGCCTTGAAAAATCCGTTCCAGAATGGCAATGATGAGATCATCCTTGCTTTTGAAATAAAGATAAAGCGTTCCTTTGCTGAGGCCGGTTTTTTCAGCAATATCATCCATGCGGGCTTCATTGAATCCCCTTTTGGTGAAGACGCCTTCAGCGGCATTGAGAATTTGAGCTTTGCGTTCATCGCTAACATTTGGACGGGGAGACATAGTTTCCTTTTAAATGACTGACTGGTCAGTTATATTCTAACATCGGTAGGCGCGATTTGTCAATATATCATTCGTCTGAATAAGCAAACACCCATGCCTGTGGTCACGCCAATCGTGGTAGCAGTGATACCCAATGAGAATATTTGAGATGTGGGAATGCGATCCAGTCAATTAAGAATTTTGATTTTTAGCGACACTATCCACCCGTCGAAGAACGAATCAGTAGTTTGGGCTGTATCTTTACTTGCTTATTTTCCAGGGTCTTCCCTAGAGCCATCGTCAGAATCATATTTGCTAACTGACGCGCAATAGTATATATTGGCTGATCCAATGTTGTAAGAGGGGGGCTTGCATACGCAGAATCTGCGATGCCGTCGAAACCGGCAATCGCTATATCTCGTCCGACAATCATTCCATGCTCATGTGCTGCATGCATGGCGCCGATTGCGGTTGTATCATTGATGCACACGAGCGCTGTTGGCGGCACGGGAAGAGCGAAGAGAAGTTCTGCCGCATGGTAGCCGCCTGCGGAAGTCATGTTGTCGTGGACAATCCACGCCGGATCAGATTCTATTCCCGTCGATTTCAATCCAGCTTGATAACCCTGAAGGCGATCAAGATCGATCTTTAGGTTGGGGTCGCCGCCAATATAAGCAATCCGCTTATATCCCCGTTCAACCAAATGTGCTATTAACTTGAACATGCCATTGAATGAATCAACTTCAATGCCCACGAAATTGAGTTTCGAAAGCGAACGCTCCATAGTAACATGCGGTATGTCTTGTTTGGCCAGGAAGCGTAAACGCCAGTCGTTCAGACGGACGCGATTGACCACGATACCGTCTACTTTTCCTCCCTGAACCCAACGTTTGTAGAGATCTTTTTCGCCTTTGCTGTTTGGCGATGCGGCGGATACGAGCAAATCAAAATGATAGGCAGAAGCCTCATCGCTTAAACCTGCTATGAATTCCGAGAAAAACGGATCAGCGAAGCCTGCGCTATCTGCTGGCAGGATGTAACCAATGGTATCCGTCCGTTGGCGGCGTAATTGCCTTGCGGCACGGTTTGGAACATAACCCATTTCTTTGGCAGTTGCGACAATCAACTTCCTCGTGTTGTCGGCCACATCCTCATAGCCGTCAAGGGCACGCGAAACAGTGGTAATGGATAAATTCAAGCGTTTGGCAACATCACGAATCGTGGGGTGCAATTTGTACATCCTCAGAAGATTTGAAATGCAGGAGGCGGATTGCTAGTGAAATTCGCCAATGCGTAGGCGATTATACTGCTGCGCCTTGCAAATCTGTAAATGTATTTTGTTTCCATTAGCATTGATATGAAAGCTTGCTCATGCTATAATTTTCCAAATCGTTTTGGAAAACTTCGGTATTTTTCATATTTTCGAAGGAGATTATTATGTTATTCGCTCTAAACGAAAAAGGCCAGGGGTTGGTTGAATACGCACTGATTCTCGTTTTGGTGGCTATTGTGGTCGTTGCTGTTTTGATGGTGCTAGGTCCCATTATTGGCAATGTCTTCAGTTCGATCAATCGAAGTCTCTCACGCGTTATTAATTAACCTAAGTTGCTACTTTACAAATAGTTGAAACTGGCTGCAAGGACAAAGGAAGCAAGTTTGAGTTCAAATCCTTGCGGAGTGACGGCATGAGTGTGCTTGGGCAATCATCGTTCGATCCAGCTGCCGGAGGTTTCGACCATTTTACGATCACAGGACATCAGATAATTGATCCAGGGAGGTGCTGGGCGCAAGGAGTTTTTCTTTCGTAAAGGTTCCAGCTCAATGCCCGCCACTTCCAGAATGTCTTCAATCTCGTAATCAGTGTAGGCTTTGTCTCCGGTGACGAGCGAGCCTTCCGACAAATCAAAGTGGTACATTTTCAATGCTCGGGTATCACTTCCACGAACCGGGGGTCAGGAAGAATTCAACCGGTTGGCCTTGTAAGGTGACTATCCAATGGATCTTGAGCCCATAGTAGTACCGTTTCTTGCTGGCTGGGTAGCCGCGTCACTCCTCGCCTGGATCGATGTGGCCACGCCGAATCCGATAATTGTCACAGACTGAGACCGGAAAACTATCCACGATATACCCATTTTCCGAGTTCAACTCTTTCCAGACTTCGCCCAGCAGGTTGAAGACGCCCAGAAACAAGCCTGCAATTCTGTGTTGGCCACGATTAAATCGACTTTTCTCCAACATCTGAGGAATATAGCCTTGCGCTTGCAAGAAGATACGCGAGCATTCCATATTTCCGCCGAAGAACAAGGCTGCCACAATCGAAGTGGTCAGCACTTCCGCATCACTCATCTTCCGCTGCCTATCTTCAAAATGAATGGCTTCCTGGTCTTTGATCAATCACTCGATCTCCTGCAAATCGTTCTCAACCCCGCCGATCCCTTCGCAAACGAACTCTCGCTCGGACTTGCTCCCTTACTCGCCCACGAGCACGTTGCCGTTTCTTTGGGCGAAACTTAGGTAATTAAACAAGAATTCCAAGCTTGGCAATCTTTAATTATCTCTAGAAAAAATCCCTTGGCAATGACTTTACAGAAACGCCCATTTGAGTCTCGTATCATTAGGCTTTGAGCAGGCATTCAATTCACCATAAAGTCATATCCGATTGGATTTGAGACAAAATAAGCTCGATCTCGCAGCTCATAGCCCGATCGAACCCGCGTTTATTGAACAATCCTCCCGTGGGATCCATGCCCTTCGGGAGGATTATTTTGTACTCCAAGTCTTATCGAAAAGAATCTCGGCTCCGATGGAACACGAGTCTATTGGCCGGCTAGGGCAGAAGTGGATTTTGCAGCCGCGGTGTTGAGGGCTTCCTGAGGGCTGGCCGCACCGTTGGCAATTGCGGTCTGTGCATCCGCAAGGAAGCCTCGAATGGGAGTCCAAGCAGCAACGGTCGGTTCCTGCTTCCCATACTGCAACCAGTCAAAGGCCTGGCCGTATAGCGGGTTGGCCTGGATGAAGCCGGAGAGGGCAGCCTTCGTGGATTGCCGTGCTGGGAAGTAGAATGTGGCTTTTGCCCAGGTAGCATTGGTGTCGGTGCCCATCAACCACTTAAGGAAGGTGAAGGCCGCGCGCTCTTTGTCCGTGGTCGTTTTGAAAATGGTTACGCTTGGGCCATAGGCATCCACGACCGGATTGGGTGTGGTGTGCGGACTGGGAGCAATCCCCCAATTAGTCACTTTTCCAGCTTGGTCAATGGCCAGCTTGTAATAGGGTAAGCCGGCAGTCGAACCGAAGGTGAAGGCAATCTTGCCCAGTGAAAAGTCGGTCTGGTCCTGGAAGGACTTCGCAATCACCGTTGCATACTTTTGCTGGAACAACTGATTGAGGAAAGTCAATGTGTCCAAACCGGCCTGAGAGTTGAAAGCCACTGTCTTGCCGTCAGGGCTGAGCATGTCGCCGCCTCGGCCCCAGACCCAGTTCGCGAAGCGCGAGGCGTCAGTGTTCATTTCGTAGCAATATACATCCGGCGCCTTGCTGACCGCCGCACAAATCTTCATGAAATCATCCCAACTGGCTGGTGGCGCAGAGAACCCGGCGGCCTTGAGCATGTCGGCATTGTAATACATCACTTCCATGCTGCGCATGAAAGCCAGACTATAGACTTGATTATTGGCCTGTGGATAATAATCAATGAACGAGGGGTAGATATCCTGCAGGTCAGCAGCGGTAAATCCGATCTGCGGATCCTTCATTAGGCTATCCAGCGGGATGACCGCGTCGTTGGCAATGTAATTGGATATATCGTCCTGGTAGGCCACTGCAAGATCGGGAGGAGCGCCTCCGGCGATGGCCGCAGTAACCTTGTTGTAAAGATCTGAATAGTTTCCCTGATAGGTTGCAGTGACGAAGATGTCCGGATGTGTGGAATTGAACTGGTTGACCAGGCCGTTAAGCACTTGCCCCTGCATGCCGCTTTGCCCGTGCCAGAATTGAATCTGGGTTGCATTGGGAGCGGGCGTGACGGTCGGTTCCGGAGTATCGGTGGCCGTGGCAGCTGCCGTAGCAGGAACGCTGGTGGGGGCTAGCGCGGCGGCAGCAGCTTGTGTTGGGGCTGGGGCGGCCGGAGTCGCCGTCGCGGCCGGCCTGCAGGCTGAAAGCATCATGAACAATACAAGCAGTAATGTTACGAAGATATTCTTTTTCATTTTCTCTCTCGTTTTCATAAGGATGAAATTTTTCGATCAGTTCTATATAATCGTTTCGCGAGGTATATTGAGCGGGTCTCCACCTCCTTCCTTCTAGCCGCGGATACCCACC
This sequence comes from uncultured Chloroflexia bacterium, assembly GCA_963753985.1. Lineage (GTDB taxonomy): Bacteria > Chloroflexota > Anaerolineae > Anaerolineales > Villigracilaceae > Fen-1038. Next base: position 510,860 of record CAVWED010000006.1, read on the forward strand.
TTTGCAACTCCCTCGATGAACCAGTGCTGCAAGAAGAAGTAAATCACGATGACCGGGATGATGCTGATCGTGACGGCCGCCAGAAGATATTGAATATACGTACCTGAATCCGTGATGAACGATATGATTCCAACTTGCAACGGCCGCATCATGGGATTATTCGTGACCAGCAAGGGCCACATCAAGGAGTTCCAATTTCCCAAAAATGTGAATAGGGCACTGGTGATCAGTGCCGGCTTGGAAAGCGGCAGGACGATGCTCCACAAAAACTGCAGGTGGGTGCTGCCATCCAGGACGGCGGCGTCATACAGCTCTGAGGGGATTGCCCTGAAGAATTGTCGCAAAAGGAATATGCTAAAGGCGCTTGCAGTCCAAGGGATGATCAGCGCTTGGTATGTGTCGATCCAGTGCAGCTGGCGCATCAGGATGAAATTGGGGATCACGGTCACCTCGAAGGGCACCATCATGGTCGAAAGCAGGATGATGAAAAGCACATCCCGGCCCGGGAAATGCATACGGGCAAAAGCATAGCCTGCGAGCGACGAAGTGACTAAAACACCAAGTGTAGTGGTTACCGACATGAAGATCGTGTTTACAAAATAGCGCGGAAACAGCCCCACCATGTTCCAGGCTTGAATATAGTTGGAAAACAGCCACTGCGTTGGAAAGAAACTTTGCGCGGCAGAGGCCTCGATATAACTCTTGAGAGAGGTCAGCACCATCCAGACGAAAGGGAACAACGCAAAGAACGCGCCGATCAACAGGACCAGATGAACGCATATGCCTTTGAGCATACGGAACAAGCGATCTCGATTCAAAGTCAAAATCATTCTCCCCCCTCCAGGGTTTCCGTCCGTGACCCAACCAGGCGGAAGTTGGCCAGCGTCAGAATCAAGATGAGCGCGGACAGCAGCACAGCAACGGCTGAAGCGTAACCATAATTCGAGTAGGTATATAACTGGTCGAACATGTACACTGTCAAGGTGTAGGTAGTGCCGAGCGGCCCTCCCAATGTTTGAGCGGCGGCGGTATTCATCGAATAGATCTGGTTGAAGGATTGAAACGACCCGATCACGGAAATGACTAGGACAAAGAAGAATGTCGGCGAAAGCAGAGGAAAGGTGATAAGGCGGAACAACTGCAGGCTGTTTGCTCCGTCCAGGCGCGCCGCCTCGTAAATCTCGCCCGGAATATTGGTCAGTCCAGCGAGGAAGATTACAATGTCATAGCCGACCGTCTGCCAGATGGTGAAAATCGCAATTGCGACAAGCGCCAAGCTGGGACCACGCATCCAGAATGGGATCGAAATGTTGAGCTGCCTGGCAATTATTTGGAATACGCCCATGGGTTCGATCAACCATCGCAGAGGCGCCACGCCAATACCCTTCAGCGCCAGGTTTGCGAATCCGCTGCTGGGATCAAACACCCAAGCCCAGACTATGGAGGAGCCCACTGTGGAAAGAACATAGGGCAGGAAATAGATCGTGCGATAGACCGATCGACCGCGCCGGCCCTGGTAGAGCAGGTAAGCAAACAGGAGTCCCAGCGCAATGGCAAAAACAATGGTCATGAGTGCAAACGAAAATGTATTAAGGAGCGCCATCCAGAAATCAGAGCTTGCCAGGGCGCGCAGATAATTTTGCGGCCCCACAAATCTAAATCTGGTAATCGGCCCGGTATCCAGACTGATGTAGATGGCATAAAAGACGGGAAAGATGTGAAAAATCCCCAGAATGATGAAGGCAGGAAGGATGTAGAGATAGGCAGTCCAGTCAGTATGACGCGGGCGGCGTGCCCACCCAGCCCGATCCTGATCCACTTTTTGCGTTGGCGATACCATTAAAGCTATTATCTCCCTTCTGCTGGCTCGAAAATTAAATCAGTGTTAGGGTTGTGAAAAGATCTGGTTAATATAATCCATAAACTGATGCAGGGGAATGGATAAGTCTGGCCGATCTTTGAGACATAAATTGGCGGCATCGGCGCTATAATGCCAAAATGCATACTGGTTTTATTAAACCTAATTATGGGTTTGGTGGCTTCGCCGGCCTCCCACGCGCAATCCTGGGTCTGCTGGGCGGCGATCCCGGCACCTTCGCCGTTCCGGATTTTCAAAAGGAATATGACAATGTCATCCTGTTTTTCATAGACGGCTTCGGATGGCGCTTTCTGGATATATTCACCTCCCACCCCTATCTGGATCGTTTTAGCCGTGACGGGCGCATCGTCAAACTCACCTCGCAGTTTCCGTCGACAACGTCCGCTCACGCTACCTGCATCCACACCGGCCTGGCTGTTGGACAAAGCGGCATCTTCGAATGGAATTATTATGAGCCGAGGCTGGATGCGATGATCACGCCGCTGCTTTTTTCGTTCACCGGAACGGTGGAACGCGACCAGCTGAAAACAACCGGCATTGCCCCGAAACAACTGTATCCAAGCCGGAGCCTATACCACGAGTTGAAAAAGATCAGCGTTCACTCAACCATCTTTCAGCATCGCGAATATACTCCGTCCACCTATTCCGACTTCCTCTTCCGCGGTGCTGATGTGCGTGCCTACAAGTCTCTGCCCGAGGTGCTGATCAATATCCGCCTAGCGCTAGAGGCAGCTCAAGGAAAAAATTACATCTTCCTGTACTATGACCGGATAGACGGCATCAGCCATGAGTACGGCCCGGCATCCATTCAGGTCGAAGCCGAAATCGATATGTTCCTAACGACGATGGAGCGCCAGTTGGCCTCCGTCAGGAAAGGGAAGACGCTTTTCCTCCTGACGGCCGATCATGGCCAAGTTGAAGTTGACCCGGCGACAACCGTCTATCTCAACAGGGCTTTTCCCGGCATCGAAAAATATTTTCGGAAGAATCGGAAAGCCGAATTGCTTGTCCCCGGCGGTTCACCGCGTGACATGTTCCTGTACATCCAAGATGGGATGCTTGATGAAGCACAAGCCGTGCTGGCCCTTGGATTGAGTGGCAAGGCAGATGTTATTCAAACCGATGAATTGATCCAACAGGGTTATTTCGGGCCAGCCGTGTCAAAAGCATTTCGCCAGCGCGTTGGGAATTTAGTCATCCTGCCGTACCGTTATGAGGCCGTCTGGTGGTACGAAAAAGGGAGGTTCGAGCAGAAGTTCTATGGCCACCACGGCGGGCTGACCCCGCAGGAAATGGAAATCCCATTGCTGGCAATTGAACTGTAGCCAATCCTTAGAATACATGGATGTCTTTGAGATTCATACGGAACTGCATTTCAGTATATGACGGTTCAGTGCGTTTTACAATTTTAGGATGTTTTTCGCAAAAACTATGTGACCCGCCCCAAAGCCCGAAACAATTCAAAACTCAAACAAAAAAAGAGACCGGCACTGGCAAGTCTCTATTCGTAAACTCCAAATCGAAAACCTCAGTGCCCTCAGCGACTTACTCTCCCAACGAAAATTCTTGTAAAAGGGGGATTTAATAAAGAAGACTGCCAAGGTTAGCAGTCTTCAATTATTTTTAGAAAAACTCCCTTGGCAGTGAGCTACTCTCTCAGGAGGTCGTCCTCTTCTTGATTGTATCTTTGAATCATTTCGGGAGAATTCATTTACACTGCCAACAGGCACCACTCGCGCGTTGGATAATTCAAAAAAGGCAATTTATGACCGCCAGAATCTTTGGTATTATTTATCAGTAGCTCGCTGCATAAGGCTGACCCAAAAACTACTGCTTTAGTAAGCTATCACTACAAACCCCTTTAGGGCCGCCTTGATACAGGAGAACCGAGACAGGTTACAATAAATCAGACTTGGTGCAGATTCCCACAATATAATCGTTTCTTATATATCTAGAATCTTTTCAGACAATATAGGAGATCGATACGAGCCAATCAACACATATTATTTACCCGCATGGCATTGTGAACCGGCGCCTTCATGGATAGTCCATAAGGCTAAACATAAGGTATCAAGTACCCTGACAAGCCTACTTAAATCACACACATAAGGTCGAGGGTTCGAGTTCCTCCGCGCCCACCTAATAAGCAAAATACCGTCATATCTAACTAACTAGCGCTTGATGTGACGGTATCGTTTATGTCTAAAGCAACACTTCAGCAAAAACGGAATCTTGACTCCATCGCTTTCGGCAACGAAAGCAATGACTTTATTCTAAATTCTAAATCGAACACGTGGCCATTTTGGTTCAATAGCAGAATAGGCAAGTAGCCAACACAAGGTTATAGGTCTGCCACAACCGGGATGATCTCCTTGCCAAATTTCACCAGCGGTGCAATCTCGTGGACGTTTGGCATGTTGAAGATAGCTTGCTGAATGCCCAGGCCGGAGAGGAGGCGGCATTGTGTCACCACATCCGCGGCGCTCATATGGCCGGATGCCAGCCAAGCGGTTCCCAATGTGGTCTTTTCAATCCTAGAGTAATCCCGACCCAGACGCTCGCAATGCGCTTTTAGCACATCCAATTTATGACGGAGAACTTCGCTATCGGGAGCCGCGAACAGGTTACAAGCATCGGCATATTGGGCAACCAAACGCAGAGTCTTCTTCTCGCCGGAACCGCCAATGAGGATCGGAGGATGAGGTTGTGTCAGCGGCTGAGGGCTATTCAGCGTCTCTGCAAGCTGATAGTGCTTGCCGTGATATGACGCGCGTTTGCCTGACCACATCTGCAGGACAATCTGCAATGCCTCCTCCAACCGCTCAAAGCGTTCAGCCACCGGCGGGAAGGGAACGCCCAGCCCAAGTGCCTCACGTTCGTTCCACGCCGCGCCAATGCCCAAGTAGGCTCGCCCTTTGGATAAAACGTCCAGTGTTGTCACCGTCTTTGCCAAGATTCCTGGATAGCGATAAATCACACCGGTTACCATCGTGCCTAGTTTGATTTTTTTCGTGATACCTGCCAAATAGGAAAGGACACTGTAACCTTCCAGCATCTCGTCCTCGGCCGGGCCGAGGCCCGACTGGGGATTCCGGCCACCGATTTGGAAGAAATGATCCATCACCCACAAGCTGGCAAAGCCGGCTTCATCGGCTGCGGTGGCAATCTCAGCGAGTTTGACAGCGATATTAGTTGGCCCGCCGGGCCAAGTAAAATTAGGAACCTGCAATCCAATTTTCATATGTCCTCTTTATCTGATCGATCACTTGAATGATTGTCCGAAGCGTTCGCGGTGAGCCACTTCAGACAACGGCTTGCGCTTCTTCTTGCCCTTGCCGATTTCTTTGGCAGCATATCCGAAGGGCAGGACCGCCAACACATCAATATTATCGGGAATGCCCAGAAGCGGCTTTATTGCGGAAAGATTCTCGAAGCCAACCCAATTTGATCCGACGCCCTCTGACCAAGCCGTCAGGATCATCGATTGAATGGCGCGACTTGCATCAGAAACCGCATAGATGGATTTCTCCATGGCGACAACAATCGCCAGCGGAGCTTGGGCAATGTAAGGTCCACTGCGGGCCAGTGCTGCGAGTTTTTTCAACGTATCAGAATCTTCCACAATGATGAAATGCCAGGGCTGGCCATTCATGCTGCTGGCGGTCAGCCGGGCTGCCTCCACAATTCGAAGGACAACCGCCTGTGGAATAGGTTTATCTTTATAGGCACGCACTGCTAACACTGTGCGAATGGCATCATATACTTCCATAACTGATCTCCTTGTTTCGGCAAAATCCGAACTATTTTATAGGCTGGGCAAATTAGCTTAGGTTGAGTGATAGTTCATTGAACCGAGTTATTTCATCGGCAGACAGTTTGAACTTCATAGTTCCGGCGCTTTCCTGCGCCTGCTGGACTTTGGTTGCGCCCGGAATTGTGACTACCGTATCCCCGTGCGAATGGATCACCCAGTTCAGAGCAACCTGAGCAGCGGTGGCATCATATTTGGCACCAACCTCTTCCAAAGCCGTTACCAATGATCGGCTTTTCTCAACGCCACTCCGCAGCCTGCCGCGCCAGAAGAAAGATTTGTTCTTCAATAACTCCGGGTTCTTATGATACTTTCCGGTCAACAACCCCGAAGCCAGCGGGGTATAAGCGATGATCGTGATCCCCAATTCCTGGGCGGTAGCTAAAATGCCATTCCTTTCGATGGAACGATCCAATAGACTGAATCGAACTTGGTTCACTGCCAAGGGCAATCCGCGCTTTTGCAATGTCTTATGAGCTCGGCGCATCTGTTCGGCATTGAAATTACTAATGCCTATTGAGCGGATCTTGCCAAACTCAACCAAATCTGCCATCGCTTCCATCTCCGCCTCCGGCGAAGAAAAACCAAAAGGCTGGTGCACCATGTAAAGGCTGATGGTATACCCATCCAGAAAACGGATACGGTTCTGAATTGTGCGCGGAATATTGCGAGCCGTTCGAAATAGCGGCCACCATTTGGTAGCCACAACGACTTCATCATCCTTTTTCTCCGCGGCTTTCAAAGCCGTGGAAAGCGAAGCCTCGGATACGCCCGCTCCATAAAGCTCAGCCGTATCAAACCAGTTAATACCGCCATCCAGTGCTGCCTTGACCGTGGCATTTTTTTCATCCTGGCCGATTACTGGAAAAGCAGATCCCACCAAGCCTCCACCACCAGAGAATTCCATCATTCCCAACCCAACAGGAGTAACTTCGATATTCGTTTTTCCAAGAGCGCGCTTTGAAATAGATTGATTATCTGACATGGATATTGCCTTTCAGAGATATCGTAAGGTTGATGAAAATTGACAGAGGAATATTATACGCCACGCACCTCCTTTTTGAGACATAAGGGCCAATTCTCTCATGGTTAAATTAGTCTTCTTGCTTTCCAGCGTTCCTCCGATTGATTCATATCATTGCTTACTGACCGCGTGAAACCGTCATTCTGTACAGTGCTAGCTATCAAGCGATTTTATCCTTGCTTACGGATAAAAGGGAAATACACCCATGAAATCACCGCAAAGACGAACATGATTATCGCGCAGGCTATGGCTGTGGCAGGAGCGCCGAAGCCTTGGGCAAAGGTCCCGGTCGCCAACTCGCCAATGGTGTAAGAGCCGTTCATCACCATGGCATATACTCCCATCACCCGGCCACGCAGCACATCGGGGATGTCGGTCTGGATCAGCGAATTGTTGTTGTTGGTCACAAGCATCATGCTCCAGCCGATGATGACCAGGAATCCCAAAGAGAGCGGGATCCAGCCTACCCAGGCAAAAATAAAGAGCGCAACCGGCATGATCAGGGAGCCGAGCATCCAGAGTTTTCCGCGGACCTTTTGGCTCCCGAGAGAAGCCAGCATCAGCGCACCGACGAGGGCACCGAATCCACGGGCTGATATCAGCAGGCCATTGGTAGTCACACCACTGTGCAGCACATCCGTTGCCCAAGCGGGCAGCAAGTTCATAAAGCCAAAACCGAAGAAGTTCACCATCCCCACAGCTACAGTCAGGCTAAGTACCAAACGGTTGGAAAGAACGTAACGCACCCCCTCAGCAATTTCCGCCATGGCCGTGGAACTATGCACAGGCTGGGGCTCCAGTTTAATGTGCATCAAGAGCAAAGCCACGATCACGGCAATAAAGGAAAGGCCATTGATCATGAAGCACCAGGCCGCTCCAAAAGCAGCATAAGTCAGGCCGGCTACCGACGGTCCCACGACCGTGGCGATATTGTACATTGTCGAGTTAAGGGCGATCGCGTTATTCATATCCTCACGCTCGACCAGTTCAAGCACGAACGAGATGCGCGCGGGAGCATCGAAGGCATTGGCTACCCCCAGCAGGAAAGCCAGAACGAGGATATGCCAAGGCTTGACAATATTGGCAAAGTCCAAGGCTCCTAAGATGAAAGCCAGGATCATCATGGCAGACTGTGTAATGACCAACAACGTTCGGCGGGAGATTCGGTCAGCGATCCAACCGCCGAACAGGGAAAACGCAAGAGTCGGCACGCCTGCCATGAAACCGACCAAGCCCAGATAGTTTGGGGATCGAGTGATCTGGTAGATCAAATACCCCTGGGCGGTGGCCTGCATCCAAGTGCCCATCAAGGAAACCATCTGGCCAATGAACCACAGCCGGTAATTGTAATGTTTCAATGCCGCAAAGGTCTCGCTCCAATGCAAATTAAAGGCTACCTTATTCGGCGGATCAGTATTTCTCAATCCAAACCTCAGACAAGTTCTCGACCAGATGCTTCATAGATTAGGTTGGAAAAAATTCGCGGCGCTAACTCTTTAATACTGGCTAGGGCATGACCGCAGATTAAGAGTTGCCTGATTCAATTTTCCAGAAGCCCCAAGGATCGTCCCCTTTATCTTCCAATAAGCCAAATCAGGACTGGATAGTTTGCTGGATCCTCGTTCGCACACGTTCCCAAGCCCCGGTGATCAGAAAACTCTCGTCCATGTTTGCCACCATTTGCTCAAACCGCTTTATTGGGATGGTAAAGGTCAATAAATTTGCAGACACTTGGGGACGAGCTGTAACGTCAAACATCCCTAAGACGCAGCGCGGTTGATTAGACTGTGCTTCCCAGTATGGATAGTTCACGAGGGTTGAGCAACCAGAGCCCGCTGGCGAGATTACGCCGTTCGGATCAGAGCGATCAAAGTTTGCCAAAGCAACCAAACCGGAAAGGACATCCGCCGAGGCGAAAAAAATCACTGCAAAAGGCTGGTCGTTCTCGGCGAGCTTATCCCAACGCTTGAAGATTAAAAAATGACCAGGTGCTTGGAAAGCAGGGTGGCTTTTCAAATAGTTGTCAACCAGCTCCGGGGATTTCTTAACACGCTCGCCCTCAATCTCCCCTGGAATGCCGCAGGATAGGAAGAATTCAAATTGCGGCCGTAAAGATTGAGAGAATCCGGTATAGCGTCTCCAGCCTTTGCATCCCGGACTACCTTCTCCATAAACGAAAGTGTGGCCCTGCCGGACGCGTTGGAAACTGGCAACCACACAGTGTTCCTCATCTTGACTATCGGCGCGATCCTGTGCAGTGACTTCGTCGGTATAAAAATAGGCTACTGGAAGTTCGGCGCCAGGAAAGTATTTTTCCCACTTGAGCTGGAATTTTTGCTTGAATTGGGTATTCATCAATTTACCTCCGGAAATAATTGGAAATAGAAATGATTGTTTCCAATCGGGTTTCGGCATGGCAGGATGGTAATATAAAATACCCACTTATCTCGATCAAACTGTTATTCGGTTACTGCCATTTCCCTGCCACTCCATAGGCGATTATCGCGCTGAACTGCCATTCGTACAATAGCAACTAAGTCGCTGCGCATGGCTTTACCAAAGTCGGGAAAAGGGTCAGGTGAGCAGTGAAAAAGCCTCGGAGACATGGGCAGCAAACCAGCGTCTGGCTTGAGCGGTATTTTGGAATTTTGCTTGGCGAGTGAGAGCGATCACCAGATTGTTGATCGAGGCCATGACTTTGCCAGTATCCCCCACTGTCATTCGAGTGGTATCTTCATGGAAGGTCACATCTCTGCGATAGTGAAGTCCGGTTTCAATGCCCCAGTGCGCACGGCGAATCTTTAAGAGACGAGCCGGTGTCGTGTTCGTTCGAGCCAAGCTGGTGATGCCCAGTTCGACTTCCTTCGAAGTGCGATAACAGTGTCCAGAGCGTCGCCATTGGAATTGACGTTCAAGGCGATACTTGTACCTGCGCAAGTACAGGTAGACTTGAGCCAAGCCCGGCCAGGTGGAATACGGATTGAGCATCTCGCTCGTGGTAATAATGCGCGTTTCAATCCGCCCGTGTCCTTTATTGACTTTTTGAGTTGTGAGGAAATCCATCTGGATTTTTCTGACTGAAAGGAACAGTCACTTTGCGAAGCCTGGCTTTCGAAGTGACTGCTCCTTCCAGTCGGGATATTCAGGAGCAAAGAGTTGCTGAATGTCTTGATACAGCCGGAGTTGATTTTCTTTGACCGGCAGAAGTCCGCTGCACCTTGCGGGAAAAACGTAGTCTCCCCCTTGGCTGATAATTTGAGCGGAGAGGGCTTTTTGAGTGTGCATGGCATCTCCGGTGACCACTTTTTGAGAGATTTCCACCATTTTCAAGGCTTCCGGAGTCTTCGTGATCTCGTTTTCCTTGCGTCCCACCGCCACCTGGGACATCACCTTGGCTTGTTCCACGTCGAACACACTCAACAAATATTCCGACCCGTCTTCATCTTTTTTACGCATGCCGCGCGGAGCTTTCCCATCCAGCGCATACACTTCGCCATGATCTCCCCTTTGATTGTATTCTCCCACCAGCCTCGCAACTTCTTCTTCATACACCACATGCGCCAGGATCCGACGATAGGTGTGGTCATGAGGCAACTTCGTTCGCTTCAATTGCATCAGTTTCACTAATTGTTCTTGGTGATTCTTCCCCCAATCCGCAATCGCAGACGGCGTATCTTCTCCACACATTTTCGCCAACACAATAATCGTTAGAATCGTTTCCAAGCTATAGCGCTTCCCGCGCGCTTTGCGAGTGTCGGTTAACTGAGACCAACCGTCAAACACACTCCCGCGATCAAACTCCACTCCATTGACATTGATCTCACGCTCTTTTTTCCCTATGCTACAATTCATCTCAGATCCTCCTCGGTTCATTGCTTGCAACTACTTGCAATTCTATCGAGAAGGATCTACTTTTTCTATCCTGTCAAGTGACTTTGGCAAAGCCATGAGTCGCTGCGGACAATTTAAAAAGAATACTTCATGCAGGAGATTGAGTAGGTTGAAATTAACATTACACGTTAATGCTTTGAGCCACACCGGAGTCCAGCAATTCATGGAACTTACCGCGCCGAATGTCTAATGCCGGCGAGATTGCACCGATAGTTATTTGGCAAAGAGATCATCCCGGTCGCAGCGGAGCTATAACTCTTGTGTTGGCTATTGCATATCCCGCCACTGTATTCTCTTACAAATACAGGTATAGTGCCGCCCTGATATTGCGCTAGGCTGCTTTACTGATCAGGCTATTGCTTCTGGCCTTCAACCAGTCATCGAAATCAGTAGCTACTATCCGCTCAGCGGTAATTCCCTCAGCATCATCCGAACAAAGAAAAATAACAGGCTTTGCCATAATGGATGGTGGTAGTAATTTCATATGGGCTGAGATTTCAGCACGGATTTCTTTATCGTCCGGAATCATCCCTGTGGCTGTCGCCCCTCCCGGCAGCAGCCGATTGACGGTGATACCATAAGGCTTCAGGTCTTCCGCCATAATAATGGAGAGCGATTCAACTGCTGCTCGAGAAGGGCCGTACGGAATAAATCCCCGCCGTTTCATGGTCTCATAATTCATGGAGATATTGATAATCCGCCCTCGACCCTGCTTGATCATTAACGGAGCAAAGCCACGCGACACTAGAAAATATCCCGTTAGATTGGTATCCATCAGATCGCGAAACCGATCCGGCTCAATTTCAAAGAAAGGCTGAGGCGAAGTCGCGAAGCGGGGATTGACCGTCTTCATGCCAATCCCTGCATTATTAATTAGCACGTCCAGCCGCCCCCACTCGGCCGATATCCAAGATACAGCATTGGCTACAGATTGCTCGGATCGGACATCCAGCAGGACTTTGACCACTCGATCCCTTACTTTCCTGAGCTCTTCAATGGCTTGATCCAGCTTCGCCTCGGATCGAGAAGCAACAGCTACTGTCGCACCTTCCCCCAAGAGTGCCTCAGCCATTGCATACCCCAATCCACTGGTTGCTCCGGTAATAAATATGTTTTTATCTTTCACTCGATCACCCATATCATCCATCTCCTTTCCTTTATACAACATGCACGAATGCCATCCAATCAGAAGATGATTTAATTCTGCCTCGAACGCGGTATTCTCTTATTAGCTAATCCAGAGCGGCCTTTACGCGTTCGGGTGTGAACGGAATTTGACGAAGGCGGGCACCGGTCGCGTCGAAGATCGCATTGGCTACAGCCGCCGCGGTCGTAACTTGGGACGGCTCGCCAGCACCGAGCGCGGGCTGATCCGGATGGTTGAGGAGCACAATATCAATTTCGGGAACTTCCGAAAACTTGAGAATCGGATAGGTTTCCCAGTTGACGCTGGTCACGCGGTATTCGTCAAATTTAACTTCCTCTTTGAGAGCGCGGCTCAGGGATTGGATCACGTTCCCCTCGATCTGGTTCTTGACGCCGTCGGGGTTGATGATCAATCCGCAATCGTGCGCGACCACAACGCGCGGTACGCGTACAACGCCGGTAGCAGTGTCCACCGTTACAAAAGCAACACAAGCCACGATGGCTTGATCGTTTTCATAGCGGGCAAATGCCAAGCCGCGGCCATCGACAACGCCCTCTTGCTTGGGGCGCGGAGATGGACGAGAGTCCCATCCAGCTTTTTCCAGAGCGGCCTCCAGCACATTACGGCATCGCGGATCCTTAAGATAGCGAAGCCTAAACTGGGCCGGATCATGATGAGCGGCGAAGGCTAACTCGTCCATGAAAGATTCGTTGGCAAAAGTATTCTCGGCACCTCCGAGACTCCGAAAAGACGAACCTCGCAACGGGGACTCTTCAATCCAGTGAATGACCACACGCTGATTTGGAAAAGTGTAATTGGTGCGTGCATTTCTCTCGGCGCCGAAGGAGAATCGGGGATGCGGCGCTTTTTGGGAATTCATCAACTGAAAAGTCAATAGCTGTTCTGCCATTCTTGGGCGCGCAACGTGTGTGGGAGACCATGCATGATAATCCCAAGCTACGATGTCTCCTGCGGCATCGAGGCCGGCGCAAATCTCCATTACCATGGCGGGAGCCTTAGGCTCCCAAATGAACTCCTCCTCGCGCGCCCACTGCACTCGGACAGGTTTGCCAACCGCCTGCGAAAGAATGACTGCATCCGCGGCCACATCATCGGAACCGTTTTGGCCATAGCTCCCCGCGCCTTCAACGTGAATGAGATGTACCTTGTCCTCCGGCATATTGAGCAACTGCGCCAAAGCACCGCGTAAAGGGTGTGGACCCGATGTGCTGGACCAGACAGTGGCCTCGTCTAGTTTGATATCTGCCACCGCGCACGACGGCCCGATGGAAGCGTGAGCTTGATACGGTTGAAAGTATTCCGCGTGAAATTGCCGCACAGAATGGTTGAAGACAAACTCAAGATCAACGGGCTCTGTTAGTGGCTGTTCCAATGTTGGCAGAGCACGCAGATGCTTGTAAAGGTCAGCTATCCGCGGCAGAGTTGGTTTTTCGTCCCACTGCACACTGAGTAACTGCGCGGCAAGGATGGCTTGCTCTTCCCGCTCAGCAATGACACCAACATAGTTTCCTCGATGAAAAATGCGAACAAGACCCGGAACATTCCTGACCGAGTCTTCATTCACCGAGATGAATTTAGCCTGTTCACTTGGAGGGCGCACCACGCGGCCATGCAACATGCCCGGCACACGTAAATCTTGAATGAACGCAGGCTGGCCCGTCACCTTGAGGGGTAGATCAACTCTGAGAGTTGATGTACCAACGAGGCGATATGAATCGGCGCGCTTCACGAGGCCCTGCTGAGGAACAGTTCTTTGGAAGAGCTTTCCGCCCATCAATGCTGCGTACGTAATGTTGCGCTCTGTATGCTCGCGAACAGAAACAGTCCCATCGCCGACTACGAGTTCAGATTTGGGTGCGTCCAATTTAGCAGAAGCCATCTCAAGCAGGAAGCGATGCGCTTCCGCGGCAGCTTGTCGCAGCGCACTGCCGCTTGACTGGATCGTCATGCTACCCGCGGTATATCCTTCGTTCGGCGTGCGAGCGGTATCACCCATCACCATATGGACTCGGTCCATTGCGACATCGAGTTCTTCCGCGACAATTTGTGCCAGAGCAGTCAAGGTGCCAGTACCCAGTTCCACCTTACCACTATAGGCCGTGACTGTGCCATCGGATTCAATCGCCAGCCAATCATCGAGCTGATCGGTTGGCCGGCTGCCCCAAGCGGCCTCGGCGCGCCCGGATGCATTTCTGGAAGGATTGCGCGGTGCAGCCATCATTTCACCTCTCCCCACATCAGTTCGGCAGCGCGATGGGCGGCGCGCAGAATTCGAAGATGACTGCCGCACCTGCAAAGGTTTTCATCAAGGACAGAACGAATCTGCGCATCCGTAGGCTGATGATTCTTTCCAAGCAGCTGGGCAACCACCATGATCATACCGCTCGTGCAATATCCGCACTGCGCCGCCTGTTCATCGAGAAAGGCTTGTTGTATCGGATGTAGTTCCTCCGCTGTACCCAACCCTTCAAGCGTTGTGATGGGGCCGCGCGTCGCCTCAATTACCGGCGTCTTGCATGACCTGATCGCCCGCGCACCCAAAAGCACGGTGCACGCGCCGCATTGCTCGAGGCCACATCCCATGCGGGGACCGTTTAGATTTAATTCGTTGCGTAAAACGTAGAGCAAAGGAGTATCTGGCGCGGATCGTACTTCATACTTTTTTTCGTTAACCGTAATAGTCAAGAGATTAGTCATGCAGTCTCTCCTTACCTCTTTCCGAAATCAGATTTCTTTTCCTTCAAACTGGCTGTTGTAGAGTTCGGCGTAGAAGCCTTTTTTCGTCAGCAGTTTCTCGTGTTTACCCTGCTCGACAATGTCACCGTTACTCATCACCAGGATCCAGTCAGCATCGCGGATGGTGGACAAGCGGTGGGCAATGATAAAACTGGTACGGCCTTGCATCAACGTATCCATGGCTTTTTGGATTAACACTTCGGTATGGGTATCCACCGAACTGGTGGCTTCGTCCAAGATCAGAATGGCTGGGTCGGCCAGAATCGCCCGGGCAATCGTCATCAATTGCATTTGTCCTTGAGAGATATTGCTGGTTTCCTCGTTCAGCACCGACTGGTAACCTTCTGGCATGGTACGGACGAAGTGATCCACGTGCGCAGCTTTGGAGGCTTCGATGACTTCCTGATCGGTGGCGTCGGAGCGGCCATACCGTATATTTTCCATGACGGTACCATTATAGAGCCAGGTGTCCTGCAAAACCATCGCGAACATTCGGCGCAGGTCGCCGCGCGTAAAGTCCTTGACATTATGGCCGTCCACCATGATGGCACCGCTATTGACATCATAGAAGCGCATCAACAGTTTGACCATGGTGGTTTTGCCGGCTCCGGTTGGGCCGACGATAGCGATCTGCTGCCCGGGTTCGGCATAGAAGGAAAAATCGTTGATGATGATCTTATCCGGGTTGTAGCCGAAATGAACATTTTTGAAATCCACACGGCCCTGGACTTTATCCAGTTTGACCGGAGTGGTGGTTTCAGGAGATTCTTCAGGCTCAGCCAGGAATTGGAAAACACGCTCTGCCGCCGCGGCCGTTTGCTGGAAGATGTTGGAGATGTTGGCAATCTGCGTAATCGGCTGGGTAAACGTGCGAACATACATGATGAAGGCTTGGATGTCACCGATGGTAATGACATTCTTAATGGCCAAGTAACCGCCCAGGATGCAGATTACTACATAACCTAAGTTGCTAATAAAGTTAATGATCGGGTATAGAAGGCCGGTCAGGAATTGGGATATCCAAGCGGAACTATAGAGTGTGTTGTTGAGGTTGTCAAATACCGCAACGCTTTCGGCTTCACCATTGAAAGCCTTCATGACAACATGGTTGCCGTACATTTCCTCGACGTGACCGTCGACATGGCCCAGGTAGTCCTGCTGCTGTTTAAAGTATTTTTGGGACACGTTGACCACCAGGCCAATAAGGCCAAATGATACCGGGACGATTACCAACGCCACCAGGGTCATTTCCCAGCTGATGGTGAACATCATGATCAGCACGCCCAGCACCGTCGTCACCGAGGTGATGATCTGGGAAAGGCTTTGGTTGAGAGTCTGGCTGACCGTATCCACATCATTCGTGATCCGGGAAAGTATCTCGCCATGGTTGGTGCCGTCGAAGTAGCGCAACGGCATGCGGTTTATTTTCTCGGCAATATCCTTGCGGAACCGGTAAGTGATATCCATGGACACACCGGACATGATCCAACCCTGCACATAAGCAAAGACAGAAGAAAGGACATACAGGAACAGGACTTCGAGGACGATATGACCAATCGAACCAAAATCAATCGTACCGGTCCCAGCAATCTTGGCCATCAAGCCTGTAACCAATTCGGTGGTGGCGTTACCAAGCAATTTGGGACCGAAGATGGAGAAGATCGTGGATGCAAAGGCAAATATCATCGTAACCAGGATCAACAATTGGTAGGATCCCAAGTACTGAATCAATTTCTTCATGGTCCCCTTGAAGTCACGCGGTTTTTCACCCCGCATCAATATGGCCCTGGGGCTGCCGCCGCCTGGCATAGGGCTCGGACCGCGTACTCCACCGGGCCCACCTAAGGCACCTTGGTTTGATCGTGGATTGTTCTGCATGCTCATGCCATCTCCTCCCTGCTGAGCTGTGACAGGGCAATTCCTCGATACACTTCACAGGTTTCCATTAACTCTTCATGGTTGCCTTTTCCGGCGATCTTGCCCTCATCCAGAACAATGATCTGTTCGGCGTTCTTGACGGTCGCAATTCGTTGGGTCACGATCAGCAACGTACTCGAGCCGGTATGTTCCTTGAGCGCCTTTCGCAGCGCTGCATCGGTTTTGAAATCCAATGCAGAGAAGCTGTCGTCGAAGATATAGATGGGCGCTCTCTTAACCAGCGCCCGCGCGATCGAGAGCCGCTGCTTCTGGCCACCCGAAACGTTCATGCCGCCTTGGGCAATCTCGGTATGCATTCCTTCCGGCTTGGCAGAGATGAACTCAGTGGATTGGGAAATATCAGATACCAGTTTCAAATCATCATCGCTGGCGTTCTTGTCAGCATATCGCAGGTTGCTTGCAATCGTCCCGGAGAATAGTGTGCCCTTCTGAGGAACATAGCCGATCTTTTCCCGCAGATCATGCTGCCTGACTTCCCGGATATCAATACCGTCTATACAGATGGCGCCATCTGTCACTTCGTAAAAGCGCGGAATCAAGTTGACGATGGTGGATTTGCCGGAGCCAGTGGTGCCGATAAAAGCAGTCGTTTGACCCGGTTTAGCGGTAAAGCTGATGTCGTGCAGAATATCCTCCTCAGCGCCCGGATAGCGAAAGTTCACATTGCGAAATTCGATCGTGCCTCTGAAAGGCGAGGAGAATTGCCGAGGATTTTCGAGGTCCTTGATCTGGGGATCCGTCTCCAGGACGTCTGCGATCCGGTCAGCCGACACAGAGGCCCTCGGCAGGATGATAAACATGATCGAGAGCATCAGGAAAGCAAACACAATTTGCAACGCGTATTGCATAAAGGCGATCATGTCACCGACTTGTATTTGTGAATTTGCCACCTGGTGAGCGCCCACCCAGATGATCAGGACGGACACGCCGTTCATGATCAACATCATCACCGGCATCATCACCACCATGATTCGGTTAATGAACAAGCTGACCGAGGTCAGGTCAACGTTGGCTTTATCGAATCTTTTCTCTTCAAATCCTTGCATATTGAAGGATCGAATGACCATCATGCCCGAAAGATTCTCGCGTGTCACCAGGTTGAGTCGGTCAATCAGGTTCTGAACAACCTTGAATCTGGGCAAGGCAATCGAGAATATTGTTGCGATCAGACCAAGCAGAACGATCACCGCCAGAGCGATGATCCACCACATCGAGGCAGATTTCGCCAGGGCGCGGATGATGCCGCCCACACCGATGATGGGCGCGTAGATCACCATTCGCATCATCATGACGACCACCGTCTGGATCTGGGTGATATCGTTGGTGGACCGCGTGATCAGCGAAGCTGTCGAGAATTTGTTGAACTCGGTGCTGGAGAAGCTTTCCACTCTTTGAAAGATATTGCGACGCAAATCGCGTGCCAGCCCGGCCGCGATGCGGGCCGAAAGGAAACCCACCGAGATCGTGCAAGCTACGGAAAGTAATGTCAACAGCAGCATCAGCATCCCGGTATGGATGATGTAGTTGGTAGATAAATTCCCGGTATCCATCCCCATGGCGGCATATTCGGTCTTGACTGCGCCCGCGGAGATCTGCACGATCATGCCGGTGCCCAGCGCGGTAAATTTCTGATCGAGTGTATTTGTGATCCGGGCCAGGGTCGCGGGCGGGAGTTTCTGCAGCATGGCGAAAACGTCTGTTCCTGGCGGGATCTTGGACAAGTCGAAGCCGAAGCTTTGACTCATGGCTTGCGCTGCGGCCGGGTTGGCTATGGCCTGTTCGATGCTTGAGACCACCAACAATGCCTCACCCATGATCGGGTTCAACTTGGTAATCTCGGAACTGGCAACATTTTTGAGCACATAAATTGGCTCGGTCGCCAGGACAGGATATATTTTTACATCGGTGGCATAATCGGCCGAGCTCTTGCCCACCAGCGTATAATCTGCCAGCACGGCATTTTTATTATCGGCGGTCATGAAGATCACCAGCCGGTTCATTTCGCTCTGCCGGATGGCCATTGGGACGGCATTGACCACGCCGCCCTGTTGGATGCCGTAGTCGACGATGTTGGACATGTAATCCGGCAGGGCCAAATCAGCATTTGCCTGTATAAATAAAAGGACAACAGCAATCAGGATCAAGAGAAGATAAGGTTTTAGATATTTAGATAGACGCAGCATGGTTATTAGGACTCCTCAAAAAGTTTACTGGCGCTTCGATCCGGCTTGTTGATCGAGCTGGTTAGTTTTTTCAATCAGAATTTTTACCGCCGCCGCGATCTGTTCTTTCTGACCTGCAGATAGGCGGGAAACGAGATCATCCAGCCAACCCTGACGGGCTCGCACACTCTCCTGCATCATCCGACAGCCTTTGTCGGTCAAGACAAGTTGTTTGACTCGCCGATCCTGCGGGTCTTCTGTCCTCAGGATTAATTTCTGCTGGACCAGGCGGTCCAGCATCTGGCTGGCAGCCGCGTGGGTAATACCCAGCCCTTCGCCTAGATCGGAAACATTGCTCTTGCCATGATAGATCTGGAATAAGGCACCGACCTGTGACATGGAAAGGCCATTCTCTTTAGAATAAAGGATTAGGCTGCGCATGGAGCTTCGCATAAAACTCCCTATCCATTCCTGGAGAGTGAGCGCCAGTGGGTCAGAACGCGGCATAGGTTCACCTTTCTAATAGTTAATTAGACTTAATTATATGGCGAAATTTATAATTCGTCGAGCTAATAAATCAGGACAATACTTTCGATCTGCGGTAACCTTCAGGGCATAGATTGCGATAATGAGCGTTCTCCGTATAAACAATAACCACGCTGCTTAGGAAGTTTCTTTTAGTGTAGGTTAGTGTGGGTATGAGATAACTGGAAAACAGCAGTCGAATCAAATGTTGCAGATTCCAACCTTTGACCGACAATGCCTTTTCGTGATCGCGTTCAAAATCCATCTGCACAATAGATGGATATCGTTTAACCATATCCAACGTGCTGTGACCCAACAACACTCGCAAGGAATTCAAAATGCGGTTTTTCGCGGGAAAAACGAAGTGCGAGCCACAAACCGACCTTTGGGCAGATTCACGCAGTGTAATCATTTCCTATATGTTTAAAATTTTTTCAACGCAAATCTTATTACGGGACTTAGCTGTTAATAATCAAAAACGATCCGTCTGGTGAGAGCTGCACATTGAGCAGGGCATTGCAGTACAAGCCAAGCATAAGCTGAGGTAGGGGTAAATTGTTCATATCTGGAAAAATTCGCTGCACAGAAAGAAGTTATTCACCGTACCGGCGATAGAACCAGGTTTTCACGAATTGAGTAAGGATAACATAACCTACCATTAGCCCTACTAAGTATAGCCAAAAGGAGGGTGGCAGGGTCACAAATCCGAGTGTTCCTGCCAGGGGTGAAACTGTCAGCCAGGCGCCCACCGTAACAATGATCAGAGAAGTGACGATCAGCGGCCAACTGGCCCGGCTCTGGATGAACGGGATTTTCTTCGTGCGGATGACGTGGATGATCAGCGTCTGGGTAAAGATCAACTCCACAAACCAACCGGTTTGGAAGAGCGCAGGATTATTCCAGGCGTGGAAAACATAGATCATGATCCAGAATGTGGCATAATCGAAGATGGAACTGAGCGGGCCAATGAAAATAATGAAGCGCGTGATCGATCCCATCGTCCACTTGCGCGGCTTGGTCAACCAGTCAGCATCTACTTGGTCCGTGGGGATAGTGGTCTGCGAGAAGTCATAGAGCATATTGTTAGTCAGTACCTGGATTGGAAGCATGGGCAGGAAAGGCAGGAACGCGCTGGCTCCGACAACACTAAACATATTGCCAAAGTTGGAACTCGCTGCCATGTTGATGTATTTGGTGATGTTGCCAAACACGCGGCGGCCTTCCAGCACACCCTGCTCCAGTACCAGCAGGCTGTTCTCCAGCAGGATGATGTCGGAAGACTCCTTCGCAATGTCTACTGCGCTATCCACGGAGATGCCCACGTCTGCGGCCTTCAGGGCCGGAGCGTCGTTGATGCCATCACCCATGAAAGCAACGACATGGTCCTTGCTCTGTAAGGCGTGAACGATCTTCTCTTTTTGGGCGGGGACCAGCTTGGCGAAGATGCTGGTAACAGCGGCGGCCTCGGCAAGTTCTGTTGCACTCATTGTTTCTATTTGTGGACCGAGCAGGATCTTATCCACCGGCATGCCCACCTGTTTGCAGATGTAAGCGGTGATTATCTCATTATCACCGGTCAGAATTTTGACATCTACGTTGAGTACCTTTAGACGCTTCAAGGCTTCTGCAGCAGTATCCTTGGGCGGGTCCAGAAATGCCAGATAGCCAAGCAGGGTCATATCTGATTCATCTTGCAACTCATAGTGTGGCTCTCCGTGGTTGCCGGGCATGACTTTATAAGCCACGGCAACCACGCGGAAACCCT
Organism: uncultured Chloroflexia bacterium; assembly: GCA_963753985.1. Classification (GTDB taxonomy): domain Bacteria; phylum Chloroflexota; class Anaerolineae; order Anaerolineales; family Villigracilaceae; genus Fen-1038. The sequence goes on from CAVWED010000006.1 coordinate 531,759, forward strand.
GTGCGTTCAGATCTTGTACCAGTTGCTTGCGGTGGGCGTCATGCTCCGGGGTTACATCCAGCACTTTCCCTTCGACTTCCACGTGTGTCGAAAGGCGCATAACCTCCTCCACTGCGCCCTTGCAGATCAAGAGGTGCTGCTTCTGGTTGTCCTCCACAATGACGGACATGCGCCGCCGCTGAAAGTCAAAGGGGATTTCGTCAATCTTGTGATAATCCGTTTTAACTTTAAGATCCTCCTCAAGGTGACCATAATCGAGGATAGCCACATCCATAAGATTTTTAAGGCCGGTCTGGAAGTAGCTGTTCATGTATCCGTACTCCAAGACACGCTCACTTTCCTGGCCGTGAACGTCCAGATGTTTCTCCAGTACGATCTTGCCTTGAGTTAGCGTGCCGGTCTTATCGGTGCATAACACATCGGCCGCGCCGAAGTTCTGGATGGCATTCAGACGTTTGACAATTACCTTCTTACGTGACATCGCGAGCGCACCATTGGACAGGTTGACGGTCACGATCATCGGCAGCATCTCAGGTGTCAGACCCACGGCCACAGCCATGGCAAAGATGAAGGCTTCCAACCAGTTGTGTTTGGTCAGACCGTTGATCAGGAAGACGGCCGGCACCATCACGGCGATGAAGCGGATCATCAGCCATGTAAATTTATTGACGCCTTTGTCAAAACTGGTTAATACGCGCTCTCCCACGATACTGGCGGCAAGTGATCCAAAGTAGGTTTGTTTGCCAGTGTGGAGAACGACTGCTGTTGCAGTACCGCTTTCCACGCTTGTGCCGAGGAATCCGATATTCGGCAGATCGAGCGGATTACTAATCTCGCCAGAAGCTGGAGGCGCTTTTTTCTCCACCGGCACAGATTCTCCGGTCAGGGCTGCCTGATTCAAGAACAGATCTTTGGCCGTAAGCACCCGCACATCGGCTGGAACCATATCCCCAGCCGCCAGACGAACGATGTCTCCCGGCACTAAGAGCGAGAGCGCCACTTCGGATTCCTTGCCGTCCCGCACCGCGGTGGCGTTGGTGTTGACCATCGCTTTGAGCTTTTCCGCGGCGTTATCGGCGCGATTCTCCTGGAAGAAGCGTAGCACGATACCCACCAACACGATCACGAAAATGACAATCATCGCCCGTGCATCGCCGGTCAGATACGAAAGGATGCCCAGTGCAGTCAATAGGATGACCAAAGGATTCTTGACATTATCCACCAGGCGCATCAAAGGCGATTGGTGCTTTTCGCGCGCGATCTCATTCAATCCGTAGCGTTTGAGGCGGGACTCGGCTTCTGCCGCGCTCAAGCCGGTCAACTGCGACTCTAGCTCCTTCAAGACGGCGTCGCTATCTGTGCGCGCCTTTTCGATAAGTTGATCAGAGATTGCAGCCTGGTTTCCACTAACAGGTTTCCCGGCGACCTTCGCTGGACCTTTTGGCAAACTCATTGCTCCCTCCGTTGAAAACATAAGAAGGCAGACTCGGGCCGATCAGATGGAGCTTGATCGTGAGACTCAATCCGGGTTCCATTGATCCAGGCTTCCTGCGTGCAACAACCCAATCCTGTCATTCAGGCTCGATCCCTGGCCTTGAGAGAACACTTTCGCTTATTGCTCATGATAGCCTCGAAGTTCTTTCTTTTCGCCTTCTCTCTTTGCGTCTCTTTCTTTGTCTTTCTCATTAGTATTGCTTGGTCGTGTTTTTTCCAACATGTTTTTAGTCGAAAAATGTTCACGCACTTTTGCCGAAATCTGACGATCGGTCATCTTGTCCATAGTTTCGATGGCAAGGATGTGTGCTTTGAGTCCTTCCTGCTCAATGCGTTTTTCCAGCTCGCCCTTGGCTTCACCGGGGCCAAATATCTCGATGGAGTCTGCATCACGAATATTCGCAATGATCTCATCATAAAATTTATTGAGATCATTTCCAAATTTTCTGTCCCTCTGGTCTTCCGAGGTCACCTCTTTAATCCTTCAGGAGTTTGAGAGTGTCTACTGCCAGAATATCGGATATGTTTTTCATTATTTGAGATGAGATGCTTGATTTCCTCTTCACCGTCCGTCAGGATGACGATAATTACTTCACGATGATCAATCCACAAACCAATTTCCTTTTTCATAAGATTCTCCTTATCTATTTTTGGACGAACTAACTTTTTTGAAATCTATATATCCTCGCTGAACATCGACCGATATTAACTGGACGTGTGTCCGGTCGCCGACATCCATGCCTTCAAATCCCTGTACGAGCTTGCCTTCAACGGGGATGGTGAGGAGCCGGACCCATGTGCCTTTTTCTGAAGCACCTGTGACAATCGAATCGAACTGCTCTCCGATCCTTGATTCAAGCAAGAGCGCCGCGGCAGATTTGCCGACCCGTCGTTCCACTTTGTTAGCCGCATCTTCTGCTTCGGTGCAATGAGTCGCCAAGATATCCAATTCATCTTTACGATAGGGTATCGGCTTCCCTTCCAGGATTGCTTTCAACAGGCGCTGGGTAAGCAAATCAGGATAGCGGCGGTTCGGAGCTGTCGAGTGAGCATAGTCCTTGACCGCCAGACCAAAGTGACCCGGGACGTTCCCCTCGGGCAGCTCTGCAACATATTCGCCCGCGCCCAAAAGCTTGATCACCGCCAAAGATAAATCGGGGAAGCGCAGCGGGTCTGCATCTTTTTGCTTAACGAGAAACTCCTCCAATGCCATTGAATCTGGGAGTTCTGGAAGTTTGAACTTATGACCCACGGCAATTTCAACAATCCGGTCCCATCGTTTTGGGGTGCGTACAACGCGCCGGATCGAAGGCGAATTCCTGGCTGAAAGAAATCGCGCGGTCACGCCGTTTGCCGCGATCATAAAATCTTCGATGAGTTCTTTCGCGCGGTTCTTTTCTTCTATTTCAAGCGCACGGATTTGATCGCCGTCGAACACCGGTTTGGCCTCAATGGTTTCGAGGCTCAGCGCTCCGTGAATATGGCGAAGCTGCTTCATGCTTTGCGCGGCTTGATCCTGAATGCGTAGGTTTTCTTCCAATTTGGGGACCGCAGAGACAGCCTCAGGCATAGTTCCGTTTCCATCCAACCAGGCGGCGATACTGTTATATGCTAGTTTGGCGTGATTGCGGACGAGCGCCCTATAAATCTCAGAATTCAGAATAGATCCGTCTGCCTCAATTTCCATTTCAACCACAAAAGCCAGGCGATCCTCATTGAGATTCAGCGAGGTTAGGTCTGTGGAAAGCTTTTCGGGCAGCATCGAGAATATCCGGGCGGCGGTATACACCGACGTGGTATTGTGGTGAGCGTGATCGTCAATCGCAGATCCTTCTTTAACGAGCGAGTCCACGTCAGCCACAGCAATCAGTATCTTGACTTTGCCTCCGGGCCCTGCCTCCGCAACCGTCAGCTGATCCAGATCGAGTGAATCATCATTATCTATCGAAGCCCAAAGCAAATCCCTCTGATCACGGATCAGTTCACTATCCCTGCCTGCCGGAGTTTGAATTGTGGCAAGTTGAGCGAGTGCTCTGGCAGAAAAGTCAGGGAGTAAGCCTCGCTCCAGCATTGCCCTGTGAGCTATACTTTGTAAAATGGCGCGATGATGTTTTTCATCCATATTCATGGATTATCCTTTTCACAGACAAATGATCGGAGACCGCCTCCGAACCCCAATCACATCAAACTTACTCCTTGAGTGCTTCCGATGTGCGCTTCTTACTCTTGATCACATTCTCAGCGATGCTTACTCTACGAGCCTCTTGTTTCATCCGGCGCACATGCTTGCGCTGCCCTCTGAACGTTTGTTTGCGTTCTGTCTTATTACCTGTATTGATTATCATTATTTCAACTCCTTTTTTGTCATTAGTATTCTTTACGCGAGAAAATTCAATTCAACACGTTTTCTATCTTCATCCGATTTCTGTATTCATCATCCATCCGATGCGACGAGAGCATGAGCTCCTTGGATATCCTGCTCATCTCGAAATTAATTTAGCCAGGCCAAAGGCGGCGGCCGCGGCGAGTCCGCCGATCAGTGCGGTCTGGAGTGCACTGCGAATGGGATGCCCGCGAGTGAAACGGCCTTTGATATATCCAAAGACGAGTAGTGCCATAAGTGTAAAACCGATTGAGAACATCAGGGCCGACCCCGTTTTGGAAATCAAAAAATAGGGAGTTAGCGGAACCAGCCCACCAGCCATGTAGGATAAGCCAATCGTCAAGGCGCTCGAAAGGGCGCGTTGGGGATCGGGTTTTTCAAGTCCCAACTCAAAGCGCATCATGAAATCGATCCATGCCTCCGGACGCTGACTCAAAGCATTTGCCACGAGTGCGCTCAGCGTTTTTTCAAGACCATAGGAGGTTATTAGCAACTGCTCCATCTCCAGTATTTCTTTGGCAGGGATTGTCTCCACCTCGCGCCGTTCGATTTCCCGTTCGCTGGCATAATGCTCGCCATCGCTTTTGGCTGCGAGATAACCACCCAGCCCCATGGCAATTGACCCTGCTGCGATCTCCGCCAGCCCTCCCGTGATCACGATAGCAGTCGAGTTGGCAATCCCGGAGAGTCCAGCTGCGAGGGCAAAGGGCACGGTCAGCCCATCAGACATTCCAATCACAATGTCTCTGACAATTTCAGAACCCGTAAAATGATGTTCGATGTGCGGCGTTTGCGGCATCTTGTTCTCTATTTTTTAACTATTCAATCGTGTTGATTGTGTGTTTATTCCTATGCAACGGTATCTTGCTAGGAGATGATTTAGTTACGGCTGAGTTCGCTCAAGGTTCTCAAAAAACTGATCACATCGTCCCGGCCCAGGATGCCCAAAATCTGATCACCGGTCATCACAGGCAACTGGTTGACGCCGTCCCGATCCATTTCTCGGAGGGCATCCATCAACTCCGCCTCAGGCCGTATCCACTTCATTTTTGCGACCGGTATCATCACCTGAGCAGCTGTTGTGGTTAGCCAATCAGAAGATGGGATAGCTTTGACATTATGCAGCGTTAGTAAGCCAGCTACTCGGTCATCCTGTTTGACCACTAAACTGCGCTGGCCGTTCCCTAAGATATGCTTGTTAATCAGTTCGTCCAGCATAGTACTGGGCAAAATCTCGGTGTAGTCGCGCCGCATTGCGTCGGCCACATGGTGGCCATCCAAGAGATCATGGATGGTTTGTTGGTGGAGTTGTGACGATGCGGCGGTTTCCAGAAACCAACCGATAAAGGCAATCCATAAGCCATTTCCGAAATTGCCGCTGAACATCTGCCATACTCCCACGACGATGAATAGATACGCAATAAATCGACCCAGGTTTGCAGCGATAAGAGTAGCCCGGCGCAAACTATGTGTGGTTCCCCAAATAATCGCTCGAAAAACTCGGCCGCCATCCAATGGGAAACCCGGAATCAAATTAAAGACGGCCAAGGCTCCGTTGATATAAGCAAGATACCGGGCAATGGCAAGCAGTGGGCCAAATGCACCGACCAAGGGTTGTAGCAGGCCAAAGAGAATGGCTAAAGCAAAACTCGTAATAGGGCCGGCAATGGCAATCCAGAATTCTGCCATAGCACTGGGCGGTTCAGCTCCAATTTGAGCAACGCCGCCAAAAATGAAAAGTGTGATGCTACGTACGGGAATCTTGTAGCGCAAGGATATAATCGAATGTCCTAACTCATGCACCAGCACACTGGCAAACATTAAGATAACTGTTACAGCACCCACGATCCAATATTGGGCTACAGGCCAGTTTGTGAATTCAGCCGGATAGTAACTGGTGGCTAACGACCAGGTCAGTAGTGCAAAAATCAAAAACCAGGAATAATCCAATCCGATTGGGATTCCGAGAATGCGTCCCAGGGAGATTGCGCTTCTATTCATATTCTATATACTCTCTTTATCCTTATCTTAGGAATCTAGATGATAGGTGTGGTAAGGGTTCTCGCACGGGTTACCCCAGGCTATATGCATCTCCCTGGCGGTTAGGTCGATCACCATGGCGTTGATAGTCTTCCCGCGGTCCAGCGGGTCGTTGGCATCTACAGAGTGATTGCAGATCGCCCTGGAGTAATTGACATGGTCGCGCTGGATCGTCTGCAGGGTCTCTATCGTGTGTTGGTCCTCGCGTTTGACCAATCGTCTAGCGCGGAAGTATCTCACATGGGATGCGATCATGCCTACCGGATCGCGCTCAAACTCTTGCATGGCCGGTGTCAGGTAATGATTGGTATGCACGATATATCCGTTTTCTCCGTAAAGGATAGCAAAGTGACGTGCGGAGACCTCCACCGAATACAGTTCGCCGCTCTCATGAGCCAGCAGGTGGTTGTAGCCAGCTGCGCGTTGGGCCGGAAGCACCGATTGGATGGCTTGATCCGGCGTCTTACTTGCCAGTGCGGCCCTCGAAACTACAACCCGCGGGACGCCAATGCGGGAATCTTTGGGAAACACCGAATCGCACAACTGGGCAATGCCGTAGGCGTTGAACCCAACGTTCGGCAACCAGCAGCCGTAGGTCATGGCAAGGAAGGGGCATTCATTCTTGGGTGTGGCATGAATGATGAATACATCGTCCTCATCCTCTGGCACCCAGTCCTCATTATGTGCCAATAACACATGACCATTCGCAGTGCAGTCGTCGCTGATCGCGAAGCTGGTGCACCGGGTCAGTTGCAAGGCATCATCCGTCAGCGCTTCCATGACATTGACCACAGACACATCGTCCACGGAGACGTTGGCCCCTTCGGCGATGCCAGCGAGTTCCTCTACGTACTGGGGATAGCACTCCTGGGCAACGAGCATATATTTGCGGGCTCGGATCCGTGCTCCCTCCCAAGTTAATTCGAGCTGGTTATAGGCGTCGGATAGTAGCTTTCTTCCACTCTCGATGCTGTGTTGGACTTGCTTGCGGCAGGCTTCGCCAATCTGGTGCCCCATCTCGCGGTGTGTGCCGGAAATTTTTATCAGCGGAGGAGGATTCGGATGAATGGGAATCTTGGTTTGTAGTGTCATATTACTTTCGTATTGATTGAAATATTCATAAAGATTGCTTCTTCTCTGTATACATGAACTTTATGAGTTGGATGCGAATACTCTTGCAGTGCACGCAGAAATTCCATCGCATTTTCGCGAATCAATTTAAGGATCACCGAACAGGCGCCGGTAAAATGGGTCATGGAATCCAGTCATGTCATCGCAATCTGCCCATTTATGGTTTACTTTTTCTTTGATGAACCGCGTCGAATAGGAATAGCTGGGAGTGCTTCTATTCCATGCTTGTCCAGTTTCAAATAAACAGTATCCGCCTCATAGTGATCAATCTGGCTCACAGGGATGGTCACATCCTTTTGGCCCCAGAGATGATCTTCTCGCAGCACTAGATGTGTGATGTGATCGTTAGCAGGGTTGATCAGGAATTCATCCACCCGGCCGACGGTGCCATCCGTGGCTTCGACGCCAGCTCCTCTCCGAATAGAGAGTTCGTTGGCGGGAACCTCTTCGTCTTCAAGTCTTAGGCGAAAAGCTTCTGGGGCATAAAAAGGCCACATCCTATATGCATCAGCGTCAAAACCAGATAGATCGGAGGGAAGAAAATTCATCTTGTCATAGACCGGCATCTTCAATAACTCTTCATGCGTACAATTCAGCCGGATCAACTCTGGCCTGCCTTCTGCAATATGATCAAGGGAAACCAGATATTCAATTTCAGGGAACAACTCGTCACTAACCACCACGTGGGTAATTTTCTCGGTGGTCGGCATCAGGATCACATGAGTAGATTGGCCACCCGGGCCATCCGTGCAGCTTACTTTGGCATTGATTGAAATATCCATAAAAATTGCCTCCTTGCTATAGACATGAATTTATTGGTTGGAGGCGAATACTCTCGCAACTCAATGATGTATCAACGGTGAAAACATCTTCGATACCTTCTTGCTCAACATTGTGATACCGTAGCTATTCGTTGACTACGTACGTGTAGAGGCGTACGGTCCCGTCGCTTTCCTCTTTCCGGTAGATGCCCTGGATTTCGTTTTCAAAGCCAGGAAAGCGGTTGCCTCCTTCTTCGAACATCCGGAAGTAGTCGAGCATCGGAAGCGCGCGTTCATCATACCGTTCGCCGGGCACGACCACGCCGATGCCAGGCGGATACACCAACGCGAGCGTGGCGGCGATCCGACCACTAATTTGCTCAATCGGCAAAAGCTCTACGTTGTTGCGTACGAGTTCATTCATGGCTTCCTGCGGGGTCATTGCTATTTCGGGAAAATGCGACGCACGAAACTGCTCGCGCTGCAATTGGCTGGCCTTGTGCTCGCGATAGAACGCATGCATTTGTGCGCACAGGTCGCGCAGGCCAACGCCGGCATAGCGGGCGTGGTGAGCCGCTACGAAAGAAGGGATAACCTCATCCAGCGGCGTATTCTCGTCATGAAGCTGTTTGAATCTAATGAGCGCGGAGAGGAGCGTGCCGGCCTTGCTTGATTCCAATCCTGGCGTCAACAGGAAGAGAATGCTGTTCAGATCGTTCTTCTCGGGTACGATCCGTTGTTCGCGCAGAAACTCCGCGACGATCGCCGCCGAGATGCCATGAGCAGCGTAGTCACCCGTAACGCGATCAAAGCCGGGTGTCAGCAAGGTCAGCTTGTTGGGGTCGGTCATTACATAGCCGGTCTTCAAGTGGCTAAAACCGTGCCATTTCTCGCCGGGAACGAGTTCCCAGTAACGCACATCACTTGCCAGTTCATCGGTCGGAATGTCCTCCCAACGTTCGGCGCGGCCTTGCACCTGAACAATGTCCGGCACAAACGGGTCGAAGAACCACTGTCGCGCCGGGTCCTTTTCGATCTCTTCATACTCATGGTGCAGGGCGCGAAATCTTCTTGCGCATTTCGATGCCAAGCTTGACCGTGTCCTCCCAGAGGACCTCGCCGGAGCGGCCCTTCATCATTTGCGCACCTACGTCGAGCGACGCAAACAGCGGATAAAACGGTGAGGTTGATGAGTGCAGCATGAACATTTCGTTGAAGCGCCGATGACTGACCTGCCTATGCTGACCTTCGAGATGTGCATCCTTTACGTGAATTTGCGAAGCCTGTGAGAACCCCGCCAGTTGCTTGTGGGTTGATTGCGTAGCCATGATCCCCGGAGCATCGGGACCCAGCCCGTCGAGTCCCATTGCGAAATGACCCTTGAAGAGGGGATGGAACTTCATGAAACCTCCCCATGCCTCATCAAACATGATGTACTCGCACAACGCTCCCAACTTTTCGATCAACATGCGCACATCGTAAATGGTGCCGTCGTAGGTGCATTGTTCTATAACCGCAACCCGGAACGGCCGCTTGCGCTGCCATGCATCCGGATCCTTGATGAGCGGATTTTTCCGAATGGCATCCCGGATGCGTTTTTCATCGAGTGCATCGAAATCGATCGGCCCAATCATGCCCTGAGCATTGCGATCGGTTTCCAGATAGACTGGTATGCCACCGCCGAATACCATTGCGCCTTGAAGGGCTGCCTTATGGTTATTGCGGTCGAAGAGCACAAGGTCACCTGGCGCTACCAGCGCAGTCAACGCGATTTTGTCCGACGTGGATGTGCCGTTCAGCACGAAATAAGTACGGTCCGCCCCGAAAATGCGGGCGGCGGCCTTCTCAGCCGCGAGGGCCGGGCCCTCATGAATCAACAGATCGCCCAGTTCCACCACCGAATTATCAATATCGTTTCGAAAAACCGCCTCGCCCAGATGCTCGACAAATGCGCGGCCGATCGGACTTTTCTGATAAAAGACTCCCCCGTTATGTCCAGGACACGTCCACATCTGGTTCGCCTGTTCAGCATAGTCAACCATCGCGCCAAAAAAGGGCGTCTTCAGCGACTCTGCATAGCTTTGCAAGTGACTGACCAGGTTGCGAGCAATGAACTCCGGTGTGTCCTCGTCAATAAACACGTACCCCGTTACCTGACCAAGTACCGCCACCGGGATTTCCTTGAGCAAGTGTCGCTTCACCAATATGAATATCGGAACATCCAGTCCCCGCTCGCGGACAAACCGCACAAACGCCTCAACCTCGTTTTCGGATTCCTCAAGCGACCATTCGACGATCACACAGCCGAAGCTGGCGTCGCTCCGGATTGCTGAGCGCGCCTCAGCCGTCGTAACGCTGAGCGTCGTTGCATAACCAAGCCGGCCAAGTTCATCGACGATGCGCTGCAGACGCGACGAAGAGAGCGTCGGCGGCTCGGGCATTGCGCTGCAAATCAAAAAACCGAACAGCTTATCGTAGTCCATTCAATACCTCAATTCATAGATAACATCACGCGTCTCACGCCATCGGATGGGATTTTGGAGCCGCACAGAAATAACTCCGCGGTTCCTCCAGCAACTTGAATCCGCGGAATTGTTATTTTACAAATCCTTAATCAGTTGACTTAGGATGCTGCAGAGAATCAATCTGCAGTTCCGGCTGCCAGTGCTTCCTTCTTTCCAGCCGTCTTCCAACTTTTCTTCTTCAGCTTCAAGAAGACCAATGGCGGCAGTGCTAATACTGCTGTGCCGACTATCATGATCGCAACATACAGCGGTCCTGACATGGGGATACCACCGATCGGTAGCATACTAATGACGAATGTCAAAGCCGTGGCTAGAAAGCCCACACCGCCTACGATCCAGACACCCACTATCCCGCCTGGAATTTTGTAAGCTCGGGGCACATTCGGCTGGGAGTAGCGCAGTTTGATCAATGCGGCAAAGATCAGCATATACGCGATGCACAACAATGTCACGGTCATAGCCGACATGATCCAGTAAGCAGTATTGACACCGGGAATGAAAACGTATAGCAGCGAGATGAGCGTGCCAATCACGGCTTGCAGAATCAGCACGCCTACCGGAGCACCGTTCTTGTTGTGGCGTGAGAATACTGGCGGCAGGTTACCCTCGGTGGCGACGACGCCCAAGCCCATGGCAGGGCCGATCATCCACGCGGCCAGCAATGGTATGCCGCCCACTACCACGAGAATGGCCATCGGTGCGAGCAGCCACGTCAAATGGTCGGCGGCCAAAAAGGCCTGGAAGGCCTGCATTAAACCCGCTGACAATTTGAGCTTGTCCAGTGGAACGACAATGGCAACCGCCAGAGTACCAACCACCGTTAATACGAAAATGACGAGCGCAGAGAGCAACATTGCTTTCGGGTAATCCTTCTGTGGATCGCGCACTTCCAGCGCATGGAAGCCTGCCATCTCCATGCCTGCAAACATCAGCACGATCGTGGCGAGGAAGGGCAGCGTGCTAATATTGATCGTTGGCAACATGGCACCCAGTGTGAACGGCGGCAATTGGATAGACTTGGCGGCGAACATGTAAACCACACCCAGCACGATAACCAAACCCGCCGGAACCAGCGTACCCACAATGACACCATACGAGCCATAGCGACTGGAGACTTTCGATCCCAATAGCGCGATGAGTGTGGTGCCCCAGAAGATGATCATCATCACCGCGAACATATACAGGCCGTTGTTCGCCAGCGCCGGATCAAGCACAAAGGCGAACGTAGAGGCGAGGAAGGCCAGGATCGTGGGAAACCAAACCAGGTCATTCGACCATTCGCAGAAGACGGCGATGAAGCCCGATGTATCGCCGAAGGCTTCCTGCACCCAGGCATACACGCCGCCGCCTTTGGGCCAGCCGGTGGCCAGTTCCGCTCCCGCCAAACTTAGCGGAATCAGGAAGGTGATCGTGCCAATCAGGTACCAACCGATGGATGACCAGCCAAACTCGGCCATTGGAGGAAGGTTACGCAGGCTCAGCACGGCGGCGACGTTGATCATCGCCAGCACAAATACGCCCAATGCTTTGACATTACTCTTTTTCTTGTTCATCGAATTTTTCTCCTTTTTGTTATTGTCTCATTCCATATGATGGGGCAGATTTCACTTCAAGCAATATACATAATATGTTCCATCTTTGTTTTCCACGCCGTGCGTTTCATGTCCGAAGCCAGGGAAGCGGCGATCCCACGCTTGCAGCGCACGCAGATATCCGAGATAGGGACTGTTATCGCCGCCAACATTCTCACCAGGCATCAACATCGGAATGCCGGGTGGATAAGGAACAACGCCGGTCGCCACAATCCGATTGGCCATCTTGTCGACTGCAATGTGTTCGACTTCGTTGTGCACCAGTTTTGAGTAGGTTTCGGCGGGAGTTAGTGCGGGAACAGGCAGCGTCGAGAAAGCCGCATCCTGTACTTTCAATTGATTCGTTTCTTTCATCTGTGCGTACATCTCATCCGCCAGATCACGCAGGCCCATGCCGGCATAGCGCGCGGGCGCGCCCGCCGCGGCGGCAATCAACACTTCATTCAACGGTGCGTTGGCGTCGTAGTCTTCCTTGAAGTGCAGCAGCGCGTTGATGAGCGTGCCATATTTACCTTTAGTCACACCGAGCGAGAAAAGGAACAAGATCGTGAAGTCGGTGGTCTTCTCGACCTGAATGCCGCGCTGATCGAGATAGGCCGTGACCAGCGTGGCGGGAATGCCCATCTTCTCAAATGAACCATCGTTTGCCAGACCAGGCGTTACCACTGAAACCTTGATTGGATCGAGCATGCAGTAACCGTCTTCCAAGTCCTTGAACCCATGCCACGTATCGCCGGGATGCAAGATCCAGCAATCGGGATTGGTAATCAGCAGATCATCGGGCGCATCGGCAAAGGCGATCTTCCTGCCGGTCGCCGAATCAGTTACCTCGTCGGCATTCCAGGTTCTAAACATCCAATCACCCTTGGTCGTAGCATCGCGATGAGCGTAGCATAACGCTTTGCGGAAGGCTACGGCTTCCGTGATCAATTCAGTCGTGAGTGTGAGGCCGCCTACGCCATCCATCATCGCCGCTGAAATTTCATTGGAGGTGATGATGGCATATTGCGGCGAGGTGCTGGCATGCATCATGAACGCTTCGTTGAAGCGCGCGTGCTCTACAGGGTTACGTCCGTCGCGTACGTTGATGAGCGAGGCCTGCGACAACGCCGCCAGCAACTTGTGCGTGGATGTCGTCGCAAAGATCGTGGGCTTGTCCTTGGGATAGTCTTTTGGATCGCCATACATGCCAAAGCGGTCTTTGTAGATAGGGTTAAAGCGCGCATAACCGTACCACGCCTCGTCGAAGTGGATGCGGTCGACACTCTGGTCGAGCAAATCCACGACGCGCGGCACAAGGTAGATTAAGCCGTCATAGGTGGAATTGGTGATGATCGCATGAAGGGCTTTCTGAGCTTTGTCCTTGGCCAGCGGATTGGCGGCGATGGAAGCTTTCACAGCTTTGGGCGTCAAGCTCTCCGGATGGATCGGACCGATGATGCCGAGGTGATTACGCGTGGGCAGCAGATACGTCGGAATAGCACCCGTCAACGTCAATGCTTGCTCAATCGATTTATGGGCGTTGCGATCACACAAGACATAATCGCCGCGGGTGACGGACGACATCATGATCACGCGATTGGAAGTGGACGTCCCATTGGTCACCGTGTACGATCGCTGCGCGCCGAAGACGCGCGCCGCATATTTCTCGCTCTCCCCGATTGGCCCGCTGTGATCCAACAATGAACCCAGCTCGCCGACGCTAATTGAGAGATCGGAGCGCAGCAAATTCTCGCCAAAATAATCATAGAAGACACGTCCCACTGGTGACTTCAAGAAGGCCGTGCCGCCCGTATGACCGGGCGTATGCCACGAATACTCATATGTCTGAGCAAAGCTGATCAGAGCCTTGGTCAATGGAGGCACGATCGCTTCGCGGTAGCGGCGAATGGCGGCCAGGACGCGCCCCGCCATGAAGAATGTAGTATCCTCCAGCATCCAGATCAATTCATCGGCTTCCCGCATCACTTCACTAGTGAGTGTAGATGCATCGCCGCGCCTGGCGATGAGGAAGATCGGGATGTGTGTATTGCGCCCACGAATAAACGCCAGCAACGCCCGGGCTTTGTCGTGAGCTAAGTCATCGTCGCCCAGAGTCCAGTCCAGTAGTATGCTTTCCAGCGAGGGGTCGGAAAGCACCACAGCCTGGCCGTCAGCGTCCGAAGTCGCTTCGATGACGGTGATATCACGGTCGCGCAATTCCTGAATCAGCGCGCGCGCCGCGCGGCCGCTGGCCGTCTGCGCGCTAAGTTCATCATCCACCATCAATACTTTCATATTGATTAATTCTTCACCAGGTGCCATAATCTATTTCCTTCTTCTAGTTGAAAGTCTGCTGTTTAATCATTCAGCCATTAGGACCAGCGTCTGTGCATTGGAAAGGTCGGCAGAGACTCGATCTGGTGCTTATCCAGTTTCAGAAACATGGTTCCATCGAGAGTCTTACCGATTGCTGATAAGGGGATGATTACATCTTTCTTTCCCCATGGATGTCCTTCCCGCATCACTAAATGGGTAATGTTTCCGTTCTTCGGGTTGACCACGAATTCGTCGACTTTGCCCACGTAGCCATCCTTCGCCTCAACGCGCGTCCCGCGATGTACAGCCAGCTCCCCCGGGGGAATCTGTTGAGTTTTCACGGACTCGTATGCTTTTCCATCTGAAGTAACGTAGGGTAAGTAGTAGTATGATCCCATTCCGTACATTCCCTCGCCATACACAAAACTTCGACTAGGCACGGTCTCTTCAACGAACTCGGTTTGGACAAACGGATCCATCTTCTTAAGTTCTGCCTTGCTGCAACGCAGTTGTATCGTATCGGCGATTGTGGCTGATATAGTCTCAACCGGCACAATGTATTGTGTGTAGGGAGACGAATCCTCGCTCACCACCAAATGCGTTACTTTCTCGGCAACTGGGTTGACGAGTACATACACTGATCGTCCACAGACACCATCCGTGCACTCCACTTGCGCTTGTAAAGGAATTTCCATCTTTCACCTCCAAACAAATTATCCGGCTTCAACAATCCACTACAGAAACATATTAATACAAGAACTCCCCGGCCGCATCCATCGGTCGGGGAGTTCTTGTCTCCGCCACTTGGGGGAGATATCGAGCTTCATAGGTTTGATTTACTACGAAATATTCTATTCACCCGATTCCTTGTCAAGTGATGAGCGGCTTGCGGCCAGTGGTGAAATTTCCAGTGATTGGTGATATGCTCTCGCAGTCCCTTTTGGCCCGGCTTCCGTCTCCCGAGACTTTTGAGGGTGTCCAGCAAGTAAGTGGTCATATCCTAGGTGGGCTTTTTGAGTGCCTCGGCTGAAAGCTTTTTCCCATAAATCACGGTGATTCCCAATGAACTTTTTATTGTTGATTATTCAGCCTGTAATAAGTCTACTCAACAACCAATTCATTGTATACTGCCCAAGCACCCGGTGTATTCCAGGCTATTCTTTCGGCTTCTTCTTTTTGAAAAAATGAACCAACCGTACCGGTTAGGCTTATTTTATTTCCCGATACTTTTACTTTAACATCCTTACTGTTTAAAGACCAATTACGGGTGAGCGCCCACTCAACCTTCTCTTTTTCAATCTCGTCATGCGTTTCAGGTTTAATTTTGATGTTGTTTGTTACTCCTTTTACGCCACTAAGGTAGTTTATAGCATTTTTTGCAGCTTCTCTCTGATAATTCCAAGGCAACTCACCATCCAAAGTAATCCACCCATCTTCAACTTTTATTTTTACTTTGTCTTTTGGTACCACCCAATTTGACTTCAAAGCAGTAATTACTTCATTAGCAATATCGGCATTACTCTTATTCCATGCACTGCTGAATTTAATTTCAATTTTTTCAACTACAGCTTTTACACCTGCAACATTTTTAGCAGCATTCTCAGCTTCCAGCTTCTTGGAATAACTGTCGACAACTCCTGTTAGGCTAACAACTCCATCTTTAGCTGTGACGCCAATTTCTGCTGCATTCAATAATGGCTCCCATTTGATGGCGTTTTGAACATCTTTTTGTAACTCTTCATTTGTCTTCATAATAGTTTCTCCTATTCATTTTTTCGCGCAAGATCGCAATAACACCGATTTAAGTTATCACCTAAATAGTATAGTATTAAGTCTTCCCGGCCGTATCCTGCCGTTGGGGAGTTTTGTTCTACGCCACTTGGGGGAGGCAACTTATGCTGCCTGTGCAGTGAATTCCAGTTTTTCCTTTCCACGTTCCACGCGGATGGTCTCACCTTCATGGAACTCACCGCTTAGGATTTTGACTGCCAGTGGATCCTGTAGTTCGCGCTGGATGGCTCGTTTGAGGGGACGGGCACCGTAATCGGCATCGTAGCCAACCTCCGCCAGGTAGGAGCGCGCCTCCGGGCTGATGTCCAGCCGATAGCCGCGCTCCGCCAACAGTGCAGTAACATGCCGCAGCTGGATATCCACAACCTGGACCAGATCGGCGCGGCTGAGCGAATGGAAGATGATGATCTCGTCAATACGGTTCAGGAACTCAGGCTTGAAGTGCTCCTGCAAGACTTGCGTGATCGAGTCGCGCGTGACACTAACTGCCTTCCCGCCCATCCACAATTCACCGCCGAGGTTGGATGTCATGATTACTAATGTGTTGCGAAAGTCCACAGTACGCCCCTGACCATCTGTCAGGCGGCCATCATCCAGCAATTGCAGGAGCACATTGAATAGATCTGGGTGAGCCTTTTCGATTTCATCGAACAGCACCACGCTGTATGGGCGGCGGCGAACCGATTCGGTCAACTGGCCGCCTTCTTCGTAGCCGACGTAGCCAGGCGGCGCTCCAATCAGGCGGCTGACGGTGTGCTTTTCCTGGTATTCGCTCATATCAATGCGGATCATGGCATGTTCATCATCGAACATGAATTCGGCCAAGGCGCGCGCCAGTTCCGTCTTGCCTACACCCGTTGGGCCGAGGAAGATAAAAGAGCCAAGCGGACGATTTGAATCTTGCAAACCAGCCCGCGCGGGCGCAGGGCGTTGGAGACAGCTTTTAGGGCATCCTCCTGTCCGACAACTCTTTCGCGCAGACGGTCTTCCATGTGAAGCAGTTTCTGAGTTTCGCCTTCCAAGAGTTTTGCAATCGGGATGTGAGTCCAGCGGGAAACGATCTGGGCAATCTCTTCAGCGTCCACTTCTTCTTTTAACAAGGCGCCGCCCTGAGCTTGAAGTTCTTTCATGCGGCGTTCCCCTTCGGCCATTTTCTTTTCTAACTCTGGCAGAGTCCCATAGCGTAAGCGAGCGACCTTTTCCAGATCCGACTTTCGTTCAGAGCGTTCGATCTCCTGACGAGTTTGTTCAATCTTCTCTTTGGTGGAGCGAAGTTCGGCGATGGCCTGTTTTTCAGTCTGCCAGCGTGCCTGGAGTTCGTGAGACTTTTCCTTCAGGTCCGCCAGTTCCTTTTCGATGTTTTCAAGCCGTTCCCTCGAGGCCTTGTCGCGCTCTTTTTTCAGCGCCTGACGCTCGATCTCGAGTTGCATCAACTGCCGGTCAACCTCATCCAGCGCCTGGGGTTTGGAATCAATCTCGGTGCGCAGCCGCGCGGCCGCCTCGTCGATCAGGTCAATGGCCTTGTCAGGCAGGAAGCGATCACTGATATAACGCTGCGAAAGCGTCGCAGCAGCCAGCACAGCAGCATCGGTGATGCGAACGCCGTGATGCACTTCATAGCGTTCCTTGAGTCCGCGCAGGATACTGATCGTATCCTCCACCGATGGTTCTTCCACAACCACGGGCTGGAAGCGGCGTTCGAGAGCTGGATCCTTCTCAATGTGTTTATGATACTCATCCAGTGTGGTTGCTCCGATTAGGTGCAGCTCGCCGCGTGCCAGCATGGGTTTTAGCATGTTACTCGCATCCATGGCGCCCTCGGCAGCTCCTGCACCAATAATCGTGTGCATTTCATCTAGGAACAGGATGATTTCGCCTTGGGACTCTGTAATCTCTTTCAACACGGCTTTCAAGCGTTCTTCGAACTCGCCGCGATATTTTGCACCTGCCACCAAAGCGCCCATATCCAGTTGAACTAGGCGCTTGTGTTTCAATCCCTCAGGCACATCCCCGTTAACGATACGCTGTGCCAGACCCTCGACGATAGCAGTCTTGCCGACGCCCGGTTCACCGATCAGGGCGGGGTTGTTCTTGGTGCGGCGGGATAAAATCTGTATCGTGCGACGGATCTCCTCATCGCGCCCAATGACCGGGTCGAGTTTTCCCTGACGAGCCATGGCGGTTAAATCCCGGCCGTATTTTTCCAGTGACTGGAAGGTTCCTTCAGGATTCTGCGAGGTAACGCGTTGGGAACCGCGCACCTGCTTCAACGCAGATAGGATCGCGTCTTTAGTTAAACCGAACTGAACCAAGCGTTTGCTCTCGCTACTATCTGCCAGACCTAACAGCAAATGCTCGGTGGAGACATAATCGTCCTGCATGCCTTTGGCATAGCGTTCGGCACCAGCCAGAACATCCTCGGTCTGGCTCGATAAGCTCACATCCAGGTTGGCACCTTGGACCTTTGGCCACCTTTCAAGCTCGTTACGCAATTCTTGTTGAATGGCTTGCGTCCCACCGGATACTTTGGTGATGATGGCCGGGACGATGCCATCCTCTTGTTGGACGAGTGCCAGCAGTAAGTGGATCGGTTCTACAACCTGATGCTGATACTCCTGTGCTAGTTGCTGGGCAGCGAGGATGGCTTCTTGAGATTTTTGGGTATACTTTTCAAGGTTCATAGAAAGCTCCGTAATATCATTCCTGAATTTCCAGTTCGATCCAGGTGCCTTCGTAATAAACTTCGCGGTAACGAGCTAGACGCAATTGCTGGCTGGCTTGGTGAACGGTCAGTTCGGTCTCCAACTGACGAATATGAGACTGTAATTCAATGACCTGGCCGCGCAAGTGCAGGATTGTTTCAGTCGCAGCTTCATCAATTCCCAGATCTTTTTGCAGGCGGCGCTGGCTGCGCAACTCGTAACCTTCATATTGACCATACCAATAGCTTTTTCTGGATGTGTTTTCGGGAGTCATAGGAAACCTCTTTGGAATATGTTTAGGAAAGTTTTTGCCTTGCAGAAGCCAATGTGCGGATGCTGCCCACTTCCTGATCGGTCAGCGTGTCCGGCAGCACCAGTTTGACGCGAGCAAACAAGTCGCCGCGTTTATCGGGGTCACCCAGATGGGGCATGCCTTTGCCGCGTATGCGGAAATTTTGATTGGCGTTTGTGCGGGTAGGGATCGTGAGGGTCAGCGGTCGTTCCATCGCGGGGATGCGGACTTCGCCTCCTGCAATGGCGGTAAAGATATCAAGCGGCACATCCATATGCAAATCATCTCCTTCGCGCTCGAATGTGTCGTTGGGGAGGATCTGAATGATCAAATATAAATCTCCAGCCGGACCGCCGTTTTGGCCCGGCTCCGCCTGCCCTGCTAGGCGAACTCGTGATCCGGTGCGCACACCCGCTGGAATACCGGCTTTGATGTGGCGCCCATCTATTTCCAGCAGGCGCTCTGCGCCGTGAAAAGCCTCTTCCAGGGTTAGATCCACTTCATACTCGACATCCCGCCCTCGGCGCGAGCTGGACCGAGTATCTTTGCCACCCTTGCGAACCTGGCCAAAGATATTGGTGAAGAAATCGGAATACGGCGAATCGTTCCCGAAGAGGTCTTCCATGTCCTCAGGGCTGGCGTATTGGACGTGTGCGCCTTGATTAGGTTGAGCCGACCAGTTTTGCCAGTCGAAATCCTGTTGACGACCGCCGGTCTGTTGCCATTGCTGGTATTGGGCCCGCAACTCGTCATACTTCTTGCGTTGTTTGGCATCCGATAGAACTTGATACGCCTCGTTGATCGTCTTGAATTGTTCTTCCGCATCTTTATTACCCGGGTTTACATCCGGGTGCACCTTGCGCGCCAACTGGCGAAAGGTTTGTTGAATGACCTTCTTCTCAGCATTCGGCGGTACACCTAATATTTCGTAATAATCCTTAAAGTCCATTCGACACCGTCTTATTCGTCTTCTTATTGATTATCAATCTCTTTGCTATTTGCAGACTGCTATCGCAGACTCAACTTCGACTGCTGATGCGCATCGCAAGTGACCCATGGTCGGCTTTTATCCGCCACAGTGTATTCCGTGTGGGCGATGAAGTCTTTCTCGGTAATCGGGTCTATGAGCACATACTCTGAACAACTACAGACACCGTCTCTACATTCAACTTGCGCTTGTAAAGGGATTTCCATTCTGTATCTCGATTTAATATTCTGACTCGCGGTTAGTCCAAGCCAGAATGCCAGTTATGAATTCATCATAGAATGAACATTCCCCAACCGCATCTATCGGCGGGGAATGTTGTTCTCCCCCACTTGGGGGAGATGCTGTTACCAGCCTGAGCTATCTTGAACAGGCAGATCGGGCCGGAAGTAAATAAATTGGTTCAGATCATGCTTTTTGCAAGACATTGAAAGGATGAACGTTGTCAAGGTGCTGGCAATGCTGTGGGAGAAGAGGTGGGCATTAGAGTCGGTATGAGAGTGGGTATCAGAGTTGGTATAAGGGTCGGCGTAGGCGTAGAGGGCGGATAGAAAGTCTGCAAGTTAGACAGATCATAGTTGGGATCTATTTGCAGATCCTGCTGGTAAATCCAACACGGATCGTGGTAGATGGGATCACTGACGATCCACCAACCTGGAATGCTTCCTTGGCCAAGCAGGACCACGTTTGTGCCGGTCAAGATGGAACTCGATACAACATAACCCGGACCAGGGCCAAGCCAGCATAGCGTATCATTAATAATAACCGGACTTTTCGCCGTCGCTATCGCACCAGGAATGCTCGTATTCGTCGGTGATGAAGCAGGCGTCAATGTATCCGTTGCGGTGATAGCCTGAGTTGCTAATGCGGTAAGCGTCTCAACGACCATTGTTTCGGGGGCGGCGGGAGTGTTAGTTGGAGACCCCATATTATAGGAGATATTACAAGACAGAATCGCAAGGATTAAGGCAAAACTTCCAGCGAATAGATACCACTTTCGGGCTTTCATCGTGCCTCCAATTTCGGTTAATCGTAAAGATTGGCAAGAGCTATTGATGCTAAGATACTTTTAAGAATTTTTAATCCCATAAGTCTGGGGCCTTCGCCCTTAGTTGACATGCAGAGCGGCAACCTGGCGGAAATGAAAACCGTAGATTGCGAACGTGATCGCCAGGGGGAACAAGCGCGGACGCCGGAACAGGGTCCAGAAAAAAAGCCGCCAGTATTGGACGCGTTCGACGCCGCGTATGCCCAGTTGGTAGATAGATCGTCCAAGGGCCAGAATATATTGCAACTCGAATTGAACTCTGATTTTGGGAGGTTGGTACTCGCGCAGAAATGTCAAAACGCGTTCATAATAAAACTTGGGCGCATAGATTTGTTCCAGGATCTTGCGGTAGCCTTCACGTAACGGCTCTAACCCCATGATGGGGATGATGTTGGTCGAGCCATCCACGTTATCACCCGAAAATTCGTTGACCAGGCGGCCTTCTTTTTGCATGCGCTCATACAGACGAGTTCCCAAAGGGGCTTGCAACAATCCAACCATGGCTGTCACAATGCCGCTCTTCTGGATAAAATCAATCTGCTGCTGGAAGATCGAAGGGGAATCATTGTCGAACCCGACGATGAACCCTCCCTGTACTTGGAGCCCGGCGCGTTGGAGTCGCTTGACGCTTTCCACCAGATCGCGGCCTTTGTTTTGATTCTTACTGCATTCGATCAGGCTGTCTTCATTAGGCGTTTCAATGCCGATAAATACGGTGTCGAAGCCGGCTTGCGTCATGAGCCGCATCAGTTCTGGATCATCGGCCAGATTGATAGAAGCCTCTGTGTTGAACGGCATACCGGTTTTGCCTTTACGCCATTCTATCAAGGCTGGCAGCACCTCAGACTTGATCTGCTTCTTGTTTCCAATAAAGTTATCATCCACAAAGAAGATGCTTTTGCGCCAACCTAGCGCGTAGAGGCTATCCAACTCGGCAATCATCTGCGCGGCGGTCTTGGTGCGCGGGCGATGTCCCAACAACGCGGTCACGTTGCAAAAGTCACAATTGAATGGACAGCCACGTGAGAACTGGATACTAACTGTGTCGTAATGTTTTAGATCTGCTAGCTTCCAAAGCGGGGCAGGAGTTTGATGGATATCGGGGAATTCATCAGATGAGTAAACGCGTCGAGCCTGACCCGCTAACAGATCCCGCACGAACGGTGCAAGAGTCTCCTCCGCCTCGTTCAACACAAAATAATCCACATCCGTGAACTTTTCATGTTCCATGGTGAAGAGCGGTCCGCCTGCCACCACTTTCACACCGGCTAATTTACAGCGGTGAATGATAGCGCGCGCTGATTTCGCGCTGAACGATCATGGCGCTGACGAAGACATAATCCGCCCACGCCAAGTCTTCATCGGTTAGGTTGCTCACGTTGAGATCAACCAGTCGTTTATCCCATCCAGAAGGCAACATCGCCGCAACGGTGAGCAAACCCAGTGGAGGCGCACCCGCTTTTTTCCGGACAAATTTAAGCGCGTGTTTGAAGCTCCAAAAGGTATCCGGAAATTCCGGGTAGACCAGCAGGATTCTTAATGTCTCGTTCATTCATGCTCCTTCACAAAGCCGCTTAAACTCTTCTCCCACTGATCAAGCGCAATATGATAATCAGTATCACTGCTCCGACAAACGCAACTACAATGGATTCGATGTTGATGCCTGATATCGGATTGCCCATGTGGAAGAAAGAGGAAGCCAGCCAGCCGCCTAGCAATCCGCCAACCACGCCGACGATGATATCACCGACGCACCCGAACCCACCGCCTTTTACGACCAATCCGGCCAACCAACCAGCGATCAAACCAACGACAATCCAGGAAAGTATTCCCATATCAATCTCCATTTCTCTTTATGATTTAATCATACGAAGAATCTTTGTCTCTCGCATACTCGTAATTTACTGACTGGTCATCCGCCTACTGCGACCGAACCAGTAATTAATAAATTCGCCAAAGCTATATTTTCTTTTGGCCTTGAAAGCTGGCGTATTTTGCCGTACACGAATAAGATCGGATAAGCCAGTAAGGTAAGCAGTTCCATAACGATAAAAAGCAATTTTAATTTCATATGTTTTTCTCCTCAACAATGCTTAACCCATAAACATCATTGCATCATCAAAATGCTTACTGTCCTTTTCTACCTTTATTATTTGATCCAGCCGAGGGATTCATTCCGCCTCGGTTGAAGGAGTTTCCATTGTTTTTCACAAGAGACTGCACCGATGGTTGTTCGCTCAAGCGAGTATTGGAGGAACCACCGATATCAGCACTGGAAAACGGTCTTGATTTCTTAGGCTTGCGTTTACTTACACCTTTGCGTCCCATTCTTTTCTCCTTTTTGGTTAATCATAGAATTACAAGTTGGATTTGTACTTGGCTGGATGTAGCGGAATTCTTTCGACTATTTGGCTGTCTCATCGAGTAACTTCCTGATCCGTTTAACCCGTTGTCGATTGGCTTCATGCTCCGCTACTCGTCTATTGAATTCATCTTCGTCTATGACCACAATATCGGGTAGAGGTTGAGCGGAGAACTGCAAGGCGGCATCATCTTTTAATTTAATATCATCCAAGACTTTCAAGAAAGCCTTTACGCCTTGGCGCATTAGGGTGTGATCATCAACTATGGTGCTGGCAACAGGAGAAGTTGGTATGGAAGGAGAATTATCGTTGTAAACCACTCTTGCCAGAAGCTTGCCTTTATCAATAAAAGGAAAGTCAATGTGGGTCGGTAATTTACGCAACTGGCCGCGATCCAAGATGAAGGCATAGCGGAGACCGTCGCTGTTGCAGGATACTACTTCCATTTGCAGTTCATTGGCGAGATCATGCAACACGCGCCGGGCAAAGTAATCATTAAAATGTATGGGGGTATGCGTGGCAATATATTCATTGTTGAGTATGCCAAACAATACGATCATTCCGGTGCTTGGATCTTGCGTTAATCGCCAGCGTTTAAAGCGCGGCAGCAAATCCCATTTTTTCAGAACTTTCGATACCTGAGCCTTGATTTGCCGAATGTCTTGGTCGAAATGTTGTTGATCAATTGTCTGTGGTGTCATCATCTTCGTCTCTCTTATCACTATCTCGCAACTCGCGCTTAACTTCATCAAGCCACCCGCTCACCGGATCTTCCGGCTTGGTGAGCTGAAAGCGGCTGTCTACAACTTCGCTTGCAGAAGTTGGTACTGTGTCATCTTCTTGATAATGCATGACCACAGGGGCGGGTGCTTGCAACTTTTCAACGGGATGTTCAGGATTACGTTGGTTGGCTTGCTGAATCCTTAACCAGCGCCAGACTCCCCAAATAATCAAACCTGCCAAGATCAAGATGAAGATCGGAAGACACCACATCCAAAGGAAGGCAATGGGAATCTGGCTCTGTTCTTTGCTCTGACGCGCCTGATCTGCATACCATTGTGAGGTTGCAACAGCCACTGCGGTTTGCGTGGCGATATTATTAGCGACAGCCGTCTGCGTACTGGCGGCAACATTGTTTTGATTTTGCTGGGTCATCAAGGCCACAACACTCTGTGTACCTGCCGCCAGGGTTATTTGAAAATTGTATTCTTCCTGAGTCTGCTGGATTGCCACCTGAGTCAGCCCGACGCTTTGCGTGGAACCAGCCGCAACCAGAGTCGCCTGCGCCTGCGAGCGTGCAACTTTTGCGGTAGCCGCTATTTGGGCGGCAACGGCATCCGCGTTGTTCTGATCCTGTGTCTGCGCCGCGTTCACTGTGGCGTTCGCTGAATCCAACGTGGCCTGCGCGTTGGCGCGCACAAATTGGGCGGTCGCTGCCGCTTGATTTTCAGCGTTATTATCCACCGGGGTCATCGTGACTGCCACAACTGGCTGGTCGGTTATTTCGGCAGATGTAGCCAAAACCACCTCGAGGTTGGGCACCGGCGGAGGGGTAGGTATCTGGGTGCCACAGGCGGTCAGTGCCAGCATCAACAATATAGTTGCCCAGGTAGCGGCACTACTAATATCACGGCGCATAGGGTTCATAATATTTTTCAATCCAATTAAAAGCAAGATTACAAAAACAGTAATGGTAGTGAATAACAAATGAACTACGAGAGGTTTATATTACATCGAGGAGGTCTAATATGACGAGGATGACAACGATCACGATCAGAACATGAACCCAAGGGCCGAAGTGTGGGAGGCTTGGAATTACGTTCGGACCCAAAAAGCCGAACAGCCACAAGATGATTAGAATTACGATGATGGTCCACAACATGAGATTTCTCCTTTTGAATGAACTGCGAGAGGTTTACACCACACCAAAGAGGTGCAATATGATGAGGATGACGGCGATCACGATCAGAGTGTGAATCCAACCGCCGGTTTGTGGGAAACCTGGATTTATGTTCCGACCAAAAAAGCCGAGCAGCCACAGGATGACTAGAATTACGATGATAGTCCACAACATGAGATTTCTCCTTTTGAGCGATTCGCCCAGTATGATAATGGATGGTGGCTTGAGTGATGCCCACCATTTGCATGATCTATAACTGACAGACCATTAGGCCTACATGGGACCTGAAATAATGTTACAACAAAAATTTCCTGGCCGCATCGGTCGGCCGGGGAGTCTTGTTCTCCGCCAGTTGGGGGAGGTAAACCGCAATAATCAGGTATTGGAAAATTGTTCAGGGCTGAATATTTTCAGTAATCAATCAAAGATATCTACATTAATCCTCGTCGGTTGCTCGCTGTGGCTTCTATTTCCTCATCCGTTATTGGCAACCATAGGTGATCGTGTTGCCGCTTGCTTGCCAATCCTGATTGAAAGCTTCGACTGAATAGCTCAACGTCCTTCCTGTGGCAACAAATGCGACGTCAACATAAGATGTGGAATTTGGCGGCAGAGTCGCGATTACCTGTTGATCTCGATAGACCCTATAGCCGTCTTCGCTATTGGAGCGATCATTCCAGGCAAGGTGCATGGTCATGGTGCCACCGCCAGCAATGAATTCGCAGGTGTAATTGTAGGTCGACCATGTCGGAGCGTTGGGCGGGGCAGGCGTGGACATTGGCGAGGCAACTACTGTCGGCCTCATATCGGTAGGGATAACTGTTTGGGTTTCCTGCAAGGTCATTGTAGCAACGGAACCAACTAGATTTTGGTCGGTTGCTTGGGTTAGCAAACCAAGTCTGCTCGGAAGGCTGCAGGCTGAAAGAGCAACAACAAGCGAAAAACCTATCAATAAAAGTTTGGTTGAATTTGCCTTTTCCATATTCTCATCTTATCATTGACACTCTCTAGCTGCATCCATCAATCAGGGAGTATTGATCCCCACCACTTGGTGGAGGTTTTTACATCATTCAATTGAATTGATTCCGTGCAGTCTTAACGACACAGACCTATCAGCCGCAGCATGAAGCGGAACATGTTAACCACCATCGCAATCACCAGTCCAATGACGCCTATCATCAAGTACGTGTTAATAATGACGTTCTGTGCCACTACGAATGGCGCTCTAACTGATATTCTATGTGAAGGCAATTTGAGAAAAAAGGGCAAACATCCGGATCGAACGTCTGCCCCTTTCTTGCGATTAGTGACCCAATTTTTTCCTTTTTGATGGACGATCGCTAATCATCAATCAAACCGGTAATGCTTCAGCACTCGCCTCAACGTGGTGAGTCACTTCGAGCGCCCCGGTGCCCTGCAAGATTTTTTGGGCGCGCGTCACTTCTTCTGCGCTACCGTGCGTCATCAGCAGATACTTGCCGCCCTTCAAATGCTCCTCGTACTTGAGGATGTGTTGCTTGGAAACGCCCCAACCGACCAGTGCTCCCAGCAATCCGCCGCCCGCTGCTCCCGCTACCACACCTTCCATGCTACCAAGCAACATTGCGGCAAAAGATCCCGCGACCAGCAAAGGCCCAAAGCCGGGAACCCAGAGAAATGCCGCGCCGACAAGCAGTCCAAAAAGGCCGCCGACCCACCCACCCGTGTTGGCGCCAACACGGGCGACATCGCCCGCTGTCACGTAGCCGTGTACTTCTTTCACGCTCTGCATGTCTTGGGCAACGAAGGAAACCTGTTTGATTGGGAATTTGCCTTTGTCAAGCATTCGCACGGCATCCTCCGCTTCGGCCATGGTGTTGTACACACCGATAACACTTTGTTCTGACATTTTTGCCTCCAAATTCAATATAGTAACCACTTTATCTTTATCTTACAACGAACACTTCCTATCCGCATCCGTCGGCCAGCGGGTATTGATCTCCGCCGGTTGGGGGAGGATGCATCAGAAGCGCAATACAAGCCAATAGGGATCCACTAGAGTTGCGAGAATTCCCCAGACCGATCCAAGCACCATACCCGCGATAACATCTCTTGGATAATGTGCACCGACATAGATCCGCGTGAAACCGACCAAAGCAGCGACCGCATACAAAGCCAAAGATTGTCCCAGCCCCAACTTGAAACCATGGATGATCAAAGTCATTAAGAAAAATATTTGAGTCGTATGGCCGCTCGGAAAGGAGTCACCTTTTTCACGGCGGCCGATGATGCGTGTTTTAACCAGCGCAATAAATGGACGCCCACGATCGGATAACATCTTGATCGTTTCCACTAATAACCAGAGCGTCAGGGAGCCCAAGATGATCTCTAAGGCCAGACGGCGATCATCCAGTATATAAAGCAGAACTGCAACAATGAATGCGGCCAGTGTATTGCCAAGCTGCGTTGTGGCCCACATGAAGCGATCCAGCCATCTTGGATAACCCCGCATATTCAAGAGCATAAAGATTCGGGTATCCCATCGCTGACCTGCCGACCAAATCAAAGACAAGGTCACCAGGGCAAAAAGGAAAAGCAAAAGGAAAAGCCCTCGTTGTGCATTAAGGGCCGATAACAATGAAGTGCGTGCCTGAACTGGCAGCCAGATGAAAAATAATGCCAGTCCTATCAAAAGGACTGCCAGGAAAACAGGCCTTCGTCTATGAGCAGACCAAACAGAAGCCTCGTGTTTCCGAATCGGCAGGGGCGTCTGTTCAGAATCGCTAGCCATTGATTGCCATCTTTGAATCTGTCATCTTAATGTTGACAGCCGTCCAGTAAGCGCTGAGCCGACCATCACTGTCAGAGCGCGTGGATGGATATGAACAGATAAAGAACCCTCGCCAAGCAGAATACCATCTGCCAGCACAGGCATATGGGGAGTCGAATGGATTCTTACATGTTTAACATGATAGTGCTTGATGCCAATGTCTTCAAAATGTCCAATCTGAGACAGCATGGCATATGAAATCATATTCAGTTTGCTCATATCCGAAAAAGTGAACACGTCCAAACGGCCATCCAAGAAGGATACATTTGGGGAAATCTGGAAGTGTGGTCCGAGAAAGGGCATATTGGAAATCACCAGCATATGTGCGGATGTATCGAGTTTTCTGCGTCCATCATAGACCATTCGCAGATGTGAAGGTGTTGCTGATACGAATGTTGATAATAATTCCCCAATCATGGTTAGCTTGCCGTGTTGGATATCATCCGCGAGGGGATAGAGATCGGAGAGGAGGCCCAGCGCCGCAACTTCCAGAAACCAGTGACGTGAATGTCCATAGTGGACTCGTCCAACATCTATCTTTAACCGGCGACCTTTTCGCAATAGGGCGACAGAATTAGCAATATCTCCGGTAATTCCCAAGTTGAAAGCGATGTTGTTTCGTGTGCCGGTGGGAATGATGCCCAGGGTCGCATCACTTCCGACCATAGCTCCCAAGATACTATCGATAGTACCATCGCCGCCTGCCACAACAATCAGCTTGATTCCTGACTTGATGGCGTTATGCACTACATCTTCAAGTTGACTATCCGGGCGCACAGAATAAACCTCGGGCAAAATCTGCTGATCCTGCATCGCTGAAAGAATGCTTGCAAGCTGCTGAGGCGATTCTTCCGGCCGGCCAGAGCCTGCGTTAAAAATCAGTTTTGCTCGAAGTGGGCGGTAAGCGGCTGATTTTAATTTGCTTGACATTGATATCTACTCTGAAAATAGACCATAAAAATGACTGGCTGGCATGGATACCGAAAGAGTTAGATTTTACTCTACGTGCTTCCATAAAAATGGAGCGACAATTGGCGGTGCTTACAGGTATCCCGGTCTGACTAACTTGCGAGCTACAAGCACCATTGATGAAACGACCTCTGTGCCGGCCGGTCACTCACCTTATAACACATTTTCATGCTTGGTGGTGTGCCGAGGAACATGGTGACTAACTTTCAATTCCTGGTCGTTACTAGATTCACTTAATGACTTGCTCTTTTATCGCCTTGTCAAGGATGTCTGATACCTGCATGACCTCATTCAACTTGATGCCGTTGGTTATGATCACCTTTAAAGCTTCTTCCTTCATTGCATTACCAAAGGTATCGTAGGCCTGCATAACCTGATCCAACATGAAGTGATGGGTAATCAACTGCCTCGGCTGTAACTTTCCTGCAACCACCGTTTTTAAAAGCATCGGTGTAGTTACGGTATCGACCAGACGGGTTGTCAATGTAATGTTTTGCGCCCAGAGAGTATCGAGATTCAATTGAACAGGCTTTCCGTGTACACCAATATTGGCAATGTGACCACCGGCCGCGACAATTGCCTGGCAAACATCGAAGCTCGCCGGAATCCCAACGGCTTCTATCGCAACATCCACGCCCCGGTTGTTGGTCAACGCCATGATTTTTTCAGCAGCGTTACCGAGATCATTGTGAATAACCTGCGTCGCCCCAAATTTCTTTGCGACTTCCAATCTGTTGCTATCATTATCGACCATGATAATCTCGGCGGGCGAATAGAACTGTGCCGTCAATAGCGTCGCCAATCCGATCGGGCCTGCGCCGACAATTGCCACTGTATCGCCGGGCTTCACCTGCCCGTTGAGGATGCCACACTCAAACCCTGTCGGAAGAATATCGCTCAACATAACGAGCGCTTCTTCGTCGGCTCCGGCAGGAATCGAATACAGACTATTATCTGCAAATGGGATGCGAACATATTCAGCTTGCGTCCCGTCAATCAGATTTCCCAGAATCCAACCACCGCCATTCTCGCAATGCGAATACATCCCTTTCTTACAGTTGGCGCATCTTCCGCATGAGCTGATGCATGAAATGAGAACATGTTCGCCCACGTGGAAATTTGAAACGTTCCCACCTATTTGTTCGATGATGCCGACACCTTCGTGTCCAAGGATGCGGCCATCTGTCACGGCTGGCACATCGCCTTTCATGATGTGCAGGTCTGTTCCGCAAATGGTTGTCTTTGTGATCCTGACAATGGCATCAGTAGAATCTTTGATGATCGGCATAGGTTTCTCTTTGTAGGATCGTTTGCCTGGTCCATCGTATACAAGTGCTTTCATTGTTAATCTCCTATTGAGTATTGCTTTATATGTCCGGTTCATTACTTTCGAATCCAACCAGCCGCTTACTTGTGCAGATTGTACGATTTGTCCACCATCATCCTCCCAACGCAGGATGGTGGTGAGTTCAATTGCGGTTTCTTCCGATTTGGTTTTCCACAATTCAAACATGTTGTCTCTGTTATTGCCGTGAGCTTGTTAGCACTGAAAAAGAGCAATTGATTCACGGCTACATTATTCTTCTTCGGTTTTATCCACCCAGGCTA
This sequence comes from uncultured Chloroflexia bacterium, assembly GCA_963753985.1. Classification (GTDB taxonomy): domain Bacteria; phylum Chloroflexota; class Anaerolineae; order Anaerolineales; family Villigracilaceae; genus Fen-1038. Next base: position 562,450 of record CAVWED010000006.1, read on the forward strand.
TCATTGGCGGGAAGTTGTTCTCTCAGCAGTTGATCTTCCGCCCCAACTGCAATTGGAGACTTGGGAATCTGTAATAAAATTTGATCCTTCACATCCTGCTGTTCAATGAGGAACAACACATCATCAGGACAATAAGGATAGGGAGCCTTCCAATCTTTTTTGGGAGTAAAAAATTGAGCGGGATCGAAATCCATATACTGATTTCTTTGGTTACTGTTAATATATAGAAATCCTGAGACCTTGGTCAGATAACGGACTGATTTCATGGCGAGAACAACAAGTCGTTCTGAGGACGTAGTTTCCCCACTGTTTAAGGCTTTAAGCTCTAATCGCTGATTCTCAAACCGGCCCCGGATAGTCATCGCGATCACTCGCCGATTATCCGGATTGATGATTACTTGCTGTACCAGGCCGGAAATCCCATCACGAAAGAAAATCTCCTCACCGATGGTGGGTTGCAGAAAAGGTTGTTCCGGTAAGTTCAAATCGCCTCCTGAGAAACGGATGCTATTAATTACGCCGCGGACATTTGGATTACTGGCTGCACACTTCTCTGCCAACAACTTTATATTTATGTTATCGACATTCCCGCTCAGAAACACCACGCCGTGTGAAACGCCAGTAAAAAATTTGCAGTCATAATTGCTTTCAATTTGACCCAACGCTGTGGATACTTCAGTTAAAAGCCGGTCATCTGGAATCAGATGGTTTTTAACACCCAGCAGGCCGGAAATAGTTTGAAGTGATTTTTCAGCTTGATGCTGGTTGGTCAAACTACTCACATGACCATTGAGGTAAGCAATCGCGCCCCTTACCCGCACGTCGATATTGTCATAGTCCGTGGCCCTGAAAGCAGCATCTCTCCATAGCGCGTGGTCGACTTCATGTGCCAGGTCCATATCTATTTTGGTATTTTCGTTATCGCCCTCAGGCTCGTTCGCCGTTAATTGACTCAAATCTCCGCACCTTAATAACTCGTCGGTATCGGTTTGTGGTATTTGTGCCGGGAACATATGTACTCCTCGTCTGGTATCCAATAATATTTTCAATGTGGTTCTAATAATGTTTTCTCAATGAGGACAAACCACCCAGCCAGAAGATCCAGCCAGGTGGCATTTGATCTAGCGGTTTAAGGCAATCAAGACGCCCGCGGCAATAGCAAGGACCGCCAAAATCATACCCAAACCAGCGAGCATTGGGATGAACGCGGCCAAGCCCGTGAGAATAAGCCATATAGCTAATAATAGAAAGCCTATGTTCCTATTGAATCTCATGAGAGTCTCCTTTCCTTTTTTGATATGGGTTATCGGTTGAGTGTGTGGATTTTTCTTTCCTGACGCCAAAACCCATGCACTCAGCAACCTGAGGAATTAGGAACTTTGAATTGCCTTTTTTCCAGCCTGCGCGGCTTCGGATACATGATCTAATTGCTCAATCACCAGCGCTTGACCGTGGTGCAATAATTCTTGCGCCTTCTGGCGGCCACCCATGGTGATTTTGTTCCGATCCAAACGCACCTGCGTCATGGCATCTTCCATCATTCCGGTGGTTCGATCGCGCAGTTCGATGCCTTTTTCCTGGATTTGCATTCTGGTATCTTCTCCAGATTGCGGCGCCAGCAACAGCATCGTAATAGCGCCAGCCAAGGTGCCAATGAACAGGCCGACTAAAACACCTAAAATAGTGTTGTTGTGATATTCGGGTACTTGATTCTCGTTGACCATTTTGTTTTCTCCTTATCGTTTGAATGTGGTGAGTGTCTTTTGTAATTGTCTTATTGAATATGCAAGCCAAATCATTTAGCTTGATCTTACTTGTCGCTTTGATCATCAATACAAATGCCAGCATCCTTTTGTTCTTCTTGAGTCATCTCAAAGAAACCGGCCAGCCATTTTTCGATGCGATCAAAAAACATCACGCTCCTAATCAAAAAGTTGTTCGGTCGCTGTATGTTTGACCCTTGTTCGACGCGTATAGAATTGTCCATGCTTGCCTCCCTTCTTTTATGGGGTCGTATGGTGCTCGCTGGTCGTGGTTTGAGTGGTGCCCACCACAGGTCCATTCGGGCGGTAGAAGATCAACCAGACTGTTCTTTCTATAGCCCACGCAATCAGAGCATAGATTAACATGGCGAACAGGGAAGAGAGTTCAAGCACCATGTTGCCGAATGCTGGCGAGCCGATTAATCCGGTAAAGGGGAACAGGAACAGGTAGGTAAACCCATAGATCAAGGCCACGATCGGGCTATCGGGATTGGCCCCGATCAACTTCAGTCCGATGCGAAGCGCGATCAGCGCCTCAAGGATGCCGAACAACAGCCAGATCAATTGCGTGGCTTTGAAAGTAAAGATGCGTTGTTCGCGTTCCGGGTCTCGTTGTGAGGAGCTAACTTGTGTCGTTCTGTCGTTTGACATTTTGAACTTTCTTTCTAAAGATGGGCTACATAGTAAAGGGACCATCCTCGCTAAGATATGGGCCGGTTGTTTCGTATGACTCGGCAAAAGCGCGGCAACGGATGCAACCGGCATTGGACAGGATATTAATTAATTGAAATGATCAGGCTGAGCGCATCCCTCTGCCGCGGAAGAGATTGAAGACCGCCAGCAGGATGATGGCACCCACCAGTGTCAGCAGCATGGTTGGAACGGTGAAAGCATCGTTGATCGTCCCGACGTGAAATATGGGGCTGAGGAAGTAACCAGCCAGGAACGCACCCAGGACCGCCACGATGATATTGATCAGCAGGTTCGAGTTGTCATGCATGATTACCGTCGCGACCCAGCCGATCACTGCCGCAACGATCAGGTATATAAGAATGTTCATTTTTATCTCCTTTGGGAATGTTTGAGTTGCACGGAATACCGTGTGTGTTTTATTACTCCAATTATTTAACGGAGGCGGGTGCCGTCTTCTGCTTCAGATTGGTTTCATACGCTGTCACGTGCTTATCGATTTCATCGGTTGCGCGCTGGCGGCTATAACCATACTTTTCCTGGAGCAAGCCAGCCAGTACCTCGAACTTGCCAGCGGCCCGATCCAGATCATCGTCCGTGAGTTTGCCCCACCACCCTTTGGCCTCACCTCGCATTTGTTTCCATTTGCCTTCCACTATATCTTTGTTCATAATTTGATCCTCCGATCATTTGAAAAAGCTGTCCCAGTTTGCGCCGGCGCTCGGGACAGCATAAGTGCGTCGGTTTTCCAGTCCTTCTGATCAGCCAACTGGCATCAAATAGGAATGCTTGCAGCGACGGTTCGCAAGCGTTCGGCCACACGCTCCGGCGTCTCGCCTTTACTAATAAACGCATCGGCGCCAGCGGAGAGTGCGGCTTGCTGACGGGCGTCCAGATGGCTGATAAGGACAATGACCAGCGCCTCCGGGCAAGCCTCGCGGAGTTCGCTCAACGCCGCAGTTGGCGCGACGCTGGGGAGTAAATCCCAATCTACCAATAACATATCTGTGCGGCTGATGGGCGCCTGAGCCAATGTGGTTGGCCAGTCGGCGGCTTCACCGGCAATTTCCATGTTCAGATCCAACAACATGAGTCGCAGAGATGAACGTTCTTCGGTCAGGGCATCGGCTAGAAATACGCGGGTCATACACTCATAGTACAATAAAAACTCCCCACCCGCATCCTGCGACTGGGGAGTTTCGTTCTCCGCCACTTAGGGGAGGTAGAGTGGCGATCTTAATTCGTTTCTGGTACGACGGTATCTGCTTTGAGCAGTTCATCGAACAGAGAACGGTAATAAATCAGTGCATGTCTTAATTCTTCAGTATCTGCCTTGTGATTCTTATTTTTGATCGCGATCTCGCGCGCCGCCCGGTAATTCGTCACTAGAGCGGGGTAATTGACTGAGATATCGGCCGCCCGCTGATCAAAATCAGATACTGGATAGTCGCGCAATGCCATGACTTCCATAATCAGGTGATCTGCCTCTTGAGTCGCCTCTGCTGGTTGGTCGACAAATTTTCCCTGGACTGTGGTCCAATCAACCTGATAACGTTCGCGCTCTCTGACTGAAAGTGGACGAATATTCAAAGTCTCGACGTACTTCTGTCGTTCATTCAGCTCTTTTTGTGCGTTCTTCTCGTTCCCTGCTGTCTCGACCGTGCGATCATACTCCTCAGCTCCAAATTTATCATGGAACCGATCTGAACGTTTACGGCGGGCAAAAATCGGCCCCAAGATGATGCCCATGATCACCACGATCACAACTGCAGCGATGAAAATATATGTTGTACTCATTACTAATCTCCTTTTTCTTATATGAAAACGCCATTGGAAAAACTATTTACTTGTTTACAGTTTTAATTTGCTTGTGATGAAGCTCTTGATCATGGTTGAATATGTCCTGTTCGGAGCCAGCCTCGCTGCTGCCATGCATCGACATATTTAGGGTCCGGCCAGCTTTCACTAGGATTGAAATCCGAAAATTCAACCGGTAAAATGAGACCGCGACGGTCCGGCTCTGACCAGCCGAATTCAATCTCGCGATCACAATTCCCGCAATTTATGAAAAATTCGTCGCTTTCTCGGTTGGTCTCGGTTTCATTGATTTCATATTCTTCCGGTTCAGAATCAGAGTCGTCCTCCTCGAACTCACCGAGGTCGCCTCGCTGAACTTCATCGTCTGCATTTTCTTCGATCTTTTCCTTAAATTCATATTGCCAGTGATGATTGTCCTTGAGCGATCCCCATTCCCGCCAGCGTTCGCTATCAATCCCGGCTTCGATGTTCCAAATATGAGTAACGATCAATTCATGACCGTCGCATTTGTTGCAGGTGAACTTCCAGGGTTGGTGATCGTTCATGCTGGACTCCTTGTGTCAATCATCGAACTATCAGGACCAGCGTCTGTGCACGGGGAAGGTCGGCAAAGACTCGATCTGGTGCTTATTGAGCTTTAGAAACATGGTTTCATCATGAGTCTTACCCATTGCTGAAAGGGGAATGATCACATCCTTCTTTCCCCATGGATGTCCTTCGCGCATCACCAAATGAGTAATGTGACCGTTCTTCGCGTCGACTACAAATTCGTCGACTTTTCCGACGTAGCCATCCTTCGCCTCCACGCGTGTACCACGCCGCACAGCCAGCTCTCCCGGAGGGATCTGTTGAGTTCTAACAAACTCGTATGCTTTTCCATCTGAGGTGACGTAGGGTAAGTAGTAGTATGACCCCATACCGTACATTCCATTACCGGCTAAAAAACCTTCGCTGGGCACATTCTCTTCAACGAACTCCGTTTGGACAAACGGGTCCATTTTCTCCAGTTCTGCCTTGCTGCAACGAAGCTGTATCGTATCGACGACGGTAGCTGATACAGTCTCAACCGGTACAATGTATTGTGTGTTGGGAGACGCATCCTCTCTCACCACCAAATGGGTAACTTTTTCAATGACAGGGTTTATCAGCACATATATAGAGCGCCCACAGACACCGTCTGTACACTCAACTTGAGCTTGTAAAGGAATTTCCATCGTTCACCTCCAAACAAATTATCCGGATTTCATCACCGGTTGGTTCAGGCTGGAATAGCCATGAATTCATCATACAATGAAACCTCCCCGGCCACATCCTTCGGCTGGGGAGTATTGTTCTCCGCCACTTGGGGGATTCCCATTCCTTCGCGCTCATCATTTCATTATCATTAATTCCTGATCATGAAAGTTGGAATGGGCACAGTTGACATACTTATCGAGGGGCTAGCGTAGCAGTAGGGGCCAATGTAGCGGTAGGAGCTAACGTGGCAGTAGGAGCGAGCGTCGCAATAAGGGCCAGTGTAGAAGTAGGGGCTAGCGTTGCAATAGGGGCCACTGCCGCCACAGCGGACTGGCCAACATTAATCAACACATCAACTTCCTCGCCAAATGTTTCTCCCGAGTCGTTGGCTAGTTGCCAGTAACCGGTATATTGTCCTGCAGTGGTCGGTGCAGTCAATGTCACCGATATTTCCGATTGCTGGCCATCGACAACTGGGCTGCCGATATACGTTTTTGATCCATTCATTTGGGAGCCACCCATGAAGGTCAGAGTGTAATTGGTATCCCACGTGCAGGAGTCGGTATTCTGGAACATCCATGTTTTGGTAAAGGTCTGACCGGCGGCGACAACGGTGTAATCGGGAATCGTCACATCGGAAATATAGATTGAGTTATCACAGAGCGGTCCCGTAGATGCTATGGTGCCGGACGTGGAAATTGCCGTTGCCGTAGCTGTAGGCAAATTCGTCGGAGATGGTATGGCGCTTTGGTCGGTGGCTAATTGCTGATTAGCCACATCTTGTGACACTTCCTGGGACACGGTCGTTTGTGCTGCGGAGGCGTAAGTGGCGTTGCCTCTTGGTGTTGAGCTCGTTGAAAAACTACAGGCGCTGATTAAAATAGCCAGCGACAAGACGACACCGGGAAGAACTTTCTTTGAAAGATGGTTCATAGGTTTACATCCTTGCCTTTCCATTAGAGATTGGTATTCATCGAGTTATGACCTTGCTTTTTTTTGTAGGAACAGGATCATTAAAGCTAACCCGTTAGCGGGTCAGGACATTATTAAGAAATACGAGGGTCATACACTCATACTACATTAGAAACTCCCCGGCTGCATCCTGCAACTGGGGAGTTTTTTTCTCCGCCCCTTGGGGGAGAAGAGATCAAATGATTTGATAGAATGTCTCGGCGACGGGATTTCTAATCCGCCACAACGACCCGGCCACGTCCTTCCCGCTTGGCGCGATAAAGCGCATCGTCCGCGGATTTGAGCAATACGTCGCTCGTGGAGCCATGCTCGGGGAATATAGCGACTCCAACGGAGAGTGAAACTGCCTCAAGAGTTTGTCCTTCGTATTGGGTGTGGAGGTGCCGGACGTGTTCGCATAAGCGCTCGGCCCGCTCCACGATTACTTCTCGCGAGGCATCGGACAGGATGAGGATGAATTCATCGCCACCATAACGAGATGCAATATCCTCTCCGCGCACATGCTTGAGCAGCAAGTTCCCCAATTCTCGCAAGATTGCATCGCCCGCAGCGTGGCCGTACGTGTCGTTGAATCCCTTGAAATCATCCATGTCAAACATAATGATGCCTAATGAGAGTCCTTTGCGCGAGGCTCGAAGCAGTTCGCGTCCCAGGGTTTCTTCCATATAACGCCGGTTGAATACGCCGGTCAGGTGATCCCGAACGGACTGTTCACGCAGGAGTGCTTCGCTTTTAAGCAGGGCATCCTGTACCTGTTTACGCTCGGTGATGTCACGGATATTGCATTGGATGACCCTCTCACTGCCGGCCCAATAGACATTACTAACGAATTCCACTTAAATCAACCGCCCGTCTTTCGTTTTTAGTGGCAAATCCTTATATCGGATATATTCATTCTTCTGCAAAGCTTGGAAGGCATCCTTACTGGCTTCAATATCTTTGAATGCGCCCACTTCCCAGAGCCTTTTTTCTAAAAACTCTTCACGCGAGTATCCCAGCAACTTGATCAGGAAAGGGTTAACATCTACGATCATTCCCGTCTCAGCATCCAGAATTAATATCCCGTCCTGGGCCGCTTCAAACAGACGACGATAGCGCAGCTCTGAAGTTTGTATTTTTTGTACATCGGCCTTATTTGTTTTCTTTGCATTATCGTTCATGCTATTCCGGTTGCCTTTCCTAATTGATCAGTCAGACGCCTCGGACGCGCAAATAAATGCACTACACTTATTATTGTATAACAAACGCAACTGGGATTCAACAATGGGACGGGGAATGTTCATCTCCACGATCTGGATAAGTCTCACTCCTTGGCACTCTTTATTTCATCATCATTAATTCCTGTCCATGAATGTTAGGAACGGCAGTTGATATACTTATGGATCGAGAGTAGCCGTGGGTGCTGCCGTAGCTGTTGAAGGTATTGCCGAAGGCGTCGCCGTAGGTGCCAGCGAGCGATTCGTTTTTTCAAGGAATTTAATTATGAGGCTTACTAAGGCTGTGTTTGCAGCACCGGTAGAGGCCTTTGCCCTCAATGTTGAAATCGCTTGCGGATTGGGAGTCCCGCCACCACTACTAATGCCGCCACCGCCAGATCCCCCGCCTCCTCCACCACCCGTAACGCCGGGAATTCCTCCGCCACCACCTCCAGCAAATCCGCCTCCGCCCGCGCCTGTGGTGCGAGGGGTACCAGATCCTCCTCTGGTGGCACCCAGGGCTACTCCTTGTTGCTGTAATATCGTTGCCATTTCTTGACTGGTAAGCTTCATGTTCACAATGGCCTGAACCTGATCGGGCGTCATAGCTTGTTCGACACCCACCAACGTGGCTTGTAACTCCAGCGGAGAGGCATTACTACTAGTAGACAAGTCTCGATAGGCTTCCCAGAAAGGAAGGAGTTGAGTGGCTTCATCCAGGGTGACTACCAAACTCCCCTGTAGATTCATGGTGCCAAGGATCAATTGTTGAGCAGGTGAAATGGCATTGGAATAATTCGAATTGACCGGCCCGACGGGCGCGCCGGGCGGCGTGGAACTACTTCCCGGGATTAGGCCGCAACCCGTGGTAAATATCAATACAAACATAAGAATGGATATTGCAACGATTTTTGCTTTCATCAAAAAACTCCTTTTCAAACTCTCACGGTTAAGTGTTGTTATCAGGATGGAGCAGGTTGTTACGAAGGCGATGAGCTGGCCGGTAAAGTGAAAAAGAAGAGACTCCCCTCGCCCAATGTGCTTTCGACGCCTACCTGACCACCTAGCTTTTCAACGATTTGGAGCGCAATCGATAAGCCCAAGCCGTGGCCCAAGTTGCGTACGCTCCCGATCTGGTTGAACGGTGTAAACAAACTCGCTTGGGCATCTGCCGGGAGGCCCGGGCCGTTGTCACGTGTCCAGAAGCGGATCATACTATCCGGCTGGGCTGATGCGCCCAGTTCTACATACGGCGGCTGGCCTCCGTGCTTGAGGGCGTTGCTAATGTAATTAGCCCACACCTCTTCGATCCAAGGGCCGTAACCGATGGCCCGTGGCCATACCCTAGGGAGGTTGATCTTAGCCTGGTTTTCTTTGATCATATAATCTAAACGATTGCGGACATTCGTTACAACCTTAGCCATATCCACAGGTTGCACTGGCGCTTCCATCTTGCTCACTTCGGCGAAGAGTAACAAACTGTTGATGATGCTGTTCATTTCGTACGCGGTGTATTTGATTTGCTGCATACACTCTTTCAACTCTTGGCCAGTCAGATCGGGTACGTCGGTGATCAAATCTGCAGCCGCGATCATAATGGTCAACGGATCCTTGAGGTCGTGGGCGAGCATATGATCATATGCCTCCAGTTCCTTGTTTCGGGCCCTTAGGTCGGATAGCATCTCGCGCAACTGTTCGTGCGAGTATTGAAGATCGCTGAGAGAATCCCGTCTCACGCCTTCGGACATCATTGGGGTTTCAACTAACTCTAGTAAGCTCACATCAGGCTTTCTGGATTGAAAATCCGGGATCGATTGAGATCGTTTGTCGGATTTCATAATAATGGTTCCTTATAATATTTGAGAATATTTCCCAATTCCTAACGACTATATATTAAAGCAAACACTCCCTGGCCGCATCGTGCGACTGGGGAGTGTTGTCCTCCGCCACTTGGGGGAGATGAAAAGGATCAGGAAATGATATGGTTCCGCAGAGCCAGGGTCACAGCTTCCGTTCGGCTTGCGACGCCCAGCTTGGAGAGAATGTTGCTAACGTGCGACTTGATGGTGGATGGACTGACCGTCAGCTTTCCAGCAATCTGAGTGTTATTCCAGCCTTCGATCATCAGTGCCAGGACTTCACGCTCGCGTTCAGTAAGATCATAGCCTGGTGCGGGTGGTTGACTGGCGGCATGGACCAGCGCCTGAGCAGCCTCTGGCGAAAGGGTTGCGCGGCCAGCATGGGCAGAACGAATGGCCCTGACCAATTCATCAGCCGAAACATCCTTGAGTAAGTATCCGATGGCTCCCGCTTCCAGTGCGCTCTTAACCAACTCCTCTTCTTTGAAGCTTGTCAGCGCAATCACCTGAACGTTTGGAAATTGTTGGCGGATAGTACGTGTCGCGGTTGCACCGTTCATGTCGGGCATAACCATGTCCATTAGAACAATATCAGGTTGTAGCTTGGCACAGAGTTGGATGGCGGCCTGACCGTTCTCGGCTTCGCCTGCCAGTTCCAAGTCATCAAAGACTTTTAAGAATGTTGCTAATCCTCGGCGAACCATGGCGTGGTCGTCAACCAGCATAACGCGAATGGGTTTGGACGAGGGCGTTGTCATAATAAGACCTCCTTTTTTTCTGTTTCTCTCCAGCGGATGACTAGTTCAGAACCGCGACCGATCTGGCTCGTGATGAATAACTGCGCACCCACCGCTTCGGCGCGTTCGCGCATCATGCTCAAGCCATAATGACCAAAGCCGGTGGTTTGTTCAGGATCAAAACCCTGGCCGTTATCGTGAATACCTAATTCAATGGCCGTTCCATCATGCTTGAGATTTATTTCCACTTTGCTGGCTCCGGCATGTTTCGCGATATTATTCAGCGCTTCTTGACACACGCGATAGACTGCCACCTGCACTTCGGCGGGCAAAACTCCTTCTCCGACTATGGTCACTGTTGCTGGAATGTTTGTTCGACCAGTGAATGCATTTCCCAGCAGACGCAACAAATCGCCCAGATCGGCATCGGTCAAGGTCGAGGGTCGAAGTTCAGCCAGCAGAGCACGCATTTCGGCCATGGCTCCCCGCGTCAAGCGCCGCAAGTCTTCCAACGATTGTCGCGCCTGCGCTTGATCCCGATCCCATAAACGTGGTAGGACTTCGGCGATCAATCCCGCGGAAAAGAGTGACTGGTTGACGGCATCATGCAGGTTCTGTGCGAGCCGCTGGCGTTCCTGCAGTGCGGCCAGGGCTTGAGCCTGTTGATACAATTCCGCATTGACCATCGTGATCGCAGCCTGATTGGCTACGGTCAGGGCCAGGTCGGCGTGATGACTCGTGAAGTAATTCCGTTCGGTGTGTGCCACGCCCACGCCGCCGATGATGCGGCCTTTGATTGCCAAAGGTACCCACATCCATGCTCGTACTCCGTCTAACAATATCCCTGCCTCATTGCCTAATAACGAGCGAAGGAACAGTGCTCCCTTATCCGCGCTCGACACATCCGCGATTCGGAGGGGACGATGTTCATTGAACAGCTGTGCCAGAATCTCTGGTCCATCCAAATGGATGCGGAAGGGCGCGGCGCCTTCCGGCTGTTTCACTCCACGCAGGGCAATGGATACCAGTGTTGAGTCTTCTAATACGAAAAGCGCGGCATGGCTGTATTCTACAATGACCTGCAACTGGTCGAGGATCAAGTCCGGTTTGAGTTCCAGTGTGGAAGCTAAAGTGTGGGAGATATCCAACAAGGTGGACTGCTCACGCTGGCGGACTTCCTCCTGCTGCAGGAGAAGCTGTTCTGCATGGACTCGCTCGCTGACATCGCGGACGACACTCAACAGACACGGACGGCCTTGATAAATATATGCCGTCCTGCGCACCTCGACATGGAATGATGAGCCATCACGGCGCAGGTGTATGGCAGGCGATTCGAATATTTCGCCTGATCGGATTGCCTGCGTGGATTCGATGAAAAGGGGCTGGCTGTCAGGATGGATGTATTCCGTTAGATGCAAGCCGATAAATTCTTCGCGGCTATATCCGTGCATCGCAGCGGCTGTGGAGTTGGCCTCGACGACGCGCTGGGTCTCCGAATCCTGCACGACCAATCCATCACCGACGGCTTCGAAGATCTCCCAATACAATTGATCGTTTTCTTCGGGCTGAGATGCTTGATCTCGTTCTACGCCCATAAGTTTACCTTCCAGCAAACTTGGCTACGTGGAGACTCTCGATCTCCACATAGCCATCTTCCGATTCGATTTTCATTTATAGATCCATTAGTTCATCGTCTTCATTTAATTATCATAACGTGTTCTTCGAAAAGTATCAATGCCAGGCTTTTCTCAACATTCGGGCACGATGAAAAACAATTCTTTTTGCCTCTCGGATATTCTATCTACCACTGTAAATCCAATGATCAGCAGCAGGCCAATATAAGGCAAGCCAGCTTATCTTTAGCTATGTTTGTTGAGCCATTCAAGCAACTCTTTAACACTGGCTGTAGCCAGCGCAATGCTTGTATCCGCAGCACCATAATAAATATGAAGTGTGTCACCGTCAGCCGCACGAGTATAACCACAGGGAAAGATGACATTATCCACATCCCCGTGCCGCTCATATGGTTCTTCGGGATCAAAGATCCACTCGTCGCCGCGTTTCAGACAATGGTCGGGTGCGTTCAAATCAAACAAAGCTAAACCCAATCGGTAAATGGCGCCCGCCGAATTCAACTTCACGCCGTGATACAGCACCAGCCAGCCCTCTGGGGTTTCAATCGGCGGCGCAGAGAGACCGATCTTGTTGGCGTCCCACCATCCACCATGCCGCGCTTGCAACATAATTTTATAATTTCCCCAATTTCGCAAATCATCGGAATAGGAGACCCACATATCTGCGAAGGTCGCGCTAACCGGGCGATGGATCAATGCCCAGCGCCCATTAATCCGACTTGGCAGGAGACATGCATCCTTATCTTCCGGCTGCATAATGACGCCATAGCGCTCAAAGTGGATAAAATCCTTGGTGAGCGCCAGGGCAACCCCTGCTCCACCGTGTCCATAAGCGGTATATACGACGGCATACTGGCTCAACTCGGCCACATAAGTGATGCGCGGGTCCTCGATACCCCAGACCTCTTCCGGAAAATGCTCCGGATCAGCCATCAGCGTTGGCTTGGCATCGATCTTCCAGCCGTCGATGCCATTGGCGGAACGGGCAGCGCACAAGTGGGAAAGTCCGCGCCGATCCTCGACGCGGCATAGCAGAAGGGTAGTTCCATCAGCCAGCAGTGTAGCGCCGGGGTTGAATACGCTATTGATCGGATACGGCCAGTTTGCGGCGGTCAGGATGGGGTTGAGTTTGTTGCGATGAATTAGTTCCGGAAGTTGATTGTTCATTATGATAATGCTCATCAGTCCTTATAAGATTTTCTGCCAGCCGTAATTCCAGTAAACTCTGGAGAAAGGCCAGCGTAGACTCGGCACCCTGATTCTCGTTCGGCCGGTCGGGATGGAGACCATCTCGACAGCCGCCCGTGGTTGGGTCGTACACCGGACGGTTCAAATCGTTGCGCCCGAGGAACCACTCAAAAGCGCGCCGCGCCTCTTTGCGCCAATCCTTTTCACCCGTAAGCCGGTAGGCCTCAAGGCAAGCAGAGACCATAGCTTGGGCCTCTACAGGCTGTTGATCGAAGCGGGCACGCTCGCCGCCCCGCGGATAAAAACCGTTCGAGCCGATCGGGACAAAATGGCCTCCATCCGTATCCGCGCTTTGCAGGTCAGCCAGCCAGCGGAGCGACTCCAATCCGGCTTCGGTCATTTCCGTATTCGGGATCGACTCACCGCATAAAAGCATGGCATGCGACAAGGCAGCATTGCAATACGTCAGGCTTTGCTCAAACCAGCGCCATTCGTCCGAGCGATTATTCTGGTAAAGCATCAGCAGACGACCGGCCAATTCCTCGCGCACCTGGCTGGCGCGGCGGTCACCAGCAAAACGTCCTAGATACTCGTGAATGCCAATCAGCGCAAAGGCCCAGGCACGCGGGCTGGTTGTCTTGAGGATACCGAGCAATGACTGTTCGAAGATGCGACCGGCCATATTATGCAGGGTCGGCTTATTGGAGCGGCCCAAGACCGTTCCCAGTGCCCATAAGGCACGGCCATGGCTGTCGTCCGAGCCACTATCCTCGAGCCACTGCCGCTGATAATCCATAAAGTTGCGAAAGCGGGTTGTCTCGTTATTGAACGCATACCATAGGAACGCGAGATAACGAGTTGCCAGTTGAGTGGCCTCCCTGACGCCCAATTCCTCCAGAAGCGCACTGACCATCAAGGCGCGCGCATTATCGTCGGTGGTATAGCCCTCACCATAATTGGGAACGGTGAAAGTGGCATGTTGCAGGATACCGGTTTGATCCGTCATGTGATGCAGATGATCTAACTTGAGAGGCGGAAGTTCCTGCGGACGTTCGTCCAGCGGTTTGACCACGAACCCGGCCTGCGCGAAATGTCGACGCTCGGTGCGGGCGCGTTCAAAACTTTGCATATAACGGCGGGCCACTTGCGGCCAGATCATATCCCGGCCAAACATATAGGCACGTTTGCGCATGGCGTGACGACGCGCCTCATTATCCAATAGATCAATCACCTGCTCGGCCAATGCCTGTGGATCGCGAAACGGGACCAGCGCGCCTCGATCCTCGGCGAGCATTTCTTCCGCATACCAATAGGGCGTGGAAATGACCGCCTTCCCCGCTCCCACGGTATAAGCCAATGTACCGGAGGTGATCTGTGCCTCATCGAGATACGGTGTAATGTAAATATCCGAGGCGCTGATGAACTGAACGAGTTCGTCCAAAGCCACAAAGCGGTTATAGAAGATGACGTTGCTTTCGACACCTTTTTGCTGGGCCAGCCATTGCAGGGACAAACGATAGGTTTCACCTTCGTTACGCAGGACCTGAGGATGGGTGGCACCGAGCACGATATACACCACGTTCGGGTGCTTGGCCAAAATGGCAGGCAAAGCCGAGATGACATTCTCAATGCCTTTGTTGGCTGAGAGCAAGCCAAAGCTCAACAAAACGGTCTTGCCTTCGACGCCAAACAAATCTTTATGAAAACTCGGATCTTCAAAAGGCACATCGGGAATACCATGCGGGATTAAATCGATCTTCTCGGCAGGTACGTGATAAATCTCCCGCAGGAACTCCGCACCACGTTCGCTCATCACCACCAAACGGGCCGAGAGGGACGCGATCTCTTCCAGCACCCGGCGCTGACCTGGATCGGGGTCGCGGAAGATGGTATGCAGAGTGGTGACGATCGGCATGCGCAATTCACGCAGGAGCACCAGGATGTAACTACCCGCACGGCCGCCGTAGATGCCATATTCATGCTGCAGGGACACAATGTCTACATTGTTGATGTTGAGGAAATCGGCGGCGCGGCGATATGATTCGATATCTTTCTCGGTCAACTCAAAGCGGACGCGCGATGGATAATCATATCCCAGCTCCACATCGTTGACCGGCAGGGCGATACAGGACGTGCCTTTGAATTCGTCTGCAATCGATTCACATAGATCGGTGGTAAAGGTGGCGATGCCGCACTGACGCGGCAGGTAATTGCCGATAAAGGCAACCCGCTTGATGATCGAGAGAGAATTCTGTTGCATATCGAACTGCTCCTTCTCCAAATAACCCGTCTTATTTGGTTTGGTCAAATATCGCTAAATAAAACATAAAGAGACCGCCAGGATGGGGCCTTACTTTACTCAGAAAGATAGGATGAATATATTTTTCTGTGGAAAGTCGTTCTTATCTACGAAGCCGTATTGATGACGACTGCAATAATTATATCCCACTTCCAATAAATTAGTGCTACACAGGAATGCCCTAATAATAGATTTCTTATAAAAGTAAAAGGTTGTAGCGAATAAAGTTGTCAAACGACCCGCATATTCAAAAAGTCTGATGTAATATTTCCAGATTCGCCTGATCGGCTACCTGATATATCTCCTTGACTTCTTCCTTCATCTCAGCGGTTGCACTTGGCGTCATGGAAATGAACTTGATCAGGTCGCGCGCCTGGCTTAGTAAATCCTTGACTTGCGTGATGAAAGAGAAAGCGCTGCGACCACCTCGAACCGTAGAATCTGTTAAGAATATCGACAAGATATTTGAAACCGTTTAATATAGCTTATTTACTGTTATTATTAGAAGTCAGTGAAGGAAATAAAAAAATGTAAACCAAGTGTTCAGTTAGCTTATCGGTTAGCTTACGCATGTAAAACAGATGTCAAACTCACTAAAATTCGAACTGCTTAGATACAATGAGGCACCATTCATGGGAGAACAGTATCAACACCTAGGAATCTTCAGCGACTGGGTTACAGAAGCGAAGAAGAAGGCCGACCTATATCCTGAGGCTAACCCCGGCCCGCGAACACAGTCCTTGATTCGGGATGTATTGGGGTTTGCCT
This sequence comes from uncultured Chloroflexia bacterium, assembly GCA_963753985.1. Taxonomy (GTDB): domain Bacteria; phylum Chloroflexota; class Anaerolineae; order Anaerolineales; family Villigracilaceae; genus Fen-1038. The sequence continues at coordinate 578,610 of CAVWED010000006.1, forward strand.
CCGCAAACGAGAACCCGAGAGATGTAAAGATTGATGATCGATGGGAAAGAGACGGTCTTGTTGGGGAAGAAGTTTCCTGGTCGGTCGGGTATGGACCGCGCACCCAGGCATACCTGATTAAACCTGCCAATGCCAACAGACGGCTCCCGGGTATTGTTGCTCTACACGATCACAGCGACTTCAAATATTACGGCAAGGAAAAAATCGCCGACCGTCTAAACGAGGCTTTGCCAATCCTCGATGAATTCCGCAAAATCTCATACGGCGGTCGGGCATACGCCAACGCGCTCGCGCGGGAAGGCTTCATTGTATTGGTTCATGATGTATTTTTATGGGGCAGCCGCCGCTTCCCATTGAAGACGATGCTCGAAATGATGGGACCTGTCACAACCAATCTTTTATCTCATCAACAGCCGATGAATGAAATTGAGTCTTACAACACTGCGGCTTATTTTCATGAGCATTGGGTCTCGAAATATTGCAACATTCTCGGCACCAGCCTTGCGGGCGTAGTTGCTTTCGAAGACCGTGTGGCCCTGAATTACTTGCTCTCCCGCACCGATGTAGATTCAGAACACGTAGGATGTATCGGTCTCTCCGGTGGAGGCAATCGGGCAGCGATGTTGAATGCCTTGCATGAAAAAGTCCATGCAGCAGTAATCGTAGGTTTGATGACAACCTATCCTGCCCTGCTTGATCATAATATGTCACACACTTGGATGCTGTTTCCCTTTGGATGGTCGCGTCACGGAGATTGGCCCGATCTTGCCGCATCCCGCGCTCCTTCCCCGCTGTTGGTACAGTACAACCTGCAAGATGATTTGTTCACGGAAAACGGAATGCGCGCGGCGCATGTCCGCCTGCAGACACATTATGCAAACCATCCCGATTCCTACACAGGACAGTTCTATCCCGGCCCGCATAAGTTTGATCTAGCAATGCAGCTTGCCGCATTCGATTGGCTGAAAAAGCAGTTACGGTAGGTTGCCTGCTTGCCACTCCGCGGGTGCGGGTTGCAAAACTCCCACAGCCGAAAAACCATCACGTATCATACTATCGATAGCAGATTGCATTTCAATCTCCCCACGGCCTGATGACGAGACCTTTGCCAGATAATCCCAAATTTGCGGAGGCAAAATGAATAGGATCGATGCCGCGTACGGGCTCATGATCTCCTCACGCTTTGGTTTTTCGATAATGCGACTGACGCGCCAGTTGGAATCCACCTCCACACTCGAACGTGCGCTTAACTCCTCCAGCAGACATTTCTTCAGGCTCATGACAATATCGGCGCGGCTGTTTTCATGGGCATGTACCAAAGCAAGCAGTGAATCTTCTTCTAAAATGTAATCGGTCGCCGCCACCATCACTGATTCATTGTGCGCAAAATCGTTGGGTACCGACAACAGCGCATCGCCATTCCCGCGCAGTTCGGCTTGATGCGAGAAGCACACAGCTAAATTCCATTTTGACCCATCGCCAACGAACGCAAAGATCTGTTCCTCCAGGTGATTCGTCACCACACAAACCCGTTCTACCCCAGCCCTTGCAACAGCGCATAAAACATAATCCAGCGTGGGACGGCCATTCACCGGCAACAACGGTTTAGGCGTGACATCGGTGTAAGGGCGCTGTCGTTTACCGCGCCCCGCCGCCAAAAGGACAGCAGAACGGATCATCCGGCATCCGTCTTGACGGGAAACAAGCCATCGGCCATATCTGTAACAAACACCTTTGAAGGCAGGTGCGGATGTAAGGCTGAAAACTTCCACGCGATCTCATCGCACGCATCCTGCACTTTGTCCCGATCGGCAAGCGCCACTACGCAGCCACCATACCCACCTCCACAAAACCGGCTTCCATATACGCCTCCCGCACTGCTGGCAATCTCATGCAGTTGAATCAAAATCTCGCTTCCGGATTCATAATTCTTGATGGAGGATGCGCATGACCAATTCATTAACTCGCCAAATCGCACCGCATCACACTCTGCCCAAGCTTGTTTGCCAGCCCAAACGCGTTCCATCTCGCTGAAGAAATGTTCCGCCCGACGGCAAAGATTCGGCGGCAATTTCGCTTTGCCGATCTCAAAGATGTCCTGCGGCACATCTCCTAATTTTTGCGCGCCGCTCTTCAATATCGCGGCAGCCTCACAACATTCTGTAACACGCACATTGAAACCGCTCTTGGTAAGTTCGCGCGAAATGCCGGAATACGCAATGATCCATGCCAGGTTGTTTCCGAGCGGATCAAAAACCGGGGTTGCAGAGCCAGCCACAGTGTCGATGTAGAGAAGCGCATCCTTTCGTCCGTGGACAATGCTCATTGGATCGAGTAATCCGTTTTGCAAGCCAAGCTCGTCGTGTTCCAATTGATAATCCCAATTCACCAATTGTTCTCCAGAGAATTGCATTTCATTTGCATCAGCCATGGCTTGTAGAAACGACAGCCCCACCGAGGCGGACGAACTCAGGCCTGAACCAATGAGCGATCCACTTACCTGCGCCTTCATACCCCGACTGAGATTAAGCACACGTGCTGCAGCTTGGGCGTAACGTACCCAATGGGTCTTATCCAGCTCCCCAATGGAAAACCTGGTTTCCCCAAACTGCGCACTCATAATGTGAATCTCCCGTGAGGAGAGAGACTCGTAAGTCAGCGTGGTGCCAAGGTTGATCGTCCTGCCCAAAACGGATCCACCCTGATGATCAATGTGCGCGCCAATGGGGCAAATTCGATAAGGGGAAAAAAGTGTAATGATTGCCATAAGTGGGAAGGTGTTGCCCAGTGTACCATGTATTATCTTGTGGTGATGAATGGTCTGAGTGTTTGCCACTTGTGCATTCGACACATATAAGGCAGTGCACTTGCTGCCCATAATGGAGTGAGAAGAAGTCCATCCTCTATTATCGTTTGTATCTGTTTTGAGGTCGGTTCATGCTCCCGTTTTTCGAATCCCTACACTTCTTTTCGACGGAGCAATTATTCACGTTAATTCAGCGCAGATTGGATCCTCTCCATTCCTTTCTGGATATTCTCAATTGAATTGGCATACGATAAACGCAGGTAGCCTTCCCCATATTCGCCAAAGGATGAACCTGGCAATAACGCAACACCCGCCTTTTCCAAGAGTAGGTTGGCGAGCTCAGCCGATTTCATTCCCGTGCCCTTGATGTTGGGAAACGCATAGAAGGCACCTTGCGGTTTCTGACAAATGAAACCAGGAATACGGTTCAGACCGTCGACCATCACATCCCGCCGACGCTGATATTCTGCCACCATCACGCCCACCATATCCTGCGGTCCGGTAATGGCCTCCAACCCGGCAAACTGCGTAAAGTGCGCCGTCGATCCCACAGAATGTGTCAGCAGAAGATCGACGCGGGCTGCCAGTTCACATGGCATGATGCCGTAGCCGAGTCGCCAGCCGGTCATCGAATAGGTCTTGGAGAAACCATCCACGATAATCGTGCGCTCCTTCATATTCGGCAGGGAAGCGATGGATTCCACTTTCAATCCATCGTAGATGAGGCGTGCATAAATCTCATCCGACATAACCCAGCAATTGAATTCCTGTGCTTTTTTCGCAATGTGTTCCAAATCACCGTGCGGAATCACTCCGCCGGTCGGGTTGCTGGGAGAATTCAAAATGATTAACTTGGTTCGCTTGCTGATCAGCCGGTCAAAGGTATTCAGGTCAAACGAGAAATTGCTTTCTTCCAACAAGGGCACTGCCTGCGGTATGCCTCCGGCCAATCGAATCATTGCCTCATAGGTCGGGAAGCCGGGGTCAGGATAAATCACTTCGTCCCCGGGCTCGACGAGAGCTAGAGTCGGAAAGAACAGGTTGGGTTTTCCACCGGGACCGATCACCACTTCATCGGGTTGAATATTGATGCCGCGCCACCAGCCACTATCTTTGGCGATGGCTTCACGCAAAGATGGCATTCCGGCAGGCGGAGTGTAGCGCGTATGGCCGGCGCGGATGGCCGCGATGCCCGCTTCGCTCACATTCTCGAATGTGGCGTAATCCGGCTGGCCGATTTCGAGATGGATAATCTCCCGGCCATCAGCTTCCAATTGGTTGGCGCGCGCCAGCACTTGATAAGCGCCTTCCGGTTTGAGATGACTGATACGTGTGGCGTAAGACATACATTTCCTTCGTGATGAGTAAGAGCAGCTGAGAAACTATTTCAAGATCACAGGTAGGAACTACTAAGCCACTTCGACAACTTTGGCTTTTTCTCGTGCACGGAAGGCTTTGATCCAGCGCATGGAATATTCATCGTGACTCATTAACAGGTCACAAGCCAGCAAGGTAGTCTGAATTTCTGGGACTGTTGGGTCTGTGATGGCAGTGGTCAGACCGCGGGAAATAGCAAGTGCCAAGTATGCAACATTGACAATCTTGCGATCCGGCAGGCCGAACGAAACATTGCTGGCACCAAGATTCATGTTAGCGTCCAATTCCTGCTGGATGAGGCGAATCGAGTCCAAGGTCACGCGCGCCGCGTTATGATCTGCACTGACGGTCAATGCCAGGGGATCAATGATGATGTCCTCGGGTGGAACGCCGTAATCGCCGGCGCGTTTAATTAATTTTTCTGCGGTCTTCAGGCGTTCCTGCGGCGTCGTTGGAACACCTTTATCATCTGTTATCACTCCGATCACTGCCGCGCCGTACTGCTTGGCAAGCGGCAGAACTATATCCATCATTTTTGTTTCAGCGGTGGTCGAGTTTATTAAAGCCTTTCCTGGATAAACCTCAAGGGCAGAAGCCAGAGCTTTGGGATTGGCGCTATCAAAACATAGAGGAAGATTTACAACTTCCATAACGGCTTGCGCCGCCCCACGCAACAAGGTTGGTTCATCCGCATCGGGAACGCCTGCGTTGATATCCAATACCAAAGCGCCCGCCTGTGCCTGCAAGCGTGCGTCTTCCTGCACCAAACTGAAGTTGCCCTCCTTCATGGAAGCGGCCAATTTTTTGCGACGAGTCGGATTGATCCGTTCACCGATTACCACAAATGGATGCGCCGGACCGATCAGGATGGTTTTTTCTTTAAATGAAAGTTTGGTTTCCATATTCAACCGCCCAGCTGACGTGCGACGCGCGTTGCGCTGGATGCATCCGGAGCAAAGCCATCTGCACCAATTCGATTGGCAAATTCCTCGGTTACAGGTGCGCCTCCAATCATAACTTTGACCTTATCGCGCAAACCGGAGGCTTTCAGCGCTTCGATTGTGCCTACCATGTTGCTCATGGTAGTGGTCAGTAATGCCGACATACCAATGATCTGTGCGCCTTCCTGTACAGCATCCACAAAGGCCTGCGGAGAGACATCCACGCCAAGATCCATGATTTCAAATCCTGCGCCCTCCAGCATCATGGCAACCAGGTTCTTGCCGATGTCGTGCAAATCCCCCTTGACGGTGCCAATCGCGATTCGTCCAGCTGCCTTTACCTCTCCGTGGACGAGGTAAGGCTTTAAGTGCTGAAGGCCTGCTTGCATGGCGCGGGCCGAGACTAACATTTCAGGAACAAAGAAATCACCGTCCTCAAAGCGTCGCCCCACCTCATCCATTGCGGCGATTAACCCATCTTTGAGAATGATGTCCGCAGCGGTGCCGGATGACAATGCGGCTTTGACCCCATTTTCCACATCAACTAGTTGTCCGTCAATGACACTGTCGTAAATTTGTTTTAGATCCATTTCGTCTCCTTGCAGAGTTTGAGTTGAGAATTGAAAACCTTGGCGGATTTGTTTCCAACTAGAGCCTTCGCCTCTCGCAGATCACAAATGCCAGTTGTCAGCGTCATCCTCCATGACGCCATCTAAAATGGCCTCATGTGCCCGGTCAATATCATCCAGCAGAGCCTGCCGGGCCGCTTCCATGTCATGGGCCTCAAGCGCGTCGACAATGAGCTTATGAGTGGCTTCCTGTGTTTTTCCGGCGTGGCGCATGACCATAAAACGAGCGAGCTGATCATGTAACCGCCCGATCATTTCAGCAAGTTCATTATTCCCGCTTGCTTTGGCAATTAGATAATGGAACCTTCGGTTTTCATCCGTATAGCGATCATAGGATTCATCGTCGTCACCAGTGTAACCCGCATGGACGGCGCGCAACTCACTGACCTGTTGATCACTGATGCGTAATGCGGCGCGCTCCACCGAGGTTAACTCCAAAAGACGGCGAATATCCAGCAAATCCCGCAGCTTCTTAAGAGTAATCCGCGCCACAAAATAACCCGAGCGCGGTTTGATATCTATCAAGCCTTCATGGCTAAGCATTTGCAATGCATCTCGTACTGGGGTAACGCTCGTGCTGTACTCAGCTGCAATCTCTTCAATCTCTAGGCGCTCCCCCGATTCGCGGTGCCCCATCATAATGGAGCGCCGCAACTTCTTATAAATCAGGCTTTTCGATGTTTGATTTATATCTGAGGTTGTCATGCTAGCATTCCAATCTATCCAAATATTACCACAAGATATATCAATTTGCAATAATTATCAATATTGATATATCAATTATTGACCTATGATATATTAAGTGATATTATAAATATATCAGACTTCGTTATGAAAACCCAGCTTTAGAGTTATGCTTACTGCCGCTCCATTCCATCAATTCTCTATGTATGAAGGAGGTGGCTAGTCTCCATAACAGAAATGTTTCAAAAAACCAAAGGAAACGTTCGCTCAAAATTTTTCTAACCAGAAAGAGAGAAACGTATGGAACCCTCAAAAGTTCATCCTCTGATTACTGAAGCTAATGAAATGCTTCGCAAGGGAAATATTTCCCGACGTGATTTTATCAGGCTTTCGACACTGCTGGGGCTATCGGTTGCCGGAGCTGAAGTTTTGGCCGCCTGTGCCCCAGCGGCAAATCCTACAACTGCCCCAGCCGCTGCCCCAGCCATCACACGCGGCGGCACCCTCAATGTTGCCTGCCGTATTGAGCGCGTGTCTGATCCAGCTCAGTTCTCGCTGGTCAGCGCCTCCCATCCTTGGCGTCAAGTCTTTGAGTATCTCACTCACACTGACCCGCAGGGTATCACTCATCCCTATTTGCTCGACAGCTGGACTGCTAGCGATGATTTGAAAACTTGGACACTAAAGGTTAAGCAGGGCATCAAGTTCAACAACGGCCAAGATTTGACTGCCGATGATGTCGTCTTCAACATCAAACGTTGGCTGGATCCAAATACCAAATCCTCGATGGCCAGCGCAATGAGCTACATGGATGGCACCGGCGTCGAGAAAACCGACCAGTATACCGTCACTCTTCATCTAAATAGTCCGACGATCTTCCTGCCGGATAACTTGGCGCAATATCAAGCCTGCATTGTCCCAGCCACCTTTGGCGGCGACATCACCAAGGAACCTATCGGCACGGGCCCGTTCACGATGGTCGAATATGTGACCGCCGAACGCGCCCACCTCAAAGCTCGTACGGATTACTGGCAAATGGCTCCTGATGGCAAACCTCTACCTTACTTGGATGAGATCGTTATGGTTATGTTGGGCGAAGATCAGTCCGCTTACATTGCCGCGTTACAGAGTGGTCAGGTGGATACTGTCCTTGAGCCGGATGTGGCGAGCTGGGAAGCAGTCAAGGACGATAATCGCTTCACGATTGTCTCAACACCGACCGCTGCTACGCGCACTCTACGCGTACGCGTTGATCAGGATCCTTGGACAAATAACGATGTACGCACTGCACTCAAGTATTGCCATAACCGTCAGAAGATTCTGCAACTGGCACTTCAAGGACAGGGCGTCATAGGGAACGATAGCCATGCAACTCAAGCGAATCCCGACTACTCCCCGTTGGATCCCTTGCCTTTCGATCCCGCCAAGGCCAAGGCCCTACTGGCTGGAGCCGGATATCCCAACGGCATAACTGTGACTCTAACGGTTGCCAGTGATTGGCCAGAGTCCATGGCCTATGCCCAGGCACTCAAAGAAGACGCCGTTGCCGGAGGTTTTACCATCAACCTGAACACCATGCCCGCCAGCCAATACTGGAATGGTTGGACCGATTTCAACATGGGCATTACTTGGTGGTCGCACCGCACGCAAGCTTTGATGACAATGGGATTGGCTTATACCGCGGATGCCAAGACCGGCAAACCAGGCGATTGGAATGAAAGCCACTGGGTGGACCCGGAATTTAGCCAAATTCTCACTCAAGCCGAGGGAACGCTTGACTTGACTGCCCGCAAGGCACTGGTCTTGAAGCTTGAGACCATCCAGCAACAACGCGGCTCAATCTGCACGCCGTTCTTCATGGATGTGTGGAAAATTTACACCGCCAAAGTCCATGATATCGAACCCTCGCCGGACGAGTACTGCATCCTAACCTCGGCTTGGAAAGAAGCCTAATTAATCTCAGATATTAGATTTGCATCCCACGCTGCCACGATCCCCCTGAATGGCAGCGTGGGAAATCTTCAAAGAATATTGAGTTCATGAGGCCAGACAATGATAGAGACTAACGAAATGAAGATCATGGGTACCCATTATTCCCGGTTGAGTGCCCAAGAGTGTGAAAAGATTCATTTAGCTAGCTTGAAGGTTCTCCAAAAAATTGGTGTGGAAGTTCATGATGACAAAGCTAGAGAAATTCTAGTTAAGGGAGGTGCACAATCCGAGGGCTTGCGAGTGCGGATTCCTGAGTCTATGGTAGAGAAGGCGTTAGCAACTGCGCCAAAGTCAATTACGCTTTATGACCGCAAAGGGAAAGTGGCCATGAATGCCGGTAAATACAATACGTATTATGGCGGTGGCTCGGATTGTCTCAATATTCTTGATCACCATACCGGGCAACGCCGCCGTCCACTTTTGACAGACGTTAGAGATGCCTCGATCTTGATGGATGCTCTCCCTGAGATTGATTTCGTGATGTCAGCCTTCCTGCCTGAGGATGTGGATCAGCGCATTTATGATCGCTATCAAATGGAGGTCATGCTCAATAACACCGTCAAACCGATCGTCTTCGTCTCACCGGACCTTGAGGGTTGCGTAGCGGCCGTTGAGATGTGCGAAGCCGTAGCGGGCGGAGCCGAGGCGTTCCAGCAGAAGCCGTTTGCCACCTGCTATATCAACGTCACCTCTGGTTTGATTGCCAATCAGGAGGCTCTGCAGAAATGCATCTTCTTGGCACAAAAAGGTTTGCCGCAATTATATATTCCGTTAAATGCTGGTGGAGTTAATTCCCCGCATACAACCGCTGGCTGCATGGCAACCATGAATGCCGGAATCTTGGTGGGTGTCGTGCTTTCGCAATTGGTTCATCCAGGCGCGCCGATTGCAGTTCCGGGCTGGAATGGCGGTCCCTATAACTTACAAACAATGGTAGGCAACTACGTTCTTGCAGATGAGCAAGGCGTACCTACTTCAATAGGTAAATATTACGATCTGCCCGTGTTCGGCTTGGGCGGCTCGACCGACTCCAAGGTGATGGATCAGCAATGCGCCTTCGAAGCCACTCTTAGTTTGATGACATCGCTTCTTAACGGTGCGAACATCGTGCATGATGTTGGCTTTATGGATGCAGGCCTGCAGGGCAGTTTGCAACTGATTGCCATGTGCAACGAAATTCTTGGCTTCCTGCGCGCCACCACAAAAGGTGTGGAAGTCAGTGATGAGACTCTGGCACTGGGTGTGGTGGAGGAACTGGGTCCGACAGGAAACTACATGGGGCACGATCACACGCTCCGTCACTTCAAGGAACCGTTCTATTCAAAATTGATCGATAAGAATCCCTATTCTATTTGGCAGAAGCGCGGCGGAACAACCATGGAACAGCGCGCAACCAAAATGGTGGATGATATTATTACAAAACACAAGCCTGAGGCTTTATCGGCTGAGATACAACAAGCTGTCCATGAAATTGTTGTGCGGGAGCAGGCTTGGATTGATAAGCAAAAATAATCTATTAACGTTTATAGGTGTAAGATCATTTTTATAAAAGGCTAAGCTAAATACGGAGACCTAATGGCAAGATACATCGTCCGGCGATTACTCACCATGTTGCTCACCATGTTCCTGGTTTCGATAATCGTATTTGCCATTGTGGAGATTGCTCCGGGAAATGTTGCACGAAATATGCTGGGTACTTTTGCAACACCTGAGCAGGAAGAATCCATGCGAAAGCAACTTGGCTTGGAACGACCTGTGGTCATCCGTTATATTTCCTGGCTCTTCGGTTCGGACTGGCAGGCAACTCCCAAAGTGGGACTACCCCTGCGCGAGACGATTAGCCAGCAGGGTTTAGTGGAGAAATCCCAGCAATGGTGGGCCGTTGAGCCAAATGGTGACCTGGTGCAATGGGATGTCGAAAACGGTCAGCTCATTCGGCTGACCCGGCAACCGGACGGAAGTACAGTCAAGCAACCAGATGACCAAAGCTGGAAAGTAGATGCCAGCGGTCAGACCTATTTTTGGGGAGTTGACACCGGCAATCGTGTTGCAGAATGGATTAAAGGTTCGAAAAACATTCAATATACTTATGATTATTCCGGCTGGCAGGAAAAGACCGATGCGCCGGTGGAATATATTCCACTGAGCAAGGGTTTATTGCGCGGCGATGCGGGTATATCGCTTCGCTATATGGAACCAGTCTCGCAAGTAATCGGCCGCAGAATCATCAACTCGCTGATTCTGGCGGCGATGGCCTTCTTGTTTTCGATTCCCACTGCGGTAGTGCTCGGACTCATTGCTGGGCTGAACGAGGGAAAATTAGTTGATCGCGTTATCTCTATTCTTGGGCTTATGACAGCCGGTTCTCCAGATTTTGCCACGGGCATCTTGTTGATCATCATTTTTGCGCTCTGGCTCAAAATATTGCCGGGCGCTGCGGTATTTACATCGGACAATGCGATTTTGCAGAATCCGCGTTTATTGGTTTTGCCAGTATTGACCGCAGGATTGGTCGAGCTTGGTTATGTATTGCGAATCACGCGCTCAAGCGTGGTCGAGGTCATGAATAGCCCTTACGTCCGCACTGCAATCCTGAAAGGATTATCGTACCGGCAAGTGGTGCTGCGCCATGTGCTCCAGAATGCCATGATGGCTCCCATCACGGTGATTATGCTTCATGTCAACTGGTTTATCGGCGGCTTGGTGGTGGTTGAATTTGTATTTGGTTATCCTGGACTTGGAAATTTCATTCTCAATGCTGCGCTTTATAAAGACGTTTATGCAATTGAAGCCGCCGCGATGGTCCTAATTGTGTTAGCAGTTGGCACGCAGTTGATCGCGGACCTAATCTACTCGCTGATCAATCCGCGCATTCGATATACCTAGGAACTGGTCATGGCCACAGAGAATTTGGCTTTTCCAAAACAAACACAGAAGGCTCCTTCCGGTTTCGTTGAGGCAATCAGAAACTTGGCTGAGGTAATATTTGCCTCTCCTACGGCAGTCATTGGCCTTACTGTCGTATTGATCTGGGTGTTCATCGCTATTTTTGCTCCAGTCATCACCCGGTATGATCCACTCTCACAGGATTATATGTTGATTGATAAAGGGCCATCGTCAATACACTTATTAGGCACAGATGATTTGGGACGGGATGTATGGTCGCGCGTGGCTTATGGAGCGCGCACCATCTTGATGCTTGGGCCCCTCTCGGTCTTGGTCGCCTTTATTTGTGGTATCGCGTTAGGCCTCCCTGCTGGCTATTATCAAGGCTGGGTGGATGAGGTTGTGATGCGTATTCTCGATTCGTTCATGGCATTCCCAACCATTTTGCTTTATATGATTATCATTTCGGCGGTTGGTGCTTCTTCCATTAACGTAGTGATCGCCATTGCTATTGGAGGTGCGCCGGGAATTGCACGACTCGTGCGCGCCTTGACTATGGATATTCGTACGCGTGAATATGTCTCTGCGGCCAAATTGCGGGGCGACCCTGATATTCTGATTATGTTGCGCGAGATTTTACCTAACTGCCGCGGACCACTGATTGTGGATTTCCTGCTCCGCATCGGCTATGCCGCTTTTTACATCGGAACTCTGGGCTTCCTTGGTCTAGGTCTGCCACCACCGACCCCAGATTGGGGCGGGATGGTTCAAGAAGGACACACTCACATGATAGCCAATGTCTGGCCGGTCTTATCCGCCACATTGGCGATTGTCACTCTGGTCATTGGCTTGAACATGTTCGCCGATGGCCTGCGGGAAGAAAGTATGCGCTATCAATAACCGCAGAGGAATGACTGATGATTGACGAAATGCCCATTCTGTCTGTGAAGAACCTGGCGGTGTCTTATAAGACGCGCAAGCGTGAAATTGACGCGGTACGGGATGTTTCATTCGATATTTATCGCGGCGAAAATCTGGGACTGGTCGGCGAGTTTGGATGCGGCAAGAGCACTGCTGCCTATGCCATCGTCAACTTTTTAGGGCCGAATGGCCGTGTCAAACGAGGTGAAATTCTTTTTAAAGGAGAACAGCTTCGAGGTCGATCTGAAGCGGAATTGAGGAAGCTGCGTGGGGCCGATATCTCCATGGTTTATCAGGAACCACTCTCTGCTCTAAATCCTTCGATGCGCATTCAGGATCAATTGGCCGAGACTTCTCATCACACATCGCAATTACAAGAAGGAGGATGCTTTTGCGGAGTCGCTGGAGGCGCTCAAGAAAGTATATATGCCCGATCCGGAGGGCGTGATGCGCCGCTACCCACATCAGATTTCAGGCGGCCAGCAACAACGCGTGCTAATTGCAATGGCAATGTTGAACAATCCGTCACTGTTGATCATGGATGAGCCAACCACCGCACTGGATGTGACTGTGGAAGCGGCAGTGCTGGATCTGATTGCGGAACTACAGGAGCATTATCATACCGCGACGTTGTATATCAGCCACAATCTAGGCGTGGTCGCGCGCGTATCCGATAAGGTTGCAGTCATGTATGCGGGTGAAATCGTGGAGCTGGCTCCCGCCAGAACCATTTTCCATAACCCGATGCATCCATATACCATGGGGCTGATGCGTTGCCTGCCCAACGTGGATGCGCCCAAAGGAACGCGCACGCTATACCCGATCCCCGGACGCGTCCCGTCTCCGGCTAATTTACCCAATGGATGCATCTTTGCACCGCGCTGTGAGCAAGCCAACGATCAATGCAGTATCGATCATCCGGCATTAGTCGAGATGGAATCTGGGCATCAGGTGCGTTGCCTGCGGCGTGACAAGGATTGGGAAGAGGTCAAACGGCTGTGGGCAGTTACTGAATCGGCATCGCATGATCCGAAGCAAGCACACCTTGTATCTGCGAATGAAACCGTCATAGAAGTAAAGGATGCAAAGGTCTATTATCCCGTGCCGTTCAAAACCGTGGGCGGCTTGATCGGACTCGAAAAGCGACAGTATGTGCATGCTTCAGACGATGTGAGTTTTGCCATCCGACGTGGCCGCACATTGGGGATCGTAGGTGAATCAGGCTGCGGGAAAAGCACCATTGCCAGGGCACTGGTCGGACTAGAACCACTTTATGATGGTAAAGTGGATTTCCTGAACGTGGACATTTCCAAACCTCTCAGCAAGCGACATATTAATACCATTCGCGAATTGCAAATGGTGTTTCAGGACCCCAACGGAGTACTCAATCCATCTTACACAATCGGAGAACAGATTGCCTTTTCATTGCGACGCTTCCAGACGGTGCCGCGAGATCAAGTCCGGGCTGAAGTGGAGCGATTGCTCAACGCGGTTAAATTGGATGAGAGTTATTACAACCGTCTGCCCCGGCAATTAAGCGGTGGAGAAAAACAACGCGTCGGGATTGCCCGGGCCATTTCAACGAATCCAGCCATGGTGGTGTGCGATGAACCAGCCTCAGCATTGGATGTTTCAGTGCAGGCGGCTGTGCTAAATTTACTGCTTGAGATTCAAAGAACGCAGAACACAACCATGATTCTGATTTCGCACGATCTCAGCTCAGTGCGTTTCTTCGCGGATGATGTGGCAGTCATGTATCTGGGACGGATCGTGGAGATTGGCCCCTGTGAAGCCATCTATCATCCGCCGAACCACCCATATACAACTGCCCTACTAGCGGCTGTACCCCGCCCGGATCCAGACGCCGAGCCATCCAAAATCCGTTTGGGGGGCAGGGTGCCCAGCGCCATCAACCCGCCTTCAGGCTGCCGTTTCAACACGCGTTGCCCGTTCAAGATTGGAAAAATCTGCGAGCAAGAAGAACCGCCCAGACATGACTTAGGCCAAGGGCATTTGATTTACTGTCACTTATCGCCGGACGAGCTGAGTAAGCCTCAGATAAGCTGACATGACGTTATTTTCAATTTTTTGGAGGGCTTTTCATTATGACTGATAAAAAACTATTTTTTATGCGCGATGCCTGGCACTTCGACCCGGCTTTCAAACGACCGGCGCGCACCGGTGATAATCTTGGCTTTGACACAAAAGCCCTGCATGCCGGCTTTCGTCCCAGTGACGATATGGAACGCTTCCGGGCTTTCGTGCCGCCGATCGTTCCCTCGATGACGTATCCGTACAAGAAGTTTGACGAAATCCCATATCCAGTCTATGGGCGTACGAAAACGCCAACCGCGGATTTGCTTGAACAACGTCTCGCCATCTTGGAAGGAGGTCAGGCCGCGCTGACAGCCGGTTCCGGCTCGCAAGCATTGTTCAATCTGATTTTTACCATTGCGCGCCCCGGTGATAACATCGTCACGACACTCAATACGTTTGGCGAAGGTTACAAACAAGCCGTCTCGATCTTTCCGGAACGCTGCGGCATCAATTTCCATTTTGTTAAAGATGCTGGCAATCCCAAATCCTGGGACAAGGAAATTGATTCGAAAACAAAACTTGTTTGGGTTGAGACGCCCTCCAACCCAACTCTTTTTGTCACGGACATCAGGGCCGTAGCCGATGTAGCACATTCACACAAGATCCCATTGATGGTGGACAACACTACTGCCACCGCGGCATTACAGCGTCCGTTGGAATTCGGTGCAGATATTATCCTGCTCAGCATCACAAAGTTCTTGGCGGGTAATGCAACTGTCTTGGGTGGTGCCGTTGTCGGGCCGGAGGATTTGACAGAGGATATTCGCTGGAACACCACCGAATTTGTCGGCGCGATCATGCAGCCTTTTAACTCGTGGCTGACACTGCAATATTTGGAAACCCTGCCTCTTCGCATGGAGAAGCACTCTTCTAATTCGCAGAAGGTGGCTGAATTTTTGATCCGCCATCCAAAGGTCAAGCAAGTCAATTATCCAGGCTTGAAATCTCATCCGCAGTATGAGTTGTCCTGTTGCCAAATGAAATCGGGCGGTGGGATGCTTTCCTTCGTGGTGGATGGAGGCATAGGCGGTGCGCGAACGTTGATTGATAGTTTCAAGCTCATCATTCATGCAGTGACATTTGGGACCAGCCGCACCATTTGTATGCACCCGCGCACTATTACACATGAGCACATGACTCAGGAAGAGCGTGATACCGCTGGCATTGACGATGGGCTGATCCGTCTCTCGGTTGGACTGGAAGATCCTTCTGATTTGATCCACGATCTGGATCAGGCCCTTGCGAGGTTATAGGCAACACTGGATGTTTTATGCTGACCGTTCAGTTAAGAAGTTTTAGCTGTGCAGTCGTTGTTCTCAGAAGCGAGTAAAAATGACCAAACAACAAATCCTTACATCAAATGCTCCCGCACCAGGCGGCGCTTACTCACAAGCTTTGCGAGTCTGTGACTTTGTCTTTACTGCTGGAATGGGCCCTTGGCATCCCTCCACCAAGCAGGTTGTGGGTGTCACCATCGAAGAACAAACTACTCAGACTTTACAGAACCTGCAAGCGATCCTTGAAGCCGCCGGACTTGATATGAAGGATGTCGTCAAAACCACGGTTCACCTTAGCGATCTGAGTTTGTTCGCGCGCTTCAACGATGTTTATTCCCGCTTCTTCCCTGACCCGAAGCCGGTCCGCACCACGGTGGGGAGTCAATTGCTTGGAATTCTGGTCGAGATTGACGTGATAGCATATGCCGGAAAAGATTGATCGTGCGGAACTTTTGCATCGTTTATATCTCGACCCGCGGCACATCGAAGAAATCAACGCGGCTATTTTCAATCCAAAACTCAGTGCCTTTTCCAGGTTTTTGGATGTTGTCGAAAAGTATGGTACTCCAGATGAGATCAATGCTAAGGCAACGGAAGCAGGCCAGTTGTCTAATTTGGAGGCGCTGGTAGAACGAGTTCATCCGGAGTATCTAACCGATCTTGAGTGGCTCAAAAAGCAGGTCGAGAATCAATCTTTCATCAGCATTGCCAAGTATCGAAAAAAATTCAGCAATGCAACGGTTTTCAATGAAAAGAATCCGGTGACATTGGAAATCAGTGCCTGCCAGTATTTTTCTTGGCTCATGGACATAGCCCATCGTGCGGTGAAAAATGGCGAGATCATGCCGGGAAGATACATCCGGGTACGCAACATGAAGGAGCAGGAAGCGGATGGAGATTTATCAGCCTTCGCCGCCGCAATGCAAATTATCGGCGCGAGTTACGTGGAGCAACTCGATACGCGCGGCTCGGATGGCTCGAATATCCACTTGGGCGGCATCGATACATTAATCGGTTATTACGGCGGTGTGGGTGAACCAAATCATTATGCTCTGAAATGGCTGGACGAATTTTTATACTTTTACACAACTTATGGCGTACGTCAGATTCTGAACGTCAATAGCGGTACGATCCTGCTGGCTTACATGCTCTACCGCTTGGGCATTAACATAGAGTTCAAGATTTCGGTGACGTTGGGAAACGATAACCCATATGCCGCGCTTTGGACTTTGTTGACCGCCTCCCTTTTCACTCGCTCCGACGGTTCCACACCCTTGAAGGGATTTAACTGGAGCAATTCAGTTAATGCCGAAACGATTGAGAATGCCGCGGAGCTTCGCAGGGGACTCAATCTCGAAGAACAAATTCGATTTGAACACCATGTCACTGAAACTTGGAAAGGACTTGTCATTCAGCCTTATGATCGCCGCCAGGAGGTCTTGGGGCTGGGGAAAACTGTCCATAACATCTCGGCTAAACATGAAGGCGGCGAGGTGGAAGTGGAGAGGTCGCGCCCACGGCCTTCCGATGTTCAGGATTATTATCGAGAAAAATCAGAGATCATCGCTAGCGGTGAATGGGAAGCATTACGTTTGAATTTTCTCGATAAATTTGATTCAGTCAACATCACTGCACGTGCTCTCACGGAACGCGGCCTGGCATTTGTGGCCGCGCAGAATTTGCATCGTTAAGTTGGTTATCCATTTTGAACAAATGAAATTGCTTAACGTTCCCAAACTCGAATCTATCCAATCTGCCCGCGAACGTTTGATGGGAACCGTCTTGCGAACCCCCTTGATTCGTTTGCAAACGGATGATGTGGCCGCTGAAATTTATCTCAAGCTCGAAAACCTACAGCCGACCGGTTCTTTTAAAGTACGCGGTGCGGGTAACGCCCTGCTATCGGCTGATCCTTCTCAGCTCAAGAACGGCGTGTGGACCGCTTCCGCCGGAAATATGGGGCAGGCTCTCGCATGGTACGCATGCAAACTTAAGATTAACTGCACAGTCGTTGTTCCGGATGATGCGCCGGATGTAAAGGTTGAGGCGATTAGAAAATTTAATGCGAAGATCATCAGGGTTCCATTCGCAGAATATCAATCCATTCAAAAAGAGGGCGTCTATCCTGCGCTGACCAGTCTTTTGATTCATCCATTTGCGGACGAGTCCGTTATGGCCGGAAATGGGACGATTGGCTTGGAAATCCTTGAAGACTTGCCGGATGTAGACACCGTGTTGGTTCCATTCGGCGGAGGCGGCTTGAGTTGCGGGATCGCTGCCTCAATCAGGGCGAGCAAGTCTGAGGCTCGCGTGGAAGCGGTGGAGGTGGCAACTGCAACTCCGATCACAAGTTCCTTATCAGCACGGAAGCCAGTTGAAGTCTCATACCAATCCAGCTTTGTATCCGGCATAGGCGCACCGTTTGTTTTTCCACAAATGTGGCCGCTGGCGAGTCGTTTATTGGATGGTTCGCAAGTGGCCGAGCTAAAAAGCGTCCCATCAACGATCCGGCTGCTGGCAGAACGACATCATCTCATTGTTGAAGGCGCGGGAGCTGTCGCGTTGGCTGCGGCATTGAAACAACCTGCAGGAAAAAAGGTAGTTTGCATCGTATCAGGCGGAAATATCAACACCGGTCATCTTCTAAATATTATGCGCGGAGAAATGCCATGAGAGATATGGGTATCAATCGTATCGAAGCCCGTCCGGGACAACCAGCGTATGGATTGGGCCTGGGTGTAATGTTGTTGGATGATGTGTATCCGGGCTTTCCCGGGGATGTGCGAAACGCGAGTGGGTATCCGTTCCCGATCCAATACGAGGTGATCACAGGTGTGGATATCAATAAGATCGTACTGAGCGACAACAAGATCATGATCCTTCCATCCATCATTCGAGCCGCACAAAAACTGGAAAAATTCGGGTGCCGCGCCATCGTGGCTGAATGCGGATATTTTGCGTATTTTCAACGCGAGGTAGCGGCCAGTGTGAAGGTTCCCGTCTTTATGTCCAGCCTGCTTCAAGTGCCATTGGCTCAACAAGTGGTGGGAGCCACTCGAGTGGTTGGCATATTGATGGCCAACTCAAAATATCTAACCGATCATCATTTGGAATCGGTCGGCGTCAAAATCGGTTCGAATTATGTAATCGGTGGTGCAATGGATGATGGACGTTGCGTGGAATTCGATCATCTCTGGACCGACGGCCTGCGCAGTGACCCTCCAGCTGCTGACTATGCCAAGGCAGAAGCGGAATTTCTTGAAGTGGCGATAGAATTCTATCGCAAGCATCCCAAAATGGGCGCGATGGTACTTGAATGCACAGGCTTTCCGTCTTTTGCGCGCGCTCTGCAACGCGCGATCAACATTCCAATCTTCAGTTGGGGAACTTTGCTTGATTATGCTTATTCAGTGGTTGCTCATCGGGATTATTATGGACATGTCTAAAATACTGAACCGCTTAGAGGAATATCGATCATGATTCTATCCAACCCAACCAATCCTCTCAGCCCTCAATTCCGCGTGCTTTCTGATTTACAATGTAAAGAACTGTATCATGCCGCGCTGGAATGCCTGCAACGGGTGGGCATGCAGATTCATAACTCCAACGCACGGGATTTGTTAAGGAAACGGGGTGCAGAAGTAAGAGATCACGTCGTCCGCATCCCCGCACAGATCGTGGAAAAGGCAATCGAGTCCACGCCGCGCGAGTTCACAGTTTATGGAAGGGATGAACAATACGCGATGCACGTCGCGCTTGATCATGTACACTTTGGACCGGGACCTACCTGTACGTATTTTATTGATCCGAATACGGGCGAACGCCGACGAGCCAGGCGCGGCGACGCGGGCCTGACAGCAAAGGTCTGCGATGCTCTGCCAAACATAGATTACATCATGGGATTGAGTCTCTTTGATGATGTGACTCCGTCGCTCGCTTCAGTTTATGAATTTGCCGAGGAAATGGCAAGCACTTCCAAGCCCATTGTGGCGTGGGCCAACAGTCCCGAATCCTTTTTGGATATTTATCAGATGGCTGTTGCCGTGGCAGGCAGTGAAAGTGTATTGCGTGAAAGACCGATCTTCGCTTATTTCACTACCTATGAGTCTCCGCTCAAATTAGCCAATGAACCGCTTGCCAACTTGATGCAAGCCGCTGAACGCGGGATACCATCCATTTGTCTGGGCGGACCAACCGTTGGATTGGAATCGCCTTTTACTGGCGCTTCTGCATTGACACTTTATCTTGCGAGCGCGCTGGCCGCGCTGAGCATTGTTCAGTTAGATGTACCTAAAGCGCCCGTGGCAATTGGAGGATTGCCTTCGATGATGGATTTACGCACGGCTCGTCCGGCTTATGGATCTCCAGAGGCCAGCTTGCATAGCGCCGCTGCCGCTGACCTTGCCCGCTATCTCGGTTTGCCGTTCATGGGAACGGCTGGCGCGTCCGAGGCGAAACGTGTCGATGCACAAGCCGGAGCCGAAGCAGCGCTTCAGGTTATGGTTTCCGCTTTGAGCGGAGCTTCGCTCGTGCATGATGTGGGCTTCCTCGATTGCGCTGATATCGGTTCGCTTTCCTATCTGGTGCTTGCGGATGAAATCATCGGCATGGCAAAGCGCGTCATGCGAGGCATCGAGGTCACGCCGGAAACAATCATGATGGATTTGATAGAAAAGGTTGGTCCCGGTGGCATGTTCCTTAATCAAGCTCAATCTGCTTCACTCTGTCGCAGGGAAGCCTGGGTCCCGACCGTGCTTGATCGCAACCCATACAGCATCTGGAAGCGAAAAGGTTCGCAAACCACGGAAGACTCCGTGAATGCAAAGTTGATGAAAATCCTGAGCACGCACCAGCCTGCGGCTTTACCACAAAAAGTGGAAGCCAAAATATCTGAGATACTCAAACTCGCGGAAGAAAGAGAATTAGGGAAACTTAGTGGCTGATTCACCCATTGTTTTTATTTCTTGTCAGGTTTTTGAGACTCTACTTTCCCATCAACTTCCACTGGAGATGGCGAACCACGTCCTTTATCTGGATTACGGTCTGCATGCCCAGCCCAAACATTTGCGCGATACTTTGCAGGCTGCTATTGATGCCATTACTGTGCCGAGCTTGATCGTATTGGCCTACGGCATGTGTGGCAACGGATTAAAAGGCATCCGCTCGGGCATCCATACTTTGCTAATGCCTAAAACGGAAGATTGCATTGCAATCTTTCTCGGCTCGGACCAGGCTTATCGAGCCGAGTTCGATGCACATCCCGGCACGTATTATTTGACAGGCGGCTGGCTGGAATCAGGTTCTAATCCGTTGCAGGAATATGATAAAGCGGTAGAGAAATTTGGGGAGGAAACTGCCCAGTGGATCATGGATCAGCAATACCAGCATTACAAGCGCTTGGCCCTGGTCTCTTATTCTGAGACGGATTTGCAAAAGTATCGTGAGCAGGCCTTACAGGTAGCCGAGTACTGCAAAAGATGGAATATGGAATATAAGGAAATCTTCGGCTCTGATGTTTACATCAAGCGATTGATAGAAGTTGCCGCCAACTTATCGAAGGCAGATGAAGGTTTCCGAATTATTCCGCCGGCAGGGAAAATCGATTAAGAAGGGAAGGTTGCGCGGTCGCGCATGCTTCATTGCTGGAGGATAAATATCCCAAAATCATATGGACCTGGCATGTCTTTCCGATTCATCTTTCAGGTTCGATCCTTGCCGCCCGTTTCGATTTGACCCATTAAAGCTTCCCAATCGTCAAAAAACGGAATCCCGGCCTGCTCAAATGCAGAAGCCTTGGATGGACCACCGAACGCAAGCCCCAATGTCTGTATGGTTATTTCCTGTCCAGCTCGTCCCAATATCTCACCCGCTTTCAAGGTTGATCTAATCCCGCCCATCGTATCTTCCACAACGATCAATTCAAACGAACCCGGCAGCCGCGAAAACACTCCGTTTAATTGACCCGTCGCCTGCCAATCAGCAGCGGCCTGGACGGCGATCCACTCCTCACCGCTGAATGCTGCAACTGTCGCCGCGAGTGCCTGGACAGGCGAAGGCTTCAACAGGGTCGCGGCGTCAAGTCCGCGTTGTTTAGCGAGATAATCCAATTTTCCATACCCGATCAAAGGAATATCAGAAAGTCCAACCAGCTCAAGGGCAAGTTCAGCTTCGGGCGCATACCCAAAATGTGAGGCATGAACTTCACGTGGAGGCGCACACGGACGGGATGTGAACGCCGCCAGGCGATGATTCGGATGAAGAAGCCTTGTGCGAATCTCATCGTCGATCAAGGGCCTATCGTGCGTAAGCAGAAAGGATTCGGTTTCGAATTCCCTGGGCAGGTCATAAGTCTCTGTGAATTTTTCGCTTCCCAGAGTGTAATGCTGGAAGACGCGCATTGTATGCGATTTGCGGACATTACGCGTATCGGTCAACAGGTTTTTTCGCAGATCATAAGGTATGGATAAGAAATATCCGGCACCGAATGCGGCCTCGGCGGGATATTGACCTGCGACCAACGGAAACTCCGGGACGAATAAGCGGGTCGGCCCGTCCACTTTGCGCTGACGGTTGATCTCGTCTGCGGCGGATAAAACATCAGAGGGAAGATTCTGCAGCGTTTGGCGCGACAGGATATCGGTCCAATAAGAGGCGAGCAGGAGCGGGGCCATATCCCATTCGCTAGAGATACCGCGTCGTTCCAATTCAGTCAGCGTTTCTTCATCGATCTCCAAATGTGGATCGATAAAATGGTTGACGGTGGCTCGCAGGGCGGCACGGTATCCGCCCGGATATACGAGGACGCCATCGACATCGAGCAGGATGATCTTGATCATCGGTGGCGCTTTTCCAGTTCGGCCACGACCTGCGCGGGACTCAGCCCGCGCGCAGATAAAAGCACGAGTGTGTGATAGGTAAGATCGGCAACTTCTTCGATCAGCCGTTGATCGTTCTGCGCCAGCGCCGCGACGACCACTTCCGTGCCCTCTTCTCCGACCTTTTGCGCGATCCGCGACAGGCCTTCTTTGAAGAGACTTGCCGTATAAGATTTTTCGGTCGGGTTATTTTTGCGATCCTCGATGATGTCGAACAGCCATTGAATGCTCATTATGTACTCTCCAGGATTCGATAGAAACAAGTCTGCTTCCCGGTATGGCAGGCTGGCCCCGCCGGATGGACGCGCACCAATAACGTATCCGCGTCACAATCCACGCGCACCTCGACCACGCGCTGCACATTTCCGGATGTGGCGCCCTTATGCCACAACTCATTCCGGCTGCGCGACCAGAAATAAGTCTCGCCTTTGTCCAAGGTGAGCCTCAGTGATTCTTTATTGACATAAGCCATCATCAGGACTTCATTCGTATCGGCATCCTGCACAATAGCAGGGATGAGTCCAGCCGCGTTGTATTTGAGTTCAGACAGTAATTCCTGCATTTGCCATTCCTTGAGCTTCAAGATTCAAATCGTACCGGCACGCCTTTCGATTGCAATTCTCTTTTCAGGTCGGTGATCTTCAATTTCCCATCATGGAACAACGAAGCCGCCAGCGCCGCGTCCGCATGTCCGTCCGTGAGCACCTCCGCAAAATGGAGGGTGGTCCCCGCTCCACCCGAAGCGATGACCGGAACATTCACGGCATCGGCAATTGCGCGCGTCAATGGCAAATCATAACCGGCCAGCGTTCCGTCTGCATCCATGCTCGTCAGCAGAATTTCGCCTGCGCCCAATTCCACGCCACGCACTGCCCACTTCACCGCGTCGATCCCCGTCGCGACGCGTCCGCCTTTGACATAGACTTCCCAGCTCAAACCGGGTCCGCGGCGCGCATCAATTGCCAATACGATACATTGCGCGCCAAAGCGTGACGCTCCTTCTGATAATAATTCGGGCCTCATCACCGCTGCTGAATTCACGCTCACTTTATCCGCCCCAGCCGACAGCAGGTTGCGTATGTCCCCTGCATTGCCAACTCCGCCACCCACGGTTAGGGGCATGAAGACGGTTTCTGCCACGCGGCTGACCAGCTCCAGGGTGGTTTTGCGTCCTTCGTGCGTCGCGGAAATATCGAGGAAAACTAGTTCATCTGCACCCTGTTCATCGTAAAGCCGCGCCTGTTCCACCGGGTCGCCTGCATCCCGTAAATTCACAAAGTTGACACCTTTTACCACGCGTCCATCCTTGACATCGAGACATGGAATGATTCTTTTAGCGAGCATTGGCTGTTTCCCTCAAGGCTTCGCTCAAATTGATCGTCCCCTCGTACAATGCGCGCCCAATCACCACCCCGGCCAGTTTTGCATCACGCGCCGCCTGCACATCTTCCAGCGCATGCACGCCGCCCGATGCGATCACATTGAGCTTGCTTGCCTCAGCCAGTTCACTGGTCGCTGAAATATTTAGCCCGTTACCCAAACCGTCTCTTGCGATGTCGGTAAAGATAACGGTATACAAGCCAAGGCTTCGCATTTGAAGCGCCAATTCTTTTGCAGTGATTCCGCTTTCATTCTTCCAGCCACGCAGGCGCACCAGCCCCTGGCGTGCATCGATCCCAACAGCAATTCGTTCCGCGCCGAAACGAGTCAACACATTTGCGACGATCTCAGGTTGTTCGATGGCAATCGTTCCGAGCACAACGCGGCTGAGGCCCAGATCAAGAACCTGGCCTACCGCATCCAGCGAACGCATCCCCCCGCCAAACTGCACCTGAGCGCCAAAGCTTTTAGCGACCGCCAAAATCGCTTCTAGCGCGGAACGGTTCGCAGAATCGTTCTCTCCAAAGGCACCATCGAGATTCACGACGTGCAACCAGTTTGCACCGGCGGTCAACCAACGCCGCGCTGTCTCAGCAGGATCATCACTGTACGCGGTCATAAGCGCGGGATCGCCCTGCTTCAGTCTCACCACCCTGCCGCCGCGCAGATCAATCGCGGGATAAATCGTAAAGCTCATTCCGCCTCCAGAAAATTTTTAAGAATTCGCAATCCTGCGGATTGGCTCTTTTCAGGATGGAACTGCACGCCGAAAATATTTTTGCGTTCCACCGCGCTGGCATAATTTATTCCATAATCTGTTGTCGCTAATATATCAGTTGCATCCCGCGCCTCACAATAATATGAATGATTGAAATAAACATACATCCCATCATGCAACCCGTTGAAGAGCAAGGATTCCTTCTTCGTCTGAATCTGGTTCCATCCCGTGTGCGGAATTTTGACCGCTGTTGACGGTTCAAACCGGACCACTTTACCCCTCAGCAGTCCCAGCCCGGCATGCTGGCCCAGTTCTTCGCCGACCTCGAAAAACACCTGCATTCCCACGCAAATCCCAAGCATAGGCACGCTGTTCATCGCCGCCTCCTTGACGGCTTCCTCAAGCCCCAGCGCGCGCAAACTAGATATGAAATTACCGAACGCTCCCACACCGGGCAGCACCACGCGCCTGCCCGATAAAACCCTGTTCGGATCATTGGTACGCAACACGTTCGCACCGATACTCTCCAATGCCTTTTGCACGGAACGAAGATTGCCCGTACCGGCATCAATTAATATGACATCATTCATTTTTATTTTCCTTGATACTGCAGGCTAGCCGGGTGGTCTAAAGTATTCCCTTCGTGGATGGGATCATTCCCACGCGGCGCGGGTCTATTTGCAAAGCCATATCCAAGGCACGTGCCCAGGCCTTGAACAACGCTTCAGCCTGGTGATGATCGTCCCGCCCATATAGGATACGGGCATGGAGGTTACAACGCGCCGTCACCGCAAATGATTCGAAGAAATGCGGGAACAGCGTGGTCGGGATATTTCCAACATAGGGCGCGTGCCATTCCGCTTGAATGACCGAATACGGACGGCCTGATAGGTCTATGGTGACATGTGCCAGCGTTTCGTCCATCGGCGCAAAACAATCCGCCATGCGGACGATGCCCTTGCGATCTCCCAGCGCATGATCGAAAGCTTGCCCTAACGCCAGAGCCACATCCTCAACCGTGTGATGTGGATCAATATACAAATCGCCCTTTGCCTGCATGGATAGATCAAACAGTCCATGAACCGCAAGATGAGTCAGCATATGGTCGAGAAAGCCGATGCCCGTGGAAATTTCGTATTTGCCGCTGCCATCCAAATCCAGCTTGATCTCAATTTGTGTTTCGTTGGTTTGACGTGATATTTCCGCTGTTCGCATGTTCATTCCTTCTTCGACTCCGGCTTCAACGCCTTCAGTAAAACATTCGTATCCTCGGGTCTGCCGATACTGATGCGGACATGGTCGCGCAGACCGGGCTTGTTGAAGTAACGGATGAAGACTCCGTATTCCTTCGCCAGTTGTGTTTTGAGTTCGGCAGCCTCGCGTCCAAGAACCTTGCACAAAATGAAATTGGATCGTGTCGGATAAGGTTTCAGGGTTGAGATTTTCTGTAAAGCTGCAAACAACCGCTCCCGTTCGTGAATCAAAAGTTCAACGACTTTTGCCAATTCATCCACATGCTCCAGTGAAACCTGGGCGGCGACGCTGGCCGCTACATTGACGTTATATGGCTGTTTGGATTTCCACAGCGTTGGCATCAGCCAATGCGGAAATGCGCCGTATCCGATCCGCAAACCGGCCAGCCCTGCCCATTTGCTGAAGGTGCGTAGGACGATGAGGTTTTCGCGGGACGACACTTCACGAATACGGCTCAACTCCGCGCCGAGATGCTCATCTGCAAATTCAATGTAGGCCTCGTCCAATACGATCAGCGTGGGCAGCGATAATAATTCGTTGATCGTCTCCGGGGTCAGCACCGAACCGTCTGGGTTGTTGGGAGAGGCGATGAAGAACATCTTTGGCCGGTGCGTCTCCACGGCCTTGTGAATGGATGGCAGGTCGAGCGAAAAATCTGCATGCCGCGGGACTTCGATGCAACGCGCGGCGTTGAGTTCTGCGTCGAATGAATACATGCCAAAGGTGGGCGGACACGAGAGCACACAGTCATTGGGTTCAAGGAGGACGCGCATGAGCAGATCAATCAACTCGTCCGCACCCGATCCCGCCAAAAGATAATCTTCCGCGACGCCGGTAAACTTGGAAAGCGATTTCCGTAAGGCGCGGCTTTCGGGATCGGGATAAATATGCGGATATTCCAATTTCCCGAGCACTTCGCGGACAACTGCCAGCGGGCCGTAGGGATTTTCATTCGCATCCAGTTTGACGATCTGTGATGGCTTGCGGCCGATACGCGCCGAGAGAACTTCAAAAGGCTCGACCGGTGTGTAGGGAGGGAGTGATTCAAGATGGGTTCGAGTTTTCATGTTCATTTCTTCATCCTAAGGTGCGCGGCATGGGCATGCGCATCCAATCCTTCCGCATTGGCCAGCGCTACTGCGCTTGCGGCGATCCCTTGCGCGGTGTTCTCGTCTAACGCAATCAGGCTGACGATCTTGACAAAGTCCCACACATTGAGCGGGGATGCGAAACGAGCAGAGCCGCCCGTCGGCATGACGTGGCTCGGCCCTGCCAGATAATCTCCTAACACTTCAAAGGAATGTTCTCCCATGAATACGCCGCCCGCATTGTTGACTTTCTCGACCCAACGCCAGGGATCGCTGACCGAAAGACCGAGATGCTCAGGAGCGTATTCATTCGCAAGCTGCACTGCCTCATCCAAATCGCGAGACAACACCGCACCGCTCCGATTTTCAAGTGAAGCCGAAATGATCTCCGCGCGTCCTCGTTGCTCGATTTGCCGCCCGATTTCAACCTGAACCTTTTCGATCAGGGACTGTGAAGGCGTTATTAAAATGGCGGATGCCAATACGTCGTGTTCGGCCTGCGCCAAGAGATCGGCTGCAATCCAGTCTGGATTCGCGGACCCATCGGCGACGATCATCGTCTCCGTCGGACCTGCCAGGCCGTCAATGCCAACCACACCATAGACCTGCCGCTTTGCCAGCGTGACGAACAGATTTCCGGGGCCAAAGATCTTATCCACAGGGCGAATACTTTCTGTTCCATACGCCAATGCACCAATGGCCTGTGCTCCACCGAGCAGGTAAACCTCATCCACTTGTGCGATGGCACAGGCCGCGAGAATGATGGGAGGCACAGGCGCGTTTGTATTTTTCAAGGAGCGGCTTGGCGGTGTAACAACGAGGATATCCTTTACACCGGCTACACGTGCCGGGATGGCGCTCATTAATACGGTGGATGGCAAAGGAGCTGTCCCGCCGGGGACATACAATCCCACGCGCTGGATCGGGCGGATGATCTGCCCGAGCGTGCCTCCGAGTTCATTCGTGAACCATGACGTCAACGGCTGGTGGCGATGAAAAGCTTCGATGCGCGATGCGGCCATCTCAAGCGCGGCGCGTTCTGCGGTAGAAATGGAATCCAATGCAGATTGGATTGATGCCTTGGCAACAGGGTCCGGCTTGAGGTCCAGGCCATCGAGGCGTCCTGTCCATTTTTGTAGCGCGGCGTCGCCGCCCATTCGCACATCTTTCAAAATACGGGCGACGGCTTCATCAGGTGTCAACCGTTCGCCAAAGAGTTGGTTGATCCCTTCGAGCATGCGCGGACTGACGGGAAATTCATCGGGCGGCCTGCGTTTGAGGATAGTCTGTCTTGCGGTTTGAGGATCGTATTGTTTGAACACGGGGATCACCTATTTCAACGCCGCCAGCATGGCTTTGTAGCGCGGCGGTTCTTCTTCGAAGATGTAAGTGACCGGCGAAACAATGATTCCGCTGCCGCCGATCTGCCTCAATTCAGCGATGGCTTGTTGCAAATAATCGCGCCTCACAACAACGGTAACGGAAAACCAATTGATCCCCGCATCGCGGACAACGACCGGGCTGATGGTCGGTCCCTGCAATCCTCCGACAGCGGTCTCTTTGAACATTTTTTGCGCGATCGCTTCAGGGGATTCGCCGCGCATATTTGCAATGACCAGCAGGTTATCTTTAGCGCGCAGGTGGGCTTCGATGTATTCAAGCAGCCGGCGAGCCATCTCGAGCGCTTCAGGATTTGTTTGCAAAGCCTGGCGGTTGGCAATCAGCGCAGCCTGTGAACGTTGAATGATTCCGTCGGGTAATGCGCGCAGGCGGTTATCCTGCAAAGTCTGACCCGATGAGACCAGGTCGGAGATGATATCAGCATAACCGATGGTAGGCGCGGTCTCGAGCGTGCCTTCGGCGGCGATCAGGATGTGAGGGATTTCATGCTGATTGAGAAAGCGTTCGGTAAGCGCGGGGAATTTGGTCGCGATGCGTAATGGATGATCGAGCCTCCCCGCGAATTTTTTGAGAGAGCGGATATCCTGCACATCTTTCCATGATTCAGGGACGGCCAGCGAGAGCGAACAGGAACCAAACCCGAGCGCGTCATGCAGGGTGAGGATGTCGCCGTTATCGCCGCGTTTTTCTTCGATCACGTCCACTCCCGTGATGCCGAAGTCCACGCTGCCCTGGCGTACACTGACGACAATATCGCCGGGTCGTTGAAAGAGCACGCCCAGATCAGGCAGGGCGGGAATCTCCGCCTGATACTGGCGCGGGTTGGGCTTGAAGACAGGCAGACCTGCCAGCGCCAGGAAACTTAATGTGTCCTCCTGAAGACGGCCTTTTGATGGAAGAGAGAGTCGGATGGCTTGTTGTTTTTGCATGCACGAGTCCTTGGGATGAATTTAAACAAAAATCCCCGGTGAATGCCGGGGATCATCGAAACAAAATCAGCAACCTGTTAATCAGATGCAGGTACGCAAATATGGATCATCCGGCCTTTGGGGGATGTATGGTGATGGGCATGATGATACATATTCAAGAACAGGTATTTCATATTGGGCGGCAGTATACCAGCAACCTATGGAATTGACCAGGGCAATCGCATCTAATTTCCTCCGGCGAGGATCTTGAGCAGGTAATCCTGATCCCAAGCGGCTTGAAGCTGCTTAGCGTGGATGCCGCCTCTGGCAGTTTTTTCCTGTTTCAGCAAATTGAGAGCGATGTGGCGAAGGACCGCCAGGTTTTCAGGAGCCTGATCTTTTCGGACCCGGCTGTGATCTTCATTAAGAGCCACATCCAGTACCCAGTGCAACTCATTCTCGATCGACCAGTGTTTGCGTACCGCATATAAGATCCGTTCGGCATGGCTGGGCAGAGAAGAGATGTAATAGCGTGTCTCCTGGGTCTCCTGGTCGCCGATGATCCGGGTGCAGACCACCATCACAATCGTCTGCAAGGCCGTCCAATTCTCCACATTGCGGATGAGCTTCAGGTAGGCAGGGTTGGAGGTCGTCCAACACTCGCGTATGTCAATCCGACCATGTCCCTTGTTCACGGTCTTGTGATAATCCAGGGAGGAGGCATACTTAAAGTTCAGCTCTCGGTCCACCCCAAAGAGCATCGACAGATCTTCAAACAGGTGGCCCTGGTTCTCCTTGACGCTCAACACATAGTCAGCCTCGGCATCCACGATGGCTTGAGCAATGCTCGTTTGTGTTCCCATCGCGTCGATCGTCACGATACAGCCAGCGATTGCCAAAAGCTTCAACCATTCCGGAATCGCCGTGATTTCGTTCGACTTTTGGTCGACTTTGCGCTGCCCCAGAACGATTCCATTCTCCGCCGCCCACGCACTGACCATGTAGATCGCCCGTTTCCCCAGTTTCTCATCGTCTGATCCCCGTAAACACTTGCCGTCCAGGTTGACGATCTGTCGGTCCATCCGCTGATTGACGGCCCACACCCATTCGATGAATGCCAGTTGAAATTGCTTGGCGTCAATCATCGAAAACACCCGCCCGAAGGTATCGTGGGAGGGGATCCCGTTCGGCAACTCCAAAAAGGTGGCTAGCCACGCTTGCTTGCTCTTGCCAAACAGCTCCACATCCACCCAGCCTTCTGCACCGCAAATGATGGCGCAAATGGCAATGGCCAGGATGTCGATCAGTTTGTGCTCCTTGGTGCGATCGACCCGCGCGTCGGTGACTTTGCCGAAATGCTCACTTAACGTCTCCAGCGGCTTCTTGGGCACGGCTACCTCCTCCAGGATAGCCAGTTGTACCTCATTTCCATCTCAATTTAGATGCGATTGCCCTGTGGAATTGACAAGCACGAATATTTAGTCATAAAGATGTTAACGTCTCTTCAAAACGAAGCTTAACTTCTCTTTGGTTTTTGGGAAGGCCACACAAGCAATTTTCTAGTGGCGTATATTTGCCAGCCATAATGATTCCTTTCTCTACTCCTCACCTTCTGCGACTTTCTTGAGCAATTGCTACAACACTATAAGAAATTATTATAGAGTGCGGCGTTTATTCCTATCTACATTATTCTCATGAAGAAATTACACAGCTCCTTAGTTTCTTGGCTACTATCGTTGGATTTATCTTTTTCTCTCTTGATAGCGTTTATACACCCGCTTCCAAGCGTCAGTGGGATTATCAGGTTTGGTTTTCTTATGCGTGTCCTTGCTCAGATGGAATGCAAAGTCTTCCAGTAGACCGGAGATTGGCAAGCCCGTCTGATAGTAGACAGGCGGACGGCCATAGTTGATCGCATCCACAAATACTTCCTGGACATAAGGGATCGTTGCTATCGAAGTCATGCCTAAAGCTGCATCAATTTTCTCCTTCATGAGTCCGGCGCGCGGAAAGGTGGCACTTAACACCAATTTCATCTTTTCTTTTGGATAACCGAGCTTAAGGTAGGTATCCAAAGCCGCGGTCACTGCGCGCACGGAAGCCATCTCCGGGGACGCAACCATCAAAATGATGTCAGCCGCATCCAGAGCCTGCAGGGCGACCCCGCTAAAATCATGCGGAAGATCAGCAACCAGATATTCATAGTCCTGCTTCAAAAAACTCAAGGCCGTTCCCAGCGTTTCATCAGAAAGCGTTTGAGCCTCCGTTGGAAAGGTCGGCGCGGCGATAAACGACAATCCGCTTTCGTGCAGGCCGATTACTGATTGAAGCGCGTCGCGGTCCAATTCGTCCGGCTTGAAGCGCGCCACATCCGCCCAGGTACGTCGCAGAGTCATGTTCAACATTAACGCTACTTGACCCGCAGTCATTGTCAGGTCAAGTAATATAGTTGAACGCGGCCAGAGCGCAGCCAGCCCGACTGCAAAATTGACTGCAAGTGTGGAACTGCCCGTTCCGCCGCGCAGACTGTGAACGGCGATCATCCGCGCCGTTTCGCCGTGAGCCACTTCCTGGACGGGACTTTGAGTTGCTTGCACGCGCCTGAGCAACGCGGCCACTCGCACCGAAAGTTCAGCCGCACTGAAAGGTTTGGTTATATGATCATCCGCGCCGGCTTCAAATGCCTTGAGCTTGTCTTGTAGACCAGCTTGAGCCGTCAGAATCAAAATGGGCGTGTTTGCAAATTGATCCTCGCGGCGCAAAAGACGCGTGACTTCATAGCCGCTGATATCCGGCATCATCACATCGGTAATGATTAAATCGGGCCTGCTCTGGAGCGCTTTTGAAATGCCGCGGTTGCCATTCTCGGCATATTCAATCTCATAACCGGGAGGCTGGAGCGCCTGCACCACTAAGTGATAGTTGATTGGCTCGTCGTCAATCACAAGAATGCGTATCATGACCCATGCTCCTCATCATAGATTGGTCAATGAATATTCTTCTAACCTTCTGGCTTCCACATCTAGTTGTGCGATAAGCGCCGGAGCATCGGTCAGATCTTCGCACCGGCCAAGTTCTTCAAGCTTCAAGGCGACATTTGCAAGCGGCTCTGCGTTGAAATTAAGCGAGACACCTTTAAGATTATGGGCGAGGCGGCACAGGCGATTCGAATCGTCCTCCTGCCACGCAGTGCGAATCTCTTCGACACGGGTTTTAAGATGAGCGCGATATTCTTGGAACATTTCCATCATGAAGTTACGGTCGTCGCCGAAACGGAATAACGCAGACTCGAGGTTGACGGGCAAGGCGTCGGTGGGTGAAACGGCATCGGAAATGGAAGCCGCCTGCTCCGTTGGCAGCGAAGCGGATGACATTTCGCCGAAGAGTCCCTCATCGAGGTTTCCTGAAAACACATTTTCAGGTGAAGAATAATCCTGAGACAATTCCGTTTCTCCTGCAGTTGTTTTGTCGGTGGCGCGCATCCAGCGATCCAGCGCGGCGAACAAAACCTTTGGTTGCAGCGGCTTGGAAACATAATCATCCATACCAGCTTCGAGACAGCGCTCGCGGTCACCTGGCATGGCATGGGCCGTCATTGCAATGATGGGGATGTGTTGATCATTGCCCTTTTCCCATTCGCGGATCTGATGAGTGGCCTCAAAGCCATCCATCTCCGGCATTTGGACATCCATCAATACCGCATTGTATTGATTGCCCTGCACCTTCTCGAAAGCCTGTGCGCCTGTTTCGACGGCATCCACCGAGTATCCCGCTTTTTGAAGCAGGACGACTGCAAGTTTTTGATTGATGGCATTGTCTTCAGCCAGCAGGATACGCTGGCTCAATTTTCTTTGTTCATTGAGTTTGTGACGAGTGATCAGGCTGGGACGCGGTTCCTCCTCACGGCTCAACACCGCGACCACAGCATCAAAGAGCATCTGCTGTCTGACGGGTTTCAGCAAATAGGCAGAACAACCCAGAGCGGCAAGACGAACTGCGTCGCCGCGCTGGCCCATCGAAGTCAGGATGATGATCTTGACATCTTTAACAGCCGGATCGCTTTTGATGGCGCGGGCAGTCTGTTCGCCGTCCATGCCGGGCATTTGCATATCAAGCAGAACCACATGGTATGGATCACCGGCACGCTTTGCATCGCGCAGACTCTCCAAAGCCTTTGCAGCGCCTGCCACCGAGTCGCCGCGCCCCCCCAATGCTGCCACGTTCTTTGTTAGGATCATGCGGTTGGTTTGATTATCGTCAACGATCAGGATACGCGCCTGAGTCAAATTCGCGGGTCCAAGCGTGAGAGGCGCCGTGCCGCGTTTTTCGCGTGGCTGTTTTTCAAAACTAATTTCAAACCAGAATGTACTGCCAATACCCGATGTACTTTCGACTCCGATCTTTCCGCCCATCGCTTCGACCAGTTGCTTGGAGATGGTAAGCCCGAGTCCTGTTCCGCCATACTTGCGGGTTGTGGAACCATCAGCTTGCGTAAAGCGATCGAAGACCGAGTTGAGCCGCTCACGCGGGATACCAATACCGGTATCCTCGACCGAAAAGTGGACCGTGGCGTGAGTTTTTGTCTCCTCGATTGGCTCAGCACGGATGACAATCTCACCCTGATGGGTAAACTTGATGGCGTTGCCAACAAGATTTACCAGTATTTGACGCAGACGACCGGGGTCGCCGCGCAGATCGGCAACCAGATCGGGATGAATGAGGCATGCCATCTCCAGGCCCTTATCCTGTGCACGCTTGGCAAGCGTATAAGCCACATCTTCGACGGTGTTGCGCAGGCTGAAGTTGATCGTCTCGAATCCGAGCCGGCCGGCTTCGATTTTGGAAAAGTCCAAAATATCATTGAGCAAAGTGAGCAGAGACTCCGCGCTTTGGAGCGAAGTCTGCAAGTAATCGCGTTGCTCATCGTTGAGTTGAGTATCCAGCGCGAGCTCGAGCATGCCGATCACACCGTTCATCGGCGTACGGATCTCGTGACTCATATTGGCGAGAAATTCACTCTTGGCGCGGTTGGCTTCCTCGGCTTCGCGGCGGGCGCGAACGAGTTCGGAAATATCGTGATAGAGGGCAAGTGCGGCGATCTTTTTTCCCTCCACAAATACGGGCACGCCGAAAATTTCGACATCCACCAGCGAGCCGTCCTTGCGTCTCCGTGTGCCGATGGCATGAACCATCTCAGTCATAACTTGCTGTGAATAGCGAGAGGCCTCTTCGCGGGTTTCATTCGTTGTTATATGAGAATCTAAATTTGCTCCAAATATTTCGTTACTGGCATAGCCAAATAATTGTTCGAAAGCGGGATTACTTGACATTATGTTGCCATTGTTGTCCAGCACCACAATGGCAACCGGGCTATTACTGACCAGCGACTCAAAATATTGCTTCTCGCGAATGATTTCCAATTCAGCGTGCTTTTGCTCAGTAATATCTCGGCCAATGCCCACCAATCCTATGATCTGACCGTTATCATCTTGCAACGGCACCTTGGTGGTCATGACCCAAATTGAGTTGCCCTGGTTATCCAATCCGAGTTCTTCGCGGCTTATGATGTTTGTCCCCAAATCAAGAACAGACTTATCGTCTGCCCAAAATTTGGCAGCCAGGTCAGGAGGGTACGTATCAAAGTCCGTTTTCCCCAGCACATCTTCCATTGACTTCCCACCTGACCCCTGCCAATCTGCAATGTTGGAGATAATCTTGCGTCCATCCCTATCCTTGACATAAATGCGATCGGGCAAATTATCAATCAACGTGCGGAGGAGAGTACGATCCTGTGCCAGTCTGTCTTCCGCCTGTTTGTACTCGGTAATATCACGCGCCACCCAAAGGGCAGTGTCTTCATCTATCGGCGAAATTGTGGCGGCAAACCAGATTTCTTGACCGGTAATCGGCAGAGAATATTCCAATTGCATCGTCTCGCGGGTTTCCAAAATAACCTGGAGGTCTTTGGAGAAAATTTCCGCTTCATTTTTTGGAAAGACGTCGTAAAGCGTTTTTCCAATCAACTCTTCAGGAGGCCTGATCAAAAGGTCGGAATGGGTGGGCGCAATGCTGATATATTTTCCGCTCTTGTCGAAGACGATCACCACATCGCTCATAGCAGCGAACAAACCGCGCAACTGCGCCTCCGAAGCTCGGTGCGCTTCTTCAGCCCGCTTACGATCTGTAACATCGTGAAAAATGAAAACGCGATCGCCTAGCATGCCATCCACGATCACCGGCGATGTAGAGATTTCATACAGGCGGCCAAACCAGGGAAATTCCTTATCAGAATTCTGGAAATGTTCGATACTCTCCGGCTGGCCTGGAGCCAGGACTTCTGAAAACGGTTCCCCGATCACCTTGAGATAAGTGGTGTTCAAACGGTCAATCACGGCGTGGTTGCATCGGACAATTTGGCCGGATCCATTTACAACAAAGGTCAAATCAGAAAGAGAGTCGAAGACTGTTTCCCATTCTTTCTTCCCCTGAGCAATAACGCTTATGTAACTGTTTTGCAGACCCAACAATCCCGATATGATCGCCAACATAAACGGTGCGAGATCAATTGTCCAAATCAAAGGTTCAGTCCGCTGAATGTATAGAAAGGCCCAGAGAGCATTAGGCAGATGTTCTTTGTTGAATTCCAGCCAGATTCCAAGAACTAACAGCCCAATTCCCCCAAGAAATCCAAGGATGGCGTAGCGATACATGGTTCGATTCTTAAACCATTCCATTTATGCCTCCAGTACGCGGGAAGGTTGACCAATTCTTAGTTTAGCATACAATGCCTTTCAATTATATTGCAGTTGAATCAGCTATTCTTAATAAGTAGGAAGATACAGTGGTCCGAGATGCGGAAAAGGAACAACTGGGGGTTCTTCCCCAATTTATGTGGAACTCTATTTTCCCTGTCCGAAAATTCGTTTACGTAGGAATTCATTATTGCCCACCATACATTTAACTTTTCAATCGAATTAATATGACTTTCAGTTGGGCCGTTAGCTACGAATACATCATGGCCGCTCGCACAACAAATATTTTTCACCCCCTCTGTTCTCCGCTTGACCTATTCTACAAACACTTCTACAACGCGTGGATCAAAATGATGACCAGCTCCCTCTTGAATATAATGTCTATCGAGCACGGACGAACTTCGCCCACTTTGCGTTCACTTCCAAACTCTCGATCTTCCAACCAGCATTTGACTAGGCGCGCTTACTGACATGGTTGCCCTCCGTCTCATGGTTCCACCATCGCCGGTCTTCATACGCCGACGATGGAAGTTTGTCATTCAATATTCTTTCGATCGTATCAAAACGGAGCGTAACTGCTTTTTGGTTTTTAGGAAGGTCACGCAAGTAATTCTCAAGCGGAGCATATTTTCCAGTTATCATGATTCCTTTCCTCCCAACTACTCTTCCGCAAAGCACGCCCGAAGGGAGTTTGCATTTGGGAGAGGTGGCCCGAAGGGTTGTCGGGGCAGGGGCGGGTGAACGGACTTGTGCCCGCTGTTCTAAGCCCTTGTGTTTTTGAAGGGTTCAGAGTTGTAAAGTGATGAGTAGGGTCAATTCACAACGCTCCTTTGAATTCTATATGTCTTGCAATAGCTGCAATCATCGAAGCACAATGATATAGGCGACTGTTGCGCAGATCAGCATTATGAAGTTAAGCACTTGCAGAATGGCTCGCAAGTTATGCCACCTAGCAAAACGATTGAAAGTCTCGGCCAGTATCGCCTCGTCGCTGATGGGTTGGCGAAGCTTTAACATGTTTGGAGCTGCGCGGGTTGTCGTGATCGAATGCAAAATGGCAAGGAGTGCGGAAATATAGAGTGGCCACGTATGCGCTAATGGAGTACTTCGTGAAAAGGCGACCAGCGACGCGATGAACGTGAGCAAGGCCGCAGTATTCCCAAGTACAGGATAGAATATTAGACCATTGCCTAAATCATTTGCTTTGCTAAAGGCGGCAAACCCGATTACCCCCATGCGGTGTCGGGCTGGCAACTGGACAATAGCTTTGTCAAAACTCGCCCCCGCTAGCAAACCCGTTAATATTGTTGCGGCAAGGATTAGGATAAAAGTAAAATCAATAGTCATGGTTCAGTTCCTTTGCAATAAGCGGTGCGGGAAGGTCACGTGGGGCGGCTTATTTTGTCTTCTGTCGTGGCATGATATTTTCGATAAAAATCAACCAGTTTATCGCTGGTACGCTGTGGCACGCCGACCCCTCACCAGGCCAATCCAGAACAATACCAGCCCAATCACAACACAGATAAAGGCAAAAACGAGAACAATCACCCCTCCATCGTAGTTCAAAGATATAGCTTTAGGTATTTGCGCAGAATTCGCTGGATCGCGAGCATCATAAGATACTGGTACTTTCTGGCCCAGCTGATAATCCGGCGGCGCGTCGAGGTCGCCACAATCCGCCTGATTTGCATTACCCCCCTCAGATTCTGCGAATGAAATACTCCGGCCATCCTTGGTTTGGAATTGGAAGTCCGAGCAATAATAATGTTGTGTGCCGTACTCATTGGATTCCTGTGTATAGCGATCATTTCCTGTGACGATGGCAGTGGCTTGCTGGGCGCTGAGCAGGAAGAGTTTTTCCTTCACCAACAGATATCCACCGACGGCTAATAGTACAACACCGATGATCCATAAGATCACCCCAGCGATTTTCATAGATTCTCCTTTTCATTCATACAAAAACTTCTGCATCTCATCCACCACTTGCTGTTCATGCCTTACTGCCATACAATTCTATATCGAGAGACATGACATCCAACGAAACTCCACGCTCCGTACGGCTTTGAACCGTCTTGAAGCCTCGTTTTACATATAATTCTTGAGCATGGGTTGTCTCCAAGACAATTTTCCTGCAGCCTTCTTTGTGGGCAATCTCCATAAGCTTATCAAGTATAAGTAAGCCATAACCTCTGTCCTGATATTTCGCTTTGACAGCCATCGCTGTGATACAAAATATTCTACCGTCAGCTTGGTGGGTCGTCATGGGATTCTCGTCCAAGCCCGGCTCACGCTCAGTCAGCCATTTTTCGGAGCAACCATAGGCAGCAATTTCATTATCTGCCACCAGAATAATAAAACCGTGTGGGAATGCCGTCAGTCGGAGCTGAAAAGTTTCAAGCTTCTCAGCGGTTCCGTAAGGAGCGAAAGCTTCAGCATCGATTTCTGCAACTGCGGGGATATCTTGATCTCTGGCATTTCTAATAAGTATCTTCGTGTCATCGGACATGGATTCATTCCTCTCGGTGTTCCTTTATGTTCACAGTTTACGCCACGGATCGTCGCCGTTTTTTGACCACGGCACTCGTTCTTCAGTCGGGTATCAAATCACAGTACCAAAAACGGTTTTCCCGTAAAACGACTTCTCCAAGTGTGTAAGAGACTCTCTCTTTGAAAATCGGCCCTTCACTTACAAACGAATGATATTCACCATTCTCGCCGCACGGATCAACCGTTGACGGAAGTTCGGACAGGAATTGCTTATCAATTACCCTGCCCACAAATTGCCTGCCCAGCGTATGAGTGTCCACGCAAGTGGTAATTGCTTTGAACCCCAATACGGTGAGAGAACGGGCTAGTTCATGGGTATCTCGTTGCCAGATAGGGAAAATACCGTGCAGACCCAAGGTTGCAAGTTTGTCTTCCCGATATTTCCTTAAGTCCTCCAGAAAGATGTCGCCAAACACCACTGAGGTGACGCCTGCCTCCATGTATCTTGTGAGGACACTTCCCATATTTGTTTCATATTCTTCGTTCGAGGCATCCTTGGAAATGAACACTTTTTCAAGCGGAAAGCCCAAAGAGGCAACTTGCCGCTCCAGCAGAATCCGACGGACACCGTGCATGCTGATCCGGTCATAGCCTTCGGTCAGTGTCGTAAGCAAAGCAGATATTTGGTAGTTTTGACTTTTTAGAATTTCATACAGGGCAATGGCACTATCTTTTCCGCCACTCCACGAAACCAGTACGTTCTCCATTGTTATCTATCCTTGTTTGTTAAAGTTTATTCCAATCTACCACACCTTGCTTCAAATAGGCAGTTGTTCTTCATTCGCTAGCAGTTTGTCGGAGAACTAAGTTTTCTATCGATTCGAATAGCTGGCTTTGATCTGAATTAGAGATGGATTTTGTCAGAAACGGTGTAAAGATCCATTTTCAAAGGGCAATCTCCTTCCATGAATTCAACTCAGGCGAGCGGAAGCCATCCGTGTTTCAGCCATAGCGTGTGCATCCGTTTCATATTGAACGCCAAACAAACCAAGCACCCCGTTCGGGCCGGGAGCCCGTCGGGGCGAGACGGCCATTCACCAGCGGCAGCTTTCATTCCACGCAATGAAAATTGGCGGAACCCTAACACTTCTTAATGAGACCGATGACCGGTTCGACGGTGCACTTGCGCAAACGATAAATGGCCTGACCAATTTGAGTTTGAAGTTTGTAGGCCATTTTGACTTTCGGGCTGGCATTTTCCGCAGGGGGCTCAGGCTGTTCCTGAAAGAAGGTGCGCCAATCTTTATAGTGCGGCTCACGACCCGTCGCAATGTAGGGATCCACCTGCCGATCTTCCAAAGCTTGAATATTCGCGGCGCTACGAAGTGACTGCTCCTTCCAGTCGAAATAGCCGTTGTCCAAAGCAACCGCATTGGGTTTTCCCAGCTTGGGGGAGAGGGCATTCAACGTAGACTCCGCCTCTTGTTTGTCGTTGGGATGATTTGATAAGGTCGGGGCTACGATCAAGAGACTTTCTTGATCGACCGCTACTTGGACATTGTAGTGTTGATCCATCCCTTGGTTTGTGCTGTTCTTCATGACCCGCGATTCAGGGTCCGTGAAATTAAATTGATCCCCATCGTGCGGCCCCCCTTCAGGCGGTTGGGGTTTGGGTCCGCGCGGTTTTTGATGGCGTTTGCGTCCCTTGGCTTCTCGTTCCTGCAATTTGGCTTGATATTCGGCCTGTTCCACCTCAAAGCGCTCTTTGGCTCGCTCTTCCAGCACCGCCTTCGCCCTCGCCAACTTTGCTAACCGTTCTTCACGGATCGCCAGTTCATTTGGAATATCCAATCCTGCGGGAAGGGGTACTTCCTGTTGATCGGCTTGTTCCCCCAGTTCAATCAGTTCCTGTACTTCCCGGCGCAGTTGATTTTGGATTTCGACCAGCCGCTTATAGCTCACCGCTTTGCTCTTCGAAGCATCGGCATGGATCTTACTGCCATCGATACTGAGATTCCCCAAATGCAACACTCCAACCGCCTCCGCCAACTGCAAGATCTGCACGAACAACTCTTGGATCTCTATGAGAAACGTCTTACGAAAATGGGCGATCGTGTCATGATCCGGGTGCAGTCCGCCCGCCACATAGCGCATCGGAATGTTTTCATATGTACCTTTTTCAATCCTGCGCGAACTAAACACTCCTGTAGCATACCCATAGAAGAGCAACCCCAGCAGAACTTCCGGCGCGATCGCTTCTCCGCCCTCCGCTGAATAGCGGTCATAAATCAAACTTAAGTCTAACTGACTGATCGTGTCCACCACAAAGCGGGCTAGATGATTCGGTGGCAATATTTCCGAAACCTTGATATCGAGATTAAGGATTTCTTCGTAATTGGCGGTCCTAAATTTTCGGCTCATCTCCCAAGTCTA
Source organism: uncultured Chloroflexia bacterium (assembly GCA_963753985.1). Taxonomy (GTDB): domain Bacteria; phylum Chloroflexota; class Anaerolineae; order Anaerolineales; family Villigracilaceae; genus Fen-1038. Next base: position 619,516 of record CAVWED010000006.1, read on the forward strand.
CTACTTTCCAACTGAGTTCCCCGACAAACTGCTAGCTTACTCCTCTCCCCTATCCAACACTGACGGCACCGCGTGACGCAGGGGGCAGCGCAGACAGTTCATCCCTCATGGCGGACTGTAGCTTCCGCCCTGAAGAAAACAGGGCAGGCAGCGCGTCGACCACCGCCAGTCGAAGATCCCCGTCAGGGGCAAACACCCCTTCCCAAGTGGGACGGGGACGGGAGATAGGTCGCTCTTCACAACTCTTCCTTAAGCGCTTTCTCGAGCATGGACGCCCAAGCAAAGGTCTTTTGCTTCTCAATCGTGCGCGAATCACATCAGGAATATTTGGCTGCCAAGCTTCATAATGATTTTGCACAGCCAGCGGAAATCGCCAATTTAGGTGGCAACGCGATGAAGTCCAATTCTAACCTACGTGGGGTCTTCTTCGTTTTAAGAAACGATGGAGCGCCAGGATACCAGAATGCTCTGGTTCGCTGAGGAAGTTGCCCTGAGATAAAGTACGATCTGAAGTTTTGATTTCTGAGGGCAGTTTATCAACAAGGGCGCTCGCCAAATCCAATTGGTCGGCAATTTTCCATATTTCAGTTGTGGTGGGACCCAAGAAGGTATTGATGGCAGGAGCAGCGATGTTTTTCGGTACGGAAGAATTCTCCTCATCCGATTCAAGACCTGTTCCCCAGATTGCGGATAGCATTGCACCGCCTCCCTCTGGACCTCAGGCTGGCGGACTCCGCTCCACGAGCCTTTCACGAGGCGGTCATCCTATAACCATCTATATCACGCTATATCCTCCTTTCTGTCCTGCGGACTTTGTGCGCGTCCGAATGCACCCAACACTTCCACCTATAAATCTATTTGATTGTCATTCTCTGAAATAACTGGTTCGCTTGGAACCCATCGGCCTTATCCCCGAAGGTATATTTACAGTGCAGGAAAATTCCCGCTCGAATTCAAGTGTCATTTGTCATGTTTTCCAGCCAGCCCGGCTGATCTCTGAGTATCCGAGTCATCCTGGATCGATTTTTTCTCCCCCAACTGGCGGAGGATAATACTCCCCAGCTGAGGGATGCGGCCGGGGAGTTTCTCTAGTATATATGAATGCGTGACTCGCGTGTTTCTAGCTGATGCTCTGACTGAGGAACGTTCCGCTCTGCGGTTAATGTTGTTGGATCTGAACATGGAAATTTCCGGTGAAGCCGCCGACTGGCCAACCACATTGGCTCAGGCACCCATCAGCCGCACAGATATGTTATTGGTGGATTGGGATTTACTCCCCAGCGAACCCGTTGCGGCCCTTGAAGAACTCCGCAGGGCTTGCCCGAAGGCGCTGGTCATTGTCCTCATCAGCCATCTGGATGCCCGTCAGCAAGCCGCACTCTCCGCTGGCGCCGATGCATTTATCAGTAAAGGTGAGACGCCGGAGCGTGTCGCCGAACGCTTGCAAGCCGTCGCTGCCAGCGTTCCTTTGAAATGATGCCGTTTGGAAAGACTAGGAGACTCGCAAAATGAACAAGACCATCTTTGAGGGTAAGTGGAAACAGGTCCGTGGAAAATCCAAGGAATGGTGGAGCCTGATTAATGATCTCGATCTAAGCAGGATTGATAAAGCGGCCGTCAAGCTCGATAAATATGTTGTTCTGCTTCAGGTGAAATACGGTTACACCAAGCAATTCGCCAAAGAGGAAATCAATAAACATATAGCAGAGTATGATGCCAAAGAAAGAAAGGTTCCGGCTTAATGATCGCAGGAGGTGGGAATGGCTTATTCGACGTAAAACATCCCCGGGACTCTTTCGCTATATAAAGCGATAGAGTTCCGGGACATTTGTTATATTTTTCCTGACGGCCAGCCAATCAATCCCTATAAGTGGAAGTGAACGACATCATAAATGCTTGTGCGCTGCATGGTCGGTTGGGCACATACTACATCCAGGTTTAGATGTGAGGCATCAGGCATTCTTTAGGTATTGGGAAATCATTTCATCATACTGGGCAGTGACCTGAAAACCTTTGACGGCCAGCCTTTTACGGGCCTCAAAAGGCACTCCGCCCTTCGTAATATCTGCTAACACACTTACGTAATCCGCCGGGTCGCAAACCAGAATGACCCGTTCATGATTCTTGGCCGCGGCACGCATCAACGTCACACCACCGATGTCGATGTTCTCAATGACTTCGTCATAGGCTACCTCCGGTTTGGCGATGGTCGCCTCGAAGGGATATAGGTTGACGGCCGCCAGGTCGATGTAATCCCACCCCAGGTCAAGTAGTTGCCTGTGATCGGCCTCCGTGGGCCGGGCCAGCAATCCGCCGTGGATGGCAGGGTGTAAAGTCTTGACCCTGCCGCCCAGGATTTCCGGCGAGTGGGTGTAATCGGCCACCTCGGTAACGGCGATTCCATTTTTGCGAAGCAGGCTGGCCGTCCCGCCCGAAGCCAGCAGCCTCCAGCCGAGGGATGCGAGTCCCTGTGCGAATTCGATGATCCCTGTTTTGTCGTAAACGGAGAGAATGGCAGTGGGCATTTTATTCCTTTGGGAAATCAGATGTATTGATTGGACCTCTTGCAAAAGTCGTGAACTCGTTAGAAGCAGATTCTTCGTCCGCGAATTTTCGCTAATCTTCACCAATAAATTTGTAAAATTCGCGGTAATTTGCGAATAAAAGCATGAAGCAAGCTTACTTACGCGAGAAGTCTATTATATGGGACAAGCCGACCAGTTCGGACTAATGGTGGAAAAGCCGCACCCCCGAAAAGACCATCGTCATGCCGTATTCATTCGCGGCTTGGATCACCGTTTCGTCTCGCGTGGAGCCGCCCGGTTCGAGGACATATTTCACGCCGCTGGCAGCGGCCCGATCGATGCTATCGCGGAAGGGAAAGAACGCATCGGACCCGAGGGCAACCGAATCCATTTTCGAGAGCCACTCCCGCTTCTCGTCGAGACCGAGTTGTCGGGGCGTATGAGCGAAGATAGCTCCCCAATCTGCTTTTTCATTGGGCGTCACATCCTCGCGCAGGAACTGGTCAATAGCATTATCACGGTCGGGTCGTTTAACGGATGCTTTAAAGGAAAGCTCCAAAACAGATGGATGTTGTCGCAGGAACCAGGAGTCCGCTTTTTGAGCTGCGAGGCGTACGCAATGGATGCGTGACTGCTGGCCTGCGCCCACGCCGATAGCCTGACCATCCAGTACAAAACAAACGGAGTTGGACTGGGTGTACTTCAGCGTGATCCATGCGATGGTTAGGTCGCGCAGTGCGGACGCAGGCAAATCTTTTTTAGCAGTAACGATGTTGGTGAAATCCTCGGGCGTAACGAGGCGGTCATGACGTCGCTGCTCCAGCCGAATACCAAACACCTCGCGCATTTCCTGCATCGAGGCCGGCTCATACGACGGATCGATTTGAACGATGACATACTTGCCCTGCTTCTTGCTCTTGAGTAGCTCCAACGCCGCCGGTTCATAGCCTGGCGCAATCACTCCGTCCGACACTTCTCGCACGATCAGCCGTGCCGTGCATACATCAACCGTGTCGGATAACGCAATCCAATCTCCAAATGAACATAAGCGGTCCGCTCCACGGGCGCGGGCGTAAGCTGTGGCGAGCGGAGAGAGTTCTAGGTCATCCACGAAACAGGCTTTCTTAAGCACATCTGATAATGGATTAGCAACCGCGGCGCCCGCCGGGCTGACATGCTTGAACGAAGCCGCGGCCGGTAGATTGAGCGTGAACCTGAGTTCACGAACGAGCTGCCATGAGTTGAGCGCATCCAATAAGTTGATATATCCCGGTGCTCCATTCAAGGTGGTAATGGGTAACTCGGAACCATCCGGCATGAAAACTCGCGCCGGTATCTGCTGGGGATTGGCACCATAACGAAGCGGTATTGAAGAGGGCATAAATCATTCCTTTTAGTGGAAGATGTATTCGGCAATCAGTTCGATCACGTTAATTGCACCGAGTGTAATCCCATATTCGCCTAAGCGAGCCTATACCGGCGCCTTCGTCATCCACTTATTGGAATATATCATTTCTTTTGGCATTGCTCCTGCGAGTTAGCAAAGATTACCCGCAGGATTACCCATATGGGTAATAGTAATTGTGTTCACACATTGTATGATGAAAAGAATTACCTACTTACATCCTTTATATAAGGTGAACCATGTCCAGCGAGAATTCAACCCACTCCCCCGAAGATCAAACGAAACGCGGATCACATACCGCTTCATTCAACTGGTTGACAGCACCGGATGTCAAAACATGGCTGGAGGAACGGGATGCCTGCGCCTTGGTGGCATCCATTCGCAAGAACGGCGAATCCACTCATGGGAACTTGAAGCGGGCCCTGGCTGCCTTGAGCATCATGGGGCATCGCTGTGGCGAAGTGAATGGCGAAGGCGATGGATGCGGGGTGATGACCGACATTCCGCGTTTGATATGGGCGCAGGCGCTCGAGCAGGCAGGCAAGCCGGGCTGGCTGGCCGAAGACCGCCGCTTCTTTGTCGGTCACCTGATGATCCCAAACACGGAACAGAACGTCAGCGGAGTTCACGCCACCATCCTCAATATGCTCAAAGAGCAGGGCATCGATCTGTTATTGGACCGCCCGGTCCTGACGCGGCCGCAGGCGCTTGGAAAAATGGCGCGCATGCAGGCGCCTCATATGTGGCAAATCGCAGGCCTGGTCAATAACGGCCCTCTTGAAAATGTGGAGCGAACGCTTTTTGACCTGGCGCTCGATATCGAGCGCCGCACAAAGATCGTGGTGGCTTCGCTCTCCAGTTACATGGTGATCTATAAGGTGCGTGGCTCCATCGAAACGCTTTATCAGTATTACCCGGAATTGCGCAACCCTGATTTCACCACCGCTATCACGATTGGACACGCGCGCTATTCGACCAACACTGCAACCAGTTTCGAACGCGTCCAACCATTCAGCCTGCTCGGTCACAACGGCGAGATCAATACGATTGCCCGCCTGCGTGAACAGGCTCAGATGCTGGGTATCGAACTATTGGAGGGCGGCAGCGACTCGCAGGACCTGGATCGGCTTCTGGCAACCTTGATCCATAGGTACCGCTTCACATTGACCGAGGCGATGGAATTGGCTTTCCCGCCCATCCTCAGCGAAGTCGAAAAACTCTCACCTGATCTGCAGACGGTTTATAAATATTACCGCCAAGCTTTTGGTCCCTTCGCTCAGGGCCCGGCCGGGATCATTTCTCGTTTCGGCGATGAATGCGTCTTTAGCGTGGATGCATTAGGCTTACGCCCCTTGTGGTTTGGTGATACAGAAAAGGAATATTTCTTTTCATCGGAAAAAGGCGTCTACCATTTGGATACCATGCACTTGGATCCCATCCCCCTCTCGCCCGGCGAGAAGATGCGTGTCCGCATCCGCCGCGGGCTTGCAGTGGAGGTGTCCGACTATCCAACGATCCAGCAGCGCATGCTGAATCTGACCATGCGCAGATTTGGCTCACTTGAGACCATCGGAAAACGGATTGCCGGTTCGCCTTTGGGCTTCACATCTGCACCTCATGCTGAGGATGAAGCGCCGCGCCATCCTTCATCACAAGTCAACTTGGATAATCGTCTGTCGGCTTTCGGCTGGGGACGCGAAGATCGTGAGTGGGTGCTCGAGTTGGCAAAGACTGGGAGTGATCCGATCAGCTCGCTCGGCTATGATGGTCCGCTAGCGCCGCTTTCCAAAGAGCGTCAGAATATTTCTGATTACTTCAAGGAAGCAGTTGCCGTTGTGACCAACCCGGCCATCGACCGCGAGCGGGAGGCAGAACACTTTTCCACCCAGACAGTGATCGGGCCACGTCCTCCGCTATCGCCAAATGAGCTTGACCAGGTTTCAACCTTCACACTCGATGCTCCGATTATATTGGATGATTCTGATTATTCGCCATTTGATGCAAACTTGCTCCTGCAAATTGCGGGCCAAACTGGCTATGCGACTCTGGATCAATTGGCCCGGGGCTTCGAAGCCGGTCATATCGCCAGGTTGCTAACCGTTACCCTGCCGGAGGAAACAACCATGCAAGGGTTGGAGCGAATCGCTCAATCGGCAGTGGAAGTTGTTCGAGCCGGAGCTCAACTTCTTATCCTGGATGATGCGGATTCATTCAGGGATGGATATGGTTGGATCGATCCCATCCTGATAGTAGGTGTGGTGGATCGCGCTCTTCGTCAAAGTTTTGTGGAACAGGAAGTTTCTGTTTCTTCCACTCCGATCTCATTAGGAGATAATGGAAAAATCGACCTGAGCCTGATGGCTTCCACACCTGTCAGAAACCTACGCCGCCAAACGGGATTGATCCTACGCAGCGGAGCAATCCGCAACCTGCATGACCTGATCATGTCCATTGGAATGGGAGCCGATGCTGTGCTGCCCTACTTGATGTTTGAAACGGCGATCCATGATGCCCGCCTCACACCCGAAGAATATCCTGAACGACTGAAGAATGTATATAAGGCTTTACGCTCGGGCATTGAAAAATGTACCAGCACCATGGGGATTCATGAATCACGCGGTTATGGCCGTTTATTCGCCAGCATCGGTCTAAGTAATAGCATCGCTTTGGCTCTGGGCACCATGAATTACGCAAGCTCTGAGCTTGGAGGACTGAAATGGGAAAACCTAGATGCCGACCTTGCCCTCCGAAAAGCCATTTACAACGCACCCGGCCGCGGTGAGCTTTCGCGCGTCAACCATTTTTATCCGAAGATATGGAAGGCGGCAGGGAAATTAGGGAATGGTGAATTTGATTGGCAATCTTACGAAGCGCATGTTGAAAATACATCCAGGAGTAACCCAGTCACTCTTCGTAATATTCTTGATTTTCGATATCCGGAAGGAACCTCAAACATCAACCCGGCCGATGTCGACTTGGAGATCACGTCACACAAACTACCCTTTCTGATCGCATCCATGTCTTTCGGATCGCAGGGCGAGATTGCCTATCGCGCCTATGCAGAAGCGGCCTATCGTTTGAACATGATCTCGATCAATGGCGAGGGCGGGGAGATTCCCGACCTCTTGGGAAAATATCCTTTCAACCGCGGCATCCAAATCGCATCCGGTCGGTTCGGGATCACCGCTGAAACGATCAACTCGACGAATTTGTTGGAGATCAAAGTCGGTCAGGGTGCCAAACCCGGTGAAGGAGGTCACCTGCCCGCCCGGAAGGTCACTCAAAAAGTCGCGGCGGCACGTCATGCGCATCCGGGAGTGGATTTGATCTCCCCTTCCAACAATCACGATATTTATTCGATAGAAGACCTCGCACAATTTATAGAAGAACTCAAAACCATCAACCCCAAAGCGCGTGTGGCCGTGAAGGTGCCTGTGGTACCCGGCATCGGCATCATTGCGGTTGGCATCGCGAAAGCAGACGCCGATATCATTTACCTAACCGGATTCGACGGAGGCACTGGTGCAGCTCGTCAGCATTCTCTCCGTTATGTGGGCCTTCCCGCTGAAATCGGAGTTGTCGAGGCGCATCGTGCGCTGACCGAATCTGGTCTGCGCGGGAAAGTTGAGATCTGGGCCGACGGCGGTGTGCGCTCCGGTGCGGATGTTCTCAAGCTGATGTGCCTGGGGGCGAACCGGGTCGGGTTTGGCACGTTGCCGATGGTCGCGATCGGATGTACGATCTGCCGCGACTGTCAATTGGGTACCTGCCATACCGGGATCACGACTCAGATCGAAACAACAGAGGAAGCGACCGCGGCTGGGCTTAAGCATTTTGTCCCCCGCGATTTTGAGCAGGCGACTCGGGCGCTGGTCAACCTGTTTTCAAGTATCGGGGATGGGATCAGGGACAATCTCGCAAGATTGGGTATAAAACACGCGCAGGATATTGTAGGCCGTTCTGATCTCCTCATCCAAATTTCTCATCTGGAACAGATCGATCTCAATGAACTGCTTATGCCTTTGGATGAATTCATGGCCAAGCCCATCCCGATCTCCTTGCCGATGAATGAGATGGCTGAAATTGATCGCGGTCCGCTGCATCGTCCGCGCAACCACCTGACAACCGTCATCTCAAATCTGGTTATGGAAAGCTTCACGACCTATCCACAGGATTCGATCCTTTTTGAAGATGATAAAGTTACGCCGGTCGACCGCGCCTTGGGAACGCATCTCACCGGCGCCTTGACCCGCTTCCGTCATAATTGGGGTTGGCAACCTGGACACGGCGGCATCGGTGGTCATCGCGAGACCTGGCGACAACCGGTGGACGGCATTGATACCCGATCCGTCCCTGCTACAGCACTGCGTTTCTTCAGTAGTTCCGTCCCGGGAAATGGACTGGGCGCGTACAATGCCGACCCGGTATGTATCCGCGTTGAAGGCGGCGCACAAGATGGTGTCGCCAAGGGGATTTCCGGCGGACGTGTTGTGATCATGAAAGGCTACAACCATGACGGAAAATTAATTGATGGTTCAGTTGGTAAAAGTCTGGCGTATGGAGGAACGGGAGGTCTCGTGATCGTTCAAGGGAACGCGGACTCACGCGCCTGCATCCGCCTTTCGGGATCAGACGTTATGATAGGCGGAGAAATCCAGAAGCCGCTCAACGACAGTCTCGGATTTATCGGCGCCCGGGCAAATGTAAAAGGCTTCCTTTGCGAATATATGACGGCAGGTCGTGTGATCGTGCTTGGTGATCCTGGTCCGTGGATCTGTGCAGGCATGACCGGCGGCATCCTCTATCTCCGGTTGCAACCACATCTAAATTTTGATCATGCTTCCATTCGCCACCGGTTGGCAAAAGGGGCAAAGGTGGAGGTGCAGGAAGTTGGCGAAACTGATTTGAAAAATCTTCGTCAACTACTGACGGTTTATTCGGAGGAGTTAAAACAAAACCAGCAGGTCGAAGAGGCGCAGAAGATCGTCAACCTATTAATTGATTGGAAAAATACATTCGTCCGCGTTGTTCCGCTTGGACAACAAGAAGAGCAACGTTTTGCAACTGAATAATAAAAGGGATTCAGTGCCGATCCAAGCGACTTGCAAATATGGTTTTGCAAGTCGCTCTTATTAAGAAGTTGTTTCCAAAATTATCAAACTTAGAGGGTACTGGTTCTGATGCTCCATTTGGGTACTTCTCTCCAAATCAGATCACCGGAATGACAGGATTTGCTTTTGTTTTTGTATTGAAGATACTCCCATTGGGTACTGGCGCGCGGACTACATCATCCATACAATTTACTCAACCTTATCGTTAATCCAATTTATGAAAGGATGAAAAAATGGCTACCCAATCAAGTACGACTGGTATGAAAAAGACACTTGGCTTAACCGGCGTAACTGTCAATGCGATGGCATTGATCGCGCCCGGCGCGTTCCTCTGGATGACCTTCCAATTGCAGGCCGCCAACACAGACATCGCAGGCAACAGCACAGCCAAGGATATGTGGACAGGTATCGTCGCCGCATTGATCGTGGCATTCCTGACAGCCTTTGCCTATGCCGAGTTGGCCGGCAAGTATCCTGAGGCTGGCACAGGTAGCGCCTATTACTTTGCCGAGAAAGCTTTCCTCGACCGCGAAGAACCCTCTCATCGGCGTTGGGCGCGTATCTCCAAGTTCATCACGGGTTGGGCTGCGCACCTTTTCTACTGGGTATATCCCGGCGTGATGGTAGCTTTCTTTGCTGTACTGGTAACCTATATTCTCGGCGTGTTCGGCTATGCCATGCCGATCTGGCAACAGATTGCGGTTGCCTGGTTGTTTTCGATTGCTGTTGGCTACATCGCGATTCGCGGTGTGACCGGCTCAACGGTCGCCTCGGTTGTGATCAATGTGATTCAGCTTGTATCCTTAATCGTCTTCTCGATCCTGGCAATTATATTCCGTGTCCAGAATCCTCTGGGTGTTTCGGCAACTGGCTGGTATCACCCGGCAATCACTTCCATTGTTATCCCACATAATCTGAGCGGCTTGCTCTTTCAAGGCACTATTGCAATCCTCATTCTAGTAGGCTTCGAGTCATCCACTGCATTCGCTGCTGAAGCCAAGAATCCTAAGAAGGATGTCCCTCGAGCCGTTATTCTAGCGCTGGTCATCCAGGGCTTGTTCGCCTACCTCTTCGAGTACTTCGCGGCCAACTATGCCCTGAGCGACAAACTGGTCTCCGCCGATGGCACCTTGAAAGGCATCGCCGCCGCCGCCGCTTCGAGCGCACCGATTGGAGACATGGCCATCCAAATAGGGAATGTCTTCCTAGGCGGGAACGGTTTCGCCTTCATGCTCGTGATTGCCGCAACCGTGGTCATCGCGATTGTGGGCACCACCCTGGCCGCCATGAACACCGGCGTACGCATCAGCTTCGCTATGGCGCAGGATGCGGAAATGCCCGATATCATGGGTCTCCTGCACGATGAATATGCTACTCCCATGATGGGCATCATCATTATGATCATTGTCTCTGGTGTGATCGGTACCATCGGCGTGTTGGGCGGCGTCGTGGCCCTGACCGGCATCACCCTGGCTTCCAACTTGGGCACCTTCTTGCTCTACGGCCTGATCTGTAGCCTGACAGTGGTAGCCTTCAGTGGAAAGGCTGACTTCAATTTCTTCAGGCACGCCACCCTGCCAATTCTGGGGTTGATTGGGAACGTCATTCTGGTGCTCACCATCTTCATCGTCGGCATCATCACCGGTGGTTCGACTGCACAGGAAACATATCTTGCCTTGGGCATTTCGGCCACTTGGTTGATTGCAAGTGTACTGTATCTGGTGATTACCAGCAGCCAAAAGGGACAGGCAATCGTCCCGGCAGTGCACGAGATGACTACCAAGGAATAAAGTTTGTCCTTAATCAGGACCAACTATAGATCCACGAACTGCACAGAGCTATGTACAGTTCGTGGGCTATTCGTCTACAGAGCTGTGTACCATGAGCCTATTCTTAGTGACATTGGAGCATCCTGAAACAGGAGGCCCTCCCTTTGAGAGAATACATTCCGGAAATTGAAAGTGGCGGTCTGAGCATTGCTGGCCCGGTTCGTAGTGATAATCAGGATTCCATCCACCTCCCTGATCATGGGTATCTCGTCGGCTCTAACTTGCTTTTTGCAATCGCAGATGGCATGGGCGGATATGCACATGGCGGAGTAGCCAGTTTGCTGGCGTTGGAATCTTTTTCGAGCACACTGGCTGCAAGGAACGGCAACCCAATTCCCAAGGTGTTGCAGCGAGGGGTTGAAATCGCCAACCTGCGAGTGTACCAAAAGGCCCAGCAATTGGGCGCGGGCCGGATGGGCACTACCCTTACTGCCGCCTACGTCTTAGGAGAGACGCTGTATCTTGCTCATGTGGGAGATAGTCGCGCATATTTGATACGCGAGGGCCGCTCCGTGTGCCTGACCGCCGATCATACGACGGTAGGCGAGATGGTCCGCTCGAAGATAATTTCTCCTGACAAGCTCCGCACTCATGCACAGCGTTCCGCGTTAACCAAATCTGTAGGTACAGACCTATTCGTCCAGCCTGATATTACGCAACAGCGGTTGAGAGAAGGGGATCGCCTGGTTTTATGTTCCGACGGCGTTTGGTCCGTGATTGAGGATGAAGAATTTGGCCGGGTTGCCAGCGAGCCGCATTCGGTGGATGTGATCAGCCGAAATCTCATAGACCTGGCCCTCCACCGCAAAACGGAAGATAACGCTTCAGTCATCGTCTTCCATCTTCATAAACTGGTTCCGGTTTCGAATGAAACAAAATCCCACAATGGGAATTGGATCCATTGGCTTCAAAATCTGAGGAAATTGGTGCCATGAGTACCTATGCTATAATTGCCGGCAGGATGCTGCAAATCGGGGACCAGTTTGACCGTTACCAAATACAGGCACACATGGCGCAAGGAGGTATGAGCAATACTTATCGGGCATACGACCTTGTAAACCATCGTGAGGTAGTGATTAAAATTCCTGACCAATCGATGCTGGGTGACCCGGCCACGTTCGAGCGTTTCCAGCGCGAATTGACCGTGATGAACACGCTCAAACATCCTTTCATTCTCAAAGGTCTGGACTCGGGGAAATACAACCGTGTACCTTTTCTAGTCACAGAATTTGTGGAGGGTCAATCTCTCCGGGCTTTGATCGAATCTTCCGCCCCACTTCCTCCGGAGAAAGCGCTCGTCCTGATCCGGAAGATTGCAGATGGCATGGCATATTGCCACGAAAATGACGTCATCCATCGCGACCTAAAGCCTGAAAATATCCTGATCACGAGCGATGGCCAGCCGATCATCATTGATTTTGGCTTAGCCCTCACGAGAAACACTCACCGTGTGACTTATTCGAATCTGAGTGCCGCGGCCGGCACTCCGGATTACATGGCGCCCGAACAGATTGATGGCAAGCGAGGCGACCGGCGGACTGATATATACGCTTTAGGCACAATTATGTACGAATTGTTGGCAGGGAAAACGCCTTTTACAGGCGATACCCACATGGCCGTCATGGCGCAACATCTGAACGGTACAGCACCGCGCCTCGACCGGGTCAACCCATCTGTTGCTCCTCAGCTGGCTGCGATTGTTGCTACTTGCCTGGCACGGGATCCCGATGACCGTTATCCGGATATGAATGCCTTGATTCAAGCTCTCGATCATCCTGAGAATGCCAATCTTTCCGTTCTCGAAAGAATGAATACGTCTTCTGATGCGGCTGTATCTCTTACCCAAACTCAGGTTGTCCGTGGTATCTTGATTGCGGTGGTAATCATTTGCGGGCTGGTTGTGCTGGCTTTGGCATTACAATATCTTCATCGCTAATTATCAACAATTGTCGATTGTAGTAATAGGCTACGAGAATTTTTTTGATTTGGAAAAGGCAACGATGAAGAATTCAGTAGGTTCAACTGCCGATATTATCGCAAGCACGGAACAGAACCATATTAAGTTCATTGATTTGCAATTTACTGACGTGGTGGGTATGGTCAAGAACGTTACCATCCCCGTACACGAGTTGAAAGCGGCTCTTGAAAACGGTATATGGTTTGATGGCTCTTCAATCGATGGCTTTGCGCGTGTCGCCGAGAGCGATATGCATTTACGGCCTGATCCCTCAAGCTTCGCCATCATTCCCTGGCTAACCGGCGAAGAAGCCACGGCGCGGCTAATCTGCGATGTTTATACGCCTGATGGCCAACCCTTCCCAGGAGACCCACGTTCCATCCTGCGGCGAGTAATTAATGCTGCTGCTCAGATGGGTTTCGGATATAACACCGGTCCCGAACTTGAATTTTTCCTTCTTAGACCAAACGCGGATGGCGGCCTGATACCTTTGGTGCCACACGACCGCGCCAGTTATTTTGACGCACCGGCGGACATGGCCGCGGGCCTGCGGCGACAGATGGCAGCCACGCTCGAGGCGCTTGGCCTGCAAGTGGAAGCCATGCACCACGAAGGAGCGGATGGTCAGCAGGAGATTGACTTCCGTTATTCTGATGCTCTAACCACTGCTGACAGCGCGGTGACACTCCGCGTGGCATTGAAAGTGATTGCCCAGCAGAATGGTCTGTACTGCACCTTTTTACCCAAACCCATCCGGGGTATCAATGGCAGCGGAATGCATGTGCACCAAAGTCTAACGTATATCGCCAATGGTAAGAACGCTTTTTCCGATCCTGGAGATGCCCACGGCCTCTCTAAGATTGCCAAGCAGTTTATTGCCGGGCAACTAGCCCATGCACGTGGCATGTGTGCCATCCTCGCCCCATTGGTGAATTCTTACAAACGCCTGGTGGTGGGTTATGAGGCACCTGTTTACATCAGTTGGGCGCGGATAAATCGGTCCGCGCTCATCCGCGTGCCTCGAGCAGCAGAGAGTGAGTTTACCCGACTCGAATTGCGCTGTCCTGACCCAAGTTGCAATCCTTACCTCGCTTTTGCCGTCATGCTGGCTGCCGGGCTGGATGGGATTCGCCGGGAGCTGTCCGTTTCGGATGCCACGGAAGAGAATATCTACCTGCTCGATAAACCTAATTATTCGTCGAAGGATATATTACCGACATCTCTGGATGAAGCCCTTAATGCGATGGAAAAGGATGAAGTCGTCCGCGATGCGCTTGGGGCCCATACTCATGAGGTCTTCATCAATGCCAAGCGTCTCGAATGGGAGGACTATCGGCTCGAGGTGACCGAGTGGGAACTCGAAAAGTATTTGCCAAATTACTAGGATTGAAAACAGCTCGATGAGGAGGTCGAAAGCAATCACGATCAGCTTCAGCCTCCTCTCTTTTTTATGTATGCCGATAATTTATCGGTTTGGAAAACACTACCCGTTTGGGTAATAGACTAGTTACCCATCTTGTCTATAATCCATTAAATATTTTATAATGTTTAAACTAATCCAAATCGTTTCTTATTCTTGGAGGAGATGATCAAATGGCAAAGACTGTTAAAGAAGTTCTTGAGATGAGCAAAAACACTAAACTGGTGGATTTGCGCTTCATTGATCTACCGGGCACCTGGCAGCATTTCACTATGCCCACCCACCGTCTCACGGCAGATTTTTTCGAGGAGGGCATTCCGTTCGATGGTTCTTCCATCCGCGGTTTTCAGGAGATTCATGAGTCCGATATGCTTCTGAAGCCCGATCCCGATACCGCCTTCCTTGATCCAACGGCAGAGATTCCCACGCTGGTCCTTAGCTGCAACGTGTATGATCCATTCACATTTGCAGCCTACAGCCGGGACCCGCGCTATGTGGCCCTCAAGGCGGAGACATATCTCAAGAGCACTGGGATTGCCGATACGGCTTACTTCGCTCCGGAAGCGGAATTCTTCGTCTTCGACAGTATCCGGTATTCGTCCGGCAGCAATGAATCGTTCTATTCGATTGACAGTGAAGAAGCTTGGTGGAGCAGCGGTCGTTCGGATCGTCCGAATTTTGGCGGCCAAATCCTCCCGAAGCGCGGTTACTTCCCCGTGCCTCCCACGGATACCCTGCAAACTCTGCGTTCCAAGTTCATGCTTGCCATGGAAGAGGTGGGGGTCAAGATGGACCTGCACCATCATGAAGTTGCCACGGCAGGTCAGAGCGAAATGAGCATGACCTTTACCACGCTCACCCGCATGGCCGACAACCTCCTGCTGTATAAATACATCATCAAAAATGTTGCCCGCCAGAATGGGAAGACGGCCACCTTCATGCCCAAACCTTTATTCGGCGATAACGGCTCCGGCATGCACGTTCATTCCTCCCTCTGGAAAGGCAGCACCAATGTCTTCTATGATGAAAAGGGATACGCCGGGCTTTCACAAACCGCCAAGTATTATATCGGTGGTGTGCTTAAGCACGCGCCCGCCCTGTTAGCGCTGACTTCCCCCACCACCAATTCCTTCCGCCGCCTTGTGCCGGGTTATGAAGCGCCGGTCAACATCGCATATTCTCAGCGCAATCGCTCAGCTATCTGCCGCATCCCCGTGACCAACAATCCCAAAGCCAAGCGCGTTGAATTCCGCGCACCCGATCCATCCTGCAACCCCTTCCTTGCATTTGCAGCCATCCTCATGGCGGGCTTGGATGGCGTCACAAGCAAAATCGATCCTGGTCAACCGCAGGATCGCGATCTGTACGAACTGCCTGCTGAGGAGAAGAAATTGATCAAGCAGGTTCCCAGTTCCCTGGGCGAAGTTCTCGACGCACTCGAGGCCGATCATGAATTCCTACTCAAGGGCGATGTGTTCACGAAGGACCTGCTCGAGGAATATATCAAATATAAGCGCGTCAATGAAGTGGATGCAATTCGCCTGCGCCCAACGCCGCACGAATTCGCCCTATATTTTGACTGCTGATTCAAATCGAAACCAACTCCGAGGGAAGTGTGAAACGGAAAGGCCGAGGATAACCTCGGCCTTTCCCATAAAGTGTAATCGCTTATGGGTTGTTGATATTGTTGTATGTAATCGGTTCGCCATAAACTTTTGGTTCAGCGCAGCATCCCCAACATTTCCTCTTTCGTTCCCAGCTTAGCCAATTTAGCTTGATCAGAACTTGCGTAGATGACAATCCAATGAGAAAATCGTTCTCAAATCATGTTCGAGCGATATTTGAGATGAAGACACAACCATTCCCATCCTCTGAAGAAACGGACCCGCGTCTGCTAGAAGCACTGGCAAGCCTGAACCAGATCAGCAGTGCGATCAACCATATTGGCTCCGATGATGCAGGACAAGATGGTTTGAGCCTCCAGTTGATCGTTGATAGCGCAATTCGAGTAGTCCCGGGTTCATCTGCAGTGATTTATACCTACGATCAGGCAACTGGCAGATTCGATGAAAAATCCCGTGTATCGGCCGAACCCAGAGGACGAAAACAGAATGTAGGGATAGACCAACCCGATGATGCGCCGAGACCACATGGCATCGGAATGCGGACAATCAAACGCCGCCGCCGATCCTTTTCCTACGAAGAAGTTGATCTGGATATCCATCCTTATCATGTTGCTCTGGGAGTAAAAGCCGTTGCGTGTTTTCCATTGATCGTTGCGGAGCAGGCTGTAGGGATACTATATATCTACCTGCATGAAGATCGCCAGTTCACCAATCTCGAGCAACTCATGCTCGATAATTTTGTCAACCAAGCCGCGATGGCTATTTATCATTCAAAACGTCTCGCCGGAATCAGGCGAGACTTGACGCGCAAGGACGAGGAATTAAATCAACTTCGTCGGGCGGGGTTATTGATCTCATCCCGGCTGCGGCTTGAGGAGACGCTTGATTCCATTCTGCAATTGGCCCTCGAAATCACAAACGCCCATTATGGAATATTTCGACTTCTCGACAAAAACGGCGAGTTCCTGGTAACCCGCGCGGTGAGCGGACTTCAGTTTGAAAAACCTCTGATTGAAAAATTGCCGCTGGATGGAAACAGCGTCATGGCTTACGTGGCGCGCACGCGTACACCTTTGCTCATTTCGGATCTAGGACAGGAACCGTGGTCAAAAATATATTACCCGCTTGATTCCGGATTGGAAATGCGTTCAGAGCTGGCCGTGCCTTTGATCGATGCAAGCGGACGTCTGGAAGGTGTTCTTAATCTCGAAAGCCCGAAACTGGGAGCCTTCTCCGAGGACGATAATCACATTTTGCAATCCCTTGCAACCTATGCAATCACGGCCATACAGGGAGTCCGTCTGCTCGATGCCCTGCAGGAAATCGCTCAGCTACTTCTATCTCAACCATGCAAGATCGTGTTGGATCATCTTGCGGAGGTTGCCAACGATTTGCTCAATTCCTCATCGAGCGCGATCTGGCTCATTACGGATGATAAATTGACCTTGACCGCATCCAACGGCGACCCTCATCTGGCCGAAAAGATTTCGTCGCAGGAAGGTCTGGTTAGGCAGGCGATCCTGCACAAAAAAAACATTGCAACAAATGAGGCAGGTCAAAGTTCTCGTGCGGTCTCAAAGGATTCCATCGAAGCACCGAATTGGCCGCGCACCTTGATCGTTCCCTTGCTCACCGGCGACGACAAACACACCCTGGGCGCATTCAGTGTTTTCAGATCAGAGGCAGATGCCGGACGGAATGCTGAATCAGAATGGGATGAAAAAGTTCTCACGTGCCTGGCTTACTATGCTGTACTGGCCGTGCAAAACGAGGCTCACCAGCAAGCCTTGCACGTTTCTCAAGAACAGCATTGGACAGCCGAGGCTTTTGCTGCCGTGGGCGATATTTCGGCAAACTTGTTACACAATATGAACAACAAAGTCGGTACGATACCGGTTCGAGTTCAAGCCATTCAGGATAAGTATCGTCAACTCCTGGACGCAGATTCATACCTTGCCAACAACCTCGCCGAGATCGAGCGCAGCGCGATGGAAGCCATGCAGATCGTGCAGGAAAATCTTTCACATCTACGTCCCATCCGCATGGAGAAAGTGGATATTGCCTCCCTTGTGGCGGATGCGGTCCATGCCGCGCAATTACCGGCCGGTGTTCAGATCGAATTGAACGGGTTGGATGATCTGCCGACGGTAATAGCAGGGAGACAGAGTTCTCACATTTGTATTTAGGAATTTGATCGAAAACGCAATTTCGGCGATGCATGGAAATGGGTTGATCGTGATTTATGGCGTCTCCGGAACCGAATGGTTGGAAATCTCCGTCACCGATAGCGGCCCTGGAATTTCACAAGAACTGCACGGTCAAATCTTTGAATTAAATTTTTCCAGTCGCGCCGGTGCACCACATCCCGGGAAACTAGGATTTGGCTTGTGGTGGGTAAAGACTTTGATGACTCGTCTTGGAGGGTCGGTCGAAGTGGAGAGTGACGGCCGACACGGCACCACATTTCGATTACGCCTTCCAACTGTGGAGAATTCGCCCTGATGGCACAGATTCTTCGCTCGCTGGTGGTCGAAGACGACCATTCATGGCAGCAGATCCTGAGTGAGATTCTTACAGATTGCGGGCTGGAAGTGGATGTCGCCGACAATCTGGAGGAAGCGATCCTCAGTCTCAAGGGCCAGCCGCATCGGCTCGCGGTGCTGGACCTTTCGCTCTCCCCCAGCAACCAGAATAATTACGACGGTCTGCGCGTGCTGGATGCAGTCCGCCGCCTCGATCCGAATTGCCGCGCAATTCTCCTAACCGGCTTTGCAACGGTTGAACTGGCGGTCACCGCGCTTACAGATTACGGTGCATTCACTTTTCTACGCAAGGAAAGTTTCCACCGCAGTCAGTTCCGCGACATCATTTATCGCATTCTCGTAAGCCCCCCCGCTCTGACCGCCCCGCTCGCTGCTCCAGCGACACCAGTTTCCACCTTTCCTTTAAAAGGGCAGACCCATCCCCTAAAACGTCCTGATGAAAAAGTGCTCGTCGTGGAAGATGATGCCGGATGGAGAAGCATTCTCGAGGAACTCTTGAGCGATGCCGGCTTTCAGGTACGGTCATGTGCGAGTTTTGGCGATGCGATCGGCTATCTTCGCAGGGATAAATTTGCACTGGCAGTTATTGACCTATCGTTGCAGGGCCCGATCACTGGAGCCTGGGACGGAGATGCGAGCGATCCAAATATGGACGGCTACAAACTGCTCGCGGCTGCACATAATGACATGATCCCCACGATTGTTGTCAGCGGTATTATCGAGCCGGAGGAAATTCAACGGATTTATTCGGAGTATTCGATATCCGCATATATCGAAAAACAGGCATTCGACCGCGCCGCGTTTCGCCGCCTGGTCGAAGAGACCCGGTTGATACATCAATCTTCCAGTAAATTGAGCACGCTGACAGATCGGGAACGCGAGGTATTGAACCTGCTCGCTCAGGGTTTATCGAATAAGGAAATTGCAGAGCAGTTATTCGTCACGACCAACACCGTGAAGCGGCACTTGAAAGCGATATTTGAAAAGCTTGATGTACATACCCGCTCAGCGGCTACCGCTAAGCTCATCGGGAGATAAAAGGATAAGCTGGAAGTATTATTCTTTCTCTTCCCCCTTCGGGGACGATGCAAGTACGATATCGCACCGAGGAGAGCACTCGGTATCTGCGACCCTCCCGCACTTGCAGCCAACCGGTATAACCCGATAATTTACCGAGAAAGTTGGATTCTTGCGTGATAGGTTATCAAGACTGGCCTCTTAAATTTCTAAAAGAACTCTCTATACTTATATCCGCGGGGCGCGGGGTTTTGTATTTATCGGTTTCCAACCCAGTTCATCACAGGTAAAAGATAAATTCAGGCGGCTCCAAAGATTCGTTCAACTGCTGCAAGGAAGGACCACGCCGCTTCAAGGAGGCGTTCAGTGAGTTCAAGGAAGCGTGGAACAAGTGCGAGGAAACGCAGAGCAAGTGCAAGGAATTGCCCGGAGACCTTCACTTCGTTTAGGGCCGCTCGGGATGACAATTACTGTCCGTACTCGTGGGTGTAGCGGTGGCGCAGTTTGGCAACATTCTCAGGCGTGATCTCATCCGGCCGGCCCATTTGCAGGGCGATCCAAACCGTATGAGCCACATCTTCCACCATGACCGCGGCCTTCACTGCCGCTTCCGCCGAGGCTCCCACCGTGAACACGCCGTGGTTCTTGAGCAACACCGCCGGAGAATCACCGATGGATTCGACCACTACCCGTCCGATCTCCTCACTGCCGATCAATGCAAAGCCGCCGCACGGGATGGGCCCGCCAAACTCATCGCCCATGGCTGTGAGATAAACCGGGATTGGCTTGCCCAACGCCGCAAAGGCGGTGGCATAGGGCGAATGGGTATGGACAACGCCGTTGACATCCGGGCGATGGCGGTAAATATAAAGATGGCTGGCCGTATCCGAGGAGGGTTTCAGATCGCCCTCCACGCGCGTGCCGTCCAAATCCACAATGACCATGTTCTCCGGTCGCAGCGCCTCATAACGCAGACCGGAGGGCTTGATCGCGACATAGCCCGTGGCCGGGTCGCGTACGCTGACATTGCCGCCCGTCCATACGACGAGATGGTTCTTAGGCAATTCAAGATGAAGTTCTACAAGTTGTTCTTTTAATTTTTCAAGCATGGCGATCTCTAGGTATCCAAATCTCGAAATTCGAATATTGAATTAACGAAAGTCAACGCTTCATTCTTCTTTAGTGCATACCTTCTACCTCAGCGCCTCCACCGCGGCCCTTTCGATAACCAGTCCCTTTTTGTAGCGTTCCATAAAAGCAGTAAAGCCAGCGACATCTTTTGGATCGGGAGCGATGGTCGTGCCATTTTCTGCTGCGAAGACCTTATTGGAGAGAAAGGCTTCCAAGGATTCATCGTCTGCCTTATGGAGCATATAGGAGGCCAACAATGCAATCCCCCAGGCGCCGCCTTCACCTGCCGTGTCCATTACAGATACAGGAACATTCATCGCCGCGGCCATGATCCTTTGACCCACTTCTTGGGTCTTGAAGAAACCACCATGACCGAGGATTTGGTCGATCTTCACTTTCTCTTGTTCAAAGATATCCAACCCGACCTTCAATGCGCCGAGCGCCGAGAACAGATGTGCGCGCATGAAATTCGAAAGCGTGAAACGGCTTTCGGGCATTCGCACGAACAGGGGGCGTCCCTCCTCAAGGTGCGTGAGGTGCTCGCCCGAAAAATAATTGTAGGCCAGCAGACCGCCGCAATCCGCGTCACCGTTGAGTCCCTTTTTATACAGCATTTCAAAGAGCTTGGATTCGCTCATCTCCACGCCCAGTGCCTGGGTGAATTCCCTGAAGAGTTCGACCCATGCATTGAGGTCGGATGTGCAGTTATTACTGTGCACCATCGCCACAGGCTTGCCGGCGGGCGTCGTCACCATGTCGATCTCAGGATACAACTTCGAGAGAGGCTTTTCCAAAACGATCATGGCAAAGACGGATGTGCCGGCCGAAACATTTCCCGTTCGCTCTGCGACGCTGTGGGTCGCAACCATGCCCGTGCCCGCGTCGCCCTCTGGAGGACAGAGCGGGATGCCCGCTTGCAGTTGTCCCGTAGGATCAAGCAGCTTCGCGCCTACGTCGGTGAGAAGACCTGCGGCCTCTCCTGCCGCCAGCACTCCGGGCAGGATATCTTGAAGCTGCCACGGGAGCTTTTCCGCCTCGAGCCGTTCGTTGAAGAGTCCCATCATGCGCTTATCGTAGCCATTGGTCTTGCTGTCGATGGGGAACATGCCCGAGGCTTCGCACACGCCCAATACCTTCTGCCCTGTCAGTTTCCAATGGACATAGCCTGCTAGCGTGGTTTGATGGTGAATGTCTTTGATATGAGGTTCCTTGTTCAACATGGCCTGATAGAGATGTGCGATGCTCCAACGCTGGGGAATATTGAATTGGAATAGATCAGTGAGTTGCTCGGCTGCCTGACCAGTCATGGTGTTGCGCCACGTACGGAACGGAGCAAGTTGATTCCCATTCCGGTCGAACGCCAGATAGCCATGCATCATCGCACTGATTCCGATGACGCCAACGCGCTTGAGAGGAGCTGTGTACTTCTCAAAAACCTCATCACTGAGCTTGCGATAACTGTCTTGCAATCCTATCCAAACGTCTTCAAGATGGTACGTCCAGACGCCGTTTTCATACCGGTTTTCCCACTCATAACTTCCCGAGGCGAGCGGCGTATGATCCTCACCGATCAGCACCGCCTTGATACGCGTCGAACCGAACTCAACGCCGAGGGCAGTCTTTCCGCTCTCAATAGCTTTTTGGATATCGTTTCGATCCATGTTCACCTCCTTTGAGTTGCGCTCGACTCAGGTTCAATCATCACTTTCAACCCTTCGCGTCGCTGAGCAACGCCGAAAGCCTCGGCGATCTTCTCCAACGGAAACCGATGCGTCACCAGCGAGCGAACATCCACCAGGCCGCTTTCCACCAGGCGGATCGCGCGCGGATAAGTGTTCTTCATACGTCGTGAGAGGTTGATCGTCAAGCCCTTGCGACGTGCAGTCGAAGCGGTAAAAGATGTGTGATCTTCTGCCGGGATGCCCACGAGAATGACACGTCCTCCGGGTTTTGCAGCCGTGATGGCATCCTCTACCGCCCCGTTCTCTCCTGCGCATTCAAAGGCCACATCCACTTGCACGCTGTTCGTCCATGTCTTACCGCCAAAGTGCTCAGCGGCCTCAATGCGATGAGGCATGGGTTCCGAGACAAAGAGATCGGTCGCGCCGGCAATCCTTGCCAATTGCAGAACCAACAATCCGATGGGTCCGCAACCGAACACACCCACTCGCATACCAGGCCGGACTTTGCCCAAATCGACGGCATGCAACGCCACACCCAGAGGCTCGAGCATTGCGCCATCGTCTTCGCTCAATGAATCCGGCAGAGGCATGAGATGCCGCGTTTGCCAGGCCAGCATATCTCGCAGCGCGCCGTCGTCTTCCCCATATCCGGCAAAGCGAATATGCAAGCACAAGTTTGGGTTCCCGGCCAGACACGGCTCACAGTTTCCACAAGGCATCGCCGGATCAACGGCCACACGCTGGCCTGCTTCGGTCACGCCCGCAAACTCGTGTCCAAGCACAAGCGGCTTGGATAATTGAGCGTCCCCAATGCCGGACTCAGAGAACCAATGCAAATCTGAACCGCATAATCCAACTGCCTTGACCCGCACCAAGGTCTCGTTCGGGCCAGGGATCGGAATCGGCTCTTCATGCAAACGTATATCATTGATGGAATGCAAACGCGCAACTTTCAATTGATCTCCAAAATCGCTGGCCGTTCAATTTCTTGTCCGTCCAGGCTTATCTTCATGGTCGGCCAGCCTGAGATACCCGTGAGCACCTCATTTCTCTCTTTGCCGATCAAAACAGTATCTTCGGACTTGACACCGGTGATGGAGGGGTTCCATGCAAATACCTGACCGGCCGATACTACATTGTCCAAGGTTGGCGTGGCAACGAACTCGCGCGGCTCATATCCTGCCGGGCCGCCCTGATGATGCAATTTCCATTCGTCGGCGAAACCCTGCTCGCGATAAGCTTCCACGGCATCGTTGAAAACCTCGCAGAGTTTTCTTCCGGGGCGCGTCGACAGAATTAATCGAGCGTCAACATAAGCCACCGCTTCCGCCTTGCGCTGTAATTCGTCCGATAGATGGCCGAAATAAATCAAACGAGTGATCGAGCAGACCAGTCCCCACTTTCGACCGCACAATATCAACATGGCATATCGGTCCAGCTTCTTCTCAGTCGGCAAGGGGTGGCGAAAACGAAAGATGCGTTCATCTGTCCCGATCAGGTTGACAATGGGCTGGACGCCGCGACTCTGTACTGCATCTTCCATCTTACCGACGATCTGATACTCGGTCATTCCCGGACGCACCGAACGGATTACTTGATCCATTGCCTGAGCACAAAGCTGGCTAAGCTTTCGGAAACGCTCTCCCTCTTCCGGTCCCAGAGTCGAACGTAACTGCGAAAATTCAGCAGAGAGGTCAACCGCCCCCGGGTGGGAAACATCCGCGCCGAGTTTCAATGAGTGCGCCAACTGGTCAACTGCCTGATTCGTTTCATACCACGGCGCAATACGGAATTCCCAGCCCTGCTCTTCGAGATGCTCTTCCTGCTTCAAGCGGGTTGCCTCGATGTTATCCGTGATAACGTAGCGCCCCGAAGGTGTAATTAACAACGAGGAACCACCGTTCGTTACTGCTGTGTTCACATACGAAGCCGCGCCGCAAGTTGCCCAAGCAAAACTTCCCACTTGACGCAACAGCAAAGCATTGAGATGATCGCGCTCCATTAAATCTTGGATCTTCTTGCTTTTCAATTCAAATTCTGTCATCAAATCTCCCTGGTTCTTCGCATTCTGATCCTATCCAGTCTTCATCTGCGGGTTTGCCAATCTACGCCGATACCGGATATAGAAATCATCGTCCTGATCGACCAACGCTATAGTATAAATCATTCCAACGCAGTTCTTTCTTGAATTCCGATAACTTCGTTTCGTTGTCGATCAACAGAAACTCCATATCGGCCATCTCTGCAAAATCTTCAAGGTGCTCTTTGGTCACAGATTGACTAAAGCCCGTATGATGAGCGCCACCGGCTAAAATCCAAGCCGCAGCCGCCGTTTTGAGATCGGGCCTTGGAATCCATACCGCGCTCGCAACTGGCAGCTTGGACAAGGGTTTGTCGGGTCGAACAACATCCACTTCATTGGCTACCATCCGGAATCGATTCCCCAGATCCAGTACGGTTGCGTTGATTGCCAGTCCCTGCGGAACGTTGAACACTAATCGAGGCGGATCGGCTTTGCCCCCGATTGAAAGAGGATGAATTTCCAATGACGGTTTTTTCCCAGCAATCGATTCGCAGACCTCCAGCATATGAGCGCCCAACACTTTGGGCTGGGTAGATTTAAAGTCATAGGTGTAATCTTCCATGAAGGAGGTGCCACCCTCCATCCCACTGCTCATGACTTTCATCGCCCGCACCAACGCCGCGGTCTTCCAATCGCCTTCCGCTCCGAAGCCATAACCATTGGCCATTAAGCGTTGTACGGCCAGACCCGGTAATTGGGCGAGTCCATGCAGATCCTCGAAGGTGGTAGTAAAGGCTTTGAAATTGCCGTCTTCCAGGAAGGCCTTCATCCCAAGTTCGATCCGAGCGGCCTCGCGCAAAGCCTGACGTTGCGCGCCATTCCCGCGCAACGCAGCAACAAGAACATATTGATCCTCATATTTAGCCATCAGCTTGTCGATCGCGGCATCCGTCGCCTCGTTGACATATTTGACAAGCTCCCCCACGCCGTAGCCGTTCACCGAATAACCAAAATGAATCTGTGCCTCAACCTTATCGCCCTCGGTCACCGCGACATCACGCATGTTATCGCCAAAACGGGCAATTTTCGCGCCCTGCATGTCGTGCCAAGCGCAGGCTGCGCGCGCCCAAATGCCCAGGCTGTCCAACACCTCCTCTTCCTGCCAAAAGCCGACAATCACCTTGCGGTTCAGCCGCATCCTGCTTCCGATGAAACCGAACTCGCGGTCGCCGTGAGCGGACTGATTAAGGTTCATGAAATCCATGTCGATGGACGACCACGGCAAATCGCGGTTGAACTGAGTGTGCAGGTGAACGAAGGGTTTTTTCAAAGCATGCAGGCCGGAAATCCACATCTTCGCCGGCGAAAAAGTGTGCATCCAAGTTATCAGGCCAACACAATTCTTTGTATGATTCGCATCCAGACAAAGCTCGTAAATTGCTTCGGGCGTGGTAACCACGGGCTTGAAAATAACCTTGACAGGGATTTGCTTGGCATTGGATAGTCCCTCCGATATTGCTCTTGAATGTTCTGCCACCACTTTCAACGCAGCATCACCATACAAATGCTGACTTCCTGTGACGAACCAAACTTCATATTCTTTCAGGTTTATCATAATGAACTCTCCTCAAAAAAACGGGTCAATCGGTTTGATAAAGATGTCGGGCAATGATGTGATCTTGATACTCAGGGGCCAACTCACAGAAATAACCGCTCCAACCCCAGACGCGCACAATCAGATTCCTATGATTCTCCGGATGGGCTTTGGCATCCAACAAAGTATCCAGGCCCAAGCTATTGAGCTGCAACTGCTGGCAGCCCAACTGTGCGAATGTCCGTACCAGCATGGCTGTTTTGCGCACCGATTCTTGATCCCGGAAAACAGAGTCTGAAAGCTCCATCGTGACCGGCCCGCCATTGCAAATGCGCTTATAGTTGATCTTGGCAAAAGATTGCAATGTACTGATCGGTCCGCGCACGCGCACACCGGGCGAGGGGGCCAAATTGGCGCTGAAGGGTTGCCCTTGCAGTCGCCCATCGGCAGTCGCACCGACCACCGGTTCGCGCATTCCCTCATGTCCTCTAGCCAGCCAGATATAGTACATAGCGGAACCCGTTCCCGGCCGCAGGATGCCGCCTCGCGGAGTCGGCGGATGCTCTTCACAAGCATCCGCCAGATCGTCAAACAACGTTACAAGCAAAGTATCCACAAAAGAATCGTTGTTTCCAACCTTGGGTCCTTGATCCTCCAGCTTTCGGCGCAAGGGTTCGCAGCCGTTGAAGTCTATATCCAATGCAGAGAGAAGTTCCTCCGGTGAAATGCTCTGTTCTTCAAAAACAAATTTCTGTACAGCAGCCAATGCATCAGCTGCGTTGGATGAGCCTGCGCCGTGAATGCCAAAGTTATTATATTTCAAGTCTTTCGATAGGTCTCGGCCTTGCTCAAGGCAATCGCGCATAAAGATCGAATAATAGGGAGCAGGAGGTAATAACAAGTGTGAATACGCATCTGCCAGACAGTTGACTTGTTCGCGGACATGAACCTTGACGCGGTCAAGGATTTGGTCAAAGTCATCTTTTACCGTGAGCCCCTCTCGCAGTGCTTGGTCAACCGCTGCCGGAAACGAAACAGCCCCCGTATTAACGACTTCCATGCCGCGCCCAGGGATAATGAATTCCCAGCAGGCTGCGACTACATAATCTCGGGCATCCTCGACTTCGTATCCATGCGCCACGAGAGCGGGTATTACAACATCATCGTTACTATACTGAGGAAATCCCAGCCCGATCCGGGTCAGTTCGGTGGCGAGGCTTAGCAGATCAAGGTCGGTCTGAGCAGAGATGCGCAGATTGATCTTCGGGTCAATTATCGCGACTTCACGTGCGACGCGCAGAACCATGTACGTGAGTTCGTTCACAGCCGAGTTTCCGGCCGGGGTGACACCTCCCAGCGTGAGAGTCTGTCCATTATCGCCTTGTTGCACGCCAGGGTAAAGATCGCTATCCCTGTTCAACGAAATGAAGAACTCGGCCAGCAAATCTTCAGCTTTCTGATTCGTGAGTCGTCCTGCCGAAAGATCGGTTTGCAGATAAGGCCACATATATTGGTCGAAACGACCCAAACCAACGTGATAATTTCCTCCAAGCCAAACCACAGCATGGCAAAGCCGCAACGACTGCAACGCCTCGTGAAAAGTGCGGGCCGGATGGGCTGGAACATTTTCCAGGATTTCCGCCAGATCATCGCGTCCCATTACGTGCGCCCGGCTCGCGTATCGGGCAGCCAGCCCGAGGACTGCATCCATAGTTTCGATGACACCGTTCAGAAATTCAACAGCTGAAGGATTGCCAGCCAGTCGCTCACGGGATTCCAACGCGACCTGTTTGCGGCCCAACAAACCTTGAGAAAGCAGCAAGCTCCAGTCTGCGCAGATATTGCTGACCGGACCCAATTCGTGGAGGGTTCGACCTGCAGTCAAACGGGCCCAATCCTCGGAATTGTAAACGGGAGGCACCGCCGGTAAGGTGCGGGTAAACACGATCTGCTCATCCGGGGCAATCACTACTTGCTCGGCCTCGCACTGACGCCGTACAAGACGAGCCACCCGCCTCAGCCAGGATAGATTCTCGGCTTCACACTCCGACAGAATGTCGATAGGCGCGGCTTGCCTCACCGAGTGATGTTCACCGGCCCGCATGCGTTTCTTCATTAACTCCAATCGATCATTCATGCAACACACACCTTCACACCCGATTGTTCAAAGAGTGTTACGTTAATATTTAACGGACGCAATTCATCATAATCCGGTTTGAACTCCATGCCCGCATATTGGTATTTCGATCCAGCCGCCTTATTGTAAGGCAGAAGTTCCACACGCACCAAGCCAGGCAATCCGCGTATCGTCTGAGCAATGGATGCCAAGTTTTCATCCGTATCGGTCACACCGGGTACAAGCGGCACTCTGATCACAAATGGCTTGCCGGATGTGCTCAGGATTTTCAGATTATTTAAGATCAGATCATTATCGCAACCAGTATAGTGTCGATGCGCATCATGGTCAATCAATTTGAGATCGAAAAAGACCAAGTCGGATCGACCCAAGAGTTTCTGAAAATCCCGCTTCCGCCCATAGCCGGAGGTATCCAGCAGAATATGCACATTTTGCAGCAGATCAATCACCTCGGCGACAAACTCCGCCTGCAAAAGCGGTTCACCGCCCGAAAAGGTGACGCCTCCCTCATTATTTCGCAGGATGTCCGCTTGTTGGTTCAAAAGCGCAGCCAATTGCGTTGCCATGTATTCCTGACCTGCTAACCGTTCGCCCGCCAAGCCGCGGATGAGCTGTGGTCGGATTGACTGCCCCTCAGGGTTATGACACCACGTACATGACAACGGACAACCCTTCATAAACACAGTCGTGCGGATGCCCGGTCCATCGTGGATTGTAAACTCTTTGATATCAAAAACGATTCCGGTGGTCATGATCTATCCCAGCATAACGCGTCCGCCATCCGACCCAGGCATGCGCTCATTGCTTCTTGAGTTCGAGAATCAACTCTTTTGCGCGGGCCGAAGCGGATGCCGCGTCCATGGCACATGCATCTGCGCCGATCTGATTCGCGAAACTTTCGGTAACCGGCGCGCCACCGATCAACACTTTCACTTGATCTCGTAGTCCACTTTCTTTAAGTGCATTGACGATGTCCTTCATGCGGGGCATGGTTGTCGTTAATAATGCCGAACACGCAACTAGGTCAGGGTGATATTCTTTCACGGCTTGGACATATTTTTCCGGGGAGATATCCACGCCGAGGTCGATCACTTCGAAACCGGCGCCTTCCAACATCATCGCGACCAGATTCTTGCCAATGTCGTGCAGGTCGCCTTGTACTGTACCGATGATCACTTTTCCAATCGCTTGAACATTTGCAGTAACCAAGTATGGTCGCAATAACGACAGTCCGCTTTGCATGGCACGCGCCGCGATCAGCATCTCGGGGACAAAATACTCGCCGCACTCAAACATACGGCCGACCTCAGCCATCGCGCTGATCAAACCTTTTTGAAGAATTTGTTCAGCGGGCACATTCTCCGCGATTGCTTTTTTCACCAATTCTTGTGCTTGATTCTTGTTGCCTTCGATTACACTTTGACGTAAATCTTCAATAACCGTCATGAGTTTGCTCCTTAATGGTTTCGATAGCCCGGTTGGCTTTGAATTAGACCGATGAAAGCCAGCATATTTTCCAATGGAACGTCACCTTCTACATCGTGTGCCGGGGCAAAGATGTAGCCGCCTTTCCGACCCATTTCCAGCAATCGGCGCGTTTCTATGCGGACTTGATCTACCGTCCCATATGGCAAGGTTCGCTGGGTCGATAATCCACCATGAAATACCAGTTGACCAAAGTACTTTTGATGAAGAGTTTGCACATCCATCACCTCAGGCTGAAATGGATTGAAACAGTTCAGCCCAATGCCGACGAGATCATCAAATAATTCGTCGACATCTCCGCAGGAATGGATGAACACATATTTATTCCCCGTGTGCACTGCACGGTACATACGCTTGAGAACAGGAAAAATAAATTCACGCCATAGCTTCGGCCCCATTTGTAAACCACGCTGCTGTCCCCAGTCGTCACCGAAATACACCGCGTCGATATCATATTTCAGAGCTTCATTTAACTGGATGATGTTGTAATCCGCGATAGCATTTAACAATTCGTGAACAAACTCGGGGTTATCGTAAAAATCCATCAGTAGGTTTTGCATGCCGCGCAAAGTCCAAGCCCGCTCATAGAGCGAAAAACCAATTTGAAAAACGCGGAAGCGGTCCGGGTACCGGTCGATGCGCCGAGGAATATCAGCAAAAAAACGCCGATCAATTGGGTCAGGGAATGTATAATGTTTCAGGGTTGGATCTAAAAGCACACAACCATCGGGGGTGCCAATATCCCTATCAATACTGCGATCCCAGACCACACCAAAAACGTCCTTCACGCGATTTTCATCCACGTCCGTGAAAAAACCGATGTCACTCCCCAACTTCAAAAGATGATTCTGCAATGCGTCATCTAAATCGAGAGAACCATAGTGAGCCTGCAATTTCTCTTTAGCTTCTTTCGTGAAGCCGCATGACCAAGGTACATAGAGCGGCTCATGCCCTCTCAGCACCGCTTCGATCACTTCACGCTTCGTCACTTCTATTTGCTCCTACTCCCTATTCTACTTTTCACAGCGAATGATAAGGAGTTTGTTGGATCGTATGGATCATCGCCCAGAAATTTTCCAGTGGCGTATCCAGTTGCAAGTTATGCGTTGGGCCAATGATCAGGCCGCCGCTATGCCCGATTGTCCTTAAACGTTTAAGAACTTCATCCTTCACATCATCCGCCGTGCCAAAGGGAAGCGTTTGCTGGATATCCATCGAACCCCAAAAACACAGCCGGTCACCAAAATCGTTTTTTAATTTAAACGGATCCATTGCCATAGGCTGAATTGGATTCAATATATCAATGCCGATTTCAATCAGTTCTGGGATAATCGGATATACCACGCCATCGGTATGATAAGCAATCTTTATCTGCGGATTGATCACGCGCAAAGATGCGATCAATTCCGCCATACGCGGCTTGAGAAATGTGCGCCACATCTTGGGCGACATCAACATGGTCTTCTGACCACCCACGTCATCGCCCAGCCAAATCATATCGACGCCCAGCTGAACCAGCTTCTGCGTGACAGCCATATGATAATGAAAAGGAAAATCCAGCACACGGTTCGCTCGTTCAGAATCAGTAGCCATGTCGATCATCAGTTGTTCATAGCCGCGCAATGCCCAGGCACATTCAAAGATCGTTGTCGGTGTCACACCCACAATCCAGTAATCGTTGTGGAAGTCACGGATCGTCTGTTCGGCATCCGCATAAAGTTCAGAGCGATCCGGATCGGGAGGCGAATAGGCATCCAAAGCAGAATCGTCGGATAAAGGATGGCCAAAAGGTTCGGTATATTTTCCAGCACCGAAGCGCGTCTGGTATTCGACCGTTCGCCAGGTAACTCCCCATTCGTCCTGATAACTTTCCATATCCTGATAACCATTTTGATAATAGCCGTTTACCCAACCGACGGAGGTTAACAGCATATCTTCATCCAAGGCGCGTTCAAGATCATAAGTGTTGCCGCCACCATGCGGATTGTGCAAACCCTGACCCTTGAGTTTCATATCCGCCTCGAGCCGGGCCGCAAATTCAGGCGTGAAACTGACCTGCATCGGGCAACGATCCGGTTCCTGATGATTCAGCGCCGTCAAGACTCGGTCACGATGATTCATTATGACTCAACTCGTTCCAACAACTCGTTCAGGTGGATCATAAATTTAACTCATCTTTCATATTTACCGTATTCGAGCGCGGTATCGAATGCGGCAACAATATTCTCCGGCGGAACGAGAGCTTGAATATTATGAACAGCCGCGAATACAAAACCGCCGCCCGGCGCGAGATCATCGATGCGGCGCTTCACTTCATCAACCACCTCTTGAGGTTTGCCAAATGGCAACACATGCTGTGTGTCGACTCCGCCACCCCAGAAAACAATATCGCGCCCGAACTGTGTTTTCAACGCTTTCGTATCCATCCCCTTGGCAGAAACCTGAACCGGATTGAGAATATCGAAACCGATTTCAATCAAATCAGGAATCAAATCACGCGTTGCGCCGCAACTGTGATAGAACAGCTTGGCATTAGTCTTTCTCTTGATCGCTTCCACCAGACGCTTTTGTTTTGGCTTGATGATCTTCCGATACAACTCCGGCCTGATTAACCAACCGTTTTGTCCGGCTACATCGTCCCAGTACGTAAAGACCTGAATGTACGGACCGACATAATCCAAATAGCGATTGCATGACTCGATGTAGATGTCGGTGATCGTTTCCATCAATCGGTCGGCAAAAGCCGGTTCACTAATCAAGGCCATCAGAAAATTCTGTAATCCCATAATCCGTGCCGGTTGTTCAAAAATGCCGCCACCGATCACGGCACTGCCGACCAAGGCGTAATCGCTGTTCTCGTATAATTGCTTTGCCAACTGGCCTAGTTGCGCATTGACTTCCTGTGAATCCGGTCGCGGCCATCGATAGGCATCCAGGGCCTCCATGGTCGCCTCTTTAATCGGGAAGTCAACCCAATCAAAATAGAATCCACCTGTTTTTGGCATATGTAACTTAGAGCCCCAGCGATCAATGAAGGCGTAATAATCGCCTTCCTCGAAAATATCTACGCCACTTGTTGTGGCAGAAGGCAACTGCACTAGCCGAAAGTCCACACCAAAACGCTGCAATATGGTTTCATCAAGATAGGGCAACTGCTGGACATAATCCAATACTTTGATCTCCTGGATCGGCAAGCCAAGATACTTCCCCAGTTCGAGGTAAGTTCGATTGGTAATCGAAGTTACAATCGTCGCGCCTAGATCGATCGGGATGCGGTCAGTTTCCTGATGGTTGAGAGCTTGCATGACCCTGTCGCGAGGTTTCATGTACTTATCATTCTCCTAATGAATTCTTTACAGGATAACCATGATCTCGTCATTGGATAATAACACTACTGATAAGCTCAGTCTATGAAGTCATCCTATCAAGACCAGAGATTTTGCGCTGATTATAGCTAAGACATACCATAAGGTCGAATAGAGGTTGCATAAAGACTTTTTCCAGAAGAGTGCATTGGTTGAGCATTTTGATGTTCTTCGAGCTTGGCTGCCAGCCGCGGGCGAAAACATCAATCTCTGCCGCTCCAACTCCTAATGTGTCTGTGACTGTTCTTGGCCAGCGTGAATATGATGTGCACCAGAAATTGACACTGGCTAATAAAGGCCCAGGTGAACCAGAAAAGCAGAATATTTGGGTGGCTCTATTTCAAACCTTTTCTCCTTATCAGGAAGTGCAGTCGATGCAGGTTTCACCTGAAGGGCACCCAACAATCACGGACGAATACGGCAACCATGATGCAGAGTTTGACTTTTCCGGACAGTCAGCCGGGACAACTAAAACGGCGCAGATAGCCTATCGAGTTACTGTTTACGAACTATCCTACGGCCTAACCGATTGCCAAGGAGCGCCTCGGACTGATTTTGCGCAATCGGAACTTTATATCGAATCGGCCAATCCGCAAATCGTGGCTTTGGCGGGCCAGCTTTCGCAAGGTAAAAGTACTGTTTGCCAGCAGGTACGAGCATTTTCTGATTATATAAGCAGCACCCTGGTCTATACTTATAATGGACAAAATTGGGGCCCAAGCAACTCTGGGCCCATGGGGTCCGATTGCACCGAATAAACGGACTTGCTAATTGCGCTAAGCCGAGCACGCAGCATTCGAGCTCGTTATTTCGATGGATTACCATACCTGCATAATCGACGCATATCTTTTTAGCAAATCAGGTCACTCTCCACGCTTGCGCAGATAAGTGTGCATAATCACCGAGAGTACGATGATTAAACCATAGATGAAATTTGTCCAGAATCCCGTCAGACCAACGGCAACGGTTGCAGCTTCGATCGCACCAATAATGAATGCTCCGAGAAAGGTTCCCAGTATGGTACCGGTGCCGCCTAAGACGGATGTGCCACCCAGGAAGACGGCAGCCAGGGTTTGGAGCAAAAAACCATCTCCTACGGTGGGCCAGAAATAAGACACGTAAAAACTGGCAAGTATACCGGCAAAGGCAGAGACCACGCCGACCAGCATGAAAACCTGGATGCGGACGCGCCCAGTATTGACGCCCATCAGTTCAGCGCTATTGATATTGTCTCCGATCAGGTAGACGTGAGCGCCAAACCGATGCCGGTTCAGCAGCACCCAGCCCAGGATCGTGACCACAACCAACCAAAACATTTGCATCGGAAAGTATGGGCCGATCTTGCCAACAAACAAGTTATAAAAAAAGGTCTGTTGAATATAACTCAGGGAATAATTTGCCCCTTGTGTAAGCACCAGGGCTGCACCACTCCATAAGAATTGTGTACCGATAGTAACCACGAGTGAAGGAATGCCGAACCTGACGATCATAAACCCATTCAGCCAGCCAATGAACGCTCCGGTTACCAGGGCCGCCACAATTGCCAGGAACACCTGGATGGTCGCATTATGGATAAAGGCTGTAGCACCATAGGTATAGTTGAACGACACCATGCCCATGGCCATGACAGAGGGGAAACAGAGATCCATCTCCTTGGCGATCACCACAATGGTCAGGGGAATGGCCATGATGGCAAAGAAGGGCGTGGAGGCCATGAAGGCAGAGTAGATTTGTGGGGCTAAAAAGGTCTTTGGGGCAGAAACGACAAATATGATCCACAGGAGTACAAAGACACCCAGGATTCCAAGCTGGGCGCTGTTCGTGCGTATGAATCTTCTGAGAGTGAAGCTCTCCTTATAGTGCTGGGTGGCTTCAACTGCGTTTCCATTCGTTGGAGAATTCATTGCATCTATCCTTATTGAAATATTAATCGAGGCTGCCCGTTTCTGCAACCCGTACCATCTTATCCATCAACTCATTGAGGCTGATATGTTTGGTCTCAAATTCACCAGCAACTTTGCCACGGTCAATCACCACCACACGGTCGGCAACATTATGGACATGCAGGATGTTATGGTCGATAAAAATGGCGGATTTACCGGCTTGCTTGATGCCGTTAACGAAGTTGATCAATTTGGCTGATTCTTTGAGAGACAGGCCCATGGTGGGCTCATCGAGAACGACGATATCCGCGTTGAAGAAGAGGGCGCGTACGATCGCGACACCCTGCTTCTCACCACCCGAATATTTTCCAACCGTCGAATCCGGGCTGACTGCGTGCGAGGTAAAGCCCATCAACTCCGTCATCAGCCGGTTTGTTTCATCTCTCATCCGTTGGATATCCAGGAAACCCATAGAGTTAGTAAGTTCGCGTCCAAGGAAGATATTGCGCCAGAGCGTCTGCAATTCAGCCAGCGCCCGTTCCTGGTAGACAGTTTCTAAGCCTAACGCTCTGGCTTTAGGAACCGTTAGGTTATCCACTTTCCTGCCGTTGAAATATATCTCGCCAGATGTGGGCTGGTGAAAGCCGGTGATGATCTTGATCAAGGTGGATTTGCCAGCGCCGTTATCGCCCAGCAGGCCGACCACTTCATTCCGGCCTAAATGAAAGTTGATATCCTCGAGCGCCTTGACTTCTCCAAAGGATTTAGACACATGTTTAAGTTCGAGCCGGTATTCTTCCATAGACTGTCTCCGTTACAGTGAGGGATAGAGCTATAACATGAATGATATTCAGAATAATGGCATTTTAGGAACGGTATTAGCCACTGAAATACACACTACTCACGACAGAAGTTGTTACTACTAATTTGAAGGGCAAGGGCTAAATGGCAAAGTTCTTCGGGCGCCATTTAGCCCTTGCGTGGTTTCCTATTGCTGATTCAAATAAAGAAAAGCCCCAGCAAATTGGTTTGGCGGTTCCGCTTTAGCGTTCTCCCGCCGAAATCAACGGAGCGAGTGCATCAACATTGCTCTTGTTGACAAAGCCTGCGGCCGTATTGATATTTAGACCACCAATTTGATATACCTTGCTCAGGCAGATCTGCAAAACGCCGAAATAGCCTTGCAGATACTGCTGTTGGTCAATCACCAGTTGCAACCAGCCGCCTTGAATCGCGGTAACGCCGTTGCCGGAGATATCGAAGCCAGCGGCAAATACATCACCGGGTTTCTTGTTGGCAGCTTGCAAGAAGGTCTGGATGGTGCCCGTTATATCACCATGATCGGTGATGACCATCTTGATTTCCGGGTGGGCGGACATGATGCCTGTGAAGACCGGCACGCCGAGGGATGCGTTCGCATTGATGGCGTCGCTAATCTCCTGGTAGACCACTGTTATTCCGTCTTTTTGAAGCGCATCCAGTATGCCTATTGTGCGCTGGCCGCGGCCGGCCTGTGCTTTCAAACCCCACACGAAGGCCGTGTCGCCTGCCTTCAAGCCTGATTCTTTAACAGCTTCCTGGGCTAGGGAATATCCCGCCTGGTAGAGATCGGCGCCGGCGTAGCCAAAACCCTTGGCGGCGTATTTGGCTTGCGCTAGCGGCAGCGGTGTGTTCATGCTGGTTACGATAATGCCCTGGCTCTCAGCGGTATCAATCAAGGGATCAAAAGCAGTATCTCCGGGGTGGCCCATGACGGCAATGCCATCGGGCTTGGTGGCTACGGCTTGCTGGAACTGGGTGATCATCTTTGAAGGATCCCAGTCGGACCAGACGTATTGCACATTCGCGCCGGTATCCTTGGCGGCCTGCAGGGCGCCATTATAGACGACCTCCTCAAAGCCTCCACCAGGTGTTCCGCCGGGGAAGAGGACGATCTTGACGCCGGAGCACCAATCGGCTTTAGTCGGCGCGGCACCAGGTGCACCAGTTGCACCAGTTGCCGGAGCACTGGCGGTCGCGGCGGCAGGTGCGCATGCAGCAAGTGCTACGGCGCACAACAACAGTAGGGCAATTCCTCGTGAAACTTGCTTGAACATTTGAAACTCCTTTCACTCATGTTTATTATGGAATCAACGATTATCAGTTCTTGCAGTTCTTGCAATTCTTGTTATATCACTGAGTATACTAATTGGTAGACCTCCTTTCGTGAGCCTCAAAGTTTCTCCTCATACTGAACGAAGTGCAATATCATCGCGACGCGAGAAGAACTTGATTATTTCAAGGCTTGTTCGAGCCCACCGAATTGCTTGCGCATCGACACCAATCCCGGAGAAGGCACTTCTCATTTCGATGCTAACCATTTTTTACACATACGCAATTATCTTCTTTGCTTTCATACCTTTAATCGCAAAGAACTACCTCGCACAACTAGGGTCGGTTCTAACGTAATAGTTTTAGGGCTGATGGGAACCAAACCCTGCCTATTCAATTCGATGATTTTGATCGTCTCCTCAACAGCGACTTTGCCTAGATTAAATTGATCATGATTTACAGTTGTCAAGGCGGGCCAGAAAAAAGCAGATTCTGGGATGTTATCGAATCCCACAATCCCGATATCTTGAGGAATCCGCAACCCCTTTTGGTGAACAATTTGCATGGCACCCAGCGCCATCTGATCATTAGCAACAAGGATTAAATCCATATTAATGTATTGCTCAAAAAGTTTTTCAGCCGCTCGAGCGCCGCTTGCTGACGACCAATTTCCTTCCACCCAAAAATTCTCTCGGAATCCAATACTTGCTTCCTTCAAAGTGTCTTTCCAAGCCTTCATACGTTGGCGGGCTTCCCACCAACCCAAAGGGCCAGAAATATGACCGATGTGCCGATATCCTTGATCAAGCAGGTGAGACATCGCCATGCAGCCACCCATATAATTGTTTATCAAAACAACAGAAACATTTTCCCGCGGCTCCATAGTTAGGTAGACAATGGGGATATCAGAATCCAAGGCTAACTTATTCACCCAACTCCGATTCTCGCCTACTTCCTGTACAGCCCAGATAATTCCATCGACATGACGAGAAAAAAGCTCTTGAAAGATAACCTCACTGTTATCAGAGTCGAAACGAGGCAGTTCTTTTAGAATGAGAGCGTATCCAGCCTCTTCTGCAGCCGCGGTGATACCGTTTAGGGTACACGATGGGCCAATATAATTCAGGCCAGCAGTAACCACGCCTAAACTATAACTACGCTGGTGGATTAGGCTACGGGCGAGTGCACTCGGTTGATAACCTAGATTTTCAATCACATTTTGAACGTGTTTGCGGGTTTCGGATGAAACGTCGGGCCGATTGTTGATCACACGCGATACCGTTTGTGTAGATACCCCCGCTACAGAAGCCACTTTCTTTATCGTTGTTCGTCCTGGTTTCAGAAGCATCGTTATCGTTCCCGTTATCGATAACATTCTAACAAAGCGCCAATAAACTGTCAAGAGCATCGATTCGCATTGTTAGCCCAAAGTAGTAGAGTCCCCTTTTACCAAAGTTAAAGTGTCCCATTTCGCCAAAGTTATAATGTCCCTTTCTAGAAAGGGACAGAAAGTGGATAAACTACTAGACATGAGCACAAAAGAATTGAGTCGATTGGATGTGATGCAGCGGCTGGAAGAAAAGCGGCTGAGTCAAAAGGAAGCGGCGGAGATGTTGGGTCTGAGTGTGCGGCAAGTAAAACGATTGCGACGCGCCCATCGCCGTTTGGGGGCGGCGGGCTTGGTGTCGAAACGGCGCGGACGACCCAGCCCCAACCAACTGGACGAGAAGCTGAAGCACAAGGTGTTGAACTTTTTGCATGGGAAATATAAAGGCTTTGGTCCGACGTTGGCCTGTGAGAAATTGGTGGAGATCGAGAAATTTTCGATCTCGGATGAAAGCGTGCGCCAGATCATGATTGCTGAAGATTTATGGAAGCCTCGTAAAAGTGCGAAGCGGGTGGTACACCAGATGCGCGAGCGGCGAGCTTGCTTTGGGGAACTGGTGCAAATGGACGGATCGCCTCACGCCTGGTTCGAGGATCGCGGACCCGCCTGCACGTTGCTGGTATTAATCGATGATGCCACCGGAAAACTCCTGGGGCTGCTTTTCGTGGATCAGGAAAGCTTTCACAATTACGCCCGCCTGGTGCGTACCTATCTGGAGCGCTACGGCAAGCCGCTGGCTTTCTACGACTGGAAGGAGCAGTCACTTCGTACGGACAAACACGGCGTCTTTCGCGTCAATCAGGCGAGCCGTGAAAAGGGCGATGCCCAAACTCAATTCGGGCGGGCCATGCAGGAGCTGGGAATTGAGATCCTGTGCGTCAATTCATCTCAGGCCAAAAGAGATACTTATCCTGGCCGCTATAATGGTTTCGGCGCTAATGTTTCTTTTCGCAAGCATTGCAGTCGCCTACAAAATAAATGCTCCGGCGCAAGTGGCAAATCTTCCTGATATGCCCACTTATATGACCTGCCCCCACAGAATCAATCCAAATATTGAGTTCGGATTGAAGAATAGAGACAGGAAGAAATGCCAAGAAAATATTTCACCGCAGAACAGATCATCATTAAGTTAAGAGAAGCGGATGTGTTGCTAAGCCAAGGCAACCCGCAGTTCTGGTTCCAATTCCAAATAAGCATCATCCGGTTCAGCGCCAAGTGAATCGAGCACCTTGGTATAAAGGGATCGCGCCGCAGCAGACAGGACTATATCGAGGATTTCTTCATCAGAAAATCCATCATGGCGCAATTCATCCACATCCTACTCGCTGTTAAAGGCTATTTTATCGTTTGCTCGTAGACTGGAAACACATCGAGCATCACATAAACCCGCAGTTGTTCCGGGAGCTTGATCCCTTGAGGAAGTATCAGCCTTACCGAGCGCATATCCCCCACGGCGTCAGTTGTGGTGGAAAGGTTCGCCTTGTAATCCATGTAAACCGCTTCGGCAGTGGAGGGGTCAATCAGCAAAAGTCCGGCGCGATGATTAGCAGCTTGATAAGTTACACCAGGGTCAAGCGTGAATGTGGCAGTCACAGAACCGGATATATCTTTGGTAGGCGCAGTGTAAGTTACGTTGGCGACATGGATTCCATTAGGGACGTGATTCGCGGTGCCATCGTATGGGCGCGTAATGTAAGTTCCTGCTACGAGCATTTCCTTGTACCAGTCGTTCGCTAAGCCGGCGATCACCAAATACGGACCAAACGTTGGAATGGAAAGGGTATCGGTGGATGCAAATGCCGATGGACGCGTGGTGATACTGTTTGCGTTGAACGTGCCGCGCAATTCAAATAAATTAAATGGAATGTTGATGCCGGTAATTGGCAT
The DNA here is from genome assembly GCA_963753985.1 of uncultured Chloroflexia bacterium. GTDB lineage: Bacteria > Chloroflexota > Anaerolineae > Anaerolineales > Villigracilaceae > Fen-1038. The sequence goes on from CAVWED010000006.1 coordinate 659,613, forward strand.
TGGAAAGTTCTGATCCATTGCAACAAAATCCGAACCTTGATAGCGCCCATTGAGCGGCAATGTGAAATCGCTCGTCGGGTCGGGCACCAGACTTCCGTCGGCGGCGCGTTTCGCGCCAATCGCCCATAGAATAAATTTTCCCTGCCCATTTGTGTTGGCAGGCGTGATCGTAACTGGCGCAACGATCCACTCGACGTAATCGAATCCGATTTGGTTCAGACTCGGCAACATGGGCGGAATAGGCGCGGCGAGACGCGTCCATTCGAACGCTGTTGACTTCGTCGTATCAACGCTGAGCGGCAAGCTTTGTGAAGAGTTTTGTACGTCAAAGTTAAACTCACTGTGAAACGTTCCAGACTCCGATCCACCTAAAGTCATATTGCCCAAGCGGAAACCGCCCGTGTAATATTTTCCTGTCACATGAAGCGTGTATGCCTGTCTGGGTCTAAGAAAATCCAACGGACGAATGTAAATATATTTTCCATCGGCTGAGTGTTGAACATCCAAGGTTGCAGATGGATCAAGGCTGACATTCAACGCATCCTTCGGACAACCAATCGGCGCATTGCAAATACTAGCGCCAATCGTCTTGTTGTTTTGGCGCACGATGAGACGCAGAGTCAGCATGGCGGATGAAGGCAAGGTCGTGGGGAATTCAGCACTGGTGTTGCCACCGGGTGAAACATAATACAGCCCCGTAAACGTATTCGGCAAAGTGGATTGATTTGAACAGCGCGCATCCTGCGCGTGCAAACAATAATCGTAAGGCACATACCACAACTGTCCAGACTCGCTGCCAATATAGATTCCGGTTTTGCCAAGCGCAACCGAACCGTTCAGATCATTGCGGTCGGCAAGTTCAGAGTCTTTCGATGTAGTGTCAAATGCCCAACGCAAAGAACCTTCATTCGCATCGAGCGCGTATAACTTTCCGTTGCCATCGCCGAAATAAACGATCTTATTTTTTCCATCGGGACCAAACCCAAGCGCGGCTGAAGAACGGATCGGGTCACCGGTATCATATTTCCAGAGCAGTTTGCCTTGCGGGTCAACCGCGTAAAATGTTCCATCGGCAGAACCAAACAAAACGGAAGTTGTCTTACCGCCAGAATCTTCATTCAATGCGGCGGAGGCATAAATGTGATCGGTCGTGGGAAATTTCCATTTAACGGAACCCGTTTGCGGATCGAGCGCGTACAGATTCGAATCAAAGCTTCCGATGTAGACCGTTCCATCCGAACCGATCGCGGCTGAGGCGGCAACAAATCCTAAAGTCCGCGTCCGCCAAACTTCCTTGCCATCCGAGGCGACGCCGCGCAGATATGTATCAAGCGAACCCCAATAAACCGTGCCGTCATTTCCAAATGCTGCCATGGACCAGTTGTTGCTGGCAGTTGGATACGTCCACTTGAGCGTGCCATCGGGATGGATGGCGTAATAAAGAAAGTTGGTGTTGCCGGAATAGAAAGTGCCATCGTAACCAATAGCCACGTTGCCTTCAAACCAGCGGTTATAACTAATGCCCGGTCGGAGTTGCGCTTCATAGGTCCAGATGGGACGCGCAGATAGTTCCATTGACCCGGCATGGAAATGATACATTTTTCCATCGCCGGAGATGAACGTGATCGCACCCGGAGTCAATGCACCGGCTGAGTTGATGATTTCACCGGTCTCGTATTTCCAATTGAGTGAGCCATCGGGGTTAAGCGCATAAAAATAATGGTCGGCAGAACCGAAGTAGATGACACCATTCCCATCAATGACCGGCGTTGAAAAGATTCCTTTGCCGGTTTGGAAATCCCAAGGTTGGCCGCCGTTATAGATCGCGGTCAATGGACTGGCGCCAGTGTTGCGCCGGTCGCGCCGAAACGTGGGCCACGGAGAATCGGGTTCGACCGGCACATCGTAGCCATAGGGCTGGGACGGCACGGCGGGATTCATCGTTACATGTGAAACAGGCCGTTTGAGAGTATTTCCAATTAGATATCCCGCCGCAATCGCGGCAATAAGCAGGAGGATGATAAGACTCTTCTTCAAAATGATCTCCATTGACGCGATAAGATCCCTCATCAAGTCCAGATGACTAAACTAATTCTTAATCACGCCTTCTTATTTCTTTGAAAAATGTTTACTGCTTCTTAACTATCAGCTCTAATACTTGCTATCCACAGCCGGGTCATCCGGCACATAAACTTGTGGCACAAAGGTCTGGTCAGTAATGGGCGGGCGGATATAACCCTGTTCTTTCTGGCGCGGAGGCAGGACAATTGGTTCTGGCGTCATGTCTTCATAGGGGATCAGGCTGAGCAGGTGGTGGATGCAATTGAGTTGAGCACACAGTTTGTTATCCGCGTTGACAACGTACCAGAGAGCCTGTTTGATGTCGGTGGAAGCAAACATATCATCTTTGGCTTTCGAGTACTCCTCCCAGCGCGCCCGCGATTGCAGATCCATGGGGCTGAGTTTCCAGCGCTTGGTTGGGTCCGCAAGCCGCGCTTGGAAGCGGCGTTCCTGTTCCTGATCGCTAACCGAGAACCAGTATTTGATCAAGATGATTCCGGACCGCACCAGCATTCGCTCAAACTCGGGCACTGAGCGCAGGAATTCGGCGTATTCGGCATCCGTGCAAAAACCCATGACGCGCTCGACCCCTGCACGGTTATACCAACTGCGGTCAAACAGCACGATCTCCCCAGCGGCGGGAAGGTAGGCTACATAGCGCTGGAAATACCACTGGGTCTTTTCGCGTTCGGTGGGTGCTGGTAGTGCCGCCACCCTACAAATGCGTGGATTCAGACATTCAGTGATTCGTTTGATCACACCACCCTTACCAGCCGCATCGCGCCCTTCAAAGATCACGACAACTTTCAGGCCTTTGAAACGCACCCATTCTTGCAGCTTTACCAGTTCAACCTGCAGGCGACCCAGCTCTTTCTCGAAAGCTTTTTTATCGATACTGATGCAATTTTCAGCCGGGTTTGAAGCAGCGACAGAATTCGATTCTGCTGTTGACGTGGTCCTTACCTTTTCTGTTTTTTTTGATTCATTAGCGCTATCAATTCCCGCCTTGTGCTTTCTTTTCTTATCCTTTTCTTTCTTTGACATAATGGCTCTCCTTGGCAATGGTCAATAATCCTACAAAGATTTTCATTTGCCGCTATTTGTTTTTATGGGATCGATTCATTAACCATTCTTGAATATCAATCGGTTCATCGCCATCCTTTAAATGCACGCGCTTGTACATGCCATCCGATTGCATCAGACGCGCCCGTGTATTATCTTTTAGATATAAATCCAACACCTGGTCGCGTAAATAACGGACGTGTTCCGCACTTTCAACGGGAAAGACAACTTCGACCCGATGATTTAAGTTGCGCGTCATCAAATCCGCACTGCCGATATAAATTTCTTCCTTACCGCCATTATAAAAATAAAAGATTCGACTATGCTCCAGAAACCGGCCAACGACACTGGTCACGCGGATGTTTTCGCTGACGTTCTTCAGGCCCGGCCGCAGACAGCAAATGCCTCGTATCAGCAAATCCACCTGAACGCCGGCGTGTGAAGCCGCGTAGAGCAATTGGATCATTTCCGGGTCCACAATCGCATTGGCCTTGAGGATCAAATGAGCTTTCTCACCATTTTTGGCAAACTCAATTTCACGCTGGATCAAGGCGGAGAGTCTCTGGCGCAGGTTGAGTGGCGCAACCAATAACTTTCGATAATCCTGCTGGGTAGAGTACCCGGTCAGAAAATTGAACAAGTCGGTTGCATCCTCGCCCAGGGCTTCGTCGCATGTGAAGATGCCAATGTCTTCATAAATATTGGAGGTGACCGTATTGTAATTGCCGGTTGCCAAATGAATATAGCGGCGAATGCCATCGGCTTCCTGCCGTACGACCATTCCAATTTTCGAATGCGTCTTCAATCCGACCAGGCCGTACACAACATGGACCCCGGCCTGCTCCAGTTTGCGCGCCCAGCTAATATTGCTTTCTTCATCGAAGCGGGCTTTGAGTTCCACCAGCACTGCCACCTGTTTGCCGCGTTCCGAGGCTTCCAGTAATGCCTCGACCACCGGCGAATTGTGTCCGACGCGATAAAGAGTTTGTTTAATGGCCAGTACTTGCGGATCCCGCGCGGCAGCGTTTAGAAAATCAACCACAGGGGAAAAGGAATCATAAGGATGGTGAAGCAGGATATTTTCCTGACGGATCGCCGTGAAGATATCATCCACGGCGATTACATCCTTGAATGGACCGACCACGCGCGGCTGGTAAGGCGGATATTTAAGATCATAGCGTTCGATGCTGTCATATACCTGCATCAAATCAGCCAACCCAAGCGGAATTTTTTGGATGAATACATCGCTGCGCTTGATTTCGAGATTCTCGACCAGCAGATTGCGAATCGTGAGGGGCATGGAATCGTGAATTGAAATCTGCACAACCGATCCGAACTTTCTGCGGCGGACGCTTTGTTGCATACTCTCAAGCAGATCATCTGCTTCGATTTCCTGGATTTCAATATCGGCATCGCGGATCACGCGGAACGGATGTGCCTCGAGCACCTCCATGCCAGGGAAAAGCAAGCCAACGTTCGCAGCAATCACCTGTTCCAGCCAGACAAAATAATGATGATGCGGGATCGTGCCATCCTTGCGTGTGCTCCCCGATGAATGTTTAATCGGGACAAAGCGCGGCAATGTATTTGGCACTTTGAGACGCGCAAATTTTTCGTTGCCCTTGGGATCACGAATGACAATGGCAAGATTGACACTCAGGTTGGAAATATGGGGGAACGGATGTCCGGGATCTAGCGCAAGCGGAGTGAGGACTGGATATACTACTTCCTTGAAATACGCATCCGCTTTTTCCTTTTGAGATTTGCTCAAGCGGACATAATTCAAGACATGAATTCCCGCTTTATCCAATTTAGGAAGCAGTCTGCGAGACAAACATAGTTGTGCTTCATGGTAGAGTTCCATCGCCAGCTTGCGGATGGCAGCCAATTGTTCGCGCGGGGTCAAACCATCCGGCGAGATTTCGGTGATACGAGCTTCCACCTGTTTGCGAATACCCGAAACACGCACCATGAAGAACTCATCCATGTTCGAGCCGAAGATGGAGAGAAATTTGACGCACTCGAGCAGTGGATTATTTTCATCCTGCGCTTCCTCCAGAACGCGGCGTTGGAATTCGAGCAGACTGAGTTCTCGATTGACAAATAGCTCGGGAGAGAGGGAAACCGTTTCGGACATTTTACAACACTATATTTTTATGGAAATCTTTGGCGTCAACAGCCATTCGATGGTGGCTCTGCGTTCGATGCGAAAATCATCCGCGGACAAACAACAAACACTCCCGTATCTTACATTGATAGCCAAATCCGGATCACCCGCGGCGAGGGCGCTGATGAGCAAACCAAGACATGGTTCATGACTGACCATCACAAGTTCTTCAACCAAATATTTCGCGATGATCTCTGCAATGATCGGCTCAGGCTGGCCGGTCGGCAGAAGTCTTTCGCTGAATTCTATCTTGTTTTTCTTGTACTTCAACTCTTTGGCAAAAATTTCGGCAGTCTGATGAGCGCGCAGATAAGGACTCGAAAGAATCACATCAGGTTTCACGTTCAATCTTTTGAGAACATGAGCGACTTTGTTCATCTTATCCCGGCCTTTATCGGTCAAGGGTCGCTGTGTGTCATCTTCGTAACCGGTCTCGCCGGGTTCATATGCAATTCCATGACGAACAAGATAGATTTTCATTTTTCTATTCACCAATTTCTACAAGTTGAGCTGGGGATAGCAACCATTCCATCATAGCACAACGGCCATACTGAAATCTTCTCGATGGCGAGACGACAAATCCCGCCCTTCTTCAAAATGATCGATGCGTTGGGATCGCCGGTAATCAATACCGAGGCAAGATTGCTCAAATATGGTTCGTGGCCAATGATAGCAATGTGTTGGACATCGCTATACTTCTCGTTGATCTCGTCCACCAATTGGTCGGCATAACCGGTTGGGGCAAGATGATCGGTGCAAATGACCTGTTCTGCTTTCAAATCAAACTTCTTCGCCAGAATCTCCGCTGTTTGAGTCGAGCGCAGGTAGGGACTGGTCAGGATCAGGTCGAGTTGAATCTCCAGTTCCTTGAGTCCCTGTGCGATGGAGCGCATCTTCTTCTGACCTTTGCTGGTCAGCGGACGCTGGCTGTCGTCGCCTTCGAATGACCCCGCTTCCACTGCGATTGCGTGACGGATGATGTACAGGATCATGCTTCTTCTCCCACGGGAAAGGTTGATCAGACGCGGCGCGCCAAAAGGTGAGGAGCTCGCCTTTATCTTCGATGAAGGACGCAATGGATTCAGCGTGGCGTTGTTTGTAGAAACGGCGAATCGGTTGGGGGTCAAAGGAGGCTGCGCCGCTTTCGGAATAGTCATTCAAGGTGCTGAGAAACACTTCGATATCCTGAATGTCACCCATTGCGCTTTGATATGCGTGCATATGTTCGAGATGCGACTCCGGATAATCAGGGATCATCGGCTGGATGACCTCAACCATGTAACGAAACTTTTTGAATGCAAGCCGCAAGCGATGAATGGTGCTGGGTTGAGACGCATCCACTTGAACGAAAGCCTGCATCGTTTTCAAATAAGTATTGTCCACTGCTTGATATGATTGCACACGGGAAGTATCGTTGTCTGTAGGCTTCTTTAATGACTCGCTGATTTCCTCTATGCGCTTCTTAAACTCAGAGAGCTTTAGGGCGTTGATCCGTTTTCGAGCAAGCCGCAATAGACGTTTTTCTCGTCCCTGCAAATGCGTCTCGAAAGACTTGAGATCCGAAAAATTATCTATGGTTTCCGATATCTCAACCAGCATCACTTGCACATCGCGCAAATCATCCAAATCATCGACCTGAATCTTTAGCGACCGCCGCGCCTTCTGAAGACCTGGATGCGGATCGAGTACGCGGACAATATCCAGTACGGCTAATAAACGCCGCGTTGCCACTCGCAGGTCATGGACGGCTTCCTCGGAAAACTCGCGGCGGCAGGTTTTTACCTGCAGCCGATAACTTTCCCAACGTTCATCCAGGGATCTGATCAAGAGCGCGCTATCCTGCAGAGGGTTTCGTTTGGATATAGATTGCCGCGCAGTCATAAGCGCCTCATCCGATCTCGAGTCCCACGCCGAAGATTTCCTGGAACAATGCGCGGCGTTTGTTCAATGCCCATTTTTCAAGCATCAGATCACCACGGCCGCGCAGGGTCAACACCCATCCATTTTTCTTTTGCGCGAGTACAGCATCCGAAACATGTTGTGCATGGCTGACATCCATTCCGTCAGCGAGACGAATCAATGCGCATAATTTCGTGACCGTTGCGCGGTCCTTTTGGGGCAAAGCCCTGAAATTTGAATCTTCAGGTGAAGGAAATGATGCGCGATGATAGCGAACAAGGTTCGCGACAATTTCCTGCTGATGTTCATTCAATCCAATCAACGGATTCGCCTTGATGATGTAGTACCCATGCTTGTCGTGGTCAATCGTGTTGATAAAATGACCGATGTCGTGCAGGAGTGCGCTCACTTCCAACAGGAGGCGTTCATCCTGACCCAGGTTATGAAGCTCGGTGGACACATCAAATAAGTGACCGGCGAGTCGAGCCGTGAGCCTTGCGTGGTCGGCATCGAATTGATACTTCTGACCCAGTCGTAGCGCTGATTCCCAGACCTGTTGGCGGCGCGGCGTGCCTTGAGCTAACTTCATATCTGCGGCCATGTCCAGCAACAAGCCATCTTTCACGCCAACATGAGGAATGGCAATCTGTTTCACGCGGGCCTCACGCGCGATCAATTGGAGCACAATCGTTGCCGGCAAAATGACATCGGCGCGGTCGGAACGGAGTTTTAGTTTCCGGATGCGATCCTTCACAGTCATACTACTGAGTTCTTCGATCAAATCCTGCAATTCTCCCATCGTGATCAGCTTATCACTATCGCGTTTGAAAAGCCTTTGGCGGAGTCTGCCCATCTCCTCGACATTTCCTCCGGTTCCAGCACAGACGTCCACTTTTGCATTGCCGATTTCGCGGTCAATGCGCCGACGAGCAGCCTCCGCATATTCGCGGATCAGCATACTAAAAGGATGTTTGGGAGTTGCCAGAGAAAAAATCGATTTATTCTCACCGTTCAACTTTTGGAGCAGGCGAACCGTGCCCATGTTGTAACTTTCGGTTGAAATTACTTTCTTGTCCTCGGCAATGGTGACTTCGACACTTCCGCCGCCAATATCGATCAATACGGCATGTTTGCCTTTCAGATTAATCGTATTTGCTACCGCAAGATGAACCAGCCGCGCCTCCTCTTCCCCACTGATGGCTTCGATGCCGATTCCCGTGGCGCGCAGGACGCGATCGATTAATATATCTCCGTTGGTTACCTCTCGCATGGCGCTGGTGGCAATCGCGCGAATCTTGGTCACTTCCAGATCGGATGCGACCCTTTGAAAGTGGTGAAAGGCATTCACGGTTTGTTGGATGGTGACTTCCCGCAAACGACCGGGCCCAAAGGCATCTGTGCCGAGCCGCACCGGCAGACGGATGTTTTCCAGTGTCTCCACCTGACGATCCTCATCAAATCTTCCTACTATCATTCGAATGGCGTTCGAACCAACATCAATCGCGGCGATGGCTTGCATCATGCTATTATTGTCCCACCCAAAGCCATTTTTGTGCAGAGTCAATAATTCTATTCCTGTAATCCAAAAGTGGGCTTTGCATGATAACTTCCTTGATAATCCTATGTGCCTACGATAAAATAACATCTCCTGATTAACATTCATTTTCTAATACGTTAATAGTTTGTAAACGGTGATTGGCATCTCCTGGCGCGGATGCGTTCTTAGCCCTCCTGTTGTACCGAGAGCTTATGAAAAAAAAAAACTGGACAGGATGCGAGGCAGAGGAATCGCTTGCCCTGGGTCTGATCTTCCTAAGGCGCAGAAAAGTTTTTCTGGTCGGGAAAGAGTTCCCAATATTAGCAAAGATGGCTGCAATGAATCAGAAAGAGTCATACATGCGGGCGTTGTAATCCATCAAATCCAAGGAGACATTGCCTTGTGCATCGAGGTTACGCTGGCCGGTAAAGGCCAAATCGGTCTGCATGATCGAACCCACATCCGTGCGCACCTGTCCAAACGGCAAATAACGCTGTTGGCTTATTAGGGTTCCGGTCGAATCTGTCATTGCCACCACCGAGCCGAGCTGGTCGGTCAGTAGATATTTTAATCTCGTCCCGGCGGCGAGTCCCAATCGTCACATCTTTCTTTGCGCTTCTTAAAATAGTGTGCATGAATCTCTCTCTCCCTTCGAATTCATTTTTCTTAGATTAAAATATCCCCTCTTGCACAGGTAATTACGAATCTTCTGGTATTGAAATTGCTATAAGAATCGACCTGAAGGCTGAGACGAGAAGATGAGCAATCAAGGGAATGCAAACAAAGATCACCACCACCTGAACCGTCGATGGGGAAACCACCTGGCTTTTTACAAGGAAGATCAGAATCAACTCCCCAACCACTGTGATGAACCCCCAGAGCACATACCAGGATCGTTTCCAGGGAGCGCGTGGGTCGAATCGGCGGGACGCTTTCCTGCTCCTCTTTCGAGCCGCAGGCTTGGATTCCTTTTGAGAGCCTTTCTTGGAAGTTGCCATAAGTTCCTCCTAAAGATCTTTCAATGTCTCCTGCATATACTTATCAATTTCTGTGGCAGTCTTCAATCCTAGGGCATATTCAGCAATCTTCCGCGCCTTGCCATCATCCAGTTGGCGGATTAGATGCTTAGCTTCTGGTATGGCACGCGGGTTCATGCTGAACTCATCCAGCCCAAGCCCCAGAAGGATGGGGATAGCCTTCGCCATCCCGGCCAGTTCGCCGCACATTCCAACCCATTTGCCCTTCGCGTGTGCCAATGTGATGGTCTGTTGAATCAAGCGCAATACAGATGGGTGCAAGGGTTGATAAAGAGCGGAAACCGTCGCGTTGCCGCGGTCCACTGCCAGAGTGTACTGAGTAAGATCGTTCGTACCCAGGCTGAAGAAATCCGCGGCCTCAGATAGAACATCCACCAATACTGCGGCCGCCGGTGTCTCAACCATGATCCCGACCGGCACGTCATCCGCGAACGACAGCTTCTCATGTTTCAATTCAAGCTTGACCTCATCAACCAAGTGACGAGCGCGGCGCAGTTCGTTCAGGTCACTAACCATCGGGAACATGATGCGAGCCTGGTATCCCACGGCTGCACGTAGGATCGCACGCAACTGGGTCTTAAAGAGGTCCGGCCGATCCAGACTGATACGGATGGCCCTCCAACCTAGGAAGGGGTTCATCTCCTGAGGAAATGGCAGATAGGAGGGCGGTTTGTCCCCGCCGATATCCAGCGTGCGCACGATCAGCGGACGCTGTCCCACAACTTTGAAAATCTCCCTATAAATGTTCAACTGACTTTCTTCGGACGGAGGCTGAATCTCATCCAGATAGAGGAACTCAGTGCGGAGCAATCCGACTCCTTCAGCGCCATTCGCCACGGCATCCCGTGCCGAGGCTGCATCCCCAATATTGGCTCCCACCTCGACTCGGCGGCCGTTCGAAGTATGAGCCGGCTCGCTTGCCTGAGCGGTGATCTGCAGCCGGTGTACTTCTCGCTCCTCCTTGGAGCGTTGGTATTGTTCGATGGTCCCGTCGCTGGCTGAGACAAATAATTTTCCCGTCTCCCCATCCAGAACCAATTGAGTTCCGGTCGTCACTCTCCGGATCAGCTCCTCCCCCAAGGCCACGATGGCAGGTATGCCCAATGTGCGCGCCAAGATAGCGCTGTGCGAGGTCAGCCCGCCCGCCTCAGTGCAGAATCCGAGGGTCATCTTCGGATCCAAACTGGCGGTATCCGAGGGAGTCAGGTCGTGGGCAATGACAATGGAGGGCTTCCTCAGATTGTTCAAGGTAAGGTCCGGCAGTCCAAGCAGGACTTGCAAAATACGCGCTCCAACATCTTTGACGTCCGCGGCCCGTGCTGCAAAGAGAGGATCCGCCATTGCCTCCAGCATCGCGGCCAGGCTGTTGGTGGCTGTCAGCACAGCCTGCTCGATGATTTGTCCAGCATCTACCGCTTCGCGCACCTTTTGAGCAAGCGTCGGGTCCTCCAGCATCATTTGGTGAGCTTCAAAAATTGCGGCTTCTTTTTCACCGGTCCGTTGGGCAAGGGAGTCATGCAATTCCTGCAATTCCCTTCGGGCCCGCTCAAGGGCCGGGCCAAAACGGGCCATCTCCTGCTCGGCCGATCCACACGGGCGGACAGGGATCGAGAGGTTCGCCGAAACGAAACAGTACGCGGGGCCGATCGCAATTCCATTGCTGGCTGCAATTCCTTGCAAACTTATTTCTTCCATCCTCAGACCTATTCGCTTTCACCGAAGTTGTTGAGAACGAGATCCCGAAGACTTTCCACGGCCTTCTGCTCGTCCGGACCTTCAGCGTTTAGCTGGATTTCATGATTTTGGAGCACCCCCAATGTCAGTACACCAAGAATGCTCTTGGCGTTCACCGGGTCGCCAACCCTCGTCAGGTTTCTTACCGTAATCTGCGAGCTAAACTTGCAGGCAGTCTGAACGAATGCAGCGGCTGGCCGGGCATGCAATCCAACCTTATGTTTGACAATGAGTTTAGCTTCAACCATTTATTACCTCGATCATAGATCCTAGTTTAATAAGAAAGGGAGGCCGGGACTTCGACGCCCTGCACAAAATCCTGCAGGAAGCGGGCTGCCACGACTCCATCGATTACACGGTGGTCCGCGGAGAGGGTGGCTGTCAGCATAGGCCGTACGGCGACCTCATCCCTCTCTCCGATAACGACCGGTTTTTTGATAATTGCTCCGATCGCGAGGATCGCGCTTTCCGGTGGGTTGATCACTGCCCTGAATTGATGGATGCCAAACATCCCTAAGTTCGAAATGGTGAACGTGCCGCGCTGGACATCTTCCAAGGCCAGTTTATTCTCTTCAGCGCGCACTCTCAGGTCTGTTAGGGCAATTGCGATTTCGCGAATGGATTTTTTGTTGGCCTGACGAATAACCGGCACGATTAATCCATTGGGCAAAGCCGTGGCCACACCAATATTAATGTCCTGCCATAAATAAATCTGCCCGTTCTTGAGCGAGGCATTAATATACGGATTGCGTTCTAATGCCCAGGCGATAATTTTCACAAGCAGCGCGGTGATGCTCAGTTTTCCCTTTTCTTCCTGCTCGAAAAGCCTGCCTAAGCTTGTTCGCGATGCCTCCAAGGCTGAAACATCCGCCTCGACGGTCAGCGCGATGTGTGGAATGTCGTGGAAGCTGGCAGTCATACGTTCGGCGATTTTCTGCCGCATACCTGCTAGTGGCACAAGACGCGCGGGACGATCATTTACCGAGACAGCCGAAGGGCCTTTCTCCTCGGCCGCCAAGTTAATATCCACTGCCTGGATACGGCCACCTGGACCGCTGCCACGGATGGCTTCTAGCTCAAGGCCAGATTCGCGCGCCAAGCGTCGTGCAGCCGGCGTGGCTGGGACAGTGACTCGGCTTGTCGGGAGAGGCGCGGCTCGAGGCACTGTTATGTTATTCAAGTATCGTTCTACATCCTTCCGGGTAATGCGTTCCCCTTCGACCGTAACCTCGGAAAGATTCACGCCCTTTTCCTTTGCCAGTCGCGAGGCAATCGGTGTGACGGGGACAGGCGCAAATGCAACCGAATCGGTTGGGGAGACGGTGGGCGCGGCGATTACAGGAGCCATTTCGCGCTGTGGCAGACTGGCGCGAGTCTCCCCTTCTTCCAGAATATATGCAATGATGGTCGTCACGGGGACAACATCACCCGCTTGATAGCGGATGCCTGCTAAAATTCCTGTGGCGGGCGCGGGCACATCGATGGCGACTTTTTCCGTCTCGACCATGAGGACCGTCTCTTCGGCCTTGATAAAGTCGCCTTCCCCTTTTGCCCAGGATACGATGGTGGCTTTCTCCTGGTCCATATCAAATTTTGGCATGATAAATGGCACTGGCATTATCTTATCCTATTAATATTTTCCTGCAAGAATAGCCCGGATTTCTTGTTCGATATCTTCCTCTTGGGGCACGGCGGATCGTTCCAAGACTCGGTTGTAAGGAATGGGAGTATCTTTCCCGGCGAGTCTGCGGACAGGCGTATCCAAATAATCAAATGCCCGGCTGCCTGTCACTGTGGCAATCACCTCTCCGGCCCAACCGCCTGTTTGACAAGCTTCATGGATTACCAGCAATCTGCCCGTCTTGATCACGGAGTTAATGATCGTCTCCGTATCTAACGGGACCAAAGTACGTGGGTCGATGACTTCAACGTCCATCCCTTCTCGGGCCAGACGCTCCGCCACTGCTAATGAACGCGGTACCATCACATTATTAGCCACGACAGTCAGGTCCTTGCCAGGCCGCTTGATTTCTGCCAGACCTAAGGGAATCGTGTATTCGCCTTCCGGAACCTCACCTTTGGTCTTATAAAGCTGTTTGTGTTCGATGAAAACCACCGGGTTCGGGTCTCGTATGGAGGTGATGAGCAAGCCCTTGGCGTCGTAAGGTGTGGAGGGGTTAACGACCTTGAGTCCTGGGAAGTGCATGAACATGCTTTCCAAGGATTGCGAGTGCTGGGCCGCCGCACCGGTGCCCGATCCGCCTGGTGTGCGAACGACGATGGGGACGCTCGTTCGGCCTCCGAACATGAAATGCATCTTGGCAGCCTGGTTGACCAACTGATCCAGGGCCAAGAAAACAAAGTCCATGAACATGATCTCTGCCACAGGGCGCATCCCAAGCAGGGAAGCGCCGACGGCCGTGGCCACAATGGTCGCTTCCGAGATCGGCGTCTCGCGAATCCGGTCAGGTCCAAATTCATCCAGCATTCCATGCGTGACACCGAAGGCGCCTCCGTAGCGGCCGATATCTTCGCCAATCATAAAGACGCTTTCATCGCGTTTCATCTCTTCCCACAACCCTTGGCGGATGGCTTCGAGATAGGTCAGCTCAGGCATAGACATACTCCATCAAGCTGGATGGATCCGGATCCGGTGCGGCTTCGGCAAACACCACCGCCTCATCGATCAGCTGCCGCGCCTCTGCATCGATTTGCGCTGCGCGCGCTTCATCCAATAATCCTGCCTCAATCAATTGTGTCTGGAAGCGCCGGATCGGGTCCCGGTTCTCACGCCAATCTTTAATCTCTTCTTTGGAGCGATATAGATTTCGGTCGCTCTTGGAGTGACCAAAGTAACGATAGGTCAAAGTCTCGACTAACACGGGCTCACCGCTGCGAGCGCGCTGGGCAGCCTCGCTCATCGTCTCGTAGACCGTCAGCACATCATTGCCGTCAATGCAATACCAGGGCAGTCCATACGCTTCCGCCCTTTGGGCAATGGGTAATTTTGCAGATGCGCGCTCCACATCCATGGACATCCCGTATTTGTTATTTTCGCAGATATAGAGCACCGGCAGCTTCCACAACGCGACCATGTTCAAGGCTTCATGGAATACCCCTTCATTGGCGGCACCGTCGCCAAAGATGGCCACCACGATCTCATCCCGCTTCTTCATTTGCAGGGCCAGCCCCACGCCCACCGCCTGCGGGATACCCGCGCCGACAATGCCGTTGGCGCCCAAACTGTGAGAGGAAAAATCTGCAATATGCATCGATCCACCGCGGCCATGGCAGTAACCGGCGTCTTTACCAAGAAACTCGGCCATCATTGATTTAATGTCCGCTCCCTTGGCAATGAAGTGACCGTGGCCGCGGTGATGGTTGATCAGATAATCATCACTGCGCACGGCGCGCGCTGTACCGACTGCTACGGCTTCCTGTCCAGCAGACAGGTGCATGGTTCCATGAACCTTGCCCGCGGCATACAGTTGGTCCGCCATGTATTCAAAATGACGGATCGTACACATAGTACGAAACATTTCGAATAATTGCTCGCCGGATAATCCCAATCGGGCGGCCCGTGCAGGCAGCCCGCCCAGTCCGGCCTCCACAGAAACCTCCTGGGCTGCATCGTTCTCCCGTACATTCAATTTCTTTTTCATCATATCCTACCTCAAACACACCCATGACTCTTTCTTTTACTCGTTTGCCAAATCAAGCACCTGCCGGGCGGTCAAGTTGTCTGTGACCAGCATGTTGACGTAACCCCCGCGCAACGCACCCAGCACTGGTTTGCCTTTTCCTGGCCCGCCAGCAATGCCTATCCGCGCCGGAATTTTTAACAACTCCCTCTTGCGGATGGTCACCGAACGCTCACAGAAATCGGAGCCACATTCCTGCCCCGCAATATTAAAATGCAACCCACATACATCGCCAACGGCCCCTGCCTGCTGGAGTTTTTCCAGTTCCTTGCTGGCCACGTAACCTGCCAGATAATAGCTGGAATATTTCATCTCTGCGCTCCCAATGCCCACTAGGGCCACCTTGGCCTTTTTGCCCCAACCGAGGGTCTCCTTGACGCTCCGGGTTTTGCGCAGGGAAGCCGCAGTTTCCGGATCAGAACACAGGAACGGGGCATTCAGATAATAGCCTTCGCCGCCCAGTTTTTCCGCGAGCCGTTGGACCAAGGCATGGCCGTCGTACTCGGCATTGCGCGCTCCGAGCGCACCCACCAGTTGGATGATCTTGGACTTCACGCGTTCCTTGACAGTCAGTGCATCCACTGTTGCACTTACCGAGGTTCCCCAAGATAGGCCTAAGATGAGTTCCTGCAGTCAGGCAACGTTTCAGCAACTGTGCGCCTGCGCTTCCCAGATAATTCAGGATCTGCTCGTTCGGGCCATTTCCGACCACCACCACCTGCGCACTCTTGAGGTCAAACTGTTTGATCAAGGCGGTCTCAAGTTCATGGTCAAAACTCAACACACGATGAATCTGCACCTCAACAATGCCCTTTTCGCGGGCCTCCGTCAAGAGGCGGGACACCATCGAGCGCGTCATCCCGATGACCCGAGCGATTTCTGCCTGGCCTTTCTCTTCCAGATAATACATCTCGGCCACGTCGGCTAGTAGACTTGCTCGATCAGATGGCATATAGGATTCAGGCATAACGGCCTCGCTTCCTCATCATAGATATCCATTGTGAATGAAACCATCGTCTATTTCTTCATCAAAGACTGGGCCACTGCCACTGCCCGGCTGGCATCCGAGGCATAGCCGTCGGCTCCAATCTGCCGGGAATATTCCTCGGTGACCGGGGCACCGCCAATCATTATCTTGAGATGATCACCGAACTCTGTAGCTCGGATCGCCTGGATGGTCTGCTGCATAGCAGGCATGGTCGTAGTCAACAATGCGGAAAGAGCCAAGATGTCTGCCGGCTGCGCTTTCAGAGCCGTGATAAAGTCCTCGGCTGGGACATCTACGCCGAGATCCTTGATCTCAAAACCGGCTCCCTCCAGCATGAGCGCAACCAGGTTTTTACCCAAGTCATGCAGATCCCCTTTAACGGTGCCAATCATCACCCGACCACTCGATTGGATCTCACTCTGCCGCAAGTACGGCTTGAGCACGCTCATCCCGCCCTGCATGGCTCTGGCTGAAATCAACATTTCTGGGACATAGCAATCCCCTGCTTCAAATTGTCGCCCGACTTCTTGCATGGCCGAAATCATGCCTTCGTTGAGAATCACCGTTGATTCCAACTTTGCATCGAGCGCGATACGAATATTACGCTTGACTTCGTCGGCTTCGCCGGAGATGATAGCATCATAAATCTTTTTAATGGTTTCATTCATGATCGGAATACCTTCCTTTATTTGCGAGCGGCATATTCTACGATACGGCCCGTTGAACCACCGCGGGGATAATTTCCAGAAATCGATCCAGTTCACTCTCGGTCGTGGGATAACCGAGCGAGATGCGCAAGGTTCCTTCAATCTGTTCGCGCGGCAATCCCATGGCCGTCAGGACGTGCGAGGGTTCGATGGATTTTGAAGTGCAGGCTGAACCCATGGAAACGGCAACCCCTTCATTGTTCAGGCGAATCAGCATCATCTCGCCATCGGAACCCAAGAAACTTGCTGAGATCACGTGCGGCGCGACTTTTTCAGAAGGACCATTGATGACCACCTGCGGGATACGTGCCTTTAATCCCATGATTAAATAATCACGCAACTGCGCCTGCCGTTTGCTTTCTCCGGCCATGTGATTCTGCACGAATCGAAAGGCTGCGCCCAGCCCGACAATTCCCGGGACATTCTCTGTACCCGGACGTAACGCTTTTTCCTGGAAGCCGCCGTAAGCCATAGGTATCATCCGCACCCCCTCTCGAATGTATAATGCGCCGATTCCCTTGGGTCCATATATTTTGTGGGCCGAGAGGGAGAGCAGATGCACATTCAAATTGTCAACGTTCACATCCAGATGACCGATCCCTTGGACTGCATCTGTATGCATCAGAATGCCGCGTTCTGCGGCGATCGCCCCGATCTCTTCCACGGGTTGGATGGCACCCGTTTCGTTATTGACCAGCATGACCGAGATGAGGACCGTCTCATGACGGATGGCCTGCCGGACAGACTGCGGATTCACTCGCCCTTCTGAATCCACCGGAAGAATGGTGACTCCGTATCCTTCACGCTTCAATTGGGCCACGGCGTGCAGGATGGCGTGGTGTTCGACCGCCGAGGTGATCAAATGCGCATCGCCGGGTTGATATTGATGCATGATCCCAAACAATGCCAAGTTATCCGCTTCGGTGGCCCCGCTTGTAAAATAAATCTCATCGGGCCCAGAGCCAATTCCGGCAGCCACCTCGGCCCGCGCCTGAGTTATGAATTCGAGCGCGCGGCGGCCAGCCCAATGCATGCTGGAGGGATTCCCAAAATCCTCGGCCAGCGTGGAGAGCATCGCCGCCCGCACCTCTGGACGGACCGGTGTGGTAGCGCAGTAATCAAGATAGACTTCAGGATTCACTCGACACCTCTAGGTTCCATCGTTTTTCATTGTGCGGACGGGGCGCTGACCCTCGGGAAGTTGGCCTGCACATGCTGTAGAACCTGATCAATGATCTGGGGATGATCGAGATCTCTCAATAATGGCTTAATGTTGATCACAGGGCAACCAACTTCTGCTTCAGTGAAAGCAGGCAGAAGTTCAAGAACCAAATTTACCGCATAGGGCGGGGTAGGATGATCCCATAAACTCTGATGTGTTACTTCGCAGATATAGCCCGCATCGTGAAGCAGTTCCTGAAGATGCTCAGCCACTACAATCATGCGTACACCGCAATGACCGCCAATCACACAAATCCTATACGTTTTCATAGCGCGTTCCTCACAAATAAGGTTTTGCCGATAAGGTTGGGGTCGGGATGGCTCCTGCTTAAGAGGGCCGAAGCCATCCCGTTTGTTTAGTTATGGAAACTTAATGTGCTAATCCACCAGCGAAGCCGAAGAGGCGGAAGATGCCTTGGATAATGCCTCCCAAGATATCACCACCTACATCCCAACTGCTCAGATGCAGACCCTGACCAATCTGGGTTTTGTACTGGCCCATCAGCTGGTATGCCAGCGTGTGGGGACCCATCAACCAAGTCGAGAGGTACATGAAGGGGATCATGTAGATGAGCAGAACGATCACGGTCTTGATCACGTTGCCCTTGGTGTAAGGAACAATGGCTCCAGCCCAGAACGGGACGACCGCCAAACTGGCGATAGGTAGCATCTGCACGCCTGGGAGGATGGCCGCCAGCAACACGGCAAGCGGGAAGACGATCACCGAGGAAGCCATCACCGCCGGGTGGCCCAGCAGCACAGCGCAGTCCACAGCAACGTAGATCTCGCGGTCCTTGAAGCGCTCGCGCATGAACTGGACGATGGACATCGCGATCGGGATTATGCCCTCCGCAATGATCGAGACCATGCGAGGCAGAAGCAGCATCATCGCGCCGACATTCATGGCCAGGATCAGGGTCGGCCCCAGCCCTAAATCACTTCCGGTGCCCGCATAGGCGAACAGGCCGATGATGAATCCCAAGATGAAGCCCATGACGGCCGGCTCACCCGCAATGCCGAAGGCTTTCTTGATGGATTCAGGGGAGGCATCCCAGTCTTTAAGGCCGGGGATGCGGTCCAACACCCAGACTACCGGCATAGCGATCAGGCTAGCCTGGACGGTCGTGCCGCAAGGCACACCAATGCCAGGCATGTCGTTGAACTCCTGATACTTCTTAGCAGTCAAATCGCTTAACATGCTGCCAATCGCCAGATACACGACACCGCCCAAAATGCCCAAGGGAATGCTGCCGGTCAGCGCCCAGATGATACCCGCGAGCGCAGAACCATGCCAGTAGGACCAAACATCGGTCCAAATGGTCTTGGTCATTTTGAGCCAGACCATAAGCGCATTGACCACAATGATCGCCAAGACTACCCCGGCTACACCCGGCCAGCCCCAAGCGATGCCTGCATCCGCCCAGTTGACATCAATGACAGCTTTGGCGACATCGAAGCGGGTAGCGATGGCTTGTACCGCTGGTTCGAGGGCTGAGACGATCAGGTTGACTACCAGGAACAGGCCAATCAAACCGATGGCGGTCGTAATGGCGCCGCGGACGGACTTGCTGAATCCAACCCCGAAGGCGAGGCCAAGGATGGTAAGGACAAATAACACGAGCAGGCCCTCACCGAGTCCCAGGAACCAAGTTACTACATTCAATATGATTTGCATGGAACATTCTCCTATTGGAACTGATTATGAAATCTCACAAAAGTTCGATCTGTTATTTCTTTTTCAATATGTCCAGAATCTTTTGTAACACGACCTCCTTTTCCTCCTTGGTGCCGATCAGGAACGGCATGCCTTGGAAGACGGGCACCTCGAAAGTGCGAAAGATCTTCATCATCGAAACCACTATGACTAGGTCAGGGCGGGCGAGATAACCTTCGATATCAGCCATCAAGATGCGTTTGACCGTCACATCCGTAAACCCCTCCTGTTCGATGCGCTGTTTGATGATATCTTCGGCCACTGTAGAGGTGTTGATGCCTGCGCCACACGCTACTACTATGAGTCTGCTCATTGGGGAAAACAACTTCCTTTCTGATCATGCTAAGGATGAGGCTCGCTGAAGGCGAGGGAATGGAATTATCTCTTCTTAGAAATTCCTCCTTTCCGAGGCCCGACGGGTCGGAGCAGATTGCTCGTCCAAGTGGAGTTCACCGCTTAGCCAAGTTACCGCCTTTTCTGCAGTAGATTGATCGCGCAAAGCGACCAACTTGTCGGGTTGGCCAAATAATAAAGCCAAGTTACGCAAAGTCTGTATCTGTTCTTCAGGATTCCGGTTAGCCAGCATTAAGACCAAGAACACCTGCAAATCCTCTTCCGGATCCGCCATGTTTTTGAATACCACCGGCTTCGACAAAGTTGCCAGGGCAAGCGCCGACTCTTTCACGCCCTCGGCGTCTGCATGGGGAAACGCGATGCAAAAAGGCTGGGTGGGCAAACCAGTGGGGTGCACCAATTCGCGCGCATGGGTCTGCTGGCCGTATTCGGCAACGACCAATCCTTGGTGGTGGAGTTTTCCTGCCAGAACATGAATCACCGACCGTGCATCCGGTGCATCCAGCCTAAATGCGACGAGGCTTTCGTTAAATGTCAACACAGTCTTATTCCTTTATCCCTTTTTTCCCACGTTGTCCGTAGCGGTTATGGTAATAATCAAATGAGTTTCTGGCTTGTTCTTCGCTTAGTATCAAAGGGTTGCCGATCACCTTCGCAACAAAAAAGGTTCGCGCCGCCTCCTCCAGAGTTACGGCACGCTCGAGGGCATGGGCCAGTGTTTTCCCAAGCGTGATGACCCCATGCTGGCCCAGGAGAACGGCATAACCAGATCCCATCACTCGGACAGGCAGGCTCGCAAAATCCGGATCCTCAACCGATAGATAGGGAGCACAAGGGATCGGTTGGCCAAACCAGTCAGCCATCGTTTCCGTGATAACCGGAATGGATTGATTCGCAACCGAGAAGGCAGTCGCGTAGGGAGAGTGGGTATGGACAACGCCGTGCAATTCCGGTCGGGCACGCAAAAAACCGGTCCACAGGTTCAAGGCAACCGAGGGCCGGTATTTTCCTTCCATCACATTCATATCCAAGTCTGTGACAATCATGTCATCTGGAGCCAAATTATCGTAGGGCATTCCACTGGGTGTTACCACCACATATCCCGTTTGCGGGTCTCGGGCGCACACCGTGCCTCCTGCCATCCAGACCAGCCCATATTTCGACAGAAGATTGGCAGTGTCCAGTACGTTACGACGTAATTCTTCTAGCATCATTTTGTTTTTCCATTAGAGGGGATAGAAACCCAGTTCATGCCCCGCCTCAAAGAAGGCTAGCATGTTTTGAAGTGGGATGTCGTTGGTGAAATTATGCGCCGGGGCGAGGATGTAGCCTCCGTCTTTCCCCATCTGTTCAATGCGCAAGCGGACCTCGCGGCGTACTTCCTCAATCGTACCCTGCGTGAGCACGCGTTTGATATCCACGCCGCCTTGGAAAGTCATCTCTTTGCCAAAATCGCGCTTCAATCCAGCCGGATCCATGCCCGGCAAATGGCCTTCAATCGGGTTCAGAGCCTCAAAGCCAGTGTCGATCAAATCCGGCATGAATTTGCGAATGGCGCCGTCACAATGCAACATGACCTTGGCGTGTGGTGCTTTCTTCCTGATCATCTCGATGCTCTTCTGATAACGAGGCTTGAGGAATTTCCGATAAACCTCTGGGTTGAACATGGGTCCTACATTAGTGCCATAATCATCAGCAAATTCAATGATCTGAAGATACGGTCCGACCACATTGAGAAAAGCATCATAGAAACCGTCCAGCACCTCGGCCAGCTTGCCGATCAAGTGGTCAAAGTACTTCTTATCAGTGGCGGTGATCAACAAGGCATTTTCCATGCCCACTAGAAGGCGAGTCATCTCCCATAGATTGCCGTACACCGGGCGGTGTCCCGCAATCGCGAAATCGGTATTGTTATACAAGCCTTCGACTTCTTCTTTTAAACCGATCAACCGATCGGGATCATACGGGTCGGGCCAATGAAACTTTTCGATTGACTCAATTGAGAGTTCTTTGGCGAGTGGAGCGCCCGCTAAGTCATAGTAACCGGAAACCAGCCGGTGTTTCAGCCCCCACTCATCAACAAATTCTTTGAAGCCCTCGCCAACGGGGTTGGAGATATAGCTCTTAGGCGGTCGCATGTGCACAAAGCGGAAATCAGTGCCCAACTGATCCAGCAACGGGTTGTAATCGGGTGTGGAATAAAAACCGACCAAGGTCCGGCGTTGCACATCCTGAAAACCGAAATGGTCACGCAGCACTCGATAGCGTTCTTCGGAGAGATGATTGGCCGAACCCCCCAGCGTGATAGGCACCCGATCAGGCTCTTTATGCGTCAAAGCGGCTTCGACTCTCTGGCGGGGCGTCATCGTATCTGGCATATGCGCAACCTCTTTCCTTTTTCACTTTAGTGAATAATAACTCACTAATACGCATTGTAAATTGATAATTCACATTTGTCAATACTAATTCACAAAAGTAACATGGTCTTTTCAAGGTCGAGAAAAAGGCATGGTAAGAAGTAAAAAAGCGTCGGATAGATGACCAGCAAAATAACGTCGCGCTTGAGCCGTGTTTTCAAATTTTGCCTGTCGGGTGAGAGCGATCACCAAGTTATTGATGGATGCCATAACTTTTCCCATGTGGCCCATGGTCATCCGGGTGGCATCTTCATGGAAGGTGACATCGCGGCGACCATGCAACCCGTTTTCAATGCCCCAATGCAATCGACGAATTTTCAGGAGGCGCATCGGTGTGGCTTGCGTTCGATCCAAACTGGTGATTCCAAATTCGGTTTCACAGGAGGTGTGATAACACCGACTGGAACGGAACCACTGAAAGTGTCGTTCCAGTCGATAGACCTGAGAAAGTCCTGGCCAAGTGGAATAGGGATTTAACATTTCGCTGGTAGTAATGGTTCGGGTCTCCAAACGTCCGTGACCCTTGTTCACTTTTTCAGCAGTCAGGAAATCGGTTTGAATTTTTCCGAATCCAGGTTTGGGATATTCCGGCGCGAACAGTTGTTGAATGCTTTGATACAAAGCCGGTTGATTTTCCTTGACTGGAAAGACGTAGTCTGCCCCTTGCTCGGTAATCACGGCCGAGAGCCTGCGTTGGGTGTGCAGCGCATCTCCGGTGATGATTTTCCCCTTGATTTTCACATTTTCCAGGGCTTTCGGAGCCTTCGTGATCTCGTTTTCCTTGCGTCCCACCGCCACTTGCGATAGGACTTTCGCCTGTTCCACGTCGTAGACACTTAATAAATATTCTGAAAAATCATCGTCCTTTTTTCGCATCCCCCGCGGCGCTTTGCCGTCCAGCGCATACACCTCTCCATGTGCTCCCGCTTGATTGTATTCGCCTACCAGTCGTTCGATTTCTTCTTGATACACAACGTACGCCAGGATCCGACGATACGTGCTATGACTGGGAAATGCAGGTCGGCTCCAGTGGAGTAATTGAACTAATGCCTCTTGGTGATTCTTCGCCCACTCCGCAATCCCTGATGGCCGATCTTCCCCACACAATTTGGCCAACACGATCATCATCAGCACATCTTCCAAACGGTATAACTTCCCGCGGGCCTTTCGAACATCACTTAGCTTCAACATGCGCCCATAGACACTTCCCACCTCATAGACCACTCCACTCGCTCCGTAATCTTGTGTGATGAATTTGCCCTTACCCTGCGTTCTGCCCGTGCTACAATCCATTGCGGATCCTCCTCAGTTCTTTGCTAGTTGCCACTCGCAATTGTACTGAGAAGGATCCTATTTTTTACTTCTTGTCAATCGACCTTGGAAAAACCATGACAAAAGTAATTACGCGCGCCGCTACGAACCACTCAATTTGACGGTCTCTGGTCTGGATTACGGGGAAGTCAATTCAGGATCAATAATCAGCTTGATGACCTCGCCCCTGATTGTTTTCTGAAGCGCGGTTTCAATATCCTCCAAAGGCATGACCCCCGAGAGCAATGCTTGGACGTTGATCGCTCCAGAGACGATTAGATCAAAAGCTCGCCGCGCATCCGCATGGGTGCCTCCGTGAATACCAAACATGCAGATCTCCCCATAGTGAACGCGAGCAGCATCCAATTCGATCCGGGCACCGCCTGACAAACCGCCAAACCACAACACTCGGCCGCCCTTGCGAGCTGAATCAAAAGCTGTTTCCCAGGCGAGCTTCGTGCCAGCACATTCAATCACAACATCGGCACCATATCCACCAGTCAGGTCACGCACAGCCTGTACTGTATCCTGTTCATTTGCATTGATGGTGTCAGTTGCACCCAAGGAACTGGCGATCTCTAACCGCGTTGGACTATGACCGATGGCAATCAGTTGTGAAGCCCCCGCACGACGCGCCAGCTGGAGGTGCAACAGACTAATGGGTCCGCCCGCGCCAATTAAGGCTACGCTCTCCCCGGGCTGGATGGCGATCCGCGCCTGCCCATGCACGACGGTAACCAAAGGCTCGAGAACGGCCGCCTGGGCGTATGAAATGCTCGAGGGGATCTTAAAGGTATTCAGCCGAACAATGGATTTTGGAATGATCATAAATTCGGAAAAGGCCCCAAAGTTGTAAACCAAGTTCTCGCACAGGTTGCCCTGACCTTTGCGGCAGTAAAAACACTCGCCGCATTCAGCAAAAACATTTGCGGTGACCGGATCCCCGGGCCGGAATTCTTGGACTTCCTTTCCCACACCAACCACGTCCCCACCAAACTCATGACCGAAAGCGAAAGGCGGTGGAAATTTAGGATGGCCGCGCCGGTAAGTCTTAACATCCGTTCCACACGTCAGGGCAGCCCGCACCTTGACCAGCAATTCACCTGCCTGAGGCACGGGAATCGGCACTTGACGCAACTCCAAATGTTCGGGCCCAACATAGACAACAGACCGCATCGTGTTTGACATCCGGTCTCCTTCCTCGCCGTCAATACCGTCGATTGACAAGCAGGAACAAAATAAGTAGAATATTCATATATTTGAAATTATACTCACAAATGTGAATAGGAGCAAGTGATGCCAAAAATTCAATTAGCTTTAGATACCCTTCAATGGGAACACGCCCTGGAACTTGCCCGTTTGGCCGGGCCGTATGTGGACATCCTGGAAGCAGGGACACCCTTGATCAAGTCGGTTGGAATCAATATTGTTGCCGCACTCAAAGAGGCTCACCCGGAGAAGCTGGTTCTGGCGGACTTGAAATCCAGTGATGTGGGAGCCTATGAGGCAAATATGGCCTTTCAAGCTGGGGCAGATATTGTCACCACACAGGGGATTACAACTCTGGCCACAATTGCCGAAGTGCAGCGCGAAGCCGATAAGTGGCACCGCCGGGCGGAGGTAGACATGACTGGGGTCGCAGATCCTGTTGCCAGGTCCCGTGAGGTCCAAACTGTGGGGGTTACTCTCGTGCTTTATCATCGAAGTATTGACCAAGAGGTCACGGAAAAAGCGCTCTGGGATGAGAAAGCCTGCGCCATCGTTCAATCCATGTGCGCGCTTGGTCTGGATGTGGCTATCGCGGGCGGAGTGCAGATCGATGTTTTGCAAATGCTGAGGCGTGTGCCGATCTACAGCATCATCATCGGCCGCGGGATCACAGCCCAGACCGACCCAGCTAAAACCGCCAAGATGATCCATCAGCGCGTCCAAGAATTCTGGCCGGCCTGATTCATGGTGCAAGTCAGCGCATCGCTGCTAGCAGCTGATTTTGCATGCTTGGGGAAAGAGGTCGTGCGGGCCGAACATGCCGGCGTTAATTCGTTCCATTTCGATATGATGGATGGGCATTATGTTTCGAACATCGCCCTCGCGCCTGACCACCTTTCGGCTCTTAGACCATACACGACCCTGCCCTTCCACGTTCATCTGGAACTGGCAAATCCGAATGAAGTCCTAGAACATTTCCGACCGCTAAAGGCAAACCTGATTATTGCGTGCAGGAATACCTTGGACGATCCAGAGGAGACGTTTGCGCGTATTCGCGCCTGCGGCGCGAATACGGGGCTTAGCCTTAACCCCGATGAGCCCATTGAAGAAACCCATCGGTTATTACCTGAATTGGATTTGCTAATGATCATGGGTGTTTTCCCAGGGTTCGGCGGACAAAGCATGGACCCCAACACCATCCTGCGCATCGCGCAAGCGCGAGAGATGAGCCGATCCACCAGCCCGCCCCTGTTAATCGCCGTGGATGGTGGGGTCAATTTGGAAAATGCCCCAGCTCTGGTGAAAGCAGGCGCCGATGTGTTGATCATTGGCACCGCCCTCTTTCGTGCGCACAAGATGAGGAGCTTTATCGCAAAACTTAAGGAAGCGGTTGAAGTGTAATGTTTCCGCTCACCGTTCGAATGTGGAGCTTTCCTTGCCCGCCTTGAAGAGTGCCAGTACAGCCCTCGCCCTCATACAAAATCCCGACCATCGTACAATCCACAACTCCGCTAGTCGAGGTAACCTGAACCGATGCATCCGAATCCCGGCCCAGTTGAATTTCAATGGAGGCGTGGTCTGTCTCAAGGTTTACATCGTCCCCTGCCTCGACCATCCCCAAAAATCTGATCGTCCCTATAATCGTGGAAGCGCTTACAGTCCCATGGGAATCAAGTACAGATAGCAGACCGTAATTTCCAAGCAGATTGAGCTCTCCATTGCTATTCTCAACTGTGACGTTACCGCGATTCGAAAATAATGCTAGCCGTCCACCCACATGATTGGCCGTGAGTGCCCCAGCCACGGAGGTGAGATTCGCTGCCCCGCTATAATCATGGATATCGACATTTGAATCAAATGTATTAACCCTGATCGATATTCCAGCGGGCACATAAAGGTTGATCTGAATCGGGGGGACTGTCCCCTGAAAGAAAGAATTGCCAGTATACTTCGAGACTATATGAAGTCCATCTGCCTCAAGGGTGGTTTTAAAGTCGACAACCTGCGAATTGGAAATAGTTCCTGAGATTCCCGCATATTGATCCGCTGCCTGCGTAATGTTCAACAGACCACTGTTGACGTCAACAATCATAGTCTGACCTTTGCTTAATGAAAATTCCTCCGGCACAAGAATGGTTGGATGCAGGGGCTGTGAGCTACATGAGGCAAAGAACACGCACAACAAGGCAATAGCAATATTGAATGGACGGTACATAGATCCTCAATCATAGATGGTTATGCCAGGCTTGGGTCCGATACTGCGAAGCGTAGCATATGCTCAATCAACGAATTGCACTAAATCGCGAAACGATTCGCGAATCTGATTGACGACATGGGCGCCTTTCGGATTTTGTCGAGTTAACTTCCAATAATCATAGAGACTACAAATCGGCCAGGGCTTTCTCCAACATCGGGCGAAGCAAACCCTGCTGACCAACGTCGATCCTAAAATTCGATTGCTTTATCACATCGGACAGTGCATTCGTTGGCGCAAACGAAACCTTAGCCATTTGCATCATCGGAAGATCATTCTCGCCATCCCCTGCCACATACAAAGCTAGATTCTCCCAACCCAAGGTATGTAGCAATTTGAGTAATCCGCTTCCCTTATTGATTCCTTTTGGCGTAATCTCAAGAATCGTGGGCGTACTTAATGCTATATCGACGGGCATCCATTTTACAAACTGAGCTAAGGAGGATAAGTCACGAGCAACATTAGAGATGCACATCACCTTGCTGAACGAGCAATTCATGCTTCGATCTGTAAACGGAATAACCTCAAATTCATATTTCTCAACTGAGCTGAGACCAAACTGACTTGGCCATAAGAGATGAATTTCCTCCATACCAAGAAAAAGAAAAGTTGTCTCGGGCCGATGTTTTACTAAACAAATCAACTTTTTTTGTGTTTCCATATCAAAGGGTTCATAAGATAGCGGGTTCTCATCTGGCAGATAGAGCAAAGAGCCGTTTTGCAGTACTAAAGGAAAAGAGATCTTCTTTTCTGTGAATAATCCTGCCTTTCGAAAAGTACGCCTGACAGCCTTCAGTGGGCGACCAGTTGCTGGAATAAATAGAACATCGGCATGCGGATGATCCAGCAATGCAACATCATCAGGATGTATTTCACCTTGGTCGTTGACCAAGGTACCGTCCAAGTCAAAACACATAACAAAGATTGGCATATTCTTTTATTAAGGAAAAGAATGGTCCAAACACGAAATGGAAAACAAAAGCGTTCTGCGGGCAATGCGCAAGGTACACTTGCAAGAACTGCACGCGATAACCCGGGGGTTGCCCATCAAGCCGAGCGCCTGCCACTATTGTGAATTTGGCAGTGTGATTAATCCGGTACAATGTTCGATAGATTGGGCGGGGTGGGATTGGGTAGTAATCATACCAAATTGGAAATTATAACCTCATTTGGTTGATGGCTATTGAGTCGCTGCACAAGAGCGTGGGTAAAGGGTGGGTAATGAAATCGGATATACGAGCCGCGTAAGCAGGATAATTTCGTTTGTGTAGTTGAAAGGAATTGAAGCAGTACACAAATAATTGCAAAGCACATTCCAAAGCGTGCGGACAATGCGAGAAGCACCGCAAGGATCGAGCTAGGCACGCCAGGGAGCGACGCAACTCGGCATTGTCTGCTTCCACAGAATAGGTGTCTGATTTTCCAACCGGGACCTGATAAAAGCCAGGGTGATACGAAAGGATGGCATAAGCTTCCCAACAATCGCTAAAGTACTCTTTGGCTTTGGGGGGAGCCTCATCCATAACAGACTGGATCGTTTTTGCTCTGCGTTCCCCAGCTTAATTATTTATCGTTCATTTCTTTGCAACCCACCAGCAGTAAAAAATTCAGATCGCAGTGCTGGGTCATCAGCATAGTAACCGCGCCAGACTGTTGTGCGCGTCATCGGTGCAGTTTCTCGCACGCCACGCATCTCCATACACAGATGATGAGCTTCAAGAAAAACGGCTACGCCGTGTGGATGAAGCATCGTTTCCAGCGTGTCAGCGATCTGTTGGCCAATTCGTTCCTGCACTGAGAAACGTCTGGAGAATAACCGAACCAGGCGGGTCAATTTGGAAATGCCGATGATGTTTTCATGGGCAATGTATCCAACGTATGCCATCCCGTAAAATGGTAAGGCATGGTGTTCGCAAAGTGCATAGAAAGGAATCGGCCCTTCAATCACCTGGCTCCTGCGGCAGTCCGGTTCGCCGTGACATTCGGTTTCGAAGACCCGCAGAAGCTTGGGGTCGCCATCATATCCTTCCGTCGCATCAAAGAGTGCCCTGATAAAACGCCGGGGCGTATCCTTCGTTGCAGAGGTGTTCAGGTCAAGACCGAACGCAGAAAATATTTCTGCCGCATAGCCTTCAAACTTTTGAAATTGATCATCGGATAGCTTGCGCTTTTGCAACTCCATTGCCGCAAGATCATCCACATCATCGGGATCATCATATATGTTCATATTTATTTTCTACCTCCTCATCATATTTTGTGAGATGGGTTTGCAAAGCAGATTTCGATTCGCAAGATGCTATGCAATCTTTATCCTGCCAATCAAATCCTTAGCTTTGAATGGTCCGGCTTCCTCCATCAAAGCGGTTGCATCTTCAATCTTTTTCCACACATTCCACAATAACACGCCGCGCACGCGTCCGCCTTCAAGATAATAGACGACGCCTTTCTCAAACGGCTCCTGCCAATCGGCGAAGGTCTCAAACTTGCTGCTCAACTCACCCACGGCTTCGTATCCAAGCTCGAACAAATCAGAGTAAAAAAACGGGGTGTGAGTATAAGCCTCATTTGCGCCAGCCATGTTGCGCCCGGCCTGCCTGCCCATCTTCAAAGCATTATCTTCATGCTCCACGCGGACCAATTTGCCCAACGTCTCATGCGGGAACATTGCCACGTCACCTGCCGCGAAAACATCCGCTGCGGAGGCACGCAGATAATTGTCCACGATGATGCCGTTCTCGGCTTTTAAACCCGCGGCCTTTGCCAACTCAATGTTCGGGCGGACTCCCAAACCAGCCACAATTCCATCCACCTGCAGCTCGCGCCCGCCTCGGGTCCGGACATCGAAGCGGCTCCCGTTTTTATCGAGGCTAGTGACCTCGTCTGATGGGATGAGTTCCACATTTTTCCGGCGATAGAAATCATTCAAGAAATTTGAAAGTTCAGAAGGATAAATATTCCCGCCCATCGAATTATCCCGAAAAACCATGGTCACCTGTTTGCCAAATGTGCTCAATGCCGCTGCGATTTCAGAGCCGATAAATCCCGCACCGATCACGAGAAATCGCTGGCCCTGTTCGGCAAGGGCGTGCAGGCGTTGATAATCTTGAAGATTGCGGTAGTAAATAATTTCTTCGTTCCCAAATGACAAACGGATAGGCGATCCACCGGTTGCAAGCAAAAGTTTATCGTAAGCATATTCGTCGCCCTGATCGTCACGCAGACCTTTCGACGCGAGGTTGAGTTCAGTGACTTGGCGGCCCAGATGAAATTCAATATTCAATTTATCAGTACCAAGCCAGATCTTTTCAAACGGCCTGCCTTTCCACAGGCCCTTCGAGAGTGGAGGACGGGCGTATGGCATAGCGGTTTCGTTGCCGATCATGCCGATTGAGCCGTTGGGGTCAAGTTCACGAATCCCTCGCACGGCAGCGTCACCGGTCATGCCACTACCGACAATCAAATATTTGTATTTCTTCATCTTGCGCTCCTTGACGTTTTCCTTGATGGTTAACGTAATCTCTTTGAGATAATCTACTACTACTTCTTGCATAAATCTCTAAATTGCCTGATAAGTTTTTACGGGTGAAACATGGATACTTGGATTTAGATATTTGCGCAGCACGTGTAATATCAAAATCTAAATTTTCCTTATGAAGAGGCTACTGTTTTGTTGAATCTTTTGGTAGATTTCCAACTTGAACTTCCTTAAGATTGGGCTCCAGCCAGCTTCGACCATCTTTCACAATTAATGTCTCGGCGGCTTTCGGTCCCCATGTACCTGATTGGTAATTGGGGAAACCTGCTGGTCTGGATTTTTCCCACGCGTTCAGAATTGGCATTAAGACTAACCAGGATGCCTCCACTTGATCGGCGCGCATGAAAAGCGTTGCGTCTCCCAACATCACATCGGCCAGCAAAGTTTCATAAGCCTGAGGTGACTTTGATTTAAAGGCTTCCTGATAGGAAAAGCGCATGTCCACAGGACTCAGCTGCAGAGTTGAACCGGGCTGTTTGGCTTGAAAACGCAAGCGAATCCCTTCCTCAGGCTGAATATGAATGATCAGACAGTTGGGCTTCCAGGCGAGAGCAGCCGCCTTTGGAAAGGATTGATGCGGCACGGGCCGGAACTGGATCGCCACTTCAGAAACCATCGTCTTCAGCCGTTTACCGGTTCGAAGGTAAAAAGGAACATCCTGCCAGCGCCAATTATCAACAAATAATTTAATCGCAGCAAATGTTTCGGCGGGTAAATCGTCTGCTATACCGGGTTCAGACCTATAAGCGAGGACTTTTTGGCCTTCCATTGAACCCGCTCCATACTGGCCGCGCACGGCAATATCCCGAACCTGCTCTTCGGAGACGGGACAAATGGCTTTTAATACATCCACTTTCTTATTGCGGATTTCATCCGCATCAAAAGAAACCATCGGTTCCATGGCGATCAGGGCCAGAATTTGCATCAGGTGATTCTGAATCATATCGCGCAAGGCACCGGCGTGCTCGTAATACGCGCCCCTGTGCTCCACTCCCACTTGTTCTGCAACGGTGATCTGAACATGGTCAATGTACCGGCGATTCCAGATCGGTTCAAATAGTGCATTGGCAAAGCGAAAGGCGAGAATGTTCTGAACTGTTTCCTTACCCAGGTAATGGTCAATTCGGTAAATTTGTGTTTCGTCAAAAACCGCCGTAAGTAGAGCATTAAGCGCAATCGCCGAAGCCAAGTCATGACCAAAAGGTTTCTCCACCACGATTCGAACGTGTTGTTTGTCTTGAGCCAGCTTAGCCGCGCCTAACCCCTTGACGATGGTTTCCACAACACTTGGGGGTGTAGCTAGATAAAAAATGTGGTGGGCCGGGCCATCCCATTTCGTTTCATGGGTCTTTAGCTGTTTATCCAAAGCGGCATAGGTTGCCGGGGCCGCAAAATCACCAGCAATATATGCCAGGTTCGCAGCAAAATTATTCCACGTTTTCTCGTCCACCTCGCCACATTCGCAAAAGGCATTCGCTCCATCTCTAAGGTGCTGGCGGAATTCGTCCTGGCTTCCACCTTTGATATCCAGCCCAATCACAGCGAAACGTTCGGGCAGTTGCCGGTCGAGCAGCAGGTTATAGAGGGCAGGAGCCAGCTTACGCCATGTCAGATCGCCCATGCCGCCGAATATAACAAGAATGGTTGGATCTTTTTGAATTGTCATGATAAGTGCACTCCTTATGGTAATCTTATTCCCAATGAGTATGAAAAACGCCTTTGGCATCCACACGCTCGTAGGTATGAGCGCCAA
The DNA here is from genome assembly GCA_963753985.1 of uncultured Chloroflexia bacterium. Classification (GTDB taxonomy): domain Bacteria; phylum Chloroflexota; class Anaerolineae; order Anaerolineales; family Villigracilaceae; genus Fen-1038. The sequence continues at coordinate 692,274 of CAVWED010000006.1, forward strand.
AATCATCACGCTGGGCTTGGATCAAATTAGCGGGCAGCCAGGCGCTGCGGTAGCCATCGAAATAAGCAAGGGAAGCCATCAAGCAGGGAATGGGCAGGCCCAGTTTTCCAGCAAGGCCAACCACCTTTCGAAGATCTTTCTGTGCTGCCATAACGGCCTCGCCCAAGCGGCTATCATTTAAGAGATTGGGCAAATCAGGCTGTGCATGATAGACAGCCTGAATATTCTCAAGCAACGCGGCGCGGATTATGCAACCCCCGCGCCAAATGCGTGCAACATCTTCCAGGTTCAAACCATACTCATAGACCTTAGATGCGGAATGCAATTGGGACATTCCCTGGGCATAGGTAATGATCATGGATATATACAGCGCGCTTTTAAGTTGATTCAAGATCGCATCCCGATCCCCTTTGAAACGGGTCACCCGTACTTTGATGTTCTTGCTGGCTGATTCCCGTTCGCTCTTCATAGCAGATAGATTGCGTGCGACGACAGCTGCATCAATCACTGGTGTTGGCACCTGAATATCCATGGCATCTTGGGAAGTCCACATCCCGGTACCTTTCTGCTTGGCCTCGTCCAGGATCACATCGATAAGACGTTTCCCGGTTCGTTCATCAACCTGAGTGAAGATGCGCGACGTGATCTCGATCAGATAAGCATTGAGTACATCTTCGTTCCAATTACCATAAATAATAGAAACCTCCGCATCCGACAACTCCAAGCCGCGCTTCATCAGATCGTAAGATTCAGCGATCAATTGCATTAAACCGTATTCGATTCCATTATGCACCATTTTGACATAATGACCCGCTGAACCCGGTCCGAGGTATGTGACGCAAGGTACTCCGTCCACGTGTGCGGCGACCGCCTCAAAGATAGGTCTGACGCGCTCATACGCTTCCTTCGGACCTCCAGGCATCAGGCTGGGACCATGCCGGGCACCATTCTCGCCGCCAGAAACCCCAACACCCATATACAGAATCCCTTTTTCAGCCAGCGACTTCGAACGAAGATCCGTATCCTTGAAATGTGAGTTGCCGGCATCGATGATGAGGTCGCCTCTTTCCAAGTGCGGTATCAAATCGCGAATCACATTATCCACCACTTGCCCAGCAGGCACCAACATCATAATAGCACGCGGCGCAGAAAGTACGCTGACAAATTCATCCAAACTCTGTGCGGCGTTAATAGTGTGGCTTCCAACCTCGGATTGTAGTCCCTGAACTTTCGATAGATCTTTATCGTAACCGCTGACTGAATATCCATGATCGGCAATGTTTAGCACCAGATTGCGTCCCATTACACCCAGGCCAATCATTCCGATTTCGTATTTTTGTTCTGCCATCTCTTTGTCTCCATTTGATATTTTGGCTGTGTAGTCATGATTGAATAATTTGCAATACACTCACGTCTTCAATGAAAGACCGATTATCCCAAGAGCTTCCTTCGTGGTCTTGTAATCTTTATGAATGATGCCCTGAATCCCAAGTCCTTGAGCCACCTCAACGAACATCGGCCGGTCATCAATATAAATTACTTGCTCCGGGCGAGCTTGAGCAATATCTAAAGCAATCCTGTACATGTCTGCATCCGGCTTGCGGTAGTGGACAAAGCAGGATGAAACAAAAAAATCTATGAATGTGCCCAGTTTGTATTGTTGAACACGATAGACAGTAAGTTCCCTTCCTTCATTGCTGACCGCTGCGACCTGGAGACCATATTGAGTCTTGAGCCCGCGCATCAATTCGATCATCTCCGGGAAGGGTTGGGATTGAGCATACATAAACGCCTTGAACTCTTCCCGTGAGAAGGAACGATCCTGGTAAAACACAACTCGATTCAAATATTCATCCAGGCTGAGCTTGCCTTCTTCATAGATATCAAAAGTCAGGTGATGACGCTCATCCATTTCTTTATTATCCAAACCAAATTTCTCAGAAGCGTGGACTTGTATGTCGCGATCCCAGCCATTCGTGAGTAAGACACCGCCAATGTCCAGAAACAAGGTCGTGATCGGGAAAGTGTGGTTCATGGGTTGCCCGCTTTGCTCAGGCTCCACTTCCAATTGCGTATTTCCGGCATGTCTTCGCCATGTTGGTCGATGTAAGCCTTGTGATCGAGTAACTTGTCCCGCAGGTATTGTTTTAGGTAGGCAGCGCGCGACCCCAAGCCTGGCACCTGATCGATCACGGCATCGACGAGGTGGAAGCGATCCAATTCATTCAACACCACCATATCGAACGGCGTCGTGGTGGTGCCCTCTTCCTTAAAACCGCGCACATGCAGGTTTTCATGATCGGTGCGGCGATATGTGAGCTCATGGATGAGCAAGGGATATCCATGAAAGGCGAAGATGATCGGCTTGTCCTTGGTGAAGAGGTCATCGAAATCCTTGTCGCTTAGCCCATGAGGATGCTTGCTCTTCGGCTGGAGTGTCATCAAGTCCACCACGTTGATTACACGGACCTTCAGCTCCGGGAAATTCTGTCGCAGGATTTCGACCGCAGCCAGCGTCTCCAGCGTGGGTACGTCGCCGCAACAAGCCATGACCACATCAGGGTTACCGCCCTTGTCGTTACTGGCCCATTCCCAAATACCCAGCCCGGCCGTACAGTGCTTGATAGCTGCATCCATGTCCAGCCACTGTAGTTCCGGCTGTTTGCCCGCAACGATGACATTGATATAATTACGGCTTCGCAAGCAATGGTCAGTAACCGATAGCAGCGTGTTGGCATCTGGCGGCAGATAAACGCGGGTGATATTTGCCTTCTTGTTCATGACGTGGTTAATGAAACCGGGGTCCTGGTGACTGAATCCATTATGGTCCTGCCGCCAGACATGCGAGGAGAGCAGGTAGTTCAGGGAAGCAATCGGTCGCCGCCACGGAACGCGGCTGGACTGTTCAAGCCATTTGGCATGCTGATTAAACATCAAATCGACGATGTGGATGAATGCTTCGTAGCAGGAAAAAAAGCCATGGCGGCCTGTCAATAGGTACCCTTCAAGCCAGCCCTCACATTGGGTCTCGCTCAACATTTCCATCGCTCGGCCATCGGGACCGACGTGGTCATCAGTCGAGACGACCTCCGCCGTCGAACAGCGATCCGTCACCTCGAACACAGCGCTCCAACGGTTCGAGGAGGTTTCGTCCGGACTAAATGCGCGGAAGTTGCGTGTATCGGCGTTGAGCGCGAACACGTCGCGGATGAATTGGCCTTGGATGCTTGTGGCTTCGGCATTCATGACGCCGGGCTGCGAAACTTTTACGGCGTAGTCGTGGAAGTCTGGTATTTTCAATTCTTTGAGAAGAAGGCCTCCATTGGCATGTGGATTCGCTCCCATTCGCCGTTCGCCCTTGGGTGCCAGCTCAGCAAGTTCCGGAATGAGCCTGCCGTTCTTCTCGAATAATTCTTCGGGTTTATAACTCCTCATCCATGTCTCAAGGATCTTCAGATTCTCGGGCTTGGTGGCGAACTCTTCTACCGGTACTTGATGAGCACGAAACGTCCCTTCGACCGGTTTGCCGTCGACCATCTTCGGACCGGTCCAGCCCTTCGGCGACCGCAGGATGATCATTGGCCAGTACAGGCGCTGCTTGAATCCGTTGGTGCGAACGTCCTTTTGGATATGTTTTATATCGGTGACCACCGCGTCGAGTGTAGCTGCCATGAGTTGGTGCATCGCCCTCGGATCGTCACCCTCAACGAAATATGGGATATAACCGTAGCCGCGGAAAAGCGCTTCCAGATCGTCATGGGGAATGCGGGCCAATACGGTGGGGCCGGAAATTTTGTAGCCGTTCAAGTGCAAGATGGGCAGCACGGCTCCATCATGGATCGGATTCAGAAATTTGTTCGAGTGCCAACTGGTGGCCAGTGGGCCAGTCTCCGCCTCGCCATCGCCCACGACACAGGCAACGATCAGATCGGGATTATCGAACGCGGCGCCATATGCATGTACAAGGGAATAGCCGAGTTCGCCGCCTTCATTGATGGAACCAGGTGTTTCCGGCGCCACATGACTAGGGATGCCGCCGGGAAAAGAGAACTGGGTGAAAAGCTTTTTCAGGCCCTCTTCGTTCTGGGAGATGTTCGGGTACAACTCGCTGTAGGTGCCCTCCAGATAGGTGTTGGCCACTATTCCCGGTGCGCCGTGACCCGGACCGATGACATAAATCATGTTTAGATCATAGTTTTTGATGATTCGGTTGAGGTGCACATAAATAAAGTTTAAGCCTGGTGTCGTGCCCCAATGACCCATCAGTCGCGGCTTTATATCTTCAAGTATCAACGGCTTTTTGAGCAGTGGATTATCATGCAGATAAATCTGACCGACCGATAAATAATTGGCCGCGCGCCAATAGGCGTTGATCTTCCGCAAAAGATCAGGCGATAACGGTTTGTCCGTGATATCAGTCTTATTTATTTCCATCATAACCTTCCTTTTTTATCGTCAGACCCAAAACTTGGCAAACCGTCTTTGCGATCATCCATTCCTCGTCCGTGCGCATGACGCGCACGGTGACCCGGCCAGCCTCCGTGGAAATCACGGCGGCGCTAGCTAGGTTTCGTTTTTCTTCTAACTCAATTCCAAGAAATCCAAGTCCATCACAAATCCGGGCCCTGATTACGGGCGCATTCTCCCCAATGCCACCCGCGAACACCAGCGTGTCCACTCCACCCAGTGCTGCCGCGAATGCGCCAATCCACTTTTTCACTTGATAACAAAAGAGAGCGACTGCCTCGGCTGCCCGCACGTCTTTAGTTTCGTGCTCGAGCAAGTCATGCATGTCGGAACTGGTTTCAGAAATGCCCAGCAACCCTGACTGGAAATTAACCATTTCATTGAATTTTTTCGCAGTGATTTTTTCAGTGCGCGCCAGATACCAAACCAAACCGGGATCCAGATCCCCAGAGCGGGTGCTCATCGGTACGCCTCCCGCCGGCGTGAGGCCCATACTGGTATCCATGGATTTTCCTTCGTGGACCGCAGCCAGACTGGCACCATTGCCGAGGTGAGCGAGAATGACTCGGCCTCGTGCCGCTTGTGGTCCCGCTATGGGAACCAATTCCTCCATTAGAAACGCATACGATAATCCATGAAATCCGTAACGGCGTACGCCCTTGGCCTCATAGCGACGCGGGATCGGAAACAACTGTGCCACACGCGGCAGGTCGTGGTGAAAGGCTGTATCAAAACACGCCACCTGCACTAGATTGGGAAACCGGTGATGGAATGCCTCGGTCAGTAAGATCTCCTCCGGTAGATGGTCGGGATCGAAAGGTTGGAGCTCGTGTAACTCTGCGACCATTTCCGGTGTGATCCGTTGCGGTTCGCTGTACTTCGGTCCGCCATGTACCACACGATGCCCTACCGCGGTCAACTCCCCACGCCGGATTCGTTCCTCGATCCAATCCATCAATACCCCAACGGCCTCAGCATGATTTGCCGCGGTGACTGGCCGGGTGAAGTTGTCAGCCTTCTGCGAGCCCTTCACCACAAAAGTCGCTTCCGGCAGTCCAATCCTATCAATGCTGCCTGCCAGCATCCGCTGGAACGAGTCTCCGACCTCGAACAATGCGAACTTGATGCTTGACGAGCCCCCGTTGACGGTCAAGATACAGTCTTTAACTTGTTTCAATGGATACCTCGCATGAACGGATTCTTATGCATCCTGCGAAAAAATTACCGCTGTATATGGGCCGATACTGATTTTGCCAGAGCAGGGCAGCCCATCGATATTTTCCTCATGGGCTTCGACATCAGGGGTGGGATGATTCGCAAATTTTGGGCCGTAGCTAAATGAGTCGCTATTAAATCGCGTTTTCCACAATCCGGCCCGTGGAAAACCGATGAGATAATCCTCGCGGTTTTGATTCGTCATATTCACGACCACGACGACGCTATCGGTTGGGCCTTGTTTGTCCCAGCGATGGAAGGCGATGGTTTTAGCTCCATCGTCAAAATGATAAATATCTACATTTTGACCGCATAACCCCTGCGTCACTCCAGACAGATTACGCCTTAAAGCGATCAGATCCTGGTACATTCTAAGGATACCGTTTTCATTCTCCACTCGGGACCAATCGATCGGAACCTTATCTTGGAACCAACGATCTTCAAGCAACTCTTGCCCTTCAAAAATCATCGGGATACCGGGTGATGTAAAAACGAGAGCACCAGCCAAGGTGGAACGTTTCTTAGAAAACCAACTGTCAACATTACCCGGCCAAATCTCCTCGGGTACGCGGGACCGGCCATTCGCGACCTCATCATGCGATTCGGTAAAAATGATCCGTCGAAATGCATCTAAATCGTAGCGATACTTAATAGCTTCACAAACAGCCTCCAGATTGCGGGATGGATCATCCACTGCAATAACGGCCTGACGAACGGGGTTTACAAATTGGCTATCCCATTGTGCATTAAAGCCAGCGCCCCCTGCCCCAACATCTTTGGTGGGCCAGGCGTTGTTATGCATATCTTCGGCAATACTGATTTTACCGGGGAATTTTTTTTGTATTTCTTCATTGATCCACTGCATCAAGCTCCAGCCTTCGGGAAGGTCATCGCCCGGATCTCCGTCCCTACCATCAATATTCCGAATATAGGGTATGGAGTCCCAGCGTAAACCGTCGGCGTGGTACTCCTCGAACCAATTCAGAGCGTTATCGCATAAATATTGGCGCACTTCACCGCGGCCATAATCGGGGCGCGTATCACCCCAGGGAGTATGCGAGCGGCGATCATTGTAAAAGTAAATTCCACCTTTCTCATTTTCGCTCCAACCGTCAAACTGCCACAAATCCAGATCAGAGGGACCCAAGTGGTTGAAAACTACATCAACGATGATGGCGATACCATGCTCATGGGCCGCCTTAACAAATTGCTTAAAGGCGTCCGGCCCTCCATAAATACTCTCAACGGCAAAGGGATGAGATGGATTGTAGCCCCACGAAAAGTCGCCCGGAAATTCTGCGACCGGCATCACTTCTACTGCGTTGATACCCAGTTTTTGAAGATAGGACAATTTTTCCATGGCACTAGCGAACGTGCCTGGCCGCCCTTCTTTATTGACGTTAAAGGTACCGATGTGCATCTCATAAAGGACAAGCTGATTCCCCGTGGCCAGCTGAAAGTTATCATCACCCCAATCGAAGGCTTCAGCATCATAAATAACTCCATTGCCGATTGAGCTGGTCACCTTTCTGGCATAAGGGTCAATTCGAGAAAGAGGTCCTTTAGGACCGTGAATCAAATATCTGTATTCATCCCCTGTTTTTGCGTTGGGCACGTCGGCCGACCAGTAATCGTTCTCTTCTCTGGTCAGAGGTGTTGAGGTTTCGTCCCAGTTATTAAAGGTTCCTGTTATATAAACGTTTTCGGCATGGGGTGCCCATACGCGGAAGGTTACACCCTTTGCATGATGTATGGCTCCCATGATCTGATGTTTTATTTCAATATTCGTATTTTCTGACATTTTCTTCCTTTACTTTTCTCCTTTAGAGCGGGGCTTGCCAGATACGCTCCTAACCAATAGTCAACGCACCCATTTGACGTGATGAGTCTCACTGTATATGCAGTCATTTTTGCCAAAGGATGTGAGTATCCTCCAGAGGCACCGCAACACCAGCGAAAGACGGCGTCATTCGCGCGGTATAGTCTGTGGCCATACGGGTCGCTGATATTTGCGCTCCATAGACATAGCCGCCGGCCATACCTTCCAGTTGCTTAATGAGATTCATCTCCTGCCGGACAGGGTCGCTACCATTTACTCCATCGGCAAAAAGCTCAACTCGTACCGCCTTTGGATCCAAATCATTTAGATAAACCTGAACGTCAAAGATGTGCTGCCCGTCTTTCGTTTCCACTTTCACTTCGACGAAGCGCAGCGTGGCCCATTTCTGTTTTAGCGTTTGCTCCCAATCGACCATCTGCGCACCCACTGCACCTTTATCGGCCGCACGCTCGCGGAAAGCAGTAGCAGCCGGTATGTAATGCGCTTCGGTGTATTCGCGTACCGCGCGGTTGGCCGAAAACTGCGTTGTCAAGCGCGCCATGCTTTCACGCATACGCGCCATCCACGCAACCGGAATGCCCTGCTTGTTGCGGGAGTAAAACTCGGGGATTACCTCGCGCTCAAGCAGATCGTACAGAGCTTCGGCTTCAGCGGCATCCAAGGATGGATCGTCGCCATGTTCCTGACCATCCCCTAACGCCCATCCCACTTCAGGCGTGTAAGCTTCGGCCCACCAGCCATCCAACTCCGACAAATTGATGCCGCCATTGGCGAGCACTTTCATACCGCTCGTTCCACAGGCCTCCCAAGGTCGACGCGGCGTGTTGATCCAGACATCTACGCCCTGTACCAGATGCTCGGTCAAAAGCATGTCATAGTCACTAAGGAAGATCACGTGGGGGCGCACCTCGGGGCGTCGAATAAATTGAATCCATTCCCGAATGAGGTCCTGCCCCGCCTGGTCCGCCGGATGAGCCTTACCAGCAAGAATGAGCTGCACAGGATTCTCAGGATTGGCTAGCAAGCGGAGCAGCCTCTCTGGGTCGTGCAGCAACAGGTTTGGTCTCTTATAAGGCGCAAAGCGGCGGGCGAAACCAAGCGTGAGTGCGTTTGGATCAAACAGATGCTTTGCCTCGTCGACCTCCTCCGGTGACGAACCTGAGCCAGTCAGTTGCATGGAAAGTTGCCTGCGCGCGTAATCTATGAGAGACTGGCTGGCAGCGGTACGAAATTGCCAGAGCCGGGCGTCGGAAACGCTGCGAATGTCCTGATCGAGAGTTTCCGTTGTACCTTGCCAACGGTCTTTTCCACAAGCCTCTGTCCAAAGATCATCGGCTGCGGCCAATTCCCAACTCGGCATGTGAACTCCGTTTGTCACATATCCAACCGGCACTTCAGATTGCGGCCAGCGCTGAAAGAGAGGCTCAAAGAGTTGCCGACTCACCTTCCCGTGCAATTGACTCACGCCATTGACTGCTCCGCTGCCACGGATCGCCAGGTAGGCCATGTTGAAACTTTCGGACGAGTCGTCCGGATTCTTCCGACCCAAGGCCAACAAGTTGTGGAGTGGGATGCCAAGCTTCTGATCGGCGTAGCCACCCAGATATTGTTGGATGAGGCTAGGATCGAAGCGGTCAAAACCCGCGGCTACTGCTGTGTGAGTGGTGAAAAGGTTTCCCGCACGCGTGACAGCTAGTGCGACTTCGAAAGGCTGTCCTGTCTCATTCATGAAGCTCAGGGCGCGCTCCAACACGGCGAAGGCTGCATGCCCCTCATTCAGATGGCAGACTTCCGGATGGATGCCGATGGCACCGAGCAACCGCCAGCCGCCGATCCCGAGAAGCAGCTCCTGCTTGAGGCGCAGTTCCGGCCCGCCTCCATAGAGTTCGCTGGTGATACCCCGGTGAGCAGGATAGTTCGCCGCGTCATTGCTGTCCAGCAGGTAGAGTTTCACCCTACCAACCTGAACCTGCCAGGCGCGCAGCCAAACAGAGTAACCGGGTAAGGCAATTTCCAACCGCAACCACTCTCCATTTGGATGGCGCAACGGTGTGATCGGCAGCTGTCCAGGATCGTTATACGGGTAGAGGGCTTGCTGCGCGCCGTCCTTATCAATCACCTGCCGAAAATAACCCTGCTGGTAGAGTAGTCCTACGCCTATTACTGGTACACCCAAATCGCTGGCGGATTTGAGCTGATCACCAGCTACATTGCCGAGTCCGCCCGAATAAATGGGGAGGGCTTCGCTCAACATGAATTCCATGCTGAAATAAGCCACAGCAGTCAAAGCCTGCGAATGGTTTTGCTGAAACCAGGCGGGCGCTTGGGTCTCCTGTCGTTTAGCTTGCACAAGGTCATCAACCCGCTTGCGGAAAACGGGATCGGCCGAAACACGTTCGATCTGGTCCCGCGAAACGGTCTGTATCACAACCCAAGGGTTGTGGGTGAGTTCCCACAGCGCCGGATCGAGCTGCCGCCACACTTCGTCAGCGGCATGATTCCACGACCAGCGCAAATCCAGGGCCAGTTCAGCAAGAGAATCGAATCCTGCGATTTCCATAGGCAGAAGGCTGTGGATTGGGTGAATGGAACGGGATGATTTGCTCATAGAATTTCCTTCAATTCTCTCTCAGACAAAACCCTAACTAATGAGTTGTCAGCGCATCGTTGACAATGGATTGCGCTTCCTCTTGGATGCGCTTTAAGTGATCGGTTCCGCGGAAACTTTCCGCATAGATCTTATAGATATTCTCGGTTCCAGACGGACGCGCCGCAAACCATCCGTTTTCAGTCACCACTTTTAGGCCTCCAATTGGAGCGCCGTTGCCCGGCGCGGTGGTGAGGATGGTCTGGATTTTTTCGCCCGCCAGTTCTTTGGTCCGAACCTGCTGCGGGGAAAGTTTTGCCAGGATCGCCTTTTGTTCCGGAGTGGCCGGGGCATCGATCCGCTCGTAGACCGGTTCGCCAAACTCGTGGGTGAGATCACGGTAAAGCTCGCCAGGGTCGCGCCCCATCCGGGCAGTAATCTCTGCGGCCAGTAAAGCCAGGATGATTCCATCCTTGTCTGTTGTCCAAACGCTGCTATCCAGGCGGGCAAATGACGCACCGGCGCTCTCTTCGCCACCCAAGCCCAATGAGCCGTCAAGCAGGCCGTCCACAAACCACTTGAAACCAACGGGCACCTCGTATAGCTTGCGTCCAAGTTTTGCGGCGACGCGATCGATCAGCTGGCTGCTCACGAGCGTCTTACCTACTGCCGCGGTCCTCAGCCACTTCGGTCGATGTTGGAAAAGGTAATTGACGGCCACTGAAAGATAAGCATTGGGAGGAAGCAGCCCCACCTCTCGCGTGACAATTCCATGCCGATCATGGTCCGTGTCACAGGCGAAGGCGATCGCATATTGATCTTTCAAACCAATCAGGCGCTGCATCGCATAAGGTGAGGAGGGATCCATGCGGATCTGGCCATCCCAATCGACCGTCATGAAACTGAAGGTGGGATCAACAGCCCGGTTGACCACCGTCAAATCCAACCCGTAGCGTTCGGCGATCGGTTCCCAGTAGTGGACTCCTGCGCCGCCCAGTGGATCCACACCCAGCCTGATTTTAGCGGCATGGATCATGTCCATATCCAGAACATTGGCAAGATCAGCGACGTATGCACTAAGATAATCATAGCGATGGGTCGTGTCCGCACGAAGGGCCTTCTCGCGAGAAATCCTTTTCACACCCTTCAGCCCGCTCTCCAGAAACTTATTTGCCTTGGCTTCGATCCAAGCGGTAATTACGCTTTCCGCCGGGCCACCGTTCGGTGGGTTGTACTTGAAGCCGCCGTCATGGGGCGGATTATGGGAGGGCGTGATGACAATTCCATCCGCGAGGCCGACCTTGCGTCCGTTGTTGTGGGTGAGGATGGCAAGGGAAATGGCAGGGGTCGGCGTATATTCGTCCCGTTCTGCAATCATCACTTCGACGTCATTGGCGGCCAACACTTCCAATGCGCTGGCCAACGCCGGTATCGAGAGGGCATGCGTATCCATGCCGAGGAACAGCGGGCCATCGATATTCTGTTGTTTTCGATACAAGCAGATGGCCTGACTGATGGCAAGGATGTGCCATTCGTTAAAAGATTTCTCGAACGCCGAACCGCGATGCCCGGACGTGCCGAACGCAACACGTTGCGCCGGGATCGAGGCATCAGGCGTATCTGCATAGTAGGCCGTGACCAGTTCAGGGATATTGACCAGCGAGGCTGGGTCGGCAGGTTTTCCTGCAAGAGGGCTGACTTCCAAGGGTTTCTCCTTCGTTATGGCGTTTCTCCTTATCATATAATAAACATTCCGTAGCCACATCCATCGGCTGGGGAGTGTCTATCTCCGCCACTTGGGGGAGGTAAATAAGCTCAGGTGAGGCAGGGTTAGCAATCTTTCCTGCAAAGGGACTCACGTCCGTCAATTCTCCTGCCGTCGCGGGTTTGTCCTTTATATGAGTACAGCATCACAGTTGCATTACGAAGTCGTCACTGCCGAACTCATTTGGTACGCAGGCATTCGCCTAATCGCTTCACAAGTATGCGATCAAACAAATAACAAAACGTATTTTGAGTTCGGTGTGGCGATGCCTATTACAGTTGTGGTCACAGCCTGCGAACCATGCCTATTTGGATACGACGACGCCGGATGCGAAAAGATTACGACCATAGGTCGCTGCTGAACTCGACTTCGATAGATCGCCTGTCTCAAAATTATCCCGGAAACTGGATAGCTAGCGTTTCATCGCGTCCAACGTCATATGACCCATCAGTGCTGCCGTGAATATACACTTCCCCGATTACGTAAATTGGATCTCAAGACAAATTACAGCGCAAGGTTCATATCCGTACGCTATATTCGATGACCAACCACATGGTAAAATGCCGCTATCCGAGTTAGTTAGCCATCATAAAGAAAGTAGCCGCCTGATTTAGGTGGCTACTTCACTGTCGGGGCGCCGAGATTTGAACTCGGGACCTCACGGACCCGAACCGTGCCAGAAAAATCGCCACTGTAGACTTCACGGATAGTCGACTTTTCGAGCCGTGAAATCAGGTAGTTCGGCGGTCCGTGAGCGCTACTGTATGTGTTTAAACTGCTCTCTGGCTCGGAAAATTGAATTCCGAGCAACAGCATTATACCAACTCTGTTTCTTGACTACATTTTCTGCAACGAATAAAAATAAACCTACGACCGCCTCCGGGTTATGAGTTGAAACCCCGTTTCCGCAACCTTTGACCATAAAGCTCGTAATTTTAGGCTAGTTTTAGGGTCTCAGGTTCAAGCTAGCCCGATGATTTGTGATTGGTAAATCACAGAATGTTCACCATTATTTCGGACAACCAACAGAATTCACCGATGGCTTTTGTCCATTCACTGGCAAATCAATTGTCCTTCATTACATTGTAATTCACTTTCACTTAATCTTTGCTCAGATATCTTGTGCAAAGGACCTTTCATTTCTCATACAAGGAATTGTCGTCTGCTATTCGCGAAGCAGTTGGATCATTCCAATTACCGAAGATGCAATACTGAATCTTTATCAACTCCCGTGCTGGCGGATATCGGTATACCGGCCAGCACAGCAAGCAGACACTTTACCATGGCTATAAATTGTTTTGAATGAAACGATTCGTTTCTCGAATTACCTTTTCAAGTGATGGTATTTCAGGCATTTGTCCTTCCAGGCGCTTGGTCCAGAGCTTCTTAAAAGTAGCTCGTCGGCGAGTGAGGATTGTTCTTAGATTGCCGACCATGAGCCCTTTGGCTTCAAATTTCGGCCCCATACTAAAAACCATTTTTCCAACATCTACCATTTGATTGGCGAGCATGTAATGAATGTCGTACAAATCCCGAGGTTCTGTTCGGGTGAGGAGCGAGCGCAGTTTTTCCGCAAGAATCTCTTCCGGCGAATAGGTCTCTATCAAGAACTTTCTATTTTGGCAATCGGTGTATAAGGCTCGTAACGGTCTCTTCTCACTGGGAAAGATTATGGTTTCATCGCGTGAAATATCAACCTTCAAGAAGCGACTGCCCAAGCCAGCCTGTAATGGCCCAACATAGTTCAAATAAAAAGTGGGATTGCCACCCACGTGAATATCCGATTCTCGGATTTCCAGCCTAAGGTTTGCTTCCCGCTCCAACCAAGGAAACAAGGCCTCAATCCCAATTCGCAGCTCCTCATTAGTAATCTGTGGATCGAGCAAAGTGAAATCCAGATCTTCCGAAAACCGATAGCCCGGCGCGTACACCTTCTTAATAGCTGTCCCTCCTTTAAATGCCAGACGATCTCGCAGGGGCAAGTCAGCGATAGCAAACAATATCCATGTGAGCACATAATCCTTTTCAATGGTTCTTTCGCCAAGGCCGAGGCTGTGGGCAACTTTGGAGATTTCGGCTGCAAGGATCATATTAGGTCAACGCGACGGCTTTCAGGATATCTGCATCAATGTTAAGCCGTAATCGCCAACGGGCTACGAAGCGGCCATCCGGAGGAAGAACTGGATCCAACAAGGCGTAACTAGGGCCAATGAGTTCATGAAGGCTGGCAAACACCTGTGGCGTGCCCAAGCCATAAAATTCAAGCAGATAACCTAACCGCTTGGCAACAGCTTGGTTCCCCAATTGTCGCGCGTAATTCACCAGTTTTTCGCAATTCAGATCGTTCTTCCGTATCAACAAGCCTGTGGCGACTTCACTTATGCCACCACACAGCTCTGGGCGCGCCAAGCCATCTAGGATCGTCCGTTCCAGATCGCTGACTTGTACCTGTTCCGCCGAGGAAACCCAAAACATCGCATACCCCCACATATCCTTGGGTTTGGCTGCCACAAAGTAGTAGGGTACCTTGAGAATAGTCCGGGCCTGCAACCGACGGGAACTGGTGACAGTCACGCTAGTGACTGGGCGTGTCAACATATTGTGGACTTCGAAGGCGCTATCGTGTGAGACAAAATATGGCGCATTGCCAATCAATTCGCGCGCGATCACCAGACGGTTGACTTCAGGCAATGCATCTTGGCCTGCAGATAAGGGTACGACCGCATACTTACCGGCGTTGATTTTGACAAGCCATCCAGCTTTTGTTAGCCGGTACAGCTGATGCAAGGTAGCAGAATAGTCTTTACCACCTACGTTCCGAGCCTCTTCAATTGAGAAGACCATTTTTCCCTTGCCAGCTAGCATCGTGAGCAATCGAGCGTTTTCAGTACCGAGAGTTTTTGAATACATGTTTATTATGTTTTGTTCATTAAAAATTATGATCCTCGCAATATTATATACACAAAACATAATTTTGGCAACCCAAGCGTTCTGCCTTGCATTGGCTTGACGCATGCTTAAAGCCGATCACGGCCTCTTGTTGGCAACCCAATGATCAAACCAACCGCGTTGTTTCTTACTAAAGGTGATTTTGCCTCCTTGGCCAGCATTCCCACGAAGATCTCCAAACCTCTCGCCCTTCTTCTCAGGATCACGAATGTCCTCTGGGTAAAGCGGTCACTTTAGTGAATGGTTATCTAGAAACATTCCGTTTGTTATAATGAAAACGATTCCTAATGATTCGATCTCTTTGCTCACAAAGTGATTATGAAAAGCTTGGATGAGATAAACCAGTCATTGGCAAAAACTGAGGAGGAGTTAGCGAGGCTCAATTCCCTCAGAACAAAACTGCTCGCTCGGATCACGGAACTACAACAGGAAAAGGCGTTATCTTCTGATAATCCCAGCTTTCCACAACAATCGGTTATTTTGGCTTCAGTCACCAGCCAGTCCACCCAGGAATCTAAAATTGCTCTATTCCGCAGTCTGTTTCGAGGACGCGAAGATGTCTACGCCAAGCGATTTGAGAATCCAAGAACGGGCAAGAAAGGATACCAACCCGTTTTCCGTATCGAGTGGGACAGCGGCCCTTTCGAAAAACAAAAGATTCGCCGCGAAGATCGCGAATACCTGCCAGTCACAGAGGAGGTCTTTCGAAACCATCTACTGGGTGCGAATCCCCAAGACAAATCAAAGCATGATTTTACGATGGGTATCTACCCTATGCTACCTGACGAAACCTGCTGGTTCCTTGCGGCCGACTTCGATAAAGCAACCTGGCAAGAGGATGTGGCGGCTTTCCTGGAGACTTGCAGGCTTTTCAATGTACCAGCTGCATTGGAGAGGTCGCGTTCGGGCAACGGCGGCCACATATGGATATTTTTTTCAGAGCCGATTCCTGCAGCCATGGCACGCAAAATGGGATCCTTCCTTTTGACTCAGACCATGGAACAGCGTCCTGAAATTGGATTGGATTCTTACGATCGCTTCTTCCCCAGTCAGGATACACTCCCCAAAGGTGGGTTTGGCAATTTGATCGCTTTACCTCTGCAAAAGAGGCCCCGCGAGAACGGCAACACCCTCTTCCTTGATGAAAATTTGTTCCCATATCAGGATCAATGGGCCTTCCTATCATCTGTTCGCCGCATGAGCCGCTCAGAAGTCCAGATTGTATCCGGCATGGCGGAAAAACAAGGCGAGCTTTTGGCAATACGTTTCCCAGTTACAGATGAAGACGAAGATCAACCTTGGGCTGCACTCCCTTCAAGAAAGCGGAAAGAGCTGCCCATCATGGGTCCGTTTCCGGATCAGGTTGACTTAATTCTTGGCAATCAGATCTATGTGCCGAAGGCAAGTCTCACGCCGTCTCTTCGCAATCACCTGATCCGCCTGGCAGCTTTCCAAAATCCAGAATTCTATCAAGCGCAGATGATGCGTCTGTCAACCTTCGGCAAACCACGTATTATCAGTTGCTGTGAGGATTTCTCCAAGTATCTCGGACTGCCGCGCGGGTGTTTGGATGAAGTGCTTGACTTATTCCGATCCTTCAAGATCAAGGTGAATCTTGCTGATGAGAGATTCAATGGAGCCCCGCTCACAGTTAAATTCCACGGTGATTTGCGTATTGAGCAACAACAGGCTGCTGACAATTTGTTGCAGTATGAGACAGGCGTTTTATCGGCCTCGACGGCTTTTGGGAAAACAGTGATCGCAGCTTATCTGATTGCCCGGCGGAAAGTAAACACGTTGGTTGTAGTTCATCGCCGGCAATTACTGGATCAGTGGCTTAGGATCCTCTGCCAGTTTCTTGAACTAACGCCAGATGAAATTGGCCAAATTGGTGGCGGGAGGCATAAACCAACAGGGAAGATAGACATTGCAATGATCCAGAGCTTAAGCAGGAAAGGCGCGGTGGATGACATTGTTGGCAAATATGGTTATTTGATTGTAGATGAATGCCATCACATCTCTGCCGTTAGTTTCGAACAAGTCGCCAGGCAGAGCAAAGCCCGGTATCTGACTGGTCTTTCCGCCACGATTGTGCGAAAGGATGGGCACCATCCGATCATTTTTATGCAGTGCGGACCGGTCCGCTACCAGGTGAACGACCGCCATCAAGCCGAGAATCGTCCATTTGATCATAAGGTGAAAATTCGTCCCACCGGTTTTCACCTCCCGCTTTATCTTCAGAACTCTTCATCACTGTCGATTCAAGATTTATATGCGCTGCTCGTCAAGGATGACCAGCGCAATCACATGATTGTTGAAGATGTAATTGATGCAATCCAGGAAAAACGTTGTCCGGTTCTATTAACTGAGCGCCGAGAACATCTGAATGTGCTTGCTGATTTGCTTTCCCAGCGTATCCCCACCGTTTTTGTGATGGCTGGAGGAATGGGTAAAAAGCAGCGCGTGAAACTTGCTAAACAAATCAGCGATATCCCCGTCGACCAGCCACGCTTGATTATTGCAACCGGGCGCTATTTAGGCGAAGGATTTGACGATGAACGTTTGGATACTCTATTTCTGGCGCTGCCAATTTCCTGGCGCGGAACTTTGACGCAGTATGCTGGGCGGCTCCATCGTCTGAACACGGCCAAAAAGGAAGTAATAATTTTCGATTATGTAGATTTCGAAGTTCCGGTCTTGGCGAAAATGTATGCACGCCGGCGGGCTGGATATAAGTCAATCGGCTACGAGATTGTTACACCAGAAAACAAAAGTCGTGTCATCCAGCTCACGCTAGACAACCAGCCATCGGATATCTTTTGAAAAGCATCCCTCTATGCCAAGAAAATCGCCACGGTTCGGAACGCTTCTTCCACAATATAATTTTTTCCTCAACCCCTATAATGATCAGCGCTTCACTCGCTGTCCACAATGCGATGCGAAAATGGGCCAGAAAAAAATTGCCGTTGGTGATCAACATTCACCCTGACCAATTTGTGATTATTAACTACACCTGCCGGTATTGTAAACGCTGTGATTTACTTGTCGCCCATCAAGACGAAATCGAAGGCTTGTTAACCGCAATGTTTTCGGAACACGATCCTAAAGTGATTGGTAACAAGTACCTGGTACTCGGTACCTTCGACCATGCATATTGGAACGAGGGCATGAAGATTCCACACATGGTTCAGAATTTGCCCGCGAATCTACACGATTTTAAGTAGGTCCTCAAGTTTGAGCTGAGCTATGGCTGGGTAAAGGACAAACCGGTCCCAGGCCCACGGCAACCTGCCTCACTAACCAGACATGAACCTCTGCCATCCCCAAATAGTCGTATAGTTGATGATTTAGATCAGGCCTTGGCGCTGGTCACCCTGATGAAAGCAGAACTTCCGATCCGAGTTCGCCCAACTAGGGTGTTGATCAAAGTCCTTCAGCAACGAGGGGTCAACTTCGGCCCAAATCAAGCCTTGAGTATCCGCAGCGTATCCTACGCAGGGGATGAAGGTGGAATTACCTGCGACATCACTCCCTCTGGCCAAAGTAAGCAAGCTATCCTCTGTTCATTGACTCACTTGGAAATCGAAGACGATGGCCCTTTGACAAAGGAAATGAGGGCTTATCAACAGATGCGTTCAGCACAATTAGCCCGTGAGCTACGTAGCTTGTATAACTTTCCCGCTAAACTGCGCTCAAGAAACTACTGAATTCCGATTCTGTTAACAAATAATCTTGTCAATTTGCCGCGTTGAGGTGGAGATATCCCTTATCTATTATTTCACAACCCTGCGCGTTTGAATCTTTCCATAAGGGACGGACGGTTGGCATACTTATTTTTCAATGTGGCAATACGCTC
This sequence comes from uncultured Chloroflexia bacterium, assembly GCA_963753985.1. Classification (GTDB taxonomy): domain Bacteria; phylum Chloroflexota; class Anaerolineae; order Anaerolineales; family Villigracilaceae; genus Fen-1038. Next base: position 710,953 of record CAVWED010000006.1, read on the forward strand.
CTCGAACTGCGCCAGACGCTCTTGGTAAACGGCTAAGTCGCGCAGGCTGATTAGTAATGTAATCGCTTCAGCATACGGGCCGGCCTGTTTTCGTGCGATCAGGTTTTCCACCCAGCGCCACGTGGAATCCTCCCGGTTGGCCAGTTCGAGCAGTTCCTGAACGCGTTTTTCCTCAGCCTGGGCTTTCTGACGGCGTAGAGTCTCTTGCTTTAACCGTTTAGCGTCCCTGAATAACTTTTCCGTTGGTCGCCGCCCCTGCGTGAGGCCGGGCGAGTTCAGCCCAGCCAACTCTCCCAGGCGTTTTTGCAATCCAGTGCGCACCTGTGGTTCGTTTTTCAAGAACCGCCGCAGAAAATCTTCACACTCCTCCCGGTTGAGTTGCGAAATTGCCTTTTCCAGAAGCGCAATAGATACTGGCTGGAGGTCTACGCTTGCACTGGCGGCGGCCTCGATCAAATGAGGGTCAAGGCGGAAAAACTCGATAAGAGTTTGATGACTACTGTTCAGCGTGCGCAGTCCGGGTGGGACGGGCGGCTCAGTTTCGGAGGTGGATTCATTCGGATCGTCCAATGAAACGACCTTGAGCCAGGCCAGATAGAGGGCACGAAAATCCCCTTGCAGGATTTGCTCGCGTAAAGGGATCAGTTTGCCGAGGATACCTTCGCCCTCCACCCACTCAAAGTCCGGATCCTCATCATCAAAAAGGAATTCCAAGACATAATAGTTGCCTTCTAACGCAAGGCTAAGAATTTCCTCCTGACAATAGAGCCGAATGGCCTGTGACTCTATCGCACCTTTGGGGAAACGGAACATCAACTGGTGGGTTCCCCAGTTGGTCAGGTACAGCATGGCGTCAAAGTATTTCAATAACACTTTGCGGGGATCGTGTTTAAAGTCACCCCATGAATAAGTAACGATCGCTTGGGTAGATGCGACCCTATCCATATGGCTGGAAAGGGCATTAACCGCGTCCTGCTCTTCAGCTGTTAAAGGCTGGTCGATAGTTTGCCATTCGTAGTATTGATATTCACTCATTGATTCCTCGACGGAACTTGTTTATTACGTTTTCCCTATCGTACCGCAACCTGCAAAACGTCAAACATGCCAATCTTGACGGCCTGAAATATCATACTGTACGATAAGTTGTGGATTTTCTAATCCGACATCTCATTATTACAATTCGAAACTACACTGCCTTCACGCCGTGCGCGTTGGCAAATAGTCTGTACACCATTAAGAACCTATCAAAGGGTTCATCCTGTCACCAAAGACCATGGAATTGCAACAATTTTTTCGTCCAATCGTTTGATCTCTTTCCCTCCGTACACAATCAAGCCGCCAGATGCTTTTGGATGCCTTTCAAGAAATAACCGAAGGCCGGCAGTATCCCGGTATCCAAGATTATCCGTCAGTTTTACTTCTATGGCGAGTAAGCGCCTGCCGTATTCCAGAACAAAGTCAACTTCATTTCCTTCGAGCGTTCGCCAAAAATAAAGGTGTGCGGATGGGGTCATCAAGCGCGTCAGAATTCTCAGGTGATGATAAATAAATGTCTCGAAATACGCACCATATTCGCGCGCTTTGCGAAGATCATCCAATTCAAAATAACCAGACAGAAAGACTGCCAACCCCGGATCGTTAAAAAACGCCTTCGGAGATTTTAGCAATCGGGTAGTTCGGCTTGCGGTATAGGCGGGTAAACGATCAAATAGGTACGTTGTTTCCAATAAGTTCAGATACCGATGCGTGGTTGGTTGGGATAGACCAGCATCCCGAGAAATTTCAGACTGATTGATAAGCTGTGCGGAGCGCAATGCCGCAAACTCCATGACCCTGCGAAAATCTAACAGCGCATCAATTTGAGCGATCTGCCGAAGATCACGTTCAAGATAGGTCGCAACATACCCTTCCCACCACCTTGTCCATGCCTGTGAAGAATCCAAACTGAGAAGCGGGGGCATAAATCCACGCAGGATGGTTTCTGATGGGTCGGGAAGATCCGCGTTCAATGAACTTTCTTTCGGGAATTCGCCATTCAGAACTTTCACCAAAATATCCGGATGAGGCCGATTGTTTATTTCTCCAATAGACATGGGATCAAGCACAAAATAAACCGCACGCCCTGCCAGACTTTCACTTACCTGTTTCATCAACAGCAGATTGGCAGAACCAGATAATACAAATTGATATTTACCTGGGCTTCGATCCACAGTCTTTTTGACTGCTACCAGAAGTTCCGGCGCTTTTTGGACTTCATCCAAAATAACTTGATTTGTCCCAGCCCATAAAGATTCGGGGTTTGAACGCGCCTGTTCCTGCACATCAAAATCGTCCAAGCTATGAGAACGCCAATTGCAAAAAGGTTCAGCGTTTAGGAGGAGCGTGCTTTTACCGACCTGTCTGGCACCGGTCAACACAATTACAGAGTGGTCGTGAATGGCGCTTTGCAACAGGGGAGTAAGCCAGCGTTCATAGTAAATACTTTGACTTGTATTATTATTCATATTATGAATAATAATACAAACACATTGTTTTAGCAAGAGATGCTATTCAGATTATTGCATAAGAACTGGCGAGTTTCGGCTTTGTCTTTTTTTAGTGGATATGAAAACTCCTCTCAGAAATGAATTCCGATAACCACCCAGTTGAATTCCGAGTAACGCGTGATCGGTTTTTTTCCAGAGAGGAGAGTAGAGGCCGTGAGGTCTACAATTACTCTATTATTCTATTTTTTTCACATTTCAGACTTCACGGATAGGCTATGACACTATCCGTGAAGTCCACTATCGGGGCGCCGAGATTTGAACTCGGGACCTCACGGACCCGAATTATGAGGGACAATCGGGCTGTCAATGTACTCACGGATGCTTTTTTACCCAATCTATGATGCAAATGGTAAAAGCAGCGCACATCTTCACTTTTATTATGTATGTATGGAATAAAGCGATTTCGCCCTGCGGGATTATCGGCCGCCGCCAATTCAGAAATCAGTTTCAATCAGTATCTACGCAGAAGAGAGAGCTTGTCCCGCTTAAACCAAGGCGGTACTGCTAATGATAATCCAGCGATTTCAAAGCCATTGCCTTGCGCGTCCAGATTACAAATAGGCGACAAGGAAGCTACAGCGCGCCACAGATGTCTTCTAATCAGACGGCATTTTTTCTGTGCAAAACAGAAATAGGGATTGGGACAATCGGGCTGTATAACGAACTATTCAAAATCAGCTACTATGGTTGTTGGGTCTCAAGAATCCGGGCTGATGAGACAAGTAGCCACCAGGACAGGATACATCGCAGTTCCGACACTGCATATGGCGTGAGCAAGGAATAGATCAAGCGCAATGAATTGATTCTGCATGAAATAATGATAATGTTATTAACGGGCGCAGCATTGATCCTTTTCGCCGCGTGCCACACACTGAACACCAATTCGTTTCCGGAGGGACAAATTCATAAATTGCCAACGGATATTCCATACACCCACGGCAACACTTGCCACAACCGTGACAATTACGATTGAGGCACGATGATCTTCGTTCAGCGCACCGATCAGCCTCTTGCGTCCGACCGCCTACAAAATTAATATCAACCCATCGCACAATTTACCAAATGCGTGTATGAATTGAATTGCATCGATTGCCATACGCGCACCGAAACCATAGGCGATGGAGATATACATTCCAATGAAGCGGGCATCCAATATATTCAATGCAAGAATTGTTATGGCATACTCAGGCAACTGCCACCGACAAAGACTCTCACCGATCCAAACGACATTACGTTTCAACAGGCATAATCGAATCCGGTTATTGATTTACAATTAGGCGGTACAATTATTTTCACCGATAACGGCGAGCTGATGTGGAAGACGCGCATGTTGCCTGATGGAACGTATCAACTAGTTGGCAAAGCCGCTAGTCAGGTTTTTACTTTCCGACCAGTGCTCGCGCAAATTGATTGTCAGCGGTACGATCTTATGCAGAATATGCCCTGATGCTGGTTACTATTTAATCAGATCCACGCCTGCAGAAATCTGTGCGAGCATAGAGCATCCATCTAAATAAATTTAAGGAGACAGAGATGAGTCAATTACCAAAACCATACCAGCAATTTCGCAAAGATCATCCAGATATATATAAGGCTTACGAAGACCTTGGAGAAATTACGGCTGAGTCCGGACCATTGGATATCAAAACGCGCGAATTGATCAAGCTAGGAATGGCTGCCGCGACAAAGTCTGAAAGCGCAGTCCAATCTCATACGCATCGCGCCCTGGAGGCTGGAGCGACTGCTGCTGAAATCGAACACACCTTGATGATTGGTATCAACATGTTCGGCTTTTCAACGATGATGACTGCGCTGACATGGGCAAAGCAAGCCATTGCGTCCCGCACCAAATAATAAAACATATACAAGTATTTGTAAGCATTAGTATAGATTGGCGCCTTGGCAAGCGTGACCACGGACCTCGCTAGGGGCGCATCGACGTACACACAGCTATGGATTGGGTGTGGTCGTACTGACTTCGATTTTATCCCGCCCCGCTTCGATTCGAATCGCGGCGAAGATGCTGATCTCGTATAAGATGACCAATGGCACCATCACGGTCAGCGGTGCGACAATGGGATCAGAAACCGGCGTGATGATCTCCGCAAACGCAAATAAAATGAAGTACGCGATTTTTCTTTGTTTGCGAAGGATGGTGGAGTTGAGAATCCGCAGTCGCACCAGAATGACCAGCACAGTTGGCAATTGAAATGCGATCCCGCATGCGAGCATAAAAAAGATGACGAATGAAATGTAATCGTCCGCGGCAGGCAGGAACTGCACTTCGCTCGGGAAGAGTTCGATCAGGATGCGGATCATGCTCCATAATAAATAATATCCGAAGAGCGCCCCCATGATGAAAAGGATGAATGCGGCGATGAGCGGAGAAAAAATGGCGCGGCGTTCGTGATCCTTCAGGCCCGGACTCACGTACCGATATAAATGATATGACCGGACTGGAAACGCACCGACAATTCCGGTGTATAACGCGATTCGCCATTTGATCATAAAGCCGTCCATCAACCCGAAGGCTCTAAGTTGTAATCCACCCGACGGCAAAAGTAGTAGATGAAGAATCGGATCCGAAAAGAAGAAAGCGACCGCGGTGACAAGCAGAATCGCCGCGCCGGAAATAATGATTCGCGTCCGCAATTCTTCGAGGTGATCGAACAAACTCCTGTATCTATCGCGCATTCGAGCGAATCCTTTGATTTATTTCCGGTTTTTGATTGTTTCAGTTCAGGAGTTTCGTTCCAGGATTTATGACTGCATCGGAAATGGATTGCCGCACTTGTTGCAAAAGAGCGCGTCGGCTGGATTGGGCGAACCGCATTTTGTGAAGAACTTGTTTGCAGAGCTGGTGCTACTCGTCGGCACGGATTGAGCCGAAACAGGCTTGGCAATGGTGTTTTTCTATTCCTTAGCCTGCATCTCGTTCATTCCTTCGCGCAAAGCCGTGGTCATCTCTTGGGAACCTTTGCGAAATTCAGACATCGATCTTCCGACCCAGCGTCCCACTTCGGGCAGGCTCTTCGGTCCGAAGATGAGGAGAGCCACAATAACTAGAACTATAATGTGCCAGGGTTGTATTCCAAAGGGCATTTCAGCCTCCTTTATGTTCACGTATGCTTATAATGCCGACAATGGACACATGAGATGTTGACAGAACTCTCGATGCGGCTTATTTTATTGTGCCATGAAGCAATTAGATTACTTTTCTCGTGCACCAGCAGCGATCCACTGCCTGAAAACGATCAATTGAAGTTTCATAAATTTGCCGGGGTGTGCCACCCAAGATTTTTTATAAGAACAAGTACTCGGCTGGATTATCTGGCTAGGTTACATTTGGACCAATTTCTTTTTTCCAGACAGGCATGATTTCCTTCAAACGATCAATGCCGTAGCGTGCCGCATCGAACACGCCCGTATCACGGTGCGCGGCGGTACAAGCAACGACAACGGTAGGCGTGCATGGAATAAGTCGCCCAATTCGTTGAACTATCACGATTCCTTCAACACTCTCCCAACGGGCTCGGATTTCATCCGCGATTTGTTTCATCTTTGCCTCTGCCATAGACTGGTAGGCTTCATATTCCAGCATAATGGTTTCATAGGATTGATCGCCGCGAGTAATTCCGCGCACCATACCAGTAAAAATCGCTGGCGCACCCGTTGATGGCAACGTGATTTTCTCAAGCAATTGATTTAGATCTAATTCATCTTCGGTGATAAAAATATAGTCGGGTTATCCATGAGTAACTAGCCACCTGAAACGGGGGGAAATAATGCTATTTCTGCCTGGTTGGGAATAATAGCTTCATCAAAAGCATATTCATGGTTGATAGCCACCAACACATGCTCTTCCAACTCCGCTAAGGCCGGGTATTTTTCGGTCAGGATAGATTTGAACCCTGCCACCTTCATTCCTGGCGGAATTTGCAATTCCACAGATTTTATGCCGATCCGGTCGCGCAGGGCTGCGAAGAAGAGAGTGGTTACCAGATTCATCTCATCCCCCAATCTGACTCATGCCGCGCCGGGCACCGGCTGGTTCGGTGATGATCAGATCATGCGGCTTGGGCTTGCTCAAAACGGCCCGATGAAAATATTGCTCGAGTGGTTCTCCTCGTCGCATCGCCTCGCGCAAAGAAACTTCCGCCGGGGATTGACCTGCCCCAATAATATGTACCAATTGTTATTATCTTGATACAAAGGATATTCGCTTTTCGATTTCAAGGTTGGGAAATTCAGAAAAGCTTCCTAGCAATAATTTGATGGGACCTCCTAAAACCTTCCACTGGAAAAGGTCCCGTTAAACAAAATCCCCCAACCGAATAGCGCTTATCCTCTGGTGAAGGATCTCATCTTCAATTGCTCGCGTAAAACGGCAAAGAATAAATTGCGGTCCACTGCATCGGCTCTTCATCTTATCCGCCGATCTGTGCCATGCGTCGGGATTCGGGATAGTGTTGTAAAAACAATTCGTGTCCTTCAGGTTTGATTTCTACTGCTTGTTGAATCAACGGCAAAAGTGGAGCACCTGACTGTAACGCCTCACGTATATTTATCTCTTGATCCTGCAAAAGACACGGACGAAGAAAACCATCAGCAGTGAGGCGCAAACGATTGCAGTTTTGACAGAAGTGTTCGCCCAGCGGAGAAATGAATCCGATCGTGCCCATCGCACCAGGAATCCGAAAAGTGCGCGCCGGGCCATTGCTCATTGGAGATTCTGAAGGTTCAAGATTAAACTTTGAAAGGCGCACATGCATTTGTTGTACGGAGAGATATCGATCCTGAGATGCAGGAAAGCCTACTCCCCAATTTTGGGCATTGCCCACTGGCATCAACTCAATGAAACGGATATGCCAGGGATTCTCAATTGTCAGCCGGGCTAAGTCAGGTAACTCATCAGCATTGAGTCCGTTTACTACAACAGTATTCAGCTTGAGGGGAACTAGACCGGCGCGTTCAGCGGCTGTGATTCCGCACCATAAGCGGTCAATCGTTCCGCCGCGCGTGATGCTTCTAAACTTCTCCGCATCCAAGGTATCAAGGCTGATATTGACGCGCTTCAATCCTGCATCCGCCAATGGCCGGGCCAGTCTCTCAAGCAACATAGCATTGGTCGTCAGACTGACCTCTTCAATCCCCGGAATAAGCGCAATGTTAGACACAATTTTTACAATATCAGGATGAACGAGAGGTTCGCCTCCAGTAAGACGCACTCGTTTCACTCCCGCCCGCGCCATGACTGATGTAATTCGGGAAATTTCCTCTATTGATAGTTGATCTTCATGTGCCTGCCAATGAATACCTTCTTTTGGCAAGCAATAAACACAGCGTAGGTTACAACGATCAGTAACCGAGATACGCAGATAAGTAATGGGACGTTTGAAGCGATCAGTAAGCATTAGTTTAGCGTTTGATGGTAAAGCCTAACCTAAGATGAATATACTAATAATACTCACAGCAAGATGTCGTTAGCGAGGGTAGCCGAAACCATCATAAGCAGGCAGGTCAATTCAGGGCTGCTGTATGTTTATTATGCAGGTTTTCTACCGAAAGTAATTTCATCTCAGGGATCAGGCGATAATATCCGCCATGGGCACAAGACTCGCAATAGGGTTGTCCATTGATAATAGTCTCACGCTCATTGATAATTTCCTCGCCACATTTGGCGCACTCCATGCGGAGTCCGGGACGTGAAATGATGTGAGAAAGCGGAGTGGTTAGCTGCACTTCGGTAACAGTAAGTAATTCATTGTCGGGCATAACTTGATAGGCTTGCATTTGAACGAAGTAATGACGCGCCTCGTCGGGAACCCAAGCATAGGCGCGCTGCCGAACGTCAAGCGCGGGAGCAATGCGCACGGTGCGCCCTTTTTGCACATCACCAAAAGTAGCGGCGATTTTCCCGTAATCTTCCACTCTCAAAGTACGATGCCCCACTGTGCAATCTGTAGCAGCACTGATGCCATCAGCAAAACAACCATCGCTTTCTACAATGACCAACAAACGCTTATTATCGGCTCGCGATATTTCCAAGCCTAGAGCTGTCATGCCAGCTAAACCAATTCGTACTCCCAATATCTGGCGCGGGCAAAGATGGTTGTGCTGGGAGGCGCTTTTTTCAAGCAATGCTTCTATGGATTTCACGGCTTCACATTCCTTCAATTGAGATCACTAAAAACAAGCTTGTCGGGAGATGAACCCGATAATGAGGTAATCCTCTTTAAACGCTTTTATCTTTCTTCTGTTCATTATTATTGAATATCAGAACACGTTTATATCATACCGATAACACCAATTTTACACATCATCTCTCAGAGTAGTTTTTCATCACTCTCTTGGGTGAATAATGGAAAGAGATGTTTTGCTTCTTGGTTAAATCATCCCAATAGCTTTCTATTTATTACGGTATCAAGCTAAACATCCTTGAGTCGAAAATCTTGCGGAGTGGTCAGGTCAAGCTTCAGTTCTCGCAAAACAATTTCGTCATTGCGTTCTTCCACTATATTGGTAGATATGCCTATCTCCACATCCAGCTTTTTTAACATCTTGACTTTGCTGACATGAAACTCGAGCGAATGATCTTCATCATGTTGAAGGTATTCACGATAACCGTTTTTCTCGAAAATTTTCTTGGCGGCTTCAACATCCTCTCCAAAGATTTTGGCCGACTTCAAAAAGAAATCTTTTTGAGAGAAGTACAATACGGCCGAATTGATGCGTTTCCTATTTTGCTGAAAGACTTGTCCCGTGTGTTTATTTTCCAAGGAACAATAGTGGACCCCGAGCTTAAGTTTAGCCTGAATAGCATACTCGATTAGTTCAAAACAAGTTGTTTCGCTTCCATCCACTGGCAGTCCGCCAGCATACCAATAGTTATATAAGACGCGAAAAGGTCTCGCCTTCATGCGGTAGCCGCGTTTGCGATACACCTCTGTATTATGATATGGAAAACACAATTCAAGCAGGTTGATCCCGAATACATCCAAGCGATCGAGTTCAATTAACACAGACTTCATGTCGTCCAATGCCCCTGGCAAGACCGGCATTTCGACCATGACATTGGGAATGTATTCGCGCGCTAGCGCAATTTGATCGTAGGTGTGGCGCTGCGCATTTAAGGTATCTTCAATTCGAATACTAAAGCGAATCTCATTTAAGCCAGAATCTTTTAGATGCTGCAATGTATCCCGCTCAAGATGATCACCGCATGTATATAGGCGTGTATAAACATTAGGAAAGATCCGACGCGCATACTGAAAGAAATGGATCGTCTCTTCTTTGTAAAGTAGTGGTTCGCCACCGGTCAGAGCTAAATGTTGAATGCCTTCGCCACAATCACGCAGTGCATCTAGTTCAGCGATTGTATCTCGAGTATTTTCCTGATAATATTCATACTCTTCCTGATTAGGATTGAAGCAGAAAAAACAATTACGATGACACTTCAATGATATGAAGAATGTTTGACTTCCCACCGCAGTCTGGCAAGCCCGGCAAGCTGATGAGATTCGATTAACGAAAATGCTTTTTCCGTCATTCCGTACGATTGCGCCTCTTTTTCCTAGAGCGACAATTTGCTCGCGGACCCGATCGCTATTATCTTGCTCCGCGAATTCTATTCCCGTTCGAAGGATCTGTTCCATAAAATCCTGATAGATGCGAACATACTGACCGGCGTAAGATTGCAAATCAGGATTTTGAACGGAAGCAAGCGTTGTCTTGTTAATATCAACGATCATTGATTCTCTACTTTGACCACTGAAACATCTTTCTTAAATCCAGATGGCGGCACAGACCCAAACGGATGCGTTCGGCGATATTCGCACAATGTGCACAACTTTGCATCATCTCGCTTTGCAAACAATGCGCCACATTTTTCGCATTTGGCTAATTTACCTTTTTGAAGCATTGTGGTTGTACCAAAAACTTGGGCGAAGGTCGGCGCGTGATTTACGTTGATAGCTGATGGAACACATACATGCATACACAGGTCACATGCGATGCAATCGCGCGCTGCAAAATATAAAGAGTATGTTGATTTATCATCGCTTGTATAAAATTTCAACGCTCCTGTAGGGCAACCTCGTGCACAAACTCCACATGCGGTGCAAGCTTCGGTTACGGATATGAATGCAAAATTCGGCGCTCCTATTGGAAGATTTGCATTGACATCCGATACAGGAAGCTGACGCGCAGCGATCAACATCCGTTGACGATCACCACCAAGATGCTGATCGCTTGGAGCTTTATCATTCCCTATCGCATTTACAATAGTTTCCTGACCTTGACGGAACATTCTCTGAAATAAGTCACGTCGTGAAATTGGAGGGTTATCCACAGTCCAAAACTGTCGCTCTATTCCATTCTCTAAAGCAGAAATACAGGTTAGGACTTCTGACTTACCAGATGTAGTGAGGAAATTCTGCGCGTGGTGAACTTGTGCTTCGATCTCTGGTAGAAGAGCGCTCCACTCACAAGTTTTGCATTCCTCGGTCCGAATCAGAACATGTTCAATTCCCAAAACAGCTAGGGCGAGATAAGTGCCTGTTCCAATTCCGGCTAGACAGCCACGCAAACAGATTCCGATAGAGGATGAATCCAAGCCTAGGTTGGGTTGTTTATTCTTGGCGCAGATTAATTCAAGATTTTCTTTTTCTAATTGGCCCGCCGAATCCAAGAGGATGGAAATTCCATCATCCGCAGAATAGGCCGCCACGGGGCATACCGTTAAACAGGCAAGGCAGGTTCTGCATTTCTCAGTATCAAGAACTGGAGGTTTGCCTGACGTGATGGCATTATCAGGGCATATAGAGAAACATGCTTCGCAACTCGAAAAACGATCCTTTGAATGAAGACATTGCGCCGCATTCATTGTGACCGGCGGAAGATTACGGGAATCAAAACGTTCTAGCGAATCAAATAAACTCAAAACTTTACCTCTTTGGGTATTTTGATCTGCAGAAAGTCAGCGGCCTCCAACAAAGCGCCATGCGTTAAATGCGCCAAACCGCGATAAAAATCTGTTTCCGCGTTCTGCTTCACAAGCTTGGCCCAGACTGGCGCCCAACGCAACAAATGCTCGCTCAAAAAGTCGCGTTGAGCCTGCAATAAGTCTTCATAGTTTTGCTCATCGTTTTGATCGACGGCATGCAAAGCCTGCTTAGCCAAATGAGAAACAAAGCTTAATTCAATCCCAATATGGTCATCCGGTTCTCTATTGATTCGTTCTGCCTGTAATCCAAAACGAGAATACCACTGCCGCACTTGCAACGTTTGTTCTTGAAATACAAGGTGTTCCGCACTAAAATAGACTGATTCCCAAACCGGTGCAAGCACCTGATCCGTACCAACGAATAAATACAATTGATCCCGCTTCACTATCTTGAATTCCTTCTCAGAAACGCCTTCCCGATTCTCCGTTGTCCAATGGCGAAGCAGTTCAAGACCGCGCTGGACTTCAGTTTGTTCCTCGCCAAAAGGGATTTCAGCGAACATATCCTCGCGGATCAATGTATCCAACCAGTATTTATCTAGCTCTTCATATAGAGCTTTTCCTAATAAACTAAAAACTAAAACCTCCCCGATCAAAGTTTCCTTACATTTACTCAAATCTGATTGTGCCACTATTCTTCTCCATTAGGGAAAGATCAATGATATAGTCTCGAAGTACGAGGATAATACAAAAACGAGCAATACGAAGAGGGTCACATGTGAGAGTATTTTGGTGATAAATGTAACGATTTGCATTCTTTAATTTTCCTTGAACATACCATGAAAATTCCAAAATAATATCCCGGTTTTTAACCACTGTGGGGTTTTGAACACGAGGCAAGACGGGATGTTTCGTTTTCACGAAATCAATATTAAAACAACGAGGGTGGACGTAATGCCCACCCTCGGCTATTCGGAGCATTTGCCGTTATACACCAATTCGATAATTGGTTGCGTAGAACAGAAATCTTCCGAGGATTTCACTCACTAGTACTAATACAAACGCGCTGTAGGCTACGTTAGCCAATAGGCTTTCTCTAGAAGGGAGCAAGGCATTGCGATATAGATACCCAGCAAGTAAGCCCGCGCCCACAAAAGCCAGGATCAAACGCAGAAACAAGGCAGCGCCATATATATTGATCAGCGAATGTAATGTCAGAAGAGCTGCGGGACCCTGTGTTGAAAGGTAAGCCATATAAATTGGCAGAGCTAGGAACTCGACACCCAACAAGATAATTGCTGCAATAGCAATTCCTTGCAGAGTGTTTCGCAACAGATCTTGTAGCCGCGGCTCTGCCTTCTGTATTCTGGCATAATTAGCTAGAAGTGCGCTAGCGGCGCCCAACACACCCAAAAGGAAGGAAGTTGTATAGAAGTTCACTGGCGTTGCAAACGTGTTCCAAGCCGGTTGAGTAGGCAGCATATAAGTTACGCTCATGAAATAGAGCAACACCAGACCTACTAATGCCGTTATCCAGCCCAGAGTTGCCCGCATACCTTCCGATGCACTTTTTCGCCATTGAAGGAAAGTATATAGGGCAACTAAGACTGCAAACACAACTGCCGTTACCACTTCTCGACTCATCGAAGAGCTGCCCAGATTCGGTGCCGCACCAATTATATGCACCACTTTACCTAGGTGAAACAAGGCCGCGATTAGAGCTAACGCTATGGTCGGTAGTACCAGATATATGGGTACATCAGTCCATCGTTGCGTCTGCTCCAGCCCGATTTTCTGAATCGCATAGGTGCGGACAATCAACATTGTCAAGAACATTCCCGTGGCTAGCTGAGCCAGGATCGTGAATATAAGTAATGCCCATTCATTGGTAATCATGCTACAACTCCTCAAGATTCTTTACCTGACCACTGGTATCACCAGTGGTTTTTGTTACATGGTTAGCAGTATAGACTGCCGAAGGATGGGTGATGCTAGGATCTGGTAATGGAGCCGGATCGTTGAAATTCCCATGTGCTTGTTGCAATTCATCCAGCGGACCAAAATCTAAAGCGCGATTAGGGCAAGCTTGCACGCAAGCTGGCTTTTCGCCCTGATCTACCAAGTCGTAGCACATGTTGCACTTCGTCATCATGCCGATCTCTGAGTTGAACTGGGGTGCACCGTATGGACAAGCCCACGAGCAGTACCGGCATCCAATGCACTTGTTTTGATCAATCAGTACAATACCATCGTCGCGTTTGAAAATGGCAGACACTGGGCAGACTTCCATACAGATCGGGTTCTGACAATGCATGCAAGCCGCGGACACAGGATACGCATATACATCGCTGGGAATCATGCTCCCATTTTGTTCTATCCACTGCCCGCCTTCATATTGAAATACGCGGCGCCAACGGATACCAGTTGGCAGATTATTTTTATCCTTACAAGCTACTTGGCAGGTTTTACAACCTGTACAGTTATCAATATTGACGTAGAAAGCTAGTTGTTTAGCCATGGTGTGTACCTCCTTAAAGCTTCTCAACCTGAACCAGGTTGGTATGTTGAGGATTACCTTTGGCAAACGGCGTTGGCTGATACTTGGTTAAGACGTTTCCACAACCACGCGTATCGACACCATTGGCATCGGGTGTGTACCAGCCACCTTGCGGCATATTTGCCGCACCCGGTCGAATACGGTTCGTCACATATGCCGGTAGATGAACTTCGCCTCGGTCATTAAAACCTTAACCATATCGCCATTCTTGATACCGCGTTGTTCTGCATCCAGCGTATTGATCCAAATGCATTGCGGATGAGCCTCTCGCAGGTAATCCACATTGTCGAAGGTAGAATGCGAACGCCCAACCCAGTGTGTGGTCGACATCAATAACGGATATTTCTGGCGCAGAGGATCGCTAACACCCTCCCATTCCGGAATATATTTGGGGATGGCGGGGATTTCTTTGGGATCATTTTGGCTGGCTAGATAAGGCGAATAGATTTCAATCAAGCCAGTTTGAGTTTTCAACGGATTGGCAACGGGATCTGCGCTAAAGGCTGCAAAGGCTATGACTGGTTGCGAACTGCTGACTTTGTAAATGCCTACTTTCCTGAACTCATCGAGAGATGGAAAGTCCGGATAGTTCTTTTGGGCGGAGGCAACCATATCATTCTCCCAGTCGCTCGGTGTATTGTGTCCTGCGCGGAAAGCATCGCCTAAGCCAAGACGATCCGCCAATTGTTCAGCGACCCAAAGAGAAGGCTGAGTCTCATACATGGGTTGAATCACCTGATGATTGAGAAGCGCCCAAGCATGGTTACCTTTCTCACCGTGCCCCTCTCCAGTGATAATTTCCTCAGACTCAAATCCCGTTGCATCTGGAAGAACAATATCCGAGAACTTTGCACTAGGCGTCATCTGCACATCCACGGTTACGATGAATTCCAATAAACTTTCATCCTGGAGCATCTTGGCTGTACCATTGACATCAGAATGCTGGTTGATAATCGTATTGCCACCGAAGTTCCACATGAACTTCATGTTGGCCGCTAAACGATCACCGCCATGGACACGATCTTGAGGGCCACTGGTCATCTCAGTGCCGCGGGTTACATAATCAGGCCATTTGAATACAGGGAAAGTTGTCTCAATGGGATTTGCAGGCACTGCCGGAGCACCACTCATTTTGAATGTCATGCCAGTTGGACGCAAGCCGGGACCACCACCGCTGATACCAAAATTGCCGGTCATCGCCGCCAAAATAGGTAAGGCGCGTACCGGCTGTTCACCTTGAGCGCGTCGCTGCCAACCCCAACCCTGGAACATTGCACAAGGTTTGATCGTTGCCATATCACGTGCTAACTGTACGATCGTGCCAGCTGGAATGCCAGTAATTTGAGATGCCCATTCGGGCGTCTTTTCAATACCGTCATCGCTTTGACCCATAATATAGGCCATCCAAGAACTGTTAGCAGGAGCGCCAGCTGGAAGTGTATCCTCGTCAAAGCCCACCGCATGTGTGGCCATGAAATCCTTGTCATACAAGTTTTCCTTAACCATTACATTTGCCAAGGCGGCAATTAAGGCTACATCGGTTCCGCCATAAATCGGAATCCATTGTGCGTCTGTAGCCAGAGCGGTGTCGGTCATTAGAGGATCAATCACAATGAACCTGGCCCCATTTTCTTTGGCTTTGAGGTAATAATAGCCAGCATTATCGCCACCAGCCCGGGTCACAATTGAATTATCTCCAAACAAAACAATCAGTTTGGAGTTCAATACATCCTCAGTGGTGTTGCCGGCGGCAGCCGTAATATACGGCAATACGGAGTTGTAGCAGGCTGTGCTATAAGAATTGTAATATCCCTGATAGCCGCCAAACATAACCATCAAGCGGGTCAATGGATTCCTACCATCCGGTCCAGTCCAGTTTACGCCTGAAGCATAGTGCATGTAGATGGCTGCATTACCATACTGACCTTGAATCCGTTTCAACTGAGCCGCGATGGTGTCCAAGGCTTCAGTCCAGGTAATTTGTTCAAATTGACCCTCGCCGCGTTTACCAACTCGTTTCAATGGATATTTGAGCCGTTCAGCAGCATAAACACGATGAATCTGTGAACGACCGCGCTGACACGGAATGGCGCGTGGATTATTGATGTTTTCTGTTTGGGTTGGGTCAGGCACCAAACGAACGATAGTACCGTCTTGCACTACCGCCCCGAGAATGCATCGGCCGCCACAGTTGTGATAACAACCAACAGTCAAAACTTGCTCGGCAGATTGCTGGGCAATAGTTGTACTAGTTTTTGTGGCCTGTGGAATAGGCTTGAGGCCGAAGTTTAAACCTCCAGCAAGTGCAGCCGTGCCGCCCAATGCCGCACTCCATTTGAGAAAGGTACGGCGCGTCAAGGCGTTTTCAGTGAATGCTTTGGTGAGGAAATTCTTTTCAGTCATTCCTTTCCTCCATTTCTTATATTAGAGTGAGATTTCAATGTTCTCAAAACAAGCAGATCTTTTATGGGATGCAAGAACCTGATTCCTGGTTTTTTCGCAATATTTATTCTCCTAACTTGAAATAATAGATGTTCAAACATAGTTTTTGCAAATTCTTCATTACAATTGATACCATAGCCAACAAATGGGGGTATCCTTCCCCCGAGCAATCCTGTCTCACCCTTTAGAGTGATTTGTTATTCGAATTATCTCGCGGGGTAATCAAGCCACGTTTTACCGCATATGTGGCTGCTTGAGTCCTATTTTCAAGTTGGAGCTTTTCCAAGATGTTTTTCAAATGGCTTTTTACAGTATTAATTGAAATGGTTAATTTTTGAGCTATTTCCTGATTACTGGCACCACTAGCAACCAAGCGAAGCACAAAAAGCTCCCTCTCGGTGAGAGACTGTTCCCCCTTGTTCTCGTCTGCAATATGATTCGCAACGCTTTTCAATAACTTGGATGCCATGGCGCGCGTCATGGCAGTTTCACCTTTGATAACACCGTTAAGCAAATCAAAGAGCTCATCTGCGTCGAGACTCTTTAGCAGGTATCCGGAAACGCCTATCTCAACAGCTTCATAAAGATGCCCGTCTCTTTCGGATGAAGTTAGCATCACGATCGCGATCTCAGGAAAAAGAAAGCGTATTTCTTTGGCAGCCTGCAAGCCATCCATTTGTGGCATATAAATATCCATCAATATAACGTCCGGGCGGAGTTGTTCCGCCATGCGGACTGCTTCTTCACCGGTTTCCGCCTCGCCAACAACCTCGACCATATCTTCGCGCGTACGCATCAGGCTGATCAACCCTTGACGGAATAATTTATGATCATCAGCGATAAGAATTTTTATGGGCATATAATTTTGTTCACCTCTCAACGTTTCTAAACGCCAATTCGCACATGGATCGCGTAGAACAGGAATCTGCCTAATATTTCGCCAACCATTACAGCAATGCAAGACACGTATGACGGAAACATTAAGTCTGTTATAGCCCTTTCGTTCCTCAGCATCCGAATTACAGATATTATGAGCCAGACGATACCAATTAAAGGTAATCCTAACCGCAAGGCCAATAAGGGCCAATATAAATTTATTAACAGATCATAACTTGTCTGCGCCCATAAGTCCCCGCTACGCAGCAAATTAACTTGATAAATATTAAGTACGACAACAATAATCCAGGCAATGACCGCCACTGCTGTCGACCACATCAAGGATGGGCGTACAATTTCAATGCGATCAACCGGCCCCTCCTTTTGCATTAAATTCACAAACGCCAAATCAATCAATAAGATCGTAGGCAAGGCTATGGATCCAAGCAAGATCATTGTAAGGTAAAAGGATATAATTGTGACCGGGGAGTTCCAAGCGGCTTGAGTAGGAAGGAGATAAATGTTGGACATGCAATAGATCAAAATTAATCCTAGCGAAATCGCGATCCAGCCCAATGCCGATTTGAGTCTAGCCCGATTAGGAACAAACCATTGAAGCAATACTAAGCCACCCACTGTCAGGAAGAAACTCAGCGTAAAAATGATCTCGCGACTTAACCACGATGTTCGAAGATTGCTCACAGCCAAAAAAGAACGGAATGGTTTACTTAGATGGAAGTGGGCTCCAATGATTGCCACAATGATTGTTAAGAAGATAATAAGAACGGGGATCTTTACCATCTTATCTGTAGCGGCACCCCCTAATTTGGTAATGTTCAAAGCACGGATAATCCACAAGAGTAAAAGCGATCCTGTGGCTAATTGCAATAGTATGGTGTAAACCGGCAATGCCCATTCGCGCACATTCATATTCGAATTATCCTCGTCCGGTCAAGACCGGCTTAAAATCATTTGGCAGGGTTGTTTGTTTGCTCTTTAGCTTTTCCTGTACCAAGCATGGAAAGGTACATTCGACTATGGTACCCTTGCCTAATGCCGAGTGAACAACCATAGTTCCTGCTGCGCTAGTTGCGCGCTCTTTCATGGTTTTGAGACCGAAACTATGCTTGGAATCTTGAGCTAAAAAGCCGATTCCATCGTCCTCGACTCGCAAATAAATATAATATCCATCTTTGACTTGGTAATCCTTTTTTGCGATCAGAACATTGACATGATTGGCTTTGGCGTGTTTTCTGACGTTGGCCAATGCTTCTTGGAAGATACAAACCATTTGTACCTCTGCAACGGATGCTAAATTAAGATCGCCCTCGATCTCGTTTTCCAATTGAGTTTCAATGCCGGTCTGAATCCCAAATTCCTGTAAATACTCATTGATCGCGGATGCTAAGCCATTTTCACTAGCTAGTGTAGTTCGCAAACTTAAAATATTCTCACGGACATCTGCATGTGCAACTTGGATTGCTTCGCGCATCTGATTGAGCTCAATTTCAAAAGCCTCTTTTTTGCCTTGTTTATGTAGGGCATCGAGGGTTTGTACTTGCAGATTCAAGTATCCAAGAATCTGGGCAAGGCCATCATGCATTTCCCGCGCAATGCGGGCCCTTTCCTCTGTGATTGACAAGGATTGCAGTTGCGAAGTCATCAGACTATGCTGAATAGCAATCACGATTTGGTTGGCCATGCAGTCAAGCCATATCAAATCCGTTTCTGAATAAGGCTGGGCTACACATCGAACCATCCAAAGCGCACCAATCGGCCGATTATCCAAGGCGAGTCTCACAACAGCAATAGCTCGCGCGACCTTTCCTTCGGCAAGCCCAACGTTTTGAAACATTTCATTGGCTTCATCACCCTGAGAACGGTAACCTCCTTTTAAAGTCAATGTCTTGATGATAAGGGGATTGATTATCTGAATTTGTGATTTTACCAACTCCGTCTGATCCGCTTGAGAAAAGCATTTTAAATCCAGACTGGAATAATCATCTTTAAGAAGAGCCATCCCAATGAAATCAGAAGCAAGCAATTTTTTCGCATTTTCAAGGATATATACCAAGATACCATCAACATCCTCTAATTCCATAATACGACGGTTAATATTGACCAGCAAATCTGTCCAATTCTCCGCTGTTTGCCTTGCATTGATTTGGGCTTCAAAAGCTGCCCTTTGGGCATCATCTCGTTCTTCCTGTAATGCTTTGAGTTGTCTTTTTCGCACAGCCTCAAAGACGCCTAATCCCCTCACCACAAAGAATGTCACGGTTATTGAAGAGAGCATTCGCCAGAATTCGATAGGCGCACCTGTAACTTGAAGGACGCTGTTATAGTCCAGCCAAGATATCAAGCCAAAAGATTGGGCGATGCCCGCCTGCTCACCTGTAAACGCGTTGGAAAGAACGCGATCATAGTTGTAATAAGATGCAGGCCCATAAGGCGCTGCTGGCACAATTAAACCAACCACCAATGCCTCAAACAGGAATGCGAGCCCAGCTCCCAGCATCAGATTAGCAACATCAGAAATGCCAAGTTTCCGTTGCACATTCCATTGACGTAAAAAACCAATCCCAGCCAATATACTGCCGGGCAAGTAAAGCAGGTATCGCGACCATATATCGATAGGAATTTCAACTGGGGATGGAGTTACAAATGTAGTAGCAGCATAAGTTAATACAAAAGAGATTGGAACAATCAAAATGCCTGGAATAAATATCGTCCAAGCTGGTAAGGGAGAACTTCTTAGAATTCCCCATCCAAACATAAGCAACAATAAACCAGAAAGCGGTTGAGCGATCATTCCTAAGATTCTTAGAATACGGAGATACTCATCCGTTCCCCCGCTAGCAAGAAACATATCTATCCAGCTGGTTGCTCCGCAAACGAAACCAAACGCTGCCAGCCAAGGAAGTTGTTTTTTAAGCGCAAAGTCCCCGCCCTCACGGAGCTGCAAATAAGCGGCTAATCCCACCCCACCAAAACAAAGTCCATTGATAAAATAAATGGCGATCATTGGTTGTTCTTAGTTGAAAAACGCACGCTCTCTATTTATTACACAATGCATTTTACTGTTTTTCTTCTACTCTACCTACTGATTTTAGTCACCTAAATAGATGCGGAATAGTAGATTTATCTCCGAGATATATCGCTCTGCTACAATTCGTACATACGCTTTGACAGCTATTGAATTCATCCGCTACACTTACAACGACAAAGATCGGACTTTCCGCCACTGGATAATACTTATTTTTCTTTCAGTCCACGATTTTTTACAATACTCTTTTCACTTAATTGACTTCTTATCACTTCCAGTTTAGTTACTCCCAGAAGAATAAAGCCCCTCGTGTTACTCCTGTTGCGTTTATAATGAAGGCGAACAGTTTGCTATTTTAGGTTGCAAATCTGACACGGATGAGGCAAGCAGCCGGCACACCTTCTTTAAACCGGGTATGAATGCATCAAAATGCAAGCGCTATATTTTAATACTCGGAGAGGCAGTTATATGGAAAAACAAGACGAGTTAACTAGAGCTGTACCACCGGGCGTGCATCAGCCCATCGAATATAAATGGATCGCATTGAGCGTAACAACGATCGGTGCACTGATGGCAGCAATTGACACGCCAATGACCGGCTAACCCTTTCCATCCTTTCTGAACGTTTGCTTTTTGGGATATGGCCTATCCCTCACAACTCGCTCTTGTTCCCTGGAAGCTGACCAGCATGGCATATCTTGGTATGCAATGTCGCCAGGGTGAGAAAACCTGTTCCTACCAACAGGTTGCATCCACTGATGCATTAACCAGACGCCCTAACGAGCGTCCAAACGTATGACGAAAACGATGTGGATGTACATCTTTGACATGCGCACGTTCCCCCATCCGATGGAGAAGCTTCAATAGTCCGGTACGGTCCATCGGTCGATTGGCTTTCGTGACAAAGAGCATATCTCCCACCCTAGCATTTGATCGTGAGGAAAGATAGCGCCACAAGCTCTGACCTGTTCGTGCTGAAAAAGGAATGCTCCGTTCTTTGGACCCCTTCCCCATCACCTGAATGCGTTGATTCCGTTGATCCACATCCAGTATTTTCAATAAGGAAACTTCGCTGGCGCGAATCCCGGTATCTAGCATCAGCATTAGGATTGCATGATTTCGTTCAGCGTCTGGCAAGCCATGATTGGAAGAACGTTTCCCCGGGCGAGAATAAATACGCGAACGCCTAAGTGCGGACAGCATCGCTTTTATTTCGTTCTCTGCAAATGGAACTAATTCCCGCTTCTCCGGCCGCGGAGGCTGTATTCCTTTGACAACATTCACTGAGACGAGCTGCTCTTTCACCGCCCAACTCCACAGCGCGGAAAGTCCCGTGTGGTAGTTTAACAATGTTTTGTTCGATAGGCTCGTTTGAGCCGCTAGGAACTCTTGAATATCATTTTGTGAAATTGCTATAAAACAAGAATCATCTTCCACATAATCTTCAAACTTATGAAAGGTATTCAGGTAATCCGCAACGGTATGTGGGCTGAGATGCCGCGCACCTGCATTCAAAAGATAGCCTTCAATGGCTTGTGAAAAAGTCAGATTGTTCATCCGTGCACCTCCAGGTACAGTTTCGCTTGTTTTGATAATCACCTGATGTTGTGATAATCAAAATGGCTTTTTTTCGTACACTGTAAGCCTGCGAACCGTGCACCTTGCGGTACAACGATTTTCTTCCCCTTTTGCTGCCAGAGACCTCACGGATGAAAAGATTTGTATCACCGTGAGGTCTCTGGTTGCTTTTTGTCGGGGCGCCGAGATTTGAACTCGGGACCTCACGGACCCGAACCGTGCGCTCTACCGGTCTGAGCCACGCCCCGAAACTTCACTTATTGTTCCGAAAAGCAGAAAGCATTATAACTGTCGGACTCGCTTTTGACAAGTTTGGATTGTCCACTGTTTGGATCGTCCATGTGGCGGGCCATCGAGCTTGTCAAGGTGCGTCTTTCTCGCTCATATCGAGACAAAGCCTGCATTGGACATGCGAATTTTTACGGATCTAGTGTGACCGATTGGACATAAACATACACTGGGCCAAACCATGGAACAGGATATTGATTGGAAAAAAACACGGGGTCCTTCAACACATCATCCTGCTGATGGATAACTAGGTACGCCTTTGTTGGAGAATCGGCCTTATAAGGGATAGTGGTATCGATGGATTGAGAATCCAAATCCGTAACCGTCAAAACGCGACTAGCGTTTAGACTTTTGCCATTCACATCCACCAGTTCCAAAATTAATGGCTCTAAATTGAAAGGCGAATATACACCTTTGACAGCCAGGATGCCTCCTGAGACTGTGGCTTGGGGAGACGGAGTCTCCAATGCAACCCGTTCATAGATGGCATTGCCCGGTGGATTGATTTGACTAACCCCGCTGGATAGCAATAAGACTCGAACCGTATGCAACGCCATCAACACGCCAGTATCATCGCGAGTGGTAGCCTGCAGGATTCCAATTTCAGCAGCGGCGCGAATTTCGAACGTGAACTTCGTAAAAACATATTCACCACTGGACGCGTTGGGAATATTGATCAGCTGATCATCTAATAAACTTCCATCTTCTGCATACAAAGCAATATACACTTTGAAGTTTTTTCCCGCAGCAACGCTCATGCGGACTTCCATCGGAGATATGACTTTGGACATCGATCCCGGCGAAGTGATCTGGATGGCGCCTGATGACATGCCGGGCGGAGGAGTAGATGTCTCCGTCGCGGTTGGGGTTGACGGGATGGGCGAGGGCGTAAAGGTTGGAGTCAGCGAAGGTGTGACCGCCGCAGCTGTTTGAAAAGCAGAAGTCGCGTGAATGGATTGGGCCGTTAGATAAATTACCGTTGGTAGATAATTGGGAGGATAAGGCGTCGGGGCAGAAGAACCGCCTTGGAACGCACAGCCCACTAAAAGTCCGGCCAGAGAAGCGAGCAGGAGAATTTTTCGAAACATATCAACATCAAGACGCCCTCGCGAGGAGGGCGTCCTTCTTTTATTCTGAAATCTATAATCCGTAGATGTCACTGTATTTCTTAGTTAGATAGCGAATATATGGCTGCGGTGTGATCTTCGAACCGGTCACTCGTTGGACAAGGTCTTGAGGATCGTACTTGCGTCCATGTTGATGAATGTTCGTGCGGAGCCAGCCCAGCAAGGCATCAAACTTTCCCTTGCGGAATTGCTCATCGAGTTCGGGAATATCCTGCTTGATCTTTTCCCACAACTGGGCCGAGATCAGATTGCCCAGCGCATACGTGGAGAAATAACCGATCATGCCACTGGACCAATGAATATCCTGCAAGACTCCCAACGCGTCACTCGGCGGGACCATACCGAGATATTCCTTCATCTTCTCGTTCCAAATATGCGGCAAATCCTTGACCGCCATCTTACCTTCGACCATTCCAATCTCCAGTTCGAGCCGCAGCATAATATGAAGGTTATAGGTGGCTTCATCGGCATTGACGCGGATCAACGACGGTTCTACCTTGTTAATGGCATTATAGAAAGTTTTCAAATCCACATTACCAAGCTGGGATGGGAATAGTTTTTTAAGGCGCGGGAAAAAATATCTCCAGAACGGCAAGGAACGACCCACTAGATTTTCCCACATGCGCGACTGAGATTCATGTACTGCCAGCGAAACACCGTGCTGCAATGGTGTGCGTTCGTAGGCAGGATTATTTCCCTGCTCATACATCGCATGTCCCGACTCATGCATGGTGCTGAATAACATCGCAATCGGATGATCGGCTTCAAAACGCGTCGTGATGCGGACATCATCTACGCTGAAAGAAGTCTCAAACGGATGAGGGGCTTTATCCTGCCGGCCGCGCTTCCAATCGTATCCGAAGCGGGTGACCACATCCACCCCAAAATCTCCAAGCTTCTTCTCATCATACTTTTTATGCAGGAAGGAATCTTTCACCTGCTTGGCGGCCGTGATCTGTTTGATCAATTCGACCTGAGGCGGGCGCAGGGAATCGAAAATAGCTTTCACTTCGGCGGTCTTCATGCCCGGTTCGTAATCATCGAGCAGCGTGTCATAGGGATGATCGGCAGGCGGGAAGAACGAAACATACTTCTGAGTCATCTCAACGACTTTTTCGAGGTGCGGACGAAAGATCGAGAAGTCGGATTTCTTTCTCGCCTCCACCCACGCCTCATAGGCTTTGGTAGAAACGACGGCAATCTCCGCTACAAATGAAGACGGAACACGCGTGGCTTTATCGTAGTCACGTTGGGCGACGCGTATCATCGCTTCATCATCGGGACTGAGAGCGGATCCGTCCAAATGAAGTTCTTCCAGCAATTTGCCGACCTCGTCCGAGGTGAAAGTCTGATGCGATAACTTACCGAGAGTTGCAAGTTGGTTGCCGCGCGCCTCCGCCCCGCCCGGAGGCATGTTAACTTGTTGATCCCAACCCAACACCGCCGCCGCGGTATTCAAATCCGCGACTTCAGCCATGATTTCTTTAAAACGTTCCAGTTTTTCACTCATGCGAAAAATCTCCTCTGCTCGACGCAATGATTGAGAGACCGCTATTTTAACACGAGAAGAAAATATAAGCCGCAGTTCTCAAAGTCTATTCATATCGTAAGGCTTCGACTGGTTCCAATCCTGCCGCGCGGTTGGCGGGGTATATCCCAAAAAACAAACCCACGGCCGCAGAAAAAATGGTTGCCAGCAGAATCGCATTGAGACCCACAACGGGTGTAAAGTTGTTTCCCAAGGCAGACGCGACGGCTCCCACTGCAAAAGCAATCAGCCAGCCGAATATGATTCCAATGATGCCTCCGAACAAACTCAACAACGAGGACTCAACGAGGAATTGAATCAGAATATCCCGTTTGCGCGCACCGAGCGCTTTGCGGAGGCCGATCTCGCGCGTTCGTTCGGTCACGGACACCAGCATTATATTCATAATGCCAATCCCTCCGACCAATAATGAAATGGCCGCGATACCGCCCAGGAAAATAGTCAGGACTCCGGTGACAGTTTGGGCTGTGCTCAGGATGCTTTGTTGCGTGAAAACCGTAAAATCATCCAACCCAACTTGAGTCCGATGGCGCGTACGCAGGATCTGCGAAATCTCATCCGAGGCCGCTTGTACCGTGCTGAAATCGGTGGCTTGAACATAAACCACATCTACAGTATCGGGAGTGGGACGAGAGATCAACCTCGCCTGTGCAGTGGTGATTGGCACCAAAACTTCATTATCCTGCGAGCCAAAAGAACCACCACCGGTTGGCGTGAGAACACCGATGATATGAAAAGGTTCATTCGCAACTCGAATGGTTTCGCCGACCAACCCATCGCGGCGATTAAACAACGCATCAGCCACATCCACGCCGATCACGGCTACCGATGCCCGGCCAAGCTGATTCAATTCGTTGATAAATTGTCCATCGAGCAGGGTGATGTTACGAACGCCATAATAATCCGGCGTGACGCCAATGACCGTTGTGGTCTTGGTATTCCCGTTATAATCTGCGATTGCGTTTCCCTGCAAAACAGGCGCAACCGCTTTGACATCCGGCGCGGCATACAGATCCATCATCGCGTTGGCATCGCCCATTGTGATGGGACGCGGATTTTTAACGTCCGGATTATTACGCGCTCCTGAGAAAACAAACAATAGATTGGTGCCAACACCGTTAATAGATCCTAGGATCGAAGCCTGCGCGCCGTTTCCGACCGCCATCATTGCGATCACGGCTGCCACACCAATGACGATGCCCAATACCGTCAAGCCTGAACGCATCTTGTTGGAATTCAAACTCTCAAGTGCCTCTAAAAGCAATCGTGTAAAATTCATTGGCTCCTGCCTTCCGCTGAATCCTCCACCAATCCATCGCGAATATGAATAATCCGTTGAGTTTGTTCGCCGATGGTCGGGTCATGTGTAACAATAATAAGCGTCGTGCCGCGTTCCTTATTCAAGTTGAGTAATAACGCCATGATCTCTTTGCCAACTTTTGAATCAAGATTGCCGGTCGGCTCATCGGCCATAACGATCGCCGGATCATTGACAATCGCCCGCGCAATCGCCACACGCTGTTGCTGTCCGCCGGAAAGTTCGGTGGGACGATGATTGATGCGGTCACTCAATCCAACCGCTTCGAGGGCTTCCGTTGCGCGTTGCCGACGGTTGTTCATTTCGCCTGCATAGCGTAATGGCAATTCCACATTAGAAAGTGCCGTTTGCCTTGATAGCAAATTAAAAGATTGGAATATGAACCCAACTTTGTGATTCCGAATCGCGGCTAGCTCATCATCGTTCAGCGAGGCAACCGATTCGCCATCTAAAAGATACTCACCCGAAGTTGGGCGATCGAGACATCCAAGGATATTCATCATCGTAGACTTGCCAGACCCAGAGGGGCCCATGATAGCGACCACCTCGCCACGCGCAATTTGCAGCGAAGCGCCGCGTAAGGCCTCGACTTCGACCTCGCCCATCTTATAGATTTTTTTCAAGTCTCTAACTTCAACCACCCAATCCATCTATTAGCCTCCACCCGGTCCGCGCGGACCAGCCTGAAATTGCGCAGGCGGATTCAAGATGATCAAATCGCCTACATTCAGATTGCTGCCAGTCACAACGCTCATGGTATCGGAAGACGCCCCCAGCGTAACTACAACTTGTTTTGGCTGACCATTGGTCAACACATAAACGACCCGCTGACCATTCACGAGTTGGACTGCTTGATTAGGAATCAGTAATTGATTCTTAACCTGGTCAACTATAATATTCACCGCCGCGGTCATTCCCGGCTTTACCTCTGTATCCGCATCTGTTAACTTTACAGTTACTGTGAAGTCCACCTCGCCGGATGTGGTATCTCCTGCCTGGGAAACTTCCGTAACCGTTCCATTATAGGTCTTTCCTGAGACGGCATCGAATGTGATGGTTGCAGGCTGACCCACTGAAACGCTGTTTATATCCACTTCTGAAACCTGCACATCCACGAGCAGACTGGAAAGATCGTCCAATCTGAAAGCTTGTGTTCCCAGTGTGATCTGATCTCCAGAGGTAGGCTCTGCCTGAGTGATCGTTCCGCTAAAGGGCGCTGTGATATGAGCTACACTCAAGGCCGCTTGAGCCGCGTCAACGCGCGCTTGAGCCGCCGACAAGTCGTCGCTGTTTGGCCCGCCCTGCACTCGATCATATGCACGTTGGGCATCCTCCAACTGTGCCTTTGCCAGCGCCAATTGAGCATCCGCATCTGCAATATCGCTTGGATCGGGGTTGGAGCGATAGGTCCTTACCTCAGGGACTGGCACGGAATTAATCTCCACCACCACCACTGCTTGATAGGTCACCGGCCCATTGAGGGCAGTCCGATTATTGAGGGCAGTCGTATAAGCAGTTTGCGCATTCCTTAAGGCAATCCACGCGTTGGCACGCGCCGTATCCGAGTCGAGTAAGTCAGTCAGCGCCTGTTGAGCAGACACTAAATCGGTTTGCGCAAGAATAACATTTTGCGGAAGCGAAGTCTGCAACAATGTCGCCAGCACATCCCCTTTATTGACTTGATCTCCAATCTTTACATTGACCTGATCTACGGTTCCGGTTGTCTGCCATAGCAACACTGCGCTCTGATTTGCGCGCACGGTGCCCGTCGCGCCTATGGTGGCGGTCAGATCACCGCGCGCCAGCGCCTGGGTTTGAAAAGTGGATTGTGTTTTGGCACGGCTGCGCACGAACACAAACGCGATGAGGATCAGCAGCACAATTCCAATTGCAATCGAAAGTCTGCGGTGCTTTTTCAGGAATCCGTTTAATGAATTTAGAATCTTCGACATGAATGTTCCTCCGCGAGGGAATTCCTCGCCGAGTCAAGATTTTACCCTACAAATATGAATTGGCCGTGAATTTAGCCTTGAAACCATATAAACATCTTATTAACAAAATTGTGATGATTGTCGTCCGCCTAAGTGACTTTAGAGCCTTTGTATAAATAGCGGCTTTGAGTATGATTATTAATATAGGCAACGGCTCTGTGTTCATTCGGATGCTAAATGCGGGCAGTTCCAGAGGAATTTCCTGGCAACTAACAAGTATTTGAAAAACAAAAAATATATCCTGAGGGCAGGTATGCACTGAAGTTTTTCAGTGCGGGGTCGGTAAGGGCGAGTCTCAGACTCGCCCTTACTCTTTTATCAGAGATTAAACTATTCTGGTTATAATCTCTCCCATGCTTTACCGTTTAAACCGAATCCTTACGTGGACAATCTTAACGATTTTATGCTTCTCCCTTTTCACTTATAGTGAACCAAGACTTGTTAATGAAACCGATCGCGTGCGCGTTTATACGCGCGGCATCGAGTTCGACTATATTTCGTGGATGTTCAATGCCATCTGGATCAAAATCCAGCAAGGCGCGACGGGTACACCCGGTTATATCGGTCGCGAAGAAGGAACGATTGCCGTGACTGATTATCTTCAGTTGACACAGCAGGTCAATCAATCTGAAGATGCGCTCAATCGCATCTATGCCAATGCCTCCATTAAAGATAAGGTGTCCGCGACCGCGCATCTCCGGGCACAGTTGGCCGATCTTACCAAAGAACAAACTGCGCTGGCGCCGATTGCCGAGGCGGTGCTTCAGGAGCAGGTCAGCGAGGTGGCGGCCAGTTTCGGTCTCACCACGCTCGGGCAGCCCATTCCATCCATCATGTTTCACTCCACGCCGGTGCCGAATGCACTGGTCATCTCGCCGCGCGATCACATCGAACAAATCGTCAACATCTCGCTCCTGCCCGATCTAACTCTTGATCAACAGATTGCGCTGGAAGATCGCGTCAGCAAAGGCTTGAATGTTTCGGCGCTAGTGGTTCCTATTGGCGGTGTCGGCATATATCCCACCATGATCACGCAAACCACCGATCTCTCGTGGCTGACAACGACCATTGCGCACGAATGGACACATAACTACCTCGAACAACGGCCGCTTGGCTTACTTTATGACGAGACGCCCGAACTGCGAACCATGAATGAAACTACCGCGGATATTTCCGGAGGCGAGATCGGCGCGGAGGTCATGCGAAGATATTATCCGGAATTGGTTGACAACGCTTCGCTCCCGGACCCGAACTGGCTCTGGTTCGATCCATTTGATTCCATACCTGTATCTTCGTCTCCCCCATTCGACTTCAACCATGAGATGCACACCACGCGCGTCACTGTGGATGCATTGCTCGCCGCCGGAAAAATCAATGAGGCTGAATCCTACATGGAACAGCGTCGACAATTATTCGTGCAAAACGGATATGCCATCCGCAAATTAAACCAAGCCTATTTTGCTTTTTATGGCGCTTATGCAGATGTGCCCGGCGGCGCGGCGGGCGAAGATCCGGTCGGGCCGGCCGTACGCGCGCTGCGCGCTCACAGCAAATCGCTGGCAGACTTTATCAACCGAATCGCATGGATGACTTCATTTGACGAATTGAAGAAAGCAGTGGGACAATAGACATCGTTGCACGTAGGAGCGCGACAACGCCCTGCGCCCTTTGAGGGTCTTGCGCCCCTATCCATCTCCATTAACTGCAAGGAGAACTCATGCAAACAAGAAAACTATTCGCTTTCATCTTTTTCCTTTTTAATTTTTCTCCTTCTTACTTCCTGCGCGTCATCAACACCAATCGCAACGCCGACTGCTCCTCCTGCCCCAACATCCACGCTGATTCCAAATACGCCCGTAACTTATGCAGGGTGCTCAACTGTTACCGCCGAGCCGACAGCAAATATTTCCTCCGGCCTGCCATCCATCACTTCTGCGGATTACGTACGCGGCCCAGATAACGCCGCAGTGACCATGATCTTGTATTGCGATTTTCAATCCACGCAGTGCGAAAACTTTGGCGATGTGGTTGATAAATTGCAACAGAATCATCCCAATGATTTACGGGTGGTCTATCGTCCGCTGCCCGCCATTGGAGTTTTAGATAAGTCACAGATTTCAACTCAAGCTGCAGTATCGGCCGGAGATCAAGGCAAGTTCTGGGAAATGCGCGATCTCTTGCATTCCAAATACAATGACTGGGCAAACCTGACCGTGAATCAATTCAATTCATGGATCACAGGTCAAACTATCAGCTTGGGGCTTGACGCGGCAAAGTTCGAGGCGGATTATCAAAGCTCGGAAACGGCGGCCCGCGCAAAGTCCATGCACGATGCGGCCATTCAATTGGGCATTGGTTCCATTCCCGTTGTCTTCATCAACGGCAGTTTGCAACAAGCCGCCATCCTCGATTACAACAGCGTGAATGATGTGGTGAGTTTGATCGCCTTGGGTGCGAAACAATTCAAGTCATGTCCATCTTTCATGCTTGACGTATCGAAACAATACGTCGCCACACTGCATACGGAAAAAGGCGACATCGTAATCCAGCTATATGCAGATAAAGCGCCGCTGGCAGTAAACTCATTCATCTTCCTCGCAAAGCAGGGTTGGTTCGATGGTGTGACGTTTCATCGCGTCATCCCCGGCTTTGTCGCGCAGGCCGGTGACCCAAGCGGAACCGGTCAAGGCGGACCCGGTTATTTTTTCAAGAATGAAGTTTCGGATTTGAAATATGATAAACCGGGCGTGGTAGGTATGGCCAATTCGGGGCCGGACACCAATGGCAGTCAATTCTTTATCACGTACGCACCCGAGCCGACCCTGGATGGAAGTTATACAATTTTTGGTCAAGTGCTCAAAGGTATGGATGTAGTTGAAAGCCTAACGCCGCGCGATCCATCGCAAGCTGGAGATCTGCCACCGGGTGATAAAATCTTGAGCGTGACTATCGAGGAGCAATAGTGGAATCGAAAGCAGGTAGAGACTGGCGCTCGATCCTTCTTGCCATTGCCTGTACGGGCGGCGCGATATTGGCAGTTGCGATGGGAGTTATCGTGATTGTTGTTCAAGCCGCGATGACACTGAGAGGCAATCAGCAAAACCCTCCGCTCATTGACGGAGTTCTGCTGGCCAGCGCGATTCTCTTTGTGGGGGCGTTGTTAATTCCTGCCGCGTATTACAGCCTCCAAAGGTTGATCGGTGAAGAAGTGGCCGCGGACACGACCAAGCCAATGAATATAGGAGCAGGCTTTCTGATCGCATTCATTTGGCTGGGCATATCTGCGCTCACCCAAATCTTTTACGGAAATACTTTTCTCCGTTGGATCACGCCGCCGCTCTATATTTTATCCATTGGACTGCCGGTATATTTTTTCGCGCGGCTGGCAATTGGAGGACTGAACGCCGGTTCAAAACAACGCACATGGGGCGCTTTGGGAACAGGCATGCTATTAGGCCCATCGCTCGCCTCCCTCGTTGAGTTGATGTTGGTGGTTTTATTATTATTCGGTATTGCCGCCTATTTGGCGTTCCATCCTGAGCTGATGTCCGTATTCAATACGATCAAGGCCCAAATCAACAACACATCAAATCCGGATGATATTTTGACGCTGCTCAGTCCTTACTTACTCAATCCGATGGTCATTGCGCTGGCGTTGTTATTCTTTTCTGTCGTCGCACCGCTAGTGGAGGAAACCGCGAAATCACTGACGGTCTGGATAGTCTTCGATCATCTTTCATCGCCGGCACAAGGATTTGTTATCGGCGCATTGAGCGGCACCGGCTTTGGATTAGTGGAAAGCCTGCTTGCATCCGTTCAACCCGATTCAAGTTGGGGTACCACACTGCTCGTGCGCGGCGGAAGCACCATGATGCATATCGCCGCTGCCAGCTTGACGGGCTGGGGCATCGCATGGTTCCGAACAACCAAACGCCCGGGTCGCCTGATAGGAATGTACGCGCTCGCCATGTTTTTGCATAGCTTATGGAATGCGTGCGTAATTCTTATCGTGACCGGTTCCGTGCGCACCGCCCTTGGCGCTCACATGGAAAACATCACGGGGATGGCGTTTATCGTTTTTGGCGCATCCATTCTTGCCATCATTGCGCTCAGCATGCCGATTGCCTTGGGCATGATCAATTGGCGACTGCGTACCTCATCATCCCCCACCCGACCTACGGTCACACTTTCCCTTCCTTTCCCGTTGGGAGAGGAAGGGAAAGGAAAAGGAGGGGAAAGGTGAGGTCGCGGTAAAATAAACTCATGCCATTCAATATTACTTCGTCCAACGCACGCGCCGGTGATATTGCCCAACTGGTTGGCTTGCGGCACAAGAACTTTATCATCACGCTCAAAGAAGGCGCAAGGCTCGAAACCCATCGCGGCATTCTGCAGCACGACGAGCTGATCGGCAAACCGTGGGGCTCGCAGGTTTTCAGTCACATGGGCTCGCCATTCTTTTTGCTTCAACCCTCGCTTGCAGATTTACTAAATGACCTACCGCGCAACACACAAATTCTTTACCCAAAAGACATCGGCTTCATTCTCGTGACGATGGGCATTGGGCCCGGTAAAAAAGTCATCGAAGCGGGAACCGGTTCCGGCTCGATGACGATCGCATTGGCACATAACGTCAGCGCCGAGGGACAAGTGATTTCTTATGAAGTCCGGCCGGATATGCAGAATCTGGCAAAGAAGAATCTCGAGCGCGTTGGTCTCGCTGCGCGCGTCGACTTCAAACTGCGCGACATCGCCGAGGGCTTTGACGAAACGGACGCCGATGCGTTCTTCCTCGATGTGCCGAATCCATACGATTACATTTCGCAAGTGCGCGCCGCACTCAAGCCCGGTGGATTCTTTTGCAGTCTGATCCCAACCGTCAATCAAGTGGAACTGCTGCTCACCGCATTGAGACGCGAACGATTTGCATTTATCGAAGTCTGCGAGGTGTTGGTTCGGTATTACAAACCGGAGCCGACGCGTCTGCGCCCCACAGATCGCATGGTGGCACATACCGGCTTTTTGATTTTCGCAAGAAGAATTGAGCCATCAGAAGATAAACGTGGAACAGAATTGGCCAAAGAGATTGGCGCGGGTTTTGAAGAGAAAGAAGAATGACAATTTCTCCCAGCGAGGAATTCATCATGGCAAAATTGCGCGAGGCGATTGAATCCGCTCCATCGTCCGATGGATACGCGGAGATTGATCTGACGGCCGATACGCGCTTGAAATGCGCGGCGGTGCTCATCCCGTTGCTTCGACAGGATGATGCATGGCATTTGCTCTTTACGCGTCGCACGGATAAAGTGGAGAGTCACAAAGGACAAGTCTCGTTTCCGGGCGGCGCATGCGACGAAGGCGAAACGACGCCGGAAGAGACCGCTTTGCGCGAAGCAAACGAAGAGGTTGGAATTAATCCGCAGAAAGTCCGCGTGCTGGGAAAAATCATAAACATGATCACCATCACAAGTTTCCGCGTCACGCCGGTGGTCGGGATCATCGAATGGCCCGCCGTCTTGCGACTCGGAAAAGATGAAGTCGAGCGCGTGTTCACCATTCCATTAAATTGGCTTGCCGAAAGCAACAATCGCTGGGAATTCAGCATGCCAGGAAGGAATCGTTCGCTGATCGTGTATCATCCATACGACGGCGAATTACTTTGGGGCGCAACCGCGAGGATGACTGTGGATTTTCTTAAGGTATTAGGCTTATAGCATGTCATTGCGAGCGCAGCGACATCCATTTGAATGCTAGTAGAGATTGCCACGCCCTGCACTCGCCGTTTAAGGCTCGCAGGTCTCGCAATGACAGTGATAATTCAAAACTCCCCGCCAAATGGCGGGGAGTTTGCTTGAACAATCCTTATTTCTTCTTCTCGGTTTTCTCGGCCTTTGCACCCTCTTCAGGAACTTCCTCCTCCTTCTTACCGCGTTCCACCGAAAGTTCAGGCTCAACACCTTCAGCCACAACAGCCACCGCGCCTTCAGCCGCAACAGGCACTTCCTCGACTTCAATCTTGGCGTACGTTGCGTTGACAATCATGTCGTCCGGATCGTCTAGGATGCGAACCTTATCGCCCAATGAAACATCGCGGACATGGATGCCGTCACCCACTTTCGCAAGAGGCGCGATATCCACGCTGATATGTTCGGGCAAATCCGCGGGCAGGCATTCCACAGAAAGCGAATGCAAGCCCGTCACCAACACGGCATTGAAATCTTTTACCGCTAACGAAGTGCCGGTCAACTCGATGCGGACTTCAGCATGCAGCTTCTCGGTCAGCGACACGGCCAAAAAGTCAACGTGGATCAACCCGCCCTTGATATAGTTGCGCTGTCGTTCGCGCACCAAGGCCGGATATTCCTTGCCATCCACATCAATCGTCACCAACGTAGACGAACCCACTTTGGTCAACACCAAAGTGGCGCTATGAGCATCCAGTGAAATTTTGACCGGTTCCGTGTGGCGGCCATAGATTACAGCCGGAAGTTTGCCCTCGCGCCGCAAAGCCTTTACATGCTTTCCGCTGACGTCGCGCGGGGATGCTTTCAGAACAACTTTCTCCATCTTATCTCCTCGAGCGCCTCTCACCCTGTTTGACAGGATTACCTTCGCTCTTTAGAATGAATTTTACAAAGCGGGCTGAATTTTAGCCGCATGAAGTTCTTTCGTCAAGCAGAAAATGATTATGCCAACAGGTATAATAACATCAATGAAAAGATATTTATATTTCACAGTCTTTGTCTCCGGCATGACCACGCTGGCCGCAGAGCTGGCCGCCTCGCGTTTGATCGGCAACGTTTTCGGGACAAGCAACCTGGTGTGGGCCAGCATCATCGGACTCATTTTGATTTATCTGACAGCCGGCTATTTCATCGGCGGTCGTTGGGCGGACCGTTGGCCGGAGGCGGCCACCTTGTATCGAGTCCTGGCTTGGGGCGCGTTCACCCTCGGCGTTGTGCCTTATATTGCGACACCCGTCTTGAGATTCGCCGCACAAGCTTTCGAAGGACTCAATGTTGCCGTATTGCTCGGTTCGTTCGTCGGCGTTTTGATTCTGTTCTGTATCCCCGTCACATTGCTCGGCATGATCTCGCCCTTTGCGATTCGATTAAGCGTGGATGATCCCAAAAGCGCCGGCACCACCTCCGGCGCGATCTACGGCATATCCACGCTCGGTTCATTCATCGGGACATTTCTTCCGGTGCTGGTCACCATCCCCACCATCGGCACGCGCCTGACCT
This sequence comes from uncultured Chloroflexia bacterium, assembly GCA_963753985.1. GTDB lineage: Bacteria > Chloroflexota > Anaerolineae > Anaerolineales > Villigracilaceae > Fen-1038. Next base: position 746,459 of record CAVWED010000006.1, read on the forward strand.
TCTTATCATTCAGTCTCGTCTTACTTCTTGTGGCTTTGATTGGATTAGGCAAATACGCTAGTTACAAATTAATGGCTTGGCATTTATGGATGCCGGTTGTTTTGATTGTCATTGCGATCATTTCAAACAACCAGAACCTAAAAGATTCAACCGGACAAATTTACGAAACCGAGTCCGCTTATAACTACATTCAGGTTCAACAAATCAACGGCTATACGCTTTTGCGGTTGAACGACGGTGAGGGCATCCACTCGATCTACAATCCAAATACAATGAACTATGGCGGACCGTGGGCGCAATTTTTGGTCGCACCATTTTTCAACGCAAACTTCTCGCCGAATCAAATTCATCGAATGGCAATTGTCGGTTTGGCGGCTGGGACAGCCGCGCGCATGGCAACCGCAGAATATGGTCCAATTCCGATTGATGGCTACGAACTCGATCCGAAGATCATCGAGGTCGGCAAAAAATATTTTGATGAAAATCTTCCGAACTTAAACGTCATCATCGGTGATGGACGTTGGAATTTGGAAGAAAGCAAGAATCAATATGATCTCATTGCAGTGGACGCGTATCGCCCGCCTTATATTCCACCACACATGACCACGCAGGAGTTTTATCAAATCTGTTACGATCATTTGACGGATAAGGGCGTGGTTGCAATCAACGTCGGTAGTGTGCCGGGTGACCGCCGACTCATCAACGGTCTCGCAACCACCATGGCAACGGTCTTTCCTTCGATTCACATCATGGACATTCCGGGCACGCTCAACACCATGATCTTCGCGACAAAACAACCCACCACGGCGGATAACTTTACTGCCAATCTTTCATCTTTTTCGCATCGCACAGACATCAGCCCCCTATTGCTTTCCGCCATGCAGACCACGTTCGCAAATATGAAGCCCGGGTACACCACAACACAAGTCTTCACCGATGACCGCGCACCCATCGAATGGATCGTGGATGACATGGTTGTCCGCTTCACATTGAGCGGAGGACTTTCAGGTTTACAGCAATAGCTATGCAAATGTCATTGCGAGCAAACAAAGCAAGGATGGCAATCTCCCATTTGAGGTAACGCTTATGAATAAACTTTACACTATTCTTTCCTGGCTAATTACACTTCTCATTCCTTTTATCCTGATCGGCTTGGGCATACGGGTTTTGCTTACGCCGCTCTTCCCCAACATCGAATATCGATTGCCATATTTTCCGCCCGATATTTACGGCTTCTCCACACCAGATCGTTTGCATTGGGGAATGGATGGGATCAATTATCTACTCAACAGTGCCGATGTTTCCTATCTTGGTGATTTGAAATTCAACGACGGCACGCCGCTCTTCACCGAACCCGAATTGAGTCACATGCACGATGTCAAAGTGGTGGTGCAAAACTTTCTAAAAATCTGGTACATCGTCATCATTGTTCTGATTCTGTTCTGGATTTGGGCGTGGCGCGGGAAATGGTTACCCGTTTACGGTCAGGGATTGAGGCGAGGCGGCTGGCTCACGCTTTTGTTAGCACTAACTATCGGCGTTATCGCCACTATCGGCGCGAGCGGAAACGGCGACTTGTTCTGGAGTTTCTTCGCGGGCTTCCACGGTCTATTCTTTCAAGGCAACTCCTGGCTGTTCCCCGATTCAGATACGCTGATTCGATTGTATCCGCTTCAATTCTGGCAGGACGCGGTGTTATACATCGGCATCATCGCCGCGCTAGGCGGACTCGCATTTGCATTTATTCCGCGTTTCAAGCATGATGGTTCGAAATGCTAAACCATGATGGTTCGAAATGCTAAACCATGATGGTTCGAAATGCTAAACCATGATGTATAATTTCAAATAAGGAGTCAACGATGACATTATCACTTGAAAATCGCGTCGCCCTCGTGACCGGAGCCGGGCGCGGCATTGGACGCGCTATTGCTCTCGAGCTAGCAAAGCGCGGGGCAGCTGTGGTTGTGAACGACAGATCTGGCGAGAGTGTTGTATGTGGTGAAATCCAAGAATTTGGGGGGAAGGCCAGTTGTTTCAAGGCGGACGTTTCGGATTTTAATGATGCCCAGAATCTAGTAAAGTTCACGTTGGATACATTTGGGGATCTGCACATCCTCGTGAATAATGCCGGCATTACGCGCGACGGTTTGATCCTGACCATGTCGGAACAGGATTGGGACTCTGTGATCGCGGTGAACCTCAAAGGCACGTTCAATTGCGCCAAGGCCGCTGTCAAACACATGATCCGAAAACGCTATGGCCGCATCATAAGCATTGCCTCCGTTGCAGGACAAATGGGCAACCCGGGTCAGACGAATTATTCGTCATCGAAAGCAGGGCAGATCGGATTTACCAAATCCCTGGCGCGCGAAGTGGCCTCGCGCAACATCACGGTCAATGCCATTGCGCCGGGATTTATTGATACCGACATCCTTAAACTCATGAATCCTGAAACACTGGAAGCCATGATGAAAATGGTCCCGCTGGCGCGCAAAGGCAAGCCGGAAGAAGTGGCTTATGCTGCGGCCTTCCTCGCTTCCGATGAAGCCGCTTATATCACCGGTCAAGTACTGGGTGTAGATGGCGGCATGGCAATGATGTGAGTAAGGTGCAAGTTGTGAACGCTAGTAACAGTAAAGGAAAAACTATGACAGACTATACTCGTCCACCCGGAAAAACCACGATTGCGCCCGAAGTATTGATCACGATTGCGCGCATGGCCGCCCTTAGCGTGCCGGGCGTCAGTGAAATGGCGCCGGTCGCTGGAGGCGTCAATCGTCTCTTCCGTCGCGGTGCGGATAATGGCGTGCAGATCGCAATTCATGAAAACATGGTGGCTGCCGACATTTTTATCATCGTGAAGGAAGAAGTCAATATCCGCGAAGTTGGGCGCAACGTTCAACAACAGGTGACGCGCGCCATCCAGGAAATGACCGGCATGGATGTTGGGCAGGTTGATATTCACATTGAAGACATTCATTATGAGGGGTCAGAGGCCTGACACCCTATGAAGTCCCGCACCAGGGCGCGCTGTCTGGCCCTGCAAGTACTTTACGAAGTGGATATTGCGAATCATCCTCCTGCCGAAGTGTTTCGAGAGCGGCTGGAGGATACTCCGCTTTCGGATGATCTAGCCGAGTTTGTGCGGCAGATCGTCTTCGGTGTTTTCCCCCTCATCCACGAATTGGATCGTGTCATAGAAAAATACGCCCCGGAATGGCCGCTCGATCAGATCGCGACCATTGACCGGAATATTCTACGCATTTCATGTTGGGAATTTGCCGTTCAAAACGAAACGCCGGTCAAAGTCGCGATCAATGAGGCAGTTGAGATTGCAAAGCTTTATGGATCGGATAGTGCACCGCGTTTTATCAACGGCGTGCTGGGGAGTCTGGCGGAACATCAATACGAAATCCGACAGCAAATCCTGACCCCACATAAGGAGGCGGGAGATGAAATCGAAAAATAGATTTATTCTATCGTTATCGATTTGCGTTTTGTTATTGAGCGGACTGGCCTGCACAACATCGCTGTTACAACTACCAAACATCCCAACCGGTCCAACACAACTGGCAGCGCCTGTAACTCCTTCTCCCACGCCTCAGCCGCGCGCACAAACCACCTTCACGGCTATCCTGCCTGAACCGCTAGCGTCAGGTGAATCGCTTAATGTGAACGTGATGGATGAAGTGACCGGCCTGGCATGGAACGCTGCCACCTATCCCATGCGAGCGAAGGATAATTTAACATACACTGCCACATTGCCACTGCCGCTTAATGCAGTGATCAAGTATCGTTATATACGCCAGGCCAGCGTTCCTATTAATGAAGTTACCGCGCTCGACGCTCCGATTCGATATCGTCTGTATTATGTCGCGGGACAAGGCGTGGTGCAGGATATGATCGGAGGTTGGAGCGATAAAAGCACCACGCGTCCCCTTGGAGGGATTCAAGGACGCGTCCTCAACGCTGCCAGCGGCGCGCCGGTCCCCAATATTTTGGTCACAGCTGGAGGCGTCCAATCCATCACCGATTCGGCAGGAGACTTCAATCTGCAAGGGCTTCCAGTGGGCACTCACAATCTCGTGGCGTATGCCATGGACGGCGCGTATCAACCGTTTCAACAAGGTGCAGTGGTTGCAGCCAACTTAAACACATCCGTGCTAATTCATGTGACCGCCGCACCGCTGGTCAAGATTACATTCAATGTTGCCGCGCCGACCGATACCGTTCAGGGCGCGCCGATCCGCATTGCAGGAAACTTATTGGAATTGGGGAACACATTTGCGGACCTCGAGGGCGGCCTCAGCACGATGGCGGATCGAATGCCGATTATGTCGCTGCAACCCGATGGACATTACAGCGTCACCATCAGCCTGCCGGTGGGCGCATATGTTCAATATAAATATACATTGGGCGATGGATTTTGGAACGCCGAACATAAGTTCACTGGGGAATTTGTTCTGCGCGAATTGATCGTCCCCGCACAAGATACTTTGATTCAAGATACAGTAGAGACATGGCACTCGGGTGCATCCTCACCGATTCTCTTTCAAGTGACGGTGCCATCCACCACACCTGTTGGGGATGTTGTTTATATCCAACTCAATCCATATGGCTGGACGGAACCCATCCCGATGTGGCCGCTTGGCAACAATCAATGGGTCTATCGACTCTATAGTCCGCTCAACATGCTGGGCACATTTCATTATCGCTATTGCCGCAACGGACAATGCGGCAGCACGGATGATTCGACCACGGCGGGTGCATCGGCAACAGGCCGTGAACTCTCGACGAGTCTCACGCCTCAGGATGTTCAGGACACCGTCAGTTCATGGGCATGGCTGGGAGCCGATACGACACCGCTAGTCAGCGCGCAGATCACGGCGCGTCCAACCGGATTTGTAAGCGGGATCGAGTTTCAACCAGACTTTCGTCCGGACTGGTCCTATTATTATCCGCAAGCGATTCAAACCGCCAAAGGCTTGGGAGCGAATTGGGCTTTCATGACTCCCACCTGGACATTTTCCAACGGCAATCCTTTAACGTTCTCGCCTGTTCCCGGCAAAGACCCGTTATGGATCGATTCAGCGATCATGGTCAGCCAAGCGCGCGCCTTGAATTTGAATGTGGGCCTCTTCCCCATCGCGCACTTCACTACGGATGCAAATACATTTTGGAAGTCCGCGCCGCGCGACGCAAATTGGTGGAACAACTGGTTCACTACATACCAAGCCTTCGCCAATAACTATGCCGACCTCGCAACTCAATCTGGCGCGCAGATGCTGATCCTCGGCGGCGGAACGTGGATCAGCCCCGCCCTGCCGAACGGCACATTGAGTGACGGTTCCGCTTCCGGGGTCCCGAGCGATGCGGACGCGCGCTGGACAGCCATCATCGCGGAAGTCCGTCAGCATTTCAACGGAAAAATTCTGTGGGCTTTGCCATATACACCCGGCAAATTAAATACTTCATTAAGTTTCTTCCAAGACGTGGATGGGATTTATTTATTGTGGAGCGCACCGCTCGCGACCCAAGCCAGCGCGTCCAAAACCGACCTACTCAACCAAGCTGGCAAATTGCTCGATAACGACGTCTCGCCGTTGCCTTCGCTCATCAACAAGCCGATCGTCATTGCGCTGACTTATCCATCGGCGGGCGGCGTGACCACGGGATGCATTAGCGATGGCAACGGCGGCTGTCTCGATTGGCTTGCGCTCAACCAACCGAACAACCCGGCTTCCGCGTCCGTTGATTTGCAAAGCCAGCATGATCTTTACGAAGCGATGTTGAACGCCATCAACACGCGTCCGTGGATCGGCGGCATCGTGAGCCGAGGCTTTTATCCGCCCGCCGCGCTGCAGGATAAATCCGCATCGGTACACGGCAAGCCCGCTGCAGATTTGTTGTGGTATTGGTTCCCGAGGTTGTTAGGAGTTGCAAAGTGAGTTAGCATAAATACATTGTGCTTTGCATTGGACATAAACCTCGAACCGCTAGGTTTACCGAAAATCGCCGTAAAGCCCCCGCCTTCACTGCCCTGCTGGCGCAGGCCAGCACGGGTAGGCGTGGGGAGGAGTCAGAGGCTCAAGCTCAAAAGCAAGTTATCACGAATACCTGAAAGAAGCGCACTTGACACAGCTAATCATATAGCCTGAAGAGCCACTGTCCCGGCTTATTCAGCATGGAAAACGATTCAGAAAAGGTTCTGATAACCATGATATATTCGGGGAGCAGGTCGGCACAGGCTATCTCTTCGTCGAGCGTTCGACTTGGCTTATCCCGGTTCTTGTAATTGACCCAACGGATAAACTCCACACTGAGGAGAATCGTTGCTTATGAAAATAGTCAAGACCTATGGGGTCTTCGTAACTACATTGATTATCATAGTTGTCGCGATAGTTCTCCGACTGTATTTTTACGGAGACCCTCGACTTTCCGTGGCAATGAATGATACTCAATCCTATATTGACTCATCCCGCGCTCCCGTCTTCTCATGGGCCTCAATCACAGGCAGACGTCTCTTCACCATGAATCTGGTTTATAACATCTTCGTCAACAATACACGTTGCCATCTGTCCAGTATTAGCCACCCGGCGGCTGTCCAGGAAGCCAATCTCAAACTTCAATATTGCTTTGACAGAATCGCTTTTTTACAAAATCTATTATCTATTTTAGGCTGGTCGTTTCTAGCGCTGGAATTATCCAGCCACATCAAGACTCCCCTATACAAAATTCTAATCACAATCATTGTTTTATCCTTTGCGCTTAGCCCTCAAATTGCAGAGTGGGACAGCGTCCTGAGTTCTGAATCACTAACTCTCTCATTGTTCGCGATCTGCTTTGCATTAATGATAGAGATCGCCTTCCAACTCTTTGGAGATCGAAATAGAAATCAGAGCACGATCTATTTCCTGCTAGCTGGTTGGTTGATCGTTTTCGGATTATGGGTATTCGTGCAAGACGCGAACCTATACTTTGTTCCGATAACCTTACTTCTTTTGCTCCCTGTAATAATCAAAGGTCGTGCAAAACAAAAGGCCCTTCTGATTACGTTTTTTTATCTGGTTGGAGTATTTGCCATCGGATTAATAGCCTCAGCCCAAAGTACTAGATGGCAACCATCCATTGAACATTCTTACGAAAGATACATTTTTCCCAACTCATCAGGTATTAATTTCATAAAGGAATTTGGGGCTCCCGATCTCAATGCACCTAGTTTCCCACAGTGGTTTAATAAAAGGGCACCGAGCGTTTATCTTTTGTTCTTAGCATCGCATCCTGGATTCGTCGTTTCCAACGTGTTGGAGTATATGCCAATGTTTACTGCCGATTTTCTCCAACCATATTTTATTGCACAAAATACAAGTCTTAGTTCAGCTCTCCTTAGTTTGGGCGAAGTCTTTCATCCTGAAACAGGCGGCGTATACCTGGTTGATACGTTATTGCTTGCATTCATGTGCTATACAGCCGTAGATAAAAAGGAAAGGATGACGCGCATCTGGACATGGATTGGAATCTGGATATTTGTTTCGTCGGTAGCCATGTTATTTATCAGATATTTTGGAGATACGGCGGGCGTATTACGCCACATCTTCCCAGCCGTGGAATTCCTTCGGCTCCTTCTTTGGATCCTTTTGATTGTTCAAGCCGATTTACTTGCAATACGAGGCAATGAAATCACTTCTCTAAAGAAGAAATTAGAATAACACAAAGGCCCATATTGTTAGGTTTGTTCCTAAGCAACAATCGAAAAATGTAGGGTGCTAAATAAAAACAGGAAAGTCATTCGGTAGTACCGATGATGGTTCGGTACAGCAGAACCATGATGGAAAGCGTCAGGCTCGGAGTTCTGATTGAGAGAATCCACAAAAGAGCAAACGGCTTCGACAAGTTTCGAGATGGTTTTGAACAAATGATTGTGAGTGACTTTACGACGGAGGTGCTTCCAAAGAAGTTCAATGAGACTCAGCCGGGGTGAGTATGTGGGCAGGGCAAACAGAATCAGTTGATCCGCATACTGTTCGAGGAACTTCCGGGTCTTTTGGCTGTGATGAATGATGAAGTTATCGACCACTAAAACAATTTTCTGTCCGCGATATTCTGGTGCTTGGGTGACGGTTTGCATGAACTGCTCTACGAACGCACAGAAACCCGCACTATTTTTGTGATCTTCCATGCGATAAACGGCTTGTCCGGAAACAAAGTTTACGGCACCAAAACCATAGCGTTTCACATTTTGTCCCGGCGTCATCACTTTGCGCTGAGTCCCTTGTAAAGTCCAGCAGCGCAGAATGCCCGGCAGAAGATTGAGATCAATTTCATCTTGAAAGAACATCAGAATTTCACCGTTCTTGGCTTGGTTCTTGTACTTTTCCAATGGTTTGACCTTGCGGCGGTAGGCCGGATCCGGGCTGGCGATCGAGAGCACCGGACGCAACACTCGGTATCCTAACGCATGCAGATGAACTCGAATGGTTTTGCAACTCACCGCCTCAAAACCTTTCTTGACCAATGCACACACCAGGTCGGCACACGTCCAACTCGAGAAAGCATACCGGCTTGGCGCGGCTCCTGCTCAACCAACTTTTGCAATTCGGCTTTACATCGGCCATTCACTTTTGGGACGACGCCCAGTGCGAGGGCGGCCGCACAGCGTCCAATCCGGCTAAATCATCCTGTTCGTATCTTTCAAACCAATACAGAATGAAGTCTTCATTGAAAAAGGTCAATTCGGCAATCTTACTGACCGCATATTCCTGGGCAGACAACAGGATCATCTGGCAGCGTGTACGCGCATCGGCGTTTTGGGTCCGCCGGTACAGTTCCTGCAAGGCCCTCTGCTCCGCTTTTGATAAGCTCCGTATATATCGCGCCTCCGGGATAGCCTCATCCTTTTTTGCTCACACGGATTCTATGCCGATTCCGAAAAACTCACTTGGTTTTATTTAGGAAGAGAACCTCGAACCGCTAGGTTAAGAGCCACCAATTTATAATGGATTGCAAGGTTATTTCTTGTGAAGAATAACGATTGACAAATTCTCGTAAACCTGAACATAACTCGAATTATGCTTGATCGAATTCAATAAAGGCAACATGGCATTCGACTTCTGAATCAACAAATAGTCGTAGCCCAAGTCTGTATCCGCTGACCACTGATTGACACAATCCAAAGTCGTGCAGGCCTGCAAAGTAATCAGACTCCGCAAGCGCGGGAAAAAATCCTGGTCCAGATTCCATTCCAAGCCTTGCATGGTTGTCTGGCTTTCCCGTTCTGCCAGCGCCGGAAACCATTCCTGAAGCGGATCGGACATAATGCCGGAGCTTCCCGTCATCAAAAGGAAGCGGCTATTGGGAGAAGTGTTTTCACTCACCCACTGCATGGCTTGGAACGGCGCCTGCGTATGCAAACTGGTATTGACCAACACAAAAGAATATAGCCCGCACTCCACGAAAAGATAAAACATCAAAACGATCAGAGTCGCATTGAGCCAACGCAATTGAAGGAAGTTCATTGCTGTGCTCGTTCTTGTTTTCAGCCAGTGGACGACAAAGGGCAACGTGTCCGCAAAACCGATCGCACAAAGAAGCGAGAACGCCAAGAAAGAAGTTGTGCCTGCGCTGCGTTGATCGAGAAAATAAGCAAGAGCCGCCCAAAGGACCAGCGTGAATCGGCGATGAGCCGCTTCCCAAATGATTCCTGCCACACGCAGAATCATCAGGATCGGGATGAAGGTATCGCGCGCCAACAGATCACCAAAGAAAACATTGAGCGGAGATAGATCGTGCACGCCGCTGCTGGCCGCGCTGATGAACGGTGCGACACCATGCTGGAGATAAACCGTCAACCACCACGGCGCGGAGACAAGCCCAGCGAGCACTGCCAGAACGAAGGCTTGCAAAACTTTCTTCCACGAATGTTTGGTGAACAACCAAAAGAACGCGATGCCGAAGGCAGTGTGAATAGCAGTCTGCGGATGACTCATCACGCTCAAGCCGCCGAAGATCGCTGCGAGGAACACAGACTTCCATGAACCGGTTTTGAAGGATTGCACGGAAAAATGAAGCGCCAGCAACATGAACAATGCTCCAAAGGAACGCGTCAATCCGCCGCCCATGATTTCCCAGCCGTAAACGGGAGTCAACGCGTAAAAGACGGTGGCGACCGCAGCACGCGGACGATCTTCCAATAAAGTTTCAGCCAGTAGAAAGAAAGCTGGGATAGTCAATAGGTTGACGAAAACCGGCAGCCAGCGCAGGATTTCCAAGTCCGGGATTCCCATTGCACTGAGAAGTGCGCCTGCATAAAAACCAAATGGCGGATAAGCAAATGGAATATCCGAATAATTATATGAAGTGAATGCGGGGATCAGAAAATGGTTGGACTTCAGTTCGCGCAGCATCACGTAGAACATGCCGCCGTCGTTCAATGGGAACCCCGCCATCAGTCCGGGAAAGAAGCGGACAATGACGCTCAGGAAAATAGTCAGGCCAAGAATCAGCTTGACCCATTCATCGCGGTTGATGTTTCTAGTCTGCATCATTTCATAACATTGTATCAAATTACAAACATCGCATGTCATTGCAGGGTCTTCGCCGCGGTGCGGCGGGATTCTCACCTGCACTTGCAGCGCAGGTGCAAGTGTCGCTCCCTGCGGTCACCAGAATGACATTTTGTTCTTTTCGGTTATATAATCGGAAAAAATTATTGGTTGGAGGAGACATGTCTCATCGCAGATTTTTGATCGGATGGATTGTGATTTTAGTTGTACTTGGTTTACTGGCAGCGTGGTTTACGTTCCGCCCTGCTCTTGAAAACAGAAACGAAGCATTTACAGATTACCAGAAGATTCTGAGCATTGGAAACCAAGGTTCCTACGGCAAAGTGCCGGTGCAGGTGGGAATCTCGATTGAAAAGGTATCGGATTTTTCCATCAAGAACGTGGCGTGGAGCGCGGATTTTTACGTTTGGTTCAAATGGCAGCAGCCCGCCGACGATCCGAGTTTCAATCCGGGGCAGGCGTTTCAAGTTGCGAACGGGACCATCGTCAATAATCAGCAGATCATCAACGAAGTTAATGGCAACCAGCATTACGAGCTATATCGTGTATCTGCCAGCATCACGTATCCGTTCAATGTGACGCGCTATCCGGTGGACGATCATCTCCTGACGTTGTTCATCCAGGACCCCCTGCATCCTCAGATCCAATATATTGCAGATCGCGATAACTCACGCGTCGATCCTGCCGTGCATATCCCTGGCTATGTGATCACCCGAACGATCATGGGGGTGCAGACCATCGCCGCCAATTCAACCTACGGGAATCCGGCCGCGCAAAGAGATGTAACGCAGTTCGGGTTTGGAATCTTTATCAATCGTTTCGGTTTCGGGTTTTACCTTAAATTATTTCAAGCGCTCTTTGCGGCGGTCGGAGTGGCGTTGCTCGCCGGATTCTTCAAATCGCACGAAGAGATTCGCATCGAACTGCTGGTCGGCGGATTCTTCGCGGCGGTGGCGAATTCCTACATTACATCCACCTACCTGCCCGACACCGGCACCATGACGCTGATGGAGATCATCAACTTTTTGGGACTCGCCACCATCTTTATTTGCATGATCCAGACTGTGATCTCAGCGCGCTTTGCCGCCAACGACAAGGAGTTTTCGCGGCTGTTCGATAAAGTCTCTTTCGGCATGATTACCTTCATGTATCTGGCGATTAATATCGCTTTACCGCTAAGCGCACAAATTAGATAACGAAGGTCACACGAACAATATAAAAATGGATTTCCGGAAGTTCAAATAAAGATACAATTAAATCGTATCTACTCAAACTGATCGCGGAGTTGCCGTTCCTGTGACAACAATTGGCGAAGCTCGTCGCTTTTGGCGATGGCTGGCGCTACCCGCTGTAGGCACGTTGGCTCCACTTGGGCATAGCCTCCCTTCAGTGCTACATTAAGGACAACACTGTGAGAAGATACGTCCCGAGAGTCTTTGTTATAGTGTTTTGCACAGCTTAATAGATCTGCCCGTGAAAAAACGCATTCAGCGTCTGATCTACATAGGCCCAACCTTCCCGGCTGGTATGCGATGACAGGTCAATGCTGAAATAATGGTCGCCATCGTGATTGGCAAAGTCCACGAATGGAAAGCCATAAGGTGAAATTGCACTTTGAAGTTTAGCGTAATAAACCAGACGCGCCGGCCGGGATACGCCCATTGCGTTCCATACCGGGCCGTCAATCGGGCGGCTTAAAATGAGCGGTTGCGCCCCCATCTCTTTCAGTATTTGCAAAACCAAATCGAAATCCGTCCATTCTTTGGAGTCGTCCAGATTCTGTAAGAACTGCGAATTGGCAGAGCCGGGCTTTTTCGGAAAGCGCAGTTTCCTTTTATAACTCCACTTCCAGAGGCCGTTATCAATCCCGTATGGATTGTTATTCGAATGCCTCTTTTCAGCCATCAACGCCTGCACAATTTGCCTTGACCAGTTGATTTGTTCTGGTTTACGCACAACCTGGGGATTCAAATTTGGAATACTCCAAATATCATTTAATACTTCCCAATGATCTTGCAGTCGAATAATCCAGGTATTGATCTGACCCAGAGGAAGAGAAAGGGCGTAGAGGGACGGTCCATACCAACACTTGCAAGCCAATTGCTGGACGGCAAACAGTAGAACAGGGTCATCATCTAATGTGTCGGGATAATCATTCATCCGCTGCGCCGCGGTCTGTTTGGTTTCCAGGCTGAGATATAGATCGAAAATCAAAGCATTGGCATGCAGCAATGAAAAGTTCGCGGCATACGCCAGCGGGCTGACTTCAAGCGCGTTAAACATGGTGGGCGTGAAGGAAAACACCACTTTCTTTCCGCGCAATTCGGAACCAATGGCCGCTAAGTCCTGGGCAATGTCCAGGGATGTAGCTCCACTTTTTGCAACTTCATACACATCAAAACCCGTCGGATAGTATTGAAAGAATTGAAAGGCGCGATACTGTGTAGTTTCGTTCAGCATTTCAGAACTGCCATACACTACCAGCAGGTCGGGTTGTTGAAACGCCGCTTGTTGCAGGGCACTACCCACGTTGGACTGTGGCAACATCAATGGAGCCAGAGCGTGGACATATTTATTTTCATACGATTGAGCGTAAGCGGTTCCATAGGCCAAGATCCCCAAAGCCAATAGGACAGCCAGCAATGCAGAGATCGAGTGCGAATGTTTCGATTTCAAGGCTTTAACCTTCCTTACATGTTAAAGACCAAAACTCATTAGGGCTAGTGTTGGATACAGAAATATATTTTCATCCTTGGCGGTTATAGCAAAATTAAAGGAGGGTAAATTCCAGCTAAAAATTGGGTATCGCCCTCTGCATACCGATGCAGAAATAGAATCCAAATTTGCAGGGAAACACATCCAACATTAATAAAATTCCAGTAAGAATGTGTCCGCTGCACTAGAGGCAAAATATGAAAATAAAACCAATAACCCAATGATACGAGACCGGCAAATCATTCGTGACGAAGACCTTACCGAACTATTTCTTTCGTCATAAATACAAGCTGGCTATGTATGCCATGTTTGGAATAGCCACCATCGTCTGTATGATCCTGGTCAAAATGCGCATGAAAGAAAATTATGAAGACAATTTAAACTATTATTATTCTTTTATGCTACAGAACTTATCCCTTGCCTGGACTCCCCTCCTGATTGCGCTGGTTACCTATCACCTTAAGTTCACCCACAAAATACCTCGCATCATTCTACCCTTCAGTTGTTTGATTTGGCTGATCTTCTTCCTCAATGCGCCCTACCTGCTGACTGATTTTCAACATATTCGACTCTACACGAGCAGCCCGAAGATCTGGTTCGATGTGAATTTGCTGATTTGGTTCGCCTTTACGGCTTTATTCCTGGGCCTTATTTCCCTTTATTTGATGCACCAAGTGATCTAGCGCGAATTTGGTTATCTTGTGGGCTGGGGATTTGTCATCATTCCAGGGCTACTATCCAGCGCAGGCATTTATATTGGCCGATTTCTTCGCTTTAACAGTTGGGACATCTTACGAAATCCGATTGGCTTGGGCAACGATCTACTGAACCAATCGCGCGATCCCAATGCTGTGCCTATAACCTTTGTTTTTGTCTACACACTATTCCTGATCTTTATTCATATTTTGTCTTATATCTTTGGGAATATCCTGCACGAGGATTCCAAGTCAGATGTGTAAATACCAAAGGCGTAAAAAAGGTAGCTGGATAGGAATGGATATTTCATCAGGAAATAAAACTCAAACTGTCAGGCTATGGCCTCATTCAGAATAAATTTACCAACTCCGCCTAAAGAGACGCCATCACAAGCGTCTCTTTTCTTTTATCAGCGTGTTGTATAATCGCTAAAATTTTTTACTCTGCAGGTACGATGTCGCCTTGGAGGTGCCATGAAAAAACTGGGCCGGATTCTCGGTCGTTTGTTAATTGGGGTATTGATCATCGCCTTAGTATTAGGGGGAGTCGCAACCTATTATTTCAAAAGCTATCTGCCTGATAAAGTCGCGCCGCAATCCTTCCCGCAAATTGACGGCTCAATCCACGTGACAGGACTCAATGGCACGGTGGATGTTTACCGCGACAACATGGGCCTCCCGCACATCTACGCCGCCACTTCACACGATCTGTTCTTTGCCGAAGGTTACGTCCACGCGCAGGATCGCTTCTGGCAAATGGACGCCTGGCGGCACATCGGTTCCGGTTCGCTCTCGGAGATGTTCGGCAACGGTCAAGTCTCGACCGATGCGTTCCTCCGCACGCTTGGCTGGGAAGAAACCGCACAACAGGAATACACGTTGTTGAGCCCGGACTCAAAAGCCATCCTCGATGCCTATACTGATGGGGTCAACGCCTATCTCAAAGATCATGACGGCACTGCCTTGAGCCTTGAATATGCCGTGTTGAAATTGCTCAGCCCTGATTACAAGATCGCGCCCTGGACTCCGGTCAACAGTCTCACTTGGGGCAAAGCCATGGCTTGGGATTTGCGCGGCAACATGGATGAAGAAATCGAGCGCGCGGTTCTGCTCAAGACTCTCACGCCTCAACAGATCGATCAACTCTTCCCGCCTTATCCATCTGATCATCCGGTGATTGTCAATAAGATTGGAAATGGAACACCAACGTCATCCGTGACTCAAGATACTGCACAATTTCAAATTCCCGATGCGACTCTTTCCGCGCTGCAACATAACGCTTCTCTTCTCGACGCCGCGCTGGGTCCCGCCAGCGATGGAATCGGTTCCAACTCCTGGGTCGTCTCCGGCGCGCTGACCACAACGGGCAAGCCCATTCTCGCCAACGATCCGCATCTTGAAATTCAAATGCCGTCGATCTGGTATCAAGTGGATTTGCATTGCATGCCGAAGAGCGATCAATGTCCCTATGAAGTGGCGGGCTTTTCATTTGCAGGTGTGCCGGGCGTCATCATCGGACACAACGACAAGATTGCATGGGGCTTTACCAACACCGGTCCAGATGTGATGGATCTGTTCATCGAAAAAGTGAATCCTGCCAACCCGAATCAATATGAGATGAACGGTCAATGGGTCAATTTTCAAACTCGTACCGAGACCATCAATGTGGTTGGCAGCAGTCCCGTCATGATCACTGTCCGCTCGACCGATCATGGCCCCATAATTTCAGATACGTATGGGCCATTAGCGAATACGAACACCGATAACGCTCCCGATTTTGTTCCATTCAAGGAACGCGCCGGAGTTCAATTGCCTGCTCAGTATGCGATCGCGCTCGAATGGACCGCGCTTAAACCATCCACGCCGTTTGAGGCAGTTTGGGGATTCGATAAAGCGCAGAATTGGGATGACTTTCGCACTGCGGCGCGCAGTTTCCACGTTCCCGCACAAAATCTGATCTATGCGGATACGGACGGAAACATTGGCTATCAAATGCCCGGCGATGTCCCAATACGCAAGAGCGGCAATGGGCGGTATCCAGTTCCCGGTTGGACCGGTCAATACGATTGGACGGGATACATTCCCTTCGATCAATTGCCTTATACCTATAATCCCGCCGAAGGTTATATCGTGACCGCCAACAATCAAGTTGCGCCGAATAATTATCCATACTTCATCACCACCGATTGGAATTATGGTTTCCGCGCCAATCGCATCGTGAACATGATCAAGAACGCACCCGGCAAGATTGATACTGCTTACATCCAAAAGATGCAGGGCGACGATTACGATTCCAATGCCGAGACCTTTGTCCCGTTGCTTCAACAAATGAGCCATCAATTCACCGGCAATGATGTTACGGCGCTCAACTTGCTCAAGAACTGGGATTATCAAGCCACAGCGAATTCATCCTCTGCCGCGATCTTCGAAGCCTTCTGGAGTCATCTGCTATCGGACACCTTCGACAATAAGCTGCCAAAACAATATTGGCCCGATGACAGTTCACAGTGGAATGAAGTTATGCGAAACCTCGCCAAGAATCCGACTGATCCATTCTGGGATGATAAAACTACCAAGAACATTGTCGAGACGCGCGATGACATTATCAAGAAATCATGGAGCGAGGCAGTCAGTGAAATGGAAGGCAAATATGGAAGCGATATGACCAAGTGGAGCTGGGGCGAAATGCACACCGCCACATTCCAAAATCAAACGATGGGCACAACGGGGATCGGCTTGATCGATTCGTTGTTCAATCGTGGCCCTTTCCCTGTCAGCGGCGGAAACAACATCGTCAACGCCACGGCCTGGGCAAATGTCGGTCAGGATTACACCGTGACGGACTTACCGTCCATGCGCATGATCGTGGATATGAGCAACTTGAGCAATTCGCTTACGGTCCACACCACCGGCGAATCCGGTCACGCGTACGACAAGCATTATGACGATATGACCACAATGTGGGCCGCGATTCAGTATTATCCGATGTTGTGGGATCAGCAAACGGTCATTCAACAAACCGAAGGACATCTGCAATTGATGCCGTAATTTTTGTGGGGGCACGATATATCGTGCCCCTAACGTTTTAATCGGTATGCCAACAGGCGAAGAAAGTCACACCAGCGCAACTGGCAAGGAAATCAAAAATATCTGATGTGCGTGTGGGGAAAAAGCGCTGCGAATATTCTTCGAGACCGATGAATAAAGCGAGGATCAAGCTCGTTATGACGGCGAGCCGTTTCTTGTCCGCGAACGGACGCGCCTCGAAAACGCTCAAGTTACCACGAAGCTCAACAATCCGAACAGGACAAAATGCCCGACCTTATCGCCATTTGGAAAATCGTATACCCTGCCGAGATAACCCATATGCCTCGTGTCGGCGAGGATGATGATCAGAATGATGAACAACCCGAAGAAAATCGCCCAGCGTTTCATAAAACATAGAAGCGCCTCACGGCGCTTCCAATGATCAAGCCACAGCGCGTGCGCCTGCCTGCCGCGCCTTCCACGCTTCCCACACTGCCGGAAGGAGCGATACCACCACAATGCCGATCACGACAATAGAAAAATGATCGCGCACAAATGGGATGTTGCCAAAGAAATAACCGGCAAACGTGAAGAGCGCCACCCACACCACACAACCGGAAACGTTATACATTGAAAAATAATCAAAAGGCATCTTGCCCACACCGGCGACAAATGGCGCAAAGGTGCGGATGATCGGAATGAAGCGCGCCAGAAAGACTGTTTTCCCACCATGCTTTTCAAAGAAAACATGGGTGCGATCCATGTATTCCTGTTTGATCCATTTTATGTTCTTTGCCTCGTCGCCAAGCCAATAGCCAATCCAATAATTGACAGTGTTGCCTGCAATCGCGGCAATCATCGAAAGGATCAACAATAGCCAAAGGTTCATCGAGCCGATTGCCGCGAACGTTCCGGCGGCGAAGATGAGTGAATCACCGGGCAGGAACGGAGTGACCACAAAACCAGTCTCCATGAAGATCACGAAGAACAACAAGCCATACGTCCACGCGCCGTATTGCGCGATGACCGCGGCCATGTGCGTATCGAGATGCAGGAATACATCGATTAGGAAATTTACAAAAGACATGAGTGAACCTCGAACTTAAATTTTTGAACGCCGCATTATATCGCATCATCCCCATTATCGGGGCGGATTTTCACCAAACTGAACCAATACCCAACGATAAGAACCACAAGACTGCCAATGATCACCATACCAAGATTGAGCGTGCCAATTGGGAACAAAATCCAATTTCGCCAGCTCCCAACAGCCTGTCCAGCCGCTGACCCAATTAATGAAAAGATGAGATACAGGAACAACCGTCCCAGCCCGCCGCCGAGAAAAAGATGAAACAGGGCGCCGATCAGTAGCGCGATAACGAGGCCCAGCGCAAGTGATGGAATAGTCATTGAATTAACCCACCGCCAAGCAATGCTTCGCCTTGATAAAAGACGGCCGCCTGCCCGGCTGTGATATCTCTTTGCGGCGCATCAAACTGGACTTTAACCTGACCATCTACTAACGGCATGACCAGCGCTTCGGCCTCTTTCGCGGTGTAACGAATTTTGACCTCAGCGCGAAACGATTCGCTTGGTGATTCACCAGAAATCCAATTCACATCGTGTGCAATCAATTCACGTGAACCCAGTTCATCTTGCGTTCCGACGATCACGGTATTTGCCGTTGCATCCTTACCCAATACATAGAGCGGCACGGCGGAAGAAATTCCCAATCCCTTTCGCTGACCAATCGTATAATTCGCGAGTCCGCTATGTTCGCCGACCACTTCGCCATCGCGTCGCATGATCTTTCCCGGCTTGAGAATCTCCGCCGCGTTACGTTGGAGAAAATTTCGATAATCGTCCCCTGTAAGAAAACATAAATCCTGACTATCGTGTCTGGATGCAGTTGGCAATCCAAATGACTCAGCGATCTTACGAATCTCCGGCTTGGTGTAATCGCCGACGGGAAACAAGGCCCGCTTCAATTTTGCCTGATTCAATACATGCAACACGTACGATTGATCTTTATTTTTATCCACGGCGCGCAAAAGATTTATTCTTCCGCTTTCGTTTTTCTTTGTCCTTGCGTAATGTCCGGTTGCCATGAATTCCGCCTCGAGAGCTAGCGCGTGATTTAATAAAAACTCCCAGCGAATTTGACGATTACACATCAGGCACGGATTCGGCGTCTCGCCGCGCGCATAACCATCTAGAAAATACTCGACGACCGTTTTCCGAAAAACATCTTTTGCGTCCACTACATAAAATGGAATATCCAACTTGGCCGCGACGCGGCGTGCCAAAGCCATCGCATCGGGTGTACAGCATCGATTGGACTCTTCCTTGCCCGGCTCCGACCACAACCTCAGCATCATGCCGACGACTTCATAGCCTTGTTGCTTAAGTAATGCCGCAGCAACGGACGAATCGACGCCGCCGCTCATGGCCACCACAACCTTCGTCATTTCGACAAGTCTCGCGCCTTCTCAATAATCGAAGGCAAAGTCTTAATAAAAGAATCAATTTGCCCAGCCGTTGTATGAACGCCGAGAGTGATTCGCAAAGAACCCAATCCCCATTCGCGCGGGAGGCCAATAGCCTCCATCACTTCGCTGGGTTCAGGGTTGCCTGTTTTGCAGGCAGAACCAGACGAACAGGCAAAGCCTGCCGCGTCGAGCAGGGTCAAAAGCAGGTTGCCATCGACACTCTTGAATGCAAACGAAGCGTGATTCGGCAAGCGAGTTGCCATATGACCCGTCAGACGCGAATCGGGAATCGCTTCAAGAACAGCACCGATGATTTGATCCCGCAATGGCCGAACATGAGCAATCCGTTGATCGCGTTCCTGGACGGTGAGGCGCAAGGCTTCTGCCAAACCCACAATGTATGGAACGTTCTGTGTTCCCGCGCGCTGACCATTTTCCTGCCCGCCTCCGGTCTGTGATGGAATCAGCGGCGTGCCCTTGCGAATATATAACACGCCGACACCTTTCGGCCCATAAAATTTATGCGCGCCTAACGAAAGCAAATCCACATCAAGCAATTGAACATCAACCGGCAAATACGCCGCGGCTTGAACGGCATCGGTATGGAATAACACGCCATGCTGATGACAAATTTCAGCGATTGTGCGAATCGGATTAATTGTGCCGATCTCGTTATTGGCATACATCACCGAAACCAACGCAGTCTTATCATCAAGCGTGCGCTCAACAGTTTGCGGTTGCACCAGGCCGAATTCATCCAGATCAAGCCACCTGACTTCAAATCCGAAATATTTTTCAAGCTGTTGGGCAGTTTTGCTCACCGCATGATGTTCGGCCTTTGAGGTGAGAATTCGAATTCGCACCAGTCTTCTCACGCATCGCCAGCGCCGCGCCGCGCAAAGCCAGGTTATCCGATTCGGAGCCGCATGAGGTAAAGACGATTTCATCGGCGCGGCAATTCAAGGCGGAAGCAACCGTCTCACGCGCGGAACTCGATCGCGGCCTCCGCTTGCTGTCCATAACGGTGAACCGACGACGGGTTCCCAAAAGAAGCGGAGAAGTAGGGCATCATCGCTTCGAGAACGCGCGCATCAACCGGCGTCGTCGCGGCATAATCAAGATAAATCTGATTCATGATGGGGCGATTATAATCCCATTGAATATGTCATTCGAATATGCTATATTTGGAAAAATCTTTGTCGCTAGTGAAGGAGAGAATGAGATGTCAAGCATTAAGACTTTTCAATGCCCGAATTGCGGCTCGACGGTAACGACCACAGGTGCCGAAAAGGAAGTGCAATGCGCGTATTGTGGCAGTACGGTGATCGTACCGGAAGAGTTGCGCGAAGCGCCGCAGCCAGAACCTCAGCCGATGCCGTACAATTTTGGACCAACGAGTCAGCCCAATGATCAGGTTTTCCAAAATTTAGAAAGCGCCGGAAAGGTGGCCGCCGGCGCAACGATTGGAATTACCGCGGTGAGTTTCATACTGCCCGTTATCCTGACATGCGTGATTCTTGCGGCAGTCGGCGGGATCTTGTTCTATGTATTTTCAAATGTAAATTCGGCCGTCAATCAATCCAATCAGACTGCCAGTACCGTGTCGGCCCCAATAAACGCCGTTCCCACCGCGGCACCAGCATCAACCAACACCAGTATTCCTACCGAAGCGATCCCAACGCCTGCACCTTTCACGAATACGCTTTTCACAGATGATTTTAGCGATCCATCCAGTGGATGGGACAAACATCACGATTCAGACTATACGTTTGAATATAAAGATGGTCACTACCATGTTCTAATTAACAAACGAAATGGTGGGTATGATATTTGGCCTGACAGCACCAACAAGTATAAAAATGTGAGCGTCGAAGCGGATGTCCAGCAGACCACGGGTCCCAATGACGGATTGATCGGCGTGGTATGCCGTGCGAAAGACGATGGGTCGGTCTACGCATTTGAATTCGATCAAAACGGCGATTACGGAATTTTCAAATCCGACTCGAACAATAATATAACCGCACTGGATCAAGGGACCTTGGATCCGAATACCGTCAATCAGAATGATGTGAATCATATCGAAGGCGTCTGTGATGGTAGTACTCTAACATTGCTCTTGAATAACCAGGTGCTGCTTCAAACGCAGGATTCTTCCATTACATCTGGCGGCGCAGGAGTGATTGTGCAAACCGGTTCCAGTGGCGATCCGGGTGTTGATGTGCTTTTCAGTAACTTCGTAGTCAAAGGACCGTAAATCAATCAAAGACTTGCCTAACGGCAAGTCTTTTTATTCAACCTCCCCACTGTTATAATCGAATAGCGATTTCAAATTCAGGAGTTCTTATGGTAGACACAATCAAATTCGGTACAGACGGCTGGCGCGGCGTGATCGCTGAGGATTACACCTTCGACAACGTTCGCCGCGCGGCTCAGGGATTCGCATCCTATTTACTGGGAAAAGGCAAACAGGGACAATGGGTCATTGTCGGCCACGATAAGCGTTTCGACAGTGAATTCTTCGCGGCCGCCGCCGCTGAAGTTTTGGCGGGCAACAGTCTCAAGGTTTGGCTGACAGATGGAGCTACGCCCACGCCCGTCATCGCCTACGCGGTGGTGGACAAAAAAGCCTGTGGCGCGATCAACATCACCGCCTCGCATAATCCTCCGACCGATAACGGATTCAAAGTCCGTAACGAGCATGGCGGAGCAATTGATCCGGATGGTTTGAAAAAGATCGAAGCGTTGATTCCCGACGATATGAAAAACATAAAGCGTAAAGCGCAAAGTGACGCGGAAGCAGACGGTTCTGTCGTCAAGTTCGACGCGTCGAAAGCCTATATTGAGCACATCAAAAAACTGGTTGATTTCCAAAAACTAAAAGACGCCGGTTTCACTGTGATGGTCGATTCGATGTGGGGCAATGGCGGCGGTTGGTTTGCTAGCTTGCTCGCCGGCGGAAAAACCAGAGTAGTCGAAATCCACAAGGACCGCAATCCGTTATTTCCTGAAATGAAACGCCCGGAACCCATTCCGCCAAATATCGATGTTGGGTTGAAGGCAACCATAGATAACAAAGCTGATGTCCTGCTCGTCACTGACGGCGACGCGGACCGTCTTGGCGTGGGCGACGAGAAAGGTGAATTCGTCAACCAATTGCGCGTATATGCTTTATTGGCTTATTATCTGCTTGAAGTACGCGGCGAACGTGGCGCAATCGTCAAGACGCTCTCGACCACGACGATGCTGAACAAATTAGGCAAGCTTTACAATGTACCCGTTTATGAAACCGGCGTAGGATTCAAATTCGTTGCGCCAAAAATGATGGAAACGAATGCGATGATCGGCGGTGAAGAAAGCGGCGGCTATGCCTTTCACGGCAACGTTCCCGAACGCGACGGAATCCTGGCCGGGTTATATATGCTTGATCTTATGGCGCGCACCGGCAAAAAGCCAACCGAACTATTGAAGGTACTCTTCGACAAAGTCGGCGCGCACTATTACGACCGCATCGACACGCCGTTCAGCGGCGACCGAAAAACCCGTGAAGAAACGATCCTGAAAGCGAACCCAAAAACCATCGGCGGCCTGAAGGTCACTGAACTGGTCACGATAGATGGCTTTCAATTTAGACTGGAAGATGGCGGCTGGATGCTCATTCGCTTCAGTGGTACGGAACCTATCATGCGCGTTTATTGCGAGACCACACATCAGGATAAGGTGCAAGCCATTTTGCAAGATGGATTGAAGGTTGCAGGTTTGAAGAGTTAAGAGTTGCAGTCGTGAGATTCGAACGTTGAACCCTTTGTCTGCAACTTCCTGGAGCATTCCATGAATTTAACCGACACGCATTGCCATTTGGACCTTGAGCAATTCGACGCAGACCGCGACGAAGTGATTCAACGCGCGATCAAGGCGGGCTTGACGCATATTCTGGTCCCGTCTCTCACCGGGACCTCAAGCCGTATTACCGTTAAATTAGCCGAATCGAATCCGATGCTTTATGCGGCAGTGGGGGTCCATCCCAACGAGGCAGAGACGTGGGACGGACAAACCATTTCCTCGTTGAAAGAACTCGCGGCGCAAAGCCTCAAAGTGGCCGCCATCGGCGAAATCGGCTTGGATTATTACTGGAATAAGTCATCACATGATGAACAGATTTCAATCTTTAAGGAACAACTGGCCCTCGCGTCTGAACTGGATTTGCCAGTTGTGATTCACAGCCGTGAGAAAGAGGACGCACAACAAGGTGAGTGCGCCGAAGACTTGATCAAGATTTTGGAGGAATGGGTAACCGGTCTACGGTCAGGAAACGAGGCACTTTCACAACGGCCCGGAGTTCTGCATTCGTTCTCGGGATCCATCGAAACAGCCAAGCGTGCGATCGACCTCGGATTTTATATCGGCGTTACAGGCCCGATCACGTATAAAAACGCGGAGCAGAAGCGTCAGGTGCTTGGCAATCTTCCGATGGAGCGATTGCTGGTTGAAACCGATGCGCCTTATCTTTCGCCAGAGCCGTATCGAGGAAAACGGAACGAACCCGCCTTTGTAATCCATATTGCTGATAAAATTGCAGAAATCAAATCCCGTAGCCCGCAGGAGGTCATGGCCGCAACTACAGAAAATGCGGCGCGCCTTTTCTCCTGGGGAGAGTCTGTTTGAATAACGTCACATTCATTTCACCGGTACAATCTCAACTCCAACTGGTCGAAGCACGACTGCAAGCACAAGCGGATGGTCGTCATCCGGATTTACGCGCGGCGCTCGGGCAAATCCTGGCCGCGGGCGGCAAGCGCATCCGCCCGACCATCACCCTGCTTGTCGGGAATATGCTTGGCGCGCCGGAGGATAGACTGGTCACGCTTGGGGCCGCTTTGGAATTGCTCCATACCGCGACGCTCGTACATGACGACTTGATCGATGGATCGCTATTACGCCGCGGCATGCCAACACTTAACGCGCGCTGGTCTCCTGCCGCAACGGTATTAACCGGTGATTTCCTTTTTGCCCGCGCTGCGCAATTGGCCGCGGACACAGATCATATGCCGTTGATGAAACTGTTCGCCAAAACACTGGCGGTGATCGTCAACGGCGAATTGACTCAAATGTTTTCCGCGCGCGGCGTGGTCGATCGCGAGAATTACGCGTTACGCATCTATGCCAAGACCGCTTCCCTTTTTGAAATGACCAGCCGCGCGGCGGCGATGCTCAGCTCGGTTAACGAAGCAGCTATTGAAACCATGCGAGTGTTCGGTTACGAAACCGGTATGGCTTTCCAAATTGTGGACGATATTCTGGATTTCACTGGCGACGAATCAACGGTCGGTAAGCCGGTCGGTTCGGACCTGCTCAACGGTTTGGTCACGCTTCCGGCAATTTACTACGCGGAGGCTTGTCCCGAAGATGAAGATGTCAAATCATTGGCGAATGGCGGTTGGGGAAACCAGGAGCGCATGCAGAGACTGGTTGAATCCATCCGCAAAACCGACGCGGTGAAGAAGGCCATGGAAGAAGCGAAACAACACGCCAAGCTTGCTTTGCGAATACTGGAAGATTTTGATCCCAGCCCGGAACGCGAAGGGTTGGAAAATTTGGTGAAGTATATCGTGGATCGGAATGTTTGATTCTGATCACAATTTCAATGTAACGGGACCTTAAGGTTGGAATGACAAATCCACGACGTCCGTTCCGCATCAATGTCGGCTTCATCATCCATGAAGAAGTCGGCTACACCTGCGAGTTCCCATTTGAATTTGAAAAAGTCAGAATCGATGAAGATCTTGACTTACAGAATTTCACTGGCACCGTTCAAGTCAGCCGCACGCCACAAGGATTGCTGTTTGAAGGAAAGTTTTCAGGCGAGACCCTGCTGGAATGTGCTCGATGCTTGAATGAATTTAACAAACCGCTCGTCTGGAATCTGACCGAGCTATATGCGTTCAACGAAAAATCGGTGAGCGACTCCGGGCTGATCATCCCCGAGGATGCACAGATTGATTTGGAGTTTATCATCCGCGAATGTGCTCTGCTCGAGATCCCGATCAATCCCATTTGCAAACCGGATTGCAAAGGTCTCTGCCCCATTTGCGGACAGGATTTGAAC
This sequence comes from uncultured Chloroflexia bacterium, assembly GCA_963753985.1. Classification (GTDB taxonomy): domain Bacteria; phylum Chloroflexota; class Anaerolineae; order Anaerolineales; family Villigracilaceae; genus Fen-1038. Next base: position 772,050 of record CAVWED010000006.1, read on the forward strand.
GTCGCTGACTGCGGTCATCGCCCATCTGGGGATGAATCACCGTTCTTAAGATTGAAGGAGTTATTATAGACGAAGTGTCGGTCCCCCAAAAAGGTAGAATCTTATATGGGGTCATTGCGCTCGTCGTTTCTGCAGGGGTGTTTCTTTCATACTTTTCCATTAGCGGCTCTTGGAATTTCAGTCCAGCGGCTTTTCCTAAAATGCTATCGGGAACTGCAGATCGTCCCTATGTTTACCGTCAATTGATCCCGATAATTTCCAAATTTACAGCCTGGCTAATTCCTCAATCGGTAGTTGAACTTTCTCAGAAAGCTCCGTATATTCTCAAAAACACAATCAACTTATTAAGCCAAGGGGTATATCCACGAGAAGCTATCATTGCAATGATCTTGATGTACTTCTGTCTTGTTGGTTTTATTTTCGCTGAAAGAGCTTTGCTAAAACAGTTGGAATATCCACAGGATGCACAACAGATCATACCCATCGTTCTCACAATTTTGATCCTGCCTTTGACTGTTTTTCATGGATATATCTACGATCTTCCTCAACTTTTCTTATTCACCCTTGGATTACTTTTGATTGTTCGCAAACAATGGCACTTCTATCTTCCAATTCTAGCAATTACGACTTTGAATAAGGAAACTTCAATTTTCCTGATTGTGATCTTCGCTCTATATTTCTTTCGATCTTTAAGCCGCAAAACATATTTCATTTTGCTCATCGAACAATCCATCATTTATATTTTTGTCCATGGTTTGATTGTATATTTATATAGAAACAATCCGGGCCAATTAATCTATTGGACGATTGAATTTCATATCCAGGAATATTCTCAGTATCCGATTACATTCCTTATTACCCTTCTTTTCTTGGGATCTATCCTCTTCTTGGTCTTTAGAGGCTGGCAATATAAACCGTTTTTCCTGCAAGTATCCTTCAGTGTTTTCTTTATGTTTCTCGTTTTGTTTTTCGCCGCAGGCAGAGAAATGGAATTTCGAGTTTTCATAGATATCTTGCCTGTTTTTGGGACTCTCATGTTTCCGTACAGCAAAGCGGTCTAGCTTGGCATCTTGGTATCTATTGACAAACTACTCCCCGCCGCTTAAACTATCGCTCATGAAATCCTGCCCTTCCCAAATGGTGATAATAACCATGTCCATGCGCAGCATGATGCAAATGGAGATGGTTTGCCGCGCTTGGGATAAGCGTTAGTTTCACCTTTGTCGAAATGAGAGGCTGTCCCAATTACGGACGGCCTTTTTGTTTGTGAGAACGGTTCATGGTGAATAGGTAATGGTTCATGGAAAATAACGCGACCCATGAAAATCTTCCAACCATGATCCAAAATCCATTATCTATGATCTACTGACGGAGAAACAAATGTCTGAAAATATTTTGATTGCCATCGCCTGGCCTTACGCCAACGCTGAAATCCACGTTGGAAACATCACGGGCTCCCATCTGCCCGGCGACATCGTGGCGCGCTACCACAGACTCAAAGGAAATAAAGTCCTCATGGTCAGCGGCACGGACTCGCACGGCACGCCGGTCACCATTCGCGCCGATCAAGAGGGCAAGCCCGTCGAGGAAGTGTACAAGCGATTTCATGAGTCATTCATCGAAGTTTTCAAGGGTTATGGTATCACGTACGATTTATTTACCACCACACACACCGAGAATCATTTCAAGGTCTCGCAGGATATGTTCCTCGCTTTGCAGAAAAACGGGTTTATGTTTACGGCGAAATCCATGCAGTGGTATTCCCCCTCGACCAATAAATTTTTACCTGATCGCTATGTCGAAGGCACATGTTATATCTGTGGTTATGAAGGCGCCCGCTCCGATCAATGTGACAACTGCGGGAACGTGCTCGAGCCGGAGAAATTGATCAACCCGCGCTCAAAGACCGGCGGCGCACTCGAACTGCGCGAGACCGAACATTTCTATCTCGATCTCTCCAAGCTCGAGCCGGATGTCAAGAAGTTTTTGCAGGAGCGCTCCAATCATATGCGCGACACCGTCCTCGGCGAATCACTGCGCAAGATCGAGTCTGAAGGCCTGAAGCCGCGCGCCATCACGCGCGATCTCGATTGGGGTATCCCAGTGCCGGTCGCAGGCTGGACCGAAGCGGGCAAACGCATTTACGTTTGGTTCGAGGCCGTGATCGGCTACCTCTCCGCTCCGATTGAATGGAGTCAACTAGCGGCGCAGCAAGAAGCGTGGCGCGAGTGGTGGGTCAATCCCAAAGCCAAGCAATTCCACTTCATCGGCAAGGACAACATCTTCTTTCACACCTCGCTGTGGCCCGCGCAACTCATGGGTGCAGGGAGTCAATTTCTGCAAATCTTTGCGAATGATGAACAACCATTGACTCTGCCTTATGATGTGCCCGCCAATCAGTTCATGAATCTCGAAGGTCAGAAGATCAGCGGCTCGCGCAACTGGGCGATATGGGGACTCGACGCGTTGACGCGTTACGATCCCGATGCCCTGCGCTATTATCTGACGGTCAACATGCCGGAGATGAAAGACAGCGATTGGGATTGGAAGGAGTTCGTGGCGCGCAACAACAACGAACTGGTGGCGACCTGGGGCAATCTTGCCAACCGCGTGCTGTCTTTCTGTTATAAAAATTGGAATGGATATGTGCCTAATGTGGATATAACCACGCTTCGTCCCGCGGACTTGGAATTGCTGGCCGTTATCGAAAACGGATTCAACATTGTCGGCGCAGAACTTGAAGCCGTGCGACTGCGTTCAGCATTAGGCGAAGCCATGAAACTCGCCACCGCCGTGAATGTGTATCTCGATGTCAATGCGCCATGGACCGCCATGAAGACCGATAAAGATGGCGCGGCAAAAACAGTTTACACCGCGTTGAAAGTCATTGACTCGTTGAAGATTCTATTCGCGCCGTTCCTGCCATTCACCTCACAGCGATTGCATGAGTTCTTTGGCTATGAGACTCAGCTATTTGGTGAGCAATATACCGAGACGGTCAAAGACTCGCTCGGCGAGCATACGGTATTGCGTTATAAAGGCGTTGAAGGATTGCAATGGAAGCCCAGCGAGTTGAAGCCGGATGCAAGGTTGAATCAGCCGGCTCCGCTGTTCAAGAAGTTGGAAGAAAGTGTGATCGAAGAAGAAAGAGCGAGATTAGGAAAGTAATGCTTCGTCCTATAATTTTGAAGGAGGTGCACCATGGCTGTAACAACTTATGAAGGTGTTGTTGAGAAAGGAAAAATCCGTTTGAAGAAAGGGATCAAATTGCCTGAGAACGCAAAAGTGTATGTAATTGTCCCTGATTTGAAAACGGATAAGAAAAGAGTGATCCAAATTCTGTCACCGCGTTTGGTTCATCGCGAGGACTCGGCTCGATTTAAAATGACAATTACCGAGGAAAAACCAAATGCCAGAATACGACGTTGAGAATTTTGATCCGCCTGCGCCAGTTGCTTATGTGACTCTTCGAAATCCAGCAACTGGCGCTTTGCTATCTGAAGTGCCAATGCTAATTGACACATGAGCGGATGCCACATTATTGCCATCCAATGCCGTGGAACAACTTGGCATAAGGACTGAGGAGGATACTGATTTTGAAGTTCGGGTTTTCGATGGAGAAATTAAACGATTGAAACTGGCAAAACTGGAGTTGTACATTCTCGGCAAGAAATTTGCGGGCGAATATTTGCTGATTGACCGGACTTTTGGAATTTTGGGAAGAAACATCTTGAACAATATCCGCATCCTGCTTGATGGTCCGCGCGGGAAATGGAATGAGCAGAAATAATTAGAAGCCCGGCGAGTCGAAGCCGGATGTAAGGTTGAATGAGCCGGGGCCGCTGTTTACGAAGTCCCGCACAGCGGGAAGAAGTTAGAAGAAAGTGTGATCGAAGAAGAAAGAGCGAGATTAGGAACGTAACCAGAAATCAGCGCGATTTGTCGAAAAAAATTAAACAAACGCTAAAGAAACATTAATCAAGCGGTAATCATGGCAGGATATACTTTGACCGTCGAATTTATGGCCAAAGTGTGAAGGAGCAACTCATGATTACCAAGAAGTATTCAAAAGATGGAACGAAATGTGATGTGACGTTTGAACTGCCAGCAGAGATCAATTGCAGTCAGGCGTTCGTGTGCGGAAATTTTAGCGATTGGACTCCGGAAGAGATGAAGCGCCTGAAAAACGGCGGGTTTTCCATCCGCATGAAGTTGAAGGCAAAACAAAATTATCAGTTCCGCTACCGACTGGATGGTGAACGCTGGGAAAATGACCCCGCCGCCGATGCACTCACCCCAAATGCATTTGGCAGCGATGACTCTGTTCTGCAGCTCTAGGCAAAATTAGACTGCAATAGAAGCCTAGCATATTGAAGCCGGACGCAATCAGCCTGCTCCGCTGTTTGCGAAGTGCCAGGCCGCGTCAAGAAGTTGGAAGAAAGTGTGATTGAAGAAAAAAGAGAAAGATTATGAAAGCAATAAATGAGTTATGCGTATGTATCTGATGAATAAGGCTTAACTCAAGTTTTCTGCTTCCCAGCCCATTTCCCTGCCCTGCAAACAGTCCCGAAACGCCTGAAGGTTTTGACTCCGCGGCTTATAGTTTAGTCATAACGCCTTAAGGTTTAACCTTAAGGCGTTATGGTTTTGTCTTAAGGCATTAAGGTTTTGTCATAAGCCATTGGGATTAAACCAAATCATGTTATGGATTAACCCCGATGGCTTAAGGTTTAACCTTAAGACGAAAAGATTAAACCAAAAGGCATGAGGTCAAAACCAGCCAGGCTTTCCACGCCGTCTAAAAGGGCGGAGATTCCAGCCAGCTGAATGCATCCGACCTCAGCACTTACGCAGCTTATTCCATCATCGGCATCTGCTGAGTGGAGCCGCGTCCAGCCCACTTTCCGGGCCAGCCCGGAAGGAACGCGGCCAAAATCAGCGCGGCAATGGAAGCGTAAAATGTTAATTGATACGCGGCATCGAAACCCTGCATGGATTGATCGCAGGCCAGTTGAAGCGTAGATAAAATCTTGGTCTTCGCCGCGCCGATAGCCGTTTGCGGCAACGATGATAGTGAAGCCAGCGTGCCGGGCGGGAAATTATTCTGGGACGCGACGCCGGGCGTTTCGCACAGGCCATAAGGCGTGGTGACATTGACCAGCTCATCCTGCATCTTGTTCTGCAGGACCTGGATATCAGGCGATAGGAAACTGACCAAGATCGTTGCCAGCGCCGCCACCGAAACGGCTTGTACCACAAAGCGCGTGCTATTCAACAACGAAGAACCGCGCGGCAACACGTCCAACGGAATACTGCTCAGCGCCGCAACATAAGATGTCTGCAAAGTTAATCCAATCGCCAGGCCGCGCAATGCCAAAAGAATCACGATATAAGAAATCGGCGTGGTGCCTTGAATCAAGGATAACTGCCATGTGTTGATGCACAGGATCAGGAATCCCACCACCATAATCGCACGAGGACCAATTTTGTCATAGAGTCTCCCCGCGGAAGGTGTGGCAATCGCAGAGGTGGCCGCGACCGCCAGTAAAATAACTCCGGCGTCCAGCGCGGTTCGGCCGCGGAAGGCTTGCAGATAGATCGGCATCATAAACTCCGCCCCGAACAAGGCAATCGTGGCAATATAACCGACCAGCGCGGCAATCAGAAATGTCGGGTTGAGAAATAGCCGCAGATTCATCATCGGTTCTTTCGCCACGCGCAATTCGATCGACGCGTGAACAATGAGTATGACAAACCCAAACCCAAGCGCAAGCAGAGTGAACGGACCACCCCAGCCGAAATTTTCGGCGATGGAAGCGGCGTATAAGATTGCACCGAATCCAATGATCGCGGTCAGTAATCCAAACGGATCGAAAAGCGGTTTTCCGTCAATACGAAAATCGAGTAAAAAGTCCGAGCCGAGAATCACACCGATGATTCCAATCGGCACATTGACAAAGAAAATCGCGCGCCAAAGATTGATGTCCACCAGCCAGCCGCCCAAGATCGGACCGAGTGCCGGAGCAACCACCAGTGCAATTCCAAAGATGCCCAGCGCGGTACCCTGCTCTTTCGGTGGAAAAGCGCGGTAGAGTTGCGCCGGGCCCAGCGGCTGCGCGATCCCGCCGCCGAATCCCTGTAAGGCGCGTGCCGCAATCAAAAGTCCAAGCGATGGAGCAATGCCGCATAAAAAGGAACCGAATGCAAAAATCGCCAGACCCAAAAGATAAACACGTTTAATCCCAAAGCGATCCGCCAAGTAGCCAGAGACCGGCGTGGTAATCCCCAATGCGAGAACATAGATACTGATCACCCACTGTGCGTCCGCCAGGCTGGCACCGAACACACGGCGCAGCGTCGGAAAGGCGATATTGACGATGGTCGAATCAAGGATGATCATAAATATGCCAAACATCACAGAAATCAATACTTTCCATTTTTGTTCCAGGCCGCCGCGTTTTGAAACTGGGGATGTTTCTACACTCATAAATCAAATTCCTCTCTTATAATGAGACATGCTTGTATATGATAACAAAGAAAGTTCTTATCTTACGTCAGCCAACATTTCCTGGAAACAAAATCATCCGGTCCGTCGTCTTTGAATCATCGAAAGGAGTAACGTATGCAAAAGAGCTTGAAGTTTTTCTCGATTCCTATTCTCGCCGCGGTGCTTCTCTCCGCCTGCAGCGCCGCGCCTGTGCCATACGCCACACCGGGGCCATCTGCCAGTCTGGCAAAATCATCTCTTGCGCGCGACACAAATCCAAACGTCCCGCAAACCGATCTTTCGGCTCTGGTGGATGGGAATAACACCTTTGCCATCAACCTTTACGGGGCGCTTCATTCGCAGGACGGGAATTTGGTTTTCTCGCCTTATAGCATTTCCCTCGCCCTTGCCATGACCTACGCCGGCGCGCGCAACGGAACCGAATCCCAAATGGCCAAGGCCATGGATTTCACTCTCCCACAAGCTCAACTGCATCCCGCCTTCAATGCCCTCGACCTAGCGTTGGCAAATGAAGGCAAGGCACAAGGCAGCAGCGGACAGCCCATGCAGCTCAATATCGCCAATGCACTTTGGGCCGAACAAACCTATTCCTTCCAACAAGCCTATCTGGATTTGATCGCGAAGAACTATGGAGCCGGAATCCAGTTGGCGGATTTTATTAAGAACTTCGATCCCGTGCGCCTGCAAATCAACAGTTGGGTCAGCAACCAGACGAAGAACAAGATCAATGATCTGCTCGCCCCGGGTTCGGTCAACCCCAGCACGCGCATGGTGCTGGTCAATGCCATTTATTTCAAAGCCGATTGGGCTGTCCCGTTCGATGCGAACAATACCAGCGATTCGACTTTCAACTTGTTGGATGGATCGCAAAGTCAAGTCAAGATGATGAACAATGGCGAGTTAACTTTGTCTTATGCAAAAGGAGACGGTTATCAGGCAGTTGAATTGCCTTACAACGGAAACACTGCCGCCATGGATATCATTATGCCTGATTCGGGAAACTTTCAAAGCTTCGAGTCAGCTTTGGATGCGCAAAAAATAAACGATATCTTTAACTCAATGCAGTCGACACCGATTGCGCTCGGCCTTCCCAAATTTACTTTCACAGCCAATTTTTCCTTAAGCGATCAGCTCAAATCGCTCGGCATGACCGATGCCTTTAACGATCAAGCGGATTTCTCCGGCATGACCGGCAACCGTAATTTATACATCAGTGATGTAATTCATAAAGCATTTGTCGCGGTGGACGAAAAAGGCACAGAAGCTGCTGCGGCGACAGCAGTCATCATGCAAGCGATGAGCATGCCTGTGCAACAAAGAGTGCATTTGATAATTGACCGTCCCTTTCTCTTTGTCATTCGCGATCTCAAAAGTGGACAAATGCTATTCGTAGGCAGAGTTCTAAATCCTGCACAATAAATAAAATCAGGGCGACTTGAAGTCGCCCTGACAATTCTTCAATTGTCATTGCGAGGATCTAAATAACAGTGGTATGACCATTTCGTATTTAACAAACTAAGACACGCACTATCCTTGCTCCACCTTTTCGATCACACTCAGCCATTTGGGCAATTGTTCAAAAAGCTTCTTCATGATCTCCCGCGTCCGCTGGATGAATAATTCGTAATCGCCATACGCTTCGCCGCCGCTGACGCTCACCAAATCGGTCACCCCACGCAGGATCAAAGTCCGAACATTGTTCTTTTTCGCGACCCACGCAATCGCACCCGACTCCCAGTCGGCGGCCACCGCTTGATATTTTTGAATCAGCATCGGAATATCTTCCACCAAAATGTCGCGATCACCTGAAACCAATAATCCCTTCAGAACTGGAAAAGGAAGAACGCGCGTCAACCACGATAAATCCAGATCAGTTGTGTAAAAGGCAATTTCCTCGGAACCGTCGGTCATCTGCTCGATAATATCGTAAACGATTGTTTTCTCAACCAAAATGATCGTCCCGCGTTCGACACACCCTTCAAGACCGCCGCATGTCCCAAGATTGATTAGTAAATCCGGTGTGAATTGATCAATCACATATTGTGTCATTGCCGCCGCGGCAATCTTTCCCCAGCCGCCATGAAAGAGCGTCACGCACATGTCACCGAAGTGCACATCGAAATACTCGCCGAATGGTGAATGCTGAATATCCGCTTCCGAATAAAACGATCTAACTGCGCGCCACTCGCCATCGGCAGAGACGAGAACTACCGGCTTCATTTTTGCTTCCGCAGATCCAAGTCCAGATCGCGCGAGCCATTAAGATAATCCATCAACATCTGCAATGCTGCGTCTGCGGAGGATGATTTATTTTGCAGACGATCACCGTCAAAACAATAAACGCGTGCCCATTCTCCTTCGCGGGTTGACAAAGCGATCCATGTTGTCCCGACCGGTTTATCCGGCAATCCGCCGCCGGGTCCGGCAATGCCGCTGACGGAGACAGCAATATCCGCTTGAAGGACTTCGCGTGCACCGCGGGCCATTTCCAAAACCGTTTCGCACGAAACCGCGCCGTAAGTTTGCAAGGTATCCCATGAAACGCGAAGCAATCCAACCTTGGCCTCGTACGCATAAGACACCACTCCGCCTAGAAAGTATTCAGACGATCCGGGCACATCCGTAATGCGGCTGGCAATGAGACCTCCTGTGCAGGATTCGGCGGTGACAAGTTTAAGGTTGTGCATTCGAAGGAGCTCTCCAATTTGCATTTCAAGTGAATCAGTCAATGGTTCCTCCAAAAAGTTTGTTCATTATAATCCGCGCGGTTTGACTGAAACGCTCTCGCTCGATTGACTTCATTGGTTTTAAAAACAGAACGGGGATGATCCGTTCTGTTTTCGTCGGCGGGACAAAAATTATCGCCAGAATTGTGAAGTGGCTGGAATCAACCTCAACGCCACATCCAAGATCAATCCCAGCATGAACCAAATCCCAAACGCACGGTTGTTGCGGAACGCAAGCGGCGCAAAGTAAAGCGGCCACCCGCCCTGTCCATCAGGAAAACCTTCAGGGCGAGTCTCAGGCTTGGGTTTCAACAGGGCAGGAGAAGTTTGAAGAAAAGTTGGAACGGCCAACAAGACAATCGCCATAATCGGTGTAAAGAATCGCGTCACGATCAAATAGCCTGTAAAAAGATAAGGCAGGACCATCATGGCAAGAACAGTGTAGCGCGAGATTTTTTCTCCGATCAACACCGGGACGGTAAATATCTTTTTTTCCTTGTCGATTTTCTGTTTGTCAATATGCTTGCCGAAGATCACCGTCGTGACACCCAACACATAAGGAAGGCTTGCAATCACCACATTCCAATTCCAGTGGTGAGCCAGAACATAATATCCGCCGCCGATCATCAGCGGTCCCCACACAATCAGCACTGCCACCTCACCCAGCGCGATATATTTCAACGGCCAGGTATAGAACAACACGAAGAAAGCACCCAGGGCAAGCAAAATCCAAATCGTCAAATCCCCGCCATTGATCACGATCAGATAAATTCCGGCAAGAAGAGCGAGAAGGGCCGTTACCGCGAAATAGGTGAGATGCTGGCGTTTCGTTACCAAACCGCTGGCAATTGGCTGGGCACCATAAATGGTGCGGAAGTAATTATCCTTATCCACGCCGCGCACGAAATCCGTGTAATCATTGAAGATGTTATTGCTGGCATGTGCCATGATCAAACCAAACGTTAGAGCGAGCCAAGGCAGGAAGTGGAATGCATGATCTCGAAAGGCAAAGATTCCCGCCAGCGCCGCTGAAAGAAAAGTCATGATCAGAACCGCGGCGCGCGTGGAAATCAGCCAGCGCGAAACCAAATCGAGCTGATCCCATTCCTCTTTTGAAACTTCAGGGATAATGTTCAAAGCCTTTTGCCACATTGCAAAATTGACTTTCATAGCTCCTCCGTAAATTAAAGATTCCGGGATTATACAACAATTCCTGTCAAATTATCCCGATTTTGGAATTCTCTGGTTTTTCATTTTATGTTTACGGTGAGTACATCGAGAACGTGTTGAGATAGAAAATATCCTCGTCAATGGCGAGGATGTCTTTGTTTTTATTGAGTCTTCTATACTTGAAGGATTTCATGGATCGGTAAACCGCAAAACGATCCCTCTTGAATTACGTGACTGGAGAAAGTTCCTCAAGCAAATATTTATTGATGCGATCCAGGGATTGCTTCGCAATTTGGGTTCCGCCGGGATTGTCGAAGAAAATAGTGGGGCGATTGAGCGATGGGAACTGACTTCGAATAACAGATAGATCGAGGGGCATTTGGCGGTCTCCGAAAGGAAATGAGTGATATGCTGGTTGGATTATAGCCCATCGCTCAATACTGCGATTTCAGGTTAGAATCGGTTATTCTACGAATTGCCCGATGACCAGCCGAACCGTAAAGGTCAGAAAATCTTGTGAATTGCGCACCTCAGTATAATTAGAAAGAGCCGCATATCACAAGACTCATCCAGAAAAGCTGATGATGAGAGCTGACAATCAAGGGATGATCGCCTTAAATGAAGGTGACTACCCCCTTCATAACAAGTACATCCATTAAGGTCAGCTACAGTAAGTAGCTGCGGTTCTTGGGCTATTACTTGATGAAAGTGGATAATCACTTTCTAGTTTCTCTCCTTGCAAGGTTCACCTAAATGGCTACAGCGGCATTCTTGATAGAAGACGGTTACATGACACCCTCCAACGTGACGATTTTCGAGCAACGACATCAAAACGGTGGCTCGATGGATGCATCTGGTGACGCCGTGACCGGTTATGTGAGTCGAGGCGAGCGGGAACTCGAACCTTGTGTGGAATGTCTATGGTATCTCTTTAGTATGCTTCCATCACTGGAAGATCCGAACCGCACTGTACTGGATGAGACGCGTGAATGCAATGAAAAGTTGCGTATTGACTCCAAATAGGGATTCCGCAATAAGTCGAGTGGCAAAAAGTCAACTCTAAGAATTGTAAAAGTCAACTCAGTAGAAAGCGCGATAAATGTTGTTTAATAAAAATATCCCCTTTAGGTATCGGTATACCAGCCAGCACAGGTACCAGAGTTCATTTGCCTTTCCGAATATCATCTTGTTTGAAATTCTAGTATCATACTAGAATTTCAAACACCATAAATCACGATGTAGTAGTATAGATTTTACCGGAAAGTAACATCGGCAGGCATGCCGGGTTTGAGTTGACCCTGGGGATTACTCACGGTGAGCTTGATGGCATACACCGTGGAAGAACGTCCCTCCACCGTCTGCACATTGCGCGGCGTGTACTCCGCCTGATCCGAGATGTAACTCACCTGTGCATTGAAGGTTGCACCGGGGAATGAGTCCGCTTTCATGGTCGCAGGCATTCCCAGGCTGATCTTCCCATACAGGTCCTCCGGCACATAGACCGTGATCGTCAGATGGCTGATATCCGCCATCGTCAGTGCGTCCGCTCCCGGCTGGACAAATTCGCCCGGTTCCACATTGCGTGTCAGGATGACGCCATCCAGCGGCGCATACACTGTCAGCTTGGAGAGTTGGGTGTCGATCAAATCCACACTGGCCTGTGCCTGCTGAACTGCATTATTATTGATTTTTGAATAACGATAGTCATAGATTGTGTCATAATAGTATTACAGCGCAAGGTTGCGAGTGAAAAGCTGAAATTGAGCGAGTTTTTTCTTGCGGTGTGAACGATACGCGACGAAGTTACGTTGTTGATAATAACGAACACGATCTAAAGCAGATTGAATGTCAGAAATAAATGAAGGCAAAACGCTGCAAAGCAACATGCGAACTTGGTAAATAGTAAGCGCAGGAGCTTGATTCTGAAAACGAATTCTCAAACGTACCAGGAAATGATGAGCTAGAGAAACCAGCAACATATGATGATGCCAACCAATCCAACTCCGCATCTCGTAATGATCCAAACCAACTTCACCTTTGGCTTCTTCAAAGATCGTTTCGATGGGCCAACGCATGCCGCTGATCCGCACGAATTCGTTCAGCGGAGTATTGAGAGGCGCATTGCTGAAAAAGTATTTGATCTCAGTCGGGTCATCCGGATTGCGACGAATAATCAACCAGAGTTCACCGGCAGGCAGACCCCCGCGCAATTCGGTCACGCGCAGAAATGCAAAATCACAAACGATGGGACCTTTGCTGCCTTCTTTGATCACAGCTTGAACCCAATCTTGCTTTTGAATCTTCTTTACCAATTGTTTGACTTGCAACGGATGTTTCCTCGGATCGCTCAGACGCAAGCGGCTAGGATGACGCCCGTGACCGCTCCATGCTGGCACATGAACTTTAGGCGGAGTGGGCCAGATCAAGGTGTTGTCCTTGATAGCCGTGAAATACGATTTCTCCAAGGCGGCTACGCCATCCCGAAAAGCGGGAGAGTCTCCATACAGAGCATCTGCCGCCACCCAGGAAAACGCCAAATTTCCGCGTTCGATCGCATTTTTCAGCAATTCCAGCCCGATTTCCGGCTTCGTTTTGAAAACCAGATCTTTCGGCACACCCGATGCTTGCCTGCGCTCGGCATGTTCTTCATTGAACCATTCATCCGGCATGAACAATTGTCCCTCGATCAAACTATAGCCTTTGCGACTGGCATATCCCAAATACACCCCTACCTGCCCGTTCGCGATCTTGCCTACCGATCCGCAGTATTGTGCAGCTACTCCCACCAACTCAGAACCTTGCTTGACTACGCTCAATTCATCGATCAACATCACCCCGTCTTCTTCGCCCAAGGTCTCGCCCATCAATCCTTGATGGATCGCAATCACAGGTTCTGTTTCCCACGCACTCTGTCCCACAAAATATTGGAGGCTTCGTACTTTCTCTTTCTGTCCCAGTGCAATCTGTTCCACATTCTTGCGCAGGGCATTACCCAGCAAGCCTTGCACATAGGCTTGGCTGCGCGTCATTTGCTCCACTCGCACAAACGCACTTTTGAACAGCTTCATATATTTTTTCGTTTCATTCAAAAACAGTCTCACATCTTTCGTAGACAGGTTACATTCGGGCGCCGGACAGGTTCCAAGTTGAATTCGATTAGCTTGCGTCTGGGCTTTACCACCAAACTTTTCGGATCGACCCGACCACTTATCTCGTCTGGTTTCGGTTACAATTTCTCTCGGCATGGTGTTCTTCCTCTCCTTTTCACTCGGCAGTGATTGGAGAAAGATACCATGCTTTTTTTCAAATTATCCTGTTTTTTCGCTCGCAACCTTGCGCTGTAATAATAGGGGCATGAGACGAAAAGGAACAGATGCACAACTGGCCGTGATCCGGCAACGCGGGCTGGCCTTACTCGAACAGGGTACGAAGACCCGGGAAGTTGCGGAGTTGTTGAACGTAACCGTGCGGGCCTTTCAACGGTGGAAGTATGAAGTGAAGCACCCCAGGAAGAAGGCGGCTCGACCGCCGGGCAGGCCGAGGAAATTATCGCCGAATCAGGTGAAACGGCTGGAAAAGGCTTTGGATCGAGGGGCCTACGCCTTCGGATATGCCGAAGATTACTGGACGCTGGACCGGATCGCACGCGTGATCTGGGAGTTGTTTGAAGTCCGTTATACACCGAGCGCCGTTTGGCACGTGATGCAGCGGATGGGATGGAGCAACCAGCGTCCGCAACGGGTGCCTCTGCAACGCGACGATGCGGAGGTGGAACGCTGGAAGGTGGAAGAGCTGCCCAGGATAAAAAAAGTGTCGGCAACTGGGCGCGACCCTCGTTCTGGAAGATGAAAGCGGCTTTTCCATGGTCGCGCCGCTGAAGCGGACCTGGTCGCGGCGAGGGCAAACTCCCAAACGACGGACCAGTATCGCCCACCACGAACGTCTCAATCTGTTGGGTGCCTTGCTGATTTCGCCGAAGGGCAGAAAAATCAAGTTGAGTATTCAATCGTACTGGCATTCTCTCACCGGAAACGAAGTGATCACCTTTCTGTGTCAAATCCTTCGGCTCGCACCGGGACCGCTGGTTCTGATCTTGGACCGTCATCCGATTCATAAACGCAAGATGGTTCAAGAATTTATGGCGAAACAAAAACGTCTGCATGTGTTTTACTTTCCCGTCGCGGCTCCGGAACTGAATCCGGTAGAGTTCGTGTGGACCCAGCTCAGCGAATACACCGCGGGAACGGCTCCTCATAACACCGCTGAACTCCAGGCTAACGTTTTGGGCGGGATTGCCCGGACCCGCAATTCAAAGAAGCGTTTACTGGCCTGTTTGCACCATTCCGCCGTAAAGTGGATCATATGATCGCGACTTACGTTTTTCAAAATTCAATAGCTTGATCGTCCGCCGCTTTGGCCTGGTTGAGCGCATGCTGCGCATTGATTACTTCTGGTGACATGCCGCCATTCTGGATATTCGTCACATAGTCCAACGCCGTGTTGTAACGCTCCTGCTCCAGTGTCACTTTGGCACGCGCTTTCAACACATCCTTGGCGCCATCCGATGTTAACGCATCATTGTAGGCATTCTGTGCATCCCGCAAATCCGACTTGGTGTCATCGAAAAGCCGCTTGGCATAATCCTTGATGTTCTGATTAATGTTGTTGGCGTTGATCAGAAAATCAGGAGAGTTTTGTTTGGCGATAGGCGCGTTTTCCTGTTTCATCAACATGTACAATGGATATCGTCCAAGTTGATCGACGTCCTGGTAGTTCTGAACGCGATTATTCAAATCGTTGGCTACGTTATAGCTGGCTTCCGCATTGGCAAGATTGGTTTCGATTGTCTCGAAATCACTGCCTGCGGCGGAAGATTCGACGGCGGTGAGATTATTCTGTGCGTCGGTGAGGGCCTTCTGTGCATTATTCACTTCAGCCTGTGCGGAAGCGATCTGTTCCGGCTGACTGTAATACCATAGCGGCACATTGAAGTCCGATGGCCGATTCGTCACCCACTGGTTCGTCAAGGTATCACTGGTCTTCAGTGAGGCTTGCAACGTCAGATTGTACTGGCTCTGTGCAGAAGCCAATGACGCATCCGCTGTCGACGCCGCAGCCTTGGCTACGGTCAGTGCTGCCACCGCCTGCTCTTTCTGCGCCTGCAGCAAGGCATCATCCAGATGCAGCAATGGATCACCAGCCTTAACCGTATCTCCTTTATCCACCAGCACATCCTTCACTTTCCCCGCCTCTTCCGGCGCTACGTGTACATCGGTTGCTTCAATCGTCCCCGATGCCGTCAACTGCGAAGCCGCATTGCTCTGGCTCCAATTCTGATACACAAAATATCCAATCGCCGCGATCACCAACACCACTATGATAATCACCGCTGATGGTCTTCTATTTTCCATTTTCTTTTACTCCTTATGATATTCAAATATGACTAATTCGCCTCTAGAGGCGTTTTGACCGACGAAATAAATACGTCTTCCAATGTCGGGGCAATCCAGTCCAGATTGTGGATCTGAATAGATTCGTGACTTAGATAATCCTGGATATTTTCCTTTGTGGTGCCTATCTCAGTAATGACAGCATGAATTTGAGCGCCATACAAGGCAACCTCATCGATGGAAAACGTGTGGTTTTGTTGAGCAATTTTCAATGCCAGGAGTGCTTTTTCCGGGTCGGAGGCATTGATTTCCAAAACTTTTCCGCGCATTTTCGTCCGCTTCAAATGTGCAGGAGTGTCGAGCGCAACCAAGCGGCCCTGGTTCATCAATCCCACTTGCAGACACAACTCTGCTTCATCCATATAATGTGTTGTAACCATCACTGTAGTGCCCTCTTTGGACAAGGAATAGATCAAACGCCAGAATGCACGGCGACTGACCGGGTCAACTCCAGCAGTGGGCTCATCCAGGAAGATCAATGTGGGATGGTGAATAATGGCGCAGCCTAACGCCAATCGCTGTCGCCAACCTCCAGAAAGGCTGGAAGTTAGCTGGTTGCGGTTAGCCTCCAACCCAGCCATTTGAATAATTTCTTCTTCGCGCTGTTTACGCTCCGTTTCAGAGAGTCCATACACCGCGCCGTAGAAGTCGATATTTTCTGCTGCAGTCAGATCGTTGTATAGCGTAAATTGCTGTGACATATAGCCAACAGATCGATATAGTTTTTTGCTTTCTTTTGTCGGATCAAGGTTTAACACCCGCATGTGACCTTCTGTTGGCGTCATCAACCCGAGTAACATACGCATCATGGTTGTCTTTCCAGCCCCATTCGGTCCCAGCCATCCAAATACCTGTCCTGCCTGTACTGAAAAGCTGACATGATCCACTGCGGTGAATTTTCCAAACTGTTTGGTAACATTCTCAACAATTATTGGCTGCTCGTTCATAAGTTTTTTCCAACTTTTGAAGTAATGGCTTGCTGTCGGTTGATTAGACTGATAAAGGCTTCCTCCATGCGCGGCTCAATCTGTCGCATGCCGCCACAGGATAAGCCCCTGCTGGTCAACGATGTTCCGATCTCTCCCTGACGTTTCTGCGCATCATCAACAAAGACATGTAACATGACGCCATAGGTTTGAACCTCACTCACGCCGCTCAAATGCTGGACCAAGTCCGACGTTTCGTCGAACCTTTCAGGATCCGGCGTAAATTCCAGTAACTGCCCCGGCACCAAATTCTTGATTTCGTTTGGTGTGCCGCTGGCAATCATTCTGCCTTGATAGATCAGTCCAATCTGGTTGCACCGTTCGGCTTCATCCATGTAAGGCGTGCAGACAAAGATGGTCATGCTGCGCTCCGCCCGTAGAGTGCTCAATAATGCCCAGAACTCCCGACGGCTCACCGGATCTACTCCCAAGGTGGGTTCATCCAGGAAAAGCACAGATGGATCATGGATCAGGCTGCACGAAAGCGCCAGCTTTTTTTTCATACCACCTGAAAGTCGACTGGTTATCCGGTCGGTAAAATTCGCCAGGCCAGTGAATTCGAGCAATTCATCAACGCGCTGCTTTTGTGCTTCATATGGAACGCCATGTATGTCGGCAAAGAAAAGCATGTTTTCCATCACGGTCAGCTCAGGCGGTAGGGTGAACTGCTGAGCTACATATCCTACCCGCTCCCGAATTTCGTAGGGGTAGTGCATCGAGTCAAAACCAAGGACAGAGCTTTCACCCCGGGTCCGGCTGAGAAGACCTATGATCAGGCGAGTGAGAGTTGTTTTCCCGGCTCCATCCGGACCGATGACTCCGTATACTTCTCCGCGGTGGATCTCCAGGGATATCCCATCTACCGCGGCCCGGCTGCCTTTTGTATAAAACTCTTTAACCAGTTCTTTTGCAACGATAACTTTTTCTTCCATAAACAAACCTCGTGGACGACCAATCCTTATCAATCCATTCGTTTCTTCGTAAGGACTGGCATGGACAGGAATAAAATCAGGATGAACAGGCACAGCGCTCCGATGTTTCCCCAGAAGGTACTAATACCAACGCCTTTCACAATGATTCCTCGGGAAATCGGAATAAAGTGGGTCGCGGGTAATAGATCGCCAACAATTTGAGTCCAGAGGGGCATCGGGATACGAGAAAATACCAGACCGGTCAGCAAGAATGTAAGGACCAGGATCAGGCCAGCAATTAATTGAACCTGTTTCTGAGTGGTTGCAATTGTGGATATGAACAATCCCAAGCTCAGGCTGCTGGTCAGGAACAGCAATACGAGCGCTAGATATAAAGGAATGCTACCTCTGAACGGAACATGGAACCAAAAAGCTCCGAGTAAATGGATAACGGCCATTTCAAAAAAAGCCAACCCAAGATATGGAACGATCTTTCCTAGAATATTTTCCATTGGGCGAGTCGGAGTCGAAAGAAGCTGTTCAGCAACGCCCCATTCGCGCTCACGGACGATGGTCATGGCAATTCCAATGATGGCAAACATTTGCAGAATGACCACAGCTACCGCAGGGACAATAAAGATCAGATCATCTCTTGCCGGGTTATACAGGGTTTGGACTGACGTGTTGATGGGTAGCTGAATCTCATTCCCTGCCAAGCTGCTTTTTTGAATCGTTTTCAGAGTCAAGCCCAGAGAATAGTTTTGTGTAATTGCATTTGCTGCGCCGTAGGCTGACTGCAAACTGAACGAATCGGAACCATCCAGCAGCAGAAGGGTATTCGCATCTCCGCGCACGATGTGTGCAGCAAAATCGGGTGGAATGATCAGCCCAGCCTTGACGTTGCCTGCATCAATAGCCGATATGGTTTCTGCTTCGCTGTTGGTAGTCATCACTACGTCAAAATATTCGGAATTGGTCAGGCTGTGCACAAATAACCGGCTCTGTTCATCATGACTCTGGTCATATACCGCCATGGGGAGATGCTTAATCGTGAATGTGGAAGAATATGCCAATAGAAATAATTCGATTACGGGGATGGCCAGCATCATGAACAAGGTGTGCCAGTCCCGGAACAAATGAATGATTTCTTTGCGCATGACGGCCCGGATTCGTTGTAATGATTTATTCATAGGGTTCTGCCTTAATCTAATTTTTGCCTAAAGGTTTTGGAAGAGATCAGCTGGATGAGAAGTGCGTAAAAGACCAGTACGATGACCATTGGCCAGAGAAACTCCATGCCGATTCCTTTGGAAATCACTCCTCTAGCAATTGGAATAAAGTACGTCAATGGAAACAGGTATCCCAGGAGATTGATGAACGGCGGAAGCGCATTTCGCGGGAAGATGAAACCGCTGACGACCAGTCCTACCAGCATGATCATCATATTCAACTGAAACGCCTGTGTCTGGTTTTCGGAAACGGTTGAAATGAGCAGGCCTAGACCAAGACAGGCAAACACATAAATCAGGACCAACCCAATAAACAGCAGCGGACTGCCTTGGAATGGGACTCCGAATCCGAGGGTGCCGATAAACAAGATCATGGCCAAATTGAATCCGAGCAGAACTACGTTGGGGATAGTTTTTCCGATTAAAAGTTCAATGGGGTGGATCGGGGTGACCAGAATCTGCTCGATAGTACCCATTTCACGTTCACGCACGATGGCGGACACCATCAACATGATTGATTGCACCTGTAAAATCATGGCGATGAGACCTGGAATGACAAACCACAAATCCTTCAAGTCAGGATTGTAGAGAATCCGGATGTGGGTCGTTAAGGGATTGATGGCTGTGACAGTACTACCCATCTTTTGTATGTTATCTGTCACCAGTTGGATCGCGTACTCTTGGGCAACAATGTTCGCATTGTTATATGCGGCTAGCGACACAAAAGGATCCGCCCCATCCACCAGTATCAAAGCCTGTGCTTCACTGTTGGCAATCTTCGTGCTGAAGTCGGGCGGAATCACGATTCCGACCTGAGCCTGATTGTCGTCAATAGCTTTTCGGACCGCTGTTTGATCGGGAAGATATCCAACAATTTTAAAATATTGCGAATTGACCAGTCCGTCGAGATAATCTCGGCTGGTGGAATCTTTTCTCTGGTCGGCAACTACTGTTGGAATATGCATCACATTCATGCTGATGGCAAAACCAAATAGAATAATCTGAATGATCGGCATCAGGAGGGCAATACTCAGGGTGACCCGATCCCGCAACATTTGCAATGTTTCCTTCTTAATAATCGCAAGTATTCTTTGAAACATATATCTCCTGTAAGGCAATTGGCGTTGCAAAAATCTAAAAATAATATCCAATAAATTCAATAATGATATATTTGTTTATTTATGGTATAATAGTAATATAATGGTCTTATAGGACAGAAATAATAACCACGGTCTTGTTTGCTGTCAATAACCAATTTATAATTACAGTTCACTATTGAACATTATGTACAGGAGTTTCGATGCCTTCTAATCTCAATACCCAAGATCGCCGCGTTCAGCGAACACGGCAGTTCCTGAGGAGTGCCTTAATGGAGCTTGTTCAAGAAAAGGGGTACTCTTCGATTTCGATTCAGAATTTGACAGATAGGGCGAATTTAGGAAAAACCACGTTTTATCTACATTACAAGGAGAAGGATGAATTGCTTTATGAGTGTATGGATGTGGTCCTTCATGGTCTGGCTGAAAAAATAAAATCTCTCCCTCATACTAGGTGGAGTACAAATGATCCACGGCCACCCAGGATTGCTTTTGAATTTGCGGCAGAGAATGCTCGTTTTGTCAAAGTTATGATGAACGACCCAGCGGGCCTGAAATTTTTCCAGCGACTGCAAAAAATCGTTGTTGATCTGCTGATCGAAACAATGAACGCAGATATCCAATCGCTTGGCACCCAACCTGTTGTTTCCCTGGAATTTCTGAGTACATATTACGCTGGTTCTATGCTGGCGACGATTGAATGGTGGATCGACAATGGAATGAAATATTCCATTGATGAAATGGTTAATATGGTGTCAAAAGCCGGATCATTCAGCCGGGAAAAGATTTTAGGTGTGAGCGATCATTAACAGATATCGTTCCCTGCCGCCCCCAGCTTGGGGAAAGCTGCATAAAAACTTTGGTTTCCTCGTAAGAATGGATAACGTTTGCCTGTTAGATTAACTGGCGATATTTCTTTTGGCTGTCCAAACAGCAGCGGGTTCAGTGAATCACTGCCGCGCCACGGGTACGGATTGGCAACCACACACTTGATGACAATGCATGCCAAAGCCGCCTCTGGCATGCATTGCATACCAGGCGTTGGTTTGCTCACTGGCGTAGCCTTCCGGCCTGGTGTACCCCATGTTCATGGGAGACATGGTAATACGGTTATCGCCGCAAATCATGGCTCAGTACTTTACTGGAGCGGCACTGTACATTGTTAGATGATGGGTTACACAAAAGAAAGTCTCGGAAGCTGACCTGATGGAAGAACTCACCTGCTTGCTGAGGAATTTAACGGGGAGTTGCGAGGTGCAATACTACGGTAAAAAGACCATCGTGTTATGATTATGCGATGCCGTTTTCACAAACCCAAAAGCTAGGTAAAGAGGAACGATAATATGTTCTCAATATCTTCAGATCTGATGCGGATTGACTCTTTAACGGGATGCAAAAACATACTTGGTTTTTTTGAAGCTTGCATGGAACCTTCAGTAGAAAGTTCACCGGATGATCCACTTTCAGGTCTGAAAATCTCACCGGATTTCCTCATTAACTCAATTCAATATTCAGCCTTTTTAATTGTTGTGATGAAGGATATGGAATTTCTGAGCGAAACAAAGGGACCCGCTCACGTGAATTCTGCAATTCGCTGGATGGGAATATTACTTCAGGAAGAAACAAATCAGCCTGTTTACCGTATCGGAGTGATCGAGTTTGCTGTCTTTCTAAAAATGGATACTGAGCAAGAGCATGTCCTGCTTTTAGAACGCATTCACGAGCGTATGAATTTAGAAGCGAAATTATTAGATTTTCCAGGAGCGCCGGCAACCAGCGCGCTTATTCTGAATGATCAGCCCTCTACCCGCCTGGACAACCTGTTGATCCAGGTAATCGAAGCATTAGCAAGGGTCCAGAACAGTAGTTTACACCATATGACCTTTCAATTAAGCGATTTACTAAGCCTCGAATGGGACTCAAATATGCAGAAACCAGACAGTCACCTGGATATTTCCTTTGCCGTTCGTAGGATCGCTCAAGAATATATATTTAACATGGTTGAAATGGGTCATAATTTAGATATGGCACAACAGGTCGCTTATACGGACACAGTATCGAATTTGCCCAACATGAGGGCGGCATTGATCAACCTTGAAGAGGTCCTGCAAAATGCCAGAACAAAAGGCCAGCCATTCTCCATTTTACTGATTGATGGAGATAACCTTCGGGCGGCTAACCTGATCAGTTACGCTGCTGGCGATGAAATAATCCGCGCGATGGGCACTGTTTTTCAGCAGAACCTGCGCCCCGGCGACTATGTTGCCCGCTGGCGCACTGGAGATGAATTCATCGTCACCTTGCCAGACACATCCAACCAAAGGGCAATTATTGTCGGCGAACGCTTTCGACTAGCAGTTAAGAACGCATCGCGGTTATGGACAGTGCATGTAACGATTTCGATCGGTATTGCCAGTTACCCAGCCAACGGAGAGGATATCAATTCGCTCATCGAGAAAGCGGAGTCTGCAAATAAGTGCGCCAAACAACGGGGAAAAGACCAGGTTGTTCCTGCAAATTAAAAATAAAATGTTTTTCGTGCTTTTTTTATACGTCTGTAGCAAAAACTCAGATTATCCTACAGTTTTTAGCTTCATTTCCTGCCTCGATTTAAAAAGTGAATATATAATCTATATATAAGTAATTATACAGAGTTTTCACTGCATAATCAGCCTTTGTGGAACACCAGAAAGGATCATTCGATATAATGTGAGTAACCAGCCTTTCACCTATTAATTCGCATCAGGTGCAAGAATGTTAACCAAAGTGATCGATTTCTTCAATCTGCCTAAATATGAAAGCACCGAACAAAGCCAGAAGACAAGATTCTTACACATTGCACTATTGGTCGCGACCGGCACCTGCATTCTTCTTGGCATAGAGAACTTGCCAGGAGGGATGTATCTACATATATTCCTTTTTGTCGCGAGTGGTATTAGCCTCTTCTGTATTCCAGCTAACAAAAAAGGTTACTATATACCAGTCGCGATCTTCATATCGAGCCTGCTGTTTGCATTAACAACTTACAGCTTGATCACTGGCGTGGGTCTGAAGGATGCTGGAATGCTTGCATATCCAGTAATTATCGTATTCACATCTTATCTATTCAACAAAAAAGTTGTTTTGTATACCACTTTGTTATCAATAGGCTCTGTTCTTATGATTTATTATTTTGAGCGGGAGGGCTTTGCAACACCAGCTACCTACACAGATGAAATCCAACTAAAGGTCATATTAGTTCTGTTACCTGCCATGGGGTTCCTTCTCTGGGTTGTTGTAGATAACCTTGAAAAAACAACGATATACCTACGGGATACTTATAGTCAGACTTTGTCAGGTTGGGGACAAGCTCTGGAATATCACGATCGCGAAACACAAGGGCATAGTCAGCGCGTGGTTGAGATGACCATAGAATTAGCCAAACGATTTGGAATTCGCGGCCAGCAATTAGAGTACATCCGTCAGGGAGTGTTACTTCATGATATTGGCAAAATGGCTATACCTGATACAATCTTACTCAAACGTGAAGATCTATCGAGTGATGATTGGGTACTTGTAAAAAAACATCCGATATTTGCCAAGAAAATGCTTGAAGATATTCCATTTCTCCAATTATCGCTGGACATTCCTTACAGCCATCATGAACGCTGGGATGGTTCAGGATATCCTGAGGGCCTATCAGGGGAGCAGATACCTTTCGCTGCACGGATTTTTGCAGTGGTGGATGTTTGGGACGCCCTTATTTCAGATCGTCCCTATCATCAAGCCTGGACAGAAGAGCAAGCCATAAACTACATACGAGACCAATCAGGCAAACTATTCGATCCGCATGTTGTTGAAGAATTTTTGGAATTGGCAATCCGCAACAAAAATAAAGGCGAAAGTCGCTGAGCACAAAATAAGAGCAGCCGAATCGACATTCCATTGCGTTGTTGATCCATGCCTTCCCTCAGTTTTTTTGAATTAGCCGAATTCATGGAACCCACTAAAATTACGTCAATTGATGAGTATATTGCTAGTAGTTTGTCAAAGTTGAATTTGTGAGATTAGGCCACTGGTGATAAAGTAGGGTCATCAGAGGTGAAAGATGAAACGATACAAAGTACAACTCACAAAAGGAGAACGCGAACAACTTATGAAACTGATCTCGTCAGGAGTAGCGCCAGCCCGGAAACTAATGCGAGCAAGAATTCTGCTGAAAGTGGATGCGGGTCTGACCAAAATTGAAATCAGCCGAAGCCTGGATGTGACGGTGAATACGGTTACGAACGTGTGTCGTTCATTCCAAAGTCAAAGGTTGAGAGCCGTTGAACGCAAGAAGCCCAACCGAGAGTATAAACACAGCTTGGATGGTGAAGCAGAAGCTCATTTGATTGCCATCGCCTGTAGTGCACCTCCAGCAGGACGAGAGCACTGGACGTTGCGGTTATTGCAATTTGAGATGATCAAGCGCCACTATGTGGATGAGGTGTCTCACGAAACCATTCGCACGGCGCTCAAAAAAACGAACTTAAGCCGTGGTTGAAAGAGGAGTGGTGTATTCCTCCGAAAGCCAATGCGGCTTTTGTGTGTCAGATGGAAAATGTTTTGGATGTTTATCAGCGTGCCTATGATCCCAAACGGCCTCAAATCTGCATGGATGAGATGCCCAAACAACTCTTGGCGGAGAAATACGATCCTTTGCCAAGGAAGCCAGGGCAACTTGAAAAACAAGATTATGAATATGAGCGGCAGGGCAATGCAAATGTCTTCATGTTGTTTGAACCCTTGGCGGGCAAACGCTTTCTTGAAACTCATCCACATCGCACCTCAGTAGATTGGGCCCACGTAATGAAAACTTTGTCCGATGTTCATTATCCGGATGCCGATGTGATTGTATTAGTGATGGATAATCTCAATACTCATAAGCTGGCTTCTTTTTATGAAGCCTTCGAACCCGAAGAAGCGCATCGGTTGAGCAGCCGGTTCGAAATTCATTACACACCTAAACACGGTAGCTGGCTGAATATGGCCGAAATCGAACTGAGTGCTCTTGTGCGTCAATGTTTGGATCGCCGCATTCCAGATCAAGAGACTCTGGACGCCGAGGCGCAAGCTTGGGCAAAAGAACGTAATGAAAAAGTTGTTAAGGTGGATTGGCGTTTTACCACTGTTGAGGCTCGTATCAAGCTAAAGCATTTATACCCAAAGATTCAGATTTGACAGTCTACTAGGGTCTGTATGCAAAATATGGAATAGTGGTTAAACTGGTCGACATGGGAAACCGTAGCGACCTAACCAATGAACAATGGGAGCAGATCGAACGTCTGCTTCCTAAACAAAAGACAAAACGTGGACGACCAGCGCAAGATCACCGGTAACTTCTGAATGGCATGCTCTGGGTTTTGCGAACTGGCGCACCCTGGCGAGATCTGCCAGAACGATATGGGAAGTGGACCACAATCTACAGCCGCTTTCAACGTTGGCGCAAGTCGGGTGTCTGGGACAAGATGTTTGCTCAGTTGCAGACCGCCTTGGATATAGAGAGCAATGTGGATTGGGAAGTTCATTTCATTGACTCCACCACAGTACGTGCTCATCAACATGCGGGGGGAGCAAAAAAAGTAGCCCGGAACGAGAGGCTTTAGGCCGTAGCCGAGGCGGATTTACCACCAAAATACACGTTCGCTGCGAAGGTATAGGCAGATTGATCACTTTTTTGCTCACATCAGGTCAGGAAAGCGACATCCAGATTGCTAAGCAGTTGATGAACACAGGCGCTGTTCGTAGACGAACCGGCCATATGCGTTTATATCCAAAACGTCTCATGGCAGACAAAGGCTACACCAGCTCAGCCTTTCGAAAATATCTACATCAGAGAAATATTCGTTGCACCATTCCGCATCGTAGCAATGAACATCACAAAGGCACTTTCAACAAGCAACTTTATCGGAAGCGTAATATTGTGGAGCGTCTTATCAATCGCCTAAAGCAGTTCCGTCGCATTGCTACTCGTTATGAAAAACGCGCCGCTAATTTTTCTGCCATGATTACTCTCGCTTCGATTTTCCTCTTTTCTGATTTTGCATACAGGCTCTAGATAGGTTCATCATTCAAAACCAAACAACGACCCTGATGTATTCTTGATGATTTTACTGACTACAAGAGCAGTTTCGTTCAAGGAATAGTTCGTTTCCCCACGAAACCAAACCTGATACAAGTTAATTACTCCTCCCGCAAAGAAGTTCATGCTGATAATGAAGTCCGGTGAGTTTTTTACCGTCTCCGGTATATCACTGTCCGTTTTCATATGCTCAATAAAAATGCTTTTCAGTTTTTCCAAAAACTGTATTGCACCCTTTGAGTTGATCAAGATTCGATAGAAATCCTGGTCCTCTTCGAGATAGCGTGACATCTTCAACAACAACGGCAGGGGGTTCTGAAAAAAGTTTTTGTGGCGAAACTCGCCCAAGAACTCTAACATCTTGGCGATGATCTCATTTTCAATTTGTTCAATGACTGCCCTTACATCCTGATAATGGGCGTAAAACGTTCCGCGGTTGATGTCGGCGCGTTTGATGATATCGGTTACCGTGATCTTTTCGAGATCCTTTTCTTTCAGTAATTCCATAAATGTCTGCCGGATTAAGCGCTTTGAGCGGATCGAACTTCGATATTCAGCCTTCGCTCCCATAATAAATTCCTTAATTCGCTCGTAAAGTCATACAAAAAATCTATTTATATCTGATTTTGTACAAAACGAGAAAAGTTGATGATTGATTTCTTTTTTCAAGGTTATTATACTGCGGCTATAGACAAAAGCAAACACTGATGCGATTTTGTTTAAGAAAATATTTTTGAAAGGAAATTAATGATGAAAAACTACGATAGAGTCCATGCGACAAAACCGGATGGTATTGAAAAGAAGAAAGCCTACATTGTAGGTGGCGGTATTGCTGGGTTGGCTACGGCGGCATTCTTGATAGAAGACGGTTACATGAAGCCATCCAACGTCACGATTTTCGAGCAGAGATCTCGGAACGGCGGTTCAATGGATGCCTCCGGCAATGCGGTGACTGGCTATGTAAGTCGGGGCGAGCGGGAACTCGAACCTTGGATGGAATGTCTGTGGTATCTCTTTAGTATGGTTCCATCACTGGAAGATCCGAACCGCACTGTACTGGATGAGACGCGTGAATGCAATGAAAAGTTGCGCATCGACTCGCAATACCGCCTGGCCGAAAACTGCTTCCAAAAACGGGACTATTCCACACTGGGACTGACCAAGCAAGATCAGGATGACATGCTACGCCTTATGCTTGTCCCGGAAGAAGAACTGGATAATGTGAGTATCGAGCAGTGGTTCAAGCCAAGCTTCTTCAAAAGCAACCTTTGGTATTACTGGAGCAGCATGTTGGCGTTCCAGCCGTGGCACAGTTTAATCGAAATGAAGCGCTATACCATGCGTTTCACACAGCACCTCCCCGGCATCGATCACCTGCGCGGCATTCTGCACACCAAGTATCAGCAAAATGACTCCATGATTATTCCACTCGTGCGATGGCTGAAGGAGAAAGGCGTCAACTTCGTTCTGAGCACCGCGGTGAATGATCTGAATATTCTTGGGGACGCAGAGCATAGACTGACGGTCACTGCCATCCAAATGACTACGAATGGCGAACCAAAGACTGTAGTCGTCAAGGATAGTGATCTGGTTTTCGTTACCAATGGTTCCATGACGCAGAATACAACCACCGGTTCAATGCACGAGGCTCCCAAACGCAACGATGACAAACTCAATCGCGGCTGTTTCACATTATGGGAAAATCTCGCAAAGAAGAATCCCAAGTTCGGGCATCCTGAAAAGTTCATCAGCAACAACGACAAAACGTCCTGGATCAGCTACACATTGACCATCACGGACTACCCGGAATTGTTCGACTACGTAACCCGCACCACGGGCAACCTCCCCGGAACAGGCGGCGTCATCACCCTGACCGATTCGGCCTGGTTCATGTCCATCAACTGCCCGATGCAACCTATGTTCCCCGACCAGCCGGACAACGTGCAGGTGCTTTGGGGTTATGGCCTCTACTACGCGCCCAAAGGTGACTATATCCAAAAGCCGATGAATGAATGCACGGGCGAAGAAATTTGCAAGGAACTCCTCTATCATCTGGGCTTGAAGGATAAGATCAACGAAATTATCCCACACTGTAACCTGATCCCGACCATGATGCCCTACATCACCAGCCAGTTCATGCCGCGCGCCGCGGGTGATCGTCCGGCAGTTATCCCTGAAGGTAGCACCAATCTGGCATTCATCGGTCAGTATGTGGAAATCCCTGGCGACGTGATGTTCACTGTAGAAACATCAGTTCGTACTGCGATGGTAGCCGCGTACGGACTCCTGAAACTCGACAAGCCGGTGACGCCGCTCTATACGGGTCAGAATGATATCCGCATTGTTGTTGCCTGTGTGAAGAAGATGCTCGGCGTGGAAAAACTGACTCCCAAAGATTTGCCGCCCATCAATCCGCTAAAGTTGCCAGCAATGATCGATCAATTACTCAAAATGGTGAACAGCATTCCTGAAATTCGAGAAGATGAAGTCATCTACTAAACTGATCATTTTTCAAACTGTTAAATAACGGAACTCCATCATTGAAAGTCAACCATGGACCGGAAAGAGAGAATATATGAGCAAAAAACGAATAGATGTTCACTTTCATGCTATTGCGTCGGAAGCGTATGCGATCCTAACTGATTTAGGAATCCATGAAGTAGGCAGTGTGCAGCTCCCCCAATGGAATGAAATTGAAACATTGGCATTTATGGATCGGAACCTGATTGAAACGGCAATCTTGTCCACTTCAGATTTTCCAATCCCTTCCAGTGCACTGCCGCAAATTCATCAGATTGCCCGTGTCTCAAATGATTTTTATGCGGACTTGATTGCTAAAAATCCAAAACGGTTCGGTGCTTTTGCAGCCTTGCCCCTTCATGATGTGGAGGCTTCTCTAAAAGAAATTTCATATGCTTTGGATACACTGCATTTGGACGGCGTGATGCTGTTGTCCAATTACGAAGGAATTTACCTCGGCGATCCAGTTATTGAACCTATCATGGATGAACTCAATCGCCGAAAGGTGGTGACTTTTATCCATCCTGGTGCGCCTCTCGTTGATCCACGTATGCGGCTTGATCTTCCAATTTGGCTGGTGGAGTATCCTATTAATACTACTCGTGCCGTGACGAATTTAATTGTAAGCGGCAGCTTCTCACGACACGCAGATATTCACTTCATTCTAGCTCATGCGGGAGGGGCTATTCCTTACATCACTCAACGTTTATTAGTGGGTTATCTCCAGCAACATGAGCATATGGATCCGCAAACACCTTTACCCCTGCCGGAAGCAATCCAGAAATTTCAATCATTCAGGAAAATGATGCGGCGTTTCTATTGTGATGCAGCGATGAGTACTTTCCCTTCAACTATGTCAACATTAAGAACTGTGATTGGCACATCTCATATTTTGTTTGGCAGTGATTATCCGTATGCACCCGAAAAAGTGCTTCAAGTTTCAAACAAATTTCTCAATAATTATCCTCCCCTTGATTTTATTGGTCACAATCAAATCGCACGTCAGAACGCTTTAGGTTTGTTTCCTAGAATAGCTGCTACACACTCAGAGAAAGGCGTATATGTTTAACATTCCTGTTGACGAAATCAAAAACAACGTTGATGGCCTTGCTAACAATTTTCTTGATGCACTTGAGCAATGATCAAGCAAAAGCGTTGGTTGCTCAACAAGCATTTACCAACACGATTGCCACACTTTGGAACGCGGCGGAAGAGATCGAAATCGATTCAAAAAACAAGGCGATTTTACGATTGGTTGTTGGTTGGGCAACTGATGAATTACCGAAGCAGATCAGTGATCCAGCGAATAATGCGGAGGTCAAACGTCAATTAAGGATCTTCCAAAGGTCTCTGGTGCTATTCAACTAATTAAATAAGCATAAGTATTGCAAGGGCTATTTCATAAAAAAAGGTACAACATATGAAACAAAATGATATTCACCGCGTACTGATCGTTGGCGCAGGAACAATGGGACAGCAAATTGCCTGGCAATGTGCCACGCATGGTTATGATGTAGTGTTATATGATTCCGTTACCAAAGTGCTTGATAACGCCCAACGTCATCTAATGGACTATTCAGCAGAGCTGATGCTGCAAGGGCTCATTTCACCTAAACAAACCAGAGATGCTTTTCAACGCATCACAATCTTGGCCGATCCCAAAAGCGCTGGACAGGGAATTGATCTAATCAGTGAGTCTGTGCCGGAAGACCCAAAACTAAAAGGCAAGGTCTTTGCTCAGTTCCATGCCATCTGTCCACCGCATACAATTTTTACTACTAACACATCGACGCTTATTCCGTCGCAATTTGCCAAGGCAAGTTGCCGTCCAGATCGCTTGCTGGCACTGCATTTTCATCCACCTGTCTGGACACACAACATCGTGGATGTGATGCCACATAAAGGCACAGATCCAGAGATTACCGCCTGCGTGCTGAACTTTGCCCATAATATCGGACAGATTCCCATATATTTAAAAAAGAAAACCATAGTTATGTTTTCAACACTATGTTCAGTGCAGTCAATCAGGAGGCTTTGAAGCTGGCGGCAAGCAGTGTAGCTACTGTGGAAGATATTGATCGCGCTTGGATGGGCATTACGGAAATGCGGATTGGTCCATTTGGAATGATGGATTTGGTGGGACTGGATACCGTCTGGCATATTGCTCATTATTGGGCAAAGCGCGCCTTCTTCATACCGCAACTCAAGAAGAATTCTGACTTTGTGAAATCATATGTCGACCGCGGTTGGCTGGGTGTGAAGAGTGAACGTGGTTTTTATACCTATCCCAATCCATCATTTCAAAATCCAGACTTCATCATGAAGGCACCAAATAACAAACCATGAAGTTGCCATGAATTACGCGTACACTTGCCCTAGTGGGAACTCAAGTGCTAGGGAGTGCAGGTGTTTTCGCTAAACGTGTTTTCTAAAATTGACACACAAACATTAAAAGGAGAAAAATGAACATCTACAAAACTATGTATCATGCTCCCAAGCCGGAGGGCATTGAGCGCCGGAAGGCCTATATCGTGGGCGGTGGAATCGCTGGTCTCGCGGCGGCGGCTTTTCTCGCGGATGACGCAGGGATGCCCGGGGAAAATATCACGATCCTTGAGAGCCATCCTGACGTGGGCGGCGCAATGGATGGAGTTAGAGGAAAATCCGGCTACCTGTGCCGAGGCGAGCGTGAATTGGAAGCCTATATGGAATGCCTGTGGTATTTGTGCAGCAAAGTGCCTTCCTTGGAGAATTCCAGTCGGACGGTGCTTGATGATGTGGTCGATTTCAACAAGGATGAACCGATCCATTCGGAGAGCCGTGCGCTTGTGAGACAAGGTCATATTGTCAGCAACATCCACGATATGAAACTGTCGCAGAAAGTTCAGGACGATCTACAGCGCCTGTTGGGCACACCAGAAAAAAACCTGGAGGACTTGACTATCGAAGACTACTTTGGCGAAAATTCCGCCGCTTTATTCGAAAGCAATTTTTGGCTGTGTTTCCATACCATGTTGGCTTTCAGACCTCACCATAGCGTGATGGAAATGCGGCGGTATTTACTTCGTTTCAATTTGGCTCCTCGCATTGAATATCTGGAAGGCATTGTCCACACCAAATACAATGAGTATGATGCAATCATCAAGCCGCTCAAGTTGTGGCTTGTGGAAAAAGGAGTCAAGATCGTTACCGGCTGTGCGGTAACGGATATCGAGCTGGATGTTGCTTGCAACACGGTGCACGACATTCGTGCGCGCCAGGATGGCAAAGACATCACGATACCCATCGCAGAAGCCGATTTAGTTTTTGTAACCAATGGTTCGTTAACCCAAAACTCCACTTTCGGCAACAATACATCCGTTGCGCGCGCAGATCGGTCCACCGAACATCGCGGCGTCTTCACGCTCTGGGAGAAGCTGGCAAAGAAGCATGAAAAATTCGGCCACCCTGAAAAGTTCATCGGCGATATTGATAAAACGAAATGGATCTCGTTCTTCCCCACGATCAAGGGCTATCCTCAATTCATCAAGAAGCTGGAAGAGTTAACGGGCAGCATGGCAGGCACCGGCGGAGCAATCTCGATCAAAGACTCGGCCTGGGAGATTGGATTCATCCTACACCATAAACCTTTTTTCCCTGACCAAGCGGACGATGAAGAAGTATTTTGGGGCAATGGTTTATCCGGGGAAAACATTGGGGATTACATCAAGAAACCAATGTTTGAGTGTACGGGTGATGAAATCATGACCGAATTCCTATATCATCTTGGGCTGCTTGAAATGAAGGATGATCTTTTGGCGCACACCTACGTTTCCACCTGCATGATGCCGTATATCAATGCCGAGTTTATGCCGCGCAAAGTTACCGATCGCCCACGCGTGGTGCCGGAGGGATGCACCAATCTGGGCTTTATCGGTCAATTTGTAGAGGTTGAAGACGATGCCGTGTTTACCGTCGAAACGTCTGTGCGCACAGCGATGGAGGCGGTCTATTCACTGGCGAAACTTGAAAAAGACGTTATCGAGGTATACCCCTCGCGATATGATATCCGCTATCTCATTGAGAGTATGAAAAAGAACGCCGGTATCAAGGGTAAGTTCACCGAGGCGGATCTTCCGAAGATAAACCCCTTGAAACTGAACGATGTAAAAAAGAAGATCCTGGATTATTTGAACTCCATTCCAACCTATTACATCCGCTATACCGGGCGTGACCAAAGCGTGCCTGAGAAGGAATCGGTTCTACACCCCAAATTCCCGAAAGACACGGACGCTCAGTAATCGTAAGAATTGCGTGAGCATAGGTCAAAGCGATTTCTCGGTTGGTTGCAGGTTGGGCAATGACCCAACTGCCAAATCAGATCCGCGGCCCGGCGAATCATGTAGCGATCAAACGTGAATTGAAACTCTTTCAAAGATCCCTGATGACGTTTCGCTAGCATCAATTTATTCTTGAATCAGAAGTGTAATCATGAAATTTCGGTACCCATCTAGAGTAATCCAAGATTGATCATGAAATCATGCAGTAGAAAATTTCAGATGGTCTGCATAATCAGATCGAACTGAGTCTTTGAGTCTTATCCATGAAGACTTGTTGGTTGAAAACCCCCAAAGCATGGCATAAGAGCCGATCTTCAGTCGACGAGAAGTGAATTTCAATATTAATTTGTGAGGTATCCATGTCTAAAATACTTGTTCTTGGTGCAACGGGCTCTCTTGGCAGACGCATTGTGCAACAGGCAATTTCAGCTGATCATGAAGTCGCGATAATGGTTCGAAGACGGTCAAGTGTATCAGCAGAAGTTCAAAGGAAGGTCGTTGTACATGAAGCTGATATAGCAGAAATGTCTACGTTTGCTTTAGCAACCATATTTCGAAATTCTGATGCTGTCATCAACACAGCCGGTTATGTGTCAAACGGTCAAAACTTTGTGGACCTCACCGCTCACATTGTGACGAGTTTGGAATCAATACCTGAGAAAGAACGGCCTATCTGCTGGTTCATGGCGGGCGCAGCCTTACTCGATATGAACGAGCATGGCCTAAGAGGGGTTGATCTGCCGCTGGTACGGTCAACGTACTGGCCCCATCGCGTTAATTTCGACAGAATCCACCAGACCACGCTCGATTGGCGAATCCTGTGTCCGGGGCCGATGGTTGATCAGAGGGCTCTGGGTTTAAGTCAAATGCGGATCTCGCTGGAACGACTGCCTGTTCAAATGCCTGCGTTCCCAAAGTTTCTGCCGAAAGCATCGGCATTGCCTTTTTTCTCTTACCGCATCCCAGAGATGATCGTTTCGTATGCCGATGCAGCAGCGCTAATTCTTGCAAATATCACTCCTAATGATGAAATGTCTCACCATCGAGTTGGATTGGCGTTACCGGTAGGTATGCGGGGCAAGAAAAAAGAGTAGGCCGCCAGATCGAATTGGCACTTTAATAGCACTTTGGTTTCATGACAGCCGTCTCTGTCACAGATATGCTTGTCCATAATGTTTGAAGGAGACTCAAGATGAATGTCGCATTATGGATTGCGCAGGGGCTGCTGGCTGCCACGTATTTGATGGTAGGGAGCATGAAGGTTTTTCAACCTACCAAGGTACGTGAGAATCCTCGGATGACCTGGGCGCACAGCCGGCCGGATAAATACATCCGCTTCGTTGGGACAACTGAAGTGCTTGGCGCGCTAGGACTTATTCTGCCGCTGGTAACTGGTATCCTGCCGTGGTTGACGGTTCTCGCGGGGATTGGACTTACGCTTGTCCAACTTCTAGCAATCTTCACAGAGCATTTGCCGAAGCAGGAATATAAAGTTATTCCTCTAAATATTGTATTGCTGGCGCTCTCAATCTTTGTGGTCATTGGGCGCTGGATATTATTCTCACAGCACATCTAAATCGTAAGAAAAAAAAGGAGTTCAAATGAAAACAAATTTCGAAAAAAGCCTTCTGGCGGGTATCGGATTACTCTCAATGACTCGCGAAAAAGCGCAAAAGATCGTGAATGATCTAAGCAACCAAGGTGGACTTGAAAAGGACCAGGGAGAAAAGTGGGTCGACCAACTCACCCATCGTGGCGAGGAAGAACGCCAGGCCTTCCGCAAAATCATCCATGATGAGGTAAAGACCGTCCTGGATGATCTGGGCGTGGCTACAAAAGAGGATTTACAACAGTTGGCTGCAAAAGAAAACCATCAGGCCTAAGGCGTACTATCCTCAACGCAACCCTTCGAGTTAATCAATGCAAGTTCGATATGAAACCATCAATTAGTCTGGTCACTCATGGGTTTGTAGTGCTTCTTTGGACGGGACTGTTTGTCTTGATATGGTATTTGATATGGAATAGACGCTGATGTTAAATTCCCAACCTTCCATTGATCATCTGCGGCGTTCCCGCGAGATAGCGGATACCTTTATCCGGCATGGCTTTGGCTTTTTGTTTGACCAGTTAGAGCCGAAGCGGCGTTCCTGGAGCCAAGCGCTGCGGCTCCCAACTCAAAGAAAGTCTGCCTCCCAGCCCGAAGACCTGGCAATCCATTTCCGGCTAGCGTTGGAGGAGCTGGGACCAACTTTTGTCAAATTTGGACAGCTCCTCTCCACCCGGCCTGACTTCCTGCCGCCTGTCTTCATTACCGAACTGACCAAGTTAGTGGACACAGTATCCCCGGAACCTTGGGATGCAATCCGCTCTGTGCTGATTCTTGAGCTGGGGCAGGAGCCGGAAAAGGTGTTTGCCACGATCGATCCACAACCGATTGCGGCAGCCTCGCTGGCACAGGTCTATGCCGCCACTTTACCCGACGGGCAGGAGGTGGTTGTCAAGGTTCAGCGGCCGGATATCATCCCCGTGATCGAGACCGACATTGAGATCCTGTCCAGGTTGGCAGCACGTGCACAAAACACATCGCTAGGGAAGATATATGATTTTGTCGGCATGGCGGATGACTTTTCTTTCACCCTGGTAAACGAATTGGATTATAGACTTGAAGGACGCAACGCGGACCGCTTTCGCAGGAACTTTGCCGAGCAACCCCATCTCTGCATTCCGAAGGTCTACTGGGAATTCAGCACGAGGCGGGTGTTAGTGCTGGAGCGCCTTCATGGCCTAAAGATCAACGACATCCCGGCGTTGGATGCAGCAGGTTATGACCGTCATCAGCTTGCGTTGCACTGTACCAACATGATCATCAAAGAAGTGCTCGAAGATGGCTTTTTCCATGCCGACCCCCATGTGGGCAACTACATGGTGCTGCCAGGGGAGATGATTGGTGTCGTGGATTTTGGCAAGGTGGGATACTTGAACAACCGGGATCGACTGAATCTGATCCAGCTTTATATCGTCTGCGTGGAAATGGATGCCGAGGGAATCGTCGATCAGTTGATCCGGATGGGAGCCGTGGAGGAGGATGTAGATCGGAACGGACTGGTCTACGACTTCAACCGCCTTCTAAATAAATATCATGGCATGCCCCTCAAAGATATTCGCGCCCAAGAGTTGATCGATGAATTCACAGCCATCTCCTTTCATCACCACTTGAGATTGCCCGGTACCTGGTGGCTCCTGGGAAATACCATTGTCATGTTGGAAGGACTTGGATTGCGGTTGGATCCAAACTTTGATACCTTCGCTGCAGCCGAACCTTATGTGAAACGCCTGATGAAGCAATTGATCTTGCCCGAAGCAGGATTGGGCCCGACGATCTTGATGGACAGCGTCACCTGGCGGGATTTCATGCACCGTCTGCCGCATGTGGGGCAACGGGTGATCGAGCGTATGGAACGAAACGAGCCGTTTCACATGGAGATCAAGGATACGGATCGTATTCTAAGCAAGCTGGACCGGCTGGCAACACGTCTGTCGCTCAGTGTTCTGGTTGCTGCCTTCATCATTGGACTGCCAATGCTGGCTCCCCTCACAGCCCCTGACGGCCAGCTCAGGTGGTTTGTCGAGGTGAGCCCGATCCCTGTTATCGCTGCAGGTTTATTGCTTATCATCTCCCTGTTGAGCACTCCAAGAAAATAAGCTCTGATGATATTCTAGATACTAAAGATTCCACTAACCAAGAAGTTCATTTAATGGGGACATTAAACTCTTAACATTTTTTGTCAAATGTTGTAGAGTCAATGAAGGTAAAGGATCGAATGCCTTCCAATCCGGATATCGAACTACGACGGCTTCTGTTAAAGACCAAGATCTCTGTTCCTCCGTTACCGGGAGAATTCGTTCACAGGCCTCGGCTGACGGATCGGATCAATCAGGGGGTAAATGGCCCGCTGACGCTTCTCGCGGCGCCCGCTGGCTTTGGGAAAACCAACCTTCTGATTGAATGGACAAAAGAGACCAGCCTTCCCGTTGCCTGGCTGACCATAGATAGCGACGATAATGATCTCAGCCGCTTTTTCCGCTATCTGGTTGGCGCCTTGCAAACCTTGGAGGCCGGATTGGGGGAAGAGGC
Organism: uncultured Chloroflexia bacterium; assembly: GCA_963753985.1. Classification (GTDB taxonomy): domain Bacteria; phylum Chloroflexota; class Anaerolineae; order Anaerolineales; family Villigracilaceae; genus Fen-1038. The sequence goes on from CAVWED010000006.1 coordinate 809,204, forward strand.
TTTGGATTTGATCCAATCTTCCAAAGGCGGTGGATTGGAAGTTGGACTGACCTTGTTGATCAACGAATTATCCACTCTTCCAAAAGACCTAATCCTGGTGCTTGATGATTTCCATGTTTTGGAAGATCCGCTGATCCTAAAAGGAATCGACTTTCTCCTCAAACACTCCCCACCCAACCTGCATTTGATGATTGCCGGCCGCAGCCAGCCCGAACTGGATCTGGCTTTTCTGCGCGCCAAGGGACGGATGCTTGAATTGGGCGCCGATGATCTGCGCTTTTCCAGCGAAGAGGTCATTCGGTATTTCCAACAGGTGATGGGCCTGGAACTCCCACCTGAGACGGTCAAGACGCTGGAGGAACGCACAGATGGCTGGATCACTTCACTGCAAATGGCGGCGATCTCTCTAAAGGATCAGGGGGATCCCGCGACACTGCTGGCCAATCTGCAAGGCAAGGCGCATTACCTGTCGGATTTTCTGGCCGAAGAGGTCTTGGACCATCAGCCGGGGGAGATCCGCCAATTCCTTTTTAGAAGCTCCATCTTGGAAACCCTCACAGGTCCCCTGTGCGAGGCAGTCGTCAACCCCGACGCCCAGCCTGGATACGGCATAGTCATGTTGAACCGTCTGGAGCATGCCAATCTATTCATTACAGCTCTCGATGAGAATCACGAGTGGTTCCGCTATCACCCGTTGTTTGCCGATTTTCTACGACAGGTCCAGGCAGAAATCAGTCCGACCGAGATTCCGGAGTTGCATAAGCGTGCGGCGATGTGGCTCGAACAAAACGGCAATCTTGATGAGGCTTTTCGACACGCGCTTGCCTCCCGGGATATGGCATGGGCGGCAGAATTGATTGAACGGAATGTCCCAGCCATGATCAATATGGGCGAAATGTCTGCGCTCGCTCGGTGGATTGGCAAGTTGCCGGAGGAAATCACCCATAAACGCACGCTCCTTGGTATTGGCTATGCCTGGGCGTTGATCGCAACCTACCGGCTGGACCTCGCTCGATACTGGCTCGATGACGTCCAGCAATCGGTCGAAAAGCTTGAAAAACAAACAGCTGCAGCGCCAACCCCTGAAGCGGTGGGGACCGTCGATGATTTAGCGGAAGTTCGTGGTGGGTTAGCACTCTGTCAATCGCACCTGGCGATGTTGAGCGGCGATTTGGAACAGGCCGCCAAGTTCTCCCGGCAGGCAGCCAGCTATCTTCCAAAAGAGAACGTATATCTTCGCAGCCTTATTTCTCTGGATGAAAGCATTTCCTCTGTCTTGTCTGGCGACACGCAGAAAACGACCGAGTCTTTGCGCGCGACGGTGCGGGTCGCCCGACAGGCAAATAATCCACTCGTGATGATCATTGCCACCTGCGAAATCGCAATTGTGCAATGGGTTCAGGGTCAACTCAGCAAAGCGTGGGAGACACTCCAAAAAGCGCAATATCTAGCCATCGGACCAGACGGAAAGCCTCACCCTGTGGCCGGATTTATCGACATTGTGTTGGGCGAGATATTGTTCGAACGCGACGAACTCGAGGAAGCACGCGACTATCTGGAGCGTGGTTGCCAAGCCATCCAGCCAATATGGTATCTCGGCAGCCTGGGTGGAATGACCTCCCTGGCTCGCCTGCGCCAGGCCCTGGGGGATTTTTCAGGTGCGCAGACCATTGTTGATGAAATTGCGCGCATGGCTTTCCGTTCGGACGCCAGCCAGTGGGATAACGCGCTTGCCTCTGGACTCGCAGTTCGATTGGCCGTTCAGCGTGATGACCTCGCGACCGCGGAACAGTGGTGGAAAAAAGGCGGTTTCCCCGATCTGAACACCCCGATCGCTTTAGAGGATTATCCTTACCACATCTTTGAATATGTGCTGCTCGCCCAGACCAGGTTCCTGCTGGTCAGGGGTCAAGAAACAGGCCGGTCGCGCGATATAAAGCAAGCTGCGGACCTATTGGCAACGCTGCTGCCCGAAGCCGAGCGGTTCCAACGAGTGAGCTCGCAAATTCAAATTTTGGTTCTGCAGGCGATGGCGCAATTTGCGCTCGGAAATGAACGGGGGACAAAAATCCTGTTGCGCGCCCTTGAGCTGGGCGAACCGGAGGGCTTCCGGCGATTTTATTTGGATGAAGGCTGGCGATTGTTGGATCTCCTGCGCCAATGCCGCGCCACGCAAGAAGAAGCTGGCAGCCATCTCCCGTCACTCGCCTTCATCGATAGCTTGCTGGAGGCCATCAGTCCCGGAGGAATTGAGCAAGAGACTGATCAAGAATTAATCGAAAGGAAGGCAGCACCCACAACTGCCCACCTGGAGGATGGTCTACCCATTTCGCTCTCAGCACGTGAGATGGAGGTACTGGCCTTGATTGCCGAAGGCAAATCCAATCAGGAAATTTCCGCCCAGTTATATCTGGCACTGAACACGGTCAAGCGCCACGCTTATAATATTTACACCAAACTGGAAGTAAAAAAACGGACTCATGCCGTTTCGAAAGCCCGACAATTGGGATTGATTCCATAATTTTCACTTCTTGAATTGAACGATACTTTTTTTCTTGAGATGCCGAAAGCATCTGATGAGTGATTATCTCATCGGATGCTTTCGTTTTGTGTCCTGCTTTTGGGGCAAAACAGTTGTGCGGTTTTTATACCACCAATTCACTTCTACTTAACCACTACCGTTACCTCGAAGGTGTTAATCGGTTCGGTATCCTTTTCAAACGAACGCATGTAATTCAATATCAAATTGGCTTGACCAGTTTTAACTGCTTGAAAGGTGATGACGATCTCTCCCTGTGCTCCTGCCTGATTGGTCTCAGGAGTATAGACGGGTTCACCGACCCGCTTTAGGATTGCAGGATCCATGGATTGCATCAGCCAGTTGTACCCAGTGGTGGTATTCACATTGAGCGTTACAACTAGGATGTCCCCCTGGTGGAGACTGACGGTCTTTCCTGCATCTCCTGCTCCGATGGAGATTTTCGAATATGCCTCTGAAGCCCGGCTGCCGGCAACCATAGCGAGAAGCAGCAGGACCGAACAAACAGTTAGAGCGATTCTTCTTATGTTCATTTTCGTTTCCTTTCAAATCGTACGTTACCGCTTCTTTCTTTATCACCATATTGAATATATCTGCCTCGGGTCAGGTTGTCATGTATAGAAAGTGTTATTAAAGTGTTATTTTAGAAGAACCAGAAAGGTCTGGTGGGACAAACCTCGATTATCAATAGACTGCTGCTGCAGGCGATCCATCTACAAGTCAAATTGCTCCAAAATTATTAAACCTCTCATCCAATCCAGATAGCACTTTTATAGCACTTTAGATTCATGACGGGTGGTGCTCTGGTGAGTATCCTGTAGAAGGTAGTATCGCAAAGCAACGGACAAACACCTTAAGGAGAATATGAAGAGTATCCTCATTTTGATTGCAGATTATGGTTACGGACATCGCAGTGCGGCGAACGCGATTGCAGAAGCGCTGCAAGAAACGTATGGCAAGGATTGCAGTGTGGAAATTATTAACCCGATGGATAATCCACGCGCTCCGGCTTTCTTGCGCGAGGGAGAGAACAGTTACGACAAAATAGTTCGAGCGGCACCCGACCTGTATAAGGTGGGATATGAAGTCGGTGACACCTGGGTGGTCAGAGGCTTCATTAAAGATAGTTTGACGCTGATGCTATTCAATGCCCTGCGTGAGATCATTCACGACAAGCAGCCTGACGTCATCGTATGCACGTATCTCTTCTACCAAGAAATTCTGTCCGCACTATTCACCCTCGAAAAACACCACATTCCATTGCTTACCGTTGTGACCGATTTAGCTACAGTAAACAAGTTATGGTTCCATCCGGTCGTAGACTTGTGTCTGGTGCCTACCCAAACTGTCCATGACATGGCGGTCGAGGCCGGTCTGCCACCCGAAAAGATTAAGATCACGGGTATTCCTGTCCGTCCAGAACTTACGAAAGGGAACCAAGACCGGAGCTCGCTTCGGATGAGCCTGGGATGGCGTCCGGATTTATTCACGGTTCTAGCCATTGGAAGTAAGCGTGTCGAGCATTTGTATGACGCGCTGAGGGTTCTGAATCACTCGGGACTGCCATTGCAATTAGTGGTGGTAGCAGGCGGGGACGATGAATTCTACCAGCGCATCCAGGAGACCGAATGGCACGCGGATACTCATTGTTACAATTTTGTAGATGAAATGGGAACATTTATGATGGCCGCGGACTGTATTCTGGGGAAAGCCGGCGGGTTAACTGTCTCCGAGGCGCTGGCATGCGGCCTACCACTGATCTTGGTCGATGTCATCCCGGGTCAGGAAACAGGTAATGCAGACCATGTGGTCTCCGGCAACGCGGGTGTGCTTGTTCGGGATCCAATCGATGTCCTGGAAACGATCTGTCATTGGCTGGAAAAAGATAAGCTCTATTATAAACAGCAAGCTCAAAACGCCTTTCGATTGGGACACCCGCGGGCTGCCTTCGAAGCAGCCGAACTGATCTGGACTTTAGCCTTATCACGAGAAAAGGAACAAATAACACTTTAATAACACTTTGGATTCATGACAGCTTATCTTTTCGAAGGTACTCTAGGGTTGTCTCATCAAAATCATATCAAGAGGAGTTTAATATGTTTACTCAACTGTTTCGTAATTGGTGGTTGTTCGCGGTGCGAGGAGTGCTAGCCATCGTCTTCGGCGTCCTGGCGCTGATCTGGCCTGAACCGATGAAGTTTGCCCTGGTAATTCTGTTCGGGGCTTTTGCCCTAGTGGACGGCATCTTTGCCATTGCCACCGGCATCACTTTCCATAAGTACTTTGAACGGTGGTGGGCGCTGTTGCTCGAGGGGTTGGCGGGAATCATCATCGGAGCGTTGACCTTCTTCTGGCTTAATATCACCGCAATCGTCCTGCTGTTCTTCATTGCCGCTTGGGCGATCATCACGGGTATTTTTGAGATCGTGGCTGCGATTCACTTCCGCCATGTGATCCCAGGGGAATGGGCGATGATCATCAACGGCCTGCTCTCAGTTCTCCTAGGTGTCCTGCTGTTTGTTTTTCCAACCGCGGGTGCAATCGGCTTGATCTGGTTGATTGGCATCTACGCCATCGCCGCCGGGATCTTGGAGATGATTTTCACCTTCCGTTTGCGCGGCCTGTTACGCAAACTCGATAGCAGTGTAGCCGAGGCATGATCTCTGCCAACAAGGTAATTTCTTGAAAGGAATGACGGTATGAAGACTGACACGGAGCTGCAAAGGGACGTTCTGGATGCGATTTCCTGGGAGCCGAGCATATCCGCACCGGAAATCGGAGTGATCGTTCATAGTGGAATAGTGACCCTTATTGGAAGTGTAGATAATTTGCCTGCAAAGAGGGATGCCGAGAAGGCCGCCCTGCGAGTTTCTTGTGTGAAGGCAGTTGTCAACGTCATTGAAGTGAGATTGTCTACCGACAGCCGCCGTTCGGATGGAGATATCACCCGCGCAGTTTCCGAGTCGTTGGAGTGGAATATTGTCTTACCGAAGAATTTGCAGGCAGTAGTGGAAGATGGCTGGGTTACGCTTACCGGCAAGGTTCAATGGCGTTTCCAGAGGAATGCAGCTGAGGAAGCGGTTGCACGGCTGACCGGCGTAAAAGGGGTCACCAACAATATTGCCGTGCAACCACATATCACGCCTTTCGCAGTTAAAGGAAAAATCGAAGCAGCTCTCCAACGCCAAGCCTCCCTTGATGCAAAAGGAATTCGGGTAAAAACCGAAGATGGCAAAGTCACGCTGGAAGGAACGGTCGGCTCCTGGGTGGAGAAAGAGGAGGCAGAGAACGCGGCTTGGTCGGCTCCGGGGGTTACCGAGGTGGATAATAATCTTTCGATTGCGGATTGAGAGATAAGAGGTAATTTCACTCACCCTTCCTTCAACGCTGTTTGTGTTCTGGGTTTCATGAGATTAGTCGACAGCTAATGATTAGCAAATCATTTGAGAAAATCACTATGGATGACGCAGTCCTGAAGAAAAGAGTCAAGAGCACCGAGACGCTTATCAGCATCTCATCAGAACATGAAATGCAAACTGTCCAACCCTTGCGAGTCGATGGTGAAGTTGTCGCCATGACCGGCGGGGTCAACCACCATATGGAAAAGGCACAACTCGGCGAGCGCAGTGCCGACCTCGAAGAATTAATAGCAACAGCGACCAAGGTACAAGGCGAAGCAAAGTCCGAGAAGCAAATCACGAATTCACGCATTGATAGGTCAGAATTCGCGAATCTGACGAACTACATTTTCGGCAGCTCGGCAGCCATTATCACGGAAGTCAGTCTTATAGTCGGACTGGGAGCAGCCCGAGCGAGCAAAGGAGCGATTCTCGGCGGATTGCTGACAATTGCCCTGGCGGATAATATCTCTGATTCTCTTGGAATCCATATGTATAAGGAAAGTGAAGGATGCGAGAAAAGGTTGTCCTTGCTTGCGACGATATTGAATTTTCTCTCCCGCCTACTGATTTGTCTGAGTTTTGTTGCGATAGTTCTATTATTTCCCATATCGCAGGCCATTACCGTTGGGATCGTTTGGGGGCTGCTATTACTTATCTTTATCAGCTATTTGATCACAAAGAGCAATCATGAGAGCTCTATTTCAGAAATCATCAAACATGTACTGGTCGCGGTCATCGTGATTCTATTGAGCAGATATGTTGGCTACCTGATCGCCGAGGCCTTTTAGCAGGATCTTATGATGCTTCCTTTATAGGGAAAGTCTGATGGTTTGAAAGGAAAAAAATGATTGATCTTCCAACGAAAGCTGCAGTGGATTGTTCGGATGGCACTGCTGGGTGCTCCACTTACGTGATCGGCAACCCGATTAACCGCCAGATCACACACCTGGTGGTAAAAAACAACCAGCCGCCGTTTCACGAAGCTCTTGTGGCTGTTGACCAAATACAGGAGACCACTCCCGACCGGATCAAGTTGAACTGCAACCGAATTGATTTTGAAAAGATGGAACCGTTTGAGTATGAAGAATATTTACTAACCAAGAGGCCTGGCTATCTATACTGGCCTAATGCCCTTCCTGCCGTGGGATATAGATCCAATGAGGTGAATGCCTTCACAATAGTGAAACACCGAAATATCCCATTGGATGAATTAGCCTTGCATCGTGGCGCGCTGGTGAAAGCAACGGATGGCTATGTGGGTCAGGTCGATGGACTGCTGATCAACTCAAACAATATGCAAGTCACGCACCTCGTATTGCTTGAAAGGCATATATTAAAGAAAAAGGAAATAACTATCCCTGTCTCGCAGATCGACCGCGTTGATGAAGACACAATTTACTTGAAGCTGGACCGGCAGAGCGTTGAAGAGCTACCTACAACGCTCATACAACGCCGGCCACGATAGACTTACTAAAGCAGCACTTAAACTCTTCTGAAGGAAATTGGCACTTTTATAGCACTTTGGTTTCATGACAATCAGTGCCCGGCTGGGTATGCTATGGATAGTTGCAAAAAGACATGCAACTACATGACATTCGTGGATACTCAACCAAAGTTTTGAGGCAAGATGAAAATGGTTACTCTAAAATCCAAGCCAGATTTGATCGTTCGTCCTGATAACAGCATTCTGATTGAAATTTGGGACCTGTTGTGGAAATATGATGTAATCCGCTCCGTAGACATAAACAGCTTCTCGGTTTCGGTCGTAAATGGCATAGTTCTCTTAACAGGGCATCTAAGCCGAACTTCCAACCGCAGGCTTACTGAAAATATCGTGGATTCTGTGGCAGATGTAGCGGCGGTAAAAAACAAACTGGTTGCGGATGACGAGCTTACCATGCAGGTTGCCCAAGCCCTCAGTAGAGACGAGCGTATCCGTCCGTTCGTTCTTCCCGTAGGTAGCTCATACGGTTGGGTTTATCTGGGCAGGGAAGTACCCGCCCGTGAACTGCAGCTTGTTGCGGAGGAAGTAGCAGGACAGGTACCATCTGTGCGCGGTGTGGTCTCCTTACCTAAGGTGGCTGGTGAAAGCTGCTGTCCAGAGCGTCGTGCTTTGCAGCCTCCAATTAAAGCAAGAATCTATGATCACAACAGGCAAGAGGCAGTTGTTACTCAAGTAGTGATCCAGCCGCGCAACCGCTTGGTCACTCATGCAGTGGTCAGCACCAACGACTCTCGTGACGGCAAATATGTGTTTCATAAATATCTTGTGCCTGTTGAGGAAATGGAGGTGGTGAATAGGGAAAGCATCTTCCTAAAACGGAATGGGCCGCCTCTCAACACCTTTCCAGCCTTTGAACTATCGGACTACCCGCTGGCTCCCTTGGACTGGCAGCCCCCGTATCCATATTCGGTAGGGATGGTTCGCTGGCAGCGCGAGCAACACGAGAAAGCGATGAGCGAATTAAATTCCAATTAATTATTTCGTATGCATGGATAGGCAGCAAATTATCAAAAAGAAAAGAAAGCATGAGGTACAAAATGAACAGATCGAAAATTCCAACCGATAATGGTAAAAAAGACAACGAGGACAAGAACAAACAGGAGCTTCGAGAGAAACAAGCGCGTGCTTGGATAAGTTACTTCCTTGTGAACTTGCTCGTTTTGTGGCTGTTTCAGCAGTTCATCCTGAGACCTTTGGTTATTCGCGAAACGCAAATCCCGTACAGCGAGTTCAAATCCAAGATCTCGGCTGGTGAAATTGTGAATGTCACTTTGGATACGGACCGGATCGTGGGAACGATGAAGAATCCGGATGCTAAAGATACGAATAACCCTGTCGTCCCCTTTACAACCAACGCGGTCCAGAATGGTGACCCGACATTGATCCCGGCCCTTGACAAGGCTGGTATCGAGTATAGCGTCAGCGACCCGCCCAGTCCGTTGGGGAGTTTCCTGCTGGCGTACGGGCTTCCATTGATACTGATTGGCGGAATCTGGTATATAGGTTACCGCCAGATGGCTAAAGGAGGAATGGGGGCTGGAGGGATTTTCGGGGTTGGCAAAAGCAAGGCCACCGAAGTCAAGCCGGAAACGATCGGCACCACCTTCAAGGACGTCGGTGGCGTCGATGAAGCCATTACTGAGCTTCAGGAGATCATCCAGTTTCTCAAGACGCCCGAGCAATTTGCGCGCTTAGGCGGGCGTATTCCCAAAGGTGTATTGTTGGTTGGCCCTCCAGGAACAGGGAAGACACTCCTGGCAAAGGCATGCGCGGGCGAAGCAGGTGTGCCCTTCTTTGAAACCAGCGGCTCAGAATTCGTAGAGATGTTCGTGGGGGTGGGTGCAGCGCGCGTGCGCGACCTATTTGAACAGGCACGCAAAGCCGCTCCAGCGATCATCTTCATCGATGAAATCGATGCAATTGGGCAGTCGAGGGCGGGCGCCGCGCGTCTCGGTGGTAATGACGAGCGCGAGCAAACCCTCAACCAGCTCCTGAGCGAGATCGACGGATTCAAAACCGAGCAGGGTAAGCCGGTCATCATCATGGCTGCTACCAATCGTCCCGAAGTACTCGACCCGGCTTTGCTGCGCGCCGGACGGTTCGATCGCCAGATTACTGTATCCGCTCCTGACCTGACCGGACGTTTGCAAATCTTACGTATTCACACAAAGAGCATCAAGCTCTCCCCTGATTTCGATTTGGACCGGGCTGCCAGGATTACGCCGGGTTTCAGCGGAGCAGACTTGGAAAATGTAGTGAACGAATTTGCGTTACTGGCAGCCCGTCGCAACGCCAGCGCCGTGACGATCCAGGACTTTGAGGCTGGCATCGAGCGGGTCGTGGCTGGATTGGAAAAGAAGTCGCGCGTGATGAACGATCAAGAGCGCACAACCGTGGCTTATCACGAGAGCGGCCATGCGCTGGTAGCAGAGCTGGTGCCCCATGCCGACCCGGTCGCTAAGGTGAGCATCGTACCGCATGGACGTGGCGCTTTGGGTTACACCATGCAGATGCCCACTGAGGATCGTTATTTGCTGACCCGTGAAGAGCTGGAAGACCGCCTTGCAGTCATGCTGGGTGGAAGGGCAGCCGAACAGGTAGAATTTGGAGTGATCAGTACCGGCGCGAGTGACGATATTCAACGAGCGAGTGACCTGGCTCGCCGGATGGTGATGGAATTTGGTATGAGTGACAAACTGGGAACTGTGCGTTATGCTACGCAGCAGTATCAATTCCTGTCTGGAGACTCGAGCGCATCTGCCAGTCCGGACACCTTGAAGATTATCGATGAAGAAGTCCAGCGGATTATCACCGAAGAATATGACCGAGCGCAGACTCTGTTGAGGGATCATCGTGCCGCCCTAGAAACTGTGACACAACAATTATTGAAAACAGAAACCATCGATGGCACAGTAGTCAAGCAAGCACTAGCCGAAAAAGCTGGTGTACCGATTTCTTCGCTCGCTTAAGTAAGATTGAGGAAGCATAGCCATGATCCCACTTGGAGATTCAACTCGGCGTCCAATAAACTTTCCGATCATGACCGCGGCCATCATCGCTGTGAATGCATTCGTTTTTGTCTTGGAACTAATGGGAGGCGATGCATTTATCAACTATTGGTCGCTCGTGCCAGCGGATATCATGACACCGCATGGATTTATCACTATCTTCACTTCCATGTTTATGCATGCTGGCTGGGAGCATATTCTTGGGAATATGCTCTTCTTCTGGGTCTTCGGCCCGGAAATTGAAGATGTGATGGGACCGATATCATTTCTGGTGTTTTATCTCTTTGGGGGGATAGCGGCCACCGTTGCTCAAGTATGGATTGACCCCACCTCAACTATCCCAAATCTGGGAGCGAGCGGTGCGATCGCAGCGGTGATGGGCGCGTTCCTCGTGACCTACCCGAGGGACAAGATCCGCAGCGTGGTTTTCCTCGGTTGGTTGGCGCGAGTCACATTCCTACCCGCCATCCTCATGGTGGAAATCTGGTTTCTTACACAGTTCTTCAGCGAAGTGGGAGCGCTTGCGCAGGTTCAGGGGGACGACAGCGGCGTAGCTTACATGGCGCATATCGGCGGATTCATCTTTGGCATGATAGCTTGCCGGCTGTTCGAATCGCGCCGCCGACGACGTTTACAAGGACTGGAAGCCGGGCTGCCATTTGAAGGGTATGAAAATTAAGAGTATTTGAGCAGCGCTTGGCTCGTCGTGTTTAAAAATAGAGATAGTGAATGAAAGAAGCGATCCAAAATCGTAAATCTGAAACAGTCTGCGACCTGATTTGAGAAATGAGGTGCTTTATGAAAAAATGTCTAGCTTTTGTCTTGGGAGGCGGTGGGGCTCGGGGTGCGATGCAAGTAGGGGCATTGCGGGCTCTATTCGAAGCCGGTCTGAAACCGGACCTCTTGGTGGGAACATCCATCGGGGCAATCAATGCGACCGGGTTGGCGCTCTGGGGAGTAGATCTGGCGGGGGTTGAGGCGTTGGAACACGCTTATCAACGAGTTGCTGATTCCGGATTGATGGATCCTCGCCTTATCCAATTTGTCTTGAACGCAATATCCAGACGTCCCAACCTTCGGGGTAGTCGCTTTGCCAGGGAGTTCCTGATTGCTGAAGGCATTAATTCAGAATACCGCTTCCGACACTTCCAGAATGTCCGACTGGCCTTGGTCTCAGCAGACCTGCTTACAGGAGAACCCATCATCTACGGCTGGGATCCGGAGCAATCTGTTCTGGAAGGCGTGTTGGCGTCCATGGCCATTCCGCCCTGGTTTGCACCCATCGAAACAGACGATCGTTATATCATCGATGGTGGTGCGCTTAGCAATTTACCGATCGAACCCGCTTTAAGATTGGGAGCAACAGAGATTATTGCTCTGGATTTGCATGATCGCGAAGCAACATTCGATACGAAGGGAATGCTGGATCCGCTTCTGACGAACCTCGCTTATGCGATTACCCATCGGCAACTCGGCCTCGAGATGGAACTTGCCGCGGCTCGCCACATTTCAGTGAAATACGTTAATTTGAAAAGCTCACCCGCCGTCCAGCTCTGGGATTTCAAAAGCCATCGTGATTTGTTCAAGATTGGATATGAGACCATGAAAAATGAAATGTCAGGTTGGCCTCAAAACAATCAGCCAGCAAGCCCGTTTCTACGTCTATTCACAAAGAAAATATCCTCTTGGATCTCTGTTTGAATCAGACAAAAACAATCCACTATGTCTCGTTGATCGGGAAGTTGCGCAAATCTGAAAAAATCGCCGAGCCGGACAATCGTAATCACTCGCCTCTCCAAAAATTGAGAAGAGGCCCGTATAAAAGTAAGGAATGAAATGAACACAGATAATTATTATCCTATGGAAGGTGGCCTGAATATCTCTTCCATCATGCGTCAAGTCTATATTTGGATGGTTTTAGGGATGCTGCTCACCACCGTTGTTGCCTTTTTAACTGTTAGCACGCCGCTGATGGATTTGGCTGCGAACCCAATCGTAATGCTGATCGCCGTCATCGTTGAATTTGGGGTCGTTCTGGGAATCAGTGCTGGCTTTAACAGGCTTTCTGCGGGTATGGCTACCCTGCTATTCTTTGTTTATGCCGCCCTCAATGGCTTCACGATCTCCATCGTTCTGCTGGCATTCGATATAGAGACGGTCTTCCTAGCATTTGCATCCACCGCCGCCTTGTTTGCAGCAATGTCGCTTATCGGTTATACCACGCACGTGGATCTATCTAAGCTGGGCACCTACCTGATAATGGCTCTTTTCGGCTTGATTATCGCTTCGGTGATCAACCTGTTCGTCGGCAGTGGTCCATTGGATTTGATCATCAGCATCGTCGGTGTCCTCATTTTCACTGGCTTGACAGCCTACGATACGCAATCCATTGGCCAGATGGCCACACAAATGAGCTGGCAAGGGGATGCAGAGATAAAGATCGGAATCTTTGGAGCGCTCAAACTCTATCTCGATTTCATCAATATGTTCCTGTTCCTGTTGCGCATTTTCGTTAATCGCCGTAAGTAAAGAATAAGCTGTAGAAAATTTATAGGAACTTGACGGCCCTATTGCTAAATATATGGAAAAAGAATTAAGCTCACCGAGGATGCCAAGACCTATGTAGAGGAAGAATTTAGGCAGTGCCTCGATTTATTCGATGTTGTTGCTCATCATTTAATTGATAACGTTCAAGTTCATTATTAAATGAATTGACCGCCGCTGTTGCTCATCTCAAGCGTCAGATCATGGGCCACGAAGTGTGGTTGCGGTGACCAATGGTAAACTTGACTTCGGTCCTTGGGAACAAATCTTTTATGGTGAGTTTGATGGTCGGCGCAAGAAACGGGTGCTTGTTAAAATTATTGGCGAATAAAGATGACCTCCATAAAAGCTTATCAGGGAAACGAAGAGGAAGGAAATTCGCGGCCTACTTCGCACTTGATTTAGGCTGTGACAGCAGAAGAACCAGATTTGATGAAATCTCAAAGTGGTAATTGCGACGGACTTGTGAATTCTGAGCTTATTACCTCTGGGTGACGTATGATAATCCAAGTAATTGATTGGAGATTTTTTTCGATCCGGTCACTCGAAAAGTCCATGGTTTTCGTACACAATGTATCGATGATTGCTCCTCCAATGGAAAGAATATTTGCTTGCTTGTATTCAGTTCAAACCTTATAGTGAAAGCTGCCAGTATAATTGTTCCCATGGAAGAGCGCTTCAAAAAATATTAGCCAGGGCCGGTTATGGATCCCAGCGTTTGTGCGAAGAGATGATTGATGCTGGAAGAGTTAGGGTAAGTGGTGAACTAGCAAAAATAGGTGATAAAGCCGATTCTAGTAAGGACAAGATCACGTCGATGGCAAGGCAATTTCATCTCCGAATGAAAATATCCATATTGCACGACACAAACCGCGCAAAGTGCTCACCACTGTCAAATCCGAACCAAATCATAAATTCGTAAAATAATTCGCAGTCCAAACCGTAGAGAAACCGTACTCCCAGATGCTACTAATCAGCCGCCAACACAGCGGCTCATTCTATTTTCAGTACCTTAAGGAGTACTATGGCCAAGATCATTGTCTATCTGGGAGAGCAGGAACGCAATACGCTAAACCAACTTGCTCAACGAGAGATACATGTCCCGCGGGCTATGACCGCGCTCGTTATCCATCAGGAACCGGTTCGCCAGGGGATGCTTGATGAGAGAACGAAAGCGCAACGGGCCGAATTCTCTCTTGAACTAGGAGCCGAGGGTCAATCACGATGAACACTCCACGCCCACAAACTACTCCATTTACAGCAGAACAGAGGCGAGTTCTTGGGCAGGTATACCGGCTGATCCTCAGCTGGCACAAAGAGAAAAAAGCAGTCAAGTTCACCTCGGTCGAAATTGAAGACAACCGCGACGAGGAAAATAACCAATCGGATTCATCCAAGAACGGATGCTTGGATAGCCGAAATTCTTGAGGCAATTATCATCAATTTCCTGTTGGTCATGTTATCCACGATCACAGGCGGAGTCATTTACGTTGTGGTCAAAGATTGATCAAGCGAAACATTCAGCGCAAAGGTTTAGCGGAGACCATGACTACGAAAGTCATCAGGATCAGACCTCTCTCGAGGAACACATCGCTCACATGCAATATTCGCATTACCGAGATCAACACTCACCCAAAGTGGTAGCGCTCTCTTACCATTGGCAGTGGATATGGAAAGCGAAAATAAAACGATGACAGTTTCTTGGGCATAATGTGTTGGTGGTAACTGAGCCCTAGCCCTCGCTATTTTAAAGAGGATAGTAAAATAGCAACATGACCACTTACTGCGACTACTGTAATTCTCACCCTGAAGATACTCATAATCGAGTTTACCATGATACACAATATGGTTTTCCTCTCAAGGATGACAACTTGCTCTTTGAGCGATTTATCTTGGAGATTAATCAGGCTGGTCTTTCTTGGATTACGATTTTGAAGAAAGCAGACAATTTTCGTTCCGCGTACAGTCGCTTTGAAATCGACAAAATTGCATCTTATGGTGAAGCAGATCGAGTCGGGTTGTTAAGTAATCCCGGCATAATCCGCAATAGGCTAAAGGTGGATGCTGCGATTGAGAATGCACGCCGCCTCCAAAATTTGCGTAGAGAATATGGATCTTTCAAAGATTGGCTGGATCGTCATCATCCGCAGACTTTGGAGAAGTGGGCTGCATTGTTCAAACACAACTTCGTTTTTACAGGCGGGGAGATTGTGAAGGAATTTCTCATGAGCACTGGATATCTTCCTGGTGCTCATACACCGGATTGCCCGATTTACGAAGCTGTGATCGCTAAGCGTCCACCTTGGCATTCCCAATGATCTTGTATTATCTATTGGAGGATAATTTCTGTTGAAAGCACTAGGCACCTCTCGTAGTTATTGTGTTCAGGTCTTGAACAAGAATTTTCGCCAGACCGGCGACTTCCTCTGTACAGTGCTGTTGCCATGGCCTAAAGCCCCCGATCATCCAATTCATAAAAACAATAAAGCTGTTGTCGAGTTGAATAGTAATGGACAGACGAAACCGACAGCCGCCACTTGGAACGGCCTCGAAGTCATATGCCACATGGCTAACACTCTTGAATTCTATTTCTTTTTTTCCGGATTGTACGTAAGCCAAAGTCGGCTCGGACTTGTAGGCGATTCGCACATTTGGCTCAACTGCGTGCACTCTGTAGATGTGAATAACCCGCTGGTTCCCGGCACGTTCGACACAGTCGACAATAGCGCCCGTCATCAATGGACCGCCTCCGCGAATTATAAATTGATCGTGTCCCACGGCCATCTTCTTATACACTTCGGGGATCCGATTTTGTACAAAGGAGAAAACATCCTCAATATGACAAGGAACATTTACTTCTCTGACAATAGTAAAACCATGAGGCCAGCGATCCACATTTCTCATCTCTTCATTTCTCCTTTATATTTTTTTGAAACTTTCCAAGTGCGGCACGAGCCCAACCACTCTCTGCTTTTACCCAGGAGAGTCCATTCTCGAGTATCAGTCTCCACAGCAGGGCCTGTTGCGGAGACTGGGCAAGACCGAATATGTGGTTTGCATGCTTGCGTTCCTGATAGCCGTTCTCGATCTTCTTGAGGTCTAGAAGATAGGCTTCAAGGAGTCTGACGATTGACTCGGTATCTTCATAATCCGAGAATGCAAGCTTCAATAAAAGCGGATGCCGGATTCTCTGTGGTTCCACCGGTTCTTGGAGCCATCGAGAAAGTTCTTTACGGCCGGAATTTGTGAGGTGGTATACCTTTCTTGATGGTTTCCCTGCCCTCGGAATCAATTCAAAGCGCACTAGGTTCTGCAACTCAAGTGCTTTAAGCTCCCGGTAAATCTGGCTCTGGGTCACGGACCAAAAAAGAGGAAACCGATCCCTCGAAGCGCTGCCGGAGGGTATAACCAGATACCGGTTCCAAGGCTAGAAAGCCCAAAATTGCATATTTTAATGACATATGTATTATATAACACATGTAGAATATTATGTCAAGCAGATTGCGCAATCAAAGTCTAAGAACTATTTGAATTAGACTGTTATATGTTGAACCATAAGCATTAAATAAAACTCCCCTGCCGCGCCGTTTCCATAATCTTGGTTCGCTGCTCTGCCGATAATGTATCGTATTCCGAGTTGTGCTCATCGGTATCGTGGTTTTCCATCAGCAGAACCGACGCGTCGGCGCTGAGCAAAACCGTATGCCACGCGAGTCGTTTTACATTATAGATCCGGCCAATTTCCATCGGTTGCGAGAGAGCGCCCTCGCACTTTGATCCATTGCCGCCCAAAATCAAAGTTCCGCGGCCGCACAACAGCACAAACACCTCATCCGTTTCCATATGTCTCTCCATGCTGTCGATGCGATCCGCCTGGAGTTCATCCATATAACGAAGCATAGCCACGCGCCAACTGCCAAAGAAAACCAGCGGTTTAAAACCCGTGCCATCATAATCTCGAATTTCAAGCAGCGCTTCATCCATGTTGACCTCTGTCATGAGTTACCCAACCAAACTTCGACTTGTTGTTCATCACCCAGCAGTTCAAATGGAACAACGTTTCCTTGAATCTCTCGACCGGCGATTCGCATACGCACAACTCCTTTGCAGATTCTTTGTTCATTATAGACGGTGATGCGAATCTTTTTGCCCCGAAAGCGGCGCACTGCCTGGAAGCCGTTCCACCCTGACGGAATACACGGGTCAACGCGCAGGCCGTTATATTCAGGCCGAATGCCGAGAATCCATTGCGTCCCCGCCTGATAGCACCATGACGCTGTCCCCGAAAGCCATGAATTTCTGCCCAGCCCAAATTGCGGATGCTCGTCGCCGAGAATATTCTGGGCATACACATACGGTTCAACTTCATATAAATCCACAATGCTATTCTTCGCGGCTGGATTGATCTGCGCATAATACTCATAAGCGCGTTCTCCGTTGCCAAGCATGGCTTCCGCGATCATCGCCCAGGGATTGGGATGCAAAAAGATTCCGCCGTTCTCTTTTGCTCCGGGCGGATAGGTGGTGACACCGCCATACTTTGGATCAAAGCCGTTGAATCCCGGAGCGGAGAGCTTAATTCCATATTTTGTATTCAAATGCTTGTACACCGAATCCATTGCTTTGCGAGCGCGTTCTCTTGACGCAAAGCCGGATAGCACCGCCCATGATTGTGCGTTGAGATGGATTTGTCCATATTGATTTTTATGAGAACCCACCGGATTTCCCTCATGATCGAAATACATCACATACCAATCGCCGTCCCATGCAAATTGCTCCACGCGTGCCTTCATCTCCACATAAGCCGAACGAAAATCTTCCACTAAATCATCGCCAATAAATTTGAGTAAATCAATCATTTCGTTCAAAGCGCGGCCATAGAGATTCGCGGAAAACAAAGACTCTGCGCCTTTGGGCAAATTGATGGTATCGTTCCAATCCGCAAAACCGAGCAAAGGCAAACCATGTGCACCGACATCCTTGCGCGTGAAGGCCAGGCTGCGTTTGAGATGTTCAAGCACGGACGCACTCTCAAGCGCATTTCCCTTTCTACCTTTTTCATAGAAAGGTACAGTTTCTTTAAGAAAATCTACGTCGCCTGTCTCTTTGATATATGCCGTGACGGTTAAGACATTCCACAAATGATCATCGCTATAATAGTGCGGATGATCTTCCAGCTCAATGGAATCCCCCACCGACCCTTCCATCGTCACTGGATTGAATTGGTGAATCGCAGAGCCATCTCGTTTTTGAAAAGCCAGCAATGTCCGGATAAAACCCTGCGACTCATCTGGAATCGAAGCCAGCACCGCCAGAATATCCTGCGATAAATCGCAAATCCCAATTCCGCGCGATCCCAACCCAAGCTGATAATAAGAAAGATAACGCGACCATTGTTTAGTAATAAAACATTGGTGAGGATTATGAACATTCAGCATGGAACTCATGGCTGCATCGGGCGTATCCACTTGCAGTGCCGCGAGATATTCATCCCAAAAAGTTTCGATTTCAGCCAACGCCGCATCTACATTCTTCGAGTCACGGAATTTATCGATGCCAGCCTTGGCAGCTTCAAACGAAACATCCTGTCCAAGTTGAGTCACCAGCCGCTTTGTTTCGCCCGCTTGAAATAATCCAAGATGATGCATCAGCACACCGATGTTGTCGCCGCGCTCGGCTTCGATGTTTGACAGTTCCTCAGATGCCAGGCTCAATGGATTCATCCATGTTCCATATTCGTTATCGCTAAGGAATTTCTTGCGATCCGTTTCAAATGAAGATGCTGAAAGGTTGGAAGTGAAATAATTGACTTGGCTATCACGGAGCATAAAAGGATATTGCAAAAGCACGGTGCATCTACCATCTTTTACGACCTTCGATTGCATTGTCTGTGGAATCCAATCCGCGTTAGTGAGCTGCTTGAGCGCGTCGGGATGTGTATATTCCACCACTGGAATTACATCAATCTCGAATGATGCATCGCTTATATTGGTAACTTTGATGTCACGAATCTCACATTCGTCACTCAGCGGCACAAAAATAGTTG
Organism: uncultured Chloroflexia bacterium; assembly: GCA_963753985.1. Classification (GTDB taxonomy): domain Bacteria; phylum Chloroflexota; class Anaerolineae; order Anaerolineales; family Villigracilaceae; genus Fen-1038. Next base: position 828,246 of record CAVWED010000006.1, read on the forward strand.
CATCCACGCGAACCCCCATATATTCCGAAACGATGCGAACATAACCCAGCCCCATATGACATTCGAAACGATCCAATTGATTCAGCGTCGGCACAAAGAACGGTGAAACAAGTTGATAGCCATCGGCGCCAGGGATGCGCAGATAAAGTGTCTCGCCCTTGAAATCGGACGAGGGCATTTGCTGAATATATTTTGTGATCCGATTGAAAGTCGGATCGCCTTTGCAGATTAAAGCGCCGCCAGTGTGATCCACAAACCCGCCGAATTGAAGCGTGCCAATATAATTGATCCACTTCACTGGCGTACGCGGGTTCACGATTACATATTCGCGTTGAGCGTCATCAAAATACCCATATCGCACAAGCTTATCGAACCAGCTTTCTTTACAGAGTTCATCCTACTTTCGCAACAACTCTTATATTCTTCGTCGTATCAGATGGAAACGGAATGATCGTTCCATGGATAGCTTTGCCATCTACTTCTAGCGAGACTTCATTTCCGGTTCCTCTGCGCTCGACATGGATTTCGTATCGGACGCCCCGATAACGGCGGACCGCTTCGAATCCAGTCCAGGCTGACGGAATACACGGGTCAATTCGTAAACCATCATATTCAGGGCGGATGCCGAGAATCCATTGCGTGATCGCGACATAATTCCAAGCCGCGGTGCCGGTGAGCCATGAGTTCTTGGCCTCGCCATAAGTCGGGGCGTCGCGCCCCGCAATCATTTGAGCATACACATACGGTTCGCAGCGATGCAAGTCTGCCAATTCCTCGCGCACCGATGGATTGATCCGCAGATAGTAATCCGTGGCACGGTCGCCATTTCCCAGGCGAGCCTCCGCAATCATCACCCACGGATTGTTATGACAGAAGATGCCGCCATTCTCCTTGTACCCCGGTGGATAGGATGAAATCTCTCCCAAGTATAGGTAATATTTGGAATAGGGAGGTTGAAGAATGACAATCCCATGCGGCGTAGCAAGGCGGGTATGGACCGAGTCCAATGCCTTTTTTGCCATTCCGTTTTCCAACCCCACTCCGGCCAAAACACAAAAACCTTGCGGTTCAATAAATATTTTTCCTTCTTCACATTCCTTCGATCCAACCTTATGCCCAAAATCATCATAGGCTCGCACGAACCATTCTCCGTCCCAGCCATGCTGATAAATGGTTTGCGTCATGGTTTCGGCCAGCTCTCGATAATATTTCGGCGGATGAACTTGAAATGAAGAAAGTTTCTTTCTACCCTGAGAAGCATAATGTTCGGCAAGGTCGGCCATGGCGCGTGTCAATTCGATAAAGAGTCCGGCGATGAATACGCTCTCGGCGGTCTTTCCATCTTTGCCCATCGTGGTCTGAAAGCTTTCGCCGGGAACATCCGAAAAGCAATTCAGGTTGAGACAATCATTCCAATCCGCGCGGCCGATCAACGGCAAGCCATGCGGACCGAGACGATCCAGCGTATATTGGATCGAGCGCTGCAGATGATCATAGAGCGGCATCCCGCTCCCCGGCTGATTATCGTACAGGACGCTTTCTTCCAGAATGCTCCAGTCGCCCGTCTCACGCAGATAGGCGGCGACTGCAATCACCAGCCAATGCGGATCATCGTTGAAGTTCGATCCGATATCGTTGTTGCCGCGCTTGGTCAGCGGCTGATACTGATGATACACGCCCTCCGCTGGGCAATTGGGTCGAGGCCAGATCCATGATCCGTTCGCACGCTCGCGAAGGAACCATGTGAACAAATCCAAGCAAATCCTGATTCGAATCGCGGAAGCCGAGGCCTCGTCCAATTCCCGACTCAAATTGCGAAGCTGAACGGGACAGATTGAAGGTGACCATGCATTGATAGGCATTCCAGATATTCACCATCCGGTCAACATGATGGTTCGATGTCTTGATCTGAAAACCACCCAGCAATTCATCCCAATACGAATGAAGCGCATCAAATGCAAAATCCACATTCGAGGATTGCAAATACTTTTGGATGACCGGCTTGACCGTCTTCTTGTGGATGGTTTGCAGAATCGGGCGGATCAAATTTATGATCCTTCGGATTCTCGTGATACCCCAAAAGAAAAATAATCTGTTTTTGCTCGCCGGGCTGCAAAGCTAGTCGGACATGAAAAGAGCCCATCGGTTGCCAGCCGTTTGCAATTGAATGACCACACTTCCCCTGTTCCACCGCTAAGGGCCGATCCCAGGAACGATAGGGTCCCAGGAACAACTCGCGCTGAGTATCGAACCCTTCGCATTTCTCCGAACACGCAAAATACGCAAAGTGATCGCGGCGCTCGCGATATTCGCTTTTGTGATAGATCACCTGGTCTTCCACTTCCACTTCACCAATGGAATAATTTCGCTGGAAGTTGGTCGAATCATCCAAAGCATCCCACAGGCAAAACTCAACGGCTGAGAAGATGGATAATTCCGCTTTCGCCTCACGCTGATTCGTGACCGTCATTTGCCAGGCTTCCAGGTTTTCTCCGAGTGGGACGAAATAACGTGTCTCGGCGCGGATCCCGCTAAAAGTCGAGGCGATGATCGTGTACCCCATTCCATGGCGGCACGAATAATCGTCCAACTCGCGCTGTGTCGGTTGCCACGATGGCGACCAATACGCGCCGTCTTTTTCATCGCGCAGATAAAGATAGCGTCCGCCAAAATCAAGCGGGGCATTGTTATAACGATAGCGCGTGATGCGGCGCAAACGCGCATCCTTGTAAAAAGAATAACCTCCGGCCGTATTGGAGATCAGACCAAAGTAAGCCTCGCAGCCGAGATAGTTGATCCACGGCATGGGCGTATCAGGCCGGGTAATAACATACTCACGCTGTGCGTCGTCGAAGTGACCATACTTCATCAGGTTTTTCCTAAAGACAAAAATAACGGGCCATCATGCCCGTGCCAAATCGTCAGCCAATGATTTGATTCTTTCAGGCGTCAACAGATTGGAACCAAGAGCGGCAATTTGATTGATCGTCAAATCGAGATTCTTGTAAAATTCCGGAAATGCCAGCCATTCACTGAGGTGCTGCTGGATGATTACCTTGCCAGCTTCATCTTTCATGATCTCACGCAAAGTCATATCAAGGTGTAATCTTGCCGGATGTGAAGGAACCAGCGAGGAGCGGGCACGTAGACGCAGGTCGCGGCTGGATGCACCAACGATGATTTCAAAGTCCCCTGGTTCCACGATCCAACCGCCTTTAGCCGGGTCATAATACCAAAATGCTTCCCGGTCGAGATGAAAGGAAACGGTCTGGCTCTCGCCCGCACCCAGAGAAATTTTTCGAAATGCTTTCAGTTCTTTTTCGGGACGTCTTAAGTTCGATCGCACATCGTGAACATAAAGTTGGACGACTTCGCGTCCGGCGCGCTTTCCGCTATTACGGACATTTAACGAAACATCCAACCCCTTGTCCTCCGTAAAGCGACCCGCATTGAGTCTAAGATCGGCGTATTCAAATGAAGTATAGGTTAAGCCATGACCAAAAGGAAAGAGCGGCTCAAGTTTCTTGGCATCATAATAGCGATACCCTACGAACAATCCCTCGCCATACAGCACTTCGCCGTTTTCACCCGGATAATTGATGGAGGCGGGATTGTCCTCGTATCGAACCGGAAAAGTAATGGGCAGTTTCCCCGATGGATTGACATCGCCGAATAACACATCCGCCAAGGCATTGCCGCACTCCTGGCTGTTGTACCATTGCTCCACGATGCCCGAAACATCTTCGGCCCAGGGCATGCTCACCGGTGACGCGGCATTCAACACAACAATGGTCTTGGGGTTCGCGGCCGCAACTCGTTGAATCAACTCGTTCTGCTCGCCGGGTAATTCCATGTTTACCCGATCAAATCCTTCTGCTTCCCACTCGCTGGTCAGTCCGGCGACGATCACGGCAACGTCTGCACGCTTTGCCAGCGCTAGCGCTTCATCCATAAGCTTTTCCGGGTAAGGAGGCAAATGACCAAGCTTTAATGAACGCCATGAACGACTGCCCTGCCAGCGATATTCAACTTTAATATCCACCTTCTGACCTGCACTGAATTTCTTTTGAGCAATCTTCTCCACGCCGGGAACACTGGAATCCCAATTATCAATCAGGAGTGCACCATCCATATAAATCCGCGCCTGACCGGTGCTCACCAAACTAAAAGTATGAAGTCCCGCTTCTTGGGCAATGAAAGAGCCGTGCAATGTGGCGCTAAATCGTTCCTGATTCACATTTGGCACAGAGTTATCGAACCAACCGATATCGCAACGCTCGGTTACATCGTTATAAGCCGGGGGATTCGAAAACTCAAGGTTATCAAAAATACGCAGGGTAAGTCCGCGCCGATCATCTTCGCTCAACAAATTGCCACTTTCCAGGACCGGCAAGCTTTTATGAACAAAACATCCGATCGCATATTCCACTCGCACATTCAACAAGTCCGCGCGAGCGCGAATCCCTTCCAGCGGCGAAATGACATAATGCGGCGTGACCCGTGAACTGCCTCCGCCTATCACATTGGACCAGCGAGCCAACTCACCGATCACCGCGATCGTTTTCACTTTTGGACTCTCGAGCGGGAGCACATTATTTTTATTTGCAAGCAGAACGATTGTCTCGCGGGCCGCGTCTCGAATCAGTTTGCGATGTTCGGGTTTATCCTCGCTTCGCTCCTCGGCAAGATGCGGATTTTCAAACGCACCCGCCCGCTCGATGATGCGCAAAATCCTGCGGACCTTATCGTTCAGTTCATCCATTATTAAATCGCCACTCGCAATTGCTTGATTCACTTTGTCAGCCCCCATCCAGCGCGCCGGACCAGGCATTTCCAAATCGAGTCCTCCAAATGGGACCCGATCCGTATACGTGCCAAACCAATCCGACATCACCAGGCCATTGAATCCCCATTGCTCTTTGAGTATTTTCTTGAGCGTGAGTTGATTCTCGCTGGCAGAGACTCGGTTAATGCGGTTGTAGGATGACATCACTGCCCATGGCTTCGCATCGCGAATAGCAATGCGGAACGGCTCCAAATAGATTTCATGCAGGGGCCGCTCTTCAATTTGAGCGCTGATAGAACGACGCTCGAATTCCTGGTCGTTGCAGACAAAGTGTTTGATGCACACGCCCGTTCCATTATCCTGAATGCCGCGGATGTAAGCGGTTGCCATACGGCCGCTCAGGAATGGATCCTCGGAAAAACATTCAAAGTTGCGCCCTGCAATTGGCGTACGATGGATATTGACCGTCGGTGCAAGCAGGATGTGCGCTCCTTTTGCTTTGATCTCCTCGGCAAGAAGCGCACCGATTTTTTCAACAAGTTCTGTGTTCCAAGTTGCGCCAAGTGCAATCCCAACCGGGATTAAATCCGAAGTTGGACCAAGATTACCCCATGCTCCACGCGCGCCATTGGGGCCATCGGTAACTTTGATCTGGGGAATTCCCAATCTCGGAATGGCAACCGTATGCCATAAATCCGCGCCGGCCAACAGGGAAATCTTCTCCTCAGTGCTCATCTGTTGAATCAATTCTTCGATATTCGCCATTTCATTTACCTTATTAAATCAATCCTTTATTTTTCAAGTAATCATGATAAAGACGCGGAAGTTCATTAAATAATTTCTTACCGTAATATTCCTCGCCTGTTATATCGATCTTCGCCCAACTAGGCATTGGCTTTACTGTCGGATTCGTTGCGGCAAACTTTTTGATCACCTCGGCGTGGGGCTTGAGCGAACCATCCGGCCTGACCAAGCCGAAGAATCTTTCATGTTGGGCGTTATCGCATGGGGGCAAATTCCAAAGCCCAGGAACATAATCTGCAAAACACCACAATAGCGCACCGGTTGCGCCGCCCTCTTGCAATATCGGCAAGGTCGCTCGAATGAATTCAGCAAAATCTTCTTCGGAAGCCATGAATTGTTGTCGTGCGCGTCCATTGGTCTCCGTCCACTTCATCATATAACTTTCCTGGCTGGGCTGAGCCATACATCCGCCAAACTCTTCCATGAGCACGGGCTTGCGGCACAAAGCCGAGGTCAACGCGACGCTAAACGGAACAAACTCTACGTCGAGCGGATGACGCGCCCACGAATTATACATGGGATACGAGTGCATCACAGCAACATCCGTATGGGCATATACTTTATCGATCCGCAATCCATTATCGCGATGCAGACCATCGCCGTGCAAACCGATCGTGACTGGATGATTGGGGTCGATGCCTTTGATCAACTCGCTCATCTCTTTGACCCAAGCCGCGCCAGCCTCCGAGTTGTCTGGCCACGCAAACAGGTCCGGTTCGTTGGCCAGGTTCCACATCCAAATTGCCGGATGATCTTTTAAGGTGCTGACGATGGTTCGAAGAAGCAATCGTTCTGCCGAGAGCGCGATCGGATCGTGGAACATGTTGCGATAACCATCCGTGATCAACTTTCCATCGCTGACGACATCACGCATCCGTTCGCGAGGCGGAAGCGGGCCGCCGCGCAACCAGCGCGGGCACCAATTCGGGCCGCTCATGTGTCCGGTGAAGAAGGTCACATCAAGGCCTAAATCATTTTCGAACGCAATATCCGCGACCTTAACGAAATTTTTCAGTGCGGTTTTGGAAACACCTGCCGGCTCCGGCTGAAAATCGTCCCACAGCAAAAACAACCGAACGACATTCAAGCCGAGTTCGCGGATCAACGCAAAATCCTCGCGCGCTTCGCCCGCGTCGAACTGACTCCACCAATACATTGCCTTGCGGCGAGGCCAATAATTCACTCCGAGCGTAAAGGACTGAGACATCCTAAAGTTCCGAATTGTTTTTAAGAAAATCAAGAATCTCATCCAGCTTGGCAAAAGCCAGGGCAGTCACCGTGTCAGCACCGCCATAATAAATGGCGATCCGGCCGGTGGGTTGATCATAAAGCGTCGCACATGGGAAAGCCACGTTCGGCACATCGCCCACGCATTCATAATAGGTTTGAGGCGAAAGCAAATACGAAGCACCGCGATAAATCACCTTCCACGGCTGATCCAGATCAAGAAGCGCGGCCCCGAAACTATACACAAATCCATTGCATGAAGTCAGGACGCCGTGATAGAACAAAAGCCAGCCTTCGGGAGTTTCTATCGGAACCGGCCCCGCGCCAACCTTCGTGCTTTGCCATCCGCCCTTTGTTCCCATCACGAAGCGATGGCATCCCCAATGAATCATATCGGGGCTTTGACTCAAATAGATATCGCCGAAGGGCGTGTGGCCGTTATCGCTCGGGCGGCTGAGCATAAAATACTTGTCCGTGATTCTTCGAGGAAACAATACGCCGTTTCGATTGAATGGCAATAATGCATTCTCGAGAAATGTAAATTTCTCAAAGTCAAAGGTGTATCCGATTCCAATGGTTGGACCATGATAACCGTTGCACCATGTGACATAATAACGGTCTTCAAGCCAGAGCACGCGCGGATCGTAGCGATATTGAAAACAACTCAATTCCGGATCGTCAAATTTCCATTCAATGGGGTTGTTATCCAGATTCCATGTAATGCCGTCCGCACTGAAACCGCGATGCACATTCATGTCACGTTTCTTATTGTCGCAACGAAAGACGCCTGCAAATTTTCCCTTAAAAGGCACGACGGCACTATTGAAAATGCTATTCGAGGACGGAATCAGATTGCGAGGGATAATCGGATTGGCATCGTAACGCCAAACTACATCCGAACTACCGGAGGGCCGCTCCTGCCATGGGATGTTTGGAAGTGAATTATTATTCATCAGAGAATGATTTCCTTTATCGATGAAATAGTCAAAACAGTATCAGCATTATTGTATCAAGCAAGGACCCTCCCCCCATAAATCTTCATATAGATTCCAACATATGTGGGTTCCATAATAATCAAGGTCGTTGGTATGCAACGAAAGTTATCACATTGAAATTAATGCGAATGACAAATACTCCCGGCAAGATTGTAATCACGATAAAGCATCCCCATCACCGCAAATGGTTCCATTAAATTACGCTTCCAACGCCTTCCAACACGCAACAAAATGGTTCTGCTCAATCTCGAGCAGGATTGGGCGAGTCTTGCACTTTTCAAATGCAAGCGGACAGCGATCGTAATAAACACAGCCATCCGCATAACCGGTTGGCACGCTCCTGCTTTCCACATTAATCTGTTTATTCCACCTTTGATCGAGACGGGGAACAGAAGCGATGAGCATCTGGGTGTAGGGATGACGCGGACGGTTGAAGATTTTTTCGGTCACTCCCATTTCCGCCACGCAACCGCGATACAAAATGACGGCCCTCTCGCTGATGTAGTTTGCCAGCGAGAGATCATGTGTGATGAAAAGAATGGAAAGTCCGCGGCGGGACTTCAGATCAGCCAGCAAGTTGAGGATATCGATGCGCGTGGACGCGTCCAACATGCTGATGATTTCGTCGGCAACGAGAAATTTAATATCCAATAGAAGCGCACGAGCAATGAGGAATCGCTGCAACTGTCCGCCGCTGAGCTGATGGGGAAATTTGTTCAATACATGTTCGGGATTAAGGCCGACTGCTTTCATCGCATTGCTTACTTTATCGTTCCATTCCTGGACCCCGACATCCGGATAGAACTCATCGTGGATGATACTGAATATTCGGTCAGCCTTAAAGATTGGATTATATGAACTAAAGGGATCCTGGAAGACTCCTTGAACTTTACGGTAATACTCTTTCAGATCGGCCCCTTTCAAGCCAGAGATATTTGTTTCATCTAGGAAAATCCCGCCCTTGGTCTGGGTTATGAGGCGAAGGATTATTTTTCCGATCGTACTCTTGCCGCTCCCGCTTTCCCCGATCAGGGAGACCACCTCTCCATCCCCGACATCCAGGCTGAAATCACTCACCGCGTGAAGTTCCTTCCCACCGAAGGTTCCCACTTTATAGATCTTGGTTATATGGTCGAGTTTTAGCATTCTGTTAGAGTTCCTCTTTAACCGTCGTCTGAAAATAGGCTGTGGTTACAAAGATAGGTCTGTAAAGTTACGTTGTCTCCAGCAGGCAACGTAATGTCCCTTATTGATTTCGATAAATGGCGGCACCTCTTGGCATTTGTCAATTGCAAGAGGGCAGCGTTCCCTAAATCGACAACCAATGGGCGGCTCGAGCAACAAGGGAGGAGTGCCGGGAATGCTCGTCAACTTTTTCTTGGAGTGGATGATCCCGACCCTGGGCAAGGCCGAGATCAGCATCTTGGTATACGGATGATGAGGAGCATGAATGATCTCGTCTGTGGAAGCTTTCTCCGCTAATTGCCCCGCATACATGATCAGAATATTATCCGCAACCTGATACAGAATCGAGATATCGTGCGTAATAACAATCGCACTATTACAGTAACCTTGATTCCGAAATTCGACCAGCATCTCCACGACTGCTTTTTGGCTGGCCACATCAAGCGCTGAAGTTATCTCATCGGCGATGAGCAATGAAGGATTGAGTAAGGTCGATATGACCATTACCATTCTCTGCTTCATGCCGCCCGACATCTCTATGGGATACATGTCCAGGACATTCTGCGGCAATCTAACTAGGTCCAGCCTCTCCTTCAGCACAGGCAGCGCAGCTTTGAAATCCACATTTCTCGACCTGAGTAATTCGCTTATCATCTTTCCGATCTTCCGCGTCGGGTTCATGGCATTCATGGCATACTGCGGAATGATGGATATTTTCTTGAACCTGAAGGAGTTCATTCTTTCCATGTCCTGGATTGGCAACTCTTCCTTATCCAGGGTCACATGGCCCTCAATGAATTTCATGGGAGGCTTCAAGAGCACCAGGCTGGTACCCAGCGTGGTTTTTCCGCAACCTGATTCACCCGCCATCCCCATAATTTCGTGATCTTCCATCTTGAAGCTTGTATTCTCCAAAGCATGAACATCCCCTCGAAGGGTCCGATAATAGATAGTGAGGTTTTCTACTTGTAGAGTCATGATTACAACTCCCTGAGTTTGGGATTAAAGACTTCGTCCAGCCCAACGTTCATACCATATAAGGCGCCAACGATGATCGTAATCGCAAGTCCCGGTGGGATGAACCACCACCACGAACCAAGCTGAAGAGCGCCCCAAAGGACCGAATACTGCATCATCAGCCCAAGCGAAATCGTGTTTGTTGGCCCCAAGCCAATGAAATCCAGAGTGGCGGCCGTGAGGATCGCATTGCCGAACTGAATGATGAAAACCAACAGCAGATAAGACATCATGTTAGGGGCAACTTCCGTGGCAATGATCTTGAGCGATCTCATCCCGCTCAATCGCGCTAGATCGACGAAATCGCGCGTGCGAAGCGAAAAAGTCTGCGCCCGGATGGCTCTTGCCGCCCAAGGCCAGGCTGTAAACCCTATAAAGAAACTCTCCGTAACCACGCTCCGGACTTGAAGGTAGGCCGCAATAATGAGGAGTACTGCCAGCGTTGGAATGACTAAAACAATATTCGTAAGTGCATTAAGTATTTCATCTACGATACCGCCGCGATAACCGGCTACAAAACCAATCAGAATCCCAAGAAAGGTGCCAATTCCTCCACCGAGAAGCCCCACCAGGAAAGTTGCCTGTAAGCCATGCACAAACTGCGAAAAAACGTCCTGTCCAAAAAAAGTGGTTCCAAACCAGAATTTCGCTGAAGGCGGATGGGCCCCTGTGGGATCCAAGTAATCTAATGGATTGTTATGATTGATCAGCGGTCCAATAAATCCCAGTATTAGAAAGAGCAGGATGATGGAGAATCCAAGCAGCACTTTCTTATTTTTTAGTGCAAAGTATAGGAACTCATTCGTCTTTTTTGGGTTGTTCATGCTGCTCCACCTATCATTCCACTTCGCGTCCTCGGGTCAATGATAACATACGCAATATCTATAATGAAATTGGCGAGCAACACGCCAATGATGATAAAGAGGAAACATCCCTGGAGCAGAAAGTAATCTTGATTCTGAATGGCGGCAAGCAACAGGTAGCCAATCCCAGGGTAAGAAAATACGACTTCTGTTACCAGCGCGCCTGCCACGACCGTCCCCAATGAAAGCGCCAGCCCGGTTATTTGGGGAAGAATTGCGTTCCTGAAGGCATAATCTCTAATCAGTTTTCGCGGCGCCCCAAGTGCTTCGAGATAGGTGGCATAATCTGCTTCGAGTTCATAAATGATCAAGTTCCGCATACCAATCGCCTGGCCGCCAAACCCCACCAAGAAGAGCGAGGCGAAGGGCAGGAACCAATGCAATAGAAGACTGCCGATAAAACGCAAGGAAAGATTGGGTAGCATCAAAAAGCTATACGCGCCAGCAATCGGAAAAACATGCCAGACGATCCCAAACAGCCAGGCAAGCAAAATCCCAAGCCACATATAAGGAGTGGCAGTGAGGATATAGCCAAGCGGTGAGACGGTGTTGTCAAGCCATTTAGAGCGCGCCGCAAAAGCGCCAAACTTATTGCCTGCATACCAACTCAGTAAGATGGACGGTACCAACAAGGCCACATCATAGGGAACCGCGTTTTCAAGCACCTTGCTCACCGGAGTCGGAAACAGGTACACGCTTATCCCGAGATTGCCATGGATAAGGGAATTCCAGAAATTGATGTACTGCTGCCAGAGCGGCACATCGAATCCAAATAAATGAGAGTAATAGCTGTATAAGACCTGGCTGGCGCCTGCAGTAGTGGCTACCGTGACCCTTGCCAACATATTCTGGATAGGGTTCCCGGGCATGAAGCGTGGAATCATCCAATCGATGGTCACCGCCAGAAAAAAGGTCAGCCCATAAACAAGGAGCTTTCTAACAAAATAGCGTCGCACATTGCCTCCAGCTTACAAAGAAATTGGGGGTATAAAAAGTGCCCCTCCTCCTAGATTCTGAAGGAGGGGCAGCGAACACACAATGCACTCACTTATTGCGGAGTTACCGGCTTTAAGTTGACGAGTGTCTGTAAGCCACCGGTCTGCCAGTATCCGTTCCAGGTGATTGGATAGGTTGGCTGAGTTGCAGTTGAGGTTGGGAAGCCGGTCCAGGCTGCGGTCGGACCAACGGTCCACTGGGCCCACGCACCATTGTACCAGAGCGGGATCACAGGGTAATCGGTCAGCATGATCGTCTGGATCTTGCTGACAGCAGCCTTCATACCCGCGGTATCAGAGGTCTGTACTCTGCCAAGTGCATCCACGGCATCGAACATGGCCTGGTTATTGTATCGGCCAAAGTTGCCGTTCTGCATTTGAGCCACAATCGGGTGAGTGAACAAGGCGTTGTAGGTTGTCCATGGAGTATTAGTCAAGGGCGTATTATTGTTCAACGTCAATTGGAACGTGCCACCCTGCAGGGCGGTGTTCCAGTCACTTTGAGCAGGGGTCTGAGCCACGACATCGATCCCAGCCTTCTGGGCACTGGAGGAGATGACATTGATAGCAGCCATCCAATCCGTCCAGCCATTCGGGCAGGTCACTGTCAGTTTGATGGGGGAGCCATCTTTATTCGTGACGAAACCATCTGACCCAGTCTTATAGCCAGCGGCGGCGAGCATTTGCTTAGCCATTGCCGTATCGAAATGGTATCCTAACTTCGCTTGCACAGCCGTATCATCATACTAACTCAGGGCCGGCAGGAGGCCGCCCGGGGTAGAAGCTTGGACTAAGCCAGCGTAAGCGGTTTGTATAATGGAGGGAACATCTATGGCATAAGCAAGCGCCTTCCTGAACGCCGGGTCATCCAGCGGCTTCATGGATAAGTTCATTGCCAGGTAAGCCGTATTGGCAGCCAGCATGTATGGGGCTTTGGCGAAATAAGTACCAGCATAACCATTATCCACCAACGATCCCACACCCGGGAGGAAGTTGTTGCTCAGATCAAGTCCGCCTTGGAGCACCATACCGAGAGCAACATTATTGCTGGAGGTGCGAATGTCAACGATATACTTGGGCGCGGGCGTGCCAAATACCTTGATGCCCCACCAGTTGTCGTTCCTCTGCCAAACATTGCGGTCTTGGCCAGTCGCCAGGTACAGATAGGCGCCAGAACCAACGGGGTTCGCATTCGCGCCGGTGGCGATATCATCGGCCGACATGTTTTGCCAAAGGTGCTTGGGAACAATCGGGACGTTATAAAGGGCATTGGTCCAATACTGGTAGACCGGGTTGGTGAAGGTGAATTCCACGTGAGTTCGCGTCGGACGAGGTAACACCGGTCAAGCCATAGGCGCTATACAATGCGTTGGTCCAGAGCGCAGTATTCGTCTTGGCAATTGTGAATGTGTACACAACATCGTCGGCTGTCAATGGCTGCCCATCTGACCATGTCAGGCCATCCCTAAGGACTAAATCATAGGTGGTGGGGTTAGTCCATGTTCCGCTCGCCGCCAACCAAGGGATTAGCTGGCCAGAAAGAGGATCAAAGCCGAACAATGTCTCGTATACGAGACCGACTGTTCCAGTTGTATTCGCCAAGTTACCGGTTTGGAAGGGATTCCAAGTGGATGCAGGTCCCCAAGCTGCACCGCTGATGAACAGGGTCTGGTTACGAGGAAGATCCGTTGGGACCGCAGTATTTGGACCAGCCGTCGCAGTCGGGCCGGCAGTCGCTGCAGGAGCGGTAGTCGCCGCGGGAGCGGCAGGAGCCGTCGTTGGCGCAGGCATCGCGGTAGGTGCCGGGGTAGCAGCGGGAGCGCATGCACCAAGCAACATGCTAACCCCGATCAAGATCGATAAAACAGCAATTAAGCGTTTCATCTTCAATCTCCTTTTGTATTTGGTATATTACTTTGATTGAGAAGCCCATCACCTTGCAAGGAATGTGGGTTTCTCATGGTGGCGTCCGGTGTCCGATTGGACGTCGGATGTCATTTCGGAACAACAAGCAGTTTTTCGTGAATGGTTTGTGGGTCACCTCCTGGCAAATGCCAAATTACAAACTTGAGACAGAAATAATCCGCATGATCGCTGAAATAATAATTTCTTTTTTACTCATGAGAAGCGCCACAAGATTCTCGAATGACTAGCTCAGTTTCCATAATGATGTGGTGCGGAGGGTCAATACCGTTCTCCACCAAATCAATCAAGGTGTCAACTGCTTTAGAGCCAAATTGAATGACGGGCTGACGGATGGTAGTCAATTGCACATCTGAAAGAGTAGAGATGGGAAGATCATCGAAACCAACAAAGGCAACGTCGTCGGGTATGCAAAGCCCGGTCTCCCGCACAGCACGCATTGCCCCAAGTGCCATCATATCAGAGGCGGCAAAGACAGCGTCGGGCTTTGCCAAGAGCAATTTTTTCATTGCATAATAGCCTCCGCTTTCCGTAAAATCCCCTTCAACCATCAAGGCTTCATCGTTGCTGAATCCGCGTTCATTCAGAGCCTTAACGTAACCTGCTTTGCGATCCAATCCCACCGTACTGTGTTGCGGACCAGCAATCGTTCCGATGCGTTTCCTTCCAAGCCGAATCAAATGAGTGGTAGCGATAAAGGCGGCGTTAATATTATCGATATCGATATAGCTGACATTGTCTGAACGGAAGGGACGCCCGGCCACAACCAATGGCATTTTCGCGTCATGTAGATGACCGATAATCTGTTGCTCGCCATGATGGCCGGATTGGACGATCACGCCATCGAGCAAGCCTTTGCGGGAAACGCGCGGGAAGATTTTTTCCTCGTCTTCCTTGGTGCCAACGAGAAAAAGAGCCAGGGTGTAGTTATATTGGTTGCACGCCTGTGCAATTCCTTTTGTTAAATGGGAATAATAAGGATCTGTAAAAAAGAGGGAGACACTTAGGGGAAGAACCAAACCGATTGTCCAGGAACGCTGCGAAGCGAGAGCACGTGCAGCCGCATGCGGACGGAAGCCCGTGCTTTCGATCACATTCTGCACGCGTTCTCTAACATCCTTGCGTACGTTGGGGCGATCGTTCAACACACGCGAAACTGTGGAACGAGAAACTCCGGCCTGCTTGGCAACATCTTCAAGAGTTAGGCTTGGCATCCAGATTTTCCTAAGATTTGGTATCGCTCCCAATAATAATTCAGGAAATATTGAATATTTTGCCAATTTTAGTGTTAATTAAGCCGTAATTTACACGAAATTGGGAGCGCTCCCAAGATAAACTGCATTATACATAGGTTTTTTCAGGCTGTCAATATTTGGCTCTATAGGAGTCATGGTCTTTCCAAGGTCAGGCATTTCGAGCGAGAATCCAGCAGATGACGCAAAACTCGTCAATATTCTGCCGAAATGGCTCTCATGCACCACAAAGTTAGAAATCCGTCAAGCGACCTTGGAAAAACCATGCTATAGGAGTTGCCGTGATAGGCGCCAGATATGGGGGTATGAAGAGGGATAAAATTAGGGGTGAAAATGGTATTGGAGCTGGTAGCAGATGGCGAAACCTATGGCAAACGCACAAGTCACGATCCCGCTGGGCATTCCCGATGTGCGGGTGTTGCAGACCTCGATGAACGACCGCGGCGAAATTATTATTACGATTGAAAGTACCAAGGAGGGTACGCGTTGTCGCAAATGTGGCAAGTGGATCACGAAGCTACATGGACAAGATGAATGGGTGACCATTCGACACTTGCCGGTCTTTGGTCGGGCGAGTTTTTTGCGCTATCGATCCAAGCGGTATCAATGTCAGGAATGTGAGGGTCAACCGACCACGACGCAAAGCTTGGAATGGCATGATTCCAACAGCCCGCACAGTTTTGCGCTGGATAATCATATCCTGTTGCAGTTGGTGAACTCAACGGTGGAAGATGTGGTGATCAAGGAAGGGCTAAGCTATGAGAGTGTGGCGGGCACCTTGGAACGACGAATTGCAACGAGTGCCGATTGGGGTGAGATCGGCGAAGTCGAAGTCCTAGGCTTGGATGAAATTGCCTTGAAAAAGGGACATCGGGATTATGTGACGTTGGTAACCGGGCGGTTGGGCACGGGCGAGATCGTGATCTTGGGGGTCTTGCCTGGACACGAAAAAGCGGGAGTAGTGGAGTTTTTACGGCTAATTCCGCTCAAAATTCTGCAGACGGTGCAAACGGTCTGTTGTGATTTACGAAGGGACTGCTCCTTCCAGTCGTGGGAAGCCTACATCGAAGCCGTGCGGGAAGAGATCCCCCATGCCCGGATTGTGGCGGACCGCTTCCATGTGGCTCGGCACTACCGCGACGCCGCAGACGAATTGAGAAAACAAGAGCTGCTGCGTATCAAAAAAACCCTCGCCAAAGAAGAATATCAAAAACTCAATGGCAGTTTTCACGCTTTTCGTAAGAACGCCCGCGACCTGAACAAGGAAGAGCGTCAGGTTTTGAGACGCTTCTTCGAACATGCGCCTTCCGCCAAACAGGCTTATGTTCTCCGTGAACAACTGACTGCCCTCTTCGACATGAACCTGTCTAAATCCCAAGCTCAAACCAGAATCCAGCACTGGATCCAGAAAGTAGAAAAAAGCGGCTTGCACTGTTTCGATGATTTCCTAAAGCTACTCCAGACCTGGTGGGAGGAAATCACCAACTACTTCATCCACCGCAACAACAGCGGCTTCGTCGAAGGTTTCAACAACAAGGTCAAAGTCCTTAAGCGACGCTGCTATGGCATTTTCAACCTCCAGCATCTCTTCCAGCGCATCTATTTGGACCTGCACGGCTATCACTTATTCGCCGCGACCACCATATATGCCTAATTCACGGCAACTCCCATAGAGCCCAATATTTTGATGTGAGACTGTCGGAAAAAAGGGATAGAACAGTTGATGAAGCTTGTAGCACAAGTTCAGGTAAGAGCTTATTAGCCAATTCCTGGCGATGTTTCCATCTCTACCCTTGAAAGCAAATGAGCTGTTTACCTCAACCCTAATACCTCATACACCTCAATCGCTTGTGTCTTGCCTTTGACCGTCAACGGCGCGTAGGGCTTGGCGTCCACTTGATTCTTCACGCGCTCATATGCGTCTTTGCTCATCAGGATTTGATTCTTAGACGAGTTCTCTTGAATGCGCTTGGTGGTATTCACGCTATCGCCAATCGCCGTATACTCGAGTCGCTTCTCCGTGCCGATCCAACCCAATACGGCTTCGCCATAATGAATCCCAACGCCAAAATCCAAATGATCTTTCTTAGGCAATTCCTTATGTAACTTCTCAATCGCATCGCGGATGGCAAGCGCGGTCTTCACCGCGCGCAATGTGTGATCGGGTTGCGGTAAAGGTGCGTTGTACCACGCCATCACCGCGTCACCGAGGAATTTATCCACAGTGCCTTCATACGCCAGCACCGCGTCGGCGGCCGCGGCTAGATAGCGATTTAATACCGCTACCAATTCCTCCGGCGTTTGTTTTTCGCTGTAACTGGTGAAGCCGCGGATATCGGCGAACAAACAGGTGATGTCCGCTTTTTTGCCGCCGATTTGAAAACTGTTCAGGTTGATCTGATCGAGCACCGCAGGCGAAACCATGCGTTCCAGCAATCGATGTTGCGCTTCGAGTTTCTTGCGTTCGGTCATGTCATCCAAGACGATGGCAATGCCTTGAGTTTTTTGGCGCGCATCTTTCAGCGGAGAAAGATTCAGACGCCAATCCACGTTGCCGCCTGAAGGTACGCTGTGGCTGATCTCGAGGCCAATCACAGACCGATCGGTTTGACGGACTTCATTCAGGCGCGGTTGAAGTTCTTTCGAAACGGAAGCCAGCACATCATCCAAAGGATGGCCGACGATGTTCATCGCCGTTTCGCCCAGAATTGATTCCGCGGCGCGATTGGCGAGGGTGATTTGATTCTGAATGTTCGCCGTGATCACTCCGCTGACAATGGACGCGAACACATTGTCCATTAGGTTTTTCAATTCCGTGACTTCAGCCAATGTTTGACGAAGCGATGAAAACAAACGCGCGTTTTCGATTGCGACTCCGGCTTGATTGGAAAAGGCGATCAGCAAATCCTTTTCCGTTTCCGCGAAGATGCCGGTGCGGATGCGGTTATCGGCATAGATGACGCCGATCAGTTCATTCTTGACCTTGAGCGGCACGCACAAAATCGAACGAAGATTTAATGCGACGATGCTTTCCTGTCCGCTGAAACGGTGATCTTCCTGTGCGTTGGTCGTGACGATGGCTTCGCCCAATTCGATCACACGCTGGACAATGGTGCGGCTGGTGGCAGCTTCACTTGACTTGATGGATTCCTGTTCCCAGTTGCGCGCCACCTGCGTGACCATTTCGCCTTTTTCGTTGCGGAGCATCAGGAAACCGCGTTCGGCGCGCGTTAGATGAACGATGTTGTCCATCACGATGCGTAGCACTTCATCCAACTCCAGCGATGAATTGATCACCTGCCCGATGTCGGCGAGGGCCCACAGGTTATTGTGCTGGGCTTCGAACGATTCCATTTGCAGGCCGATTTTGCTCAGCGAAACCGCAAGATAGCCAAGATCATCCACTACATGCACGGGTAGATCGTGCAACTTTTTCCTTTGAAGTTCGTCGCGTAATTTTCCCGCCTGCAAGGCAAGCGTGTTGATGTGTTCATGAACCGTCGTGGGGCGAGTCTTATCTGAGGTCATAATTACTCCGAGTATACATCACCGCCGAACATTGCGCTCCAAAAATTGAGGAGTTTGAAGCGAAGGGTCAGGAAAATGATAGTCATACCGGCCCGCCGAGCCCGCGTAAAATCGGCGGAACGCTTTGTAAAGAGCGCGGATTGATGCTCTGACGCAACGATCTCCACATATGTTCTGGCAGACGGCAATAGCTTGCTCAATTCCGAGGCGCGTTCGGCGGCGGTGGCGTAGATTGGCTGCGGACTCCCCAACCATCTCAAGCTCAAGTTGACGCTGGAAAACGAACGCTCCACTGAAGTCATTTGGTTCCAATGGATCCAATTAATTATCCATGACGGAGTCGATACGCCGACACGCTCCAAACCAGTGGATAGATATACCGGCACCCGATTCAATAAACGATAACGGCGAAAAACAAAGATCATCAAACTTATGATTAGAATCGAGATGACAACCCATACGATGTCAATGAACAACGGGTTGTTGAACATAAGCAGCTTGGTCAACGCGCCCGACTCAGCCGAAGCATTCTGATTTGGTCTGTTTACGTTTGCATTCGAAGCGGAGTTGTTTTGCTGGTTGGCAATCTGCGATTTTGACTCAGGTCGCACGATGGGACTCTGACTCACGGTCGGTTCGAACTCCACCCACCCGATACCCGGGAAATAAACTTCAGGCCAGGCATGCGCATCGCGGCTGAGGACCGTATAAGATGCGCCATCAGCATGATCGCCAAGCAAAGTGTTGTTAGTTTCTCCCTCCGCAAAACCTACGGCTAGGCGCGCCGGAATTCCAATCGAGCGTAGCATCAATATTTCCGCGCTGGCATAATAATTGCAAAATCCTTTTTTATAATCGAATAGCACCCACACCGCCGGATCCTCGTTCGGTGGCGGAGAGGGAACCGTGGCTGAATATTGAATTGTATTGCGCAGATAATTCGTGATCGCTTGAGTCTTGTCGTATGGCGTGGATTGTCCGCTTGCGACTTTGTCGGCAAGCGTTTGAATCACAGCCTGAATATTTTGCGGAACCTCGAGATAACGATCCTGGACCCATGAAGGATAACTCGTTCCCGCCATTTTCAATTCTGCAACCGTTGGATCATCAATCTCGGCGCGGACCTGATAGCGGCCGCCTTGTGCGATCGGCGGATTCGCAAGCCATGCAAAGGGATCACTTTGTCCATTCGCAATCGAGTCCACAAACACGCTGCCGGGTTGATCCACCCACACCGGCTCGGAGGGTGCATACAACAAACTCTGCCGAGGCAGTTGCATAGTGAATTGGAATAATGCCTCCCTACGATTTTGGGCGCCGACTAGACTCAAATTTTGGCTCGATGGTTGAAAGTCGAGGCTGGTGGCGCTGGAATTGGTCCATTGTCCATCGACGTAAAAATCATAGACGCGTCCGCGCCAATAATAAGGCGTTGGCGAGGCCGGCGCAGATAAAATTTTTACGCTGAATACAGGCTGGCTGCTCTGCGGGGCGTTGCGGCCAAGTGCAAGGCTATCGCTGTAAAAGTCAGCCCCGCCGTTGCTGTATGGAGATTGAGGAGATTGAAGCGACACTACCGCGTTAGAAAGCCGATTCTGAACCGGGTTGGAGATTTTATTCCAGGCACTGGACGCAGCCTGCAGGGCGGAAAGCGAAGTCGGAAATATCCACGCAATCAATACAACAATTAATGCAATAATCGTCAGGCCGTTCAGAATATCCAACCAGGCATCTTCAGATACGGTAATATGTTGTGTTTTCCATTGTAGGCGGCTCCGCAGAAAATACCTGCGCCCCATCAAAAGCAAAACGAGGAATAGATATGCGGCCAGCCACCACGAACGAAGCGGGAAATAATTATCATAGACCTGGACGATCACCATCACAATCGCCGATGGAATCACGGCAGCCAGCATATTGTCGTGACGCATCAATTGGTAGCCGGCGGTCAAACTAACGAGCCACATGACCAAAGATATGAATGCAACGAAGAGAAATGAATCGTTGACCGGCGCGTGTTGGCTGAATTGTACAAAAGCGATTGCTAGGCGGGACGCAACCATATAAAGCCGCTCGCGAAAGTCAAAGTTAACGTCACTCTGCACTACGGCAGTCCATTGCCAGGGCAGCATCATGACTGTATAGTCAATGACAATCCATGTAATCATATGCCGCTTGAAGCGGCTGGTCCCTAAAGCGAGGCCGAGAACAGTCCCAAGCGTGGTGAGAGTTTCAGCGAAGTAGAGGAAAGGCGCCCAATTGGCAATGACCAACCGCCCGGCGGTGACTTGGAGCATTAAAAAGAGCAAACCCGCCGAGAGCCAATCCCAATGATACGCGGATGACTTTTCCATGGACTGAGTTTAATACTTTTTACATGGCCGTCAATTACGAAGAGAGAAATCGAAAGCGGAAAAGTGATTTCAAGATGGCAGATTCCTTTCAAATTAGTTGAAAATTAGTTAAGACCCCCAATCGGTGGCTATGCTATCTGATATAATCACCATGTATTGGACATAACCCTTGTAATGGACTGGCATGACTCTCGAACGCGGCACTCTTCTACATAAACGCTATCGCATTGTTGAAATTCTTGGTCAGGGCGGCATGGGGTCTGTTTATCGCGCCGTGGATGAAAATCTCGGCGTAGAGGTAGCCCTCAAAGAAAATCTGTTCACTACGGATGAATATTCGCGTCAATTCCGGTTGGAAGCGGTGATACTGGCGAACTTGCGTCATCCTAACCTGCCGCGCGTATCCGACCATTTTGTGGTCGGCGATCAGGGACAGTATCTCGTCATGGATTTTATTGATGGCGAGGATTTGCGTCAGCGGATGGAACGTCTGGGTACGATCAGCGAAGACGACGCGATCGTGGTCGGCGCGGCGATGTGCGACGCGCTGGCGTATTTGCACACGCGCAAGCCCCCCATCATTCATCGGGATATCAAACCAGGCAACGTCAAAGTCACACCCGATGGTCATATCTTTTTGGTTGATTTTGGTCTAGCGAAAGTGGTTCAAGGCACACAGGCCACGACCACTGGAGCGCGCGCCATGACGCCTGGTTATTCCCCGCCGGAGCAATACGGCACCGCACGCACTGACCCACGCACGGATATATATTCGTTGGGTGCAACGTTGTACGCAACGTTATGCGGCATCATTCCTGAAGATGGCCTGGCGCGAGCAATGGATAATGCCCAGCTCACCTCTCTTCGTAAACGCAACCCTAAGGTTTCGCGTCGCCTTGCTACGGCAATTGAAAAGGCGATGGCAATTGATCCAGCCGACCGTTTTCAAAATGCAGAAGACTTCAAGAAAGCCTTGCTAGGTTCCAAATCTAAAACGGAACAATTGACCGGCAATTACACCGTTGTTCCTCCACCTGATATCCCTGAAGCTTCTACTGAAAACGCGGTGAATGAATCGGAAAGTCCCAAGCCCAAACAATTTGCAGGGCCTGCATCCCCTTCCTTTGAGGAAGAAAAACCTTTTGTGCCGCCCAGAAAAAAGCGGCGGGGTATACGCGTTGCTTGGTTGTGGTTACTTTTGCTTATTATGATTGGCGCTTTGTTTGGCGAGGCCTATCTTAACCCGGGTTTCCTGCCTGCGAATATGCGTGGTATGGTGCCATTTGCCCTGATCATGCCAACTCCTACTCCAATTCAGCCGGCAACCTCAACAGTATTTCCAACACTAACTTTTACTCCTGTTACTCCGACCATCATGTTCCCGCTCATTCCCACGCATATCAGTTTGGTGCCGACTGGAACATTGACTGTGCCGGCCAAGTCTCCTGCTGCTGCCACCCAGACTACTCTGCAGCCAACACCGATTGGCGGTGGAACAGGACAGATCGCTTTTGCTTCTGACCGCTCAGGGATTCCCCAAATTTATATAAGCGATTTAACCGGCAACGCCCAACCGATTACAAATTTACCTGGTGGGGCATGTCAGCCATCCTGGTCGCCGGACGGAACACAATTGGTTTTTGTTTCGCCATGTAAAGCGCGTCTCGATCTTACCGATCCTCCACTTGCGAATACGGCACTTTATATTATCAATGCCGATGGCAGTAATCTCACCCCGTTGCCAACGGTTTCCGGCGGTGACTTTGAACCGGCTTGGTCGCCCGATGGGCATCGGATTGCCTTCACTTCTTTGCGCGACGGCTACATGCGAATTTATTTGATCAACCTTACGAATCAAACCGTTACGCGTCTGACGAACACTCCCTCCGATCAAGATTCGCGTCAGCCTGCATGGTCGCCCTTCAGCAATCAGATCGCATATACCCTCAAACGTTATGGCGCATACCAAATCTGGGCGATGACCGATAACGGTCAGGGTCTACAGCAGCTGGTACGCAGCGGCCCGTCGTTTTGGGATTATATGCCAGCTTGGTCACCTGATGGCAAGACGATCTTGTTCAGTGAGCGGAACGCTAAGGGGCCTATTCTGCCGTGGGTGATGGGAATTCTGTATGAGAAGCGCGGCACAGATGCGGATTCTATGTTGAAAATGGATCCTTTGCCCGAGGAACATGTGGAGTATTCTCCGGATGGTGCGTGGGTGGTATTTGAGGGAATCAGCGCTGACTCAAACCGCGATATTTTTTACGCGACCGCTTCCGGCACGAGCCGAACCCGTGTAACTGATGATCCGGGCACTGATTTCGATCCCGCCTGGAGACCTGCGACACCTCCGTGAGAATTTCTCAAACCATGAGGCGGCAGACAGAGATCTGCCGTCTTTTTATTTTCTTACACTCCTCTTATTGACGCTCTCATCGCCCGCATGTTATCATTTGATGCTTATGAGGGAGCTTTCTTTCCGGAGAGTCCCAATTGTGTGAATTATGATTGAACTATCTAAACGTCAAAAGAATCTTCTGCTCATCATCGTCCGCGATTATATTGACTCCGCTCAGCCTGTAGGCTCGAAGCGGCTTGTTGAGCATTATCATCTGGATCTTTCCTCGGCTACCATCCGCAACGAGATGTCGGCGCTGACAGAGCTTGGATATCTCCGTCAACCCCACACCTCCGCCGGACGCGTTCCAACCGAAGAAGGGTATCGTTTCTTCGTCGGGCAGATGATGGATCACGCTGCATTATCAAAAGCGGTACAACATACTATTTCGCGTCAATTTCATCAAGCCCGCGCGGATGTGGATCAATGGATGCACCTGGCCGCGTCGGTCTTGGCGCATCAATCGCAAGGTGTGTCCGTAGTCACTGCGCCGCGCGCCGAAAGCGCCCGCTTTCAACATGTTGAATTAATCTCGACGCAGGGACGTCAGGTGTTAATGGTGTTGGTGTTGATTGGTGGTGAAGTCTCGCAGCAGCTTTTAACGTTGGCTGAACCGGTGACGCAGGAAAAACTAAGCCAATCTGCGACGCACCTTAACGCACTTTTGGCGGGTCTCGCGGTAGATGAGATCGCCTCCACTGGCGCTCGATTCGATGCACTCAACCAGGATATCCTATTCCTCATTGTCCAGGACATGTACCGGACGGACAAGAGTCTATCCGGTGAAGTTTACACCGATGGCTTGACCAATGTTTTATCCGAGCCTGAATTCGCAGAGTCAGATGAAGCCCGCCGCGCACTGCGACTCTTTGAGGAACGTTCCACTTTACAAGATTTGCTGACGCGCACAACGACCAACAGCGCCGTTGGTGGCTTACAAGTATTGATCGGCGGCGAAGGTGGCTGGGAAGAGTTGCGCCAGTGTTCGATGGTGCTGGCGCGTTATGGCGTGCCGGGATTCGCAACAGGTATGCTGGGTGTGCTGGGGCCGATGCGCATGTCGTACGCAAAAACGATTCCAACGGTAAGGTATGTCGCTGGTTTGTTGAGCGGCTTAGTGAATGATAGGATTGCGGGCGAATAAAGCTGATGGTCGATCATTCGGAATCATTTTAGATTAAATCTTGAGAGTGGAAGTATGACTGAGAAAAAACATCACAAGCATGACGAAGAAGAAGTTAACGAGACTCAAGCCGAGGCCTTAGGGTCAGCTGAAAACGCAGAGCAGGCCAACGCGGAGGTGGAGATAGAAGCGTTGATGAAGCGACTCGAAGAAGCTGAAGCCAAAGTCGCGGAACATCGAGAGGGTTGGCAACGCGCGCAGGCTGACTTTATCAATTATAAGAGCCGCGTTCAGCGCGACCAGGAAATGATGAAGTCAGTGATGAAAGCCGATATCATCAAAAAATTCCTGCCGGTGCTGGATGACATGGAACGCGCTTTGCAAAATCGCCCATCGGACTCCGGCTCGTGGATCGGCGGGATAGAATTGATTCACAAGAAACTGCAATCCATCCTTGAATCCGAGGGTGTGACCCGCATCGAAGCGGAGGGACAATTATTTGATCCGAATTTCCACGAGGCGATTTCGCATGAACCGAATGAGACAGTCGAAAGCGGTCATGTGATTGCAGTCGTGCAGAGTGGCTATATGCTGGGCGATCATGTGATTCGACCGGCATTGGTTCGTGTGGCACAATAAATATCTGTGGGGCACGATACCCACACCTGCGGTTCTGGGCAGGTGTATTGTGCCCCTACAGAAAAATTGAAGGAGAAATTATTTCATGGCAAAAATCATTGGCATTGACCTCGGCACGACCAACTCTGTCGCGGCGGTGATGCAAGGCGGCGAGCCGATTGTGATTCCATCATCCGAAGGCGAGCGGCTCGTGCCGTCGGTGGTGGCGGTCAACAAAAATCACGAGCGCCTGGTTGGGCGCGTGGCGCGCAACCAAGCCATCATCAACGCACAGAACACCGTCTTCTCGATCAAGCGTTTTATGGGACGTAAGTTTGATGACGCGGAAGTTGAACGCACGAAGAAGCGCGTGCCGTATGAAGTTGCGGAAGCATCGAACGGCGATGTACGCGTCAAGTTGGATGGCAAAGATTACAGCCCGCCCGAAGTTTCGGCAATGATCCTTGCCAAGATGAAGGCGGATTGCGAAGCCTATCTCGGCGAACCCATCACGCAGGCAGTGATTACGGTCCCCGCCTATTTCAACGACGCGCAGCGCAACGCCACTAAGGACGCCGGCAAGATCGCGGGGCTTGAGGTTCTGCGCATCATCAACGAGCCGACAGCTTCATCGCTAGCTTATGGCTTGGATAAAAAGAAAAATGAAGTGATCGCGGTCTATGATTTGGGCGGCGGCACGTTCGATATTTCCATCCTCGATGTAGGTGATGGAGTCTTCCAAGTCCGTTCGACCAGCGGCGATACTTTCCTCGGCGGCGACGACTTCGATCAACGCATTATGGATTATCTCGCCGATCAATTCCAAAAGGATAACGGCGTTGATCTGCGCAAAGACCGCCAGGCGCTTCAACGTTTGAAGGAAGCCTCAGAGAAAGCCAAGATCGAACTCTCGACCACAATGCAAACCGAGATCAACTTGCCGTATATCACAGCGGATGCGAGCGGACCAAAACATTTGGTCACCACGTTGACCCGTGCCAAGCTGGAGCAGCTCACGGCTGATTTGGTGGATCGCACCATCGCACCGCTCAAGCAGGCTTTGAGCGATGCAAGCCTCACTGCCGGACAGATCAATGAAGTGGTGATGGTTGGCGGGATGACGCGCATGCCCGCAGTGCAGGATCGCGTGCGGGCTTTCTTTGGCAAGGAACCGCATAAAGGTGTCAACCCTGATGAAGTCGTCGCAATCGGTGCAGCGATTCAAGGGGGTGTGCTCGGCGGTGAAGTCAAAGATATTCTATTGCTGGATGTGACGCCACTCACCCTCTCCATCGAGACGCTGGGCTCGGTTGCCACGCCGCAGATCGAACGCAACACGACAATTCCCACACGCCGCAGTCAGACCTTTTCAACAGCGTCGGATAATCAGACCCAAGTTGAGATTCACATTCTGCAGGGCGAACGTCCGATGGCGGCGGATAATAAAACGCTGGGAAAATTCATCCTTGATGGAATCCCGCCGGCGCCGCGCGGCATCCCGCAGATCGAAGTGACGTTTGATATTGATGCGAATGGCATTCTCAAAGTCACCGCAAAGGATAAGGCAACTGGCAGGACACAACATATCACCATCACGGCCTCATCGGGTCTCTCCGATTCCGAAGTGGAAAAGATGCGCCAGGATGCCGAGTTGCATGCCGACGAAGACCGCAAACGCAAAGAATTGATCGAGGTGCGCAACCAAGCTGATAACACAGCCTATGCCGCAGAGAAAGCTTTGAAAGAATTCGGCGATAAAGTTCCTGCCGATGTTAGATCCGATATTGAGAAAAAAGTCTCTGAGGTGCGGAACAAAGCCCAAAGCGATGATGTGGCCGCCATCAAGTCCGCGACCGAAGCGTTGGGAGAAGCCATTCAAAAGATCGGCGCGAGTGTTTATCAACAATCGAATCCGCCAGCCGGCGATTCGAATCAATCCGATCAATCCAATCCATCTGGTCAATCGAATGCAGGGCCGGACGTGGTGGACGGAGAAGTAAAGGAATAATATGTCATTGCGAGCGCCGACACTCGAAGAGTGCTTAGGCGCGTGGCAAGCTCAAGTTATCTTCAAACAATTGTTTGGATAAATAATGAGATTGCTTCGTCACCGCAAAACGGCTCCTCGCAATGACATATCAGATTATGTCTAATCGCGATTATTACGAAGTCCTCGGCATTGGACGAAACGCGTCGGATGACGAGATCAAGAGCGCGTTCCGCAAGTTGGCGCGCCAGTATCACCCCGATGTCAATAAAGCACCGGATGCCGAGGAAAAATTCAAAGAGATCAATGAAGCCTATGGCGTTCTATCCGACTCCGATAAGCGTGCGCGTTATGATCGCTTCGGCAAAGAAGGCTTGGGCAACATGGGCGGCTTTCAAGATTACACCGTGGATTTTTCGGATATCTTCGATGGGCTCTTTGAACAGTTTGGTTTCTCGACTGGAGGGCGGCGTTCGCGTCGAAGCCCGAGGCGGGGACGCGATCTACAAATGTCGGTCACGCTGAAATTTGAAGAGGCCGTCTTCGGCATCGAGAAAGAGATCGAGTTCGAGCGCGAAGAAGTTTGTTCGCGTTGCAAAGGCACCGGCGCGGAACCGGGCACATCGCCGACACGTTGTTCCACTTGCAATGGTCAGGGTGAGGTGCGCCAGGTGCGGCAGACGATCTTGGGTCAGATGATGCAGACCACTACCTGCCCCACATGCAATGGACGCGGCGAAGTGATCTCATCCCCGTGCCATACCTGCCGCGGCGGCGGACTGGAGCGCAAGCGCGTCCAAAAGAAAGTTCAAGTTCCCGCAGGAGTCGACAGCGGCACGCAGATTCGATTGGCGGGCGAGGGCGGGCCGGGAGTTTACGGTGGGCCGAACGGTAATTTATTTATCATATTGGATGTCCAGCCGCATCCATTCTTCAAGCGTCGCGAGAACGACATCCTTTTGAATCTGGATGTCAATATCGCACAAGCTACTTTGGGCGCCGAGGTGGATGTTCCAACACTGGATGGTGACGAGAAGTTAAAGATTCCGGCTGGTACTCAACCCGGGAAAGTTTTTCACATGAAAGGCAAAGGCGTGCCGCATCTGCGGCGCAAGGATCACCGCGGCGATGAGTTGGTGATTGTCGATGTGGAAATCCCGACCAAGCTGACGAAGGAACAGCGCGAGCTGTTTGAGAAGCTTGCGGCGACGCTTGGAACAACCGTCAAACCAAAGGAAAAGGGATTCCTGGATTGGCTGAATGAAACATTAGGAGGATGATTGGATCAACGGGCAGACATTTGGTCTGCCCGTTTGTTTTATAATTATCCACTATGCACGATCATTCTCACATCCATTTTAACGATGCAGCGAAACAAACCATTGGACGACTTTCATTATCGTTGTTTCTCACTCTGGCATTTGTCTTTGCTGAAGCCGCGGCGGGACTCTTTGCCAATAGTTTGGCATTACTTACAGATGCCGCGCACAACTTCACGGATGTAATTGCGCTTGGTATCAGTTGGTATGCAGTTCATCTCACTACCCAGCCATCCAATTCAAAGAACACATATGGTTATCATCGTGCTGGTATCTTGGCTGCAATGCTCAATTCGACCACGCTGGTGTTGATCTCGCTTGGGATTTTTTACGAAGCCTATCGCCGCTTTATTAACCCATCACAAGTTAATTCGCTCATTTTGATTAGTGTCGGCTTTCTGGCGTTCATGGTCAATTTGGTTAGCACCTTGCTGTTGCACCAAAGTAATAAAAATGACTTGAATTTACGTTCCGCTTTTTTGCATATGATCGGGGATGTCGCATCGGCGGTCGGCGCGGTTGTTGCGGGCGTCATCATTTATTTCACCCATGCCAACTGGCTCGATCCATTAATCAGCGTGCTGATTGGTTGCCTGATCCTGTATAACGCCTGGGGAATCCTGCGGGAGACCGTAGATATCTTGCTCGAGTCCACGCCGCGTGATGTGGATATGTCCGCGATGGTGCGCGATCTGATGCAGATCAAGGGCGTGATCGGCATTCATGATCTGCATGTGTGGAGCATCACGCACGGACTACGCACGATGTCGGCTCATGTTCTGACGGAGGATGTATCCATTAGTTGCGGCACGGACATCCAGCGTCAGATCAATGAGATTGCTATTCAACACTATAACATTGGTCATGCCACGCTTCAACTGGAATGCGTGAATTGCGAACCCGACTCGCTTTATTGTGATATCAACGATGCGGCTCATCAGCATGAACATATGTAACTTCCGATATGAACTGGCTTGAAGTTTCGTTGACTGTAAATGGTGAACTGGCCGAGGCGGTTGCGGATGTGTTGGCACGCTTCGCTCCCAACGGCGTGATGACGGAACAAGGCGTGAAGTTCATCAACGATGAAGATGAAGGCACCGCAACGGGGCCGATCACCGTACGTGCGTATTTACCGATGGACGAACACATCGAAGAGACGCGGCAAAAACTGGAAGAGTCGTTGTATTATCTTGGAATGATTCAACCCCTGCCTATGCCGATGTTCACTCCGATCGCCGATCAAAACTGGATGGAAGCCTGGAAGCAACACTACCAACCCATCCCAATTGGCAAGCGATTGATGATCGTCCCTGCCTGGCTGGATTCGCCGGAACCGAATCGCATTCCGATCAAGATTGACCCCGGCATGGCATTTGGAACGGGAACACATCCGACCACGCAATTATGCTTGGCGTTGATGGAGAATTATTTTGTGAAGGCGCCCCTACGCCTAATTGATGTTGGTTGCGGCTCGGGCATCTTATCCATTGCGGCGTTGAAGCTTGGAGCAATGCAAGCACTAGGCGTGGATATCGATTTGGAATCAGTCAAGAATTCGCGCGAGAATGCGGATGTGAATGAAATCGGTGATGACTTAATTCTCGGCCAGGGTTCGGTGAAAGAAGTATTAGATGGCAAGTTCGCGTTCAAGTCCGCGCCACTGGTGGTGGCAAATATCCTCGCGCCGGTTATCATCCGTCTTTTTGATGCAGGGCTTGCAGATTTGATCGAGCCAAATGGTGCGATCATCTTGAGCGGAATCCTGCAAGAACAGAGTCAAAGCGTGATGGAGGCCGCGCAGGCAAAAGGTCTAAGAATGAACGAGAAGCGACAAATGGGGGATTGGGTCGCGCTGATGATGGAACGTTAAAACGTTTTGTGCTATCATACAATCAGTATGGATCGCCGCCGTCTGCTCCTCTATATTTTGCTGAATATCTTCGTCTCCGCTTCCGTAACGCTGACCATTCTTTGGTGGCATGATCGCAATATGGAGGCGACTCTGCCTCCGGTGGCCGCACCCGTTTCATCGTCGTCGGGAACGAACGCCGTTGCGGTTCCCACGGCGCAACAAGGCACGGTCAAAATCATCAGTGTGGTGGGCGCGGGGATGTTGAGTGTTGAGACGGTCACGATTCAATACAAAGGCAACGGCGAACTGGATTTAACTGGCTGGCAACTTAAAGATTCAAACGGCAACGATTTTATTTTCCCGCCATTCAAGTTGTTCACAAACGGCGCGGTGCAGGTGCATACCGCAGCAGGCACGAATACCGCAGTTGATTTATACTGGGGTAATAATAAATCTGCATGGCAATCCGGTGAGAATGTGTTGTTGACTGACCCACAAGGCAACGTGCAAGATTCGTATCCCGTTCCATAACTGTTAATTGATATGACCCAAGCCCTTTATCGCAAGTACCGCCCGCAAGGATGGGCCGAAGTGATTGGACAAGAACACGTTGTCCAAACGCTGAGGAATGCTATCGTTGCCGACCGCGTCGCGCACGCGTATTTGTTCGCGGGTCCGCGCGGCACCGGCAAGACGACTCTGGCGCGGCTTTTGGCGAAAGCGGTTAATTGTCTCAATGAAGATCGGGCCAAGCGTCCGTGCAATGAATGTGAGAACTGCAAAGCCGTCAACGAGAATCGTCTTATGGACTTAATCGAGATCGACGCGGCTTCCAACACCAGCGTGGACGATGTGCGCGACCTGCGCGACAAAATTAATTTCTCGCCATCACAGGGCAAATACAAAATCTATATCATTGATGAAGTTCATATGCTTTCGACGGCGGCGTTCAATGCGCTGCTCAAAACTTTGGAAGAACCGCCGCCTCATGCGATCTTTGTTTTAGCCACCACTGAGATTCACAAAATCCCTGCGACGGTTTTATCGCGTTGTCAGCGCCATGAATTCCGGCGCGTGCCGGTGGATGAGATCGTCGGTCAGCTTAAAGCAATTGTCAAAGCCGAAAAGATTCAAGCGGATGATGAGGCGCTGGCGACCATTGCGCGTCAGGCGGGCGGCGGATTGCGTGATGCGATTTCATTGCTCGATCAACTCGCTTCGGCTGGAACAAAGATCACGCTTCAACTGACACAGACCGTGCTCGGCACTGCCACGAGTCAAAGCGTGCTGGATCTGACCGGATCGCTGCGCGACCACTCACCCGCTGCTGGCCTCGATACGATTCATCGCGCGCTTGATTCCGGCGCCGATCCGCGTTCGCTGGCGCGTCAGATCGTTGAGTATCTGCGCGGCTTGATGCTCATTCAACTTGGCAACGGCGATCAAGTCGAAGCCACGAAAGATGTCAAAGAGCGCATGATGCTAGATGCAAAATCGTTTTCCATGCCGGATGTTTTGCGGATGATGAAATTGTTCAATAACGCAGCAGTCGATACGCGCGGCGGATGGCAACCATCATTGTCTTTGGAATTAGCATTAGCAGAAGCCTTGGAAATGCCCAATGAAGTTCTGGCTTCGGTTTCGACACCGAAAGCAGCTCCCGTTAAAGCGACTAAAGTCGCCACTACGAATCCCTCCGTTAAAACGGAGTCCGCTTCGATTCAAAGTAATGAAGCGGTGATCAGTCTCGCGGAAATCAATAAATCATGGAAAGATATCCGCGCGGTCATCAAGCCTGCGCATCCCGCTGTTGAAGCTTTGCTCAATTCCTGCAAGCCGATGGAAGTGCACGGCGATGAATTGATTTTGGGATTCCAATCCGACACTGTGCGCGCGCTGATGGATAAGCCGGAGAATTTGGATGCGACCCAAAAAGCGGTTGCCGACGTGCTGGGCGTGAGTTTGAAAATCAAGTGTGCGGTGACGAATGCAAAGGGCAAGCTTCCGCCGCATGTCTCTGCTGATGGCATGGTGGCAACCGCGCTCGATCACGGCGGCGAGATTGTAGATGTGCAGGAGTGATGTCATTGCGAGGAGCCGCTTTGCGGCGACGAAGCAATCCCGACTGGCTTTCAAACTATCTATCATATGAAAACTTGAGATTGCGAGACCTGCTTCGCAGATCTCACAATGACATACAAAACAAGGAGCATTTATGGCTAAAGGATTTAACAAAGGCCCAGCCATGGGCGGGCAAAGCGGCATGATGCAGCAACTTCAACGTATGCAGCAACAAATCGCTGAAGCGCAGGCAAAACTTGCAGATGAAACGGTCACAGCAACCGCGGGCGGCGGTGCCATCAAAGTCGTGATGACCGGCGATCAAAAATGCAAATCGGTTGAGATCAATCCCGACTTGTTGAAAGATGCCGATGCTGAGATGTTGCAGGATTTGGTTTTGTCCGTGGTGAATATGGCGCTGGATCAGTCGCGCGAGCTTGCCTCGCAGAGGTTGGGTCCATTGACGGGTGGCTTGCCGTTTTGAATCGGTAGGGGCGGAGCGACGCTCCGCCCCTACCTACGCATAACAATTATGATTCTCCCTGAACCAATTCAGAAACTCATCAACGCCTTTGAGCGTTTGCCGGGCATCGGACCGAAGTCCGCCTCACGGCTAGCATTCTATCTTCTGCACGCGCCGGATGAAGTGTCACAGGATTTGTCAGAAGCATTGAACGGCTTAAAAGATAAAATTGCATTTTGTGAAGAGTGCTTCAATATCACAGAAGCGGGACGAACGCGTTGTGATGTGTGCGAGAATCCAAAGCGCGATGGATCATTAATTTGCGTAGTCGAAGAGGCACTGGATGTGTTGGCTCTTGAACAAATCGGCGCATATAACGGAAAGTATCATGTCCTGCACGGTGTCTTATCACCCATCGAAGGCGTGGGACCGGACGATATCAAAGTCAAGCCGTTGATTGAACGCGTGGCGCGCGGCGGAATTGAAGAAGTAATTCTTGCGACCAATCCAAGCATGGAAGGCGATGCGACAGCTTTATATCTGCAACAACAGCTGCGTCCGTACAAAATCCAAGTGACGCGTCTGGCGCGCGGTTTGCCTGTCGGCGGCGATTTGGAATACGCGGATCAAAATACATTGCTGAGGGCCTTATCGGGAAGACGTGAGATGGATTAAGCTAGATCTATGACCATGTTATTCAGCAGCACATAAAGATATTGAGGCGGTTATTCGGTTATCGCGAGAACAAGCGAACAAGATCATTCCACAGAACAGGATCAAGCTTTTGAAATTGTACAGCATGAGCCGATAGCACCAACAAAATACTGATGATGATCGAAGTAACCATCAGGATAAATCCCGCGGCAACATACAACTTGCGGACAGTAGGTTTGGAAATCAGAAAACTATAGCCCTGCCAAAATCCTATGATGCTAAGCACAATGAGGGAAGGAACATAGTCTGTTTGGTAATGTGCTGCTACCCAAAAGAACGAAACCAAAGGCACAAACCCGAACACAAACGAACCCAACAAACCAGTCATCAACCCTTTGAACAAAGGGAGATCGTCACTCTGCCCTGCCGGACTCACCAGATTTTTTTTCTTTAGCACGAATGAAGCCATACATATAACCGCAAACAAAACAAACGGCGTGCTAAAAATCAAGCCCGTTAAGATATTGTTGTAGTAGATGTTTGGTAGAACAATAAAAGAGAAGATGGAAGCACCCGTTCCTGGTATCGATTCTAAAAATGGGAACGTCCCATTAAGTTGTGGCGGCATGGCCAGATAACCGTAAAGATTTGGCAATATATAAAGCGGTGAAAACAGGAAATGGCTGTATCGTTGAAGGTCTGCCGTTCCCGCTAACTGATAAGAGAGGCCTGTTTCGAAAACTGAATGAAAGCGTGCCCAGTTATACCGGGCCAATACTGCTATTCCGAGAACAACCGGACCTCCCAGCAGTTCCACCCCAAAAATAGCTTTGAGCCACTCTTTGGTTTGGCGATACGTTCTGATCGTCAGGTAGGCGATGACGAGAGTTACGAAACCAATGGGCAGGATTTGAGTCAGCCTTGAACCGATAGCCAGCGCCCACGCAATGCCTCCGATAAAAAAGAAAAAGCTTTTTTGCGCGGCAGGTTTTAGTTCCAATGCGATGATAATAAAATAAAATCCTGCAAGAAAAAAGAACTGCCCCGCAGAGGCCGCCGCTTCATAGATTCTAGCCTGCGTCAAGATCCATGTAAGCGGAGATATCAGGCCGCTAAACAGGATGCACATTAAGAGGATCCAAACGGGAACGTTTTGGAAAAATCGCTTCCATATCTTTAAGATCATCAGCGATTGGAAAATGAATATTCCCGAAACGAATACGAAAACGATATACTGGTCGCCAAATTTAATTAATAAGCCCATGCGCTTAAAAGTGGACAGGATTAGCGCGGGAACCGGACCAAAGTAAAGATAGTACTTGCCTTTATAAAGAGAAACATCTTTTGGATAGTTTAATCCGGCTCTGGCGCTCGGGTCGTATGGATCAGGAAGCGCTAGCAAGCCTGGGTTTGGTTTGATCTCAAGAGAAAAACTTCCATGTTCAAATGCTGTAGCAAGTTGATCATAATAATTGCTCGTAACAGGCCATTTAGACCACGATCCGAAACTGATAAGCCAGACATAAGCAGTAATTACCAGGAGTATGACAAGAGGTGCAAAAACGAAAACCCGACGAGATTTCAAACCATTGAGATATTTAGAAACTAGTACATCTCTCAATGAGCTTGTGTTGGGATCATGCCTAAACGGATTCATTTCAAAATATAAATTCCTTATTGAAGATTATACACTGGCTGAAAATCCTGCGAATTTGCATGAGTTCCTACGTCCAGTGAAGGTATTGGGCTGATCGATCGAACAGTAAGACCTTTGGTTGAGCGAATCGCTCGGGGCGAAGTTAAGCAAATTAACCCCGCGACCCGTTCCAGGTCCAGAGGAGGATCGGAATGAAAGTAATGCTTCGAACCTATCTTAAGACTCGATCAATTCTTGAGAAAACCAGTGGATCAGATGATTCCACAAAATTAAACCCAGCGAATTATGCGGTGTGTACGGAAAACGCCAACAAAACACTGACAACGATCGAAGTGGCCATCAGGATCATTCCCACCGCAACATACAACTTGTGGATAGCGGGTTTGGAGATCAGAAAACGATCGCCCTGCCAAAATCCTATTATGCTAAGAAAAACAAGGGACGGCATAAAGTCGGCGATGTAACGTGTCTCTACGAAAAAGAATGTAATAACAGGAGCAAAGCCAAATAGGAAAGATCCCAACAAGCTGATTACTAACCATTTGAACAAAAACGTATCATTCTCCTGATCTACTTGATCATTCAGATCCTTTTTTCTCGACAGCAAGGACAGCAACGGGATACCTGCAAATAAAACAAACGGCGCACTGAATAATAGTCCGGTCAATTCACCTGAAGAATAGATTGGAGGCAGGTTCATCGTGGAGAATTGGTCAGCACCATATCCCGCAACTGGTTGCAGGAATGGGAAAGCCATATTGATTTTGGGCTGGATCAACAAATAATTATATAGATTGGGCAGAAAATATAGCGGAGAAAAAAGTACCTTACTATATTTCTGAAGGTATGGCCCGGCCAACTGGTAAGAGTAACCTGTTTCAAAGACAGAATCGAAGCGCGCCCAGTTATACCATCCCAGAACAGCCATCCCCAATACAAGCGGCAAACCTAAGGCAATCAAAGGGGAAAAAAACTTTGATGTTAGTTTGGTTTGGAAATACGTTCTAAAAGCCCAAACAATAATCATGAAGATAACGAAACCAATTGGTACGATCTGGGTTACCCTTGATCCAATCGCAAGCGCCCAGGAAGTCCCCGCTATCACCCACTGCCCCACCGCGATACATTCTCGATCCAAGGCGATGATGACAAAGTAAAGACCCATCACGAAAAAGAATTGACCGCCTGTACTGGCGGCTTCATAAACCCTGGATTGACTTAGAATCCATGGAATTGGGGATACCAGGCCGCACAACAAAATACAAAGCGACATCATCCAGATGGGAATGTTTTTGAAAAAGCGTTTCCATATTTTTATGATCAGCAGTGATTGGAAGATGAGTGTCCCCAAAACAAACACAATCACCAGATAGTTGTCGCCAATTTCATCCGGGCTCAAAAGCTTGACGACCAACAGAAACAACGCCGGAACCGGCCCAAAATAAAGAAAAAACTTGCCATTATATAAAGAAAAATCTTTAGGATATCTTATGTTATGACGTTCATTTGGGTTATACGGATTTGGAAGCGCAAGCAATTCCGGCCTCGGTTTTGCATCCATTGATAAACTTCCGTGTTGGAAAGCAGCGGCAAGTTGAGCGTAGACACCAGTACTAGATGATATCCATGAACCGGAACTCATAATCCAAACATAAACGATGATTACCACGAGAATGCTAAGAGACGCGGAAGCAACAACCCGGACTTTATTTGATGTAAAAAAACGAGCGCTTATTTCCTGCCTGGAAGATCCACTCGCGGCAATTAATTGCTTGTCATGCTTCATGTGAAGAAACCATCTTATACAAAATTATACATGAAAAAATGATGAACCTGAACTACTCAGCAATGAATGAAACAACCCTTCGAATGCCGTATCCGAATTTGGACTTAATCAATTCATTGTGAAAACAAGCGGATCAGATGATTCCATAGAACGGGATTAAACTCTTGAAATTGTGCTGCATGTGCAGATAGGGCCAACATAACGCTGACGATGATCGAAGTGGCTATCAGGATCAATCCTACGACAACGTATAATTTGTGGAAAATGGGTTTGGGGGTAAGAAAACTATAACCCTGCCAAAATCCCACTATGCTAAGTAAAACAAGAGACGGCACAAAGTCGGCGAGGAAACGTGTCTCCACAAAAAAATACATCACAATAGGAGCAAAACCAAACAGGAAAGATCCCAACAAGCTGATCAGCAACCATTTGAACAAAAAGGAGCCATTCTCATGATTCACTTGATCGTTCGAGTCCTTTTTTCTGGACAGGAAGGACAGCGGAGGGATCGCAGCATATAGGCAAAAAGGCATACTGAATAATATTCCGGTCAGTCCTCCTTCATGATAAATTGGGGGCAGGTGAATGAAAGAGAATTTGGCAGCGCCATATCCTGAAACTGATTGTATGAAGGGGAAAATCATATTGATTTTCGGCCGCATGACCAAATAATTATACAGATTGGGCAACAAATATAGTGGGGAAAAAAGTACATGACTATATTTTTGGAGAAACGAACCTGCCAACTCGTAATAGAAACCCGTTTCAAAAGCAGAATCGAAACGTACCCAGTTATACCATCCCAGAATAGCCATCCCTGCCACAAGCGGAAAACCTATTGCTATCAAGGGCCATATAGCCTTTGATAGCAGTTTGGTTTGAGCAGACCTCCTCCAGACCCAAAAAATAATCATCAAGACAACAAAACCAATTGGCACAATCTGGGTTACCCTTGAGCCAATTGCAAGCGCCCACGAAATTCCCGCTACCATCAACGGTTCCGCCGAAACAGATTCTCGATCCAAGGCAATGACTACAAAGTATAGACCCATCAGGAAAAAGAATTGACCGCTTGTGCTAGCCGCTTCATAGACTCTAGCTTCAGTTAATATCCACGGAATTGGAGGGATCAAGCCGCACAAAAAAATACAAAGCAACATCATCCAGATGGGAATGGTTTTGAAAAAGCGTTTCCATATTTTTATGATCAGCAACGATTGAAAAATAAACATCCCCGAAATAAACACGAAGACAAGATAGTGATCACCAATTTTTTCGGGAACCAGAAGCTTGATAATCAACAGAAACAATGCCGGAACCGGTCCAAAATAAAGATAAAATTTTCCGTGATAAAGGGAGAAGTCTATTGGATAGGGCACATTATTAGAATTACGGACGATTGGATCATACGGATCACGAAGTGCAAGCAAGCCAGGACTCGGCTTAATTTCAAGTGATAAACTTCCATGTTGGAAGGCGGTAGCAAGCTGATCATAATAGGCATTGTAGCTAGTGATAAACGGCCAATGCGTCCACGATCCAAAGCTGATGAACCACACGTAAGCAGCAATTACAAGAAGGATACTGGAAGATGCGAAAAGAAAAATCCGATGAAATTTCAATTTAAGAATCATTGCTTCTTTTACCCGCTTCGTGCTGACAATGTGTTGAGCCTGATTCATGCTGAGGTATAATTCCTTTTCGCGATTATACACCTGCTGAAAATCCCGAGAATGTATTAGCCTTATGGCTCATAGCTGGATTAAATAAAATTAATGGCGCCAATTCTTTAAGGTTAAAATCCTTGTTAAACATTGACAAACCAAATGAAAAGCGTATAATCACCATTCGCCAGTGTTGTTCAAGCTGATCTCGTCCCCTGACAGATCATTGATAATCAAACAGAAGTCTCGAGTCAGAGACACAAGCCAAGAGGCTTCGCAGTCTGACAAGCCGATGCGAAAGAGGCATCGGTATTTTCGTCTGTTTGAAAGGCTTGACAGGCAACGATGCAGCGGATAAAATCCGCCCGCTTAAAAATCGAAAGCACCTTAACAACTGAAAAGTGATAGGAAGCAACACAAACCAGTCAATCCAGTAAAAATCCGTGTAACTTTTACACTCGAAAGAGTGTGACTTTTTGCGGAGAGTTTGATCCTGGCTCAGGATGAACGCTGGCGGCGTGCCTAATACATGCAAGTCGAACGAGGTGCTTTTGTAGCAATACGAGGGTATCCTAGTGGCGAACGGGTGAGTAACGCGTTGGTGACCTGCCCCAAAGTGTGGGATAACAGTTCGAAAGGACTGCTAATACCGCATGTGGTCATCGGATTTAGAAACCGATGTCTAAAGCAGTAATGCGCTTTGGGAGGGACCTGCGTCCCATCAGCTAGTTGGCGAGGTAACGGCTCACCAAGGCGACGACGGGTAGGGGACCTGAGAGGGTGGCCCCCCACAATGGAACTGAAACACGGTCCATACACCTACGGGTGGCAGCAGTAGGGAATATTGCACAATGGGCGAAAGCCTGATGCAGCAACGCCGCGTGCACGAAGAAGGTCTTCGGATCGTAAAGTGCTTTTCTGAGAGATGAGAAAGGACAGTATCTCAGGAATAAGTCTCGGCTAACTACGTGCCAGCAGCCGCGGTAAAACGTAGGAGGCAAGCGTTATCCGGATTCACTGGGCGTAAAGCGTGTGCAGGCGGTTCGGTAAGTTGGGCGTGAAATCTCCCGGCTCAACTGGGAGAGGTCGTTCAATACTACCGGGCTAGAGAGCAGTAGAGGAAGATGGAATTCCCGGTGTAGTGGTGAAATGCGTAGATATCGGGAGGAACACCAGTGGCGAAGGCGATCTTCTGGACTGTTTCTGACGCTCATACACGAAAGCTAGGGTAGTAAACGGGATTAGAGACCCCGGTAATCCTAGCTGTAAACGATGTGAACTTGGCGTCGGTGGCTTAAACACTATCGGTGCCGAAGCAAACGCGATAAGTTCACCGCCTGGGGACTACGATCGCAAGATTAAAACTCAAAGGAATTGACGGGGGCCCGCACAAGCAGCGGAGCGTGTGGTTTAATTCGATGCTACACGAAGAACCTTACCTGGGCTTGACATGCAAGTGGTAGAGATCTGAAAGGTGACCGACCCGCAAGGGAGCTTGCACAGGTGTTGCATGGCTGTCGTCAGCTCGTGTCGTGAGATGTTCGGTTAAGTCCGCTAACGAGCGCAACCCTCGCTGTATGTTACATGTGTCATACGGGACCGCCGGTATTAAGCCGGAGGAAGGTGGGGATGACGTCAAGTCAGCATGGCCTTTATGTCCAGGGCTACACACACGCTACAATGGGCGGTACAATGGGTCGCTAAGCCGCGAGGTAGAGCCAATCCCCAAAGCCGTCCTCAGTTCAGATCGCAGGCTGCAACCCGCCTGCGTGAAGTCGGAGTTGCTAGTAAATGCGCGTCAGCTATAGCGCATTGAATACGTTCTCGGGCCTTGTACACACCGCCCGTCACGTCATGGGAGCTGGTAACACCTGAAGCCGGTAGTCTAACCGCAAGGAGGACGCCGTCGAAGGTGGTGCTGGTGACTGGGACGAAGTCGTAACAAGGTAGGAGTACCGGAAGGTGCGCCTGGATCACCTCCTTTCTAGAGTTTCCGAGCACGATCCTACGACAGATCGATGCTCTATAATGCCCTTCGCGGTGAAGGGCGAAGGTTTGATTGCTAATGTTCGCTTCCTATCACTTCTCAGTTGTCAAGGGAAAAGGCCCTGGGCTTGTAGCTCAGCTGGTTAGAGCACAGTCCTGATAAGACTGGGGTCACAGGTTCGAATCCTGTCAAGCCCACACTAACCCTAGCAAGTCCTGGGGATGTAGCTCAGCGGGAGAGCAGCGCCTTTGCAAGGCGAAGGTCACGGGTTCAAATCCCGTCATCTCCACTGAGTTCTTTGAGAGTGTACGCTATTAGGAGTGAAACAAGGTTTGTTAAACAGTAAGAACACATAAGTCAAGGTTTGCACCGCTTTTTATGTTGGGTTGTGAACGCGGCCCGGCGGTGTGTGCCGGGTCGTCTTGTCTCAATAAGCAGAATAAGGTTAAAGGGTGACCAATGCCCTTGAAAAATCGAGAGCATTGGTCACCGGTCAACCGGTGAGTTTGAACCTTAATAACTGAATAGCATTTGATGTAGGCCGATAAAGCAATTTATCGAAAACAGAAAAGTATCAATTTCTCCGCATCACGTGGAGAAGCTACTAAGAGCTTACGGTGAATGCCTTGGCGCCAAGTGCCGATGAAGGACGTGGGACACTGCGATAAGCCTCGGGAAGCTGTGTACAAGCGTTGATCCGAGGATTTCCGAATGGGGAAACCCGCTCGAGCGTACCTCGAGCATCCTCTTACTGAACACATAAGTTTGAGGAAGGGCACCCAGGGAACTGAAACATCTAAGTACCTGGAGGAAAAGAGACCATTTCCCTAGTAGTGGCGAGCGAACGGGAAACAGCTTAAACCGCCTCTGCTTGCAGAGACGGGGTTGTAGGGTCCGGCACATGGGAGTCACAAAATAATCAGTTAGCGGAATGGTGTGGGAAAGCCAGCCATAGAGGGTGATAGCCCCGTATGCGAAAACTGATTGTCTCCCGCTGGATACCTGAGTACTGCCGTGCACGCTAATACGGTAGGAATCTGGGGAGTCCACTCTCCAAAGCTAAATACACTTGGCGACCGATAGTGAACAAGTACCGTGAGGGAAAGGTGAAAAGTCCCCCTGTTAGGGGAGTGAAATAGAACCTGAAACCGTAAGCTTACAAGCAGTTGGAGGGCTAACAGCGGGTCGGTGTCCCTGCGAAAGTAGGTGACGCGCCGCTATGCCTGACAGCGTGCCTCTTGGAGAATGAGCCTGCGAGTTAATCTCAGT
The DNA here is from genome assembly GCA_963753985.1 of uncultured Chloroflexia bacterium. Classification (GTDB taxonomy): domain Bacteria; phylum Chloroflexota; class Anaerolineae; order Anaerolineales; family Villigracilaceae; genus Fen-1038. The sequence goes on from CAVWED010000006.1 coordinate 870,020, forward strand.
GGCAAGGTTAAGGGAGTGACACCCGAAGCCGTAGCGAAAGCGAGTCTGAATAGGGCGCACAGTCGCTGGGATTAGGCCCGAAACCGAGTGAGCTACCCATGGCCAGGGTGAAGCGAGTCTAATCACTCGTGGAGGCCCGAACTTACTAATGTTGCAAAATTAGAAGATGAGCTGTGGGTAGAGGTGATATGCCAAACGAACTCGGAGATAGCTGGTTCTCCCCGAAATAGCTTTAGGGCTAGCGTCATGCGTTTAGTACTGGAGGTACAGCACTGAATGGGCTAAGGGGCTTACAGCTTACTGAACCCAATCAAACTCGGAATGCCAGTACTCTAGAGCATGGCAGTCGGACTCCGGGAGATGAGTTTCGGGGTCGAAAGGGAAACAGCCCAGATCATCAGCTAAGGTCCTAAAATCTACACTAAGTGGGAAACGAGGTGAGGTTACTGGAACAACCAGGAGGTTGGCTTAGAAGCAGCCACCCTTTAAAAAGTGCGTAACAGCTTACTGGTCTAGTGACCTTGCGCGGAAAACTTAACGGGGCTAAGTGTAGTACCGAAGCTATGGAACTTGTCCGCCTTCGGGCGAGCAAGTTGGTAGGGGAGCGTTCTGTCAGCAATGAAGGTCGATCGATAAGGGCGACTGGAGCGGACAGAAGTGAGAATGCAGGCATGAGTAGCGTACAAACACGTGAGAACCGTGTTCGCCGTATATCTAAGGTTTCCGACGCCAGGTCATTCCGCGTCGGGTTAGTCGGGTCCTTAGCCGAGGCCGAGAGGCGTAGGTGATGGACATCCGGTCAACATTCCGGAACCGCTCATTAGTGCGATGGGAGGACGCAACGAGATAGGCCAGCCCATTATTGGATTTGGGTGCGATCCATCTAGGCGTTGAGACTGGTAGGTAAATCCGCCAGTTGAGCTGAGGTGAGAGCGAGCCGTAAGGCATAAGTGGCTGAGTTTTGTTGCCGAGAAAAGTCTCTAAGCATAACTTGTGAGCGCCCGTACCGCAAACCGACACCGGTAGATGGGTAGAGTATACCAAGGCGAACGGGAGAACCTTCGTTAAGGAATTAGGCAACATGACCCCGTAACTTCGGGAGAAGGGGTACCCTCTGAGGTGCAAGCTTTGGAGGGTCGCAGTGAAATGGCTCTGGCGACTGATTAACAAAATCACAGGTCTCTGCTAAGCCGTAAGGCGATGTATAGGGGCTGACGCGTGCCCAGTGCCGGAAGGTTAAAGGGAGAGGTTAGCCGCAAGGCGAAGCTTTGAACTGAAGCCCCGGTGAACGGCGGCCGTAACTATAACGGTCCTAAGGTAGCGAAATTCCTTGTCGGGTAAGTTCCGACCCGCACGAACCGCGTAACGATCAGAGCACTGTCTCGACGAAGGACCCGGTGAAATTGAAATGGCTGTGAAGATGCGGCCTACCCGCAGCAGGACAAAAAGACCCCGTGGAGCTTTACTGCAACTTGGCATTGCGTTTGGGTATGATCTGTGTAGCATAGGTGGGAGGCTTTGAAGCTGGGGCGCTAGCCTCGGTGGAGCCATCAGTGAAATACCACCCTGATTATATTTAGACTCTAACCCCGTTCCGTCATCCGGGCGGGGGACCGTGCCAGGTGGGCAGTTTGACTGGGGCGGTCGCCTCCTAAAAGGTAACGGAGGCGCCCAAAGGTTCCCTCAGGTGGAATGGAAACCCACCAAAGAGTGTAAAGGCATAAGGGAGCTTGACTGCAAGACCAACGCGTCGAGCAGATACGAAAGTAGGGCTTAGTGATCCCACGATACCGCGTGGAAGGGTCGTGGCTTACCGGATAAAAGCTACCCCGGGGATAACAGGCTGGTGAAGTCCAAGAGTTCACATCGACGACTTCGCTCGGCACCTCGATGTCGGCTCATCGCATCCTGGGGCTGGATAAGGTCCCAAGGGTCGGGCTGTTCGCCCGTTAAAGCGGTACGCGAGCTGGGTTCAGACCGTCGTGAGACAGGTCGGTCTCTATCCGCTGTGGGCGTAAGGGATTTGAAGGGAGCTGCTCCTAGTACGAGAGGACCGGAGTGGACAGACCTCTAGTGTGCCAGTTGTTCCGCCAGGAGCATTGCTGGGTAGCCATGTCTGGCAGAGATAACCGCTGAAAGCATCTAAGTGGGAAACTCGCCCTAAGATTAGATCCCTGTAATCCCGTAAGGGAGTAAGACCGCAGGTAGACTACCTGCTATATAGGCAGTAAGTGTAAGCGCAGTAATGTGTTAAGCTAAACTGTACTAATGGTCGAGGGCTTAATCCCGTGGTGCGGAGAACTTGGTACTTTTCAATACTACATCATTCAATGCTATTCAGTCCAACGTTGTGAAAACGTCCCTTGGTGATTTGAGCGGCAGGGGTACACCCGGTCCCATCCCGAACCCGGTAGTTAAGCCTGTCAGCGCCGATGGTACTTGGAGGGCGACCTCCTGGGAGAGTAGGTCATTGCCAAGGGGCTTTTCTTATAAGAAAGAGGAGACTGCTAAGGTTGGCAGTCTTCTTTAATTAAGTTCCTGTGTATAAGAATTTTTGCTGGGAGAGTAGGTCTTTGAGGGCGGTAAAAACTTTCGATTTGGAACTTACGAACAGAGACTTGCTTTTGCGCCGGTCTCTTTTTGTTTAAGTCTTGAATTGCATATCGTGCTCTTGCGGATGGCATTTGTAAGCACATCCAATTCAGTTTAATGAATTATTTTGATAGGGTGGGGACTTATCAATTCTGACTGTCACCTGCATAATCCGGAGCATGCCGCACACTGAATCCGGAGGATGTCACCTATTTGTAGGACTGGATTTTCCCCAATAATTGGCTTTGGAAGAGTCAAAAATTGGAGGATACGCCTCGTTTTTGATTAAAGGTTAACGCCCAATATCATTGAGCTTCTTCATCTTGCGAATCAAAATTACGCTTAATCTGCCGAGAACCGACCAAACTTATGAACATCAGAATTAAACAGTTATCTGTGCTATCATTTTAGGCAAAGTGTTCTCCTGGAGAAAACCTGATGATGAAATACTGGGCTATTTTTTTTGGTTTCTTTATGATTGCGATCATAGCACTGGCTGACACGGGACATCTTGGGAAGTTATGGGTTATATATAGTTTTCCAGGTGGCCATTGGGTCGGACACGTTTTTCTCTTTGGTCTTCTGACCTTTGTGATTGACTTGAGTTTTTTCGAAGAAATACCGTTGGCTGATCGCCGAAAGCTTGCAATTGCAGCAGGTCTCGTTATTGCACTATTTGTAGGATTGGAAGAATTCTCACAGCGATTCCTCCCTACTCGACATTCCAGTCCGCTTGATTTTGCATTCAGCTGCCTCGGCATTACATTTTTTTCGTGGCTGGCAGTTCACTTGAAATCAACTCGTGGACAAGATTCAAAATGAGTTTCTCTTTTCCTGGATTATGTCTCCGTGCCAAACGTTTCGCTTCACGATGTCTTTGATTCTGGCACGGATTTCTTTATGTATGCGTGGGCCGGCTTTCATCCCTAACAGGTAAAAACATAGCCCGGTTCAATTCATATCGCAAGCAATCAAGCGGTTGATTGATAGCAAGAAAGTGAGAGCATCAATTAAATGAATAATTCCAAGTCTGAAATCTACGTTAGCACAGATGTCGAGACGGACGGCCCTATTCCAGGCATCAACTCCATGTTGAGTTTTGCATCGGCAGCTTATCTCCCCGACAAGAAACTTATTCAAACGTTCTCCGCCAACCTCGAAGTATTACCAAATGCAATTTCCGATCCAAAGACAATAGATTGGTGGAAGACACAGCCGGATGCATGGCAAGCTTGCCGAAAAAGCCTGCAAAAGCCGGAAAAGGCAATGCAAGATTATTTTGAGTGGTTGAAAGTCTTACCCGGTTTGCCGGTTTTTGTTGCATATCCAGCCGCCTTCGACTTCATGTTCATTTACTGGTATTTGATTCGTTTCACTAACGAAAGTCCATTCTCTCATTCCGCGTTGGATATAAAAACTTTTGCAATGGCAATGCTCAAAAAGCCTTATCGAGAAAGTGTTAAGAAAAATATGCCTGCCCGATGGTTCGATGATACGCCCCATACCCACCTAGCTCTTGATGATGCTATCGAACAAGGGGCTCTGTTCTGTAACATTCTCGCAGAAAACCGAGAAACAAAACGATAAGATCAGCTAGTAGATCAATACAAGAAGGAACGGGAGTACAATAATCGACATGATTCTCTGTATTCTTCTTGTGAATTACTCCGTAAAATTGCGCCGATAGAGTGACGCTATCGGAACTTGAGCGCACGAAACTTCTGAATAAATAACCATATAATTTATCAAGGGACAAAGCCTAGTTCCTGAACTTGCTGCGCCCTTGGACCACGACTTACAATATCCACAGAATGATCTATAAGGCTCTCAACTTTTCCAATTACGCTCTGTTCATCTGCCAAACAAGAATCAATCACCGGGGCAACCGAAAAAAGAGCGTCCGTCAGTTTGACGCGTTCGTCAAGAGGCATCAATTTATCAACATAGATATTTTTAAGCTTATTGTCTAAGACATCCGAGTTGATGAAAGGATATTCAGAACTACGAGACACTTTATATGCTTGGCAGTATTTCCAAGCCTGCATACGAGCTACTGCATCGAGATGAGTCACAGCTACAGAATTCACTCCACCTGTCGCTTGCAATGCATAACGTGCCATCACTGCATCAAACCATCCATAACGAACATTTCCCTGCCATTCTCCATGACGATTATGTTCTGAAATCAACGAATCTAATTCATGCGTTTCGGTTGGCAATGGTCCTGGTCCATGCCTCACCGCATATGCTCGCATTACTCCAATTCGAGAAATTTGAGAATCCGGCATTACTTCATTGACAAGCTGAATTGCATTTTCAGAAGTACACCACGACCAAGTCGTATAAGGATGAAAGCCCACATCTTCATCTAACAGAACCCCTTGCGCTCCTTCAAATATTACATTCTCAGTTTTATGAAGCCAGTCTTCCAAAACCTCATCAGCAGCAATAAGATTAAGTTGTCCTATTCTTGAAACAGCTGATATCCATAGGTCAATCAAATCTTTTCGCTCGAATACGCGATATTCTTTTTCCAATTGCGTCCCTGAAGGGATATGCTTACAAAGGGCTGCGATTTGCTCAAGTTTATATTCTCGAATAATCGTCAGTTTCTTCCGTAAAGTTTCGGGATGAATCAAATCACCTGCCAAAATACTCTGTTCTGGTGCTGCTCTGGAATCTGCCACTGTTTCGCCAACGCCCACGCCGCAACTGCCGTGTCTGTTTGCGCCGCGTAAAATTTCCCGGATACGATTCACAGCTTGGTGAAAGGGTGTAATCACAAGCGATTGATCACTGATGCGTATACGGGAAAACGAGTCGTAAATCCCCAACTTCTGAAGGGCATCCCCTTCTAGCAGGAGAGCAGTTGGGTGGATTACAACGTGGCGTGAAAGATAGGTTCTTACTCCAGGAATAAATGTCCCAGAACCAAATTGCGAGAAGGTATGATGCCGTCCATCGCTCGTAACAACATTGTGTCCCGCTTGAGCGCCGCCGTTGTATCGTACAATGACATTCGCGTGTAAACGCCGCACCAGAAAGTCGGTTAGTAAACCTTTTCCCGAATCTCCAAAGCCCAGATCAATAACTATATAAGCACGCAACGGACCTCAACTCCTAAGAATCTATCAAAAGAATTTCCATCCCGATTTTTTCTTGCTGGCAGAATTCAAGACAACATCCGCGAACGGCGTGAGTGATCGAATCACGGATGCACGATTTATAGAAGACATACCTGCATTGCTTAATAATGTGGCTAACTCTTTCATATTGGAAGCGCGGCCTTCGTTAAGCAAAATGGCTCCTGCAGCGACATAACAGACGTCAATTGGCGAATCCAAACAAAGAACATGATCCCCAAGCAAATCCCGCCATTTTTGTTCACATTTGCGGGCGCGGGCGCGATCGGGAATGATAAAGAAAGGCACGAATGTCTCTTGAACTTTTGCAACGATTTCCTCGCAGGTGAGATCTTCATCCAAGCGATCTCCAATGATGGTTTCAACAGTTTGCTTGCGCAACGTAGGATAAGGAACCTCATCTCCCGTCAAGAAAAGATATCCCTTCTTTTGTCTCTTGACCATGCAATCCATTTCGGTATGCATCGCAAGAAAATACAAACCAAGTTCATAGGACTCTTGACCTGTCCCGCCCCCCCTGCCCTCTAGGTATGTCCAAGTTAACCACTGATCCATTAATTCTGCCGTGGATTCAAATTGTCCCACTTGTAAAGGCGCGCGATCACTAAACGCATCTCCAATTGCAACAAAAAGTGGTTGCGGGTCACGGACTTCGCAATCCAAAAGTATCTTCATGAAATTCGGAAGCTGTTGGGTTGCCATGATTTTTGGTATTTGCCCCATTGAACCTGTAACATCCAAAGCAAATACTATTCCCAACGACTGCGGATGATCAGCACTATCTCTGCTTTCGCGCAAACGAACTCCCTTTGGATTCATCAATGGATGACATTCGCGTTGCTGAAAGACTTGCTCGACCGGAATATTGGCGCGGGTACGAATGAGTGCTTCATGAGCGACATGACTGTAGACACCGGATCCCATTGCTATATCTCCTTTTGTGAAAAGTAATGACTTATGACTTAATTCAACCCGAATTTTGCCTATACCCTAGAAGGCATCAAAATAGGAACGAACTTAGGTGAACCAAATTCTTTATTTGCGATGTTACCGAGTTCATCCCGAAGCGCCCAAGCACCTTCTTGTAATTTCGCGCTCGGATCTAAAAAAGCGATTCGACGAATAAGCGAAGCAAGTGACGCAGGCACAGAATCAGGCACTGTTGCATTTCTTGGATTTCCACCCAGCATCGCAACTACACATCGCGCACTCATCGATAGATCTACTGCAATGGAAAGGACTGAAGCAGATTGTAATTTTTCAGGATAGAAGGCCTGAAACTTGGAAAAGACGGATCTCAACTTTTCGCCAGGATGACCAGCATTACTGTAACCTACCAATCTCACACCATGTTCATTTTCTTGAATAATCAAATGCGAAGGCAAAACGGCGCCGTGCACCAATCCTGATGAATGAATGAAAGAAAGGATTTCAAGTATGCGCCGCCATATCCAGATTGAAGCGCGAGGTGGAACACCTTGTGGATATGCTTCGCGAACTTCTTCGAACGTGTAGTAGAAACCATTCGACCAGTGAAATATGCTGGTCTGCTTCCCGATGTGAGAGCCTCCTGTTATCGGTCCATGAAGAATGGGCTGTGGGATAAGCGCCGTGAAGGCATCTGCTCCATGGGCTTCGCTCGCTTGAAGTGTTTGCAGAATATCCCACTCGTTATTAAATGAATCCAAATCACGGAGCTCACGAAGTAATTTTATGATGACAAGCTGGGTTGGCCATCGAGCGCGTCGTCCAATGTAGACATCTGAGATATCCCCGTGTGCAATACACTCATCCAGTTCCCAATGATTATCTCTTATCGAACTCCACGATGAAATGCCATAGGTCTGGGGAGAGTTCCACCGATTGTACGCGTCATGAAATAATGCCGCAGAAACCAAATCCTCATCCAATTGAACTGTTGTGCCGCAATATGAACAAACGACAGATCGCGCAAAGCGATGTGGTCTAAGGGGAGCATTACATTGCGGGCAGATTATTGCGCGTTCCATTTTTTAAATCCTTCTCCCGTGAAAATGGCGACCTTCTCGAAACTGATTCAAAGTGAGTGAGCAAACTAACGCTTGTGAAATAGGAGGACGGTCGTTTGATTCGATGGATTAGCACTTGCAATAATACCCTAAAATGCGTTCACTGAAGAACATGTTCCCATATCCCAACCCGCATGAAATCGGGGCTGACTAAGATGTTAGAAAAACGAATTGCCGTTTTCGATTACTTGTGCCGGCTTCTCGCTACCCAAGCTCAAACAAACGTTTACTAATAACGCTACTCCGGCAACTGCGTAGGGGCTGTAAAGCAAGGTCACCAAGACCAGACTCCATTCGCCACCGAGGAACGCGAATCCCAAAAAGAGCAGAGGGAGGCAATAGAACAACCCCAGAAAGATCATGATCAAGAGATAGAATGGGTTATGGGTACGAAATCTTCCTTTGAGCAATAGGCTAAAAACCACACCCTCCATGTGAGACAGTTCAAAATCTATATCCAAAGGATCCAATCCGAAGCGACCCGGTCGTGTCCGATGCCCCGCCCAGCCGGTCAATAAAAATGCTTCACCATTCAAATAAAGCCATCCCGGTATATCGTTTCTGCTGGCATAGACCGATGAAGCCAGAGGTATGAAATTATCGGAAATTGCTTCTTTTCCTTCATCCGTGCTTGGTAATATTTCGGAAGTCGATGGTCGGTATTGCGCTTCTTCCAACTTGAGAAATGCCCTAGCATGGTTCTCTCGTGCAATATGATAATGGGGATTCAGACGAATCGCTTCTTGATATTCAAGAATAGCAGCCTCAATTTCTCCGGACTCCTCCAATAAAATCCCAAGCATATTATGAGCCGACGCAATGGGCGGCAACGTTTTTCTTGCCAATTCACACTCCGCCACCGCCATTTCGATTTCATCGTCGGTCAAATGTTTAAGCGCTTGATCTAGGTGTAGTTTTGACACAGACTCTCCAAATCCTTCCCCGATCTCTTGTTCTGCAATCTCAAGATTTTCCTGTGCATCTGCAAGATCAGGGTCAAGTTGAAGCGCCCTTTGGTAATCTGCAATGGCCTCCGCCGGTTTTCCCAACTCGTCATAAATGATGCCGCGATAGTTATAGGCGATAGCCAGTTCTGGTACCATCTGTATTGCAAGCTGGCAATCCTCCAAGGCTTTATCATATTCGCCGGCTTCGAAATATTTCTCTATCCCACCCAATATGCTTTGTTCAATTTGCGCTTCGATCATATGAAGGTTGTCTTGGGCAGCTTTCAGCAAAGAGTCAAGCTGCAGAGCCCTGCGAAAATCAGCAGCGGCTCGAGCCAGATCTCCCCTCCGCTCAAAGATCACTCCCCTGTAATTGTATGCCTCGGCGCGATCAGGCGCGATCTGGATTACTAACTCGCAATCTTTTGAAGCCTGATCAAGATTCTCTGCCAGCAAATTCTCTTCTATGCGATCCAACAAATCTTCGAGCTGAACTTCTACGGATTGCGCAGATTGAGAAGGAAGATAACCAAGCCGCTCAAGCAAGATCTCTCTAACCATCTCGAAAGTATATTTTTCATATTCATCGAGATTCTTCTCCTGCCAGATTTTGATCAGGTCTTCCGTTTCCCTCAAGCTCAGTTCGTTGTAGATTTGCGCCCGAAGATCGTCGTCCATAAAATGTCCTCCCGGACCATACAATTTATTTCGGTGTTAATTGTCTAATTCATATTGATTTAGTAATTATACCCTGTGCCGGCTACTTGTCTCATCTGCCTGATTCTTAACCATTTAGCAAATGCTGATCCACGAGTTCGGTGATCCAATACGATTGCCCCAATCTCTGTTTATATGCACTAATCATAGCGCTCCCGGTGCGCCTTATAATGAGGGTGAGTAGCAGGATGCTCTTCTTGTACTTCACAAATTCGAGACGGATGAACGAAGTAGCCAGGACAAGTCTCCTTTAATTAAGTTCCCTTGCACACGAATTTTCGCTGGGAGAGTAAGTCATTGAGGGTTGTAAGGACTATCTACTGGGAAGTTACAAGAGAGACTCGCACGAATACAAGTCTCATTTTGTTTAATGGGAAGCCGCATTATTTTGGCTCCACTGTTGATAGACGAAATATCCGATAGCCGCAACCCCAGTACAATGATGATGACGATCATAGGTGAAGGTCTTCTCGTCGGCATATCTTTTACTATGTGATATATTCAAAGATTTTGATTCTAAATATAAGCAGCTAATTCACATCTACAGGCGCTTTGACTGACGAAATAAAAACATCCTCAAGTGTGGGAGGGATCCGGGTAATGGAATTGACTTGTATGTTCCCTTCCATAAGTATCTGCTGGATAGCCTCTTTATATTTCTGAGCTTCCAGCACTACAGCATGAATTTGCGCACCATACAGAGCAACCTCATCAAGCGGAACCTGGCGACTTTTCTGAGCCGCCTTCAATATTCGCACTGCTTTTTCAGGGTCAGAAACATTGATCTCAAGCACCTGACCCCGCATTTGCGTTTGTTTAAGTCGACCAGGAGAGTCTATGGCCACCAATCGTCCAGCGCTGATAAAGCCCACGCGCTGGCACAACTCCGCTTCGTCCATGTAATGAGTCGTCACCAATACAGTGACGCCGTCTTTCGCCATCTGATAAATCAATTCCCAGAATTGGCGGCGGCTAATTGGATCAACACCTGCCGTCGGCTCATCTAAAAAAACAACTTTAGGATGATGAACAATGGCGCAGCCCAAAGCGAGTCGTTGTTTCCATCCGCCGGACAAACTACTGGTCAGCACATTCTCACGCCCCTCTAACCCCGCCATACGAATGATTTCAGCTTGTCTTTTTCCAAGCTCATCTTGTTCCAAGCCATAGACCTTGCCATAGAATTGTATGTTTTCACGAGCAGTCAATTCGTTGTACAGGGTAAATTGCTGGGACATATAGCCCACCTGTGCCTGCATGGTTTTGGTCTGGGTAACTGGATCAAAACCTAGTACTGAAGCCCTTCCCGAGCTGGGTTTGATCAAGCCAAGCAACATACGGATGGTAGTAGTCTTGCCCGCCCCATTTGGGCCTAGCCAGCCGAAAACATCTCCGGCTTTTACGCTGAAACTTACGTGATCAACTGCCATGAAATCGCCAAATGATTTCGTCAGCCCTTCCACGACGATCGGAGGTGGCACGGAATTCGTGTTCTGATAATCGATGTGATTCAGTTGATTCATATCCGGCCCTTTAATGCAGTCTCAGCGGTTGATTTCTCTTCAGTATTTGTCTGACGTCGGATTAGACTTATGAATGCCTCCTCCATACGCACTTCAATCGAGCGGATTCCCTCATGGGTAATTCCCTGGGCATTCAAGGCTGCCTCGATCTGTGGAATTCGTCGTTTAGCTTCATCTACGAAAACATGTAGTTTTTCGCCATAAGTCTGGACTTCCAGCACGCCTTCCAGGCCGGTCATAAGTTCTTGGGCGGGGACGAACTGCGAGGGGGTCAGTTCAAGCAATTCTCCGACGACCAGATGCTTGATTTGGTTTGGGGTATCACTCGCAATCAGCTTTCCCTCATAAATCAATCCAATATGAGTGCAACGTTCGGCTTCATCCATGTAAGGAGTGCAGACAAAAATCGTCAAGCCGCGCTCCGCTCGGAGATTCCCCAAAAGATTCCAAAACTCCCTGCGGCTGACTGGATCCACTCCTAGAGTCGGTTCATCCAACATGACCACTTGCGGTTCATGAATCAGACTGCAGGCGAGCGCTAACTTTTTCTTCATCCCACCAGATAGTTTCCCGGCCAACCGGTCGGTGAAATCTGTTAGGCCGGCAAAAGCTAGGAGTTCTGGGATATGTTTTTTTTGTTCCTCGCGGTTCACTCCCTGAATATTTGCGAAGAAGCTCATGTTTTCCATCACGGTCAGATCCGCGGGCAGGACGAATTGTTGGGCAATGTATCCCATTCTTTCGCGGATTTCGTATGGATTGTTCATCGAGTTGAAGCCCAGGATACTGCTCTTTCCCTCGGTCCGGCTGAGCAGACCGAGCAACAGGCGGATGGTCGTGGTCTTACCGGCTCCATCCGGGCCGATCAGACCATACGTTTCGCCGCGTCGGACTTGTAGTGAAAGGCGATCTACAGCAGTATTCCAGCCGCTGGAGGTTCTAAATATTTTAGACAAGCCTTCCGTAGAAATGGTGATCTCGTCAATCATATGACCTCAAAATTTAGCAAATTATGTGATACTCAGCAAAATCAATCCAAGCGATTCTTAAAGTTGAAGGATGCCGTGACGATTACCATCAGACCATAAATCAACAAGACCAGCGCATCACCCCAGAAAAAGGCCAATCCAACACCCTTTGTGACAATGCCGCGCGAGATGCGAATGAAATAAGTGAGGGGGATTAGGTCGCCGATGAACTGGGATATCGCAGGCATGGCATTGCGCGGATAAATGAGACCGGTTAGAAGCATGCTGAAGATCATGAGCATTTGGGTAATCTGCAGGGCCTGTCGCTGGTTCCTTGCAATGGTCGAAACCAATAAGCCCAAGCCCAGGCTCGATACAATAAATAGGAGCGATAACCACAGATAAAGCCAGAAGCTCCCTTGAAAAGGAACGCCAAACCAGAAAATGCCAAGGCCCAGTGTGATCCCGATAATGACCAGGCATAAGACAAGCAGCGGGATCATTTTCCCAAGGATCAACTCGACCGGTCGGGTGGGAGTTCGCAAGAATTTGTTCAAGCGTGCCCACTTCCCGTTCGCGCACGACTGTCATGGCTGCCACAGCAACGGCGATACTTTGCAGGATCATACCGATAATCGCCGGTAGGATGAACCATAAATCCCTCAGGTCAGGGTTATACAATACCCGGATGGAAGTGGTGATGGGCATTGCGATGGCTTGCTGGAGCGAGCCGGCAGCGGCTCCTGCCCGCTTTATCTCTTTGGTTGTCAATTGGATGGAATAGTTCTGGGCTACGATGCTGGCCGCGTTGTAACCTGACTGCACACTGAAAGAGTCGGATCCGTCCAACAAGATCAATACGTTCGCGTTCCCGTTCTCCAGCTTGGTGGGAAAATCGGGAGGAATGACAATGCCTGCCTTCACATGCCCGGCATCCATCTCATCGACGATCTGGTTCTGGCTTTGCAGGGTTTCAGTCACGTCGAAATACTGCGAATTCACCAGGGCTTGAATAAAATCGCGGCTCTGCGGGGTTTTGTTTTGATCCACGATGGCAGTCGGTATGTGGTAGACTGTCAAGACAACGGCATAACCGAACAGGAACAGCTCAATCAAGGGCAGGCCTAAAACCATCATCAGGGTGCGGCGGTCGCGCAGGAGTTGCATGGTTTCTTTAAGGATCAGAGCGATGAGACGTTGGCAGCTTTTTTGCATGGAGCGGTCCTTCAGTCCAGCCTCTGCCGGAACAATCGGACGGCTAGGAATACGATCAGTACCACATAGAACGAGAGGGCCAGCACCTGGCCAGCAAGGAACTGCATTCCAATTCCCTTCATGAAAATCCCACGAGAAATGGGTATGAAAAAGGTCAGGGGAAATAGATCGCTGATCCATTGCAGGATCACTGGCATTGCATAACGCGGGAACACAAATCCACATATTACCTGGCCGATAAAGGTGATCATCGAGGCCAATTGCTGAGCCTGCCGCTGGTTCTGCGAAAATGACGAAACCAGCAGGCCTAATCCCAATCCAGAAAAAATATAGATGACGGTCAGAAAAAAATAGAGGAGGAAATTGCCATGGATCGGTACGCCAAATCCGAGTGTGCCCACCAAAACGATGGTAAGCATATTGATGACGGCGATCAGGAGATTGGGGATGGTCTTGCCCAACATCAACTCAACGGGGCGGATAGGTGTCACCAGGATCTGTTCGATAGTGCCTACCTCGCGCTCACGAACGACTGCTAGAGCCGTCAGGGTGATGGTTTGGGTTTGAAGAAGCATTGCAATTAACCCGGGGACGATGAACCAGAGATCCTGTCGGTCGGGGTTGTAAAGAGTTTGGACGTGAGCCGTCAGCGGATTTAACGATTGCGCTACGCTGGTACCGTCCGAGACGCTGATACGGTTCAGATTCAATTGAAGGCTATGGTCCTGTGCAATCGCGCTTGCAGCGTTATAGGCGGATTGGGTAGTAAAAGGATCGGAGCCATCCACCAGCAACAGGACAGCAGCATCCCCCCGGTTCACATCGGTGGAGAAGTTGTGAGGAATCACCACTCCGATGCTGGCCTGCCCGCTATCGATTACATTAATGGCCTGTGCCTGATTCTGTACGGTGGAGACTATGTCGAAATAGCCAGAATTGACCAGCTCGTCCAGATACGAACGGCTGGCGGTATCCAGGCTTTGGTCGGCAACGACCATAGGAATGTGTTTTACATCCATATGGATGGCGTAAGCGAAAAGGACAAGCTGAATCAGCGGAATCAACAGGATAAGAGTCAGGGTCCCGCGATCACGGGCTATCACGATGAATTCCTTTTGTGTAATTGCCTCAATCCGTTTTAGCATTTCGAATTCCTGAAAGTATTTCCTAGTCGTCATGCATGTTTCCGTTATGAGAGTGAATTCCGTCAATCAGAACGGATACCATGGCCTCAGCCAGCGCCCGGCGATCCTTAGGAGTTGGCGCAGGCTCGACCCCGCGGGCTACCGGTATCACCAGAGAAAAGAACATTCCCATTGCAAGACGTGAAACCAGTTGAGGGTCTACTGGGCGAAACTCTCCGGTCTTTGTTTTTTTTGAGAAGAAGTCCCCTAATATTCTCGATACTTGGTGCAAGCGAGGCATGACATAGTTTTCCAGGATATCGTTATCAATCCAGGCTTCCGCGAGCAGAGCTCGGATAAAGAATACGCGTGATGTAAACAAGTCTATGGTTTTGTCGACCAATTCGACAAAAGCTTCGCGGTTTGCCAGCAAAGTGGCTTCGCGGAAATCAGCATCGAATAACTGCTTGTATTCATCCATAATGGCCAGCATGATCTCACGCTTGCTGTCAAAGTAATTATAGAGGGTGCTCTCGCCAATATCAGCCTCATTGGCGATATCTTTGGTGGTCGCGGCGGAAAATCCCTTGGCCGCAAAGACGCGAGTCGCGGCCGCCAGGATTTCCTCTTTTTTTCGCTGGACTTGGCGTTCGCGCCTTGTGGAAGTCTCGTTCAACACATTCTTTTGCATTTTTCGATTCCTCAAGCTTTCATGGGAGGTTGTTTTTTATGATGAGAGTAAACGTTCTGTTTACGAATAAATACTCGTAAACAGAATTTAGTATACAACAAACTGCTTCAGGAGTAAAGCCTGAAAGTGACCGTTTGGGAGAATTATCAAAGACACTTCAAGCGAGCGTGAAGACGCTGTGCCGGCTATCTCATCCGCCCGGTTTCTTAAAACGAAACAACTTTAGCAGTAGTTTTGAATAGTTTGGTCAGCTGATACGATTTGAAGCTACTTTTAATATTGAAGGACCCCTCCTCCTACAAATCAAGGTCAGGCTTTCAAAACTAATGGGAAAACAATAAAATCAGTGCCTTTTGCGAAATTTGGCGGAAAGTTTTGGGAGTCTGCATGAAGTCATTGCCAAGGGGCTATTCTTTAATAACTACCCACCTTTTCAGGTGGGTTTGTTATTTAATGGCCTGTCTTGATTCTCTCTCGGTTCAAAACGGATCCCCCTGCCCTACTGGATAAGTGTTCAAAACGGATCCCCCTGCCCTACTGGATAAGTTCACCCTTACCGAAAATCGCCGTAAAACCCCCGCCTTCACGGCCCTGCTGTCGCAGGCAAGCACGGGTAGGCGTGGGGAGTAGTCAAAGAGCCAGTTCCATGATCTGTAACAGCTCGTAATCCATCAGTTCAATCGGATTCCCTTTCATACTGCTGGCTTTTTTCGCCTGGGCAATGATTTCGAGGAAATCCGATTCGGTGATCCCATACGTCGCAAGCGGTGGAACTTTCAGCGAAGCACAAAGCCCATGCAGCCACCGTATCCCATCTTCTGGGCGAGAGTCCAGATCGCCTGTCAGAATCCGGCCCATTTCTGTGAAACGTTCAAGGTCTGATCCTTGAGCCGCCCTATCTCGTAAAGCCTTCAGATTCGTCTCTAGAACCACCGGTAACAAGCGGGCACATATTGCTCCATGAGGAGCGGGAAACATTCCGCCAATCGGTCCGGCAAACCCGTGTACGGCGCCTAGCTTTGCGTTGGCCAAGGCTATGCCTCCGAACAGACTTGCCAGGGACATGTCTTCGCGGGCAAGCGGGTTATCCCCATCCTGATACGCAGCCTGTAATGAGCGCGAGGCGCGACGCATCCCTTCCCGACAAATGGCGTCAGTGATTGGATTAGATGCATTCGATAGAAACGGTTCAATGAGTTGCGTAAGAGCATCCAGCCCGGAAGCCGCAGTTATTTCTGGAGGCAAGGTGTAGGTCAATTCGGGATCGACAAGGGCCAGGCGCGGCAACATCAATGGGCTGCGCAGGCTCACCTTGACCCGCTGATCGACTGCTGTAAGAACAGCATTCCGTGTGACCTCGGAACCAGTACCCGCCGTGGTTGGAACCGCGATGAAATGTGCGGAGAGGTTGGTCAAGGGTTGCCCCTTTCCAACTACTTCGAGGTAATCGTAAATCGGTCCCGGATTGGTTATTAACCCGGCAATCGCCTTTCCGCAGTCAATGACACTGCCTCCGCCGATGCTGATGACAAGATCGCATTGTCCAGCTCTCGCTTGCTTAAGACCCGCCTCGACCACCGCAACGGTCGGCTCCCCCGAAACATGGAATTCACTTATGGCAATCCCGGCCGCGCTAAGCGGGCCGATCAAACCGGCAATTCGTTGGCCAGACTCTCCTTCAACGATCAAGGCCCGCCTTCCGAACGATTTCGTCGCGGGAGCTAATTCCTTGATCGTTCCTGGGCCAAAAATGATTCGTGTGGCAGTAGCGAATTCAAAGCGCATATCAGCGCAATCCGGGGATAGCTTTCATCATTTTAAGTATCACTGTCATGGTCTTGGCGTATCGCTCAGGAGGCAGGAAACGGTTCGGCCCAATCAGCATCAGCGACTGCGTGGCGACCGTCTGCGCCTCGGTGTATTTTAGCATGCCTTCCCTGCCGTGGCGGCGTCCCAGACCCGAGGCTTTCATGCCGCCCATCGGTGAGTCGACTGAGCCCCAGGCCGCGTTGAGCGTCTCATTGACATTTGAGGTCCCAGTCTGCAACTGGCTTGCAATTTGCTGTCCCTTGCGCACGTCGCGCGTCCAGACGCTGGAATTCAGCCCATAAGCAGATGCATTCGCCAATTGGATGGCTTGTTCCACATCATCGAAGCGATAGATCGAAATCACAGGACCGAAGGTCTCCTCGGCGTAAAGGTTCATCTCCGGTTTGACGTCGGTGAGCAGTGTGGGCTCGAAGAAGAATGGGCCGATGTCGGGCCGGGCCTTCCCGCCGGTCAAGAGCCTGGCGCCCTTCCGCACTGCGTCCTCGACATGCTGCGTCACTTTATCGTGTTGATCCTGGGAGATGAGCGATCCCATATCGGCGGAGAAATCCAACGCGGCGGAGAGCTTCATCCCCTTTACGCGGCGGACCAGTTCAGGCACGAAGCGGTCGTAAATTCCACTCTGGACATAAATCCGTTCCATGTGGACGCAAAGCTGGCCGGCGTTAGCAAAAGAGCCGTGCAAGATCCCATCGGCTGCCTTATCCAGATCGGCGTCATCCAAAACGATGGCCGGGTTCTTCCCGCCCAATTCCATCGAGCACTTGATCAGGCGTTCGCCAGCCTGTGCGGCCAGCAAACGTCCAGTGGATGTGCCACCGGTAAAACCCAAATAATTCGCTTCTTTGATGAAGACCGGTCCGATGACGCGGCCCTTGCCGGTCACCACTTGAAATACATCCGGCGGCAGCCCGGCCTCGTATAAGAGTTGGGTCGCATACAGGGCTATAAACGGAGTCTCCTCGGCAGGCTTCAAGACGACACAGTTCCCAGCCAGGATCGCGGGAATCGCATCGGAAATCGTCATCGCCAGCGGATAGTTCCACGGCGAAATGATTCCCACTACGCCCACCGGCTGGTGAAATTCCATCGTGTGAGTAAGGAGAGGCAAAGCACCTTTTCGTCGCCGGGGACGGAGGTATCCCGCCGCACGAACCGCGTAGTGACGACTATTGATCACTACGTCAAAGACCTCGTCCTGGGCAGTGAGGCGGCTCTTCCCGGCTTCCACTTGGAGGAGATTTAGCAATTCCTCCTGGTGATCTAAAATCAGGTCGTGGTAGCGCAGGAAAATCGCCTTGCGCTCCGATATGCGAGTCTGCGCCCAGGAACGCTGGGCGTCACGGGCACGTTGCAGTGCAAGTTGGACATCTTCCGCCGTGCAGATCGGGACCGCCCCAAGAATCTCGCCGGTAAAGGGCGCCCGGACGGTGGTCAGGTCGTGGGGAGTATCGGCGTGGGAGACCTGTACCGCCAGCCGTGCCAAGTCGGGCAATTTTGTTGCGCCCCAAAGATGCTTTACAGGAACGTCATTGATCTTTTCTGGTGAAATAGGGGCGATAGTTTCCACAGCAGTTTCCTTCTTTCTGCGATTGGATTGCCAAATGAACTGATTTCGGTTCAATCTTTATTTCTTAAAGTCTACTTTCAACCAACTCGTTCGTCAATGGAAAGGAACTGCACTTCAGACATGAATTCGGAGGACCGATCTTCCGGTGGACGTTTCCGCCCGACATTAAACGTTTCCTACCGCTCGTCCGAAGGTTGCTACCACCCTATGAATCGTTGCTACCAGTCACTAAACGGCTGCTACCGCTCAATGTATCGTTGCTACTACTCGTCCAAAGGTTGCTACGGCTTGCTGAATGGTTGCTCCTGCCCGCTGCATGCTTGCTTGAAGTCGACCAATCATTGCTTGCACCCATTGGATCGTTGCTTGAACTCAATCCATCCTTGCTTGCCCTCGTTGAATGGCTGCTTGCGCTCACTCTACGTTTCCTTGCGCTCGCTGAACGATTCCTTGAACTTGCTCTACGTTTCCTTGTGCCCATTCCGCGCTTCCTTGCACTTACTCCGCGCCTCCTTGAAGCGGCGTGGTCTTCCCTTGCCCTCGTTCGACAAATCTTTGAGCCGCCTGAAGTTATCTTTTACCTGTGATGAACTGGCAATGAAACTTCTTTCGACTTATTATGCCAACCTGTAAGCTATTGCATTTCAATCAAGCGTTCTAACTTTCGGGTGAAGCAGGCCTAAGCCAATGAGACCGGTCTGGAGAATGCCTCCGACAATGAAAATCAACACCGGGCCAAACAGCTCGGTTGCCCATCCACCGACAGCGTATCCCACCGGTGCTAACAGTGAGGAACCTAGAAAATCCACGCTGGAGACGCGCCCCTGCAGCTCACGCGGAATCTGTTCCTGAAGTGTATTAACCCAGATCAAACTGAGGGCAGTGTTGGCTGCTCCGATAACGAACGCAGCTACCAGCACCCCGGGGATCGAAATTGGTAGCCCTATGAGTACAACCATGATCCCTATCAACATCCAGACACCGTACATTTTGATGCCGCGTTTTCGAATGCGCGTATATCGCCCCAGCCAGAATGCAGTCAGCACCGCGCCCAGAGATACTGAGGTGTAAAAAAGACCCAGCACACCAACTTGCGCGTGCAGGTGGTCTTTGATCAAAAACGGAAGAGCGACACCCATCGGGCCAGCATAGGTGATGTTGGAAATCCCGGCTACGGCAATCGTGATCCACAGCCACGGCGTCCCAAATACAGTTCCCAGCCCAGCGCGCACATCTTTCATTATGCTCTCGGATGGTTCTTCTGCGCGAGGAGACACAGATAATCTTAATATCGGCAACAGACATGCGACCGAAACGAAAAACGAGAGTGCATCCAGCGCAAACGCAGACGAAGTGCCACCCAATGCGACCATCCCTGCGCCTAATGCCGGGCCGATGATGCCACTGATCTCTCCGCTCAAGCTGGTTAATGAATTGGCGCTGGGCAAATGATCAACCGGCACGATTTCCGGAACTGACGCACGGTAAGCAGGTTGAAAGAAGGCATCCACACTGCCAAAGATCAGGCTGATGACATAAATATGCCAGACCTGTAATGCATTGATAAAAGCTAGCGCCGCCATCAAACCGACTGCCAGGCCGCGCACAAGGTCGGAGAGCATCATTACCGGCAGGCGCGGCCAGCGATCCACCAGGGCTCCCCCGAGCAGCAGGAAGACCAACATCGGAACATCTGAGCAAATCAATACCGTGCCCATCACCACCGCCGAACCGGTTTTTTCCAATACCCACCAGGCCAGCGCCACTTGGTAGAAACGATCCCCCAGACTGGATATGGTTTGCCCGCTCCAGAGGAGTGCAAACGGACGTTGGCGTAAGGCGCGGAATGAGGAAATCATGGAGAAACTCGTTCAAGGAAATCGAATTAAAAGTCAAGAGCAAGGTTGTGTGTGATCATTGATTTTCTCCTCCCTGAGATACTTGAAATATAAGCCTAGTACAAACCGATATCGACTTCACTTTTTTTGGGAGGCTGATCCTATCCTACCTGTATTTTTTCTGTTCGTGAATTCACTCAAACGTCTTTCGACTTATTTGTTCCTTGTGTTTCGCGATGTGCAAGAGTGACATCGTACTCGCATCATCCCTGAAGATTGCCCTTACCCAGTCTATTTCGATCCTGGCACGGATCTCCAGCCGGGCGTTAAGCCGGTATCACATCACAATACTTGAAATGGTGAAATTGGTCATTTCTCTCGAAAACGTCACCAACAATGTACTGTATGGCGCTCTCAAAGATTGGCCCATCGTACACAAAGGTATGATATTCCCCATACTCTCCACAGATATTGGCCGAACTGGGAAAGTCGCGCATGAATTTCCAGTCTATATTCCTGCCGACAAACCGATCATCGAGCCGGCATGTATTAATCGATGTGACAATCGCCTTAAATCCCAACGAAATAAAAGAATCCATCAGTTGGATGTTATCTTTTTTCCACAAGGGGAAAATTGCCTTGATCCCCAGCTTGGCGAGATTCAGGGCCCGGTATGTTCTCAGGTCTTCCCGAAAAATGTCTCCGCAGACAACTGAAGTCACGCCTGATTCTTTGTATCTCTTCAAGGTTTGTACCAGGTTCGGCTCGTAATCCGAGTTGGATGCATACCTGGATATCGAGACTTTTTCCCAGGGCACGCCGAGCGCCTGAGCTTGCCTTTCGATTAAGCTGCAGCGGATATCGTGCAGATCAACGCGATCGGAATCCTTCGTTATGGTGGTTAACAGCCCAACAACCTGATATTCTCCGCTTACGAGAGCATCATACATCGCCAGGGCACAATCTTTTCCCCCACTCCAAGAAACGAGCACGGTTTCCATTCGATGACTCGAAGCCTCCGTCTTCATGGATTTTACCAGTATCCTGCTTCTTTGCGTGACGCAGAATCCGCAAGCCCAGCCAAGCCATTAGTCTGCACCAGATTGTTCACACTTGCGTCATGGCATCATGCACGCAGGTATCCTAAACCGTTAGGTATAATAGTAATACAATGAAAAAGTTCTTTTGGGTGACGTTGATTTTTCTATCCGCTTGTTCGATATTCAATGGATCTACAAGAATTCCCACTGCCCTGCCGGGTGCAATCAATATCATTGCCGGGCAGACAGCCGCGGCCGCTTCCACACAAACGGCCATGAGCATTCCCCCCACGCTAACCCCTCCGTTCACGCCTTTTCCGAGTCAGATTCCTGCCGCGACTCCCACCGTCACTCCGACTTTTATTTTCCTCCTGCCAACGCCGACGGCCATGCCCGACTGTCCTTTCAGCGCGCCGTATTATGTGCGGGTCAGGCCCTTTGCAGTGGGGTCGAATAACTGGAACATCTATATCCCCAATTATCCGACGTGGCAGCGTCCCTACGATTATCCTGCAACCTTGTTCCTGCAACACATCCTCAATACAAATTCATGGACAATGGACACTGAATATATCAATCTCTCTGGCGCCTGGCTAGGCGCAATGGCCAGCCTGAATGGCTCCGGCTGGAACTATTTGACCAACTCGTCCGATGGGACATTTTTCAGCGGAGGCAAGTTGGGCGTGGATACTTTTCCCGGAAACGTTCTGCGCGTGATCGGCCGAAGATATCGCCGCGGCGAATGCTGGGATTCGATCTCGTTTTTCCCCTACTCGGACCAATATACGCAAGCCGCTCTCGACCTGCCTCATTTACCGGCGTATCAGCTTGGGCTTCAAACGGGAATGAATTATTCGACGCCGAGTTTGGTCTATCCCGCCCCGAATAATAACGGCAATATCTTTGTTCCCATCATCAGCAAGCATGGATCTTTATGGCTGGAAGACAGTGAGGTCGAAGCATTTCCTCCCCTGCCAATGAATATTACCGTCACGGCGAATGGATTGAATGTTCTGTCGAACGCTGATGCAAAATCGACCATCGTTGAAGCCGCGCCGAATGGCACGCATCTGATATTGATGGACTACTCCCCCACCCAAAGAACCACATTCGGCCAAGTGACCAATTCAGCAACGCGAAGAACGGGTTATGTCGCTCTATTCAAGTGGTCAGCCTGGATGACGGGTTCATACACGACGACTTGGCAAATGCAAACCTGGCCGGTCCCGCCGGGATAGATCGACTTATTCAATCATGGCCCTAAGGTTTTGAATGGGCGTCTGTAGGACCAAATCACATCCCGGCCAGACCACGTCCACCCCCGCTTCCTTCGACCTCGCGACGGCTTCCCGTACCTCAAACTCTGATCCCAAGCTGAGAGTCGCAACCGGATCAATGTTCCCGAATAGAAGTGTTTCCTCGCCAAGAACTTTGCGTGAAACCGCAAGATCGTTGGTTTGATCCACGGAGACAGCCTCCGCGCCTGCCTGCGCGATCAGCGACATGGAAGCATTGGTATTCCCACAAATGGATAATATACGCGGCTTCGGAAGATCGGCGATCAATTCCTTTAGGGCTGGTAGCACGAATTGCTCAAAGCGCGCAGGACCGATAAAGGCCGGGGAACCGCCCATGTCATGCACCGTCAAAAAATCCGCGCTAGCATTGCGATAAGCGTGACCAACTTCTGAAAGCAACGAAGATAATTGTCTTAGCGAACTGCGAACCAGCTCCGGCTCGCGTTTCATTTCGAGAAACAATTTGACAGGTTCAACCAGCAACGCCATCAGCGTGAATGGACCGGGCATCCATGCACCGATCACAGCTTCGTTACCAATATCTTCTCTTAGCATCCGAATAGCATCGCATACCAGCGGAACCCGTCCCCACTCAGCAATCTCCATATTCTCAACCGCGATTTCCCCTGCGGATTGATACAAAGCTTTTTGGATGCGAGGAAATTCGTATCGATCGTTCTCTCGGAAATCAATATCCGCACCCAATGCTTCCGCTTCGACATGTAAATCCAACGGCAGGACTGCGGACGGGAATCCGGTTAGCTTATACGTGCTGGCCGCCGCCTTGGCCATCTTCTTTGCATCTTTGTGGACTTCGTGAAAAACCAGTCCTTCGCTTTGAAGGCCAGCCGAAGTAACATGGATCAACCCGCTGAATGCTGGATTGGTCGCAATCCTTTTGCCAGATAATAAATCAAGAATCTCTTGGCGTTGGTTCATAAGGTTCAATGTCATTGCGAGGAGACAACATGCCGACGTGGCAATCGCATGCAATTAGAAGACTGCTTCGGGCAAAGAATGCCCTCACAATGACACGATGCAATTATTTCTTCACCGCTTTTGCAATTGCCGCAACATGTTCCGGTGTCGAACCGCAACATCCACCGACAACACGCGCACCAATCGCAATATATTTTTTGGTGTATGCCGACATATCTTCCGGCGTCATATCATAAACGCCCTGCTCTGTCTTTACGTCCATGTGGGGCACGCCTGCGTTCGGTTTCGCCCATAGCCCGAAGCCCGGTATCGTCTCGCTATATTCCTGGAGAACAGATTCCATGTTCTCAAGCGTTGTGCCGCAATTTGCGCCGATGAGAATGGCTCCCATCTCTTTATATTTCTTCGCAACTTCTTTTGGCTTAACGCCCATCATCGTCCGCACACCGCGATCATAGCTGAATGAAACAACGATTGGCAAGTCAGTTACGGAACGCGCGCCATTGAACGCCGCATCCGCTTCATCGAGCGCGAACATGGTTTCGATAAGCAATAAGTCCACGCCGCCTGCCACGAGAGCCTTGGCCTGTTCGGCATAGGTTTCAAAGGCTTGATCAGGAGTCATCGGGCCGTATGGTTTCATGATCGAGCCGGTGGGGCCCATCGAACCG
Organism: uncultured Chloroflexia bacterium; assembly: GCA_963753985.1. Taxonomy (GTDB): domain Bacteria; phylum Chloroflexota; class Anaerolineae; order Anaerolineales; family Villigracilaceae; genus Fen-1038. Next base: position 894,174 of record CAVWED010000006.1, read on the forward strand.
GCAACCAGCACACCGGTCCGGGACGAGGCGGCTTTGCGCGCCAATTCCGCCGCGCGCGTATTGACTTCCGGCGTGCGGCTTTTATATTTCGAATCCTTCATCCGCAGGCGCGTGCCGCCAAAGGTACAAGTCAGGATGATATCCGAACCTGCATCAACGAATGAGCCTTCAAGTTTGAGCAATAGATCGGGCTGATCGATCACCAAGTCTTCCGGTGCTTTGCCGGGCTTCAAGCCCATCTTCTGCAAATTGGTTCCGGTGGCCCCATCCGCAACCAGCGTTTCTCCTACGTTCAATCGTTCAAGGAATTTATTCACTTCGTTTCTCCTGAAAATTTTGCTGCCAGTGGATCCGCGACTCGATTTGGAATCAAATGCGCGATGTGAGGAAATGGCTCGCTCATGTGTGGAAAACTCGTTGCCAGCATGAATTGATTTTGAAACTCCGGATCCGTTGGCAATTCAAATCGTTCCACGCGCCGCGTCACCGTTTCGATCTCTCTGCGCTTCTCGACGTTCAACAACGCGATGCGCGCTCCGTCGCCTGCGGCGTTGCCGACTGCATACACATTCTCCAGCGGGCAATCGGGGATCAGACCGATCAGCATGGCCTTTTCTTTATCGATATAACTTCCGAATCCGCCCGCCAGAATGATTTTATCAGGTGATTGTAAATTACTGCGCTTGAGTAATGTGCGTGCCGCGGTGAACAACGCGGCTTTCGCCAATTGGATTTGTCTCACATCCTGTTGTGTGATAGGAATGTCTCTTCCGATGGAGGTTTCATTCGTGAATGCGATGACGTATTCCATGCCGCTTGCGCCCTCGCGAATTCGCCTCGACTCAAGCCCGCGCTTGAATTTGCCCCGAGAATCAATGATACCAACCCGAAAGATTTCCGCCACCGCGTCGATGATGGCCGATCCGCAAATCCCCTTGACTTGACCGTTGAAATCGGCGTGGTCGGTGTTCCAGCCTTCGATGCCGATGACTTTATATTTTGGTTCAAGAGTCTTCTCATCAATTTGGACGCGCTCCATGGCGCCCGGCGCGGCGCGCATTCCATATTCCACATGTGCACCTTCGAGGGCAGGACCGGTTGGTGTCGATGTGCAAACCAGACGGTTGCGATTGCCCAACACCAACTCGGCGTTGGTCCCCACATCAATGATCAACCAGTTCTCATCCTGCTTATATGGTTCTTCGGCAAGAAGCACTCCGCTGGTGTCCGCGCCGATGAAGGAAGCGATGGTCGGCAAAACATGAATGTTGCCCGAGGTATTGATGTGCAGTCCAAGTTCGCGCGCTTTTATGTCCAATGAATGATGAATGGCCGGGACGAACGGTGCGCGTCCCAAATCCTTGGGGGGCAGATTCAACACGAGATGGTGCATGGTGGAATTCCCAACCAGAACCATTTCCAAAATATCATCCAGCTTGACGTAGTTATGCCGGAATTCCTCCATCGAGGCGGATTCCTGTTTTGCCTGCGCCCATAACGATTTGTTGGCTGTTCGTACGGCTTGCATCAATAACTTGTTGAGCGTGTCAATGATCGCCTTGTGTAACTTCTCCAATCCGTCTTTATGCTCAATGGTGTATTGGATGCGCGACATGATGTCTTCGCCGTACACGATCTGCGGGTTCATCTCCGATTCGGCGGCAAGGATTTCGCCCGTGCGGAGATTGCAGAGATACAAAGCGATAGTAGTCGAGCCGATATCCACAGCCGCGCCATAACTTTCTTCAAAGAATCCTGCTTGAACTTGAACCACTTCTTTATCCTGCCAAACGGAAACCGTCACTTCCCAGTTCGCTTCGCGCAAAGTCCGCGACAAGGTTCGCAGGCATTGGTAATCGATTTTTAGATCAGACCATTTCGGCAGATTCTCTTCGCCGCGCCGGACGAGCCCCATGGAAGTTTCCAGTCCCTTGGCGAGCCGCTCCCAATCGGCGATGGGACGCTCAAGGTTGGGCGGCATCATGGTCACTAAATATTTTCGTATCGAAGGCTTGATCTCGATCGCGCGTTGGCTTGCGCTCTTGCGGACGATTTGCTTGTTGCCGCGGCTTTCCTCGGGAACGTTGATGAGCACATCGCCAAGCACTTTGCATTGACAGGATAGCCGCACCCGTCCCACTTCCCAGCCTTTGCTTCTGAGCAGATTCGGACGTCGTTCAAAGTATGCCTTTTCCGCCGCGCCAACGGGCGATAAATTCTCGCGTTTGGATTCGATGCCGTAGCGTTCAAAGCGGCCTTCCTCCACTAGAACCATGCACTTACCGCAGGTCGCATTTTCTGCACAAATGGATTCGATCTCCACGCCCAGTTCGCGCGCGGCTTCGCGCACCGATTTGCCTTCGTCCACGGGTCCGCGGCGGCCTGAAGGCTGCAGGATGACGATATGTTGATTGGTCATTTAACGGGAGCACCATTCCGTCTGGGGATTTCGATTTTAGCGAACTCCGCTTCGAGTTCCGAAAGAAGCGCATCCGCAACTTCTTCAGGAGCGCCCTCGCGTTCGATCCAATCGCCACGCTTGTATTGTTTTGCGTATTCCTGCGTTGAAGTCAAGCCGGTGGCCATTGCGTACGCGTCGATCGCGTTCTGGATCTTCTGCGAAAGCTGCTTTTTGATTGTGCGTCCATCGCCTTCAACTACAAATGATGTGGGAATGTGTTTCCAATAAGTAATGCGGTATTTTGCCATGTTGACCTTGAGTTGTGGATTATTTTACGAGGGCGGATTGTAAGGGATGTTATTCGGATGGTCAATACACAAATCATCGTGATGATGACCATCTATTTGAAATGCCCTTTGCCTCTTTCGCCGAAACGTTCTCTATAGTATAATCTCATGTGTTGGTTCGGTTGAGGGATCTTTTCTCTCGTAGATTGAAAATTCGAGGAGTGTGAAGCGCTTATTGATCGTAAGGTCAGATTATTCGTTTCGGTTCAAACACGACCCTCAGCCGAGTCTGCGTATGGCTGAGGGTTTTTCTTGGCCCATCTTACTTGGTAAAGGAGGTGAATCGAATATGGCATTAGTTGTTTTGCGCAGTGGCGAGTCTCAGGATTCGTTGTTGAAGCGTTTTCGCAAGAAGGTTGTCAAGAGCGGCGTGTTGAGCACGGTGCGTCGTAAGCGCTGGTATGTTTCCAAAAGCGAACAGCGCCGCATGGAAAAGAAGAAGGCCGCCCGCCGTATCAAGCGGCGCTCCTTTACCAGGGAAATCGAGTAGGTTTACCGGAGGCATGTATGGCTAAAGAGGAAGATAAAATTCGGGCAGAAGGAGTCGTGGTCGAGGCTTTGCCCGGAACGCAGTTCCGCGTGCGGCTGGATAACGGTCACGAAGTGCTGGCGTATCTCTCAGGCAAGATGCGCAAGTATTACATTCGTATCCTGCTGGGGGATCATGTTGCGGTGGAAATGTCGCCGTATGATTTGACGCGCGGCCGTATCACATTCCGCCAGCGCAAGAATGCTCCGATGCCGGTTGAAGAATAGCCATCTCACTCTGAAATTATTAAACATAAAAAGTCCTTTGCAATTGCAAAGGACTTTTTATGTTGTAACGACCATTTTGATTAAGGCAAATCCGTGAACGAACTTAATACTTTCATGTAATTCGCACGTTCGAATGCAGCCGGTTCAGCCACGGATTTCTGGCTCATGCTGCCCTGCATTTGTTTAATGGAGGTATATTCGTGTTTCTCCATCCAGGTTTGTAATTCGGCAAGGATAATGGAAACAGAATCCACACCGCCATGAAGCAACTCGGAAGCCATCATCGAAACTTTCGCACCGGCCATCATGGTTTTGAGGACATCGGTGGCCGTATGAACACCACTGGTCAACGCAAAGTCAATATCAACCTGACCATATTGCAGAGCAATCCAGCGCAGAGGCAGTCTCAATTCTGGTGAAGAACTAAGGTCAAGAGTAGGAGAGATATTCAATTCTTCGATATCAAAATCGGGTTGATAGAAACGGTTGAAGAACACCAAACCATCTGCACCTGCCTTGGCGAGGCGTTTTACGAAATGAGGAAGCGAGGTATAGAATGGACTCAACTTGACTGCCAGCGGGATTTTGATCGAGGATTTGATGTCTGCCACAAGTTCAACCTGTGCATCTTCGATTGCCTGAGCGGGGACAACGGGGTTGGTCGGGATGAAGTAGAGATTTAATTCAAGCGCGTCGGCTCCAGCGTCTTGAATGAGGCGGGCGTAGCGCGTCCATCCGCCTTTGGAAACACCGTTCAAACTTCCGATCACGGGAATGCTGACGGCCTTCTTCAATTTTTCCACGTTCGCTACGTATCGATCTGGCAACAAACTATAGGTGCCAGCATCGGGGAGATAAGTAAGCGCCTCAGCAAAAAACTCCGTGCCGCGCACGAGAGAGTGATCGAGTTCGAGACTCTCGTGGATGATTTGTTCCTCGAACAATGAATACATGACCACCGCGGCAATGCCCGCTTCTTCCAACTGCTTGACCTGCTCCACCTTTTTTGAGAGCGGAGAGGCAGAAGCCACGAGCGGATTCTTTAACTTCAATCCAAGATAAGTTGTAGAGAGATCGATCATTTTTCCTCCGAATAAATAATGAGAGAGTAGTGAACCTACTCTCTCACTATAATCATTTAACTTTTAGGCTGCCCGTTACCATTGCCGTCGGCATCGTAATGCATGCCGGCCATCTGTTGATAAAACGTCCAGCGCGATTTGGCATCCTGTTGGGCTTCGCGCATCAATTCTTCGGCGCGGGCTTCATCTGTCTGCGTGAGCATCTTGTACCGTGTTTCGTTGTATGCATACTGCGAGAACGGGATGGTCGGCTCTTTGGATTCGATGATGAGCGGATTCTTGCCTTCGTGTGTGAGGCGCGGATCGTAACGGTAGACCGGCCACGCCCCAGACTGGACGGCGAGCTTCTGCTGTTCGAGACCATGGATCATATCGTAGCCGTGCTCGATGCAGTGGCTGTAAGCAATGATCAGCGATGGGCCATCATATGACTCTGCATCTAGAAAAGCCTTGACCGTTTGCTGGTCGTTGTAACCCATGGCGACACGCGCAACATACACATACCCATAGGCCATTGCGATCAAGCCAAGGTCCTTCTTTGGCAATCCCTTGCCGCTCATGGCGAATTTGGCAACCGCGCCGCGCGGCGTGGACTTGGATGCCTGGCCGCCCGTGTTGGAATAGACTTCGGTATCCAGCACCAGCACATTGACATTGCGTCCGCTGGCAAGCACGTGATCCAGGCCACCGTAACCGATATCGTATGCCCAGCCGTCGCCGCCCATGATCCATACGGATTTCTTGACCAGCGAGTCAGCGATACTAATCAAATCCTTCGCACGTGAGTCTTTGGAATTTGCGAGTTTCTTCTTGAGTTCCACTACGCGGCTGCGTTGTTCATCAATGCCAGCCTCCGTGGATTGATCGGCATGAACGATGGCATCCACAAGTTCCGGACCAAGCTCTTGGCTCAGAACGGCCGCCAATTCACGTGCGTATTCATTTTGTTTGTCGAGCGTCAGGCGCATACCAAGGCCGAATTCAGCGTTATCTTCAAATAGCGAGTTCGACCAGGCTGGGCCGCGTCCGAAATCGTCTTTCGCCCAAGGTATCGTCGGCAGGTTGCCGCCATAGATCGAGGAACAGCCGGTTGCGTTCGCGACAATTGTCCGGTCGCCGAAAAGTTGCGAAACGAGTTTGACATATGGCGTCTCGCCGCATCCCGAGCAAGCACCGGAGAATTCAAACAACGGCCGAAGCAGTTGCGAATTCTTGATCGTGGACGGATTGATCAACTTTCGGTCGAGGTCCGGGATCTTCATGAAGAAGTCCCAGTTCTTACTTTCGCTTTCCCGCAGAGGCGGCTGAGGCTCCATGTTCAAAGCCTTACGCCCAGCCTGTGCCTTATCCTTTACCGGGCAAGCCTCCACGCACAATTCGCATCCGGTGCAATCTTCCGGTGCGACCTGAATCGAATAGGTCATTCCATGGGAAAACTCTTTGTATTTTGAGGGCATGTGCTTGAACGTTTCCGGCGCGCCGGCCATCAATTTATCATCGAAAATCTTTTGGCGGATTACCGCGTGAGGACAAACGATGATGCATTTGCCGCATTGGATGCACAAGTCCGGAATCCAAACTGGAATTTCCAGTGCTAAATTCCGCTTTTCCCACTGGGTGGTGGCAGTTGGAAATGTACCATCTACGGGCATTGAGCTGACAGGTACGTCGTTTCCATCGAAGGCGATGATTGGTGCCAGCACGTTCTTGACAAATTCCGGCGCTTCGTTCGGGACGATGGGTCGGCGCGCAACCTTCGAGGTTGCCTTCGCCGGAACCTTGACCTCATGAAGATTCTCGAGGGTTTGATCCACTGCATCGAAGTTTTTCTTCACTACGGCTTCGCCGCGTTTTCCGTAAGTCTTTTCGATGGCATGTTTGATCTGAGTGATGGCATCCTCGCGCGGCAGAATACCGCTGATCGCAAAGAATGCCGTCTGCATGATGGTGTTGACGCGATTTCCCATGCCAGTCTTTTCGGCGACGTCATAACCGTTGATGACGTAGAATTTAAGCTTCTTTGAGACAAGCTCTTTCTGGACTTCAATCGGCAATTGATCCCAAACTTCATCCGGTCCAAACATGCTGTTCAGCAAAAAGACGCCGCCCGGCTTGGCATACTTCAACATATCAAACTTCTCGAGGAAGACGGACTGGTGGCAAGCTACGAAGTTGGCTTGATTCACTTCGATCAAATAAGGGGCCTGAATGGGCTTTGAACCGAAGCGCAAGTGCGATGTGGTCACCGTGCCGGCCTTCTTTAAGTCATAAACGAAATAACCTTGGGCAAAGTTATCCGTCTCTTCGCCGATGATCTTGATTGAGTTCTTGTTGGCGCCAACTGTGCCGTCGGAACCGAGGCCGAAGAACATGCAGCGCACCGTCTCTTCCGATTCAATCGAGAAGGATGTATCAACATCAAGACTGGTATGGCTGACATCATCGTTGATGCCAACCGTGAAATGATTCTTCGGATTCAGGCTTCTTCAATTCGTCCAGCGTCGCCTTGACCATCGCAGGTGTGAATTCCTTCGAAGAAAGTCCATAACGTCCGCCGATTACCTTGATGTTGGTGCGATGACTCTCCACCAACGCATTGATGACATCGAGGTAGAGTGGTTCAGATGCACCCGGCTCTTTGGTGCGGTCCAGCACGACGATGGATTTCACAGTCTTGGGCAGAGCCTTGACAAAATGTTCAATCGAGAACGGACGATACAATCGAACACGTATCGCACCGACCTTCTCGCCCTTTCCAGCCAGATACTTTGCAGTGGCTTCGGCTGTTTCACCGCCGGAACCCATGAGCACCACAACTCTTTCTGCTTCGGGATGCCCCGAATAATCGAAGAGGTGATAGGGTCGTTCGGTAATCTTGGTGAACTGATCCATAGCCGCTTGCACAATGGCCGGCGTCGCTTCATAGTACGGACTGACCGTCTCGCGTCCCTGGAAATAGACATCGGGATTCTGGGCCGTGCCGCGTATCACGGGATGGTCGGGGGACAAAGCACGCGCTCGGTGCTCGCGGATCAGTTCATCGTCAATGAGCGAGCGGAGTTCTTCATCTGAAAGTCGAAAGATCTTGGCGACCTCATGCGAGGTGCGGAAGCCATCGAAGAAATGCAGGAACGGCACGCGCGATTTGAGAGTCGCGGCTTGGGCAATAGCGGCGAAGTCGTGCGCTTCCTGAACGGAACCGGACGAAATCAGCGCAAAGCCGGTTTGCCGCACAGCCATCACATCTTGGTGATCGCCAAAGATGGATAGAGCTTGCGAGGCAATCGAACGCGCGGCAACATGGAAGACCGTGCTAGTCAGTTCGCCTGCGATCTTGTACATGTTCGGGATCATCAGCAAGAGGCCTTGCGAAGCAGTGAACGTAGTGGTGAGCGCTCCGGCTTGGAGGGCTCCATGCACCGCGCCTGCCGCGCCGCCCTCGGACTGCATCTCAATCACGAGCGGAACGGTTCCCCATAAATTGGGCTGATGCTTGGCGGACCACGCGTCTGCATGCTCCCCCATTGGAGACGATGGCGTGATCGGATAGATGGCGATCACCTCATTCAAACGGTGGGCAACCGAGGTTGTGGCTTCGTTGCCGTCAATGGTTACTACAGAACGTTTCATTCATAACTCCTTTAATGCGGGCTTTTGCCCGGAAATATCACTCAGTTGTCTAAGTGTATCCTCCAATAGTTCAGTGCGTTAGTTATATATGACTTAAATCCCCGTGTGGGTTGTCACATTTCGGACAGAAATTGTAGGATTGAAAAAATTACAGGGATGAAGTGTGATCTTCATCTCTGTAAGTTCAAGAATACTATTTCAAGTATGTTCTTGCTAAAAACAATGCAGCCAAAGTTTTTGCATCCGGCATTTCGCCACTTTCGGCCATCTCAATGGCTTTGTGGATTGGAATCTTTTCAAGCTGTAGAAATTCATCCGCGTCGGGCTTGAGCGGATTATGAGTCAATTCAGTCGCGAGAAACACCGCCATGAATTCAGTCGAATAACCGGGCGCAAGGTAGAAGTCTCCGATGCGCTCGAGTTTACCGGCGGCCATTCCCGTTTCTTCACGGATCTCACGCGCCGCGCAAACTTCATGCGGCTCATTGCCCTCGCGTGTTCCAGCCGGAAGTTCAAGCAAATCTTTTCCAGCTGCATGGCGATACTGACGAACGAATAACAAATTTCCCTGCTCGTCAACCGGAATAATGATGACAGAACCGACATGTTCCACAATTTCGTATTTTGTTTGGCGGCCATCAGGCGTCTTCAAAGTATCGCGGCGAATTTTGAAAGCATGTCCCTGAAATACGGGCTCAGAACTTAAGAATTGAAATGACATAATTCTTCCTCTCAAAGCAATTTTTATCTCATTATAAAACACGAGCCCGGTTCATCGATGAACCGGGCTCGTCATTTTGGCAATTATGCAATTACGGAATCGTCAATTGCTGTCCAATGGTCAATGTTGCTGACAATGGAAGGTTATTGGCTTGCGCAATAGTCGCGGGGTCAATATCTCCATAATAGCAAGCCACGCCATATAGAGTGGTATCGTTATTACCAGACACAGTATAGGTATCAGGATGATTATGCAGCGCCCTGACATCAGGGAAAGGATCGCCGGTCTGTGGAAGTTGCAAGGTCAAGCCAGGGCTGAGAAATTCAGCATTCCAGTCGCGTAGGTTGTTTAGCCTTAGCAACTCCTCCGGGTTGAGATTGTAGCGGCGTGCTATGCAATATGGGAATTCGCCCTGCTGCAGGGTATACGTCGCCGGAACATTTCCGGGAACTGCGGCGGGCACAGTGGTCGTGTAGACTCCTGTACCGGTCACTGAAACAAGAGTAGTCGGTGCAGGCGTGGTGGTCACAACCACCGCTGCCGTACTCGAACCGCTCAATGGTGTGATAAAGGTACCGCTTCCCAACGTCGGAGTATCGGTCACAGGTAAGGCTGTGCCTGATGTAGCGGTAACCGCTCCAGGAGTTGCTGAGGTTCCGCTGAGCGCTTCAGCAGTTTGTGTTCCAAAATCTGCAACCAATTGCATGGCATCCACCCCGGTAGGCAATGGTGATACAAACAAGCCCGCAGGAATAAGCGTGGGGGTCGCGGCGGGTGCTTGAGAATAGGATTGCGTGCAGGCTGTAGCGAGCATGACTCCCAACAAAAGAATAACAGTTAACCTCACGCTGATTTTTTTATCGACCATCTTGCAATCTCCTTATAACGAAACTAATCAGGGATAGTAGCATAACCTGTTTAAAGCGTCAAGCCGCGAGCGGAACTTATCTACATTCCAGTTCTGTTAATAAATTCGATGCAAGGCCTTGCGCCTCTTTCGGACCCTCAACCTGTAACCGTTTCCAAAGAATACACAACCCCTGATGAAGTTTCCCATCGTCCTTCCACGCCTGACGTGTGATCTGCCCTGCAGATTTCAAGTCACCGGTGTGTGCATCTGCTTCGATAAATGGCAACCATTCGAAATCATCCTGTGGGGCGAAACCTTGCTGCGAAGCTTCGCGTCCCAAGTCCGCGACTTCATTCCAGTCACCAACTTGCCGCGCCAGCTCTGCCTGTTCGTAGAAGTAGCACCATGTACGGCTTGGTTCGTTAGGAAAAGGCGGATTCGTTAAGGTTGGCGGAGTGGCATTGGTTATGATGCGCGACGGATCAGATAAAGGAATCAAAGGCGTCAGGGAAGGGAATCGGTTATAGGCTTGTGCATTAGCATAAACGGGATCAAACACACGCAGACATCCATTTTGAGGCGCGTAGATCACGATTGCTTGTGACGTAGAGCCGTGAAAAGTTACAGTACGATACGGCAATTCAATGGCAGTATCCGGCTTGAGGTCGGAAAGCGATCCGCTGCCGAGACGTTTATTGACATAGATCATCGCGTACGGTAAATCGCCTCCATGAAAGTTTGGCGCATACATCCAATTGAGCGGCGCAGTGAAAGAGAGATCGGTTTCATAATCAATCGGCACAAAGTCCGTTAGGATCACCGTGTTTGGTTTCAACGCCGGGATGCGCCAGGCTAGTTCCCAGTAGATATCCTGTTGGCGCGACCAGTCGCGGCGAAAGATGTTGGCATTGAAAAATTGCTGACCAATGCCCAATGCAATGAGCAATGCGAATAGATATGTCTTCGCAAGATTGTTTTTGATAAGAAGGTCAATCAATCCGGTTGCGAATAAACTCGCGCCGAGCATCATTGAGATCATGAAGCGATCATTCGAGGACTGCAACGTGAGCGGAAGTCCCGCGGCGAACGACGGAACGCGTCCAAGCAGAATGCCGATGAAACCTATGATGATGGCGGGGATGGCAAAGCCCCCCTCTTTCTCTCCCCCCATTTTCGTTGAAAATGGGGGAAGCTGGAGGGAGGTAGATAGATCAAGATGCAAGATGTAAAACGCAATAGATAAAAAGGATAAGACAATCAGAACAAAAGTTAGTATAGCGGTTGGCGCGGCGATGGACTGCGCTGTCAATACCAGGACCTGCAACCAAACATAAAACCCGGCTTTCCAGAATGCGTCGCCGAATGCAAGCAATAAGGCTTTGATGGAGAGCGCATGTTGGGCGGCTGTCACGCCGTATGAAATGTACGCGCCTGATTTATAGTAATACGCCAGCCAAAGCGCATCTACAATCCAAATGAGGAAGTAAGGCCACCAGCGTTTCATCGTCTGAATGAAGCGATGCCAGAAACCTTTTGTTTCTTCAGCAAGGATCACCCAAATGAAAAGAAAGCGCAGAGGCTCAAGCCCGATGAAATATTCAGTGGGAAAGATTCCGAGAATGAGCATGAGCAAGGCGATAACCGAATTGATCGTTTTCTTTTTTGGATCGCTGCGAAGTGCGCGGGCAGTAAATCCAAACGAAAGCAAATAGAAGATCAGCGGAATCCATTCCTGGTTGATGTGTGTGAACGCGACCCAATGTTGACTGAATCCGGGGAAGACGAGAAAGAGCAGCGACGCGATCAGCGTTTGAAATTTATAGCGGGGCCAAACTTGATTTAACGCGAACCACGCTGAAAGCGTCGCGACGAAGCGAATGATCAGCGCGAAGATCTGCCATAGAATCGGAATCGATGGAATCAGGCTGGTTGTAAAAAAGAAAATCGGTCCGAGAAATGGCCGAAAGCCGGCGAAGGAGGGGATGAATTGCGATGGGCCCAGAAATTTCGCAGCCCATGCAAAGGGCCAGTCATCCCAATAAAAACCGGTGAAGGGAAGCAAAAGCCCGTATGCGATGACGGTGATCAGCGCAAAAAATAAAGGAATCCATTTGGGGGATTGAAGGATACGTCGCATTGCAGAGATTATAACCAAAATAAACTGCGGACAGATTATGTCTGTCCGCAGAGATTGCCACGAGCTAAGCCCTTGCGCTTACATTCGCTATGACTACCATTGTTGTCGAGTAGCTGGCGAATGGTTGGTGATGGTTTGTCCGTTATCTTCGACCGGTTCAAAGGCAGATTGGATTGCGATTCTTCCGGGGCCGGTGACGCGCAGCCACAAATAGCGCTGGATGTAAGACATCCAAAGACTCCATCCGCTTCTTGGCTGTTCAAAATGCAACTGCATGCTCACGGTTGGGTCCTTGAAAATCAACGCCGTAGGCTTGATCAATATGGATTGTCCCGGTGCGAGTTGGCGAACGAAAACATTGCCCGAGGCATGAAGCAACAACAAGCCGGGCATCTTGGATGCAGAGAAGCGATCCAGAAACATGCCGAGTGGATAATGCGTTTCGGTCTCGTCGCCCTTCTTCGTGTTGAACCAGATGTTGGTATTCGTCCAACCGTAATCCACTTGATTGGTGGCGACCAACAGGAAGTGTTCGCGTACATCTACCGCTTGACCAGGTTGAAGTGGCAAAGCCAACAATTCACCCGGCAGATCGCGCGAGAACGCAATGTGTCCTGGACCTTTGGCTTGCGTCATGAATATCGGCATGCCTGCAACGGCCCGCTTCCACGCGCCTTTCATGGACATCATCGAAATGGCGACAGAATTTTCCTTCCATAGCAAAACATGATGAGCAAAGTAAACCCCATCTTCGGGAGCGAGGTTGAAGTCCGCGGCGGGAACGTAAAGTCCTTCGATCTGGCATGACGATTTTCCGATTTGCAATTTCGCCATATCTTTGCGACCGGGCATTTCGATCCAGCCGGTGGGCGTGATGATTTCTTTAACATTGATGGTCGCGCCGCAAGACGGACAACTCAAGGATGTGCCATCCGAAACGGCACCGCACCAATTACAGGTGTAGCTTCGTCCGACGGCAGGAGCAGAAGGTGTTGCACTCATCTCTGCCTCTTATTCCGTCGAATGGTGAACGTACATGGATTGAATGCCGACGCGTCCGGGTCCGACCATCTGCGCCAGACTCATGGCGCTTCCGCCGAAGATGCCGGTGGTCAGTTGCTGCATCTGAACATTCATTTGAACGGTGGAATCCTTGTACAAGAACGCACCCGGCTCAACCAGAATCAATTCGCCTGGTTTCAACGTTCGCTCGAAGACATTGCCATATCCATGAAGGATCAGTAAGCCCGATTGGTTGGCTGTTACAAAGCGATCCATGTACATGCCTTGTCCGCCGAACAAAATATTTCGTAACCCCTTAATGCGTTCGAAGGAATAAGTGATATTCGCTGACGCCAAAAGAAAAGCATGTTCGCGCACATCTAATTCCATTCCGGGATGAAGCGGAAGCACGACCAGTTCACCGGTGGCGTCGCGCGAGAATGCGACTCGTCCGGGCCCCTGGGCTATGCTGATGATGAACGGCATCCCAGCCAGCACGCGTTTCATGCCGCCCGGTAATTGCAGAACCGACATCGGAACGGTCGGGTCCTTCCACAACATTACGTGATGTTCAAAATAAATTCCATCGCCCTGCGCTAGATTGATTTCCGCGACGGGCACGATCTCGCCCTCGACCTGACATGTGCTGTTGAAGAAATGGAACTCGGTCATGTCTTTCAGGCGCGGAGCTTCGCGCCAACCCGATTCACTGACCACATCCTTCAAGTCAAGCGGCGCACCGCAGAACTGACACGACAGCGCGGTCTTCAAATTGATGCCCTGACACCAATTGCATTTCAAACGTTCGACTGCTTCATTTTGTGCTGGCTGTACCATATCTCACTCCTTTACAAATTTTTATTTTCCACTCTTGCAATTAAAACACAACAATAGACAAATCCAAATAGTCCATTAGTATGAATGAATTAAAGTCAGAGCCTGACATGCGTTTGTCCGGCTCCGATGATTAATTGGCGGTTCGGATGGCCGCACCGCAATAATCACATTCAGCGGTTAGATTATCAATCCAAGTGGCCTCGTCGCCGTGGACGGGCGCGCCGCACTTCGGACAATTTGTCGGCAGAATGCCTCGCTTCGCGGACCCCGGGGCGGGTTGAGGCGGCATTGGCCCGACTCTATTTCCAAATTCATTTTGAAGCGCACTCGCCGAGTTCTTCATTCCTTTGTTATTGAATTTGCGCGTGATGTTGGTAAAGAATACCGGCGTGCGGTTGAGCATTCGATATTGAATGAACATGGTCAGCGCCGCGCGCGCTTGCGCCAATGCAAGCTGCTCATTGCCCGCGTCGGCATAGGCATGAGCCGCACGCGCATGAAGGTTCGCGGCGCGGCGCGGATGAGGAACATCCAGTTCGCGTGCCAGTTCCGCATAGAATGGCGCGGCGCCCGCAGAATTACCGTTGGCAACCATTTGGTTGGCTTTCGCTAATACTTCAATTTGTGAAGCGCTCAATACATCGTTTTGCATGGCAGGTCTAAACCGTCGAAACATGGTTTCTCCATTCTTGATTTATGAAATGAATAACTTGAGTTTAGAGTTCGCTGAACCTTAACAAAATGTGGAACTTGCTGATAAAGTTCTTGGGGGAGCAAAAACAACATCAAGGAGTTCCGGAATGCAGTATACCAAAGAGTACACTATCGTCCAGATGCGATGTTGGACAGGATAGATGCCCTGACCGTCACGGGTCAAGTGAGTTCGCCGGTTGCGGTCAGCGAGTTGCCTGTGTTTCGTCGCAAGTTCAGCAGCATCTACGATGTGATGCTGGAAGGCGAGATCGAAGTGGAACAACTGCGAGATCTGCTGAGCGCCAGTCAACCTGCTGACAGTGAAACAATTGCGGGGTATGAGGTCTATGCCATCGATGCCACGCCGAACGAACGCATGGCAGCTGAGACGCTCCCAGACCGAGGAGCGTTGAAGGCGCAGCCAAAAGATCCAGTGCGATATGGGCACAAGTATTCGTGGCTGGTGCGACTGGTGGAAATAGGCACTGCTTGGGTGGCACCCGTGGATGTGCAACGGATCAGCACCCAGAGTACAGACCCGCAGTTGGGTGCGGAGCAAGTGCAGGCTTTGGCAAGGCGAAATCCGCATCGCAAAGTGATCACGGCTGACAGGCACTTTCTGGGCATTTTGCTCAACTGGAGAATACGGATGCGCTGGTGAAGCTGCAAAACAATCAGAAATTGAGCCAGGCACCAGTGCCTAAACCCAAAGGCAGCAAAGGTGCGCCTCGCATTGGGCAAACAGAAAGTGCGAGTAAGAGCCTGGCGTGATCTACACTTCAAACGCCTGGCCAGCCTCTTGAGAACCGTCCTGTGTATCGAGTTCCTGAAAGAAAATGGCACCCCACGTTACAAACGTCCCATCTGGTTGTTCTGGACGGGCTCATACGACGTGACGCTGCAAGATCTATGCCACATGTATTTGTGGCGTTTTGCGAAAGTGGTTTGTAGTGTGACCATCGAGCACCTGTTCCGCTTTCTTAAGATCTCAAGTGCAGCGTTCGGCTTTGGCCTTTTTGTCGCGGTCTGGTACTCCAGCTCGAAGCACCAGACCCGCAGGAAAAGGTGCTGGCAGACAAAAAGGCTTTCAACCGGCTCCCAGATCACGGTAGGACGTGGTGTTCAAGTCTAAAAAAGCGCACCAACCGCCTGCCATTTGTTGATTTTGGTATCTGCATCACTTTTTAAGGTTCAGTTCAGCGCAGAATGTTTCACTGTGCTTTGTTCGTGATGTCTTAACTCAAGTGAATAAGACAAAGGTGAATATCAAAACTGCTGAGATAAATTTTAGCATTCTTTCTTAACTCTACGTTAAGAATCCAATCGCCTTGATCCAGCCGAGTGAGATGGGAACACCAGTGGATGTTCCTCATAATATTATATTATCCGATAACAACAAAAATCAGATTAGGTGGAAGTTTCCCCGAACGCAATCACTGCAATATGCTGATTCAGAAAACGAGGAGAGCCGCCTTCTTTGCCCGGGACGATTTGCCCAAGTGTATAACCGCCTACAATCGGCACGAATGAACCCAGAATATCCTGTACGGCGGTCACCTCCATACCCGGCCTGGATTTTAAAAGCATCTGCCAGGCCACATCCACCAGCACCAGCGCAAAGAATGGCTTCGCATTGCCGAGCGCCAGCAAGGCCTGCTGGGCTGCCTGACCCGCAGCTTTCTCGCAAGCCGCATTACTTCCCACCAGTAGATAAGCATCAATCCCATCGCGGATATTGGCATTCATGCGGAAACTGCCGTCGGCTTCCACACGGATGGGAGCCCGCACCAGTAACTCATCCCCCTGCTCCACGCCCAGCGGATATAGCCGCGCAAGATAGTTCAGTGGAGGGAAAGCCCAATCGCGCGCGGGATAGCCGAAAAGTTCCGCATATGTTTCCGAAGCCGGGCGTCCATCCAAAGTCCGAAGCCAGAAACCGCGCGAACGCGTCACCCGGAATTGACTCCCAACCGGATCCCAGCCATGAGCGTAACCCACACCTACGCGAAGAGCGCCGCGCAGGAATGCGGCCGACAAACTACCGGTGCCGGTTTGATTGCCAGCCATTTGATACGTGTTGCCTGTATGCAAGTCGCCGCTCGAAAGTCCGCCGGCGAATGGGAACAAGCCAGTCGGAATCGCGGAACACAACTGTTCAGCATCCCCGTTAAAACCATCAGCAAATAACAGCGCGGCCTGATTGTCCTTGTGCGCTGAGGCCAATTGCACTAATTGTGCAGCTGTCTCGCGGCCCGACTGAGCATAGCTGGGGAGCCAATGCGCCTCGGCTTCCAAATCCCCTTTGAGCAAAGCCAATACAACGGAATTCGTATGCTGACCCGAGTTCGTTAATCCGGCTGGTGAACTAAACCCAATCAACGGCACACCGCTCAGTAAACTCGCAACGCCGGTCGCTACTTCACGAGGTTGAAATTGATGCGATGCGATCAAAATGGCTAATCCGGGTGTTCCCGCGCCGAGACGATTAAGCGCTTGGTGTGCAGCTTGCAGTCCGGCTTCGCGTCCATCCAGAGCTTGAGCAATTCCAACCGCGGCCTGAAGCGTCATAAAATTTTGTCCTCAACCACAAATGATATAACTTTGATTAATTCTCGGCGACAGGGACCGTGAAATGGAAAGTGGTTCCTTGACGGAATTCGCTCTCGAACCAGATGCGTCCGCCTTGCATTTCTACCAGACTCTTGGTGATATTCAGGCCCAAGCCCGTGCCTGGAGCCTCACGCGCCTTTTGATCTTCGGATCGGAAAAATTTTTGAAATATCTTTTGCTGGTCTTCGAGATTAATCCCAATGCCATTATCTTTTACCCAAAGATGGATGACTTGCCTGGCGCCTTCCAAATCCCAGCGATTTTCGCAAACTTCTGCGCCGATCAACAAGACCCCGCCTTCCGGTGTGTACTTATTAGCATTGCTGACCAGATTCGTCAGCACTTGTCCAAGCCGTGTGCGATCACCCCACACCTTCGGCAGATTGGCTGGCATATCCACGTTGACAATTTGTTTCTTGTCTTCTGTCTGGCGCTTGGTAGAACGAACCACTTCATCCACCAGTTCA
This sequence comes from uncultured Chloroflexia bacterium, assembly GCA_963753985.1. GTDB lineage: Bacteria > Chloroflexota > Anaerolineae > Anaerolineales > Villigracilaceae > Fen-1038. Next base: position 911,707 of record CAVWED010000006.1, read on the forward strand.
TTGACTTCCGCCGCTTTATAATCGAGGCGCAGGCGACCCGCCTCGATCTTGGAATTATCATTCAGGTCCGAAACAAGCGTGGACATGCGCTCCACATTCGAGTGGATCGTGCTCAGGAAGTTGGCTTGCATCTCATTGATCTGTCCAACCGCGCCAGCCGCGAGTAATTCACTATAACCCTTGATCGAAGTCATCGGGTTCTTGAGTTCATGCGCCACAAAGGAAACGAATTCGCTTTTGGCAAGATTCGCGCGTTGGACCTCGTCATACAGTTGGGCATTGGAAATTGCGATGGCAGCATGATCGCTCAAACGATTAAGGAAGGCGATATCCTGCTGTGTATCACTCGTGCTTTCCAGGAGCACCAATCCGATGACGGTCGCTTCGCGTCGAATAGGAATAACGATTTGAGTGTGAGCGCCTGGCAGTAAACAATCTGTCCCCTTTGCGTCCAGCAGGACCCGTTGCGGCTGACCGCTTTCAACTGCTGTTTTCAAAGCTGGTAGATTCAACGGCATTAACTGATTTTGGAAACCTGCCAAAAGTTCCTCATAACCCTGTTGCGCCACAATATGCAATTTGCTTTCTTCGATCATGCCAATCAAACCCGAATCCGCCGCGGATTGACGCATGGCCCATTCAAGCGTGATGCGCATGGCGCGTTCCATTTCCAGGCTGGCGTTAAGTTCGCGGTCAATGCGCTGCATCACGGATAGCTCTTCCACACGGGCCGCCAGTTCCTGATCGGTTAAGGTAAAGAGACGGGCGTTTTCCAAAGCAATAGCTGCCTGGCCGGCAAACGCCGTGAGCAGGGCTTGATCTTCTTCTACAAAAGGCAGCCCATCTCGGCGATTGATCACTTCAATGACGCCCATGACGTTCTCTCTGATCTGCAAAGGCACCGCCAGCAGAGCACGAGTCATGAAACCGGTTTTCTCGTCTGTGTTTGCATTCCAGCCGGCAGAATGCTTGACGTCGTTTTCGATGACCGGACCGCGCGTGGTCACTGCGCGTCCCACGATTCCGCTTCCAGCGGGAAGGCGCTGGCCCAGCAAATCCTTTGCCACCGGTCCAACCGTCACGCGGAATATCAATTCCTTCGTTTGCTCATCCACAAGAAACAAGCTGCCCGCTTCGCAATTCAAGATATTCACCGCGCTTTCGAGAACATTTTGAAGCAGAGGTTCGATCTCGAGCGTGGAAGTCAACTGTCGAGTCACATCATTCAAGGTGCCAAGTTGCCGCGCACGTTGCTGGGTTTCTTGAAGCAAACGGGCTTTGACGATCGCGCCAGCAGTTTGATCTGCAATGGCCTGCAAAAGTTCAAGCTGACCGCGGGTGTACGCAATTCCCAAATCACGACTGCCGACACTCAACGCCCCGATCGATTCGGCGCCTGCATTCAGTGGAACTCCCATCCATGCAAAAACGCCTTCCGTTTCCGGAGCGAGATTGCGCGTTTGGCATTCATGCATATAATCTTGAGTCAAAATAGGGCGGCCTCTACGGATGATTTCCGGATTCAGGCCGGTATTCGGGGGGTACGGAACATTTTCACGGTTCGTAATGCGATCGTTATTTTCAACACAGAAACCATAATAATAATAATTGTTGGTTTTGTTATAAAGGGTAATATGTAAATGGGAAGTCGGAATGATCTGCGCGGTCTGGGCATAGATCAGTTCAAGGACGTCATCAAAGGTCAAAGTAACATTGACGCCTTGAGAGACGCGGGTCAGGGCATTCATTTCCTGTACGCGCCGCTCAAGATTTGCAACCGTTTGAATCCGTTGGAAGGCAACCGATGCCTGATCGGATAAATTTTGAAGAAAGACCAGATCACGCGGTGTGTAAGGCTGACCAATGAGGCGGGCTCCCAGTGCCAGCCACCCGGCAGGTTGTCCATGGCCGGGAAGGGCGACGAAGAGCCGCGCCCCCAACAAGCCAAGTCGCGTTTGCTCGGCCTTCAAACTCTCAGGGAGAGAAGCTTCATCCAAATATAAAGGTAACTGTTCCGCAACGAAATATTGCGCCAAAGCGCTGCTGGACGAAAAGCGGATATCGGTGCTGGCGCGTCCGTCATCGGCAGGTAAAGCGACATATTGATCATTGAGCGAATCATAAGCATAGATGTGAAGGCGGTCCGGTCCCAGTGTGGAATTGATCTGCTGGCGCAGAGTGCGGCCAATAGCATTCAGGTCGAACGCGCTGTTCAATTCATGGGTGAAGTTTTGAATGCTTTCCACATATGCCCGCTGGCCGCGGAAAAATGTGGCGTCGACAAGGCTTTGCGTACGAATCCGCACCGGGTCAAGGAAAATTGCAATCACAAAAACCAGTCCGCCCACCCAAATCGGATTTGATGCCGGCATGGCGGCTTTGAAGATCAGACTCAGTCCGCTGACCAGCAAGGCATATCCACCGACAATGAAAATGGTCAGGAGAATATAGATGACTCCCTGACGAATCCAATCGTCTGTCCGAAGAAAACGAAACCGTAGAATCGCATAACCCAGCGTGAGAGGAAAAATCACGATGGGAATCAGCAGATAGGGTGTAAAGGCGAATAGGTTAAGGGGCGTGGTAAGAAACCAAAACGTGAGAGGGCCAAATGCAATAATTGTCCCTGTCAAGATCATGCGCGCTTGCGTCTTGATCACAGGCGACGTTGCTGCAAAACTATAAAAAACATTGAATAGAATATAAGCAACACTGCACAAACCGACAAAAATATAAATGTATCGCCAGGCTAGAATGTAGTCAGTGGGATGAGCGAAATTAAACAGCGTGGTATAGGCGTATGCGCAAAGGATAAACGAGATGGCGTAACCTATTCGACGCAGGTAGGATCGGCCCGCAACAAAACTGGCTTCCTGTGGAAAAGAGAGAGCAAGGTCGAGCAGCGCTCCACCCGCGATGGCCAAGCTCAGGGTCCAGATATAAGTCAAGCTGTGAGTGGTGTACAGGTCAAAGAGCGAGCCGACGCCGATGCTCAATGAGGATGCAAACAACGCGAACACGCGGCCGGCAGATTCTGTGCGGCGTATCACGAATATCCAAAGACTTATGATGAGGAATAATAAACTGAGTGAAATGGGAATGATGAAGTATGTGATTCGGTCTTCGGACGAAAATGCATGGAGCGTGACGTGATAGGTTTTCTGACTCCCATCGAGTAAGCGGACAGTAACGGGAATTTGATCACCGGGCTGGAAGCCGCTCAAGATACTTTGCACTTCAATCGTGTTATGTACGGCTTGACCATTGACCGAAATCAGTTGATCTCCCAACTGTATGCCCTGATTGCGAAGATCCCAAGCCGCGTCCGGCCCTGTTGGGACGACGCCGTTAAACACCATGGTGTGCTCATAAAATGCACCAAGGAAGGGAGTGCTCAGCCACCAATTGGCAAGGAAAAGCGCAGTGATAAAAACCGCCACTGCAAGAAATTGGTAGAAGAACGCGATGACTTGAAGAGCCTGATTGAGATAGGTATTTGAACGAATTGAAGTCCACATAGACGGCGCCGAATCGGGAAAGCTCACTAGAACATTTTACACAGATTATACAGAGGAAATGTGGTACTTTCATGACAAAGCCGTTAAATAACAACGGGGCGGACTTCTTATATCCGCCCCGCCCCATTCTTATTGTCAACAACTAAATATCAAGATTTCTCACGTATTTCGCATGCGTTTGGATGAACCGCTTCCGAGGATCAACCGCATCGCCCATCAACATATCGAAGGTGCGATCTGCTTCCGCCGCATCATCCACCGTGACCAGAAGCAGGGTGCGGTTATCCGGATTCATCGTCGTCTCCCACAACTGTTGTGGGTTCATCTCGCCGAGGCCTTTATATCGCTGAACGTTTGCTTTATCACTGCCAATATCCTTGACCAGCTTATCTTTTTCTTTATCGCTGTACGCATACTTGACCTGGTTCTTATAAGCGACGCGAAACAATGGAGGCTGGGCAATGTAGAGATGACCGTCTTCTAGCAGATTCGGCATATAGCGAAAGAAAAATGTCAACAACAATGTGCGGATATGACTGCCGTCCACATCGGCATCTGTCATGATGATAATGCGTCCATAGCGCAAGCCCTCTATGTCGAAATTATCGCCGACGCCGGTGCCCAATGCGGAGATCAGCGCTCTAATCTCATTGCTCGATAATATCTTATCAAGGCGAGCTCGCTCAGTGTTCATGATCTTGCCGCGTAGAGGCAGGATTGCTTGGAAATGCCGGTCGCGTCCCTGCTTGGCTGACCCGCCAGCCGAGTCACCTTCCACGATGTAAAGCTCGGTCTTCGATGAATCGCGTTCGGAACAATCCGCCAGCTTGCCGGGCAATGTTAAAGATTCGAGCGCCGATTTGCGGATGACCAGATCACGCGCCTTCTTGGCGGCGTCGCGTGCGCGCGCCGAGGTCAGGCATTTCGCGATAATCGTTTTGGCAGCTTGCGGATTCTCGTCAAGGAAGGTTCCGAATGCCTCGCCGATGATTTGCTGGGAATAGGTTTGCACTTCGGGATTCATCAGCTTGACTTTGGTCTGCGATTCAAATTGCGGTTCGGGATGCTTGACCGAAACAATCGCCGTCAATCCTTCGCGCGTGTCGTCGCCGGAGAAATTCGGGTCCGCATCTTTGAGCAAACCGTTCTTGCGCGCATAATCATTAATCACGCGCGTGACTGCCGAACGAAGTCCAGTGAGATGCGTGCCGCCGTCAATCGTGTTGATCGTGTTGGCAAACGAATAAACTGATTCGGTGTATGAGTCGGTGTATTGAATGGCGGCTTCGATGCCGATGTTTTCCATCTCTTTTTCAACGTGAACCACCGGATGAAGATTTTCGCGATTGCGATTCAAATAGCGGACGAAGGACGTCAGTCCGCCTTCAAAATAAAACTTCATCTCGCGTTGAGGCGTGAGTTGATCCACGAAGTGAATCGTCACGCCGCGCGTCACGAACGCCATTTCGCGGAAGCGCTGCACGAGCGTATCGAAACGATAATCAATCTCTTCGGTAAAGATTTGTTTATCGAATTTAAATGTCTGCTTGGTGCCGGTTTCTTCTTTGGCGACCTTGCCGATTTGTTTGATCGTGCCTTGCGGGACGCCGCGCTTATAGTTTTGTTGCCAAAGTTTTCCATCGCGTTTGACTTCGGTCGTCACCCATTCAGATAATGCGTTTACGGCGCTGACGCCGACGCCGTGCAAACCGCCGGAGACTTTGTATCCGCCGCCGCCGAACTTGCCACCCGCGCCAATGACGGTCATGACGACATCCAACGTTTCCATCGGCTTTCCATTGGAATCTTTTTTGGTGGGATGCGGACCAACCGGAATACCGCGTCCGTTATCTTCCACGGTCACACTGCTATCTTCATGAATCGTGATGTTGATGGCAGTGCAGGCTCCAGCCAGCGCTTCGTCAATCGCATTATCTACGACCTCATAAACGAGGTGATGCAATGCTTTGATGTCCGTGCCGCCTACATACATCCCAGGGCGCTTGCGGACATGTTCGATGCCTTCCAATGCTTGAATGGAACTTACATCATAATTAACAGTATCTGTATTTTTCTTTTCAGCCATAAAACTCTCCGAATCGACCCCCACCCTTCCTCCCCCATTTTCCTTTGGAAAATGGGGGAGGTGTCCGAAGGACGGAGGGGGTAAAAAATATTATGCTTGCGGTGTGGGCGTAGCTGTGCGCAATCTTTCCAACACAGTCTGTAGCCACGCGGTAGTATCTCGATAATAGACGAACGAGGATGCCAGTAAAGCAGTCATGATAAAAGCGTGCCCAAGGATACCAACCAATGTAAGCCATGAGTTATTTGTCGGAATCGCCCAAAGGAAGTTCAACCCGCCGCCGATCAAGAACATGGTCAAGACAAATAAACTGCTGGTCGGCAAAGCGAAACGTGTTAGTTGAAGGCCGCCCAGGAAAGACATCAACACATTCTGTTTGCGTAGATAAATTCCAAAGGATGAAAAGAAAATCGGCACGATCAACCACATGGATAGGAATCCCAAAATCAACAACGCACCTTCGCCCAGCAACGAATTGATGGCAAAGAGCACATATAAAAGCAAGCCAATCGGCACTCCAATCATCCACGCAAGGAGAAACCAAACGAACGAATAAAGTATCGTCTGTAAGATGGCGCGGCCTGTCGCGGCGGACGCATCCGATACGATCAGTGATGCAATCCATCGAAAATAAAGACCTCCAAAGATCCAGCCGCAGAACGTGAGAAGCAACAGCAAGCCTAAGAGCTGTCCAAGAGAGTTAACCTGCCAAATTGCAGGCGCGCCCAATGGAGAGCTAAGAGGCATCTCTCCGCTCATCAAGCTCGGCACACCGATTGGAAAAGTCCGCAAAACGCCCAGCAGATTGAATTGCTGAAAGAACTGGGTGTACATATCCATCGCGTTCTTAACATCGCTGGCGGAAATACCGGCATTTGACGCAAAACTTCGGAACTCAGCTAGGACAGGTTGGATCAGTTGATTCACACTGAGACGCGGGCCAAGCCATAATAACAAGTCGAGCGCGAGGGGAAAAGCAATGGCGACAATATGCGCGGCAATCACATCAAAGCCGGATTTGAGGGAGCCAATGATCCCGGGCGGTGGAGGCAGAGTTTGAGCTTCATTCTTCAAGTTCATGACCTTTCGATTCTACCATACCACTCGAATGAACGTTCTGTTTCCTCATATCGGGTAAAATCAGCTTATGCAACCGGAAGGACGTTATTTGCCGGAGGGAAACCGCGTGGGAGTGCTGACTGCAGCAGTCCTGCTGGCTTATGCGCTGACGCGTTTGATCAATACTCCAGGCCTCACTTTGACCCTGCAGTTGCCCGGCTTCTACTTTGCTTATCCTCTCACCCTCAGCACCGCGATGACCATCATGGCAACCGGCCTCACTGCCACCGGAATGAATTGGCTGTTACACAGTCATCCTTCTTTACAGGGGAACACCATCGAGCACTGGTTATTGCCCACATTGACAACCTTTATCATCGGCGTAAGCCTCGGCGTTTTGCCGCTTGGCACACTCTGGTGGATTGGCTTATTCATTAGCGCGGGAATCCTCGTTTTGATCTTCATCGCTGAGTACGCTTCCGTGGATACCGGTGCGCCAGCGTATGCTATCGCATCCGCCGCATTAATTGCACTTTCTTATGCGCTGTTTCTTATGCTAGTCATCGCTCTGCGCGCGGCGGGCACGCGCCTCTTTCTGATTGCGCCGGCTATCTTCATCGCCGCCGGATTGGTTGCCCTGCGCACACTTCATCTGCGTTTGAGTGGCCGTTGGGAATTCCCATGGGCCCTCGGCATCGCCTTGGCTTGTGCGCAGATTGCTGCCGGCGTGCATTACTGGCTAATCTCGCCTTTGCAATTTGGATTGATCCTGCTTGGCCCCTTATACGCTCTGATCACTCTTGCATCCAATCTCAGCGAAGATGTTCCCTGGCGGCGAGCCGCCCTCGAACCGGGAATGCTCCTTGCCGCGGCATGGATCACCGCGATTATTATCCATTGACAGAATTGAGACTTACCCTCGAATATTGGAATATCATGCGCAACCACGTGCAGGTTTACGCGCCACTGGAGGCGTGTGGATTGCTAGCAGGCAAAAACAATCAGGTTGAAAAAGTTTTTTTGATGGAGAACCAGGCTAAAAGTCGGGTGAAGTTTCGGATGGATCCAAAAGAACAGCTTCAGGCGTTTAACTGGATTGACTCGAATGAATTAAGTTTAATCGGAATTTTCCACTCGCATCCTGCCGGACCCGAAACGGTTTCCGCCACCGACATCGAAGAGGCCGCTTATGACGTTATTCAAATCATATGGTCGCGAACCACAGGCAACTGGATCGCGCGCGGTTTTTGGATCGAGCATAAACACTTCTCAGAAGTAAAGTTAAAAATCATTAACAGCGAGCAACCTTAACGGATTTCATGTGTTACAGTTTCTGCCAACTGGAGGAGCATTGATGCAGGTATTGATGGACGCGGCGGTTATCTTACTGGCATATATTTTGGGTGCAATTCCGTTTGGCCTCCTGATTGTAAAAGTGACAACTGGCAAGGATATCCGCCTGGTTGCCAGTGGGCGAACCGGAGGAACCAATGCAATGCGCGCTGCCGGTTGCTGGGCCGGGGCGGCAACCACCCTATTCGACATTTTCAAAGGTGCCGCGGCAGTTTGGCTGGCACGGACATTGGCGCCCAATATTTGGATCGAGGTATTGGCTCCGATTGCGGCTGTGCTCGGACATAATTATTCCGTTTTTCTTTTGGAACGCCATTCGGAAGGAAAAATTCGTTTACGCGGCGGGGCTGGGGGCGCACCCGCTGCAGGCGGAGCAATTGGTTTGTTATGGCCGATGTGGTGGCTGATCCTTTTAGGGATTCCTATTCCACTGTTGATGTTCTTTGGTGTGGGTTATGCTTCTATTGCGACGATCAGCATTTCACTCACCGCGACAGCAATTTTTGCCCTTCTTTATTTTCTAGGATATTCCATCCATTGGCAATATATTGTTTATGGCGTATTGACTTTCGTCATCCTCCTTTGGGCATTGCGGCCCAACATCAAAGCGCTGGTGGAGGGGCGCGAACGGTTCCACGGCTGGCGTCCCTGGAGAAAGAAAGAAGACGAGACAAAAAAATCAGAATAAACAAAGAGGCAGACCTCACGGTCTGCCTCACACATTTAATGAACCTGCTTATTCTTCACGCGCTTTCCTGATCAATGCTTGCAAATTCCGTTTGTGCAGACCTTCCGCCAGGCCGCCAAGGTGGACGCGGCTTTTGCCACACTCTTCAATTCTCATCGAATCCAATGTCTCATCAACAGACTTGCGCCGCGCCGCGGCTTTGACAACTTTTTTAACATTGGTAATATAAGTGAGATTCTCTCTTACCGCCGCGTCGATTTCACCGCGCAAAATAATATCACCGTGACCTTGAACGATATTCTCCAATCCCATCTTTCCGATCTTTTTAATCGATGCGGCAATATCATCAATATCGCCATCCACGACATATGGCAAAGGCATGAACGCATCGCCTGCAAAAAGGATTCGGTCCTCTTCGACCAGCACCGCAATGCCGTCACTGCTGTGACCAGGAGCCGGTAATATGGTCAGATTCTTTTTGCCCACACGCAGATTCATCTCGCCGGCGGAAAAAGTCAGATGAGGTAAAACGATCTTCACCTGACGCAGAGCCACATTTTGCTTGCGCGCCGCTTCCAGCGACGGTTGCCCGCGTTGATCCAATAAGATGCGGCAAAGTTCGTGGGCGATCACGGTCGCGCCGGGGAAAAAACAATTTCCCCAAGCATGGTCAGCATGATAATGGGTGTTGATCACATAGCGCACCGGTACACTGAGTTCATGTTCGATGAACTCGCGCATGCCGAGCGTCTCATCGGGAAGAGCCAACGTATCAATGACTACTGCCCATTGCGGGCCAACCACCACACCGGCAGTCACCTGCGCATAAACTTCGCTTTGAAACCAGAATACATTTTCAGACACACGTTCGCGGTGCATTCAAAAACCTCGATTAAATTTACTTATAAATAGCACATTGGAGGAGTAAAGTCAAGTTGTTTGTACAAATTTACTCTTGTTTCCCGCCACTAACAAAAGGACGAGGCTCATCGCCTCGTCCAAATTAGCCTTTATCTTCTTCGTTTTCCAAAACCATCACATGGTAGGCCTCGGCATATTTGATGCCCTTGGCCTTGCCCGCTCCTTCCGCCCATTCATACATCCACTTATCAACTTCATGCGTGTCAACCTGGCTGATGTGTTTCTTCAGGGCTTCGATCTTAACTTCGATCGTCCCGCCGATATCCACCCATGTATCAGCCTTTTCGTTCTCGTGGATGTACAAGCGTTTGACGTTATGCGGCTCATACCCCGCCGCCAGCAGGTCCGGGAAAATAAGCCGCGTCCCCGCTGACGGAAATACCGCTTCACACGCCACCTGTGCCGCGGCGCGATGATCGGGATGATTGATGTAATCCTTGCCAAAGAACCAGCCTTCAGGATCACCTGTCAAAACAACATCCGGTTTGTATTGGCGGATCAGCCGGGTTAATTCTTTACGCAAAGGAATCGTCGGTTGCAACTCACCATCGGGATAATGCAGAAAGATGGTCTCCTCTACGCCTAAAACTTTATTTGCGGCGCGCTGTTCATCTTCACGCAGTTTAGCCAAGACCGGTTTATAAGAACCATCCTTGGTCGGATCGTTCGAACCCGAGTCGCCGCTGGTGATGACCACCGATATGATCTCACATCCAGCCTTTGCCCATTTAGCCAGCGTGCCGCCAACCGAAAATTCCTGATCGTCCGGATGCGCCTGAATGGTCATCGCACTTTTTGGAATATATTCTTTTTCTTCTGACATAATCTCTCCTATAAAATATGGCATTGATTTTACCTGCCCAGCCTTTGGAACACAATAACAAAAATCTCTTGAAGGATGCAATGAAGCAATGATTTACGGTACCACAATAAAAGCAGTATAATCTCATCGAATGAGCGCTCTGTTCAGCCAGATCTTTTCGCTGTTAACCGCTCCGCCGGGAAATTTGATCTATCACCTCGTGCTGGTATTTTCAATCGCCAGCGCGCTTCAGTCTGCTTTCAATCACTGGCGTTCGAGCGAATTTCCTCAAGCCCGCCGCACAATGGTGGGACTAGGACTTTTGCTTTCTGCACAATTATTTATGTTTGCTTTCAGCGGATTAGGGTGGCAAGGCATCATCAATCCGACTGCGAGCCTGCCTCCGCTGGATCGTGCATTCACCCTCTTCAGCGTTGTTTGGATCATATGGTTGTGGGCCTTTCCCGAACCAACTCGTGCCGCTGACGCGGCCGCGGCCCTATTAAGTTTTCTGATTGCCGCCGCGATGGGACTCAGTCTATTGGCATGGGCGCCTCAATCCTCGCTGACCACTTATAACGGTTCTCTCAATGATTTGCTTTGGCAGATCGCTTCCATTAGCTTGATTTTCGTTGGGGCATTGATCCTGCTGATTCGTCGACCCAATGGTTATGGCAGTGGACTGGCCGTTCTGGTGTTGATTTTCCTTGGTCATCTTGGTCATTTGGCATTCCCTGAAGACGGCAATTATTCCGGAATCATTCGCCTTGCTTATATGGCGGCTTATCCAATTCTGTTGACATTGCCTCAGCGTTTCTCTGCGCCGGTCAGCACCAATGCTCCGGTCGAGAACCCCGCACAAGCCAAACATGCCAAACAAGAAACACCGGTTCAGGAACGGCGGCGCTATAGTACGGACCCGAAAACATTTCATGCGCTTCTTGCATTGGCCGCTGAATCAACCGCGCCTAAGGTAAGTCAGGCCATCACGCGTGCCATTGCACAGACTATGCTATCTGATCTGTGCTTTTTGATGTATCTCACGGATAACAAGAACCAGATGATCATCGCAAGCGGGTATGATCTGATTCGCGAAGAAGGCCTCGAGGGCGGCAGTCTCGATAAGAATGCAATCCCGATGCTGGCAAACTCCATTCAACGCGGCCGGCCTCTGCGTATGCCGGCTTCAAGCACATCTGCCGACATTAAGGGTTTGAGCGAATTGCTTGGGCTTCAGAATCCCGGTAATCTGTTGGCGGTGCCGATTGTCACCGCCGAGAAAGATTCAATAGGAGGCATTATCCTGCTTTCGCCATACTCCAACCGTTTATGGAGCGCGGAAGATCAGGCTTTCCTCGTCAACATCGCTGCATCCTTGGTGCCGATCATCCAGCGCAGTCAAAAGGTGAGCAAGCTGGAGCAAACGAGTGAGCAAGCCAAACAGGAGCTCAGCGGGGCGCAAAGTCGCATCGCGGAGCTTGAAAAGCAAAGTGATGAACTGAGACAACAAATGGATGCGACCAAATCGCAATCCGAAATGGAGGCGGCACAGAAAGAAAATGTCGCCGCCTTGCTTGTCGTGCAGGAAGAGTCACAGCGGACTATCGAACAATTGCAAAAGGAACTTGAGACCGTGCGCAGCAAAGGCAGGGGCGCAGAACCACAAGTCGAGAGAGAATTGAAGGCCTCACTGCAAGACGTAGCCCGCCTGCAAAACCAACTGGCGGAATCCAATGTCAAAATTCTGGAACTGGAAAAAAACGGCAAGGCCGCGCACAACAAACCGAGCGAGCAGGCGGAAGTAATTGCTTCCATCTCACAGGAATTACGCCAACCGATGTCGTCCATCGTTGGTTATACTGACCTGCTGCTCGGCGAGTTGATTGGCATTCTCGGCGCACTACAGCGCAAATTTGTTGAGCGCATCAAAGCCTCCACGGAAAAACTCGGCAGCTTGATTGACGACATGATTCAAGTCACCACGTTGGAAAGCGGTCTTGCTGAACTTAAGCCGGAACCTGTTGATTTGAATCTGATTATCGATAATGCAATGGCTTATACGAGCAGTCAGGTGCGCGAGAAAAACATTTCCCTGCGCCTTGACCTTCCGAAAAAGCTTGCGCCGCTAAACACGGATCGTGAAGCACTGCAACAGATCATGATCCACTTGTTGCAAAACGCGGGCGCCGCGACACCCATCGAAGGCATCATCCATCTCAAAGTCCAGACCACGAACGACAAGGATCAGGAATATATCATGGTCCAGGTGACCGATAGTGGCGGCGGAATCCCTGCTGAGGATCTGGGGCGCGTTTTCACGCGTCTATATCGCGCCGACAACGTGCTCATCCAAGGCATCGGGGATACAGGTGTTGGGCTTTCCATTGCCAAGACATTGACTGAAGCACAGCATGGACGCATTTGGGTGGAAAGCGAACCGGGCAAGGGTGCTACATTCAGCGTACTTCTGCCCATAACGAAGGATGCATTGGAGGCATCTCGCATCAAGAAGGAAAAGAAATAATGCGCGCTGCGCACCAACTGGGGAATGGATTGCTTTATGGATTGGTCTCCGTCCTGCTCGTGGTCGGAGGCCTTTCGTTAGCGCTGGCTGAAAGTTATACCGCTCCTTCTCCCACACCGACCACGAGCCTGCCCACTGTCTCTCAAATATTGACTTCCACTCCTTTGGGCCCAACGGCGCTACCTCCATCAACTCCAACGCTCACTGCAACACCATTACCACCCACGAATTGTCCTCCACCTGCTGGCTGGACTTCGATCTCAGTCCAACCAAACGATACGGTTAAGTCCATCGGGGCGCGTTATGGAGTCACTCCATCTCAACTCGCACAAGCCAATTGTTTATTGACCAATAACCTCGAACCTGGCTTTAACATTTATGTTCCACCACCGCCAACCTCTCAAGCTATTTCATGCGGCGCGCCTTCAGGCTGGGCGCGAGCTTACGTTGTCCAGCCGGGAGATACGCTGTATCACATCGCCGCGTTGTATCGGACGTCCATACCCGAACTTCAAAACGCCAACTGTCTCTTCACCACGACCATTACGCCGGGCAATCTGCTTTGGGTACCGCATATCCCCATGGTCACGCCCAGGGCGATTACTCCTTATTTCGGCGCGGCCCCGCCAAGATTCGAACCTCAAGTGCCAATTGGGAACCAACGTCCGGACTTCTGGTTCTTCCTGCAACGAATATTTCGATGGCGACATTAACAGCTCAATCCACTACATCCAACAGCAGTGCCTTGATTGCCTCCAATATGCAAAGCTAAGCAAAAGATAAAATCAATCCATGACGAAGACATCATTGCCAGGCATCGTCTTGATTGTTGCCTTTTTACTGACATCTTGCGGCATCGTGGCATCACAGGCGCCCGCGCCGCCACCCTTTGTATTGATCACCGTCGCGCCGAATGCCTCACCCACTCCAACTCCGTTTCAACCTCCGAACGAATTGCAGGCTACACCGAATTCGTTTTCCTCGATTCAAGTTCCTCCGCCGGGGTCAATCTCTCCAACGGCAACGCTCTTGCAGCCTGCCGCAACCATTGACCTAAGTTCCTTATATCCAACTGTGGTCGCTCCGCCCTCGCCCGATACCTCAGGCGTCGGACCAACTCCCATTCCGCTTTTGAACGATAACGACACGATCAACTTTCTTTTGATCGGCCACGATCAAGGCACGCCCACTTCTTTCCGAACCGATACGTTGGTGGCCGTCATCTTATGGCCCAACGATGGACAGGTTTCGATGATCTCCATCCCACGCGATCTTTGGGTTTATATCCCAACCGTCGGCATGGATCGGATCAACACGGCCTACGAATATGGGATCGGAAATTATCAAGGCGGTGGAGCCGCTCTACTTCGAGATACGATCGCCTACAATCTCGGCCTTCGCATCGACCATGTAGCCATGGTTGATTTTAGCGGCTTTAGTCGCATCGTGGATACGCTCGGCGGCATCGATGTGCCGGTTGCTTGTCCATATACGGATTGGCGGCTCATTGATCCAAGTTACAATTCGAACGACCCGAACAACTGGGCGGAATACTCTGTTCCATCCGGGATGATTCACATGAACGGCGACCTCGCCTTATGGTACGCGCGCTCACGCGAAGCCTCCAGCGACTTTGACCGCGGCCGTCGTCAACAAGAGGTTTTACGTGCCATGTTTGCCCAAGCGCTCAAGGCAAACACACTGAGTCATATTCCACAACTTTATAGCGATTTTTCCTCCACGATCACCACCGACCTCGGGTTGGCTGACATTTTAAAATTGTCTCTCTACGCTCCCAAGTTGACCAACGCCAACATCCGCGGTTTTTATGTTCGTCCGCCGTATGTCAGCGCCTGGGTGACGCCCGGCGGCGCGGATGTGCTTTTGCCGAATCAACCGTCACTCCAACAATTGCTCAGCGAGGCAACAACACTCTCGAATGTATCCGCTCAACGCGACGCAATCAGCATTCAGGTGGAAAACGGGACACAGTTCAATGGCTGGAGCTCGCTGGCTGCAAATCAACTCAACTACGCGGGGTATCAGACTTCCGTTGCAAATGCCGACCGACAAAATTATGTCAATTCGGTGTTAGTGGATATGACCAAATCGCAAGACCCAAATGTGCGCAGCGCAATCCTGACCAACCTTGGACTTTCCTCGGCAAGTATCTTATCCATGCCGAATCCAAACAGTACCTTTCAATATCGCCTCATCCTCGGCAATGATTACCAGCCCTGCTTTCAGCCCCAGGATTTATCACATTGACATCCTCCCCTCTTTTCGCTAAACTATCTGTAGGATCCTATGCCGTCAAAAGATTCCGCCCACATTACGTCCAGCACGCTCCTGAATCCGGCCATCCAGGCTTGGGAGTCGTATCTTTACGATAAAGGAAGCTCGCCCTACACGGTCAAGGCTTTCACGTCGGATATGCGCCTGCTGACTAAATTCTTCCCGCCGGATAAATCCATCGGTGCGATGACAACCAAAGATTTAAATCGCTTTCTTGAATGGCTGGAAAAAGAGCGCGGTGTGCCATGTAGCCCAAAGACATTAGCGCGTCGAATCACCTCCATAAAATCCTTTTATGGGTGGCTGACTCAATATGGCGTGCTGGTCGTTGATCCGGCTGAGCAGGTGGTGCAACATTCGGTGATCAGCCCGCTTCCACAGGTCCTGACCGAAAAGGAAGTGGACGATGTCCTTGTCGCTGCCGACCGCCATCGCCGCGCGGAGGAACCGGATGCACGTCCGTTCGCTTTGATCCATCTTTTGCTCATCACCGGAATCAAGAAGAGCGAACTTCTTGGCGTCCATCTCAATCACGTTGACCTTGATACACCGAACGGTCCTCAAGTCTTCATCCGTTACCCCAGCCCTGCCAACCGATATAAAGAACGCAAACTTCTTCTGACGGAAGACTGGCTTCTGCCTTATCAGGAATACATCGCACAATATCAGCCTACCGACCAGCTCTTCCCGTGGTCGCCGCGTAATCTCGAATATGTGTTGGAAGATGTAGGAAAAGAGGCGGGACTCAGCAAACACTTGTCATTCGACATGTGCCGTTGGACATGCGCGTTGCGCGATTTTCGAGCCGGCCTCGAGGCGGAAAAGATTCGCGTCAAATTGGGGATTTCAAAAATCCAATGGCGGGAAATTGGGATGAAGCTAAAACAATTGAACGAACAAACTAAGTGAGTTCCCGCGGACGAGTGATCGAAAAGTAAATAATCTTTTGGGACGATGGTTGCATCTTGAATGACTCTGCCGGACGAAATCCCGGCACCCAAACAATTCGCTCCGCAGCGCACAACAAGGGCCAGCGCGCCCTGGCGCGCAGAGCCAATTTTTCATTTGTAAAAAAGTCGGATAGCTTTTGCGAATGACCTTTCATTCCCAGCGGCTCGAAGATATCGCCATCACGCCGGACGCGCAATTCCAACGGATCAGGCAAACCTTCCGCGTCCAACCAGACCTGGAACGGGTCCTCGTTCCGATTGGCTTGTTCCCACGCCAGTGCGGGCAGCTGCCATTTCTCCGCCGAAAATCTCCAGCCGCCGGACAGATTGATTTGCCCCGGCACGGAGATGCCGATGAAATCTTTTTGAGCGGGCATTTGCGGCCAGCGGTCAAACGGCAGTTCAGCATTCGACTTGGCAATATATAAAGCATCGCCTTCGCGGAACAGAGTCAAGCCGCCTGCCAAGTCCATGCGAACGCGCTCGGATTCTGCGATAAACCTGGAGGCGCGCTCGAGAACCGAAAAGGTTGTTTCCTGTCCGGGCGCAATGCTTTCCACCGCCCGACGAATGATATGGCGTTGTAGTCCCGCCGAACGCGAGGAAAGGAAAGACAAGTCCAGAATCACATATTCTTCATCCTGCAAAATCAGGCTCTTATTCCAGTTTGAATTGAGGGCCTCTCTAAGGATCGCATAATCGGCATTCAAAGATTGGACAGTGCGCCAGATTGCTTCACGGAATTTTGGATTATAAGTTTCAAGCGTGGGGATCAGAATGTTCCGCAATCGGTTGCGCAGGAAGTTGAGCGAATCGTTGCTCGGATCATAATGGGGCCGAAGGCCATGAACGGCGCAGTAGGCAACCGTTTCTTCGCGCCAGGTATCCAGTAGAGGCCGAACGATGGGAATATCTGCATCGAATGTCGGAATGATCGTCCGATACCACATTCCTTTCAGCCCCGCCAAACCCGTACCCCGAATCAAGTGCATCAATACCGTTTCCACCTGATCGTCCGCGGTATGCCCAACTGCCACCGCCTGCGCGTTAAACCGATGTGCTTGTGCAAATAAGAAACGATACCGCAGATTACGCGCGGCCTCCTCCAGGGAAAGGCTGTTGGCAGTTGCATAAATACCCACATCGGCACTTTCGATCACGGATGGGATCATCAATCGGGCCGAGGTTTGCTCAACCGCATTGGCTTCCAAATCAGCCGCCTCCCGCAGTTTGTGATTGAAATGCGCGACGATGATATGGTAACCGGCTCGTCGAAGGATTTCCATGAGGCACAGACTATCCGGGCCGCCCGATACGCCGACAATGATCGGCTTGGATTTATCCAGTCTGCATTGATCGCGGAGGATCGGCTCGATGTTTTCCAGCATGTTTTTATTATAACGAAGAGGGCTGCCTCGCGGTGTGAAGCGCCAGGTGCAATGACATTTTAGATCTGATACAGCTCTACCAACACGCCGCTTGTGGACTCGGGATGAACGAACGCATATTTCTTTCCATCAGAAGCCATGCGCGGTTCCTCGTTGATGAGTCGAATCCCTTTTGACTTCAACTGGGTCAACATACCATCGATATCATCCACTTCAATACAGATGTGATGCATTCCCGGTCCACGTTTGGCAAGGTATTTGGCAATGCCGGAATCATCCGAGGTAGGTCTGACCAGCTCGATCTCCGCTCCGGCCAGCGGAAAAAACGCAACCTGAGACTTTTCAGCGGGCACATCGCGCAACTCATGCAATTCCATTCCGAGTGCGTCGCGCCAGAAGGAAAGTGATTTTTCCATATCATCCACTACGACGGCGATATGATTGATGGCCGTAACTTTAGACATGATATTCTCCTTGCGATGTTATTTTTCCAGCAAATCCATGTATGCGCCTTCAATTAAATCAGTTGGCCCAACACCAAGCCTTTTCATCAGGTCATTCGCAATGGTTTGACCCTCGTCATCGGATTGGTCATCGCGCAAAACAACTTCCAATTCCATGAACTGTCCCAATTCTTCGACATTATCGATATGTATGCGCGTTTGTCCCACCATATAAAGATAACGTGTCTTTCTGACCACGCCCCGGATACCCAATGCAAGGCGGAGCGCGGTCTTCAGGTTTTCAGGATCGTTCGTATTGAATACAAAATAATCCGAACGTTTTGGGCCATCCCGGTCTGGGCGCTCATAAAAAACCAATTGGGCACGATCGGGTGCAAGGAGGCGCAGTTTGAGCCGTCCCTTCGATGTGACGAAGAACGTATCTTCCTGTCGGATCACTTCAACGGGCGATTCGCTAATGGCTTCAGCGCGCCGTTTCAAATCGGCGAAGTCTCGAACACGAGCTTTGATCTCAATATTCGTTGGCATGGTTATCCTATTGTATGAAACTTTTTACAATTTGGCTATATGGAGTCTTCCAGTACGATTCATCTAGTCAAGAATCCTTGCGATGAATCAGCACTGTTTATTGCATTCCTGTTAGCTAACGTAAATGTTAGGTCAATCGGGAAAAATGTTTGATATAGTGCGGGGAATCTTATACAAAAGGAGTTAAGTTTTTCATGTTCAATTCTCGTATGTCAAAGTTGTTCATCTTTGTGGTGGTGGCGCTGATCCTTGCAACATCAGCCTACGCGTTCGCGGCTTCCAACACAGTCCCCGGCACCGTCGCTGGTGAAGGCGCTGCCGTCGTCAGCGGTTATACCGTCACCAACGTGGCTTATACGCTGGATGCGACTCCATCGAAGATCGACAGCGTCGCATTCACGTTGAGCGGCCCGGCCACCACGGTAGAAGCCAGCCTCACCGGCTCGGGCGGTACTTTCTATAATTGCACCGGTGTTGTTAACAACTGGACTTGCACAACGACCGCACCGCAAGCTACAGTCACCAACGCCACCAGTCTCGACATCATCGCCAAGGATAACTAAACATCCATCTATGAGATGTATAAGGAGTCAATTATGTTCAATTCTCGTATGTCAAAATTATTCATCATTGTGGTTGTAGCACTGATCTTTGCAACATCGGCTTATGCGTTCGCGGCTTCCAACACCGTCCCCGGCACCGTCGCTGGTGAAGGCGCCGGCGCCGTCAGCGGTTATACCGTCAGCGCTATCGTTTATAACCTGGATGCGACCACTCCGTCAAACATTGACAGTGTTACATTCACTTTGAGCGGCGCCGCTACTACGGTCAAAGCCAGCGTCACGCCAGGTACTTTCTATAACTGCACTGTCGTTTCCGGCAACAACTGGACTTGTACAACGACCGCGCCGCAGGCCACCGTCACCGGCGCCACCAATCTCGACATCATTGCCAAGAATAACTAAACGACCCTTTGCCAAGGGAATTAAACAGGGCGATGCGCCCTGAATCAGTTGAAAAATTGAGCCTGCTGAAGTTGATCCTTGGAACATTCCAGAATCAATGTAAAAGCAGGTTCAATTCTTTAAGTCATTTATAATTTTTTATAAATATGTCCATTGGTCAACGCTGGTTCTCATCCGTTATTGCATCATTCTGGCTGGTATTGATTGCAGTGATCTGGGCGTCTTTTGCTCCGACGCAGTTTGGCGGACCGTCATCATTCCTCACAATCTCCGGCACCAGCATGGAACCGAATTTTCATCTTGGCGATCTGGTCATCGTGCATGAAGAAGCGGGCTATGAAACCGGAGATATCGTCGCCTATCGAAACCTGGACCTGAACAATATCGTTTTTCATCGCATCATCGGCCAGGAAAATGACCGGTTCATTATGAAGGGTGACAATAACTCATGGGTCGATTCGTATCATCCGCTCCCGGAAGACGTGATTGGAAAGTTGTGGATTTATGTGCCGGGCGCTGGGAATTGGGTCGCAGCGATTCGCCAGCCAATGAACATGGGCATCATTGCGGGTGTCCTTGCTGGTCTGATCGCAGTCAGTATTTCGAATGAAAGAGTCAAAGGTAACAGAAGAATGAAAAGAATATCCGCTCAAGATTGGGTTGCAAAGCTTAATCCGATCAAAGCTCTAAAAGATCAGATAAACAAAAGAAAAACGAATGGAAAAACCGCCCCCGGCTCGGGTCCGAAACGAAGCGCACCAATGAGTGGAACTGTCGAAGCGATATTCTTCGCTTTGGGTTTGATCGCATTTGCATCCTTCATGAGCGGATTGATTGCCTTTACACGCCCGGCGACAAAGAGCGTGCCGGATGATGTTACTTTTCAACATCTGGGTCTCTTTAACTATTCCGCGCCAGCTCCAACGGGAGTTTATGATTCCAATGGGCTCAAGTCTGGCGAACCGATCTTCCCAAAAGCCACTTGCTCCGTCAATTTCGGTTTTCAATATACCTTGGTCGGAAATCAGCCCAAGGATACCATCGTCGGTTCCTATCAACTTTTGGCGCTGATCATAGAACCGATCAGCGGATGGCAAAGAACGATACCCATCATCTCGCAAACGCCATTCACTGGCAACGCATTCCTGGCGAAGGCGTCATTCAATGTCTGTCAGGTAGAAACGATCATCGAAGAGATGGAAAATCAAACTGATTTTCATCCGGGTTCATATACGCTTTCCATTGAACCAATAGTCAGGGTGACGGGGACTTTATCCGGTCATCCCCTGGATGATGTTTTTCAACCACAGCTAACTTTTGACTATGATCGGTTACACTTCTTTATCATTCGGGATGACCCAAAAACCGATCCGCTCAATCCATCTCAAGCAGGTTTGATCCGAGATTTTCGTTCCACAGCGAATACCATATCCATCTTGGGAATCAACATGAGCGTGCCAGTTCTGCAGGTCGGCTCTATCATTTTCCTGCTGTTATCCGTTGCCGGTTTGATCGGTCTCGAAAAATATATGCAGGATATAGCCGAGGATAATCCGCACGCATTCATACAGGCCAAGTATGGTTCCATTCTGGTTGACATACAAAATAAAGAAGCGATTCAAAACTCAAACATCATAGAAGTTACCACAATAGACGATCTGGCAAAGCTGGCCGAGCGAAACAACGCCATGATGCTTCACGAAGTCCGCGGGCTAGTGCATTATTACTCTGTGGATGGAAATAGCGTGAGCTATCAATATATCTATCAAAAGCTAAGCAATCCGCTCGACCTCGATGAGGAGGAGCAGAAATGATCAGGCAGTTCAATCTTCGTGTCGCGTTTTGGATTTTGGTTGTATTGATTTTTATCAGTTCAATCACAGCCATGGCGGCCGGCAATACGGTCCCAGTCACCCGGCTGGGACAACAAATCAGCGCGATCAATGCGAACGCGCTAAAACCGGCGGCATGCTCGGCTCTGAATCTAGCTAATATTGTGATCTGCCCGGCTTCCGGAGGAACTTGCAATGGAACAACAAAAAACGATTTGATTCTTGGGAGCGCCAAGGTAGATAACATCTCTGGCAAGGGTGGCAACGATTGCATCATCGGCGGCGGAGGTAACGATACGCTCAATGGAAACGCCGGTACAGATGTCTGCATTGGTCATACCGGAGACACCTATAATAGTTGCAACACGATTATAAATACTTATTAAGATACGAATCCATAAACAACATCGCGTTACATTCGCTATGAATTTTGAAAGGAAAATGCAAAGCGTACGAGCATAAGAATATGATATAGTGAAATCGCAAGACAATATCCGATAAAGGCAAAACCGGCGAAAGCCGGCGACGCAAAGCTATGGGTCTGTGGCCGCAAACGCGGCTATGACTGCCAGGTCGCCGAAGATCACAAAGTGTTCCTTTTGTGTTTCATAGGCCTGGCTTATTCTTAAGCCAGGCTATTTTATACGGGTGTCTTGCTTGAATCTTCATCAAGTTATTTGATAAGAGTCGCCCGATGTAAATCTGCCCTGTGTGGATTCCATCGCGAGCGAATTGGGCGTCTCTTATCAAGGAGATAAGATGACACCCAGGTTGATGTTCTCCCCCCTCGTTTTGCTCATCCTATTCATCATTGCGGGCAGTGCATTTGTATCTTACGCTTTCGCATCCACAAATACCGGGCCGTCGCCTGTCAGCGGAGAAGGCGTCAGTGCGATCAGCGGCTACGATGTGACGAATGTCAGTTATCACTCAGACAGCGATCCAAGGCAGATCGATTCGGTTTCATTCACCTTGAGTGCTGCCGCAAACTTCGTCAAGATCAAACTGATTGCATCGCAATCCAATTGGTATAACTGCAATCCCCTTTCTGGAAATGACTGGGTGTGTGACACGACCGGCGCATCGGTAATATCTGCCGACCAATTGACTGTAGTCGCGAGCAACAAGTAGAAATTACACCCGCAATTTCATCGCGCTAATACAAAAACGGAACGAAGCGTTTTGTGCGTTCCATATATTGACGATACAACTCACCCAAAGCATCGACCAAAATCTTTTCTTCCACCGAAACGCGATAACTATATCCGATAAAGGCAATTCCCATAGCGACAATCAGGCTCAACCAATTGGTAAAAGCCAATCCCAATCCAAATATCGTAATGAGCGCACCGCTATAGGACGGATGGCGGATCAAACGATACGGGCCATTCTCGACGACGGTCTGTCCCGGTTGAATAGCCACCTGACGCGTAAAATATTTTCCCAGCACGCGGATGGAATACCAGCGAAATGCCACGCCTACCAACATCAGAAAGATTCCAATAGAAAATAGAAATGTACGATGCCAAGGAATAGCCAATGACCGAACAGCATCAGCAGACCAATAGCCTGCAAAAATCGCAAGCCAAATGGAAAGGCCGATAGCCGGGCCAGAAGCACGGTCATTCACCTTCAGATTCTTGCCAATCCGATTTGTAAAAGAGGAGACAACTTCCGGCAACAACCAGATGATATAAACCACATATAAAATTATTAAATCGAGACGATTGGTTATAAACACAGGAAGCATATGTTCATCAACTCCTTATCGAAAACTAAACCAGGTCCGGATCGACTCGAACATAATCTCCCGCTTTATCTTTCAAAATTCCAACGACCAAATGATAGATCGCATACAACTCAAGTGCAAATGGCAGATAGCCTCCATAACCAAGCAGGGGCATCTCAAAGATGTGAAGCCATCCGCCCCACGAAACATGATAAATCCATTTCGGATACGATAAGTAATTCCACATTTCCCAGAAGAAGGCCGTCATCAACACGCCCAGCCAAAGTGAAATGACCGGACGCCAATCTCCCGCTTTCGTCCAATCTGCAAGCGAACGATATCCAAGCCAGATATTGAGCGGTTCAATAATGAAATACGGCGACAGCCAAATAAAGGGAAAGAAGATATTGGGCCAGATCATTACCAGAGCAAGCATGATCCAGCCTCCGATGAAGAAGCTGATGGTCGTCAGTTTGCCGGAGCCGATCACCGGTCCGCGTTTGATGCGCTTTATAAAATCGAAGCTGGCAATGAATTCGGCGCTTCCAAATACCGCGGGAATGACCGTTGTGAAACTGATCGTTGTCCAAATCGCATACTGCAAAGGCGTGAACACACCTATCCCGAGATAAACCCAATTTTGAGTGCGGAGGTTGAGCGCTTCAAAGAGCCACCAGACCGGTGCGGAAATCATAAACAACCCGATGTATTTACACCAACTGCGCGTGAGCAAGGATGTGCGCGTCCGCCAGAAGACCAGTCCATCAACGGCCAGGCAATAGCCCAGCCACATTGGGAAGAATCCCCAATTCGTGCGCGGCCCGCTCAAACTCCAATTGAGGAACCAAAAGAGGCCAGCCAGGATCAAGCCCAGCCAGCCATGAAGAGGGAATTTTATTTTTTCGGTTTCGACATTTTCAGCAGTATTGGTTGTCATCCCCCTAGTTTACACTAAGGAAGCCAAAAGTGCGCCACATCCTTCGCATCACATCATGAAATGGATCGGGCTGCAAAAATTGATTCGGACACGTTCCCGGAATGACCGCAATCCCATTTGCCTTGCACAGCTCCACCGCTGCGCTCGAGACGCTGGTCATGCTCGCCGCCAAGCCGGGCTTTGGTGCCCATCATGCAGTGCATCCACACATGCTTGACGCCCAATTCCACGCATTGACGCACGATCATATCCGTCACTGTTGGATTTGCAAAAATGAACACAGCATCGGGTTTCTCGGGAATAGACTTCAAATCGGGATAGCATTTCGCGCCGTCATAGGTGTGTATGTGCGGATGGACCGCGCAGACTTGATATCCGGCATTCTTGAATTTGAGATAATTCGAATTGCAACCTGTATCGCGTTGATTCGAAACTCCGACAACCGCGATTTTCTTTTGAGCAAGGAAATCCTTTACGAGAGAATCAATTCCAGACATTGAAACTCCTTTCTTGTTTTTTAAGACTCAATCACAGCCCACTGATCGCGCCCATTCTTCTTGGCTTGATAAAGTGCCTGGTCGGCACGGTTAAGAAGCTGTTCCCAATTTTCCTGGCGAATCCGAAATTGTGCAATGCCAATGCTGATGGTCAAATGAATGATATGCTGGCCGGACTTGATCGGCGTGGATCGCACACGTTGGCATAAACGTTCTGCTTGTTCGCTCGCAGCTTTGACCGTGCTATTAGGCAACAGCAAAAGGAATTCCTCGCCCCCGTAGCGTCCGATCATATCCGGCGAACGGATATGATCGCGCAACTGCAAGGCGGTAGTCCTCAGTACATCGTCACCGACGGAATGACCGTAGGTATCGTTGATTCTTTTAAAATGATCTAAGTCCAGCATGGAGATGGAAAGTGGCTCTTGATAGCGCTCGGAGGACGTAACCTGCCGCTGTAAATCAGCGATGATTTGTTTCCGATTAGAGAGAAAGGTTAAGAAATCAGTATGCGATACTTCGTTCGCTTGAGCGATGATGGCTTCTATTTCTTTTTGTTTTCTTTGCAGTGCCTGCTGGGTTTCTCTCAATTCCGCGTTGACGTGTTGAAAGTCTTGAAGCAGACGCCCGTATTTTTCGGAAAGGTCGGATGTGGTAAGAACGGGTTCGCCAAAGAACAAAACCCGTCCACCCTCCAATGGAATGAACAGGCAAGCATATCGGCGCGGTTGATCCTCCAAGCCGAAATCCAAATCACTTTGGATCGCTTTGCGCTCTCGCTTCATGTTCTGAAACAATCCGTCGAATTCGGTCTGTGCAACGGGTGTGACGATTTCCCGGAATGTATCTGCATTCGGCAAAATTTGTTTCAAACCTTCGAATGCCGGATTGCATGAAATCCAATCCCCGTCCGCATTCAATAGCGCCACCACCACACATGTAGACTCCAGAAATGACCCAAGATCTTGTTGAGAAATCAGTTGATTCAGTTCGTTTGTAACGATGGGCTTGGATGGCAATTTATTCCTCAAGTTTTGATGTGCTTTTGCGAAACAGCAAAATCGGCCGAATTCAGAATCCCATAAATTATCCTCTCTTATTATACGATACGAGAAGCCCAGCGGTTCATCACTGGACCTGCTGGGCAATATCAAATTTGCAAGAAATTTCTTGCAAAATCTTATTGGAAGGTTTTTTCATTCCCAGAATTGTGGCAAATATTCCTGGTATGTGGCTAAATAATCATCGAGGATGGCTTGTGCACGGTGTATATCTGTGATCATGGGGTCAAGCAGAAGACATTGCAGAGCTTTTTCGCGCGAACCTTCAACGGCGGCGTCGACACACAATTGCGCGACGATTAGTTCGCGGCGGCAGAGTTCCGCGATGCCTTGCGGCAATTCGCCGACATGTACCGGATGTACCCCGGCGCCATCTACAAAGACCGGCGTCTCAACCGTCGAGCCGATGGGCAGATTCGAGATTTGTCCGGTATTAGGCAAATTGGCGGCAATGTGATAATGATTGCCATCCCCAGCGATGTTCTCAATCATTTCCAGCGCGCCTTCCGAATCTGGTTCCAGCAAACTATCAATAGCCATTTCGCCTTTTGCCATTTTGTCGAGGCGGGCCAGATCAAGGTTGCGCAAGTCCGCCCGCTTATCCCATTCATAAAGACGGAGGTTGTACTTATCCCACGGCTTGGTGATTGGATCAATCACCCACGGCAGATATTCACACAAATGCGTATCGCCCGGGACCGGGAACCAGCCAAAGGCGTTAAACACATCCCTCGTCAGTGGCTCAAATTTCGGGTCGAAGGAGGCGAAGCGTTCGCGAAAGATCGGATACCAATCCTCGCCTGTACGTTTATCGTGAATGGAAAGAATCCAGGTGAAGTGATTCGTGCCCGCAGCCCGGATATCCAAGAGCGGCATCGTCCGATGCACCACTTCTGCGCGCAAATCGCGCTCGACCACATCAGCTTGCATGCCCGTAATGCCATCAGGAATTTTGATTCCAAGTTCCTTGCACAGTATTATGCCGACAAAACAATAGCCAATCAAAATTTGATGGCACAAGCCGACCGCTTTTATTTTCGTATGCCGGTTGACGAGGTCGCAGATGCGAACCATCGGATTTGTAAAATTGATGAACCACGCCTCCGGGCAGGCTTGTTCCATTGCCTGTGCAATTTCAAGTACCGGCCTCACATTGCGCGCCGCGTGCGCAAATCCGCCGGGGCCGCCGTTCTCGCCATACGGCTGACGAAGTCCATACTTCTGCGTGAGTTCAAAATCCTTGCGCCACAGTTCTTCGCGCGGACCGACCTCGATGGCAGACACGACAAATTGCGCACCATCCAGCGCGTCTTGATGATGAGCGTGTGCGCTGATCTTCATCTGCGCATCCCACTCGACGTTGAGCCGGTTCGCGAGACGATGAACAATATCCAGGCTGGATGCGTTTCGATCCACGAGGCGCAAGTTGGAACCACGCAGTTTCGATGAATGCATCAAAGCGGCGAGCGTGTTTTCCCCAAAGGAAGCACTGCCTGCGCCGATCACGGTAATGGTAGTTGGAAGAGTCATTTCAATAATATACAAAATATTTGCATAGGAGTCAACACAAAAAAGTCATTAAAACCAAACAATGATATATAATTCGAGAAGTATGAAGAGAGCGGAAGTATTCGAACGAATTCGCAAATTCATGATGCCGCCTCAGTTTGACGATCCGGAAAAGAATCGCCGGGCTCACCTGGTGAACATCCTTGCATGGATCGGGATCGTTTTTCTTCTATATCTAATTGTCTCTTATATAATCGAGGGCTATAGTCTATTCGACGCCAGCAGCCGCATGCTTGAGGCCTTGTTCATTCTCATCTTGATCATTATTTGGTTAATTCACCGAGGAAATGTCCAAGGGGCGGGAATATTACTAGCGCTCGGCAGCTGGTCCACGATGGCATATGAGGCATGGATTGGCTCGGGTATACGCGATACAGCCCTGGCAGGTGAGTTGGTCATTGTGCTAGGATGTAGCCTATTGTTAGGATGGCAAGCGACCGTTGGATTAAGCATACTAAGCATTGCATCCATTTGGACAATGACTATTCTTGAAGCACACGGTATCCTGCATGCTGCGATAGATGATCTCTATAGCGTATCGAGCGATATGACTGCCGCATTTGGCTTGTCCGCGGTTCTAGCATATCTTCTTATGAACAACCTGCAAGCCTCGATAAAGGCTCTTCATACCAGTGAGGAACGTTTCCGCAAGTTCTTTCATGCCAACCCGTTAGCCATCGTTATCTCCACACTGGAGGAGGGCCGGTATGTGGAAGCCAATGAGGCCTTCTGGAAATTAAGTGGATTAAATGCCAGCCAGGCAATTGGCCATACGCCGTTCGAATTTGGTCGATGGAAGACTGTGGAAGCGCGGCGTCAATTTGTGGAAAGGCTGCAGGAAAAGCGCTTCATTCGAAATATGGAATATCGCTTTGTCAGTCAAAACGGTGAGGAACACGATACCCTGGCTTCTTACGAACTTGTCCATCTTGACGATCAGGCATGTATTCTTGCAATCTTTTACGATACCACGGAAGAGAAAAAAGCGCAGGAGGAACTCCGTAAAAGCGAAGCCCGCAACCGGGCACTTCTGAACGCCATTCCTGATATGATCTTTGAACTGGACAAGAATGGCGTTTTTATCAACTTCTTCAAACCAGAAGAAGTTGACCCAGAGCTTCCACCCAACCAATTCGTCGGTAAAAATATACGAGAAGTAATGCCCGACTTCATCGCCTCGCCCACCCTATTTGGAATCTCGAGGACGCTGCTGACGGATCAGACGTATGCATTCGAATATCAACTGCCCGGCAAAGACGGCCTCCACGATTATGAATCGCGCCTGATTGCCAGCGGCAAGGACAGCGTGCTCGGCATGGTGCGGGATATTACCGTGCGCAAATGGGCCGAGAAGGAACGCGAAACTTTGATCAACGAGCTCGAATCCAAGAACGAAGAAATGGAACGCTTCACCTACATGGTTTCGCACGACCTAAAATCGCCGCTTATCACGATTAAGGGATTTTTGGGTTTCCTGCGCGAAGATGCGGAAAAAGGGGATCTTGCACGACTGACAAAAGACGTCGACCGCATCTCGGATGCCGGCGACAAAATGCAGGTGTTGCTCAATGAATTGCTGGAGCTCTCGCGCGTCGGTCGCTTTGTGAATCCATCCGAGGTGATCCCATTTAATGAATTAGTGAGTGAGGCAAGGCAACTCGTACAGGGACGAATTCAAGCACGCGGCGTTCAAGTCGACATCCACCCCAATTTACCAGATATATACGGAGATCGCCAAAGGCTTGTCGAAGTTCTTCAAAACCTAATTGACAACGCTGTCAAGTTTATGGGCAATCAGGCTGCACCGCGCATCGAGATCGGCCGGCATGAATTTGGTGCGGACGGCAAACCGATTTTCTTCGTACGGGATAACGGCATCGGCATCGCACCGGAATATCATGAACGCATCTTTGGTTTGTTCAATAAACTCGACGCACAGGCAGAAGGAACGGGCGCGGGGTTGGCCATTGTCAAACGGATCATCGAAGTGCATGGCGGACGCATCTGGATCGAAAGCGAAGCAGGCAAGGGCGCAACATTCTTTTTCTCTTTACCCCAGAAACCAAAATCTTGAGAGACCATCCGGTTGGGTGTATACTGAAATAAATCATCTATGTTTATAGGAAGGAGATCATTTTTATGAAACGCGCGGTCAGCATTAGTATTGGTTCATCCAAGCGAGATAAAGCCGTTGAGGTAAACCTGTTGGGTGAGACCGTGAGCATCGAACGCATCGGCACCGACGGAGACATGGAAGCCGCCGCCCGAAAGTATCAGGAACTCGACGGCAAGGTGGACGCCTTCGGAGTGGGCGGCGCCGATTTGGGATTGATGGTGGACGAGAAATGGTATCCGCTCTATTCGGTCCAGCCGATGGTTCGCTTCGTCAAGCAAACGCCGCTTGTGGATGGAGTCGGATTGAAGAACACGCTGGAAAAAAAATCCGCCGCGTTGCTCGATTCAAAGATCGGTGATTATATCCATAAGATGGGCGGCAAAAAAGTTTTCGTGGTGAGCGGTGCGGATCGCTGGGGAATGTCGAGCGGTTTTTTTGATGCAGGATATGAATGCACATTTGGCGACCTGATGTTTGGGTTGGACATTCCGATCGCATTGCATACAGCGAAACAACTCAAGACCTTTGCCGCCATTTTGATGCCAATCGCCGGACGCCTGCCCTTCGAATGGGTCTATCCGACTGGCGAAAAGCAGGAACATCGGATTCCCAAGTTTCAAAAATATTATCATGAGGCGACCGTTACAGCAGGCGATTGTCTTTATGTCAAACGCCACCTGCCTGATGATATGCAGGGCAAGATCATCGTGACGAACACGACCACGCCTGAAGACGTAGCCTTATTCAAACAATGTGGCATCAAATATTTGATGACCACCACGCCCGTGTTGGACGGCCGTTCGTTCGGAACGAACATGATGGAAGCCGCGTTCGTTGCCGTCTCCGGCAAGAAACGTCCGTTGACGCGCGACGAATACAGCGAAATGTTGACGAAGCTCAAATATGAGCCGCAAATACAGGAATTAAACTAAATTTATTGTGAGCCGCGAGGAGATAGCGACGTCGCTTATGTTCCTCGCAATGACATCAAGGAGA
This sequence comes from uncultured Chloroflexia bacterium, assembly GCA_963753985.1. GTDB lineage: Bacteria > Chloroflexota > Anaerolineae > Anaerolineales > Villigracilaceae > Fen-1038. The sequence continues at coordinate 941,985 of CAVWED010000006.1, forward strand.
AAAGATCATGGACGCAGTAGTCACCGCAGGTGGAATCCCACAACCCGATGAGCGGTTGTATGCTTATACCAAGGGCGAAGCAAAAGCGATGGTGGACATCGCCGGTAAGCCGATGATCCAGTGGACGCTCGATGCGTTGGGCGACGCCAAAAATGTAGATCACGTCATCGTGACCGGCCTTTCGCCGAAAAGCGACTTGAAGTGCAAGAAGCCGCTGTATTATCTTTCCAACCAAGGCAGGATGCTGGATAACCTGATTGCCGGTGTGAATAAGTCGTTAGAACTGAATCCCAAAAATAAATATGTCCTGCTGGTTTCTTCGGACATCCCCGCCCTCAAAGCGGAGATGGTGGATTGGCTGATCAAAACCTGCATGGAAACCAGCGATGACATCTACTACGGCGTATGCCCGCGCGAAGTGATGGAAACGCGCTATCCCGGCTCGAAACGGACATACACCCATCTAAAAGATATGGAAGTGTGCGGTGCCGATATCAACGTTGTGCATGTCCGCATGGCCAGCGAACATCTCGATGTATGGAATTCATTGATCGCCAATCGCAAGAATCCCGCTGCTCAAGCCGGCATCATGGGTTTGGACACGCTCTATTTGCTTCTCACGCGCCAGGCAACACTTCAAGATTTTGTGGAGCGCGTCAGCAACCGGATTGGCGTCAAAGGCCGCGCCATTGTCTGGCCTTATGCTGAACCTTGCATGGATGTGGATAAGCCCCATCAATTGGAAATGATGCGCGCCGATTTAGAGAAGCAGGTCAAGTCTGCTCTGCGAAAATCATCTGTAAAGAAACAGCCTGCAGCGAAGAAAAAGGTCGCCGCGAAAAAGGTTGTTGCAAAGAAATCAACAGCAAAACCAAAAGCCAAAAAGTAGCAACCCAATCTTTAATTTCAACATGTCACTCTCTCGAAGACATCGGGAGAGTGACATGTCATTTGAATGGTCTATGAATCTCACATCCCTTCTCAAACTCGATGCGCGTCTTTCAGATCAATTGCGCGTGGCCGAAAGACCCGGCGCCCTTCGCGACATCGCTATCTTCTTCGCACATTCCGGCAACTCGTGGTTTTGGGGTGCTGCACTGATCCTTTTATGGGGGCTCGGAAATGTTTTTTGGAAGCAATGGGCGATTGTTGAACTGGTTGGTATATCGGTACTGGCCGCGCTGGTGATGTCGCTCAAATTCATCATTCGCAGACGTCGCCCCGAGGGCGAATGGGGCAGCATTTATCGCAACACCGATCCGCATTCATTTCCATCCGGTCACGCCGCGCGCGCATTTATGATCGCGGTCATGGCGGCCGGATTGGGTCCAAGTTGGATTGCAGTTATCTTATGGATTTGGGCGCCACTGGTGTCGCTGGCGCGCGTCGCGATGGGAGTCCACTACGTATCTGATATCATGGCGGGTTTTATCGTCGGCATCGTAATGGGATTGATCATGATTCAAATCCATCAGCCATTCCTGATGTGGCTCACAACGTTCATTCATTTCCCACTTTGGTAATACTGTTACCCCACCCGACCTCCCCCATTTTCAAAAGAAAATGGGGGAGGTGTCACGTAGTGACGGAGGGGTTACTTCGTCTTCTTCACCGTCGCCAAATGCTCCTCGATGTGTGCCAGGCTGCGCTCCACCCAACGCTGCAAAGTAAAACCGCTGCCCTGTGTCGCATGACGCGACTCGCGCGTCCACGCTTCGCCGGACAGACCGCGCAACATTTTCGTTAATTCATCTATGCTTGAGACCAAATCGTTCAATATGGTTTGAAGCGGTTCCTTTGTATCGTAATGCGCGGCCATATACGCGTCACCATCGAAGTTTTGAAATTCAGGATTATCTTCCTTGATCGTGCGGCGGGCACGCACGCCGTAGATCATCTTATCCACATCGCGGGTATGCACGGCTAACTGATGCACATTCCATCCTGCTTCAATCGGCGCAAACGGATCTTTCACCGCGAGACATGCCGTGCGGAATTCTTTTGCCGCGGCGGCCAATCGATCCATTAATTGCTTTCGATACTCAATCAGCTCTTCCATTGTTCCTCCACATTGACAATCTGCCCATCCAATGATTCGTTGCGGCACAAATATAACACGGCTTCCACAAGCTGGCGCGGAACAGCTGCGTCGAAATGCTCAAACTCTTTTAGCCCTGTGCCCACGGCGTGAACGCGAATGCCGAATGGCGCGAGTTCATCGACCGCATTGCGCGTCAACGCGACTAATCCGTTCATGCTGGCGAGATAAGCCGCTTCTTTCTGCGCCTCGAGCGGATTCACCATGATCAGGTTGACGATCACACCCGAACCTTTTTCCTTCATCATGCGTCCCACCGATTGCATCATCAAGAACGCGCCCGTCAAGTTGACATCTAACACACGATGCCAATCCCATTCATCCATATCGAGCAGAGACACGCGCGGCTCGACCGCAGCGTGATTGATCAGAATGTCGATCTTTCCAAAATCATCTTCCGTCTGTTTGACGACAGCTTGCGCGCCGACTTTCTTGGCGACATCTTCCACATAGGCTTTGATCCGCCCGTTGTGTTGAGCGGCTAACGGGTCGAGATTGACCGGTGATATATCATTGGCCGCGACACACGCTCCATTCGCCGCAAACGTCTCGGCCAGCGCGCGTCCATATCCCTTGCCCGCACCGGTGATCAAAACCACCTTGCCTTTGAAATCATCTGAAGTCACGCAATCATCATATCAGGATTCTCGTATCATTGCGAGATTGCCACGTCGCTTCGCTCCTCGCAACGACATAATCTCACTGCTTGACCGAAGGTGTGCCTCACGGTAAAATCATGGCATTGCGGGAGTCGCCAAGTGGTAAGGCGTCAGCCTTCCAAGCTGATATTCGCGGGTTCGAATCCCGTCTCCCGCTCTGCTTAGCGGTTAGTCTTTAGCGTAGTGATCCATCCACGTTAACTGCTAATCGCTAATTGCTTTCAGGGCCCGTGGCGCAGTGGTTAGCGCAGGCAACTCATAATCGCTTGGTCGCTGGTTCGAATCCAGCCGGGCCCACCTTTTACCAAGTTTTTGGTGGCAATTTGGTATCATCTCAATAAATAGGGGCAGAGTTTGTCAGGCCCAGGACGAGCCGAGATTAAGCTCACGGGCGCGTTGTGTTACCAGAGTGGCCAAAGATGGAATCTGGTTTGTTCCGGAAATACGATCTTGAATGTAGGCGTAGAAGCTGATCTTCAGTTTCCTGGCAGTATCAGCCAGAGTCAGTGGCTGGATACCAGTTGTCCCGCTCCGACAAGTTATAAATTGGCGAACAAATTGATCCAGTACTGATGCCAAGTCAGAATCATCACGCTTTGAGAGGTAAACAGTGTGTTTGACTTGTACAAAAATACGCCCTTGAGATGATGTTTCAACAAACAAATCATCGATTGGTTGCTCAGTTTCACATCGAAACAATTCGAAGAGAGTTTCTGTGCCAAGATTCCAAGGCACTGTTGACGCTTTCTCAGCAAGCATCTGAACAGCAGCCCAGGCAGAAACTCGATGCTGATAATCCATACCGCCCGCCGCGGCAGATCCTCCGCTTGAGCTCTCTACCATAATACGTTGCCTAGCCATTGCTGACCTCAAGCAACCAAACCATACCTGTGACCCATTTATCAAAAAGGGATTTAACTTTGAGCATAACACCGCTACAGCTATAAAGAAATACGCATCGTTTTTGCTTCTTGTTTTCTTTCATATACACTTTTGAGCTCCCATCAACGATTGAGTATGGGGGTCGCGTCTTTTCGTAGATATGCTTGATAAGGAAGCATCATTTATCATCTTTCCCCATAAAGGTCAGATCAGAAGGACTCGGTTTGATCGAAGTGCTCACATATTCTCCCATGTGCGAAGTCGTTGCTGACATTCGGAAGAAGGCAAACGACTTCCTCCAGCCAGCATGTTATTGAGAGCTCGGCTTGCTTCAACGGGTTTCAACGTCCGCTTATCTACCATTTCATCCAGCGTCCATAATGTACCATGCACGGGAATGTTATGTCGCGTCGCAAGCCGGCGCAAACGATCATCTCCGGTCAATAACGGAGCATCCAGGCTCTCTGCCAACACCAGCGCAAACAGATCATTGATCGCAATATTTGCATGATGACCAGATAACATTTCCACCTCGAGTACGCGCTCCCCACTTAGTTCACCGCTTTGCAGGCCAAGACTTATGAGTGACTCACCTGACGGTTCTTGCAGTTCGGCGATGATAACGTCGGGAGAGACAAAGCGATAAGGCAACCTGAAAAACAAATTGAGCACGTTGCCACGATGCAAATCAATGAGCACGTTCGTATCAAGGATTAGCTGGGAGCGGAAGACCATTATGTTGTTTGCTCGCCTCCTCCCAAAATTCCGAAAGCGGCGAACCTAACAACTCTTCCGCGCGCGTTTCCGAGATTAAGTTTTCTGCTAAAGCGCGACTCAGTAACCGTTCCATTCGATCAGGCTTTTCGGATGGAAACTTATCACCGGGTTCCTCCCGGTGCCATCCCTCGGAGCGGAACTGGCGATATAGGTTACTGGCCGTCGCATCAGAAATAATGCCCAGATCATGAGCCCGCATGATCCATGCTTGCATGCTCATACCATATTTATGCTTAAGTAAATGCAATTCATAAAGATCAAGTCGCTGGCGGTGTTCTCCTAGTTCCTGAATTGCGGCTGCGTCCGGAACAAGAAACGCACCACCGAAACGATATGCTGCTTTTTCAATATCTTTCCTATCCCATTTCTTTGGCATTACCAGCATAAGGTGTCCTAATTCATGCGCGATGCTTAAGCGTTGGCGGTCACCTGAAACTTCGCGTTTCACAACGATAACGGGAATCATATCATTTGCCCACAACGTTAGAGCATCAAAGTGATGAGTGCCTTCGACCATTCCTACCTTTATCCCACATTGCTCTAAAACTTCGATCAGATTTTCAATAGGATCAAGACCCAACTGCCAGGTCTCACGCAATTCACGTGCCACGCGTTCAGCGTCATTAAGGCTCGTTATTTCTCTCCGAATGTTTGGATAAGAAAATTTTCCCTGGCTTTCAACTAATGTTTCAACCACTAAATAGCGCTCCAACCAGTCTTGCACTTTGGACTGAATCGCTTTTTCATCTCTTGCAAGTAAGCTCGTATGACTCCGATAACTGGGCTGGGATAGCGAAATTTGAGTTGGACGCATCAACGCCTCAACCCGGACGCGCAACGCTTTCGCTAAACGAATCAGGACGGTTGAGCTGGGCACATCGAGCCCGCGCTCATATTTCGATATTGCTTGAGCGCTGACATCCACCTGCTTAGCCAAATCACGCAAACTCAGACCGGCTCGCATACGTGCTCCCTTCAGCCGTTCTCCGATATAGGTCATCATGAGCCTCCATTTCTCAGTTTACATTATACATCTTTTTTGTTATTTTGTAAACCGCGTCTTTCTAGAAAGCATCTCGAGAATCTGCCCCAAAAATAAATTACAAGGCATTTGAGCTGATAAGGATTGCACAAAGCCTCCGAGCAATTCTCCGTGCACGCTTTTGATCTTATCTAAACCCTTGGCCGATATTCTCTCCGGCTTTTTTGAGTCTCAGTATTATCTTGTTCGTAAATTAAGAAAGTGAGTATGGGATTTTGAAAACTGCGAATTTGACACTCAATCATCATGTGCATCATCCTTTTGCAGGAGACCAAACTTATCTCTTGATTTCCGATTATTCCAGGGCTGAGTAGCGCTAAAAATCATGGCTCGCAAATAGCTGACGACGAAAGTTATCACACGAGTTAAATGTTTTTTGGCATCTGGGATAACCTGAATGTAACTACTCTTGTGAGAATATATATTTGAAAGACCAGCCTATACCAAGAAAGAAGCGAAGGATTGTTTCTTGATTAACCACAAGAATTATCATCGCATAATGATTTTTTGAAACAGGTTCCTTTCTTCTTTTGTGCTGGCTTATAAACTTATTAGCTCAAGAATATTCAGTGTACCGAATTAGAACCTGGCCAAAAGAATAAGGTTAGTGCAATGACCGCATAACCCAGCGAGCCGATGATCCCAACTGGAAGCGGTCCAAGCAACGGATCCGGCGTACCCTTCATGGCTAAGACAGATAGGGATGCAATCCCGTTGATTGCAGCATGACCGATTACGGCTGGCCAAATACTTCCCGAGCGCAGAGTCATCCAAGACAGGAAAACACCAAAGCAGAAAGTGATCCAAAGAAACAGAATGGGTCCCGCCCATGGAAAGCCTGGATATTGAAACCCATATTCATAACCCATAAAGATAAGAGGCCAATGCCATACTCCCCAGATCAAACCTATCAAAAGCATGGCCTTTCGCCAACCCAAAGGCATGAGCTTCGGTAACAGATAAGCGCGCCAACCAAATTCCTCACCGAAGGTAGCCCAACCGTTGACCATCGGAGAGATCAAGATTCCGGCAACAGCTTCTATGGCCACGATCCCCCAACGGGAAAGGAAAGCAGGAACAGGAGCGCCCATCATGCTCTTCTGAATGAGTGACAAACTCGAATCAAAAAATCTTGGAAACAATGCAAAGAACAGAATTGCTCCGAAGATCGTCATCAGCGCTGGAAGCACCCAGGCCATCAACCCATATGGCCAACCTTTTTGAAAGTGTGGACGGATTCCTGTATCTCTCCAACCTTCGCGGGTGAGCAGGCGTGTCAGGATATTGGCGATAGCGGGTGCCCACATATAAGGAACTGCCATCAAGACCAGCGCAAGACTCAAAATTCCACCGATGCGAGGGCTGTTCGCTATTCCTCCGGTAAGAAAGATCACGAGCGCAGTCAGCCAAGCAATGCCAAACGACAAGCCGAGAAAAATCACAATTCGACGCATATCAAGTTTTGTTTTCAGATCATTTTCCATCAAAAACATTTCTTCGAATCAAAAATGGCTCACAGAACGCTTTTCTTTTTCGTCCACGATCAATGAGAAGACTTCGGGACGAGCGTAATGACCGATCACATCGAGATCATATTTGCCGCGGACGGTATCCATCAGATCGATATCGGCGGTCAGGATGAGTTCGCGGCCATAGACCGGTCCCGCAAGAACTTCTCCGAGCGGGTTTACGATCACACTGCCGCCCCGGATCAGTTCAGTATCCGGTGCGTTGCCTTGAATGCAATCATATTCTTCAGCAGGGCAATCGCATCTAATTTCCTCCGGCGAGGATCTTGAGCAGGTAATCCTGATCCCAAGCGGCTTGAAGCTGCTTAGCGTGGATGCCGCCTCTGGCAGTTTTTTCCTGTTTCAGCAAATTGAGAGCGATGTGGCGAAGGACCGCCAGGTTTTCAGGAGCCTGATCTTTTCGGACCCGGCTGTGATCTTCATTAAGAGCCACATCCAGTACCCAGTGCAACTCATTCTCGATCGACCAGTGTTTGCGTACCGCATATAAGATCCGTTCGGCATGGCTGGGCAGAGAAGAGATGTAATAACGTGTCTCCTGGGTCTCCTGATCGCCGATGATCCGGGTGCAGACCATCATCACAATCGTCTGAAAGGCCGTCCAATTCTCCACATTGCGGATGAGCTTCAGGTAGGCAGGGTTGGAGGTCGTCCAACACTCGCGTATGTCAATCCGACCATGTCCCTTGTTCACGGTCTTGTGATAATCCAGGGAGGAGGCATACTTAAAGTTCAGCTCTCGGTCCACCCCAAAGAGCATCGACAGATCTTCAAACAGGCGGCCCTGGTTCTCCTTGACGCTCAGCACATAGTCAGCCTCGGCATCCACGATGGCTTGAGCAATGCTCGTTTGTGTTCCCATCGCGTCGATCGTCACGATACAGCCAGCGATTGCCAAAAGCTTCAACAATTCCGGAATCGCCGTGATTTCGTTCGACTTTTCGTCGACTTTGCGCTGCCCCAGAACGATTCCATTCTCCGCCGCCCACGCACTGACCATGTAGATCGCCCGTTTCCCCAATTTCTCATCGTCTGATCCCCGTAAACACTTGCCGTCTAGGTTGACGATCTGTCGGCCCATCCGCTGATTGACGGCCCACACCCATTCGATGAATGCCAGTTGAAATTGCTTGGCGTCAATCATCGAAAACACCCGCCCGAAGGTATCATGGGAGGGGATCCCGTTCGGCAACTCCAAAAAGGTGGCTAGCCACGCTTGCTTGCTCTTGCCAAACAGCTCCACATCCACCCAGCCTTCTGCACCGCAAATGATGGCGCAAATGGCAATGGCCAGGATGTCGATCAGTTTGTGCTCCTTGGTGCGATCGACCCGCGCGTCGGTGACTTTGCCGAAATGCTCACTTAACGTCTCCAGCGGCTTCTTGGGCACGGCTACCTCCTCCAGGATAGCCAGTTGTACCTCATTTCCATCTCAATTTAGATGCGATTGCCCTGTCATTTATGGCGTATTATTATTTTTGATCATACTCCTCGTGATGGTGATTAACCGCTTCGCGGGGATGATTAGTTCCAACAAAGAAACAGCGGATAAATGGGGAAAAGCCTTGAGAGTGATAGGCGGGATTATAGTAGCCATTGGTATAGTCTTACTGCTCTTATCTGTTGGGGGGTCCGATCTATTTGGTCCTGGAGGGGCCGATCAAGCAGACGTTATCGCTACAATTTGCATCGTCCCCCTACCGCTAATTCTTTTGGGCTGGGGATTATTCGCATGGGGAACCTCTCTTCGCAAGCTCAAAAATATAAATTCCTAGACTTGAGCAAAATTCACCCTAAAGGAGATTAAGATGATGACGACAATCAAGCTTTCTGAAGATGGAACAGTTCTGACATTTGATGGGAACGTTTTGGAAGTATTTTATTCCGGTGATAGCGATCATCGAATTCACGTCACTTGGTTGGAAAGGATTGAAATCAAAACAGACAGGAAGGGAAAACATAGTATCAGTAGATCACGAAAGCGCCAAACAAGGTTGATATTGGATCACATCAGCAATGCTCCACAGCCGTTCTATTGCACGACCGAGCAGGAACGCCAAGCGACGCAGCGACAACCAAAAGCGCTTCGGCAATTCTAACGGATATTTGAGGGCCGAGGATAGATTTTGGCGCAAGGCAATATACAAGTTGAACAAGACGAAGGCCAATCCAACCAACAGCAAGCGGATTACAGGATTGCGCGTGGAAGTGCGAGCACGGACTTGGTTCATTTGACGGTAGCTGGATTCGATTCCAAAGCGTTGGCGATAGAGTTCAAAGACGTGAGAGGGCAACATACCCTCCGGCAACCCAGCCACCGCATAAGCGAACCACTTGCGCTTGTGTCGTTGATAGCGGCCTTTGGAGTACCGCTGCACAACGATGGCTTGAACCGTGTAGGCACCGTGTTTCGGACTGTGGAAGGTGTAGGTGGTTTTGCGAGATTTCCCTTGGAAGAGATTGCGCACTCCACCGGATTTGCCTCGTATCGGAATTGGTATCACGGAACTCAAGTGATGCTGGCGTAGAACTTTAAAAACTGGCTGGGAGCAGAAGCCCTTGTCTAAAAACACTCGCCGGACGAGTAATTTGAGCGATTTTAGTCGTCGCAACAGCCAGCGCACGATGTCGGCTATCTCTTCCCCATATTCAACAAAATGTAGCGCCACGACATAGCGTTGATTATGGTGCACAATCGAAACGGTGGCGTACCCATGAAAATGGGTCGTCCCGGATTTTGGTGCACCGCGTACAATTTCCTTCTCGTCTTCGTAAGGCAGTCCATGTACGGGATCAAGGTCAGGTCCATCGCGATGTTGTAATCTCGTCTGCCCTTCCATAGACTGGGACCCTGAAAGGGCGCAGGGCGTTGCAGCTGCTGGCGGAACATCTTATTCAATGCACGTTGCATGCCTGCCCGGTCCGGTAGCGCTTCTGCCAGGACTTCCCGCAGCCGATTGCCCGAGGGCGCATCTTTCAACTCTTGACAGGTCGATTGAATGCTCAAACGATGCACGTTGGCGTAGGCTAAAGCGTAAATGATGTCATCTCTACTGATCCGCGTATTCTTCAACTCCAATGGCAGGCTCCGACGAACTACCTGTGTGAAAGCGTTCAGGACTTGCTCACACCGTCCGGTGTCGTTCCGGAGATTGGATTGTTCGGGTAATCTTGCAGTTGGGCTTGGACATTGGTCTTGGTCTCCGTGGTAGGAACCAAGTTAACCATGTTCAAGCCCTTTCGTGAAGTACTGAGTATAGTTATTCGCATAACTGACGGCGACGATGATGGTACATATGATGTGGATGAAGATGTTGTTCCAAAAGTAACTAATTTAATTGCTGAGATTGAATCCGCCAAGGCTGCGTTTCAGTTTGATTAGCACGCATCTCACACGCTAAGACTGTGGACTTGCTATTCAACCCAAGCGCGCTCATTCATGGCATAACCCAGCCTGAATCTCGAATCACTAATGACACATGCTGGCGAAACAGGTATAGTTTTGTAGCCGAACTGGATTTGAGCCAGAATACGCTTGGTCGCTGGTTCGAATCCAGCCGGGCCCACCTTCAAAACATGTTGGAATGCAAGATGAACACTCGAAACCGTAATCACCCAAAAAATAAGAATGAATTTGGTCGATCATGGATGCTACAACGAGTTTAAAAAGACTATAAGCCGGATTGATCGTCCGGATAATATTGCGTTGCACGGAGCGAGCAGACTGCGCCGCAAGCCATCATTGAAGGGTTAGTGATCAATTGAAAAGACGGGAAACATCATCAGGCGTTCGGCAAAAGGCAGATCAGAATGTACAAATCACCCGATTGCCAACGGCTTCGTGCTTTTTTGCTTCAAAAATCTGGGTGGATGACCTAAGTAGCCAGTAAAGGGACCGCAAGCATCAAAATCAGCGGTTATACCAATACCTCTGATTCCTAGGCTGTTGATATCCATACCCGCCCTGGCGATACCAACCCTGCTGCTGGTACTGATACGGCTGCTGGTAATAACCGTTGTTGTAGTAGCTATTGTTGTAGTAGCCATAGGAGGAACTGGGGAGGTAGATTACCTGACCGGCATACAGCCGCCAACCCAAGCCCGGATTTGCGGCTCGAATCGCGTAGGTCGAAGTGCCACATTGGCTGGCTAGACCTGATAGGGTATCACCCCATTGGACAACGTAGCGACCGCCACAGCCACCGTAACCGCCCCAAGCAAAGGCGTTACCCACATTCACAAAGGCAGCCAAGACTATCATCATGACGACAAATAACTGGACGAACTTTTTTGTGTTCATGTTGATCTCCATCTTGTTCAAGTGCCTGCTCAAAATGAAATTCACTTGTGTTCACTCGTAACTTTTACGCATTATAACCCCAAAAAAGGTTGGATGGTCTCACAACAATTGCATTGCAAGAGTTTATCCTTAGTTAGCTTCCTTTCCTATTTCCGGACTCAATATTCACTCCTGCTTCGGTGCCTCCCGCAGGGATATCCCCTGACCTGCGCCCCGAAAACTGATCCAACTTTTGAGTTAGGATTTGAACCTCGAACCGCTAGGTTTTCAACTGCCCTTCTGTAGAAGGTAAAATCATAGCCGAACTGGATTTGAACCAGAATACACTTGGTCGAAGGTTCGAATCCTTCCAGGCCCACCTTTGACACTATTTCCGTGATCGTTTCAAAATTGGTAAAGTGCTTATAAACTGGCAAGTGGATAGAAACCCCTGAGATAAAGTGCGATCAAGTGACGAAGGTCGCTAAGTTCAAGCCCTCCGCAAGATGATTACCGCAGTAGGCAACCAACCGACTGACATTCAAAGCCGATTGATCGCGTTTATAGCCGCGCATCGTGCGATATCTTTCTTTTACCCACCATCCAATTGCGCGCTCGGTGGCATTGTTCGTGCCGTCCAAAATGGGTTGGCCATCCCGGTCTTTCCAGGTGCGATAAAAGGTCAGGCGTGGCCATAAGTTCCAACGGTCAAGGAATAAGTTACGCATCCGGTATGCAATGCTGGCAGTCTGGCCTTTCTTGGAATGAGGGGCGGCCGCATAGCGTTCATACAAGGCTTGCAGTTCTGCCTGTTGCTCAGGTTGTCGGGAATGAATCAGTTCTCCCAAACGACGAAGATCGGTCAGGGCTTGAGCTGGTTCGATCTGCAATTCAGCCAAGGATGAATCCTGCCCTGCTTCAATGGCCAGACTCAAACTCCCGATCAATTCTTCGGTGTTGCGTCCCACGTGGCTCTTGCAAACCTGGTGGTACAAGCCACTCCGGTGGTAGGGCACGAACCTACCACTTTCAGCTACTTCCTTAAATGCATCGGCGTCGTCGGTCACGAGTGTCTCGGCTCCGACTTGATCGGCAATTGGTTCTACCCAGTCCTTCAAGGTTTGAGCGTCTTCTCCATCTAAATGATCCATAGATCGGATCTACGACCACTCCAATGGACAACCACTTCCCGTTGCATTTCACGCTCGTCAAATCCGCACCAATGGCTTTCGTACGGTAGCCTTGCAAGAGTTCCGTGCGCTTCATCCCCGGCACCGCTTCCGCCGTCGCTTGCACCGTTCGATACACACTACTTTTCCCGAAGGACACCGGGACGGTGTACTCAAGTACACCCCCAATGCTTCCAACATCAAAGAGGCTGCTCCGTAACTGAGCCCCAACACATACAACAATACTCCCATACCTTTCAGCCGCTGTGAGATCTGACTCTTCTGCACTCCTTGAGGATACACTCGGAATGTGCACCCGCACCGCAAACACTTGTATCGACGGGCGACAACTTCTTCGTACTCGCTGTCCCGTACATTCTTCACCACTGCCTGCCACGGCACAAAACGTCTCCCCTGGCATTTCGGATTGATGCAGCGGGTTGGTTCTTCAAATTGCTCTGGATCAACTTCGGGTAAAATCAATTTGAGGCGCATGGATCGATACGCCTTTCTTTGGGATTCCGGAACGATCTCAACTCGTTCCGGTTTTCCTTTTTATACACCCCTTCCACCATTTTTGAAACAGTCACACTATTTCTGATACACTATTGATTATCGGATGTTGATTGAACGGCTTAGAAGTATGAATTGGCTTACAGAATCAAAACAAACAAAAAGAATACAAATACATAAAGAAATAAAAGCCCCCCGAAACTTTGGCGCTTCGGGAGGCTTAGACTGTCTATGGACAGTACCATTCTCCGCTTCCGCCATTCCAGCCTCCATGACCCCAATGATGTGACCAGGATGAACCATGCCGCCAATGCGTCCACCATCTTGAGTGTGAGGAGTAATCGCACCAGGTGCCTGGATTATAGACTATTGATGGTAGCGGTGGCGCAGCTGGTGCAGGGAGATCACTAATGTCGCCGCTTACGCTTGCATACCGTCCTGAAAGCCAACAGGTTGTGCCGGGATAACCAGGAACGTCAATGACCCAATAATTGTCTGCCGTATCTTTTCCAACCACTGTTACGGTAGTTCCAGGATAGATGGTAATCACAAAGCCATAGTTGGTATTAGGGCCAGCATAGCAATTCGTAGCAACACTGACACTCAAGGTGGGCGGCATCGGTGTACCGGAAGCCGTTGCGGTCGCTGTGGGTGTGGAGGTATTGGCAGGAGTGGCAAACAGTGCGGTCTGCGTGAGAGCCTGCAGGGTCTGCGCTATCATCGTTGGAACCTGGTTCACATCTGTGTTCTGCTGAGTTGGCGTACTGGCAGGCGAAGCACCCAGATCGACGGTCACACTGCAAGCGACCATCGCCAACGCACCAATACAGAATAAAGCGAGAAGTTTATTTACACGCATTTTTCTCCTTCTTTATACCACTATTATTTCTCCTTCATGTGTCTAATATAATCCCAATGATCAGAGTAGATGTGTATTTTGTGTGTAGATTTTGCTAAAAAACTGGATTGGGGCAAATGGATTAGGATGGCCCGTTTTCGGAGTATTATTTTACTTGGCTCGATCAACTGCCTTTAACACAGAAACAACTTCAATCTTTGTTCCCTTTGAAATATTCAATGGTTGCCTGCCCCGGCTGGTTGATGCCTTCGCGTTGGATCACTTTCCAAAGGGTCATGAATAATATTTTCAGGTCCAGTCCAAAAGACCAATGATCCACATACCAAACATCCAACGCAAAGTGAGTCGGCCAGTCAATTGTATTGCGTCCGTTGACCTGTGCCCAGCCGGTCACGCCGGGATGAACCTCATGTCTTCGCATTTGCTCGGATGAATAAAGCGGAAGATATTGCATCAGCAAAGGCCGCGGGCCGATGAGGCTCATCTCGCCGCGCAGAATGTTAAAGAGTTCGGGAAGTTCATCGAGACTGAGGGAGCGCAAGAATTTTCCGAAGCGCGTCAAGCGAACGGCATCGGATAAAAGATTCCCATTTGCGTCGCGCGTATCGGTCATCGTGCGGAATTTGTAAACGGTGAAAGGTTTCCCTTTGTAGCCCGGCCGCGTTTGACGGAACAAGACCGGCGTCCCGAGAAAGATGCCGACCAGAATCGCCGTCAGTAAAATAAATGGCGAAAGTATAATGAGTCCCAGCGAGACGACGATTAAATCAAAAATCCGCTTGCTGATGGGCATACGGACATTCTACCAAATGTGGTATTATTTTGTTGGAGAGTGAGCCATGAATGAACGAATACTAATCATCGAAGACGATCAGGCAATTTTGAAATTGCTTCAGCGCGGGCTGGCCTATGAAGGCTATGTAGTAGACACCGCCACCGATGGCCGAACGGGTTTGATCTTGGCACGCGATCATACTCCCGACATTGTGATCCTCGATTGGATGCTTCCGGGCATCGACGGCCTGGAAGTCTGCAATCGTTTAAGAAGCGGCGGGTCCATTCCGATCCTGATGCTCACGGCCAAAGACACGGTGCAGGATCGCATCCAGGGATTGGACGCCGGTGCGGACGATTACATGGTCAAGCCGTTCAACCTCGACGAATTGCTTGCACGCGTGCGTGCGCTTCTGCGACGCACCCAGCCTGAACGTGTGCCCGTGTTAAAGTTCGCTGATTTGACCCTCGACACCGGCTCGCGCCAAGCCTCACGCGGCAACCGTCTCGTTGCCTTGACTGCTAAGGAATACGAATTGCTTGAGTTGTTCCTGCGTCATCCCAAACAGGTTCTGACGCGCGAAGTCATCTTTGATCGCGTCTGGGGTTATGACTTTGGCGGCGAGAGCAATGTGCTCGAAGTTTATATCCGTTATTTGCGGCAGAAACTCGAAGCGGAGGATGAGGCGCGCTTGATCCACACTGTGCGCGGCGTCGGTTACGTATTGCGGGAAAATCCGTAAGGCGATACCAAAATCTCAAGTCGTAAATCCTCGTGTCCCTCCGCCTTCGCCTGACTCTTCTTTATTCCACAGTCGCCGGGGGAATTCTGTTAACTTTTGGCGCGGCAGTCTATATTATTATCACCGTTCTCCTGCTCAATCAGGCAGATAACACATTAGCCAGCACTGCACACGACATCATCCAGCAGACGCGCATTAACTCGCTGGCGCAGATTGACGTCGCGCCATTGCCGCTAATCGATCTGACGTCGAACGTCTATGCTCAATTATGGGGCGAAGATCAGAAGATCAAGGCCACTTCACCGGGTATTGCAAGCATGAGCGATCCCCTTGATCCAATCGGTCTGCAAGCCGGCGAATCGATTTATCGGGAGAACTTCGTCCGCACGGTTCACCTCGAAGTTTTGAGTATTCCTTTGCGGGCGGGTAATGATCACGTGGGCATTCTGCAAGTCGCCACCAACCTAAGTGTAGTGGATGCCGCGCGCCGGGATCTGCTAACGATTCTTTTGATCTCGACCCTGATCGCCACCCTGTTCGCCGGATTGGGTTCGTGGCTCGTGCTCGGCCGCGTCCTTGCCCCGCTGGGTGTGGCCACCGATGCCGCCTTGGCCATTAACCGCGCTGACGATCTTTCGCGCCGCATCCCTTATGATGTTGCATCCAACGATGAGATCGGCAATTTGATCGACGCATTTAATCAGACCCTCGAGCGACTTGAAAATCTTTTCAATTCACAACAACGCTTCCTCGCCGATGTCAGCCATGAATTGCGGACTCCGCTGACAGTGATCAAGGGCAATGCAGATTTGATGCGGCGCATGAAAATGTTTGATGAAGAGTCGCTTTCCAGCATTGACGAGGAGGCCGGCCGCCTGACTCGTCTGGTCGGCGGGTTGCTGCTCCTCACCCAGGCTGACTCCGGCAAGCTCACGCTGACCAAGCAACCGGTTGAGCTTGATACGCTCCTGCTTGAAGTCTTTCAGGAAATGCACATTCTGGCAGGCAACAAAGTGAATCTTAAGATTGCGGACATCGATCAAATTCAATTCAAAGGCGACCGCGACCGTTTGAAACAGGTTCTGCTAAACCTGGTGGGAAATGCGATTCAATACACACCCCAGGGCGGCGATGTTCGGATGGGGCTCGCGCGCATCGGCAATCAGGCACGCATCATCGTCCGGGACACCGGGCTAGGAATCCCAAGCGAGGACCTGCCCTATATCTTTGACCGCTTCTACCGCGCCGAGAAGTCGCGCACGCGTTCTTCATCGCCGGGCTTTGGCTTGGGGCTTTCCATCGCAAAATGGATCGTGGAAAACCACGGGGGAACGATCAATGTTGAATCAAAAGAAGGACAAGGCACCACGTTTGCGATTTGGCTTCCGTTGGACAAAGGTACGTCCAAATAGTCGATCACTGCTATTAAGGCAAGCCTAATTGCTGGTTCGCTTGCCGGCAGAGACTCGCGCCACCAGCCGCGAGCCATTCCTCGAGGCGTTGACTCGACGATCTCATCTGCACGGCATCCGCATAAATACCACTTCCCCAATAAACATAACGAATGGTTTCCGCGGGCCACATCCATTCATTCAACCCAATCAGACTCTGCCCACCGTTATAAGCCGCAAGCGACCAGGAAACATTTTGATTGGCAGCATCGAACACGCGCTGCAAATACATCAAGCCACGCAAGGCATTGGTATCAGGATCAAATGGATTGTCAGTAGATGCAAAATGAAATGGCATGACCTGAAAAAGGCCAACCGCCCCGGCGGAGGAACGCGCAAACGCATCGCCGCAGGATTCAATTTGCATGACCGTGGCAATCAGATTCGGGTCAAGGTTGGATATTACACTCCAGCGCAGGATGGCGGTAGTCCAGTATTGCACTTCTGGCGTAAATAATGGGGCGAGTTTGTTTGACATGTAGGAGTTGCTTGTTTGAGAGGGGACTTTCTGCACGGGGATATTAATTAAAATAATAGCGATCATGACGCCAAAGAATAAAACCGATAACGGCGGGAGTAAATAGAAAGACAAACAGCCGCTGCTTTCTTGGTGGTAGGCCGCGGCTGTCTGTCGATTGCTTTGATTGTGGTTCTGCGCAGCAGAATGTGGTTCAGAACCATGATGACGAACGCGGGACATAAGTTGGTTTCCTTTCATGTCGGGTTAAAAACCCGCGTCGAGCTAAATTGTTATGGTTCTGTAGTGCGAAACCATTATGGGACTATAAAAAATTAGATTTGATATTATTGTTTGCGCATCTCATTCGCATCGGGAGGAGACTGTGAGTCAAAGGACATGTTGTGATAGGTCGGCTCGGGACGATCAAAGCTTGTCGGCGGCGCGGGCTTGGGCGCCGGATGATAACTCTGGACGGGCCGCGGCAGGGATGATGCGGGACGCAGACTCGTTCCAACCGAGCTGGCCGTTACCGGTCGAGATGGTTGCGAGTATGACCTCTGAGTTTGATAACCGCGCGCATCCGCCGTGGAAAAAAGATTGTCGCCGGCGATGGAGAATGTTCCGATGATTAACACGCGGATCAACCAAACCATCACGGCTACGAAGATCGGCACCACCTTGATCAATGTGCTGTTACTGATCACAGCGCCAGCTCCGGCACTCGTGTGGCCGGCGATGGCGACCGAAACGCCCCACCAAGTGAGTGTGGCATTGAAACCGGCGGCCAACAACCAGGCGCCGAAAAGATACCAAACCTCGGCAGGTTCATCGCGACCTTGTTGCGGCGTAAAGATGCGGGCGATCCCGGCAAAGTCAATGCCGCAGAATGCAATGGCTAGAATGGTGGCCCAGCGCAGACCGGCAAATTTGAGATCGCCAAGCACATCGGCAAGAGCAAACTGCGTGGTACTGTAATTGAAGATCTCAAACGCTAGCAGGGCAGTGACGATGATCAACCCAAAGGCCGCACCGCGATTGAGGCGTCGGCCGCGCGTGATATTGCGGAACATGGTTGCCAAGCCATCCCCTACACTGTGTGGGTTACGGACTGTATTCATATCTACCTCCTTATCATAGGATAGATGTCGGCATTATAGAACTAATGTTCTATAATTGTCAAGAGGCAGAGTGTAACTACTCATGGTTTTCTCAAGAACCGATTTTCAGGCCAAAGAATCCATCCGAAGTTCCTAGATTTTGCGGCTTCAAGAGTAATTTATGCTATGGCAACATAAAGATGGAAATCCATCAAGCTTTCTTGAGAAAACCATCTGTAACTACTTTACGGTTGTCGTTGGGTCTATGTGGAGTACCGTAATGGTGGACTAAATTAGAACTCCGAGATTTTGCCCCTTCGGGATGCTTCGTGAAAATCTCGGAGTCCTCTTTGTCACTTCTTCATCGGCCGTGCCATTTCATCTTTCACGGCGTGATACAAATTCTCGGCTTTCAATTCGCTCAAGGCATAGCATGGTGCTTTCAAATGCTCGGCCAAGCTTTGCGCCAATCCCTGGTCGAAGGCGGCGTGTTCCATATTGATGACCACGCTCTTGACCTGTTCAACCGCAATCAATTCGGCGAAGCGGTACAATTCTTCCTGAGGCGGAAGCGTGCCAATCGAAACGTTACCCGCTCCATCGGTCAGGACGATCAGAAGCGGTTCGATATCCGGATGAGTATATTTCTCGTGTTGTAACACATCCGCGGCCATGAGCAGACCCGCCGAGAGCGGAGTCTTTCCACCGACTGGAATATCGATCAAGGCGCGCTGGGCGAGTTGAATGGAATTCGTCGGTGGCAGGACCAGCGTTGCGCGATCTTTTTGAAAGACGATGAGACCGACTCGATCTCGACGTTGGTAGGCATCCGTTAAGAGAGAAAGGATCGCGCCTTTGGTGGCGTTCATGCGTTCCGCAACTGCCATGGACCACGAAGCATCCACTAAAAACAAAACCAGATTCGCCACGCGCTTGACCCGCACCTTGCGCTGCAGGTCCGATTTCTCGATGGCAAAAGCCAGCCGCTTGCGCTTTTCGACGCGTCGCTTTTGGAACGGCGCCGCCGCGCGAAAAGTGGCATCGAAAGCGATGTCATCCGTTTTGTTCCCCGCGGGACGCGCCTTGATATAGCGTCCGTGTTTGCGTTCGGTTTTGGTGAGCGAACGGCGTCCGGCGCGTTTGCGCGTCAACTTATCGAGCGGTGTATTTAATTTGCGCGGTTGGAATGTTTCACCTGCCTTGATTTTTTGTCCGCCCTCCCACCATTTGGCATCGGTGTGGGCGAAGACATCATCCTGCGGCATCGGCTCAGGCTGTCCTTGTTGCGGATTCTCCTGAGCTTCATCTTCGAGCTTTAAGTTTTTTTTTCCGCAGACTTGCTTTCCTGCGATTCAGATTTTTCTTCCGATTCGCTCGGCACCGATTGACCTGCCAGCTGCTCGATGCGTTCCTGCAATTGTTCGGAGGTGATTTCGGCCTGCTGGAATGGCGTGCGCTTGATGCGATGAGGCAAGGCCAGTTCCGCGGCGAGGGCGATATCGTGATCAGTGATCTTCGTACGGCCCTCGAACGCGGCCTGCGCCCGGGCGGCTTTGAGAATGACCAAGTCGGCGCGATGACCATCCACGTTCAACGAGGCCGTCAACGCCGCGATGGATAATAAGTCGCGGCTGGTGTAGGTTACTTCATCTACTAATTCACGCGCACGTTCGATTTGTTTGGAAACTTCCAATTCCTTTGGCATCCATTCTTTGCGGAAGGCCTCTGGATCGCGTTCAAAGGAAAGATTGCGCTCCATAATCATCACGCGTTCGCGCGCGTCGCGGATGCCGACGATGTCCACCGATAAAGCAAAGCGATCCAGCAGTTGAGGGCGCAACTCCCCCTCTTCGGGATTCATCGTCCCAACCAGAATGAAGCGGGCGGGATGCGAAAAAGAAATTCCTTCGCGCTCGACCACGTTGACTCCCATTGCCGCCGAGTCCAATAAAACATCCACCACATGATCGTCGAGCAGATTAACTTCATCAATATACAATAATCCGCGGTTAGCCTTGGCAAGCACGCCGGGTTCAAAGTGACGTTCGCCTTTCTGAATGGCTTGCTCGATATCCAACGTTCCAACAACGCGATCTTCAGTCGCGGAAACGGGAAGATTTACAAACGGCGTGGTTTTATTATGCGATGGTAATAATTTTTTCCCATCACCGAAACGCTCTTTACATTCCGTGCACCAGGTGCCGGGCTTATCGGGATCGCACCCAAAGCGGCAATCTTCAACGACTTTGACTTGTGGTAATAAGGCAGCGAGTGCGCGTGAAGCAGTGGATTTCGCCGTGCCGCGTTCGCCACGGATCAATACGCCGCCGATGCGGGTATCTACCGCATTTAGGATCAAAGCACGACGCATACGGTCTTGTCCAACAACAGCAGTAAAAGGATAGATGGCAGGCATGTTAACTCCGGGGCTCATTATATCAAAAATGATTCGGCCTGATTTCCATTTGTCAAGTTTTCGGCGCAGACAGCCTTCTCAGCGTATTAAGGCGTATTAAGGGTTGTCAACTTCAGCAATCACCTGTATAATGCCCTTTACCTTTTTTTTAATCGGAGTCAACCAGTGACGGATCAGAACCAGTCCCTGCCAGCACAAGGGAGCGATGCTAACATGCAGGGAGATCATAGCAATAATAACCAGAGCATGGAATCACTGCTCCAGACCGAGAACATGAATGTGGATATGCCTCAACAAGGCGAGATCCGCACAGGCACGATTGCCGAAGTGAGTTCCAGCCAAATTCTCGTCAGCATCGGTGCAAAGTCCGAGGGCGTGATCTCCAGCCGCGAGCTGGAGCAGCTATCGGCGGAGGAACGCGAGGCGCTCAAAGTCGGCGCGGAGATTCCTGTTTATGTGATCAATCCGGAAGATGATAATGGGAATGTCATCTTATCCTTCCGTCGCGCACAAGAGCAGATTTCGTGGGAAAATGTCGAGAAGATGCTCGAAGAAGACCGCACTTTTGATAGCCAGATCGTGGGCTTCAACAAAGGCGGCCTGATCGTTTTGGTGGGCGGCCTGCGCGGCTTCGTGCCTTCGTCCCAGATCAGCGCCATGCGCCGCGCCCAATCCACCGGCGATACGCCTGAACAGCGTTGGCAGAAAATGATCGGACAGCCCATCTCCGTGCGCATCGTTGAAGTGGATCGCGAGCGTCGCCGCTTGATTCTCTCCGAGCGCGCTGCCAGCACCGAGACTCGCCAATCTGTCAAAGAGCGTGTCATTGACGAGTTGGAAGTCGGCAAGGTTTATACAGGACGTGTTACCAGCCTGGCCGGCTTTGGCGCGTTTGTAAACGTCAACGGCGCCGATGGACTCGTTCATCTCTCCGAGATTTCATGGGATCGTGTTCAACATCCCAAGGAAGTTTTGGAAGTGGGACAGGAAGTCAAAGTTAAAGTCATCAACGTGGATCGCGAGAAGAAACGCATTGGTTTATCCATTCGCGCGCTGGCCGATGACCCATGGAAGTCACGCGTTGAAAAATTCAGCGTCGGACAGTTGGTCGAAGGTGTCATCACCCGTTTGACCAAGTTCGGTGCCTTTGCCCGCCTCGAAGGGGATATCGAAGGCCTGATCCATATTTCCGAAATGGCCGATCATCGCATCGATCATCCCAAGGAAGTTTTGAAGGAAGGCGAAGTACACACGCTGCGCATCATTCGCATCGACACCGATCAGCACCGCATTGGCCTCAGCCTTCGCAAAGTGAACTCCGGCGCGTACGCCGACAAGGATTACAAGAAGCTGATCGAAGAGTACGGGCATACGGAGTCAAGTTCGGATCCGAGCGCGGGGGAATCCCCTGCGAAATAAAAATAAGAGCGCACCTGCAGGTGCGCTCTTTCCAACTATGGAAAAACCATTCATCATCGATTCACATTGCGATCTGGCCTGGAATATGCAAACCTATGGCCGCGACTACACGCGCTCCGCGGCAGAAACGCGCCGACTAGAAAAAGGCACGCGCGTTCCTGAAATCAACGGCGACAGTTTGATCGGCTGGCCCGATTATCAACGTGGCCGCGTCGCCATTGTTTTCTCAACATTGTTTGCATCACCTCTGAGCGGTAAGCTCGGAGATTGGGATAAGGCGGTTTATGCGGATTATGAAGAAGCCCACCGCGTCTATCTGGGCCAGTTGCGGCTTTATCATCAATTGACCGATTCCAAGCCCGATTATTTTCGTCTCATTCTCAACACGAAAGATTTGCGCCATCATATGGACGATTGGGAATCGCCTGAAAAAAAGAATCTTCCGGTCGGATTGATTCCGTTGATGGAGGGCGCGGACGGCATCCGCTCGACCGACGAGTTGGATGAATGGTATGAGTTGGGATTGCGCCTGATCGGCCTCGCTTGGGCAGGGACACGTTATTCGGGCGGCACGCGCCAGCCCGGCCCATTGACCGAGGATGGCCATCGTCTGCTCAAGGCCATGACGGATTTCAACTTCACACTCGATCTGAGCCACATGGATGAGCAATCTGTTCTCGAGGCATTGGATTTGTATGAAGGGCCGATTGTTGCTTCTCACTCCAATTGTCTTGCGCTATTGCCAAATTTTCCCACCAACCGCCATTTATCGGATCGGGTGATTCGCGGCATGATCGAACACGATGGAATGATCGGCATCGTTCCGCCGAATTCCTTTTTAAAGACCGGTTGGTCGCGCTCCAAGGGAAGTTCGCGCGAAGAAGTGCCTTTGGATGTGGTCGCCGCGCACATGGATCATGTCTGTCAATTGGCCGGGGATGCGCGGCATGTGGGCATCGGCTCCGACTTCGATGGCGGATTCGGAGCGCAATCTGTTCCGCCCGAAATCGATACGATTGCCGATTTGCAAAAGCTGGTTCCGCTGTTGGTCGCGCGCGGCTATTCAGAATCGGATGCCGCGAACATCCTCGGCGGCAACTGGCTTAATTTTTTGGAGAAGAATCTACCGTCATGACCGAACCGAAAGAAAAGCCCGCTTCTCGTGCTGATACTTTGTTGCGTTCCGAGGAACCGTCCCGCTTACGTGTGCGCGTGGGATTGATCACTACCTTATTCGGACTTTTTGTTTTTCTCGTCGGCACCAAGCCGGGTTGGTTTCATCTCCAGCGCACTCCCACGGTTGGATTTGTTAAGATTTCGGTCTTTCTGGTGGGACTGGCGATTATCTGCCTTGGCGGATATATCAGCTTGTGGGGCTTGTGGAAGGGCATCGAACGCTCCATTGCGGCGGATATTGGTTTACGCATGGTCGCGACCGGATATGTGATTGCGGTCTTCTCCGGCATGGCCGATGTGTTCGGGATGGGCTCGCAGACATCTCCGCAGATTCCATTTTTTGGTCCGATCCAAGCACTGGGAGTCTTGCTCGGAGAGATTGTAATTGCGGCCGGATTCTTGCTGCTCATTCCATATCATTCGTACTTCAAATAAACAATCACCCCCTCTTCTCAAGATCAAAACTATATTGAGCACCAGCAACAGCATCAAGCCGACATATGACGCTTTCTCAACCAGTGTACCGCGGAAACCTTCGTTAATTCCGTTATACGTGACCCAGAGAATGAAGAGCACATTGCTTATTTTTCTTTTCTCAAGATCAAAACTATATTGAGCACCAGCAATACCATCAAGGCGACATACGATGCTTTTTCAACCAGCGTACCGCGGAAACCTTCGTTAATTCCGTTATACGTGACCCAAAGAATGAAGAGCACATTCCCCGCAATGACAAGATATTTGAAGGGAATGGAAAGGCTAAAGTTTTTCACCATTGCTTCCTATTGTTTATGTAGCGATAGAATGTTGTTCCTAGCACTACAGCAGTGATCAATCCCAACAGGACTGAAACGAGAAACAATATTGCTTGTTGTGAAGAGAAAAACTCATGGCCGTCTTCCGCTACAAAGATAGCGCCTAAATTTCCTACTAAAGCTACTGCCAAACGGAATCCCACGATACCTACAATGATACTTGAAAGAATTCTCAGAAACTTATTTGGAAAAAGGTTCATAGCCTTTGATTAAAATCCTTCCGCTACATACTCACCCCACACCTCTCAGCGGATTGCAAATCTCGCCGAGCGTGAAACGCTTTTCAAGCCACCGTTTTCGCATGCGGATAATAGAGAATTCTTTCGTCAGATGTAACCAGTTTGCATTTCATAATTCTGGCGGTGGCGACAATGATTTGGTCAACAGGGTCACGGTGAAATTCGCCCAGCAGGGGCGTGGACTCAATTGCAATCGCGGGAGTTAATTCGATCAACTCAACACCGGGATAAGTCAGAGCTTGTGCGAACCATTTTTCAAGAGAAATCGGCAACTCCAGCCTGCCGAGTTCCACAAGTTTTGCAATTTCCCACAGTGAAATGGAACGGACGCCAATAATCCCCTCTTCATTCGATTGGATCAATTCAAGCTGGCTTGGGGTAAGCCTTTCATCTCCATGTACCTACCATACCCAAATATGCGTATCCAAAAGGATCATCGCAAGACTTCCCAATCACCTGTTGGGGTACCTTTAAACGGTTCGCGATAAATCAAGGGTTTTCCATGCAATGGATATTTTGCAGCGCGCTTGAACTTCTTTCCGCGGCGTACGGTCACTTCCACGGATTCGCCCGCGCGAAAAGGCAATCCCTTAATAGACAGCTTACCGCCTTTTGTGACCAATGTTTTTGTACGATAAGTTTCTCGCATAAAGCACCTCGCGTTTTTATTTTACCGAAAAAGCGCCGTAAAGCCCCCCACCTCAGCGGTGGGTGCAGGTGTAAGGCGTGATGGCGTGATAGGATCGCATCAGCCCCCTAACCAGGATGCGGTTCGGTAGAGGAATCTGTCTGCCGATAAAACTTGAACAGTGGAGTGCTTCCCTATGGCCCTTTGGGGCGCGGTGCGGACAACGCTCCTGGCGGATGCGCCGGAGGGAGACTCAGGCTAGGATCGACCTGCGGGTCAACGTCCAAAGACGTCCGAGTGGCTCGTCTGTAAATCTGGCGATCAATCAGGTAAGGCCTCCATGCGATACGTTGGATGGTTGAGGGCCTGATGGTTCTCCAGAACCCCCCGGCTTTAGCCGTGGGGAGTTATCAGACCTTTTCTAAAACCCTTCCGCCACATACTCACCCCACACGCCTCGCAGAGTATTACAAATTTCGCCCAGCGTGAGATTATTCTCCACACATTCAATGAATAACGGCATCATGTTTTCGTTCGTCTTTGCCGCTTGCTCCAGTCGCGTCCGCAATTCGGCGACTTTAGCCTGGTCGCGCTTGGATCGAAAGGTTGCAAGGCGTTCATGCGCCGCCTTCTCGATGGCCGGATCAATTCTCAATTTTTCGAGCGTCAGTTTTTCCTCGCTTTGGAATTGATTGACGCCGACCACGATCTGCTCTCTCTTCTCAATCGCCATTTGCGCTTCAAATGCCGCGTTCTGGATTTCATTCTGCATGTAACCGCGCTCGATGGCGTTCAATGCGCCGCCCATCTCATCGATCTTGAAGATGTATTCGGTCGCGCCCTGCTCGATTTGATCGGTGAGATATTCGATCAAATACGAACCCGCCAGCGGGTCCACCGAATCCGCCACGCCTGATTCATACGCGAGTATCTGTTGTGTGCGCAACGCCACCCGCACCGATTTCTCCGTCGGCAGCCAAAGCGCCTCATCCATCGAATTGGTATGCAACGATTGCGTCCCGCCCAGCACAGCCGATAGCGCCTGTAGCGTCACGCGCACCACGTTATTCTCCGGCTGTTGCGCGGTGAGAGTCGAACCGGCGGTCTGCGTGTGGAAGCGCAATTGCAATGAAGCCGGCTTTTGCGCTTTGAAACGATCGCGCATGATCTTTGCCCACAGTCGACGCGCGGCGCGGAACTTGGCGACTTCTTCCAATAAATTATTGTGTGCGTTGAAGAAGAAAGATATTTGCGGCGCGAACTCGTCCACGCTCAATCCGGACCTGAGAGCGGCATCCACGTAAGCGATTCCATTTGCCAGCGTGAACGCCACTTCCTGCACCGCGGTCGAACCGGCTTCACGGATGTGATAACCCGAAACCGAGATCGTGTTCCAATTCGGAACTTCGCGCATGCAGAACGAAAAAATGTCAGTGATGAGTCGCATCGAGGGCGCAGGCGGAAAGATATAGGTCCCGCGCGCCACGTATTCCTTCAAAATGTCATTCTGGATCGTCCCGCGCAAACTCTTCATCTCCACGCCTTGCCGCTTCGCCACGGCAATATACATTGCCAGCAAAACACCCGCCGGTGCGTTGATAGTCATCGAGGTCGAAACTTTGTCGAGCGGGATTTGGTCGAAGAGCCGTGCCATATCTTCGACCGACGAGATCGAGACGCCCACCTTGCCCACTTCGCCGAGCGCCATTGCGGCGTCTGCGTCATAGCCGATTTGCGTCGGCAAATCGAACGCCACGCTCAATCCGGTTTGACCTTGCTGTAATAAATAGCGATATCTTTTGTTGGACTCCTCCGCGGTCGAGAATCCCGCGTACTGCCGCATCGTCCAGAAACGCGAACGATACATCGTCGGCTGGACGCCGCGCGTGAATGGGAATTCGCCGGGGAAGTTTAACTTCTCCAAATAATCGGGATCATTTTCCGGCATCGCCAGGCGCGGGAGTTCAATTCCGGCTGTCGTTTCAAATTTATTTTTCCGCTCCGCGAATTTATCCAGCGACTTCTTGAGCGTGTTCGCCTGCCATTTTTTGTATTGATCTTGGAGAGTCATAGTTATAACCTTTGATATGTCATTGCGAGCCCCGAACCCCACAAAGTGGAGCGAGGGGGCGTGGCAATCTCGAATAATAAACTTATGATTTCTTGATTCAAAATGAGATTGCCACGTCGGGCTACGCCCTCTCGCACATGTACCTGCGCAGTGCAGGCAATGACATTTGCAATAAGTATACAGCCAATTCCAGCGCGGACAATTGGACAAACAAGGGCGAAATCAGGACAAAAGTCATTTGTAGAGTCTGAGAGAAAATGTTAAACTCTTCGTATACCTTTGCAGGAGGCTTCATCTCATGGGCAAAACCCTACTTTACATCGGCGCAGGGATATTATTCCTCATCGGCTTATTACTGATTGGATATGGCGCCTTGAGCGTGATCGGCTCCACGGCGCCGACCGGCAGCCAGAGTTGGCTCACCTTCGGACTCGGTTTCGGCTGTGTCGGCGTTATTTTTCTGGCAGGCGGCGCCGGGACGGTCTACGCCGCCGTGCGTGCCGGCAAGACCGAGGTCGTCCAGCAGGTGACGATGAAAGTGGATTTGCCCGGTCAGACCAAGATCGAAGAAGTCAAATGCAAAGAATGCGGTGGAACCCTGAGCGCCAAGGATATAACACTGGTGAATGGCGCACCGATGGTCAACTGCCCGTATTGTCACACCATCTACCAAATGACTGAAGAACCAAAGTGGTAAATTATTAGAACGTTGGAGGCGTTATGAAACGGCGTCTGGCTCTCCTGCTCGCTTTCCTACTGCTCATCGCAAGCGCGACCAATGCGGCGGCACAATCTTCTTCATCCTATCTCTTCAGCGTGCCCAAAGAATCCGTGAATGTGTATTGGAACGCCGATGGAACAGAGTCTCTTGATTATGTATTCAACTTTGTTAACCAACCGGGCGCACATCCGATTGACTTCGTTGATGTGGGCATGCCCAACAGCAACTTCGACATGAGCACCGTCACCGCAGATGTCGGTGGACAAAGCGTGGATGTTTCGCAAAGTGATTATCAGGGCAGCGGGTCAGGCTTTTCGGTCGTGATGGGATCGCAAACAATTCAGCCCGGCGCAAGCGGATCCGTGCATGTGGTGGTGGGCAGTATCACGGGCGTGCTTTATCCCGATACCAGCGATAATACCTATGCCAGCGGCGATTTTGCCCCGACTTATTTCGATTCGCAATATGTGACCGGCAATACGGATATGACCGTGGCCTTTCATCTTCCGCCAGGGGTCAAAACCACTGAAGGACGCTGGCATGCTGCGCCCTCCGGTTTCCCATCCCAGCCGCAAGCCGCGTTGGATAGCCAGAGTCGCGTCACTTATACATGGGAATTTGCAAGCGCCAACGCGTCAACCCAATACACCTTCGGCGCGTCATTCCCCAAAAGCTATGTGCCGTCTGATGCAATTGTTGTCGCGCCCGCTTTCAATATTGATTTCTCCGGTCTGATCAGCGACCTCCCGACTATTTCTTGTTTATGTTTTTTTGCGCTCCTGTTTATCGGACTGCCCATCCTCTCAGCGATTCAAGGACAGCGCCGCAAACTGCAATACATCCCGCCACGCATTGGCATTGAAGGTCATGGCATCAAACGCGGACTGACTGCGGTGGAGGCCGGCATCTTGATGGACGAACCGCTCGATAAAATCATGACGATGATTCTGTTTAGCGTGATCAAAAAAGGCGCGGCCGAAGTCACTACGCGCGATCCATTGGAATTGTCTTTTGCGCAAACTCAACCTGCTGATTTGAATCAATATGAGATTGATTTCCTGAAGGCTTTTGGTCAAAAAGATTTAAGTTTACGCCGCCGCGCTTTGCAGGATATGACGGTCGCGCTGGTCAAATCCGTTTCGGAGAAAATGAAAGGCTTCAGCCGCAAGGAAACCCAGGATTATTACAAGAACATCATGGAACAAGCCTGGGCGCAAGTGGAAGCTGCAAAGACACCGGAAATCAAAGGCCAAGCCATTGATCAAAACCTGGAGTGGACGATGCTCGATCACGATTACGATAACCGCTCACAGCGCGTCTTCACTGGTCCGATCTTCCTTCCGATTTGGTGGGGAGGCTATGACCCGATGTATCGTTCCGCGCCCACGACCTCCACAACCGCAACGCCAGCATCCATGTCTATTCCGTCTGGCGGACGATCTACTTCTTTGCCAGGCTCAACATTTGCAGCCTCAGTGGTCGGCGGCGTGCAGAATTTTTCCTCGAAGGTGATCGGCAATTTGAACTCGTTCACCAGCGGCGTCAGCAACGTGACCAATCCCCCACCTCCGCCCTCGACTACAAGTTATCGCGGAGGTGGTGGCGGTCATTGCGCCTGTGCTTGCGCGTGTGCCGGTTGCGCTTGTGCATGTGCCGGTGGCGGAAGATAATCAATACGCCAAAGGATTATCGGTATGAAACTTACGAATAGGTTCAAGTCGAATTCGCCGCTATCTCCTCAGCCGGGACTTTATCACTATCGCTTCGAGGGCGAGAATGAAAAGAGCCGCGCCCATCTGCGCCTCGATGCAGACGGTCACGGAACATTGATCGTCAATGCAAATCGCGTGATGCATCTGAATCCAACCGCGGCGTTGATGGCTTATCTGGTGCTTGAAAAGGTCGAAGAGAAAAATTCGGTAAGAGCTATTCAAAAGAAATATCGCGTGAATGCGTCGCAGGCTCGAGACGATCTTCTAACATTCCGAGATCAGCTTTCTGAATTGGTTCGTCCCGATGGGGCCTGTCCGATCCACGATCTTGAACTGGAAGTCAACATGCCGTTCAGCGCGCGGCCATCCGCACCATACCGAATGGATTTGGCGATCACGTATCGCTGCAACAATGATTGTGCCCACTGCTATAATGCGCGTGAACGGGACTTCCCCGAACTGACCACGGAGCAATGGTTCAAGATTCTTGATCAGCTCTGGGAACTGGGCGTGCCGCACATCATCTTCACCGGCGGCGAATCGACTCTTCGCAATGACTTGCCAGAATTAATCGCACACGCCGAATCCAATGGACAGATCACTGGTCTCAACACCAATGCCCGTCGTTTGGCTGATGAAAAATATTTACGACAATTGATTGACGCCGGACTCGATCATGTGCAGATCACGGTTGAATCCTGCGATGAGCAAATTCACGATCAGATGGTGTGTGCGAAGGGTGCCTTCAAGCAAACGATTCGAGGACTTAAGAACGCCCTCGCCAGTCCGCTGTATGTGATGACCAACACGACGATGTTGAATACCAACGTTCACAAGATTCCCGACACATTGGATTTTCTCGCGGACCTCGGCGTGCCAACGGTTGGACTGAACGCACTAATCTATTCCGGTCATGCCCTGACGGTTGGAACGGGCCTCAAAGAAAACGAATTGCAACCCATCCTCGATATGGCCACGCGCAAGACCTCCGAGCGCGGACAAAAGCTAATTTGGTACACGCCGACACAGTATTGCGAATTCGATCCAACAGCGAACAACCTCGGTGTCAAGGGATGCACTGCCGCGCTGTATAGCATGTGCATCGAATCCAATGGCAACGTCCTGCCGTGCCAATCATATTATCACCCGCTTGGAAATATGCTAAGCAATTCATGGGACTCGATTTGGAATCATCCATTATCGGTGCAACTGCGGGAGCGAAGAAATCTTCCAGCCAAATGCGGGACCTGTCCGGTCGTCGCCGAATGCGGCGGCGGATGCCCGTTGCAATTTGAAAATCATCGTTCCGATTTCGGAGTCAACAAAGAATTGATCGCACTGGAGGTACCAGCATGAACGAACACGAATGGATCAAAGAATTTCCCGGGTCAGTGACCGTTTGCGATGCGAAAGGCATCATTCTCGAAATGAACGACAAGACCGCCAAAACATATGAGAAGGATGGCGGTTATGCGTTGATTGGAAAGAACATATTGGATTGCCATCCCGAACCGGCGCGCACGAAAACGGAAAGATTGCTGGCGGCAAAAGAAAAAAATGTTTACACCATCGAAAAGAACGGCATCAAGAAATTGATCTTCCAATCGCCATGGTTCAAAGATGGAAAATATGCGGGCTTCGTTGAACTATCGCTTGAGATTCCATTTGAGATGCCGCATTTTATTCGCTCGTAAAATTATGGAATGGAGAGCGCCATGAAAAAATTCTTTACAAAAGTCCAGCCGGTTCAATCCGGCATGTATACCAAGCAGTCTGCGCCCGAAGAGCAAACGCCGTACCGAATTCATTTGCGGCTTCAGCCGGATGGTTCCGGCGTGCTCGTTGTCAACGCCGCGACCGTTCTGCATCTCAATCCCACGGCGGCGGAGTGTGCGTATCACTTTATCAAAGGCACTTCACCGGACGCTGCCGCCAAAGAGATCGCTTCGCGTTATCGCATCAATCGAAAGACTGCGTTGGAAGATTACAACGATTTCTCGGCGCGGATTCAAAGGTTGGTGACTACCACCGATCTCGATCCCGAATCCTACCTCGACTTTGAACGCGTCTCACCTCATTCAATTGAGCTCAGCGCCCCACTTCGACTGGACTGCGCGCTGACCTACCGTCTCCCGGCTGGAACTCAAGCGGATTATGCACCAGTCAAACGCGTTGACCGCGAGTTGACCACCGACGAATGGTTTTCCATCCTCGACAAAGCCTGGCAATTCGGAATCCCACATGTTACATTTACCGGCGGTGAAGCGACTCTGCGCGATGATCTGGTTGATCTCATTGCGCGCGCCGAGAAGAATGGTCAGGTGTGCGGATTGCTGACCGATGGCTTGAAGCTCGCCGATAAAAATTATTTGGAGTTGTTGTTGAAGACGGGCCTCGATCACATTCTCCTTTTGCTCCAACCCGATAGCAATGATTTATGGAAAGCGCTTCAGACCATCATGGCCGAAGGCGTGTTCGTGACAGTGCATTTAACCGTCACGAAAGATAATGCTTCAAAAGCAATGGAAGTGCTGGAACGAATTCGCTCGCTCGGCGTTCAGTCGCTTTCACTGACTTCCGTTGATTCCCAATTGCCTGTTTCCGATCTACAAAACAAAGCCGCCAGCCTCGGTTTGACTCTCAAGCATGACCTGCCGGTGCCGTATTCAGCCAATCATCCGGTTGCGCTGGAAACCGCGGAAGATAACATCCCCGATGGAGCCGGAAAAACGTGGCTGTACGTCGAACCGGATGGTGATGTTCTTCCAGCACAAGGCCTGGCTGATCAAATCCTTGGCAACCTTCTGCGCGATCCGTGGGAAAAGATTTATTCAAACAAGAAATGATATGAATATATCAAATCTTCCCAATGATTCTAAGAGATGGATGTATCGCGGCGGTCATCCAAATAGATTGGCTAAGATGCTTAATAAGGGCTTCGCCATACTTAATTTGCTAGGAATATTACCTGACTATTCTGTTACCTTGGAAGTGGTGGGAAGACAATCAGGAAAAAAGATAAGTTTTCCTTTGGTGATGGTAGCGATGAATGGCGAGAGATATTTGGTATCCATGTTAGGGGTGAATGTGAATTGGATACGAAATGTAAAAGCTGCAGGCGGCGTTGCAACACTTCGACATGGAGTTAACGAGCAAGTGTTGTTGAAAGATGTGGATGTCAGTCAAAGGGCGCCGATCTTGAAAGCCTATTTACAAATTGCGCCCGGTGCGCGTCCACACATCCCAATAGACAAGGATGCACCCGTCTCCGAGTTTGAAAAAATAGCATCAGAGTATCCGGTATTTAAATTAGAAACCATCAAATAACAGACTCAACCAATCCGGCTCGTTTCAAGGCATCCAAAATTTCATGGTATGCTTGCCGAAATTTTGGAGAAAAATGAAAACCCGAAATGCACTGATTGGAACGGGAATCTTGTTTGTTTGTGTTTTATCTTTATGTTGTGTGGCAGGGATTGGATATATTTTCTATTCCACATTAAACACGAACAAGGCACATACTTCGATTACCAACGTCTCCACCAGCACGCCGTTTGTATTTAGCCCCCCGCCCGCCTTAATTCCTCCAACACCGACGCCTGCTTATTGCCCGGATAAAATGGCGGCCATTATTCAAGACAATCAAGGAAGCACCTACGGCCCCGACAATTCAGGCGGCGGAAGCAACAGCTCAGACAGCAGTCCGGATATGACCACGCTGGTTACCTATCAAGTGAATGGTGATCAGATCAGCGATCCGTCTTATGAAAAGGTTTCGAAAAGTCTGAAAAGGGATGAGCAGAATACCGCATCGCAGGAACAAGCCTGGCAATTTTTCACCGCGTTAATCCCGTTCCAGGATCGTCAGATGGTCTCGGAATATGAAGTCTTTACCGATGGACCCGGAAATGTCCTTGCCGCGGTGGAGCAATCGGATAACGACCCGGACAAATGGATGGTGGAAATTGATGTGGAGGACGTTCAGGATAAAAACGAACTGGCATTCACCCTTGTCCATGAGGACGGCCATTTGCTGACCTTGAATTCACAGCAGGTGCCTCCGGATATCAAAGTGTTCAATGATCCGAACAATGACACGCTTTATAACCAAGAAGCTGCGGCCTGCCCCACTTACTTTACTGATGAAGGTTGCAGTAAACCTAATTCCTACATCAATACATTCTATGACCGCTTCTGGACGCCGATTGCCAGCGAATGGCAGAAGATAGATGCGCACTCCAACGATTCAGATCCCACAGAATACTATAACATGCTGTATGCCTTCTATCAAAAACATTCCAATCAGTTTGTAGATGATTATGCCACCACCGATCCATCCGAAGATATGGCCGAAACCTTCGCCTACTTTGTCTATTCGCCCAAGCCGGCCGGCGATACGATCCGGGACCAGAAAATTTTATTTTTTTATGGTTATCCGGAACTCATCCAGGCACGAGACCAGATCTTAAACAATACTTGCGCTGCAATGCAATGAACTGGCATCCTCGTTATCTTCAGCAAGCAGCTTGGACATCTGATCTGCGCGGCTATCTCTTCGAAAAAACCGGTTTACCACAGGCCCGCCGCGTCCTTGAAATCGGATGCGGCACGGGCGCAGTTCTCTCGACATTGCAAAGCTCCGCTTCCTCTTCGAGGACGATGTCGCTGCACGGCCTTGACCTCGATGCGGCCGCGCTGAACGAAGCCCATCTTCACGCCGCGACTGCTTTCTTAACGCGCGGTGATGCGCATTCACTCCCCTATTCAAATCAATCCTTCGATATCAGCTATTGTCATTTCCTTTTGCTGTGGGTGGATGATCCGCTTCATTTATTGACTGAAATGAAGCGCGTCACTACATCAAGTGGTTATGTTCTCGCGCTTGCTGAGCCGGATTACGCGGCTCGCACCGATCGGCCGGAAGAGCTGACCATGCTGGGAAAATGGCAAAACGAATCGCTCCAGCGCCAAGGCGCGGACATCAGCATCGGCGCGCGGCTGGCGGATTTATTCTTTCGGGCCGGAATCAGGATCATCGAAACGGGAGCCATCCAAAGTCGGGAGAATGATGCGCTTTCTTTGGAAGAATGGCAAAACGAATGGGATGTCATCGAATTCGATTTAGCAGAATCCGTCACGGAAGAGGAAATCGCACGCCTGAAAAATTTAGATGAAAAATCACGAAAAGATGGAACACGTGTGCTGAACGTGCCGACGTATTTTGCATGGGGTCAGGTATAATAGAGCAATCTCGGAGGCATATTGCAAATCGCACCACTTGAAGACCCGACCGAACTGCAAACTCCTGCGCAAGAAAAAACGGATTGGAAGCATTTCCTGCTCGATCTCTTTGAAACGGTTGGGCTGGCTGTCGTTTTGTTCCTGGTCATCAACGCACTCTCCGCGCGTGTGCGTGTGGACGGTTTCAGCATGTTGCCCACCCTGCATGACGGCGAATTTGTATTGGTCAATAAACTGGCTTATCGCATCGGTTCACCGACGCGCGGCGACATCATCGTCTTTCAATCCACAACGGAAAAGGACCTCGACTTGATCAAGCGCGTCATCGGATTGCCGGGCGATCATATCGTGATCGGCAGCGGTGAGGTTTCTGTCAATGGTCAAACCCTGACCGAGCCTTATATTGCGGCCGCGCCCAATTACCCCGGTGAATGGAATGTGCCGAACGGTTATTTATTTGTGCTGGGCGATAATCGCAACAATTCTTCCGATTCCCATGTATGGGGCTTTTTGCCGATTCAAAATGTGATTGGCAAAGCCTTGTTGATCTACTGGCCTCCGACTCAATGGGCCATGGTGGATCACATCAAAATCGAAGTTCCCGCGCCTTAGAGGTCGAAATGAGCGAAGCAATCATTCCCGAATCCGTTCCGTGCCGTGAGTGTTCCGCGGGCATGATGCGCCTGCGCTTCATCACGTACTTCACCTGGCTCGGTGAGGAACTGATTACCGTGCAAAATTTTCCGGCTTGGATCTGTGATGTTTGCGGCCATCGCGAGTATGATGAAAAATCTATTTCCATGCTGACGATGCTTTTGAATCCCGATGCGGGCAAGCCGACCGGCAATAAGCGAATCTCGCATCGAACCCGACCTCGGCCGGCTTCGCGTCCACCGGCTGAATCTTGATCTGACGAGGAATCCACACCATGACCATGGATACTGCCCAACACACAAATCGCTTCCTGCCCGCCGATATCTTTACATCCGGTTATCGCGTCGTGGGCAAGATCATGGTTTCCAATACCGGCACTATGGGCATGTTGAACGACAGCACCCATTCCTCCATGGAAGTGCACGACGCGCGCCTGGCGCGTCTGCATATGCCCACCAAACTAGTGGATCATTTTGAATTGGTGCGCATGATGAAGGAGCATGTCTATGCCGTCTGCATGGCGCGCCGCGAAGACCTCGGTCCGCAGGCCTTGGTGCGCGGCGGCTATACCAGCATCGTCGAATACCCCGCCCGCATCACAACGCAGGTGTTCGAGATCGAAGGCACGATGGAATTGCCCGGACGATTTGATTTCACCACGCTGATATCGGAAGGCACGCGCGACTTTGTTCCCATTTTCAACGCGACGTTGACGGCTATCCTGCTTCCCAACCTGCGCGTAGAAACGGCGGGCATGTTGATCAACCGCAAACAAATTGACCTGATTGCATTACTCAATCAGCGGGTAAAGACCGAAAGCTAAAACACACCGCTTGACCCGCGTGCGAGGCGATGATACAATCCGCCCGCTTTGATATGGGCGGCTTCGTGCCGTTACATACCACACCGCTGACAAGACCCAGTGGTGCATCAAGCCCCCATCGTCTAGAGGCCTAGGACGCAACCCTTTCAAGGTTAAGACTGGAGTTCGAATCTCCATGGGGGCACTACAAACCAAAACCAGTCAAGATTCCACTACGATCGGCGAATTCTTGGCTGGTTTGCGTTTTGAGCAGAGGGGAAAGCTGGCAGATCTATCAATCGCTTGGCAAAAAACTCCTTGGATTCCACAAGCAAATCATCGACCTGCGGCGTCCGCAAAGAACTGACGCCCACCCTCGGCGCTGCGGCGCGGTGATCACCAATTCAAAATGATCTGCGCCCTTCTCGAATGCTTTCAAGAATCTCTTTGCGTGTCAAATTTAGTTTCAAGCCCTTAACGTTCAATGCAGAATCAACTCTCTGGTAAAGCCTGATGACAAACACTTGGCCGTCACGCCGTTTGATCCGAACCTCACCTTCCCGCGCGGCTTGGTCGAGCAAAGAAGCAAGTTTTTCGCGTGCTTCGGTAAATGTATATGTGTTCATGTTACCTCCAAAATACTCATTCCCTTCTGCTTGGCCAACCGAGCTAATTGCTTATCCAAAGTAAGCAAAGGCGCTCGATACTTGGCCGAACAATGAAGAAGATAGGCATCATAAGCATAGATATTCAGTTCCGCGGCCAGTTCCAGAGCTTCTGACAACTCAACATCCACAAATCGCAGTGGAATTTGCCGATAAATTTCGATCGCCTGTTGTGCTTGCTTCATTGTCACGCGTTGACGCTTGAACATTACAGAGAAAGCGTTTCCGATTTCCCAATGAACTGAGGCGGGCGCAATCAAATCTGCCTCGCGTGTCATCTCAACTAACGTTGGCTTTTCTGTCTCATCGACAATAACCGCAATTAACACGGATGCATCAACCGTGATTTCCATTCATTCACCATTGGTACATATGTACATGTCTATTATAGCACGATCCTTATCGTTTCTCAAGGTCATGTGGATGGCTAACCATGGTTTTCTCAAGAACCGATTTTCAGGCCAAAGAATCCATCCGAAGTTCCTAGATTTTGCGGCTTCAAGAGTAATTTATGCTATGGCAACATAAAGATGGAAATCCGTCAAGCTTTCTTGAGAAAACCATCGATGGCTAACCATAGCTTTACCAAAGTCGGGGAAAGGGGAGTAAGGTTGGACTTGGCCGGAGGTCCCACCAAAACTTCAAGCACTATCGTTTCTCACTGTCGCTGAAGCAAAGCTCTCACTCGAACCAGCGATCAAGCGACGATTGCGTCGCTTGGCATTGCCTAAATAGGTAACATTGGCATTCCTTGACGAATCCTTCTGCTTCAATTACATTCTGAAAAATAATGCTAGTGGTCCGGATTTTCCCCTGATTTCAGGGAAGGGTGTAGTTCGGAGCAGATTCACGATGGGGCACTAGAAACGCAAACCAGTCAGATTCCGTTGATATTGAGGAATTCTTGGCTGGTTTGCGTTTTGAGCAGAGGGGAAAGCTGGGGGAGCTATCGATTGATTTTTTAAATCAATCAGGCTATAATTGCAATATCAGGATATTACAATAAAGGAGCGACTTTATGAACGCCCAAGTTAGTATTGGTCAAATCAAGCGCGACATCTCCGAACTGGTCAACCGCGTCGCCTATGCCGGCGAACGAATCATCCTCACTTCCCGCGGCAAGCCCAAGGCCGCGCTGGTCAGCATGCAGGATTACGAGTGGCTGCTCAAGAGCGAAGGCCGCGCGGCGGATATCAAGAAATGGCTGGTAGAGACCCGGGCACTTTCTGGCAGGATTGAGAAACGTCGCGGTAAGCCGGTTGATGTGGATGTTATCCTGAAAGCATCTCGCAGTGACTTGGAGTCTCTGTGACCAACGACTTGGTGGTGATCGATGCCAGCGCTGCTATAAAAGGTATTCTGCCCAACCCTCTGCAGGCGCACTGCCTGATGTTGGTACAAACCTTTGCGGATGTGCAGCCGGCTGCGCCGGCGCTTTGGGCATACGAAACCACTTCCGTCATCGCCAAGGCCGTCCATTTTGGGGAGATCAACGAGAAGGAGGCACGCCAGGCACTTGAAAAACTAGATTCCTTGGGAGTGCGCCTATTTATCTCAGATGCCGAACAAAACCGCGCTGCCTTTAAATGGACTCTGCGGCTCAAGCGCGCTTCGGCTTATGATAGTTACTACCTAGTACTGGCCCAAGCTATGGAGTGCCATTTCTGGACTGCCGATAAGCGCTTGTTCAATGCACTCCAAGATGCGCACCTAAGCTGGGTGCATTGGATTGAGGAACTGGTGCCGTAGAATCCGTATTTTCCCCTGATACCAGGGAAGGGTGTAGTTCGGAACAGATTCACGATGGGGCACCAAATCCAAAGCCCTGCGATGCAGGGCTTTTATTTTGAGGAGGTTTTGTGCAACAACCATCGAAGAATTCTTCGCGGGGATATTTGATCGGCGTTAGCGCGACGGTTTTGTTATCGACCACTGGTATTCTCATCAGTTATCTAAGTACAACCTATCACCTGCCTTCGTTGGTGCTGGCTTTTTGGCGCGATTGCTTCGTTTTATTTGGATTGATTGTTGTGTTTATATTATTCAGCCGCGCGCGTTTTCGATTAGGCGGATCACATTGGAAATTTTTCATTTTATATGGTCTCACGCTAGCGCTGTTCAATTCCATGTGGACGTTCTCGGTTCAATTCAACGGCGCCGCGGTCGCGACGGTATTAGCCTACAGCTCGCCTGCCATCACAGCTATCCTGTCCCACTTGTTTTTTAAGGAAGAGATCAATCGAGTTAAACTGATTTCCATCCTTCTGAGTCTGCTTGGCACAACACTGGTCTCAGGCGCAGCAGACCCTTCCGCGTGGAAGATCAATCCCCTTGGAATTTTATTCGGCTTGCTCACCGGATTACTTTATGCCTGCTACAGCTTGGTAGGCAAGACTGCGGCAAAC
Source organism: uncultured Chloroflexia bacterium (assembly GCA_963753985.1). Lineage (GTDB taxonomy): Bacteria > Chloroflexota > Anaerolineae > Anaerolineales > Villigracilaceae > Fen-1038. The sequence continues at coordinate 981,281 of CAVWED010000006.1, forward strand.
AAATCCATTGACCCGTGGACAACCATGCTATACAGTTTCGGTAATGCGATTGCCTTTCTTTTTCTATTCAACCTGGCGATGAATACGTTGGGCGGACAAAGCCCCTTCTCGAATTTCCTATGGCTCGGAACATCTTTCAGCGGGTGGGCGATTTTATTCTTTCTCGGAGTTGGGCCAACGATCGGGGGCTTTGGGCTTTATTTGGTGACTCTTAGCTACCTGCCTGCCACTGTCGCAAATCTAATCGCCGCGCTCGAACCGGCCCTTACCGCAATCTGGGCATACTTCCTTTTGCATGAGCAGCTGACCTTCATCCAACTTGTCGGGAGCTTGCTGGTCCTTGCCAGTGTGATCCTTCTGCGCCTCGGCGAGGGACAGGGACGCAGCACCACCGCCCCGGTTGCGGATTAGACGGAAGAAAAATTTCCTAAGAACCCGGAATGGATGCCGGTCCCGGTTGAGGATGATTATCCAAAATCAAAGGCGGCCGCGGCGATTGATTGAAATCAAAGTCGAGGCTTAAGTTGCCCAGAATGCTGGCATCCTCGCGCACATCAGGACGCGGGTCAGGACGACCATCGGTCGTCGGGTCTATGCGTTGACTATCCAGAAAATCATCCTCGATAAACTTGACATACGCATCGTGGCTCAGGATTTGATGATCAATATAGCCCTGTTTGGCATACGGGCTGATAACAATACCCGGCACGCGCAAGCCGTAACCATTCTCATCGACTGTTGGCGGAACCACGTGATCATAGAAGCCGCCCCAGTCATCCCATGAGAGGAAAATGGCCGTGCTGTCCCAATCCGGACTTTGCATCAATGCATCAATCAGACGCGTGACATAGTTCTGTCCAACACTAATCAACGCAGGTGGATGTTCGCTTTCAGCATCGTTCGGCGTGATCCAGCTGACATTCGGTAAAGTTCCCGCTTTGGCATCTTTGAAAAAATTCGTCGTGCTCGTGACGTTATTAAGCTGTCCATCCTCCTTGACAGTGTCAAAGTAGGGCAACGGATTCCAAATTCCGGGTGTATTCGCATCCTGATGAACAGGAGCACACTCAGCCTGATCATCCTCACAATCAGGCTCGGAACCGGTTGCGATATAGTATTTCCAAGTGACGTGCTGCTTGAAAAGTAAATACGTCAAATCGGTCCAAGCATAGTCAGGCGATATGCCGCTCGGAGGTTTTCCTCCCACACTAAAGTCCGGAGGGAAAGCAGGGTCTTGCAAAGCATTGACACAGCTCATCGGATCGCCTGCTTTGCTGCATTTCGCCGACCATTCGGAAACCATGAAGAGATGCGCTGGCAAACTCCATGATGCATTCGGTTCAAACAAGTGATCCTGCAAAACAAAGTTTTGCGCATACTTCCAATAATTGGGAATCTCACGCGCATCGTGCCAGCCCATCACGTCCGTATTGCCACCGCCACCACTACTACCGCCGCCACAAGATGGATCGTCCGCATCCTTGCAACCCGTCGGACTACTCTCCGCTTGTGCTATAAAACCGTCCATCTTGCCGCCGTCCACATCCGCAGTGAAATTAGCCGCATCATGCGGCCCGGCATAATTCTTATCGGAAGGATCGTGGAATGGATAAATGCACTTTCCAGCCTTCGGATCGTTCAAACAGACCGCGAATTGTCCATTGGCGCGCGGCAGACCGTCTGCGCCGGGATAAGTTCCAAAATACGAGTCGAACGAACGATTCTCCTGCATGATGATGACAATATGCTGAATCTTATGAATCCCTTGCAAATTGGAGAATGGTCCGTTCTGAAATATAGCGGGAAACGATGAACAGCCACCTATTAGAAGGCATGTAATGAAAGTGATCAGAGTGCGAAATATTTTGCTCATGGTTCTCCACTTTTTTGACACGCGATGATTTCACGCAAGGTGTAATTCTGCAAAACGGCTGATGGAAGTGTAGCATGCAATAAACAAATTGTAAATTCCGCCTTGGGGAAATGATGAAACGAATCACAGGAGTGAATGTGGTGATTATAGAATAGCTTGCCCGTCCATTTTTTCTAATAAGATTGTCAGTTCTTACCCATTGACAGCACAAATAAAGCGGTGTAAAAAGATACCGACTGGTCGGTTTTTTCAACCCCACCCCAACCCTCTCCTGACAGGAGAGGAGAAGAGATGAAATGCAACAACGAAGCGAAGAAACACGCGCTCGAAATCATGGAAGCCTCTGTCAAGTTATTCTCCGATCGCGGCTTCAATGCCGCAAGCGTGGATGATATTTGCGCGGAAGCAGAAATCAGTAAGGGCGCGTTCTATCACCATTTTGAAAGCAAGCAGGCGCTTTTCCTGGCATTGCTCGACGGCTGGCTGAAAACAATTGACACCGCCATCGAAGCATCCAAAGATAAGACCGCACCTGAAACCTTCATGCAAATGACGGAAGCCTTTCCATATATTTTTGAAACGGCAGGGAATCATTTGCCAATGTTCATGGAGTTCTGGTTGCAAGCCAGCCGTGACAAGAAGATCTGGCAGGCCAGCATCGCGCCGTATCGCCGCTATCATAAGTATTTTACATCGCTGATCAAGAAGGGCGTGGATGAAGGTTCATTCGTAGATGTGGACCCACAAATCGTATCACGCTTGATCGTCTCGACAGCGATGGGATTGTTGTTGCAAAGTCTGCTCGATCCCAAGGGCGCAAAATGGGAAAAAGTAGCGAGAGACAGCACGACCTTGTTAGTGAATAGTTTGATAAAGAAATGAGGCAAGTAGAATGATTTTGGTTACTGGCGCAACGGGACATATTGGAAATGTCCTCGTCCGCAAATTGCTCGAACGCGGCGAAAAAGTCCGGGTGCTGATTCTGCCCGGAGAAAGCCGCGCCCCGCTTCAAGGCCTGAATGTTGAAGCGATGGAAGGCGATGTGCTCGATACCACTTCCCTATTCAAAGCGTTTCAAGGCGTGCGCGGCGTCTTTCATCTCGCCGGGATCATTTCGATCATGCCTGGAGAAAATCCTTTCGTCCGTAAAGTCAATGTCGAAGGTACGCGCAACGTGATGCGGGTGGCAAAAGAAGCTCACGTGAAGAAGATCGTGTACACGAGTTCGATTCATGCCATTCAGCGCGTGGAAGGTGGCGTGATTGATGAAAGGCTGCCATATGATTTAAATAATCCGTACGGCGAATATGATCGTTCCAAAGCGGAGGCGACACTCGAAGTTCAGCAAGCGGCTCAGGCTGGACTGGAGGCGGTCATCGTTTGCCCAACCGGAGTCATCGGCCCCTATGATTTCCGCGGCTCGATGATGGGCTCGGTCATCCACGATGCGGCGTTTGCCAAACCAACTCTTTACGTAGACGGTGCCTATAACTTTGTAGATGTGCGCGATGTGGTCAGCGGAATGATCGCGGCGTTTGACAAAGGCAAGCGCGGCGAAAGTTATATCTTATCCGGACAAAAAATTTCGGTGCGATATCTGCTCGAAACCGTGCGCGAAATTACAGGAAAACATTTCTTCCAAATGAAAGTACCGTTTGATCTGGCAGAGTTCGCGGCGCGGTTCACGCCATGGTATTACCGCAAATCAAAATCCACGCCGCGCTTTACACCGTATTCATTGGAAGTCCTGCAAAGCAATTGCAACATTAGTCATGACAAGGCGACGCGCGAATTGGGCTATCACCCGCGCACGGTGTATGAAACCATTACTGATACTGTGAAATGGTTTTTTGAAAATCGTCACTTGCTTGTCAATAACTAAAGGAGAATGAAATGAAAATCGTTACCGATTGTGCCGCGGACTTGTCGGCCGAAGAATTGAAAGACTTGGACATTCAGCAAGCTCCGCTTTACATTCAATTTCCGGAGGGCGAAGTCAGCTCGATGGATATTTCAGCAGACGCTTTCTACGACCGGCTCGAAGCGATGCAACCGAACATTCCGACCACAGCCATGGCGTCCAGCGGAATCTTCGCAGAAATCTATCGCAAGGTCGCGAAGTTGGATAATAATATTTTTTCGATTCACATTTCATCCGGCTTGAGCGGAACGATCAACGCCGCACGCGCCGGCATCGAAGAAGTCAGGCACGACGCAAACGTTGGTTTGTGGGATACACTCACTTTATCAGGTGGGGAACGCTTTCAAGTCATCACTGCTGCGCTCGCTGCAAAAGCCAATTGGACGATGCAAGCGATTCAAGAGCGGCTGGCGAAAATCCGTGAGAAGACCGAAGTGATTTACACGCTCGATACGCTGGATTATCTGGCGCGCGGCGGACGCATCGGACGAGTCAAAGCGATGGCTGGCGCGTTGCTTCATCTCAAGCCAGTGATCCGAGTCGATACCGATGGAAAATACAGCACCGTCACCAATGCGCGCACGATTGGCAAAGGCATGTCGGCGATCGCGGAGCATCTAGCAAATAAATATGCCAATGCACCGTTATGGGTCACGGTTTTACACGGACGCTTTGCGGATCAAGCCGAAGAACTATCGAATGAGCTCAAGGAAAGATTGAACATTGCAAAACTTGAAGTGATGCGCATCTCACCGGTGCTCGGCGTTCATACCGGACCGAGCGTTGTCGGCGCGGCAGTAGTGCCCGTGGAAGTGATGGATGGTTTGAGGTAGCCATCGAATCCATCGCATTTTACCTCTTGACAAATAGACAACTATCTATATAATACACATCGAAGGTTATCGATATGACTGTTGTAGATGCCGTGCTGTTCGCCAAAGCCATCGCCGACGAGACTCGTCAGAAGATCATGAGTCTGTGTTGCTGCACCTCGCTCTCGGTCAACGAAATCGTCGAGAAGACGCACGTCACACAGCCCACCGTCTCACATCATCTTGCCATTCTGCGCGAGGCAGGACTGGTCAATGTGCGCGAGGAAGGCAAGCAAACTTTTTATTCGTTGAATCAGGATCGCGTCGTAACCTGTTGCGGACAGTTAATGATCAAGTTTGCACCCGAGACCAAGACCACCGAGAAACTCGTCAAAACCCTTTCAAGCTAAGAAGAGCGGACGCTTATCCTCAGGATGCGTCCATTCTTTTTGCCCAAATACATAGACAATCATCTATATAAGGAGACCAGTATGACCCAAAATCCCGATACCATCCACGAGAGTGTTCGCGAGCATTATGCGGAACGAATCAAGAACTCCGCTTCCTGTTGCAGTTCCGACGCGTGTTGCAGTCCTCAAGGCAGTCTCTACCCGGCTGATTTGCTAAGCACCCTGCCCGCCGATATTTCATCCACCAGTTATGGTTGTGGCGACCCGATCACGCTTGCGAGTTTGCAGCCCGGTCAAACCGTGCTCGATCTTGGCTCCGGCGCGGGACTCGATTGTTTCTTCGCCGCCCAAAAAGTCGGCGCGACGGGAAAAGCAATCGGCGTGGATATGACTCCCGAAATGATCGAGCGTGCCCGCGCCAGTGCCCAACGTTTGAACATCACCAACGTGGAATTCCGCCAGGGCTATCTCGAAGATTTGCCCGTGGATGCGAATAGCGTCGATGTCATCATCTCGAATTGTGTCATCAACCTTTCACCCGATAAAGCCAAAGTTTTCGGTGAAGCCTTCCGCGTGCTCAAACCCGGCGGGAAACTGGCGGCATCTGATATCGTCACCGATGGGCCATTGCCAGAAGCGATCAAGAAAAGCATGAGCGTCTGGGCTGGCTGCATCGCAGGCGCATTGGATGTAAAGGATTATCAAGCCGCAATGGGATCCGCCGGACTCGTAAATATTTCCGTCGCGCCCACCTACTTCGATGACGCCATCATCGATGAAGCCATTAGCGACTTGGGCAGATCCGTTGATTTAAAATCTTTTTCGCGTGAGAAAATTTCAAAGACGGTCTTCAGCGCGAAAATCACAGCCAATAAACCGTGAACAAAAAAAGTCTCCTGCAAATGCAGGAGACTTTTTTTAAATCCTATGTCGCAAAATTAATCGGTGGACGCAACTTGCGCCGCTGGCGTTACGTCGTGATCCGGAAGAATCGCTTCCGCATTGCGGATGGCGGGTACGAAATATCCTGCACTGCCGACCAGCAGAATGCCGAGACCGCAGATAAAGATCAAGAGTGACATGCCGCTTCCGGGCCCGGACCCGAAGACGGGCGCGAAGAAACGAGAAAATCCGCTCGTTTGATTTTTCATCACAGGCTCGAGCACAAAGTCCGATAACGTTCCGCCGATGATCGGCGAGATCGGATTCGAAAGCCACGCGATCAAACGTCGAGCCGAAAAGACGCGTCCCTGTAAATCCGGCGCAACCTTCGCCTGCCAAATGGCTTGATTTGATCCATTCACAAGCGGACTGAAAAGCCCGCTTAATAAGACGGCAGGAACCCAAATGGGCAGGCTATGTCCCAAGCTGAAAATAATATTGCCGAGCACTCCAGTGGCAATCCAACCAAACAAAACACCATGCGTTCGTTTTTTGAATCCGCCCCAAGCACTCATCGCAATGCCGCCGACGACCATGCCAATGGAAGCCGCGGATTCTACTGAGCCGAGGATGATTGTGTTTTGACTTGTACGTGCCAGGAGCATGGGTGCCAGAACGGTCATACCGATTCCCGCAAATAGATTGCCAAAGAAAAAAACGATCTGCAAGCCAAGCAAGCTGGGACGCGCAAAAATATATTTGAAGCCGAACGCGGCTTCCTTCCAGAAACCACCTTTGGATTGATCACCTTCCGAAGTACGCGGCGGTTGAGGAACAAATACTAAAGCCAGCGCAAAGATGGCTGTCCAAAATGTGATCGAGTTGATCAAGAGGATTCCGCCAATCTGGATGATCGGGATCAGCGCGCCCGCCAAGAACGGTGAGAGCACGCCGGGTCCCGCCTCGATCAGTGACATCATGCCGTTGGCGCGTCCATACTGCTCTTTGGAAACCATCGTGCTGATCGCGGCGGATAGGCCGGCCATTGAAAGGTCGTGCCGATGCCCGAAACCGCGACAGCAATATAAATATGCCAATATTGCAAATGGCCTGTGGCAAATAAGATGAACAGCGACAGTGTGGCGATTCCACCGGCAATATCGCTGACCATCATCATCAGCTTGCGGTTATAGCGATCCACCATCACGCCTGCAATCGGCGACATGATCAGGAACGGCGTGATATAAGCCACCTGCACGAATCCCATTGCCGTGGCGGAATGAGTCTGCTGATACATATAAATCGTCATAGCGAAGGATGTCATGCCGCTGGCAAGCACCGAGACGATCTGCCCGATCCAGACGACGGTAAACCCGATCATCCCGCTTAGACGCGGCTTTTCTTGTGTTTGCATTCTCACCTCATAACATAAAGGAGTCCGAAATCTTTCGACTTCGGACTCTGTTTATTTTACTTCCATTCTGTTTATACGCTTTCAGAAGATTCACCTATAAATCGAACACGCACCTATCTATGGCTACAATATTAAACTCGTTGCCCCTGCTTTACCCGCGTTTTTGTTTCCCACAGCATAGTCACAGCCATGGCTACAATGACCCATAACAGAGTCGAATAGAGATCCGTTCGCATGGTCAAATTAAGAAGTTCATCGATAAAGACAATCATAAAGTGAAAGAGGATGATTGCAAGCGTACTGCGGCGAGTATTGTTGAAAATCCAAGTGAACACAACTGCAAGAGGAGGAATACCGATCATGAACAGCCAAAACCATTCCGACCATGCGCCTTGGTTATATTGATACGTATCCTTGATGAAGAACAAGGGTAAATGCCATAACGCCCATATCACGCCGAGAATTAGACTCGAAGTTAATGCATTCCATTTCGTCTGCAAACGATCCAAAACGTAACCGCGCCAGCCTAACTCCTCGGGGAAAGGGCCGATGAAGAAGATGCTCAGCATAAAAGGAATGATGGATAAAGGTTGCGTCACGAACGGAGCGAAAGCTTTCTCGAATGGAGCAAGGCTTCCATCTGAAAATAAATCAAGGATTGCAGTGACCGTCATCAGCACAGGAACAAAAAGGAAAATGAACAAATACCATTTCGCTGTGATTCGTTTCAGATCAATGATACGCGTCCAATAGTCGCGTTGACCTTCTTTATCTTGCGTGAGATAGGTCAAGATAATGCCGCTCAACATCGGGCCGAGTAAGCCGAGGAGTCCTAGGATTGCGCCCGGTCTTGTTTGAACGCTTATCCCTAAAACTGCAGCCGGTATCCAAAAAAACCAACTCCAGGCAAGCGTTACAATAAAGAAAAACCATGGGCTGGCTATTACGGATTGAGGGTTTGACTTATTCATTAATTTTCCAAGACAATCCAATTGATTCTTATTCTGCTAGCGCGGTTTCCGAAACGACAAACAATACAAATCCCCCCCAGAAATATCTCTGACGTGAACGTCCTGCATTTCCGGTGGCAGGAGATCAATCGGTGCAGTGATGGCTTGTGAGCGGTTGCCATACCACCCATCCATGGCCGGAATGTTTTCATATCGTTGCGCCAGCTCTTCATTTTCATCGCCAATGACAAACTTGGTTCCCGGTTTCGCCACGCGGATCATTTCACGAATCGCCGCCGCCCGATCATTGAAAAAGTTAATTCCACCGAAGTGAAATACCACATCAAACGTTTCATTTTTGAACGGCAAACATTCAGCGTTTCCCATAAAGAGTGAGAGATTGAGATTCCATTTTCTCGAATTACGCTGGCATTGCTTCAACATCCCCCATGAAATATCCAGACCAAAATATTGCGCACCGCGCGGCAAAAACTGAAGATTACGTCCCGTGCCCACTGAGACTTCTAGGACGAGGTCGCCCTCTTTGACTTCAAGTTCGTCAAGATATTCTCGGAGGCGGGTTTCAACATTCATCCCCTTCCAATGCGAGTAAGCCGAGGTCGAGAAATCATAGAGCGGAGCGAAGCGGTCATACATGGACTGATATTTTTTATTCGATCCGGTCATGGTATCATTCTCGAGAAAAATTGGAATGCCTTCACGAATCGGAAAACACTTTCCGGTTTTCCGATTGACAAGAGATTCCCGTTTGCGTCCATGCGAGTCAAGAGGCAGTTTCAATTTCAAGTGGATCACGCGTAATCGGATCGCAAACGAACGCAGTGATGTTTGGCTTCATTTTATATCTCCTCATTATTTATTTAAGTATATCGAGAATCCTATATTGGTATCTCTTATTACAAATTCTTTAAATCCTGTCTGTGAGATAAAGGTTTCAAATTCATTCCTAGTGTAAGCACCTTGCTTTTGGATTGCACCAGCTATATATGCCATTATTTCTTTTAACCCCATACTTTCTGCAACTGTTTTCGTCACCTTCATTGACGCCTTTCTGTTCAAGTCCATAAGCAAGGCTGTGCCACCTGGTTTTAACACTCTATACATCTCTTCCAAAGCTTTAAGCGGCTCCTTGAAGTTTTTAAATAATAAAGTTGAACTCATTCTCATGGAAAGGCATGTTAGAAACATTTCCTTGTTGGAAGTCAATATCAACACTTGCTTCCTGCGCATTTCTGCTGGCAATTTCTACAAGGTCTTTACTAATATCTATTCCGGTGATCTTATATTTCCCTAGCCTGATTAGTTCAATTGAAAGATAGCCAGCTCCCGGGGCTATTTCAAGCACTGAATCCCCGTCTTTGATATGCTTGACTACTTCATTTGCTTGCCTCTGCATCTCTTCCATGCGATGTTGACGAGTCATTTCGTCATACATCTTCGCTTTCGCGCCCTCAATTTCCAAATCTTGGTAACGTCTAAAGAATTTCATCGTGGCAACACATCCTATGTTTAATTGATCCGGTCATCATGCGACTTATTCCACATAAATCTCAACATGTTCGCCGTCTTCATCATCGGTGACATCTATGATCTTGCCGGTCACGCCGGAGCGCAAGGCATCCATCACAGACGACATATCCACGCCTTCCACTTCGGGCGCAAAATGCGCGCCGATCTTCAAGCCTGCGTCGATGAGACCCAACGGAATCTGAACCGCGGCTTTCGAGCGGCCTGTCGCGAGGTCAGTCACGCGGATGCGGAGCCAGTGTCCCGCGGCCACCGACCGAGATGAATTCGCCATTCCTGAACGGCGTCCCTCACTCAATGCTGCCAGCAATTTCGCACCATCCTCCGCGCTGATTTTTCCATCCTCGATCATCTTCAAAATCTTCATACGTTCTTCTGCGTTTGTCATTTGTTCCTCCTATCCAATGTAAACCTGCACACGTTCGCCGTACTCGGCTTCATCTACATTTACAATCAACGGTTCTTTCGCCGATATTCCCTTCGACATTATTTCAATGATCTCGTCCACATTGGCTTGCCTCAAGCCTTCAATGTTGTTTCCAAAGTTGCGGAGAAACCAGCTTGCCAATCTAAGTGGAAGCGGAAATCCAAGTACGATGTTACGCGGCCATTCTCCCTCCGCTTGTTCTACATTCACATATAACCATCGCGAGGCTCGGGAACTTGCAAACAGTGCGATCATCAAAATTCCCAATATGAGTGGAAGCCATGCAAAGTAAAACCAGAATCCATAACTCGATGTACTGACCAGTGCGTACATCCAATAGGCAGATAGCACCGTGATGAATACTCCGATCCATAATGGGATTTGCCAAAGTCGACGCGCGCGGCGTGCGACTTCTTCAAATTCAGGTGCGTTCGGTTTCTTTGAATCTGTTTCCGCTTCGGGTCCGGATGAGGAAGCGGGTGCCGCTTCGATGATTTCCATCTCCACTGAGGATTCGTCCAGCGCCTTTATCAACTTCATGGCTTCATCCGCGCTGATCTTGCCATCTTCAATCATTTTGAGAATCTGTTGCCGCTCTTCGGAAGACATCACTCGCCTCCTTCAAGTGCTGCCAGCAATTTATCCGCTTCCTCGGATGTGATTTTCTTTTCCTGCAGCATTTTCAAGATCGCCATGCGTTCTTCATCAGACACAGGTTGGCTCGCCTCTTCGGCTTCCGAAGTATTCAAACCAAAATTGAAGGGTCGTGAAGATGGATCGCGTGGCGGGATAGGTTGTCCAGTATGATGCATTCGTAGTTGTTCAATATCCTGCATTCTGGATTGCAAATGGTCAGAATGAGCCTGGCGCAATTTTTGTTCAGCTTCGCGAATCTTACGATCAGCTCGACGCATCGCTTCATCCACCTTACGTTGAACCTTGGCTGAAACATTCGCCCCAACATGACCGCCCTGCATGCCCATCGTGATCTTGCGGACATTTTCCGTCTTTGTCTCGCCGCCGATTACACCTTCGAGCGAAACTTCGCCAGTTATATTTTGCAACGCCACATCGCCACCGACGAAAGAAAGTTCAACATTGCCATCCAAATTTTCCGCCTTCAAATCGCCGCCGACATAACTTATGGTCAGGTTTGCGTTGCGCGGCAGAGAAATCTTTAAGTCACTTCTACACGATAAAGTAACTTCATCGCCATCTTGCTCAATACGAGGCGCATCATCGCTGCGAGCTTCGAGGTCGGCACGTTCCCAGCCTTCAACGATCAAATCACCACCGACATTTGTAATCCCAATTTCAGGTTTCGATCCCAAAGATAAAGTTTGAGTGGTCATGATTTACTCCTCGCCGCGCAACATGCGCATGGCATCTTCTGCTGAAATCTTACCGGCATCCAAATCTTCGAGAACGGAATGCCGTTTCTCTTCGCTGACTTCCGGCAATTCATCTTTACCGGGTTCATATCCCATGGCACGAATGACCTCATGCAAACGATTGCGGATGGTTGGATAGGAACCCCACTTTTTTTCATCCCGTTCCATGCGATTGATCTTGCCTTCACATCGTACAAACGTTTGAACAAATTCAATCTGCTCGGCGGTTAAACCGGGGAAAGCGCTGTTTTCAAAACGCCCTTCGATAGCCGTATCACACGTATCGCAATGATAACGGACAACCAATAGGTTGTCTCCGCAGACAGGACATTTATTCAAAGATGGTTTCATTTCTTTGCCTCGTCAATGGAGATAAAGGTGTGGAAGTTAGATTGTCATCGCGTTCCTTCATCGAATTTCCAATGGAGATCAAAATATCCCCGATGCGCGCTAGAACACCTTTGTACAAACTTTGTCTTTTCACCTTCGCATCCGCAATCAAAATATCAAGTTCATCTTTAAGATAGCTATAGTTCCGTGGGTGGATTTCGCAATCATCATTGAGTCGGTCATGGTAAAACATAACAGCCTCCTTCATTTTCAATCTTTCTAGGTTTTACGAGTATTATATTCAATATATTTATTTTGTCAAGTATTTTATTAAGAAAATAAAATATATAATTGATTTTATTTAATATTTATTGTTTTTATTGATTATCTGCAATCCAAATCCGCGAAATTACAAAGTTCAGGATAACAAAGGCCATCAACAGGAATCCATAAAAGTCTTGACATCGAACGCATGTTCAGGTATCATTCATAGCACAAATGAGCGGTTTATGATTCCAATCACGGAGTCACTTTAGCTCAGGAGGCACAAATGATGATGGTTCGGAAAAGCAAAGGATTGGGCGAACGCCACCAAAAAATCCTGGATTTCATCCAGGAATATCAACACGAATATAAGCACCCACCCTCTATCCGTGAGATCGGTGAGAATTGCGATATTTCTTCGACATCGGTCGTTAATTACTATCTCGATCAACTCGAGAAGAGCGGCCATATTGAACGGGATCGGAAAATTTCCCGCGGCTTACGCGTGACTGGCGCCGGCGCTTCAGTTGACACTTTACATATTCCCATCCTCGGACCAATCGCCGCCGGCCTCCCGTTGCCCGAACTTCAACCTGGTGTTAATTATCTAACCGATAATGAAATCAATGCAGTTGATGTAGCCCGTAATCTCCTGCCCCTCAAGGAAAAAGACGCCGATCTTTACGCCTTGGAAGTTAAGGGGGATTCCATGATTGATGCCATGATCAATGATGGCGACATCGTTGTGATGAAACGCGCTGCTGAAGCCCGCAATGGCGAGATGGTAGCCGTATGGCTGCCGCGCGATAACGAAGCAACCCTGAAATATTTCTTCAAAGAAAAAGAGCGTTATCGCCTTCAACCTGCCAACCCAACGATGAAACCAATATACATCAACCGAGATGAGCCGCTGGAAATCAAAGGTAAAGTCATGATGGTCATTCGAAAAGTTGAGATGGCTGCCTAATCAACAAAGGATTCTAAAAAAATCAGGTTCCAAATGGAACCTGATTTTTTTCATTTAAGCTTCACGTGTCCTTTTTGAGGTGTGGAGCTTGACTGACCGGCAAATCGTACCCGGCCTTTTTTGCTTCCACGATTCATTGAGCGCGTTCCCAAACCAATCAACAGAGGCACTGCCAGCAAAATTAGCAAAACGAGCAGGATGCCGCCAAACAATATCCAGTTCTGGCCTGCCACTTCAGGTAAAACGCCACCGGGGTTATATTGTGATTGAACCACAGCGCTGCTGCCGGTCAAGCTAACAGACAGATTACGATTCACACCATCCCGCAGAGTCGACGGTGATATGTAAGTCAAAGCATATTCACTCTGCAAAGCAGTTCCATATTGTTGAAATATGGATGCAAGCTGAGATGGATTGGGCTCGTATGTATAGATTCCTCCAGCCTGCTGCGCGAGAGACTTTAAACTGGTCTCGTCGATCCCTTGTAGACTCTTGACGTCTTGAGGATTGCCCAAACCAATTGTAGAAATCGTCAACCCACTTGGACCAATGGCCTTAATGACAGCATCTTCATTGGTTTTGCTGCGATTGTCCATGCCATCTGTTAGCAAAAGAATTGCTTTTCGGCCACTAACATTGGCCAACAATTGCTCGCTGTTGAGCAGTGCGTCAAACATCGCAGTATCCGTACCCGATTGAAGCGAGTCAATTGCAGCAGTCAAGGCCTGGTGATCTGTTGTGATCGCCTGCACGATACTGACGTGGGTATCGAAGGCAACCACTCCAGCTTGATCGCCGGGGCGCATCTGATCCACGTACGCTTTGGCTGCCGCCTTTGCTTGAGTCAGTTTGTCTGCGGTTGCCATGCTGCCAGAGATATCGATCACCAGCAAAGTCGTCAACTGACCTGGCCCCGTTGTTGTTTGACCGTTGACATTCGTCGCGCTGGTGGCTGTTTTCATCACTTGGCCGTTTTCAGAAATCTGAATAGCGCTGGGTTCAACGCCCACCGGCTGACCATTGGCATCCGTCACAGAAACGTAAACCGTGACTTGAGGAAACTTGGAGTTGTCAACTTGGGTGATGCGGATTTGCGGCGCAGGCGTCGGCGTTTGAGCAAAAACTCCGGGCGTGAACCACAATGTCAACAGAAGCAACAGGCTAAAGGTCAGTATGAAGCGGGAAATTTTTCGCATGCTTACCTCTTTTCGTGATAGACCATCTCGGTATTGCCCATGCAAATCTTTTGTCCATTGACAAGCCGGGCAAGTTCGATCTTTTTGTTATTGATAAAAGTACCCGATAGGCTCATATCTTTGACCGTAAACTGTTTGCCGTCGCCCATCAGCATGGCATGTTGAGGAGCAATGTCGGGATCGGGCAGGACAATCTCTGCCTTCAACGCCGAACTTCCAATGGCAATCGCCGGTCCACCTGCGTGAATGAATTTGTCGAGAATAAACTCGGTGCCTTTGAGTTTGCCTGAAGTCACTTCGAGCCAGGCGCGTGACAACAGCACGACGATTAGAGAGATGAACGCTCCAACAGATGCTCCGAGCAATACCAGTCCGGAGGCTTTGCCGGTCAACGGATCTTTGAGCATATCATGAGCCGCTTCGAGCAAAATTCCGCCAAGAGCACCGCCAATCAATCCGCCTAGCATCCCCTTCCAAACTTGACTCTTGCCGACCACACCTTCGGCCAAACCGATCAGCAAGCCAAATAGGCCCCAGCCCAGCGCGCGTCCCAAGTAACCTGCACCCGCGGTTTGAAACAAGAATTCGCTGAGCGGCAGGCCAATGGCCCCGGCCACCAAACCTAACAAGCCACTGAAGCCACCAGCCTTTATAGCCTGGACGATATTACGTGTCATCAAGCCTTCGGTAATTCCGATAAAGAGGCCGATGCACAACCCGACCAGTGCGCCGACCACGGCTTCGCTCATATATAGATTGGCCGTAAATGACAAGCCGAGCACGTTGCTCACCTGCCAGCCGATCAGTCCGCCAATCGCACCCAGCACTGCATAGAAATACGTTCGCATTCGCCTACTCATGTGGAAGCATCTCCTTTCTCTTCTTCAAACTGGTAAAGATTGGTCCAATGCACCATACTGCGACCATAATTACCATCCAGTTCATGAAAACCAAAATAACGGGTTGGATCCAAAATGCCACTTTTCTGACGGATAAAAAAGCCTCCGGTTGCCGAAACAGGTTCGACTACAAGCGCTACCTGCCAGGGTTCTGGAAAAAAGTTGCTGTGCAACCACGTATCGTAATGGGAGAGAAAGACGCCCATGCTGGGATGTGTGTGATACCATCCCACGATTTTCTGGCCCTTGTAATTGGTGTCGATTTGATCGTGAATGTCAACGAGACTCTCCTGTGTGAAGGTCAAATAGACGCTACCTTGGCGCGTATGACGCGCCGGCAATGCATGTTCAACCACAATGAACTGTTCACGGTTCTCATCCACACACCACTGCCCAACGAGAACGCCCCCCACTTCATTCTTCATATCACTCACCGAATGCACACAGATGCGGCTGTAAGCAGGCTGCGTCATAAACACTGCTACAACAGGATGCAAATTATTCGCATCATAGGGTGAGTTCCAACGGCTGGCCCGTTTTGCGGGGAGTGGAGTAGTGATTGGCTGAGTCATATCGGACGTCAAAACACGGATTCGAGGTATGGAGGCCATATAATTTATATCTGGCCCTCGACCCGCCTTGCTCATAACGAGGCGGGCGAGGGACGGCTAATTATCCAGCCGTTACATCGGCAGTCATCATCAGCCGGTCGTTCTGTGGGATGCCGGCCGCTGAAAGCGTTTCTTCCTCTTTCAGTTCGCGGCCGAGCGCTTTGCTATCCAAACGATAGGACATGGCGCGTCCATCCGGACCCGTAACGGGCAGCTCCAACGAGGTAGTTAACTCCGGGATCAATTCCTTTACCGGAACATCATTGGGAACCTCGGCATTGCGGGTACCTCCCGAGGGGAGAACGATAGTAACAGGAACATCTGACATGGTTAATCTCCTTTCTGAATTTGGACGAACTTACACTTGCAAAACCGGTCTGCTTGCTTCACTGTGCACAAAGCGGAAGAATAGCTATTTGATTCGGATTTTCGATTTCGGCTTTACCACCTTTGACGAAGTTGCCGTTTTATTCGCGGACGCCGGCCCCGTAAACTTGATGCTCGGCTTCTTCTGATCTTTTTTATTATCCTGTTTGCCCGCTCCCAGCTTGACGCGCTCGGGCCGCATCAACTCACGCGTATCAACGGGAAAAGCATTGGGATGAGTCTTACGATATTCCCTGGACCAGCGCGCCGCTTCAGGGTCCCAAGGGAACGGAGGCTTGGTCGGGTCATCATGAAAATTCTTATATTGCAACATCTCGCCCAACATGATGACAAGACGATCCAATGAACGGCTGGCAGTCCACCAGGCAGCATCAATACACACTGTGCCATTGATATGATTGATGTTGGGATGCCAGATGGGCGTCATCCATTTCATGCCCGGCCAGCGCTGGGGATACTGGTTGTGCAGGTAAATCTCAACTTGATGGTGTTCACTAAACTGCGGATTGCCCTGTCGGTCAACCGTTGCTATGCTCTTGCATTTGAACGTGACAATATATCGCTCGGGTGGCAGGTTCGGACGCGGCGATTGAGCCACAAAACTGATCATATCGGTGCGCGCTGCCAGCTCCTGCATCAATTCGTAATCGCCATGCAACCGGCGCATGCGCGGACTTTCCGCAACCACGTTAGTACCGGCGCCAGCGGTAATATCCGCAGTTAGCATTAAGCGGTCGTTCTCAGGGATCCCGGCCGCTGCCAGCGTTTCGTCCTCTTTCAGTTCGCGCCCAAGCGCCTTGCTGTCGAGACGATAAGCCATCGGTCGTCCATCAGGCCCAACCGTCGGCAGCTGCAACAGCGATGTAAACTCCGTCATCAATTCACGAACAGAAACATCGTCAGGGACTTCAGCGGCACACGCTCCTCCGCTCGGCAAAACAATCGTCACGTTCAAATCAGGCATGGCGTTTCCTCCAAATCAAGTATTGAGATGCGGCACCTGACAGGCGCCAGTGATATCCCAGCAGTCTTTGTGATGCAGCGTATGGCAGACTTCACACTCCACCACGCCGCGTGGATCATTTCGTTTCACTTCTTCGAGACAGTACGGACAGCGATGATCTTCGTGAACAGCCAATTGAATCTGAGGTCTGCGATGTAAAGGATTCCAGTGCTTTGGCCGTGCAAGTTGTACGGAACCAGACGCCACTGACGTGGAAATGAGAGGGCGTTCGGTTCTTTTCCTTCGGACTTTCGGTTTTGCATTCGAATTCCGAAACCGAATCTTTGGGAAAGACAATTGCGGCAAGGCCTGAGTGCGTGAAGAAGTTGCTGACCTGCGTACTCTTCGTGCTGGTGCAGAAGATTCCGTTGTGCGAGGCGTGGGTCGATTCCAAGCCCGCATCGCAATCCAGGAAGTATCAATTGCAATGATCAGAAAAATCACGGAAGCCCAATTCATTTGATCTTGCTTGATACCCAAAGGCAACTCGAGCGAGAGATTAAGTAAGCTCAACCAATTTGCCGGAACCGATCCCACCGGCGAAAGCAAAACTCCATTTTTTCCTCCAGTGAAAAAACCCAGCACCAACAACCCAATGATTGCAAGAGAGGTGGAAACCAATCCTTGAATAAACCAGTTCCGCTGCTGCAACACGAAACGCGTGGCGAGTCCCGCAACCAATCCGATGCTGATATCTGCGAAAAGGTTAAATATCACCAATGGAAAATCGGCTTTTTGACGAGACAAGATCACCAAAACCAAAGCCAGCGCGATGACCAACAGAATCAGTAAAGTCATCTTTCGGCCCAGATGCCATTGTCGAGAAGTTGAGTCGGAGTTGAAGCCCATCGTTCGCGTTGCCATTCTTATTCCGGAATTCATCCTCGCAATTTAACGTGACCGTGGGCAGAACTAACCGAAGGGTTTTTGATTTTTACAACGCTGCCCGAGCTCGGATATTCCAGTTCTTCCTTGATCCGAACGTGGTTCTGTGATTGCGGACTCACGGTGATGCGCGTCTGCTCGAAGTGGCGGAAATGCAGCGCCTCCGGCAGATCACCCGTTAATTCGTAGAAGCGATATTGGACACCGTTGTGGGCGCGTACAATGTGCAAAGCCGGTATTCCTACACTGGCCAATGTGCGATGTAGAAAATTCTCCTCGCCGGAGACGATATGGGTCAATGTGGATTCGCGGAGCACGCCGCAGGTTGGACAATGCCCGGCTTCAAAGCTGACTTCACTCAACGGCCTCAAAACGTTTTCAACCGTATGACAATTCGGACATTCGAGGGAAGTGATCAGTTCCTGGTCAAGTTCGATCATGGCATCCGGCCCAAGGTCCGCGCGCGCGATTCGCAGCAGATCAGCCAAAGTGGTGCGTTCGGCACGCGCTGGCAGTTCGGTAATTTCCCCATACGTCCAGTGGCTTTCGCAATCATCGCGCGGCGAATAGGCCGTGGTATGCATCTCATTGACCAGGCCGTTGTAATGTACAACCTTGCCGGCTTCGACCGGCATTCCGTTGATTAGTTTGAGCGCTTCCTGCGACTGCATCCCGCCGATGATCGAAGCAATGGTCGGCGTGGTGGGAACCTTGCCAAGCAAAATATTTTGTCGCGCTAACAGCGGACAGGAATAGCGCATGGACAGATCGCGCAATGCCTGCTCCGTCAAAGTGCATTCGTAACAAGCTCCCTGTCCTGGCACAAAGACGCGTACCGAGTCCGAGCAATTCCTGGATCGCGCCGTCCACCCACGGCTTGTTGACCCAATAACAAAAGCGATTGACTGCCAAACGGGCCTCTCGGTTATCAAGGCAGCCAATGATGACATCCATGCGACGGAAGATTCCAAGTCCCAGTTGCGTGGTGACATCGCCGTTCAAATATTGAACATGAATGTCGGGATTGATGGACTTAGCGCGCGCCGCAGCGATCTCGGCTTTGCTGCGATTATTATCCGCCTCGCGGAACAATATGGAGCGGCTCAAATTAGCGGCCTCCACTTTGTCGAAGTCCACGATGAACAAGTTGCCGATCCCCATCAGCGACAGGTTCTTGATGACTTCATTGCCCAGCGCACCCGCGCCGATCACCATCACTTTGGCATTCTTCACCTTCTCACGTTCCCACCACGAAATGAATTCGAAAGTCCCGAGGCGGTCTTTCTTAAGATTGGGGATATGGATCGGCTTATCGGGCGCAATTGGAATGCGCAGTGGCCCAGTCGGCGGTTCGTTCGCTGCCGGACGCGAAGCGGTTTGCGCTGCGCCGGCCATTTCTCTCGCCTGAGCCATGTTCGACTCGTTTACGGCTCGCGCAAACCACCCCACATGCGGACGTGACTCGATCAGGTTGTTCTTTTCGAGGGTCTTGAGCGCCTCCCGCAGCGTCGAGCGGCTGATCTTGAGTTGATTCATCAACTCGCGCTCCGGCGGAAGCTGGGCCCCGGATGCCAAACTCCCATCCAAAATGGAGGCGACCAGTTTTCCGGCGGCGATTTCCGAGAGAGATTTATGGGCAATCGGTTGAATTTTCATCGTGCATTAGCGGCTTTCTGTGGTATGGTAGTCAGACCAATATACAAACAGTATATGTGCTTTTGGGCCTCAAGTCAAGAGGCAAGAATAGGAAAAAAGTACTATTTTCTCTATTTTCACCCTACAGTTGGCATCATCTCAATAAATGGGGGAAGTCGGAAAATGGCTACCCCCACATCTGCCAAAAATACAGCTAACCGAATGTTTTCGCCATACTTGGCGGCTATTTTAAACACTCAATGGGCAGTTACCCCCGATTATTGAGAAGATACTACAATTGCCTGATAAAAACACTCCGCAAACCTGGAATCAAAAAAGGGCCGTCACAAATTCCCCTTATTACCCTTCGCCCCATCGCGTGAGGCGTTTTGAAACCTCTCACATGTCACGTTTTCAAACATCACGTATTATCTTTTCAAACATCGCGTATCATGTTTTCAAGCCAGATATATCCTGTTTAAGACCCCATCTATATTCGTACAAGAGTACAATCATCTTCAGCACATGCTATGCGAAGGCCTTGATAAAAAAGACGACCCTTGCGAGTCGTCTTTTTCGTTTGTCCTTGAATTACTTGACTTCGATGGAAGCGCCAGCTTCTTCCAGCTTCTTCTTGGCATCCATCGCGGCATCCTTGCCGACTGCGGAGAGAACCTTGCCTCCGGCGGTCTCAGCCATCGTCTTGGCTTCACCGAGACCCAGGCTCGTTAGTTGCCGAATGACCTTGATGACGTCGATCTTCTTTGCACCGGCATCCTTGATGATCACATCGAATTCCGTTTTCTCTTCGACGGGCTCAGCAGATGCGGCGGCACCAGCGGCCGCGGCAACCGCGACCGGAGCAGCGGCGGAAACGCCCCACTTCGCTTCGAGGGCCTTGACCAATTCAGCGGCTTCGAGAACTGAGAGCTTGCTCAGTTCCTCAACCAAAGTATCGAGATTTGCAGCCATTGTATAGAAACTCCTTGCTTTCTTTTAGAAAGATAATTTTTATTTGATGTTACTCCACGGCCATCGGGCCGAGGTATAGAAATCGAACTTATGCGGCGGCCTGCACCTTTTCCGAATATGCACGGAAGACCGAAGCTAATGAGCGTGCGGGTTCGGCAATCGTGCGGACCAGCTTGCCAGCCGGAGCCTGCAAAACGCCGAGCAATTGTGCGCGCATAACAGGCAGGGGCGGCAATTCCGACAACACTTTAACCTGGGCCGGATTCAAGGCTTGGCCGGCCATGAAGCCGCCTTTAACCTTAACAAATTCCATGCCTTTGGTCGCGTCAGAAAGAGCTTTGGCAGTTGCAGCCGGATCCGTGAATGCAAATGAAACAGCCGTCGATTGCGCGAAATAACCTTCGGGCAAATTCCAGCCATTGTCCGAGAAGACGCGGCGAACCAATGTGTTCTTGACCACATGGAACTCTCCGCCGGTCTCGCGTATCTTGGATCGGATGGAATCCATGTTCTTCATCTTTGCGCCTGTATACTCTACCAGGATCACAGCCTGACTGCGCTTAATCCAGTCTCGATAGGTCTCGAGAACTTCTTCTTTGCGCTGTTTAGTAATAGCCAACGAATATCACCTCCTTTCAATCAAAAAGTCTTTGCCACTTGCAGGCAAAGACTTTTCGCAACGTCCAGGAAAGGACACAACCCAGCTGGGTTGAAATTTGCTTTGAGTCTCCGCCTAAGCAGGATATTAAGTCCTTAATTAATTATGAAGGACACCCGCTGTCACTGGCAGTGGCTTATTCAGGATACAAGTATTTCTACTCGGTAACCTCTGCTGTGAGGGCAAGGTTTGGATCAACCTTAATTCCGGGACCCATCGATGCATTGACAACAACTCGCTTGATATACAAGCCTTTGGCTCCGGCTGGACGCGCCTTATTGATCGCATTCATCAGAGCCGCGAAGTTTTCATACAACTTTTTGGCGTCAAAAGATGCTTTGCCAATCACAACGTGAATGTTGGCAGTTTTATCGAGACGGAATTCGACGCGGCCGGCTTTGGCTTCCTTGATGGCACGTGCGATATCTTGCGGCGGGACAACAGTTCCGGCTTTAGGATTCGGCATCAAGCCGCGCGGACCCAACACGCGTCCGAGACGGCCGACCTTGCCCATCATATCGGGTGTGGCAATCGCGACATCGAAATCGGTCATGCCGCCTTCGATTTTCTTTAACGTTTCGTCGTCATCTGCAACGACATCGGCGCCGGAGGCACGAGCGGCCACTGCGCCTTCGCCGGATGCAAAGACCAGCACACGAACGGTTTTTCCGAGTCCATTGGGCAGAACAACCACATCGCGTACCTGCTGGTCGGCCTGGCGCGGGTCAAGCGCAGTGCGCATGTGAACTTCCACGCTCGCATCGAACTTTGTATAGGCAGTCTCTTTCGCAAGTGCCACAGCCTCTTGCGGTGTGTATTGCTTATCGAGGTCAACTTTGGCCAAAGCGGCCTTGTATTTCTTTCCTTGTTTCGGCATTTTATCCTCCGTGGTGCAAACGGGCGATCAGCCCTCCCACAAATTAATCTACGACGTTGATTCCCATTGAGCGCGCCGTACCTTCAACTTGCAGCATAGCGCCTTCGATATTGATCGCGTTCAAATCCTTCATCTTCAGTTCAGCAATTTCACGCACCTGCTTGCGCGTCACTTTGCCGATCTTTTCCTTGTTCGGCACGCCCGAACCTTTCGGCACGCCCGCGGCTTTTCGCAAAAGCACCGCGGCAGGCGGAGTCTTCAATACAAACGTGAACGAACCGTCTGTATAAACGGTGATTTCTGCCGGAAGCGTCTCGCCCGGACGATTTGCTGTGCGGGCGTTATATTCCTTGCAGAAGGCCATGATGTTGATTCCATGACCCGCCAGCGCGGGACCGACGGGCGGTGCCGGGTTGGCCTTTCCAGCTTCAAGCTGGAGACGAACGATTGCCTTTAGTTTCTTTGCCATTCTTTTATACTCCTTGTGGTTTTAGCGGGCGATTAAGGGACGCCCTCCCACTCGACATTGAACCTTGCGATTCAATGTGATTTACAAATTATGACTTCTCGACTTGCAGGAAGTCCAGTTCGACCGGCGTCTCACGTCCAAAGAACGACACCATCACGCGCACCTTCGTGCGCTCCATATCAATTTCCGAAACCGTGCCGCGGAAATCATTGAACGGCCCATCCACAATGCGGACGCGTTCGCCAACCTTAAACGACACCTTGACCGTCGGCGCTTCGGCTTCCATCCGTTTGACGATCTGGGAAACTTCCTCAGGCCGCAAAGGCGTGGGTTGGTTTCCCATGCCGACAAAACCTGTCACACCCGGAGTATTCCGCACCACATACCAGGATTCTTCCGAGAGAATTAAATTCACGAGAACATAACCCGGAAAAATGTGGCGCTCCACTGTGCGGCGTTTTCCATCACGAACTTCAATCTCATCCTGCGTCGGAATGACGACATCGAAAATCCTGTCCTTCATTCCCATCGTCTCGATGCGCTGTTCGAGGTTATGACGAACCTTATTCTCGTATCCTGAATAACAATGGATCACATACCACGCCGGTTCGGTGGAGGTTTGGGTCGGCGCTTCGCCGCGTGACGTTGAATCAACTTCCAGTCGAGGAGTTGATACGATTTCAGATTCGGATTCAGTTACGGATAAATCCACCATCGCTTCTGCCTCGACCGATTGAATGGATTCCGTTTCCTGAGCAGTCTCTTCCTGCCGCGTTGAATCGACCGTAGGAACTTGTGACTCGTCCGCCGGTTCCTGCGGGTCAGATTCAAACTGCTCTAGAGGTTCTTGCACATCCATCAATACCTCGATCCAAAATTCTTTAAACGCCTAAAACCAAATTCAATACGTGGCCAGCGAGCAAATCCACCAACCCAAGGAAAGCGCCCATGAAAACCATAACCACCAACACGATGATCGTCAACTGAACAGCTTCCTGCCGCGTTGGCCAGGAGACCTTGCGTAATTCGCCTGTGGTCTCGCTAAAATAACGCTGGATGGCATTTTGTTTTTTTGCTTTCTCAGCCAAGTTATTCTCCTTTATTCTACAGCCAAAACGCCTTCATCAAGATCGGGCGTCTTTTATTATACAGGCCAGGCAGGAATCGAACCCACAACCGCTCGTTTTGGAGACGAGTGCTCTACCAATTGAGCTACTGGCCTAGGTATATGTCAAGTATCAAGTGACGCAATTAGATTTTACCTGATACTTGACATCAATTACTTCGTTTCGCGATGAAGCGTATGCTTCCTGCAACGCGGACAGTATTTTTTGAACTCCAGCCTGTTCGGGTCGTTGCGGCGATTTTTCTCGGTCGTATAATTCCGTTCCTTGCAATCACTGCATTGAAGCGTGATCACCGGGCGGACATCTTTCTTTTTAGAAGGCATCTCGTACTACCTGCTTCCTTAAATAAATTTCTTATTCCAATATTTTAGTTACGACGCCAGAGCCGACGGTCAAGCCACCTTCACGAATGGCGAACTTCGAACCCTGCTCCAACGCCACCGGCACAATCAACTCCACCGTCAAATTGACGTTATCCCCGGGCATCACCATCTCTACTCCCTCAGGTAGGGTAATGTTGCCCGTTACATCCATCGTCCGAACATAAAACTGCGGCCGATACCCCGTGAAGAACGCCTTGTGCCTTCCCCCCTCCTCTTTCTTCAGCACATACACCTGCGCCAAAAACTTCTTGTGCGGCGTGATGCTCCCAGGCTTCGCCAGCACCTGCCCCCGCTCCACATCCGTCCGCTCGATGCCCCGCAGCAGTATCCCCGCATTGTCCCCCGCCACCACTTCGTCTAACTCCTTATGGAACATCTCCGTCCCCGTGATCACCGACTTCTTCGTCTCCCGCAAGCCTATTATCTCAACTTCATCGCCCTTCTTGGCTTTGCCGCGATCCACCCGTCCCGTCACCACCGTCCCCCGTCCCTTGATCGAGAACACATCCTCAATCGACATCATAAACGGCTTTTCAATTTCCCGTTTCGGCTCAGGAATGTACTCATCAATCACCCGCAACAATTCCTTGATGCTCGCATATTCCGGCGCATTCGGATCCGTGCTCGTGCTCTCCAACGCCTTCAACGCACTCCCACGCACAATCGGGATCGTGTCGCCCGGAAATCCATAACTGGTCAACAACTCGCGCAGTTCCACTTCCACCAGTTCCAACAACTCCGGATCATCCATCTGATCCACCTTGTTCAGGTACACCACGATGCTCGGCACTTCCACTTGACGCGCCAACAGGACATGCTCCCGCGTCTGCGGCATCGGCCCATCCGGCGCCGCCACCACCAGTATCGCTCCGTCCACCTGCGCCGCACCCGTGATCATGTTCTTGATGTAGTCCCGATGCCCTGGCATGTCCACGTGGGCATAATGCCGCTTGTCCGTCTCGTATTCCACATGCGCGATGTTGATCGTGATCCCGCGCGCTTTCTCCTCCGGCGCATTGTCAATCGTATCGTACGCCCGGTACTGCGCCTTCCCCAAAAACTGGCTGTACTTCGTGATCGCCGCCGTCAGTGTCGTCTTCCCGTGATCAATGTGCCCCATCGTCCCCACGTTCAGATGCGGCTTCGTCCTATCAAATTTCGCCTTCGCCATTTTTTCAACTCTCCTTTTCTGACAGATGTCCATTATGTCAGCAGTGAGCCCTCAATGGGATTTGAACCCATGACCCCGTTCTTACCAAGAACGTGCTCTACCGACTGAGCTATGAGGGCTTGACTTGCTGCCGAGGTATCTCGGTTTGTGGGCGGTGAAGGATTCGAACCTCCGAAGTCATCTGACAACTGATTTACAGTCAGTCCCCTTTGGCCGCTTGGGTAACCGCCCGAGGTATTCCATTATCAAGGATCTTACTATCGCATGAACCCCCGCCCAAAGTGGGGACTTACCGACTCAAAGATCCTGCGACTAGCTCGCAGAGCCGACGATGGGAATCGAACCCATAACCGCCCGCTTACAAGGCGGGTGCTCTGCCGATTGAGCTACGTCGGCAATTAAGCAGGCGAATTATACCAAATTCAAAGTTTGCGTCAATGTTTTTGAGGCAATCGAAAAGTTTTGATGCCCTGCTGGATTCCCAAATAAAGGCCTTGGGCCGAAGAAAAACGCGTGAAACGGGATGGATAAAACCGGGCACCCAATCCAGATGGGAGGCTTCACAAACAAGTTGACTCATGGTTTTGTTCACCTTGCTTGTTCCCTCTTCAGCATTTATTAACATTCGCATCTTCAGAGAGAAAAGATCGAAGAAGATGATTTTGTGTGAGATGCGAAAGAAGCGGATTATTTTGTCGCGGTTGCCCACATATTGAGCATGAACTCGAAATAACCGAACTTGACCTTTGTCATTTTAAAGCCCGCCTGCCCGAAGTGCCAACCGATGAGCGGAAGAGTATAAGCAAAGGCATGTTCATGGATCTCCTCCGCACTGACCAGATTGATACGCGCCATGAACTTGAGCAATCCATCCGACCAGGCTGCGGGAGTAGTCATAATCACCATGCCGCCCGGCTTAAGAACGCGATGGCTTTCCTTGAAAAGGATCGCCATGCTGTCGGGATTCAAATGTTCCACTACGGCCAAAAAACTCACCACACTAAAAAATTCATCTTCAAAAGGAAGTTTGGGTTCATTATTCAAATCGAGGGTAAAGAACTCGATACGATTTCGAGTTGCAGTCTCCTCCAGCATCGGTAACTGATCCACTGCGAATTTTTCCTCGAACGAAGTGTGCGAAAGAAAATAGGGGAACGAGCCACAACCAACATCGAGGATGCGGCCCGCCCGAAGGTCCGACGGAATGAGACGGTTGGCACGTTGTGTTCGAAGGTGTGCGAGCGCCGGTTCGAGCATGCCCTTCCCGCGCGTATATTTGGTTTGTGTCATGACAAAATCCTTCTCATTCAAAGTTTCCCCGATTATACGGGATTTTATTTTCGCATGTGGAGCGAAGCGCGCAAACCAGGCCGCGATATGCGCCAGGATGACGAGTTTCTTTTGCATTTCAGCGAGCGCCAGCAACGCCAAAATATTGAACAGCGCCGCAACCGCTGTAACGGTCAGGAAGCCGAAGCGTTGATAAATAAAGGTGGATAATAGATCGCCAAGAGCGCGTCCGACGGAAAAGCCGATCAAGTTCAAAGCCATGGCTGTTGCGCGTGCTTGCGGAACGGCTTCCGTCATCATCGGCAGTTGGCTGACAATCATATATTCGAACGAGATGTAAAAAAGAAACAAACCAACCAGCGCACCAATTTCAGTATGACCAATGAAAGGCAAAAGGATGGAGGCTGCAATATTACCTACCAAGCCGAACGCGACGGCTCGCGGTTTTCCAATGCGATCCGTGACCAGTGCGACGAGTCCTTCGCCGCTCAGTTCGGCCAAGCCAATCACAGCGGAGGCACCCGCCAAGGCCGCGATTTGCAAACCGAACGAATCTCCCAGCCAGACGCCGAAGATCAAATTGACCATTTCATTTGCAACACTTGACCATAACGCGATCGATGCACAGGCCAGAGCAGGAATGGAGGCAAGAATCATATGCCAATGGGCACTTGAATTATTGTTCGGCTGATAATGCATGTCCGTGTGAGGGATCATCCACCAGACAACGGCAAACATTCCGACGCCCAATAGCGCTAATACAGGAAACGGTGCCGACCAGCCATAGTGCGCGATCAATAATCCTGCAAGGGGTACGCCAACAATGAAGGCCAACGACCACGACATTTCAGTGATAGCCAGCGCCGTACCTCGTTGTTCGTAAGCGACGCGGTCACCGAAATAAGCCTGGGTAGCGGGATCAAATAAATCCTTGCTGAGAATGCCCAGTATTAATGCAATGGATAATGTCAGCAGGCTTGGATGGATTGCCACCGCGCTTACGCCGACCGTAAAAGTTGCTGCTCCGGCCAGCATGGCGAACCGGCGTCCGCGCTGATCCGCGAGGGGTGCAAGGAATGGACTGAGCGCACCCGCCAAATTCCTTCCCGTCAACACAAAAGAGATGGTGGTTACATCCACGCCGAGGCTGCGCGCAAAAATGGATAAAAAGGGATACGCCATCCTGTGCAGAGTGTTCAGGATGAATCGAAGGAAAGTCACAACGATGAGCTGAATGCGGGTCTTTACGTTCATGAGCGAAACCCAGCTGACTTCCAGAACGTAATCGGTTTCGTTTTGATATTCACCCGAGCCTTGTGAAAGTAATTCAACACAGATAAATTGTATCAGATGGGAAAAGGCCAAGAAGGTGTGGCAATACGCTTTCAATAAATAAACACAAAACGTTCATCAAAAATTCATACCACTAAACTATAATGTAGGCATATAAGAAAGGTAAGGTATCACTAAATGAAAACAGTTTGGAAATGGATTCTGGGAATCGTGATTGTACTGATTGTAGTGGCAGCCCTCGTCGGCGGCTTTGTGATGATGCGAAACTATCGCATGACGACTTTTGCTCAGAGATACCGCCAATTTAGCCAGCAGGTACCTCAATCGACTAATGGAACCCCTGCTCCGAAAGCGCCAAACGGACAAACTACTCCCAATGTTCCCTCTAACCCTGGCGGTCCAAATCGTCCCATGATGGGACGCGGATTTGGCTTTGGGCGCGGCCCGATGACCATGGGACGAGGCCCAATGATGATGGGACGCGGCTATAACCAATTTGGCAGGTTCAGGTCATCTGGTTCGTCTGGAATAATGGGTTTCATGTTCTTGGCTTTGTTCGGCTTGATCGTTTTACTGGCCGCACTTGCGGCAGTGGCTTTCATCTTTTACCAATTGGGAAAGAATGCAGGCATTTCATCTGTGCTTCTTGCACAGCAAGCCTCGAACGCAGTTGCAGTTACTGATACGGACCCGCCCGCAAGGGCTGGCCGCGCTAGAAAAACAGCATAGACAACAATCACTCGAAAAATAAGGCAACCTTCAAAGGTCGCCTTATTTTTTTCTTTATAATGGCCGATTACAACTATCGTTTCAGCGTGCGATATTTCAAACGATGCGGAGTCTCAGCATCTTTGCCCAATCGCTTGCGGTGGTCTTCATCATACTCCGACCAATTTCCATAAAAGAAATGGACACTGCCATCATCTTCAAAAGCAAGGATGTGCGTGGCGATGCGATCGAGAAACCAGCGATCGTGACTCACGACAACCGCGCATCCCGCAAAATTTTCAAGCGCTTCTTCCAGCGCCCGCAGCGTGTTCACATCGAGATCATTAGTGGGCTCATCAAGCAGAATCACATTTGCGCCGCTGGTCAATGTCTTGGCTAAATGCACACGGTTGCGTTCGCCACCCGATAACACTTTGATCTGCTTTTGCTGATCGGTTCCGAGAAAATTAAATGAAGCCACGTAAGCGCGTGAGTTCATCTTGCGCGCACCAAGCGTGATCGTATCCTCACCGGCAGAGATTTCTTCCCAGACCGTTTTTTCACCATCAAGCGGACGCAGTTGATCTGCGTAAGCCATCTTCACGGTCTCACCGATTTTGATCGATCCACTATCCGGCTTTTCAGTGCCAGTGATCATCTTCAGCAGGGTCGTTTTGCCTGCGCCGTTCGGACCGATGATGCCGAGAATGGAACCGGGCGGAATGTTCACGCTCAAA
Source organism: uncultured Chloroflexia bacterium (assembly GCA_963753985.1). Lineage (GTDB taxonomy): Bacteria > Chloroflexota > Anaerolineae > Anaerolineales > Villigracilaceae > Fen-1038. The sequence continues at coordinate 1,010,771 of CAVWED010000006.1, forward strand.
TCATCCATCAACAAATGATCGCCATAGGATTTATTAACATGTTCCAAATTGACGACGATGTCACCCAGCCGCGGACCGGGTGGAATATAAATTTCCTGCTCGCCGCGATATTGTTCAAATTCCTGGCTCAATAATTTTTCATAGGCTGTGATACGTGCCTTCCCTTTTGCTTGACGCGCTTTGGGCGACATGCTGATCCATTCCAATTCGCGTTCGAGAGTCTTCTGTCGCTTGGACTCCGACTTCTCTTCCTGCGCCAGCACTTCTTTCTTTTGTGCCAGCCATAAAGAATAATTGCCCTTCCATGGGATCCCGTAGCCTCGATCTAATTCGAGAATCCAGCCCGCCACGTTATCGAGAAAGTAGCGGTCATGCGTCACGGCGATGACCGTGCCTTTATATTCGCGCAGATGATGTTCGAGCCACGCCACGGATTCAGCATCGAGATGATTGGTCGGCTCATCGAGCAAAAGAATATCAGGTTCGGTGAGCAGTAAGCGGGTCAGTGCGACGCGGCGCCGTTCTCCGCCGGAACAAACCTTGATGGGCGTATCCGCCGGCGGACAGCGCAATGCGTCCATAGCAAGATCAAGATGGCTGTCGAGATTCCACGCATCCACCTTATCGAGTTGTTCCTGCAATTTCGATTGCTCGGCCACCAGCGCATCGAAGTCCGCATCCGGCTCGGCAAATTTGGCGTTGACTTCATCGAAGTGTTGCAGCATTTCGACGATGGGCCGAACCGCTTCTTTCACAACTTCGATCACGGTCTTCGTTTCATCCAGCTTCGGCTCCTGCTCCAGCAAGCCGACAGTGTAACCTTTGCTCATGGCGATCTCGCCGACATAATCCTTATCCACGCCCGCCATGATGCGCAGCAATGTAGACTTGCCCGCGCCGTTGAGACCGAGCACGCCGATCTTGGCACCGTAATAGAAGCCGAGCGAGATGTCGCGCAGGATTTGTTTATTAGGTGGGACGATCCGTCCCACCTTATTCATGGAATAGATAACGAGCGTATCGGATGGCATGGAGGAATTTTACCCGATGTTTTGTGTTGTATAATTTGGTTGTGCCGCGCAAACGTTCCCTGAAGAAATTCCTTGAAATACTCCACCAGCAGTTTCCATTGCTCGCGGAGCGTTATGGCATTGAAAAACTGGAAGTGTTTGGATCATATGTCCGTGCGGAGGAGAAAAAGGATAGTGACCTGGATGTTTTGGTCACATTCAAGGAAGCGCCGAGTCTGTTGACCTTCATTGCGATTGAAAATTATTTATCTGATCTGTTGGAGGTCAAAGTGGATTTGGTGATGAAAGACTCACTCAAACCGAAAATTGGGCAGCAGATTTTACGCGAGGCAATTCCCGTATGAAGCGCGAGTACGTGGATTATTTGCGCGATATGCTGGAGAATGCTGAAAAGGCGTGTACTTTTATACGCGACCTGGATTACGATGGCTTTTGCAAAGATGATAAAGCTCTCTACACAGTGGTACGCGCACTTGAAATTATCGGTGAGGCTGCTCGGCAAGTCCCTGACGATGTGTGCGAGCGAGTCTAATCCCGAAATTCAATGGCGTGAAATTGCTGCCATGCGAAACAAGTTGACACACGAATATTTTGGTGTCAACACGAAGGTAGTCTGGCGAACAGTGCAGGAGGATTTGCCAACCATCATTCCTTTTCTACGGAAGATGCTGGAGAAAAAACGCAATACCGCATAACTTACTACGGACGAATGCCAGATCCGTTGTTTCAGTTCCTTGAGTGCCCGGTTTGGTAGCATGGAAGCCAGTTTCCACGTTTTTGAGGCGGTTTTTGACCTCAATACGGTAAAGAACGCCTACGCGGGCCGGGGCAATAGTAACTTATGCGGTATTGCGAAAAAACAATAAGAACTCTGAGATTTCTAAAATCTCGGAGTTCTGCTCTTATAATTTCCCTTGCTCAAAGAGCAGACCTACGAACTGGTCAAAAATAGGGAGCCAAATTACCAAGACAATACGGTTACAAATCTGCTTACGAATAACTATCATGGGAACGATGATAGTAGATTGGAGAATGACGGTAGTGGATATTCTCCCGTAACATCCTGCCGATAAACATGGGCGGGAATTATTACAGCCTCTTGGAATCCGGGAAGAGCATTATGGAAAATTGGCATAGGGATCTAAAGAAGAGCGCCCTGTTCAACAACTTCAGAGATATCGACTTGGAATTCAGTTTTGCATTCCAACCCATTGTGGATGTCCGCAGGCGGGAGATCATCTCTTTTGAAGCCCTGGTGCGCGGTCCGCATGGGGAACCATCGGCTTCGGTCTTTGCCCAGGTGCCCAAACATAATCTTTCGAGATTCGATGAGATATTCCGACTGAAAGCCATCTACCTGGCCAGTCATTTGAAGATTCAAAACCGGTTAAATCTAAACATTTCTCCACAAAGCATGTACGAGGTCGATCTGAATATCACGGGCACGTTCCAGGCCTCTATCCAAAGCGGGATTCCTGTGGGAAACATCATCTTTGAAGTGCTTGAAACAGAAAGCTTAACCGACCAAAGGAACCTGCTCAAATACCTGCGCATCCTGCAGGATTTCGGATTTAGAACCGCTATTGACGACTTCGGGGCCGGTTATTCCGGGCTAAACCTGCTGGTGAAGTTCCAGCCCAACTACATCAAACTGGATCGGACGATCATCAGCAACATTCAACATAATCATATCAAACAGAGTATTCTTGCGGGGATACGGCAGATCTGTAAAGACCTATCCATTGAAATTATTGCCGAGGGCGTGGAGACCGCGGACGAGTTTCATTGGCTGAATGAAGCAGGCATCAGCGTCTTCCAGGGATATTATTTTGCACGGCCGGCCTTTGAGGCCCTGCCGGATGTGGCCAATAGAGTCTTCTATGCCTGATTAGAGCACAATTATTCTTTCGCAAAGCCGGATTACAAATCTGGCGACCATTACCATAAGATTTGCAGAGATGATCAGCTTCCAATTTATGGGATTCGAATACCTCGGCCACAGATTAATGAATGGAGAAACCGATGAAACGAATAATGACAATCGTTGTGTTACTCTTAACGTCTTATTGGGTGATTGGAACGCCAGCCAGGCCGTTATTCGCGCAAACCCTTTTAGCGCGGCCTACGCCCTCGGCAACAAACACGCCAGCGCCCACTCCAACGCAAACTCCCGCTCCAACGCTTGCGCCATACGTTCCCGGCTTCGATCCTTACGATGGAGCGATTGGCCCTGCCCTTGGCTTGTATGAAGTTGGCCCGCTATCTGGTGATTATTTGTCTCTTTATACATTCCCGAAGGACCCGAATAAATTTTTGCCGGCAACTTATTTTCCGCTGTATAACCAATCAAGCAAAGCCTTTATCCTCAGTTTCGATCTGTGTCCGATTTCAGGCGAGTTGGGAAACCTGATGCTGAAATTGGACTCTGTCAAAACCTTTAATTATATAACGAGCATTCCAAATGGCATACGTGCCAGCGATAGTTTGCGCACAGTGATTTTCCCATTGAATACGGTCAATGTAACGAGTGTGGCTTTTCTTAAGGCGGGTAGTAAAGGTCAAGTACCTCAGTGGTGGGCGGTCATTCAGACCATCCCATGCACCATCCATGGATTGCAGATTGACCCGACTACGATACCTCCCTACTTGTTGCAGCACCAAAGTGATATGACCTACAACGGAGCGTTGTCCGCTGGTTTGCCATTGATGGGCTTTGATGCAATCGTGCCTTTGATTTCAACACATCCCGTATGGGTTCCGCTTGCGCAGTTGGAAATTATCCCGCCCCCTCCGACTGCTACGCCGACCGTTACTCCCACTGATACTCCAACAGCAACGCCGACTATTACTCCCGCTGATATTTCCACTGATACTCCCATTGATACTTCCACTGGCCAGCCATAGTTAATGTTCGAGTGACAAACACGGACGGCTGCAATCTCATCTTACGTTGGTGAAGTACACAATGCTAATTTGTAAGTGCTGGGAGCTATTTCCACTCTTGAGATCTAGCACAAGCCATATAGAAAGCCGAGCCACAAGCACAAGAGCAATACCGACCTCTGAGATTTCCCAATCTCGGAGGTCTGTTTTTATCCTCCCGCTTTGTTCATGGAGCAGATGACAAGGGTATCGGATGACATGGTAATGGAGATTTTATCAGAGGGAATGCAAGGATACAAATACAAGAAATGTTTCAGCTTAACGCCGAATAAATTACTAAGAATTACAAAATGTAAGACATTCATATGTTGACTTACTTTTTATGTCGTGATATAATACTCAAAGATTTCTGAAAAGAGAGTAAGTGATGGAAACTATTGTCACCTCAAAAGGGCAGGTCGTCATCCCTTCCAAGATTCGCAAGCAATTGGGAATCAAAGATGGAACTTATCTTCAAATTGACGTGGATGCCGTGACCAAGCAAATCATCCTCACACCTGTCACTCGCGAGTACATCCACAGCCTGCGCGGAAAATACAAAGGCAAGGGATTGATGAAGGCATTGATGGCCGACAAGAAACAGGAAAGGGAGTTGTGACATGGCAAGGAAGGCAAAAGCATATGTGTTGGATACTTGGGCAGTGATTGCCTACCTTGAAGACGAGCCTTCGGGGGAACAGGTTGAAGAATTGATAGCCTCTGCGCACGAAGAACAAATCCCCATTTATATGAACGTGGTCAATGTGGGCGAGGTTTGGTACACGCTGGCGCGGGAGGTCTCGGAAGAGGATGCCAATGCCAGCGTGAAATCTCTGCACGATTTGCGCATTCAATTCGAGGATGCCGATTGGACCTTGACGCAGGAAGCGGCGCGCTTCAAATCGCGAAACAAGATGTCTTATGCCGATTGTTTTGCGGCGGCATTGGCAAAAGCAAAGAAGGCAGAGTTGGTGACAGGTGACAAAGAATTCAAGCTACTGGAAGGCGAAATTAAGATTTCGTGGTTATAGTTAAAACCCTAGCAACTCCTTTCGCACCTTTGTAAGGAAAAACATCCGTGGCTGTGAATTTCCAATCTCTCAAGTTCGGTCAAACTTACGAGCGCCCATTTTTAGCAAAGCTTTGGGGATATCAAAGTTTTCATGCTTTGTCCAAAGGCGTGGTCACGCCTGCCAATACAAAATATGTCGTCTTATTCGTGACTAAAGATAAACAACAGGCTTTGCCACAATACAATGATTACATTGATGGAAATATGCTTTTCTGGGAAGGCGAAGAAAAACACAGTTCAGACAAAAGAGTTGTTGAAGCGAATAAGAATCTAGACGAAATTCATTTGTTTTACAGAGATACACATCACTCGCCATTTGTTTATTTTGGGAGAATATCGCTGACCAATTTTCAATTAAGAGAAAATACTCCCAGCGAGTTTGTTTTCAGGATAGAAATGCTCTCGTCTGAAATTGATGCCTTCAAAGAAGTGCGTGAACATGCAGGAGAATATAAAACTTTGGATAAAACCGAGCAAGAACAAATAGTAGTAAGCAGACTTGGACAAGGCAATTTTAGGAGAAATGTAATAAAGCTTTGGGGCAGTTGTTCTGTAACAGGATTACAAAACGTCAGTTTGTTGCGAGCATCGCACATAAAGCCATGGAAAGACAGCAACAATCAAGAAAGGCTAAATCCATTCAATGGACTTCTGTTGATTCCTGATTATGACTTTTTGTTTGATAGAGGGTATATAACTTTCAAAAATAATGGCGATGGCATTATTTCGCAGAGACTAAGTCCATTTGTACGCAAAGTTTTCGATGTCAGTGATGATCTTCAATTACGAAATGTTTTCCCTGAAAACAAAGAATATTTAGATTTTCATCGAAGCGAGGTTTTCGAATAGCGAACCGGGAAAGGTGGGACGGAAAGTTGTCCGCGTTTGGGAGCATGAATTGAAAAATCAATCAAAGGTTGTTGTTAAAATTTAAGAAGGCATTTTGACGACGAAGGCAATTTTCAGCGCACAAACAGTATTGATGGAAACATAGGAGGTCTTCATCGCATGATTGTCGTGACAGGAGCATCCGGACTGGTGGGCGGCAACCTCGTGCGCGCATTGCTGTCACAGGGACGACCGGTGCGTGCGCTGGTGCATCACGACCGCCGCGCATTGGAAGGGCTGGATGTGGAAACCTCCTCCGCCGACCTCAACGACCCGGCTTCACTTGAGCAGGCCTTCCGCGGCACACAGGTCGTCTATCACCTGGCCAGCACCATCTCCATCCGCATGGACAATTGGGCAGAGCTGGAGCGCGTCAATGTCAATGGCACGCGCAACGCGGTGGAGGCCTGCCTGCGCTGCGGCGTGCGGCGCCTGGTGTACTTCAGTTCCATCCACGCTTATCAGCAGGAACCTTTCGATCAACCTTTGGATGAAACACGGCCGCTACTGATCGATGGTCATGCCCCGCCCTATGAGCGCTCTAAAGCTGCCGCGGAACTGATTGCGCGTCAGGCTCCGCAGCGTGGGCTGGATACCGTCATTATTATTCCCACCGCCATCCTCGGCCCTTACGATTTCCGCCCTTCCTACCTTGGGCAAGCTTTACAAATGCTTGTGAATCGGCGCATCCCGGCTCTAGTGCATGGCGGCTATGATTGGGTCGATGTGCGCGATGTGGTCGCCGGTGCGGTGCAAGCCGAACGTTTGGCTCCAAGCGGTGCGCGCTACATTCTATCTGGCCATTGGCATACCTTGCAGGATGTAGCTTGCCTCACAGCTGAGATCAGCGGCAAAGCCGCCCCACGCTTCACTGTTCCAGCATGGCTGGCAGGACTTGCCCAGCCTGTCATGGCGAAACTGGCCGATCTCAACGGCTCTCAACCCTTATACACGCGTGCCATGCTCAAGGCGTTGCGTTCCAACCGACAAATCAGCCACGCTAATGCGACGCGTGAACAAGGCTACACGCCGCGTCCCTTTGAGTTGACCTTGAAAGATACTCTAGACTGGTTCATAGGACAACAGGCAGGCCATTCATGAACGAATCCGTATTCTTCCATATCATCCCTGCTCATCAGCTTCATCGTTGCCGCTGGGACGTTCGTGACGCTGTTTTTTGTCTCCGCCCCTTATGGACGACACAGCCGCCTCGGCTGGGGTTCGGGCATGCCCAGCTGGTTGGGCTGGCTGCTGATGGAATCGGTCTCAGCCATCGGCATGTTGATAATGTTCCTGATCGGCGATGCACCGCGCAGCGCTGCAACCGTTATCTTTTTACTGATGTGGGAAGCGCATTACATCCACCGCGCATTCATTTACCCCTTCCTTTTGCGTGGTGGAAAAAAGAAAATGCCGATCCTGGTCATCTTCATGGCGGTGATCTTTAACCTTGGCAACGCCTACCTGAACGGCCGCTACCTGTTTCATTTTGCAGTCCCCCGCTACACCATAAGTTGGCTGCTGGACCCGCGCTTTATTGTGGGCGCAATCCTGTTCGTTCTCGGGTTCAGCCTCAACCGCTGGGCAGATAATACCCTGCGTGGCCTTCGTCAGCCCGGCGAGACCGGTTACAAGATTCCGCACGGCGGGCTCTATCGCCATATCTCCTGTCCCAACTACTTGGGTGAGACCATGGAATGGTGTGGTTGGGCGCTGGCCACCTGGTCCCTGACAGGGCTGGCCTTCGCGGTCTGGACCTTCGCCAATTTGGCACCGCGTGCCTTATCCCATCATCGTTGGTATCACGAACAATTCAGCGATTATCCGCTCGAACGCAAAGCCCTCATCCCGGGAATATTCTAATTATCGCTATGTCATTCTGAGCGACATGCTTCGCGGGGAGCGAAGAATCTCAATTCTTGAATTGCAAATTGCTCGGAAATCTGAGATTCTTCGTGCCGGTGTCCTTCAGGAAAATGACACAAAATTCTTGATGCCGAACTGACGTTAATATGATGATGCTGAAATTAACCTTAAAAGATATTTTATCTTTATTCTCCAACGCAGTCATAAAGAGAATTCATCTCGGGTACGATTTTGCAGGTTTTTGTTACCCATTCTGATAGCGCAGAATTTGCACCGCCCTGTCCGTTAAATCCGCCTCTCCCTTGAAAACCCGTAAAATCGTTTATTCTCTCTGAACCGGAAAAACCAGGAAAAGATAAAAGAAGATCACCATCGTCCTCACCAAAACGGCTGGCAAAACCTGTTTGAGGAAGAAGAAAATATCTGACGACATTATTTTTGACATCATCCTCAAGTTCGGCGAGCGTAAGCACTTCATCGGATCCGGAAAAACCACCCAGTGCCATTACGGGTTTTCCGGTTGCCAAAATGATCGGGCCTGCAGTCATTGAATTGAGAGTGGCTGCCAAAAATTTCGTACTCCCTTGATGATCTTCCAAATACTGAATAAGTTCTTGATTTGTTGCAGGCATACTTCCGTCAAAACGTCCAAAATCACCAGGTTCAAAGTCCCCCTGAGGAGAACGGGTGATTGGGAAAGGTCTTCGGTCAAATTCGTCTCCCGGCCTGAACGTTATCTCGTTCGGGCCCGCAGTTGGCATGGAAGTATTCAGGGGATGAAATGTGGAATACACAGCCCAAACAGAAGGAACGAGGGTAAGGACAAACAAGGAGGCCAGACAAACAGCCGATACATACTTCTGCAAAACTCCGATTCTGCTGGTTTTTGCAGTCACAAAAAATAGAACCGCAACCACTGAGCCAGAAACTATGACCGGGGTCAATATATGAGAATACGACGGAGTATATGAAAGAATTACTACCTGTACAATCGCAGATACAGCCAGAGCGAGAGGTAAAAGCCACTTCCTCCAGGTGTTCTTTAGATATTCTTCCCAAAACCAAACACCCCCAATTCCAACTAGGGCCGCGATGGCCGGCCCCATGATTGCCGTGTAGTAAGGGTGAAGGGTGCCGGCCACACTAAATACAGTGACTCCGCTGGCAACCCATCCCCCAAAAAAGATTGCAGCCAGTTGTTTATCTGTCAACGGAAAGTGTATCCTTCGGGTAAAAACTATGGCCAAAACGGAAATCAACGCGAAAGCCAAAAGCCAGCCTATTTGGCTTCCATACTGTCCATTGAACAGACGAAACGGCCCCGGTGTCCCCCCATTAAAACCAAATCCGCCGCGATTGAAATTTCTTGGTGGCAGCACTTCAGGCACTTCAGCAGCCGCCGGACGAGGCGTTTCGAGCGTACGTCTTCCACCTCGAAACATCCCCGTAATTCTCTGAATTCCGTTATAGCCAATTGCAAGGTTAAACTCGGAATTCGTCTGACTGGAACCGACATAGGGTCGGTTTGAAGGAGGGGTCATATCAACTACAGAAATCCAGGAAAGGGAAACAACCAGTAAAATTACATTGGCAAGAATCAGATTGCGAATTTTTTTAGGCCACGGGGCAATCGAACTTATAAAATAGCCAAGTTCGAAAGCGGGAAGCGCTATATAGGCTTCAAGCATCTTGGTATTAAATCCAAGCCCGATGATGGCAAAGGATAACAAAAGATAACGGAGTTTTTTTGTTTCCAAGGCAACTAAAAATGCCCAAGCCGCCAGAACTAGAACAAGAACAAGTATGCCGTCTACTTCGTTGGTCCGGGCCAGGGCAACATTGATCGGAGTGATTGCCAGCACAAACGCCGCAATCAGCCCTGCGACTTTGCCGGATGTTTTGTTGACCAGTTTATAAATAAGTCCGACAGCAATCACCTGGGCAACTGCCTGAGGCAGCAAAATTACAAAACCCGAGAACCCCAAAATTTTGGCGAATAGAGTTTGTATCCATAGGGCTAAAGGTGGCTTATCGACAGAGATAAATCCCCCAGGGTCAAACGAAACAAAAAAGAAGTTATGCCAGCTTTCCGTCATGCTTTTTACTGCTGTAGCATAGTAGCTGTTTCCATACCCATTTTGCCACAACAAATACACCTCTAAAAAGGCAGATAAAAGAAGAATGAACCCCAAGATATACCTGGAAACTGAGCTTTTGTTAAACATATTATTTTTGTAACTGCTCACGCTGTGATGGATTGTAAGCAAGGCAACATTGGCTGGCCCATCAATGCCACCAATTTTTGGAAACTACCTTGGCCATGCGGGATGACAAGCAACGCCCAAGCTGCGGGCCTTGTGTTCGTGAACGGTTCTATATTCAGCTCCTTCGAAATGTGAGAATGAAATCTAGCCATCCCGCCGGGGTTCGGACCCGGAACTTCACCCGAGTACGTTGTTCCTGGAGCAACACGCTTGTCCGGGATGAAAGATAGGGTTTCTCTACTCATACTATCTGATCAATGTATGGTAGCAGATGAGTATGAACTATAGATGAACAACCTGTTTAGGAATCATGTGACTAAAGGTATCGGTGACACTCCCGGATCGAGCGGGATTGATTCACTTAAAGAGTTGATCAACAATGGAGTGACGGTCAAGCACTTGCAATTCTAGCCGCATCCAACTCAACCAACTCCTATTCCGTTTTCCCTATTCCCCATTTTCTATTCTCCAGCATCCATCTATTCCGCCTTCGGCGCCTGTTTTGCCAGCAGGCTGGCGATGCCTTTCAACTCCAGCCACCATTGGTCCTTGGGGCGCTGGTGTTCGGCATCGATCATGCGGTCGAAGTCGCGCATATTGTGAAATTGGATTTGTCCGTTTTGCATGCCGATGAAGGCGCTCCCATATTCCTTTTTCTCGCATTGACCAAGCAGGTATTCCAGGCACAGGCTCGAGAGCCGCGCGGCTTGGATGCGGTCGAAGGGCGAAGGATCTCCGCCCTGCTGCAAATGTCCAAGAATGGCGGGACGCACATCAAAAACATCCTGCCCCTCCTCTTCAAATAACGAACAAATGAAATTCGTAGTATAGACGCGATTGGCGTACTCGTTCCGGATCATCAGGCCAAGCCGTTTGCCAGACTGGAAGCCGCTCAACAGCTTTTCCACATCCACCTGCAGGTCGCGCAGTTTGATTCCTTCTTCGTGGAGGTAAACTCGTTCTGCGCCGGTCGCCATGCCACCCATCAAGGCGAGGTAGCCGCAATAATGTCCCATCACTTCCACCACAAAACAACGCCGCGTCGCGCCCGCCGATTCCTTGATCTTGTCCACCGCATCCACAATGCTGTTCAGAGCCGTGTCTGCACCGATGCTAAACTCGGAGCCGGGCAGGTTGTTATTGATGGAGGCCGGCAGGCAGATCATCGGGATATTGAAGGATGGGAAGTTCGCACGGTTGGTCAACATGTTGAAGGCGGCTTCATAGGCGTTCCAGCCTCCGATCATAAGCAGGGCATCGATGTGATGATCCTCGATGATGCGGGCCATGGCATACAGGTCACTTCCTTTCGGAACCAGGCGCGTCGTCCCCAACGCCGAGCCGCCGCGTGAGGCCCAGCCGCTCACGCTCATCCATTTCATTTCTTCCACATCCCCTTTAATCAAACCCTCAAAACCGTTTTGGACTCCCAGCATCACATGTCCCATATCCAGCCCCAAGCGAATGGCGGTCCGTCCAGCCGTATTCATACCCGGCGCGGGTGCACCTGCATTGAGCACTGCAATGCGAAAACGCTTCTTCGCCGGATCAACCGGATGAGGCAGGGCACGCACCATCGTCTTGAAGGTATTGAAGGCATCCTTGAATGAGGAACTGCGCAGCGACATGGCGCGTTCGTAGTCTTTAGCCTGGATCGCCTCGGCCACCTCCTGGCTCCTGCGGACGCTTTCCATCAACGGCAGGCGTATCATACGGTTGTTGCGGATGCCGATCACCACCGGCTCATCCTCGGGCTTCGCCGCCAGGATCGTATTGACCGCTTCATAACCCATCAAGGTGCTCAGCGTGCGGTCGAAGGCGCTTGGGCTTCCGCCGCGTTGGACGTGTCCCAGCACGGTAACGCGGACATCCTCCTTAAGTTTTTCCACCAGCACGCGTTCCACGTCGCTGCTGCCGATGTAATTGCCGTTCCTGTCGCGTGCACCTTCCGCAATGATCACAATGCTGTCACGGCGCCCCGCCTTGCGTCCGGCTCTGAGGCGTTCAGCCAGCACATCCTGCCAACTCTCCACATCCGGGGGTGCCTCAGGGATCAAGACCCAATCTGCTCCACAAGCGAGGGCGCCCATCAACGCCAGATAGCCGCAATTGCGTCCCATCACCTTGACTACAAACGTACGCTGGTGACTCGCCGCGGTACTCATGATGGCATCCACCGCCTCAGTGATGCGATGGAGCGCTGAATCGGCTCCGATGGTGATATCCGTACCGGAGAAATCATTGTCGATGGAACCCACCAACCCCACGATGGAGAAATTGGGATACTGGGCGGCTTGCTCTGCGCTGATCTCACCCATTTGTACGAGTTCGGATATCAAGGACGGCCATTCCTGGCGAAAAACATTTGCGCCCGTAAGCGAGCCATCCCCGCCAATGACGATCATGCCATCGATGCCTGTCTTGACCAGATTCCTGGCCGCCTGCCTGCGACCATCCCGTGTACGGAACGCGTCACTGCGTGCCGACCCGATGACTGTGCCACCCAACTGAAGGATGCCCCCCACCGAATTCCAGTCCATCTTGTGGATGTACTCACCCCCATCCACGAGACCTTGATAGCCTTCATAGATCGCGTATGCTTCCGCACCTCTGTCCAGCGTCGTGCGAACGACTGCGCGCACGGCCGCATTCATGCCCTGTGCATCACCACCGCTGGTCAATATTCCAATTCGTTTTGTCATGTTCTTCCTGCCGCATAAAATGATTTCTTGAGTGATAATTTTACTGTACTTCAATATGAATTGAAAAGCGAAACGCGGCTGTCAAATGTCACTTTTTTGATGGAAGGTGAGCCTCGTGAGATTATCCAACCTTCGAGTCATCCAACCACCCTTCATATTTTCCCTTATATTGTCCTGTCGAAGTCAAGGCTGCGTTGCAACCTCTCCTCGTTGCAACAACCCATACATCACCGCCACAATGAAAATCACGGCACCGAAAGTCAGGAACATCTTCTGCACGCCGATGTATTGCAGCAGGACGCCACCGAAGAAACCTCCCGCCACGTATCCAACCCCTGAGAACGCACTCCTGAAAATACTCTGAGCCGTCGCACCCATTCCGGGAGGTGCATTCTTGTCCGCATACGAAACGCCGGCCACCAAAATAAACGGGAACGTGACGAACTGCAAAAGCTGGATGGTCAGCGCCTCCCACGGCACACTGACAGCGGCATAGAGCGCACAGCGGATTCCCATGCAGCCCAGCCCCAGCAGGAGCAATCCGTACGTTCCGAACTTCCTCAACAACCGGCTTCCCATCATCAGCGCCGGCGCCTCCATCGCAGTCGAGATGGTGATGGCCCAACCCATCCAAGCCGGGTTGGTCCCAATCTTTTGCAAATACACAAACAGATAATTCGAGATGATCGCATTGCCGCTGCCCCCGACGAAGACGACAAACAGGAACACCATCCATTTCCGGTCCGTCAGGAGTCGGCGCAGGCTGCCCAAAAACGAACCTTCGGCTTTACGTGCGTGGAAGTGCATCTGCTGACTGGCGATCAGTGCCAGGAATAGCCCGATGGCGTAGATCGAAAAGTTGTAGTGCATCCCATAACGCGCCACCACCAGCGCCGCCACCGGCGCAAAGATTCCCCAGCCGATCGTCCCGCCGCTTCGCAGGCGGCCATACTGCTCCCTCTCATCTCCCAGCGCGGTCAGTGTAGCATTATCCGCCAGGGAGATAATCGGCCCGCCAAAAATGGTTTGAACCGCCATCAGGAGGAAAAACCACCAGAACGAATTAGAAAATGGGAATAGGAAAATGGCGACCAGGTTGCCAAGCAGCCCAATGGAGAGAATCAAACGATGGCGCTGGCTGGCATCCGCCAGTCCGCTCAACGCGGGTCCGGCGATCATGCTGCCCAATGATGCCAATCCCAGCAACACGCCGATTTGGCTGCCCGGCAGACCCTGTTGCTGGAAATACAACGCAAAATAATTGTTAACCGTCACCGACCCGGCAAAGTACAGAAAATAAAAAGTAAACGACCAGAACTTGCCGTGTTTTTTTTCTTGCATTATTTACCCATCGTATCCACTGGACTTCAATATAAACTCAATAAACTCACGCTGTCTGTCAAATTGCTTCCGGCAAGCGCGGCAAGCTAGTCAAATGTCAACGCTGCCCTGTCCCCCTGCCTGACATAATGCCATGGAAATCGCCTTATTGACCGCCCTCGTCAGGCAAACAGGGTTGGTGATCAATTGAGGAAGCTGCGGCGGACGTTTGAAACACGAAAAGAACACACCGCTTGTTAGACAGCAACTTGGCTAAACACCGTCATCCGTCTGCTACTTTCTAAGTGTTCACCAGTGAACGCTTGAGAAGTTCTCGCTTCATCCGGGATTGCCGCGGTAGTCCGCCGCACCTTGCGGCAAGAACACGGTCTGACATCCCGTCCACGAGCATTGACCCCGACGTAGCCACTACCGGGGTTTCTTCACTACTCAAAATCCGCAATGCCTCGCGCTCGATGTTGCGCGCACCAAAGTGGTTTCGCTTTTCGAACCATTGAGATCGCGGTCGTGTGTCACGCCGCATTCCAGGCAGGTCCATTCTCGATCCTCCAGGGTCAGATCGGACTTTCGTCCGCTGCATCTGGGTGTCGAACACAGCTGCGAGGAGGGGAAGAAGGTGCTGATCGGCACCACTCGACCGCCGAGCCACTGGCTCTTATAGGTCAGCTGCCGCCTGATCTCCCCAAACGAGGCATCCGCCAGGGAGAGGGCCAACTTGCGGTTCCGGAGCATCCCAGAGACGTTTAAGTTCTCCAGGCCGATTACCCGGTAAGTGGCGGCGATCTCGGTCGTCGTCTTGTGCAGATAATCCAGACGTTGGCGGGCCACCCGCTCATGGAAGCGCTGGAGTTGCAAACGGGCTTTCTGCCAACGTTGACTGCCCTCTAGGCGGCGAGCCAGCCGGCGGTTCAACCGTTCCAGGTGGCTGAGCTGCGAGCGCAACAGTACTTGGTTTTCGTACTTCACTCCATCACTCAATGCCACGAGAGTCTTGACTCCCAAGTCCGCACCCACCGTAGCCCTCAAGAACGGGCGCGGCACAGGCCGTTCCATTTCGACCGCAATCGAAACATACCAACGCTCCGCCTGCCGGGACACCACGGCGCCCATCCGCTTGCCTTCCAAGCGCAGCAACTCGGCCATATTCACCCAGCCCAGCTTGGGGACGTACAGCGCATGGTCGCCCACATCGAATTTGTCATTGTTCAGGTGAAACGATGGTCGCCCTTTTTTCCGGGACTTGAAGTGGGGGAAACCGACCCTTTTCCCCTGGCGCTTGCCATGTTGGCTGTCGAAATAGTTCTTCATGGCCCGCCCTAGATCCATGAATGCTCCTTCGGCCACATCCTTGGCAACCTCATAGACCCACGGAAATTCGCTGGCCTTCCGGGCATTGAAGTCCTTCTTCAGGGCCAGCACGCCGTGCTGCTTCCCCGGGTGGAGCGCCTTCTGCCGTTTCCATTCCGCCAAGGCCCAATTGAAAACAAAGCGCACGGTGCCCGCCGCCTTGCGAAAATAGATTTCTTGCTCAGGCGTGGGGTTCAGTCGGATCTTATGCGCCTTGATCATCTTTCAACGCCTTGGCAACCGCTTTCCGATAGTTTCTCAGTCCGGACAGCCGCGCTGAAAAACAATGCGTAATGGTCATGAGGTCCTGCACCATTTCCTGTTCTGGACTGAGCGACTCTGTGTTTAAGACGACGATTTGACAATCGTGTGACTGACACAAATGTACCAACAAATCATATCCAAAGCGAGCCAGCCGGTCTTGATGCGCAATCACTAGCGTAACAATCTCTCCTCGTAAAATCCGGTCCACCCATTCAGTGAACTTGGGCCGCTTGAAGTTCAGACCCCCACCAATCTCGCTGATCCATTCATCCACCACCAACCCTTTGGCGATACAGAACTGTTCCAGCGCCATTTTCTGATTGGCCAAGTCCCCTTTTTGTGCTGGGCTCGAAACCCGCACGTATGCAATCGTGACTCGTTCACCTTTGAATTTCACCTGGAGCAGGCTGTTCAATTGTTCTTGGGTGTATAGTCGCCGATTCCCTGGTGTTCGAGAGGACGCTTTGAGTCGCCCTTCTCGATCCCAGCGCTGCAGCGTCTTGACCGACACTCCGGCTAACTTTGCAAATTCAGCTGCATTATAGGTGCTCATCAAGCGTATTATAACACATCTATGAATACTTGATGATTATCTGGAATAAGCTCCTACCTAAACGAAAAAGAGTTCTCAGAACTAGAGATACCTGGAACATTTCGACCCCTTCGAGTGTACCCGGTGGAAAAGCGTTTCCGGGCATAGCGCGGTCCCAGTGGGCATCCCTACTAAACTAGTAAGCTCACACTTTTCATTACTAATCCCATTTTTGGGGATTGATTTTTCTATTTTAGTTAAGTATAATGCGCTAATTTGACATTTTTTGTCTTAATTATCACTACTATCGGTTCTTTTGGGAGAGAGCCATGAAAAAGAGACTTCGCTTTTATTTTCTGACAGCAGTAGTTTTATTGGTGCTGGTCTTTAGCGCCGCGCATCCATTGATTGTGCGCGCCGATGATAGCACACCTGTAGCACCTGCTTCACCTGCCATGGGGGACACATCGGCTCCAGCCACAAAAGCACCGTCCATTGCAAATACATCGGCACCGGCTGTTGTTACCCAAGCACCGCCCGCTTCGAATACATCCGCGCCAGTTGCGGCTGCCACGCAGCCGCCTGCCCCGGTGGATACTTCAGCACCGGCTACAACCGTCTCGTCGACGGACACCAGCGTGGCTCCTGCCGATACTTCGGCCCCGGCCACGGCTGTTGCCTCAACAGATACTTCGGTAGCTCCGAGTGATACCACTGTACCGGCAACAACTGTTGCATCAACGGATACAACGGTTGCGCCCACCAACCCGCCCGCACCGGCTACCACCTCCCCATCCACAGACGCCGCGCCCTCTGCAACAGACACGTCCGCCGTATTATCCCAGGTTCCGACTGGCACACAAGTGGTAGCGCTGGATGCCACGGGCACTGCTGTGCCGCTGGCTACGCAAGCCGCTGCAGACATCGTCAAAACCGGCGACCCTATGTGGTGTCCTACAGGCCAAACCCCAGGCGGTGCAGGCTGCACGGCAGCGGAAACCACTGTCGCCAGTGTGATTACTGATCTAGGCATCAAAACCGCCACGGCTGGCACGGTCTACTTCACTTCTTCTTATTCCACGAATGACGCTACCTTTGACGGAAGCACAGGCGCACTGAGTGCTTGGGCCAATTATGAACTGACCTTGCAGGGCGGTTGGAATGGTTCGACCGGTGTGTCGTATGCGTTATCTGGCGTGAGCACATTCAGTGTTCCGATTACGATTGAGAACTGGAATAATAACGTTATCGTGGATAGCATTGCTTTGGCTAATGCCACAGATAGCATTACCCTGGATAATATCAATGCAACTGGTGGACAGGGTTCATCTGTCAACGCCAGCGGCAATGTCACGGTGGAAAATAGTCAATTTAATAATAGTTCAGGCAATGGCCTGACCGTGACTACCGGCGGCGCGGGCAACATCAAAGTTCACCACGTTACATCGAATAGCAATAGTGGGGATGGTGCCTATTTGGATAATAGTTCCGGTACTGGCGCGATCAATGTGGATACTAGCACCTTCGGTGATTCTTCCGGAACCAATGGCAATGGTTCCAATGGTCTCGAGGCTTATACCAATGGGAATATCACACTCACCGATGTTACTGCGGATGGTAATTACAACGATGGTGCCCTCTTGGATGATCCTTTTAACTATTTGGGCGATATCACAATTAACGGCGGCAACTTCAATGATAACCAGGGAACTGGATACTGTGGCCACAGCCCCTTCCCTGGATGCTCTTATAACCCTGCAGGTCTTGAAGCCTATGCGGTGGGTAGTATCAGCTTATCCGGCGTGACCGCGGATGACAACGATGACGATGGCGCATATCTGGATAATGGCTTCGGTTTCGGCAACATCAGCGTTACGGATAGCACCTTTGGAGATTCTTCCGGAAGCAACGGCAATGGTTTCAACGGTCTCGAAGCCTACTCCTTCGGGAATGTCACGCTCACCGATGTCACTGCGGATGGTAATCAGTACGACGGTGCCCTGCTGGGCGATCCGTTGAACTATATTGAAGTGCATGGCAACATCACCGTTACCGGCGGCGACTTCAGTAACAACGATATCAATGCATATTGTGGATGCACTGACAATCCTGCAGGTCTGGAAGCGTATGCAGATGGCGCGATCAGTCTCTCCCGTGTAACTGCCAACAATAATTATTATGATGGTGTCTATCTGGATAATACCTTTGGTTCTGATAACATCAGCGTGGACAACTCATCCGGCGGTGAATTCAATGACAATGGCATAAGCACAGATCCTTTATCAAGCAACCTCAATGGTCTCGAGGTTTATTCCAATGGGAATGTCACGCTCACCGATGTGACTGCCGATGGCAATTACTACGACGGCGCCCTGCTGGGCGATTCTTTTAACTATGTTGAAGTGGGAGGCAACATCACGGTTACGGGCGGCGACTTCAGTAATAATGTTGGCAATGGATATAGCTTAAATCCGGGAGGGCTGGAAGCTTATGCCGATGGCAGTATCATCCTCAACGGCGTCACGGCGAATGGCAATGATAATAGTGGTGCCTTTCTGGGAAACGATTTTGTTTCCGACCCGAACAACATCATCAGCGTTACGAACAGCATCTTCGGTAACACCACCTCCGGTAATGGCACTTACGGCCTCGTAGCTGACTCCAATGAAGACATTACCCTTACCAACGTAACTGCAACCAATAATAGCGTAGATGGTGCTGATCTGATTACCTTGAGCAACGTTGTGGTGGATCCCAGCACCTTCGATGGGAATTATGGTGGGGCCGGCTTGCATGTTCTTTCCAGCGGCAATGTCACGCTCACTGATGTTACTGCGGATGGTAATTACTACGATGGCGCCTATCTGGATAACACTTTCGGTTCCGGAGCGATCAGCGTGGACGACAGTTCCTTCAACCACAACGGCCTCGATGGTGCTGATTTATTTTCCTTCGGAGCGATGACGCTCAACAACGTCACCGCCAGCAATAACATCGAAGACGGTTTGTTCGTATCCCAATCGTCTGAGTCTCCTATGGTCATATCCAATAAGAGTCTCTTAACGAGCGGTGTATCACTCACCGTGGCCGGCGGGACATTCGACGATAATGCCGATGACGGCATTTTAGCAGAAATCAATGGCGACATCACGCTCACCGATGTTGCTGCCTCGGGGAATACGTACGATGGTATTTACCTCAGCCAAGGAGTCGACCCGACCGACACGATCACCTGTAGTGCCGCCAATGATAATGGAGCGTACGGCGTAGAGACTTATCTGAGCAGCGGCACAACGCTTACGCTCAATAGCTTCGCCACGAACGAACCTAACTCTTTCAACGGGGGCACACTGGTCACCAACTCGGTCAACTGCAACCCAAGCCATGGCAAGTCCGGCAGCAGCTTGCCTATCAATCTTATCCCGATCACCGGCGGCCTTGACTGCGTTGACTACAGTGGCAACGAACTAGTCCTGCCCAATGGCGATCACGCCATCCTGCCCTGTCCCAACGGGCAAGACGGCACCATCACGCACAAGAACAGTAATGAGCTGCCCGGCGCACTTGATGGTAAATTCACGTACGTCTCCGCCTTCAATGTGCAAGTGAACCCGTCTCTGATCGGCAACATGACGGTGAGCTTCAAGATTCCTTCCAACGAGGAAGGTTCGAACTTCGCCATCCTGTATTGGGATGGCACGAAGTGGGTGAACTTGGGCGGCTCAGCGAATCCGCCGGGATTCTTCAGCGTGGATACAAACCTGACCGGCGACTTTGTGTTGGTCACTCAATAAACTTGATTACGCACGAATAGAGGGACGCCATGAACAAGCCGTCCCTCTATTATTTTCTCCGGAAGGCTGGGAATGAAAAAACACTTTCCTCTTTGATATTCCTTCCTGACATCTTGCCTCGTTTTACGATACCATCTGGCCGAGGGCCAATGGCAGTTATATACCATCTGCTTATGATGAGCTTATGATAAACTGAGGAGTGTAGGGTTCCTGATTCGCCTGCCCCTCTTTGAATCAACTCATCTGAATAAAAGTTATTGTGCGACCTTTCACTTTCTCAGGCACCATGATAAAATTCTAATACTTTTAGAAGCATTGAATAGGGGCGGCTTTATCCGTTCGGCGGTCATCGCGGCACTATTCTACACCGAAGGGAAATCCTAATTCATGAATAAGAAAATTCATTTCCCATTATTGACGGGCCTGACATTGCTCGTCATGGTCATCAGCGCGGTGAATCCCTTGGCCGCGCGCGCAGATGATAGCACGCCTGCGTCTCCGGCTACACAGCCACCCGCCGCGGATACTTCGGCTCCGGCCTCGGTTGCTACGCAGCCGCCCGCCGCAGACACATCCGCGCCCCCTGCCGACACTTCCGTTGCACCTGCAAGAACATCTGTGGCACCTACCGACACTTCCGTGGCACCTGCCGACACTTCCGTGGCACCTGCGGACACAGCCGTTGCACCTGCGGACACAGCCGTTGCACCTGCAGCTACCTCTGCTCCAGCGACAGCCGTTGCACCAACCGATACATCCGCCGCGGCCACAACTGTCGCATCAACGGATACAACGGTCGCGCCAACTAATACAACCGTTGCACCGACCGGTACAACTATCGCGCCAACGGACACATCCACTGTAGTAGGTGCAGTGCCGACCGGCACATCGGTAGTGGTGTTGGATGCTACCAGCACGCCGGTACCGCTGGCCACGCAGACCGCCGCGGCTATCGTCAAAACCGGTGATCCGATGTGGTGCCCGACTGGTGTAACGCCGGGATCCACCGGTTGTACTGGGCCGTATTCCAGTCTGGGCGGCGGCTCTGGTTTGTTGGAATATTTGGTTGCGAATCAATCTTCATTTAACCAAGATGGAACGGTCTGGATTGCCGCATCCTATGATAGCAGTGTTAATGACTCCGGAGTCACATCCTTTACGTTGGACGGGAATACCAATTATGGCACAATGAAGAATCACGCGTTGACCATTCAGGGCGGATGGAGCGGCAGCAGCGGAAACAGCACAATTACTGGCACTTCAACGTTCAATGGGGCATCGCTTACGATCCAGAACTGGAATAACGATGTTACTCTCAATGACATCACTGTTGAAAACACAGGAAACGATGGCTTGCACGTCCAGACCAAAGGCAATATCACACTTCACAAAGTCAATTCCAATCAAAATCACGGGGATGGCGCTTATTTGGTCAATGACGCTATGTTGCCTACTGCCACTGGTGCGATCATCATTAGTGATAGCGATTTCAGCAAAAACGGCAACGATGGTCTCGAAGCTTATTCCAATGGCAGCATCACCCTGACCGATGTAACTGCAGATAATAATTTGGAAGACGGTGCCTATCTGGATAACTGCCTGCCTATTCCGTCGGGGTATTGTACCAATCGGTCGGGCAAGGGCGTCAGCGTTGACAACAGCACTTTCGGTGATTCTTCCAGTGATGGCAACCGCGTTAATGGCCTCGAGGTCTATTCCAATGGGAATGTCACCCTGACTGATGTTACTGCAGATGGTAATGATTACGATGGCGCCCTACTAGGATATAACAACTATGACACGATCTTTGGTGAAATTGGAGGCAATATCAGCGTTACCGGCAGCGACTTCAGTAATAACTATGACGAGGGAGAAAGCGATCATCCAGCGGGTCTGGAAGCTTATGCCGACGGTAGTATTCAAGTATCCGGCATAACCGCCGAGACCAATCGGGATGACGGCGTTTATTTGGAGAATGATTTCGGTTCAAGCACTGGCGGTATCACCGTTGAGGCGAGCAACTTTGGCGAATCCTCCACCACCGGAAATAGATCGGATGGTCTCGAAGCTGTTTCCAATGGCAGCATCACCCTGACCGATGTAACTGCAGATAACAACGAGGGAGATGGTCTTGATGCCTTTTCCTCTGGTACTATTGCCCTCACCAGCGTCACTGCGGATCACAATACTTACAATGGTGCCTCTCTGTCTAGCTGCCTGATTGGTAAGGGGTGGACGTGCTACAATTCGTCCGGCAACGGTATCAGCATTGACCTAACCGGCGGCTCCAGCGAATTCAATAACAACACCAGCACCGGTTATGGGTTCGGCTTGTTTGTTGATACGTATGGGAACGTCACGTTGAACAACGTCAAGGCAAATGGCAACGAAGCCGGAGACGGCGCTGACATATACGACTTCTCTAATCTGCTCATTCAAGACAGTTTTTTCAACGACAACTACTCCACCTTGGATATCTTTGGGAATGGCCTTTACATAGCTTCTATGAACGGCTCCAGCGTTGTATTGAGTAATGTCCAAACTTCGGGTGATGGCTCATCTGTTCACGCTGATGGTACATATGTTGATATATCAGGCCAGTTGACCATCGATCCAAGTCAGTTTGACGACAATTCCCCTAACTCCTCTGGGTTGGAAGCCTGGGCTGGCAATATCACAATTACCTGCAGTGATCTGAGTAATAATGACAAGTATGGTGTTAATGCCAATCTGTCTGGTGGCGCGCTCACACTCAACGGGGATACCTTATCGGGCAATGGATCCGGCGCTACAAATCTCAGCGGTGGCACGCTGGTCACCAACTCCGTTAACTGCACCTCCGGCGGCGGCAAGGGAAAGGCTCAAATCGTGGGCGGCTCGGGTCCGCTGCCGTGGAATGTGGTCAACGTTCCGGATAGCGGCGGTCAAGGCACTCCATTGAGCTGCTTGCAATATGTTGGCACTGATCTCGTCCTGCCGAATGGTGATCACGCCCTCCTGCCCTGCCCGATCGGTTCGGTCACCGGCACCAGCGGGTCACTGCGCGGGTTGAGCAGTAGCAATCTGCCCGGCACCGCCTTGAACAGCAAGTTCACGTTCGTTTCGGCCCTTGACATGGAAGTGAATCCCTCGCTGTCCGGCGGCATGGTGACGGTGAGCTTTAATATCCCGGCAGGTAAGCAAGGCGCGAACTTTGCGATCCTGCACTGGGACGGTACGAAGTGGGTGAACTTGGGCGGCTCGATCAACCCGCCTGGTTACTTCAGTATTACCACGAGTCTGACCGGCGACTTTGTATTGGTCACTCAGTAAGGATCATTTCCAAAAATTGGAGGGACAGCTCGCGATGAGCCGTCCCTCTTTTTTGCTTTCATATAAAAAAATAAAGCTGGGGCAAGTGACGTTTGCGGATATAATGGTTCTGACTTGCGAACCATTATATCCGCAAGTCGGAACTATCATCATGTTATTCCATTTATGAGTTTTATCTTTACGCTTCTTGCAGGCTTTCCGAATCTGCTCCTACCCACGCTGTCTGGATGGATCGTGTGGTTGGCCTTATTGGGATTGATCGTTTTCCTTTTGATTCACTGGAAGGGAATTCATCCTGCCTGGACGGCCCGTTCATGGGGATTATTGATCGGTTTGTTGATCCTCGTTCCGATTACAAGCTTATTCATCGGTGTGCGCTTGCCTGCCGGTTCAGCATTGCCTTTGCCGAATTTCCCCGCCGATTATTCACCCGGCTCTTCGATGATGATCTTCTCCGCCGTTCCGTGGATATTGGCGGGAGGCTTGCTCGGGCCTTCCGGCGCAGCGCTGCTGGGACTCTTTGCCGGTTTGTTGCGCGGCGCGTGGGACACCTATAGTTTATTCACTGCGCTGGAATTTTCATTATTAGCCATTTTATTTTCGGCAAGCGTACGTCAGCGTTATCGCACGCCAGTGTATCAACTGGCGCGTCAGCCGGTGGTCAGCGCGCTGCTGATGATTCCATTGCATCTCGTTTTATTCATTATCGGTGCGTTCTTCAGCATTCCATCGAATGTGCCAGTAGCGGCACGGCTCGATTTTGCATTGAGCAATGCAGGCATCGCGGCGCTGGCCTTTGGCGGCGAGATGCTGATCGCCGGGGTCATCGCTCAATTGGCAGCAGCCGCTTTCCCGTCCGCGTGGGGCGACAAGAAACCTCTGCAACCCTCACCCGCCGAACGCAGTCTCGAAACACGTTTTATATATGCCACGGGTACATTCATCCTCATATTGTTATTGACCTTGCTCATCGGTGATTGGGTGGTGGCGGGGCAAGCCGCCAATGGACTGTTAAAAGATCGATTGGTGAGCACCGCACAGGCCGCGTCACAGAATGTTCCGTTCCTGCTCGAGACCGGACAAAATCTCGCAGTGCAATTGTCATCCGACCCGGGCGTGCTTTCATCGAACGATCCAGCTCTGAGCGCGCTGCTCGAACAGAGAATGCAGGCAGTTCCGTACTTCGATCAATTTTTTGTGCTCGATGCAAGCGGAAAAATTCTATTGGGCGCGTATCCCGGTTCTGCGCGGCAACAATTTTCCTTGTACGCTCAAGAGGCCGCCGGCATTGCACTGGCAGATAAAGGTGTATTGACGCAAATCTATACGATCCCGCCCGCCTCGTCGAATGATTCGGCACGGGTTTCGTTTTTGGTCGCGGTGACAGACAGCTCGCATCAAGTACAGCGCATCCTGATCGGGCGCACAACTCTAATCACCAATCCATTGGCACAGCCGCTAATCAGCAGCCTCAACAGTTTATCGGCATCGGAATTGAGCGGCAACGGCCTTGTGCTCGATGAGAACGGCAATGTGATCTATCAAACCGGAGGCAGCGCGCTTGCGACCTATAGCGGAGCGCGTGGCAACCAGCCTTCTTTTTCCAATGGCACCGCATCGAATGGCACGCGGCAGTTGGTTTATTATCAACCGGTCGAGGGCGGACCGTGGGCGATTGTGTCGACGATACCGGCCAGTGAGGTTCAGCAGTTGGCGCTCAACATCGCCCTGCCAATGTCCGTGATGATCATCCTGCTGGCCATCTTTGCGCTGATTTCGTTGCGCGTTGGCTTGCGGGTCATCACCGGTTCATTGCATGGATTGGCTTTCGAAGCGAATCGAATCGCGCAAGGCAAACTTGATCATCCACTGCAAACGACCGGCGTGGATGAGGTCGGTCAATTGCGGCGCGCCTTTGAACAGATGCGCGTCAGTTTGGCTGCGCGTCTCGATGAACTCAATCGGCTTCTGGTGGTAAGTCAGGGCGTGGCATCCAGTCTCGAGATGCGCAACGCGGTCAAGCCGGTATTAGATGCGGTGCTGGCGACCGGTGCCAATGCGGCACACGTGATACTTTTATCTTCCATCCTTCCTGAAACTCCCGCTGAACTTCCTTCACGCTTTGCGGTTGGTCCTGCTAAAGATTTGTATGCGTATCTGGATGAACAAATCCTCGCATTGGCACAAAAACAGGAACGCATTGTGTTCCCGAACCTGTCGCGGACCCGTGAACTGACTCTTGATCCCAAGCGTCTCAATCCGGCAGCGTTATTCGCCATCGCGCTGCGCCATGAGAATCGATACTACGGCGTGATGTGGGCATCCTATGAGCAGACGCATAATTTCTCCGAAGCGGACATCCGCTTTGTGACGACACTAGCGGGTCAGGCCGCGCTGGCGGTTGCGAATGCGCATCTGTTCCTGAACGTGGAAGTGGCGCGGCGTCAGCTGGAGGCGATCATCAACTCCACGCCAGACCCGGTATTAGTGACCGATCAGCGCAATCGTTTATTATTTGCCAATCGCGCCGCGGGTCAATCGTTCGATATCGATGTCAATCAAGCCATCGGCCAATCCATCGAAAAGGTGATCACACAAAGGCCGCTGGTCGATCTTTTGCTGGCCTCAGAGGAAAAACAATCGGCTGAAGTTCTCCTTCCGGATAAACGGACTTACTTTGCCACGGCTTCATCCGTTGTGGCGGAGGGCCGCCCGATGGGACGCGTTTGCATTTTGCGCGACGTAACTTCTTTCAAAGAGATCGACATCATGAAGTCCGAGTTCGTGGCAACCGTCAGCCACGATTTGCGCTCACCGTTGACGCTGATGCGCGGCTATGCCACGATGCTCGATATGGTCGGCAATCTTAATGAGCAACAGCAGGGATACATCAAGAAGATCATATTCGGCGTGGAGAACATGTCCCGGTTGGTGAACAACTTGTTGGACCTCGGACGGATCGAAGTGGGTGTGGGTTTGCAAGTGGAAACTTTCTCCGTGCTCGATATTCTAGAACGCGCCAGCAGCCTGTTGCAGCTTCAGGCGAGCGAGAAGCATATTGTTTTGAATTTGGAGATCCCCAAGAATTTGCCGCCCACCATGGAAGCCGATCAGGCCCTCTTACATCAGGCAATCTATAATCTGATCGAAAACGCCATCAAATACACGCCGGAGAATGGCTCAGTCACCGTGCGGGTGAAGACTACGCTGAACGATCTTATCTTTGAAGTGGAAGATACCGGCATCGGCATCACGCCGGATGATCTGCCGCGCCTGTTTGAAAAGTTTTATCGCGGTAAACAACGGGAAGCGCGTGCCCAGCATGGCACCGGGTTGGGACTCGCCATCGTTCGTTCCATTGTGGAACGGCATGGCGGCCGTGTCTGGGTCGAGAGTCAATTAGGTAAGGGCAGCCAATTCTTCCTGCAAATTCCCCTTACACAACCAAAAGAAAAACATCTTGCTTGATGAGGTATAATACCGCCTCGCTTTCGCTTGGCCGAGAGCGTATATTTTTGTCACTTTATGGAAAGCAGGGATCATGTCGCATCTGGCCCCCATCTCAGAATCTTTTGAGAAGGAATATAGAGAGCAGGAGGCGCTCTTCAAAATTCAGCCGCCGATCGTCCAGCGCTTTTTGGAAGCGCAGGCGCGGCAGATCGCGGACGTATTTGTCCAGCGCGGCTCCCGAGTGCATTTTTCATTACCTGACCGCGTCGTCGTAGAAACAAACGGCAAATCATCCACATTGGCGGTTCCTCAAAATCTTCGAGAGCAATCCGCGGGCAGTTTGCGCGATCGTCTCACACGGAACGATGTGCATTTCACTTTGCGCGAACGCCTGTCCCAACTGGAACAATCATCGGAGCGCGCGGCGGCCATCAGTGCACAGTTGATCCGCCATACGACGGCCATGCATATGGTATATAACATGTTGCCGTCCGGTCGATCGGTGACTTATATGTTGGAAGAGGATGAGGATGTGCCGACCATTCCGACCGGTGATACACTCGAGCCGGCCTCCGCGATCACGGCTTCCACAGATGCGATTGCAGAAGAAGGAAAAACCGAGGATGGACGCGGCAGTTTACTCGTCCCGTATGTTCCGGCTGCGCGTCAATTCTATCTTCCGCAGTGGGTGGCCTTTGACGATCACGACAAGCTCCTGGTCAATTCGGTCGGCGAGGCGGAAGCTCATATCGCTTCGATGCAGAGATTCCTGACGGTGATCTTTGCGGCGCGTTCACTAGCCCCTTATATGGTGGCCGATGAAGAATATCAAAAGAAACGATACGGCATGCTCGGACAGTTGATCAATCAGGGCCGGGCCTTGGCACGTTATCAGACACGGGAGATCATCCACACGATCAAGGAACGCGCCGCCGCGCAAAGTTTGAATCGCGGGCTGAGTTTGAGTCTGCCTTATTTCGATGATCAAGAACTGAAGATGGACACCTACCACTTTGTCGTGATCCCTGCCGGGCGTATTATGTTTGTTCCATCGTTTGTGGTACGCGCCGCGCGCGAAGAGGATGCCAAAGTAGATCAGGACACCCGTTTCAATCCCTCAACGCGCAAACATTTATTAAACGAACTCCAGATGCTGGAAGACGCTTTTGCGCCCAAGAAAGTATAAGTAAATTCAAAGTATGAATCCCATATTTTTTTCTGGCTTATTGTTAATCGCGATCGTTTACATTGCGTTCCGGATCGCACCGCGCGAGAATAAAGAACATGCTCACATTCACGGTGCGGGCCAGATTGCGATGTTAGCCGCGCTGGCCCTCTTTGGAATAGATTTCTTTACGTCGTATTTTTATGGTACTGGCGAACTCATGAGCGTCCTGTGGCCTTATGGGTTACAGCGTTTCGGTTTTATCGGAGCAGGTCTGATCGCCTTCGCCAATATATGTTTTGGCATTCTTTATATGTATTCGCTGGCTCCGTTCAACGAGGGAGGTGGTTCGTATACCGCCTCCATGCGTTATCTAAGGCCGACACTGAGTTTGATGGTTGCGGTCACCCTGATTGAAGATTACGTTTTAACCATCGTTGTGTCCGCCTTATCGGGTTCTGATCAATTGCTTTCAATTACAAACTCCTATAGTGCACCCTGGTTTTGGCACTTTGCCATCGGAGCCGTCCTTGCCACGGTTACTTGGTATCTGACCATACGCGGGCGAGGCGAATCTTCCTTCGTCAGCTTTGGGTTCCTAGCAGTCTTCTTGATGCTTACTCTTGTCAATTGGGTTGGATTAATCATGGCAGTTCACAATGGAGTTCCGCCTGCGCCCGCCATGGCTGCCACACAATCCGCGACATTAGCGGATGGCCTTTATCACATCCTCACAGGTTCAATGAAGGGCATGGTGGCTCTCACCGGTCTGGAGGCCATGTCCAATGGCATTCAGTTTGTTATCAACGAGGATGTTCCTCTGGTCAAGTGGGGCAAGAAACAGCTTCCGAAGTGGAACAAGGTGTGGAATTTCTATAGCGGCAAGACCGGTGTGGGACGTTTTGTGCAGACGGCATTTCTATTTTATGGCGGCGTAACAACGATCATCCTCACCGCGTTTGCCATCCATTTCAACGTTTTTGATGGCACCGGTGGCAAAACTTTGGTGGGTAATCTGGCTTCGATTGGCTTTGGACAGATTCCTGGCGGAATACTCCTCTATTGGGTATATCAAGGTCTGGCTGTAATTCTATTGGCATTTGCATCCATGACTGCTTTCCAGGATGCGCAGGCCACTGAATGGCGCGACGTTGCCATCGGCGAGATTCCCGAAGCGATCATCTATCGCGATAAACGAGGCACGTTTACCCGCTCGGTCACTATCACCTTCGGCTTGGCTGTTATCATCATGCTGCTGGTCAAAGGCAATACGGATGTCGCCGCACCCTTCTACGGCGTAGGCGTGTTCATACCGATCACGATCATGGGCCTAGCCATGCGGCAGCATATTCTTCAGACAGTTACAGGTTGGCTACGACGTTGGGGTGCGCGTGCAACTCTTTTCACAGCCATCCTAGCAGCTTCAGTTTGGGTATTCCAAATCATAGGCAAGTGGGAAGAAGGTGGATGGGTTCGTTTGATTTCCTTTACTGTTTTGTTCTTGTCCGCTCATCTCGTGATCCTGTCGCCTCTCGGATATCGGGATCCAAAACAAATCCACCGCATTGTACGCGACAAAGCTCGCATCCAAGGCGCAATGGCATCGATTGTCGAATGGCAGTCGCTCAAAATGCAGGAATATCGCTATAGTCTTTTGATCGCCATTGCCCGGTTTTGGCAGTTCTTTGGAATCAATCGACCGGTTCGCTACGATGCACCGGTGGTTGCGGGTGACTACAATGAGGCATTGCATGTTGATCACCCAGACGCGCCATCGCTACTGGAACAATACCTGGATAACAAACCCAGCGAGCCAAAACTGGGCGGCGTTCCCAAGCAAACGGCTCCCGGCGATGAAGAGGGAAAAGTAGAATAACCTAACGCGGGAGACATGTGTCTCCTGCGTTTGTACGCTTATGAGTTCGACACCGATCTATAGCTTGCGCGTGAGTGAGGTCTTTGAATCTCTGGAGACCTCCATGCAGGGTTTGTCCACTCCTGAGGCCGAGTCGCGCCGCGCCTTATACAGCGAGAATATTTTATCCGAGCAGGCGCGGCCGCCGATTTGGCACAAGTATGCGGCCCAGGCGACACATCCTTTTGTGATTGTAATGATTATTGCCGGCGCGATCACAATCTGGCAAAAGGAATTTGCACTTTCAGTGGTCATTTGGCTGGTCGCGATGGTCAACGCCGGCTTTTCTTTTTGGCGAGAATATCAGGCCGAGCGGGCTGTTGACAAACTAAAGCACCTGCTCCCCACCTATGCACATGTGATTCGAGATGGAAAGGATATTCATCTTCCCGCCGCGGAGATTGTTCCCGGCGATGTTTTGATTTTAGCCGAAGGCGATAATATCCCGGCTGACGCGCGCGTGGTCGAAGAATACGGCTTGCGCGTGAATAATTCGTCTCTCACCGGAGAATCGATGGCCGCCCGCAAAACCGCCGATGCATCATTGGTAAGCGGAGTCAGCGAACTTGAACGCCCGAACCTGATCTTTGCCGGAACCTCGGTCGCATCGGGAACGGGAAAAGCGGTCGTATACGCCACCGGCATGTTGACTCAATTTGGCCGCATCGCCCAACTGACGCAAACTGTTCAGGAAGAACCTTCCCCATTTCAACAGGAACTTCATCGCCTCAGCCGCAGATTGTCCATCGTCGCCATTGGCATCGGTGTGTTCGTATTGTTGATCAGTTTTTACGAACCGACAGTAAAGCAACATATCAACATCAATCCGATATTACTGGCATTGGGCATCATCGTTGCAATCACACCAGAAGGTTTGCCCATTACGTTGACGCTCTCACTGGCAAGAGCCGTTCAGCGCCTGACGACACGCGGCGTGTTGTGCAAGCGGCTGAGCATTGTCGAAACGCTGGGCAATGTCTCTGTGATTTGCACCGATAAAAGCGGAACCTTGACGCAGAATCAAATGACCGTACGTGAAGTGTGGGTAGCGCGTCAGAAACTGCAAGTCAGCGGCGCGGGATATGAACCGAAAGGCGAATATCAACCCAACCCTGCGAAAACATTATTTGAGAATGACCTAACCTCGTTGCTGGAAGCCGCAATGAGTTGCAACAATGCCCGCGTCAACCCGCCTTCACCAGAACATCCCACGTGGACAAGTCTGGGCGATCAGACCGAAGCCGCTCTCAAAGTCGCGGCGATGAAGGCCGGTATCGAAGAAAATTCAGTCAACGTGTTGTATCCGCGTGTGCATGAACTTCCATTCGATGCGCGGCGCAAAAGAATGACCACCATTCATCGTTCGCGTGAAGGCGATCTGGCGTTGGTCAAAGGTGCGCCGCGCGAGGTCTTGCAGTTATGTACGCATATTTTGATCAATGGTGAAACCCTGCCCTTGGATGAGAATGTGCGCGCGGAAATCATGTCTGTGAATGATGGATATGCCCGCCGCGCGTTACGCGTGCTGGCATTAGCGCGCCGTACTTTGCCACCGCGCAGCGGGGCTTACACCACGGAAAGTATCGAGCGCGAACTGACATTTCTCGGACTGATGGCCATGATGGATCCGCCCCGCCCAGAAGTGGAACGCGCTATTGCGGTTTGTCGCCAGGCAGGGATACGCATCGTCATGATCACCGGCGATTATGGCCTGACCGCCGAATCGTTGGCGCGCCGAGTTGGGATGATCACATCGTTGAATCCGTCTATCATTACCGGCGCGGAATTGGATGCGATGGACGACACCGCGCTCAAGCAGGCGTTGGACAAGGAAGTCATCTTTGCCCGTATGGCGCCGGATCACAAGCTTCGGCTGGTATCGGCGTTTCAAGCGCGCGGAGACGTGGTGGCCGTCACCGGCGACGGTGTCAACGACGCGCCTGCGCTCCGCAAAGCGGATGTTGGAATTGCAATGGGCGTCGTCGGTACGGATGTGGCGAAGGAAGCCGCCGACGTGATTTTGACGAACGATAATTTCGACGCCATTGTTTCGGCAATTGAGGAAGGCCGCGCCATCTACGATAACATCCGAAAATTCATCACCTATATTTTTTCGAGCAATGTGGCGGAGGTGGTGCCATTCCTTGCCACGGCATCTTTCGGCATTCCTCTTGCGTTAAATGTGCGGCAGATCCTGGCCATCGATATGGGCACCGACATCCTGCCCGCCCTGGCATTGGGCATCGAAAAACCCGAAGCAGGCATCATGGATCAGCCGCCGCGTCCGCGTTTCAAGCCGTTATTGGATCAGTCATTGTTGATCCATGCTTTCTTATGGCTGGGAATGATCGAGGCGGTTCTTTGTTATGCAGGCTTTATCGCAGTGTATGTTTTATCTGGACACGCGCGGGGGCTTGGCATTTCGTTTTTGGATTCCGTCCCGTGGCCGCACCTGTTCTCCTTTATTACCTCCGGTATCGTGGATCGCACCGCTCAAACCGTATTCCACGCGGGTGTGGTAACATCGCAAATTGGAAATGTCTTTGCCTGCCGCACCTTCAAAGCTCATAACAGACAACAAGGCTGGTTCAGCAATCCCACCCTTTTGTTGGGTGTGGCGCTGGAGTTAGTCGTTATTTTGGCGCTGATTTATGTCCCGCCATTGGCTGTTGCATTCGATCACGCCGTCCTGCCTTGGTACTTCTGGCCCGTTTTACTTCTTTTTGCTCCAGTGTTATATGTCTTGGAATGGATGCGGAAAACTTTCGTCCGCAGATTTGGTAAAATCGAACAGGCTCGCCCGTCTTGAGGATCAAGTGAGGAGGTAGTTCATTATGAAAGTGACTATCATGGGTTGTGGACGGATCGGCTCGCAGGTTAGCGAGTTGATGTCCAGGCAGGGGCACAGCGTCACGGTCATTGACCACGATGACAATGCGGTTGGGCGTCTCGGACCCAACTTCAAGGGCCGCGTGGTTCAGGGGCTGGGATTCGACCGCAATGTCTTGATCGAGGCGGGCATTGAACATGCGGACGCCTTTGTATCCGCTAGTTCGTCGGATAATGCCAATATCGTGGCAGCACGTATTGCCCGGAATATTTTCCACGTGCCGCGGGTGGTCGCGAGACTTTATGATCCGCTGCGCGCCGAGGTTTATCAACGGCTTGGGCTGACCACGATTTCTTCCACGAACTGGGGTGCGGAGCGAATTTATCAGATGATTTCACACACCGATTTGGATGTGCTGTACACCTTTGGTCGAAGTGAAGTCTCGCTGGTTGTGGTAGAAGCGCCGCTGCAATGGATAGGAAAAAACGTTGCGCAATTATCGGTCCCAGGCGAGATAGGGGTGGCATCGATCACGCGCAAAGATCAAGCCTTTATTCCCGTCCTTGGAACAGAATTCAGGGAAGGCGACCTCATTCACTTATCAGTATTATCTTCGGCCATGGATCAACTCGAAGAGATGCTGGGATTAGAAAGGAGGTAAATCATGTATGTGATCATTGTCGGCGGCGGAAACACGGGATCGTATTTGGCACACCTGTTAATGGACGCAGGGCATCGTGTAAAAATTATCGAGGAACGGCCTGCGCTTTTAGAAAAGCTGAAGAACGAAGTTCCGCCTGAAGCGATCATGGTTGGAGATGGGAGTTCTCCGCTCACGCTCGAGCAGGCAGAAATTTCCACGGCTCACGTTTTGGCCGCGGTCACAGGCGCAGATGATACCAATTTAGTAGTAACTTCGTTGGCACGCTTTGAATTCAATGTGCCGCGCGTGATCGCAAGGATCAATAATCCCAAGAATGCCTGGCTGTTCACTCCGGAAATGGGCGTGGACATCGCCCTGAATCAAGCAGACATTTTGGCGCGGCTCGTGCTGGAAGAAATGTCGGTGGGCGACATGATGACCCTCTTCAAAATCCGACGAGGCAATTATTCGGTGGTGGAAGAAAAAGTTCCACCGGGGGCAAAAGCAATTGGTTTGGCGCTTAAGGATTCGGATTTGGCAGAGTATTGTGTCATCGCCGCTATCATTCGAGACGGCAAGATGACTTTGCCGCGCGGCGATAGCATTTTCGAGGCAAATGATGAAATCATTGCCGTTGCCAGTTCGGAAGGAGCACGCAAGCTGGCTGAACTTCTGGCTCATCCCGTTTATCCGGTGCGTGAGCTAAAGAAAAAAAGCGATGATTGACCTTTGACCGAATCCAAAACCTTACGGTATAATACCGTGCCAGTTAAACAGACTGTCGGTTCCCTGTCCAATGGGAATTGCCCTATAAAACAGGACTCGCAATTATCTTTTAAAATGGAATGAGGAAGTAATTAATGCCGAAACGAACTTATCAACCCAAGATACGCCGCCGTGTGCGCGTGCACGGCTTTCGGGCACGCATGGCAACCGCCGATGGACGCGCCGTGCTGAAGCGCCGTCGCCTGCGCGGACGCTATAAGTTGACCGTTAAGTCCAACGAGCATGTGAAGCGCACGCGTTGGTAAAATCCAAAACGTGCAAGGATGCTCGAGGTACGGGTGCAGCGAACATTCCGCTTGACCCGCTCACAAGACTTCAAGCGGGTGCGGCAATCTGGCAAGTCTTATGCCCACCCGCTTATTGTGCTAATCGCACAGGCCAATGATGAAATGAAAGTCCGTGTGGGCGTTGCCGCGGGTCGGACGGTGGGAACCGCGGTTAAACGGAATCGAGCCAAACGTCTCATGCGCGAAGCGATGCGGCCTTTGATCCCCTCTCTCAACTCCGGCTGGGACCTGATCCTGATTGCCCGCCCCCCACTTGCCTCTTCAACCTTAACGGATACCCGCCAGGCACTGATCAATGTTTTACAACGTGCTCAATTGATTTCCAATTCTGATGCAATCTGAATTTTATCTGCCGCATGATTATCCCAATGAACCGCGTTTGCGCGATCTCCCGCGCTCGCCGCGCAATTGGGCACGCCTGCCTCTGCTGGCTTTGATTCGTTTATATCAAATGACTCTTTCCCATGGCCTACCCGAAGGGACTTGTCGCTTCTATCCGTCCTGTTCGCATTATGGGTATCAGGCTATTTACAAACACGGCGCATTCAAGGGTTCGGTGATGGCTGTTTGGCGCGTGCTTCGATGCAACCCGTTCAATCCCGGGGGATATGACCCCGTTCTTTAGGAGATGGATTCTTCTCAATGAAACGTCTGACATTGATTTCTTTTGTTTTGCTCGGCGCCATCATGCTGAGCGCATGTTCCAGCTCCGCTACCCGCGGCACGAGCTGGCCGGGCTTGGCCGCCGATGCGAATAACGCTTATCTCGCCGAAGGCCAGTTCATTTATGCCGCCCGCTTGAGTGACGGTTCGAAGTTGTGGCAATATCCTGATAAGGGTGGAGCGCAGCAATTTTTCGCCACACCGCTGCTCACTCCCGATGGTCAATTGGTCGTGGGAAGCGCCGGCACCGATCAGGGTTTATATAGCCTCAATCCGGCCACAGGGCAGGAAAAGTGGACTTTTGCGAGTGCAAAGGACCGCTGGATTGCGGCGCCATTAGCGATCAACGATACGCTCTATGCGCCGAATAATGATGGTTCGCTGTATGCTCTCAACCTTGCCAGCGGCCAATTGCTCTGGTCATTGTCCATCGGTCATCCCTTGTGGGGCGCACCGGTCACGGACGGCAAATTGATTTTCCTCACCTCGCTGGATCATTTCCTTTATGCAATTGATCCTCAATCACAAAAGATCGTTTGGAAAACCGATTTGGGCGGGTCAGCCGCCGGCTCTCCCGTGTTGAGCGCCGATCAAGCCACGCTATATGTCGGTTCGTTCGGTTCCAAGGTTTTCGCGATCAACGCGGCGGATGGTTCAATTCGTTGGACGGCGAGTACCAATGCATGGGTATGGAGCGACCCAGTTATCAATGGCTCGACCATTTATATTACTGATATTAATGGACAAGTGTATTCACTGGACGCCTCGAGTGGAAAGAACTCCTGGGCCAATATCACGCCGGATGGACCTATTACAGGCAGTCCGCTTCTCACCATTGATGGAGTGATCGTGACCACCGAATCGGGTTCAGTTTATTCGCTCGATCATAACGGGAAAGTACTTTGGTCTACGGCCCTCGGCGGGAAGATCTACACCGCTCCTGTTGCTTCAGGCAATCTCGTTCTGGTTGCTCCGCTTGGCGCTCAATACTTATTGTATGCTGTCAACGAAAAAGACGGCAGTCTGTTACCGTGGCACTTTGACGGTAAATAAAAGGAGTTGCTATGTTTTCGGATCCCTGGGGCTTTTTTATACTTAACCCGTTTACCAATGTGCTGTTATTAATCTACAACCTCATCGGTCATAATTTTGGCCTGGCGGTGATTCTCTTTACCATCCTTATTCGTGCCATCACCTGGCCTTTGAATGCCCAGCAATTAAAAGGCGCAAAAGTGATGCAGGAGTTGCAGAGCGATAAAGAGTGGCTGGACATTCAAAAGAAGTATGCCAAGGATCGTGAAAAACTGGCGCAGGAACAAATGCGCATTTATCAGGAACGCGGCATCAATCCGCTGGCATCCTGCCTGCCTACATTGATTCAATTCCCGATCATCATCGGTCTATATCAAAGCGTCACACGCGCGTTGGCGGCCACGCCGCTTACCCTACTTCAACTGGCGCGCAGTATCTACCCGATGGTCATAAGCGCCTCTGCGCTCATTCCACTCAACAGCCATTTCCTGTGGATGGACCTTGGCCGCCCGGAAGGACTCCCCTTCCCCGGCGGATTTACGATTTCCTTCCTGCCGTATGGTTTCCCTACACTGGCGATCATCGTTGCGCTGACCACATACCTGCAAACCAAATTGACCCTTCCGCCATCCAGCAATCCCAACGATCAGGCCGCGGCGATGAATGGCATGATGACTATCTATATGCCATTGTTCCTTGGCTGGCTGGTACTTAACTATGCGTCAGGATTGGCAGTCTATTTCGTCACCAGCAACGTGCTCGGCATCATTCAATATTCAATGATGGGACGCGTCAATTGGCGCAACCTTTTACCGGGCGGCAGTAAGCCAGCCCCGTCAAATACTAAGAAAAACAAATAAACATCAGGGAGTTTAAAGATGAATGAGCGAACTACGCTAGAGATCATTGCTCCAACTGTCGAAGAAGCGCTCGCGCAGGGATTAGCCCAGCTTGGATTACCCGCCGATGCGGTCAGCGTGGAAGTGCTGGATTCGGGCAACAAAGGGCTGTTCGGATTGGGTGGGCGTCAAGTCCGCGTACGGTTGATGGTCAATCCGCCAGCAGAAACCGGATCGCCCAAAGCACGGACGGCGGAAAAGCCTGAGAAGAAACCTGAGGCCAAAGTCGAAAAGCCCGCTTCGGTTCCGGATAAGGAAGCGGATACCGTTAAGAAGGCCAAATCGATGAACGATGGTCATGACGTTGTTCTCGATAAAACCGAGTCAGTTGTTTCGAAATTGCTGTTCCGCATGGGCATGCAAGCTCAAGTATCTGCTCATTATGGCGAGCCGCGCGATGAGCGGCGTCCGATCATGGTGGACATTCGCGGCCAGGACCTCGGCGTGTTGATCGGTCATCGCGGCGAAACGTTGAACGCTTTTCAATATGTTTCTTCGTTGATGGTGGGCAAGGAAACCCAGCAATTCATTCATTTGATCGTAGATGTCGAGGGACACCGCGACCGCCGCGAACGACAGTTGCGGCAATTGGCGCAGCGTATGGCAGAGCAGGTCATCAAAACCGGACGCAAGCTCACACTCGAACCGATGCCTGCCGCAGAACGACGCGTGATCCACATGGAATTACGCGAACATCCAGCGGTAACGACACAAAGCTCCGGCGAAGAGCCGCATCGCAAGATCACGATTTTTCCAAAAGAATAATGCAAAAGGGCGACCTCAATAGGCCGCCCTTTTTGTTTCATTAGTTTATAATCGATATATGCCTGATCTTGTCCCGCTCCAGCCTGTAGATTATCTCGTGGTGGGTCACATTACACAGGACCTCACGCGGGATGGCCCCCGTTCGGGCGGCACAGCGACATATTCCGCACTGGCGGCGCATGCACTCGGTCTGCAAGTCGGAGTTGTGACATCGGCCGGCGAAAAGACTCCCATGAAAGCCTTCGAGGGGATTGAAGTAATTTCCATTCATTCCGAACATACGACAACCTTTGAAAATATTTATTCCGAAAGCGGACGAAGGCAAACGCTTCATCATCAAGCCGCGCATATTTCGTTTGAACTTGTGCCGGAGGCTTGGCGCAGCGCTTCCATCATTCATCTGGGACCGGTGGCACAGGAATTGGATTCGGAACTGCCGATAAAATTATCGCCATCTTTGCTTGGCGTCACCCCCCAAGGCTGGATGCGGACGTGGAACGACGATGGATGCATTGTTCCATGCCGCTGGCAAAATGCGGAGGTGATATTGCCTCAAGCGGGCGCGGTGGTGATCAGCCGGGAAGATGTGGGCGGCGATGAAGAATGGATCGAGGCCATGGCGCATCAAACACGGATATTGGCTGTTACAGAAGCCGAGGCGGGAGCAGTGCTTTATTGGAACGGCGACCGCCGCCGCTTCCGCGCGCCCGAAGTCAAGGAGGTGGATGCAACCGGCGCAGGGGATATTTTTGCATCGGCCTTTTTCATTCGTTTGCATCAAACGCGCGATCCATGGGAAGCCGCGCGTTTTGCCACCCAACTCTCGGCGCGGTCTGTGACTCGAATGGGGCTCGAGGGGATTCCAACCCAACATGAAATTGATGAATGTCTGATGGAGGTTTTTTAGTGGCTCGGATTTATACGCTCGTGAATCAAAAAGGCGGCGTCGGCAAAACGACGACCGCAATCAATCTCGGAGCATACCTTGCGAAGTTGGGTCAGCGTGTGCTGGTGGTTGACCTCGATCCGCAGGCCAACGCCACATCCTGTCTCGGCGTGGACAAGAGCACCGTCAAGGGCGGCACATACGAGGCCTTGCTTGGAAGCGCGGCTGCGCCGTTTGTTCTATTGAACGAACAACTCAAACTTGCACTGCTCCCGTCTTCTCCATCACTGGCAGGAGCCGAAGTGGAACTAGTCGAAGAGCTGGCGCGTGAAATGCGGCTTAGGAAGGCGCTTCAGCCGCTTGAGGATCGCTATGATTATATATTGATCGATTGCCCGCCCTCGCTCGGACTTCTCACCGTCAACGGTTTGATCGCGGCCAAGGATGGCGTGCTTGTTCCCGTCCAATGCGAATATCTCGCGCTGGAAGGACTCGGACAATTGACCCAGACCATTCAACGCGTCCGCTCGCTTCTTTTTCCGGACCTGAAAGTGCGCGGCGTGATCCTGACCATGTTCGACCCCCGAACCAATCTCTCGACCGATGTGGTCAAGGAGGTCAATAAGCATTTCCCGGATCAGGTTTTCAAATCGGTGGTGCCGCGTTCCATTCGGCTTGCGGAAGCTCCTTCATATGGCTTACCGATTTCAGTGTATGCACCCGCATCCGGCGGCGCACAAGCTTATGAAGCGCTGGCAAAAGAATTATTGAAAAGCGATGGAGTAAAGGCGTAACGGATAAAACACGAGGTGCACTCATTTTCATTGTGTCCGTCGTGTTTAGAAAAGGAAAATCATGCCTCAACGTAGTGGTCTCGGTAAAGGACTCGATGCCCTCATTCCCGGCAATGGAACTGTTTCGAGCGATGGCGGAATTGCACAGGTCGCGATCGATTCGATTCAGCGCAACCCTCGTCAACCGCGTCAATCCTTCAAGGAAGATGAACTCGAAGAATTGGCGGCGTCCATTCGCGAGCATGGCATTATCCAGCCGCTGATCATTGCTCCTGCAGTAAGTGGAACATTTACTTTAATCGCTGGCGAACGCCGATTGCAAGCCGCCCGCCGGGCGGGTCTGCGAAATGTGCCTGTTGTGATTCGCAATGCAACAGATCAACAACTGCTCGAACTGGCTTTGATTGAAAACGTTCAGCGCGCTGATTTAAATCCGATCGAAGAAGCCGAGGCCTTTCATCATCTTATTAAAGAGTTTGGACTTTCGCAGGAATCGGTTGCCTCACGCGTCGGCAAGAGCCGCGTGGCAGTGACGAATACACTTCGTCTACTGGATGCGGCCTCTACGGTCAAACAGGCGTTAGTGGATGGAAAAATCACCGAGGGCCATGCGCGCGCACTTTTGGCATTGCATTCCGCCAAAGCACAGGAAGCCGCGCTGCATTCGATCATCAACCTGGATTTAAGTGTCCGTCAGGCAGAGCAATTAGTGCGGAAATATTCCGGGCAGAAACCGGCCGCGAAGAAGGCCAGCCGAAATCCAAATGTAAGTGATATCGAACGGCGTCTGCGCGCCAGCCTCGGAACAAAAGTAGCGCTCAAGCATGGCAAGAAGGGCGGCGCGCTCACAATCTATTATTATTCGGATGAAGAACTGGATTCTTTATTAGAAAAAATATTATGAAGATTCTGCATCACGCTCAGATTTACACACTCGATAAATCAAAGCCCGTTGCATCGGCCGTTGCGATTGATCACGGCGAGATTGTCACAGTGGGCGACGATGAATTGCTGTCTCAGTTTGATGACGCCGAAAAACAAGATATGCGCGGCCATGTGATCTTGCCTGGCCTGACTGACGCTCATTTGCATCTCCAACATTATGCTTTATCACTGGAAAAAATTGATTGCGAAACGGATACGCTCGAGGAATGTCTGCGGCGTGTGGCGGAGGGCGTTCAGAAAGCCAAACCTGGAGAATGGATTCTGGGTCACGGTTGGAATCAAAATGTTTGGGGCGGCTGGCCCTTGGCTGCTGAGCTTGATCGCATTTCACCGAGCCATCCTGTTTATCTAACCGCCAAGTCCTTACACGCCGCATGGACGAATAGTGCCGCAATGAAGCTGGCGAATATTACTCCATCGACTCCCGACCCCAAAGATGGACAAATCCAGCGTGATGCCAAAGGCGAACCAACCGGTCTTTTGTTTGAAAACGCCATGCAATTAGTTGGAGATATTGTTCCTGCTCCAAGCATCGAAGAGCTGGCTCACGCGATCCAAAAGGCCCAGTCCATTTTGTGGAAGATGGGACTGACCGGCGTCCACGATTTCGACCGCCGCGAGTGCTTCATGGCTTTACAACAATTGCGTGCGGATGGGAAGTTGAAATTACGCGTCACGAAGAACATTCCGGTCGATCTCCTCGATCAGGCTTTTGAACTTGGGCTTCGCACAGGCTTCGGCGACGATTGGATTCGCATCGGTTCGGTCAAAGTCTTTATGGACGGCGCGCTGGGTCCGCGCACGGCGGCGATGTTCCAACCTTATTTGAATGAGCCGGAGAATCGCGGCATCTTGAATATGGATGGCGAGCAACTCTTTGAGCTTGGCCGTCATGCCGCAGATGTAGGGCTCGGTATGACTGTCCATGCCATCGGCGACCGTGCCAACCATGAAGTGCTGGACGCGTACGAGCAACTGCGTGTTTATGAAAAGAAAAACGGATTGCCTGCACTGCGTCATCGCATCGAGCATGTACAGGTTCTTCATCCGGATGATGCCATGCGTCTTGCCGCACTGAATGTGGTCGCCTCGATGCAACCAATCCATGCCACGTCCGATATGTTGATCGCGGACAAATATTGGGGCGAGCGTTCCGCGCTGGCTTATGCGTGGCGGACTCAGCTGGATGCGGGAGCGCACCTTGCGTTTGGCTCGGATGCACCGGTCGAGTCTCCGAATCCGTTTTGGGGAATCCATGCCGCGGTCACGCGCCGACGCGCAGATGGCTCGCCGAATCCAAATGGCTGGCATCCTGAACAACGGCTAACCATACAGGAAGCCGTCGAAGGCTTTACAACCGGAGCGGCATATGCGGCCTATGCCGAAAACCGTATGGGAAAATTGTCCAAAGGTCATTTGGCGGATTTGATTGTTCTGGAGAAGAATCCATTTACTTGTGATCCTGAAGAGGTGAAAGATTTCCAATCATCGGCTACAATGGTAGGCGGCAACTGGGTTTGGCAATCCTAGGAGTTATTTATGGCACAACAAAAACCACAGCTTACGCCCGAAATGCTCGTTCCGAAACTGGGGGATGCCCTTGTTCGTGGTGGCCACATTTCGGAAAAAGATTTGGAGAAAGCGCTGGCCTATCAGCAGGAACAAATCGCTCAACATAAGACGTATTTGCTTGGTCAAGCCCTCATTGACTTGAACTTGATTGACCGCCCTACTCTCGACAGCGCAGTTACTGAGCAGATCATCCAATTGCGCTCAGCCCTCCAAGCCGCCAATCGGAACCTTGAGCTCCGCGTCCAGGAGCGGACGGCAGAACTGCAGGAGGCCTTACGACGCCTGAGTGAGTTGAGCCAGATGAAGGCAAATTTTGTAGCCAACGTTTCACATGAATTGCGCACTCCCCTAACTCACGTCAAAGGCTATCTCGAACTGATGATCACTGACTCCCTTGGTCCCTTGACCGAAGAACAACGTCACACGCTCGCCGTCAGCCAAAAGTCGGCGGACCGGTTGGAAAGCATGATTGAGGATCTGATCATGTTCTCGCTCGCTTCACGCGGCGAAATGAGCATGAAACAGGAAGCGATTGATATCGAACGCATCGGAAACTTATCCGTCAAGGCCGCCGCGCAAAAAAGCGAGACGCGCGGGGTCGAAATCCATGCCGTGGCGGACTCCAATCTGCCTTTTGTTCAGGGCGATCCGGAAAAGATTGCCTGGGTGCTGAATCAGCTTTTGGATAACGCGATCAAGTTCACTCCATCGGGCGGACATGTTGTCCTAAGCCTGAAGGAAGAAGGTGCGAATCTATTGATGGTTTCCGTCACCGATACGGGCATCGGCATTCCCGCGGCTCGCTTGCAGGAAATCTTCGAACCGTTCCACCAACTCGACAACTCGTCGACGCGCAAAGCGGGCGGAACGGGCCTCGGTCTTTCACTGGTGCGCCAAATCGTCGAAGCCCATGGTTCTTTGCTGGACGTTCAGTCGGTCGAAGGCAAAGGCACTACATTCAAATTCCCACTGCTGGCAGTGGCGAAAGATAAATAATTTGAACCCAAAGATTCCGCTCGATACGTACACGCTCTCACAGATCCATTCCACTTTGCAAGCCGCAATCCGCAAAGAGGATTGGAAAGATAGCCTCGACACTCTTCTCGCGTCATTACGCCACGAATTCGTTTACGATAATGTTGCCATTTACGTGCTCGATGCGCAGGCCAGTGGCTTCGATGTGGTCTATGCGCGGGCGGTTGGCCGCGGCAGACATGCGGAGGCCGACGCGAGCTGGGGCGAAGGGATCGCAGGACACGTCCTGGAAAAAAAGGAAATCATTATCGAA
Organism: uncultured Chloroflexia bacterium; assembly: GCA_963753985.1. GTDB lineage: Bacteria > Chloroflexota > Anaerolineae > Anaerolineales > Villigracilaceae > Fen-1038. The sequence continues at coordinate 1,054,026 of CAVWED010000006.1, forward strand.
AAGCCGCATGCTCATGGCGATACCACCCGCCTTGACTTGCCACATTTGATCGGCCTGCCTCTGCAAATCGGCGGGCGGCTGAGTGCAGCCTTGGTGTTTGTCCGCTTTGAAGGTCCTATCTATACTACTGAACATATCCGCCTCGCTTCGCTGATTTCATTATGGACGGCCTCGCTGCTGGAACGTAAAGCTTTGCAGGAGGCACGCATGGAACTCGAGTCCGTTCAGCGTCAAATGCGCCTGCAGGATGACTTTGTTTCGACGATCTCGCATGAACTCCGCACGCCGCTGGGTTTTATCAAAGGGTATAGTACCAGTTTGCTTCGTCAGGATACAACCTGGGACGAGAAAACGCAGCGCGAGTTTTTAACCATCATTGACGAAGAGACGGATCGGCTCGCACAGCTTATCGAGAACATGCTCGAGTCGGCCCGCTTGCAAAGCAAGACCATCCAATTCAAGTTTCAGCCTCTGCGGCTCGATGCATTGATTCAGGATGTGGCGCTGCGCGTCCGGGTCCACAATCCGGCCATCGAGATAAAACTGGAATTTGAGGACATGCCGCCTATCCTGGGCGACAGTGTACGCATTTCGCAGGTTTTTGAGAATCTATTCGTCAATGCCATCAAGTACGCGCCCGGCTCTCCCTTGACCATCCATTTGGAACATGGCAAGAACAGCGTGCGCGTTGCGTTTACAGATAAAGGCCCCGGCATTTCCGCGGGCTATCTCCCGTTTATTTTTGAACGGTTTTATCGCGTGCCCGGTCAGAGCATCACCGGAACCGGTTTAGGTCTTTACATCTGCAAGCAAATTATTTTGGCACATCATGGTAAGATTTGGGCAGAGTCCGTCATGGATCAAGGCACCACCTTTTTTATAGAACTACCACTGGACTCGACGCCTTAATTCGCTTTCGTTGAAAGGAGAACGTTATGTCCAAACGCATTCTCATTGTGGATGACGAGCCTCGGTATCTTCGTTTGCTGGAGGCGAATCTAAAAACAGAGGGCTACAACGTGGTTACCGCGGCAGATGGCGTGCAGGCGATTGAGGCTTTTTCATCCCATCCCGCCGATCTGGTCCTATTGGATATCATGATGCCGCGCCTCGACGGCTTCGCCACCTGCCAGCGCATCCGCCAATTCTCGAATGTGCCGATCATCATGTTAACCGCCAAGGGCGAAGAGCAGGATCGCGTCAAAGGCCTGGACCTCGGAGCGGATGACTACCTTGTCAAGCCTTTCTCTGCGACGGAACTGTTGGCGCGTGTGCGCGCGGTTTTGCGGCGCGCCCAACCCCCCATCGAGACCGACGGCTCGCGTTTCTTCACGCATGAGAATCTCAGGATCGATTTTGCCCGCGCAGAAGTCTGGCGCGATGAACAGGCCGTCTCTCTTTCTGCGACCGAATATCGTCTGCTCCTGCAATTCGCTCATAACATCGGCAAGATCCTCACCGCGGAAGATCTGCTGACGAGTGTTTGGGGTCCCGAATATAAGACAGACAAGGAAATCTTATGGGTGAGCATCGCGCGCCTGCGGCAAAAACTTGAAACCGATCCTCATGCTCCCAGGCATATCGTGACGCGCTCAGGGCTTGGCTATTTGATGCCACCTTTTGAGTCATCCTGATGAAAAGGAACGGAAATGGCTGGCAATAAAATCCTCATCCTTGATGCTGACATCGCCAGCCGCAATTTCATCGGCGCAATGTTGCAGAAAGAGGGGTATCAAACTCTGCAAGCTGGATCCGGAAAAGAGGGATTGATTGCTGCCTGGCGTGATCGTCCCGATCTGATAATTGCAGATCCGCTGATCCCTGATTTGAAAGGAGAGGACTTTGCGATGCGATTGCGGCAGGATGCGCGTACCGCGCGCACTCCGCTGGTCGCTCTCAGCAGTGATCCACAACCAACACGTGTGCGTTCATGCACGGAAGCGGGATTCAATGAATATCTAATTAAGACCGCCCAAGTCATGCCAATCCTGGTCGAGGCAGTGAATCGCTTACTGGGAAATAAGGCCGCGGTGAAAAAGGTCGGTGGACTGCTGATCGTTTTTCTCAGTGCGAAGGGTGGGACAGGTACATCCTCTTTATGCGCCAACATCGCCACGAGTATTGTGCAGAATAAACCCGAGGCGCATATCGCCGTGGTCGATATGGTTCTGCCGATTGGCTCCATTGCTGATATCGTTGGTTATCAGGGCGAACTAAATCTTATTACCATCGCGGACATGCCGGCTAACACAATCACGCCTGAATTCTTTCGCAATAACCTGACGGAGGTGGCTAATTGGCATTTCCATTTATTGGCGGGGTCGCCGGACCCTGAAAAGGGTAACCAGCTCAAGGTCGGATTGATCGGCGACATCGTCAATGCCTTGAAACTTGCATATGATTATGTTCTGATCGATCTGGGACGTTCGCTCTCGCGCATCAGCCTGCCACTTATTGAAAACGCCGACCTGATTACTTTGATTGTCAGTACCGACCTAAGCACCGTTTCACTCACCAAAACCGTTTGGCAATATTTACAATCTAAAGGCATTGAGGCTTCTCGCATTTATGCCATTCTTAACCGGGCAATTGGACTGGAAGGGTTGTCCAAAGCTGAGGCTGAAAAGTTCATAGGGATGGAAATCAAAATCTCCATGCCGTACTTGGGCAATAATTTTGCCTTGGCCGATAACCAGCACTTGCCCTTTTCGCAAAAGTTTCCAAAGGATACCGCCGCAATTGTATTCAAAGACATTGCACAGCAAATGGCGGATATGGCCCGCCGCCTGCGAGCCGGCTGACCTGTTTGTTGCATGAGGGAGGTTCAAAGGATGTTCTCTGCTATAATTGCCATTATCTGAGGATTGCATGGACACTCGTTCTCAAATCACTCTGCGTACAAAAAAATTGGGCGTTTTGATTCGCGATGCGCGCCAGGCATCCCGGCGGGATATCGACGAATGCGCCAAAGCTATCGGCGTCACGAAAGGCATCTTCCGCGCCTATGAAGAAGGGCGGCGCGCTCCATCGCTTCCTGAACTGGAAACCCTGGTCTATTACCTCAAATTGCCCATCCATCATTTTTGGGGCCAATCCTCCATCTCGAACGATGCGCCTCCAACCGAACCGCTTGATTTACCGCGCCTCGTCGAAGTTCGTCAGCGCCTGATTGGTGCCCTGCTGCGTCAACAACGCAATAACGCCAGTCTCTCGGTTAAATCGCTTACTCAGGAAACTGGCATCCCGGCAGCCCGTGTCAAATCCTATGAATTGGGCGAGCGTCCGATTCCGTTGCCCGAACTGGAAGTATTGGCCACCGCGCTGGGGAGCCGCGTCGAAACCTTTTTTGACGAGAGCGGTCCCATCGGTCAATGGATGAACGATCAAAAAGATGTTCAGCAATTTCTTGAGCTTCCTAAAGAATTGCAGGACTTTGTCTGCCAGCCGGTCAATCGACCATATTTGGAACTAGCGGTAAAGCTCAGTTCCATGTCCACCGACAAACTGCGTTCCGTTGCGGAAGGACTATTGGATATTACTCTGTAGAGGCCCCATGTCCACAAATATTGATCCCAAAACTTTGAATGAACAAGGCAAGGAAGCTTTTCAATCCGGCCAATTGGATGCGGCGGTGGATTCGTTCCGCGCGGCCGCGGAGGCTTATGCATCTGCCCACGATGATCCCAACGCCGCCGAATCAAAAAACAATCTGAGCGTGGCCCTTTTGCAATCGGGCAACGCCCAGGAGGCATTGGATGCCGCGCTTGGAACGGATGAAATTTTTGCAAAGACCGGCGATTTGAAACGTCAGGGCATGGCAATTGGAAATCAGGCCGCCGCCCTCGAGGCTTTAAAAAGATTCGATGAGGCCCTGGCCGCTTACGAACATTCCGCCTCCGTTTTCGCCGAGGCGGGCGAAGGCGATCTACGCGCTATGGTGCTTAAATCCGCGGCGGGAATTAAACTCAAAAAAGGCAAGGTCAGCGAATCAGTATTCAAAATGATCGGCTCGCTAGAAGCCAAACAGAATCCATCCATCTTCGACCGCATCCTTCGATCCTTGGTTCATTTTGTACAAAAATGATCGCGGCCAATCTGCAAATCCGCCCGGCGGTCTCTGCGGATCAACAGCAGATTGCCGACCTCATCTTATTCGAACAACGAATTCATCGCCATTTGGATTGGCGTGCACCGCTTGAATGGCTTGGATGTCAGCCATATTTAGTTTTGGAAAAAGATGGACGAATCGCAGCTACGCTGGCTTGCCCGCCTGATCCGCCTTCGATATTTTGGATTCGTCTCTTTGCTTTTCATTCGAGTCTTTCCGGACCTTCCGCGTGGTCGCTATTATGGGATGCGGCGCGGCGCGAATTGGCTTCTCTCGGCGGTGCGACGGTCACAGCCATTGTCACGCAACGTTGGTTTGAATCCATCCTGATCGAAAACGGATTTGCTCTTTCGCAGCATATCGTTCTGCTTGAATGAAATCGACAGCCCTTTAAACCTTTTCCTGCTCCGGCAGGAGTTACGTTGCGTCCGATGATCCTTGACGACTTGCCGTGCGTGGCTGAAGTGGATGCCGCGGCCTTTGAACCGCTCTGGCAAAATTCATTACCCGCTCTGAGCAAGGCGTTCTCGCAGGCAATCTACCCCTCGGTCGCGCAAGATGAATCCGGCTTGGCTGGCTATCAGCTTTCAACGGGGAGTCCATTCGGGGCTCACCTCGCCCGCCTCGCGGTCCGCCCCGAGGCGCAGGGACGCGGGATTGCATCCGCATTGATCAGTGATCTGATGGATTGCGTTTGCAGGGATGAAAACTTGTCACACATCACAGTGAATACTCAGTCTAACAATATGGCCTCCTTGGCTTTATACGAGAAAATCGGTTTTCGCCGCACGGGCGAACAATATCCAATTTATATTTTTCGGGTGGAGGACCATGACACAGCGGATTGATGAAGTCATCATCGACGCGCTGGTTCGGCACATGGCAATGAGCGATCCGTATTGCCGATTTGAAGTTGGCGATGAGACTCAATCGCCGCGGGAGGTGGACGATGAAACACTTTGAATCGAGTTGGCAAAACAAAGAGGGATTGAATTTTTATGTTCAGGGCTGGGAGCCGGAGCAAAAGCCCAAGGCAGTGATCGCGCTGGTCCATGGTTTTGGAGAACATACAGGTCGGTATGCTCACGTCGGTGAAGCTTTCAATAAGGTGGGATACCTTCTGATCGGATTCGATTTGCGCGGCCATGGCAAATCCGGCGGGGCACACGGACATACCCCATCCTATGACGCATTGATGGATGATATTGCCGATTTTCTTAAGTTCATCGAGACGCGCTATCCCGGTCTGCCGCGCTTTTTATACGGTCACAGCATGGGCGGGAATCAGGTGTTGAACTTTTGTCTCCGGCGCAAACCCGATGTGGTCGGCGTGATCGCTACCGGTGCATGGCTGAAGCTGGCTTTCAGTCCATTCCCCTTGCAGATCATGTTGGGCAAAGTCATGAATAACATCGCCCCAGGATTCACTCAGAAGTCGACCATGGATAACGCGGCGCTTTCGCATGACCCAAAAATTGTGGATGCCTATAACAACGATCCACTGGTTCATTCAAAAATTTCAGCCAGGCTCTTTATCAGTATTTATGAATCCGGGTTATGGGCGCTGGATCACGCTGGAGAATTTTCGATTCCGCTTTTGCTAATGCATGGAACCGATGATCGGATTATTTCGTTTGCCGCGAGCGCTGAGTTTGCCAAACGGGCCGGAAAGATCGTTACCTGGTATCCGTGGCAAGGCTTCTATCATGAAATTCACAATGAACCTGAAAAGGCAGAAGTGATAAAGTTCATGATTAACTGGCTGGACGCACAACTAAAAGAGAAATAAGTCTTTATTAAACCTTCTGGACAAATATCTGTAAACATGGGAAAATCCGACCGTTAATTTTTTCGTTGAGGTGTATTCATGAGCAAAAAAGATCGAGAAGGCCCGAGCAAGCGTCAGGAGTTCCGTGAGAAGCGCCGCCGCGCGGAACTGCGTAATCGCTGGATTGTGATCGGCGCGATCATTGTCATTGCGGTTTTGATTGTCGGCGCTTTCGCATACTACCAACTCCAACCGGTGGCAGCAATTCAAAAAGCCGATGCGAGGACGCGCCCCAATGTTAATCGCAATCTCTCGGGTGACCCCAATGCGCCGGTTAAACTGGTGGAGTTCGCGGATTTCCAATGTCCGTATTGCAAAGAGTTTTGGTCCACAACCGAAGCCCAAGTATTTAGCACTTATGTTACAACGGGCAAGGTGTTATATACCTATCGTTCAGCAGGAAACTGGGTGAGCGGCAACATTGGCGACGGTGGATTTGAATCACAAAACTCGGCCATGGCGGCCTATTGTGCCGCCGACCAGAACAAATTCTGGCAAATGCACGATGCGTTGTTTGCGAATGTTCTCGGGGAGGATGCCGGTTCATTCACCGGCCGCCGCTTGCAAGCGATCGCGCAGAACATCGGTCTGGATATGAGCGCTTTTAACTCTTGCTATAGTAGTCAAAAGTATTTGAGTCAAGTAAATCAGGATTTTGCGGATGCGCAAGCATCTGGAATTCAAGGTACGCCGTGGTTTGTCCTAAGCTATACGGTCAACGGTCAAACAAAGACTTCAACAATTGATGGAAACCAGCCCTTCAATGTTTTCCAGCAGGATATTGATCAGGCGCTTGCGGCGGCAGGTGCGAAATAATAGTTTCAGTTTTCCATTGGGCGGCAGATGATCTGCCGCCCAATTTTGTTTAGTGTCCAAAGAGGGAAAGAATCCATACGATCAGCGGCGCGATCACCAGTGCAGGTAGGAAATTCCCTGCACGAATTTTTTTGATCTCCAATAAACTGCTAAATGCCAAACCCATTAAAATCACGCCGCCGGTCGCGGTCATCTCGTTCATCATGGCTTGAGTGACAATTGCATTCAATTGAGCGGCAAGCAGGCTGATGCCTCCCTGATAAACCAAAATCATCAGTGAGGAGAACAGCACGCCCACTCCCAGCGTGGACGAAAATGCCAGCGATGCAAATCCATCGAGCACGGATTTGACCGCCAGCAAATTGTAGTTGCCCGTCAGGCCATCCTGGATCGAACCCAGGATGGCGATGGGACCCACGCAAAATAATAACGACGCCGTTAAAAATCCGCGTACAAATTTATTGGATGTGACTTCACCATTCGGGTCAGCGGTGCCTTTCGCAAACCGCGCCTCCAGGATTTGTCCCAACGATTGAAGACCATCTTCGATCTTCCACCATTCGCCCAGCAACGCGCCGATCAGCAACGCACCCAATACGATCAATGAATTATCCGTCTTGAGGAACATCTGAATGCCAATTACGGCGGTGAAAAGTCCCATGCCGGAAATAACGGTGGCCTTGAGCCGTTCGGGCACACGCGCACCGAAGATCAAACCGAGCGCTCCGCCGATTAAAATGGCAGCAACATTGATCAAAGTTCCAGTCATCAGTTCTCCATCTTGTGTAGCAGGGATAAGGTCTTGCTATTTCTTTGCCAATGTTGTGTGTTTCCCCGCCGTTTGATTCTCGATCAATTCCAACACGAACAACAACGATGACAAACGATTGAGGTATTGCTGCAAAGAGGCATTGGTGATCTCTTTTGCATCCAACAGCTCCGCCACTCGCCGCTCCGCGCGGCGGATTACGGCTCGCGCCAGCGATAACGACGCGCCGCCGATGGAATCGCCGGGGATGATGAATTCATTCGGCATCTGCACCGTTTTGCTCAACAGGTCGGTTTGTTCCTCGATCCATTGCACGCGACTTTCGTCGAAGCGAAACTGGTTGGCGTGCTCAGGCGTCGCGGCCACTTCAGCCATGAGCCGATACAAATCCCGCTGGGACTCGAGCAGAACCTGCACGGTGCGCGGGTCATGCACCGAAGCGCGCGCCAGCCCCAGCGTCGCGTTCGATTCGTCCAATGTTCCCAAAGCTTCGATCCGCAAATGAAATTTGGGAACGCGTCCTTCGCCTAAGAGTCCTGTCGTTCCATCATCGCCTTTTCGCGTGTAAAAAGCCATCCGTAGATTATAATTCATGAAAGATGTCTTCCCCATCCAATCGCAATTGGTTCAATCACGCCCTGCCTCTCCTCACGGCGGGCATTGCAGTGTTGATGCTGATCCTGACTCCCTTCTGGGCGGCAGAATGGTATCGCACGCCATTCCTTGGAATGTTGATCGAACCGAATAACGTGGTCAGTCAGATTGCTTCACCGGGCTGGCCCGCGCGCAGCAATGGTGTGATCTTTGCAGATCGTTTGGTGACGTTGGATGGCCAGCCGATCCGCGATGCTTCTTCGTTGATGACGTTTCTTCAGCAGAACGGCACACAGCCTATTCAGGCTTCCTTTGCGCGTCGCGCCGGCGGGACCTTTGAGTTGACGATTACACCTCTGCCTCATCCTCCGCTAGGAGATTTATTTACATTATTTATCATCCCGTATCTTGCCAGCCTGGCGTTTATCGGCATTGGTCTCTGGACGTATACGCTGCGCAGTGACCAGCGCGCCAGCCGCGCCCTGTTAGCTTTTACCTCTGCGCTGGGCATTGCAACCTCCACATTCCTCGATATGGATACGACGCGGCATGTAGTTTTACTTTGGGCTTTAAGCCTGGGGGTGATTGGAGCAAGTCTGGTTCATCTTTCTTTTGTCTTTCCCCAGCCGATGCGCTTTGTTCTGAAACGGCCAAGCCTGCGCTGGCTGGGCTGGATGGTGTTCATCCTGCTCGCCGTGCCAATGTCGCTTGCCATCCTGCATCCATCCAATCCTTATTTCTACATCAATACCTGGCAGTGGGGCTATCTTTTCATTACGCTTGGCTTTCTTGTATTCCTCGGCATGTTGATCTATCGTGTGTTCAGCAGCAACCTTTCGAATGTCCGTCAGCAGAGCCGCGTCATCATCTTTGGCGCGATCATCGCGTTCATCCCCGCGCTTTACTATATTGCGCCTCTGGCCTTCGGCGTGTTTACCCAGTTTTACGCCTGGTTGATTTTCCCTGCCTTCATCATCTTCCCGCTTTCCATCACCTACGCCATCGTCCGCTACCGACTGCTCGACGTGGATCGTTTCTTCTCGGGTGCACTTACGTATCTGCTCACGCTCAGTGTGGCGCTGGCCGCGTTCTATGCCTTGCTTGCGCTGTTTTCCTTATCGTTTCAACGCGTCATCCGCGCCAATGACCCGCTGGTCATTGCAGCTTACTTGTTGCTGCTGGTCATTGGCCTCAATCCTGTGCGCGGCCTCATTCAGCGTGGTATTGATCGCCTTTTCTATCGTGCGCCTGCCGATTACCGCCGGGCCCTGACCAGCCTGTCGCGAAATCTTGCGGTCACGCCGGACCTCGACCAAACGCTTCGCACCCTCGAAGAGCAGTTGATGCAAGCCTTGGCACCGGAGAAGTTCGTCCTCTATCTTTATAACGATGATTTGGGAGAATATATTCCGCATGCCACTCGCGATGATTCTGCCCCTCCCTATCAAGTTGAAGACCCACTCATCCATGTCATCGCTTCCGAGCAGACACCGGTCTGGTTTCCAACCGAGGGGCCGTTGCCGGCTCCCCTGCAGAATTCTGCGGTTGAATATCGCAGCTTGATGGGATTCACTTTTGTGCCGCTTCGTTATGAGGGCAAACTGATCGGCTTCATGATGCTTGGGCCGCGTCGTTCCGGCGATTTATATACGAGCGATGATTTGGATTTTCTGGCGGCGGTCGCAGCGCAATCCACCCTGGCGCTTGAAAATGTGCGCCTCTTTGCCAACCTGCGCAGCAATCTCGACCAGACGCTGGAGATGAAGAATCTGATGGATAATATCTTTTCGTCCATCGCCACCGGCATCATCACCACTGACCTGGAGCGGTGCGTGACACTGCTCAATCGCGCCGCCGAAAATATTTTGGGCGTCGAGGTCAGCAAGGTCATCGGCGAACCCCTCGCGCAAGCTGTGCCGGGTTTCGGCGCGGACATGGCGGACGCCGCCAATGGAACACTGAACAAAGGCGAGAGCTTTATCAGCACCGAACTCAATAACACAGTTCCCGAACGAGGCGATTTATATTTGCGCCTGTCCGTCTCACCTCTGCGCGATGCGTATCTCGGTACGAAGGGCGCGACGCTCGTCTTCGAGGACCTGACCGAACGACATAAACTCGAAGCCGAGCGCGAACGGATTCGCAGAACGTTTGGTCACGTGGTCGCGCCGCGCGTCCGTGACCGATTGCTGGCCAATCCCGATAACCTTCAATTGGATGGCGCCAAGCAAATCGTCACCGCTTTGTTCGCGGATTTATCCGGCTTTACGCCTTACAGCGAAAAGCACAACCCTGAAACGGTCTTTAGCGTGCTCAATCAATATCTTTCGCTGGCTGCGCATGCGATCCTGGATGAAGAAGGAACTCTCGATAAATTCATGGGCGATGCGGTGATGGCAATTTGGAACAGTCCCGACCCGCAGCCCGATCATGCCCTGCGCGCCGCGCGTGCCGCGTTGAACATTATCCTGCGCTCGAAGGAAATCCATCGTTCGCTGGATGATCCTGAACAGCGCATGATGTTCCGCATTGGGATCACCACCGGACCCGCCATCATCGGCAACGTGGGTACGGCCGAGCTTTTCAATTACACGGCAATCGGCGATACCGTCAACCTCGCCCAGCGTCTGCAGGCCTCTGCAAAGAGCGGACAGATCCTGCTCGAGAAGACCACGTATCAGATCATCGCCGATCACGTGATCGCTACGCAGTTTGAACCGATCACGGTCAAGGGACGCGAACAGGCCGCAGAAGTCTATGAACTCAAAGGGTTGAAGAAGTAAAAAATGTCATTGCGAGCGCTAAGCGCAGCGAATGGCGCGTCTGCACTGTGTTCTTTCAGTGTGGCAAACTCGTTTTGCAAGTAACTGAATGTTACAGGAGATTGCCACGTCGCCGCAAAGCGGCTCCTCGCAATGACAACACCAAAACAAAATGCCGCGTAAATCCACCAAGACTTCCTCCTTCGGTTCACCGGGCCGCGTTGGACATGATGCTTCAACGTTTTATTCGGCGCATCTCTACGACGACCAGCCGCAAGCTGAAGAATTGAAGTATGTCGAGAATCCGATTCCGTCCGAAAAGCTGGATACGATTTTTCATTCATCATCGGAGGCGATGAGCGAACTGCCGGATAATTCCGTGCATCTGATGGTGACGTCGCCGCCGTATAACGTAGGCAAGGATTACGATGACGATTTGACCCTCGCTGAATATTTATCTTTTTTGAAGCGCGCCTGGGCTGAGACCTATCGCGTGCTCGTCCCCGGCGGACGCGCCTGCATCAACGTCGCCAACCTTGGACGTAAACCATATATTCCCTTGCACGCGTTTATTATCCGTGACATGAACGAGATCGGCTTCCTGATGCGCGGCGAGATCATCTGGGACAAGGGCGCTTCGGCAAGTTCATCGACTGCATGGGGCTCGTGGCTATCGGCTTCCAACCCAACGTTGCGCGATACGCATGAATATATTTTGGTTTTCTCAAAAGGAAACTTTCGCCGCGATAAACTAGAGGGAAGAGCAGATACCATTTCCAAAGAAGAATTCCTTGAGTTCACCAAATCCGTTTGGTCATTCGCGGCCGAGTCAGCCAAAAAGATCGGACATCCTGCCCCGTTCCCCATTGAATTGCCGTATCGTTTGATCCAGTTATACACATTCAAAGATGAAGTCGTGCTCGATCCATTTATAGGATCGGGTCAAACTGCGCTGGCGGCGTTGAAAGCGGGACGGCATTATGTGGGATATGAAACGGATGCAGAGTATCTGGAATTGGCGCAAAGGCAAATCAGCCAGAAAACTTAGCCGGACCGGGGGCTTATTTTTCCCGCACAATTACCGGCCTACAATCGCCGGTTCCGTCCGCCAAAACATGACAAATTACACTATAGCAATTGCATGAAGTTTGCTAGCCTGTAGACAACCGTCCCCAGGGGGAGCCAGAAAACGCCCAAAAAGAAGAAAATGGCACGCAAATCCATGCTCGAAATTCTGTTCCGATGAGACGATAGCCCAGATTTCGACATTTTCATAGATGGAATACCCAGTCTTGCTGATTATTGTTTTGAGCATAATATGTCTTGCGATTCGTAAACCATCGAAAATAGCTTTCATTCTGTTGCTGTTGGGAGCGGTCACTACTTTAGTTTTGCCTTGGGTCTCGCAACTCACCGAAATATTGGCGGACTTTTCGGTTCGGCCTTTTTGTTAGTTGCCATAATTGGCGCACTTACTCTTGTTGTTGATAGTTTTATTTATCAAGATGCGTAAACCGACCACGAGCGCGCCGAATACCGCGTGTAGCGGATACTTCGCTCCGCTCAGTGCAGGCAGCAGCTCGCCGCAAGAAGCGAGTGATAATTGAGAAAGAGTCTCGCTAGTCCGCTCGTGCCGCCGAGCCAAACCGTTGGGCAGTTCATCGAATAGCAAAGTAAAACAGAAACAATATATATGCCATCTCAGTCGCTTCAAAACCTAGACCAACGTTTGCAAGATATTGAACAATTATTACAAGCCTATACTACCCCTGCGCAATTTCAACGTGCCCGCAGAGCCGCCGAGCAAGCAGGTAGTGAATTAGGTCAAATCACAAAAATTATAGAAAATCTTACAAATCAACCAGGCCGTGGGCGTCGCTCAGAAGTGGACGCATTAAATCGAGCGGGCAATGGTTTTATTATCCGTACACTTGCAAGGATTTGTAGATGACCTTCACTTAGAATGCGCCAATATCATCCTCACTGGCAAGGTTGATAGTATTGAAAGAGTTGTAGAACATGCGAAGCTTAAAAATGCAAATCCTCATGCAGATACCATTGAGAAAAATGTTGGATGGTAATGAGATTTATGAAGTTTTAAGTAATATACGTTGGCAAAAGACAAGCAACAATACGCTTAAAAAGCGGCTAACAGAATACATACAAGTTCGCAACAAAATTACTCGTGGCGCACAGGAAAGCATCACAAAAGCAAAGGTTATCGGCTTTCAAGATTTTGTTATATACTTTGCACAAAACCTTGATGAAATCGTAGCAAAAAAGGTAGAAGAATATACTGGCTCAAAACCTTGGTAGTTTTTAGTCCCAAAAACCGCCCAACATAGCCTCCCGGAAGATCACCGGGATAATGCACCCGGTTGGCGGCCAAAGTAGGAGTAAACTACGCTCAAAGCAATTCAGGTAAAGCAGCTTCATCTCGTCCCGCAGCGGGTACCCTGAAATACACAGGGCTTTCCCCAAAGTACGGAGACGATGACGTAAACCGTTAGGCGAAGGCTGGTGTTGCGACATGCCCTGGCACTCGAGTTGAGGATAAATATTTTATGTTGGATCAATGGAATAACTTCTTTGTTATGGTAGGCGGCGGCGCTGCTGCGCTTGCAGGTTTGATTTTCGTCGCGATGTCGATCAATCCCGGTGTCATATTCCGGAACTTAACACATAGGAACCGAGCAATTAATATGCTGTCGGGCTTTACCGCCGTTTTCATGGCGTGCAGTCTTGCGCTTATGGGAAATCAACATCTTGCGGCACTCGGTCTAGAGTGGTTGGCTCTCTGGCTGATCGCGACAGTTATTTTTGTCAGGGGTTATCTCAAAGCTATCAGAGCGGGTATGAGTTCTATTGGATTGACCCTGCCGCGACTTGCGGGCGGCACTATCTGTTACCTGGCTGAAGTTGCAGGCGCAATTTTCCTTATTTCCGGACGCAGTGCCGGGCTTTACGTTGCAGCCATCGCAACCGTTGTGTTATTTGGATTCCTCATTTCGGGCGCGTGGCTTCTTATGGTTGGCATCCAGGAAGACCAAGCTAAACGATAGGGACACAAAACCAAGTTGTTGTTCATCGATACGTTGTCCGCAGATGAACGTGTATCGAATTCCGCCTAACAAGGCGATGCAGCGGACAGGGTTCCCGCCCCGCTAAGCAGGAGTAAACTACGCTCAAATAACTTCCGTCAAATCGGCAGCATCTCGTCCCGCCTGGCAGCGGGTACCCTGAAATACACGGGGCTTTCCCCAAAGTGCTGGGACGATGTCCCCAAAAAAGCGGGGATGATAAGGCAAACCGTTGGGCATCGTAAATCCACATACATATTTTCCATGGAAGTACTTATGAATATCAAGGAATTAATTGGAATTGGCGATAAAACCGGCAGAATTATATTTCCAATAATAATTATTGGCATCCTTATAAATATCTTGTTTCGATCATACTTTTTTATTGGAGGACCGTCGTCCTGGTTATTAATAATTTCAACCATAGTGCTGATCATTGGTCTTATAAATTGTATTTGGTCACAAATACTAATAATCATAAATGTTCCAAAACATAAATTGATCACATCTGGACCGTTTTCTATTGTAAAGCATCCTTTATATACAGGTGTATCTTTATTGGTCATTCCATGGGTTGGATTATTAATCAATACATGGTTAGGGGTAGTCATTGGAATAACTTTATTTATCATCTTAAGAATTTATGCACCTGAAGAAGAAAAGAAATTATCGAATATATTTGGTATTGCTTGGACTGAATACACCAAGAAAGTAAGAATTCCCTGGTTATAAAATATAATTGAAAATATATTCAAGGCTGCCCAACAAAGCCTCCCGGAAGATCACCTGGATAATCCACTTTGTCTCGCTTCGTTCGCAGAGCGAACGCCAGCCGTTGGGCGGCCAAAAAGTAAAACAAGAATGAAGGGGAACACAATGTCTCACGAGAGTTTCACGCAACAGCATCGCATCATTGGCAAGGCTGCATCCTGGGCTTTATTCTCTCTCACGGTAATCTACCTGGTTACGACAGTCCTCGGATTACTCTCCCTAAAGTCGCCTCAAGATCCAATCGGTGACCCATATTTCTCTCTTATGGAACTGCTCATAATTCTCATTGCGCCATTGATGGCCGTTAGCATGGTCGCGGTTCATGCATATGCCTCTCGCGAAGCCAAGGCCTACAGTTTGACGGCACTTGTTTTTATGATCCTACTTGCGGGTATTACGTCCAGCGTTCACTTCGTCGTCCGGACTGTAAGCCGTCAGGTTGAAGCCGCTGAATTAACATCGGCACCTCTATTCTTTTCTTTTCAGTGGCCATCCGTAGTAAATACGCTAGATATCCTTGCGTGGGATTGGTTCTTTGGCATCTCAATACTCTTGGCTGCATTTGTATTCAAAACAGGCAGACTCGAGAGGGCAGTCAGAATCCTGATGATGATCAGTGGCCTCCTGAGTTTCGTGGGACTGATCGGCGTGCCGCTCGCGGATATGCAAGTAAAGAATTGGTCTGTATACCGAAATATCGGGATCATGGGCTACGCCGCGGTGGCTCCTGTTGCGTTTTTTCTGCTAGGCATCGTATTCGGACGCACCCGCGATGCCTGAGAGAACCCTGCAAAACCGCTATACTCACATCGGGGCCCAATACTGCGCGCACCCGGCTGGCGGGATAGAATGGGTAAGACTCCTCGTTCGCATCCTGTCTTCACAAATAGAATATATATTGCAACCAAATCATAGAGATACATCACTTTATACGTGAAGGAGATTCGCATGAAAACCTACACCAAACCCTCGGATGCCGAATTGCGGCAACGGTTGTCCTCGACGCAGTATCAGGTCACACAGCATGAAGGCACCGAGCCGGCCTTTCAGAACGAATATTGGAACAACAAACATGCCGGTATTTATGTGGATGTGGCTTCGGGCGAGCCGTTATTCAGTTCGCTGGATAAATACAACTCGGGCACCGGCTGGCCTAGCTTCACCAAGCCGCTGGAGCCGGAGCATATCGTCAATCACACGGACTTCAAACTTATTCTGCCGCGCACCGAGGTGCGTTCGAAGATCGGTAATTCCCATTTGGGACATGTCTTCAACGACGGCCCGGCTCCGACCGGCCTGCGTTATTGCATGAACTCCGCCGCGCTTCGTTTTATTCCGGCCGAGGACTTGGAGAAGGAAGGCTACGGACAGTATCTCTCCTTGTTCAGTCGAGAAATCGCAAAGAATACGGATAAATAAAAATTTGGAACGACCGAGTTTGAATCCTTGTCCCGCTTCTACCCCGGCGGGACGATTTATTCTCCTTATCCAACTCTAGTATAATCATGGTCATGGATATCAAAACTCAATTAACCGAATCAATGAAAGACGCCATGAAAAGCGGCGACGAGGTCCGCAAGCGGACGACGCGCATGGCGCTGGCAAATATCAAGCAAGCCGAAATCGATAAGCAGACCAAGCTCGATGACGCGGCAGTGATCTCATTATTGCAAAAGGAAATCAAGAATCGACGTGAGGCAGTGGATGAAGCGAAGAAAGCCAACCGTACGGATTTGATCGCCGATAACGAAGCCGAGATCAAAGTGCTCGAAGTGTTCTTGCCGAAGGCCATGCCTGCCGAAGAATTGCGCGCCCTCGCGCAAGCCGCGATTGCCGAGGTCGGTGCGGCCTCGCCCACCGATATGGGAAAAGTGATGAAAGCGCTCCTGCCCAAAGTGGCCGGGCGCGCCGCCGGCGACCAGGTCAGCGCGATGGTAAAGGAACTGTTGACCAAATAATTCATTTCACCACGAAGTTAACTTCGCACACAGAGAAGTTTTTCTTGGCGCGTCGGTGTTCTCCGTGGTAATTTTGTTTTTATGGCAAATCGTCTGCGTTTTCCGGCGCGGGTGCGGAACCTGCAAATATTTGTTCTGGTGGCTGTCAGCATCGTGAGCTTCGCGGCGTTGACCCTGCCGTTGAGTTTGCGGCCCGCGGCGCTTCCGCTTCAGGCGGGCGACGTATCACCGCGCGATATCAACGCACCCCGCGACGATGAATATGTCAGTCAGGTGCGGACTGATGAAGCGCGTCAGACCGCAGAAAAAGCGGTTCAACCCATTTATACCGATCCCGACCCGGCCATTGCGCGCAAACAAATCGATCGCTTGAGTGCAACGTTCCAATTGATCAATCTCACCCGCGCCGACGCCATCGCAACTGATGATCTCAAAAAGGCGCAGCTTGCCAATTTGAGCAACGTCAGCCTCAAGCCGGATACCATCCAATTGATTTTGTCACTTTCTGATGCGCGCTGGGATTCCGTTCAACAAGAAAGCTTGCGCCTGCTCGAACAGATCATGCGTTCGCCTGTCCGAACCGATAACCTGGACGCGGTTCAAAGCAGCGTTCCATCGCTGGTCAGCCTGACGTTGGATGAAGATGAGTTTGGTTTGGTCAGTCAATTCGTCAGCGCGTTTGTGATAACCAATAGCAGTTACAGTTCCGACTTAACGGCGGCCGCCCAGAAATCGGCGCGCGACGCGGTGCAACCCATTGTGCAAACATATAAAGCAGGCGAACGAATCGTTTCTTCGGGCGACATCATCACGCCCGCACAAATGGAAGCTCTTCAGGAATTCAAACTGATCCAACCCGCCGAACCGATTGAAACATATTTGGGCGCGGGCGCACTGACGATCTTGCTGGCGGCTTTCATCGGTTTGTATTTTTTTAGGCACAGGAAAGTCGTTTTCCTGTCCGATCCGCGCAGTCTGCTGATGACATCCATCATCTTTATTGCTTTCATCGTTGGCGCGCGCTTTGTGATTCCGAATCGGTCCGTTATTCCCTATCTCTATCCATTGCCAGCGGTGGGTTTATTGTTGACGACATTGTTTGGTATGGAAAGCGGAATCATTCTTTCGCTGGTCATTTCCGTGATGGCCGCTTATGGACTGCCAAATACTCTGGAGTTGATGCCGTTTTATGTCATCGCCTCGTTGTGCGGCGTATTAGCACTCGGGCCGGCACGCCGCTTTTGGGGATTCTTTCGAGCCGGGTTGGCCGCGGCAGTCGCGGGTATGGCAGTAATCCTCGCCTATCTTTTGCCCAGTGCTTCGATGGATTGGCTTGGGATCGTGACGCTTAGCGTCACGGCACTGGCGAACGGAATCGCATCAGCGAGCATCGCGTTCTTATTGCAATATCCGCTGGCGCAGTTTCTGGGCCTTCCTACGCCGATGCAACTGCTCGAAATCTCGCACCCTGATTTTCCACTCCTTCAAATATTCCTGCGCACCGCACCCGGGACCTATCAACACAGCCTGCAAGTGGCCAATCTGGCTGAGCAGGCTGCGGAAAAAGTAGGCGGGGATCCGCTCTTGACACGGGTCGGCGCGCTGTTCCACGATATTGGCAAAACAGCAGACGCGTCATTCTTTATCGAGAATCAAGCGCCGGGCAATCTCAATACACACGTGGACATCACGCCCGAACAAGCCGCGCAAAAGATCATTCAACACGTCCATGACGGCGTGGCTTTCGCACATAAATATCACCTGCCGCACCGTATCGATGATTTCATCCTCGAACATCACGGCACGATGCTCACGCGTTACCAATACAATCAGGCCCTCGAAAAAGCTGGCGGCGATGCAAGCAAAGTGGATATGGAGCAATTCCGTTACCCCGGTCCGCGGCCGCGTTCCCGCGAAACCTCCATCCTGATGCTCGCCGACAGCGCCGAGGCGCGCACTCGCGCGGAAGGGCCGGAGACTGACGACGGTCTGCGTGCCATCGTGCGTTCCATTATTGACCGTGTCCAAAAGGAGGGCCAGCTCGATAACGCGCCGTTGACCATGCGCGACCTCAGCCTCATCGCCGATTTGTTCGTCACGACCTTACGAGGCACCTATCACCCGCGCATTCAGTATCCTGCCGCCGAGCCGCCAGCCGCGACGAATGACACTCAGGCCGCGCCTCTGGAAGCCAAGAAGATATGATCTTTATCGAATCTCAATTGAAAGCGCAAGCGGTTTCCGCACAATGGATCGAACGCGCCGCGCAAGCTGCATTGCTGCATCAATCTACCGACGGCGATCTCACCGTTGTGTTGAGCGATGATGTGCGATTGCAGAAACTCAACCGCGACTATCTCGGTTTGGATGCGCCGACCGATGTGCTGTCCTTTCCCGCCTCCGAGACCGACCCGGAAACGGGCGCGCGTTATCTGGGCGACATTATCATCTCGATTCCGCGTGCCGAGGCGCAAGCCAAATCGGGGGGCCATCCGCTCGAATTTGAAGTGCAGTTATTGGTGGTGCATGGCGTCCTGCATTTGCTTGGATACGATCACGCCGAGGCGAAAGAGAAAACAAAAATGTGGAAAGTGCAAGCTCAGGTCCTGGCAAGACTCGGTTTATCTGGAATCGAGATTCAAAAATCCTGACGACCTATGTGGAACTTTATTCTTTCCCGGTATCGTTCGTTCGGCCATGCCTTTCGCGGCTTATGGTACGTTTTGCGCACCCAGCAAAATGCCTGGATCCATGCGCTCGCCGCGATCCTTGTATTCCTCCTTGCATGGTGGCTTCAACTGCCGGCGCATGATGGAGCGGTCTTGATCCTCACCATTGCAATGGTCTTTACGGCCGAGTTCATTAATACGTCTATTGAAGCAGTTGTGGATTTGGCCAGCCCGGAAAAACATCCGCTTGCGAAGGTAGGCAAGGATGTGGGCGCGGCGGCGGTGTTGATCTCAGCCTTTGCCGCATTGTTGGTTGGTCTGCTCATTCTCGGCCCGCCCTTGTGGGAAAAGATATCATCTATTGTTAAATAATGTCATTGCGAGCGAAGCGTGGCAATCTCCTTGAACATGCAATGGATTGTTCCATGAGATTGCCTGCCAAAGGCACGCTTCGCGATTCTCGCAATGACATTCACGCAAAGGAGCTTCTATGACTTTATCGTTTCGTTTCGGCACCGTGGGTTCACCGACAGGCACACCAAAGAAACCCGGCGGTTCGGTCGGTGCGATTGCGTTTAGCAAATCCATCGGCTTGACCGCGTTTGAGTTGGGTTGGGTGCAATCGGTGCGCGTCTCAGAAGAAACCTGCGCGGCGATTAAATCTGCGTCGTCAGAGCAAGATGTGGCAGTCAGCGTGCACGCGCCGTATTTTATCAACCTGAACGCGAACGATGATGAGTGGCCCAAGTCGCGCAAGCGCTTGATGGATGCGGCTCACTACGGAAATCTGGCGGGCGCGACCGATATCATCTTTCATCCCGGCTCTTACTTTGAGCGTCCGCCCGCGAAGGTGTTGAAGCTTGCCATTCCGCGTTTGAAAGGCTGCGTCGATGAACTTCGCAAGGCAGGCAACCCGGTTACCATCCGCCCGGAGACGATGGGCAAATCTGCGATGCTCGGTTCCTTGGAAGACACGCTCGAAATGGCAAAATCCATTGAAGGCGTATTGCCATGCATGGACTTTGCCCACTTGCACGCGCGTCCCGGTGATGGGACGATGAACACATACGAAGAATGGTCTGCGTTGCTTGACGCGTATCAAAAGGCGGTGGGTAAAGCCGCGCTCAAGCATATGCATATCCATCTTTCAGGAATCGAATATGGCCCGAAGGGCGAGAAGAATCATTTGAAGCTTGCCGAAGCCGACCTTGACCTGAAAGCATTATTCCGCGCGTTGAACGATCACGATTGTGCAGGAAGGATTTTATGCGAGAGTCCCGCCATGGAAGAGGACGCGCTAAAGATGAAGAAAGCCTGGATGAAGGAAAGCGTTGAGAAAGACTAAAAGAATGCGGACTGTATACAGTCCGCATTCTGCATATCGTCGCGATCCGTTATTATTCCTCGTCGGGCGGCACAAACTTCTGACTTGTTCGCAGGATATATATTGCCCAGGCAATCAATATAATGGTAACTGCCAGTAAGCCTAATTCCAAGAGAGTATTCTGAAAGGCCGGAATGTTTGACTCCAAAGCTGTACTTTGGGCGGTAATCACAAGCATACGCCGGATGGCGGCGATTGCGCCGACGATCAGGAACGGTTCGGCGACCAGCTTATGCGATTCAATCGAGAGCGTCACCGTATAAACAATTTCCATGGTCATCATCACCAGCAGGATGCTGTCAAGGATTTCAATGGCTTGATCGCGTATCTGGCCGGTTGAAACTGCCAAGTATAAAGAATAAACGCTGTAGATCAAAAGCAAAATAGCCAGGATGGACAACACGACGGCAATACTAAATAGGACGACGGCTTCGGTCTGCTTCAAAAAAGCGGTCGCGCGCGATCTTGGATGGGTCGGCGGAAGGGGAGAATGATTTTCGGACATGAGTACCTCTCGGAATTAGATTTTGCTGAATAGAACATAGCATCGTAAGATTATATTATATATAAATTGTGGAAACAAATGTTATCAACTTCTCTCTAAAATTCAAGATGGATGACTTGATTCTAGCTTGTATTCAAATCTATATCCTTCAATCTCGACATACGGTTGCCAGTGTTGATAACTGATCGCCCTCACGCGGCGCGCGATCTCTTCCTTGCTCATGTCCGGCTTTATAACAAATAATTCATTGAATTGCTTACGCGTGAACGGTGGACGAGTCCATTTCTCCGACGATACTGGCAATTCTCTTCCATCGGCGATCAATTGAGCAATTTCAAAGAATAGCGCCATTTGATTCTCATAGGTCCGTTCCAACAACGCGGCGACATCATCTTCGGGATAAACTGGAAATCTTTTGACTGCAATGATTTTGCCGGTATCCACCTTCGATGCCATGTGGTGACAAGTCACGCCGTATTCTTTGGCATTTTCATAAAGCGCAAAATTGTTGCATCCGATGCCGGGATATTCGGGCGAGGCGGGATGAAAGTTGATGGCGGCTTTCTTGGCTCGGTCCAATAATTCTTCTGGCACCACCCAACGCGATAAATACGAAATAATGGTATCGCCCTCCCAACGGCGAATCTCATCGGGCAACGGATCGCCCCACTTGCCGAGGCAAAAAGCCACGCGGGCAAAATTCTTTTGGCAGAATTCAAGTGCATGCGCGCAATCGGCATCGTCGGCTTTGCCGAGAAACAGTAGAGAAAGATTGTTATTGGCCATGGACTAATTATAGCGGCGGTTCTGCCCTATTAATTTGACCGATAAAAAATGACCTGGGGTGGCGCAGGTCATCAATTTATGTTGAAATGTATTCTCTTAAACTATGCTCCACAGCATATGCCGCGGCTTCGGCTCGATTGTTGACGCCCAGCTTCGAGAGAATGCTTGACACATAATTTCGCACTGTGCCTTCGCCGAGAAAAAGTGCTTTGGCAATTTCGCGATTGGTTTTGCCCTCTGATACCAACAACAAAACATGTTTTTCCTGCTGGCTAAGATGGGCAAACGCTGACGCTTCCTCTTCCTTGACGGCGCGGCGAACCTCCTGAAAGACGCGCTGAGTCACTGCCGGGTCCAGCAACGCTTCGCCGCGGCTGACCGCTTCGAGCGCCTTGACCAAATCATCACTGCCGATTTGCTTCAAAATATATCCAGACGCGCCGGCCCGAATCGCCGAGAAGAGCATTTCGTCTTCGGCATAAGAAGTAAGCATAATCACTTTCGTGCCGGGAAATTTATTGACAATCTCCTCACACGCCTCAATTCCCGAAGTGCCCGGCAAGCGGATATCCATAACAACGACTTCGGGTTTGAGATTCGCCACCTGTTCGAGAGCCTCGCGCGCCGAACCCGCCTCTCCCACAACGGTAAATTGGGGATGGCGTTCTAGAAGCGATTTCAAACCAATACGGACGACCTCGTGATCGTCTACCAAAAGAATACGTTGTTTTGCCATATGGGAAATCTTCCTCCAAGTTGTCCGCAAAGAGTATAGCCGAGAGCGGAATGTCTGGCAAGGGCAGTTAAACACGTAGGAGCGAGTCTAAGACTCGCTCCTACGCATGAAATAGATGCGTTATTTTGCTTTGACGGTGACGATCTTCGGCTTGACTTCTTCGGCTTTGGGCAGCGTGACGGTCAAAATGCCATCTTCAAATTCGGCCTTCGCCTTGTCGGAAACAACTGAAGTCGGAAGCATCACACTTCGCTCAAAACTTCCCCAGCGTTGTTCGCGGATGTGGTAATTCTTCTCTTTCGTCTCGTTCTTTTCCTTCATCTCGCCTTTGATACTGAGTACATCGCCGGTGATATTGATTTGAACATCATCCGCTTTCATGCCGGGCAGAGCCGCTTTCACGACCACCTCATCATCAGTTTGATACATGTCAAGGGCAAGACCACGCTGACTTTCGGTCAGGCTGAGAGGGCGGGTGAAGGCATCGTCAAAGAGACGATCCATGGCCTCGCGCAGAGTCATCATCTCGCGCTCCGGTTCCCAACGAATTAGATTTGTCATAACAGCCTCCTTTTGCTGAATAAGTTTATGCCTTTAATATAAAAAGCCTGCGTTAAAATCACGTAGGCTTGATATAAAAAATCCGTTAAAAATTGTGGGGGGCATAGCGATGCCATGTCCCTACAGGCACTATGATTTTTCGCGTCGGAAATCCACAAAACGGTATCCCACGCCGCGTTCCGTCAAGATATATTTTGGGTCGGCGGGATCCTTCTCGAGCTTCTGGCGCAGATAGTTGATGTAGAGCCGGACGTAATGCGGCTCATCGCGATACTCATAACCCCAGACCTTTTGCAGTAATTGATCGTGTGAAACGACCCAGCCCGCATTCTGAACAAGGTGATAAAGCAAGCGGTATTCGGTGGGACGCAGCTTGACGAGTTTGCCCTCGAGCCAAATTTCGCGGCGGTCAAAATCAATCTTCAAGCGGTTGTCCACTTCGATCAGTCCATGCATGGAACCGGTGACACCTTCCGTGCGGCGCAACACTGCTTTGACGCGGCTTACCAGCTCGCGCGGGCTGAACGGCTTGGTGATGTAATCGTCCGCTCCCAGTTCCAGACCGCGCACGCGATCATCTTCCTCGCCTTTGGCGGTCAGCATGATCACCGGAACATTGGTCACTTCGCGGACGGTTTCCAAAACTTCAAAACCATCCAGGTCCGGCATCATCACATCCAGCAGGATCAGATCGGGCGTATCGCGCAGTTTATCAATGGCTTGTTTTCCATTGAATGCCTCGATGACTTGAAAACCGTCATGCTCCAGATTCATGCGAATAAAACGAACCATACGTTCTTCATCATCCACAACAAGGATGCGGCGGCGATCAAACTCTTCAGGCATGTTATTCCCTCACAAAACCAATAATCTTTTCCTCTTCCTGACTTTCCAAGATCTCAACCATGCTGATCCTCTCCAGAGGAAAAATAACTTTGACCACGTTGGCTTCCAGATAATGCAGGTCCTTGCCGTCGCGTTGACGCGGGTTCGAAACTGCGATGATGGTATCCGTAGGCTTGGGCAGTTCTTCCACTTCGCCCAGAACGGGCAGGTCGCCCGGAATATGCAGCAGGACAGAATATGCCATAATATACCTTTCTACTTTCAGGATGCTTTCAAAAGTACTTGCATTTTCAATTTACCGAGAGCAATAATATCGCCATTATTCAAGGTCTGCTCCACGCTGGGATTCAAGCGTTTGCCATTGATATAGGTCCCATTGGCCGAGCCCAGGTCCATCATAAAAACGCGGTTGCCCATTCGCTTGATCACTGCATGCAATCTGGACACACCGTTTGCATAGGCTTGATAGGGCGACAAATCAATATCAGGCATGATGGGCTGGCCCTCGCTGATGCGTCCAAGCGTAAATTCATTTCGGTCGCTCAACGGCAACACCTGGCCGGTATCCATCAGATGGAGCGTGACCCAGTTGTTCAATGTGACGGGAGGAACTGGCTTAGGAGAGGAAAGGGTTTGACGCGCCGCTTCTTCTATTTGACCTGTTACCATATGCTGCGTAGTGAGCATATCCGCACCGATTAATTGCGCTCCGCATTCACTGCAGAACATGGCACCAGCCATATTGGTAGATTTGCAATTCGGACAAACAATCATTTGGAATCCTCCACGGCTGACAGAAGCAAAGCCCGTGTGCCGTATTTAATTTCCTTGCCGCCGCTTTGGCTAAGAGACTGCATGCGTTCCAAGCTGTTCGCTTCGAGCAGGGCAGTCTTGGCCAAATCTTTTTCGCCTTGCGAGAGCAGATGTTGCGCAAGGTTTTTCAAGTGACGAGTTGCGTTATCATAATGACCTGACTGCACCTCTTCACGCGCCCGTTCCTGCATACGGTAAAGGGTCAGACGCGAGAGGGCACGTAAAATACTCAGGGGCGGCGGAGCATCTCCGGGCGTGTCAGACGCGTTTTGTTGGAATCGGATACGAAGCGGAGGTACCGGAGTTGGCCGCGCCGCGATCGTCACCTTGAGGGATCCATCCAGCAGTTTGACCTGTTCAGGTTTGGATGCAGAGGGTTGCACCACAAATTCGAATATCACCGTCAGAGGCGTATCCTGCAGGATTGGACCGAGATGCATGGGACTTTCCGTGGTCACCGGTCCGCCTTCTGGTTGCAAACGGAAGGCGTAATTCAGGTTAATCCCTTCCTGCGGTTTGAAATCAAGCTGTATATCTTCCACCAAGGTATTGGTAATGGCATCGAATTTATCCATCAATAACTTCTTAATATCCTGAGGTTTTGAAATATAACTGCTGTTATTGCCAGTGCGGCCGGTCAGAGCATCCAGAAAAATATCATTCCAATCACTGCCAATGCCCAATCCACTGATGCCGATCTTCTGACGGGCGGCTTCTTCAGCCAGCTGGAAACAGGATTGTTCATCGCCATAGGTATGACCGTCCGTCAGTAGGATGAGGTGGCTGATACGCTGTGGATCGAGATTACGGCGGACTTCGCGCAAGCCTGCTTCCAAGCCCTGATAGATTTCAGTCGCGCCGCTGTTTTGTATCATTTGAATGCGGCTTTTAAGCTTTGTTTGGTCGGTCTGAAACGCGGCGGGAACAATCACTTCAGCCCGGTCACTGAAAGCTACCACACTGAAGATATCCTGCGAGCGCAGAGTTTGCACCAGTTGCGACGCAGCCGCTTTAACGACATCCATTTTTTCGCCCTGCATGGATGTCGAGCGATCCAGCACAAGACAGAGGTTGAGTGGCGGAGCTGGAAGTTTCTCATCCACTGCGCGCGGACTTATTTCAAGCAGAACATAGATTAACTGCGGCTCGTTCAGGTGGACAAGGTTTGGGCGGCTATATTCGACCTTATAGTTAATGAACGAGGGTGGCGTCTCATCCCTCGGAAGAGTTGCATCGTATAGGACGCGGCGCTTCGGATTGGATAAAACTTCATATGCCTCTTGGACTTCGAGGAATAACTCAGTTTCCCCGGCGACCTGATTCTTATCCGGGTGCAGACGTTGAGCCGCTTCATAATAAGCGTGCCTGATCTCTTCTTGAGATGCATCGCGCAGAACGCCCAGCAGGGAATAGTAATCAGTGCGACCTAGCGCCATCGTCATCCAATCATTTGTGCGAGAACGACCGTAATATTATCAGGGCCGCCGGCAATGTTCGCGGCATCCACCATATTCTGGCAGGCGCGTGGCAAGTTGGGCGCATCTTTGATGGAGCGCAGGATATCCTGATCAGCTACCACGCCCCACAAGCCGTCACTACACAACATCAAATAACCATTATGAGGAAATGGAACGGTAAATACATCGGTTTCAAGAGCTTCCCCCTGTCCAAGCGCACGGATCAGGACATTGCGATGCGGGAAGTTGGCAGCTTCTTCTTTATTTAAATGTCCCAACTCTTCCAGGCGTTTCACTAGTGAATGATCGCGCGTCAGTTGCTCCACGCGCCCGCCGGTATAAACAGCATAGGCGCGGCTGTCACCTACGTGGCCGATGGTAATTTGCTGTCCGATCACGAGCGCGGCGGTGAGGGTTGTGCCGCTGCCCGGCGCTTCGCGCTGCACAATCCGATGCGCCTCCTGAAATGCGCTTTCCATGATCTCCTGCAGCGGCTCCTCCGGCTGTTGCGTCGGCATATTGAACAGGAAGGAGTGGAATTTTCGCATGATCTGTCCGGCCAGCACCCGGATGGCTGCATTGCTTGCGACTTCACCGAATTGATGTCCGCCCATGCCATCCGCCACCACATATAAGCCGAAGGGAACACTGGCAGCATTCCCGGCTAGAGTAGCTGTAATGGCAACCAAACTATCTTCGTTGTGTTCACGTTGTTTGCCCACGGATTGACCAAAAGCGGCAACCAATTGCTGTGACTCATATTGCACATTCTGGCTGTTGATAATGGCTTCAACCTGCTTGCTCGACAAAGGTGCGGTGGTCGCACTGTCATTTTGGGTGATGCGCGATGATTTCGATTTATCCCCAAACAATTTACGAAAAAATTCAGCCATGAAAACTCCTTGGTTCAGGCCAGTAAAGCATAGACCTGATGATCGGTGGAACCGACATAAACAATATCATCAAAAATCACCGGGGCGCCGGTGATGGCGCCATCCGTTTTGAACTTCCAGCGCTGGCGTCCGGTGCGATACTCCAAACAATACAGGTTTCCATCTACCGAGCCACAGTAAAGAGAATCTTTATAAATGACTGGCGATCCGCTGACTTGATGTTCGGTTCGGAAGCGCCACATCTCTTTTCCGGCGCGGGCTTCCACACAATAAATGAATCCATCGGCCGCGCCGACGAACACGAGCTCATCTGCCAGAGCGGGCGAGGAGACCGAGCCTTTACCCAGTCGAAAACGCCAGATGGCCCAACCATTGCGCGCATCCACACAGTATAACGTACTATCTGCAGACGCAAAGAAGGTTGACTGACCGGCGACCACAGGCGAGGAGGTAATCGCGCGTTTTGCCTGATAACGCCATTTCATCGTGCCACGGAAATCGACGGCGTAAAAATCGCCACCTTCGCAACCAAAATAAACCAGGTCA
The DNA here is from genome assembly GCA_963753985.1 of uncultured Chloroflexia bacterium. Classification (GTDB taxonomy): domain Bacteria; phylum Chloroflexota; class Anaerolineae; order Anaerolineales; family Villigracilaceae; genus Fen-1038. The sequence goes on from CAVWED010000006.1 coordinate 1,081,908, forward strand.
TTGGCAATGAACGGGGTGGATCGGATTTTCTCAGAGGCAGTAAACTGCCACACACTCCGACCGGTATTCAAATTCACCGCGTGAAGCACGTGATCATCGGAGCCGATGAAGACATGTCCCTCCGCGATGCGCGGCGAGGAACGGATCGGTCCATCGGTATAGTAGGTCCATACCACCTTGCCCGTTCGCGCACCGATAACATGCAGACGTTTATCTTCCGATCCAAAGAAAAGATTATTTTCATAGGCGGCTGGCCGGGATACAACGCCGCCATCCGTTGGGTATTTCCATTGGAATTTTCCATCAGCGGCATTGAGGGCATATAGATTGTTATCATAACAACCGACATACAATGAGCCCTGGTAGATGAGCGGCGTGCCGCGTACCTCGTCCTCGCATTTAAACGCCCAAATGGGTTTGATGCCACCGGTTGGTGCGATGGACGTCGTTGCGATCTTGGATAACGCACCGGTTTTGCGCGCCGCAGCAATGAGCGCCTCTTTCATTTCGAGCGCACCGGCAAATCTTTCGGCAGGATTATATTGCAAGGCAGTGTCGATCACCGCCTCCACTTCCGGCGAAACGCGCGAATTGATACGGCGGAGAGGTCGTTCACCAAACGAGAAGGGCGGCTCGAGCCGCGGGTCGCGGCGGGTCAGCGCATGATGAAGTGTCGCGCCCAAGGCGTAGATGTCCACCGAAGGCGAGGCTTCGCCACGATATTGTTCCGGCGGTGAATATCCTTCGGTACCGATCATCGTTCCCTTTTGTCCGACTTGAAACGTCTTAGCGATGCCAAAGTCTACAAGGATCACATCGCCGTTGCTGTTGATCATGATATTGGAAGGTTTGATATCACGGAAGACGATTGGATCAGGTTTGTGGCCATGCAGGAAGGCGAGCACATCACACAATTGAATCGCCCATGTCAAGACTTGTTCTTCCGGTAAAAAGCCTGCAGTATCGCTGATGATGGCTTCCAAGTCTTTTCCATGAACGAATTCCAAAACCAGGTAGGAACGATCTTCCTCGGAGAAATAATCGTAGATGCGTGGAATCGATGCATGATTCAATGTTGCCAAAAGATTGGCCTCGCGCTCGAAATTATGAATGATGGTTTGCCGCGTAAGCGGATCGGGCGCGGTATTAATCATTTCCTTGACGGCCACCAGCTTGGTCACATTGGGAAAATGCAGATCGCGGGCCCGGTAAACCGATCCCATGCCGCCAACGCCAATCACTTCCTGAATCAGATACCGATTGGACAACGTCGCGCCGGATTGCAGTTGTCGGCGGGGGGCCGGCTTATCCTCAAAAAATGGAGGCGTGATGTTTTGCGTTTCCAGGCTACATATCTCCTTTTACCAAATTATAGTGTGCGTCGAGGGTATTGGCAACCGTCCAAAACTCTCATTAATGAAAGTTGCCCTTGCATGTAAACCGGTTCTAAGGCAGAATTTGGGCATAATGAAGATTCTTGCGCTTAGCGATCAGGTTGAGGAACGGGTTTATAACCTTGCCGGACAAGGACAATTTCGGGACGTCGGCTTGATCATCGGTTGTGGCGATCTGCCTTATGCTTATCTGGAGTATCTGGTTTCGGTGTTGAACGTGCCGCTGTTCTATGTTCCGGGAAATCACGACCCGGAGGAAAATCCAAGATTTGCTTCCACGCGCGCTGAAGGGGGTTCCAACCTGGACTTGAGGCGCGCACACACTAAAGGGCTCTTGCTGGCCGGCTTTGGCGGTTCCATTCGCTATCATCCCGATGGAATCAATCAATATTCTCAAGCCCAAGCTTTTCAGCGCGTAATTTGGCTGATGCCCGGCCTGCTGTTGAATCGAATTCGTTATGGCCGTACCCTCGATATCCTCATCACGCATTCGCCGCCGTTCGATATTCACGACGAGAAAACTCAGGCTCACCGCGGCCTGAAAGCCATCAATTGGATTATACGCTGGGCCCGGCCGCGTTATCATTTTCATGGACATACGCATTTCTATCGTCGAAACCTGGAACCGGCTGTGACCCAGCTTGGTCCAACCACCATTATGAATATTTTTCCTTACAAAGTGATTGAGATTAAAAATGTCTAATGAACTGACATCTCGTGTGCGCGCCGATTTCAGCCGGGCGCGCTTCAAAGCTTTTTTAAACCGCGCTTTCGCTTCCATCTCAGGACAGCCGACCACCCTGCTCTCTTACGATGAGATCAAACAGAGTCTGCACATCGGCGGGCCGATCTATCGCGGCGTGCATACCGTGCGCTTGGATCAGATCGTCGGCAGTTTGAATCGTTATCATGAGTTTGATCGCGCTTTCCTTCCCGCAGAGGATCAACTGGCCGCCCGCTGGCAAAACATTGACAGTGCTTTTTATAAAGACATTAGTCTTCCGCCGGTTGTGCTGTACAAAGTCGGTCAGGTGTACTTTGTCGTGGATGGACATCATCGCGTTTCGGTGGCACGTCAGCAGGGGCAGGAATTCATCGAAGCCGAAATCCGCGAGTGCTCGACCAAAGTTAACATCACGCCCGATCTCAAGCCGGAGGACTTAAAGATCCTCCACGAGAAAGTCCATTTCCTCGAGCGCACAAATCTTGACGACTTGCGTCCGAAAGCCAAGATCCGCCTCACCATCCCGGACGGCTTCGACCGCATGTTGGAACATATTGCGGTCCATCGTTATTTCATGGGACTCGATTTGAAGCGCGATATTTCCGAGCAAGAAGCCATCACGCATTGGTATGACACGGTGTATTTCCCTATCGTCAAGATGATACGGCAAAGCAAAATTTTGGAGGATTTTCCCGGCAAGACTGAGGGCGATCTTTATCTGTGGGTGCTCGATCATCAGCGCTATCTTGCGGATGAAGAAGGACAATCGCTTCGCCCGCCGGAAGATGCCGCGCGTGAGTTCATCGAAGAACATGAAGATTGATTGAAGGCTTATGACTCGACATCCGCTTTCCGGTGTATATACTGCCGCAGTGACTCCATTGAAGTCCGATCTTTCCCCGGACCTCGAAGCGGTCGCACCATTTCTGGCTTTTCTTGCATCTCGAGGCTGTCACGGCGCGCTGATCTTTGGAACGACTGGCGAAGGCCCATCCTTTTCCGCGGCGGAACGTGAAGCCGTCTGGCGCGCGGCGTTGAAAGTCCGCGAACAGTTTCCGAACTTTAAATTATTCGCGGGCACCGGCACGCCGAGTCTGACCGAGACGATTGACCTAACCAAGCTTGCATTCAATCTCGGCTTCGAGGCCGTCGTGACTCTGCCTCCCTATTATTTCCGCAAGGCAAACGATGACGGCTTGTTCAATTGGTTCGAGCAAGTCATCCATACAGCGGTTCCATCCGATGGATTTTTATTTGGCTATCACATCCCCAGCGCGGCGGGCATTGGCTTTTCCATCGAATTACTTTCAAGGCTCAAAGATTCTTTTCCATCCCAATTCGCGGGCATCAAAAACTCGTCACACGATGAGGGATTTATGCAAACTCTCGGCAAAAAATTTGGCACGGATTTGACTGTGTTCAATGGCACCGATTCAGATTTTACATTGGCATTGCAACATCACGCCGCAGGTTGCATTACTGCGCTGGCAAATATCATTTCGCCTAGCTTGCGAGAAATTTACGATGCGTTCATCGATGGCAAAGAACCATCCTCTTTGCAAAAGAAAGTCAGTGAACAGCGACATGTTCTTGAAAAATATCAACCCTTCCCGCCATTGCTCAAAACATTGTTGACGAGCTTATACCACCAACCGCGCTGGCCAGTCCGCCCGCCGCTGACGGAATTAGCAATGCCGGATGGGCTGGATGCTTTGAAAAAGTTTCAAATGGCAACCAGTCGTAGTTATTGACTATTGGCTAATTTCCCCTTCAATCCTTTTTGATCACTTCAACAAACTCCTGGACTACGTTTGGATCGAAGTACTTGCCTGCCTCGGATTGGATATGTTCAATAGCTTTTTCTTTGGTCCAGGCCTGGCGATAAGGACGATCTGAGGTGAGCGCATCGTATACATCCACAACTGCAAAGATACGGGCGGTTAGTGGAATCTGTTCGCCTTTCAATCCGCGTGGATAACCCGTTCCATCCCATTTTTCATGATGGCAATAGGGAATGTCCAACGCCGGACGAATGAAATCAATCGACGAAAACAAGTCGAATGCAAACTGTGGATGTTTTTTCATCGCGGCCAATTCCTCTTCGGTCAACTCACCCGGTTTGAGCAGGATTTGATCCGGCACGCCTATTTTGCCGATATCATGCAGAAGCGCTCCTCGGCGGACTTGAATCAATTCATCCTCACCCAATCCCATAGCCCTGGCCAACCGCAACGCAGTTTTCGTGACCCGTTGGGTATGGCCCTCGGTCTCCTTATCGCGCAAGTCGAGGGCGCGTGACCAGCCTTCGATAGTTTTATCGTATGCCAACTGCAGTTCGAGGTTCGATTGTTGCAGGTTCCCAAGCAATTCAGAGTTATCGATTGCAATCGCAGTCTGACCGGCCAGCCCTTCGAGAAAATTCAACCAATCCGCATCGGCGGTGAACGGAGAGTGGTGAAATACATCCAGCACACCTTTGACTTTACCTTTTGCGATCAGCGGTACAGCGAAAAAGGTGGCGAAGCCTTCGTCCTCTATGAACCGATTTTCAAAAGGTTCCTGACTTTTTGCCAGATTGTAAATGGCAATCGTACGGCGTTCGAGCGCGGCCCGGCCCGGATAATCCTCGCCCAATTTTAGCCGCAGGTGCGTGATGTTCGCTGTGTGAAAACCTCGCCCTGCCGCGAACTCAAGCTCATTCATGCCTGGGTGGAAAAGCAAAACGGCGGCGGCGTCCACGCCCAATTGCGCGATGACATGCCCAAGAAGAATATCGAGCGTAACCTTTAAATCGAAATTGGAATTGATGACCAGATCAATATCCCTCAAGGCGGAAAGCCGACGGAGTTGTTGCTGAATCTTTTCTTCCGCCTGCTTGTGTTCGGTAATATCGGTTGAGAGACCGAAGGTGCCGGTAATGTTCCCCTGGGTGTCGCGCATGGGCATTTTGATCGTCAAAGCCCATGTTGGGGGGCGATCAATCCACGTCTCCTTTTCTTCCTTGATCAAGGTCTGGCCGGCCTGAATAATTGCCTGTTCATCATCGTACGCCTGCTGGGCATGTTCAATCGTAAAAAAATCAAAGTCTGTTTTGCCGATCAATTGTGCCGGATCACTCAGGCCAAACTGCAGGGCATGCGTCTTGCTTACTCTGGTGAAACGGCTTGCCCGATCCTTGAAGTAGATATTGACCGGCAGATTATCCATGATGATTTGCATCTCATGCTGTTCTTTGACCAATGCCTCCTCCGCCCGTTTGCGGTCAGTGATATCGCGGATATTACACTGGATCACTTGCTTTCCACTGACATCATAAGCATTGCTCACGAACTCCACCCAAATTGTGTTTCCATCTTTGTTCTTAAGCGGCAGGTTCTCGTAACGAATATATTTTTCTTCCTGCAATCTAAAAAAGGAGTCTTTATTGGCAAGGATGTCTTTGCACAAGCCAATTTCCCACAGTTGTTTGCCAAGCAACTCGGCATATGAATAGCCCAGCATTTCCATCAAAAATGGATTGACATCCACGATCTCGCCCGTTTTGGCATCCAGAATCAGGATACCATCTTTGGCGGTCTCGAAGAGCCGGCGGTAGCGCACTTCTGAAGCGAGCAGCTTTTCTTCTACCTGCTTGCGTTCAGTGGCAGATGACTTCAGCTTCGTCCTTGAATTTCCGCTTTTTCTTTTTTGGGATTTGTCCGAATTGCGCCGGGCGATCACTCTTCGGTTTGGCTTCATAGATCTTCACTTTCTTTTATGTGTAAGAGCAAATCGTTGAAATCCTTTCTTCGTTAGAACGTTATATTACACCCAAATCAACTGAGATTCGTTGCCCATTAAGATAAGCAAATTATTGCGCCCAATGATCATAAACCATCTTTGCCAGCGAAGCGACCCGCGCGTGTGCTTCGCTTTCAGTTTTGCTTCCGCGTGTGAGAATGACCAAAACAAATGGCTTTTGATTCGGCGGATACACAATTCCCGCATCGTGATAATACTTTCCCGTCCAGCCGGTTTTGTGCGCCACGCGCACATCCGCGGGCAGTTGCGCGGGGATCATCTCGTTGAATTTCTGCTGGAGCAGAATCCGAACCATCTCATCCGAGTCTTGCCGCGAGACAACCTTGCGCATTTCCAGCTTCAATAAAATCTGCATCAATCCACGCGTCGTGACGGCGTTGTTCAATCCAAGCTGGAACGCTTGGTTATCTTCCACGCCGCGCCGGACAATGACATCGTTCGTCCCCAGCTCCCGCATGAATTGAGTCGTCCGTTCGGGCGTGACGCGTTCGATCAAAAGATTCGTCGCCAGATTACTACTGACCGTGATCATGCGAAGGATCAGTTCACGAATCGGAAAGGCTTCACCGGTATGCTGATATAAATCTTTTTCCGAGTCGTCGTCAACAGATAAAGCATAGGGACTTCCATCCGCGATGCTGGCAAATTCGTTTTTGACAAGTATCGGATCGTTCAGCGAAAATAATCCCTGCCGCGCCTGATGAAACGTTTCCATCATCACGCAGACTTTGATGGTGCTGGCAGGATGAAAGGATTGATCGGGCTGAATCAAAATCTGTTTATCGGTCGCAACTTGCTGCGCGGCAAGACCGACATCCGTGCCGCTTTGTTGAATTAGTTCATTGAGAGTTGTCATCATCTATCAATTATCAATCTTCCAAAAACCATTGCTAGGAGCTGCCCGAAGAGCAATTATGGTTCGGTAGTGAAGAACCATTATAATATCCCTATGACCGACACATGGCGACTCCTCATCACCCCTCCGGCGCACGGCGCCTGGAATATGGCTGTAGACGAATCGATTCTCGAACATATTGGCCGCGGCGAATCGCTCCCAACTCTGCGGCTGTATTCATGGCAACCGCCTTGTCTTTCGCTGGGTCGTGCCCAGCCATTTGCAGATGTGGATGTTGCCCGCCTCAACGAACATGGATGGGAAGTTGTCCGACGTCCCACCGGTGGGCGCGCCATTTTGCATACCGATGAATTAACGTATTCGGTCATCGCACCGACGGACGAACCTCGTGTCGCCGGCTCCATCCTTGAAAGTTACAATCGGTTGGCGCGTGCTTTATTGCAAGCGGTAAGGTCCCTGGGATTGCCAGTCGAGATCAAAGAAGATTCGGGTCCGCATCCCGAAATGTCCAATCCCGTTTGCTTTGAGGTCCCTTCGGCCTATGAGATTACAGTGCACGGAAAGAAATTAATTGGATCAGCACAAGCGCGGCGAAAAGAAGGCGTGCTTCAACACGGTTCGCTTCCCTTGACCGGAGACCTGGCGCGGATTACCGAGGCTTTGACTTTTGCTGACGAGTCCGCGCGCCAGGACGCGGCGGAACGATTGCTGGCGCGCGCAACAACGGTTGAATCCATTTTGGGGCGCGATGTTTTATGGAACAATGCCGCGCAGGCATTCATCTGGGCCTTCGAAGCGACGTTGAATTTGAAATTGGAAGAACAGCCGTTATCCGAAAACGAACGCGGACGAGCCGATGAGCTCGTCTGCGAGAAATATGATCATCCGGATTGGACGAAACGCGTGTGATGTTGGGGCACGGTATTATCGCCCCTACGTTTTCTTCATCTCGGCCTTGAAATTATCCAACGCTTTGATCGGCGTGGGATCCACGCCGTAAGCCATCGCAAGATAATACGCCATGTAATCGCCAAACAAAATCAACGTCCACATATGCGCGAGCAACGAAGCGCCGCGTGCATCGACAAAATCGGTCTTGATGCCTTCGAGCATGAACGCCTTTTTCGTCAATTCGATCCGCAAACGATTGCGGGGATGATCCGAAGGTGCGCGCAGAAAAAGTGCCGTCGTGTGCGGCACCAAGACTTCTTCGGGATGAATGGTCCCGGCCAGCGTGTTGTGATCGGCTTCGGGTAGGGATTTAAAGTTGGCTCCAGCCTTTGCCACTTCATTCATCTGTCCTTTAAAGCGACGCGCCACAGGCGCCAACGCGCCCGCACCGAAGATTGTAACCCAGCGCCCCATCAATTGACCGGCGCAACGCTTGGCTGCGTTGTGAACCGCGGGAACATCCGCATGCAAATGTTCCTGAGATTTCTTCATTGCGTCAATCGCTTCGAACAAATCCTTTGACGGATCGGCGATCAACTTCAATCTTGCGAACAAAGCCAAGAGCAATCCGAATGAAAATCCGACCGCGGCGCGCGGCTGGCCTTGATGAATGAACGTCCAAACCGGTATGTTCTTTTCTTTTGCGCGCCTGGAGATTTCGCCGCCAGTACTGACCACGACCATGTTGCACTGATTCTTGACTGCGCTTTCAAACGAGTCAAAAGTCTCCTCGGTATTGCCGGAATGCGAAGACAAAACCACCAGTGTCTCCTTGCCTTTTGCAAAGGCGGGCAGGCCGTAATCGCGGTGAACAAAAATCGGTGCGACACAAGTTCCTAAAACGGCGGCCGCCACCAGGTCCGCACCGATCGCTGAACCGCCCATGCCCGCGATCACTACGCGTTGAATATTCTTCGCGTCCGGCAACAGCATCGTTTGTCCCAACTCCCACGCCGACTTCAATTGATCGGGCAAGCCGTCAATTTCGCCAAGCATGTTTTGCGGATCCAGCTTTTTGAATTCAGAGAAATGATCAAGATCATTCATTGGATTATTCTCGCCTCGCAATCTTTCAAATCAAGATAAGTGATTTTAGCACGCAATCCGATTCGATGAATTATGTGGTACACTCTTCCTGCTCTCGAAAAGAGAGACCGTGTTCTGGGAATTGTTTTGATGATGGCCCGACGCAAATGGCTCGGGCTTTTTTGTTGGGCGAGTTCATCTGCAAAGATGGACTTTGGTTGGCAAGAAGATATTTACGGAGTCATCGAAACAATCCAAAATATGTCATGGCGAGTCTTCGAGAAGCAATCTCCTCGAGAAATCGGGGATTGACACGCTCGCTATGACAGAAATAAAAGGATAAGATGATAACCGAATTTACTTCTCTAAACCTGCGTCCAGAGTTGATGCAGGCGATTGCTGAGCTTGGCTATACCGAGCCGACACCGATTCAAGCCGGAATGATCCCGCTCATGCTGACCGGTGTGGATGTGATCGGTCAAGCCCAAACCGGCACTGGCAAAACCGCCGCGTTCGCCTTCCCCATTCTCAATAACTTCACACACGAACGTTATGTGCAAGGCCTAATCCTCGCGCCCACGCGTGAACTCGCTTTGCAAGTTGCCGATTCGATTATCGAATATGGCAAGCATCTCAACGTGCGCGTGCTCGCCGTTTATGGCGGACAGCCTTACGGTCCGCAGATCTCAAGCCTCAACCGCGGCGTGGATATTGTGGTTGGAACACCCGGTCGCCTGCTCGATCTCATCGAACGCAAGGCACTCAACATCAAGCATGTCCGCACCGTCGTGCTCGATGAAGCCGACGAAATGCTCAACATGGGCTTCATCGAAGATGTGGAAAAGATTCTCGGCGAGACTCCACCCGAACGTCAGACCGCGTTATTCAGTGCGACACTGCCCACGCGCATCCGCACGCTCGCCAGCCGCTTCATGCACGACCCCCAAGCGGTCACCATTAAACGGGACACGCTCACCCTGACCACAACTGAACAACGTTATTACCTTGTCCACGAAAATGACAAGACCAACGCGTTGACGCGTCTCTTCGAGATCGAACCAATTCATTCAGCGTTGATCTTCGCTCGCACGCGCGCTGAGACGAGTCAACTCGCGAATGAACTGGTCGTGCGCGGCATTCCTGCCGAAGCCATTCACGGAGATTTGGATCAGCAGGCGCGTGAACGCGTGCTTGGACGATTCAGAGCGAACCAACTCAAAGTGTTAGTCGCGACCGACGTCGCCGCGCGCGGACTCGACATTGACGATATCTCGCATGTGTTCAATTATCATCTTCCCGATGATGCTGAAGTTTATATCCATCGCATCGGGCGCACTGGACGTGCAGGCAAAACAGGGATTGCCATTACGTTATTATCTCCGCGCGAGAAGCGACGCATGCGCGAGGTGGAAGCGCTGACCAAACAAAACGTCACGAAGATGGAACTTCCGACCATTGAAGATATTCAGAAGTATCGCGAATCGAAAGTGGTCGAGAACATGAAAATCTGGCTGGGACGCGGACGCTACAAGCGCGAACTCGAAATGGTTCAGCAGTTGATCGAAGCCGGTTATGAGCCACTGAACATTGCGGCCGCGGCGCTCAAGATTGCGCGTGCCGATGAGAAACAACGTCCCATCTCTGAGATTGCGGACGTCAAAGCCGAGGCGCCGCGTAAGTTTGAAAAAGATTTCAAGCGCGGACCACGTGGCCCCATCAAGCGCGAATTTGGAAAGTCACGAAGAGAATCGCATGAAGAAGGCATGATCCGCTTGAAGTTGAACAAAGGCAAAGCCAACGGCATCCGCCCGAATGATATCGTCGGTACGATTGCGTTTCATGCCAATATCCCGGGACATGTGATCGGTAAAATTCGCATTGAAGATAAATTGACTTACGTGGATATCCCCGAAGATTTGGTGGATCAGGTGCTGAAGCACAATGGCAACTATAATGTGGGTAAAGATAAGTTTAGTTTGACAAAGGCATGATATGTATTGTCATTGCGAGGAGTGGCGCAAAGGCGCCACGACGTGGCAATCCCCGATTTGCAGGTTACTTGAGATTGCCACGCCCCTTCGGGGGCCCGCAATGACATTCAAAATTTAAATCCACTCGGCTTCGACAGTTCTTTCGTTTTGAACATCGCCCGTGTTCAGCGTGGACTTCGGCTCCAGCAATAAAACCTGGACTTCTTCCTCAGCCACCGGCAAATGCTCGACGCCTTTGGGAATGACCACGAATTCGCCTTCGTGAATCGTCAACTCGCGGTCGCGCAATTTGATAATCAGCGTTCCTTTGATAACCAAAAACAATTCATCTTCGTTATCATGATGATGCCAGACGAACTCACCTTTGAGCTTCGCCAGTTTAACATACGAGTCATTTAATTCTCCCACAATTTTAGGATGCCAGGGTTCTTGGAAAAGATTGAATTTATGGGTGAGGTTGATTACCCTTGACATTATTTTTTCTCCTCTATGGATTCCTCGCGCAGCGAAAGCCGATATAGATATTCGCATTGGACGGATCGTAAAAGCCGCGACCTGCCGAGCGCAGACTGAATTCACTGGAATCCCATGAACCGCCTTTGACCACATGATAGAGTCCCGTCGTCGGTCCAAGCGGATTCGCAACTGGCAAAGTCAGCGAGGCGTAATAGTCGGCACCGTAAATATCCGCCACCCATTCCCAAACATTGCCAGCCATATCGAACACGCCGTACGGACTGACTCCGGTTGGATACGCATTCACTGCACTCGTATCGCCTGCATAATTCGGATTGCTGCTACTGTTATAGTTGGCACGGGTCTGGTCAATGCCTTCGCCCCACGGATACATTCTTCCATCGGTGCCGCGTGCGGCCTTTTCCCATTCCGCCTCGGTCAATAGACGCGCACTGCGCCACGCACAATACGCTTTCGCCATATCCCACGTCACGCCGATGACGGGAAAATCGTCGTAACGCGCGTCGCCGTAATACGTGGTCCGCAAATTTGAATTGAAAAATTTAGGAAACGCACACTCGTTGGCATCCACGCAGCTTTTGTATGATGCGTTCGTCACTTCATATTTGTCAATATAGAACGCATTGAGATAGACCGTATGGACCGGTTGCTCATCGGTGTTGCCATTGTCACTGCCCATGACGAAATTTCCAGCAGGCACAAGGATGATGGACGCGCTTTGATCTGCGGTGGTTGTCAGGGATGAAGAGCCGGGCGTCGCCGTGACCGCTCTCGTCGGGGTCGAGGACGCGAAGACCAACGGATGAACCGTCGGAGAGTTCATCGACACGGGAACGGACACGGGTTGAAACGTCCCGTTCAACCAAAGCAAGATGACGATTCCGATCGCACCGATCAGCGCGAGGACCCACCACCACATTTGTTTGATATTGAAATTGGACGCTTCATTTGCGGGACTTTGAGCTGCTTCGCGTTTCGCTAAGGTTTCTTCCTCCGGATGTTTCTCGCGCGGGGTGACGAGCGCGAGCCGTTCATAGAATTTTTCCGGCAATAGCTCTTTATTCTTCGCATCCATACCTTGAGTCAATTCGACGGACGGCCACATATTGCCGTCGAGCAGAATCGGAAGGACCAACTTACCGATCCGTTTGGCGCGTGCAACTTCTTTTTGCACCCACTCCGACTCAAATGAATTCTCGCTGACGATCAGGATGATGACATCGCAGTTATTCAAATGGTCTTGGATGATCTTGGGCCAGGGCGCGTCATAATCGATACGATCGTCTATCCAAACGCTGAAGCCCTGCTTAAGCAGATCTTCCTGCAAGCGATGAACATACTCTGTGTCTTTATGGCTGTAGCTGATGAAGATGTGTCCCATCTTTGCCGCCGTACGAATCGGATTTTACAAGATTATATGCCAAAACAAATTATCATGTCATTGCGAGCCCCGAAGGGGCGCGGCAATCTCGTTCTTTCAAAGAGAGATTGCTTCTCAAAGACTCGCAACGCATATAAAATTCATTTTTTCTTTCCAACCATCTCTTCCAGCAATTCAACCAACTTTTCCGCAATCGCTTCACGGCTGAAATTCTGCTCCAAATACTTTCGTCCATTCATTCCCATCTCACGGCTTTTTTCCGGATCGCTCGCCAGTTTGCGTATCGCGTTTGCCAATGCCGACGCATTTCCCGGCTCGACAAAGTAACCGCACTGCGCGGCTTCGATGACTTCACGAATCACGCCGTCAATTGCCAGCACTACCGCGCGTCCCGCCGCCATGTAATCAAAGACCTTATTCGGATAAGTCGTCTTGTATTCTTCAAGTGGTTTCAGGATCGCAATACAGGCGTTTGCCGCGGCGAGCGCGTCCGGCATTCCAGATTTTGGCACCGAAGAAACAAAGCTCACATTCGATAATCCCATTTGTGCGGCACGCGCTTGCAATGTTGGTTTTTCTTTTCCATCGCCAAGCAAAACAATTTGAATTTTCTTTTCGTCCAGCAACAACTTCGCCGCATCGAGCACCACATTCAAATCATTTGACATTCCATGTGCGCCCGCGTACAGCGCGATGAATTTATCTTCAAGATGATTTGCGCGGCGGAAATCCGCGCCATCAGTGGATGGATCGAACATGGAAGGGTCTGCACCGTTGGGAATCAATTCCACTCGTCCCACGCCTCGACCCTTCGGCTCCGGGACACGCCCTCCGCTCAGGGCAACGCTTTCAACGTGCGCGATGAACCCCGGGCTGTTGACTATCACCCGATCCGCGCGGCGATAAAGGAATCGCTCCAGCCATTCAGACATACGAATCAGGATCGGATTCTTCAACACTCCCGCCGCGACCGCAAACTGCGGCCACAAGTCGCGCACTTCAAACAAAAACTTCGCGCGTTTGAGCCGCGCCAAAAGCCACGCCGTCACGCCCTGAAAGATCGGCGGCGATGTGCCCCAAACCAAGTCCACATTTTTCACACTGATTCCGATCCCGAAGGATGAAATCATGAAAGAGAAGAAAGCGATGATGCGATGGAAAAAGGATTTGTGATGAGCAGAGTAAACTTGGGCTCGAAGAATCCTTACTTCCTCCCTTCCTTCCCTATTTCCTTGGGAAATGGGGAAGGTGCCAACGGCGGAGAGGGTTGGGACGCCAGTTATATAACTCACCGGGCTGGCGATCACCGTCACTTGATGCCCACGCGCCGCCAGCAGACGCGCAAATTCATAATGACGCGTCCCGCCGGGTTCGTCGAGTGATGCGAAGGCTTGATGGATGATAAGGATGTGCATAATTTGATTCAGTCATTGCGAGGAGCAAAGCGACGTGGCTACCTCAACTAATCTGCAAATAATCAATTCGATGAAAACATGAGATCGCCACGCGCCTATCGGCGCTCACAATGACATACTAAATTACTTTGGAAAAATAAACTCACTGATAAAAGAAAAACTTCTTACCGATTTCACTTCAACTGCCGCTGATAACGCAGGGACTTTTGTTCCGTAAGTCGGCGAGACCCAGCCTTCAAACGGCTTCACCTCGCGTTGACCATCAATCAATTTACCGGCGCGGACGAGTGATACTTGATATTCTGAATTCGTTGTTTTGATGTTCAGAGTGATCCATCCATACTTTGACTTCACGCGAATGCTTATTCCCAATTCGCCATTCCCCATTTCGAATTCACCTTCCATTAATAACCAGTGCAATCGAAAGACATGCTCACCGGGCTTAGTGAAAATCAAATTGTCTTTTATTTCCCAGCGTTCATCCATGAATACCGTCGCTATGCGTTCGTGACGAATCCCAAGCTTTCGATATCCTTTATGATAAGCCAGCACACGCCCAAGAATTTTTTCATCTGCTTCCAATAAATTTTTTGAATAAGCAGGAAACCAATCGAGGGTGAGATAGCGTCCGCCGCGCGTCATCTGATCGAGGCCATCAACGGTGATTGTATTATGTACGCGCGTCGAGACCAGTGGATTGTCCCACGGCGGCTCGCCATTATAAAGATAGGTTCCCGTGTCTTGTGTGATGTTGAGTCCATGCCACCATAAATCGAAATGCAACTGATCCATATGCGCGAGTCAACTCTTGAAACGCGATGCACGTAAATAAGCCCATAAGTCTTTGCCGCGCAAGTGATCAGTCATATATGCCTCAGAGCCTGTCGTATGTTCAGAAGCGGGCAGGCCCAGCCACAGTGACGTCTCATCCCATGCGCCTGCTGGCAGGGTCGTCCGCAGGAAGGCACGCGCCGCGGCTTGTACCGTCGGACGGAAATCGTTAAACGGAGTCGAACTCAAGGGGAAGATCCAAGCTCCATCGTTCGCGCCCAGATTCGGCGTCCGGCCCGAGGCAGGGTCAATCATCGAGAACATCCAATGCGAAGCGCGGATCAATGCCGCCAGAGTCAGCGGAGGCCAACGTTGATGACGATCGCGCAGAATCATGTCCACCCATAAAGCAGTTTGCATCATGAGCCGATGATAGTTTGTGCTATGCTGAATGTATTCGCCATACGAACTGATTTGTGTGCGAAGCGCCTGATTGAGCCACAGCCAGCCCCGCTCGCGCCAGCGAGGCTGATCGAGCGCAACACCCGCCATGTAAAGCGCAGCCGAACTCGGTGACGAGATGATTGTTGTTTTGCGAGCGCGCATAGATCAGCGTTGGAGGAATGCGCGCCGCGTGAAGTGCGATGGATTGAATGAGACGCTCGCGTCTTTCCGGGCTTGAAGCGGATGCCGTTTGAAGAACCTGCGCGGCCCACACGAGGCTCATCAATCGAATCGCGACTTCCTGCCCGTTCATCCAATGCGGGCCGAGGTAAGGAGGATTGCCATCGGTGAATGTCTCAAAATATTTCCAGAAGGCTTCGGCATATTTTTCATCTTGAGCGATGTGATAAGCGCGGCCCAACGTAAATGCCCAGCCGAAGCGCGCGGGTTCCCATAAAAACTTGATGTCAGAGAATAGATAATGGGTAATGGGTAATGGTGCTTTGCCAGTTTCGTAACCTGTCCAATGATGAAGCGGCTCGTCGAAAGTTAATTGAAGCGGAACAGGCCCGCCTCCAAACATGCGGAATTTTCCAGCGATGATTTCATCCGCTTCGCTAATCAGCGCGGCCTTGCCGTCGTTGCCAAGGGCCTGAATAAGTTCATCACGTGAAGGCAGAGAGAATAGAGAGTGAAAAGTGGAGCTTGATTGTGAATCCTTAAACTCTTTTTTCTCTGTTCGTTGGTAATACCCCGTCCATAATCCAAATTTATATAATGAATTCAAAGCAAGCGGCTCAACTCCCAACTGGAAAAGAGCTTTGATAGAAGCAGAGAAAGATGGCATGGACTCGATTAAACCACACTTATAAAACAATCGACCTGCTTGAATTGTATCAAGCAGGTCAACAATGGGACGAATGAAATCGATTTATTTTTTCGCGGCTTTCAAAACGGACGGCAACAACGACGAGGCTTCATGCACCTGCTGGGTGGAACAGGAGAAGGCGAAGCGAATATGTCCCTCGCCAGCCGCGCCGAAGGCGGATCCTGGCGATGAACCGATGCCGGATTGATCGATCAGATAGTCCGTCATGGACCAATCATCGGTCTTGCCTTGATAGCCGGGCCAATCGGGCGTGATGCGCGCCCACAAATAAAACGCACCGCCCGCTTTGAACGGCTTGACGTAGGGCGATTCTTCCAACGCCGCGAGCAGCATATCGCGCCGCTCTTGATATTCCAGCGCCATGGACTTTGTGAAATCCTGCGGCCCGTTGATGGCCGCGACCGCGCCATACTGGGTTACCGAGTTTTCGCCGTTGATGGTGCACCGCACCAATTTTTTCAAACGTTCCAGCAGGAGTTCATCGGTGGTCACTAGATAACCGACGCGCAGTCCGCTCATGGCATAGGTTTTCGATAAAGAGAAGACACTGATGGTGCGATTTTGCGCGGCGGGCAGTGAACCCAGGCTGACATGTTTCCGTCCGTCGAAGATGACATGCTCATACGCTTCATCGCTGACCAGAAACAGGTTGTGTTTTTCTGCGAGCGCGGCAATGGCTTCGAGCGTGGACTTGCTTGCCACCATGCCGGTGGGATTATGCGGCGTGTTGATGAAGATGGCTTTGGTTTTCTTTGTGATCGCAGCTTCAATATCCTCAGGACTGTAAAGATATTCCTCATTCTCGCGCAAACGAACCGGCACGGGAACGCCTCCGCCCAACCGAATATTCTCAGCAATTTCCGTCCACATCGGGTCGGGCAAAATCACTTCATCGCCCGGATCGAGCATGGCGCGGAAGATGATGTTGAGTCCGTTCATCGCGCCGTTTGTGACAATCACGTGATCTGAATCGGGGACTTTCAATCCGTTCTCGGTCGTGACCTTTCTATAGATTGCCTCACGAAGAGGCGGAATCCCCGTTGAGGCAGTGTAATGCGTCAGCCCGTCTCGAAGCGCTTTCTCCATCGCCTCGCGCGCGTGAATGGGAATGTCAAATGATGGATCGCCCGATTCCAACCGCAGAACCTTGTGTCCCTTCGCCTGTTGTTCGAGCAGGCGGTCACGGACTTGAACAATTGCCCCCAATGAAACCTGGTCAACAATATGAGTCATGCTCTCTCCTCCAATTGGTTAAATTCCCGCCATTCTATCCGATGGAGGCGATTAAGGCAATGCAATTTCGTCTGCTGCGATGTTAGTTGAACCGTTCTAATTGTAAAGGATGAATATCAAATGCCGTCGCTTTTCCGTTCGCGAGTTCTGAAACGATTTGTCCCGTCCCGGGGCCGAGAGAAAGTCCAAGCATGGCATGACCTGTGGCGAGAATCAGATTGCTATATTGGGGAGAGATACCGATGATCGGCATGCCGTCCGGTGTGGTGGGACGCAATCCAGCCCAGGTTTCTTTAACATTCAGCTTTTCATCCAACTGAATATATTCTCGCACGGCGCGCTCAATGCCCGCGATATGTTTTGGATTGGGTGTGGTATCGTGATTACTTAGTTCGAGTTGACCCGTGAACCGCAACCACTCGCCCATTGGCGTAACAGCCACGCGGCGCTCACCAAGGATAAGCGCCTCATGCGGCATGATCTCCGTCGCCGACATGGTCAGGCTGTAACCGCGCGCAGGTTGAACAGGAATGTTTAATTTCAATCCGCGCACAACATTCGGTGACCAGGCCCCAGCAGCAAGCACAACTTGTTCGGGTTGAAAATCCTCCTTGACCGTATGGACGATGCGAATCTTTTGATCACGAATCTCAAAGCCAGTGACAGGAGCATTTTCATAAACCTCCGCGCCCAATTCGCGCACGCGTTGGGCAAGCAATTCCAAAAAGAGCGCAGGATTCAACGAGGCATCGCCAGTGAAATGCACGCCACCGATCACGTCCGGCAATGCCGCAGGCTCACGTTGATGCACTGCATGTTTATCCAAAACTTCAGCAGGCAATCCATGTTGATGAAGAGTCGAAGCTTCATGTTTGCCGCCCTCAAAGGCTTCCTTAGTTTTGTATAAAAATAACAAGCCGGTTTGCTGATAATGACAAGCTAACTTTTCATCGGCAATAAGACGCACAAAGTTGGCGGAACTTAATTGACCAAGCGCATTCAACGGAGGGATCGCATGCCGAACATTCGCTTCACTGCATGCCCTTGCAAATTGAATCAGCCATGAAAGATAAGCCGGTTCGAGGCTGATCTTCATTCCGAAGGGGCTGTTCGCCGGATCGAGCATCCATTTCAACGCGGTGCCGATGATTCCCGGAGCGGCAAGCGGAACGATATGACTCGGCACGATGTGACCGGCATTGCCTGATGAACTTCCTTTGGCGATCTCTTTTGAATCAACGATGGTTACTTTTCGTCCCGACTTCAAGAGGTAATAGGCACAATTCAATCCAATCGAACCGCCGCCGATGATGAGGATGTCTGTTTTGATAGTCATAGTTTTTGTCTCAAATCAAATTCGAATTCCATCTTTGAATGGATCACGTTCGTCAATCAAGAGTTCACCTTCCGCCATGACCCATGCTTCGCCGGTGATAGTTGGAATTATGGTTCCATTTTGAATTTGGATTTGACCTTCGAAAATACTCCCAATGACCGATTGCTGTTTCCAAATTTGTCCTTCTACAAGTTTGCCATCCGAGAATAAACAAGCGAGCTTGGCGCTCGTGCCGGTGCCACATGGCGAACGGTCATAGGCTTTGCCGGGGCACAAGACAAAACTTTTGCTGTCTGCGTCGGGAGTTTCAGTGAAGAGTTCAACATGATCCACTTCATGTCCGTCCGCGCCGACGATGCCCATGCGAGTATAAACTTCACGCACACGCCAAGCAAAGTCGGTCAGTTGATCGAGATTTTGCAGATTCACTTTCAGTCCGTGATCGTGAACGAGGAAGAACCAATTGCCACCCCAAGCCACATCACCGTGGATCGTGCGTCCATCAATTTCAACTGCGACTTGTTTGAGATACCGGTAAGCGGGAATGTTGCGAACCGACACACGATTCGAATACCTCACCCATGCTTCGCGACCCTCTCCCACAAGGAGATGGGAATCGTTGGCATGCAATGTCGCTTCGACAATTCCAACGGGAGTTTCGATTTTATAAGATCCGGGATTGATTCGGCCCAGATAGGATAACGAAGCGATAACGCCAATCGTGCCGTGACCGCACATGCCGAGGTAGCCAACGTTGTTGAAGTAGATGACTCCAAATTGACAGGATGAATCAGATGGCGGGACGAGCAACGCGCCAACCAGCACGTCCGATCCACGCGGTTCGTTGAGAACCTGTGAGCGGAATACGTCATGATTCGTTTTCAGTCGAGATAATTTATCAGCAACGGAACCAGAGCCGAGGTCGAGGGAAGATGCGTCTTCGATTAAACGGGTTGGCTCACCGCCAGTGTGAGAGTCAAGGAATGAGATACGCTTCATCGTTTGCTCCATTCAAATGTCATTCCGAGGAGCCACTATGCGGTGACGTGGCAATTTCCTCTATTTTTCAAACAATCAATTACATAACAACTTGAGATTGCCACAACCTGCTTCGCAGGTCTCACCATGACATCTAGCTATTAGCAATCTTAAACACTCGTTCAAACTCGATGCGTTCTGAATCGGTCAACGGCAAAAGCGGACGGCGCGGAATGCCAACGGGAATGCCGAGCAGCTCACAGCCGCGCTTGACCTTTTGGGTGTAACCGCCGCTTTCGAGATTGCGCATGAGCGGCAAAAGTTTGTCCATGAGTGCGCGGGCTTGGTCGAAATCACCAGCCAACGCGGCATTTAACACATCCGCATGCTGACGCGGCGCGCACGAAGCCGCACCGCCAATCCAGCATTGCGTACCCCACAAAAAGTAATCGAGGGCTTCATCATCCGAGCCGCAGATCATTTGATAACGCCCGCCATAACGCAAGCGCATTTCATAGACGCGCGCCATCTCGCCGCTGGCTTCCTTGATGCCGATGACATTTTTCTGTTCGGTCAAACCGTCGAGCACTTCGTAACCAACTTCAGTTCCAGCGCGCCACGGAAAGTTGTACAGCACAATGGGAATGCTGACCGAGTTCGCAACGTCGCGATAATGTGATAGGAGTTCACGTTGATTGGGACGCGAATACGGCGGGACGGCGACCATCAAGGCATCGTAACCCATTTTTTCGGCAAGCTGTGAATAGCGGATCACGTCGCGCGTCGCACCGGAATTGGTTCCAGCGATGAGCGTGGCATGACCTTTGGCAACATCCTTGACGAATTGAAATAATTCCAAGCGTTCTTCTTCGCTCAAGGCATAGACTTCGCCGGTGGTGCCGCCGGGCACGAGTCCGACCACGCCGTTGGCGAGCACGAAGTCAATCAGCTTTTTCAGCACTTCGTAGTTGATGGATTCATCATCCTTGAATGGTGTAACAATAGGTGAGTAGATTCCTTGGAGTTGCATGCGGGTTCTCCGATATCAGGTGTCAACTAGAACAAGATAAAATAGAATGTACTGGTAGAAATGTTGAGAAGGCGATTTAAAGCAAAGAGCC
Organism: uncultured Chloroflexia bacterium; assembly: GCA_963753985.1. GTDB lineage: Bacteria > Chloroflexota > Anaerolineae > Anaerolineales > Villigracilaceae > Fen-1038. The sequence goes on from CAVWED010000006.1 coordinate 1,102,696, forward strand.
AATCAATTTCTTTAAAGATCAAGTCAATGGCGTTGGCGATAAGCTTGCCACTCTGCCAAGATTGGGCGCACATCTTCGAGCGTCAAATGTTCTTTATTCTTCAACCGAGTATCTTCTCCGGAATATGTTACAACAATTGTATTCCATTAATAGGTTTAGTCTGATAATCAATCACGATCTGCTCATTAAACACCCCATCCACATCTGAATAAAGATGGCGACCGGTAAACACTTCTTGCTCGTAAACCCATGCATATGAGTTTGCATTTTTCTCAAAATATATGTAATGTGATGTGGTGGTGTAAACGTGTAAAGCGACGTCTGTTTTACCAATGGTTCCTTCAACCTCAACGCGAGCATCTGAAGGTATAGATGAAAATCCAAGAGACTCTCTATTAACTTGCTCCATCGCATTTACAAACGGTTTCATGATATCGTCATTCATGTGAAGAGGTTAAATCGTGACGATTTGATTTTGGCTCGCCCGATTATAATTGTACAAATATTTCCCTGGAATAAAAATACATGTTAAGAAAATAAGAAGTCCTAAGATCGCTATAAAACCAGAAAGCCGGATCAACAGATTTGACTTTGAAGTTCCTCTCGTCTTATATTTGCCGAACAGAAATAAAAGTGATCCCAGCAAGAAGATTATTAAAGATCCAAACGAACAAATCAGCCAGAGGATGATGAGACCGCCTATATAGTATATAAGACCTTCCATGATCAGTCATCCGTTAAAAATAAATTGTGCGGTACTTTGGTGCATCGACTCTACCGCCGCGAACGTGGCTTTGAAAAAATCTTTTATGGAAGACAAAAACTCATCTTTGAACTTCATCACATTCGGCTCGGTCTTCGCGCAAAGCTTCTAACATAAATTCAAGCGTCTCACCGGATTCTTGCCATTCACGCGCTAATTTATTTGCAATTTCATCCACGCGCGAACGCCGCAGACTCATTACAAAGATACTGTTCTTGAGATTGATCAAGGTCAGCATATCGCCTTCGTTTATACGATTTTGTGCGCGCAATTCCTTTGGTAAAGTAACTGAGCCACGTCGAGTTACTTTAACTTTGAATGTATTTTTCATTTTCATCTCTATCAGATTTTCAGTGTATCAGATAGTCAGCGCCGGTCAAGAGCAGGATTGCGCTTCTCCCTTTCGTATTGACTCCACCGCCGCGAACGAAGCTTTCGTTACGCGGATCAATTGCGCATACGAAATCGGCGGTTGACCACCTTCACGGACGGATTTGGCAAAAGCAATCATTTCATTTTTCCAACCTTTATCCTGCGCGCCCTTGACGGTTTTACGATTTCCATTTTCGACCAATTCCAAGGCACGGAAATCATCCAACACCGCGATCTTGCCGCCACAAAACACCTCGACGCGTTCCTTCGGAAAAGACTTGTCCCCGTTGGCAAGATAATCCACAACACCAATCGAGCCATCGGGAAATATAAATGTCATCGAAACATTGTCTTCGCGGTATTTGCCGTTATCCGGCAATGCATGAGCAGTCACTGAAACAGGAGATGTCCCAACAAGGAATGTGACGAAATCAATGAAGTGACAGGCTTCACCGATAATTCGTCCGCCGCCGGGGGCTGGATCTTGCGTCCAATGATCCAATGGAATGTAACCAGCATTGACGCGGTAATGAACATGCATCGGCTCATTATGATCTTTATAGAAATCGGAAAGCTTTTCAGCAAGCGGAGCAAATCTGCGATTGAAGCCGACGGTCAATAGCGATTGATTGCTCACCTTGAGTTGTTTAATAATTGCTAAGAGCTGAACATCATTAATTGCCAAAGGCTTTTCAACAAATACATTCTTTCCAGCCTTCAAGGCTTTGGTGACCAAATCCGCATGTGTGTCGTGGCGAGTCAAAATGGCAATCGTGTTGATGTTCGCATCGTTGATAATTTCATCATCGGACGATGTGGCATACGCAAAGCCAAATTTCTTCCCAGAGTGCTGAGCATGCAGTCCGCCCGAAGATGCAATGCCAACGAGTTCAATATCGCTGATGTTTTTGATGGCAGGTAATAACGTTGCATTAGCATAAAGTCCCGCGCCCAATACGCCAAGCTTAACTGCCGAAGGCTTAGCGCCAACGGCTTTGAATTCAATTTTCTCGCTTTGGATTTCTTTTTCTTGATCGTAAGTAAGCAATACACCTAAGAATGGCTTCTTCGTTTTTCCAGTGATGATTTCATAGGCTTGCCCGGCTTGTTCGATGGGAAAGCGATGCGTGATAAGCGGCGCGGTCTTCAACTTACCGCTCGCCATTAACTCAACGACGGACTCAAAATTGCGACCCTCCGTCCAACGCACATAGCCGAGCGGATAATCCTTTCCATCTTCTTCATACGAAGCGTCATAACGACCGGGTCCATAAGAACGCGAATTGATGAACGATAATTCTTTTTCGTAATAGATTTTGCGCGGGATGTTCAATCCGACCGCGCCTGTGGCGACGATGTGCGCCCGGTTACGCGCGATGACCGCGGCGAGTTCAACCGGATCATTGGACGAAGTATCCGCGCAGATGAGAACAGCGTCGAAGCCGCGGTTGGCGGTAAATGCCCGGGACGCGTCCACGGCTTTTACACGGCGAACCGATTCAATTCCAAGAGTTGAGGCGAGGGCGACACGCTTCGGGTCAATGTCAGTACCCACGACGTTGCATCCCGCCGCGGACGCAATCTGAATCGCCAATAATCCCAAGAGACCGAGTCCGATCACTGCGACGTTCTCGCTGATCTGCGGCTCGGCGAGTCGAAAGCCATGCATCGCAATCGCGCCGAGCGTGGTGAACGCCGCCAATTCAAAATCAACGTTCTTTGGAAGCGGTGTCAAAAGATTGCGCGGCACCACGTTGTATTCGGCATGGACGGCAAAGCCGCCGCCCGCGCACGCTACACGCTGGCCAACCTTAAAACTTTGCATGTTCTTACCAAGCGCAACAATTGTGCCAGAAGAAGAATACCCAAGCGCCATCGGTTGATCAAGCCGATTGAATGCAGTTTGAATAGTCGGAACAACTCCTTCGCGTCGCGCTTTATCCATCACCTGTTTGACGAGGTCGGGGCGCGAGCGCGCCTTACCTACCAGATTCTTTTCGGCGAACTCCACCACCATGCGCTCGGTTCCCGCCGACACCAAACTCGCCGCAACCTTGACCAACGCAAATCCATCGCGCGGGGTTGGAACCGGCACTTCCTCAACCATCGCTTTTCCGTTTTTCATGTTTTGAAGTAGTTGTTTCATTGCAAATTTATCCTAAACCTGGCGCTCAGTATACTCCAAGTTGCGCATGATATAATTTATAAAGATTCGATTTAGAATTTCATTTTCCTAAAATCTAAGTTGTCATTGCAATGAGCCGCGACATCGTACTCGAAGAGTAAGCGGCGACGTGGCAATCCCCATATTAAAGAGGAGAATCCTGTGACTGACACTCGCGTTCAAAAGTTTGCCAAAATCTTGGTGGAACATTCGGCTCACATTCAGCCGGGCGACCGCGTTTTGATCGAAGGCACAACCGCCGCTGAGCCGCTCATCCGTGAACTGTTTATTCAGATTCTGGAAAAGGGCGGTCATCCTCACCCGTTGGTGGCTTTACCCGGCATGATGCCATTCAGCCAGGATGAAATGTACGTGACCTACGCCAAAGATACGCAACTGGATTTTGTCCCGACATTCTATAAACTGGCTTACGACCAATTTGAGTTCGCGCATCCGCATCCATTCGGCGACGAACACGCGCGGGACCGGCAGCGTGGACCCGCTCAAAGTCCAGCGGCGCGGCAAGGCGTTAAGTCCCATCACCGAAGCGCAGATGCGACGCGGCGCCGAAGGCGTCTTCAAATGGGTGACGACTCTGTATCCAACCGAAGCGTATGCCCAGGACGCAGGCATGAGCGTGATGGATTATTCGGATTTTGTTTTTCATGCCATTCACGCACATGAGGATGATCCGGTTGCGTATTGGAGAGGACTCGAATCCAAGCAAAAAAGCGCGATTGATTTTATCCAGGGGAAAAGTCAGGTAGTTTTACGCGGCCCGAATGTTGACTTGACTCTTTCCATCAAGGGCCGCAAGTTTAGTAATTCCTACGGCACGTTTAATATGCCCGATGGCGAGATCTTTACCGGCCCGGTGGAAGAACTCGGTCAATGGCTGGGTCAAGTTCACATATCCCGCCATCTATGGCGGCGTGGCGGTCGAAGGCGCCGAGTTGACATTCAATCGCGGACGCGTCGAAAAAGCAAAAGCAGCGAAACAAGAAGAATATTTAGTCAAGATGCTGGAATCCGATGCAGGTTCACGTTATCTGGGCGAGTTCGCCATCGGCACCAATGCCGACATTGACCGCTTCACCGGCAACATTCTCTTCGACGAAAAGATCGGCGGGACATTCCATATGGCTCTTGGTGCGGGCTATCCCGAAACCGGCTCGAAGAATCACAGCGCCATCCATTGGGATATGATCTGCGACCTGCGAAAGGATTCAGAGATCACGGTGGATGGAGAATTGTTTTATAAGAACGGACAGTTTGTGTTTGGAAAATAGTGAAGATTGTCTCTTCCTTATCCCTACCTACCAAATCCAAGGAACTAACTTCTTTGTCTTACGCTGATATTTTTCATAATCAGATCCTAAGGACGAAACAAGAACCGCTTCTTCGATACTAATCCTGTATAGAAGAGCGACAAGCGGCAGTATGACCGCGAACGCTAATGACAGCCAGTTCTGAACGGCAATGCCATAGCCGCAGCACATCAAAATCAATCCACCATATGAAGGGTGGCGTACAAGTCTGTAGGGGCCACTTCTTACTACCTGTTGGTCTGTATGCGTTTCAACCGTTGTACGAAATGATGCTCCGAGGATAATAACAGCCCATATGCGCAGTCCAAAACCTAACAGCATGATGCATAGGCCAATCCAGAAGACTATGTCGGACCAACGGCTCAGGAAGAAAAACTTGGAATTCCCTTGAAGAACTGAAGCGATAGCGATGCCCAAGGCAATCGCGATGAAATTATAGTAACGGGTTCCTCGGTCGCTTACTGTTTTACCTTTTCCCTGTCTTCGGTCTCTGACGATAAGGAAAATCTCAAATGCTATCCAGACTATCGAGATAATTGATAACAAAGTTGAGAACAGCTTCATCTTATATGTCTTTCATTGCAATAAATTTTTGTGATTATACTTCAGACCAGCAACCCAGTCTCAACGTTTGCTTTAACATCCCCTTAACAAACGATTACGATTTGTTATGATATAGTCTTTGCAAATGCCTGAATCCATTCTCATCGTTGAAGACGAACCTTCGTTGCAGGAAACTCTTGCCTATAACCTGAAAAAGGATGGCTATGCCGTGGAAACCGTCGGCGACGGTCTCTCCGCCCTCGAAGCAGCTCGCCATTTAAGGCCCGATCTTATCATCCTCGACATCATGCTTCCCAAAATGGATGGCTTCGAAGTGGCGCGCATCCTGCGCAAGGAATTGACCACTGCCATCCTAATGCTCACCGCGCGCGACGATGAAATTGACCGCGTCGTCGGTCTCGAAGTCGGCGCGGACGATTACCTAACCAAACCCTTTTCCATGCGTGAACTGCTGGCGCGTGTCAAGGCCCAATTGCGCCGTACGCGTATGTTACGCGAGGAAATGGGAAAGACCAAAGACAGCTCCACTTCCCCCCATGAAACTTTAACATTTGACAATCTGGTCATCAATCTCACGCGCCGCGAAGTAATCCTGGATGGCAAGCCTTTGCAGCTCAAGCCCAAGGAATATGAACTTCTTCTCTTTTTTGCAGAGCACAAAAGCCAGATGCTTTCGCGTGAATTCATCCTGGAACGCGTCTGGGGCTGGGACTTCATCGGCGACAGCCGCACGGTGGATGTCCATGTGCGCTGGCTGAGACAAAAGATCGAGTTGGATGCAGCCAATCCAGCACGCATTGTGACTGTACGCGGCGGCGGATACCGGTTCGAGGGATAAGATCGAAACGTAAAACGCAAGTGTGTTTTTATGAACACTCTTTCAATTTCTCTGATTGTTTTTTTTCTTGTCATTGCAATTGGGTTTGCCTGGCGTTATCTAGCTTTACGCCACCAACTCAACGAATATGTCCGCGCGCTTCGACAAAATGATTTATCAAACTTGCCTGCCGATATGCGAGACATTGAAGAGCTGCAGAGCGCTGTTGACTTTTTGGTTTCAAGCTTTGACCTTCAACTTTCCACTTTAAACGCCGAACACGCCCGGCTGGCCGCGGTGCTCGATCAAATGACCGACGGTGTGCTGATCGTCGATTCGCAAGGCAGGATTCAATTTGCCAATCCAGCTTCCAAAAAATTATTCGAGACGGTTGATCCGATCAATCGAAGTATCGTTGAAGTAGTCCGTCATCATCAACTGGTCGAAGCGTGGCGGCGTTGCCAGCAAACCAATGAGCTGCAAAGCGAATCAGTGGAAGTGCCCGCGCGCCGTCAGTTCCTTCAATTGGTGGTCATCCCCGATACACATACTAGCGGAAGCCTCTTGCTCGTACAGGATTTAACGCGCGTCCGGCGGCTCGAAACCGTGCGCCGCGATTTCATCTCCAACATCTCACACGAACTTCGGACCCCACTGGCCTCGCTCAAGGCATTGACCGAGACTCTGCAGAATGGCGCTCTTTCAGACCCAGAAGCGGGGCCGCGTTTCCTCAGCCGCATCGTCACGGAAGTCGACGCCTTAACCCAGATGACGCAGGAATTGCTCGATCTCTCGCGGATCGAGTCGGGACAAGTGGGGCTGAACCTCGCTCCTATTTCTCCGAAGAATTTATTGGCGTCAGCCGATGATCGGATGAAGCTACAAGCCGAGCGCGCCGGACTGACGCTCTGCGTTGAATGTCCCGATGATTTGCCAATGGTCCGCGCGGATCAAACACGGCTGGAACAAGTGCTGGTTAACTTGATCCACAACGCGGTCAAGTTCACGCGCCCGGGTGGACAGGTGACTCTCTTAGCAGAATCCATAACCAGCGGAGTCCCCTTCGGGGATGGTATCCGATTCGGAGTTAAGGATACAGGAATCGGAATCCCATCGGATGATGTCTCGCGAATTTTTGAACGCTTCTACCGGGTGGATCGCTCGCGCTCGGGAAGCGGCACCGGCTTGGGATTATCCATCGCGCGTCATATCGTTGAAGCGCATGGAGGAAAAATTTGGGTGGATAGCATCGAAGGCCAAGGCAGCACATTTTTCTTTACGATTCCGCAAAGTGCAGCGGACTCTCCGCAAAGCTTGAACTTTTCATAATTGTTTTGTGTTTGTTAGTCGGCTCTAAAGCGCAGTCTAACTGATTTGTGCTATCCTAAGCATGTGAATATGTTTCTGGCTGTGAATGTAGTTGCCATGCTGACCGTGTTCATTGTGGATGCAGGACGGAAGCGGCGAGACTTCCTTCGTCGCCAGCGTGATGCGGCACAGCGATGATCTACTCACACTCCTCTCCTCCTTCGCACAGGAACCCGGACTCCTCCCGGGCTCCTGTGTTTAAAACCGTTGTTATGAAAAACATATTTACCAGATGTTAACTAATTCTTAGGCTGCCCTTAAAGGAAGGGGAATATTATTTATACTGAAAAAAGGAGTAGTGTAAATATGGATTTATTTCTAGTGATTACGTTAATGCTTACGATGATTGTTTTTGGCGTGGATGCTTCTCAGAAGCGCCGCCAATACTTGAATAAGCAGGAAAGTTAATGGACAAGCATATTCTGGTAACGAACGATGATGGTGTACTTTCGCCGGGCTTGATGGCGCTCGTGCAGGAAATTCGCAAATTTGGCAAGGTCAGTATCCTGGCGCCGGATCATAACTGGTCGGGCGGCGGTCATGTCAAGACGTTGGATCGTGCCTTGCGCGTGAAAGAAGTTCGTCTTGCCGACGGGACGATTGCATACGCCAGCGATGGCGCGCCCTCCGATTGCGTGGCATTAGCTACGCTGGGTTATTTTAAAGAACCGATTGACCTGGTGGTTTCAGGCATTAACTTGGGAGCGAATCTCGGTCATGATGTGACCTATTCTGGAACGGTAACGGCGGCAATGGAAGCGGTGATCGCAGGAATTCCAGGTATTGCAGTTTCATTGGAGATCCCGGAAGGACATATGGGCGAAATTGATTTTGGACCCGCAGCACACGCCGCGGGACAGGTTGTGCGTCACGCCCTTGAAAATGGATTGCCTTCGGAAATTTTGTTGAACGTCAACGTGCCATTTCTGCAGGATGACGAGATCCGCGGCTTTCGTCTGACGCGTCAGGGATTGCGCGTGTATCACAGCCGTCTCGATGAACGCATCGACCCGCGCGGCCGCCCGTATTATTGGATCGGCGGCGATGCGCCAACAGGCGTCGCGGAACATGGCACCGACATTGGCGCGCTAGCGGAAGGTTATGTTTCCGTCACGCCTCTTCATCTTGACCTGACAGCCCATCGCGCCTTGGCCGATCTAAATAACTGGCCCTGGGGTGAAAATGAAATGATTCCCTTCTTCGAGCTGTCAGAACCAGTTCGAACTGTCAGAACGGGAATGGAAAACAGTATGGTTTACATTGTAGAACCATAAATAGGAAGGATTAGCATAATACCTGGAAATCATTTGCCGGTTGAACATTGGAAACACAGTAAGTAAGATTAGGTGATACATGGAAAAAATAATTTTGGTATTCTCTCCTCAGTTTTTGTCTCCCCATGGGAGACACTGCCCGCCGACGGAACTGGCGGGCAGTTTTATTTCATTTCGATCTTGTCGATCTCGTTTGCTTTAACAAAATGTTAACCAATTCTTCCATTGATATTAAACGCCGATTGTTATTATTTCAGTGTATAAAATTCAAAAGGAGAAGAAAAGAAATGTCTAAGTTCCTTCGTACGTTTGTATTCGTTACCGTTGCATTCAGTTTCGTGTTGGCAGCTTGTGGCACCAGTGCCACGCCGACTGCGACCGAGGCAATGCCAGCAACTCAGGCCCCTGCAGCAACCGCTGCCATGCCAGCATCAACCGCCACGCCTACGCCGCTTGCTCCAGGCTCTGTTCAAATCACCGGTGCAGGCAGTACCTTCCAACAGCCTGCTATTTCCGATTGGGCTTATGCTTATCCGTTAATTGATCCGTCCGTCGCGATCAACTATCAGGGCGTCGGATCCGGCGCTGGCAAGACAGCCATCATCGGTAATACGGTTGATTTTGCGGGTTCCGATGCAGTGCTCACCGCCGATGAAACCACCAAAGGTGTGGATTTGCAGATGTTCCCCATCTTGGCTGGCGCAGTTGTTATGATGTACAACATTCCAGAGCTAGATCCTACCAAGGATCCTGTTCTAGTCTTGGATGGCAATACACTGGTCGGTATCTATAACGGCACGATCACTAAATGGAACGATCCGGCTATTGTGGCACTCAATCCGCAAATTGCTTCCAAGTTGCCTGCCAAACAGATCACCGTGGTGCATCGCTCGGATGGTTCCGGCACTACTGCAATCTTTACCGCCGCGTTGGCTTCATTTAGTTCCGCTTGGACCGCTGGTTCTGGCACAACGGTTTCATGGCCCGTTCAGAGCAGCCTCGGCGGCAAAGGCAGTCAGGGTGTATCGGCTGATGTACAACAAACACCCTATGCCATTGGTTATGTTGAATACAGCTTTGCTAAATCAAACGGTATTGCGTTTGCCCAGATGGTCAATAAAGCTGGCAAAACCGTGACAGCCTCGCCTGATAGCGTAGCGTCTGCTATGAATGATTTTGCCAATAACTTTACCCCCGCTTTGACGGATACCATCGTAAATGGTCCTAGTGCAGGCACGTGGCCTATTTCTGGCTACACTTATGATATTGTCCATGCCACCAGTATGACTGATTGTGTCAAGGCGCAGAAGTTGCTCGCCTTCTTCCATTGGGCATTGACGGATCCTGCGGCTACCAAGCGCGCTACTGATCTTGGGTTCGTACCCCTGCCAGCTCCTGTCCTAACGCAGGTTGAAGCCGCTCTGAGCAAGGTTACTTGTAATGGTCAGCAAGTTATGGACATGACCAAGTAATAGTAAAAAGATAAGAACAGATTCGCAACGTGTGGAGGGCCACTCTATATTCTTAATGGGCGGCCCTCCATTTGACTTTATAATTAGCTCATACCCGAATGTTTTTTATATCGGGAAATTTGTAGAATGAAACTATAAGAGACATTGAGATGAAAACTGCCTCTCTTCCAAAACCTAATGCCTTGAGCCTCCGCTTCCAGCGAATAACCCACCATGGAGATATCCCTTGGTCTGGATTGATCATTTTGATGTCTTTTTTGGTGATTGCAGTAGTTCTAGCAATCGGTTGGATGCTATGGCAACAATCTGCGTTAGCACGCAATCAACTTGGCTGGAATTTCATCCTTCCAAGAGCCGATTCAACTTGGGATCCGCAAACGGGCGTTTTTCAAGCCTGGCCTTTCATCTATGGGACATTAATTACTTCGATCTTTGCGATCATCCTTGCTGTTCCAATTAGTCTTGGCATTTCCATTTTTCTTGCAGAATTATGCCCGGAAAAAATACGATTGCCACTGAACTGGATGATCGAACTGCTAGCGGCTATTCCAAGCGTAGTGTATGGCCTGTGGGGAATCTTCATCTTCCTTCCCAAAGTGGTTCTTCCAGTTGGCGAAGCTTTATTTACTGCATTCGGCCAAGTACCGGTATTGAATTTTTTCTTTACCGGGCCAATACCGCAAAGCGGCGCTTCGCGATTAGCCGCGGCTATGATCCTCACAATTATGATTATTCCAACGATCACGGCCATCACACGTGATGTGCTTCTGGCAATTCCGAACACCCAGCGCGAAGCCGCGATGGGAATGGGGTCAACACGTTGGGAAATGATTTGGCAGGTATTACTGCCTTATGGTTTGTCTGGAATTCTTGGCGCGATCATTCTCGGTTTGGGCCGTGCCCTTGGCGAGACCATGGCTGTGACCATGGTGATAGGCAATTCACTGGAACCCACAGGTTCCTTGCTCAAACCAGGGTATACCATGGCTAGCTTGTTGGCTAACGAGTTTGGAGAATCTTTGTCAGAGTTACATACCTCGGCCATGATTGAAATCGGTTTGACATTATTTGTCATTACACTCATTTTGAATATCATCGCTCGCTTTCTAGTCTGGCAGGTGGCGCGGCGAACACCCCAGGAGGCGCGCGCATGACCACGACTCGATTCCAGGAATTGATCGCGAAGAACAAAGCTGCGCACTCGCGCCGCCGCAGAATCACCAATACGATCATGCTGGCTGTGACAGGTCTATTGACCCTGATGGCACTTATACCTTTATTCTGGATCATTGGTTATGTGATCTATCGCGGTGGAAGCTCACTCAATTTGGCTTTCTTCACGCAACTTCCGCGTCCTGTAGGCATAGCGGGCGGCGGCGTTCTACATTCCATTGAAGGTACAGTGGTGCTCGCCGTTCTATCCTGTTTATTTGCCATCCCGCCGGGTGTGCTAGCCGCTTTCTACGCCGCGCGCAATCCAAATACACCGTTAGGTGTAACTCTACGCTTTGGTACCGATGTGTTGTCCGGCGTTCCATCTATTGTGATGGGTCTCTTTATTTATGCTTTGATCGTTGTACCCCAGAAACATTTTTCGGCTCTTGCAGGCGGCGTGGCAATGGCCATCCTGATGTTGCCGACGATCATCCGCACGACCGAGGAAATGCTCAAATTGGTTCCGCATACATTGCGCGAAGGTTCTTTGGGACTAGGCACACCGGAATGGAAAACATCCGTCAGCGTGATATTCCCCGCTGCGCTTAATGGCATCATCACCGGCTTTCTTTTGGCAATTGCCCGCGCAACTGGCGAAACCGCTCCGCTCCTCTTTACGGCTTTTGGCAATGACAATTTCAATATCGGATTGATCGTCCGAGGCGGGATTCAGGTTCATCAAAGTGTCTTTACGATTATCGGGCGCATCATCAACCAACCCGTGGACTCGCTCCCATTGACCTTATGGAAATACGCTCAACAACCATATCCTGAACGGGTCAATCAATCCTGGGGTGTGGCATTGGTATTGATGATTTTTGTTCTTTTGATTGAAATCATTGCGCGTTTGTGGGTCGAGTCCCGCAAACGCGCGCTTCAAGGATAAAGATATGGAAACCAAAATCGCTATTACAAATAACGGAACGCCAAGCGCCGAATCATCCAATAAGATGGGCATGAAAAACCTATCCGTCTTTTATGGGAAGTTCCGCGCGCTGGCTGAAATCAATCTCACCGTTCAATCAAGCAAAATTACCGCCATCATCGGTCCTTCGGGCTGCGGAAAATCCACTTTATTACGATCATTCAATCGTATGAATGATCTGACCGCCAGCGCGCGCATGGATGGCGAAATCCTTCTGGATGGCGAGAATATCAACGCTTCCGGCGTGGATGTCGTGGATGTCCGCCGCCGGGTCGGGATGGTTTTTCAACGCCCTAACCCATTCCCGAAAAGCATTTACGATAATGTGGCGTTCGGTCCGCGCTTATACGGCGTCCGAAGCAAAAATGATTTGAACGAAATCGTGGAGAAATCCTTGCGACAGTCCGCATTATGGGATGAAGTAAAGGATAAACTTCATCAGAGCGGGCTTTCGCTCTCAGGTGGACAACAGCAGCGTTTGTGCATCGCGCGCGCGCTGGCCGTCGAACCCGAAGTCATTTTGATGGATGAACCCGCTTCGGCGCTCGACCCGATCTCAACTCTCCGCATCGAGGAGCTGATGCACGACCTCGTCAAGGAATACACGATTATCATCGTGACACATAACATGCAACAGGCCGCGCGCGTCTCCGATTTCACAGCCATGATGATGATTGATGATCAGCGCGCCGGGCGAATGATCGAGTTCAATGAGACGAATGTAATCTTTACCAATCCGAAAGATAAGCGCACAGAAGATTACGTGACCGGGCGATTTGGATAAGGATATAATGGCTTTGTAGAGAAGTCGAGGAATCCATGTTACGCAAAACATTTGAAACTGAAATCAAGCAGGTTAAAGATGACGTGCTGATGCTTGGCAGTATGGTTGAGCAGTCCCTTCTGGGTTCAGTTGAGGGACTGAAGAAACGCGATCTGAAGGCAGCACAGAAGATCTTGGAAGGCGACCGCGCTATCAACAAAAAGCGATTCGAGATCGAAAGCCAGTTGATGATCCTAATTGCCACCCAGCAACCAATGGCGCATGATCTGCGAGTACTGGCCTCAATCTTGGAAGTTATCTCGGAATTGGAGCGCATGGGTGATTATGCCAAAGGCATTGCCAACATCAATATCCGCATGGGGGATGAGGTGTTGCTCAAACCACTGATCGACGTTCCGCGTATGGCGGAAAAGGGCGTGGATATGCTCCATCGCGCGTTGACCGCATTTGTCAACGAGGATATTGAAACAGCGCGCAAGATTCCGGTCGAAGATGATATCGTAGACGGGCTCTATCTCCAGATCTATCGCGAGTTAATGACTTTCGTCATTGCCGATCCGACCACCATTGAACGCGCCAACTGGCTGTTGTGGGTGGCGCATAATCTCGAGCGCTTCGCGGACCGCGTGACAAATATTTGCGAGCGGACGGTCTTTATCGTTACTGGCGAATTGACCGAGATCACCGACACGGATAATGAATTCTGGCATCCGCATAAAAATGAATAAAAGCGTGCTGTTTCTGTGCACGGGAAACTCCTGCCGTTCACAGATGGCTGAAGCGATAGTCCATGCCCGTTACTCGAAAGAGTGGCAGGCATTTTCAGCAGGAACGCGGCCCACTGGTTTCGTTCACCCGATGGCGATTCAAGTGTTGCGTGAAATCGGAATTGAACATCACGGCGAATCAAAAAGCGTTGAACAATTCCGCAATCAAGATTTCGACTTAGTGATCACCGTCTGCAATGACGCCAACGAGGAATGTCCCGTTTGGCTGGGACGAGGGAAACGCGTCCACAAGGGATTCCGCGATCCAGCCAAGGCGGAGGGAACGGATGAGGAACGGCTAACCGTTTTCCGCCAAGTGCGAGATGAAATGTTAAAGAAAATTCCGACCCTGTTAAAAATAAAAGACGCGAGCGACACAAAGTCGCTCGCGTTTTGGATCATCTTAACTCTGCACGATCCCCAGAGTCTTTGCAACTGGATAATCAGGAAATACCTGAGTCAGGTTTTGATTCTCGACTCGCTTCGAAACGATCTCTGCCAACACATCGCGATAATCGGTTGTGACGTTCAGATCACCGGGGCCGTACAACTTATCAGGAGAAAGCCCAGGCCAATCACTGTACACTTTGCCGCCGTTGACGCCTCCGCCGACGACAAACATGCAGTTGCCGTGTCCGTGATCAGTGCCGCCCGAACCGTTCTCCTGCGCGCGCCGTCCAAACTCGGACATCGTAACCATCGTCATTTTCTTGGCGGCATCGCCCATATCGGTATAAAGCGCGGCGAGTCCAGAACTCAATTCATTCAACAGTTTCGGCATGTCGCCATCGATTGCGCCTTCGGCGTTGTGTGTGTCCCAGCCGCCGATATCCACGCAGGCAACTTCGAGTCCGATTTCCGCTTTGGCAATTTGAGCGACTTGCTTGAGAGCCGTGCCATATTCGGTTTGCGGATATTGCGCGTTGCCATTCGGCGCGTAATTGGAGATGTCCACCTTTGAAAGTAAATCCACTGCATCGAACGTATCGCTTGCAATCGGATCCAAACTGCCGCCGAGACTATACAGCGACTCCAGTCTTTTGCGGATCTCACTGAGCTGACTCACGTCACCCTGCAAATGGAAGTCCGCAATGGATTGAAGCGTGGTGACCGGAATCGGTCCGCGCAAAGATTCTTGCATGATGCCGCCCATGCCGATGGCGCGGAACGGAGAAGTGTTCTGCCAAGGCGCCGATTGCAAGTGGCGGCCAATCCATCCGGTCTCGATGGTTTTCTCGCCGGGCGTGCCGCGTTCCATATAATCCATCGCGTCGAAATGGGAATGAGTCGGATCGGGTGAACCGACCGCGTGCACAATGGCCAAAGCTTTTTCATCCCATAAATCTTTCAGCGGCTGCAATGACGGATGCAATCCAAAGAATCCATCGAGGTCGATGCCGGTCTTGGTATTGCCCGCTGACGGTTCGGCGATTGCCAATTCAGTTCGCAGATGATAATAATCCGCGTCACCGTGCGGGATGACGGCATTCAAACCGTCCATGCCGCCGCGCTGAAAGATGACCACCAATAAATCGCCAGGCGGTTCAACACCATCCGGCGCAAAAGCCATGCGCGGCATCCAGGAGGGCAAGGCGGATGAAACGGCCCATTTGCTCATCCGAGTTGTGCTGAGCCTCATAAAATCACGACGGGAAAGTTTTGTGTCCATTTTGCTCCTTTATCATCAAACAGTAAAAGATTTTGTAAACGAATTTTCGCTAGTCGTCACGAATACATTTGACCTATTCGCGAGCATTTGCGGAGATTAGCGGACAACGCGCAAAGACATTTATCTCACCTGAAAATGCGGCGAGCCGAGGATCAATCCGGCAATACTGGCGAGATTATTGCTCAGATCGCCACTCGAGGCGAAGTCCAGCAAAATATTGCGCGCATCGTCCGGCAGAGTTGTGCCAATGAAACGCTGACTCAAAACGTCCACTACATCTTGAGCGGATTGAGCATCTTGTGTCAAAGTATTTACATCCACATGCACGCCGTTGATTTTGTTGGATGTCAATAAGTTGCCAAAATTCCAACGTTCAAGCAAGCCGCTGGTATTTGCCCAGAAGGATGCGACATCGGGAAAGCCATTCGGGAATTGCCAATCGAACGGAATCTGTCCGAGAAGTTTTACATGTTGAGTTAGTTGTTGTGATTGACCGGTCAGAGTCGCGTTGGTCAACCGCAGAGCCGATGCCAGAAATTCAAGCGGCCGTTTCATCTTCTGACCGGCTGAATTCTTGAACGCATCGGATTGGAAGATGGCCTTCAAAAGCGTCGGCGTATCGCCATCCGATTGAGTAAAGGTGTTCGCCAAATCGCTGACCAGTGCCGGGTCCGGGTTATCGGAAACGAAGTGGCGGGCAAGCTTGGTGCTGATGAATTGCGCCGCCATCGGATGATGCGCCAGCATATCCAACACCTTGGTAGCATCGTCTTCGCCACCGCCTGCCGGAATGGTCAGATTTAGAACTTGTTTCTCGCCGGTATCGTGCATGCGCTCCACGAACTGATATGTCCCAAACGCCTTAATCGGATTGTTTGGGCCGACGATGGTCCAGCCTGTGAACGCCCGCGCCACGTTGGTGATATCCGTCTGTGTATAACCGCCATTGACACTGATCGTATGCAATTCCATTAACTCACGCGCATAATTTTCATTGGGCGCGGCTTTCTGACTTTCAGCATTGTCCAAGAAGAATAGCATAGCCGGACTGTGAGCGGATGCGCTCAAGATGTCACCAAATTTTGCAAAGGCATTGGGACGAATTACATTCAGATCATCATCCGTTTTCAATACACGGCACAGACCCTTGCCGATATAAATGTTGAAGTGGTTCGACCAGAAATCCGCCATCACTTCTTTGAGTTGGCGCTGGCTGTGCCACTGACGAAGGATCGTGGCGGCGATGAGCTCCTGGATGGGCTGTCCGAATTGGGGAAGTTGGAGACGTTGAGCTGGTGTCATCGTCAGCGTTGGGAAGCGAGTCATAAGTTGGTCGGTGGCATCATCGTTGAGGTTTTCAGGATTAAGTTGTTCGTCAATGAACGCATCCAGTCCGATCTGGCTGACGCGGCTGTACATATCCGGCGTCGCACCGAAGCTGATGCGACCGAGCGTCAAAACCGTTAAAGGATCATTCGATGTCGTTGTTGACGCAATTGTCGCAATAGGAGTGGGAACAATGCCAACGCTGGCGCTCCCCAACGAGTGGCCGGTAATCGTTTGTGCGGTTGTCTGTGGCGTGCAAGCCGCGAGGGCAGTAAAAGCGGCAAACAAGCCGGACGTCTTTATAAAGTCACGACGGGAAATTGTCATATCAACACCTCGTAGTCATTGTAAGATGAGCTTTTGAAGAAAGGATTACCCCCGTGTAAATTAATTGTAAATTGTAGAGGCGGATCGCGATCCGCCCCTACCCACCATTGAATTAAACACCAGCAATGGTCAAAATCAAATCGGTGAAATAGCCGATTAGAAAACCAATAAAGATTCCCCAACCTGCGGGAAACTTGGTTTCAGGGCGGCGATTCAAGTTGAACAATTCACCGATGATATAAACCAGCGCACCCGCCGCAAGCGACAGGAATAAAACGAACATCGCATCGGACAGGAAAAAGTAACCAACGATGGTACCAAGGAAAGTTGGGCCGCCGCCGATCAGACCCGCTAATCCGATAAATCCCCACGAAGGCCGATTCTCCCCCACCAGCGGACCGACGATCCCGAAGCCTTCCGTGGCGTTATGCAACCCAAAGCCGATAATGAGAAGCGCGGCAAAACCGATTTCCCCGCGCCCCGCAGATTGACCGATGGCAAGTCCTTCAGAGAAATTATGCAATCCGATTCCGGTGGCGATCATCAATGCCAGACGAGTTGGGTCAACCAATTTATTGGATCCGGCTTGAGCGCGCATGAAGCGTTGATCGAAAGCAATCAAGCCAAGTAGCCCCAACCCAAATCCAATCACGAAGACGCCAAGCAGAATAAAGAACTCAGGAAAGTTTTTGTTTTCTGTAATGGATGATTTTATGGGCTCAGAAAGATTCGAAAGAACGTCAAACAGGATGAAGAGCAGGATACCCGCTGAGGTCATGGAAAGAAACGTGCGGGTTCCTGTGGATATTTTTTTGATTCGTCCCAATGGCAGACCGAGGTAAATCGTAAAGCCAGCAATTGCGCCCAAGAATATAGTCTGAACAAAACTCATAAATTATTCTCCGTCGTTAGATTGATAAAGAAAGTCAGCCCTTATCAGGCTGACTTGAAAAAGTCTATCATGCTGATGTAGATTTGGGAACACAAAAATTCTTTTCAATTGTCACACCTGCACTTGCATGCAGGTGCAAGTGTTGCGAGGAGCCGCTTTGCGGCGACGTGGCAATCTCAACTCACCCCCCAACAGGAAATTACCACACTGATCGAACGCAGTGCAGGCGACCTGCTTACTCTTCGAGTACGATGTCGCAGGTCCGCAATGACAATGTTTTTTATTTGCCTTTCACTTTGCGCCCACTGGGTTTGCCTAGATAAGCAGGAGCAGTAATACTCACATAGTTGCAAATCCGCTCGTCCAACATCCGGGTGATGATATGCTCATCAATTTGATGCTGATCTGCGTTTTCTTTCGCAAGGGTAAAAATAGTAGGTAGCTCTGCATTGTATCGATAATTTACTAACTGGTGCAGTTTTTCTTTTGCCCAAGGTGTCGCAGATTGTGATCCCAGATCATCCAAAATAAGTAATGGAGCAGTTCGCACTTCATCGAAGCGACGGTCATAGCTTGTGCCCGCATTGGGGCTGAAGGTTGCGCGCAGATGATCAAGCAAATCCGGGACCATCACAAAGAGAGGCGGATCTCCAAGGTCAGCGCGATAATTCGCAATTGCAGCAGCGAGATGAGTTTTGCCGCATCCATAAGTTCCTTCAAAGACGAGCCAGCCTTTTGGCTTTTCTGAAAAGGCATGTGCTGATTTGAGCGCTTTTTGTAAAGACTTCAATTTGTCTGCATCTAACCCTTCACGCTCACGGTCTTCAAACGTCTCAAAAGTTTTATGCGACATCAGGTCAAGTGAAGAGAGTTCAGGATGTCCTGCATCGTCCATCGGACGACGGTAATCGGGTGCGCCGATTTTTGTTCGTGTGACCAGCTCTGGGTCCGCGAGACGCGAACGAATACGTGCCTCGATTTCATCGAGCGCAAGATTGGTCGTCACTACGGTTGATAGTTTGTTGATGTAACGATAATTGACAATCTGGAATAATTTTTCCTGAGCCCAACCCGTCGCGTTTTGAGTTCCAAAATCATCCAACACCAAAAGTTTTGCGTTGCGGATTTCATCAAAGCGTTGTTCAAAGGTTGTATCTTCATCGTTATACGCAAAACGCAATGTATCGAGCAAATCAGGAACTGTTAAGAAAAGAGTCGGTACGCCCATGCCAACTGCGAAATTAGCAACCGCCGCGGCGAGATGTGTTTTGCCGCAGCCATATCCGCCTTGCAATAATAGCCAGCCATTGAGATTTTGAGCATAATGTCGAGCTTGATTGCAAGCCATCTCCAGAGAATTGGCTTGCATTTCCGCGAGACCTTTGCGACCGCGCGGCTTGAATGTTTCGAATGTCAAATCTTTCAATTCATCGAGATGACTCAACGTAAATAAACGCCCGCGTACTGTGTTGGTAATGTTCGCGCGGCGGCATACGCAGACTTCCAGTTTTCCGAAATCAGGATGACCAAGAGGAACATCCGCGCGTAAATATCCCACGCCGTGACAAAGCGGGCAGTTTGGATCGCCCGGCAAATCGTTAACTGGAACGTTTGCGGAGTTGCTCGATTTTTCGGTCGAGACTCGGGTTATCTTCCTTAGCGTCTCGTCTATTTTGCTTTTCGGCACGGCCATCTCTCTTCCAATTCTTCAGTATGGTGTCAATATATTTCCAACTTCGCGCGTTATTTAACACGGCTTCATTTACTGCATCAGCAACCCATTCTTCCGAATAAGTACTTTCCGCATCTTTCAACGCATCCGCGATCAGCGGCGTAAGCGGACCAATGTTTTCTTCATATAACTTAAACACATTCGGTCGCTCCAGCGGTGCGGACTTTATTTGTGCAGATGCACGCCAGTTGCCTTTTGCGAACGCTTCCGCGGCAGCGCGGCCACGTGGAGAATTCAAAAAATAAAATATATCCGCTAAGTGCGGCGGACTTTCCGCTTCATGCTGTGACTTGAGCAAGCTCCCGCGCTCTACGGCTTTTTCCAATCCTAAAACCACCCCGTCCGCCGAGAGACCCAAAGCTTTCGCATCGAAATCCGTTTCACATAATGCGCGGAATGGACCATCCATATGTTCAATGTGCCAAATGGCATACAGCGTTACCTTCAACTCATCCGCGTCGGTAATCTCGTTCAACAATTGATTGAAGAACGAGTCAGGCAATTGAGTGAATGTTTCAGAGTCGGTAAAACCTTTGAAGTTTTTCATTTTGTTAAAGGGCAGAGTGACGCTCTACCCCTATTCATTCGGGTTGAACATTCTTGTCGCAGCGTTCTCGAACTTTGCCAACGCATTGCGGAAGATCAATTCGACGCTGCCCACAGGGCCATTGCGATGCTTGGCGATGATGATCTCGGCCACATTTTGTTTGACCGTATCCTTCTCGTATTGGTCGGGACGATAGATAAACATCACGATATCCGAATCTTGTTCGAGCGATCCAGATTCGCGCAAGTCGGAAAGCACCGGCCGCTTATCCGAACGCTGTTCCACGGCGCGACTCAATTGCGCCGCGGCCAGCACTGGCACATTCAATTCGCGCGCCAGCACTTTGAGATTACGCGAGATATAGGAAACTTCTTGCACGCGATTATCGTTGCGCGTATCGCCGCCCATCAATTGCAAATAATCTACAATGATCAAGTCAAGATGATGCTCAAGGTGTAGCCGCCG
Organism: uncultured Chloroflexia bacterium; assembly: GCA_963753985.1. Classification (GTDB taxonomy): domain Bacteria; phylum Chloroflexota; class Anaerolineae; order Anaerolineales; family Villigracilaceae; genus Fen-1038. The sequence goes on from CAVWED010000006.1 coordinate 1,123,467, forward strand.
ACATTTCGTCCGGAGTTGAAGCGGCGTGATGGCAGGCGTGTCGTCGAGGAAGATATGCGTGTCCGACATTACTTCGACCGCGTGAGTGAACAGAGGCCATTCGTTCTCCTGCAACTTGCCCGTCCGCAGACGCTGGGAATCAATTCCTGTTTCCTGCGCGATCAAACGCTGCACCACTTGTTCGTTCGACATTTCAAGCGAGAAGATGGCGACATGTTTCTTGTGAAGTCAGCGCCGCATTTTTTGCGACTGAAAGCAGGAAACCCGTTTTGCCCTGTCCCGGGCGACCCGCAATGATCAACAAGTCGGATTGCTGTAAGCCGCCAAGCATTTTATCAAGATCGATGAAACCGGTCGGCACGCCGAAGATCTCTTCGTCGCGCTTGGCGAGATCATCGATGCGGTCGTAGTATTCGCTCAATACAACGGAAATCGGCTCGACGTCATGTTTGAGTCGGCGCTCGTTGACATTGAACACCGCCTTTTCCGCCTCATCCATCACGCTGTCAATGGTCGAGCTTTCGTTGTACGCCAGTGACGCAATCGAATTGGCGGCGTTGATCATCTTGCGTCGTACAGCATGCCCTTCGACGATGCGCCCATAGGATTCCGCGTTGAGCGATGACGGCACTTGATTGACCAGCGCGGTCAGATATGCCGGCCCGCCAATCTCGGCGAGTTGACCCTTGCGATCCAACTCTTCGGTCAATGTTAAAAGATCGATGGGGATGCGCTGCTCATGTAAACTCGTGAAGGCTTCCCAAATCCACCTGTGACGATGAATGTAAAAATCGTCGGCCTGCAAAAACTGGGCGACGTCATAATACGCTTCAGGGTTAATGAGCACCGCCCCTACAACGGCTTCTTCGGCTTCTCGACTGTGCGGGATCGTGGGCGCGGCGGGGGCGGCGGTTTCTTCAGTAGGAAAATATTCGGTCATTGCTTTTTAGGCTTGCTCGGTTTATCCGGTTTATCGTCTTCGCCTTTATCTGGATCTTCGGGTTTATCCTTATCGTCCAGTTTATCGAAATCAAGCTTATCGACAAAATCTTCAAATACAGATAAGCGCTCACTGCTGACATCACCGACCGGCGCGATCGGCCGCGTCTTGTTTGGGCCTAAAGCGGCCGCGCCACCCGACGATTTCATATCCACCTCGGGCGTGATGCCCGCGCTCTTCATCACGGATTCGTCCACCAGAATGGGAACATGGGCACGCACGGCCAGCGCGATTGCATCCGACGGACGAGAGTCCACGCTGACTTCTTTGCCGTTGACTTCGGCGACGATGTTTCCGTAAAAGATATCTTCCTTGAGGGAAATGATCTCAATGCGTTTGATGTTGGCATTGAATGTCATGAAGACGTTTTTCATCAAGTCGTGAGTCAGCGGACGGCTCACTTCGACTTCCTGCAATCCAACCGTGATCGCCTCGGCTTCGTAGGATCCAACCCAGATGGGAAGATATCGATCCGATCCGACTTCGCGCAGAATAACCAGTCTCTGCGGGGACATTAAGTTGACACGTACACTATCAATCATCACTTCTATCATAAGCTACTCCAGAGGGTTTCTTATTTTATCATAATCGCATGGCTTTCTCAAAGTCGATTGACAAAAAGTAAAGAAACAAGTAGGTAGAGAAACAGAAAAGATCCTTCTCGGTACAATTGCGAGTGCAACCAAGCAATTCATCGAGGAGGATCTAGCATGTATTCTAGCACGAGCCGGATTCGGCAAGAGTATGGGCCGAGTGGCGTTGTATACGATTTAGGGAGTGTGTATGAGGGGTTGTGCAAACTCACGGATGTCCGTAAGGCGCGAGGTAAGCGATATCGTTTGGATAGTGTATTGATGATGATGGTGCTGGCCAAGTTGAGTGGAGAAGACAGACCGTATGGCATGGCGGAATGGGCAAAGCATCACCAAGAGCAGTTGGTGAAGCTACTGCAATTGAAACGGGCCAGCATGCCGAGTCACCACACGTTGCGACGAATCCTAGCACAGGTCGTGTATCAAGAAGAGATGGATCGGTTGATTGGAGAATATAACCAGCAAGAGGAACAGGGCGAGGTGTATGCGCTGGACGGCAAAGCGCCGCGCGGGGCTCGCAAAAAGGATGATGAAGGTTCAGAGTATCTTCTGAGCGTGTATGATGGAAAGCACGGCAAGGTGATGTCACAGGTGGAAGTCGGACGGAAAGAAAACGAGATCCCCAAGGCGCCCAAAGCGCTTGAAACTGTGAAAATCTCGGGAAAAATCATCACAGCCGACGCAATGCATACTCAACGGGTTCTATCCGGTCTGATTGTGGAGCGTGACGGTGACTATGTTTTTCCAGTAAAGGAAAACCAACCGGCCTTGTATAAAAGTATTCAACAGCTCTTTGCACCCGAATATCCGAAACCCGGATTCGGCAAGATCGAAACCGATTTCCTCACAGTACAGAAAATCAACAAGAGCCACGGCCGTTTGGAGAGGCGCACGATCACAACTAGCGAAATGTTGAATGCCTATTCCACCTGGCCGGGACTATCCCAAGTGTATCGACTGGAGCGTCAATTTCAATGGTTCCGTGCAGGCCGGGTGTATCATACTTCGCACGATGTGGAGTTCGGGATTACAAGCTTAGCACGCACCAAAGCACCCCCCGCTCGTCTCCTCAAGATACGTCGTTCCCATTGGGAAATTGAGACCGGCCTACATTATCGCCGGGATGTCACCTTCCATGAAGATGCAACACGTATGACCATCGGCAACACCGGAAAGGTGATGGCTTCCATCAATAATCTTGTTATTGCCCTCATCCATCAAGCAAAATTCAACAATGCCGCCCAAGCTCGCCGTTATTTCGCCGCCCACTTATCCCAGGCATTTTCACTGCTTACCACCCCTTTCTCGCGACTTTGAGAAAACCATGATCATAATCGGCATGGCTGTTGTCAAAATCCCTTGATACGACTATAATACAAACATTAATTCGGGGCGTGGCGCAGTCCGGCTAGCGCGCTTGCATGGGGTGCAAGAGGTCGGAGGTTCAAATCCTCTCGCCCCGACATACAGAAGAACACCGTCATTTCAAGCCGATAAGCGGCAGATATGGCGGTGTTTTTTATGTCCTCAACAGTCGTAAGTCAAAAGTGGAATCTTGCCTCGGTTGCTCTTGCAGATGCTTATACCGACTTTGTGTTAAGCCGTCAAGCAATGCAATGTTCAATCGCAACGTTAGATTTCTACAAGTACACAACTGGCTTTTTTCTGAAATGGGTTGAAGGGCAAGGCGTAACATCACCCGAACAAATCACGGCGCGATATATTCGGCAATACCTTGCAGAGTTAGCGGACAAAGGCAAGTCAGATACAACAGTATATGACCATGCAAGAGCAATTCGAACGCTTATTATATTTTGGCAAGCAGAACGATATATACCTGAAATAATAAAATTTGTAATGCCAAAGGTTGCAAAAAAACGCTTGCCCGTATTGACTGCGGATGAAGTCGAAAGAGTGGTACGGGTGTGCAACATTAGAGACCGTGCCTTATTGCTTTTTATGGTAGACAGCGGGTTAAGGCGCGGTGAAGTGGTTGCCTTGAATTGGGATGATGTTGATTTTGCTTCTGGACTTGTTAGAGTAAAGCGGGGGAAAGGTGGAAAAGCTAGAAGCGCCGTAATCGGTGCAAAGGCGCGGCGCGCCCTGCTTGCTTATCGCAGAATCCTTGACAACCATTCAGACACCGCCCCGTTATTTCAAACTCAAACAGGCAATAGGTTTTTAGGGACGGGGATATTATTAATTTTCCGCCGGCTCTCTAAAAGAACGGGCGTGCATGTTACCCCGCATTCATTACGCCGGACGTTCACTATCTTATCTTTACGCGGCGGAATGGATGTACTGCACTTACAGGCGCTACTAGGACATGCCGATTTAACGATGGTTGAACACTATGCCCAAATGGTTGACGACGACCTGCTACAAGCGCATAAGGCGCATTCGCCGATTGATAACTTATCACGTCTTCGATAAATGACCAAAAACTGAGATATAGAACGCCTATAAAATTAGGTTTCCATTATTGTTAAGCGGGGGCTTGAAGACATAAACAAGACCGAGGTATAAAATCTGCCTCGGTCTTGTTTTATCCGCGTAAAGTTGTAAAATATCTACATACCGCATTTTTGATAACAGCGAAAGATAAGTTCAAGCTATCATAGCTTATCTCTGTGCTAAATTGATATTGATTAAGGAAAGAAGGGAGCTATGCCAGACACCCAAGAAATTCGTTTAGCATTTTTAGATGTTATGTTATTTTCTGATGGCTCAATAAGAGGCGGGATATTGACCACAGACATAGAAACCAGGCCTTATGAATTTCGAGTCACTAGTCCAATAAAACCGACGTCAATACAACAACGCCTTTACGGAGCATCGTTAAGAGAAGTAGTATATGGGGAATTGATTTGTGCGCCGTTAGTAAAGGCGACAAAGGAGAAACTAAGCATTGTCTTGATACAAGATAATTCCTTGATGTCCATGCGACCACTTGTTTCTGTGCCAGTAATTTTTATACAGCCAAACAACAAACAAATTAGCGAGGGGATTAGATTAGTGAATTTCCTTTCTCATCGGAACTTCCAAAACGAACTTTCATTTGCACAGACAATCCTTACACCAATCATGCAAAAGCGTGATTTATTAGAACCATTTGATAGACTTAAACTAGCCTTGAATGAAGTTCACATATCTAAGCCAGAAGAGATTATGAAAAGTGCCTGACCTTCGGACAAGTATTGTCAAAGAAATATCTAATATTCCTCATCCTAAAATATCATTACCCATACCCTTAAGTTTTAAGTCTCCAGTAATAGAAGATAAAACTCAGGAAATTGGAATCATTAAAGATGTGGAAATTCAATCCGAGGAAGCGAGGATTCCACAGCCGTTATATGATGTAGCTTCTAATGCAATTCCACTCAAAAGCCATATATCGGAAGTTGACATAAACCCATCCTCCCGCATGAGTTTGTTCGATGTGAACGTGGTCTTTAGTCCGCTGAGGGTAGATGTTTTTGACCCTCACCTTATTTCTGAAATTAAGATTTTTAGTCTGCCGTTAAAGATTTTTGGTTTAAATAAACTGAGCATCTACGGCATGAATTATAACGATAAATACTGGCACAAAATTGATATGCCCAGTGAAGGAAATATTTCCGAGACTCGAATAAAAAAATCGCGAGAACAAACAGAACAGTTTCCTATTGAGATTGACAAAAGGAAACGAAAATCAAAGTTCAAACAACCCATGCCGTCCATGTGGGATTTGCTTTTTGCTATATTGCAACCGCGTTTGAACTTTGGGAAGTTCGAGAATTGGTTTTTGTCAAAGAGGCCTTTTGACTATCAATGGCTAGGTATTAAGTTTCTAACCGACAATGAACATGCGCTTCTAGCAGACGATATGGGCACGGGAAAAACTGTAATGACTGCGATTGCCTTAAAGATTTTAATTCAGCAAGCCAAAGTTCGTCACGCGCTCGATTCTATGCCCGCGAAGTGTTTTATACCAATGGAAACAGGAACTTGATGATTGCGCGCCAGAATTATCTACGTATCTTATCCGAAGCCCGCAAAGAGAAGAAAGAAAAGCTCTTTGGAATATGCCCATGCACGTTTACGTAACGACTTACGACATGTTAAAGGGTGATATTGAGAATGGTATTATGCCATCTAGTATGCTTGGTAATTTTGATGTTGTTGTGTTAGACGAGGCTCACCACATCAAAAACATGAAAAGCAAACGTTTTCGAGCGATAAAAACGTTGCAACCAACTAGACGATGGGCGCTCACTGGTACACCGATCCAAAATAAGATTGAAGATTTAGTATCCATCTTTGAATTTGTGTATCCTGGCTACATGACTTCTTATGACAATTATCCAGAACGAATCCAAGAAAAAATTAAACCGTATTTCCTTCGCCGCCTTAAGAAAGATGTGCTTAAAGACTTGCCCGAAAAGATTTATGAAACTATTGAACTTGAGCTTGATGAAGACCAGGATATTGCATACAAGCGAGCAGAGGCTGGTATAAACGATGAATATAATGAGATGTCAGCGCGCGGAGAAAGATTTACAAAACAACATATCTTTGCTAGATTGAATCAGTTAAAGCAAATTTGCAACTTTGCGCCCCACAAGTTCATCAGTCCTAAAACCGAGTTATTGAAAGAGCAAGTTGAAGGGATTATAGATAACGGCAACAAGGTTATCGTTTTCTCTCAGTACGTTGATGAGGGCGTGAGTAAACTTGAAAAAATACTTAAGCCTTATGGAGTGGCCAAAATCGTCGGAGGGCAAACAGACTCAGAACGCAATTTTGAAGTCGAGAAATTTAAGAAGAATCCCAAAATTCCTATCTTAATAGCATCAGTACTTTCGGGAGGTGAAGGCTTAAATCTTACTGAAGCATCCTATGTAATACATTTTGACCATTGGTGGAATCCTGCTGTAATGTGGCAGGCGAATGATAGAGTTCATCGAAAGGGACAGACAAAAGGCGTCAACATCTATTCGTATTGGATGATGGATACCGTTGATGACCGCATTCGCAAAACGCTTCTCAAAAAAGAGGATTTGATTAGAAAGATAGTTGATGGTACAGCAACGGAATCGATGGACGAATTATTTAGCGACGGAGAATGGTTGGAAATACTAGGTATCAAGAATTTGGAAGTGACCAAAAAACCAAACTTTGATTCTAAGGCTTGGCAGTCTATGAGTTTGATAGAGATTCGAGAAAAGTTGTTTGAAATTAAACCATCTGAATTTGAGGGATTGGTTGGGGAATTAATGCATTATTTAGGCTATCCTAATGTCAGGGTTACTAAGATGAGTCATGATGGAGGGATTGATGTTATTTCAACCCGAAGCACTTCCGATGGCACAGTACGAGTAGCCGCACAATGCAAACGCTATCGTGGTAATGTGGGCGTTGAGATTGCGAGGGAATTCTTTGGCGCTATCAAAAAGGATGAAACCATAAAGCAGGGGTTTCTTGTGACAACCGGAGAAATTACCACTGAATGTTTGCGGTTTTGCGAGAGTACCGGAATGATAACAGCAATATCAGGGATTGAATTAGCAAAAAATGTACAGCAATTTGGATTGAGTGCTTAATAATTTTGGATTGTTATAATGTGATGTATTGGTACAAACAATAATAAAATCGCCTCGCGATACTGAAACATCCGAGGCGATGACCGAACCGACCAAACCGATCCGGTGACAGTATTCTAGCACGTCACGGGCGGACATTGAAAGAATGTGTAAAGATGGATGAATTTACAATAGATGAGCCTACACTAGCAGAATATGATATACAGATTCTCCACACTTTGAGCGAAGCCAAGAAAACACGCCAAAGTTGGTTTGACTTCAATCGGGAGGAATCCGCGAATTCTATTATCTGGTATTCCCTGCTTCGCAATGGTCAATTGTGGTACAAGCTGGCAATTATGGATAAAGGCGGCAAGGCAGATATTGAATGGACTAACTATCCTCAAGAGAGAGATACGGAGATATTAGCCATACTACAACCTTTCCTAAATTGGTTGGATAAAAGACGTATCAAGAGTGCTTTGTTTCTTACGGTTGATTCATTGGGAGAAAAGATATTAAAATCTTCACAGGACGAATATCGTAAACTAGAAGAAGACTTTGACAACACGACTCTAAACAATGTGTTTTCAATGATTTTATACGCACTAAAGAACGGTAGTAACTCTTATGCCCGCCAATTAGAGAATGGCTCTATCATACATTGGGATTTGTATACAGAAGATTTGAGACCGCATCACAACAAGATTATCCTAAATGCAAGGTATTATCTTCAAAGACATGGTGAAGCGAAATACCAAAAGAGGGCCTATACACCTTTTACAGGCATAATAGAATTCAGTGCCTTACAGTTGACCGGATCGGAGCAGGACTGCGGGCATGTAAAACTCACTGGCGAATGTCACAGCGAGTCCGACTTCATCCGCGAACGTTTCGATAGCGTTTGGTATGAAACAGTACAAGCCCTCAAAACACAAGCAATAGACGTAAAGCAAGCCGACGCGGGAAAGCCACCTTTGCAAATAGCAGAAGTAAACGCTGAAATACAAATCAAAAATAAGTTCGCTGACATGTGGATTAATCGCGGGTGGGTGCGGATGAAGGGCTACAACATGACGCAATGGCTGCAAGAGAATAACGCGCCTGTTTGGCTTACAGATAAAGAGTTACAAAGGCACATTGCTACAACTCGCAAAAACCAAAAAGCAGGAAAATATTACAAACCAAAATTGTGAATTTGAGGGACAAAACTCGTCCTTCAAATTCTCTCAAATGTCCGCCAAATTCAGAAAATCAGGATGTTTCAAAAGATGAACATCCTGATTTTTGTTTAAGAAATTTGGAGACCAAGATGACACGACTTGTATTGATGATTGATGATGGACAAGCAAACGCGCTTGAATGCTTAGCAAAAAGAGAATATCGCACAACTTGGCAACAAGCCGCGTTAATTATCCGTCAAGAACTTGAACGCCGCGGGTTGTTGGTTAACGATCCGTCCCGCGTTGAACTCTCACAAATTTTCACAAAGGAAAAAATCAAAACTCAATAGCCGCTTAAAAGCAAATCGCCTGCTAACACAGGCGAAGCGCGGCGAAAAGGGTATATCAAAATGCAAACTAATTTTACACCCAATAAATCGCAAACGTCAAATAAAAAATTTTTCAAAACATCGGACGGCGTGACGAACGGTGTCATTATCGGCAACTCATTCCGGCGCGATGTAATTCCAAGTAAACACTTCGTATGGAGACATCACGCTTACGCACTGGACGCCTGCGAAGCAGAACGCTTGAACGCGGTGGGCGTGCGTTGGATCGTGTTTATCGAAAAGCCGGCAGGTATTGAATATTCCGTTAGCATGGATGACTTTTTATCAAACGGAATCCGCGACCAGTTAGGCAAATGTGAATTGCAAATCTTTATGCCAGTATCGCAAATGTCCGTAACGAAGCCGATGCACATTCAAAGTAAAGCCTTGAAAGCGGGCGAAGTGAAATACAAGCGCGGCAAAAAGACGATGAAACAGTTATCACTATTTGACCGAATAAATCGAAAGCGAGGGCGGCATGAGTGAGACAAAAGTCATTCAAGAGTTTGAACGTTATGCCCAATACATCCAAAGCGATGAATATAAAGCGCATGAACGAATCCACAACGAGGAGCCGCGTCAACTTAACGAAATGCAAGCCGAAGCGTTAGACCTATCAAGGCGCGGCTTTAATGTCTTTCCCTTGCCTTCAATCATCGAATGGCGTGCAAGCGGCAAGCAGGATAAACATCCCTATGGGCAAATCGGTAAATTGTTTTATACACGCTTACATAACTGCGGCATTGAACCATGCCATCATACGCGTATTTGTTTTACTTCATTTTGGAATATCACGCGGCGCGGCGTGCCGAATATCGGCATGATGACAGGCGGAACTTCGGGGAATCTATTGGCGATAGATTGCAATTCAAAGCCGGCTTTTCAAAATATGCTGGCAGAACTTACGCGGCGAAATATTCCCTATTGGGCTTACACGTCTCACAGGGGCGGCGAATGTTTAGTCCGCGTCCTCGAAGGCGAAGTTAAGAACGTGCCAAAGAAGTCAAGCAAAATTGAAGACGTTGAACTATTTGGCAATCGGCATTTTATAGTTGTACCTCCCTCAATTCATTCCAAAGGCACACAGTACACATGGTACACGCCAAAACCGTCCGCGTCTTTACTCGATCCCTTTGCTTCAATCTCTCCTGTGTCTATCTTTGCTTTAGATTGGCTAGGCGCGGAACTGTATAAGAGCAAACGCGACAAACTGCCCGCGCTTAATTTGCCCTCATGGACTTCGCAACTTTCACGGCGTAACTGTGAGACTCTCGCATACGGCGTGAAGGAAGGCGAACGCAACACACGCTTAACCGCTCTTGCTTATGACATGTGCGGATGCGATATACCTTTATCTATTGCAGAGCAGGCGATAGATGACGCGGCGGCGCGATGCGATCCGCCTTATCCAAACCGCGATGCACAGTCTATCTTGAAGTCGGCTTATAAAGAGATGCGAACGCGGGCGCGAGGTTTTTATCGTAATGGCGGACTATCACGAAATTAACGAAGCCTTTATACCGCGTCATAATTGGCAAGCGGCACAAACCTTTGCCGATTCGCACGATTGGCGGGCAGACTTCGGGTATGGTGCAAATTGTGCGCGGAAAGTCTTTCAAGCCTGCATAGAACGGGCGCGTATGTCGGCTTCAAATGTTTGGCGCGCTAGCCGGCGCGAACTGGCAGAACTCGCAAACGTTGACAAGTCAACCGTAGATATATACATTCCGCTTTTTAAATCTCGCGGCTGGCTTGCTTGTCCTGAGACTGATAAGTTTGTCACTGGCGGCGCGTCTCTTTTCCTGTTTGGTGAAAGCGTCCGTACTCCGTACAGTATTACCACTTGTACTACTACTGTACGGAATACGGACGGTCAAAAAATGCCAAAAACGGACGCAGAGAAAAATATCTTCGGGACAATGCGCGGTTGTGCGTGGGCGGCATATCAGCATTTATTGACAAGTCCAGAAAAAACAAAGGCGGCAATCGCGCGAGCAATAAAACAGCCAGACTCAAGCGTCAAAGTCGCATTAGAACAACTGATACACGCGGGGCTTGTGAGTATGGCAGAAGGCGCGTTTGTGGGTATGCCTGTAACGGATGATTACCTAGAGACGATAACCACGATCCGAACCAAAGACAAACAAAAAGTTGTCAAGCCGAAAGCGCAATTACGGCGCGCAAGGCATAAAGCCGAACGCGAAATAAATGCAAGTGCCGATATGATGCGTTCAATAAGAAGATACCGCGATAAACTACCAAACCAATGACGCGGCAAGTTTTCAAACCTTCGGAGTTTTACGCGCGGGATTAGAGAAGCCCTCCCTTTTCCTAGTGCAAAATCGGCGCGAGTTTCCGAAATAGCCGGACACGCGCGTGTGGGATAGCCTCTACGGTCTATCATCGGACGGCAGGCGCGTATGGGTAACTGTTTCGATCCAAAACCTACACCGTGTAGGTTTTGCAGTCATTTGCGATTCTCCGATTTTTGCGATTTTAAGTTTCCATAAATTCACGAGGGCGAAGGTTTCGACTTTGCCTTTATGTTTTTACCCCTCCCCCCTTTGCGTGTAATCTGGCTATTGTACTAGATAAGCAAGTTTATTTATGCCGCCGCGCCCGTGTGGGGTTATCCCTAAAATAAAAAGGCTGGGGATTAGCCCAGCCTGTAAATTATCTGCTTAGTATCTTGTTTTTGTATGGGACATATAAGCAAGGCCGTCGAACGAACTATTGACCTACAAAAGTTTTTTGACTTGCAACTCATCAGTAGTACAATCATTCAAGCCGGATAAACCATGCTAGTTTTTTCTCTCTGTGCAATCCCTGTGACTTGCTTGTTCCTATTCGTCATGCTAGGCACATTTTTCTGGTTAGTTAAACATCATCCACTGGGGTGAGTTTATCGTGACTTGATGTAATTCACAGGTCGAACCATCTCGGTATCACTCCCCTCCCCCTTTAAACTTGTACCACCGCGTCTTGACAGTTTCGCGTAATCTCTGTAAATAACCAGTTACACAAGTCAAAAACTATCTTGCACAGAATGAACCTTTGAAGTTTCTACACCTTTTAATCATTGCAATATTGTCATTAGCATTCTAAAAATCTTGACGGTCTCGCGGTTAGAGGGCATACTTAAGTTATCAATACGGCGGCAAGATGAACTCTTGCCTCCCCAAAAATCCTAGTTGAAATGATGATGTTTTAGGGCGTGGCGCAGTCCGGCTAGCGCGCTTGCATGGGGTGCAAGAGGTCGGAGGTTCAAATCCTCTCGCCCCGACAGGAGGACTCCAGAAACGGAGTCTTCTTTTTTTCGGAAGTTTCCTCCATGAGATTTCGCCATCCTCCTGTGTCGACACAAAAACTCCACTCGTTGGAGTCTTTTTTGTTGTGGTTCAAACTCCTTCTGTTATAATTTTCAAATCATTCCTTATGAATTGAATTAAACAATTCTTCGAAATCCCTCAAGCAACCCGCAACTGGTTTTGGAGCGTGATCCTATTTCCATTTCTTGTCACGCGCGCCATTTGGATTTTGGTTGCGTATTTTGCATACAACAATTACCAACCCAACCCAAGTTATCTGCGTTATATCAAACAAGGATACTTTCTAACACACATTTTCCCGCTTGATATTTTCACACGCTGGGATTCGAAGTGGTATTTCTCCATTCTCAAAACCGGATACCAACCTTCCGCCAATCTCAAAACACTGTACAGCAACTTGGCGTTCTTTCCGCTGTATCCATATCTTGTCAAAAGTGTGGCCTGGCTCGGCGTTCAATTGCCTGATGGCCTTTATATTTTCCTTGGACTTTTGCTTTCGAATCTTTGTTTTCTCGCTTCCGCTGCATTGCTCTATCGTTTGATGATCTCTTCCCTGGGGTTTGACCAAGATACCGCGCGCCGCACACTAACACTACTGATTGTTTTCCCGGTCAGCTTTTTCTTTTCTGCATTTTATCCAGAGAGTTCTATTCTTGTTTCTGACACTGCTCGGTTTTACATTTGCACTGGAAGAACAATGGGCATGGACCGGAATCTGCGCGGCTTTGGTCATCGTCACGAAGCCGACCGGGATCGTTCCCGTGTCTGCTTTGGTGTGGTTATACATGGAAAAGAAGCAATGGAAATGGCAAAACATTCGTCTATCCATATTATGGTTCCTGCTTGCACCCCTTGCCTTGCTACTGCACTTTTATGAGCTGTATCTCGTGTCAGGTCATCCACTTGCTTTTCTTGACGCAATGACTGCCTGGGGCGGGATCCAGCCATCCGCTTATTTGAACCCATTCCAAAATCTAGCCGGACCCGCATTGGATGTTTTCAAGATCGATCTCATATTGACGATCCTATTTCTTATCTGCAGTCTTTATATACTTTGGAAATGGCCGCTCAAAGCCTACGGAATTTTTGCCTTGCTGATGATTCTTCTGGCATTATCCACGGGCTTGTTGGTCTCGATCTCACGCTATCTATTGGTTTCTTTTCCAATTTTTGTTTTGCTTGGCGAAAAGCTCAAGCGCGGAAAATGGTATGATTTCACAGTGGCCGTTTTCTTCGCATTGCAGATCATTTACTTTGCGGGCTGGGTTAATTACTATTGGATTGCTTGAGTGAGTGCTTTGAAAGTTCGAATTAGCCGGAGATGAACGAAGATAAACATTCTTTTGACTTGATTAACACGGCAATGAGTCTTTCATGTCAATAAAAATCCATGTTCATCTTTGTCTGTCTCCGGTGAATTTGATTTAAGAAACACTCTTAAGCAAGAACGATTTTTCAGCCAACTATCTTGATGGAACAAACCAGACAACCTCCTTCGACGAATCGCAACGCGGTCATCAGTTCCATGGCCGGCGCGTTGACCATCATTTCATTTTGTTTGGGCGTTGCGCCCATTCCATTCACCGATATTATTTGTTATTCCATGAGCCTGCTCTTTGCAATGCTCGCGTTCGTGCTGGGATTCACAGCCTTATTGCAAATTCGTCACAGCAGACAATCGGGCCGTGCACTGGCCTGGATCGGAATCTCGGTGGGCGGGCTGACAATGTTGGCGGTTCTGTGCATCATTGCAGTGATCGTCTCGTTCTTTCCATCTTTTGAGCATGTTCTTCCACGAGCTTGGATTCCACTTTGACATTAAAAATATCGGTGTATTGCGACTTGCTAATCTCATCTGCTTCGATTATGCTTGCGAGTGTTTTTCTCGTGGGAGTGGTTAAGTCCCGGCGGGCTTCCTGGTCTTCAAAACCTGTGGCGGGTCGCGTTGCGGGCCGCGGTGGGTTCGACTCCCATCCACTCCCGCTCGATCTGAGTTAATCATTTTTGTTTGATAAAGGTTGAAATGCCAATTCCTGAAATTGAAATTCTAAACAGTCTCGTCTCACGCGTTTTCCGAATAGAAGATTTTATGATGGGCGATCCAGCCCAGGGTGCGATTGCGCGTTATCGCGGACAATTGATCTCCGAAGATTCCGTTTCCGCCTACGACCAGTTGGCGGATTCCCTGAAACCGTACGACATCACGCCCATGTTTCGTTTGGATCATGGCCAACAGTTGGTCTTTCTTGCGCCCAAGAAACCGGATCCAAAGCCGACGCGGGTTTCGATCAATATCGTTCTTTTCATTCTAACGGTCTTGAGTGTGATGTTGGTCGGCGCGCAACAATCGGTGGCGCCCACCTCGCCGGGAGTATTAGGGCAAATCATCGCATTCATCCAATCGATGCTCACCGGCTGGCCCTATGCCTTGAGCTTGATGTCAATTCTCTTAGCGCACGAGTTCGGGCACTATTTCATGAGTCGTCATCATAAGACGGCTGCGACGCTGCCGTACTTTATTCCTCTTCCATTTCCGCCCCTCGGCACGATGGGCGCCGCGATCTTGATGCAGAGCACACCGAAGAACAAGCGCGTCTTGTTCGATATCGGCGTGGCGGGACCATTGGCGGGCATCATCGTTGCCATCCCGATATTATTCTACGGACTGTCTCTTTCACATCTTGCAATCATCACGCCGGTCAATGGAGCCATCGAAGAGGAAGGGAATTCGTTGTTATATCTGCTCGCCAAGTACTTGACGTTTGGCAAGCTTCTACCCACACCCGTCAGTCTACATGGAATGACCTTCGGATTGTATTGGCTGCGATATTTCTTCACTGGCCAGCCTGCTCCCGTAGGCGCAACGGACGTATTCATCAGTTCGATTGCTTTCGCGGGCTGGGCAGGATTGCTTGTCACCGCGCTCAATCTGATTCCCGCGGGCACATTGGATGGCGGCCATGTGATCTATTCGTTGTTTGGTGAATCAGCCAAAAAGCTTTTCCCATTTATCTGGGGAGCATTGATTCTATTGGGATTCGTTTGGAATGGATGGTGGATTTGGGCCGTCCTCCTGCTCTGGCTGGGACGCGTTCATGCGGAGCCGCTCGATCAAATCACCCAGCTTGACTCCGGCCGCCGCGCCATCGCGGTGCTGGTCATCATCATATTCATATTGACATTCAGTCCGGTGCCGTTTGCAGTGTTCGGCGGGTTATGATTTTTCGCCGCGGCCTTTCAATTTTACTTTTGTTTTTACTCGCGGCCTGTCAGCCTCTCCCGAGTCATTTAACGGTAACGCCGTCGGCGCAATCCAAAACGACAGCGCAGGCCGCAACCACGCCGCAGCCAACGATCACTCCGCAAGCGGCGAGCAAGCTTGGGGTCGCGGAAGAAGCGCTTAAGGGAATCACGATTCAAGTCTGGGATCCGTGGTTCGGCGTCGAAGCGAATCTATTTCAATCTCAAGTAGACGAATTTAATCAAACGAACCAATGGGGAGTCACTGTCCAATCCACCAGCCAGCTGGACTACGACGAACTATTTAATGACGTCACGACCTCTTTGCCAACGCCCGATCATCCCCAGCTTGTGATCGGTCTCCCGGAATATGCCCTATTGTGGAATGCAAAAAATGATGTGGTTGATTTAACGGATTATGTAAGCGATCCAAAATATGGATTGAGTGACGGGGATGTAAAGGATATTCCATCGGTCTTTTGGAATCAGGATGAGATTAACGGACAACGCCTGGGAATCCCGGCAGAACGTTCTGCACGCTTCCTTCTCTATGACGCGAGCTGGGCGCGCGAACTTGGGTTTAATTCCGCGCCCGTGACCGCGGACGATTTTCGCCAGCAGGCTTGCGCGGCGCACGCTACGATGTTGAAAGACAAAGATCGGTCGAACGATGGCATGGGCGGATGGCTCGTGGATACGCAGGCAATGACCGCGCTTTCATGGATGACGGCATTTGGCGGCGGCGTGCTTGAAGGAAATGGTTATCGTTTTTTGACTCCAAACAATTTTGCCGCGCTGACATTTGTGAAACAACTTTATGATGATGGCTGTGCGTGGACAGCATCCGATCCATCCAGTGTTTTCGATGCGTTCGCGAATCGCAAAGCGTTGTTCTCGACAGCGAGTCTCGAAGAATTATCCGATCAAGCGCGCGCGTTTGCGGCAGCGAACAACTCCGATCAATGGACGGTGCTAGCTTTTCCAGGCTTTACGCAAAACGGATTGATCATTTATGGTTCATCTTATATTGTGTTGAATTCCACACCCGGACAGCAATTGGCCTCGTGGCTTTTCGTGCGCTGGATGTTATCGCCGGAGAATCAAGCCAAATGGGTGGAAGCATTGGGCTTGTTCCCTTTGCGTGCTTCGTCCATGGATATTCTCAAGGATTACAGCAACAGCCATCCGCAATGGAATGCGGCGCTGGCTCTTTTGCCGACTGCAGAGATCCAACCGCAGTTGGCTTCGTGGCGCATCGTTCGAATTATGCTTGGAGATGGATTTAGCGCTATCTTTCGCCAAAACATTCCGGCGGGTCGGGTCGCGGCGACTCTAGCGGACATGGATTCAACGGTGCGCGATCTTTCAAAGTAAGAAAGCGCGACGTTATGCCCTTACTTTCTTACACAGACCAATCCTTTGAGATACGCACCTTCGGGGAAATGTAATGAGATGGGATGATCGCCCGCCTGCGAAAGATGTTCGATGATCTGTGCGTCAACGTTAGCATCCAGCGCGGCGCCAGCAATAATCTTTTGAAAGAGCGCCGCGTCCACGCCGCCGGAGCAGGAGAACGTGACAAGGATTCCATTAGACCGCACTAGTTTGAATGCCAGCAGATTGATGTCTTTATAACCGCGCGCGGCTTTGTCGGCTTGTGCGGCGGTCGGCGCGAACTTGGGCGGATCAAGAATGATCATATCGAAGGTGCGGCCTTCATCGCGGAATTTTCGCAAAACTTGAAACACATCGCCTTCGAGAAATTGCGCTTTCTCGATTGGCAATTTGTTAAGCTCAACATTTTGACGCGCAAGAGTCAATGCTTCGGCTGAAGCGTCCACTGATAAAACAGATTTTGCATCGCCAGCCAATGCATTGACTGTAAATCCGCCAGTGTAACAAAAGCAATCCAATACATCTTTATCTTTTGCCAATGTCCGCACACGCTGACGATTGGCGCGTTGATCGAGATAGAAGCCGGTCTTGTGGCCATGTTCAATATCAACGAGAAATTTCAGTCCATATTCGGTAATTGTCATCGGGGAATCGGGAATAGTGCCGCGCATAATTCCGGCTTTAGAAGTTAATCCTTCGAGTTCGCGCACATCGGCATCGGAGCGTTCGTAAATATTTTTCAAGCCGGTTTCTTCGAGCAGAAGATCGGCGATGGTTTCTTTCCAATATTCGGAGCCCGCAGTCAAGGATTGAAGAACGAGGATGTCTTCATAACGATCTACGATGAGACCGGGAATACCATCCAACTCGGCGTAGATCAAACGAATTGCATTTGTGAACCTCACCCTCGACCCCTCTCCTAAAAGGAGAGGGGAACGGCCGTTGAGCGATGCGCGGATGCGTTTGCGGAAGAAATCTTTGTCAATCGGTTCACCATTAAAAGTCCAAGCGCGAATACGAATTTGCGATTGAGGCGAGTACGCGCCGCGGGCAAGGAACTCGCCCTTTGAGGAGAGTACGTCCACCGTCGCGCCGGAAGCGATATTAGAATCCGCTTGTTGAATCGCGCCGGAGAAAATCCACGGGTGGCGGCGTAATACAGATTTTTCACGTCCGGGTTTGAGAATGAAGGAGGCCATTCAGTGAGTTTATCATATACGTGGTATCATCGCCGTTTATGTTAAAACCTATCCGTTGGAAAACTTTCGTGCGCGATATGGCGATCATCCAGATTGGCTTCGCGCTATTCGGAATTTCCATCGCAATGATGATCCGCGCCAATCTGGGAGTAGCGGCTTGGTCGGTCTTGGACGTGGCGCTTTCACAGATCACGCTCCGCACGCCGGGCACGATGACGGTGCTGGTCGGTTTCGTGGTGTTGGCAGTGTCCATGCTCTTGCGCGAACAGGTGGGTTGGGGAACAATGGCAAACATCTTGAGCATCGGCCCGTGGGAAGACTTATTTTTGTATTTGATCCCCTCGATAAAAAATAATCTGGCTTTACAGGTCACGATGCTGCTCAGCGCGATTTTGATTCAAGGAATCGCGAGTGCGATCTATATCGGTGTGGAGGCGGGCGCGGGTCCGCGCGACAGTTTGATGCTGGCTATCAAACGCACCACCGGATTAGCCGTCGGATGGGCGCGCGCAATCATCGAATTAAGCGTGGTTGTGGTCGGATGGCTGCTCGGCGGTCCTGCCGGAATCGGCACATTGGTTTTCGCTTTATTCATCGGACCCGCGGTGCAATCGTCGTTTAAAGTATTTCATGTCTATCCGCATGAACTGATTGCCGCAGAAGAAGGAACCGATTAACCCATTTATCACGTTCGCATAATTATCTTTTCGTCCTCGACTCAACAAGGAATATAAATATGAAACCGCCACAAATCTCACGCCCCACTTTTCCAAAAGGATATGTTGATCATCCAATTTCAGAAGTCACATGGGAATATGTTGAGGGACGTTTGACTCGATCTATGAATTACTGGATTTGTTCCGTTCGCCCAAATGGACATCCACATGTGATCCCGCGTTGGGGAGTTTTTCTGGACGGAAAGTTCTATTATGATGGCAGTCCTGAAACTCGTCATGCGAAAAACATCATGCAAAATTCCAATGTATCTCTGCATCTAGAGAGCGGCAGTGACGTTGTGATCATGGCTGGAATTTCTCAACCCGTGGATAAACCTTCTGAAGAGTTGGCCCAAAGGCTTTCTCAAGAATACAAGTCCAAATATTCTAGTGAAGGATATTCGCCCGAGCCGAATCAATGGGAGAGCGGCGGTCTCTATATGTTTATTCCGCGTCAATGTTTGGCATGGACAAAGTTCTTTGAGAATCCCACCAAATTCATTTTCTAAAAACAACCGCCACCTTTCGATGGCGGTTGTTTTTATTGGATAATCCCGATTTGCTTTCCAGCGGTGGCGATCACATCAATGGCGCGTTCGATCTCACTCGGCTCATGCGCAGCGGTGACCGTGGCCCGCAGCCGCGCCAAACCTTCCGCCACCGCGGGCGAGACCACCGGCAACACGAACACATCATGATGCTGAGACTCGCGCGTCATCTGAAAGGCTTGTTCATCGGAGCCACAAAGCACCGGGACAATTGCAGTCGTGGTCAACAAAGTATCGAAGCCCGCGGACTTGAGTCCGTTGATGAACAATTGCGAATTGTGGTTCAATTTCTCGATGCGCCACGGTTCATCGAGAATCACCTTGAAGGCTTCATTGGCGGAGGCGGTTTGAGCAGGCGGGAGCGCGGCGGAAAAAATATACGCGCGGCTAGCATGACGAAGATAGTTAATCAAATCTTTTTTGCCAGCGATGTATCCGCCAACGGAGGGGATCGTTTTGCTCAACGTGCCCATCTTGATGTCAATCACATCGCCGAGGCCGAAATGTTCTTCGATGCCGCGTCCCGTTTTACCGAGCACGCCGACCGAATGCGCTTCGTCCACCATCAGATACGCACCGTATTTTTTGCAGATGGCGGCCACGTTCGGCAGATCAATCACATCACCATCCATCGAGAAGACCGCGTCGGTGATGACCAGCTTCGCAACGCCATCCGGAATTTGTTGGACCCGATGCTCCAAATCTTCCATGTCATTGTGTTTGAAGCGGCGGAACTCTGCGCCTGACATCAGGCATCCGTCCACGATGGAAGCGTGATTCAATTTATCGGATAAGACATAATCGCCGCGTCCCATCAACGTTGAGACGACCGTCAGATTGGTGACATATCCCGAAGTAAAAGTCACCGCGGCTTCGGCATGTTTGAAATGCGAGATCGTCTCTTCGAGTTCATCATGAATGGTCAGCGAGCCAGCCAGCATGCGGACTCCGTTCGTGCCTGTCCCAAATTTTTCAACGGCTTTCTTTGCGGCTTCATTGATGCGCGGGTGACCGAGCAAACCCAGATAGCCATACGACGCATACATCCCCATTTCGCGGCCATGCACCAAGACCTTTGCCCCGCCGCGCAGTTCTTCAATGGGCTGATTATAAAAATATAAATCGTTGGCTTTTGCATCCGAAACGCGCTCAGTAAACACCTTGATGCGGCGCGAGACAGTATCATCCGTGTTGAATTCCATGATCGACTCCTAAAAATAACTTGGCCTAGTTTAGCCGCTTGAGGATGAACTGTCAAACAGATTCAAACACTATAATTGGGATGTGACGCGTCGTCATCTTTTGATAATCGAGATACGGCGGATGATGCTCGGTTGCAAATTTCCACAGCCGATCATATTCGTCGCTCTGCGCTTCACGGCTTTGGACTTCCATTCTTTTTCCCTTGACTTCCAGCGCGGCGCGCGGCTGTTTCTTGAGATTCAAATACCAATCCGCATTCTGATTCTTTCCCCAATTCGACGCCACGATCAGATATTTGCCTTCGTAATCGAAATACGCAATCGGGATGACGCGCTCTTGTCCCGACTTGCGACCCGTCGTATGCAAAAGCAAAATCGTCTGCGTGCCGAGTCGACTTCCAATTCGTCCGTGACTGATATGGAGGAAGAAGGAGTTGATTGACATCAAGAGGCGGATAAAAAAGTTTCTCATTGAAATAGCTCATTAATCTTCACTGTGATTTACGTTAGGAAATCTATTGTCCATCTTTGAGGAAATATTGCTTGATCGTTGGGATGTAAGCTTGCATTTCGGTAGCGGAGAAAGAATTGTATTTATCCAATCAGCACTCGTTTTTACCAAAGTTGTTCCACCAAGCGTGATCGAGGAATAAACTAGACTTTCGGGATCGGGAAGCAACCAGTTTCCGTTATTTAGCTGCTTGATGCCGTTATTTGTCATAAGCCCTCACGAAGGCAATAAGTTGAAGAACTTGACATCATTTAACCAAGCTTTTTAATTCTTCTTCACCAATAATCTTCACGCCCAGCGGCTTGGCTTCTATTCGCCGAGCACTTTTTGGATTTGCGCTTTGAGCGCGGGCAAATCGTTTTGGGCTGTATCCCAAATCACATCCAAGTTTAGCTCGGGGTAGTCATGCACAATTTTGTTTCGGATTGCCCGCATTTGCATCCATGGAAGCTCAGGATATTGATCTTGAAATTCGTCGTACACATTGTTCGAAGCTTCGCCGATGATCTCTATTTGATGCATCATGGCATCCTGCATCATCAGGTTTTTCAAGAAAGCATCCTTACTTACGCCACGCAAATAATCTTCAATTCGCTTGATTGCATCCAATACATCTCATAAATGCGTCGAATCATTCTTCATACAAAACCACCCTGTCTTTTTCGATATACGGTTTGCGGCGCGGGTTCATCCCTTCTTCGGTGACAAGGTCAACTTCGCACCCCAATTTCTTCTTCAACTCCTGTTCCAATTTTATAAACTCAAACAGTCCAAGAACCGATCTAGCTTCGGATGGCTTAAGCGCAATCAGAATGTCAATATCGCTATCGGTTGTCTCTTCACCGCACGCGTAGGAGCCAAACAAAGAAATTCGTTTGACATAAGGTTTTAGAAGAGGAGTGACTTTCGCTCGCAAATCAGTGAAACCGTCCACGCCATTAGTTTAACGCAAAGCTATCAGGATTTTCCAACCAACTTCCTCAATTCATCTTCATCAATAATCTTCACACCCAGCGACTTGGCCTTCTCGAATTTCGAGCCGGGCTCCGCGCCGAGCACGAGATAACTCGTCTTCTTGCTAACGCTATCGGTCACTTTGCCGCCGTTCGATTCAATAAACTCTTTGACGCCGTCACGCGAAAACGTCGGCAGCGTGCCGGTGATAACGAAGGTTAAACCACTCAATGCGCCTTCGGGCGAAAGGCCTTTCGCCCCTACGTTCAACACGGGCCATAAACCAACGGCTTTCAACTTCTTCAGTATCTTTTGGTTTGCCGGACGTTTGAACCAATCCACAATGGCTTCAGCAATGTTGGGTCCAATGCCTTCGATCTGTTGTAAATCATCCACGCTGGCTTTGGATAACGCGTCCAAATTTCCAAAGTGACTCGCGAGGTCACGCGCCGAAACTTCGCCCACACCGCGCATTCCCAACGCCGTGATCAAACGCGGCAGGGATTGATTCTTCGACTCGGCAATCGCAGACAATAAATTATCAGCGATCTTGCCAGGCGGTTCTTTTTCGGTCTTGCGATCTTTTTTCGTGACGGCTTCGAGAATCAATTCACGCGTCAAGGTATAAATATCGGCCACATCTTTGATCGCGCCAGTTTCAATCAACTTCTCAACGATCTTTTCTCCAAGCCCATTGATATCCATCGAACCGCGCGAGACAAAATGTTCAATGTTCCGTTGGAGTTGCGCAGGGCACGCCGCGTTGACGCAATACCACGCCACTTCACCTTCGAAGTGTTCCACCGGCTGTTCGCATACCGGACAAACTTGCGGCGGCTTATATTTTCGTTCCTTGCCTGTGCGCACATCCACCACCGGTCCGATCACATACGGAATCACTTCACCGGCGCGCTTGACCAGCACGCGGTCGCCGACGCGGATATCTTTCTCGGCGATGTAATCGAAGTTATGCAACGTGGCGCGCTCGACGATCACGCCGTTGATTTCGACTGCTTCAAGCACTGCGTTCGGAATCAAGACGCCGGTTCTTCCCACGCTGACGCGGATATCCAATAACTTCGTCGTCACTTCGCGCGCAGGAAACTTGAATGCGGTCGCACCACGCGGGTCTTTACCGACGAAGCCCAACTCTGCGGCGAGATTCAAATCGTCAATCTTGATGACCATGCCATCGGCTTCATAAGTCAATTCATCGCGGCGCGTGTTCCAAGTTTCGGTATAAGCAATCGCAGACTCAATATCATCGAATCGCTTGGCAACATCTGTAATTGGAAAGCCAAACGACTCTAAATACTTAAGCAGTTCCCATTGTGAGGTTGGGATCTGTCCGCCGTCGGAATAAACGATTTGATATACGAGCAGAGTCAGCGGACGCGAAGCGGTCAATGCCGGATCGAGTTGACGCAATGAACCTGCCGCGGTGTTGCGCGGATTGAGATAGGTTTTCTCACCGGCTTCTTCCAGCTGTTGATTGAGTTCTTCAAATTCTTTGATCGGAATAAACGCTTCACCGCGCACCACTAAATATCTCGGCGGCTTCGGACCTTTGTTATCAACCGGAATATGAAGCGGAATTGATTTTACTGTTCGTAAATTTCCCGTAATATCTTCGCCCACTTCCCCATCGCCGCGCGTCGCGCCTTGCACAAAGACTCCATCACGATAATGCAGAACGACCGACAATCCATCAATCTTCGGCTCGACGACAAACTTCGCGGATGCGACGCGTTCATCGAGTTTTTTAACTCGTTCAAACCACGCCCGCGCATCGTCCGCGCCGAAAGCATTGGCAAGACTCAAAATCGGCGCGGGGTGGCGGACTTTCTCGAAACGATCAGCCGCTTTGGCTCCCGCGCGCTGCGTCGGCGAATCGGGCGTGATCCAATCCGCGTGTTCAGCCTCAATTTTTTTCAACTCATTCATCAGCTTGTCGTATTCCACATCGCTGATGACCGGCGCGTCGAGCACATGATACCGATAATTGTGTTGGTTGATCTCAGTTCTAAGTTCTTCGTAACGCGAGCGAACGGTTTGGTTGGTCATGTCGAAATTATAGCGCAATTGACAAATGCAAATGGGTCATCCAAAACTTTCCATGCATTATAATAACCTTATGCCAAAAACTCACACCCGATTTGTCTGCCAGCAATGCGGGCGCGTCTCCGCCTCGTACATGGGCAAATGTCCGCAATGCGGATCGTTCAACAGTATGGTCGAAGAAATCGTCCACGACGAACCGGTCGGCAAAGGCGCGACCTCCAATGTGCGCGGACTGACCGGACGCTCGCAACCGCAACCCATCGGCGAAGTCGGCGGTGATGCGGAAGATCGCATCCCGTTGCCCATCGCCGAATTTGCGCGCGTGCTGGGCGGTGGCATTGTGCCCGGTTCGATTGTGCTGGTGGGCGGCGACCCCGGCATCGGCAAGTCCACGCTGATGTTGCAGATGGCACTGGGAATGGCAGACAAGAAGCGCGTGCTTTATGTTTCAGGCGAAGAGTCCGAGCGGCAGATCAAGATGCGCGCCACGCGTCTCGGCAATGACAAAAAAGAATTTCCTGCAAACCTCTTATTGGTCACCGAAACAAATCTCGAAGTCATCCTCAATCATGTCAACGAAATCAAACCCGATTTATTGATCGTCGATTCGATTCAAACCGTTTATCTTTCCGAACTCGATTCATCGGCAGGTTCCGTTTCGCAGGTGCGTGAGTGCGCCTCGCAGTTGCGCGAACTTGCCAAGTCTAGCGGCATATCTGTTTTCCTCATCGGTCATGTCACGAAGGAAGGCGCTATCGCTGGTCCGCGCGTGTTGGAACATATCGTTGACACTGTGCTATATCTTGAAGGCGACCGCTTTCAAGCCTACCGTTTACTGCGCTCGGTGAAGAATCGTTTCGGCGCTACATCCGAAGTCGGGGTATTTGAAATGCGCGAGCGCGGCTTGATCGAAGTGACCAATCCATCGGAGGCTTTTCTCGAAGAGCGGATGGTCAATGCGCCCGGCTCTTCGATTGCAGTCACGATGGAAGGCACACGTCCAATCCTGGTCGAGATTCAAGGATTGACCTCGCCGACTCAATTTGGCAATGCGCGTCGCACGCCCAATGGCGTGGACTTCAACCGGCTTCTGCTCATCGCGGCTGTCCTTACCCGACGCGTGGGACTCAAGCTTGGCGAACAGGACGTTTTTGTCAATGTAGTGGGCGGCATTCAAATTGACGAACCCGCTGCTGACCTAGCCGTTGCCGCGGCAATTGCATCCTCATGGAAAGATGTTTCCATCCGTGCTGATGCGGTGTTGATCGGTGAGATCGGTCTGGCTGGTGAGTTGCGCATGCCAAGTCAAATGCAGACACGTTTGCGCGAGGCCGCCAAACTCGGATTCAAATGTGCGATCGTGCCGAAAGCGATTCACAAGGGCGAAGGCTGGCCAACAGGTATCGAGATCATCGAGGCGCGTTCCGTCTCACAAGCATTGGATGCGGCTTTTGCTGTTCAGAAAAAATCGTCAAAGTAGGGGCGCAATGCATTGCGCCCCTACAATCCGCGCGACAATTTAATTTCTTCTTCGTATAATTCTAAGAAGGAGAATCCCCATGAGCTACAAATTTTTTTCGATTGTTTTGATTCTCGCATTAGCGACTCTCGCCTGCGGGTTCAGCGTCTCATTACCGAAGGCACCCACGCCCGGGCCAGATATCACAGATAATATAACGGTGCCCGTTCCGTCGACGGGCACGACGCGCCTGAGCATCCTCTTCGGCGCCGGTGAGTTGAATCTAAATCCCGGCGCACAGAATTTAGTCGAAGGCACAGCCACCTATAACATCCCGGATTTAAAGCCCGAAGTCGTCACGGATAGCAATGGCACCGAGATCAAACAAGGTAACCTTAGCAATATTCCCTATCCGGGCAATATCAAAAATATTTGGGACTTTAAGCTTGGCAATTCGCCCATGGACTTGACCATCAACGCGGGCGCATATACTGGAACCTATGAACTCGGTGGGCTTTCACTGACCAACCTCACGATCAAAGACGGCGCGTCGAACGTAAAGCTGTCCTTCTCGCAAGCCAATCCAAGCGAAATGACTATCTTCCGCTATGAAACCGGCGCATCAAACGTCAAGCTAAGCGGACTCTCTAACGCAAACTTCAGCACCATGATCTTCGATAGCGGTGCAGGCGACTACACGTTGGATTTCTCCGGCACTTTGAAGCGCGATGCGACTATTACCGTATCGAGTGGATTGAGCAACATTATTTTGGTGATTCCGCAAAATGTGAATGCAAATGTTACAACAGAGAGCGGTCTGGCAAATATCAATGCCGGGCCGGGTTGGACTCAAAATGGAAATCAATATACTCAAAGCGGTTCTGGTCCGAAGTTGACTTTCTTGATCAAAACCGGCGCGGGAAATCTGACCTTAACTCGTTAATCCCAGCAATTCAATTTTTCCTCTCCATTTGGAGAGGAAAAAGTATCATCGCAATAAATGGGGGAAGCCGGAAAATGGCTACCCTCACCTCTGCCAAAAATACAGCTGACCGAATGTTTTCGCCATACTTAGCGGCTATTTTAAACACTCAATGGGCAGTTACCCCCGATTATTGAGAAGATACAGGAAAAATTATTAAATCGGAGTAAAAGGTCATAAATTAGCAATGACCTCTATCACTTGTTGTGAACCCCCAAACAAAATAGAATTTCAATACCAGATAAGTATTATCTGTTTTTTCGGAAAGAAGGACTCTATGCAAATTACCCGTCAAGCCGACTATGCTGTAAGAGCGGTGCTTTATCTTGCTCACCTCGATGACTCGGAACGTGCCGCCACGAGCACCGTGGCCCAAGAACAACACATCCCGCCATCCTTCCTGGCTAAGATCATTTCGCAATTATCCATTGCTGGATTACTTCATACATCGCGCGGTGCACGCGGCGGTGTGACGTTGGCCCGCGAACCGAAAGATATTACGCTGCTGGAGGTCGTGGAAGCAATTGACGGGCCAATTCAATTGAACGAGTGTGTTGGCGACGAAGGCAGTTGCTCATTTGGCCGCGAATGTCCTCTTCAATCGGTCTGGTGCGAGGCGCAGGAAAAATTGGTAGCACAATTGA
Source organism: uncultured Chloroflexia bacterium (assembly GCA_963753985.1). Lineage (GTDB taxonomy): Bacteria > Chloroflexota > Anaerolineae > Anaerolineales > Villigracilaceae > Fen-1038. The sequence continues at coordinate 1,150,413 of CAVWED010000006.1, forward strand.
AGTCGACTAACTTTGCGGACTTGATGATACAAACTGCATAGCGAAATCGGAAAAGCAACTTCTATTCCTCTCGGCGTATAATAGCCGGGAGGAATTTTTGTTTCAAAGAGGAAGAATATGCCCAAAATAAAATCCATCCTATGGCCCGTACTATTATTGACAGCAAGTCTAGCCTGTGCCATACCCGGACTTTCTACACCCGAATCCAACAGCCCGTTGGATTCAAACTCGTTATCCACGATCGTTGCAGGAACAGCGAACGCCGCGGCGATGCAAACCGAGCAGGTACACCCCGCAACCGGTTTTCCTCGAACAGGAACAGCGGCACCCACCGAAAACGGGATAACGGCTTCCGCTTTGGCAGTAACAGCCACGCCTCAACTTGTTTTCTCTGCATATGGAACTGCCCTCGGCCAACAAGCCGATGGTTCGGCTTTGTTCGTTGACAAGCAGTTAGGATATGAACTTGTGATTCCAGCAGGCTGGACAGCGTTCCGTATCAATGAGTCCGAATTCTATAAACTGTGGACCCTGCCGGTCAGCAAAGAGCCTATTGTTCAGGGAAACTTGACTAGCATTCAAAGCATGGATCCCAATATATTTCGTCTATTTGCTTTCGACCTGCGTGACGGGCATTTTCAAAGTGACGCTCTGACAAATACGGATGTATCATGGAGTCAAACGGGCAACAACTACAGCGATTATATTAGCGGTCTCCAAAAAGATTATACAAGCATATATAAAAGCATCAAACTAGTAACATCGAAAACAGAAACCAATCCATCCAACATTGAGGTCAATGTTGCAGAACTTGAGTTCACATACCAAGGTACCAAAATATACGAGAAGCTGGCCCTGCTCAAACCAAAGGTTGGAGGAATCTTGATGATTCGAACGGACACTGCCGATGCTCTAAAAGGCCTTATTGTGCCAGATATCGATCAGATAAGAGAATCGGTCAAATTGCTTTCAGAATAGACAATTCAATCTGTTGCAGAAAACCGGTTCGTGGCCATGAGTTCCATTCATCCTGACTTATAATTGCCAGAAGGAATTTCGTTCAGTAGGAGAAACGTATGTCTGTCTCTCGCACCGTCCGTGCCCCGCGCGGCACGAAACTCACCTGCAAGTCGTGGCTGACTGAAGCCGCCTATCGCATGATCCAAAACAATCTCGATCCGGAAGTGGCCGAACGCCCGCAGGACCTCGTTGTCTATGGCGGGCGCGGACAAGCCGCGCGCAATTGGGAATGCTTCGACGCGATTCTTGAAATCGTTAAAGAATCTGGAAGATGATGAAACGCTCCTAGTCCAATCTGGTAAACCGGTTGCCGTCTTCAAGTCGCATCGCGATGCACCGCGTGTGTTGATCGCCAATTCCAATCTCGTGCCGCATTGGGCCACGTGGGAACACTTCGATGAACTCGCCGCAAAAGGCTTGATGATGTACGGTCAGATGACCGCGGGCTCATGGATCTATATCGGCACGCAGGGAATTCTGCAAGGCACCTTTGAAACATTCGGTGCGCTAGCAAGATTGCGCGGCTGGAATTCGCTCAAAGGCAAATTTGTTTTAACGGCGGGTCTCGGCGGCATGGGCGGTGCGCAACCGCTAGCTATCACGATGAACGAAGGGGTGGGACTCATCGTCGAGGTGGATCGCGAACGCGCTGAACGTCGACATGCCATCGGTTATCTGGATACCGTCGTGGATAATCTCGAAGAGGCGATGACACTCGTCGAGGAAAATAAATCGGCGGGCAAACCCATCTCCATCGGGTTGATCGGCAACGCCGCGGATATTCATAACGAATTGGTGATGCGCGGCGTGGTGCCGGATGTGGTCACTGATCAAACATCGGCGCATGAAGCGTTGATGTACGTTCCTTCGGGACTTTCAGTGGATGCCGCCAACGAACTGCGCAAGTCCAACCCTGACGAATATAAAAAGCGCGCCATGGCTTCGATGGCGAAGCACGTGCAGGCCATGCTCGAATTCAAACGCCAAGGCGCGGAAGTATTCGATTATGGAAACAACATTCGCCAGCAAGCATTCAACTATGGCGTGACCGACGCGTTTGAATTCCCTGGTTTTGTGCCCGCATATATTCGTCCGTTGTTCTGTGAAGGCAAGGGACCGTTTCGATGGGTTGCATTATCTGGCGATAAAGAAGATATTTATCGAACCGATGAAGCCGTAATGGAATTGTTTCCAAACGATGAACATCTGCATCGCTGGATGAAGATGGCGCGCGAGAAAGTCCCGTTCCAGGGATTACCAGCGCGCATCTGCTGGCTCGGATATGGCGAGCGCGCCAAAGCTGGACTCAAATTCAACGAGATGGTGGCAAAAGGAATTCTCAAGGCTCCGATTGTGATCGGACGCGATCACCTTGATGCCGGATCGGTCGCAAGTCCAAACCGCGAGACCGAGGCGATGAAAGACGGCACCGATGCAGTTTCCGATTGGCCGATTCTGAACGCGTTGATCAATGCGATTGGCGGTGCAACGTGGGTTTCATTTCATCACGGCGGCGGAGTGGGCATCGGCTATAGTCAGCATGCGGGGCAAGTCATCGTTGCAGATGGAACGCCGGAAGCAGCTGTTAGATTGGAGAGAGTCCTTACGACGGATCCCGGTATGGGCGTAGTGCGGCACGCTGATGCAGGTTATGAGATCGCCATTGAAGCCGCGAAGAAACACGGTATCAAAATTCCCATGCTTAAGTGAAATCCAAAGAGACTATTGTATTTACCGTCTTATAAAGATAGGATGTATCCGTCAAAGGAAAAACCATGAGAAGCCATCGCTCGATTCTCTTACTGGCGTGTGCCCTGCTGATCGTGGCTTGCAATTTTGCGTTGTTCCCGTCATCCAAGCCAACGCCCTTTTCGTTACCGACCCGTACGCTGACTCCAGCGCTTCCACCTCCGTCAACACCTACACCAGTCCCGACTCTCTCGCCCACACCCATCGTTTCACAATTGACGCCGAAATCAAACGCAGTCAATTGCCGCTCCGGTCCTGATGTTGCTTACCCTTCTTTGGATGTGATCAATTTTGGACAAACCGCATTGATCGTCGGAAAGAATAAAAACAGTACATGGTGGTATGCCCGCGATCCAAATAACACAAACCAATTCTGCTGGGTATTCACCAATGTTGCGATAACGTCGGGAAGTCTGAGTAACCTGCCGGTCATTCCCCCTCTAGGCGTGATCGTAACCAATGTGACTGTGGGCGCGTCGGTCAGCTTCAGCATGTGCGGCGGCCCGAATGCAGTTAATTTCAGTGGGACGATTACAACGAACGGCGCGGCCAAAGTTTCATTCCAGTGGGAAATCCGCGGTGATAAATCCAACACGACCTCGCCTCAAACGATCACCTTTAAACGCGCCGAGACGATGAATGCACCTAACGCCGGGACTTACACCGCGGACTGCGGTCATTATTCCATCAGCTTGCACGTATTGAGTCCGAACGATATTTCGGCCAAACAAAATTTCAAAATCGGACCTTAAATTTTTCTTAAGTTAAGAAACTTAACTAGTACTTTAGTAAGGCTTGAATAAAGAACCGCTTGAGACTATATTTGCGCCATCGTTAACCATTACACGAGAGGAGCTTATTATGTTCGGACGAAAAATCGAGAAGGACCCCCAGAAGGCTTTAGACAATGCCAAAAAGACCATGAACAGTGGACTTACCGGTGGTTTAACCAGAGCTTTCATGGGCAAAGATTTTGTGGACGATATGAACAATGCGATGAATAAAGGCCAGGCCGCATTGGACATGCAAAAGTCGGGCCAATGGATCGCCCAGGCTGGAATGGATGCAACCGCAGAGGTTCTTTCCATTCAAGATACCGGCTCATTGATCAATATGAATCCGGTCGTTATCTTGAAGTTAAAGGTTCAACCCGCAATGGGTGCCGGCTTCGAAACGACAGCACAAACGATGGTTTCCAAGATTGCCATCCCGCGCGTCGGCGACACCATCAAGATCAAATACAATCCTGCCGACCCCACACAAATTGCTGTAGTTTAGTTTTCCAAGAATATAAAAAATAAAAACGGGCAGACAAGGTTGTCTGCCCGTTTTTATTGGAATCTTCAAAAAAGTTTTCTGTATCTAAAATAAAAAACTTCTAATTGTGGAGGCAAAATGGATTTAATTTCTATTTGGAATTGGATACTAGCAAATTGGTTGGGAGTGGGATTGTTCGTGGGGTTTTGGATAATATTCGGCTCAATCATGTTTTGGGCTTATGGATTAAGTCCTATTCTGCATTGGTTTATCAAAGCCAACGGTGAACCAGCCAAAGCAGTCATTTTGGAAAGTCGAGACGCCGGCTGGGGATGGTATGAGGGCAGTCGTTATACCCAAACCCTGGTTTTTCAACCGGTTAAAGTGAAACTTGAAGTCCATCCAACCCATGGCACGCCATACATCGCGCAAGACAAATTCAATGCAAAACGCGAATATTATCGGTTTATACAACCAGGCACTGAGATACAAGTCTCGATCGCCAACTTCAATCCCCAATGGATCGCATGCTGGCCCGAAACAGTTGGGCAGGAAAAGCGGACCGCCCTCGCAGAGGAGAAGGCCAAGGCAGCCGCCTATGAAGAGCAACGGCGCAATGCTGTCATAGCAACTGAGAGGGCAAAGTTAGCTGCTTATGATGAGCAGGTCCGCCAGACTGCCTTTCCCGGTGTGCAGCAAGCTGCGGCACCGGCCTCAAAAAAGATGAGCACTGGGACGCTAATCGGTGCTGTCGTCATCGTGCTCGTGGTAGTAGATTGTTGTATGATTGGTGTCGGCGCGTTCGCCTATTCGCGCTTTGCCGCTGCCGATAGTGCTTTACCGGGTATGAGCGGTCAGATCGCCACAGCCGCGTCCGGTGGCTTATCTGCTCCGGGTTTCTCATCTGGGACAACGGTTGCTCCTGGTTCTTCATCCGGATCGAGCGTCAGCGCGGTGGCCACAGGTGGACTCGGCGACGAAACCACCCGGGCAACTGCTTGGGGATATGCTCTTACAGCGGTCCTGCAAGCAAATCCGATGAGTTGCACAGTTCCGGATGCAACCCATACAACCATCGAAGTTACCCAGCAACCGGATTCTTCCGGTGCTTGGCAAGAACGTTGGATGGTCGCCTGTGATGGTGCTTCAGCCATTCCCGTCAATATGACATTTACACCTTCTAGTGGCGGTATGTTCACTGTAAAGGCGACGGTCGCCAAGTAATTCTGAAAGTTGGCTAAAAAGCCAAACTGAAACTTTGGAATCAACCAAAAAGCCTTCTGTGAGATAATAGCTCAGGAGGCTTTTTGAATAGCATACGGAATTTCATTTACGCAATATAAATTTTTCGGTAGGGTAAGAATAATGCATCCCCAATGGATCTCATTACGAGGCGTGATCGTTCAGGGTTATCGAGTCGCATCCGGCCCATCGAAGGATTACCCTTATGGAGCGCTGGAAAGACAGAAGCCCATCTTCAAATCGCGCGGATTAAATCTCGATGGTTATTTCAATGGCACATTGAATATAGACATCCGTCCATATATCTTCCAATTAATAAAACCCGAATTTACTTTTTATGATGTCGAATGGACGGACTTGCATCCGCCCGAACATTTTTCTTTTTCACGATGCAAGGTTGTCTATAAAGATATCGAATATGAAGGCTGGGTCTATTATCCGCATCCGGAGACAAAGCATCGCAATTTTCAGAATCCTTCTTTAATGGAAATCATTGCACATCCAATCTCGGAAATCCAATATGAAGACAAGGTTCAAGTATTAGTAAATCCAGATGAGGTTGTAGTGAGCAATCCTCTTTAGCAAAACAAAACGGACTCAGACGCTCTTCTTTAATATGTCCATCTCCTTACAATGCACTTATAATAATAGATAGATGCTGGATTCAGCGTAAAATGATTCTGTGGTCATCAACGAGACACAAATGATCCCCAATCAATTATCCAATCTTAATATATCAGCTAGGAGAATTTATTATGAATCGTCTCTTTAAGAAACGCCAAAATGTTTTCCTGAAACTTATTCACGACCAAGCCGCGCTTACACTGGAGGGTCTGGACGCCTTGAAGACTTTTCTGAGCACCCAAGACCCAGCCGCCTCTGCACTGCTAACCACGAAAGAGAAAGAAGCAGATGAAGCCCGACAAATCCTGATTGATGAATTAAATAAAACGTTCATCACACCCTTTGACCGTGAAGACATCTTCGCACTTTCGCGGACGATTGACGATGTATTGGACTATGCCTACAGCACAGTCAGCGAGATGGAAGTTCTGAAAGTTAAGGCGACACCCTTCATGCAACGAATGGCTGCATTATTAAGAGATGCCGCTTTCGAACTTTCCATGGCGGTCAACGCCCTCGAAGAACATCCGGCAGTAGCTAATGATCACGCCCAACGCGCCAAGGCTCTCGAAAACCGCGTCGAAGCCGTTTACCGCGAGGCACTGGCGGATCTCTTCAGCGGTGCGGAAGATCTCAAGCATGTAGTCAAGATGCTAAAACTGCGCGAGGTATACCGCCATATGAGCAACGCAGCGGACCGCGGCGATGAGGCCGCCAATGTCATCGCTGATATTGTCGTCAAGATCACCTAAGGGGAGAGAAGCATCAATGTCGCCCATCCTCATTGCAGTCATCATATTAGGACTTGGATTTTCCTTTCTGAATGGCGTTCACGATTCAAGCAACGTGGTCGCCATGATGATTTCGTCGCGGGCGTTTTCGCCACAAGTCGCACTGGGAATAACTGCTTTAGCAGAGTTTGTAGGGCCATTCATTTTCGGCGTCGCGGTAGCGACCACGATCGGCAATGATGTGGTTACTTCCAAAGCAATCAGCCTAGGGATAATTCTGGTCGCGTTGGTTAGCGCAATCTTGTGGGATTTATTGACTTGGTATCTAGGCTTGCCAAGTAGTTCTTCGCACGCATTGATCGGTGGTCTCATTGGGGCAGTACTTGTAGGGGCAGGATGGCGGGCGCTCCAATTACAAGGATTGGTGAAAACATTGGTCGCTTTATTCACTTCCCCAATCATCGGTTTTATTTTTGGATATATCCTGCTAAAGCTTATCCTATGGCTAAGTTGGAAGGCCACACCGCGTATCAATGGTTTCTTCAAGCACAGTCAAATTGTGACAGGCATTACTCTAGCCCTTAGTCATAGCGCTAATGATGCAGAAAAAACCATGGGGATCATTACACTGGCGTTGGTCACAGGCGGATACCTGAAGGTCTTTGCGGTTCCATTCTGGGTCATTATCGTTTGTGCCGGAGCGATTGCGCTGGGTGTGGCTACGGGCGGATGGCGGCTAATTCGGACCTTGGGTGGAAAGATCTTTCGAATCAGACCCATAGATGGCTTTACTTCGCAACTGGCATCTGCAATCATCATCATCGGAGCATCTTTGCTGGGTGGGCCAGTCAGCACAACTCAAGTAGTAAGCACAACCATCATGGGCACCGGCACAGCGGAACGAGCCAATAAGGTCCGTTGGGGAGTTGCAGGGGAGATTGCAATGGCCTGGCTATTTACCATTCCTGCCACAGCTTTGGTGGCCGCGGGTCTGTACGCGGTGTTTATCCGGATTATTCGGTAAATAATCTAACGATAAATTTAAAACATAACGCGACCTCCTTTGTAATTCGTGGAAGCCGCGTTATGTTTTTTATATTAGATATCGAAAAAAGTCAATCGGCAGCGCTATCTTTGAATTTGGCCTCGGTCTCAGCGATCATCGCCTGACGTTGAACGATTCTCTCTCCTTGCGGAACGCCTTCAAAGGGAGCAACACGCTCCAGCACGAACCAGAGCACAACCATGAAGACAACCAAGCCGATGATCAACCTGCCGACCGCATCGTTCGGCGGTTGGAAGCCTACCCAGATCAAAACCAATCCGCCTAGGATCGCCAGGATGGCATTGGGCTTGGAAAGCGCACCAAGATTGAATGGGCCTTTTTCCTTCCAAGTCCGGCCTTCGGCGAACAGGCCAGCAACGATCGGCATGATATAGGAGATATACAGGAAGACTGCACATCCGGCAGCCAGAACGGCAAAAGCTCCGCCATATAAACAGGAGAGCAATGCCAAGGCGCCACTCGTCCAAATTGCAACGGTCGGTGTGCGATAATTGGTGCTGACGTGGCTCAAAGCCTTGGAAAACGGCAGGCCGCCATCGCGGGCAAAGGCGTACATCATGCGGGAGCAGGAGGTAATGCAGGCGAGTCCACAAAGATAGTTGGAGATCACTACGCCGACAACCAAAATAACGTTAACAACGATCGGCATGGTAGAACTGCTCATGATATATGCAAAGGGGGAATAGCCTTGCGCTGCACCTTTAACTATATCCGGCATGGCAAGTACTTGCGCGCACACCAGGATATATCCAAAGATCATCGACCAGAGGACTGCCTGCCACATCCCTTTCGGAACATTGACTGCGGCATTTCTTGTTTCTTCGGAAGTGTGGGCAGAAGCATCATAACCGGTGATTGTGTACGTCACGAGCAGCAGTCCAACTACGAAGGCATATAACATATTGTTCGTCTGCGGCCAGACACCGCCACCTGCGGCACCCGTGAAATTGGTAAACGTGAACAGACGGCTGAAGTCAAGATGCGGTGCAAAAGCTATAAGGAAGACCGTCAACAGAGTAGCCACTCCAAAGATCAGATAGCCACTGAAGTCAGTCAATATGGTAGTGACCTTGATGCCGTAGTGGTTCAACAAAGCAGTTGAACCGATGACGACTACCGTACCCACCAGCCAGATCCATCCGGGGAAGTTCCCGCTGCCCGTTGCCTGCCAGGCGGCACCCGAAACATCAACTTTAAACATGTTGCCAAGAATCAAATCTCGGAAGAGTTGGAAGACTGCTGTATCCACGGACGATACGACGAAGATCAAACCGAGCAGGTTGAACCAGGCCGTGGCCCAGCCCCAAAAGCGTCCACCGAGAATCGAACTCCAATGATAGAGTCCGCCAGCCGTCGGAAAGGAGGAGGCGATCTGTCCCATGGAAAGGGCTACGATCAGCGCAAACAAACCACCCACCGGCCAGCCAATGCCGACACCCGCCCCGCCGGTAGCGGCAAATGCAAAACCAAATGAGGTAATTCCACCAGCCAGAATACAGATGATCGAGAAGGATATGGCAAAATTTGAAAAGCCACTCATACGGCGTGAAAGTTCCTGGGCATATCCAAAACCGTGTAATTGTTTTACATCGTGCTCAAGATGCTCATCTTGCTTTGACATGACTTTATCTCCTTTTTGATTGGCGAAGCAAATGAAGTTGTCGAAATGTCAAGCGAACTAGAATTCAAATTTCAGCATATCACCTCCGTGGTTCGTAAATTGAAGTGGCAATAAGATATAGTTCTTTCCAGCAATTCGTTGGTTATAAAACCCATGCTTCCAAGAACAGTGACGCGTGATACTCATATGTGATGAAACGCCCAATATTTCAAATAAAATATTTTTTTATTGACGCAAGGTAACTTGCAATTTCTTACGCTACAATCACCGCAGATCCATAAGCAACTGTTCGACATAAGCTAAGGCACAAACGCTGGTTACCAGTCTACTAGGGATATACTTTTGTTTTGTCTAGAAACTCTTTCCTCAACTACTTCTCATAATAAAAGAGAGACGCGGCTCTTTACGCCGCGTCTCTCTGATTCTTTCCAGAATAGCACTATTCAAATAATCCAACCAACTGCTTCAGATGGACCACGCCATCGAAACCCGGCAGATTACCTTTTCGCAGAATCGCCTTTTCACCTTTTGGGTCGCCCAGGGAGGTGACGATCACATCTCCGGCGCTCACATCCTCCTGTTCGGTATATCCATTGGTAGTAACAATGGTTCTTATTCCTGCGGCTTTTGAAGCGGTTACGCCGATCCGGGAGTCTTCAATTACGAAAGCCTCCTCCGGTTTCAATGCCAACTTCGACAATGCAAGATCATAGATTTCCGGGTCCGGCTTTTTCTTGCTCACCATATCACCCGCCAGCACCAGATCGAATTTAATGTCAGCAAGTATTTTTTCGATGATTGCTCGGGTAGTCCGCTCATTCGACGTGGTACAAACTCCTATCTTTAAACCTGCGTCCATCGCTTCTTTCATGACCCGATGAATGCCCGGCCTGAGCGGAAGTTTTCCCGTCTCGATCAGTTCCACAAACAATGCGGTCTTGCGTTTATGCATCTCCGGGATAAGTTTGTCAATCTCTTGCTCGGTCATTGGTTTGGAAAACCCCTTCGACTTCCAATGATGCTTCATGCGCTCCTTGCCGCCGCCAATCTGGAGCAGTTCATGATAATAGTCCACGCTCCATTCATCCGTAAAACCAAACTCCTTGAACGTCATATTGAATGAGATGCGATGACCATCCCGTTCGGTATCGATAATGACTCCATCCTGATCAAAAAATACAGCCCTAACTCTCGACATAGCACCTCTATTAAACAAAAAATTTGAACGCACAGGACACTCAAACCTGTGTCCAAAATATCGTGGATTGCTTACAGACACGAGGTACACAAAGAAAGATCTTTCTTTGTGTACCTCGTGATAATGTCTTACTTCTTCATTCCGAAGAACTCGTGGATCGTATCCACGAATAAACAATTCTCTTCCTTCGTACCAATCGTAACGCGGAACCAGCCGTCGCTTCCGTATTTCTTGCTTTCGCCGCGCAGGATCAGGCCTTTCGTCTCAGCAAAGGCCAACACTTCCTTGCCCGTCTTGCCGGTCGCGCCGCAATCGAACAGGATGTAATTCGCCTTGGACGGGAAGATCACAAAGCCGGGGATATCACTCAACGATTCGGTGATGAAATCCACTTCGCTGTTGTTGAAGCGGACCCGTTCAGCGAGTCCTTCGCTATCTTCAAAGGCCGCCAGCGCCGCCCACATCGGGACCGTGCCCACGTTCCAGGGAAGAAGCGAACCGGCAATCTGGTCAATGACTTCCTTGGCTGCCAGTGCATATCCGAAGCGCATCCCCGCCAGACCATAGGCTTTCGAAAGAGTTCGCGTGATGATCACGTTACTATATTTCTTGGTCAACCCAACTTGCGACATACCCAAGCCGGAATATTCAACGTATGCCTCATCCACTACAAAGGGAATTCCCGTTTCTGCAATGGTGACAAAATGCTTGGCATCCATGAAGTTGCCCGTCGGGTTATTGGGATTGGCAACCACAATAATCTTGGTCTTGGGAGTCACTGCTTTGAGGATGGCATCCGGATCATAAAGCATCTTCTTATCTTTATAGACCATCGGCACACCCACCATGTTTGCGCCCAATAGTTTGCCGCGCAAGCCATAGATGCCAAAACAGGGTGTGTGTTGAATCACTTCGTCGCCCGGCGCAATGAACATACGAAAGACGTTATCGTACACTTCACTGGAGCCGTTCCCGAGCATGACGTTATACGGCCCATCCAGCTTGTTGATCTCGGCGATCTTGGTCCTCACGACCAAGCCTTGATCGGGATAGCGATTCGCCATCTTGGAATACTTGACCATCGCGTCTAGAACTTTTTGCGAAGGCGCATTCGGATTCTCGTTCGACATCATGCGGTGTAGTGCAGGATTGCGCCATGCCTTCTCGATATGCTCCGAGATGTACATGGGAATGCCTTTCACCCATGGGACGTAATACTCTTCGATTTTCTTTGCCATTCTTTACTCCATCAAAATTTTTTATCTCACCACAGAATTATTCATATGCTCTGCGATGATTGGTGAACTTACGCCTTGCCAACGCACTCTAACATTTCCATCCAATGGATTACTGCTTTGCGGGTCGCGTCGCGGACGGCAACATCCACCTTCCCAGGATCATACTCATCGCGGTGTGCGCTGAGATATTCGAACTTTGCGTCAATCAACGTGTGCTTCAGTTCGGTAGAAACATTGAACTTCGCTCCGCCAGCCGCCAGCAGTTTCTTGATGTAATCTTCGGGCAGTCCCGTACCGCCGTGAACCACAAGCGGTGTTTTGATTCCGTTGCCGTTCAACATTTTATTAATCGTGGCCATGCGTTCGAAATCAATTTTGGGATTCTTCGTTTTGTAAACTCCGTGGGCGGTGCCAATAGCCGGTGCAAAAATATCCAGGCCTGTGCGCTCAACAAATTCCACGGATTGTTTTGGATTCGCCAACTGCGCTTCATCCTCCGCGACCTTGATTTGATCCTCCACACCGCCAACGGTTCCCAACTCGCCTTCAACCGAAATATTTCCAACTTTGTGGCAATAATCCACCACTTCCTTAGTCCGGCGGATGTTCTCCTCATACGACTGCTTGGACGCGTCAATCATGATATTGGTATAACCGGCGTCTGCACAAGTCTTGCAATAGGCAATATCCGTGCAGTGATCCAGATGCAAACAAACGGGCACCGGCGCGGAAGAGGCCAGGTTACGATAGATCGCCACCATCAAACTTGTGCCCAGGAACTGGGATGGTTTTACTGAGGTCTGAACGATGACAGGTGCTTTCTTTTCGATAGCGGCATCGATCACCCCTTCGAATTGAACCAGATCCGTGACATTGAACGCCCCAACCGCATACTTGCCCTTGTACGCCTCGACCATGATCTCTTTTGCATTCACGATTGACATAAACTCTCCTTAGGCTTAATAATTGATCAAATTTCCTGTAAAGGCTGAAGGAGTAAGACTTCATCATCCTTCAGCCTTTGTTCTTATTTTACCTTTTTCTTCACGGCCACATCTTTTAACCATTGTTCCCAGCGATAATCGGTGACGTGCTGGCGGAAGCGGCCAAACCATAAATCTGCATAACCCTGGAAATCTTCCTCGAGCTTGGAAATACCGGTCTGCGTGGTGCCCCACATCGCCTCGTGCAACTCCGACATCGGCCACATCAATTTCAGACGCGCGAAATTCTTCGGGGTTACCTCACCAAAATATTCCTGGATAAAGATGCGAACCTGATCATCAGTCAGCCGATGGTGATGGGAGAAATTTCCAAGATCGAAGAAGATATCACCCATGCCGGCGTACTCCCAATCCAAGAGGCGAAGTTCGCCGAGCTCGCCCGCCACATCCTCATCCAGCCAATTCAAGTTCAGCAGGTCATCGTGGCATGGCGTGGGAATGTACGGGTCTTTCAAGAGGGCTTTTTCCACTTCGCGCGTCTTCTGCATAATCCAATCCCAATCAAAGGGAAATTTACAGTTTTTGGACTTCGATATTCCTTCTAGCATTTCCACGCGCCGGAACACGTTGAATTCACCTTTCAACTCCGGTGCGCGGCGATGGAAGAGCCTCAACTTGCGTGCCACCCGCATCAGATTGTGGGGCTTGGTGATTTCCTCTGGTGGCACGCGTTTGCCATTGATAAAGCGAGTGACAATATAACCTTCGGGCTCAATAAAGTACACAATCTCCGGCGCGATGCCCAATTGTCCTGCAACACGGTTCGCCGCGTACTCTATTTCACGCTTGATACCCAACATTTCCGTATCTTCACCCGCCAAGCGAATTACATACGATTTCCCATCAGCATCAATCTTGTAGTTCAAATTTGTGATGCCGCCGCTCAACGGCGTTTTCTTGAGATTCTTCGACTCAGCAAGAAAAGGCACTTTTGATATAGCTTCGTCAATTCCAAGTGGCATAGTCTCATCCTGGTTGTGATTTAGTCTTGCAAAACTTATAGCCCTTCAAGGCATTACTGAACATCAGCTTAAGCGAGGCATATCCATACTTCATTTATGCACGCTAATCCAGCATACTCGAAATACCTTAAACGCTATGCCATTGCCGCGACTGGAGAGACCATGCGTTCACCCACAAACGCTTCCAGACTAGAAAAGCCCTTCGCAAAGGTCTCGACCGTGGCGACCGTGGCAGGATGAATATTGAACTGCTCCAAAGATAAGCCGTTCGGGTCGTAAGCCTGGATGCAATATGGCAGAGTCAACATCTTGTCCATGACAGACTGTGGCACTTCTTCCTCGATCTCAGGGCGGAATTCAATATCATCACCCATCATAAAGAGTGGTTCCAAAACATACGGCGGGCAAGTGTAAACAATATCGCCGCCGGCAACCTTTTGAATATCCCAATATCTCTCCTTACCGGCCACGAGCGGGCCAGCGCGCATGGAGCAGGACAACAACTTGCTGGCGTAACCGCCTTCCGTCAACAAGCGATATGCGCGGCGGAAAACAGCAATGCCGAACCAGTGTTTTTCCTGCCAGGATAATTTAATATTTTTTCGATCCGCTTGAAGATCGAGCGCTTCGTTTTCAGTCAGGCGTCCAATCATCATGGTAATGACGGCACGCCATTTGCTCATATCGACCTTGTTCTTCTCGGCAATCGCTCTGCCCGCCATGGCGGCGTCCGCAGATGCCATAATTTGAGGCAAGGTAAAGCAGGTGGTTGTGTTCGTGCTGATTCCCTTGGAAGTAAGAACCTTGAGAACCTCAATCCCTTGCATGCTGGCCGGCACCTTGATCATCACATTTTCGCCAATGGTACTGAATTCCTCTGCGCCTTCAAGCATTGCCTCGGTTTCAGAAAACAAGCGCGGATCCAATTGAGCAGAAATCCAACCAAACCGGCCGTTGCTATTTTTCCAAATAGGCAGGTACTTCTCCGCTCCACGCCTCACAGTTTCCTTATAGGTCATGATAGCTAATCTTTTTTGACTAAGCTTTGGGTTATCCTTGCAAAGCTTGCTCACCCAATCTCCCCAGAATTTGGGATCAGCCTGAACTGCTCCCCAGGAAAGAGGCGGATTGGTTGTACAGCCTCTGAATACGCTCTGCTCAGGGTGCTCGGCATTATAGAGACGCAACAATTGCTCTTTCATCAGGGCCTTGCGTGCGGGGGGTGCCGCGTTTACCATATGCTCGACCCACTGATCAAAGATCAATGGTGAGGAATCCCACCAGATCTCCATATCGGGGTTTGTCTGAATTAATCGTTCTACAGGACTTTCTTTCATAGCATTTTCTCCTTTTCTAGAAAGCAACACTATCGGTTGCAAACTGCCTATGCATTTATTACTGATTCTCCGTTTGGAACTTTATAAAACCAAGACAATAATGCCTTAAAGATTTGGATTTTAATTTATGATAGTGATCAGCGAATTACCTTTGGATCGACGGCTGATCACTATCATAGACGACACAATATCAGCCAATGAATTTTATTCTGGCGGGATCTCCTTGAAGGCATAATCAATATTGATGCCATGCGATTTCTGCGACCGCTTGGTCCAGGCATACCACAGGATGCAGAACAGGATGATCCCAAATGTGAGGATTTGTGCCCACAAATGGGTTGGGAAATTGGAAAAGTCCCAGGTTCCGATCACACCCAGCGCCGGTTCCAACACGAAGGACAAAACCATGCTCATTCCGAGACCGCCGCCCAGCATACCGAGAGCGGTCGGCCAAGGCATCTTCTCGCCGCGGAACCAACCACCCAGCTGTTCATGCAACGGCCACAGGAAGGCAATTACACCTACAATAGCAGCGGTCCGAACAAGCGCGATCAGGAAGACCGAGCCGGCGAAGGCGTGAGGTGCGAGTACCCAAGCTGACCAGATCCAAGCCGCAACCCCAGCCACTCCGAACAGCATTCCCACGAATGGATTGACCGTGTATTTTGCGCCCGGTGAGGCCGCGTATACCTCCTTGGCCCTGTACGGGAAGAAAATGCCCGCCAACGCGCTGCCCGTAAACCCGAGACCACCGCCGAAGGTCACGCCCAATGTTAAAGCAATCCAGCCTGGTACCAGGTTGTAGCATAAGATGGCAGGGATGCTTGCTAAGAAGAAGGCGAGATGAGCATTAACCGGAGTATGCCGACGTTCGCTCACGCGGCTGAACCACTCAGGCATGGCACGGTCAAGAGAAGCGGCTACCATGATGCGGGTAGTGCCGATCATGATATTATTGGCGATCTGGAAGCTATTGAATAAATAGCCAACGGCGATAAGGCAGACGACGACCGGGCTACCCGTGAGCGCCACAGCTAGAATCGGAGGCCAGAGGTTGAAGCCGGCGATATTTGCTTGGCTAACTCCAGACCAATAGCCTGCCCCGGCAACATACAGGAACTGTGTGCCAAGGGCGTGTTGAAACGCGTAGCCTAGGATGGCCAGCAGAATGCCCGTGATCACCAAGCCACCCACGTAGATCAGGGCCTGGGTATTGAAGGACTTGGCATCTTTGATCTCGCCATTCTGCTCGGCAGAATACGTAGCCCACTGCAATGAGGTCCACGCAATCGGAGCTACGAGCAGAGTCGCCAACAGGCTAAACGGAGGGGTCAGGTTGATGCCCGCTTTTTGAACAGCGTCAATGGCGCCTTGATAGAAGTTTGCGCTGCCTCCGACCGCAACCGAAAACGCGTTGAGTTTGGCTGGAACAGTGGCCGGATCTGCAAAGAGTAGCACAATCAATGTGGTGAAGATCGCAATGGCAGTAGCCCCTACCATCCATCGTTGAAGCGATACGTAGTTCTTAAAGCCAGACGTCAAAAGCAAAAACGCGCCGCCAGCATTAATGATACTGACAATCACGATTGCATTCGGTGTCGTAAACCATATACCAATGCTGGCCAGCGTTGGATTTCCAAGTGTAGCGCCTAGGCCTAGGAAGAGCGGAGCAAAGCCCAGATATGATAGGAGCCAGCCAGCCAAAGCAATCCACACAAGCTGCCAAATGACAATCCCCGACATTGTTATTGCAAATGCCGTGCCGCCGCCCCATACGCGGCTTTGAAACACATAATCTCCACCAGAGCGAGGCAGAGCTGACGAGAGAAATACGTAAACGAGAGCGATAGGCAATTCGAATAGCATCGCGAGGATAATGCCCCAGACCAAGTGTCCACCCGGGAGCGAGCCGGGTGCCCACAAATAAGTCCAAGGAAAAATCACGCCCATAGCTAAGATATTGTAAAACATAGCCGACCAGGGGGACATTACACGTACCAACCCCGAGGCCTTACGTGTAAAAACTTCAGGTTTTGCTACAGACTCGGTTGTGCTCACTCTTACTCCTTATAGTTTGTTTATGTGATTGCGCCATGCCCGACCATGCACGTGGTCAGCATGGACAAGAGTCAACAACCTGCCACCGGCAGTCAAGATTTGCTATATCAACGTTGAACTTACTAACGCCTCCTCTCAAATCAAAACCCTTTTACATCCCTGCGTCAGAAGAAACAATTTCTTTCAAGTCTCTTGCTTTTCTGGCGGCTTGATATATTCTCAATCCAATAAAGTCATGTTGCATTTTCGAAGGAATTTCAATCTATCCACTAGTCATCTGAAAACCTTCGATTACTCCATCGGCGAAGGTCACTAAACAGCCGCGCAAAATTCCTTCTCCGTACTCACTGCCAGGGTTGATACAGGTTGTCCGTCCAATCTTGACCACACCCTGCGCTTCATGAATATGTCCGTGCAGGCCCAACATGGGTTGGTGTTTCTCGATGGCATTGCGCACTGCCTGGCTACCAGCTCCGGCAAAGACGATTTGCCCGCCGCTCATAACCGGGGAAGGCGGATCGGTGTTCCAATCCAGTTTGGGACAGAGTCCAAGGTCGAATCGATCGGGGGTACATGAAAGTTGAAGATGCAGTGTTGAAAGTCCTTTACTTGAGCGCACATACCTTCGATAATTTCTCCGAGCTTCTCATCGGGGATCTCGCGTGGGGTATGCCATGGCGTAAGGTTGCTGAAGCCGACACTCGCCATGACATGGTCGTCGTCAATTTGAACAACCTTTGCTTCACAGGCCATAAAAGATTCCCTTCCCTCGCCCTTAATTGCATCCAGCACTTCCGGATCATCGTCATTGCCGCCGGTTACAAAACAACGAATGCCGGTACCCTTGAGCCTTGTCTCTGCAAGATCCACCCAGTTAGCGAGCCGCTCACGCGCCAACTTATGAAACAGCTTGTTGACCTCTTCTGGATGGCCGGCTAGGCTTTTATACTCATCATCTTCCATGATCTGGCTGTAAAAACCAAGCAGCCCGATCGTTTCTTGCAACTGTTTCAATTCCGCTTCTGTTGTTACTTTGTGAACGGTACCCTGCAGGGTGGCACGGTAATTGCCATTGCCTTCTTTGATGATGGGAATCATCAACTTGCCCGAGATATCGCCGCCCATGACGATAATGTTCACTTCATAAAATTTGCCAGCGTTGATGAATTTCCGATAGGTTCGTTCCGAACCATGAATATCTGTGGCAAAAAACAGGCGTGTCAACTTCTTACTTTTCTTCTTGCCGAAAAACGACATTGTGAACCTCCGATTGAAATTGAATTCGCGTTATGGTGCTTGCTAGCGTTCCAATGCCACGGTGAGGGAATACATGTCACCGCGGTTATAGCAGTAAGTGAACTCCACAGGTGTGCCGTCATCTGCATAGACCGTACGCTCCTTGAAAAGAACCGGCATGCCCTCTTTGATTTTCAAAAGATGGGCAATTTCTTTCGAAGCTTCGCGCGCCTCCAATCTTTGGACCGCGCGTTTGACCTTGTAACCGCACTTCTCAAACAAAGTCCACAAATGTTGAGCTTCCAGATTTTCATTGACAATGCCATGAAACAATTCGTGTGGTACATGAGCATCGTGCACAGTGATCGGTATATCCTCCACACAGCGCAATGTCTTGACACGGATTATGCGGCTTCCCATAGGAATGTCCAAAGCTTGAGCCACTTTTGGAGTCGCCAAGGCTAGTTCCAGATTCAATAAAGTTACCTGAACTTTAATGCCCTCGTTTTCGGCCTTATCAAAGAAGCTGGTCAAACGAGTATGATCACGCTGCAGGTGCGGATATGCTACAAACGTTCCAACCCCATGCCGACGGTACAGCAAGCCCTCATCGACGAGGTCCTCAATGCTCTCCCGGATCGTCATGCGGCTAACGTTATATTTGGAAGCTAATTCGTTCTCAGAAGGCAGTTGCTGGCCGCGCTTTAGAAGGGCCCCCGTGATTTCTGCGCGTAATGATTCTCGAATCTGAACGTAAACCGGTACACCCTCCGTTCTGATAAACTCAGCCATCGTACCTCCGGTTTACTGCGAATCTAGACATATAGATGTCTAGATTGTACAACAAACATTCGCCACTGTCAAGAAGAATTTCAAAATTCCTCAGAATACAGCGTTATTCCTCATGCAGGAGGAATTATTGTGATTCCCAAATGGAGTAGTGATCTCTTGCCACATGTCTAATAACGGTATGGATTCCCCGAATGATCTTGAGCCTCACGAGCATGTCTACGGCTTACTTCTTCCCTGACCAACGGCAGATGACGGTTACATTTTTTACATTCGGTTAAAGGAAATAATCGAAGATAAACAATGCCGCACGCGTAAAGCCCTGAAATAGCTACCGCAATCGCGGCAGACCGTATAGAGATTTCTAATTCATGAAATGATAAGTCTAATCCTCTAACTGCCACATAATGTGTGCGTGGAGCACCAATATTTTTCAAGTTACACACTATTACCGACCAACTTGAGCTGAGAAAAAAAAAAAAAAAGACCTCACTCACCTACTCCTCCATCGCCCTTATTCCAACAGGACCATAGATTTCGAAAGATGAGTGAGGATAGTTTCAAAAAAACTTGCTAAGCCCGAATCCGTTCTCCCTTCGGATCCAAAAGTGGAGATGAGGCTACAACTGCGCCAATCTGCTCACCAAAGAATTCGATTTCAAGCTTTGTGCCGGGCTTACTGTATTCGATCGGCAAATACGCGTAAACAATGCTCTTCTTAACTGAATAACCATATCCTCCAGCGGCCACCCAGCCGATGGTCTTTCCATCCATCGTCCGGATCGGTTCCTTGCCGATAGCAATCATGCGGTCATTCGCGAGAGTGATGCACATCAACTTGCGCGTCAAACCTTTTGCCTTGGCCTTGACCAGCGCATCCTTGCCGATAAAATCTTTTTTATCGAGCTTGACTGCAAAGCCCAACCCAGCCTCAAGAGGATTGTAGTCGGGACTGATCTCGCTGCTCCAATAACGATAGCCCTTCTCGAGCCTCAGAGTGTCAATGGCTTTATATCCTGCAGCAACCATTCCTTCGGGTTGACCTGCTTCCCAGAGGATATCCCACAAGCGTAATCCGTATTCCATCGGGCAGTAAAACTCCCAGCCCAGCTCGCCGACATACGTCACGCGCGAAGCGAGAAGCGGAACATCGCCAACGGTGATGTACTTTGCCGTCATATATGGAAAGTTCGCGTTGGACACGTCGTCGGTCGTAACCTTTTGGAGGATCTTGCGCGCTTTGGGCCCCCACAAACCAATGCAAGCGTAGGATGAGCCAACATCCTCGATGGTCACCGAACCGTCTTCGGGCATATTGATGGACAGCCATGAAGAATCATGTTGACCGAAGGCTGTACCCGTGATGATGAGGAAACGCTGTTCGCCAAGGCGCGTGACGGTGAAATCACATTCGATGCCACCGCGTTTGTTCAAGCACTGGGTATAGACCACTGAGCCAACCGGCTGATCGATGTTATTCGCACAAACATAATTGAGGAACTTCAACGCACCAGGGCCGCGCACTTCAATTTTATTGAACGAGGTTTCATCGAACAGACCCGCGTTCTCGCGCGTCATCAAATGTTCATAGCCGATCGCGCGTGACCAATTCTGGCGCGACCAACCCTGAGGCTCGTGGCCATGAGTTGCCTTCTCTTCATAAATCCTGAACCAGTTCGGGCGTTCCCATCCGAACTTTTCGCCGAAGGAACAGCCGAGGTCGCGCAGGCGGAAATACGTTGGCGAGAGTCGCTGGTTGCGTCGCGACATGCGTTCCTCACCGGGGAAATGAATATCATAATATTGAGTGTAGGTTTCGATGGTACGCGCCACGGTGAAGTCGAGGCTGTTGTAGTTGGGACCGAAGCGGCGCACATCCAGCCGCCACACATCCCATTCGGGATGACCATCAATGATCCACTCCGCCATCGTTTTGCCGATGCCGCCTGCACCTGCCAGTCCATGCGCGCAGAACGCGCAGGCCACCCAGAATCCTTTCACTGATGTCGGGCCAAGCAAAAATTCGCCATCAGGAGTGAAACCCTCGGGACCGTTCAAGAGTTTGATAACTTCCGCATTCTCAACAGCGGGTACGCGCTTAATGGAATTTTCCATCAACGGTGTGAAGCGATCCCAGTCGGGCGGCAACAACTGATATTTAAAGTCGTGCGGAATGCCTTTCAAGCCAAAGGGTTCGGGCTGACGTTCATACCCGCCTGTCACCAAACCACCCACCTCTTCACGCCAATAGACCAACAAATCGGGATCGCGCAAGGTTGGAAAATCGTGTGAGGTCCCTTCGATGGGTTTCGTTAAAATATAGAGATGCGCCATGGGAACAACCGGCAAATCCAAGCCGACCATCTTCCCCACTTCGCGTCCCCACTGACCGGAGGCGTTCACCACAATCTCGGTTTTGATCGAACCTTTATTGGTCACCACTTCGCTGACGCGGCCATTCTTCACGATGATTTTTTCGACATCGGTGTCAGTAAATATTTTTGCCCCGCGATTTTTTGCACCGATTGCCAAAGCGTTGGTCAAGCCTGTTGGATCGATGATGCCATCGTTGGGCGTGAATGCCGCGCCGACCACACCATCCAACGAAATGAGTGGGAATTTTTCTTGTGCTTCTTTCGGCGAGATCAACTCCATATCCACGCCAAACGAACGCGCCATTCCAACGAGACGTTTGTTCTCTTCCATGCGCTCGGCAGATGAAGCTAGACGAATGCCGCCGACCTCGCGCCAGGATGTGTCCTGACCCGTTTCGGCTTTCAGCTTGCGATACAAATCTGTGCTGTAATGCATCATGCGCGTGAGATTCGCATCCGAGCGCATCTGGCCCACCAGGCCTGCAGAATGCCACGTGGAGCCTGACGTCAATTCGTGGCGCTCGAGGACAACAACATCCTTCCAACCCATGAGCGTAAGATGATAGGCAATACTGCATCCACCTACTCCGCCGCCAATGACGACCACTTGTGCTTGTGAAGGTAATTCAGCCATGCAATTCTCCTTTTTGCAGGCGCAATTGAGATGCAACCCGCGCCTAGATTGAAAAAATATAAAGGTATTACCCGAGGGTAATACCTTTATATTTTAGACCTGCCAGATCGAATCTGGTTTTGCCATCGCCGCAACGATATCGAAGGAAGAAATGATTCCGAAGGGGAATGCATCGGGGTCATTCTCTTCAATCACTACCAAACGATGATAATGTTGCTTGATCATCACGTCCGCCGCCTGGCGCAAACTCGCGTTCACATCAATGGTAAGCGCCGGGTGCATTAGATCGCGAACCGTCAACGATTCATCAACGCCATCTTTCACAAAGGGTAGAAGATCCCTGCCGCTAAGAACGCCTTGTGGAACACCATGAGCATCAACAACCAAAACCGAACGCCAACCAGCCTCGGTCATCGAGCGAGCAGCAGAATATATGAGTGTTTTTTCTCGGCAAACCAGAATAGCATTGGCCATCACATCGGCAACCGTCTCGCGCCGAGGCTTTTCTTCCTGGGCGATGCTAGCCACAAAGTCAGACAGGGAAATCACGCCAACAGGTTTGGCCTTGTCAGTCACTAACAAACAACTCATATGCTTATCGATCAACTCGCGAACGGCCTCCGTTAATGGTAAATTCGCTTCCACGGAATCCACCGGCTGGGACATCAGATCCGCCGCCGTCAGTTTGCGCATGGTCGCGAGGCTCTTGCTGTCCGCGGAAAGCCATTCCCCTGCCAGAAGATCAACATCGGAAATAATCCCTACTGGGCGGCCATCTCGATCAGCGACAATTAGCGCATGGACATGATGTTGATTTAACAAAACAGCCACCTGACCCAAAGTCGCGTTGGGACGGCAAGAAAGCAAGCCGGGGTGCATCAAGTCACGTACAAGTTTATTCATGGTAATCCTCCTTAATTAATATCAAACCTCTTCAACATCTTTGTACCACTTGACGCGGTCGCCTACACGGGCCCGTAATCGCCACCCTAGCGGCTTGGGTTCCTTTTCGATTCGCGCCATGGCTTCATTTACTTGCAATTCTACACGAGACTTTTGCTCGCTGGTGAGTTGAGGGTATCCTTGAGCAAGGACCCTGACTTTCTCAAGGTTCATGGTCACCGTGCGCCAGAATCCCCAATCGTTACTCAATATTTCGGCAATGCGCTTGATGTTGATGACTTCCTTATCACTGTCGCCTAATGGGTGTTCAAGCAACAACATGATGGTATCGATGACATCCTTCTCGTTGATCTGAACGATTTGCATTTTTTCAAGGAGCAGTTCAGCCAGCGGGATGGTAGGCGTATCCACCTCCAAACGTCCTTCCCACAAGATGGCATGACAGAAATCAAGTTTTTCATAGAACACATCCAAATGCAAACCAGTAGTTGGATTCTCGTGAATGGCGCGTTGGCCCCCTGAGACAATAAACACCTCCTGATTCTCTTTATAACCAAGCCGGGACATTAATTCCTGGATTTGTTTGGTCTGCCTGCCATAGGCCGCGAAATCAATGTCCGTGTATGCGCGGCCCATGGCGGATTGGATAAAGCCGAATTTTGGACAGTGTATTTGAAATGCTAGTGCACCGATCACTCGCAGGATGATGCCTGATTCATCCGCGGTCTTTACGATCCGTTTCAATTCATTTTCAAACCTATCTCGTTCACTTTGATTTTGCTCGCCCATCCCAATCGCATTGACAGCCATAGATGACTCCTAGGATCGAACTTTGATTTGTAGCTGAGAGAAAGAAGTCTTGCAACCGATCGCTACAAAACACGCATTATAACCAATAAAACAAAAACTTGCAATTTCTTTCATAATCTTATATAATCCTCCTATAAAGCATTCAACTTCCTTCACTTGATTCCAAGGCATAGTTGATGAGTAAAATACTCATTCCAGCTCAGAGGCGAGAGCGAATCCAGAAGTATCTGGAGACTCATAAGATGCGCGGACAGTCGATCTTTATAAAATGCTGGGAACTTCCGAAGCAACCGTATGGCGGGATTTGGAATGGATGGAGCAAAAAGGAATTATCGAAAGAACTCATGGGGGGGCCATGCTCAGTCAAAGGATGACTCCGGAGCCGGAGTATCAGCTAAGAGCGAAAAAACACCCGGAAGAAAAACAATTGATCGGAGCGCTGGCCGCCTCGTTAATCGAAAATGGCGATATTGTCTTTATCAATAGCGGAACGACGACCACGCAGGTAATTCGTCAAATTCGAAGCGACGCCGACATCACGGTCTTCACCAACAACCTTCTGGCCGCGCTGGAATTGGGAGAGCCTGGTTTTCATCATTATCTGATTGGCGGAGAGTTTCAGCCTCGCTCCCTTTCCCTAGCGGGACGATTCGCAACCGAGAATTTGAAGCAGGTCTATGCCAACAAGACCATAATCGGCGTGGATGGAATTAGTTCGAAATATGGTTGTACCGTTGCTGCAAACACCGAGGCAGAAATCGTGCGGTTGATGATCGAGCATACCAAGGGTCAGGTTATTATTGTAGCCGATTGCAGCAAATGGGATATGGTCTCCAATTTTCAAGTAGCGAGCCTGGATGATATTGATAAACTTGTAACGGATGAAGCAATTGATGCATCGGCGAACGAATCTCTTAGGATTCATTCAGTGGAAAGCCTGATTGCCACTACGAATTCTGTCAAAGTCTGACAACCATATGAATGGTTATTAGGCCCTTTGTTCAAGGGATCGCGAACACCGGCGGATCACGGAGATTTGATCAGGAGGCGCACATGAAATAATGCGGAGTTGAAACAGGTTTTTTTTGACATTCTATCTGAATTGGTTACCAAAGGAGAAAATGCAATGACTGCTCAAGCACAATCTTCACAACCCGAAGTCTTTACCCGCAAAGCATCGGGGCTGGTGCGGGTCATGTCTCCGTATTCAGCCTTCATCTACAACATCCTAACGATGGGGCTGATCTTTCCCTGGACCTATTTGTGGGCGCCGGGTGCACTGCCAGGCGGCAAACTGGTCTGGGGAATTCTCATCGCGATGGTGATTGAGATTCCGATTGCCTTCGTGTACGTCTGGCTTTCAACAGCGCTGCCCCGCTCGGGCGGCGATTATGTGTTCCAAAGCCGCGTGTTCGGCGGCGGGCTGGCCTTCACCATCGTGATGTCCGGCTTCGTCATCTGGATTCTACAATGGGTGGCCCTCTCGGGCTGGCTCGTGTCGTACCTCGGCTTCGCACCACTCTTCCTTGGACTGGGTGCGACGATGAATATTCCCTCGCTTGCAAGTCTTGGAATCTGGTTCACCACCCCCACCGGCATCATCATTGTCAGCATCCTGGGAGCTGCTATTGCGCTGGTTCTTCTAGTCAGCGGCTTCAAACACTATGTTCGCTTCCAGCACGTGATGTTCTGGGGTACGCTTTTGTGCTTTGCCACGGTGTTTGTCGTGCTGTTTGTCACTCCAGCGTCAGAGTTCGTAGCGCGCTTGGATAAGTTTGTCCTGGCTGTCGGCGGGGGACAAAGCTTCTATGAAACGGCCGTTGCTGCTGTGCAAAAGGCGGGCATCAACCTGCATCCGCCGTTCAGTTTGCTGGCCACGCTGCTGATTGCCCCGATTGCCTGGACTTCCTTGCAGTGGGCAACTTATTCTGCCGAGCAAAACGGCGAGATCAAAGACGCGCGCAGTTTCAAATCCCAGACCTTCGTCATGGTTGGCTCTCTGATCGCCACTGGCCTGCTCTTGGCCCTGTTGGCTGTGGGCATCGAACGCGTCGCCCCGCCAGAGTTTCTGACCGTAGCAGGAGCCGGTTACTGGAACGGAGTAGCCGCGTCGAATATTACCGTGGGCGGCTATGGCTTCAATCTCTGGCCGCCGCTGATCGCCATTGCCCTGACCGGCAGTCCAATCGTGGTGGTGATCATAGCACTCGGGTATCTGCTCAACGGCTTCCAGATCTTCTGCAACTGCTATATTGGCATGACCCGCATCATGGTCGCCATGTCGCTGGACCGCCTGCTACCCGAATGGTTTAGCAAAGTGGACGAGAGATTCCATACACCAGTGAACGCCCATATCGCGTATTTCATCGCGAGCATCCCGGTGATCGTGGGCTACAATCTCGTCACTCAGCCCTTCACCTGGACGGCCCTGACCCTCGGCGTAACCTTTGGCTGTGGCTACGTTTTCATCTTCACCTGTCTGGCGGGTGCTCTGCTGCCCTATCGCGCCAAGGAGGTCTACGACGCTTCGCCTGGTGCGAAATACCAAGTTAGTGGTTATGTCGGTTTGCTCTTCACGCTCATCGGTGCGGCAGGATTTATCTGGATCTCGTGGATCATGGCGCCACAGGCCTTTGACGCCACATCGCCGGTGCTGTCCTGGCTCATCCGCCTAGCGGCGATCGTCGCCGTGGTGGCCTTCCTCTGGCCCATGCGCAACCAGCTCGCGGAGTGGATGAATGGCAAGCCCATGCCCTGGCTCTCAGCGCTGGGCATGCTGGGCGGCGGCCTGGGAATGTCCATGGTCGTGGCATTTCTGCTCTCGCCGGCCCTCGGCGTGCTAGGGGCCTGGGACTTCAGCAGCTTCCCGGTCCATATCGTCGCCCAAATCATTGCCTTCGGCATCATCGTGATTGCAGCGATCTGGTATGTCATTGTCAAGAACGCCCAAAAAGCGCGAGGCATTAATGTCGACTTCGCCTTCAAGGAGATTCCGCCCGAATAATTTTATATACGGTATTTGAAGATGGTCAGTGTTTATCCAACACTGACCATCACTTTGATCTAACAATGCCACATTGCTTTGGAGCAGCTGATGCCAGTCATTGAAGATATTGTGTCGAAGGTCGAAGATTGGAAGGGAAAGCCGGTTTCGATTCAGCGCCTATCGGGCGGATTGACCAATACGAATTACAAAGTCGAGGTGGAAGGACAGCCTTTTTTTATTCGCGTGCCGGGGGTAAGTACGGAGCTTCTCGCAATTGATCGCAACAACGAATACTTCAATTCAAAGGCCGCGGCCGAGGCGGGGGTCGGACCGAAAGTTCTTTATTATCTAACTGATTATCAGGCCATGGTTTTGGAATTCATTAATGGAAAAACCCTGTCGAAGGAAAAATTGAACGCGCCGGGCATGCCAACGCGCATGGCACAGACCATCCAGAAGTTACATGCCGGTCCCCGCTTCCTCACAGACTTCAACATGTTCCGCCTCACGGAATATTATCTCAAGATTTGCCAGGACCAATTAATCCCCACGCCGGAAGGCTACCTCGGGAGAATGGCGACTGTAGCCGAAATCGAAAAGGCCATGTCAGTCCATTCTTCGCAGACAGTTCCGTGTCACAACGATTTGCTGGCGGAAAATTATATGGATGATGGAAAATCATTAAAACTCATTGACTACGAATATAGCGGCAATAACGACCCATGTTTTGAACTGGGAAATACCTGCCAGGAAATGCAGTTCAACGATAACCAAATTAGTGAAGTTTGCTTAGCCTATTTCGGTTCTACAACACCTGATAAAATTGCGCGTATGAAACTGAACATGATCATGTCGGACGTGGGATGGGGATTATGGGCCGCGATCCAGGCCAAAATATCCAAGATCGATTTTGATTTCTGGGGTTGGGCTGTAGAACGATGGGACAGGGCTGTGGATAAAATGGATTTAAAAGATTTCAATGGCTGGCTGAAAGATGTAAAGAGATCGTAATTCCAAATCCAAGAAAAGGTGAAGAAATGAAAGATCAAGCACAAATTGTAATCATCGGGGGAGGCATCGTCGGCGCGCAGATCGCGTACCATCTGGCAAAGATGGGAAGAAAAGATATTGTCCTGGTAGAGAAAGGCGAAATTGCCAGCGGCGAGTTGTCGCACGCGGCGGGACTCGTAACACAGTTCGCCACCGCACAGACCATGTTGAAGTTCCGCATGTATAGCATCGAACTGTACAGCGAACTTGGATTGTTCGATCACGTTGGAAGCCTGCGCGTGGCGTCAACGCGTGAGTTGCTCAAGGATTTAGAGCGAAGCGTCAGTCGCGCCAAAGCATTGGGGCTTGAATGCGAAGTAATCGGTCCTGATGAGGCAGTCAAGCATATGCCGCAGATCACGAATAAAGAACTGTATGGCGCGATCTATCTTCCACGTGATGGACAACTCGATCCTTATACGACCACGAACAGCATGGTCAAGTTTGCCAAAGATTTGGGGGTGACCGTTTATACCAACACGCGCGTGACCGGCATCAAATTGTCAGCTCAGGGTGAAGTCACTGAGGTCGTGACCGATAAAGGTTCGATCAAGACCGAGCTGGTCATCAACGCGGCAGGACTTTGGGCGCCGCGTATTGCTGCGATGGCAGGCCTGCATTTCCCGACGACTCCGGTGGATCATCAGCATATCGCGTTGAAGGCAGTGCCGGGTCATGAGTTCAATGCGAAGACACCCTGCTTGCGTGATCCTGAAAATTTGGTTTACATGCGGCAAGAGCAGGGCGGACTTGTGATCGGTGGTTATGAGCCGAACCCGCTTGCTCGCTGGGTTGATGCCGTGCCGTGGGAACATGGCGGCACCGCCCTGCCCGGGGATATGGATCGCTTTGAGCAATTGCTCGAAGGCGCGATCCGACGTTTGCCGTTTCTTGATCAAGCGGGAATCATTACTTTGGTTTGCCATCCTGGCGCGTATACGCCTGATTGCCAGCCTATCCTCGGACCGATGGCAGGCGTGCGCGGCATGTGGATGGCGGCAGGCTTTTCACTCAACGGTTACGGCGGCGCGGGCGGCGTTGGAAAATTATTGGCCGAATGGATCATCGGCGGCGAACCGACAATGGATGTTTATGCATACAAGGCCACGCGCTTCAGCAATTACTATGACGATCCGCAATACGCTTGCGAGCGGACACGCGAGAGTGTGAAATATTATTATCGCCTGCGCTTCCCGAACGATGAATTTGAATGGGCGCGCCCGCATCGCATCAGTCCCGTGTATTATCGCCAGTTGGAAATGGGCGCGGTCTTCGGCGAGAAGTTCGGTTGGGAGCGCGTCAATTATTATGACCCCGGCAAGCCGTCGCGCCGCATGGGCGAAGATCAACGCAAGTGGGGTTGGAAAAAACCGCCATACTTTGATCGCCTCGGACAGGAACATGCTGCCACGCGTGAACGCGTCTGTCTTTATGATTTGACTCCGTTCAGCAAGATCGAAGTCAGCGGCCCCGGTGCGTTGCCTTTGTTGAATCGCGTCGCGGATAGCGAAATGGACAAACCAATTGGTTCAGCGACATACACGCAGTTCTGCAACAC
Organism: uncultured Chloroflexia bacterium; assembly: GCA_963753985.1. Lineage (GTDB taxonomy): Bacteria > Chloroflexota > Anaerolineae > Anaerolineales > Villigracilaceae > Fen-1038. Next base: position 1,179,861 of record CAVWED010000006.1, read on the forward strand.
GAACGGCGGCGTCGAAGCCGATCTCACCGTGACGCGTCTTGGCAAGGAATTGTTCTGGGTGATCACAGGTGCAGCTTTCATTGGCAATGACCGTTCGTGGCTGGAAATGCACGTCGATAATAACGATGGAGAAGTATCCATCCGCGACATCAGCGAAGAATGGGCTTGTCTCCCAATTTGGGGACCAAAAGCGCGCGAAGTGTTGCGCAAAATCACAAAGAATGACATCTCGAATGAAGCGCATCCCTATTTGATGACAAAGCAGATCACCATCAACGGCACGCAGGTTTATGCACAGCGCGTCAGTTATGCCGGCGAACTCGGCTGGGAGCTTTACGTCCCGTATAACCGCGCCACTATGGTTTGGGATATGCTGCTTGAAGCCGGCAAGGAATTTGGCATCGAGGTCGGCGGTTACAAAGTATTGGATGCGCTCCGTCTCGAAAAAGGGTATCGCTATTACACGGCTGATGTCACACAACTTGAAACGCCCTACGAAGGCGGTCTCGGTTTTTGCGTTGACCTCAAGAAAAAAGATTTTATTGGCAAAGCCGCACTCGCCAAGCAGAAGGCCGAAGGCCTCAAGCGCAAACTCTGCACGCTGGTCGTTGATGGCGACGAGTTCACGCAAATCTATGGCGGCGAAGCGGTTTATCACGAAGGGAAAGTTTTAAGCCGGGTGCGAAGCGGCGGATACGGATACACAGTCAAGAAGAATATCTTGTACGCGTATCTTCCGATTGAACTCGCCAAAGTCGGCAACCGCTTCGAGCTTGACCTGATCGAGGGTCGCCGTTTCGGTGAAGTGACCGCGACTGTGTTATTCGATCCCAAGGGCGAACGTCTGCACGCATAAGCTTGAGGCGCAAAACCTATTTATTAGTTGACAAGGAAGATCAAAGAATGTTGCCTCTAAAGGCGAACGAATTATTGGAGATCAAAAATCTATTGGAGTCCCGCGAGCCCAACCATGGACTTCCGCGTCCGTTTTACCACGATGATCTACTCTACCGGGCTGAAATGGAATTCATCTGGCGTCGGGGCTGGCTCTTCGCGGGCCACTCGTGCCAGATCCCGAATCCGGGCGATTATTTTCTGTTTGAAATGGATGGAGATTCAATTATTATCGTGCGCGGCGATGGCGGCCAGGTGAACGCTCTACATAATGTTTGCCGCCATCGCGGATCAATTATCTGTGAAGAAGCCGAGGGACACGTCAAACGGTTCATCTGCCCGTATCACCAGTGGACATATGACCACGAGGGAAAACTCTTGTTGGTGCGCGGCATGCAGGAGGAACTGGATAAGTCTCAACTCGGCTTGCAGCGCGCCCATGCCCGCGAAGAGGAAGGCATGATCTTTATCAATCTAGCTAGGAAACCGATGGACTTTGATGCCGCTGACGCAGCCATTGCGCCTGTTGCACATCCACAGGGGTTGAACCGCGCAAAAGTCGCCAAGATGATGGACTTCGATGTTCACGCCAACTGGAAGCTGGTCTGGGAAAACAACCGTGAATGTTATCACTGCAACGTTAATCATCCCCAATACATCAAAGCCAACTTCGACCGCTTTAATGCCGATGACACGATCGAGCGCGTTGCTGGGGAACTGGCGATGGTGACGGCGCGCAGCGAATTGAAGTGGGGGGCGCAGGGATTGGCCATTACGCGTGCCGAAACCGGCATGACTGAATTTCCGGACCCCGAGCATAATATCTGGTATTCAGCCAATCGCACTGCGTTGACTGATGGCTTTGTGAGCGAAACCTTGGACGGCGCGCAGGTCGCGCCGCTGATGGGCGATTACGCCGAAGCCGCCGATATCGGCACGATGCGCGTGCGCACCTTGCCCAACTTCTGGCAGCATTCCAGCTGTGACCACGTCGTCGCAGTACGGGTGGTGCCGAATGGCTTGTATCACACCAAGATCCGCATGACATGGCTGGTGGATGCAAAAGCCCAGGAAGGAAAAGACTACGATCTCGATAAGCTATTGCCCTTTTGGCTATGGACTGCCGAACAAGACTGGCAAATTTGCGTTAATCAACAAAAAGGCGTCAACTCATACGCATATACGCCTGGTCCCCTCTCCAAGTACAAGGAATACAATCTCGATCGTTTCCTGCACTGGTATCTTCAACAGATCAAAATCGCGATTGGATAATAATAAATGAACTTACCCTCTCCCGCTTATGTTGGCTTTGGAATGCTCACCCCGGTTGCGATCATGGTGGTGAATCAATTACCCGAACACAATACCGGCGCGCTCGTCAAGGATGTCAACGAATTCATTTTTGATGATGCCGCGATCGTCGCCTGTCTCTTGCGCCAATGGGATGTGCCCACCGCCATGATCGGCACCGCGGTTGGAGATGATCTACGCGGCCACAACCTTGCGCATCAACTCGAGGAATGGGGCGTGCAAAGCCAGGTGCGATTCTCCAAGGAGTTCAAGACTCCGCTCGAAGTGGATGTGTCGGATGAAACCGGAGCGCGCACCTACTTTTGGCAGCGCGCTCCCGAAGTGCTGAAGACTCTGGATAGCGCTGATCTTTCGTATCTAGAACATGCGCGTCTGCTTTATGTGGATTGGTACGATGGCGACCATATCCTCCGAGCCATGGATCATGCTATCCAATTGGGACTGCCAGTGTTTCTAAATCTAGAACATGGTCATGCCGATCCAGAAATTCTCAAAAGATATGCAGGCCGGGCTGTATTTTGTCAGGCTGTGACGGATGCCGCACAGCGCGGCGATGAATCGCCGATGTACGTGGCGAAGAAACTGTTGAAAGCAGGCGTCAAGACCGCTTTGATTACCATGGCTGAAGAAGGATGCCTCGTTGTCCAAGGCGATCAAATCATCCGAGTTGATGCACCGGCGGTTCATGCGGTGGATGGATGCGGAGCAGGAGCCACCTTCTCAGCAGGATTTATCTATGGATATCTCAATGAATGGGACCTCGAAAAATCAATCCGCTTTGCCACAGCCGCCGCCTCGCTCAAGGTGACCCGGGCAGGCCTCCAAATGTTCCCCATCGAAGAAATCAAATCATTGGCTTCAAAGCTCGAAGTGAAACATCCAACCTTTTGATGGTAATTCATAATGATAAGGAAATAAACCTGTGACAACTTATGCATCCCTTCTCACTGTAGAACAAGTCGAACGCGTCCACGACGCCTCCCTGGAAATTCTCGAAAACGTCGGCTTACTGGTGCGGAACGAAAAAGCGCGTTCCATTTTCAGCAAGCATGGCTGCAAAGTGGATTCAGAGACGCTCATCGTCAAATTTCCGCGCGCAGTGGTGGAAAAATACCGCGCCATGTTGCCGCCGACATTTACGTTCCGCGGCCGCGACCCGAAGTTTGATCGCACCATTCCGAAGGATGGACCGGTCATCATCACGGGAAGCTCCGCACCCAATATCATTGATCCCGTTACCGGCGAGGAACGACGCGCCCGTTCCGACGATATCGCGCGCATTGCGCATCTGATCAATGAGCTGACTGCAATTGATGTCTTCTCTGTTTCGACATTAGCCGATGACGCGCCTGAGGGTCAATTCACGCTCGCACGTTTATATCCGGCGTTAAAATATTGTCTCAAGCCGATCCGCAGTACGACTAAGGACATGGAAGATATTCAGGCGATCATGAAGCTTTTATACGCGATCGCTGGAAGCGAAGAAGCCTATCGCGAGCATCCGTTCGTGACACATCATTATTGCCCGGTCGTTTCACCGTTGACGATGGATAAGCTTTCCACCGAAGCGATCATCTATTTCAGCGAAATAGGCCTGCCCGTTTATCCAAGCATTGTGCCGAACGCGGGCTTGACCTCGCCGATGTCGATGGCGGGAACTGTGGTGCAAGGCAATGCGGAGTTCCTCGCCGCGGCAGTGTTGATGCAAATGGTGCGCGAAGGCACGCCGACCATTTATGCTTCACTACCAACGGTTGCCGATATGCGCAGCGGCGCGTACGCCTCCGGCGGAATCGAGTGCGGGATCTTGCACATGGCTTTTGCGCAGATAGCACATTATTACAATGTGCCCTGCGGCGGATATATTGGATTATCGAATTCAAAGGTCAATGATGCCCAATCGGGTTATGAAACCGGCATGTCGAGCGTCGCGGGCGTGCTGGCTGGTGCGGACATGTTGAATATGGCCGGCCTGCTTGACGCGTTGAAAGTATTTGATTTTGCCAAAGCGGTGATCGATGATGAAGTCGCACAAATGCTCAAACGTCTCAAACGCGGCATCACATTCAATGAAGATGAACTTGCGCTGGATGTCATCGCACAAATTAAGCCGGGCGGTTCGTTCCTGATGAGTCCCCACACTGCCAAGCGCATGAAGACCGAAGCCTTGCTCACAAAAATCGCCGATCGCGATCAGCGCAACATCTGGGAGAAAAAAGGCTCGCCCGATACGCAAGCACACGCCATGCAACGCGCGAATGAAATCCTGGCAAAGAACAGCTCTGCCATCTTCCCGCCCGAAGTCGAGGCCCGCATCCGCGCTGAATTTCCGGATCTCATTCCCGGAGTACTTGAGATACCAAAATGATTTTCTGCACTTGGAGTAAAATCAATTCATAAGAGGAACCACAATGAAAATTTTCTTTGCCACGGATGTACACGGTTCGGAAATCTGCTGGAAGAAATTCATAAACGCCGCCAAGTTTTATGAGGCGGACGTTCTAATCCTCGGCGGGGATATGACCGGCAAAGCCATCATCCCAATCGTCGCGCAGGGCAATGGACAATATAAAGTCACCCTGCTGGATCAGGAGACGGTTTTGCAGTCGAAAGACGAGGTCGACCAAATGGTCGCCACCATTAAGAATCGAGGCTACTATCCGTACGTGACTAACCCCGATGAAGTGGCGGAGATCAGCAACAAACTGGGTCGCTCTGACGAGCTTTTCTTGAAAGAAGCTCTGAACACTCTGCAACACTGGATGGAATACGCCGAGGCCAAACTGGAAGGCACCCATATGCGCTGTTTTGTTTGTCCCGGCAATGACGACATGGTTGAAATTGATGATGTCATCAAGCAGGCGAAACGCGTGGAACTGACCGAGGGCAAAGTCATCCAGCTGGATGAGCATCATGAGATGATCAATTGCGGCTGGACCACGCCGACGCCGTGGAATACGCCTCGCGAAGAATCCGAAGATCAACTGCGCCAACGCATCCAGGTCATGATTGACCAACTGAAGGATGCTAAGAACTCCGTTTTTCAATTGCATGATCCGCCATACGGCAGCGGACTCGACGAGGCGCCGGAATTAACCAAGGACATGCGGCCAGCTTTCGCCGGCCGTTCTCTGGTTCCGGTGGGCAGTCACGCAGTTCTCGAGTTGATCGAGAAATACCAGCCTTTGCTCAGCTTGCATGGTCACGTTCATGAAGGCAAGGGCACGCGTATTTATAAACGCACGCTGTGCATCAACCCCGGCAGCATGTACGAACAGGGAATGTTGCACGGCGCAGTGGTTGAACTTAAACCCAATAAAATTGGTACCTATATTCTTACGACCGGATGAATCATTGATGGATAATCTTGATCGAGGAAGGAGGCAGTTTACTAAAAAGAGGAGAACGTTGAGAGCTTTGAATTTGTAATTTAGAAAGCATTCCGTTGATCCGTCCCCAAAAAGCAGGGACACAAAGAAGATTTGCAAAGGAGTGTACAGATGAGCACTGCAACGCTATTTGTTCGAAAAGCAAGCGGGCTGGTACGGTCCTGGTCGGTGTTTGACGCCTTCATATACGCTACGTTCTCGATCAACCTGATTACCCTGGGTCTCTTCATCTTCTCCTATGCCTGGTGGTTCCAGGGCAATCTAGCGACGGGCGTTGTGATCGGAGCGATATTCACCGTCTTTGAAGTGATCGTCTATGCCAGCCTCATCTCCGCCATGCCGCGCGCAGGCGGAGATTACGTTTGGCAAAGCCGCATCCTTAATCGAGGCATCGGCTTTGTGTTGACCGTGACCGGATGGTGGTTCATCCTCTGGCTCTGGACTCCGCTTTACGGTCAGATTTTGTCGTATGAGGTGTATACGCCGCTGTTTGGTCTCGCCGGCTTAAGAGATGCGGCGCTGTGGTTCTCCACCCAAAACGGTCAATTCGTTTCCTATATCTCCGTGTGCGTGATCGTGTTCGTATACATCGCAGTCGGCATGCGCTGGTATGCACGCATCCAGAAATTCTGCTTCTGGGGCGGACTGGTTGGATTGGTGATCGCGCTCCTGCTCCTGTTCTTCGGAAACAACCAAACCTTCATCGCCAACTTCAACGCTTTTGCACCCAAGTTTGGCGCGGCTCCAGGTGATACATATAGTGCCACGCTCGCGGCCGGTGCGGCTGCTCAGAAAACCGCCGGAAGCGGAGCCGGCAATCTGTGGCCCCTGGCGATTCCGGTAAGCCTCGCCCTCGTGCCGCTGTTGACCTTCTTCAATCTCTGGCCCAACTGGGGTTCGACTCTCTACGGTGAAGTACGCGGCGCTTCAGATTACAAACGCAACTTCTGGGGCATGGCTGCCGCTATCATCGTCACAAATGTAGTGGCGCTGATTGTCTTCGCCGCAATTGCCAAAACCATCGGCTGGGATTTCTATAACAAAGCCAACGCCGCGTTCTGGAATTACACCTTTGGTACCACCACTACCGCGCCTCCGCTGCCCGTCTGGCCGTATCCTGGACTCTTCGCAGCCTTCATGGTGCCAAGCCCGGCGCTTCAGTTCATCATTGTTCTGCTACTGAGTCTGTTCTGGTTCGGATGGTCGGGCACGTTGTTCCTGAGCTCGACGCGTGTGATTTTCGCGGCCGCCATTGACCGCATGTTGCCCGAATGGGTTTCGAGGATCGAGCCGCGCACCAAGACGCCAATCAACGCCTTGCTCTTGATGGTGATCCCTTCAGTGGTTGTATCGTACTTGTACGCCTATAACATCTTCAAGTTCCAAACCCTGGCGCTCGATGCAACCGTCGTGATCGCGATCACCTTCTTCGGTTCGACTATTGCGGCGACGATCATGCCGTGGCGCTCCAAAGATGTATTCGACGGCTCACCTATTGCCAAATATAAAGTACCTTCATGGCTTGGATGGATCGTCATGCTGCTCTACGCCGTTTTTGCCATCTACCTGATCGTCATCTCCTTCCAATACGCAGGGGCGATCATGGGCGCGCTTGGCGGACTCAAAGCAGATCCGCTGACGTGGTTTGTAGTAGTTGTGCTGGCAATATTGACCGTGGTCAATGCCGGAATCTTGATCTGGATTGCGTATTACGTTGGACGCAAAGTTTTCGCGGGCGGACAGATGCCTTTGATCACGCTGGCGGGCTTGGTCTTCCTCGGCTTCCTCGACTGGCTGCTGGTCTTATGGTTCTGGGATCCAACCTCCGTCACCGCCTTGCCCGCGGTCGGAACATACGGCATCGGCTGGTCGAACGTCAGCTCGATGGTGTTCATGTTCTTCATGTACATTTTGGCCTTGGTCATCTACTTTGGCTTCAGTTCCTATCGCCGCCGCCAGGGTATTGATGTGGACAAGATCTACAAAGAGATTCCTGTCGAGTAATTCACATCACGCGATATAATGAACAAGAAGGAGTTAGTAAGTTTACTAACTCCTTCTTAATTTATGTCACTCTGAGGGAACGCTCTTCGCACAGAAGAGTTTTGCCTTTTGGAATTGGTCTTTCATGACGTTCAGCGTGACATCCTCACAATGGAGTCAACTTTGAGCAAAGTGATTTTGGTTCTATCAGATGGATTGCGTTACGATGCCGCGGTCAATGGCATGGGGTATCTCGGTCATTTGGTGGAAAGAAAACTCGCCAGCCTTTATAAAGTGATCGGCGAACTGCCAAGCCTTTCACGCCCGATGTATGAGACCATCCACACCGGCTTGCCATCCAGCGAGCACGGGATCGTTTCCAATTTGATCGTGCGCCGCTCGATCAAGCCGAACGTCTTTCAATCCACGGTGGAGGCAGGCAAAACCACTGCTGCGGCGGCATATTCCTGGTTCTCGGAATTATATAATCGCGCTCCATATGACAGCATCAACGACAGGGAAGTGGATGATGCTTCGTTATTGATCCAGCACGGGCGTTTTTATACCAAAGATGAGTTCCCTGACGAGGAACTCTTCGCGACCGCTGCATTGCTTGTGCGGCGCTTCGCACCGGACTATTTGCTGGTCCACCCGATGGGCATGGACCACACCGGTGAGACCTTCGGCTCCGACTCCCGCGAATATCGCAACCACGCGATTCGACAAGGCGTGTTGCTGGCAACGTTGATCCCCGAATGGCTCGAGCGCGGCTATGACATTTTGGTCAGCGCCGATCACGGCATCAACAAGGATGGAAAACATGGCGGCACCACCCCAGAGATGCGTGAAGTTCCCTTATATATGATTCGGAAAGATTTCGCAGGGCTTGGCGATGCAGGACAAGTCCTTTCCCAGCTTCAAATTGCGCCCACAATTTGCAAATTGCTCGGCATCCCCGTTCCACAGACGATGAAAGCGGAAACAGTTATTTAACCAACAGCGACTCCCATCACATACTGATTGACCGCGCCGAAGCGGTATTTGTATTCCTCGCTGCCGCGCATGAAATCGAATTCGGCGCGTCCGTGCTCGCAAGCCTATTGCAATTGATGTCTGAGGATAAGAAAGCCTCCGTTCAGAATCAAAGCCATTGTTCGCGCGTACATACCATATGATGATGAAAAAATACAGGAGGACTTCAGCATAAGAGTGACATAATCGGCCTATGAGGTACGAAACGATCCGCCATTCAATGCGATGAGAATAAACTTCATGGTATCATTTATTATTATTTTACCGACTGCCCATAATGCCAACTGACTCAAGAGTGGTTCCGGCGAAACGATAAGGATTCAAAAGAGGAGAACATGTTCATCAAATACCATCGTTTTTTTATTGCAATCATCCTACCCATAGTCCTCATCCTGACCGCCTGCCAGCCGCAAGCCACTCCCCAACCAACATCAACCTTGCCACTTACCGCAGCGCTAAAAGAAATGACCGGGAAGGTCAGCATCAAACAGCCGGACGCCGGCGATTTCTCCCCCGCCTCAATCGGGACAGAATTGCAACTGAACGGTTCCGTCCAAACCGGCGATGATGGGCGCGCCCGCCTCGACCTTTCAACGGGCACCATCATCCGCGTGGCTCCATCCTCGCTCTTTACGCTCACATCTAACGAACCCAGCAATGGAAGTCTCTCCACTCAACTGAAACTTGACGCCGGCACTATCTTTATTATTCTGAATGGTGGCACTGCGAATGTAAATACGCCCTCCGGCGTGGCGTCGGTGCGCGGCTCGTATCTTTCCGTTTATGTGGATCCGGCTACACAAACGGTCGTGGTCACCTGTCTGGAAGGTCATTGTGGTGCAAGCAATAGTGCGGGTACCACCGGTTTTGGCAGCGGACAGGAAGTCACTTTGTTCACCTGCATAGCCGGTCAATGCAGTGTGCCCAGCATCGGGCCCATGACGCCTCAGGAGTTTCAGAATTGGCTGGATAACAATCCCGATATCCAACAAATCCCCGGTCTGTTTGCCACCATGACGGCCTTGGTGTCTACCGAGCCGCCCGCCACTGAACCGCCAGCTGCCTCGCCGCCCGCACCGAGTCCGCAGGTTTGCCTTAATATCATCAGCCCAACCACAGACTCCGATCTGGTTGCATTCGGACCGGTCACATTCTCCTGGGTTGGAAGAACCGACGCGAGCAAATATAGACTGACCATTCATTATCCAAATGGTGCCAGTGCCTCATTCTATACCGATACAACGACCATCACCCGTTATACCGAATCAATGCCAGCTGGTGGTTCTTATACTTGGGATGTAACGGCATTTGACAGCTCAGGGAATCAAATCTGTCAAACAAGCGAGAGCACTTTCTCCAAGCAAGAATATGACACGCCTATTCCCAGAATTCATTCAGCCCCGCCTACGCCTTCAGAACCAGGACCGCCAGATAATCCTTCTAATCCACCTGCATATCCATATTAATGAATCGTTCAAGAAATTCTTCGCGTCTTAGTCTGATCCTGATTGGCGTCATTGCTGTCGCATTGCTGGCGCTTGAATTCGCGTCGTATTTGCCAAATGTAGATACGCCGCTGGAGAGCTTGGAACTAAGCGGCCGCGACACATTGATGCGCTTGCGCGGAGTCCAACCCACTTCGGGGAACATCGTCATCGTCGCGATTGACGACCAGTCTTTTCAATGGACGAAATACGAATGGCCCTGGCCGCGCGCCTATCTGGCACAGATTGTGGATGCAATCAACCAAGGCGGAGCCCGCGTGGTCGGAGTCGATATCTGTTAACGGAAACCGGAAAGGACCCAGGCGGAGACGATGCACTCTCGCGAGCGTTAGGTCAATCGACTTCGTCCGTTTCCGATCTGCAAATCTTTCGCGATCCACAGCAAGATACCGTCTCATTGAGCCTGCCCATCGAATCTTATCGCAATGTACTGAAAGCGATGGGTATCACCACCATTATTCAAGATAAGGATGCGGTCACGCGTAGTATTCAGGCCTATGATACTTTCGGCGATCAGGTTTATTACAATTGGGCTTTTCAGATTGCAAGTCAATATCTCAAAGTGTCTCCGCCATCGAACGTCAATCAAAACGGCCTGACCTTCAACGGCAGGCAGGTACCGCTTCATAGCGGCTCGTTACTGGTCAACTACAATGGGCCAAGCGGAACCTATCCAACTTATTCCGCATATCAGGTCGCCTTGGGCGATGTACTGCGAGAGAATCCGAATGCCTTTAAAGATAAAATCGTCCTGATCGGTGCGACCACCATCACATTGCACGATGTTTATGCCACCCCGTTTTCGGCCCAACAACCCATGTCGGGAGTGGAGGTTGTGGCCAACGCGGTAGATACCATTATCAACGGAAATTACCTGAAAGAGACTCCTCCCTGGGTGGCTTTGCTCATGATTATGATCATGGCAATATTGGCAGGTTTGATCTCGCGCATCCAAAGGCCATCCTTAACCATTGCGCTTATGGGGATTGGCATGATTCTTTACGCGGTCATTACTTACTTTGCATTCATCGCGAAGGGATTATATATCCCAGCCGTCTCGCCGCAATTGATGCTGTTTCTAGGTGTCGTCCTGCCCACACTCGAACAATCCGTCTCACAGGAATTGGAAAAGCGCCGTGTCCGAAATTTGTTCAGCCGCTTCATTTCGCCCGAAATGGTGGATCAATTGATTGAGACGCAGGATATCAACTCGCTCAATAAACGCGCCAATCTCACCATTCTCTTTTCAGATATTCGCGGCTTTACCACGCTTTCTGAAAAATTATCGCCGGAAGAAGTGGTGTCCGTTCTGAATCCTTATCTCGAGGCCATGACACGGGTCATTGAAAAATTTGGCGGGACCGTGGACAAATACGAGGGTGATGCAATCGTTGCGTTCTTCGGCGAACCAGTGGTCCACGAAGATCATGCGTTGCGTGCTGTTCGCACTGCAGTGGAAATGCGTAAGGCTCTTGAAGAGCTTCACCAACAATGGGAGCACGATGGCCGCCAACATCACATCGAAATCGGGATTGGGATCAATTCCGGTGAAGTCTTTGTCGGCCTGCTGGGATCAGCGCAACGCATCAACTACACCATCATCGGCGACAACGCCAATCTGGCATCTCGCTTGCAGGATTTGACCAAAACCTATCAATGGCCCATCCTCATCAGCGGAAGCACGTACGATCAAGTCAAGGACGAGTTTGAAGCCGAGCTTGCTGATTCAGTTGTCGTCAAAGGAAGAAGCGAGGCCGTCAACGTCTATAAATTGATGGGTCGCCGCAACGCACCGGAATCAGAACGCATCCGGCAATGGGACGCGCAGACTATCGCACTGACGCAACGGAAACAGCTATGACTTAAAGGCCATTCCCCTCTTGAAAGAAATAGATACAATAATAATGTGGGATACAAAATCCAAATATCGAGAGGAGAAAAAATGAAACCCCAACAGTCAACCCGTTTGGTCTGGGTATTGCTAATGCTCTTTCTGACCATTGTGGCTTGTACCGAAACGAGCAAGCCAACCGCCGTCCCAAACCTAGCACCGACAGCTAGCAGCAGCCCCACTACATCCACTCAGCCATCCCCATCACCCACTGCTCAAGGTATTTCGCCAGTTGACCTGCCATCTCAGCGTCTTGATCAGGCAGATGACTATAATTCATCCAGCATGGCCACTGCAAAAAATGTTCCGAGCGGCGACAATTTTGTCCAGGGATTGTATGAACGGCCCTTCAATGCCAATACCATGGACACCTATTTCCCCTACATGGATATCGTCCATATTGAAGGCTTCAAAGATGATACCTGGGGATATTTAACGATCACCTTGGCTGGCACCGATAAAAATGGACAACTTCCTGCTCAATATGCCGCTGAACTCGACCTCAACAAGGATGGCCGCGGCGATTGGCTGATTCGCGCCTCCAACCCATCCTCCACCACCTGGACCACGCAAGGCGTTCAGGCCTGGAAGGATACCGATGGCGATGTAGGTGGAGTCGTACCGATGGTGGCAGACAACAAGCCTGATGGCGGCGATGGATACGAAACCTTGGTCTTCGATCAAGGCAAAGGCAGCCTGACCGATGGAGCTTGGGTTCGCATCTCGCCCAATGATCCGAAAACTATCCAGATCGCATTCAAACTGTCCATGGTAGGAAATCCATCTTCCTTTGCGATGGGCGCATGGGCTGGAGCCAATATTGATCCGTCCATGTTCGATTACAACGATCATATGACCCACGCCCAAGCCGGTGATCCAAATCAAGGTTATCCGCAAGTTTACCCGATCAAAGCACTAGCCGAGATTGATAACACCTGCCGCCTCGCCATCGGATTTGTTCCTACCAGCGCTGTGCCTAGCCTGTGCGAGGTCCCCCAAATCCAACACACTGGTGGTGGTGGTGGCCAATGTCCGCCTGGAAAGACTTATTCATGTAGTGGAGGATTCGCTGCCATGGTAAGCTGCGGTTGCAAGTAGAAAAGAAAGGCGAACGAATCAAAAGTTCGCCTTTTAGATTCATTTTCTCCTTGTGAAGATTCGTCTATGGCGATGAAGTCACAGTAACCCTAACCAACGACCATGACTTAAAGGCCATTTTCATCTTCTCGGCAAATAGCTACAATGTTGACCATTTAACTAGCTAAAGGAGAGAAAATGAAATCCAAGAAGTCGATTCGCTTGGTTTGGGCATTGCTAATGCTTTTTCTAGCCATCGTGGCATGTACCGGAACAAGCAAGCCAACCGCCGTCCCGAGCCTTGCACCAACAGTTAGTAGTCCCGCTACGGAAGTGAAACCATCACCCACTGCTCAACAAGGTGTTTCGCCAACTGACCTGCCATCCACGCCGCTTGATCAGGCAGGAGATGTCAATTCATCCAGCATGGCCACTGCCAAAGGCGTTTCAGGCGGTGATAATTTCGTTGGTGGATTATATGAACGGCCCTTCAATGCCAATACCATGGACACCTATTTCCCCTACATGGATATCGTCCATATTGAAGGCTTCAAAGATGATACCTGGGGATATTTAACGATCACCTTGGCTGGCACCGATAAAAATGGACAACTTCCTGCTCAATATGCCGTTGAACTCGACCTCAACAAGGATGGCCGCGGCGATTGGCTGATCCGCGCCTCCAATCCATCCTCCACCACCTGGACCACCCAAGGCGTTCAGGCTTGGACAGATCCCGATGGCAATGTGGGCGGAGTCGTCCCAATGATCGCAGATAACCAGCTCAGCGATGGCCATGGATATTATGACCTGATCTTTGATCAGGGAAAAGGCAACCTGCCCGATGGAGCTTGGGTTCGTATTTCACCCAACGATCCCAAGACCGTCCAAATCGCATTCAAATTATCCATGGTAGGAAGTCCATCTTCCTATGCAATGGGTGCGTGGGCTGGCGCCAATATTGATCCGTCCATGTTCGATTACAACGACCACATGACCCACGCCCAAGCCGGTGATCCAAATCAAGGTTATCCGCAGGTTTACCCGATCAAAGCTTTGGCCGAGATTGATAACACCTGCCGCCTCGCCATCGGGTTTGTTCCTACCGGTAAAGAGCCTGGATTGTGCCAAACCATTGTCGTGCACCACGGCATACCTGGAGCACCCCCAATACCTGGAGCTCCTCCCGTAATAGGATGTGGACCTAACAATCCATATTGCGTCAAATAACATTATTGCACAACTATTATCGGGCGAGCATTAATATTACAGCGCAAGGTTGCGAGCGAAAAAACAGGATAATTTGAAAAAAAGCATGGTATCTTTCTCCAATCACTGCCGAGTGAAAAGGAGAGGAAGAACACCATGCCGAGAGAAATTGTAACCGAAACCAGACGAGATAAGTGGTCGGGTCGATCCGAAAAGTTTGGTGGTAAAGCCCAGACGCAAGCTAATCGAATTCAACTTGGAACCTGTCCGGCGCCCGAATGTAACCTGTCTACGAAAGATGTGAGACTGTTTTTGAATGAAACGAAAAAATATATGAAGCTGTTCAAAAGTGCGTTTGTGCGAGTGGAGCAAATGACGCGCAGCCAAGCCTATGTGCAAGGCTTGCTGGGTAATGCCCTGCGCAAGAATGTGGAACAGATTGCACTGGGACAGAAAGAGAAAGTACGAAGCCTCCAATATTTTGTGGGACAGAGTGCGTGGGAAACAGAACCTGTGATTGCGATCCATCAAGGATTGATGGGCGAGACCTTGGGCGAAGAAGACGGGGTGATGTTGATCGATGAATCGAGCGTAGTCAAGCAAGGTTCTGAGTCGGTGGGAGTAGCTGCACAATACTGCGGATCGGTAGGCAAGATCGCGAACGGGCAGGTAGGGGTGTATTTGGGATATGCCAGTCGCAAAGGCTATAGTTTGATCGAGGGACAATTGTTCATGCCGGATGAATGGTTCAATGAAGAACATGCCGAGCGCAGGCAAGCATCGGGTGTGCCGAAAGATCTGGTTTTCAAAACGAAGCCGGAAATCGGGCTGGAATTGCTGAAAAATGCGATCGAACGCGGAAATTTGGCGTTTTCCTGGGTGGCGGCAGATGCTCTGTATGGAGACTCTCCCGCTTTTCGGGATGGCGTAGCCGCCTTGGAGAAATCGTATTTCACGGCTATCAAGGACAACACCTTGATCTGGCCCACTCCGCCTAAAGTTCATGTGCCAGCATGGAGCGGTCACGGGCGTCATCCTAGCCGCTTGCGTCTGAGCGATCCGAGGAAACATCCGTTGCAAGTCAAACAATTGGTAAAGAAGATTCAAAAGCAAGATTGGGTTCAAGCTGTGATCAAAGAAGGCAGCAAAGGTCCCATCGTTTGTGATTTTGCATTTCTGCGCGTGACCGAATTGCGCGGGGGTCTGCCTGCCGGTGAACTCTGGTTGATTATTCGTCGCAATCCGGATGACCCGACTGAGATCAAATACTTTTTCAGCAATGCGCCTCTCAATACTCCGCTGAACGAATTCGTGCGGATCAGCGGCATGCGTTGGCCCATCGAAACGATCTTTGAAGAAGCCAAAGGTGAAGTTGGTTTGGATCATTACGAGATGCGGAGTTGGATTGGTTGGCATCATCATATGTTGCTGGTTTCTCTAGCTCATCATTTCCTGGTACGTTTGAGAATTCGTTTTCAGAATCAAGCTCCTGCGCTTACTATTTACCAAGTTCGCATGTTGCTTTGCAGCGTTTTGCCTTCATTTATTTCTGACATTCAATCTGCTTTAGATCGTGTTCGTTATTATCAACAACGTAACTTCGTCGCGTATCGTTCACACCGCAAGAAAAAACTCGCTCAATTTCAGCTTTTCACTCGCAACCTTGCGCTGTAATATTAATTGCTCGCCCTTTTTATATTCATTTCACTTGTGGGGAATTGTACGAACTCAGGTTTTATGGTACATTCAGTTAAATCTAGTAAAGCGAGGGCACAGAATGAATGCAGATAAGGTTCCTGATATCATTGTCGGGCGGCTGCCCATCTATCTCCGCGCACTACAGCGCATGGCCGATAAAGGAATGAGGACCACCTCATCACAGGAATTAGGCGAACATGTTGGAATTTCCGCTGCACAGATACGCAAGGATATTTCCCAGTTTGGCGAATTTGGAAAACAGGGCACGGGATATCCCATCTCTTTTCTGATCGACAAACTACGTGAGATACTCAAAGTCAACCACACATGGGATGTGGCTGTGATTGGTGCCGGCGAACTTGGACACGCGTTGTCAAACTATCAAGGTTTCACTAATCGGGGCTTTTGCATTGCGATGCTTTTCGATAACGATCCATCCAAAATCGGAAAAAACGTCGGTAAATTTGTTGTTGAAGATTCGGCCGATATGGTGGAACGCATTCGCAGTGCAAATGTAAAAATCGCCATGCTGACCGTTCCTGCCGCCGCCGCACAGGCCACGGCAGAAAAGCTTGTGCAAGCGGGCGTCAAGGCAATCTTGAATTATGCTCCTATTAGTTTGAATGTACCCGCCACCGTCCACGTCCAATATATTGATCCTGCCACCCATCTTCAGAGGATGACATATTATTTATGATCAAGGAATACTTTCGAAAAAGGCGTCCATGTTTGGACGCCTTTTTGTTTTCGCATCATCCTAAACTTGAGGCAGGCTCCGCCTTAGGACATTCATCATCCCAAGTCCGCGCACCGTGCCTTCCACTACGCAGGTCAACGGATTATCAACCAGATAAGCGGGAATGCCAAGCGACTTGGTCAATAATTTATCCACACCCCGTAGAAGCGCGCCACCGCCGCACAAAGCCACGCCACGATCAATAATATCGGCAACCAGCTCGGGCGGAGTCTTCTCCAAGACGCGCCGACAAGTCTCAGCCACTTCCTTAAGCGGATCCTGTAAAGCTTCGACAATCTCGCCAGTCACCAGTGTAATAGGACGCGGCAAACCCGTCACCTGATCCTGTCCTTGCACTTCCATACTGTTTTCCGTATCCTGCGGAACCGCAGCGCCGATCTTGATCTTAAGTTGTTCAGCAGTGGCTTGACCAATCATCACCCCATATTTGCGCCGGATATAATTGATGATCGCCTCATCGAAATCCATGCCGCCTTTTCGCAGGGTATCTGCGGATACAATGCCATACATCGCCATCACCGAAGTTTCCGTACAGCCGCCGCCGAGACAAATGACCATATTGCCGGAAGGCGAGCCAATTGGCAGATCAATGCCGAGCGCAGCGGCCAGCGATTGGTGAATCAGCGTGGTCTCGCGCGAACCGGCTTCCATCACAGCTTCATATACCGCGCGCCGCTCCACGCTGGTCACGCCATAAGGCACAGAAATCATCGTGCGCGGACGAAAGACGCGCAATGATCCACTGACACGCTGAAGCAGATAGGAAAGCAAAGTTTCGGTGATTTCGTAATCGGCGATGACACCGTTGCGGAGCGGGCGGGCCACCTCGATGCTTTCCGGAACGCGCCCAACCATATCGCGCGCCTCCTGACCCGCCGCCACCATCTTTTGTTCGTCCACTTCAATAGCAACAATCGTCGGTTCCTGCAAAAGCACTTGAGTGCTGTCTGCCAGGCGGGTGAATATGGTTCCTAAATCAATGCCAAGGTCTTTTGAAAAAACTGCCACAATCCCTACTTTTCTGAAATCGGCTTGCGTTCGCTACCTTTGCAATAACAACTCGCAAATTCGAGCGCGGCAATACCGCTTCAAAGTTTAATAACACATCGGAGTCCTTCAATGTATCTTAATCTAGGCTTCCACTGCGCGCAACATCTATTACTGCTCTCGTTGCCAGGCTCTGGCTTTCTCACGAACATCCTCAATTGTACCCGCCATCATGAAAGCCTGCTCAGGCGAATCACCACATTTAGCGTTGAGGATTTAAGCAAAGCCGGACTTAGTTAGTTGAACACATAACGCCCCAGTTTATCATTTTCGTTCAACTCGTCAATACCGAGAATGGCAATGATATCCTGAAAATCCTTGTTCGGTCAGAGCGGCCTCGAACCAATGTAAAACCAAGTCAGCTCACCTTGCGCAACTCGCGCGGCATATCGCTTAACACCTCCACGCCGTCTTTCGTAACCACCACGTTGTCTTCGATCCGCACACCACCGCGCTCCGGCAAATAGATTCCCGGTTCCACCGTATACGCCATCCCGGGATAGAGCATTTGCATGTTATCGCCGCGCATATACGGCTCCTCATGTCCATCCATACCAATGCCATGACCCGTGCGATGCGTAAAATATTTTCCATAACCGGCTTGCTCGATCACAGCACGCGCGGCTTTATCCACATTCGCACACGGGACGCCTGGACGTCCCGCTGCACGACCGGCTTCATTAGCTTTCAATACCATCTCGGAAATTTTCTCGAACTCCGGCTCGACCTCACCCACCGCGAACGTGCGCGTCAGGTCAGAGATATAACCGTCTACCGTTGCACCCCAATCTACAACCAGCAGATCACCGCCTTGAATTTTTCGATCCGAGGGCGAGGCGTGCGGATTGGCAGAATTTGGCCCAGCAGAAACAATCGGCGGAAACGGCAATTCAGATTCAGATCCATGCTTCAGCATTTGAAGCGTCAACTCGGATGCAATTTCTTTTTCGGTCACTCCCATCTTGATTAACGGAATCGTCGCTTCGAGCGCTTCCTGTGCGACCTTGACCGCCCGCCTTATTGCATCGACCTCAGACTCATCTTTGCGCAAACGAAGCGATGCCAAGGCCTCCGACGCATCGGGAAAATCCGCTTCAGGCGCGCCGGCGCGGACATGACGAAATTCCAGCAAACGCAGTTGACGCGGCTCCACACCGATCCTTTTGCCATCCAGTCCGAGCGATTGAACCGCCTTACGAAAGATGGCGTCCCACTCAGACGGAGTCTCGCCATAAGCAAAGGCGTTCACTTCATAAGGAAAGAGCTTCACCTTCGGCGATTCGAGTTCCGGCAAAACAAGGACGGGATCCTTTCCCTGAGCAACCAACAACACAACTGGCCGCTCCATGAGATGGAATTTCAAACCTGTTAAATAAGTGAGAGTCGGGCCGGGATTGATGACCACCGCATCCAGTCCGGCTTGAGCGAGAGCCGTATAAAGTTTATCAAGGCGCGCAGAGTTCATATGCGAATCCTATTCGATTCTAAGTTTATGATTTTGACGAACGAAGAATTGTTTTATGAACCAATCTACCAGATAAGGAAATAGCGTATCAAATCCAATGACAACGCGGTACCACCATGGAATGATGACCACCCGGCGCGGATGTTTTGCAAGTTTTACCACGCGGCGAGCAACGTATTCGGATGTCATGGATAAACCTTTTAACAAATCCAAACTGCGTTTGGTCCTGGATGTCCCTGTATGCTGACCGAACTCGGTCTCGGCGGGACCCGGATAAATCCCTGAAACTTTGATCCCAAATGGTGAGACTTCGCGGCGCAATGCATCGGTGAAACCGCGCACACCGAATTTTGTGGCAGAATAAATTGTATAAAGCGGCGCCGCAATCCAACCTGCAACGGAAGACATGTTAATGATGTGTCCGTATCTTCGCTTCAACATATGCGGAAGCACCGCGCGCGTCACCTGGATCACACCCAGCAAATTGACATCCACTTGAGTCTCAATATCACGCGCGGTATCCAAATCTTCCAGCCAGTCGAGTCGACCAAAACCCGCGTTGTTGAAAAGGATATCAAGCTGGCCATACACATCCAACGCGGACTGCACCATCACTTCGATCTCATCACGCTGCGTCACATCCACCGGCACTGCGATCGCTTCGCCGCCTGACTTTTGGATTTCATCCACCAGCTTCTGTAGACGATCCAATCGACGCGCGGCCAGCACAACTTTGCATCCCTCTTTTGCAAAGAGCCGCGCCGTGTCTTCACCAAAGCCGGAGGATGCACCGGTGATAAGAACAACTTGACCTTTGAGAGAAGTCGACATGATAACCAATCCAAACTTCAGAGTGATTGATAAGTTATTCCAAAGTTATTCCGGTTCTTCAGGATTCTCTTCATTTGTTCGCTTGCGCGGCCGCGGCGGTTCGATGATGGCTTCGGGCGCAATGGCAAGTTCAATCACTTGATCCATATGTGCAACCGGTATAATTTTCATTTCGGTGCGCGCGGTTTTTGGAACATCATATAAGTCTTTGAGATCTTTTTCGGGAAGCAGGACCACTTTCAGTCCCGCGCGATACGCCGCTAAAACTTTTTCGCGCACGCCGCCAATCGGCAGGACGCGTCCGCGCAAGGTGATCTCGCCAGTCATGCCAACCTGATGGTAAACAGGCCGGCCCGTCAACGCAGAGATCATTGCAGTTGCAATGGTGATTCCAGCCGATGGTCCGTCCTTGGGGATCGCACCTTCGGGCATATGAAGGTGAATATCCATGCGCTCAAAGACCTCCATTTCGATACCGAGTGCCGCGGCCCGCGACTTGATGTATGTGAGCGCGGCCTGCGCCAACTCTTGCATGATATCGCCAAGCTGGCCGGTCATCTGCAATGAGCCTTTGCCTTCCAGCACCGCAACTTCGACCGGCATGATCTCGCCGCCGTTCTCCGTCCATGCCAGCGATTGAACCACGCCGACTTCATCCTGCTTCTCCGCTTCAGGCGGAATGTATTGCGGCGGGTCGAGGAACTTTTCGATTAAGTCCGCGGTAATCTTCGTTGGATATTTTTTCTCTTCGGCTTTGAGCCGCGCCACTTTGCGGCTGATGCGTCCGATCTCGCGCTCCAGGTTGCGGACGCCGGCCTCAAATGTGTATTCGCGAATGATGCGTTGAAGCGCAGCAGGCTCGAACGTCATATCAATATCGGCAATCCCATTTTCCTCAATTTGACGCGGAATCAGATAACGATTCGCGATCTCAAGTTTTTCTTCCTCGATGTAGCCTGGAAATTCGATCACTTCCATACGGTCGAGCAGCGCCGCGGGAATCGAGCCGAGGTAATTGGCGGTGGTGATGAACATGACTTTGGAAAGATCAAAAGGCATTTCCAAATAATGATCGCTGAACGAATTATTTTGTTCGGGGTCGAGCACTTCGAGCATCGCTGAAGCTGGGTCGCCGCGAAAATCGGAATAGAGTTTATCAATCTCGTCCAGCATGAAAAGCGGATTGGCCGTTCCTGCGCGCTTCATCGTTTGCAAAATGCGTCCAGGTAAAGCGCCGATATACGTTCGGCGATGTCCACGGATTTCTGCTTCATCGCGTACACCGCCCAAAGAGACGCGCACGAACTTGCGTCCGAGCGCTTCGGCGATGGAGCGACCTAGCGATGTCTTGCCCGTTCCGGGCGGACCGACAAAACATAAAATGGGCTGACGGTCTTTCTTTGGCTTGAGGCTCCGCACCGCGATGTATTCGAGGATTCTTTCTTTGGCTTTCTTCAGTCCATAATGGTCGCGCTCCAGAATCTTCGCGGCGTGTTTGACGTCGAGGTTATCGGGCGTGGACTTTGTCCACGGCAGATCCAGGATCCAATCAATATAGGTGCGGATGATGCCAACTTCCGGCGCCATCGGCGGCATTTGATTCAGCCGCTCCAATTCTTTCATCGCAACGGCTTTCGGCTCCTCCGGCAGATTCGCGGCTTCGATCTTCGCTTTCAAATCTTTTACATCGCGTGTGAAGATATCGCCTTCGCCCAATTCATCCTGGATTTGCTTCATTTGTTCGCGCAGATAAAACTCACGCTGACTTTTATCCACCTCGTTCTGAACGCGCGAATGGATTTCATCTTCCAATTCCAGCACATCCACTTCCTGCGCCAGGATTTTATTGACGGCTTGTAATCGTCCGCGCGGATCGAGCAGAGTCAACAGGCTGAGCTTGGCTTCAAAATTCAATGAAAGCGACGTGGCGATCATATCGGCCAGCCAGCCCGGCTCGGCGATATTCATGGCGAAGAGATGCGCTTCTTCGGGAATGGCGCGATCCAATTCAACGCAGCGATCAAACAGATCAAGCACGGAGCGCATCAAAGCCTGCGTTTGACGGTCAGCTGTTGTCGGTTCGAAGATGACGCGGGCGCGCACTTTCATGAACGGACGCGTGTGCGTGAATTCCATGATCTCAACTCGCCTTCGTCCCTGCACCAGCGCCGACGATGAACCATCGGGCATCGAAAGCAAACGCCCCACCGCCATCTCGATGCCGATGGGCAAAAAGTCGGAGGGTTTGGGTTCATCCACCTCGGGATCTTTTTGTACGAGACCGATCACGGTTTGATTTTTTGACTGGGCGTCCTGAACCGCAACCAGCGATGATTCGCGTCCGATAAAGATCGGCGCGACCATGTGTGGAAACACAACGAGATCGCGCAACGGCATGACCGACGCTTCGATCAAGCCGTCTTCACTCGCCTCATAATTGGGCACCCGATATAGTTCTTCCGTGCGCTGTGATAACGCTAAGTTGAAATTATCTTCTTCATTCCAATCGTTGTTCATTTTTCATTCCCGGGGGGGCGAAGCATGATAGGGCAAACTCCTACCACTGTGCTTCGCCCCTACTTTTTAATTTTTTTCCATGCCATCATGACTTCTGCCGTCACGAACATCGAACCGGCAGACACCACAATGCTACCATCTTTTTCAGACAAGTCCAACGCACGCACAAACGCAGCTTCGACGGATGCCGCCGCTTCATTCGGGATTTTAGCCTGCCGCGCCAGCTCCTGGATTTTCTCCGGCTCGAGCGCACGCGGATGATCGGCGCGCACCACAAACATTTTCTTGACCTTCGGTTGAATCTCCACAAACATGCCGGGGATATTTTTATCTTCCGACGCGCCGAAGATCAAATACACCGGCTTGTTTGGAAAATAATCATCAAGGGCCTGACGAAGCCGCGCAAAAGAATCCTGGTTGTGAGCCGAATCAAAGATCACGGGCGGATCGCGCCGCACCACTTCAAAACGCGCCGGCCATTTGACTTCAGCAAATCCTTTGCGAATCTCATCATCTGAAATTTTCAATCCGCTGGTTTTGAGCGCCGTGTATGCTGTGACAGCATTTTCGATTTGATGAATGCCGAGCAAGGGAATGTTCAAAAGCAAATTTGAAGTCTGTAGAGTCTGTCCATCGAGCGAATGGCTCAATGGTTTGTAAGTGATGTCACGTCCAACCAAAGTGAACGGCGCGTTTCGTTCTTTCGCGATGCGAGCCAACACTTCCAACGCTTCATCTTTTTGCGGCGCAGAGACGACCGGCACACCGGGCTTGATGATGCCCGCCTTTTCACCGGCGATCAATGCCAGCGTATTTCCAAGAACTGCCATGTGATCATACGAAAGCGAAGTGATGACGGAAACTTTGGGTATGACCACATTCGTTGCATCAAGCCGCCCGCCGAGTCCAACTTCGATGACCGCCGCGTCCACTTTTTGTAGGGCAAAGTATAAAAAGCCAAGTGCGGTTGTGATCTCAAACGTGGTAAGTTTGGGAATCTTTGCCACCGCTGGTTTGATTTGCTCGACTAAATCTACCAAGCCTTGATGCGAAACCGGCTGGTCATTGATTTGAATCCGCTCGGTGTAATCCAATAAGTGCGGCGAAGTATACAGGCCAACTTTATATCCAGCGGCTTGTAACGCCGAGGCACACAGGGCCGAGACAGAACCTTTGCCTTTCGTCCCGGCCACGTGGATGGTGGGATATTTGGCTTCGGGATGACCAAGTTCAACCATCAGGGCGCGCATACGGTCGAGGTTGAAATCAGCTTTGGCAAGCTCAGACGAATGTTTGAGGCTATAATCTACAAAGGAGTAGAGATAGTCAAGAGCAGAGTTGTAGGCGGTTTCGATGTCAGACATGCGAAGGATTGTAAAGCGGAATTCGGAATTCGTAAACCGAAAATTTTAAATCATCATGCTCGCCACCCTTATCATTCATCTTCACCTTCCGATCTGTTCCTCGCTCAAAGAAAAGCGCGGACAAATCAAGCCGCTCATCGCGCGTCTGCACCGCGAGTTCAATGTCTCTGCCGCAGAACTGGATTTGCAGGACAAGTGGCAGGAAGCCATCATTGGTTGTGCGATGATTGGAAACAATTCGGCGCATCTGCAACAATCTTTGCAATCTGTGGCAAAATGGGTTCATGCGAATTGGGAAGACGGTCAAGTGATTGATGAAAAGATCGAAATCATTTCGTAGGGGCGAACGGCGTTCGCCCTGGGCGGATTCCATCCGCCCCTACAGGAGACAATATGGATTTAGGATTGAAAGATAAACGTGCACTGGTCATGGGCGCCTCACGCGGACTCGGTTATGCAACCGCGTTGCTTCTTGCAAAAGAAGGATGCAGGGTTGTTATCAATGGACGCGATGAGTCGAAGGTCAAAGCCGCGGCGGAGAAGATTGTCAAAGAAACCGGCGCGTCCGTGACCGGCGTCGCGGGAGACGTGAGCGATCCAGCCCTGCCGGAAAAAATCATCGAGCAGGCCGGCAAGTTTCTTGGCGGACTCGATCTGCTCGTCACCAACGCGGGCGGACCTCCGGCAGGCGCGTTCGATTCGTTCGATGAAGCCACGTGGGAGAAAGCGGTCAATCTTTCTTTCATGAGCCACGTGCGGCTCATCCATGCCGCGCTGCCTCATTTGCGAAAATCAAAAGCGGCCAGCGTGTTGACGATGACATCATATTCGGTGAAGCAGCCGTTGCCCAATCTGGTTCTGTCGAACAGCGTGCGGCTCGCCACGATCGGCTTGACCAAGAGCCTGGCGCTCGAACTCGGCAGTGAAGGCATTCGATTCAATTCGATTTTGCCAGCTACGATTGAAACGGATCGCATCCGTGAACTGGCAACGTTCCGCGCCCAAAAGAATGGCACCACGCTCGAACAGGAACTCGCCATCGACGCGCAGAAAAGTGTTTTCGGGCGCATTGGCCGACCGGAGGAATTCGCCAACGCGGCGGTCTTCCTGCTCTCGCCCGCCGCATCCTATCTCACCGGCGTGATGCTGCCCGTTGACGGCGGACAATACAAATCCACGTTTTAGATTCAACAGAATGTCATGGCGAGGAGCTGCAGAGCAGCGACGAAGCAATCTCAATAACTTCAAACAATTAATTGCATAAGAACAGGAGATTGCCACGTGACGCTTTGCGTCACTCGCAATGACAAACATAACATGGTTAAATATTGCTCATGAAGAAATTATCGTTTCTCACCCGCGTCTCACTCCTGCTCGGATTCTTCTTCACGCTCGATAAACTGCTGGCTTTTGCGCGCACGATCATCATCCTGCGTCAATTCCAACTCTCTTCCCAATTGGACTCTTTCTATTTCGCTGACCTCCTGCCAAGCTGGGAAGTAGCAATCTTTTCAGGCAGTGCATTAGCAATGGCGATGATCCCCGTCTTGACTCAAACCCTGACTTTACGCGGGCGCGAATCCGCATGGAATTTATTTTCACGCGTTGCCAATCTTGCTTTTCTCGTGACCGGCATCGGCGCGGCGCTGGCCGCCTTGTTCGCTTTACCCATCGTTCGATTCTGGATCGCGCCCGGCCTCAGCGCGCAACAGCAACTATTCACTGCGGGATTGATGCGCATTGATCTGATCGGTACATTCATCTTTTCGATCAGCGGCCTGGTCATCGCAGCCTTGCAGGCCAACCAGCATTTCTTCCTTCCAGCCCTGGCTCCGATCATGTATAACGTCGGGCAAATTTTCGGTGCGGCGATTTTAGCGCCCAGCCATTCGTATTCAATCGGGCGAATCACAATTCCAGCCTTTGGCCTCGGCGTATATGGACTGGTCTATGGCGTGATCCTTGGCGCGGCCTTGCATCTCGCCATTCAAATTCCCGGCCTCATCCGGTATGGATTCCGTTGGACCGCCTCGCTCGATCTTCGCGATCCGGCCTTGGTCGAAATGTTCAAAGTGCTCTGGCCGCGCTTATTGACGGTGCTCGGCGTGCAGTTGATGTTCATGGCGCGCGCCAATCTCGCCTCACGGTTCGGACAAACCGGCGCGTTCTCGGCCATTACCAACGGCTGGATGATCATGCAGGTTC
The DNA here is from genome assembly GCA_963753985.1 of uncultured Chloroflexia bacterium. Lineage (GTDB taxonomy): Bacteria > Chloroflexota > Anaerolineae > Anaerolineales > Villigracilaceae > Fen-1038. The sequence continues at coordinate 1,206,036 of CAVWED010000006.1, forward strand.
CTGAAACGTTGCTCGGAACAGCGATTGCGACCGCCATCCTGCCGACTCTTTCAGAGTTCGCGGCGCGCGCCGACTGGAACGGATTCCGCCAAACGATTGAGAAAGCCCTTCAGGTTTTGATCGTGTTAACTCTGCCCGCCGGTGCGATCATGGCTGCCGGAATGCATCCTTTAATACGGGCGGCATTCCATCTTGACGAAGCGGGCGCAAACTTGCTCACCGCCACTGCCCGCGTCTATATGCTGACGCTCTGCGGTTATGCCATTCAGGAAATTGCGGCGCGCGCCCTGTATGCGCGCAAGGAAGCGTTGATTCCGCTGGCCACGATTGTTGTGCGATTGGTTGTTTATCTAGCCATCGGCATTTCCACGTTGCTCTTCTTCGAATCAATCGGCGCACCGGCAATCGCCTTTGCTGAAATTTCATTGACCGTTGAAGCCGTCGTGATGCTGATCATCCTCAGCCGCCGCATGAAAGAATCAATCAAGATTGACGGTTCATTACTCAAAGGGCTGGCTGCCGCTTTGTTTGGCGGCGGCGCGGCCTACGGTCTGGCCGTGATGCTTCCAGGCGGAGCGGTGATTACGGCCATTCTTGGAATGATCGCCGGCACGATCATCGCGCTGGTTATCGTCAATAAGGAAGTCCGCTTATTCTTGAAGTTAGGAATGGATGAGAATAGCGAAAGCCCAAATGCTGTAGAGTATAATAATCGCCATGTCTGAAAGCATTGAAAACACTCAACCCCTCAAACCTGTCAAGAAGGCCTCGCGCTGGCGCTCCATTTTGATTGGCGTCCTCGGCGTAATCGTATTACTGGCGTTGGCCGGATTTGGTGGCTATGAAAGCGCAATCACCACCCGAGTCCAGGCCAAGACGCAATTAATTAATCAACAATTGATGGATCAATTCCAACGCGCATTGGTGGATGAGCAGTTCAAAAATTATGATGATGCGAAACAGCGTCTCAACTTCATCATACAGAACGATCCATCTTTCCCGGGTGCGCAGACTGAAATGACCAAGCTGCTCATTATCATGAGCATTCCAACCGCAACCGCCACGCCGACCCTTACGCCGACCCCCGATGTGCGCGACCAACAGGCGATGTTTGCGACCGTTCAGCAATTGATCGCCGCCAGCAATTGGGCTGATGCTCTCACGGAATTGGATCAGCTTCGCAAGAAGGATCCATCCTTTAATACCTCCCAAGTGGACGGCATGTATTATTTTGCGCTTCGCAACTACGGCATGGATTTAATCCAGAAACAGGGAAACCTCGAAGGCGGCGTTTATGAATTAGACCTGGCCTCGCGCTTTGCTCCGCTGGATCATGACGCCAAGTCCTTGTACGATGGGGCAGAGCTTTACATTGACGCGGCCAGCTTCTGGCAGGTGGACTGGGCCACAGCCGCCAACGAACTGGCACAGGTTTATGCTGCTTATCCGGCGATGTGGGATGGCACAATGTCCGCCTCCCAGCGTTATCAAATCGCAGCAGAGCGATATGGCGATCAGCTTTTCGCTGAGGGGAGGGATTGCGATGCGGTCAAACAATACCAGGCAGCACAGGCCATCGGGAATATGGATCAAACAGCGTCAAGGAATTTCACCCAGGCATACATTAAATGCTATCCGCCAACTGCTGCTGCACCCGCTGCACCTGTCGCGCCTACACCTTAACAAATGCCTGCCATTCCTGATTGGGCTCTTGTCTTAACGTTTTGGATACATTTCCTGTCCGCGGTTACTTTGGTGGGGAGTTTGGTCGCGGCTTCGATCATTGTCCTACCCGCCGCGCGGACTCTCAACCCGTTGGATGAGTTGAATCTGATTGCCGCCATCCAAAAGCGGATGGAACCCGCAATATGGTTCAGCTTAAGTCTATTGATCGTAACGGGCTTGTTTCAGATGAGCGTCAATGTTCATTACAACGGTTTTCTTTCCGTAAGCAATCAATGGACGATTGCCATTTTGGTTAAACACATTCTGGTAGTGGCGCTGATCGTGGTCAGTGCCGTGCAGACTTGGGATGTCTTTCCAACCATTCGGCGCCTTCTGTTGAGAAAAGATAAAGCAAGCCAGGACGAGGTAGTGAAATTACAAGGCCGCGCAGCCTGGCTTTTGCGCGCCAATTTAATTCTGGCGATACTGATCCTTGGCGCCACAGCGTTCATGCGAGGCGCATAAATACTAAATTTGAATCAGCTGCGGAATCGGTACCGCAGTCAAATCATATGCCATCGCTCCGGTGATTTTGACCGGAACAATCTCACCCACCTTTGCTTTTGCTTCAACCAACACCATGCCGTCAATTTCAGGCGCGTCGCGATACGAGCGTCCAATTGAGATTCCGTTATCGTAGCCCTCGATCAAAACATCCAAAGTCTTACCCACATAGGATTGATTGATTTGAAGCGAGATGGACTGTTGAAGTTCCATCAGACGCTCATAACGCTCCTGTTTGACCTCAGCCGGAACCGGGTCGCCGAGCGGCTCGGAGGTTGTCCCCGGCTCGAAGGAAAATTGAAACGTGCCGACGCGGTCGAAACGAATCTCTTTTACGAAATCAAGCAAAGCTTGAAATTCCTCTTCGGTCTCACCGGGATAACCCACGATGAACGTGGTGCGGATCGCCAGATTGGGAATGGAGGCGTGCATCTTGCCCAACGTTTTATGCACCCATTCGATATTCGATGGACGTTTCATGCGATATAACGTTTTTGGATGAGCATGTTGGAGCGGCATATCGAGATACGGTAACACTTGTTTGCGTGTGGACATGACCTCAATCAGGCGGTCAGTGACATAGCCGGGATAGGCGTACATGATGCGGAGCCAATCCATCTCTGGAACAATATCCGTTAATTGCTCCAGCAGAATCGCAAGCCCGTCCTTCATTCCAAGATCGTGACCATAATCCGTGGTGTCTTGTGCGATGAGAATCAGTTCGCGCACGCCGCGCTCACGCAGACGACGCGCCTCGTCAAGGATCATCTCCATCGGACGACTGACCGCCGTCCCTTTGATCAACGGAATAGCGCAGAAGGCGCAGGGACGCCGGCATCCATCGGCGATTTTGAGATAAGCCGAAGCACCGGCAACGCTCGCTCGAACGACGCCCGCTTCAACGCCCTGCGCCCTTTCAGGGTCGGTCCCGACAGTGGCGGCATCTGTCGGCAAATGATAAAGCGTCTCAGGATGTGGTCCCTGGCGCAATTCACGCACGACTTGCACAATGTCCATCCAGCGGCGCGTGCCAAGAATGCCATCAATTCCGTGAACTTGTTGTGCGACTTCCGCACCGTAACGTTGAGTCAAACATCCCGCGGCTATCAAAAGCTGGCCGTTACGTTTGGCTTCCGCCAACTCACGCAAAGTGTTAATGGATTCTTGTTTGGCCGGACCGATAAAGCCGCAGGTATTGACAATCAACACACTCGCCTGCTCAGGCTTATTGACCGCACGATAGCCATCGCGCAACAATAATTGAGCCATCGAATCGGAATCAACCGTATTTTTTGCACAACCTAAAGACACTAAATGAAAAGTTTTTGAACTCATTATTCTCCAGTAGTCGGCGTTAAAGATGGCGTGATGGTTGGTGTGGGCGAGAAACGAGGAGTCGCGGTGCCCGTAGGCAGGGGTGTGGCTGTTGGAGTCATGACGCCTTGTGCCGTATAAATATTATCAACCACTTGACCAAAGTTGCCCATCAAGCCGAGGTCGTGGCCGTTATATGTAATGGAAAGCGCCGAGGCGCTACCGACCAGAATCTCCACTTGGTTTTTTGCTTCATACGGATAGGCCGTGCCTGGAACGGCCTCCCCATCGAATTGAACTTTTCCATCCACAGTGATGCGCACATACGTGCGCTCGACTGACACAACATTAAGTTCTACATTTACATTCGCAGGCAAGGTGGCAGTGCTGGATGTTGCGGCAGGCGTGGCCGTCGAAGGAGTATCCTGTACGGGGATCAGAGTCACTCCCTGAGCTTGAGGGACCGTAGGCTGAAAGGTCACTACCAGAACATTAGAGATTTCAGGCGCGGTCACCTGTGGATAGAATTGGGAATGCATCACCACCACGCGGCTCACGCCCCAAATCGTAAAAAGAATCAGGAGGATGATCATGCCCCCGCCAATCAACAAATCGCCGGCGACAAACGAACTCAAGGGCGGAACCTTTTCATTGACTTTGATCGGCCTGCCTCGCATTGGCTTTTGTGGATGCCGTTCGCGATGACGTGCCTGCAAGCCATCCGCAAAGCGCAACATAAGCAAATCAGAGTCAAGATCCAAAAAGCTGGCGTAGTTGGAAAAAATTCCGCGCGTCTGCACTGCTGACGGCAATTCCTCCAGCGCTCCGCGCTCCAATGCACTCAGAAATGTGGCGCGTACATGGATGTGCCGTTCCACTTCTTCAATGGTCAGGCTGAGCATTTCGCGGCGTTGTCTCAATTGCTGACCCAGATCGTTAAAAATCTCCTGGGACGATTGCGACGAGTTGATAGATCGGACCGGCGGATTGAATTCTTTAACATTTGACTCAATCATTTCTGGCTGAGTATCTGTACTTGATTCTTTCCCCGCTTCTTCTTAACTCTAACCTGGTTCAATGATTCCCTGAATCTTAATATCCTCGCTGAAAGCGCGGCACGCCAAACCGCGATATGAGCTTTCATTTCTATAGGCGCGGCAGGCTGAACTCCGTTTTCAATACTTACTTGTGGAGCCTCTTCGAGAACAGAGGCTTCGCCTTGCGGATTTTCGTTTGAGGCGATGGCCTGACTGGCTTGTGTTTCGGTTTCCCCAGTCGGCGGTGCGGAAGAGAGGAACTCAACTTGTGCGGCGAGGAGTCGCGCTTCGGGCAAAGCTGGTTCTTCAACGATATTTTCTTCTTCTAGCTTATTTTCCTCTACGGCAACTTCATTATCTTTTTTTTTACGCGCGCGTCTCTGCCTGCGCCCGTCTTGGATGATTTCGTTGTCTTTGCCTTGGTTCTCTCCGGCTTTTTAGTGGATGTCTTTTTGCTGGAAGTTTTCCGAACGCGCGCGGGCTTTGCGATTGGCTCAGATTCAACCACAGGTTCCAGTTCTGGCTGGCTGGTTTCTTCGGGCGCCGCGGGCAATTCTTCATGAGTGCGAACCGGAACGAACACTTCAGGCTCTGGCTCCAATGTCGATGGAACGGCAGGTTGAGCTTCAGGAGTCGCAGCTTCAGCAGATGGGCGCCGCGCGAAGCGATCACGCAAGCTGTCAAAGAAACTTGGGCGCGGTTGAGAATCAGATGCAGATGAATTCGATGGAGCCGGAGCCGATAAAGGTTCAGCAGGCGAAGCGATTGCTGTAGTTGGTAACTGCGATTCTGCGGGACGCACCGAAGAAGATAAGTCATCCAAATTCAAACCAAGAAATTCGGAGTAGTTGCGCAAAAATCCGCGCGCCTGCGCCATGGATGGAATCGCGGAAAAATCATCGTTCTCGAGCGCTTGCAGATAATGCGGGCGAATCCGCGTTTGCTCAGCAACCTGCGCTATGGATAGATGCCGCGCTTCCCGCCTTTGTTTGAGTGTTGATCCGATAGGTTCAGCCATGATATTCCAAAAAATCAGATTTCTATTTTAACACAACATCACCGGCTCATTCTAAGCCGGTGATGAATTTCTCAATTGATTGCAACTCTTACTCTTTAGGCGCGGCCTCATCGGCTGGCTTCGTCTCTTCGGCCTTCTTTCTGTCGCGCGGTGCCCGCTTCGGTTTCTCTTCAGCTTTTTGCGCGTTGGCATCCGCTTCGCTCTCTGCCGTTTCCCCTTCGCGGTGAACGATGACTTTGATCTCCGGGATCAGATCAATCGTCAAGCGGACATGTGCCTTGAATTCGCCCGCTTCGCGGATGGGCTGCATGTCAATCTGCTGGCGCTTGACTTCGTAACGCGTCTGTTCCTCGATTGCCTTGGCAATATCTTGTGTGGTGATCGATCCGTACAGTTTGCCTGTTTCACCGGCCTTGGCGGAAAACGTCAGCGTGATACCGTTGATATGATCGGCAAGATCTTTGAGTTCCGTGTTAAGCACAGTCCGCTTAACCTCCGCCTGTTTGCGGATTTTCTCGGCGGTCGTCATCGCACCGGGCGTGGCTAAGACAGCCATTCCGTGCATCAGCAAAAAGTTACGGCCATAGCCGTCCGCGACTTTCTTTACATCCCCGGCGCGGCCCAGTTTGTAAACGTCCTTGATCAACAAGACTTTCATTTCATTCAAGCCCTTTCTGGCTAAAGATTTTCGTTGTGCGAAGGGTACTACGCTCAACGGGGGCTGATTGTAACAGAAGGTTGCATTCTTGCCAACCTTCCCAACAACGGGTAAGATAAAGCCACCATGAATCGTTCTCCCATCAATCTACGCCGCATCGCTATGTTTGCCGGGATCTTATTCCTGATCCTGGTCATCATGGGTTTCAACAATCGGTTGGAAGATTTGAACCGACTCCAAAAACAAGACGGTGTTCTCCAGACCCAAGCCACTCAAGGGATGCAAACCTATACGGCATTACAAGCCCAAGCGACGTATGCCGCATCAGATCAAGCAGTGCAGGATTGGGCGCGTCAAGAGGGACACTATGCTCAACCCGGCGACCAATCCGTGATACCGGTTGGCAAGCCTGACGGCGCGCCCGTTCAACAGTCTGAACCCACTCCTTCGCCAACTCCCATGCCAAACTGGCAAATTTGGTGGAATCTATTCTTTGGCAATCAATAAATCCGCGCCGTTCCTGATCTCTGACCGGCTGGCACTGTTCCCAGATTCGACTCGCATTCGAAACGACTCCCTGACCATTGCGGGATACAATCTCGCTTCCCTCGCCGACCAATACGGGACTCCGTTATATATTTATGATCGCGCCACTATGGACGCGTCCGTTGCCGCTTATCAAGGCGCGTTGAAAACGTATTATTCCGCCGCGTCGAATATCACGTATGCGGGCAAAGCTTTCCTCTGCAAGGCCATCGCACAATGGACTCAATATCATCGTTTATGGCTTGACTGCACCGGCGAGGGCGAGATTGCCGTCGCGGTCGCCGGCGAGGTACAACGTGAAAATATCCTTGTGCATGGAGTAAATAAATCAGCCTCAGATTTGGAAACTGCCATAAGGCGCGCAGGCACAATCGTCGTCGATAATCTTTTTGAACTTCGTCACATCGCAAGACTATTCTCCATTTTCCAACCTCCATTTCCAAATCTTTGGCTTCGTCTCCAACCCGGCATGGCAGTAATCACCCATCATGTCCACACGCAGACTGGTCAGCAAGATAGTAAATTCGGAATGACGCGTGAGGAAATCATCGAAGCCGCCGCGCTTTGCAATCAAAACAATTTGCCACTGAGAGGGATTCATTTTCATCAAGGCTCCAACTTCCGCAACCCCGAGCCGCTGATTCCGGCGATTGAGTTGGCGTTGGATTTATCTAAACAAATTGGCTTTAAGGATGAATGGCATCTTTGTCCCGGCGGCGGATGGGGAGTGGCGTATCACGAAGATGAACTGCCCCAGCCTGAGATCGACGATTATGTGCACGGCGTGGCTGAAGCCGTGATCGAAGGATGCGGAGCACGCGGCTTATCGCTTCCTCATCTTCACCTTGAGCCGGGCCGAAGCCTGATCGCGCGCGCCGGAGTTGCAATTTATCGAGTTGGTGCGGTGAAACGACGCGGCAAACGAACATGGATCCTAACCAACGGCGGCATGGCGGATAATCCGCGGCATGCGTTATACAGTGCGAGATATTCTTGTTTACCCGTATCCGGTCTCGGTCGGGAAATGAACGAGAAGGTTTCCATTGCAGGACCATATTGTGAGTCAGGCGATGTCCTTATCGAAGACCTGCTCATGCCGCAAGTTGGGGAAAATGAATTGATTGCAATTCCTGTCAGCGGCGCTTATCATTTGAGCATGTCATCCAATTACAATGGTGCGCGGCGTCCGGCAGTGTTATCGCTCGAGGAAGGCTACGCCAATGAGATCGTCCGTCGTGAGACACCGAATGATTTGTTAAGGCGGGATAAGGGCTCATTTTAGAAATCCATCATGAGCAAATGTTAAGTGCATGGACAGGCACAGGCGGAAACATGTATACTTGCCCCAGTTTATTTCTTTGAACTTTGGTGTGCATTCTTAAAGGAGCATTCGATGAAAACCATCGCAACAAAATTCCGCCTCTACTGGCCTCTGATCAAATCCTTGCAAACCGGTTTGCTATTGATGACCGGCATGGCAGGTTATTTGAGCGCACACGCCTCAGTTCATTGGAATAGTTTTTTGCAAATGATCCCAAGTTTATTTCTTGCGATCAGCGGCTCGACCATCCTAAACATGTGGTGGGATCGCGATATCGACGCGAAGATGAAACGCACGCACAAACGTCCGACCTCGGCCGGACAGGTAACGCCGAATGAAGTCCTGCGGCTTGGATTGACCATTTCCATTATTGGAATCGGCTGGGCCTTTTGGGTGAATCTTCTTTATGGGTTGGTGGTCTTCGCTGGATTATTTTTTGATGTCGTGATTTACAGCATGTGGCTCAAACGGCGCACATGCTGGGCCATCGTGTGGGGCGGAATTTCAGGAGCGATGCCGGTTCTTTCGGGACGCGTGCTAGCTATCGGCAAGATTGACCCGATTGGCATTCTTCTCGCGGCGGCAATCTTGTTCTGGATCCCGACTCATACGCTGACCTTTAGTTTGAAGTTCTTCGAAGATTATAAAAACGCAGGCGTTCCCACATTTCCGTCCACATACGGAAATCAATTCACTCGTGTCGCCATCGCAACCTCGAGCATCATTGCAGCGCTTGCCATGAGCGTGGCCGCGATCTGGATCGGTGTTGCCGAAGGAATTCTGGCATTGATCATCGTGCTCAGCGCGGTCCTGCTTTTTCTTGCGGCAACCGTTGTCTTCGACCCTTCCGATCAAACCAATCTACGCCTTTATAAATACGCATCCATCTATATGTTAAGCACGATGATCCTGATCATTCCATATCACATCTAAACTCAAACAAAAAAACGTCAGCGACGGTCAGATTTAATAATGAAAAGACCATCTTACGATGGTCTTGAGTGCCGAGGGTGAGATTTGAACTCACGACCAAGGCCTATGAGTCAGAGCCACAATCGAGGAAGTTTTTTTCCTAGCAAATGTTGGATTGATCTCATCTAACCAATCTATTTTTTTGAAATATTATTAGGCGATCATTATTTCACCAACAAGTTTTGCTTTTATCGTTCAGACTTAAAAATTGCGGTCGACCGGCGAACTCATTTTTGCTGCGCGTTCCAAGTCTTCACCAGCTTGTTTTAAGTAACGATTCAAAACTTGCAAAGAGGTGTGGCCCATCAATTTAGAGATCATCAGAATATCCACGCTAGCTCGCCATCGTTCGAGCGCAAATGCCCGACGAAAATCATGCGGAGATGGAGCCGATATATTTGCTGATGCTGACCGTCTTCGTAGCATCATCTGCAAGCCGCTCTGTTTCAACCGAGTTGCAGATTTAATAATCCAGAGAGCCGGCTTATAATCTCGCCTTCTCTTCAGATACCTCCGAAGAATGGATCTGGATTTATCTCCGAGATAAACATTTCTTGGCTTTCTCTCCTTCCCTGAACGAATGATTACTGACCCTGTAAAGACATCAACATCCTCTTTGTTCAGAGAGAGTAATTCTGCAATTTGAAGAACCAGCCTATACCAAGAAAGAAATGGAGCATCAGTTCTTAATTAACCACAAGAATTATCATCGCATAATGATTTTTTGAAACAGGTTCCTTTCTCCTTTTATGCTGGCTTATAAACTCATTGGCTCAAGAATATTCAGTGTACCGAATTAGAACCTGGCCAAAAGAATAAGGTTAGCGCGATCACTGCATAACCCAACGAGCCGATGATCCCAACCGGAAGCGGTCCAAGCAATGGATCCGGCGAACCTTTCACTGCTAAGACAGATAGAGCTGCAATTCCGTTGATCGCAGCATGGCCGATTACGGCTGGCCAAATACTTCCTGAGCGCAGCGTGACCCAGGACAGGAAAACGCCAAAGCAGAAAGTGATCCAAAGAAACAGGATAGGACCCAGCCATGGAAAGCCTGGATATTGAAACCCATATTCATAACCCATAAAGATGAGAGGCCAGTGCCATACTCCCCAGATCAAACCTATCAAAAGCATGGCCTTTCGCCAACCCAAAGGCATGAGCTTCGGTAAGAGATAAGCGCGCCAACCAAATTCCTCACCGAAGGTAGCCCAACCGTTGACCATCGGAGAGATTAAGATTCCGGCAACAGCTTCTATAACCGCGATCATCCAAGGGGAAAGGAAAGCAGGAACCGGAGCGCCCATCAAGCTCTTCTGAATGAGTGACAAACTCGGATCAAAAAATCCTGGAAACAATGCAAAGAAGAGAATTGCACCGAAGATCGTCATCAGCGCTGGAAGCACCCAGGCCATCAACCCATATGGCCAACCTTTTTGAAAGTGTGGACGGATTCCTGTATCTCTCCAACCTTCGCGGGTGAGCAGGCGTGTCAGGATATTGGCGATAGCGGGTGCCCACATATAAGGAACTGCCATCAAGGCCAGCGCAAGACTCAAAATTCCACCGATGCGAGGGCTGTTCGCTATTCCTCCGGTAAGAAAGATCACGAGCGCAGTCAGCCAAGCAATGCCAAACGACAAGCCGAGAAAAATCACAATTCGACGCGTATCAAGTTTTGTTTTCAGATCATTTTCCATCAAAAACATTTCTTCGAATCAAAAATGGCTCACAGAACGCTTTTCTTTTTCGTCCACGATCAACGAGAAGACTTCGGGACGAGCGTAATGACCGATCACATCGAGATCATATTTGCCGCGGACGGTATCCATCAGATCGATATCGGCGGTCAGGATGAGTTCGCGGCCATAGACCGGTCCCGCAAGAACTTCTCCGAGCGGGTTTACGATCACACTGCCGCCCCGGATCAGTTCAGTATCCGGTGCGTTGCCTTGAATGCAATCATATTCTTCAGGACAATCCGAGCGTTTCAGATATTGACATGCGCTCAAAACAAAGCAGCGTCCTTCATAGGCGATATGGCGCATGGAGGCTTGCCAAATCTCGCGTTCGTCCACGGTCGGTGCGCACCACAGTTGGATCCCTTTTGAGTACATGGACATGCGCAAGGAGGGCATATAGTTTTCCCAACAAATAGCCGCTCCCATTTTTCCGATCGGCGTATCAAGCACAGGCATGGTCGATCCATCTCCCATCCCCCAGATCAGACGTTCACTGGCGGTCGGCATGAGCTTGCGATGTTTGCCTAATAACGTACCTTGGGGATCAAAGAAGAGCGCAGTGCAGTAAAGAGTCGAACCGTCGCGTTCGATCACACCCACCACCATATAAGCGTCGACTTGTTTAGCCATGGCGCTGATCTGCTGAACCTCGGGACCGGGTACTTCAATCGAAGCCGACCAATACCGCTGGTAATCTTCACGTCCCTTGGCCGAACGCGTCCCCACGCGCGCACCGAAATCCAATCCTTTGGGATAGCCACCAATATAGGCTTCCGGAAACACGGCCAACTGGACTCCCAAACGATGGAGTTCTTCGCAATGCGTTTGCATCCGCTCTAGCGTTTTCGGAGTATTGAACAGGGTGGATCCAGCTTGCACGACCGCGAGGCGTTGTGAGCTCATCTTAACTCCTTGTCTTTATTTAGGATATCCAATTCCTTTTTGCGATAGCGATAAGTGTAAGTGAAAAACGGATTGTTTGGTAGTCCCGGCGGAATCAAAAACCAAAGGATGTATGCGGTTATACGCAACCTTCGGCTTGTTAAGGGGGTTCCCTGCCGTGTCTACTTATCTTCATGGATACTTTGTCCGGTGCTCTGGAACGGATCTCCTTCTATAATAATACACCGTTCTGCGTCTAAGGTCAGATAACCATTTAGGTCAACGCTTTATTATTCAGGAAATGTCCACGAATTGCGTCTGTCACGCACAGAGAACTAACCATATTCGTTACGGAACTCAAGGTTTTAATCATTCCAAAAAGGCAATAGACAACACATCTTATGAATGCTTTTATCAGCTATAGGCTTCAACAGGAGAGAAGAAATGTTTTAGGAACTCAAGGGTTTGGATCGCTTGTACTGCCTTGTTTGGAACGATGTTATCCTTAGCTGAAAAATACTTGAGTGTGTTTAATATCTCTTTCTTAAGTTAAGCATTCAGTTTCCGGCTGTTTCGCAGAATGAAACGTGTAATACCTGGAAATGTGTCAAATGGCACTTGACGCTTGTACGCTAAAACAATATGATATAGCCCACAAATAAAGGTTCATTTATGAAATTTGAATTATTTTTGTATAGTCAATTTATGCAAGAATCACTGCATTTTGGATTGAATAAATCTTCGCTTAAATGATGAATCAGGAATGAACAGCGCACACCAAAGCTCCTACGATTTGGTCTTCGATTTCCAGACGGTTTGCGGGGGGCGAGTTGAACCATTCTTCAGGAATTACACATCGCAAAAGCTGAGAACACTGCATATGCAATGGCTGATTGAATTTTCTCATGATGCCTTGACAATGACAAATCTGCTTAATCCCACATCGAGATTCAAGGTGGGCGTGATCCAGAGCATATTGATCGGCGAGTTAGGCAGCAGCTGATCATTATATATATGTGGAAATGAGTCTTTTACAATGGAGGTGCTCGCTAAGATATCAAGTCGATGATGAAAGCAAACGTGAAAAATACTATTTCGTTTCGGCAAATAATACTTGATAATGCCAATTAAAAAAATGTAATAAATGGAGAAACAAATGAAAACCACGAATTTGTTTTTTAATATACTTGGCGTAATGGCGCTCTTGGCACTATTAGTGTCGTGTGCGCCTGTTGCTGCTACGCCCTCGGCGACCGAAGTACCTGCTCAACCCACGCAGGTTGTCGAAACGGCGAGCACTATGGCTGTCTTGCCTACTGCGGCCGCGACGACAGCCGCCGGGGCTGCGGCTCCGGCTACCACCACTTCTGGCCAGCAGATCAAAGTGGCGATGGTCACTTCTGGCCCTGTCAATGACCAGGGTTGGAACGAGGACGGTCTGCACGGCGTCCAGGGCATCAAAGCCAGCCTGGGCTGGGATTACGCGTATTCCGAAAACGTCACGGTTGCCCAGCAGCAGAACGTCCTGCGCCAGTACGCGCAACAGGGCTATCAACTCATCTTTGCCCATGGTTATGAATGGGGTGATTCCCTCAAGGCCGTTGCTCCAGACTTCCCCAACATCATGTTCGTCCAGATTAACGCGACCACTGCTGGCAATAACATTGTCGGTACCAATTTCAAGTACGGCGAGTTGGGTTACTTTACCGGTATGGCAGCTGGCTTGATGACCAAGAACAACAAGATCGGTATCGTCTCTGCTGAGGACTCCCCCACCAACAACGCCGATTCGGACGAGATCAAAGTCGGCGCTAAGGCAGTCAACCCCAATGCGCTCGTAGACGTAGCCTACGTCGGCGACTGGAACGACATTGTTAAGGGCCAGCAAGTTACCCAGGCCGAGATTGATCGCGGCGACGATATCCTGATCATTATCGGCAACGCTTTCACGCCTCCGGCGGTCAAGCTGGCTCAATCCAAGGGCATCAAGATCATCGGCGGCTGGAGCACCGATGCTAACTCGCTAGGCCCTGATACCGTGATCACTAGTGGCGTCCAGGACGTTCCGAAAGTTTACCTCAGCGTTGCTAAGCAGTTCCAGGCTGGCACGCTGAAAGGCAACACGACCTTTGTCAGCGGCTTTGCGGAAGGCACCCAGTATCTGGGCAAATGGGGCAACTTCGTTCCCCAGGATGTTCAGGATAAGGTGAATCAGGCGGTCCAGGATTACCTGGCTGGTAAGCTCAACATCGGCGTAACGTTCAACCAGTAAGCGTTCTTCTTTCAAAAGGGGTGCGGGGCCGAGGCCTCGCACCCCTTTTTGATACATTTTATTGACGCGGGTTTCGGAAAAGTGGTAGGAGAAAGCTGGCATGGCGCCGGAAGAAGTTTTCCGGCTGAATCTGGCGGGCACGCCAAACTGGCGGTCACAGGATATGAGCTAATAGGAGAAGATGTATGTCAGAAGGTACGAGCGAAACCATTAAGCCAGAAAAGTTGAAGGCGAGATTCAGCCTGCCCTTTGCAAGCGTTGGGCTGCCACTGCTTTCAGTCGCTATCGCCATGCTGATCGGGGCGGTGATTATGCGCCTGATGGGGTTCGACCCCATCCAGGCATATGCTACCCTCTGGCAAGGTTCTTTTGGTAACCTGATGCAGACCTCATCTACACTAACCTCTGCGATACCGCTGCTATTGTGCGGTTTGGGTATTGCGTTTGCTTTTCAAGCGGGAGCTTTCAATATCGGTGCGGTTGGTCAAATGTATCTTGGCGCGCTGGGGGCGATCTTAGTGGCCGGCCAATTCCCAGGGCTGCCCGGGTGGCTGCATATGCTCTTGGCGACCCTGGCGGCTTTTATCGCCGGTGGTATCTGGGCGTATATTCCCGCAATGATTAAGATTTATTACGGCGCTAACGAAATCATTTCCACAATCCTCTTGAACTATGTGGGAATTTACCTTGTCGAATATATGATCTCCGGGCCAATCCGTTCCGGCGGGCATGAGGGTGCGCCCACTTCCTGGCCGGTAGTCCCTAACACGATGTACCCCAAGCTGATCCCCCAAACCCAGCTGCATCTGGGCCTCGTAATTGCCCTGGTGGCGATGGTCATCATTTACATCGTGATGCGTTTTACCACTCTTGGCCAGCGGGTGCTGATTGTTGGGAAAAACCCGGTTGCTGCGCGTCATGCAGGCATTCAAGCGAACCGCATCTTCGTGCTGACCTTCTTCATCAGTGGGGCATTGGCAGGTCTGGCTGGCGCCGGCGAGATCTTGGGCTACCAGACGCGCCTGATAGCCGATTTCGCACCCAATACCGGTTACGATGCCATTGCTGTGGCTCTGCTCGGTGGTTTCCAACCTTTCATTGTTGGAATGTCGGCGTTGTTCTTCGGCGGCCTGCAGACTGGGGCAATTGCCATGGAGGCGATCGTCCAGATGCCGGCCCAGTTGGTCGACTTGGTCCGGGTGCTGGCCATTCTGGCCGTGCTGGCGGCATCGTCGCCGCGCATTGTTCAAATTGCCCATAGGATGCAAGGAGAAGAGCGAAAATGGTGAACTTGAAAAAAATCCTTGCCAGGCGCGCATTTAGAAATACGCTCATTGGTATCGGTCTTATGGCCCTGTTGGTGGTGTTACTACAGACCAGCGGCCAGGCTAACATGGGCGTCCTGCAGAGCATCCTGATCATTCTGGTGGCTCCACAGTTTATCAGCGCGACCTTGATCGCTACCGCGCCTCTGCTGCTGGCTGCCCTAGGTGGTCTGATCAGCGAGCTTTCGGGGGTCTTAAACATGGCCCTCGAAGCTATGATGCTGATTGGGGCATTCGTCGCTTATGCGGCCTCCCAGCAGTTCGGCAGCCCGTGGTACGGATTGTTGGCTGCGGCGATCGCTGGCCTGTTGATTGGGTTGATCCACGCATTTTTTTCCATCACCCTGCGCAGCGACCAGATCGTCAGCGCGGTGGCGTTGAACCTGTTCGCGCTGGCAGTCACTGCCTTGGGGTTCCGCCTGATGTACCTCAACCAGGCTTTCTTACCCTCCCCGGGGTTTAATCCGCTCAATATCCCTATTCTGAGTAAATTGCCTTACGTGGGCATCGCTTTCTTCCAGCACAACATCCTCATTTACCTATCTCTGCTGCTTATCCCGATAGAGTGGTTCATTCTATATAAGACTTCCTGGGGGCTTACCTTGCGTTCGGTGGGCGAGCACCCCTTGGCAGCCAGCACGGTAGGCGTAAACGTCAACCGCGTGCGCTATCTGGCGGTGCTGCTCAGCGGAGCAATCGCTGGTATGAGCGGCTCGGCATTGGTCAGCGCTTCGGGCTTGAATGCCTTCCAGGAAAACTTATCTGCTGGGCGTGGTTTTATCGCCTTCGCGGCGATTATCTTTGGTCGCTGGAACCCTATCGGCATCTTCCTTGGCACGATTCTTTTCGGGGCCGGCGATGCCTTTCAAATCCGTCTTCAGGCCTACGGTGTTCAGGTGCCCTATCAACTTCTAATGATGTTGCCATATGGTCTCACTTTGTTGGCCTTGGTCTTGTTCATGCGCAACGCGCATGGCCCGGCTGCGAGCGGTAAGTCGTTCAATGAGGAGGGGTAACATGGCACAGCCAAATACTGTATCTCCTCAAGTGGGGAACCATGAAGTGGTGCTTGACCTGCAGGGAATCGTCAAGAAGTTCCCCGGAGCGATTGCGAATGACCACGTCGATTTAAAAGTTTACGCCGGTGAAGTACATGCCTTGCTGGGCGAAAATGGCGCCGGAAAATCGACGCTGATGAAAGTAGTCTATGGCCTGTATCATAAAGATGAAGGCCGAATTTACCATGAAGGGAAAATAGCCGATATCCGCTCTCCTCAAGATGCGATGGCTTTGGGGATTGGCATGGTTCACCAACATTTTATGCTGGTGCCTTCTTTCTCGGTGATCGAAAATGTTGTGCTGGGTCTCAAATCTGACCGCTATCCGCTACTCGATCTCAACCGTGCAGAACGGCAGGTAAAAGTCCTGGCAGATGAATTTGATCTCAACGTGTCCCTCAACAGCAAGACTGGCAAACTGACCGTCGGTCAACAGCAAAAAGTGGAGATCATCAAGGCGATTTTCCGGGGTGCGCGCATCCTCATCTTGGATGAACCCTCTGCAGTGCTGATCCCCCATGAAGTTGAAGAGCTGTTCTTACTGATTGAAAAACTGCACAATGATGCGGTCACCATCATTTTTATCAGTCATAAGCTCAAAGAGGTCATGAAGGTGAGTGACCGGGTGACGGTTATGCGCCGTGGAAAGGTAATCCAGACCCTGGAAACTGCCCAGACGACCACGCACGAACTGGCCGAGCTGATGGTCGGGCAGAATGTTGAATTTTCCATCTCCAAAGATGGTTGCCACGCCGGCGCTGAGGTCATCAAGGTTGAGGATGCTTACGCGCGCGATGACCTGAAGGTGCTGAAGCTAGATGGCTTGAACCTCACCCTGAAAGCAGGCGAGATCCACGGACTTGCCGGCGTGGATGGCAATGGCCAGCAGACGCTAGTAGAGGCCATCATGGGCCTGTGCTCGCTCGAAAATGGGCGCATCCTTCTGCACGGGAAGAACATTACCCACATGTCGACCGCCGAGCGCATCGCGGCCGGGATCGAGCACATCCCCGAGAACCGCCAGACCGAGGGACTTGTGCTGGACATGAGCATCAATGAGAACCTAGTCCTGGATAGTTTCGGAGGTCTGCCATATGCTAAAAACGGCTTTCGGCAGTTTTCTGTCATGGAAAAACACGCGCAGGAACTGATGCAGAAGTTCGATATCCGCGCGCCAGGCCCCATGGTGGAGGCCAAGAAGCTCTCCGGCGGGAACCAGCAGAAGGTTATCCTGGCACGCATGCTGTGGCACAACCCACCGGTGCTGATCGCCATGCAACCTACGCGCGGATTGGACGTCGGTGCGGCCTCCTTCATCCATAAGCAAATCGTCGAGGTATGCCGCCACAACGCCGCCGTGCTGATCATCTCCTCGGAGTTGGACGAGATCATGGCCCTCTCTGACGTAATCAGCGTGATCTATGAGGGCAAGATCGTTGAGACGTGCCCGGTGGCGCAGACGAACTTGAAGCGCATTGGCTTCCTGATGGCCGGCGGCAAGCCGGAGGACGCACCGGTTGGCCCTGCCGAGGTGATATCCTATCTCACGTAAGGTTGGAAAATTATTATTGTTGCTTAGGGATTGGCTTTCTCTTCTAATGATATTGGTGAGGATTGAGTGGAAAAACCGCGAGATCTCCCTCTCCTACTCGGATATTTCCTTATGTAATCCGGTACGCCAAACCCTTGCCGTTCAGGAAATTGGCGATAATCTGGTGGTCGTTGATGCGCAGGTCTTTCTGAGAGCTGTGTCCTGACCAGATTTAAGCTCTATACAATCAAGAGATCAAGGATGGGGTAACCGTAATCCTCATTCATACCGTTCTGGACAGCTCACTGAAACAAGCACTAAGGCATGACCGAAAAATTACTTTTCCGTTTTGCGGATCGGCTTGTGCGGAATGATAGTGTAATTCCAGCGTGGCAAAACACGATGCGGCTTGAGATTAATAAATGTCTTTTGTTCGTTGGAAATATGGTTGCCAGTTACATAGAGTTTCCGATCCAAATAGGCTCGACAACGTAATCCAGTTTCTGTTTTTGTTGTGCGAATGAATTTGATGATCGTCTCGTAGTCATCCAAAGGCATACCTGCCCAATTGGCTTCCATGTAACAAAATAGTCTGTGTTCGATCAAATTCCATTTGGAGGCGCTGGTTGGCAAGTGCGTCACCGTGATGGGTAGCCCAAATTCATCCGCCAGTTTTTGTAGTTCATACTTCCATGTCCAGAGCCGATTGCCGTTGGCTCCGCCGCAATCCGATTGAACGAGAAGGTGCTTTTTCTTGGGAAATTTCCTTTTTCCAACTCGAAGCCACCAGCGACGAATACAGGCTGCAGCGAATTCTGGCGTTTGGTGAGAGGTCCCCACCACCACAAAACCTTCATTGTGCTTCGTATCATAAATGCCATAGGGAATCGCCACGCCCTCTGCATCACTCGGATAATCGCTTCCCATCACATCTAGCGGTTTGCGGCGGTAGGTACGCCCTGGATTTTTGAAGTTTCCAATCAGTTCGCGCGGTTTGGCATCTACAGAAATAGAAGGAAAACCTGCTTTTTCGTGCTGTTTTCGCATCCGCACCAGATAGCGCATTTGGCGATCACGATCCGCATCTTTCTTTTTACTCAATCGCTTTCGGTTGCTCCTGAGAACGTATCGGCCTTTCTTCAGCAAACGACGAACTGTATCCTCGCCAACTTCATATCCTTGACGTTGGAGTTCGCGGCACAGGGTGTGCGAAGTTTTCTTCGTCCATCTTAAGCCTGTGATGGGATCGCCAGCGGTTGCATCTTTCAGTAATTCCTCCAAGGCCTTCAAGATTTCGGGCTGTTTTTTTCAACCAGTTTGCGCCCCGCCCCTCGCTGGCGTACTCGACCTTGTTCCGCCTGACGTTCTTTTCGTTGCACTTCGTCTCTGCCGCGTCGAATCGTGGGACGACTCAATCCAGTAATCGCACTCAATCGTTCTACGCCGCCTCGTCCCCATTGCAGTGCCAATAAACCAACAAATTGACGCCGTCCCTTTTCATGCAGCAGACTGATTACCTGATTGATCGCTTGATGCTCTTTGGCTTCTGAATTCCTGAGCGCTTTCTGACATGAGGCACACTGACATTGATGCAGTTGTTTCTTTTTGATGACGCTCATCCGCTTGCAGTTCCGTTGTAAAATTGATTGTCTTCAGCCATTTCGCAAGCATACTACGAATCGGAAAAGTTATTTTTCGGCTATGCCTAAGCGGAAAAGTTCGTGTGGATAACTGGATAATCAATATCACCAAAGACATGCTGGAAGTTCCTGGATTTCATCTCATCCATGGTCCCACATATCCCACCGACGGGATTGCAGATGGTGCGCTACGCCGGGCTTTATGCTCATTGCGTTAAACGCCGCTGGCTAGAGATTGCCAACGCCGCTCTGGAAACGCTGCGCTCACAAATCCCTCTGTTCGCTCTTGACCCGTTATTAAAGTCGGTCGCACCTCTGAAATGGCGCGAGCGCATCAAAGCCAGTTTCGGTTACGATCCTCTTGCCTGCCCGCGCTATGGCCGCATAATGGAACTCGCTGAAATCTGGGAGCCAAAACGCGGCTTCGTCTGGATGAAACGTTGGCTGGAGACCCATCGTGTACGCAAGGCCGCCAGGGACGCCATAAAGAGGCTGCGCAGATCAAACAATCCCGCCGTCCAAAATCACTTTCCCAATATCAGCAGCTTCCGCTCGCCTCCGAAGCAACTGAGCATTTCAGTTGGAACACATCCTGAATATTTGATGTGTCTCCTCGCTTTTCCTTCCGCAAAAAGTGGTTTTGCATTGCGAACGATGACCCCGTGAGGCATTGACCTATTCCATGGAGTTGGTTTTCAGGGCGATCCCGTCTTTAGGGTGATCTCATCCCAGCCTTGAGGCTGATCGTATCGTGCCGATTCGCTCAGCTATTGATGTTCACATTAATTGGTAAAAGGTTTTTTGCTCAAAAGGCATTACTTCGGAGTGATTTTAATGTGAAAGAATTAACCAACTTTGGTGAACGTCAATAGGCTGCCTCTGAAACGCTATGCCATTGCCAAAAAATAAATTCCTAGACCCCAAGCTAAAAAAGTTGGTGCTTTTCCCATTCAGGTTAATATAAATTGCCAGCGACGAACTGTTGCCAATTCAAAATTGGAAATACGCCCAAAAGATCGAAGAACCTTTCAGGCAATATTTTGAAATGAGCTAATTCATGAATTGAAGAAGAATTGGTCGGGCACATAGAAATAATTTCTGCGCTAAAATCATGAGGTGCTATTTGGATTGGACGAATTTTCCGAGAAGGAAGAAAGAATAAAGTCCGTTCATGAACATTATCCACGCGCACTATCAACCTAAAAACCCAAGCGGCATTTTATTTTGGGCAGAAACATCCGATGCGCCCGCGCCCAAACAATCACGCGCGGCGAAAAAGCCCAAGTCCCGCCTGCATCCATTTTGTGCGGATACAGTCACCCTCAAAAATATTTTCAATCTCGAGGGTGCCTCAAAAACCGTCACCCTGCGCCTGCCTGCCGAGCGCGGCGTGCCCGTGCCCTCGCCTCAACTCATCCACAACTGGGATTTGGATCTTCAAAAACCAACGCTCAATTCATTTCTCATTAATGGGATTTGGATGAACCCTATTGAGGCTCTCCCTGTTTTGTTGGCCCGCGCCTCGACAACGGACGCATCCACCCCGCCCACGCCCGATCTTCGTTACTGGAGCACGGTTAGCGCTTTGGTATTGGAGACCATCGCCTCGCACAAACTGATTCCCGCGCTGGTCGCAATAGGAGATAAATACGAAGCGCGCTGGCTGCCTGTCTTGGACGCGGCAAAAGACGCTGCGCGCCTGGCGCAGTTAGAAACTGCCATGCCCGCTGTTTGCCGCGCGGGTGTGGCTGATGACGATATGCCCTTATCGCCGCGCATGTTGCTCAATAATTTTCTCAACGACTTCTGTGATTCACTGGCGCGGGCTTGGGGAAAATCTTCCATACCGCGTTTTTATGTCGGCGCAGATACTCCTGCCGCGCGCTGGGTCGAAGGCTTGTTTTGTGAGGACCCAACCATCAAAGCTTCGCCCGCGCAATTGCAAAGTCTTACCGCCAGTTACAAAGCATGGATGCGCAATCTGCACGTTGCGGGCGATGCCACATTTCGAATTGCTTTTCGCTTGCAAGCACCGGTTTTGCAAAACGAAGCCTGGCAACTTCATTATCTCATTCAAGCCAAAGATGATCCCAGCTTGTTGATTCCTGCTGATGAAGTCTGGAAGAAAACCAAAGGCGCGCTTACTCTTCTCGGCCATCGCTTTGAACAGCCGCAGGAAAAATTGCTGACAGGTCTTGGGTACGCGGCGCGTCTATTCCCACCCATCACTGTCAGCCTGAAAGGGAAACGCCCCACTGAACTTTCAGTGGATACCAATGGCGCGTACACCTTCCTGCGCGAGACTGCGCCATTGCTGGAAGGTGCGGGCTTTGGTGTTCTGGTCCCACCGTGGTGGAACAAGAAAGGCGCGCGGCTTGGCGTGAAGGTCAAGATGAATTCGAAACAGGAAGCAGGCGCGCCTGGCAAAATGACAATGGAGAATCTGGTCAATTACCAATGGCAGTTGTCGCTTGGCAAAACAGAACTGACTGAAAAGGAATTCAAGACGCTGGCAAAGTTGAAGTCGCCGCTGGTGCAGATTCGCGGTCAATGGGTGACGCTGGATGCAGAACAGATCGAAGCGGCGATCAAGTTCTGGGAAGAGGCCCAAACGCAGGGCGAGATCACTCTGCTTGAAGCGATGAGGATGGGCTTAGGCGGTGAAACATCCGCGGGCGGCTTGCCTGTGGATGAAGTGGTCACTGACGGCTGGCTTGGAGAATGGATAGAACAATTCAAGCCATCAGAAAAGTTGGAGCCGTTGGATCAGCCTGTCGGATTGCTCGGTCAATTACGCCCGTATCAACAATATGGATATTCGTGGCTGGCTTTCCTGCGCAAGTGGGGCTTGGGTGCCTGTCTCGCAGATGATATGGGACTTGGCAAGACCATTCAAACGATTTCACTATTGTTGCGCGAAAAAGAAAAAATGGGAAAACTTTCCGCCCCCGTTTTGTTGATCGCGCCTACATCGGTGGTCACTAATTGGGAGCGCGAGATTGAAAGGTTCGCCCCAGGGCTGCAAACCTATATTCATCGGGGCAGTGACAGACTGAGGGGAGAAGCGATGCGGGACGTAGTCAAAGGTAAAGATGTAATGTTGACCAGTTATCCCGTTGCGCGTTTGGACGCAGAATCCATCCAATCCATTCAATGGCTAGCGGTCATTCTGGACGAAGCGCAGAATATCAAAAATCCGGTGGCCAAGCAAACGCAGGCAATTCGAAAATTCAATGCTGAGTTTCGCATTGCGCTGACAGGTACGCCCGTGGAAAACAGGCTTTCCGAATTATGGTCCATCATGCACTTTTTGAATCCAGGCTATCTCGGCAGGCGCACACAGTTTCGCGCAGACTTCGCATTGCCGATTGAACGTTATCACGATGAAGCTGCTTTAAAACAACTAAAGCAGTTGACCACGCCTTTCATTTTGCGGCGCGTCAAAACAGACCCGCGCGTGATCTCAGACCTACCCGAAAAAGTGGAAACCAAAGTCTATTGCAATCTGACCGAAGAGCAAGCCACTTTGTACGAAGCAGTTGTGCAGGATGCAATGAAGCGAATTGAGGAGGAAGAGGGAATTCAGCGGCGCGGTCTGGTATTGAGTATGTTGATGCAATTGAAGCAGATTTGCAATCATCCCGTGCAGTATCTTCATCAAACGCGCAAGAGTAAGAAAGGCGAATCAACCCCGTTCACTGATTTGACTGGTCGTAGCGGCAAATTGGAGCGCCTCGGCGAATTGCTAGAGGAAGTGCTATCAGAAGGTGACCGCGCCTTGGTCTTCACGCAGTTTGCGGAAATGGGCGAGATGCTAGCAAATTATTTACCCGGTGCGTTCGGCGTAGGGACCCAGTTCTTGCATGGCGGCACATCCGCGAAGGCGCGTGATCAAATGGTCAAACGTTTTCAGGAGGATGAACACGCGCCGTCCATTTTTATTCTGTCATTGAAGGCAGGCGGCACAGGTCTGAACCTGACGCGCGCCAACCATGTTTTTCATTTTGACCGCTGGTGGAATCCCGCCGTGGAAGATCAAGCCACAGACCGCGCTTTTCGCATTGGGCAGAAGCGCAACGTGCAGGTGCATAAATTCGTCACAACGGGAACGCTGGAGGAAATGATTGACGATATGATTGAATCCAAAAAAGGTCTGGCGCAGGCGGTGGTCGGAAGCGGCGAGAATTGGATCACCGAGATGAGCACGGATGAATTACGCAGAGTTGTCGCGCTGAGGAGGTCATAACATGCCATACGATTATTGGTTCAAGCCAACAAAGGCCATTCAAGCTAAAGATGGGATCAAAGCGCAGAGTCAACGCGGGGCATTTGGAAAGAACTGGTGGGCGCAGAGCTGGATTGCAGCGCTAGAGCAACTGGTGGATTCAGGTCGCCTCGCACGCGGGCGAAGTTATGCGCGCAAGGGTCAGGTGCTTTCAATTGAAGAAACCAAAGATGGTATTACCGCACGCGTGCAGGGATCACAACGCAAGCCATATAAAATCAAAATCCAGATCACGCCCCTGACCGATGCACAATGGAACAGGGTTATTGATGCGCTTGCCGAGCAGGCGATTTTCAGCGCACAATTGCTGGCGGGAGAAATGCCGCGGGAGATCGAGCAGGCTTTTGAAGCCGCAAAGGTGAGCTTATTCCCTTCGCAACGGAATGACTTGAAGACGGATTGTTCCTGTCCGGATTACGCCAACCCATGCAAACACGTCGCGGCGGCACATTATATTCTGGGCGAACGATTTGACGAAGATCCGTTTTTGATCTTTCGTTTACGAGGACGCACGCAGGAACAGGTGATGCAGGAACTTCGCAAACGACGGGCAGGCGCGGATGAGATTGCGGAAGATGAAACGGAAGAAGCTGAAGCAATCATTTCGCTAGAAGATTGCATGCCAAATTATTGGGGACTGGACACGCCATTGGAAGGATTCTCGATTTCGATCCATCCGCCTGCGATTGAGATGTCGTTGCTCAAACGACTTGGCTCTGCTTCATTCATTCCCGAACCCGGGATTGAAGCGCTGTTGCACGATGCGTATCAAACCATCGGTCGCAAGGCGCTCCAAGTTGCATTTCAGGAACAGAAAGAAGACGAAGGATCCACTTGAAATTGTGTTTATCCACTTTAAACATCACACATCGGGTCAGAACCCTACGGACACTACCATTAAGCTAGAAGGTTTTCTGAGTTCACAACCGGGTCTTGTTAGTGAGGAAACCAGGATTTCCATGCAAAATTATTTTTATTGCAATAGTTTGCCATATATGGCATAATAGACGCATGAAGTTCGAGCGTCTACTGACTCTGGTCCGAGAGCAACCCTTCTTTGAAACAGGATTGCTTCTCGCCGGAAATGTGGATCCTACCGATGTGCGCCGCCAATTGTCTCGATGGGTGCGAAGCGGACGTGTTCGTCAACTGCGACGCGGGTTGTACACCCTCGCTCCGCCTTATCAAAGCATCATTCCACATCCATTCCTGATCGCGAATGCTTTGATGCCAGGTTCTTATGTTAGCGCACAATCTGCACTGGCGTTTTATGGATTAATTCCTGAATATACTCCGCTGACTTTGAGTGTTACCATGCTTCACCCATCACAATGGGATGGCGGATTTCACTTTCAGCACCTCGCTCCCCATCTCTTTTTTGGATATCAACTTGTGGAGTTTTCTCAAGGACAACAAGCATTCGTCGCTACGCCTGAAAAAGCTCTGCTTGATCTATCACATCTTACTCCCCATTCTGACTCGCCAAATTACCTCAGCCAACTCCGTTTGCAAAACATGGAGCGTTTGGATCTCACCCGTTTGAGTGAATTTGCAGAGCGCGCTGGAAAGCCAAAATGGCGGCGTATTGCTGCTCAAATTAGAGAATTTACCTTGCAGGAAAAAGATGAATATGAGGACTTGCCATGAAAGAATATTTAAAGACACTGATTCAGTCTTCATCATCATCGGTTGAAGCACGCAATTGGTCACGCGAATATTTACAGGCATTGATCTTGCAAAGTTTACAACGCACGGGCGCAATGACTACGATTGCTTTTCATGGCGGCACTGCATTAAGATTCTTGTATTCACTACCGCGTTATTCTGAAGACCTTGATTTTGCTCTCGAAAGAAATTCCGAGTTGTATGATTTCCGTTCATACCTTCAAGCCATTCGAAAAGACCTGGAAGCGCAGGGCTATAAAATTACGGTTAAGGTGACTGATCAAAAAACAGTTCACAGTGCTTTCATTCGTTTTTCAGGTTTGCTTTACGAATTGAAACTTACCCCGCATCAGGATGAAACGTTGGCAGTCAAACTTGAAGTGGATACCAAACCACCTGCGGGAGCAGTATTGGTCACATCTCTGGTTCGTCATCACGTCTTTCTTAATTTACAACATCATGATCGTGCCTCATTATTGGCCGGTAAACTTCACGCCATCTTACATCGTCCCTATCTAAAAGGACGCGACTTGTATGATCTGATTTGGTATTTGAGTGACGGGGACTGGCCGGAGCCCAATTTAACTCTTCTCAATAATGCGCTGCGTCAAACCGAATGGGCGGGTCCAAGCCTCGCCGTTGAGAACTGGCGTGAGGTTGTAGATTCAAAAATCAAGAGAGTTTCTTTTGAACAAGCGCTGGATGATGTGCATCCATTTATTAGCCCACAAGAAGATTTAAGCTTAATGACAAAAGACAATCTGTTGCGGTTGTTGAGGGTCTCCTAAGTTTCAAAAGCGGTACTGCCACGCCGTTCATACTTACCATTATGGATACCTTGTCCGGTGCCGTAGAACGCATCATCTACTACAATCCAGAAAATGGGTACACTTTCTGCGCCTGCGACCGGATACCAAATTGGGCCAGCGCCTCACCAACAAATCTACCTTGAATTCAGAAGGCCTGGCTACGGTGGTGGGCAACCTGCCTGAACTCTCGCCAGGAGAACACCTGCGTCTGCAGGGACAGTGGGATAACCATCCCAAACATGGTTTGCAATTCAAAGCGGAAGTCTGCGAACAAACCCTGCCATCTACCCTTGCTGGAATTGAAGGTTACTTGGGCTCCGGTATGATCAAAGGGATCGGCCCGCGATTCGCCGAACGCACTGAGTCGTTTCAAGGAAGAGACCTTCAATTGACCTTTGCTATATTCGCCTTGACTCAACAAAATATCATTTCCCTAAGCGTAGCTACCTCATTAACTTTCTTGGCAATTACATGATATCTAGCTCATACGATTGACATGTCTTATTGGTATAACCGAAATTTGGCGATGATATGCAATATCCAGTATTGAGAGAGAATTCCTAACTATTGAAGATGTAAGCCTGCTCTATCCATATTTCATCTCACACGGTAGTAACAATAAAATGGTGTATTATCATCGGATTCAAGCATTCTTGGGCATCGGCATCGGTCTTTTCGTCTTTTACATAGATTTCTCTCAAGATTGGATTCCCCTTCTCCAAAATAAAGTTGCGCCGAAACCTGAAGCTTTCCTTCCGCTGTTGGTTCTTATCATCTCAGTTATTCTTCTAGTATCGTTGCAGCGAACTAGGGACCGTCAATACCTTGACTTCATTACACAATCTCCAGGCAGGGATCTTATGGCAAAAGCGCAGGTTTCTACGAAAAAGAGAAAAACATAACCCCGCCTCCTTCACACAAACCACGTTTCCACTGAATAACAACTTAGATAGGATCAGAGTCGCCTTTCCCGTATCGGGTACAACCGGGTGCAACCACTATATAATGGTGGTTGAAGGGATTGACCCTAGAGACTGATTCTCCCTATTTTTGCAACTTTATGCGTGTTTTATAACTGTTTAGACGCAATAGGCACACTTTTTCAATACTCTTAATCAATTAGTTCAGAGTTCAAATCCCTGGTGGGTCAGTTAGCATATGAATTGCTTCTCCATCGCTGGCTTGTTTGTTTCTGATGTTCTGACTCAGAAATTATTATCTACTGGACTGCCCCGCATGTGTGCGGTTTGGACATCCTGATCGGTCTGGGCAAGATAACGGCGCAAGACCTGAAGATCGGAATGCCCCAGCAATTTCTACAAGGCAAATACTTCCACTCCGTTTCGAAGCATGATCAATGCAAAAGCTCGCCGGAAATCATGAGGGGTTGGAATACTGGAAAGTTTTCCAAGATAGGCCCGCCTCCTCAGAAGAGATCTTAATGCTGTATAGGTCATCCGGTCCGCGTGAATGGAGACCCTCATCGCAGGATTCGTATCATGTCGTAAGCGTAGATAGCCACGGACAGCCCTAATCGTCTTGCATCCCAGAAACACAGCTCGCGGCTTGCGACCCTTTCCTTTCCGGATCAGAACCGCCCCCGTTGTCAAATCTACATCCCCCCCAAATTCAAATTCAGGAATTCGTTTGCTCTTGCTCCAGTATCCAACAAGCCCAATATCATGGCTTTGTCTCTCAATCCAGAAAAGTTATGGCTGCCGGTATCCAGCAACACATGAATCTCATCCAGAGTCACGGGCTCAATGGGTTCAAGTGGTACTCTTGGTGCTTGCACTTTTCGTATGGGGTTTTTCCAATCAGAGGGCATGATCTCTTCCAATTCAACCCATAGCAGAAATGTGCGCAGTGGTCGGAAACAAGCATGTACTCCGCCTAGATTGTGACCTTCGGAGAGTAGAAGGATATAACGCCGGACAAAATCTGCCGTAAGTTGGGATACCTGTGTCACGGCCTGGTCTTCACAATACTTCAGAAAGTATTTGAGTTTCTTCCTGTAGAAGCTGATCGTTTCATTGGAAAGACTCTGGGACCTGCCATCGATCAAATAAGAGTCGATCAAAATGGGGATGTAATCCTCTTGAGAAAGTACGATAGTCCCCTGGTCTTGCGTTTTTAAAACAGACATGGCGATCTCCTCTACTTATGGACCCCCTTAACATATGAAGAGACCGTCACTAGTGATTCGAGTGCCGAGGGTGAGATTTGAACTCACGACCAAGGGCTTATGAGTCCGCCCCTCAATCCCCATCCCGCAGTGCTAGTAAATACGGGATAAAAAGCAAATCTAGCGACTATTTTCCCATATATAGGGGGTTTTAAGGTGATTATCTTTTCGATAATCCCCTGCACTTCATAGTGCAGGTATATGGAGGATATTACAATAGGGAAACTTCGTCAAGGTTTTTCACGTCAAGATTTATGGTTTTTTCAAGGTCGAGAAAAAGGTGTGATAAGAGGGAAAAATGCATAGGGTAGATGAGCAGAAAAATAACGGCGCGCTTGAGCGGCATTTTGGAATTTGGCTTGTCGAATGAGAGCGATCACTAAGTTATTGATGGATGCCATAACCTTTCCCATATTGCCCATGGTCATGGTTCGGACTACAGAACCACTTTCCGGGTGGCATCTTCCTGGAAGGTCACATCGCGGCGACCATGCAATCCTGTTTCAATCCCCCAGTGCGAGCGACGAAGCTGGAGGAGGTGCGATGGCGTGGCTTGAGTTCGATCTAAGCTGGCGATTCCAAATTCGGTTTCACACGAGGTGTGATAACAACGGCCGGAACGGAACCACTGAATATTTCGTGGGAGACGATAGACTTGAGCTAGTCCCGGCCAAGTGGAATAGGCATTCAGCATTTCACTGGTAGTAATGGTTCGGGTCTCCAAGCGGCCATGACCTTTGTTCACTTTTTCAGCGGTTAGGAAATCGG
Source organism: uncultured Chloroflexia bacterium (assembly GCA_963753985.1). Classification (GTDB taxonomy): domain Bacteria; phylum Chloroflexota; class Anaerolineae; order Anaerolineales; family Villigracilaceae; genus Fen-1038. The sequence goes on from CAVWED010000006.1 coordinate 1,235,294, forward strand.
TTTGGATTTTTCCGAATCCCGGTTTGGGAATTTCCAGCGCAAACAATTGTTGGATACTTTTGTATAAAGCAGGTTGATTTTCCTTCACTGGAAATATATAGTCTCCGCCTTGCTCGGTAATGAGCGCCGATACGCTGCGTTGCGTGTGCATCGCGTCGCCGGTGATGATTTTTCCTGTGATTTTCACGTTTTTCAGGGCTTTCGGAGCTTTCGTGATCTCATTTTCTTTGCGTCCCACAGCCACTTGGGCCATGACTTTTGCTTATTCCGTGTCGTACACACTCAATAAATATTCTGAAAAGTCGTCGTCTTTTTTTCGCATGCCACGCGGCGATTTTCCATCCATGGCATACACCTTCCCGTGTTCTCCAGCTTGGTTATATTCGCCCACCAGCCGTTCAATTTCTTCTTGAGACAACACGTGAGCCATGATCCGCCGATAGGTACTGTGACTTGGTAGCGCAGGTCGCGTCCAGTACAGTAACTTGACCAATTCTTCTTGGTGATTCTTCGCCCACTCGGCAATCCCCGATGGCCGATCTTCTTCGCATAATTTAGCCAACAGGATAATCAACAGCCCATCTTCCAAGGCGTATAACTTCCTGCGCGCTTTCCTAATATCGGTGAGCTTCAATAAGCGCCCATACACACTCCCCACATCATAGAGCACTCCACTCGCTCCGTAATCCTGCTTAATGATCTTGCCCTTCCCCTGTATTCTGCCCGCGCTACAATCCATTTCGGATCCTCCTCAGTTTTTTGCTTGTTGCCACTCGCAATTGTACTGAGTAGGATCCTGTTTTTTACTTTTTGTCAATTGACCTTGGAAAAGCCATGCGTCAAGATTTGCGAGTGGTCCAGTGAATAGTTCTAACACTCCGATTTGCGACTCTATTTAGTATCAATTTCCAAGATTACTTGAACTCTGAAGACATTTCAGTCAGGAGACGATCAATCTCCTTTCCATCTACCAGGCAATAAACCAAGTCAAGCAAAAATCATGTCTTGCCGAATCCCTAAGCTTCGAGTTGCCCTGCCAGCCATTCTCCGTGCTGCTATTCAAGGCATCGTTCGATTCTTAGGCGCTAACAAGCGCATTTCACCTAGCTTCCACTCACCTCCAATAGTAACAAAGACCTTCCTCTCCCCGTTAGGAGAGAAAAGTCTTTGTGTTGCCAGTCCATCTACTTATCCGAGTAATTTCTTGGTGGATCTCTAATTTGAACTTGGTAGGGTTTAATCATATTGGCGTCCTTACTTTGATGCCTTCGGGCAAGCAGACAATTATTGACCAACGAAGTGGGATTCGATCACGTTTGTGTTTTGGCTCTTGCGGGGCAAAATCCGTCGGGAAGAAATCATTTGCGGGAGAGTGCCCTTCTTTCGCAATTTATTTACCAGAATACAAACCTCACCGAAGGCAAAGAGTAGAGATGCAATGAGCAGGATGTCTATCCATTTCATCCAAGAGTCAAAGTCGTTAGGTAGGAAATTGGATTGGAGCAATTCAGACACTCCATTGCTACTTCCATCCGGGGTGGCCTTCGAAGATACTATCTGAGCTCCTTCATTCGGCAATACTGTCTTCAACTTACTGTTTTCTTTCTGAAGAACAGTATCCATTAATTTGAGCCCCGCGTTCTCGGTTGTGAGCGTTGTGTTTTCACTCGTTAGCTTTGCATTGTTCGACTTCAGCGCCGTGTTCTCAGATTGGAATGCAACATTTTCCGATTTAAGCCCCGCGTTCTCGGTTGTGAGCGTTGTATTCTCACTCGTTAGCGTTGCACTGTTCGACTTTAGCGCGACATTCTCAGTTTGAAGTGTTGCATTTTCCGACTTAAGCCCAGCGTTGCTAACATTCAGTTCATCCACACTCGCCTGCAGGGTTCCCACAGTTTCCTCGAGTTGCTGATTCTGAACCGTGATGTCATAGCAATGGTAAAGCAGGAGCCCAGACCCCATAAACACCAAAACCAGAAAGACAACCGTGCCGAAATTGGAAGAAGGATTGTTATACATTTTAGCCTCCGGAACCTTCAGGTTCATTTCTATACTTTCGCCAGCAGGGGATTTGCTTTGCTTGATCATTTTGCTACGCAAATTCCTGGTCACGGCTTTTAGGATAGCATATAACTCCGGGGGACTGCTACACAAGCTCGTCGCGGATTCGTATCAAGTAGATGTATTAACACGTAATCTTGCGAATGTGAGCGGTCAATTCAAACAAACTGATTAATTTGTGATAAAAAAGTGATATAGCAAGTACTATCCACATTCCACGCCATATAATCCCAGAAAATAATCTTTCTTGCGCGATCCAATGTGTCAAATATTTTCTCCGACTCAGATGGCGAAAACAAGCCCATAGACACCTCTCTTCCCCAAAAAATATCCGCTCTGCCTTTTCGGCCTGAAAACCCAAGAGTGGCTGTATCAAGTCTCATATTCACCCTTTGGGTAATGGATAAACTTACATGTTGAAATTTGAAGGAGAAAAAACAAGCGCGAAAAAGGACATAATTGTGATTAATAAAATTGAAATCATATCAAAGCCATGCTCTGCGGCCGTTTTATTGAAATCGATAAATTGGAGAGGCTGAAACTTCTGCAAGGTGATCCCCTGATTACCGAGTTTGAGATTTCGGTGAAGTAACCGGAAACGGGTCACGATTTTTGGGGGAACTTCAGCTACAAGACCACTCAAATGCTGAGAGATATCAATTACAAGGTTTTCCAAAAGATGTTTTAAAAAGCAGGCTGCCCTCTATCCCATCGATTTTGACAGTAGGGTTGTCAACGTAAAAGGTCATCAGGAAGGTACAGCAAGTGGATACAAACCCCAAAAAAGCCCGGCAACCTTTGTTATAACATCCAGTTTGCCTTCCGTGACGATCTAAAGGCATACATTACTGGATTTGTGAGAAGCGGCAACACCTATACAGCCAATGACGCAGCTGAAATGATCAAAGAGATCGTTGCCCATATCAAAACCGATGATCTTGAGATCATGTTCCGAATGGACAATAGAGACAGGGTTTTGCTTAAGGATTGGGGTTTGAATAAAAATCTTCTTTCATAAATTTTGGAAAACAGCACGCGGATTAGAGTTTCCTGATATATAGGCAAATACAATGCGGATCAGTCCAGCTACAAAAAATTGTCATTGGAAAGCAGCGATCCCCGGTACTAGCGGTTAGCTGGCCGTAGCGCTACAGCGCAGACTCACTGGATGCCATTTTTCCTAAAAGTAGTTTAGCAAGTCAAGCCTTTAGATCCAATAAGTAGCCCTCACCACGGATAGTTACAAGATAGCGGTGCCTTGCAGGATTAATATCAATCTTCCTACGTAGGCGGTCAGCATGGGTGTTCAGCAAACCTTGGTCTGAAACCGTGGGCGATCCTTTTATCTCAAACACGTCGGATAGGATTTCTTCCCGGCTACATAAACGATTGGGGTTATTAAATAGGAATAAAAGGAGCTTGAATTCGGTCTGTGTTAGTCGTACTTCTCTGCCATCAACAATAACCTCTCGGTTAACTTCATTGATTTTCAAGCCACCTTCTTTGATAGTCTCCACCCTTGTCTCATCTACGCCGACCATCAGCCCCTCAAGTTGAGTCAAAATGAGGGAAGACGCCAACAGCCTATGGGCCAGTCGCGCAACCTCGTATTTGGCTAGGTAACGCCGCGGATCATAAAGTAGCAGCGGTTTTATCGCGTAATGAAAAAGTCCGACTAGAAAAGCTTCAAGGGACTCGCCAGATACCTCTGCTGCCATCCTGCGAATAGTCTGAATAGCCACCAGCGCTTTACGGCATTCAGGCTCGACATTGCCAATCGGTAGTTGATCATTCAGGCTATTTGATTTTCCAAGCTGATTTTCGAATTCCCAAAGCGTAAACAAATCAGAAGAGGTGATCATCTCGAAATGAAATTCACATTCCGTGGAGGCGAAATCTTCCAAGATGTGAGAACGAATGATGGGTGGCATATCTGTCGGATAGACTCGGCCTTCTTCATCCATCAATAGCGAACCAACTGTAATACCCCCGAAGGTTGAGGTGATCACAGCCGGCTGCTCGTGAAAAGCATTGGGATTCACAAGAGCTGAAATCGGGTTAGGCCCTCGCAAAATTTCTCCATTGTTAAAAACGAACTCGATTGTCTGGCTTTCTAGAGAAATTCCCTTTACCAAAGCATACGACATAGTTTTATCGGCCAAGGCTCGTGCTTTGCTGCGAGCTTCTTCGAGAGATTCGCGGATATTGTGGATTGCTAGTCTGTCGCGGTAAATGGTTGCCAAATCTACCATGCTAGCTTCGGAGCGTTCATGTTGATGCCAGCCATGCAATGTATGCGTAAAAAGATTTTCCAAAGCAATTCGCGTACTCTTATCCGTTGCTTTTTGGAAGAAAGATGGTCCGATTTCTAGGGGAGGCTCCCCTGTATCCGGGATGCTATATGCAAATCCCGCGTACCGTATTGATTGCTTGAAATCTAGTTTCCCGACCTGTCCTGGTTCCTTTGCCAGATATTCCTCGGCCCGTTTGTACTTTATATTAACAATGTCCCCGTGCCCCACAATCGCGATCGCTTGCCGCGATGAGCCCTCACTCAAGGCAAATAGCGTCAAGCAGACTAGTCCCTCCTCCAGCCAATTGATCCGCACAATAGAGATCTGTTCATTTGCAGAGAAAATCTTGCGGAACAAGTCACCTAGTTCACTGGCCCGCGAACCGAGGAGATTCGCATCCAAGCTGTTCTCAAGTAGGAGTACTAAGTAGGGAAAACTCAGCAATCCCATCTTGTTCCAAACGATTCTCAACTCCCAATTAATGCCCACCACTTTATTGAAAGCAGAATGAACCGCTTCAATCAGCGCATTAATTCCCTCTTTCTTGGAGAGAAAAGCGTAAGCAATTGGATCACCTCCTACTATCGGGCCATAGGCCTCACGAACGGCCTCGAATGTAGGAAAGCCAGTTACAAAGATCTTCGGAATTCGACTATAGCGTTCATCCTTGGCAAGAAGAATACCGCTTATATCGCCCTCGTCGTTATCGTCAACCAGACGAATATCTAAAATCATGAGGTGGATATTCTCGCGCTGCAAGATTTGCTCAGCTTGGTCAGGGCTATAAGCTTTGATCACCTCGTATCCTGCCCTCTCAAGGAGCTCGCTACGGGCGTCTAAATAATTGTGATCGTTATCTGCATAGAGCAGTCGCTTTCTCTCCACGGTGATCCTTTCCAGTCAATAGGATTAGTTGAACCACTTGCCAGCCAGTTTTTCGATGACCAAGGTCTTGGCATCCTCGCGTTTAGACATCATTTCTATCGTATCACATATTGAAACCAATTGATCGGCCTTATATATTTCTTGCAGTTCCTCATAGTTCCTATCAACAAGTTTGGAGGCCTGCGTTGCACGTGTGATGAAAAGAACACTGATTGCCTCAGAAACAATACTGGCTACGCCCGAAAGGACCGCCAATGGAGTTATGTTGAAAAAGACCAACAGTGCGCCGACCACGATCACACCCATTCCTAACAACCCCATCCAGACTGCACTCCTCTGGTATCCTTCAGCCTGTTGCGAGATCTCTTTTCGGTGCTTCAGGAGATCGCGCTCGGTACGCTCAAGGCTCTTTTGGAATTTGTCGGCGGTCTCGCCAGGTTCTTGCTGTTGCAGGGCCTCCTTCAAATCTTGAGATGACTCGGCGTGAAACTCATACATTATGTTCTTTTTCAACGTGGGACGCTCAACAGTTAGATTTACCGCGTCTATCATCAAACCAGGACTCTCCTGTTTAGACAGAAAATCAACTGCAGGGCTCAAGCCATTGAGGTCCCGGCCCAGCGCCGCCTTAACATTTTCCCAGGTAGGATAGCCCGTTAGCATGATGATAGGAATGGTCGGACCAAATTTCCGAGCTAGCTCGAGGCCGCTCGTATCTTCGGGATCATCGTCGTCGACCAGCCGAATATCCAAGATGGCTAGGTCGACCGCGCCTCGCCCTAGGATCTTCTCAGCATCTATTGGATTATCTGCTGTAATCACCGTATGACCGGCCCGCTCGAGGAATTCTCGACGCTCATCCAAGAATTGTCGCAAGTTATCTGCCATCAATACGATCTTTTCACTCATTGCAGCCCATCCTTTCTAAGTTACTGCCAACCTTTCATAACAAAGAATCTAGAGCTGAGTAAGCTCATCAATGAGCTCATTTACGTTGGAGTTCTTACGCATCATAGTCGCGGCTCCTAACCGAATGACTTCTCGAGTTTGCTTCCACGTTGGTGTAGAAGAGGCAGCAATGATGCGGCACTTTGGCTGTTCATGGTGGATTTCGGTGATCAGGAACTGCATCCGTTCTGTATCGGAGACATCCACAACGGCCAAATCATATGGATTGGTAATAGTCTCGGGCGTTATTCCTTGATCCAGCACAAGGCGCACCGGGCCAATTTTCTCTTTAATCGTATCAATTAAGGAGGTCCAATACAGTAGATTTCCAATGTCGCTAACGATCAGGATGATTTTAGATTGCATACAACTCCTCGATCAAGGTTCTAATGGTAGCCAAAGAGCCATTGTTGTGCCCTCCAAACCAGTAGATCGAACTTCTAGCCAGCCTCCATAGACCCTAATTATAGAATTCGCCAAGAAAAGTCCTAGCCCGGAACCCTTCTCGTCCTTGGCCTTAGTCATAGGGGCTTTGAACAGCTTCACATTCAGATCATTGGGAATACCAGTTCCAGTGTCAGACATTAAAATCTCCACACCTCCATTATAGGCGGCCATTATCGTATTAATCTTTTTTAGCGGGCGGCCCCTCATAGCATTAGTGGCGTTATCAATCAAAATATCCAGAATGCGACGGATCCATTCCGGATTGGCACGAACCTCCGAAAGCTCGTCGATATGGGACTCTATCTCAAAATCTATACTCTTATAGCGATCCTTCTTTTTGAACTGGTTAATGCGGTCGCGCACCAGTTGACAAATGTGGATGGACTCCAAGCCCGTCTCAGAGGAAAGGGGCGGCATCGGAATTTTCTTTATTTCTTCGACAATCTCTTGGATCTTATCAAATCTCCCGTTAATCTTCTCGGTTGGCTCACCACTTTTTAGGTCGAATTGTGCTAGCTGAGCAATATCACCTATGGTAATTGCCATATTGCCAACGGCGTGGCGCCAAGCACCGGCCACCAAACCCATCCAGGCCACTGCGGTGATATTTCCAACTGTCGCTTTCGCATCCTTGAGCTCTTGGTAGCGGCGTGCATTCTGGATGGCGATCACCGCCAACTCAGCAAACGCAGTCAAGGCATCTTCTACATCTTTGTCAAAACCATTCAATCGATCGCATTCCAGAGAGAGCACGCCTAACACGATGCCGTTTTGCATAATTGGCACGTCGAGCTCAGATTGAGTACGTTCGTTATACTTGAGATAATAATCAAGTTGGTTCACATCACCTTCCCGCTGCGGTTTTTTCTCGAGCACAGCTTTGCCGCTAATACCGATTATTCCTCCGAGAGGATTTATCAACGAGCGGATTTCGCCTCTCCAGTGGCATCCAAGGGCTTCCTGGGGGTATGCAGACACTAATTCGATTTCTTGCCTAGCACGATCATATATATAAATGGCGCCCAATACAATGTTTCCACCGGCCAGGGGGAGGAGCCTGGTTACCATTTGTACAGCCAAAAGACCTAGGAGTTCATTCTCGGTTAGCTCTAAACTCTTGGTGATAATCTTTGATGCTTCGTAGATTGATTCCTGCTGCCAGCTTTTGCGTTGCAATGCTTGGTAATTCCGGGCGTTTTGAATGGCTACTGCACCATATGCAGCTAGCGATTTTATATTCTGCTTATCCTCTTCATCGAGGCCGGCAATTTCTTGATGCTCAACATTGATGACTTCAACCACTTCGTCACTATAAATAATTGGCACAGCAAGTTCGCATTTGGTATCCGAGTTAGCACACAGGTAATCAGGATGACCTTCCACATTTTTGACCAATATCGATGTCTTATTTTTCACAACCTGGCCCACAATCCCAATTCTCCCATCCAATCCCTTAGCCAAGTCGACTTCTTTTATATTTGCTTGAATAACGTTCGATTTCTGACTTTGCGGATACACTGCTTGGAGAATGGTTCGGTTCTCCTTAACTAAATTGATAGCTACAAAGCTTGCAGTCTCGCTTCTTTCTCTCAACAAACTGTAGGCTTGGTACGCCAAATTATCAATAACTTCATCCAATTTCAGCGAACCGGTCACCGTTCGCCCGGCTTCGTAGATGATTTTTAGAACTTCCCTGCGCTTTTGCTCTTCATCAAAGAGCATAGAGTTACTGATCGCCAGTGCCGCTTGGTGCGCAAATAATCGAACAATACTCAATTCTTCGTTCGTGAAGATATGCCTTTCGTCACAATAGTTGATGAATAATACGCCGGCACGCACGTTGTTTGTTTTCAGCGGCATAGCAACCGTAGAGTGAACGTTCTCTCGAAGGGCAAACGCCGAGCCCAGAATTTTGTCCGTCAGCGTATTCTCTCTCACATAAATGTCATCCATTCCAATAATCTTATATGGAGTTGCACTGCGGTCCACCGTCGTGGTCTTGGTAAGCTCACCTGGAAAGCGAAGCATCCCGGCAGTAGCTGGGCGTGGATCGAACTGATCTTTTGACTCGCGATAGATCCATAGGGTTACAATGTCACAGGTTAACGCTTCCTTTACTCCATCTACGATCAACTCAAGAGTGCCCCTTAAATCTCCCAGAACAGTCCTTTGAGCAACCATAATTGCCGTGTCGCGCACCTTATTGACTTGCTGGTGAAGCTTGGCATTTTCGTATGCAATAGCTGCTTGATTGGTGAACAGGTGTAATGCCTCCCTTTCCCTCGGGGAAAAATAGTGGGGCTCCTTGTAGTGGATCCAAAGTACACCCAGCCTAGCATCCTTGTAGATCAAGGGTAGGCACGCCGCTGCTCGCACATTCTGTTCGATCATCTTCGGGTGCACGCCTTCCGGTGCAATTCGGAGATTCTCAAAAAACTGAGGCTCACCACTGAGAAAACCATAGAGGGATTTTCCCTCTCTACGGATAGCCGACGAAAACTCCAGCTTTTGATCAAAGCCGCTGGTCGATATATGATAAGGAATACCTTCATCGTTAATCAAAACAGCGCAGGCCCGGAACCCTCCAACCTGCGCACAAGCGCTACTTACCAGCGCATCTAAAGCCTGGATGGGATTTATTTCCGAAATGATTTTTTCACTGGATTCGTAGGTGCTTTTCAGGAATTCGAAAGAGTTATTTACCTGCTGCATCAAGTAGGAAGTACGAATGGCAATAGAGGCTTGATGGGCCAGCGTCTCAAATGTGCTTACTTCGATCTCATCCCAAGCATTTGGCTCCGGACTTTGAATGGAGATAACTCCTAGAATGCTACCCTCTTCCCCCAACGGGAATACCAAACATGTCTGACAGGCTGTACCGATCTGAAGAGGACTGATACCGAGCCGCTGGCAAGCAGCCCGTTTGTCCTCGTCGGTAAGCCACACGATTGGCAATTTATTCTGGACCACATAATTGATGATCGTCAAGTCACTTCGATCTTTCAGTGGTATGCTAAATAATTCTTGACTAGTGTAGTTGTCACAGTAGAACTTGAGATGAACAGTTTCGTTGATTGCATCATATAGTCCCAAGTAGAAGATTGGAGCTGCAAGATCCTCTCCCAAGAACTTCTCCAAGTCTGCCATCTGCTCTTCCAGCGCTAGGGTGGAAGCAAGTTTACTGCTCACCTGCATCAGGGATTCCGACAATAGTCGGCTACGTTCAAGACGTTCTAATCTGTCTGCGTTCTCCATCGCTGTGGACGCCAAAGGCAGTAGCAACGAAATGAGATAGATCTCGTGCACGCCAAAGAACCGGGGCTGGCGACTGTTGAAGAATAATACGCCAGCAACCCTGCCGCTCACCTTTAAGGGAAGGCACAGCATAGACCGAATTCCCGTTTGGAGTGTCAGAGGGTTCACGCGAGGATCTTCCGCAGTATTAGGTATCACAACTGTTTCCCCACTCCGTAAAATTTCAGTGGTCAGCCCATTTTCTAGCCGTGGTTCTGTCATCAGATGAAGCAACTCAGCCGGCGCGGCAAAGCTCTTAATTTTTCCGCGGTTCCCGCTTCGCCAATGGACTACCGCCATCTCAGTTCCCAGAAGCTTATTACCACTTTCCATAATCGCCGAAAGGATTTCTTCCCCTTTGGTTGTTTGATTTATTTTAAGACTTATACTTCGAAGGAAGTTTTGTTCGTCTGCCTCTTTCTTCATGCTGTCTATTTGCTCTGCATTTTCGATGGCGACTGCCGTCTGATCAGCGAAACCCTTCAGGAGGTCGAGATCACGCGGCGAAAAGTTGTCAAGTGCAGTGGAATTACTCAGACTTAAAACCCCGATCTTTCTGCTCGCACCAGTGATGGGAACGCAAAGCATTGAGCGAGGCGGTTTTGCTTCTTTATAATCAACTGGCTGATAGCGAGCATCAACAGATACATTTCCAATGATGATCGATTCTTGGTGCTCGAATACCCAGCCGGCTATACCCTTCCCTACCTCAAAGCTCAGTGCTTCCCAAGTCTTTCTCGAGTAATCAAAACTCGAGATTCTCAAATTCAATCTCCTACTCCTCTGATCATAAATATAAATCGATCCACGATCTGCCGCCGGAATTGCTAAAAGGGTCGATCGCAAAACCTTATCGAGAATTCCCACTAATTCCTCTGTGGAGTTGATCACCTTTGCGGTGTTAATCAACTGATTCAGACCTGCCTCCAATAAATGCATATCCCGCAGATCGCTCATGAAGCCTACCTGTCCAAGAATAATTCCGGATTCGCTCCGGATAAGTTTTGCAGATAGCGATACGGGAATTTTCGTCCCATTTTTATGGAGGAGGACGACATCTTGACGGTCAATTTGTCCTAGATCTTGTACCGCGCGGTAGATCTCATGAGCCGCAACTTTATCTACATAGAGTTCCTCAACCGTTTGATTGATCAATTCGGCCTCCGAATAACCTAAGAGCGTTTCGGCTTGGCGGTTGAATTTCGCAATTTTTTTCTTGGGGTTGATAAAAATCATTGCCAGAGGTGAGCTGGAGATTAGGGCTTCCAACATGTCTTGGCCCTCAAGCGGATTGTCTATCGAGGTGTCTTGAACGGTTCGGTCAGATTTGGTTCCCATCGAAGCCTGCACCTTTCTTTGAATTTGGGATTAAACTCCCAGTTATGAATTAAGCAAAACAACTGAGAGTAGATTAATTTCGAGACTTACTTCAAAATATACGCTTCACCACTGAATTCTATACGATTTATCCAGTAGTCTAAGTGCAACTTCATCACAGTTCAATAACAAATTGATGAAGATATGTCTAGCACCCCATCTAATCACTTTAGTACAAAATATCTGCGAGGATCCCCCTATCCACCCTTTTCACCTGATCGCTTCGCTTCTCTGAAGAGAGCAAGTCCCCATTCTCTGGTGCCAGGCAATCTCTGCCGATTCTATGCGCGCACGCCCTCCCGCAAGCCGCCACCTACAAAGTAACAAGGTCAGTTATCTGATCGACGAGAATTAGATTCACATCTGACAAAAAAAGCATTTCACGGCTGAGCAAAGTCAACTTTCGCGAAGATCGTTACCACCTTGCCCTAGCCCAACAACTATCAGCATTGTTGGAATATCCTCTGCTTTCGGGCATTACAAAATTGGTCACAAGGGACTTAACCCTAAAAGCCGCAGTCGCGTTTATAAGGTTATTTCCAATTTGGTGTTCCGACCAGGATAACTCAGCAATTGTTTCAGTCTGGAATTTTGAAATAATCCCCTGCACCATTTTCATAAATTTAGCATCAAAAACATCGCTGAAAACGTCTTTAAATCGGACACGAAAGAGACATTCTAAGCCGAGTTCTCACGCTGATGATCGATTTATGATGAGAAAAAATCCTCTAGAAAACCAGCCAAAATGCGATGATAATAGCTATTTTTTAACAAAAAAACGATAGTTTTAAGAAAATTTAGACTGGCTCCATTATTCAAAACGTTCAAAAAAAGTGCCTGAAAAATAGTGTCCTTTGCTCTGCAGCGATCTAAAACAAACATGATTTTTTCGAAATATTAGTCCCTTGCACATTATTCACACTATCGAAATTCTAGACTCTGAATTGATTGCAATACTTGTATCTACCCAAACAAGGCATACCCAGCACCTTTGAAAGAAAATCCATTAGCACGCTCTCCTGAAGCATTCTATTTGCATCCCATTTTTCATTGCCTCGATAAGGGGACTATAATACCTGGTCTATCTGTCCCAATGATTTTCGAATTTCTAATCCTCGTTTAGGATCATCATCCCACACGCATCTCCGAAAATATTAACATGGTCGATACTTAGATCGACTTGGGATGGAAATAGTATCCAGTTTTCCTTTCCACCTCACGAGGATTGAGCAATAACTAGGACAGGTATTGTTTCAAGTGTGACCAGTGCGAGTAGTTGTGACCAGTTTTTCCTTTGTTGTTGTGAAGTTTGAAGTAGCTTATCGCTATTAGAGAAAAGAATAGTAAAACTGGTCCCAACTGGTCACACTACTCCCGTTTTTTTGACAATCCCTTGATAGAAAACAACGTTGCGCCTATCCTCATATGGGAGTTTCAATTTCAAGCGCTTCCCAAACACCGTGCGATTGAGTGCGTAATCCGGTCGATGCCGACCACTAAATCCGGAGGAAGCCGTCCACCAATTCCGAAGCATGCCGACCACCAATTCCGGAACATGCCGTCCGCTGAATCCGGAGCAAGCCATCCACTTTTTGTAGGCAAGCGGAATCGATCGATGTAAGTGGAACAGAGAGATCGGGGGTGAAGGAACACTGGATAATCCCAAACAAATGTGGCACTCTATCCTGAAAATAATTTCAGGAGGTCGCGATGTCACAAGAAAGGTTATCCATGTCCAAGATCAGAGAAGTATTACGTCTCAAACACAGTCAGCTTTCAGAGCGTGCGATCAGCCGCAGTTGCCAGATCTCACACAGCACCGTGCATGAGTACTTGAAACGTGCGACCTGCGCCGGATTGAGTTGGCCTCTGCCAGAAGATTTAGATGAAGAGCATCTGTATGCGCGGCTGTACCCGGAAGACAAACAGGTTGCCCTCAAAGTTGCAGAAGCCATTCCGGATTTCAAGAAAGTTCACGAGGAGTTGAAGAAGCGCAACGTAACCTTGCGTTTGCTGTGGACCGAATACCGCGAAACCTATCCACAGGGATATGGATATAGCCAATACTGTGAATTGTATCGGCGCTATACCTATAAGCTGGATCCGCCGATGAGGTTGCATCACAAAGCCGGAGAGAAACTATATGTGGACTATGCCGGAGATACGATTCCCGTCACGGATCCCGAGAGTGGCGAGATGCATGAAGTGTCGATCTTTGTGGCGACTTGGGGTGCGAGCAGCTACACGTATGCGGAAAGTACGCCGCACTTTGCGGAGGCTCAGCCCAGCCAGGAACTGCCTCACTGGATCGGCGGACATGTTCGGGCGCTGGCATTTTTCGGTGGGGTTCCTGAGGTCCTAGTGCCCGACAATTTAAAACAGGGCGTGAGACATCCGAGTCGTTATGAGCCGGATTTAAATCCCACCTATCAGGAATTTGCCGAACATTACGGAGTGGCGGTGATCCCGGCGCGCTCGGTCCACCCGAAAGATTATCCCGAAGTTTTACAAATCCCGAGTTATCCATTGTTAACGCAAACCGGAATCGATTTTTCAAATAAACCATGCCTCAATTCGTTTCAGGCTTGTTTCTGGGCTACTTTGGGGTAGAAATGCATTTCGCGTGTGCCACTGCGCCCATTCAAAAGTTCGGGATAATATTTCTCCAATGGCCGGTCGAACAGACACCCAAAGTGGTAGCCATGTGGCAAGACCATGATGAAATGACATAAAGACTGTACGGTTTGGAATGAAGACAAAGCGATCACAAAGAAATTGCTGAGGTCCAAAAATGGAGACCAAGATATTATCCCGAAGTTCTTGTTCGCATTTATGGGGAATCCACAATTCAAGCGTTGTTTTTCTTGTTTCAAAGGCAATTTCCATTTTATTCGGGATTTCCGAATGTTCGGGATAATCTTTCTTATTCCGAATTCGGGATAAGAAAGATAAAGCAAAGGTCGAGGTGGGAGTGCAAGTGGTGGAACGTTGGATCTTGGCCCGTTTGCGTAACCGGACTTTCTATAGTTTGGCAGAACTGAACCGGGCGATCGCCGAACTGCTGAAAGAACTCAATGATCGAGAGATGGAACATTTGCAAAAATCCCGAAGACAATTATTCGAAGAGCTGGATCAGCCCGCCTTGCATCCACTGCCTCAAGAACCCTATGAGTATGCCACATGGAAAAATGCGCGTGTCAATATCGACTACCACGTAGAGTTCGAAAAACACTTTTATTCGGTGCCGTATGAGCTGATCCATCAAGAAATCCGCATTCGCGCCACCGAACACATGCTGGAAATCTTCCACCAGGGCAAAGTCGTGGCTGCTCATCCCCGCAGCCAGGTTGCAGGCCGCTATTCCACCCAGACCGCGCACATGCCGGAAAAACATCAGAAGGCTGGGGAATGGACACCCGAACGTTTATTGCACTGGGCGGAAAGCTATGGACCGCAGACATATCAACTGGTGCAATCCATTCTGCTCTCTCGCCGCCATCCCGAACAAGCCTTCCGTTCCTGCCTGGGTATCTTACATCTCTCCAAACAATATCCGCCCGCTCAAGTGGAACGTGCCTGCCAGATCGCACGTGAAGAGAAATCTCTGAATTATCAGGCCGTGAAAACTCTGCTCGATTTTAATCCCGCCCATCCTTAAATCCACGCCGCTGCCCACCCATGAAAATATCCGCGGCCATTCTTATTACCAGTGAGGTCTCTATGCTCATGCAACCTTTGCTTGATCAACTGATTCAACTACACCTGCCTGCCTTCCGTGATGGCCTGCAGGAACAACTTCATAATCCACAATATGCCGAGCTCAGCTTCGAAGAACGTCTGGCGCTTTTGGTGGAGCGGGAAGTCACTCTGCGCCAGGACCATCGTCTCCAACGTCGAATCAAACTGGCGGTCTTTCCTCAATCGGCTACTGTGGAAGATCTCGATCTCTCCCCCGCACGCGGACTGGAGCGCCGCTTCGTGCTGGAACTGACTCAGTCCCACTGGATCGACCAGCATCTCAATACCCTCATTCTTGGACCGACCGGATCAGGAAAGTCCTTCCTCAGTTGTGCCCTTGGAGTTGCGGCTTGTCGTACCGATCATTCCGTGCGTTATGTCCGCACCTCCCGTTTGCTCTTCCAACTCGCACAAGCTCATGTGGAGGGTTCGTATTCCTCGTTGCTGGCAAGTCTGGCAAAGATCGATCTGCTCATTCTGGATGACTGGCTGCGCGACCCGATCTCGATTGCTGAGACACGTGATCTGCTCGAAATCCTGGATGACCGCTTCGGACGTTCTTCCACTTTAGTGGCTTCGCAATTGCCGGTCTCGGAATGGTTCACGCAATTCCCAAGTCCCACTCATGCCAATTCAATTTTGGACCGCCTCATTCACAATGCCTACCGGCTTAACTTGACCGGCGACTCGCAAAGAAAGTTGCGAGCCAATCTCCCCATGCCGTCCACTTGATTTATAATGACGCTGCAAAGCAGAACCATTATGCCATAACCAGTGTTGCTTCACTCCCCACTGGACGGCATGCTCCGGAATCGGTGGACGATTTCACCGGAATACGCACCAACTCAACATCATCCAG